>JAWKIR010000002.1 GCA_041394245.1 Acidimicrobiales bacterium
AAGATCCGACGGGCGTCGGTCGACTGGCATTGTGTGGTGGCGATCGTGTGCTCGTTGCCCTCGTCGTCTTCGTAGGTCGAGCGGTAGAAGCCCCGGAGACGATCGTTCAGGGTCCCTCGAAAGCCGGCGACCACCCGGGCCGGGCCGGGCGGCAGATCGTGGGGGAGGGTGAGGTGCAGGCGTTCGGTCGCGTCGTCGAGACGGACGTCGGGCACGTGCTCGACGGCGGCGGCGCCCTCGCCGATGATGACGAGGGCACTGTCGATCTCGAGCTCGATCGCGTTGCAGACGAGCTCGTCGGTCGTCTCGAGCAGCTCGACGTCGATCGTCACCGACCCGCGGAAACTCGCATTCGCGATGTCGGGCTCGATCACCAGCTCGTAGCGGTGCGGGACGACGTGAGACGGGAGACGGGGGTCCACTTCGGTCATCCGACGAATCTAGAACCTTCACCAGACCGTAAACCGAAACACACCTCTGTAATACCGATCTCCGGTTTGATGGGAGGAGCGAGTCATCCACCCAAAGGAGTTCGGTATGCGGAACCGGAATCGTCGCAAGGACTTGGAGAAGTCGTTCGATCCGATCGAATGGCCCGACGCGAAGCTCGGCGTCGACGACAAGGAGTTCGCCGAGGCGATCGCCCACGGTCGGGGAGAGTCGCTGGCGGCATAGGGCCATTTGGGCCACATTCCCCAGGCGGGACCCCCGGTCCCCGGCGCTACCATCGGTGCGTTCCGGAACCCTGCCCATGGAGCCCTCGTGGAAGCCACTCTCGACGTCGTCGGCGTCGGCAACGCCATCGTCGACGTCATCTCGACCGTTGACGACGACTTCATCGTCACCCACGATCTGAACAAGGGAGCGATGACCCTGATCGATGCCGATCGGGCGACGTCGCTCTACGCCTCGATGCCGCCGGGCATCGAGGCCTCCGGCGGGTCTGCGGCCAACACCATGGCTGGCCTCGCCAGCCTCGGCAGCCGGGCCGCCTACCTCGGCAAGGTCCGCGACGACCAGCTGGGCGAGGTCTTCATGCACGACCTGCGCGCGGCCGGTGTCGGATTCGATGTTCCGGCCGGCGCCGAGGGGCCGCCCACCGCTCGCTGTCTCATCCAGGTGACGCCCGACGCCGAGCGCACCATGAACACCTTCCTCGGGATCTCGGCGTTCCTGAGCCCGGACGACATCGACGAGGATCTCGTCGCTTCGGCCGCGATCACCTACTGCGAGGGTTACCTCTGGGACATGGACATCGCCAAGGAGGCGATCCGCGGCGCGATGGGTGCCGCCGCCGCGGCGGGCCGGACGGTGTCGATGACGCTGTCCGATGCGTTCTGCGTCGATCGTCATCGCGGGGAGTGGCTCGACCTCCTCGCCGACAAGGTCGATCTGGTCTTCGCCAACGAATCGGAGATCTGCTCGCTGTTCGAGACCGACGACTTCGATGCCGCGGCCGAAGCGATCGCCGACCTGGTCGAGATCGCTGCCCTCACCCGATCGGCGAAGGGTTCGGTGATCCGTTCGCGAGGCGAGACGATCGTGGTGCCGGCTGCGCCGGTGGCCCACGTGGTCGACGCCACGGGCGCCGGCGACCTCTATGCGTCGGGCTTTCTTCACGGACTGGCCAACGGCGCCACCCTGGGCCGGTGTGCCGAACTGGGCGGTATCGCCGCGGCCGAGGTGATCTCCCACATCGGGGCGCGGCCCCACGTCGCGCTCGCCACCCTGGTCTGAGCGCCGTCCCGGTCGGAGTCTCCGCCGGCGCGCCAGCGCGCCAGTGCGACGCGTTCCCGTTGACCGATCCGATAATAATCGTTATCATGCCTGGCGATGGACGCTACGGCCCTTTCGTCGAGTACCGCTGCGGCGCATGACCCGTTGACGGATCGGCTGCTGGCCTCTGCGGTCGACGTCTTCACCGAGCGCGGGTTCGAAAAGGCCGGGGTCGCTGCGATCGCCCGTGCCGCCGGCGTCACGACCGGCGCCATCTACGCCCGCTGGAGCGGGAAGCACGACCTGATGCTCGATGCCCTCGACGTGGTGATGATGGATCGGCTCGAACAGCTGTTGTCGTCCGACGGTGCCGACGTCACCGACATTCTCGCCTCGCTCGGCTCGGAACTGGTCGTGCGTTCGCCGTCGGCCGATGCGCTGATCGCCGAAGCGATGGTGATCGCCCGCCGGGATCCGGAGTTCCACGCAATGCTCACGAGGCGCATCGCCGAGCAGGAAGCCCGCCTGGCCTCCCTGATCGACAGCGGCAAGGCCACCGGCCTGCTCGATCCGGCCCTGCCGACCGATGCGATCGTCGCGCTGTGCCACGCAATCAGCCTCGGCTTCGCCATGTTCGGGTCGATCGATCGAGACCTCCCGAGCGCCGCGGGCTGGAACGCCGTCATCGAACGTCTGCTCGCAGCAGCCCGGCCGGCGGTCGCGGCCGCGTCCGCCCAGATCCCTACTGAACATCCCCCTACCCAGGAGTCCTGAGATGGCTGTCACCGATGCCAATGATGTCGATCGGATCATGGAGATCGCGCAGGCGAACACCAATGCCGATGAGTTGATCCACGCGGTGGAGGACAACGCCGACGCGATCTTCACGTGGGGCTACGACAAGGGCGAGCGAGCCAAGCTCGACAAGCTCTACGAGAAGGCCAAGACCTCGCAGTGGAACGGTACGACCGATCTCGACTGGTCGATCGAGGTCGATCCCTACACGGCCCTCGACCTCAGCCTCGAGCGCGGTCTGATGGGCGACTTCGACCAGGACCCCAACAGTCCGGTTGCCAAGTGGGGCGACAAGGAGTGGGAGGAGTTCGGTCTCCAGTCGATCAAGTGGCGCCTGAGCCAGTTCATGCACGGTGAGCAGGGCGCGCTGTTGTGCACGGCGAAGATCGTCGAGACGGTGCCGTGGATCGATGCCAAGTACTACGCGGCGACGCAGGTGGTCGACGAGGCCCGTCACGTCGAGGTGTTCGCCCGCTACCTCGACGAAAAGCTCGAGGGTAACTACCCGATCAACGCCCACCTGCGGATGCTGCTCGACGACATCATCAACGACAGCCGTTGGGACATGACCTATCTGGGCATGCAGATCATGGTCGAGGGCCTCGCCCTCGCCGCCTTCGGCATGATGCACCAGACCACCAGCGAACCACTGCTCAAGCAGCTGCTGCGCTACGTCATGAGCGACGAGGCCCGCCACGTCGCCTTCGGCGTGCTGAGCCTCGAGGAGTACTACCAGGAGCTGTCGAGCGCCGAGCTGCGTGAGCGCCAGGAGTTCGCCTTCGAGGCGGCCGTGCGCATGCGTGACCGCTTCCTCCAGCAGGAGGTCTGGCAGCGCTACGACATCGATGTCGCACCGCTCATCCCGATGATCCAGCAGGACCCGGGTCGCATCCTCTTCCAGCAGCTGTTGTTCTCGAAGATCGTCCCGAACTGCAAGAAGCTGGGTCTTCTCGACGCGGGCGTGCCCGAAGGTCAGAAGGGTTGGCTGCGCGAGCGCTTCGAGGAGATGGACGTCATCCAGTTCGAGGATCTCGTCGACACCGGCGACGAGTATCTCGAACTCGACGCCGTCGCCCAGGATCGCGAAGCCGCCGCAACCGCCTGAGGGCGAGCGGTCCGGACTAGCCCTCGAACGGGCTCCAGTGGCCCTGCGCGTAGGGCGTGTTCCACGCGTGGGCCAGCACGCCGTTCTCGACCTTGAACACCTCGATGCCGGACAGTTCCATGCCCTCGACACCCTTCTCGGAGTACATGTTCCACACCGAGGTGACCCACTCGTCGTTGGCGTGGGTGATCACGCGGTCGATCTTGATGCCCATCTCGGTGCCGAGCTTCAGGCGGTCGATCTGGTCCTGATGGCTGAGCTCGGTCTCGCTGCCGGGGTCGTGACGCACGATCGGGTCGGCGCACAGCTCCCGCACGAGTTCGACATTGCCCTGGTTGCTGCACTCCTCCCAGTACCGCTCGAGAAGGATCTGGGCTGCAGGTTTCTCCATGCCTGAAGTATGGTGACTTAACAGTGTTAACCGGGGGACCAGAGATGACGGCAATCGACGACCCGCAGATCGAAACGGCCGATGCGCCGACCATGCACGGCGCGCTCGCCAACCTCGACGAGGAGCACAGCTATTGGCTCGACGAGATCGTCGGTGAGGTACCGCTCGACCTCGAGGGCAGTTTCGTTCGCAACGGGCCGGGTCGTCAGCGGATCGGCGACACCCCCTACGGTCACTGGTTCGACGGCTGCGGCATGCTCAGTGTCTTCTCGATCGCCGAGGGTCGGGTCCACTTCAAGAACCGCTATGTCCGCACGCCGAAGTACCTCAAGGAAACGGCGACGCAGCAGATCCAGTACCGGGGGTTCGGCACCCAGATCCCAGGGGGTCTGCGCAAGAACATCGGGCGCATGCCGGGAAATCCGGCCAACACCAACACCGTGTACCACGGCGGCAAGCTGCTTGCGCTCTACGAGGGCGGTCGGCCCTTCGAGGTCGACCCCTCGACGCTGGGAACGGTCGGTGAGTACACCTTCGACGGAGAGTTGACCCGGGCCAACGTCATGAGTGCGCACGGGCACTTCCACGGGCCGACCGGACACTGGGTCAACTTCGGCAGCGGTTCGATGGGCTTCGGGCGCAAGGGCCCGAAGCTGTGCTTCAACATCTTCCGCGTCGACACGTCCGGCAGGATGGTCGCCAAGGGTCAGCTCCCGGTCGACTTCTTCCCCTTCGCCCACGACTTCGCCCTGTCGTCGAAGTACGCCATCTTCTTCGTGAACTCGATCAAGATGGGCCCGATCGGCCAGGTCATGCTCGGCCGCCGTTCGATCTCCGACGGCGTGTCGTTCGACGACACCCAGCCGATGCAGATCGCGATCGTCGACCTCGAGACCATGCAGGAGGTTCGCCGCATCGAGACCGATCCCGGCGCGATCGTGCACTTCGGCAATGCCTTCGAAGAGGGCGACGAGATCGTGGTCGATGCAATGCACTCCGATCAGTTCGACGCCAACGAGGCGCTCAGCGACATCTTCAACGCGACGGCGCTGAAGGGGGGCGAGTGGCGTCGCTACCGGATCGATGTCGCCACCGGGGCCTTGCGCTACGAGGTCATGACCGAGACCAACTCGGAGTTCCCGACGTTCAACCAGCGAAAGGCGTGTGAGAAGAACGAGCTGACCTTCTCGGCGGCGTCGGTGGCGAACGGCCACGACAGCTTCTTCAACGGATTCCAGCGCATCACCCGCGACGGTGAGGTCCAGCTCCACACCCTCGAACCGGGCTTCTACGGTTCGGAGCCGCTCTTCGCGCCGTCGAAGCACAGCGCCGAGGACAACGACGGCTACATCCTCGAGGTCGTCTACGACGGGTTCGCCCATCGCAGCTCGCTCGTGATCTTCAGAGCCGCCGACATCAGCGAACCCATCGCCGCACTGCCGCTGCGTCACCATCTCCCGCACCAGTTCCACGGGTTCTGGCACGACGACGTTCTGCTCCGCGAGGCGAAGGCCTGAGCGTCAGAGACCTACTTGGCGAGATAGTTCACGTCGTCGGGGAGCACGAACGCATCCGGCGTGAACATCTCGGCGTCGCCGAACACCGAGTCGAGGAACGTGACCGCGAACGTGTTGGTCAGCTCCTGGACCCGCTCGCTCGCCATGTCCTCCGGCGAGCATCCTTCGACCGCCATCGTCTCGATCGTCTCGAGGACGATGGGCGTCGGTGCTTCGAGCTGGTCGAAGAAGTCGAGGTAGGCGCAGAGGTCGGTGAACGACTGGTGCTCGCCGGCGATCAGTTCGAGTCGGTACTGCGGCTCGCTGTTCGTGAGATCCCACGCTCGGGTCACGTTGGGATCGAGCGGCGTCGTCTTGTCGTCGGTACCGACGATCACGAGCGCGGGCACGGTGACCCGGGCGAGGTCCTCGTCGGAGAGCAGGCTGTCGGCGCCGCCGGCGCCGACCGCAGGAGCGAGTGGGATGAGTGCGTCGATTCGATCGTCGGCTTCGACGACGCCGAGCTCGTTCTCGTAGCCGGCGGAGGTCGCGTAGGTGGTGAACCCGCCGAACGAGTGGCCGGTCAGGGCGATGTGGTCGGCGTCGATGGCCGGTTGGAAGGGAGCGGTCTCGGTGTCGGTCGGGTCGAGGAACGCGTCGATCACGGCGCGGATGTCGAGCGGGCGGTTCAGCGCGATCCGAGCGCTGTCGTCGGCGGTGTCGGCGATGCGTTCGACGGCGGTGTTGCCGGTGTGGTCGGGGGCCACGACGACGTAGCCGTGGCTGGCGATCGTCTCCGTGTAGTCGGAGTGGATGTAGCGGATCCCGCCCGACCCGTGGGAGTAGACGACGAGCGGGAAGGGTCCATCGGTCGCGAGTGCGGTTGCGTCGGCGCTGATCGCGAGGGGGGATTCGTAGTAGTCGCCGGTGATGAAGCTGTAGCGATGGGGTTCACCGGTCACGCCGTCGGCCAGCGGGAACCAGACGTCGACCGTCAGCGGACGCTCGCGGTTCTCGTCGGTCACCGTGATGGTCGCGACACCGACGGAGTACTCGCCCCGTCCGAGCAACGTGATCTCGGGCTTGGCCTCGGGTGCCGAGGTGGCTGGGGGTGCCGTGCTCGTCGTCGAGCTGGTCGCCGCGGTCGTCGTGGTCGACGTCGTGTCGGGTGACGTGTCACCGGTGGAGGTGTCGTCGCCACACGCAGCGGCAACGAGGGAGATCGCGAGGACGAGAGGAAGGAAGCGGCGCATCGGGGTCATCATTCCACCTCCGCTCGCCGATTGGTCACCCGGCCGTCACGCGATGTGGCCGTCACGCGATGTGGCCGACTAGACGATGTGTTGTCCGGCGGTGACCTGGATCTCCTGGCCGGTGATGTTGCGGGCCCGGGGTGACGCGAGGAAGACGACCGCCTCGGCGATGTCGTCGGGGTCGACATGGCGGCGAAGGGCGGCTCCGGCGGCAAAGCGGGCGCTGACCTCCTCGGGGGTGCGCGACTGGGCAACCGCCATCCGCTCGAACATGGCCTCGAGGGGCGGCCCGCTCGTCATGCCCGGCGTGACGATGTTGACGCGCACACCGGCGGCCCCCATCTCCTTGGCCATCGTCTTCGACATCGACTCCATCGCGCCCTTGGTCGACGTGTAGCGGGCCATGTCGGTCATGAGCGTGGTGGCACTCAGTGCCGAGATGTTGACGATCGATCCGCCGCCGTGGTCGGCCATGTGACGCGCTGCGGTACGGCAGATCTCCATCGTGCCGATCACGTTGACCTGGACGGAGGCCAGATAGTCGTCCCAGTCGATCTCGGCGACGGGAGCGCTCGGGCTGCCGCCGTGGGTGGCGACGTTGACGACCACGTCGATTCGTCCGAACTCGGCCACGGTGCGCTCGACGGCGGCTCGGCACTGCTCGAGGTCGCTGATGTCGGTCGGCACGGCGAGGATCCGTCGGCCGGTCAGGCCGGCGATCTCGTCGGCGAGCTCGCCGAGCGCGTCGGCCCGGCGGGCTGCGACCACCACATCGGCCCCGTCGGCGGCCAGCGCCAATGCGCACGAGCGCCCGATGCCGGGACCGGCTCCGGTCACGAGGGCGACGGCGCCGTCGAGCGTGCGAGCGTTCATCGGTGGTCGACTCCGAGACTGGCGACGGCCTCGGCCGTGCGTTCCATGGGGCCAGGGCCGAAGGGCGGCTGGAAGTAGGCGATCGGCTGATCGATGCCCGCCGCGATCACCTGGCCGAACGTGTCGGCGATCTCGTCGACCGACTGGGTGTCGAGGACGAACACGTGGGTCGAGTGGCGGATGCTCGCCGGGTCGCGGCCGATGTCGGCGCAGTGCCCGGCCAGGATCTCGGACTTCGATGCGTACTCGTCGGGGTTCCACCACGGTGTGTTCCACCAGTCGGCGAAACGGGCCACGGCGCGCAACGTGCGGGTCGGGCCGGTGCCGCCGATCGTGACCGGGGGAGGAACCTGCGGCCCCTTCGGGGCCAGGAACGCGTTGTCGATGGTGAAGTGCGACCCGGCGAACGAGGTGACCTCGTCGCGCAGCAGTCCGATGATGATCTCGCAGGCCTCGTCGAAGAGGTCGAAGCGGTCCGAGAGTTTCGGGGGCAGCACGAGGTCGTAGGCCTTGGCCTCGGCGACGTGCCAACCGGCCCCGAGACCGAGCTCGAGGCGGCCACCGCTGACGATGTCGATGGTCGCCGCCATCTTCGCGACGACGGCCGGGGCCCGGTACGGGGTGGCGCCGACGAGGCACCCGAGTCGAACCCGATCGGTCACCTCGGCCAGCGCGGCGAGCATCGTCCACCCTTCGAGACAGGGCTCCGACAGCTCGCCGTAGATCGGGTAGAGGTGATCGAAGTTCCAGCCGACGTCGTAGGCGTCGGTGTCGTCGGCGAGCTTCCAGAGCTCGCGCAACAACGACCATTCGATGTTCTCGTTGGCAATCTTGAATCCGATGAGGGTCATAGGGTCATCACTCTCGCGCTACCAGTCGAGTCCGCTCTGATGCATCGTCCACGATTCGGCGATCTTGCCGTCGGCGATCCGGTACTGCGTCAGCCAGGTCAGCCGCAGGGTGTTGCCCGTGTCGAGGTTGACGGCATCGAGGTGGAGTCGGGCGAACACCATGTCGTCGGCCGATGCGATGTCGGCGACGGTCACCTTGGTACCGCGGATCGTGCGGGTCGCGGCCTTGATGTGGTTCGCGTAGGCGCTGGGGGACAGCGTCACCGTGCCGTCGCGCGTGTGGCGAAGGTATTGGTCGGCGATCAGGTTCTCGAGATCGTCGAAGTCGCCGTCGATCCAGATCTGGTTCCACAGTCGCCCGACGAGGGCTTCGGTTTCGGTCGTCATTGTCACCCCTCCGGGTGGGCTGGAGAAATCATCAGAGATCGGCGATCTCGGGTTGGGCCTGTCGGCGGCGCCACGCCTCGCCCAGCAGCACCGAGAATCCCACGAGAACGCTCATCAGCACCATGGTCTCGCGGATGCCGTAGGTGTCGGCGATGAGCCCCATCGGCAGCGCCATCAGGCCGAAACCCGAAAAGGCGAGCATGAGGAGACTCTGGACGCGTCCGTGGTACTCCACGTCGGCGATCACGAGCGCCTGGGAGTTGTTCATGGCCTGGTAGGCCGAAGAGGCGCCGCCGACGGCGATCATGATGACGACGCCGCCCCAGTAGTTCGGGATCGCCGCGAAGATCGCCAGCGAGATCGCGAACGCCACCCCGGCTCGGAACTGGAGCGAGGTCAGGCGCTTCGTCGCGACGTTGGCCAGGAAGAGCGAACTGCTCACCGCGCCGATCGCCGCCGCTCCGGTGAGGACGCCGAGCGCCCACGCGTCGAGTTCGTAGATGTCCTGGATCAGACCGGGCAGGAAGGTGACGTGGGGGAAGCCGAACATGACCACGAGCACGCCGATGGTGAGCAGGCGCGTCAACTCCGGTCGCCTGCGGACATAGTTGACGCCGTCGGCCATGTCGCCGAACGGCGTGCGTCCCGACGACCCGCGCGGGTTGCCGAGTGGGAGCCCCGCTGCGGACACCACCGACAACGCCGAGAGCGTGGCACCGAGGAAGTACACGCCACCGATTCCGATCGGCTCGATGGCGATCAGCATGCCGGCGACCACCGGGCCGAAGACACGAGTGGCCTGCACGCTCGCGTTGCTGAGGAAGATCGCGTTGGTGAGCGCGCCGCGGTCGACGAGGTCGGCCGTCATGGCGAGGCGGGAGGGTCCGAGCATCGACATGCCCGAGCCCTGCACGACCGACGCGGCGACGAGCATCCAGTACTCGATGGTGTCGGTCGCGACGGCAATGGCGATGCCGAGGGCGGCCAGGCCCATCACCCCCTGCGCCAGGATCATGATGCGGCGCTTCGGGAAGCGGTCGGCGACCACGCCCGAGAACGGGGTGGAGATCAGCAGCGACACGCCGAACCCGAAGATGACCCCGCCCAGCGCCTTGTTGCTCTCGGTCAACTCGTAGGCCAACCAGCCCCGTGCGACCTGCTGGGTCTGGCTCGCGAGGAAGATGAAGATCCCGCCCCACCAGAGCCGTCGGTAGGCGGGGATCTGCATCGCCGCGAAACGGCTGCCGGGCGCCTCGCCCTCGGGATACCGGTCGTCCACCACTGGCAGAGGACCGTAGTGCGATGCGAGGATGCCGCACGCATTCCGGGAGGACCGATGCCTGTCGACGAAGACGCAGCCCTGATCGCCGAACGGTCGGCGCTCTACGAGACGCTGACGAAGCTCACGCCAGAGGAGTGGGATCACCCGTCGCTGTGCCCCGGTTGGCGCAATCGGGATGTCGCCAGCCATGTGCACCTGGCGCTCACGATCTCGATTCCGCGGCTCCTGCTCGGGATGGCGACGAACAAGGGCGACTTCAACCGATTCATGGCCGGCTACGCCCGCCGCCTCGGGGATCGGCCCACGAGCGAGATCCTCGCGTCGTGGGACTCGGTGAAGACCAGCGCGCGGATTCCGCCGACGACGAAGAAGGTCGAAGTGGCGATGGACTCGTTCGTGCATCACCACGACATCTGCGTACCGATCGGCAAGGACGTGCCGTCGGACCCGGCGCGGCTGCGGTGGATGGCCGATGGCATGGTGGCGGCCAAGCAGCAGATCGGATCGGGGCCGCGGGTGAAGGGGTTGCGCCTCATCGCCACCGACATCGACTGGCACTACGGCACGGGGCCCGAGGTCCGCGGTCCGGCTGCCGCGCTCATCCTGGCCGGGTGCGGTCGCACTGCGCTGCACGACCGACTCGAGGGCGACGGGCTGGCCGAACTCGCCCGGCGGAGTTGATCAGTCGAGACCGTAGGTCGCGCGATAGTCGGCCAGGCGGTCGTTGAGCGCGTGCCGCTCCAGACCGAAGTCGGCGAGTTCGTACTCGTGCCTGCCGAAACGGTGCTGGCGATGCTCGGCCACGTGGGCGGCCATCCGCTGCTCGGCCTCGGCGGTGAGTTCGATGCCGAGATCGTCGTAGAGCTTGGCGGTCGTGGCCAGCGGATCGGCGACGAGCTCGCGGTAGTCGACGTCGACGAACCGGTCGCCGTGTCGCCGACGGGCATCGGCGGTGCGTTCCAGCATCTCGGTGAGCATGTCGGTCCACAGCTCGCCGGCTGCCAGCCGATGGTCCCCGTCGCTGAAGGTGCTGCCCAGCCCACAGGTGATGCTGGCCGTCGACGCAATGCAGGTCGCCGGATCGCGATGGGTCCAGATGAATCGGGCGTCGGGATAGACCTCGGCGATGGCGTCGACCGCGAGCGCGTGGTGCGGGGTCTTCAGGACCCAACGGCCGGGGTGGCGTGACTGGAGGAGTTGGTAGACCCGCTTGTGGTGTTCATAGGTGGGGACGTGGTCCACGCCCAGCACGAAGTCGCAATAGTCGGGCAGATGGAACATGGCGCTGAACAGGAGGCTCACCATGCTCTGCGCCATGACGGTCACGCACTCGGTCGGCATGTTCGGCGGATCGTGGTGCATCGCCTTGACGCTGGGGTTCAGCGCGTGGATGACCGAGTTCTCGTCGGCTTCGATGGCGGCCAGGAAGCGCTCGTCGGTTTCGTAGGTGGCCGCTTCCGGTGGTGGCACCGGCTGTTGGGCCTCCCACTGTCGGGGCGCGCGCACCGCGGGGTCGACCGACAGCAGATGACTGAGCGCGGTCGTACCGGATCGCGAGACGCCGACGATGAAGACGGGTTCGATGATCTGCTCGTCGGCCAGCTCCGGATGCTGCGTCCACCAGTTGGTGACCTGGAGTCGGGTCGACAGTGAGCCGGTGACGAGTGCTTCGAGGGTCGGTTCGCCGATCCCGTTCGGTTCGGCGCTGGCCTGGAACGACGCCAGGAGCGCGTCGAGTCCCGGTCGGAATTCCTCCCCGCCGAAGTCGGAGAGTCCGGTGGCCGCCACCGCGGCGTCGATGAGTTGTTCGGCGTGCATCGATGCAGTCTTTCGCGCCGGCCGGCGGCAGGGTGAATCTGCGGCACGGTCGTCGATCGAAGCGGTCCTGTCGGTTGGTATCCGAGTAGATACCATGGCGTCATGGATGCTGCTCACACCATCCGCACCGCTCGCCTCCGGGCCGGTCTCACCCTGCGGGCCCTGGCCACCCGAGCGGGCACGTCGCACTCGACGATCTCGGCCTACGAATCGGGGACAAAGGTGCCGACCACCGCCACACTCGAGCGGATCGTGCGGGCCGCCGGCTTCGCGATCGACACCACCCTGCAACGACGGGTCGAGGTCGAGGGGATAACGCGCGGCGACGAGCTGGCGGCCGTGCTCGAGCTCGCCGCGGCGTTCCCCGCTCGCCACCGCCCCACGCTCGACTGTCCGGTGTTCGGGCGGTGAACCTCGTCGAGCAGATCGTCGAGATCCACCGGAGTCTGCGCGGCCACGACGTCCCGCATGCCTTCGGTGGTGCGCTCGCGCTCGCCTGGTGCACCCAGCGGGCCCAGGCCACGATCGGCATCGACGTCAATCTGTTCGTCGGGGTCGCAGAGTCGGAAGCGACGCTCGCCGCCCTACCCGACGGGGTGACGGTGACACGCGAGGATCGCGAGCTGATCGCCCGCGACGGGCAGGCCCGGCTGTGGTGGGGGCCGACGCCGGTCGATGTCTTCTTCAACACCACGGCCTTCCACGCCGCCGCCGCCGACCGGGCCCGATACGAGGCGTTCGGCGGCGAGCGGGTTCCGTTCCTCGCCTGCCGTGATCTTGCGGTGTTCAAGGCGTTCTTCGATCGGACCAAGGACTGGGCCGACCTCGAGGAGATGGCGGCCGCCGATGCCCTCGATGTCGAGGCGGTGCTCGGGGTGTTGGCCAACTATCTGGGCGGCGACGACCACCGGATCGAACGGCTTCGCCGAATCGGTGCCACACCCCCCGACGTCTGAACCTTGCGATCCGGGCAGGCCGTTCTACTCCGCCTCAGGCGAGGGGGTGCCGTGGAGGTGCTCTCGGGGCGGCGCTGCCTCGGGCAGCCCGTCGGCGAGCCACTGCAATGTTTCCCGACGGGCGCGGTCGATGAGGTCGACGCTCTGGCTGAAGTCGATCGGTGTCACCGAGATCGGGCACGGCGCCGGGATGATGTGGACCGGCACGGGATAGGTCCGCCGTGAGGTCTCGGTGATGAATCTCTGCTGCACGAGGAGGGCAACGCCGTGCAGCGCCATGGCGATCGCGTTCTTCGGAACCGCCGGAAGTCCGCAGGAGTAGCCGGTCGAGAGGACCCACACCTCGGTGGCGCCCGCCTCGATCGCCTTGCTGATCGGCGTGTTGTCGACGATGCCGCCGTCGAAGAAGGTCCGGCCGTCGATCTTCACGGTCGGGAAGACTCCGGGGAGCGCGGCGCTGGCGAGTATCGATTGTCGGGCGGGTCCCCGTTCGAGGCGGACCTCGGCGCCGGTCGAGACCTCCGTGACGATGACGGAGAAGGGGATGGCGGCGTCTTCGAGCCGGTCGAAGGTCAGGTTTCGGTCGATCAGGCGGCTCAGACCGTGGTTGGGGATGAAGTGCGAGGTCCGGCCGACGAAGCCGCGCAGCCCCACGAACGGACGGAGCGGGAAGATCTCACGGCTGCGCAGTGAGCCCCACAGGTCGACCAGCCCCTGGATCGGTCGATCGCCGGCCAACCACGCTCCGTTGACCGCCCCAACGGATGTGCCGACCACCATGTCGGGGCGGATTCCCTCGGCATAGAGCGCGTCGGCCATCCCGACCTGCACCGCGCCCAGGCTCGCCCCACCCGAGAGGACGAACGCCGTCGTCATCGGATGGCCACCGGGACCTCCGCCGGAGGTCCGTCGAACACGAGGTCGCCGTCGCTCAGCATCACGGCCCGGTCGAAGTGGTCGAGGGCCTCCATGTCATGGGTGGCGACGATGACCGAACCCTTCTGGTCGGTGACCACCCGGATCAGACGCAGGAGCGCCAGCCTGCCGGCATGGTCGAGGCCCGAGAACGGTTCGTCGACGAGCAGCAGGGCGAACGGTCGGCACAACGCGACGACGATCGCCGTCTTCTGGCGGAGTCCGCGGCTGAATGTCGACGGCAGGTCGTCTTCCCGGCCGGTCAGGCCGAGCTCCTCGATCAGTCGTTCGGCATCGTGCTGCTCGGGGGTCGACCCGTGGAGCCGGGTGAGGTACTCGAGGTGCTCGCGCAACGACAGGTCCTCGTAGAGCACCGGGTGGTCGCGGATGTACGACACGGCAGCGCGTGCCGCAGTGCTGCCGGCCTCCTCGCCACTGATACGGACCGCCCCTTCGGTCGGATCGAGGATCCCGGCCGCCGTGGCGAGCAGTGTCGATTTCCCCGAGCCGTTGTGGCCGATGAGGGCGACGAGTTGGCCCGCACCGACATCGAACGAGACCGGCCCGACGGCGCGCACCTCGCCGTGGTCCTTGGTCGTCTCGTCGAATTGCAGCAGCGGGGGATCGGCGCGTGGTGTGCGCTTCTTCTTCCTGGGGGTGAAATCCATGCGTGCGTTCATTTCATGTGCTCCTGTGCCGCCATGGAGAAGTCGTCCCGGGCGCGGATCCACCCGACGGATGCCGCCGCGACGAGTGCGACGATGCAGGCGACGGTCGTGGTGGGTTGGACCCACGGCTCGTCGAGGAAAACGGCGCGGCGCGCCATGAGAACGGGGAGCACTCCTGCGGTCGTGAGCAGCGGCGGCCACAGCAGCCGATACAGGGTGCGGGGGCCCTCGACCTCGGCCGGCACCACCATGGCGGGAGAGTCGAACCGCTTGATGCTGAGGGCACCGGCCGCAACGGCGGCGGTCGCTCCCGGGAGGGCGGCGATGGCCATCGCCGTCCCGACCTGCCAGTCGAGGGTCGCCAGCGTCGCCACCGAAGCGACCCCGATCCACACCACGCTCATCGCGATCGCAGCCGCAGCGACGTGGCCGACCGCGATGTGGCCTGGGGCCACCGGGATCAGCTCGAGCATGCCTGGGTGGTCGAGTTCCTGGCTGAGCGGTTCGATCACCTCGATCGCGGCGAGGTACAGGGCCACGCCGCCGACGGCGATCAGGGCGGTGGTGCCGTGCCACATGGCAGCGACGGCGAGCCCGGCGATGACCGCGAGACCGGAGACCCGGATGATCCTGCTCAGCGGCCAACGGGCGTAGCTCCGGGCGTCTCGGACCAGGATCGGGAAACGGTTCTCGATCCGGCCGCCCTCGCCGATGCGGAACCAGGGGCGTCGGCGTGGTGTCTCGAACGCGAGCTGGCGGCGGAGCAGGAGAAGGCTGCGGATGTCCTGCTGCGCGAATGCGAAACGGATCTGGGCGACCAGTTGGGAACGATGGTGCGCGCGTTCGATCGAGAGTCGACTGCGGACCAGCCAGCCGCCGACGGCGGCGGCGACCGTGATGACGATGGCGACAGCGGCGATCGGCCTCGGGTCGAGCGGCCAGAACGCCAGATCACCGAATCCGGTCGTCGGCGAGGTCGCGCTGCCCAGCCAGAGGTCGAGCGCGGCCCAGGCCACGGGGACGACGGACAGCGCGATGAGCGGTCGGCGCAGCGAGGGGAGCGCGGCACTCAGGAAGGCCACGCCGACCCCCGACAGGGAGATTCCGATGCCGAGCAGCAGTCCCGCGGCGACCCATTCCATCTGGTCGCCGGGGAGTCGCCGCGAGGCAAGCTCACCTGCGGCGGCACCGAGCAGGGCGCCGATTCCTGCGGCGGCGCGCAGCATCCGCCATGTCGGAGTACGGAGCGCGGTGGCACGGTCGATCGGCGACAGCAGCACATGGTGCAGCTCGAGGTCGTCGATCGCCAACGGGCCGCCGTTGGCCCCCGAGCGGACCCCGATCATGATGGCCACCGCGGCAACGAGCGAGACCCAGAGCGGACCTTGGGTGCGGGCCCACTCGATCCGCGTGGGGTCGATGGCGACGTCGTCGACCAGCCCGAGGGCGAGGTAGAAGCCGAAGAGCCCGAGCAGCCCCGACACGTAGATCCGGTACAGCGTGTCGAACGGGTCGGTCTCCTGCCGACGCCGCGAACCGAGGTGTTCGCGCAGGTCGTCGAGCGCCGCCTGCGGTGTCGCGACTGACGTCATGTGTGTCCGAACTACTGGCGGTCGTGCGAATCCCCACGCGCACCGTAGTTGTGGATCAGGGGACCGGCCACACGGGGCTGACTACGGTCGAAACCGGCCGGCCAGCGAGCCGACTTCTCGCCCTCGACGTTGCGGATCGACGCCCACGTCAGCCCGGTGACCCCCGAGAGGTCGGCGCCGGTGACGTCGGCACCCTGGAGGGTGGTTTCCACCAGTCGGGCCCGACCGAACCCGACGTCGCGCAGGGTGGCGCCGTCGAGGACCGCCCACGAGAGGTCGGCGCCGTCGAGCTGGGCCCCGGTCAGGTCGGCCTTGCGGAGATCACACTTCTGCAGGTCGGCACCGCGCAGGTCGGCCCCGACGAGGTCGATGCCGGCCAGCTTCATGCCGTGCGCCGATTTCGGCGGCCCCAGGAGGTGTCCGTCGGCGACCATCTGCGGTCGGCGGAGTTCGGTAGCCACTGCGTCGCGACGGGCGTGGGATCGATTCCCACGTCGCGGGATTCGTATGTCCATACGCGTAGGTCTACGCCTGTCGCTCGGCCGTGTCTCGTCACCCCGGCGGATTCTGTCCGACACCGGATTCTTGGTCGGGACGGCGGTACTTCAGCCCACGACCCTTCGCCCCTACGCTGGGGCGATGGTGCTGCTCGTGTTGCTGAATGGCCCGCCTGCGAGCGGGAAGTCAACAATCGCTGGCCGGTTCACCGATTCTCGACCTCTCGCCCTCAATCTCGACGTCGATGTCGTCCGAGGCATGCTCGGTGCCTGGCTCGATGACCCATCCACAGCAGGGTTGGCTGCTCGTTCGCTCGCATTGGCGATGGCCGAGACGCATCTCACGGCGGGGCGCGATGTGATCGTGCCCCAATTCCTCGGGCGTCGTGACTTCCTCGATCAGCTCGCCGAAGTAGCCGAGCGCACGCAGGCGACGTTCATCGAAACGGCATTGTGGCTCGATCGCGAGACGGCGCTTGCGGCGTTTGCACAACGTGGAGCAATGCCGAGCGATCAGACCCACCACGACGCCGTTTCGCTGGTCGATCGCGCGGAACACGCGGACCCCGTCGGTCGGATGTACGACGCCTTCGTCGAACTCGTCGAGACCCGGCCTGCCACCCGACGCGTCGACGTGATCCGGGGCGAAATCGATCTCACGTTCGCGCGCTTCGTCGAAGCACTCGACATCCGGGCCTGCTAGCAGGCTGACCTGCATATTTGTTGTCGGGACGGGGAGATTTGAACTCCCGACCCCCTGCTCCCAAAGCAGGTGCGCTACCGAGCTGCGCCACGTCCCGTTGTGGGAGTGAGGGTACCCGGTGACCGGGTGGTGCCGGTTTTCGTTCTCGAACGCGCACAGTGGCAAGCTTCCGGGATGGTCCGTCGTTGGAAACTGCTCGCTCTCGTCACGGTCGCGGCCGTTCTCGCTTCGGCCTGCAACTACGTCTATGCGCCGTTCCTGGCCCGCGTCGATGGGCCCGTCGTGCTCACCGGGGCCGACCTGGGCGTTGTGGGTCTCGGGCTCGTTCCCGACCGGGCGCTCGCGTTCCGCTGGGATGGCACCACCGGCGACTGGGTGCAGATACCCGTGCAGGTCGACGAGCGGGTCGTTGCCGACTTCGGCACCGTCCCGGCCAACAACACCGTGGCGGGGGTGCCGGGCACGATCTACGGCAGCGGCACCAACAGCGGCGTCACCGCCCTTGTCTACGCCGATGCCGACACCTGGGTCGGCGCCGACCCCGACGCGACGATCGATGCCGACGACGAGATCGTGGTGCTCGCTCGCGACGCCGGACCGGAGGCGCCCAGCGGTGCGCCCGATCCCGCCGGTACCGCGTTCGGCCTCGGCAAGGAGTTGGCTCTGGTCGATCCCGACGGCGGCCCCGCCGGCTACATCTACTTCTTCTACGGCCAGGCCGGCGCCGATTCGAGCGCCGGTGAGGACCACGTGACCTACACGTTCTCGCTCGACGCCGGAACCTACAAGGCCGACTACAAACGGGCCGACGGACCGAACCCCGAGTCGTCGACCGTTGTCACCGACAACTATTCGATGGGGTTCGGCGACCGCTGGATCACCGACGAGATGCGCAGTAACTGGGGCACCGGCGTCGACATCCTCGACGGCCACAAGTCGCGCTTCAACTTTGCGACGTGCGGACGCAGCAATGTGACGTTCGCCGATGCCGAGGGTGCGTTCATCGCCAACATCGACGGCCCCATCCGGGCGATCCGTTCCTACGTCGGGGCCAACAGCGGTCCGCTCACGCAACGCACGGAGTACTTCTACGAGGACCGCTACGAGACGGTCACCGACCTCCGGGTCCACGCGATCCCCGGGGTCATGTCGTTCTGGGACTGGAGTGCCGACGCGATCGGAATGACCTATGGCAACAGTGAGCTGACCGGTTCGGTCACGATCGACGGCACTCCCGACGCCGTGCCCACGCCGCCGGCGAGCTGGGAGTTCATCGAAGGCACACAGGCCGATCTCACGATGACCTCGGAGTTCTCGGGCACCTACGCGCCCACGCTCGAGCAGGTGTATGTCGACGACTCGACGCCGCCGGCTGCGGAATGCTGGGGCGACGGCGACTACATCGGCGCGGCGGGTCAGGCCATCGTCTCGGCCATCCCCAACACCGACCCACGCGCCACACCCTTCGCCACCTTCCAGGCCCGCCAGATCGCGGCCTTCTGGCCGACCAACCTCGACATGAGCGTGTGGGCCCCGGCGTGGGCCGAACAGGCGCTTCAGCCACTCGACACCACGATCACCGACTTCTGATCGTCGCGGTCGCCCCGCCATGATGGGCGGCGATGCCCGAAGGACACACCATTCACCGCGCCGCGCGGCTCCAGCGGCGCCGCTTCGCCGGTGCCCGACTGCGGGTCGACTCGCCCCAGGGCCGGTTCGGTTCCGGGGCCGAGGTGCTCGACGGGCGTGTGCTCGAGGACGTCGACGCGCTGGGCAAGCACCTCTTCTACCGATGGGAGGACGAGGTCACGCTCCACGTCCATCTCGGGTTGTTCGGCAAGTTCGGCATCTGGCCGAACGGCGCGCCGCAGCCCTCCGAGGGCACCCGGATGCGGTGGATCGGGGAGCCCGGTGTCCTGCATCTCGCCGGGCCCACCGCGTGCGAGCTGATCGAGCCCCACGAGGAGGACGCCGTGCGGGCTCGCCTCGGCCCCGACCCGCTGGCCATCCGTCCGGGTGACCCGGAGCGCTTCGGTGCTGCCCTGCGACGGCGGAAGATCCCGGTCGCCCAGGCCCTGCTCGACCAGAAGGTGATCGCCGGCATCGGCAACGTCTATCGGGCCGAGTTCTGCTTCCTCGCCGGCATCGACCCTCGACGACCTGCCGACGAGATCGCGGCCGACGAAGCCGACGCGCTGTGGCAGCTTGCGGTGGACCATCTGACGGTGGGGGAGCGGCTCGGACGAATCGTCACCGTCGACCCGGCCGAGGTCGGCGTCGACCGGTGGCGTGACGTCCCCCGCAGCGACCGGCTCTACGCCTACAAGCGCGACGACCGGCCCTGTCGTCGGTGCGGCGACGAGATCCGCCGCACCGAGCTGGCCAACCGGCGTGTGTGGTGGTGCCCGACCTGTCAGCCCGGCTGAGCCCGCCTACGACCCCGCGAAGATCTCGGTCAGGCGACGGAATCCGTCGTGCCAGCCGACGTTGCACGGCCCGAGGATCGGGCGGGCCCTCGACGTGTCGACGACTGCGCTCGGGATGGTGAAGTCGGTCGGCTCGAACGTCGGCTCCGGTGCGCCGGCGATGTCGGCCATGTAGCGGGTCCATTCCTCGACCGAGAC
Source organism: Acidimicrobiales bacterium (assembly GCA_041394245.1). Taxonomy (NCBI): domain Bacteria; kingdom Bacillati; phylum Actinomycetota; class Acidimicrobiia; order Acidimicrobiales; species Acidimicrobiales bacterium. The sequence continues at coordinate 19,923 of JAWKIR010000002.1, forward strand.
GACCTCGTCGCTGCCCCAGTTCAGGATCGTCGCCGGCGTGGTCGCCGCGTCGAGCAAGGCGGGGATCTGGTCGATGATGTCCTCGTGGTGGATCACGTTGTAACGGGATCCGTCGGTGTGGACCGGGATCGGCTGCCCGCCCTGCGCCATGAGCAGATGGAACATCGGCCAGCCGCCCTCGTCGCCGTAGGGGACGCAGAGGCGGGCGATCGTGGTCGGAAGGCCGAACGCCTTGGCGGCGAAGCTCACGACCGACTCCGCGGCCGTCTTCGCCGTCGAGTACGTCGGCATCATGTACTGGTGGTGGTCTTGGCCGAGCGGTGAGTCCTCCCGCATCGGCTCGCCGCCGGTGGGGGCGTAGACCGCGGTCGACGAGCAGTGCAGCACGCTCTTCGCGGCGCGGCAGTGGGCCATGAGGAGCCCGGCGGCGTCGGCGTTGGCGGAGAGGTCCTTGTCCCACTTGCCCGTCTTGGTGACGGCGAAGTTGAGGACGTGTTCGGGGTCGGTGGGGACGGTCGAGAAGTCGGGGTCGATCAGGTCGACGGCATGGCAGATCACGCCGGCCGACTCCATCTCCTCGCGCTGGGCCGGGTCCTTGAACCGGGCCAGCCCGTGCACCTCGTTGCCCTGGGCCGCGAGGGCCTTGGCGACCGGTGTGCCGACCTGGCCGGTCGCGCCGGCGATGACGATGGTGGCGTTGGCGAGAGTCATGGGTGGAGAGTAGGCGCTCGACTCGGTCGCGGTCGGGTTGACGTATCCATTAGTAGCAGCTAATCATTAGTCATGGCTGATGCTGCGCACCCCCTCGACGTGCTGCACGACCCCACCCGCCGTCGAGTGCTCGAGTTGCTGCGGGGCGGGGAGCAGTCGGTGCGGGAACTCACAGACGCCACCACAGTGACGCAATCGGCCGTCTCCCAGCACCTCAGGGTGTTGCGCGAGGTCGGCCTCGTCTCGGTGCGGCCCGACGGCACGCGGCGGCTGTATCGCATCGACCCCGACGGGCTCTCCTCGGTGCGGGCGTGGGTCGACTCGTTCTGGGACGACGCCCTGACGGCATTCGCCCGCCACGTCGACACCACCAAGGAGACCCGACCGACATGAGTACCCACAACCCGCCTTCTCCGCCGCCCGTCGTGCGGTCCGCCACCGTGTCGGTTGCGCCCGCCGATGCGTTCCGGATCTTCACCGACGAGATCGGCGCGTGGTGGCCGAGCCCCACCCACGGAATCTTCGGCGCCAAGTCGGGAGGGGTGGTGTTCAGGGACGGTCGCCTCATCGAGATCTCCCAGGACGGATCCGAGGTCGTCTGGGGTGAGGTGGCTCGATGGGATCCGCCCCACCTGTTGACGATCGCCTGGCACCCGGGCCGTGGAGCCGACGAGGCCTCGACGGTCGAGGTCTCTTTCGTCGCCGACGGCGATGCCACCCGGGTGATCATCGAGCACAGCGGCTGGGACTCGTTCGGAGTCGACGCCGCCCACCTCCGCCGCGGCTACGTCGGTCCCAACGCATGGGGCTACGTGCTCGACCACTTCGCCGACGGGGCAACCGCTCATGTCGAAGCCGCCGACCTGGCGGGACTCGCGGCGGCGTACGAGGCGTTCTTCACCGAGTTCCTGGCCGGCGGCTTCGGCCCACCACCAGAGGGGGAGTGGAACGCCGAGCAGGTCGTCGCCCATGTGGCGCTCAACGATGGCGCCATGCTCGGCGTCTGCCAGGCGCTCGTGCACGGTGGTGAGCTCCGGTTCGACAACCTTGCGTGTCACGAGCCGGCCGCGCTCGGTCGGTGGATCGAATCCTGCGGCACGCCCGACGTGATGCTCGGCCGGGTCCGCCAATCCTCCCGCCAGCTTCTGGCGGCGATCGCCCGGTTGTCGGCCGACCAGCGGGCCACGTCGGTTCACTGTCATCTGGTGCACGCCGGTTCGGTCGTCCTCGACGAGCCTCGGCCATGGGGTGTCGTCGCGGTTGATGTGCAAGCGGGTCACCACCTTCCCGCCCACGTGGAGCAACTGCGGAACCTGCGCACCTGAGCCGGCGACCCGGCCCGACCTGCGTGTCACACCCCTTCGCGAGAGTCGAACGCATGTTCGATAGCGACGACCTGGGCCAGCTGGAGGAAGCACTCGATGCGCTGCTTGCCGCGCCGGTGTCGGTGGGTTCGGCCCGTGAGGCGTCGGCGTGCACACGGCCGACAGCTTTGCGTCGGCCAAGGCGAAGACCCGCCATGTCGCGCGGCTGTCGCCCGCAGGTGCCGCGAGCCGCGAGCGCGGTTCCCGGATGAGCGTCGCGTTGCCCGAGGTGTGGGACGCGCTGGAGGCCGGTGAGTTGGGAATCGATTCAGTTCGACCTGCTCGACCTGGGTTGGCAACTGGCCGGCTCGTTCGCGGCGATGCAGGGAGCATCGATCGACGAGATCTACACGCGCTACATCGCAGATGCCGGCGGCGTGGTGATCGACCTCGGCCGGGCCCGCTGCTTCACCGGCGGCGCCCGCCTGGCGGTGAAGCTGAGCGAGCGCCACTGCCCATGGCCCGGATGCTCCGTGCCGACGAGCCAGTGCGAGATCGACCACACCACCGACCACGCCCAGGGCGGAAGAACCGACCCCGGCAACGGGGGACCCTTCTGCGGACGGCACAATCGGCACAAACAGAAGGGGTTCGCCTTCTGGCGAGACCCGACCGGCGAGTGGCACGTGTACTGGCCCGACGGCACCGAGATCGAATGATCGCCGGATCAGTCGATCGACGTCGCGCAGACGGCCGCGCAGATACCGTTGAGCCGATCACGGTCGAGCGTGAACCAGGCCCACTTGCCGCGCTGCTCACGCTCGAGAATGCCGGCCTGTGTCAGCTGCGAGAGATGATGGCTCACCGTGGCCTGTGAGCGCCCGGTGGGCTCGGTGAGGTCGCAGGCGCAGGCCTCGCCGTTCTCGGTGGCGGCGATGAAGCTGAGCAGGCGCAGACGCACCGGATCGGCGAGCGCCTTGAGCATCCCGGCGAGCTCCTCGGCATCGGCCTCGGTGAGCGGCGAGGTCTGGAGGGGAGTGCAGCAGGGAGCGGAAAGCGAGATGCGCATGAAAAACACATTGACAGATATCGATACGTTCGGCAAGGTTGCGACAGGTCGACATATCGACCATCATCGAAATGAACTCAGGAGACACCAATGCGCCTGCAACTCGCCATCGACGTCAGCAACCTCGACGAAGCGATCGACTTCTACTCGAAGATGTTCGCGACCGAGCCCGCCAAGGTGAAGCCCGGCTACGCCAACTTCGCCATCGAGCAGCCGCCGCTCAAGCTCGTGCTGTTCGAGAACGCCGCCGGCGGCGGCACCATCAACCATCTCGGTGTCGAGGTGGAGACGGCCGCCGAGGTCAGCGCGGCCGAAGCCCGTCTGTCGGGCGATGGCCTCGAGACCACCGGTGTGGACGACACCGTCTGCTGCTTCGCCGAGAAGACCGAGACCTGGGTCACCGGCCCCGACGACACCCGTTGGGAGTGGTACGTGAAGACCGGCGAAGCCGATCAGCTGGAGAACACGGTCGTGACCGCCGGCGGCCGTCCCTGCTGTGGGTGAGCAGGGCTACTTCGGGATGTCGCGCCAGGCCTGGTTCTTGTCGTAGCCGGGCTCGCGGGGCAACTGGAGTGACCGCTCGCCGATGTTGTTCTTGAGAACCTGGTCGGTGCCGCCGCCGATGGAGATCCCGTAGCGACCCATCAGTTCCATCTGGGCCCAGTGGATCTCGGGACGATCGTCGGCTTGGCCGGCGGGGCCGAGGATCTGCATGGCCAGGTCGCCGGCGAGCCGCTTGTTGTCGGAGGCCATGAGCTTGAGCAGGCCTGGATCCATCGGCGGCATCTCCCCACGGCGGATCGCACTCTGGACCTGCTCGCCCATCCAGCCGGCGATGCGCTCGCGTGAGATGTAGGTGGTGAGACCCTGGCGGATGACCGGATCGTCGGCGCAGTCGCACATGCGGGCGAGGTCGAGGAGCTTCGCGCCGGTGGGGATCCGGTTTCCGGCGATGAAGGCCGACTCGTTGGAGAGGACGGTGCGGGCGGGCCCCCATCCCTCGTTGATCTCGCCGACCACATTGGCGACGGGAATGCGCACGTCCTTGAGGAACACCTCGTTGAAATGGGCCGACCGGTTGATCTGTACGAGGGGGCGGACCTCGATGCCAGGCGTCGACATGTCGACGAGCAGGAAGGTGATGCCCTTGTGCTTGGGTGCGTCGGGGTCGGTGCGCACGAGCAGGAAACCCCAGTCGGTGTACTGGGCCGAGCTGTTCCACACCTTCTGGCCGTTGACGACGAACTCGTCGCCGTCGAGCACCGCCTTGGTGCCGAGCGACGCGAGGTCGGAGCCGGCGCCGGGCTCGCTGAAGAGCTGGCAGAACGTCAGCTCGGCCGAGAGCAGCTTCGGGATGTACTCCTTCTTCTGCTCCTCGGTGCCGTGGCGCAGCAGCGTCGGGCCGAGCATGGCGATCGTCGCGCCGGGAAAGCCGGTGAACTCCTCGTAGTCGGCCGCGATCTCCCGCTCGATGCGGGTCATCCACGACTCGCCGCCACCGCCTCCGTATTCGGCCGGCCACGCAATCCCGGAGTAGCCGGCGGCGAACAGCTTGCCCAGCCACGCCCGTGAGCCCTCGAAATGGGCGGCGGCCTCGGCCGGGTCGGCGTGCACGGTCGTCGCCCAGGGGTCGTCGGGGGACTTCGGCGTCGCATGCTCGTCGTACCAGGCCCTGACCAGGGCCCGGTAGGCGGCGTGGTCGGCAGGCTCGCTGATCTCGTCGGTGGCGCTCATCGGGGCGAGTCTCCCGCCCCTGCCCGATCGACGCCAAACGGGCTGACGCCTACTGTCCGGTGCGTGGAACCCGACGAAGGGACGCAGCGACACCGACGGCTTCAACGAGGCTCTCCCGCGTGCGCGACCTCGACAAGTGGATGGCGGAGGACCACGCCCGCCGGGGGGAGAGCACCGCGATGAGCCAGGAGCGCTACGGAACGAACGACAGTGAGGTCGACATCGAGCGGGTCCGGCTGGGGATGCTCGCCGCGGCCCGCGACCCGAAGACCTTCTCCGTGCTCGAACGGATCGGGGTCTCGGCGGGGATGCACGCGTTGGAGCTCGGTGCCGGGGCGGGCACGGTGAGCGCATGGCTCGCCGACCGGGTGGGGCAAGAGGGCCGCGTCATGTCGACCGACATCGACCTCCAGTTCCACGGCGACATGCCGGACAACGTGATGGTGCGAACCCACGACATCGCGACCGACGCGCTGCCGGCCGAACACTTCGACCTCATCCACGCTCGGGCCGTGCTGCAACACGTGCCGAGCCGCGAAGCGGTGATCCCCAAGCTGATCGACGCGTTGAAGCCCGGCGGATGGCTGGTGCTGGAGGACGGCCAGTTCCTCGGCTTCGGTGAACAGGGACTCGCCGAGCCCTATCGGACCATCCACCAGATCATCTCGGCCGGTGGGCAGGAGGAATGGCGCGACCCGAACTTCGGTCTCCAGATCCTCGACCGCATGCGAGCCAACGGGCTCGTCGATCTCGACGTGATCGGCGATGTCTGGGCGATGCGCCCCCACGAGCCCAGCGGCGAATGGTGGTTCCTCGCCCTCGAACGGGCGATCCCGCATCTGGTGGCGGCAGGAATGGTCGCCGAAGAGGATGGCGCTGCGGCGCTCGCCCAGGTCCGTGAGCCCGGCTTCGTGATGCTCAGCCCGGCATCGATCGCGTCGATCGGGCGCAAACCCGGGTGAGCCGGGTCGTGGACGCTAGACGAGCAGGCTCTTCGTGAGTCGTTCCGTCGACATGGCGAGGAAGCCCTCACGTCGATCGCCCTCGAAGTGTGAGGCGATCACGATGAGTCGTTCGGCGACGCCGACGCAGGCGGCCCAGAACCAGGTGATCCGTTCGTCGTCGTCCACGAGCTCGACGCCGTCGCGGGCGGCGGCCCGACCGAGGAGCGCGTCGGCCCGGTTGCCGAGATCGAGGTAGGCCGCCGTCATGACCGGAGCGATCTCGCGGCCACTGCGGCCGCTGCTCGCCTCGACGAACTCCAGCTCGTAGCGCCCCAGCTTCGCGTAGAGGCCGACGACCCAGTCCAGCATCATGCGCACGGTCGCCGAGAGGTCGATGTCATCAGGGACGGCTTCGATCATGTCGAGGCCGGCACAGATCTCGCGGTGGAGGAGTTCGCCGAAGATCTCGTCCTTGCCGGAGAACCACTGGTAGACGGCGCCGGAGCTGACCCCGGCCCTCGAGGCGATCGCCCGGATCGAGAAGCCGTCCCAGCCGACCTGTTCGATGATCTCGGTCGCCGCGGCGAGGACGTCTCGTCGGCGCCCGTCGCGATCCCCCCGACTGGTCGGCCCGTTGTCGCCGTCGGTCATCGGCGCTCTCGATCGACCAGGCTGCGAACCGTGGCCGGCGACGGGGCGCGGAGGCCGGCGAGCAGGCACTCGGCGGTGGTGTCGAGGAAGTCGGTGCGGTCGACGCCCATCGCCTCGAAACGCGAGTCGACCATGTGGTCGCCGACGCCCTTGCCGACGGCCCACAACCACGACACCCGGGCCGCGTGGTTCTCGGGCGGGTGGCCGTCGCCGTAGATCGAGAGGAGTCGATCGGCGATCGACGCGCTCAGGCGGGCATGCGCGTTGGTCAGGTCGTCGGCGTAGGCCGGCGCCCGCCCCTTCAGGCCACGAACGAACTCGAAGCGGTGGCGACCGAGATCGACATGGTTCTTCGCGATGAGCATGACGAGGCGGTGCACGGTCTCACTGGGGCCGAGGTCGGCCGGCCAGCTCTCGACGGTGGCAGTGTCGGCCGTGAATCGGGCCGTTTGCAGTTGCGCCCAGATCTCGCCCTTGCCCGAGAACCACTGGTAGACGGCACCCCCGCTCACCCCCGCACGCGCGGCGATCTCGCGGATCGAGAAGTCGTCCCAGCCTCGCTCTTCGAGCACCGACGCCGCCGCGACGAGAACGTCGCGGCGGCGTTGCTCGCGATCACCGCGAGCCGTTTCCCCTATGGATGTCGTCATCCCGCCCATGGGTGCCCATAGTGGTGCGCTGATCACGCTGGAGGGTGGACTTCCATGGATTACCACACAGAGTGAGGTATCAGCCGCCCCTGGCGATAGTCAGGGCCGTATCGATGGATGCGTCGTCGATACCGCAGTCCTGAGCGGCGGCGACCACGGGCACCACCGCCTCGTCGGTGAACGTGAGCACCTGGAACTCGTTGAGCAGCTGATCCTCGGTGAAACGTTCGAGCAGCACCGTCGCCGCACACACCGCCGACTGCGGGTCGACCCCGACATCGGGATTGGTGAGCAGGTCGAAGAGTGCGCCGTCGATGAAGCCTCCCGGCCGGTCGGTACCGAACTGGGTGACGTCGATCTCCTCCTGCGGCGGCGGTTCGACGGTGGGGTCGATCGTGGTCGTCGTGGTGGTCGTCGTCGGGAGTGCGACCGCCGAATACTCGATCTCCGCCGCGTTGCCCTCCTCGGAGTCGGCGCTGAGGAACAGGGCGACACCGATGGCCAACACCGCGGCACCTGCCACGAGCAATCCGGGGCGCGGACGATCGGCCAGCACCACGGCGTACTCGTCGGCCTGTGCGGTCTGGTCGATCCCGAGCCAGTTCTTGTTGTCGGCCCAGACGAGCAACGGCGGCATCACGACGAGGGCGGACAGGAGGGCGACGGCGACGTTGAGCGTGACGATCATGCCGAAGTCGGACAGCAGCGGCAACGCCGAGAACACGAGCACCCCGAAGCCGCCGATCGTGGTGAGGGCCGAGGTGAAGAATGCCCGGCCGGTGCGTGCCGACGCCCGGTCGGTCGCCTCCTTCGGCGTGAGCCCACGCTGTCGCTCCTCGAGATAGCGCCCGAGGATCAGGATGCTGAACTCGGTGCACGACGCGATGACCAGTGGGCCGCTGACCGTCGTCAAAGGACTCAGGGTGAGACCCAGGACGGCGACGATCACCGAAGCCGCCCCGACCGCGAGGAGCACGGGCACCATCGCGAGGAGCGCTCGAGCCGCGCTGCGGAACCGGAGCAGGATCCACAAGCCGGCGGTGGCGAGCGCGAGATACGTGAGGATCGCCCGGTTGGCCGAGAGATTCTCGAGCAGGCCGACGCCGACGACGGCGAGACCGGCCGGCACCGCCCGAACCGGCTGCTGGCCCGAGTCGAGGTCGGTCCGGAGGATCGAGTCGGCGGGAAGGTCGAGCGCGTCGATACGGGCGGCGAGGTCTTCGTTGAGCGCGGCGACCAGGATGGCGTCGTCGGCCAGCGGCGCCGGTCCGAGCCGGAGGTTGAGCTGGGCGGCGGTGCCCTCGTCGTTGATCAGCACCCGACGGATGTCGTCCGGCATCACGTCGATCAGGGCGACCACGTCCTCGGCCCGCGGGGGAACCGGGTTGACGCTGTCGTCGTAGTTGATGATCTTCGACAGCGTCGAGACCATGCTCGAGCTGTTGCGGATCACAGTGCCGTCCTCGTTGGCTTCGATGAAGTCCCACACGAGGTCGATGACGGCCTGGTCGCGGACGTTGTTGGCCTCGATCAGGACACCGAGGGTGCTCTCGAACCCGGTCTCGTTCTCGAGCCGACGGATGTCGCGGACCGTGTCGGTGTCCTGGTTCACCCACCGCACCGGGTCGCTCTCGATCTCGAACTGGTCCTCGAGGGCGATGCCGGCCAGGAGCAGGCCGACCGACGCGATGATCAACGGGATCACGAACTTCTGGGGCAATCCGCCCAGCGCGACGATGCCCCGCTCGACCGGCGACAGCTCGGCCAGCGACTCGGTGCGGGCCCGGTACTCCCGGATGCCGAGCACCGCGGTCGGGACGAGGATGCCGACGATCAGGATGATCACGATGCCGATCGCGAGCATCACGCCGAAGTCGCGGATCATCGGGACGAGCGAGATCCGCATCACGAGGAACGCGGCGACGGCCGCGAACGTGGCGGCCACCAGGGGTGGGCCGAGGTTGGCCAAGGTCTCCTGTATGGGATTGCTGGCCCGGGCGAGGACGACCTCCTCCTCGACCCGGTTGTGGACCTGGATCGCGAAGTCGACGCCGAGCCCGATGAGGATCGGGAGGCCGGAGATGGTGACGAGCGAGAGATCGATCCCGATCAGGCCGAGCAGCGAGAAGGTCCACGCGACGGCGATCAGCACGGCGAGGAGGGGGAGGAGACGCCAGCGAACCCGGAAGGTGACGGCGAGGACGAGCGCCATGATCGCGACCGCGGCGGCGCCGAGCGTCAGCATGCCGCCCTGGAGATAGTCGTTGATGTCCTTCAGGAAGACCGGAGAACCGGTGGTGGTGACCTCGAACCCCTCGAGGTCGGCCGACGCCATGATCTCGAGGATCGCCTCGGTGCCCGAGGAGAGCGTGTCGAGGTCGGCGTTGCCTTCGAGGATCACGCCGCCCACGGCGGTGTACTTGTCGGGGTAGGTGCTCTCGAGCGATCGGCGGATCCGACGGTCCTCGAACGAAGGTGTCGTCGTGATCGCGCCACCGTCCACCTCGTAGCCGGTGTTGTCCCAGAGCAGGAGTTCGATCCAGTTCGGGTTGGCGAGGTCGGCCGGTCGGGCGGCGCTGAGTCGGGCGAGGGACACCGACGTGTCGATGCTGCGGCGAGCCGCCGACTCCTCGTCGTCGTCGACGCCGGTGGCTCGGGCGAGCGCCTGGGTCGCGACGCTCTCGTCGAGGATCGCCGACGAGAACTCCATCGACACGAGCGGTGTGACCACGGCATGGACCTCGGGGACGGCTCGCAGCGCGGCTTCGAGACGTGTGAGCTCGGCCCGGTTGGCGTCGCTCATGAGGTCGTCGATGGTCGCCTCGCCCTCCGACGAGAAGAGCAGGATCACGGCCTCGCCGCCGAACGTGTTCTGGAACTCGACGTTGTCGATCGAGGCCTGACTGTCGGTGTTGAGGTAGCTGTCCTGGCCCGTGGCGAACTCGATCCTCGTCGCGCCGATGGCGAGCACACCGGTGATCGCGAGGACCACCAGGCCCACCGCCCACCAGTACTTGCCCAGCCCGACCGCGATCGTTCGCCAGAACCGTTCCATCGATACCCCCCAAAGGCTCCGGGCCGCGATCCGGCCCGACACCCCAATGCTTGCACGGATGTGTCGCCTGTGCCTTGCTGCGGCAGGATGGAGACATGACTGACGCCACTCCTTCCACCGCCTACATCGTCGATGCAGTGCGGACCCCGACCGGCAAGCGCGGTGGTGCTCTGTCGCACCTCCACCCTGCGGATCTGGCCGCTGCGTCGATCACGGCGCTGATGGAACGCACCGGCGTCGACCCGAACGCCGTCGAAGACGTGGTGTTCGGCAACGTCGACTCGGTCGGTGGCCAGGCCGGCGACATCGCCCGCACGGCATGGCTGGTCGCCGGGTTGCCCGAGGCGATCCCCGGCACCACGGTCGACCGCCAATGCGGTTCGGGGCAGCAGGCGATCAGCTTCGCCGCCATGGGGGTGATGGCCGGCGTGCAGGACCTCGTCGTCGCCGGTGGCACCCAGCAGATGTCACAGATCCCCATCTCGTCGGCGATGACCCTCGCCGCCGACCTGGGCTTCGACGACCCGTTCTCGGGCTCGCCCGGCTGGGTCGAGCGCTACGGCTCGCAGGAGGTCTCGCAGTTCCGCGGCGCGGAGATGATCGCCGAGAAGTGGAACATCAGCCGCGACGAATGCGAGCGCTTCGCGTTCGAGAGCCACGAACGGGCGATTCGAGCGATCGACGAGGGCCGATTCGATCGCGAGATCGCGCCACTCGCCGGTCTCGCGATGGACGAGACCCCCCGTCGGGGCGGCTCGCTCGAGAAGATGCAGCAGCTCGCACCGCTCGTCGAGGGTGGCCGCCTGACCGCGGCGTGCGCCAGCCAGATCTGCGACGCGTCCTCTGCCCTGCTGATCGCGTCCGAGCAGGCGCTGAAGGATCACGACCTGACGCCGCGGGCCCGCATCCACCACATGAGCGTGCGCGGCGACGACCCGATCTTCATGCTCACCGGGCCGATCCCGGCCACGGCCTACGCACTCGAGAAGAGCGGCATGCGCATCGACGACATCGACCTCTTCGAATGCAACGAGGCGTTCGCCCCCGTGCCGCTCGCGTGGATGAAGGAGCACGACATCCCCCACGAGAAGGTCAACGTCAACGGCGGCGCCATCGCCCTCGGGCACCCCCTGGGAGCGACCGGGGCCAAGCTGATGACGACGCTGCTCCACGAGCTCGAGCGCACCGGCGGTCGCTACGGATTCCAGACGATGTGTGAAGGCGGCGGCCAGGCCAACGTCACCATCATCGAGCGGCTGTAGCGCATGGCTACCCCGCTGGCGAACGGCAGCGTCTCGCTGCGCCTGTATCCGCACGACGTCGACGCGGTCGAGCAGCTCTCGCTCATTCGCGCCCAGGCCGCCCGCGGCGCCGAGGTGGGGTACGACGGGGTGATGGTCAGCGAACACCACGCCGACTTCCCCGGCTATCTGCCCAACCCGGTGCAGCTGGCCGGCTTCCTGCTCGACTCCATGGCGACGGGGTGGGCCGCACCGTGCCCGCTGCTGTTGCCGATGAAGCCCTACGCCCTGGTGGCCGAAGACCTCGCCTGGCTCGACGCCGCGTACCCCGGCCGGGTCGGCGCCGGCTTCGCCGCCGGCGCACTGCCGGTCGACTTCGAGCTCGCAGAAGTGCCCTTCGACGAGATCGTCGAACGGTTCAAGGCGTCGCTTCCGAAGACCATCGCCGCGCTGCGCGGAGAGGACGACACGCCCCTCGCGGCCGACCGGGCCATCGCCCGGACCGCAACGGCGCCGATGCCGATGGTCGTCGCCGCGCAGAGCCCGGGGGCGGTGCGCCGCGCCGCCCGTCTCGGTGTCGGCATCCTCTACGACAGTCTCCAGACGGCCGAGGTCACCGCCCGGCTCAGCGACGCATTCCTCGAAGCCGGCGGCACGGGCGCGCGCATCGCGATCCGTCGCGTGTGGATCGGCGACCCGCCCAACGACGAGATGGCAGCCCAGATGGCGCACTATCGCAGCTACGCCCCCGAGTCGGCCATGAAGAACTGGGACGGCGACCAGCTCATCGCCGCGCCCACGCCGGCCGAAGCCGCCGAACGCCTCGCCGACTTCCTCGACGCGGCGAACTGCGACACCGTCAACGTGCGCATCCACGTGAAGGGACTCACTCCGGCGCAGGTCGACGAACAGCTCGCCCTCCACGGCGGCGAGTTCCTCGACACGCTGCGAGATCGACTCCTCAGCTCGAGGTCTCAGCAGCCGACATAGGTCGTATGGCTCACGCCCTCGATCCCGACGAGCGCTTCGCCGCGAAGGTCGCGGAGATCAACGAACGCGCGACGGCGGAGGCCGGTCGCAAGGCGATGTGGCGCACGCACCATCACCCCGATCAGTACGACCGTTGTGTGCTGGTGGGTGGCACTCGCTACTGCCGACGCTGCCTGACCCTGTACCCGGTGGCCGCGTTGTTCGCGGCGCTCACTCTGGCGGGATGGTCGCTGTGGCCGGCGTCGCTCGACCTCTGGTTCATCTGGTTGCCGTGCATTCCCGCGACGATCGACTTCGTCGCCGAGCAACTCCGGCTTGCCCGTTACTCGGCCCGGCGGCAGTTCCTGACCACATTGCTCGTTGCGCCCGCGTTGGGCCGGGGGATCGGCCACGAACTGCAGAATTCGTTCTCGTGGGAGTTGTGGGGTCCCGTGCTGTGCTTCTGCACGATCTGGTTCTTCGCTGCCATCGCCGGGTTCCGCATGCGGCATCCCTCGGGCACGAACTGAGCCGTTCGACCCTTGCCCGGCCAGATGGACCGGGCAAGCATTTCCCATGGCCTCCTACACCGCCACGATCAATGTCGACGCGTCGCCCGAGGCCGCGTTCACCTACCTCGCCGATCCCCTGAACCGGGCCGAATGGGACCCGTCGGTCCGTTCGGTGGTGGCCGCTCGTGACCACTTCGACGTGACGGTCGGGTTCTACGGCAAGGCGATCGAGGCGACGTACACGGTCGACGAGTTGGTCGAGCCGTCGCGGATCGTCTTCGAGATCGGCGGCAAGGTGAAGGGGCGCGACGTCATCGAGATCGTCGAACGCGACGGCGGATCGAGCGTGACGCTCGACCTCGACGTGTCCATGAAGGGTGCGGCACGACTGCTCGACCGTGGCCTGCAGGTGGCGTTCGCCGGGATCGGTGACAACATCGCGAGCGAGCTGAAGAAGCAGCTCGATCGGGTGGGGCCCCTAGACGAGGGCTGAATCGACCTTTGCCATCGCGTCGTCTTCCTCGACATCGAGGGCGAAGGCGAGCTCGGAGACCAGCACGTTGCGGGCCTTCGTGTAGAGCGACTTCTCGCCGGCCGACAGGCCCTTGGCCTGGTCGCGCAGGGCGAGGTTCCGGACCACCTCGGCGACCTGGTAGACGTCGCCCGACTTCAGCTTCTCCTGGTGGTTCTTAAAGCGGCGCGACCAGTTGGCCGGCTCACGCACATCTCGCTTGGCGAGCACCTCGAAGAGGTCTTCGACGTCTTCGGTGCTGATCGGCCAGCGCATGCCGACCTCCTCGGCCATGTCGACCGGCACCGCCAGGGTCATCTCGCCGTGGGCCATGCGCAGGACGAGATATTCCTTCTCCTCGCCGAAGGCGGTGCGCTTTTCCTTCCTCTCGATCACCGCGGCCCCGTGATGGGGATACACGACGCGGTCACCAGGCTTGTAGCTCAAAGGGAGTCCTTACCGAAGAGTCGGGAGAAGATCGACGAATCGCCTCCCCACAGGATGCCAGGTGGCGGCGGGTTCGCAAACGCGGCAGCGGTCACCTTTCCCCTACGATCTACCGCCATGACCCGAACGACGCAGGTGCGGCTGCTGTGGCTCGGGGCGTGGCTGATGATCGCGGCGTTCGTGGGCGGCGGCGGCGTCTACGTGGCCAACAGCTTCGTCGAGGATCCCGAGCCCATCGTCGTCGCCGTCGCCCCGGCGGTGATGACCACGGTGACCGCCACGCTCGTGGTCGACGCAGCACCCGAGCGTTCCGTCGATCCGTATCGCGGCTATGGCACCTGGGTCGACGTGTTCGACTTCGATCCGGCCTACAACCCACCGACGGTGACGTCCGCCGATGTCGCCGACATGGCGGATCTCGGGGTCGGCACGCTCTACCTGCAGGCGGCGCGCCTCGACGACCGCACGCCCGAAGGGCTGGTCGATCCGTGGCTGCTCGCCGACATGGTGCTCGCCGCCCATCGCTCGGAGATCGACGTCGTCGGCTGGTACCTACCCCGGTTCGAGGACAGCGACGAGGACCTCGACCGGCTCGCCGCGATGTCGGACTTCGAGGTTCTCGGCCACCGACTCGACGGCGTGGCCGTCGACATCGAGTGGATCGGTCCCGACCGCGACGGCGATCCGATCGACGACGAGACCCGGTCGGATCGTCTCGCCGCGCTCACCGCCGACATCGGCGCGCGGGTGGGCGACGATCCGCTCGGGGCGATCGTGCCGCCGCCGGTGCAGACCGAGGTGATCAACACCTCGTTCTGGCCCGGCTTTCCGTGGTCCGAGATCGCCGAGGTCTACGACGTGTGGTTGCCGATGAGCTACTGGTCGTTCCGCTCCGACGCCTCGGGTTACGGCGACGGGTACGCGTATCACGAGGAGTCGGTGCGTCGGCTGCGGGCCAACGTGGGCGACCCCGAGGCGTTGGTCCACGGGATCGGCGGGATCGGCGGGATCGATGGCGTCGACGACCCGCCGGACCCACCGGAGCCGTTGGCGACCGTCGACGAGATCGAGCGGTTCGTGGCGGCGTTGGCCGACACCGCGTCGATCGGTGGGTCGATCTACGACTGGAACACGCTCGAACCGGCCGTGCGGGTTCGTCTCGCCGAGCTGTTCGCCCCCTGAGTCCCGAACCGAGTGTCACACCCCGTTCCTAGGGTGCCCCGTAGGATCACTCGGGAAGTTCGGGAGACAGTCGGTGTCGGAGCAAGCAGCAGCAACACGCAAGTCGACGGCCACCACGGCCTTCGGCGTCGGCAAGCGGGAGAGTCACGACTCCTCGTCGTTCTACGAGCGGTTCACGCCGCCCGAGATCAGCACCGACGACACGGTCAATCCGATCCCGGCGTCCCTGGCGGCGATCCACAATCGCGACAGCCGCGAGATCGCGTCGGTGCTGCCTGCGAACAGTGTCGCCCTCGTCGCCACCTCGCCCCCGTACTTCGTGGGCAAGGAGTACGAGCTCGCGGTGACCGGTGATCCCGACACGCGTGGCTCCGTGCCGACCGTGCCCACCTCGTACTTCGACTATCTGCAGATGTTGCGCGACGTGTTCGCCTCGTGCGTCGAGGTGCTGGAGCCGGGCGGCCGCATCGCCGTCAACGTCGCCAACCTGGGTCGCAAGCCGTATCGCAGCCTGAGCGCCGATGTGATCTCGATCCTGCAGGACGACCTCGGTCTGCTGCTGCGGGGCGAGATCATCTGGCAGAAGGCCGAAGGTGCCACCGGCTCGGTGGCGTGGGGTTCCTATCGCAAGGCGACCAACCCGGTGCTGCGAGATCTCACCGAACGGGTGATCGTGGCGAGCAAGGGCCGATTCGACCGGGCCCAGTCGAAGGACCGGCGCAGCACGATGTCGGCCGACGACTTCATGGAGGCGACGCTCGACGTCTGGAAGATCAGTCCCGAGTCGGCCAAGCGGGTGCGTCACCCGGCGCCGTTCCCGGTCGAGCTGCCTCGGCGGCTGATCGACCTCTACACCTACGAGGGCGACGCCGTCCTCGATCCGTTCCTGGGCTCGGGCTCGACCCTGGTGGCGGCCGAGCGCACCGGGCGGCGGGGGTTCGGCTTCGATCTCGATCCCGAGTACTGCGAGATCGCTGCGGAGCGAGTCGAGGCCGAGCGGACCCGTCCGCATCTGCGCACCGTCGAGGTCGAGGCCGAGGATCCGCTGTTCGAACTCCCCGACGACGATGCCGACCGTCAGGAGTTCTTCCAGGCCCGGGCCACCAGCGAAGGCAAGAAGGCGGCCGACATCGCCGAGCGGGTGCTCACCGAGGCGGGCTTCGAGATCGTGAAGACGCCGGTGAAGGTGCCGAAGGTCGGGGTGCAGTTCAACTTTCTCGTGGCCGATGCCGAGGGTGGGCAGTTCTATGTCGACGTGTCGGGCGCCTTCACCACGGTGCGTCCCGGTCTGATGCGCACCGACACCCTGTGGAAGACGCTCGGGCGGATCCACGTGCTGCGGGCCACCGACGAACCGCAGGATCCGAGCCGTGTGCTCGTGCTCACCTCGAACCTGCCGAAGGCCAACAGTGAGGGCGACAAGGCGCTGCGCGCCGTCGGTCCCGACCAGGTCTTCGATGCGGTCGAGATGTTCGACAAGGCGGGTGTCGCTCGCCTGCGGGCCTACGCCGAGGGTGGTGCGGTCCTGCCGATCCCCGGCTACTGGACCGAGAGCGACATCGAGAAGATCTGATGTCGTCGGTCGCCTACGCGGTCGTGCACACCGAACCTCCCTCGATCTTTCTCGCCGACGACATCGAGCTCCTGCATCGGGTGCTCGCCCTCGAGGTGGTGGCCCGGACCGACCCGGCCCTGCTCGGTCCGGCGGCCGACGGGATCCGGGAGGCATTGCTCGAGGAGCGTTGGGGCGACGCGACGGTGGCGTGGATACGGGGCACCGGGACGGGGATCGACGTCTACGACGGCAAGAGTGTCTATTCCGACGACGACCTGCCGGCCGACATGATCGGCGCGCAACTCCAGTTCACCCGGCTCTTCGCCGAAGGCGGCTCCACCCTCGATGGCTGACACCCGCACCGAGATCACCGAGATCGTCACCGGTCTGGGCCTCTTCGGTTTCCGCGACATCGACCGTGCGCTGGCCGCACGGCCTCGCTTCATCCTCAATGTCGACGACGGCGTCTACGACCGTCTCGACCGTGCCTTCGCCAGCGGCGACCACGACCGGGCTTTTCGCACGGCCTACGACAACGGCGCCGTGTTCGCACGAGCCGACGACGGGCTTCGTGGGCGGCCGCCCTGGCAGGTCGAGTGGAAGGGGCCGCACCGGCCACCGGCCTACGAACAGATCCCGGCCGATCTGCGCGTCGACCACGTCTATCTCGTCAGCTGCAAGTACGGGTCCAACATCCTCCACAACGCATCGCCGTGGCACGTCTTCGACCGGGCGCTGAGCGAGCGCTCGAAACAGTCCGGCGACTGGTTCGCATCGGTTGCTCCCGAGTCGTTCCAGGACTTCTATGCCGAGGTGCGGACCCATGTCGGCGACCCGTCGCTCCCCGAACGGGTCGCCGAGCTCGGCCCGGATCATCGTCAACGGCTCAAGGGAGCGCTGAAGGGTCACTGGCCGGCCGCGTTGCGCACCGACTGGCAGCTGGTCGCCTTCGAGATCGCCCGGGCCAGCGCAGCCCGACTCCTTGCGGTCGCCCCGGGGCGCCGAGAGCGTGAGGAGTTCCTGTGGCGGCTCCTGCGACTGCAGGCCGCGCCCTACTTCGTGCTCGGTGCCGGGCTCGACGACGAACCGCTGCGCTATCGCGTCGCAACGCCGTGGGATTTCCGCAATCGCTTCGATCTGCGCAGCTTCGACATGTGGGGTGAGCACGCCGGTCAGCCGACCGTGCGATGGCGGGCCGATCTCGCCGATCGGGTGGCCGGCGACCGCGTGATCGAGGGACATGTCGAGGTGCGGTGGAGCCACGGCAAGTTCGCCGGAGTGCCCGAAGCGAAGATCTATCTCGATACGCCGCATCACGACGTCGCCGGTTACGTGCCGCTCGACACCTGATCGATCCCCGCCTCCCAGTGGGCGCGGCGGGCGACGAGGGCGCGAGCGAGGCGGGCATCGCTCGCGACATAGGCGCGTTGCTCCTCGACGGACAGCTCGTGGATCCGCTCGCGGTCGACCTCGATCACCGGCAGGCCCACCATGCGGGCCAACGGCTTGAGCCCGCACGAGAAGTGCAGCGACGCGCCCACGTCGGCGCGGAAGAGTTGGTAGCCGTCGAGATGGCGGTGATGGTGCCAGCGGGCGCGGTGGGAACCGGCCAGGCCGGGTTGCAGCTCGAGACCGAGCCGCAGACCGAGCAGGTCGGCCCGGTGGTGCAGGAAGGGCAGATCGAAGCCGCCGCCGTTCCAGGTGACGAGAACGCCGGCGGGAAGCTCGGCGAGAGCCCGATCGAGTTCGGTGATGATCGTCGGCTCGGGTCCGTCGAGCACGATCTCGATCCCATCGCCGCTCAGCGCGATGGCGACGACGGCGGCGACCGACGGGTCGAGGCCGTCGACCGTGGTGTCGGTCTCGATGTCGAGGCCGTAGGTGAGGGGCGTGGGAGGTCCGATGAGGTCACCTTACGGTTCGGCTGTGACACGCTCAGCCGTCGGTTGTATCGACGACCTCGACGACGAACAGGGTCGGCCACAGCTTGCCACCGAGCAGGA
The DNA here is from genome assembly GCA_041394245.1 of Acidimicrobiales bacterium. Lineage (NCBI taxonomy): Bacteria > Bacillati > Actinomycetota > Acidimicrobiia > Acidimicrobiales > Acidimicrobiales bacterium. The sequence goes on from JAWKIR010000002.1 coordinate 38,461, forward strand.
GGGTGCCGTCGTCGAGGTCGGCGATGCCGTTGAGCACGGCCTGATCGTCGTCGGGCTCTACCTCCGCCGCGAGCGCGCTCGCGTCGATGGTTGCCACGACCGCTCCCGTACCGGGTTCGATCACCAGGATCTCGTCGGACTTCCAGACGTTGGCGACGACATGATCGCCGATGCACTCGAGCTCGTTGAGGTCGTCGACCGGTGTGCCGTCTTGTCGGACGGTGACGGTTTCGAGCGATGCGAACGTGTCCGGGTCCCGCCGTGTGAGTTGGGCCGTGCCGTTCGACATCCAGAGCCCGGCATCGGCGGCGCAGATCCCCCATCCCTCGCCGTCGTAGGTGAACTCGCCGGTCGGTTCGAGCGATGCCGTGTCGTAGCGCAGGGCCCGTCCGGCTTCCCAGGTCAGCTGGATGATCTCGTCACCCGAAACGGTCAGACCCTCCCCGAACAGGGCAGGGTCGAGCGCGACCTGTTCGATGACCGTGCCCGCGTCGGGGTCGACCAGACGAAGCGACGATTCGCCGCGGCGGCCGGTGCTCTCCAGGAGACCGCGGTCGAGGAGCTCCAGGCCCTGGGTGAAGGCGGTCGGATCGTGGGGGAGTCGCTCGACGACGCGGATCGTCCACCGCTGGTGCGTCGAATCGAGCTCGGTCGGCCACGGCGATCGGGAGTCCGAAGGCGGGGTGGGCGGGGCGCCGGCAGTCGGCTCGGCGGTCGCAGTCGTGGGTGTGTCCTCGGCAATCGGGATGTCGTCGCCACAGGCCGACGCCGTGACGGCCAGCCCGATCACGAAGAGGACGGCCGCACGCATCGGACCATGTTCGCAGGTGACCGACCACGAAGGGTGGCGGCGCTGAAGTCTCGTCCGTCCGGGTCGATGGATGGAGGTGAACGAATCGCTCGAAGCGCCATCACCCCCTGGATCGCTCCGTTCGCTGCGCGTTGCCGCGGCGATCGGTGCGTTGGCGGCGTTCGTCGTGGTCGGCGTCGGGTTCAGCTTCGGTCTGGTCTACGGCATCGTCGCGCTCATCGCCTTGCCGGCGATCCCGCTGCTGTTCGTCCTCGGTTTCGAGGCGCTGCGCCGCTCGTCCTGAAGGAGCGACCTACGCGAGGGTGCCGCCGTCGACGCGGAGCACCTCGCCGTTGATGTGGGCGGCCTCGGGAGCAGCGAGGAAGAGGATCGCGGCGGCGACCGTCTCCGGTCCGCGGAACTCGTCGAGCGGGGAGATCCGATCGAACAGGGAGAAGTCGATGTCGTCGGGCAGTTGCAGTCCGCCGACCATCGGCGTCGTGATACCGCCGGGAGCGACGGCGTTGACGCGCACGCCGCGACGGGCGTACTCCATGGCCAGGGTGCGGGTCATCGCGAGTACGCCGCCTTTCGATGCGCTGTAGGCGGTCATCCACGGATGGCCCGACAGCGCCGACGTCGACGCGGCCATGACGATCGAACCCTTCGATTCGATGAGCGCCGGAAGGGCGTGGCGGGTCGTGTAGAAGACCCCCGTCAGGTTGACCGCGATGACGCGTTCCCATTCGTCGTCGGTCGTCTGATCGGAGTGGGACGCGGCCAGCACGCCGGCGACATTGCACAACACGTCGAGTGATCCGAACGTCGTCAGCGCCGTGTCGATGGGCGCCTCCGCGCCGTCGCGCCTGCTGACGTCGGCCTGGACCGCGATCGCCGTACCGTCCGCCGCCACGATCTCGGCGGCGACGTCGTGCACCCCGTCGCTGATGTCGGCGGCGACGACCGACGCGCCCTCCTGGCCGAGTCGCAACGCGGTCGCTCGTCCGATTCCCGAACCCGCTCCCGTGACCACCGCCACCTTGCCGTCGAACCGTCCCTGCGCAGAAAGCATGGCTGCAATCTGGCAGGTCGAAGGGCTGAAGGGCGAACCGGTTGGGTCGTTGTATCCGTTTTCGGCCTGGATCATGGGTCGATCGGCCCGACCTTGGTCAACCGGCTTCACTCGGGGTCGTCGGTGGACCGATACCGAACGTGTGGGATCACTCGACCGTCGGGGCGCCAGGCGCTCGCTCGTGCATCAGTTTGCACTCTCGGCTCTGCTTCCCGGCGCGCTCGGAATCGCGCTCACCGTCGGGCTGAGCCTCTCGATCGGGCATCGCCGGGACTTCGCGCTCACCGGCGGCAGCGTGACGCTCGTCACCGGTGTCGCGGTCACCGTCGTGATGGCGGCGACCACCGCGCTGCAGCGGATGTCGAGCGGACAGACGCATGCCCGTCTGCGCGAGATGGAGCATCGGGCATCGCACGACGAACTGACCGGATTGCTCGCCCGTGACGAGCTGCGGGCACGACTCGACATCGCGCTGCGCAGCGCGTATCGCCACGACCGGGTCGTCGGCGTGTTGTTCCTCGACCTCGACGGGTTCAAGGCGATCAACGACAGCATGGGCCACGAGGCCGGTGACGACCTCCTGCGGTCCTTCGGTGAGCGGCTCCGGGCGTCGGTTCGCAGTGAGGACCTCGTTGCCCGCTTCGGTGGCGACGAGTTCGTGGTGGTGACGCTCGGGCTCGAGCGCGAGTCGGCAGTGCGTGAGGTCGCCGAGAACGTGCTGCGGGCGTTCGAGACACCGATCGCGATCGCGGAGGGAACGATCCTGATGACGCCGAGTGTCGGCATCGCGGTCGGCTCGCGCCTGAACCCCGGCGGACCTGACGACCTGCTCGCCAATGCCGACCAGGCGATGTATCGGGCCAAGCGGCTTCGGCTCGGTGTCGAGGTGTTCGACGATCGTCAACGTCGGGAGGTCCTGGATCGGCGCGAGGTGCAGCAGGCGTTGGTTCCGGCCCTGGCCGACGGCCAGTTCCAGGTGTACTACCAGCCGATCGTGTCGCACTCGTCGGGAAGCACGGTGGGGGTCGAGGGCCTGGTGCGGTGGCAGCATCCGGTCCACGGGACGCTCGGGCCGGATCGTTTCCTCGAGGTGGCCGAGGAGGCGGGGCTGCTCGCCCGTCTCGGCGAGGTGGTGATGCGCGAGGCGGTCGCCCAGACGTCGGTGTGGAACCACCTGTACGGCCCTCGCCACAGGGCGCGGGTCGGCGTGAACATCGCCGAACGGCAGCTCGTCGACCCGGGCTTCGCCGATCGGGTCGCCGAGGTCCTGGCCTGGGCCGGGGTGGCGCCCGACCAGCTCGACCTCGAGATCGGAGAGGAGTTGCTCCTGCGCCGGATCGACGATTCGAGTCGGGTCCTGCATCGTGTCGCCGAGCTGGGCTGTCGGATCGTCATCGACGACTTCGGCATCACCCATGGTTCGTTCTCCCGGATCCGTGACCTCGATCTGGTCCGCGCCGTGAAGATCGATCGGACGATCATCGCCGGTTTGGGCAAGGACAATGTCGCCCGGGCCGTGGTGGAAGCGACGGTCTCCATGGCGAGGGCATTGGCCATCGACGTCATCGCCGAGGGTGTGGAGACGGCCGAGCAACGGACGATGGTCGTCGATCTCGGGATCGACCTCATGCAGGGCTTCCTCTTCCAGCAGCCGCTCCCCGCCGCCGAGTTCGAACGCACGGGGAACATGGAAGCGCTGCTGCGCTGACCCGCCCCTAGTTCTTGCTGACGAACACGTCGGCGATGGCGACGAGTCGGTGGTCGGCTCGGTCTTCGATGCGGACGGCACAGAGGTAGCCGGATTCGTCGTCGCGGATGACTTCGGCGGTGACGCCGACGGGCCCGGCGCCGATCTGTTCGAGGTAGTGGATGTGGAGGTCGCGTGCGCTTCCGCTTCCGCAGGCGGAGACCGCCGCGGCGTCGGCGGCGAGGGCGAGCACGCCGCCGTTGACGGTGCCGAAGCTGTTCTCGACGTAGGGCGTCTTGTCGAAGCGGAGCTGGCCCGGGCCGACGGGTTCCATGCCGCAGCGTTCGGTCACGGAATCGGTGATGGGGTGTCCGCCGTCCATCGAGAACCGAGGCGTTTCGGGGTCGGTGACGTCTTCGACCTTGGCCTTCGTCGCCGATCCGGGGATTCGGGCGAATGCCATTCGGCCGGTCCCGCAGAGGACGCCGTCATCGTCGCGCATCTCGGCGTGGACGACGATGCTGCGGGCGCCCACGCGGAGGGGCCGACACTGCACCGCAACGGTGCCGGTGGACACCGGACGGATGAGGTGCGCTTGGAGATCAGCGGTGGCGATCCAGTCGGGGGCGATGGCGTGCAGGGCGATCCCCGCCCCGCTCACGTCGAGCATCGTGGCGAGGACGCCCAGTCGGACGCCGTGCTCGTCGCAGAGGCCGGGGGTCACGGCGAGGGTGTTGGTCGAGATGTCGCCGGACCGGGTTCCGGTGAAGGCGAGATCGCGGAGCAGGTGGACGTCGGGTGGGTAGGTCATGTGTCGTCTTCGTCGTCGAGGAGTCGGTCTTCGAGGTCGTCGAAGTCGTCGGCGTCCATCCGGGGCGGTGCGGGGACCTCGACGCCGCAGCCGAACGCGATGAAGCCCCGCGAGCCTTCGAAGCCGGGCGCGGGGCGGGTGATGAGCTGTTGGAGCTTCTCCTTGTCGCCTTCGACGATGATGCGCGAGGTGTCGTAGTCGAAGGGCCCAGCCGTCTCGATGTAGTCCTGGTAGTAGCTCACGACGGCGACGACCTCGGCGCGTGCGCCGCCGGTGGTGAGGGCGTAGACGTCCTCCCAGAAGCTCAACGCGAGGACGGCGACCGGTCCCGGGCCGGCCTCGGCGGGGACTTCGGCCACCTCGTCGACGAAGCTGCGGGCCCGTTCGCAGACCAGCAGGTTGTTCTCGTCCTGGCTGCGGGTCGTGGTCGGGGCGACGGTGGTGGTCGTGGTTGTCGTCGTCGTGGTGACCGTCGACGCGCTGTCGGTCGTGCCGTGGCTCTCGATCGTCGTCCATGCGAACGCGATCGCCGCGATCGCGACGGCGACGGCGACGACTCCCCGGATCTCTGTCCACCTCACGCAAGCCATTGTGGCGGCCGCGAGGCGTTCCCGGACCGCGATCGGCTAATCGGGTTGGTGGATGCCGATCGCGCCCGCGGCGGCGAGCGTGTCGGCCTCGCCCGCCCGACCGATCGAGGCGAGGATCTCGAGCGTGTGTTCGCCGAGCTTCGGCGCGAGGCTTCGCGCAGCCCACGGGGTCCCGTGGAAGTCGCACGGTGTGGCGATCATCGAGGTCGTCGTCGCCCCGTCGGGGACCTCGATGAGTGCACCGGAGGCGTGGAACTGGGGGTCGGCGAGCAGGTCGTCGGGCGAGTTCACCGGCGCCCAGAAGAATTCCGGCTCGGTGTCGAACACCTCGATCCACTCGGCGAGTGTCCTGGTCACGAAGATCGTGTCGAGTTCGGCGATGAGGGCCTGGCCGTTGACGGCGCGGTCCATGGCGGTCGCGTAGCGGGGATCGTCGATCCACTCGGGATGCCCGGCCACTCGCGCCATGGGGGGCCAATGGCGATCGGCTTCGAGGCCGACGACCCAGAAGCGTTTGCCGTCGCCCGTGACGTAGTTGTTGGTCGACGGGTTGTGCATCGTCTCGCGGTTGCCGACGCCGAGGGTCAGACCCCAGCCGACGGTGACCGACAGATCGAAGCTCAGCGTGAACACGCCCTCGCGAAACAGCGATGTCGACACGAGTTGGCCGGCGCCCGTCTTCTCGCGGTTGTAGAGCGCCGCGCTGATCATCGCGGCGCCGGCGAGGCCCGCGTTGTGGTCGCCCATGCCGCCGCGTTGGAACGGCGGATTGCTTCCTTCGGGGGTGAGCATGTGGGCGATGCCCGACCGGGCCCAGAACGCGGCGATGTCGTAGGCGGCCTTGTCCTTGTCGGGTCCGTCGAGCCCGAAGCCGGTGATGGCCGCGTAGATCAGGCGCGGGTGGGCGGCGGTCAGTGTGTCGGGGTCGAGTCCGAGCCGGTCGAGGCCCGCGAGTCGCACATTGGTGACGAAGACGTCGGCGTCGGCGATCAGCGTCCGCGCGATCTCGAGTCCTTCGTCGGTCGAGAGGTCGAGGGCGATCGACTTCTTCGAACGGTTGTCCATCTCGAACACGGGATTCGTCGGCATGTCGGATCCGAGCATGCGCTGGAACGTGCGGGCGGGGTCGCCGGCGAGCGGTTCGATCTTGATGACGTCGGCGCCCCAGTCGGCGAGGATCCCTCCGGCCGCGGGCCCGGCGACCCACACACCCAGTTCGACGACCTTCACTCCTTCGAGCGGACCGGCCATGTTCGCTTCCTCTCCTGGTTCGCTGCGTGGACGCCGCACCTTATTCAATTCGTCGCGGGCGGCGTATTCTGGCGGGCATGCAGCGACCGCGGGGGACCGAGATCAGGGTGCTCACCCTGTGCACCGGCAACACCTGCCGCTCTCCGATGGCCGAGGTCATCCTCGCGGCCCGTTTCGCCGAGTTCGGCATCGATGCCGCGGTCGCATCGGCAGGCACCCTCGGGTGGGGCGAGCGGTCGGCGACGCCGCATGCGGTCGCGGTGATGGAGGAGCTGGGTCTCGACCTGTCGGGTCACCGCAGTCGCCGTATCGAACCGGCGCACCTCGACGTCGATCTGGTCATCGCGATGACCCGCGACCATGCCGGCGCCGCGATCGCTCGCGACCAATCGCTTCGCTCCGGCGTCTTCCTGCCGTCGGAGCTGCTCCGACTCTTGCGGGATTCGGGGACCGAGATGACCGACATGCAGACGATCAGGCGCCTGGGCGCGGCCCGCAGCGGACCGACGATCGGTCGTGCCGCCGATGAGGTCGCCGATCCGGCGGGTGAGCCGATCGAGGTCTATCGCGCCACCGCGGCTCGACTGGATCGTGAACTCACCGCCATCGCGCGGGTACTTGCCGCCTAGCATCGTGGCCGACCGACGACGGGAGCGACGGACGTGGTGAAGATTCGGCGGGGAACGCAGACCCGCGACGTGGAGTACCGGGCGAGCGCCGGCGGCGGCCGCATGCCGTTCCCGATGCCGACCAGCCGCGGCGGCAAGGCGGGCGCCGGGGTCGGCGGGGCCGGCGTGCTCGGCATCATCGTGGTCGTGGTGATCTCCCTGCTCAGTGGTGGCGGCGGTGGCGACGGCAGCAGCGGGGGAGGCGGCGTGCTCGGCGACATCCTCGGCCAGATGCAGACCGGGGCCGCCACCGGATCGGCGTCACAGGGTGAGGTCGCGGAACGCAACGAGTTCCTCGAGGTCGTCTTCCTCGACGTGCAGAACTATTGGGAGGCGACCCTCTCCGACTACCGGCGGGCGACGATGGTGATCTTCAACGACAGCGTCGTCACCGGAGGGTGCGGCAACGCCACGTCGGAGTCGGGCCCGTTCTATTGCCCGGCGGACGAGCAGGTGTATCTCGACGACGACTTCTTCGCCGTGCTCGCCGGGCCGCAGTTCGGCGCCGGTGGCGACTTCGCCCAGGCCTATGTCGTCGCGCACGAGGTCGCCCACCATGTCCAGACCGTGACCGGCGTGTCGGATCAGGTGAGGGCTGCGCAGAGCCGGGCGAACTCCCAGGAGGAGATCAACGGGTGGACGATCCGTCTGGAGTTGCAGGCCGATTGTCTCGCCGGGTCGTGGGCGAGCGTGGCCTCTCGGCGTCCCCAGACCTTCGAGGGCAACGACAATCTGCTCTATCTCGACGCGGGCGACATCCGCGAAGGGCTCCGGGCGGCCGAGGCGGTCGGCGACGACCGGATCCAGGAATCGGTGGGGCAGCAGGTGCAGCCCCACACCTGGACCCACGGCTCGGCCGACCAGCGTGAAGCGTGGTTCACGCTCGGTGTCGAGACGGGCGATCCGACCCGATGTGACGGGACGTTCGACGAGACGGTCGCCGCCACGTCGATCATGCCTCGCTGACCGGCCGAGCCGAGTGGGTTCGGACCGCCGGCCCCCGGCGTTCTAGGCTCTCGCCATGGCTGATTTCGATCTCCTCATCCGCAACGGCACGGTCGTCGACGGAACCGGAGAGGCCCGCTTCGTCGCCGATGTGGGGGTTCGAGACGGGCGGATCGCGGCGATCGGCGCGTCCCTCGATGGCGATGCCGACGAGGTGATCGACGCAACCGGCTGCATCGTCACCCCCGGGTTCGTCGACGTACACACCCACTACGACGGCCAGGTCACCTGGGATCCGGTCCTCGAACCCTCGGCCAGCCACGGCGTCACGACGATCGTGACCGGCAACTGTGGCGTGGGGTTCGCGCCGGTCCGGCCCGGGACCGAGGACTGGCTGATCCAGCTCATGGAGGGGGTCGAGGACATCCCCGGTGCCGCGCTGAGCGAGGGCATCGACTGGACCTGGGAGACGTTCCCCGAGTACCTCGACAATCTCGACGCCCGCGAATGGAGCATGGACGTGGGGTGCCTCGTCGCCCACGGTGCCGTTCGGGCCTATGTCATGGGGGAGCGGGGGGCGAAGAACGAGCCGGCCACGGCCGAGGAGATCGGCGAGATGCGGGCCATCGTCCGCGAGGCGGTCGAGTCCGGTGCCCTCGGCGTGTCGACTTCGCGCACCCTGGCCCACACGGCCATGGACGGCGAGCCGGTCCCGGGAACCTTCGCTGCGGAGGACGAGCTCTACGGCCTCGCCCGTGGCTGCGCCGACGCCGGCCACGGACTGCTCGAGCTGGCACCGATGGGGTCGGCCGGTGAGGACACCGTCGCGCCGCACAAGGAAGTCGACTGGATGGTGAAGATCTCGAAGGACACCGGGGTGCCGGTGTCGTTCGTGCTCGTGCAGATCAACGACGAGCCCGAGCTCTGGAAGGAGCTCATGGACCGTTCGGTCGAGGCGGCCGCCGAGGGCGCCTCGATCCATCCGCAGGTCGCCGGTCGCCTGAACGGGATCCTCCTCGGCCTCGAAGGACTCAGCCCGTGGCGGCAGCGCCCGAGCTGGGACGCGATCGCCGATCTGCCGTTGGCCGAGCTCGTGGCCGAACTGCGTCGCCCCGAGCGGCGGGCCGCGATCCTCTCCGAGCAGCCCGAGACGGACAACCCCTTCTCCCAGTTCATCCTCGGGTCGATGCATCGCATCTATGTGCTCGGCGACCCGCCCGACTACGAGCCGGGTCCGGAGCGCACGGTCAAGGTGATGGCCGAGGCGATGGGGCGCGAGGTCGACGACCTCCTCTACGACATGCTGCTCGAGGACGACGGTCGGGCCCTGCTGCTGTTCCCGTTCCTGAACTACGCCGACGGCAACGGCGACGCGCTGCGGGAGATGCTGACCCATCCGGCGGGCGTCATCGGTCTGTCCGACGGCGGTGCACACTGCGGCGTGATCTGCGACGCGTCCCAGCCGACATGGCTGCTGACCCACTGGACTCGTGATCGCAGCCGCGGCGAGCAACTTCCCCTCGAGTTCGTCGTGAAGAAGCAGACCCACGACACTGCGAAGCTCTTCGGCTTCCACGATCGCGGCACGATCGAGATCGGGGCCAAGGCCGACCTCAACGTGATCGATCTCGAAGGTCTCGCACTGCGTCCGCCGGAGGTGGCGCGAGACCTTCCCGCCGGCGGCAAGCGCTTCGTCCAGTTCGCCACTGGCTACAAGGCCACGATCGTCAACGGCGTGATCACACGACGCGACGATGTCGACACCGGAGCCCGACCCGGCCGCCTCGTGCGCGCCGGCGCCAACCCCCAGGAGACCTGAACGATGTCCACACCAACCATGTACGACCTTCTCATCCGCAACGGAACCGTTGTCGACGGCACCGGCGCCGACCGCCGTGTGGCCGATGTCGCCGTCCTCGACGGAACGATCGTCGCCGTCGGTCCCGACCTCCCCGGTGAGGCGAGCGAGGTGATCGACGCGACCGGGCTACTCGTCACCCCGGGCTTCGTCGACGTGCACACCCACTACGACGGTCAGGTCACCTGGGACCAGACGCTCGAGCCGACGTCGTTGCACGGCGTCACCACGCTCGTGATGGGCAACTGTGGCGTGGGGTTCGCGCCGGTCCGGCCCGGGACCGAGGACTGGCTGATCCAGCTGATGGAGGGGGTCGAGGACATCCCCGGTGCCGCGCTGAGCGAGGGCATCGCCTGGAGCTGGGAGACCTTCCCGCAGTATCTCGACGCGCTCGACGGGTTCGAGTGGTCGGTCGACGTGGGCACCCAGATCCCTCACGGCTCGGTGCGGGCCTACGTGATGGGTGAACGCGGCGCCAAGAACGAGGACGCGTCGCCCGAGGAGATCGCAGCGATGGCCGAGATCGTCAAGGAGGCGGTCGAGGCCGGAGCGTTGGGCGTGTCGACGTCTCGGACGCTCGGCCATCGGGCCATGGACGGCGAGCCGGTCCCCGGCACGTTCGCCGCGGAGGACGAGTTGTTCGCCCTGGGTCGCGCGCTGCGCGACGGCGGTGGTGGCGTGTTCGAGCTCGCACCGGCGGGTGCCGCCGGGCTCGACATCGTCGCGCCGATGAAGGAGGTCGACTGGATGCGTCGACTGTCGGCCGAAACCGGTCAGCCGGTGACCTTCGCCATGCTGCAGGTTCCTGCCGCTCCCGATCTCTGGCGCGAGCTGATGGAGGTGTCGCAGCAGGCCACGGCCGAAGGAGCGCAGCTCCATCCTCAGGTGGCCGGGCGTCCGTTCGGCGTGCTCATCGGTTTCGACACCGGCCACCCGTTCATGCTCCGGCCCTCCTACAAGGCCCTCGAGCATCTGCCGATCGAGGAGCGCATCGTCGAGTTGCGCAAGCCCGAGGTCAAGGCCGCGATCCTCTCGGAGGAGAACGTCACGGGCACCGGGGCGATCCACGAGGGCATCGCCATGCTCGCGGCGGGAATGCTCGACTCGCTCTACGTGCTGGGCGATCCGCCCGACTACGAGCCGACGCGGGATCGCTCGGTCGCGGGTCTCGCCGAGGCATCGGGCGTCACGCCCGCGGAGGCCGCCTACGACGCGTTCTGCGCCGAGAACGGCCGGGCCCTGCTGATGCTGCCGCTCTACAACTATGTCGACGGCAACCATGATGCGATCCGTGAACAGCTGACCCATCCCCAGGCCGTCGTCGGGCTCGGCGACGGTGGTGCCCACTGCGGTCTGATCTGCGACGCCTCGTTGCCGACGACGATGATCGCTCACTGGACCCGCGATCGAACCCGGGGCGAGCAGCTGCCCCTCGAGTGGGTCGTGCGCAAGCAGACGAAGGACACGGCGGCCCTGTTCGGCATGACCGATCGGGGGACCATCGAGGCGGGCAAGCGCGCGGATCTCAACATCATCGACCACGCTCGTCTCAACCTGCGGACCCCCGAACTGGTCCATGATCTTCCCGCCGGTGGTCGGCGGCTCGTCCAGGCCGCCGACGGGTATGTCGCGACGATCGTCGCGGGTCAGGTGACCCGCCGAGAGGGTGTCGACACCGGCGCCCGCCCCGGCCGGCTGGTCCGGGGCCGCCGGTAGTGGACCGCCGCGCGTTCCTCCGGCGAAGCGCGTTCGTCGGGGGAGGGCTGCTGCTCGGGGCGTGCGGCGACGATGCCGGCACCGCCGCGCCGAACCCCACGAGCACGGTTCCGTCTTCCTCGACGACGCTGCCGTCGTCCACGACGACGCGGCCCTTCGACCCGTCGACGCCGTATTGGCTCCAGGGTGGGTTCGCGCCCGTCACCGAGGAGGTCGTCGCCACAGACCTGGTGGTGAACGGCGCGTTGCCGCCGTCGCTGCACGGGCTCTATGCCCGCAACGGCTCGAATCCGGCGACCGGGAACTCCCCGCACTGGTTCTTCGGCGACGGGATGATCCACGGCGTGCGTTTCGAGCAGGGGAAGGCGGTCTGGTACGGGAACCGCTACGTCGAGACACCGATGTACCTCGACCGTCGAGAGTTCGGCGAGTTCGACGGCGCGCCTGGATTTTCCCAGACCCAGTCGAACGTCAGCGTCTTCGCTCACGGCGGGCGCCTGCTCGCACTCGGTGAGGTCGGGTGGCCGTTCGAGATCTCGCCCGCCGATCTCTCGACGATCGACACGGTCGAACTCCGCGGTGCCGGCGACATCTCGGTCGGTCCCAACGTGACGGCACACCCCAAACGAGATCCCGACACCGGCCTGTTGCACTTCTTCGGCTACGGATTCACCCCGCCGTACCTGACCTACTATGTCGCGTCGGCCGACGGTCGTGAGCTCCTGCGACGAGAGGAGATCCCGGTCGCGGCGGGGACGATGATCCACGACTTCGCGATCACCGAGTCGGACGTCGTCTTCTGGGAGCTACCTGTGGTCTTCGATCTGGCGGCAGCAGCCGCCGGCGCGCTGAACCCGTTCACGTGGGACCCCGACTACGGCTCGCGCATCGGGGTGATGCCGCTCGGTGGCGCGGCGAGCGACATGCGATGGGTGGAGATCGACAACGGCTACGTGTTCCACGGCACCAACGCCCATCGCGACGGCGACCGGATCATCCTCGACGTCTCGCGTATGGGCTCGATGTTCGACAACGGCAACGACATCGACGATTCGCCCAGCCTGCTCACCCGGTGGGAGATCGGGACCGGTGGCGCGGAGTTGACCTGGTCCGCGTCACAGCTCAGCGACGTGCCCCTCGACCTCCCCGAGATCGACGACCGGTTCACCGGCCGTGCGCATTCGGTGGCCTGGCTGGTGGAGACCGCCGACACGGTGGAGGGCCCTGCCGGGATCAACGATCCCGCCACGAACAATCTCGCCACAAACAATCTCGCCACAAACAATGTCGAGATCAACGGCATCAGCGCGTACCACGTCGCCACGGGAGCGTTGGATCGCTGGACCCCCGGCCCTGCCCTGCAACCGAACGAGGCGACGTTCGTCGCTGATTCGGCCGACAGCGCCGAGGGTGAGGGCTGGTTGTTGACCTACGTCTGGGACAAGGCGAACGACGCGTCGGTTCTCGCCGTGCTCGATGCGACCGATGTCGCTGCCGGACCGGTCGCGACCATCGAGTTGCCGCAGCGGGTCCCGTTCGGGTTCCACGGGACCTGGATGCCCGGCGACGAGATCGACGCCTGATGGCGAGGTCCGATGCCGACGAGCGGTTCCGGACCGCCGCTGCCAACGCCGGGATCGCGGTGGAGCCGGTGCGCTACCCGGAGGGGACCCGGACCGCCGCGGATGCCGCCGCGGCGATCGGTTGCGATGTCAGCCAGATCGTGAAGTCCCTCGTCGTCGTGGGCCCCGGCGGCCCGGCACTCGCGTTGACGGCCGGTCACCACCGGATCGATCTGGCGCTCCTCGCCGAGGTGTTGGGCGGCCCGGTCGAGATGTCGGATGCTGCCACGGCACGCGAAGCCACTGGATTCTCCATCGGCGGCACCCCGCCCTTCGGCCATCCATCACCGTTGCCGACCCTCCTCGATCCCTCGCTGCTCGACCACGACGTGGTCTACGCCGCGGCCGGCACTCCGGATTCGTGCTTCCCGATCGGTCCCGAAGCGCTGAGAACGGTGACGAACGCCACCGTTGCGGGGTTCGTGGCGCCGGGTTGATCCGAACGACTCAGGCAGGTCGCGACCCGGCCCACCTAGGTTTTTCGTGATGACCGCGCTCCAGCTGGACGCCGGTGCTCGTATGGCGCTCGATGTGGCGTTGGGAACCGCGGGCGCCATGGGCGATGAACGATGTGGAACCGAGTACCTGCTCTTCGGAGCGGTGGCGACCGCGTCCGGCGACATGGCCGAACTGTGCGAGCTGTTCGCCCTCGACACGGCCCGGCTCGAGCGGGCCATCGTGGCGATCCGGGGTCACCGATTCGAACCCGTGAACGAGGGCCACACGGATCCGCCGATGAGCCCGCGCGCCGAACTCGCGCTCTACGGGAAGTCGCTCTCGGGGGGCGATCGACGTTCGGCCTTCGACCTGCTCCTGGGCTGCCTCTCCGACCCGCGTTCGGGCGCGGCGACCGTGCTGCGTCATCTGGGTGTGCGCCTCGGTGAGATCCGCCGGTTGGTCGAGCTCGGCGCGGCGCGGCTCGACCGCACGGAGGTCGAGAACCTGATCGCGGCGCTCGATCGTCGAGACCGGACCCACTACTCGTGGTGGGGACCTCAAGCGGATGCCGCGGTTGCGCGCGTCGGGCTGCCCAATCAGCGGCCGCAACTCGTCGCCAGGAGCCAGACTGCCGAGCTCACCCTCGATGCCGTGGTCGCCGGCCCCGATGGGTTCGGGTTGACGCTGACGGTCAGTTCGCTCGGTGACTGGGTGCTGCCGCCGGTGTGGGAGCCGATCGAGCTCCTGAGCCCAGGTGTCGGCGCCGAGCATCGGCTCGTCCCCGAGATCGTGACGGTCGATCTCCACTATGCCGACGGCACCCACCTGTCGAATCGGACCAGCAGCCAACGCTGGCGCAGTGAGATCCCGATGCCGGGCGCGCTCGTTCGTCTCGGTACCCGACGGGTGATCGAGGACCGCAACGATCGCCGTCGCCCGGTGCGCCACGTGGAGTCCACGGAGTGGTGGGCCTGGCCGCTGCCGATCGACGGCGACGTGCGCCTCGACGTGCGATGGGCGGCCGAGGCGGCGGAAGGATCGGTCGACATCGACGGCGCCGCCATCGTCGAGCAGGCGGGAAAGCTCCGCTCGTTTTGAGCATCGTTCGCCGGGTGTGGTGAAATCGGCCGCGTATGGCCGAGCTCTCAGACGTTCAACTTCCTGATATCGACTTCACGCTCGAGTTTCCCTACACCCGCACGACCGGGCCGATCATCGGTCCGTTCCTCACGGGGCTGCGCGATGGACGCATCCTCGGAACGCGGGTCGGGGACCGAGTGCTCTGTCCTCCGGTCGAGTACGACCCGGCCGACGGCTCGACCGTCGGGCCGGACGCACTCGTCGAGGTGGGACCGGCCGGCACGGTGGAGGGGTGGACCTGGGTCGCCGAACCGACGTCGAAACACCCGTTCGACCGTCCGTTCGCGTTCGCCCAGATCAAGCTCGACGGCGCCGACACGACCATGCTCCACGCCGTCGACGCCGGCTCCATCGATGCGATGTCGACGGGAATGCGGGTCGTGGTGCGGTTCAACGACGACCGGGTCGGGTCCGTGACCGATGTGCACTTCGTGCCCGGTGACGAGGCGCCGGCCTCGCCCGAGGTCGATGCCGATGCCGAACCGGTCGGCATCATGGAGCACGTCATCGGCGTCCGGATCCGGGAGCCGTTGCAGCCACACCGGGTCACCTTCCTGAAGGGCCTGATGGACAAGAAGATCCTCGGCCAGCGCAGTCCGGCCGACGGCAAGGTCCACGTGCCGTCCCGTGGCTATGACGCGATCAATCGCGTACCGATGCTCGACGCGGAATACGTGCAGGTCGCCGACCGGGGCACGGTGACGTCGTTCACCGAGATCACCCCGGTGCAGTACCACGGACAGACCGAGACCGAGCCCTACATCCGGTGTTCGGTCCTCCTCGACGGTGCCGACTCGACCATCGGCGGCGTCGACATCCGAGACATACCGATCGACGAGTTCAAGGTCGGGCTGCGCCTCCAGATGATCTGGCGCGACGACATCCACTTCGACGATCCCGACAACCGGGGCTTCGGCCTCAGCGAAGAGGTCTACGAACGTTGGGAGCGCACCGGCGAACCCGATGTCGACCCGGACCTCGTGAAGGAGCACAACTTCTGATGCCGTTCGAACCGCAAGAGAACGACATTGCGATCATCGGTGTCGCCCAAACGAAGGCGCACGAGCGCTTCGACGGGCCCGAGGTCGTCATGATCATGGAGTGCGTCAACACGCTTCTCGCCGAAGCCGGTATCGAGCGCAGCGACATCGGCTTCACCATTGCCGGAAGCTGCGACTACCTGTCGGGCATGCCCTTCGCATTCGTGTCGAACGTCGATGGCATGGGCGCCTGGCCGCCGGTCTATGAGTCCCATGTCGAGATGGACGGCGCCTGGGCGCTGTTCGAGGCGTGGCTGCGACTCCAGATGGGCGACCTCGACATCGCGATGGTCGTCGGATCCGGCAAGTCGTCACCGTGCAACGCACGCGAGGTCTTCCACCTGCAGGCCGATCCCTATGTGGTCGCCCCGCTCGGGCTCGATCCCGACGCGATGGCCGGCATCCAGGCCCGCGCCCTGATCGACGCCGGCAAGGCCACCGAGGCCGACATCGCCGAGGTGGTCGCTCGCAGTCGAGCCGCCGCAGCATCGAATCCCAACGCCCAGGTTTCGGGTTCGGTCTCGGCCGACGCGCTCCTGAGCGAGCCCTACGACATGGCCCCCCTGCGGGCCCACGACGTGTCGCCGAAGGCCGACGGGGCAGCAGCGATGCTGATCGCCCGACGCGATCGTGCGCTCGAGCTGACCGACAACCCGGTGTGGATCACCGGGCTCGATCATCGCATCGAGTCGCACCACGCCGGGCTCCGTGACCTGACCGACTCGGTGTCGACCCGGCTGGCGGCGGTCGGCGCGGGCGTGGCCGACGGTCCGGTCGACGTGGCCGAACTCCACGTCACCCACGCCCACGAGGAGATCATCCTGCGCGATGCGCTCGGTCTGGGGGCCGACACGGCCGTCAACCCGTCGGGTGGGCCGCTGGCCGGTGATCCCGTCATGGCGACCGGCCTGACCCGGATCATCGAAGTCGCCAAGCGGATCGCCGCCGGCGATGCCACCCGAGGCGTCGCCCACGCCGCGTCGGGAGCGGCGCTGCAACAGAACCTTGTCGTCGTACTCGAAGAGGGAGGTGCGTGACATGGCTCGTCCATGCGCAGTGGTCGGAATCGGCCAGACGAAGTACAAGCGGCGCCGCGACGATCTTTCGCTCGACGGTCTCGTCCGTGAGGCAGCCCTGCGAGCGCTGGAGGACGCGAACCTCACGTTCGCCGACATCGACGCGATCGTCATCGGCAAGGCTCCTGATGCGCTGGAAGGCGTGATCATGCCCGAGCTGTCGCTGGCCGATGCGCTCGGTGCGGTCGGCAAGCCGATCCATCGGGTGCACACCGCCGGCTCGGTCGGCGCGTCCACCGCGATCTCGGCCGCGGTCCTGGTCGAGAGCGGCCGCTACGACACGGTGCTCACCGTGACCTACGAAAAGCAGTCCGAGGGCAACGCCACGTGGGCGCTGTCAGGCGGCAAGTCCGGCGGACAGGGTGCCGGCGGCACCTTCGCGCCGTGGATCCGTGAGTACATCCGCCGTTCCAAGGCCCCCGAGCACATCGGGTGGACGGTGGCCGTCAAGGATCGCCTGAACGCCCTCAAGAACCCCTATGCGCACCTGCACCTCGAGGACATCTCGATCGAGAAGGTCCGCGAGTCGCCGATGCTGTGGGATCCGCTCCACTTCCTCGAGTCGTGCCCGTCGTCCGACGGTGCCGCGGCCATGGTGTTGACGAGCGAGGACAAGGTGTCGCGCTCGCCGAATCCGCCGGCGTGGGTGCTCGCCCATGCGAAGCGGACGGAGTTCTCGTCGTTCCCGGGCCGCGACACGATCCGGATCCAGGCCGGACTCGACTGTGCCGAAGCCCTCTACAAGAAGGCCGGGATCACCAATCCGCGCAAGCAGATCGACGCAGCCGAGATCTATGTCCCCTTCAGCTGGTACGAGCCCATGTGGCTCGAAGGCCACCTGATCGCCGAGGAGGGCGAGGGATGGAAGATGACCGACGAGGGCGCCACCGCACTCGACGGTGACTTCCCGGTCAACTGCTCGGGCGGTGTGCTCTCCTCCAACCCGATCGGGGCGTCCGGAATGATCCGCTGTCTCGAGGCGGCCAATCAGGTACGCGGCACCGCGGGCGACTATCAAGTCGATGGCGCGAAGGTCGCGCTCGGTCACGCCTACGGCGGGGCCGCGCAGTACTTCGCCATGTGGATCGTGTCGTCGGAGCTGCAACCCGAGTTCAAGTAGGAGTTCCGATGGGTTCAGTGGACGGACGCGTCGTCATCGTCACCGGTGCGGCGCGGGGGCTGGGCCGCGCCCATGCGTTGGCCTTCGCGGCGGAGGGCGCCAAGGTCGTCGTGAACGATCTCGGCGTCGAGCGCGACGGGAGCGCGGGCACGAGCGACGCGGCCAACGAGGTCGTCGACGAGATCATCGCGGCCGGCGGCGAGGCGGTGGCCAATGCCGCCGACGTCGCCGACTGGGATCAGGCCAAGGGCATGGTGCAGCAGGCGATCGATGCGTTCGGACGTCTCGACACGCTGGTGTGCAACGCAGGCTTCCTGCGTGACCGCATGCTCGCGGGCATGTCGGAGGAGGAATGGGACTCGGTGACCCGGGTTCATCTCAAGGGCCACTTCGCGCCCGCACGCCACGCCATCGAGTACTGGCGCGACGAGTCGAAGGCCGGCAACCAGATCGACGCTCGTGTCGTGAACACCTCTTCGGGTGCCGGTTTGGCCGGGTCGATCGGGCAGGGCAACTACGCGACCGCGAAGGCCGGCATCGCCCTCCTCACGATCCAACAGGCGGCCGAGTGGGGCCGTTACGGGGTGCGCTGCAACGCCATCGCTCCCGACGCTCGTACCCGCATGACCGAGGGCGTGTTCTACAGTTCCGAGATTCCCGACGGTTTCGACGAGAAGGCGCCGGAGAACGTCTCGCCCCTCGTGGTGTGGCTCGGCAGCGCCGACTGCGACATCACCGGCCGGACCTTCGAGAACACCGCCGGCCAACTCAACGTGTGCGACGGCTGGCAGAAAGGTCCGATCGAGTCGGTCGGCGATCGCCGTATGACGGTGGCAGAGGCCGGCGAACTCGCCCGGCGGTCGGTCGCCGGTGAGCGGCCGCCCCAGCCCGTCCACGGCGCACAGGGCTGACGCCTGCGATGAACTTCGACGACTCACCCGAAGAGGCAGCGTGGCGCGAGGAGTGCCGAGCGTTCCTCCAGGCCCATGCCGCGCGCAAGCCGGAGAAGGCCGACCTCGGTCAGAGCTTCTGGGCCAGGGCCCGCACACCGGAGGAGGAGGACGAGTACAGCGCCCGGGCCCGCGCCTGGCAACGTACGAAGCACGATGCCGGTTGGGCGGGGCTGACATGGCCCGTGGAGTTCGGTGGCCGGGGGCTTTCGAGCCACTTTGCCGCGATCTTCGCCGAGGAAGAGCACCGATACGACCTTCCGCAGGGTCCGTTCGCCCAGTCCATCGGGATGGCCGGGCCGACGATCATCGTCCATGGAACCGATGAGCAGAAGGCCCGCTACCTGACCCCGATGCTGACGGGCGAGGAGACGTGGTGCCAGTTGTTCTCGGAACCGGGTGCCGGTTCCGACCTGGCCGGACTGCGCACGTCCGGTGTCGTCGACGGTGACGAGATCATCGTCAACGGTCAGAAGGTGTGGACGTCGAACGCGCTCGAGGCGGCGTTCGGCATGCTGCTCGTGCGGACCGATGTCGACGTGCCGAAGCATCGCGGTATCACGTATCTGGTGCTCGACATGTCGACTCCGGGCATCGACATTCGCCCGCTGAAGCAGCCGACAGGCCGTTCGGAGTTCAACGAGGTGTTCCTCGACGATGTGCGGGTGCCGTTGGCCAATGTCGTCGGAGAGGTCAACGCCGGGTGGGGACCGATTCTCACGACGCTCACGAACGAGCGGACCGGCATCGGCGGACAGTCGGGGATGACCGACGAGGTGTTCCAGCTCGCTCGTGACTACGGCGTCGCCGACGACCCGGTCATCCGCCAGGAGCTCGCCCGTCTGCACTCGATCGCCGAGACGATCCGCTTTCTCGGGTACCGGGTGCGGACCGCGGCGTCTCGCGGTGAGCTGCCCGGTCCCGAGAGCTCGGTGCTGAAGCTCGCCAACAGCCGACGGCTCGAGGTGCTCGGCAACCTGACCATGGCGATCATGGGAGCCGACGCGACGCTCTACGGCGATGACGCCCACATGAGTGGCTTCTGGCAGAACTACTCGTTCCTCGGGCAGTGGATGAGCCGGATCGGTGGCGGTACCGACGAGGTGCAGCGCAACATCATCGGCGAGAACGTCCTGGGGCTTCCCCAGGAACCTCGGCCCGACAAGGGCATCCCGTTTCGCGAGATCCCCTCGTAGCGGCCTGGGTCGTCAGTCCGCCGCTTCCGTGGTGTCCGCCCAGACCGTGGCGACCGCGTCGCAGGCCGCGTCGAGGTCCGCACCGAGCTGGCGGACCTCGAAGACGAATCTGTGGGTCGCAGCCCTGATGCGTTCGCGGCGTTCCTGCAGCGGTTCGGAGTGCGGTGGCTCGTCGACGACGAACGTGCCGCGTCGGCCGCGCCCCTCCACGATGCCGTCGTTTTCGAGTTCGCGATACGTGCGGGCCACGGTGCCGGGTGCGAGATCGAGCTGCTCTGCCATGTCACGCACCGTCGGGAGCCGGGTACCGGGCTCGAGTCGTCCGACGGCGACCATCACCGACAGCTGACCGCGCAACTGCTCGAAACGGGGGATGGCGGTGTCGACCTCGAGTCGGACGGTGAGCCGGCGCTCCCTCCCGATCTGGTCCACATAGGTGACCACTGCTGCGACGGTGGGCTCCTGGTTCGTGGGTCGTGGGCTCATTGCGCCACCATAGCCCGTATGTTGTATTGGTACAATACACGAGATTTCTGAACAGAAGCTTGAGAAACACGGCAAAAGGCTTGCCAGGATCTTGATACAGAGTAGGGTTTGTATTACCAACGACGCCAGGAGCCTCGAACATGAAGTTGATCACCGCAGTCATCAAGCCCTTCAAGCTGGAAGACGTGAAGTCCGCACTCGCCGAAGTGGGCGTGCAGGGCATGACCGTCTCGGAAGTCCAGGGCTTCGGCCGTCAGGGCGGCCACAGCGAGACCTATCGCGGTACCGAGTACCGGGTCACGTTCACTCCGAAGACCCGCATCGAGGTGCTCGCCGACGATGCGCAGGCCGACACCGTGGTCGATGCCATCATCGCCTCGGCCAAGACCGAGAAGATCGGCGACGGCAAGGTCTGGGTCACCCCGGTCGAATCCCTCGCCCGCATCCGCACCGGTGAGCGCGGCGCCGACGCCGTCTGACCCAGGACACCATCTGACCCGGGAGACCGTTGCCGGTTCAGCCGGATCACATCCGAGCACAGTGCTCAACGCCTCATGGGTTCCCGCCGATCAGGGAACCCATGAGGTCGTTTTGGGTCGCCGCACAGCCGTTCGAAGAACCCGTCGAACAGGACCCGCTGGTCTGGCTGAGCGAGCAGTGGTGGACGCCATGGGTGATGCTCGTGGTCTTCACCGGCATCGGTCTCTGGATGGTGCGCTCGCTGCTACACCATCGGGGCCGTGACCCGCAGGTGCGACGTGCGGCGGAGCTGTCCGGGATGGACTATCGCAGTGAGGACGGATTCGGGCTGTCGAAGGTCGCGTTCCACCACATGGCCCGGGGGGACGGTCGTGGATGGACCGCCACCCATGTCGTGACGCTCACCGCCAGGGACGGAGCGAAGGTCCATGCCTTCGATGTCCGGTCCTGGACCGAGTACGCGGTGAACGAGAACCTGCAGGGCGAGAAGACGGTGCGGCGAACCCGGGTCGGCCAAGGGCGGGCCGGCGACAGGATCATGCGCAAACACCATGGCGCCACACAGAGCGCGGCCATGGCGCCGCTTCCCATCCACGCACCGCGTCTCGTCATCGGTCGCGAGAATCTCGTGTCGAAGTTGTTCGCCACCGCCACCCGCATCGACCTCGATGTCGAATCAGAGCTGTTCAATCGCAGCTATCACGTGATCGGCGATGACCGGGCGTTCGCCCGTGAGGTCCTCGATGCCCGCATGATCGATCTCATGGTCTCGACCGAAGGAAAGATCACCTTCGAGTTCCTCGGTCATTGGCTCCTGCTGCACACGCAGCAGATCGAAGCCGAGTTGATGCCGGGCCTGGCCCGTCTCGCCGACGAGATGCGCCGGGTCGTGCCGGCACCGGCGATCCAGCGCTGGGGCCGGGCCTCGGCGTGACCGGAGTAGGGCACGACCTGTGACGGATGACCGCGGGGCCGCGGGTCACGTTCCGTAGCCTCGACAGCTTGTCATCACTCCGTTTCCGTGACACCGGGCGTTTCCGCGACGCATGGCTACGCAACCCCCGTGTCGAACTGCTCTCCGGCCTCGTCGTGGCGCTGGCGCTCATCCCCGAGGCCATCTCCTTCTCGATCATCGCGGGCGTCGACCCCAAGGTCGGCCTCTACGCCTCGTTCTCGATCGCCATCATCATCTCGATCGCGGGTGGTCGTTCCGGCATGATCTCGGCGGCGACCGGAGCCATGGCGTTGGTCGTCGTGCCGCTCGTCGAAGAGCACGGCGTGGCGTACCTGTTCGCGGCAACCGTGCTCGCCGGTGCGATACAGGTGGTGCTCGGCCTGCTCGGCATCGGCGCGCTGATGCGGTTCGTGCCCCGCACGGTCATGGTCGGATTCGTGAACGCGTTGGCGATCCTGATCTTTCTCGCGCAGGTTCCCCACATCGTGTTGTCCGATGATCCCGACCGCGCTCGGCTCGGACTGAACCTGTTGGTCATCGTGGTCGGTTTGGTGATCATCTACGGCTTGCCGCGGTTCACGCGGGCGGTTCCTTCACCACTCGTCGCGATCGTCGTGCTCGCCGGTG
This sequence comes from Acidimicrobiales bacterium, assembly GCA_041394245.1. Classification (NCBI taxonomy): domain Bacteria; kingdom Bacillati; phylum Actinomycetota; class Acidimicrobiia; order Acidimicrobiales; species Acidimicrobiales bacterium. Next base: position 60,979 of record JAWKIR010000002.1, read on the forward strand.
CGGCGACCGTGCTCGACCTGGACCTCCCGACCGTCGGCGACATGGGCGAGCTGCCCTCTGCCCTGCCCGTCCTCTCGCTTCCCGATGTGCCCTTCACGGTCGAGACGTTCACCATCATCTTGCCGTTCGCCATCACGATGGCGATGGTGGGGCTGTTGGAGTCGCTGCTCACCGCCCAGCTGCTCGACGATCTCACCGACACACAGTCCGACAAGAACCTGGAGTCGCGGGGCCAGGGCATCGCCAATGTCGCGACCGGGTTCCTCGGCGGGATGGCGGGGTGCGCCATGATCGGCCAGTCGATGATCAATCACCGCTCGGGTGGACGGACCCGCCTGTCGACACTGGCATCGGGGGTGTTCCTGCTCGTCTTGATCCTCGGGCTCGGCGATCTGGTCGCCGAGATTCCGATGGCGGCCCTGGTGTCCGTGATGATCATGGTCTCGGTCGGGACGTTCAACTTCCGCAGCATCGCACCGCACACCTTGCGCCATTCCCCCCGCACGGAGACCACGGTGATGGTCGTCACGGTCGGCATCGTGGTGCTGACCCACAACCTCGCCTACGGCGTCGTCGTCGGCGTGCTCCTTTCGGCGGTGTTCTTCGCACGACACGTCTCCGGTGTCGTCAAGGTCACCAGCGTGGTCGACCCCGACAATGTCGAGCGGCTCTATGCCGTCAGCGGTGAGTTGTTCTTCGCGTCGACCAACGACCTGGTGCGCTCGTTCGACTACGACGCGGTGAAGGTGGCTCGCGTGGAGATCGACCTCAGCGGTGCCCGTGTCTGGGACACCTCAGCCGTCGCCGCACTCGACGCGGTGGTGGCGAAGTTCGCCGAACGAGGAATCGACGCCGAACTGGTCGGACTCAACCACCACTCGGAGCGGCTGCATGCCCGCACGACGGGCACGCTGTCGGGGCACTGACGCCCCGGTTGCCTATGTCGTCTCGGGTACCCGGGTGCGCAGCAGGTAGAACGCGCTCATCGGCTTCGGACCCTTGGCGTACCACTCGCGTGCGTCTTCGATCTCGAGTCCGGCGGCTTCGACGAGGGCCGTGTGATCACGGTCGAGATGACAGCCGTCGCCGACGCGACGCTGGATCGGGTTGAGTCGCTGCTGCCACTTGTGGACGTCGTCGTCGCGGGCTCGGCCATGCTCGAGCAGATGGATGCGACCGCCGGGCCTGACCACCCGGACCAGCTCCGCCAGCGCGGCGGCCTCGTCGGGAATGGTGCACAGCGTGAAGGTCGACAGTGCGCCGTCGCACGAATCGTCGCCCAGCGGCAGATCGCGGCCGTCGAGACCGATGTACGTGACCTCGATCGGCGACGCGGCGACGCGCTCCGCCGCCAGCTTCTTGCCGACCGAGGCGGGTTCGACCGCAAACACCCGGGTGACCTCCGGCGGGTACTCGGGCATGTTCAGACCCGATCCGAAACCGATCTCGACGATCTCACCCGACAGTCCGGCAGTGACTTCACGGCGATACTTCGCGATGCCTTCGTTGCCCAGCGCCTTGTCGATGAAGCGTGGCAGGATCTGCTCTCGATAGATACCCATGCCGGGACCGTATCGGCGAACTTCAGCCCCCCGTCCCGATTCTGTAGTCTCGCCGCATGACGGAGAAGATCCTCGACGCCACGACGTTTCCCGAGCTGCTGGCCCGGCGGGCGGCACTGTCGCCCGACCTGCCCCTGCTGATCGACGACGCCGGGCGCACGATGACGTGCCGGGAGGTCAACGACGAGGTCGAGCGGGTCGCCGCCGGCCTCCGGGATCTCGGCATCGGTGCGGGCACGGCGGTGACCTGGGTGCTGCCCACCCGCATGGAGACGATCGTGCTCAGCTTCGCCCTGTCCCGGCTGGGTGCGGTCCAGAACCCGATCATCCACATCTACCGTCACCGTGAGGTCGGATTCTGCATCGCGCAGACCGCAGCCGAGTTCGTCTTCACCCCGGGCGAGTGGGGCGGGTTCGACTACGGCGCCATGGCCGCGGACGTCAGCGCCGACCTCCCGAACCCACCGACCGTCCTCAACGGCTACGAAGGGCTGCCCCACGGCGATCCCTCGACGCTGCCGCCGGCCCCGACCGACGGCGACGAGGTGCGCTGGCTCTACTACACCTCGGGCACCACGTCGGACCCGAAGGGTGTGAAGCACACCGACAAGACGCTGATCGCGGCGGGCACCGGGCTCGCCATCGCGCTCGAAGCCGACGAGACCAACGTCGGCACGATCGCGTTTCCCTACGCCCACATCGGCGGCCCCGACTACATCGTCATGATGCTGGTCAACGGCTTCCCCGCGGTGCTGATCGAACGCTTCACCCCGGCCGGAGCGGTTGCGGCCTATGCGGCCAACGGCGCCACGCTGGCCGGCGGTTCCACCGCGTTCTACCAGATGTTCCTCGCCGAGGATCAAAAGGTCGACGGCCCGGCGATGCCCCGCCTGCGGGCCATGGCCGGTGGCGGCGCGCCCATGCCGCCGGAGATCTTCTTCGAGGTGAAGGAGAAGATGGGCATCCCGATCGCCCACGGCTACGGCATGACCGAGTGCCCGATGATCTGCCAGGGCTCTCCGTCCGACACCGACGACCAGCTCGCCCACACCGAGGGCGCGCCGATCCGCGGGTGCCAGGTCGACATCGTGAAGGCCGACGGCACCACGGCGGCACCGGGCGAGGAGGGTGAGGTGCGGGTGAGCGGCCCCATGCTCTTCAAGGGCTACACCGATGCCTCGTTGGAAGCGGAGGCGTTCGACGAGAAGGGTCGGTTCAAGACCGGCGACCTCGGGGTGCAGCGGGCCGACGGCCACGTGTCGCTCACGGGCCGGGTCAAGGACATCATCATCCGCAAGGGCGAGAACATCTCCGCCCAGGAGGTGGAGGACGTTCTCTACACGCTCCCGCAGGTCGCCAATGCGGCGGTGATCGGGCTACCCGACACCGAACGCGGCGAGATGGTGTGTGCGGTGATCGAGACCGCAGAGGGTCAGCCCGACCTGACCTTCGACGAGATGGTCGCCGCGTGCGCCGATGCCGGACTGATGAAGCAGAAGACGCCGGAGCGCCTCGAGATCCACGACGGGCCGTTGCCCCGCAACGCAACGATGAAGATCCTCAAGTACGAACTCAGGGAGAAGTACTCATGACCGCTCGTTTCACGATTTTCCACAATCCCCATTGAAACTCGTCCTCGAATGCCGTGGCGGTCGCCACGGAGATGGGCGTTGATTTCGAAGAGGTCCGCTACATGACGGACTTCCCCGACGAGAAGACGCTCCGCGCGATCATCGCGAAGCTCGAGGACCCCGTCGAGCGGCTCGTTCGCAAGGACAGCCAGTTCAAGAAGCTCGAGCTGAACGAGGACGACTATGTCGGCAATGCCGACGCGGTCGTCGAGGTGCTCGAGCGGTACCACCGCCTGCTCGAGCGGCCGGTGGTGGTCGGCCCGAAGAAGGCGATCGTGGGACGTCCCCTCGACGGGGTGAAAGCGAAGGACCGGCTCGCGGAGATCTTCTCGTCGTGACCGATCTCTTCACCGATGATGCGCCCGTCGGCGAGACCATCGTCTCGGTGGGTCGGGTCGCGGCGCCGGTGAAGGTCGATGCGTCGCGCTACACCGACCCGGCGTGGGCGGCGGTCGAAGCCGAGAAGATGTGGGCGTCGACCTGGCAGCTCGCCTGTTCGGTCGATCATGTGAAGAACCCCGGCGATGTGTTCGTCTACGAGATCGGCGCGGTGTCGGTCCTGATCGTGCGTGGCGACGACGGAACACTGCGGGCATTCCAGAACACGTGCCTGCACCGGGGCAGCGAGCTGTGCGACGGACATCAGCGGGGTCTCTCCGAGATCCGGTGTCCGTTCCACCGCTGGTCGTGGGATCTGCAGGGCCGGTTGCGGGAGGTCCCGTCGCGCAAGGGTTTCGGGGCGCTGCGCAACGACGAGCTTCCGTTGATCCCCGCGAGCGTGGGCACCTGGGGGCCGATGGTTTTCGTGAATCCATCCGCCGATGCCGAGCCGCTGCACGACTTCCTCGCGCCGGTGCCGGCCGAGGCGGCATGGGCCGACCTCGACGACTTCCGGTGCAAGGCGTTGCTGTCGATCCCGGTGAAGTCCAACTGGAAGACGATCATCGACGGCTTCAGCGAGACCTACCACGTGCAGGGAATCCATCCCGAGATGTTGCGCATGGTCGACGACGTCAACAGTCCGCAGGTCGTCTGGGAGCGGCACGGAAGACTCACCCAGCCCTACGGGGTGGCTTCGCCCCGGATCCGAGGCGGCGCCACCGACCAGGAGATCTGGGAGGGATTCGTCGAGGTCATGGGCGGTCGCATCGGCATCCACGACGGTGACGAGGCGGGGGAATGCCCGGCGGTGCCCGACGGGGCGACGTTGCGCGACGTGCTCGCCGAGATGATCCGGGCCCACTTCCTCGAAAAGGAGGGTGTCGACCTCTCGAGGTTCGACACCACACAGATGATGACGATGGAGCAGTACAACCTGTTCCCCAACATCACGGTGCTCATCTTCGGCGACCTGCTCCAGGTGGTCGGTGCCCGACCCGGTGCCACCCCCGACGAGGGCTACATGGACGTGATGGCCTTCGATCGGGTGGAGTCCGGAGCCCCGCGGCGTGATCCGGTCACCGCCGAGATCCCCGCCGGGTCGTACTCGATGGGTCTGGTCGTCGATCAGGACATCGCCAACGTGGAACGAGCCCACCGAGGGCTCCACGCTCCCGGTCTCACACACCTCACACTGTCGGGCGAGGAGTGCCGGATCATCAACCTGCATCGCAACCTCGACCGGGTCACGGGGACCGAGTCGCTCTCGTAGCGACGCGCCGAGCTCAGCCGCAGGACGCGGTGAACGTGAAGTCGAACCGTTCGCTGAAGTCGCCCGAAACGCCGCTGTAGTCGACGGCGGACCCGCTACCCGACGCCGACCGGCCGTCGATCACGATCTGGATGTTGTCGTCTCCGGCGACCGCATTCGACGCGTCGAACTCGGGCAGATCGTCGGGTGAGTCTCCGAACAGCTCGGTGCGGCCGTATTCGAGCGAGAGCTGCTGGGTGACGATCGTTTCGTCGTCGCCGTAGAGCATCTGGAGCATGTCCTCGTCGAGGAACTCGGCGAGCTCTTCACGGCTCTCCTCGGTCCGGTCGATCGAAACCCACACCGGCGTGCCGTCGGAGGCCGTCCCCGCCCCCTCGATCGTGAAGTCGCCCTGCCCGGCGAAGCAGATCTCGGAGGTGAACTCGATGGTGTCGCCGTTGATGGTCACCGTGCCCGAACCCGGGTCGCCGAAGCTCTCGGCCAGGTCCTGGGCCGACTCCATCAGGTCCTCGAGGCTGCCCTCATCGAGCGAACCATCGGTCAGACCGTCGAGGATGTCGCTCGCGGCATCGCCGACGTCGTTGGCATCGCCCACGGCCCCGGGCCCGAAAGGTGTCGGCCCGCTGTTGCCGTCGTCGCCGCATCCTGCAGCGAGGAGAGCAAGGGTCAACAACACCGTCGATGCCAGTTTCATGCGCATCGCGCGACCATAGCGAGGTCAGTCGCGGTGGAGTGCGATCATCATCGCGGCGAGGGCCTCGTCGGATGCCGTGGAGATCGTCAGCGACAGACGGTCCGCGAGGCCGCCGTATTCGGCGGTGAGGCGGGCGGCGCATTCCTCGGGCGTGCCGCGCACGGCGAGGAGGTCGAGCACCTCGTCGTCGATCAGATCGCCGAGGGTCGACCAGTCGCCCGACTTGGTGATCTCACGGAGCTTCGGTTGGAGGTCGCCGAGCCCGTGGTGGTCGAGGGTGACGCGGTAGGCCGGGGTCGAGCCGTAGAACGCCAGGTTGAAGCGCATGGCCGTCGAGGCCCGCTCGTAGTCCTCGTCGGTCAGACAGGGGTTGGCGATGCAGCCGACGTTGAGCGTGAAGTCGTCGCGCGCCTTCCCTCCGGCGGCGAGTCCGGACTCGATCATCGGCATGGTCCGCTCGGCCAGGAACGAGCCGGTGTTGAACGGGTGGATGACGATGCCATCGGCGTGTTCTGCCATCGCTTCGGTCATCCGAGGACCGAGCGCGCCGGCCCAGATCTCGGGGCGGGGATGACCCAGTTCGTGGGGAACGAACATCGGGGTCATCAGGTCGACCCGGTAGAACTCCCCGCGGTGTTCGAGCGGTGTGCCGTCGATCCAGTTGGCCCAGATCTCGCGGAGCACGTCGATCAGTTCGACCATGCGTTCGACGGGCTTTCCCCAGGTGGACGAGTAGCGGCGCTCGATGTGGGGCTTGATCTGGGTGCCCAGCCCGAGCGCGAACCGGCCGCCGCTGGCTCGGTGGAGATCCCAGGCCTGGTAGGCGAGATGCATCGGCGATCGGGGGAACGCGATGGCGACGTTGGTGTAGAGATCGACGTCGAGACCCGTGGCGTGTACGAGAGGAAAGAAGACGTCGCTGTTGCCCTCGAACGTGAACAACCCGTCGAGGCCGGTCGCAGCGAGGGCCGCCGCCCGCCGTGGTGCGTTGGCGAGGTCGGTCATGAGTCCTGCGTCGATCTTCACGGCCAGGACGGTACGTCACCGGATCGGGTCCTACCATCTCGGCTGTGTCTTCCTCGACCACACCCGAGCCGATGCGGCCGTTGACGCAGAAGCAGGCGGAGCGGCGTCGCCGTGTGCTGGTGGCCGCGATCGAGCTCGCGGCGGTGGGCGGCTACGAGGGGGTGCAGATGCGCGAGGTCGCCGACCGGGCCGATGTCGCGCTGGGGACCGTGTATCACTACTTCACGTCGAAGGACCATCTCCTCGCCGAGTCGATGACCGAATGGTTGTCGGGCCTCGAAGCGTCGATCGAGCGGCGTCCGGCGGTGGGGGACACCACGCTCGAGCGGGTGCTCGACATCCTTCGTCGCACCACCCGCGGGATGGCGGAGAACCGGCAGATCTCCGCCGCGGTGATCGGGGGACTCATCGCCGAGGGCCCCCACGGAGCGGCCAGCCAGGAGGCGCTCCACGTGATGTTCAGCGCCATGCTGCGATCGGCCTTCGAGCCGGAGTTCCCCGCCGAACGCCGCGACAAGATCATCCGGTCGCTCGAACACATCTGGTTCTCCGAGCTGATCGCCTGGAAGAACGGATGGAATCCCTACGAGCAGAGCGCGCAGGAACTCGAGGACGCGGCCGTCCTGTTCCTCGAGGGCGTCGACTAGCTGCCGGTCCACCTCGTCGGACCCCTCGTTGGCCAAGCTGGTGATCTCCCACCAGCGGGAGTCTGCGAGAGGAAACCGAGAATGAAGACGTCCCTGAAACTCGTTGCGGCGATCGCCGCCCTGATGTTGTTCGCATCGTCGTGTGGCGACGACGGCGGTGGTGGCGGTGGCAACACCGCCTCGGCCGACGATCCCTTGGTGCAGGCCATCGTCGACGACATCATGGCCGGCGGCGACGGGGTCACGACCGACCGGGCCGAGGCCGAGTGCTTCGTCGGTGGCGTCGTCGGTGAGATCGGCACCGCCAGGTTGAACGCACTCGGGGTGACCGAGACCAACATCGCGGCGCTCGACGAGATCGAGTGGACCGAGGACGAGGCGCGGTCGGTGGTCGACTCGATGTTCTCGTGCGTCGACGTCACCGCCAGCTTCGTCGACGACATGGACTTCGGGGAGCTCGACGACAGCCAGGCCGAGTGCGTGCGAGGCATCTTCAGCGAGGACGTGCTGAAGGACTTCATGGTGTCGACCTTCACCGGTGACGAGGACGCGATGAGCGGGATCTTCGCGTTGATGGGTCAGGTCCAGGAGTGCGGAATCGACGTCTTCGGCGGCTGAGTCATTCGATCATGGAACCCTCCTGGGCCTAACGTTGCGGCCCAGGAGGATTCCATGTCGCACGAACTGATCATCCGAGGCGGGACCGTCGTCGACGGCACCGGCGCCGAGCCCGTCAGCGCCGACGTCGCCATCGACGGTGAGCGCATCTCCGCGATCGGCGACCTGTCGCACGCCACGGCGGCCGAGGAGATCGACGCCACCGGCAAGATCGTCAGCCCGGGGTTCGTCGATCTCCACACGCACCTCGACGCCCAGATCGGCTGGGACCCCATGATGACGTCGGCCAGCTGGCACGGCATCACCACGGCGGTGATCGGCAACTGCGGCGTCACGTTCGCGCCGGTGAAGCCGGAGAACCGCGAGTACCTCGCCGAGATGATGGAGTCCGTCGAGGACATCCCGAAGGACGCGATCCTGAGCGGCCTGCCGTGGAACTGGTCGACCTACGGCGAATACCTCGACGCCGTGGAAGGTCTGAACCCGGCGCTCAACGTCGTGGGGCTCGTCGGTCACTGCGCGGTTCGCTACCACGTGATGGGGGAGCGGTCGCTCTCCGACGAGGCGCCGACGGCGGCCGAACTGGCCGAGATCGGCGAGATCGCCGGCCAGGCCGTCACCGACGGTGCCGTCGGCTTTTCGACCTCACGCATCTTGCTCCACAAGGTCCCCGACGGCCGCCACGTGCCCGGTACCTGGGCGCCCATCGAGGAATACGTGGCGGTGGGCGAGGCCATGCAGGCGGCCGGCGGTGGCCTGTTCCAGGGAGTGCTCGACATGGCGACCCGGCGCGACGAGGAGTACCGCCTGCTCGACGCGGTGGCCGACACCGGCGCCGACGTGCTCTTCAGCGGAGGGGTCGGTGACGCGCCGCCCAGGGTCGTGCAGCGCCAGGACGAGTACTTCCAGTCGCAGAACGCCCGGGGGCGACGCATCTCGGCCATCTCCCAGACCCGACCCGGTGGCATCCTCGTCGGCCTGCGCCAGATGATGCCGGTGTTCTCGCCGGCCTGGAAGGCATTGGCCGACCTGCCGACGATGGAAGCCCGACTCGCCGTGCTGCACGACGCCGACGAGCGGGCCGTCCTCTTGGAGGAGGGCGTCGCCGCGGGTACCTGGTACGACCCTGCCCACATCCATCCCCTCGGCCTCGAGGAGTATCCCGACTATCAGGTGGAAGGGCACGAGCAGGGCTCGATCGCGGCGCTGGCGGAGGTCGCCGGGGTGCACCCGGTCGAGTTGATCGTGGATCGACTGCTTCGCAGTGAGGGCCGCGAGCTCTACAACGTGTGGTTCTTCAACCGCGCCGCCGACAGCCTGGCCGACTACCTCCAGCTCGACCATGTCGCGCCGGGTCTCGGCGACGCCGGTGCCCATGTCGGCCAGATCTGCGACGCCGACACATCGACGTTCTTCCTCTCCCATTGGGCCCGCGAACGCGGTGCATTCACCTTGTCGGAAGCCGTGCGGCGGCTCACGTCGCAGCCGGCTTCGGTCATTCGTCTCAAGGAGCGCGGACAATTGCGGGCAGGCTGGTTCGCCGACGTCAACGTCTTCGACTTCGACCGCCTCGCCACCCGCTACCCCGACTACGTCTACGATTTCCCGGGCGGCAAGGGTCGCTTCGTCGTGCATTCCGACGGCTATGCCGCGACCCTGGTCAACGGCAGGGTCATCGCGGAGAACGGCACCCACACCGGCACCCGCCCGGGACGCGTGATCCGCACCTTCGACCGCTGACCCGCCACAACGGTGTCTGACACCGTTGTGGCGGGTTGGGGGAGAACGGGTCGACGCAGCTAGGTTGCGGCGCATGGCCGAAGACGTACTGCAAGCGCCGCTCGTGCTCGAGTACCCGTTCACGCGTACCACCGGACCCGTCGTGGGGGCGTTCCTCACCGGGCTTCGTGAAGGTGTCGTGCTCGGGGTGAAGCGGGCCGACGGTTCCGTGATGTGTCCGCCGCTCGAGTACGACCCGGCCGACGCGTCACCGCTGGGTGAGATGGTCGAGGTCGGCCAGGCCGGCACCGTCGTGTCGTGGAGTTGGGGCGGCCCGCCGCGAGCCCAGCAGCCGTTCGATCGCGACATCGCCTGGGCGCTCATCACCCTCGACGGGGCCGACACGCCGATGTTGCACGCCGTGTTCGTCGATGGCCCTGCCGACATGTCCACCGGCATGCGGGTCCGGATCGAGTGGCGCGACGAACGTGTCGGCCACATCGCCGACATCGCCGGCTTCGTCGCCGAGGAGAACGACTGATGGCCTACACGAAGAGCCAGGACCCCTCGAGCCGTCCGGCCGGACTCGACGTCGAACTGAAGGTGCCCGAGTCGATCGCCGGTGTGGAGCGCGTGCAGAGCGTCCGCACACCCATCCGGATCGAATACACCTACACGCCCGGAGTTGCCCTCTCCACCTATCTGCGGGGCATGAAGGACAAGAAGATCCTCGCCGAGCGATGCCCGAAGACCGGCCAGGTCTTCGTGCCACCCCGCGGCGTGAGCCCGGTGGCCGGGATCATGACCGAGGGCCCGGTCGAGCTGCCCGACACCGGCTACGTCGAGTCGTTCAACATCACCCGGGTACCCATCGCGACCCGCCCCGAGCTGCAACCGCCCTATGTCTCGGGCTGGATCGTGCTCGACGGCGCCTCGGTGGGGTTCATGGGGCTCGTGATCAATTGTGCGCCTGAGGATGTGAAGCTCGGTACCCGTGTGCGGGCGGTGTGGAAGCCCGACGACGAACTCGAGATGTCCGCGACCAACATCCTGGGATGGGAGCCGACGGGCGAACCCGATGTCGACATCCCCGACATCGAGACCATCGGCCAGAAGGGGGAGCTGGAGTCATGAGCGACACCGGTCTTCGAGACATCGCAATCGTTTCCTTCGCCCAGCGTCAGCAGGCCGCGATCCGCACCGAGTCCGAGGTCGAGTTCATGGTGCCGCTCATGGCGCAGGCCAAGGACGCGGTGGGGCTCACCCAACAGGACATGGGCTTCACCTGCTCCGGGTCCTCCGACTTCCTCGCCGGCCAGGCATTCTCCTTCGTGGCCACCATCGACGGCACCGGGCCGGTGCCGCCGATCAGCGAATCGCACGTCGAGCAGGACGGCGCCTGGGCCCTCTACGAGGCATGGGTCAAGCTGCAATGCGGCGACGTCGACACCGCCTTCGTCTATTCGTACGGCAAGTCGTCGCCGGGTTCGCTGCGCGATGTCCTGGCCACGCAGATGGACCCGTACTACGTGGCCCCGTTGTGGCCCGACGCCTTCGCGATCGAGGGCATCGCCGCCCGCATGCTTCTCGAGTCGGGCAAGGTCTCCGAACGTCGGCTGGCCGAGATCGCGTCCCGCTCCCGTGAGCACGCAGCGTCCAACCCGCATGCCGTGCGCGCGACACCGAAATCGGTCGAGGAGATCCTCGCCGAGGAGTACCTGGCTGATCCGCTACGGCCCTCCGATATTCCGGCCTCGGCCGATGGCGGCTGCGCCATGGTGCTGGCCGCCGGCGATCGTGCTCGCGACCTGTGCGACCGGCCCGTCTGGATCCGCGGCATCGACCATCGCATCGACGCCCACACCCTCGGCGCCCGCGATCTGACCACCGCGATGTCGGCCCGTATTGCGGCCGAGAAGGCCGGCGTGAGCAACGACAAGATCGATTTCGCCGAACTGCATGCGCCGTTCACCACCAGCGAGGCGGTGCTCATCGACGCGCTGGGCCTCGGTGACGACGTCGTCATCAATCCGTCGGGTGGGGCGCTGGCCGCGCATACGATGATGGCCGCCGGCCACATCCGCTTCGGTGAGGCGTTCGAACGCATCGCCCGAGGCGACGGCGACCGTGCCGTCGTCCATGCAACGGCCGGTCCGGTCCTGCAACAGAACATGGTTGCCGTACTGGAGGGGGAGTGAGCATGGCACTGGGTTCAGGAAGCAAGGAACGCACCGCCGTCATCGGTGTCGGTCAGACCAAGTACGCCTCGACCCGGGGCGACGTGTCGATGGCCGGTCTGCTGCGTGAGGCCGCGTATCGCGCACTGGAGATGGCCGGGAAGACCTGGGACGAGATCGACGCAGTCGTGATGGGGAAGGCCCCCGACTTCTTCGAGGGCGTGATGATGCCCGAGATCTACCTGTCCGAGGCGCTCGGGTGTGTGGGCAAGCCGATCATGCGGGTCCACACGGCCGGCTCCGTCGGCGGGTCGACCGCGTGTGTGGCCGCGTCGATGGTCCAGAGCCGCGTCCACAGGACCGTGCTCACGATCGCGTGGGAGAAGCAGTCCGAGTCGAACGCCATGTGGGCGCTGTCGCTCCCGCAGCCGTTCACCACGGCAGTCAATGCCGGCGCCGGTGGCTACTTCTCGCCGATCATGCGTCGCTACATGGCGATGTCGAACGCGCCCGAACTCATCGGTTGCATGGTGGCGTTCAAGGATCGTCAACACGCCCTGAAGAACCCGTTCGCCCACCTCCATCAACCCGACCTGACGTTCGAGCAGGTGGTCGAGTCGCCGATGCTGTGGGACCCGATCCGGTACTCCGAGACCTGCCCGTCGTCCGACGGTGCGTGCGCGATGGTCCTCACCGACGAGGCTGGTGGCGATGCCCACGACGGTCCGGTCGCGTGGATCAAGGGCACCGCCATGCGGTCGGAGCCGAACTCCTACGGTGGCCGCAACATGGTGTCGCCGGCCGCGAGCGAGCAGTGCGCCGACGACGTGTTCGCCCAGGCCGGTATCCACGATCGCCGCAAGGAGATCGACGCGGTCGAGATGTACGTGCCCTTCTCGTGGTACGAGCCCATGTGGCTCGAGTCGCTCGGCTTCGCCGAGAAGGGCCAGGGCTGGCGCATGGTCGAGGACGGATCCACCAACCTCGAGGGCGGCGACCTGCCGGTCAATGCCTCGGGTGGCGTCTTGTCGACCAACGCCATCGGTGCATCGGGAATGGTGCGCTTCGCCGAGTCTGCGCTCCAGGTGATGGGGGAGGCAGGCGAGCATCAGGTCGACGGCGCTCGCACCGCCTTCGGCCACGCCTACGGCGGCGGTGCCCAGTACTTCGCCATGTGGATCGTCGCCTCCACCAAGTAAGTACACCGGGGGTCAGACACCCATACCTTCTCGGGCGGGTGCGGAATTCTCGGCGGTGGGCAGGTGAACGCGTCACGCTGGCGTGATGACCATCTCCACACGACGAGTTCGGGCCGGAGACGGCCCACTGCTGCGCCGGATCCGGCTGGCGGCGTTGGCCGATGCGCCGTCGGCGTTCGCGAGCACCTACGAGGCCGAGGCCCGCCAATCAGCGAATCAATGGGATCGCCTTGCGGAGGAACGGTCGGCCGGTCCGCACCACTGCACGTTCTTCGCGTTCGACGGCGACATGGTGGTCGGGCTGGTCGGTGGACACCGTACCGACGCCGACAACGTGCAGCTCGTGTCGATGTGGACCGATCCCGTGGCGAGGGGACGCGGGATCGGTGCCGCACTCGTCGCGGCGGTACTCGACTGGGCCGCTGGGTCGACCGTCGAGCTGTGGGTCACCCGTGGCAACGACTCGGCGCAGCGCCTCTACGAGCGGTGCGGGTTCACGGAGACGGGCGACTTCAAGGCGCTGCCCTCGGATCCGTGCAAGGACGAGCTCCGCATGCGTCGCCCGGCCCGATAGTTCACGGGCCCGGCGAAATTCGTCCTCAGGCCGGCGCCGAACTGTGTCGAAGGAACCGGTGCCGAACGACCTAGCCGATGGGGCGTTCGCACCAGAACGCCTCTCGCTGGAGCGTTCATCTGCCACCCGGCTCCTGGAGGTGCCTCCCGAATGGTCCCGACGACACTCACTCGTGCCGAGGCTGCGCACCTGTTGCGCCGAGCCGGCTACGGCGGCACGAGCGCCGAGATCACCGCCTTCCAGGGCAAGAGCCTCACGGCCGCGGTGGACGCCGTGCTCGGGCACCGGGCCTCGGACCCCATCCCGGTCGGCCCGAACGTCGGTACACCGTCGTTCGTCACCCAGAGCAGCGGCTACGAGGCTCACAACGATTCCGTGAACTGGTGGTTGCACCGGATGGCGACGATCGCGCAACCGAGCGGTGTGTCGACGGGAGCACTTCCGATCCATGAGCGGATGGCCTTCTTCTGGCACGACCACTTCGCGTGTGGCGTCGACAAGGTCGGCTCGATGAAGTCGATGTGGGAGCAGATCGGTCTCTTCCGACGATGGGGCCTCGGCAGCTTCGAATCGTTGGTGCGAAAGGCCAGCTTGAGCCCGGCGATGCTCATCTATCTCGACAACTACACGAACCACTACTTCGCCGAGCAGGAGAACTTCGCCCGCGAGATCATGGAGCTCTACACCTGTGGCGTCGGGGCGTTCACGGAGTCCGATGTGGTTTCGATGGCGAGGGCGTGGACCGGCCACAGCGTCGTCGGATGGAACGGCAGCTCCTTCGACCGCACCTACGAGTACCGGTCGGTCGAGCACAACCACAACAACAAGACGTTGTTCGGCATCACCGCCAACTGGAACGGTGTGAAGGTCGCCTCCGGGGAACGCGACACCATCACGGAGTTGGTCACCGGTGTGCGGCGCACGGAAACGTCGCGCTTCATCGCCCGCAAGCTGTTCCACTACTTCGCCAACTACTGGCCGTCGGAGGCGGCGGTCGACTCGCTCGCCGCGGTCATGCGGGCCAACTCGATGCGGATCTCACCGGTCGTCCGGGCGATCTTCCACCATGCCGAGTTCTGGGACCCGACGACTCGCTACGCGCTGATCAAGAGTCCCGTCGACTTCGTTGCCACCTGGTTGAAGCGGATCGGGCCGGCGAACATGACCGAGGTCGAGTCGTTGAATCTCCCGTCGCACATGCGCGACATGGGGCAGGAGCTCTTCGAGCCCCCGAGCGTCGCCGGATGGGGTCGCGGGACCAAGTGGTTGACCTCGGCGGGAGCGTGGGCTCGCGGCGAGTTCCTGCAGGCCGTGCGGTCCAAGAGTGTGGTCGACGACGCCCTGCCTGCCATCGATGCCGATGACGATCCGTTGTGGGTGGTCAACAAGCTCGTCGGGTTCTTCGGCCTGGACGACGTGTCCAACAACAGCAAGGTCGCGATTCGTGAGTGGTTCCAGGACGCCGCGTTCACCGCGTCGTGGTCCATCGATCGCAACCGAGGGGTCATCGCGGCGATGGCTCCCGAATTCCACGTCTACTGATCAGCCGGAGGATCCTACGAATGACTTCCACTCGCTCTCGCCTCGTGGCTCCCCGTCGGTCCCGACCGACCGAAGCGCAGCTCGCCGTCCGCGACCTCTCGCTACCGGTCGACCCCGACGACCGGCACGCCCTCGGCCGTCGGGCATTCCTCCAGGGCTCGCTCGCCGTCGGTGGCGCGTTCGCCCTGCTTCCCTCGTGGATGGACGACTTCGCGGCCGCAGCGACCCCGATCGGCTCGTCGGACCGGATCATCGTGAGCCTGTTCCTGAACGGCGGCAATGACTCGCTCCACACGCTCATCCCGGCGGAGAACGGCGCGTACCAGGCTGCTCGCGGCAGCATGGCGTTCTCGGTCGGCGCCGGCGCGAACGACGTCTCCGCAGCGAACAAGGTCGGCGCGGGGTTGTACCTCAACCCTCGGATGCCCAATCTGAAGGCGCGGTTCGATGCCGGGGAGGTTGCGTTGATCCAGGGCGTGGGCGAGGAGTCCGACGACCACAGCCACTTCACATCGACCGCCACGTGGATGGCGGGTATCCAGAACATGTCGGCACCGACGGGGTGGCTGGGTCGACTCGCCGAAGCTCGCGCGTTCGGGGAGTTCGGCGTCGTCTCCGTCGGGGCCGGCGCCCCGCTGCTCCTCAGAGGTCCCGGGAGCTCGCCGGTCGCCATGCCGAGCTACGGCGGTCTCTTCGGCACCTTCAACCCCGACGACAACGCGGAACGGGCGCTCTCCGAAGCCGTGTCGGCGTACCAGTACGCGGGCGTCGGGCCGTATGCCGGGACCGTCGGACACGCGTGGGCAACCGCGGTCGATTCGGCCAATGAGCTGGCCGTCGCGTACAACACGTCGTTGCCGAGCAATCGACTCGCCCGTGACATGGCGGTCGCCGCGGAGCTCATCAACCTCGATGTCGGCGTGCGCGTCGCCCACGTGTCGCAGGGCGGCTACGACACCCACGCCGGCCAGCGTCCCGGCCACGACAACCTCATGGGTGACCTCGACGCCGCCATCGAGGAGTTCTTCTCCCGGCTCACACCCTCGTTCGCGGCGCGGACCGCGGTGATGGTGTGGTCGGAGTTCGGGCGCCGCGTCGAGCGGAACAACTCCAACGGCACCGACCACGGTGCTGCCGGTCTGGTCACCCTGGTCGGACCGAATGTGAAGGGCGGCCTGAAGGGCGCCGCTCCCTCGCTCACCAGCCTCGATTCCCGCGGCGATCTGAAGCATCAGGTCGACTTCCGGCAGGTGTACACGAGTGTGTGCGAACAATGGTTCGACATCGACGGCTTCGACATTCTCCAGAGTCACTGGGAGCCCCTCGACCTGCTCGACAACTCCGGCTTCGCCGGCTCGGGTGTTGCGAGTTCGTTCCCGACCGGGAGCATGGTGTTCGATGACGTGCCGCCGGCCCAGTACTACACGACGGCGATCGGCTGGCTCGCCCACAAGGGCATCACCACCGGTACCGCCCACCGCAGGTTCTCGCCCAACGACTCCGTCACCCGGGGACAGATGGCGACCTTCCTGTGGCGGTACCGACAGAGTCCCGTGCCGAACTCGCCGTCGGGCTTCTCCGACGTGCCCTCGTCGGCCTTCTACGCCGATGCGGTGTCGTGGCTGCTCGAGTCGGGCATCACGACCGGTGTGGGCGGCAATCGGTTCGCCCCGAACGACAACGTCACCCGCGCCCAGATGGCCACCTTCCTCTGGCGGCTCGAAGGCAGCCCTCCAGGGTCGCCGCCGGCCGGTTTCGGCGACGTGGCCGCCGGCGAGTTCTACAGCGATGCGGTCGACTGGCTCCTGCACCGCGGCATCACCACGGGTACGGGTCCGGGCCGCTTCTCGCCGAACGACTTCGTGTCGCGGGCGCAGATGGCGACCTTCCTCTGGCGCCTCGCCGGCAAGCCGACCTGAGTCCGAACGGCAGCGACCGCGTCCCAGCCGATACGGTGACGACGCATGGACTGGTCGAACCGATCGGAATGGATCGTTCCCGGTCTCGCCCAGATCCTCGAGATCGTGCTCGATGCAGCGGGCGAGCAGCGCGGCCTGACGATCAGTGAACGCGACCGGATCTTCGCCAGCGGGGAGAGGGCTCACGAGGCGGGCGGTTCGCTCAGCCAGCTCATCGAGGCCTATCTGGCCGGCGCCGGGGAGCTCTGGGAGAACATCTTCGGAGTGACCGAACCGGGGCAGGCGGTCGCAGTCGGACGCACACTGCGGCGTGTGTCGGAGAGCGCCGTCGCCGCGCTCGCGTCGGGGTTCGAGGCAGCCCAACGTCGATCGATCGAGGCCGAGGAAGCGCTGCGGCGCGAGGTGATCCACGATCTGCTGACGGGACGCGCGGACGACGGACTCCTCGAGGAGCGAGTCCACTTCGTCGGTGTCGCGACGGGTCGCGCCTATCGCGTGCTCGTGGCCGAGAGCTCGACGCCGGTCTCAGAGCTCGGGCCGGTTCAGCGTCGGGTCCAGGTCGAGCTCCACTCCCGGGCGCCGGAACGACCGATGACGACCATCGTCACCTCCGGGCACCTGGTCGTCATCGCGCCGACCGATGCGGTCGCCGATCTGCGGATCGTCGAGGAGGCGTTGCGCAGCGTCGACTCGACCGAGTGGCGCTGCGGGATCGGTAACGCGGTTCTCGAACTGAGCGAGGTGCATCGGTCCTACGACGAGGCCCGTGAGTCGGTTCGCCTCGCCCGCCTGTTCGACCTCCAGGACTTCGTCGCGTACGACGCGGTTCTGGCCTATCGCTTGGTCGCTGCCGACATGTCGGTCGCCGAAGCGCTCGTGGATGCGGTGGTGCGCCCGCTCGAGGCGGCGAGTCGGGGCGACTTGCTGGCGACTCTCGATGCCTTCGTCGCCCACGGCGGCAACGTCGCGGCGGTTGCTCGGGCGCTCTCGCTCGGGCCGCGGTCGGTGGCGTACCGCTTGGACAGGATCGCCGAGCTCACCGGCCAGTCTCCCCGGGATCCCGCCGGTCGCCTCACCCTCGAGTTGGCGCTTCTCTGTCGCCGCCTGGTCGACCCGGCCGGCTGATGCCCGGTTCGATCGCCGGTCGGATGTCTGCGGGGCCGGCGACTCGTCGATGCGCGGCGTGCGCCCTGGAGGGGATGACGGTCGCCGGCCCCGGCGGTTGGTGGATCAGGCGGGCAGCGTGGGTTCCCTGAACTCGAGAATGGCGCCCGGGCCGACGACGACTTCGTCGGCCCGGGCATGATGTGAGAGGCGCCCGATCGCGTTGCGAAGCCCGCGGGCGGAGGCGGCGTGGTGCGCCGAGCGGACATAGGTCGCCGTCACGGCATCGTGGGCGATGCCCATCTCGTCGAGGAGGCGAGATCGCGCGGCGATTCGGAGGTCGAGGAGGTCGTCGATCCCCTCGGCGATCGGCCGAAGGCTCGCGAGCGTCACCCGATCGTACTCGCCCACCCGGCCGGCGAACTCGACGAGGGTCTCGTCGCGGTCGTGTTCGGCATGGAGGATCACGAGCCGGTGGACGCCGGTCCTGACCGGAGCGTCGGCGGCGACTGTGGCGCCGGGGGTGGGGGTGGGGGAGATGATGGTGGCAGCCATGGAGGCAGCATGCACGGCACACACCCGCGATCCCAGGCAGTTTTCGGCAGTGATCTGGGGTCTTTTTTCGCGCAATCGGCGAAAAGGTCTGGCAGTGCTCCGGGTCAGGGCAACCGCTGGAACCAGGCGAGACTCAACATGGCGGTGACGGCGATCCCGGCCAGCGCCAGGCCGAGGAACCAGTCGTCGACGTCGCTGCGCACGGGCTCCTCGCCCAGGGCCGTACCGATGTCGCGATAGACCGCAGCGAGATCGGTGAACGACGTGGTCGTGAAGAAGTCGCCGCCGGTGGCCAGCGCGACCGTCTCCATCGTGACCTCGTCGACGGGGACGGGCTGGTTGTAGAAGGTGCCGTCGGTGTCCTCGATCTCGACCTCGCCGAACGGGGTGCCCAGCGCCACCGTGCTGATCTGCACGTCGGCATCGAGGGCCGCTTCGATGGCGAAGTCGATCTCGCGTCCGACCGTCGGGGTGCCGTCGGAGAGGAGGACGACCACCGCCGTCGGGTCACCGTTCTCGTCGCGGGTGGCGCGACCCGTGTCGTTGATCGTCGACACGGATGCCACGATCGCATCGCCGGTCGCGGTGTAGGGGCCGAGCTCGAGAGCGTCGACGGCCGCCGCCACCGCGGCGCGGTCGTCGGTCGGGGCGACCTGGATGACCGGGAACTCGTCGAAGGAGATGAGGGCGACGTCGACCGAGTCGGGCACGTCGGTGAGGAAGTCCTTCACTGCCTGCTTCGCCGCCTCGAACCGACTGGGAGCGACGTCGGTCGCGCCCATCGAGAGCGAGGTGTCGATGGTGAGCACGACCGTCGCCCGAAACGGCACCTCGAATCGGTACGGCCCGGCGTAGCTGACGACCATCAGCGCCGAGGAAACGAGGAACAACAGCGCGACGACATGCCGTCGCCAGCCCGGGCGATTCGGCGCCACGCTGTCGAGCAGTGACGTGTCGGAGAACCGCAGTGCGTATTTGCCGCGCCGCCGCTGCACCACGACATAGGCGACCAGCAGCACGGCGATGGCAAGGAGGAGCCACAGCCGGATCGCGTGGTCGAACTCGACGTCGGTGAACCAGCTCATGCCGTCACCGTCGTGGCCACCCGGCGTCGGCGCTTGCGCTGGTCGACGAACTTGGCGAGGTCGAGCACCCAGTCACGGTCGGTGCGCAGCAGGAGATGATCGGCGCGGGCGGCCCGCACATCGCGGGCGTGCTCGGCGAGTCTGGCGCGACCCGCCTCGGCGAATCGTTCGCGGTTCTTCGCTCGACGGGTGTCGACCTCGACCACGCGCCCCGTGCGCGAATCCCTGAGCTCGATCAGCCCCACGTCGGGCAGCTCGAGTTCGCGAGGGTCGACGACCTCGATCACCAGCGTCTCGTGTCGCAACGTGACCGCTCGGAGCGGGTCGGTCCAGCCCGGCTGGAGCAGATCGGAGACGACGACCGCGAGCCCGCCGCGATGGCCGGGCCCGGCGAGTCGGCCGAGTCCGTCGGCCAGTGTGCTGTCGCCGGGCTGGGGTTGGATCGTGGCGAGGCGATGGAGCAGGGCCAGAAGGTGGCGTCGGCCCGAACCGGACCGCACGTCGATGAGTCGGGCACCGTCGTTGACGATTCCTCCGAGTCGGTTGCCGGCGCGGTCGGTCAACATGCCGAGGGCCGCGACCGCGGCGATGGCGAGCTCGGCCTTGGTGTGGCGGACCGTGCCGAAGTCGATGCTCGGCGCCATGTCGACGAGCACGGTGGTTTGGAGTTCCCGGTCGGCGATCGATTCGCGAACATGGGGCTCGCTCATGCGGGCGGTGACGTTCCAGTCCATGCGGCGCACGTCGTCGCCGGGGGTGTAGGCCCGGGCCTCGCCGGGTTCGGAACCCAGTCCCGGAACGAGGCCGCGGTAGTCGCCCTGGAGGAGCCCGTCGAGGCGACGGGTCACGTCGAGTTCGAGGCGGCGCAGGACCTCGCGGGTCCGGGCCGAGTCGGCTTCGCTGCGCGACGCGGGTCGGGGCGTGGGGGTCACGACGGCTGGTACGCCGCGTCGGAGCGCCCGGGGTCCTGCGTGGTCGGCGACACGAGCGGCGCAGGGATCGTGGACAGCAATCTCACGAGCACCTGCTCGATGGTGAGTTCGGCGGCAAGCGCTTCGTAGGAGAGCACGAGTCGATGGCGCAGCACGTCGGGGGCGACGTCGAAGATGTCCTGAGGGACGACATAGTCGCGGCCCCGCAGCATCGCCATCGCTCGGCCGGCGGCGACCAGGCCGAGCGTGGCACGTGGGCTCGCGCCGTACTCGATCATCCCGGCGAGGTCGGGAAGCCCGTGGTTCGCCGGATCGCGGGTGGCGATCACGAGATTGACCGCGTAGTCGAGTGTTCCCTGGTCGATGATGACCGCGTCGGCCCGGTGCTGGAGCTCGAGGATCAGTGCGGGGGTCAACACCTGCGTCGCATGAGGCGGATCCACCCCCATGCGGCGCACGATCTCCAGCTCCTCCTGCGGGGTCGGGTAGTCCACGACCACCTTCATCAGGAAGCGATCGCGCTGGGCCTCGGGCAGGGCGTAGACGCCCTCGTTCTCGATCGGGTTCTGTGTCGCGAGCACGAGGAACGGGTTGGGGACCTCGTGGGTGATGCCCCCGATCGTGACCTGGTGCTCCGCCATGACCTCGAGGAGCGCCGACTGGACCTTCGCCGGCGCACGATTGATCTCGTCGGCGAGCACGAAGTTCGCGAACACGGGTCCGAGTTCGACATCGAATCGCTCGGACGACGAGCGATAGATACGGGTGCCGACGATGTCGGCCGGCAACAGGTCGGGGGTGAACTGCACCCGGGCGAAGCTCCCGCCGGTGGTCTCGGCGAGTGTCTGCACCGCGAGCGTCTTGGCGAGACCCGGCGGACCCTCGAGCAGGCAGTGGCCGCCGGCGACGAGCGCGATGAGGAGCCGCTCGAGAAGCCGCTCCTGGCCGACGATGACCCGCCGCAACTCGACGAGCGTCCGTTCGAGTGACGGCAACTCTTCGTGGGCTGCGGTCGTCTCGTTGATCTCGGACAAGTGGACTCCTTCACACGAGCTTTCGCCCGATTGTGGTGCGCTCGGGCTCGTGGCACTGAACCAGGCGCACGATAAGCGCGAGCGAAAGGCGCCGACAGCTAGCGTCCCAACGATGCGAATCCTGGTCGTCGACGACGAAGTCGAACTCGCCGAGGCCGTGGCCCGCGGGCTGCGTCGTGAGGGGTACGCCGTCGATGTCGCCCCGGACGGCACCACTGCGCTCGAGAAGGCCGAGCTGGTTCCCTACGATCTCGTGTGTCTCGACCTGACCATGCCCGACATCGACGGGTTGGAGGTGTGTCGTCGGCTGCGGGAGGATCCGCCCGACGGCGTCGCTCCCCGTGTCCTGATGCTGACCGCCCGGGACTCCGTCGACGACCGGATCGACGGTCTCGACGTCGGCGCCGACGACTATCTCGTGAAGCCCTTCGCCTTCGGCGAACTCACCGCCCGGGTCCGTTCGCTGCTCCGACGAGAAGCCGCCCGCAGCGGCTCGGTTCTGACGGTCGCCGACGTCGAACTCGACGACACCCGGCACCGGGCGCGTCGGGCCGGCCGAGACCTCGAGCTGACCGCGAAGGAGTTCGCGCTGCTCCGCTACTTCATGTCGCATGTCGACGAGGTGCTCTCGCAGGAGCACCTGCTCGAGCATGTGTGGGACGAACACGCCGACCCGTTCACCAACACGGTCAGGGTCACCGTCGGCACACTGCGGCGGAAGCTCTCCGACGACGACGAGGTCCAGCTGATCGAGACCGTGATCGGGTCCGGTTATCGCATGATCGACGCGCCCGCCGATGACTGAGGCCGACCCGCGGCTTCACGGATGGGCGGGATCGATCCGGTTCCGGCTCACTGTTCTCTATTCGGTCCTCCTCTTCGGGCTGGCGACCGTCGTCGTGGGTGGCATCTATGCCGGCGTTGCCCGGAGTCTCGAGAACCAGGAGGTGTCGCGGACCGAGGAGTGGCTGACGTTCTTTCGCGACCAGCAGGGGCAGCCGAGCATCGCCACGCTCGAGTTCGAGGTTCCCGACACGCTGCTGCTCTTCGAACGGGCGGTCAACGAGCAGGCTCTCGACCAGCTGCGCACCTACGCGTTCGGCGCCCTCGGGCTGCTCTTCGTCGGCAGCCTGTTCGTGGGCTGGTTCGTCGCCGGCATGGTGCTGCGGCCGGTCGGTCGGATCACCGGCGTCGCGAAGGAGATCGAGGCGACGGACCTGTCGCGACGGATCAACCTCGACGGCCCCGACGACGAGCTGAAGGAACTCGCCGACACGTTCGACGGAATGCTCGGCCGGATCGACGACGCGTTCGCGTCGCAGCGGGAGTTCATCCACGAGGCGAGTCACGAACTCCGTAACCCCCTGGCCGTCATCCGCACCAACGTCGACGTCGTCCTTGCCGACCCGGATGCCACGAACGATGAGCTCCGGTCGGCCGGTGAGGTGGTGAGACGTTCGGCCGAACGGATGTCGACGCTCGTCGACGACCTGTTGCTGTATGCCCGCCACGGCACCCGGGAGACCCGACGTGAAGACGTCGATCTCGTCGCCGAGGTCGAGGATCTGGTCCAGGAGTTCTCGGCGGCAGCCGAGGCCAACGGTCTCGTACTCGCCGCCGACGTGCCGTCACACGAACTCTGCGTCCGGGGCGACGGCCAGGCGATCCACCGTGCTGCGGCGAACCTCGTGGCCAATGCGGTTCGCCTCGCCCCGGAAGGCACGACGGTGACGGTGGCGGCCGCCGACGAAGGGCGGTGGATCACGCTCGCGGTTGCCGACCAGGGACCCGGGATCGACGCGGAGGACCAGATGCGCGTCTTTCAGCGGTTCTGGCGGGGCAACGAGACCGAGGCTCGGGCCGCTGGTCGGTCGGGGCTCGGTCTGACCATCGTGCGCCAGATCGCCGAAGCCCACGGTGGGCGGGTCGAGCTCGAGTCGGCCGTCGGCGAAGGATCGCGTTTCACGTTGCGTCTCCCGCGGGGCTGACCAGTCCAGGCAGTCGACGTCATGGAAGAAGGCGGTCATGTTGCGGGTTTCCGCAGCCGACGGAGACGCAGGGAGGCTTTCCTTCGATTTTCCTCCGTCCTTACCAATCCTTTCACCTCCACCCCGTACCTTCTGCACATGGATCGAAACCCGATCGACCCAACTCCCGAAGAAGCTTCCCCCCCTTCTTCGGGCCGGCCCGCCGGAGAGCGGTCGCTTCCACCGTCAGCCGCAACGGATTCTCCCCCCGCCGTTGCGTCGCCGTTTCCCCCGACGGCGAGTGTGAGCGACCCTCCGGCGGGCCCTGATCGCGTGGCGACCGAACCGGAGCCGGCGACCTTCCCGGCCCAGACGAGCCCGATCCGCTTCGAACCCGACCCCCTTCCTCCGGTCGCGCAGCCGCCGTCGACGATTCGTCCGACGCCTCCGCCGCCACCACCGCCGCCCGGTCCTCGACCCGTCGTCCGACCGCCCGCAGTGGTGCCGTTGTCGTCGGTGCCGTTGCATCCGCCGACAGCGGCCAACCCCCCTCGACCCGGTGACGGAATCCCGCCGACCGGGCCTCCCAACTCGCCACCCCCAGCGTTCGGCGGCGGACATCCGTCTCTCGGTCCGAAGCGTCGACGCTGGCGGGTGGCGGCAGGTGTGCTCGCCGTGGTCATCGTCGCGCTGTCGTTGGTCTCCGGAGGGATCGTGATCGGTTCGGCCTTGACCGACGATGCGACGGTCGCCGTACCCGTTCCGGTCGGTGACGGTGCCATCAACACCTCTGGTGGCGACAGCACGCCGCAGCAGCCGATCCTGCCGCTGGTCGGTGCCGACTCGGATGAGCCGATCGCCGATGTGGCCAGAGCCGTCGCCCCGTCGGTCGTGCTCATCCAGACGAACGTCGGGCAGGGCTCGGGCATCGTCTGGGACGCCGAGAACGGCTACATCGTCACGAACGACCACGTCACCGGCGGCGCCACCTCGGTCGTCGTCCAGTTCGGCAACGGCAACCGGGTGTCCGGCACGGTGGTGGGCGGCGATTCGGCCCGTGACATCGCCGTCGTGCAGGTGGACCCCGCCGAGGCCGATCTGGTCGCCGCGAGCTTCGCCCCCACGTCGTCGGTGGAGGTCGGCCAGCTGGCAGTGGCGATCGGCAGTCCGTTCGGACTCGATCAATCCGTCACCGCCGGCATCGTGTCGGCCGTCAACCGCATCAACGAGTTCGGCGGCTCCGACCCGAACCGTCCGGTCGATGTCGAGATGATCCAGACCGACGCGCCGATCAATCCCGGCAACTCCGGGGGAGCGCTCGCCGATCGCGACGGACTCGTGATCGGAATGAACACGCAGATCCGCACCGCCGGCGCCAACACCGGCAACGTCGGCGTCGGTTTCGCGGTGCCGTCCGACACGATTCTCCTGATCGCCGACCGCATCGTGACCGGCGAGTCGCTCGCCCTCGCCCATCTCGGCGTGAGCGGCGAAACACCGGCCGACGGCACCGTCGGCGCGCTCGTCATCGCCGTGGTCGAGGGCGCCCCTGCGGCAGCCGCCGGGATCGAGGCCGGCGACCTCATCGTCGGCCTCGAGGGCGAGTTGATCAGCTCGATGGCCGAACTCTCGGCCGAGGTGAAGCTCTTCCGTCCCGACGACGTGGTGAGTCTCGAGTTCATCCGCGACGGCGAACGACTGCAGACCGCCGTCACCCTCGGCAGCAACTAGCCACCTGCCCCCCGGCTGTCCGTTCTGTGAGCTTGAACGCCGTTGTGGGCGGCGTTCAAGCTCACAGAACGAGGGACACGTGGTGGGGTGTCACACCCCCGAGGGCAGTCTGGGCGGATGCAGGACATGACCGTCCTCGCTCGGATGGCTGCGAGCCAACACGGCCTCCTTTCCAGACATCAACTCGAACGGGCGCTCGGGAGCCGGCACGGCGTCGAGACGCTTCTGCGTTCCGGGTTTCTCGAGCGTCGCCGGAGAGGCGTGTTCGCCGTTGCCGGCGCGTTGCCGACATGGCAGGCGGAAGTGATGGCCGCGTGTCTGGCGACCAGACGCCTGGTCGTTGCCAGCCATCGGAGCGCGATGCGCCTCTGGGGCTTGCGATCCGCCGACGACGAGATCGACGTGTCGATTCGATACCCCGGCCAGGTTCGCCTTGCGGGGGTGCATGTTCGGCGAATTCGCGACCTGACCTGGCACGACTTCACCTACATCGAAGGCGTGCCGGTCACCACGCCGGCGCGAACGCTTTGCGACGCGGGCCTCGTCTTCGGTACCAGTGAGGTCGAACGCATCGTGCAGCACGCGATCGCCAAGGAGATCGTGTCGCCGGCGGAGCTGTGGAAGTACCGCCGACGCGTGGGGCGCCGAGGACGCAACGGCGTGGGCGCGCTCGACCGAGCACTCTCTCGCCTCCCCGACGGGGTTGGGAGGGCCGACTCGGGCCCGGAGATCGAGATGGCCCGCCTTTGTGCCGATGCAGGCCTTCCGGCTCCGGTCTGGCAGCACCCGGTCGTGGCGCGTGGCAGGCGGTACCTCGTCGACTTCGCGTACCCGGAGCAGCGGCTCGCGATCGAGTACGACGAGTTCGAGGAGCACACGCGGCCGGAGAAGTTCGACGCCGACCGCGCACGACAGAACGACCTCCAGGAAGTCGGCTGGACCGTGATCAGGTTCGTGTGGTCCGACCTCAGGTATCGGCCCGCCGAGGTCGTCGCCAGAATCCGCCGTTTCCTCGTTCTGTGAGCGTGAGTGCCGCTGAGAGCGGCGTTCACGCTCACAGAACGGCCGATGGGGGGCGGTAGGATCCGCTGCGATGTTGTTCGCAGTGATCATCGCCATTGCCGCCGTCGTCATCATCGGCGTGTCGGCATTCGTTCTCCTTCGGGACCGTGAGGACGACCTCCTCATCGACGACCCGACCCCCACGGCGGTCGAGCCGGGCCTCGCGGCGCCTCCGCCGGTCGCCGAGGCTCCGCCGGTGGTCGAAGTCGCACCGAAGCCGACCTTTCGCGACCGGCTCTCGACCGCGCGGTCGGCCCTGGGCGGCTACCTCGGCTCCGTCTTCAGCGGCGGGAAGATCAGCGGCGAGACATGGGACGACCTCGAGGAGGCGCTCCTTCGAGCCGACGTCGGTGTCGCCACATCCACGTCGATCATCGAAGCGGTCCGCGAGACGGTCGCCGAACGCGGGATCGAGGACACCTCGGAGCTCCCGGCCCTCGTGAAGGCGGAGATCGTCGAGCGACTCAGCGGCTTCGATCGGACGCTGTCGACCGATGTCGTGGCGGCCGGGGGAGAACCCGGACCGGCCGTCTGGTTGTTCGTCGGCGTCAACGGCGTGGGAAAGACGACCACCATCGGCAAGCTCGCCTCCCGGGAATCCGCTGCCGGTCGCAAGCTCGTGCTCGCCGCCGGCGACACCTTCCGAGCGGCAGCGGCCGAGCAGCTCACCATGTGGGCCGAGCGCAGCGACGTCGACATCGTGCGCGGCGCCGAGGGTGCCGATCCGAGCAGCGTGGTGTTCGACGCCGTCGAGCGGGCCAACGCCCGGGGCGCCGAGATCGTCATGGCCGACACCGCCGGCCGCCTCCAGAACAAGACCAACCTCATGGAGGAGCTCAGCAAGGTCCGCCGCGTGGCCGAGAAGGGGGCCGGCACCGTGACCGAGACGCTGCTCGTCATCGATGCGACCACCGGTCAGAACGGCATGTCACAGGCCGCCACGTTCACCGAGGCCGTCGACGTGACGGGCGTCGTACTCACGAAGCTGGACGGCTCGGCTAAGGGCGGCATCGTCATCGCCATCCACTCCGAGCTCGGTGTGCCCGTGAAGCTGGTCGGCCTGGGCGAGGGCATCGACGACCTGGTCGAGTTCGACGCCACCGAGTTCGTCGACGCTCTGTTCGACTAGGTCTGCTCGACTAGGTCTGTTCGATCAGCAGACCTGTAGCACGGGGTTTGCGTCTCGGCCGGCGACCAGCAGATCGACGGTGGCGTCGGGGTGGGTTCGGTCGTGCGAGAGCGTGCCGCCGAGGAACTCCTCGAGCTGGAAGCGGTCGCCGCCCCAGTTGGCGTCGTAGCCGCCATGGATGCGGGCGCCGACCGCCAACAGGTCGATCAGCTCCGAACCGACCCGGATGCCCTCCTCGGTCGACCAGCGGGTGCCGTCGTATGCCCAGCTGTCGAGACCGTCGCCGAAGAAGAGGGTCAGCCCTTCCGTGAATTCGACGGTTCGCAGGGTCGGGCACCCTTCGATGATCTCGTCTCGGAGAACCGGTCCGAAGGTCGCAGCCGTTGATTCGATGACCGCGTCGGCGTCGCTGCCCCAACCGAAGTTCCAGATACCCGTGGCGAGAAGTGGAGTCGGTTCGGAATCCACGCTGACCGAGACACCACCGAGGTCGATCGAGCCGGTCGTGTCGGTCAGCAGTTCGACGTCGGCCACGTCGGTGTCGTAGGTCGTGACCAGCCGGTACCGCCCGGGCGGCAGGTCGCTCTCGTCGGTGAGCGGAAACTCCGACCCCTCTTCTCGTGCCGCGAGACGAGGAAGGCCGATGGCGAGCGCGGTCGTCCCGTCGGAGTTGCGCGTCGCTTCGCCGACGTGGGCCCAGCGGCGCGGTCCATCCGTCGACACGAGGAAGAGGTCGACCGTCTGTTCGTCGCCGAAGAAGATCGCCTGACCCGGTCGGGTCGTGGTGACCGCCGTGTCGTCGAGCTCGATCGGGCTCTCGTCGGTCGACGCCTGATCCGGGACGGCGGACCCGACTGGGGGCACATTGTCGCAGTCGTTGGCGCCTACGGGTTCGCCGTCGACGACATCGAACTCGTCGCAGTACCAGGGGCCTTCCCACTGGCGCGAGCCGAGCGGATCGCGAGTCGCGTCGACCCAGCGGATGATCAACCCGGCCGCGTCGACCCGATGGACCTCGACGAGGGGTGCGCCCTCGATCGTGGTGGCGGAGAGGACCCCGACGGCCGGGGCTCCCGTCTGCCATGCGTCCCACAGACACCGGCGAGACCCGAGGTTCGGCTCCTCGACGGAGTCGACCCCGCACCACTGCGCTCCGTCGAGGGTCACCGCTTCCTCGGGCGCTCCGGCGAGCGCGACACCCAGCTCCGACAACGCCGACTGGAGCGGGTCGGTGCCGGCCTCGACGCAGCTCCGCCACGTCAGGTGCACCGGGGCGGCATCGTCGACGGTGAGATCGCAGCGGAGTTCGGTCCAGCCAGGGCGGCCGAACGCGTCCTGGGTCGAGTCGATGAAGACCGGCGCGTCGAACAGCGTGCCGCGGGTCCAGACGACGTTGACGATCGGGTCGCCCTCGATGGTCGTCTCGACCCGCACCATCGCCGCGTCCCTCCCGGCCCCGGTTGCGTCGATCAGACAACCTGAGGGTTCCTCGTCGTCGGTTGTTCCCGTCGAGGGATCGACCCGGTCGACGCCGCACCACTCGGCATCGCCGAGCGTGACCGCCTCGGCTGGGGCGCCGTCGACGTCGGCCCCGAGGGCGACGAGGGCAGCGCGGAGCGGATCATCGACGGGAGCGAGGGATGACGACGGGGGGTTGGGTTGAAACGTGTCGACATCGGCGGCGTCGTCGCTCGAGCCGACGACCCAGAGGGCGCCGACCACGAGGAGGGCGACCGGCAGGGCGGCGAGGGCACCGGCCCGTGCCTGGCGGCGGCGGACCTTGCGTCGCACTGCCGAGCCGATCGAGTCGGACGCGCCGACCCCGCGGCCGGCAGCGTCGAGCTCGTCGTGCAGTCGGTTCTCGAGATCATCCATGGGGCACCTCCCGGAGTTGGGCGCGGAGTTGATCGAGGCCGCGGGCGGCCCGCGACTTCACGGTGCCCGCCGGCACGTCGAGCAGGCCGGCGATCTCCTCCTCGGAACGGGACTCGTAGTAGCGAAGGACGATCACCGCCCGCTGTTTCGGCGGCAGCGACAGCACGAGCGGCCACAGCGTGAGCTGGTCGTCGGCGGCGCCGGTGGGATCCGGCGTGGCGACCTCGGGTCGTGTCCGGGCATCGATCCGGCGCCTGACCGCGGCGCGGCGGCGCCGGTCGGTCAGCTTGTTGGTGATGATCCGGCGGACGTAGCCATCCGGATTGTCGATCCTCCCGGTCCGCCACGCCGGCCAAAGACGGGCGACGGCATCAGCCACCAGGTCCTCGGCGACATCCCGGTCGCCACAGCACAGGTAGGCGTAGCGAACGAGGCCGTCCTCGGTGTCGGCGAACCAGCGCTGGAAGTGGTCGTCGTTGAGCATTCGTATGGATGACGAGCGATCGCGCGCCGGGTTCCATCTGAGCGCAGATTCCCGTTGCGGGGCGACACCCGATCAGCCGAGCTGGATGCCGCAGGTGGTCAGCTCGGCATCGAGGGCGCCGATCGCCTCGTCGAGCACGGTTTCCTTGTTCTCGCGGGCTGCGGCATAGGCGTCGGGCCAATCGAGGTCGGCCCGTTGTTGCCCGGCGATGATCGCGAAGTCGGCGAGGCGGGCGATGTCGGCCCAGAGATCGAACGGCGCGATCGTCTCGACGTCGAAGAGTGCGACCCTCAGCGTCTCGATCTCCTCGGCGGTCGCGTCGTCGACCTCGCCCCGGAAGAGCGGACCGGTTCCCTCGAGGACGCGGGCCTCGCTGCACCACAGGGCCTGGTCGAACTCGGACACCTCGCCCTCGCCCTGGCTGACGATGAACGCGGCGATCCCGAACCCGAGGATCAGAACCAAGAGGACGAGCATCTGGCGGGGGGTGAGGGACATCGCCCGAGACGCTACCGGGACGACCGTCGTCACCCGAGGTCGGGTCGCCGGTATCGTGGCCCGACCATGTTCGAGACGCTCACCGATCGATTCGACAACATCTTCAAGGGGCTTCGCAGCCGCGGAAAGCTCTCGGCCGACGACGTCGACGAGGCACTGCGTGAGATTCGCCGTGCGCTCCTCGAAGCCGACGTCAACCTCGACGTCGCCAAGAACCTGACCGGCCGCATCCGCGAACGGGCCGTCGGCGAGGAGCTCTCGAAGGCGCTCAATCCGGGTCAGCAGATCGTCAAGATCGTCCTCGAGGAGCTGACCACCAGCCTCGGCGGCGAGGCGATGAAGATCACCTACGCATCCAAGCCGCCCACCGTCGTGCTGATGGCCGGTCTGCAGGGCGCAGGCAAGACCACCAACACCGGCAAGCTCGCCATGTGGTTCAAGAAGCAGGGGCGCAACCCGCTGCTCGTGGGCGCCGACCTCCAGCGGCCTGCCGCCGTCGAACAGCTGCGCACCCTCGCCGGCCAGGTCGGCGTGCCGGTGT
The DNA here is from genome assembly GCA_041394245.1 of Acidimicrobiales bacterium. Classification (NCBI taxonomy): domain Bacteria; kingdom Bacillati; phylum Actinomycetota; class Acidimicrobiia; order Acidimicrobiales; species Acidimicrobiales bacterium. The sequence continues at coordinate 91,935 of JAWKIR010000002.1, forward strand.
TCTCCGAGCCGACCGATCCGGTCGAGGTGGCGGGCAAGGCCATCGCCGAGGCGACCCGCACGGGCCGCGACGTCGTCATCGTCGACACCGCCGGCCGGCTCGCGATCGACGAGGAGATGATGGCGCAGGTCGGCCGGATCTCCGACGCCGTCAATCCCGACTACACGTTCCTCGTCGTCGACGCGATGACCGGTCAGGACGCCGTGACCGTCGCTCGGGCGTTCAACGAGACCCTCGCCCTCGACGGCGTCATCCTCACCAAGATCGACGGTGACGCCCGCGGCGGTGCCGCCCTGTCGGTCAAGGAGGTGGTCGGCAAGCCGATCGCCTTCCAGTCGACCGGCGAGAAGCTCGAGGACTTCGAGACCTTCCACCCCGATCGCCTGGCCAGTCGCATCCTCGGCATGGGCGACGTCGAGACGCTGATCGAGAAGGCCGAGGAGGCGTTCGAAGCCGAGCAGGCCGAGGAGGCCGCGGCGCGGCTGATGGAGGGCACCTTCACCCTCGAGGACTTCCTCGATCAGATGCAGCAGGTCAAGAAGATGGGCCCGCTCGGCAACCTCATGGGCATGATGCCCGGCCTGCCGAAGGAGGCGCGCGACGTCGAGATCGACGACCGTCAGATCGCCCGCATCGAAGGGATCATCCACTCGATGACCCCGGCCGAACGCATCGATCCCGACCTGATCGACGGTTCGCGTCGTCAGCGCATTGCCGTCGGCTCGGGGGTGCAACCCACCGAGGTCAAGGCGCTGATCGACCAGTTCGGCCAGATGCGCAAGATGATGAAGCAGTTCGCCGGCTTCGGTACCAAGAAGACGAAGTCGAAGGAGCGCGGCGGCAAGGGCAAGAAGGGCAGGAAGCGGGGCGGGAGGGTCACCGAGAAGGGCCCGGCCAAGGTGTCGAAGGCACCGCTGGCGCTCCCCGGCCTGGAAGACGCGCTGCAGGGCCTCGACGACGGCGACTTCCCGAAGCGCAAGTGAACGTCGCGAGGTTGTGAACAAACCTGTCGCCAGATTGAATTGTCGGGTTGCCCGGCCCTGATTCGCCGCGCAGAGCCACTCCTGGCGATATCTCCCTTACGAAAGAAACACCACACATGGCCGTCAAGCTCCGCCTCATGCGGATGGGCAAGAAGAAGCAGCCCACCTACCGCGTCGTCGCCGCCGACTCCCGTTCGCCCCGCAACGGGCGTTTCATCGAGATCATCGGGACCTACGAGCCGCGTCAGGATCCTTCGGTCATCAAGATCGACAACGAGCGTGCCGTCCACTGGCTCCAGCACGGCGCCCAGCCGACCGAGCGGGTCGAGAAGCTGTTGAAGATCTCCGGCGCATGGACCGAGGCAACCGGTCAGACCGTCGATGCTGCGGTCCCCACCGCAGCCCCCAAGAAGAGCAAGAAGCAGCTCGAGAAGGAAGCCGAAGCGGCCGAGGCCGCTGCCGCGCCCGCGGAAGAGCCCGCAGCCGAAGAGTCCGCGGAAGAAGCCCCCGCCGCTGACGGAGACGACGCCTGATGTCGAGCGAAGCCGCACAGGCCGTTTGCGAATACGTCGTCAAGCAGATCGTCGACAACCCCGACGCCGTGCGCGTCGAGCTCTCGGACCGTGACGGGGGCTATCGCCTCGACGTCACCGTCGGCGACGGCGACATGGGCCGGGTCATCGGCAAGCGCGGCCGGGTGGCCAGCGCCATCCGCACCGTGGTGCGCGCCGCCGGCCACGAAGACGACATCTCCATCGACGTCGAGTTCGTCGACTGAGTTCGCAGCCCCGTCCGATGCTCGAGGTCGGACGCATCATCAGCCCGCACGGCGTGCGGGGCGACGTCAACGTGCTGCTGACGACGAATCGAATCGAGCGCGTCGTCAAGGGCGCTGTGCTCCACACGGCGTACGGTCCGTTGACCGTTCGTTCCTCGCGTCCGCACAAGTCGGGCTACATCGTCTCCTTCGCGGAGTGCACCGACCGCGAACGGGCCGAGGCCCTGCGCGGTACCGTCCTGCTCGCAGAGCCGATCGACGATCCCGACGAACTGTGGATCCACGATCTGATCGACGCCGTCGTGGTCGACGAAGGCGGCGTCGAACGTGGTCGGGTCGTCCAGGTCCTCGACAATCCGGCGAGTGACATCCTCGAACTCGACACCGGGGCCCTCGTGCCCGTGCGATTCGTGACGTCGGTCGACCCGCGGGTGCGCATCGATGTCGATGTGCCGGCCGGTCTCTTCGACCTCGACGAGGACGGTTCGTGACCCTGCGGATCGACGTGTTCTCGATCTTCTCCGAGATGGTCGATGCCGCGGCGAGCGAGTCGGTGATCGGGCGGGGCCGCCGTGACGGCCATCTCGACATCCGGGTCCACGACCTGCGGGCCACGACCACCGACGTCCACGGAACCGTCGACGATGCGCCGTTCGGCGGCGGCGCCGGCATGGTCATGATGCCCGAGCCACTCTTCGGGGCCGTCGAGGCCGTGGACCCGCCCCGCCCGCTGCTCTATCTCTCGCCGGCCGGGCGCACCTTCGATCAGAAGATGGCCCAGGAGCTGAGCGAGTCCGGGGGCTTTTCGTTGCTCTGCGGGCGTTACGAGGGGATCGACGAGCGCGTGCGCGAACACCTCGTCGACGGGGAGGTCTCCGTCGGCGACGTGGTGCTCGCCGGTGGCGAGGTCGGCGCACTCCTGATCATCGAGGCGGTCGGGCGGCTCGTGCCGGGCGTGCTCGGCAATACCACGTCGACCGACGACGAGTCGTTCGCCGACGGGTTGCTCGAGTATCCGCACTACACACGCCCCGCCGACTTCCGGGGCTGGACCGTCCCCGACGTCCTCCGCAGCGGCGACCACGCCAGGGTCGCCCGCTGGCGCAGAGCCCAGGCCCTGCGCCGCACCATCGATCGCCGTCCCGACCTGATCGACCAACGAGGTGGTATCACGGCCGCCGACCAGAAGCTCCTCGACGAGTTCGGGCTGTAGAACCCCGTCCGCAAGGTGGCGTCTGCGATCGGCGCCCCTAAACTCGACCGTCGGCCCGGGCCTTTCCGTCCGCCCCGTTCTTTTTCACCTGACCCGTTCTTCTCACCACTGCGGAGCCTGCGATGCAGCCCACCGATCTCGTCGACAACCTGAGCCTCCGGGACGACATTCCCGACTTTGCCGCCGGCGACACGCTCAAGGTCCACGTTCGGGTCATCGAGGGCAACCGCCAGCGGACCCAGGTGTTCGAGGGTGTGGTCATCCGTCGCCAGGGTGCCGGCATCCACGAGTCCTACACCGTGCGCAAGCTCAGCTTCGGCGTCGGTGTCGAGCGCACGTTCCCGCTCCACACCCCGATCGTGGAGAAGATCGAGCGGGTGAGCCGTGGCGACGTGCGCCGCGCCAAGCTCTACTACCTGCGCGATCGCATCGGCAAGGCTGCCAAGGTCAAGGAAAAGCGCGACTGGTGAGTCGCTCCGGCGCCACGAGCGCCGGTGTCACAGTCCACTCGTAGTGTCGTCCGCATGGACCGATCACGAGTGGCGTTGGGCAATTGGGGCGAGCGGAAGGTCGCGCGCCACTACGAATCCGCGGGCTACGAAGTGCTCGATCGCAACTGGCGTGTGCGCGGCGGGGAGCTCGATCTCGTGCTCGGCCGGGGTGACGAGATCGTGTTCTGCGAGGTGAAGACGCGCTCCTCAGCCCGCTTCGGGAGCGGGCTCGAGGCCGTCGGCGCCCGCAAGCAGCAGTTCCTGCGTCGCACCGCCGTGTCGTGGCTCGATGCCCATGACCGGCGGGGTCGTCTGCGCTTCGATGTCGCCGCCGTCACCGGCGGTCAGGTCGAGGTCGTGGAGGCCGCGTTCTAGGGGATCAGAGCCGCCCCGCGATGAACGAGACGATCTCGGCGATCGCTTCGTCCGATTCGGGCGCGCCGAGCATCTGGAAGACGTGGATGGCCTCGTCCCACTCCTGCAGCGTGACCTCACCGCCGGCGGCATCGATTCCGGCCGCAAGCCGGCGACTGTCATCGAGCAACACTTCGAGGCCGCCGACCTGGATGAGCACGGGCGGCAGGCCGGCGAGGTCGCCCAGGCCCGGCGAGAGCCGCGGGTCGTCGAGCGGGTGCCCGTTGGCGTACGCCTCGGCGTAGGTGCGCAGATGGTCCGGTGCCACCATCGGATCGGCATCGGCGAGCGTTGTGTGGGTCGAGTTGGTGCAGGTGAGGTCGGCCCACGGCGAGAGTGCGACGCCCGCTGCCGCGGTCACCCCGCGCTCGCGCAGGGCTGCAAGCGTGGCGATCGTGAGACCGCCACCGGCGGAATCGCCGGCGACGATGATGCGTTCTGCATCGATTCCTCGACCGATCAACCAGTCGAACCCGGCGACGGCATCGTCGAGCGCCGCCGGAAACGGATCCTCGGGAGCGAGTCGGTAGTCGAGCGCGAGGACGGCGACGCCGGTGTCGGTCGACAGACGAGCGGCGAACGCCCCGTGTGTCGACAGACCGCCCATGACATAGGCACCGCCATGCAGATACAGCACCGCCGCGTCGGTGCGGGCATCCGCGGTGATCCACGCTGCGGCTCGGCCGGCCACGGTCACCATCTCGTGCGGAACTCCTTCGGGCATCACCGGGCTGCTGCTGATCACGGAGCGATCGGCCGCGAGATCGCCGCTCATCACCTTCATCTCGCGCATCATCGCGATGGTCGCCTCGAGTTGTTCACTGGCCATGGGTGCTCCTTCAGCGTCGTTTCTTGCGGGTCGTGCGTCCGTCCCAACAACCGCGGTGCCAGTGGCGGCGCAGGTCGGGTGCTTCCCGAGGGACGACCGCATAATGGCCGGTCCCGGGCGGAATGTCGCGATTGCAGTTCGGGCAGAGGTAGGTCTTGGTCGCCTGGTACGGCTGGAGAAACCGCACGTCGACCTCGCCGTACGCCTCGGGGTCGTCCATCAGCCGAGGAAGGCCCAGAGGACGAGCAGTACCGCGACCAGGATGCCCGCGCCCACGAAGACGATGTCGGTCGGTCGGCGTCGGTGTGGCCGGGTGGGGTCCATTCCCATGCGGTCAGTATCGTCGGCCCCATGGCCACCCGCACACTGCTATCGAGAACCCTGCGCTCGAGAACACTGCGCTCGGGACCACTGCGCTCGGGAACACTGCGCTCGGTTCTCGTCCCCACGTTCATGGTGGTGCTCCTGGGTGCGGCATGCGCCACGGAGGCTCCCGCGGTGCCGCTCGACGCCGACGGCCAGCCCGACGCCGTGCTCCAACTCGGCCGCGACGTGTACGGGTCGCGGTGCAGCAACTGCCACGGGTCGTCGGGTGGCGGTGGGACCGGTCCACGACTCGCGGGCACCGTCGAGGAGACGTTCCCCGATCCTGGCGACCAGGAGGCGGTCGTTCGCGATGGACGCCGCAACATGCCGAGCTTCGGCGGCACACTGTCCGATGCCGAGATCGAAGCCGTGGTTCGCTACACCCGAGAGGTTCTCGACTGAGGCCGACGTGGCTGTCGTAGGGTCCCGGTAGGGTCGGACCGACGCTCGTCGCCTGCGTGAAGGCGATCTCCGGATACAGCACTCGGAGGTCATCTTGCTCGCCACGATCCCGTCCTCGACGCTCGATGGACTCGACGGCGCTCGCGTCGCGGTCGAGGTCCATGTCGTCAACGGTCTGCCGGCGTTCAGCATCGTCGGATTGCCCGACACGTCATGCCGGGAGGCGCGTGATCGTGTGCGCGCCGCCATCGAATCGAGCGGCCTCGTGTGGCCACTCCAGCGGGTCACCGTCAATCTGGCTCCCGGCGGGATCCGCAAGGTCGGTGCCGGGTTGGATCTCGCCATCGCCCTGGGAATCCTCGGCGCCACCGCGCAGATCCCTCCCGAGCAGTTGGTCGACATCGCCGCCGTCGGCGAGCTCGGCCTCGACGGCACGGTCCGGCCGGTACGCGGCATCCTGCCGATGGTCGACGTGTTCGACGAGGCCCGCGTGCTGGTCGGCGCGGCCGATGCCCGCGTCGCGATGCTGGGGGTGGGCGAGCGGGCTCGGCCGATCCGTCGGCTCCGCGATGCCGTCGATGCGCTCGGCGAGGGTCTGCCGTGGCCACACGTCGACATCGCCTGCGGGACCGATGCCGCCACGATCGAGCCCGATCTCGCCGATGTACGCGGTCAGGAGGGAGCTCGTCGCGCCCTGACCGTTGCTGCGGCCGGCGGGCACCACCTCCTGCTGGTCGGCCCGCCTGGCGCGGGGAAGACCATGCTGGCGCGGCGTCTCCCAGGGTTGCTGCCCGACCTGCGCCCGGATGCCGCACGGCAGGTGACGCGGGTCCACAGCGCGGCCGGGCTGCCATTGCCGCAGTCGGGGATGATCCGCCGGCCGCCGTTTCGGGCCCCGCACCATTCGGCGTCGATGGCGGCGCTCGTCGGCGGTGGTTCGGGGCATTCCCGGCCGGGGGAGGTGAGCGTCGCGAGCGAGGGTGTGCTGTTCCTCGACGAACTCGGCGAGTTCGCCCCGAGTGTGCTCGATGCGCTTCGTCAACCGCTCGAGGAAGGCGTCGTGCGCATCGCGCGGTCCGGAGGGACCCGCGAGCATCCCGCGCGGGTCCTGTTGGTCGCGGCGATGAACCCCTGTCCGTGTGGCGAGGGCGGCACCCTCAACTGTCGATGCAGTCCGGCGTCGCGATCGCGCTATGGCGCGCGGGTGTCCGGTCCGTTGCTCGATCGCCTCGACATCATGGTGCACGTCGATCGGCCATCGCCGTTCGCACTGCTCGACCGCGAGCCCGGTGAGCCGACCGCCGCAGTGGCGGCGCAGGTCGCCGAGGTCCGTCGGATGGCGAACGATCGCGGCGTCGAGTGCAATGCCGAGTTGGATCGCCGACAACTCGATCGGTTCGCGCCGCTCGCGCCCCAGGCGGTCGAGCTGCTGCACGCGGCGATCACCGCGGGGGCGTTGAGCGCTCGAGGGGCGATGCGGGCCAGATCGGTGGCTCGCACCATCGCCGATCTCGATGGCGGGGGTCTCGAGATCCGGGCGTGCGACATCGCGGGAGCGATCGGCATGCGGGCTCGGCCGCCCATGGGAGGCGACGATGTCGGCCCTCGGTGAGCACGCTGCAGCGCTGGCCGCGCTCCCGGGCGCGGGTTCGGTTCGGCTCGGTCGCCTTCTCGCACACGACGATGCCGAGGCTGCGTGGCACACGGTCCTCGCCGGGCGCGTTCCGGCCGAGGTCGCGCCGTCGCCAGTGCGGGCCGGATGGAAGGTCGCAGCGGCCGAGACCGACCTCGACGCGGTGCGCGACGATCTACGGCGGGCTGGCGTCACCGCGACGACCTGGCATCATCCTGCGCATCCGCCCCAATTCGTGCGCGACATCGACCCGGCGCCCGCCGCGTTCCGTCGCGGGGTCCTGCCCGATCCGTCGCTGCCCCACGTGGCCATCGTCGGTACCCGACGGGCGTCGGGCATCGGCAAGGAGATCGCACGGGAGCTGGGAGCCGGACTCGCCGACGCGGGTGTCGTGGTCGTATCGGGGCTCGCTCTCGGCATCGACGCAGCGGCCCACCAGGGTGCGCTGCTCGCCGCGGCGACACCGCCGGTCGCCGTGGTGGGGAGCGGGTGCGACGTGCCCTATCCGAAGGCCAACGCGAGCTTGTGGGAGCGGATCGCGTCGGCCGGTGCGGTACTGGGTGAGGCCCCGTTGGGGGCTCGTCCCGAGCCGTGGCGGTTCCCGGCCCGGAATCGTCTCATCGTGGCGATGTCCGATCTCGTCGTCGTGGTCGAGTCGCGCTCGGCCGGTGGTTCCCTCCTCACGGTCGACGAAGCGGTCAGGCGGGGGATCGACGTGATGGCCGTGCCGGGGTCGTTGCGCAACGGCGCCGCCGCAGGCGCCAATCGGCTGTTGGCCGACGGCTGCGCGCCCGTGCTCGAGACCGGCGACATCATCGAGGCGCTCGGACTCGACCGGTGTGGAGCGGCCGCCCGTCGGTCCGCGGGGCCGCAGAGAGCAGCGGTCGGCGACACCGCGGCGCAGGTGCTCGACGCGATCGACGACGGCCCGACCTCGATCGATGAGCTGGTGACCCGAACCCAGGTCGACGCTGCGACGGTCTTCGCCGCGCTGACCGAGCTCGAGTTGGGCGGACACATCACCCACGACGGCGCCCGGGTGCGGCGATGCTGACAGTTCGCGCCGGCGGTGGTGGTCCGAACCGCGTCGAGTGGTTGGGTAGGGTCATCGGCATGGATCGCTGGGAGCTCGACGAGTGGCTCGGGTCGCTCACGCGGGTCGCGGCATCGACACGATCGGTGTACCGGCGCGACATGCGAGCAGCGGCGAGCTGGCTCGCGGATCACGAACGTGTCGATCCATCATCGGTGACCCGGCGCGATCTGCGGGGATATCTGGCCCAACTCGACCGCGACGGCTACGCCCGGCGCACCACCGCTCGCAAGGCCTCGGTGCTGCGGCGCTACTTCCACTGGGCCCAGCGCACCGGCCGGATCGATCACGACCCGAGCGCTGCGCTCTCGGCGCCGCGGGGAACGGCAACGCTGCCCCGCGTGCTCACGGCGTCCGAACTCGACGGTCTCGTCGAAGGCGGTCCGCGAAGTGACGATCGCCCCGAGATCGAGCTGCGCGATCGTGCCGTGGTCGAATTGCTCTACGGCAGTGGCCTCCGGGTCAGTGAGTTGTGCGGGCTCCGCACGCGCGATCTGTCCGGTCCCGCCGGCACGATCTCGGTCTGGGGCAAGGGCGACAAGCAGCGCCGGGTCCCCATCTCGGAGCCGGCGGCCGACGCGCTGGCAAAATGGATCCGCGAAGGCCGGCCGAAACTGGTGACGGAGGCGACACCCGACGACCAGGTGTTTCTGAACCGGCGAGGCACTGCGCTGTCACCGCGTGATGTGCGCCGCCTGCTCGACCGGCGATCACCCACCCCGACCCACCCGCATGCACTACGTCACACCTTTGCCACTCATCTTTTGGACGGAGGTGCCGATTTGCGTGCTGTGCAGGAATTGTTGGGCCACGCGGACCTCGCCACCACGCAGATCTACACCCGGGTGAGCCGCGAGCGCATGCGCGAGGTCCACCGATCGACCCATCCCCGCGCATAGGACTTTGCTGTGAGCGACGACGCCTCCGAGACCCAACGCCTGTGGGCCGACTACAAGCAGACCCGCGACCAGGGTCTGCGCGACAAGCTGATCATCCAGTACTCGCCGCTGGTCAAGTACGTGGCCGGCCGCGTGGGTGTCGGCCTTCCCCGCAATGTCGAGCAATCGGATCTCGTCAGCTTCGGCGTCTTCGGTCTCATCGACGCGATCGAGAAGTTCGATCCGGAGCGCGGCTACAAGTTCGAGACCTACGCAATCGCCCGAATCAAGGGAGCGATCCTCGATGAGCTGCGCTCGATCGACTGGGTGCCCCGGTCCGTGCGGTCGAAGGCCCGCACCCTCGAGCGGGCCATGGGCAAGCTCGAGGCCGAACATCATCGGGCCCCCACCGACGACGAGGTGGCCGAGGAGATGGGGGTCACCCCCCAGCAGCTCCAGACGACGCTGAGCCAGATCTCATTCGTCGGCGTGGCTGCCCTCGACGAAATGCTGTCCGGTGGCGAACGCGGCGAGTCGGTGACCTTGGGCGACACGGTGGCCGACGGCGGCGATGGGCCGATGGGTGTCTACGAGGTCGAAGAGATGCGGCAGATCCTCGCCGAATCGATCAATCGCATGCCCGAGCGGGAAAAGATCGTCCTGACGCTCTACTACTACGAGGGGCTCACCCTGGCCGAGATCGGCCGTGTGCTCAGCGTGACCGAGAGCCGGGTGTGTCAGATCCACACGAAGGCCGTCCTGCAGCTTCGGTCGCGGATCACCGCCGCCGAGCGCGAGCCGGTCTAGCGGCGCCCGCAGCCGGCGAGTCGGCTGCCGAACTCCACTTCCCCCGAGATCCGACAAGGGGAGTGGTGTGTCCATCATCCGAGTATTCGCCCTGGCGCTGGCAATCGTGCTGTTGTCACCCGTGTCCGCCGGGGCCGCGAGCATCCGCCTGACGCCACCGACCGACGCTCCGGTGCTCGACCCGTTCCGTCTTCCCGACGGCCCGTACGGCGCAGGCAACCGCGGCATCGAATACGACACCCGTCCCGGCGGCCTCGTGCGTGCAGCCGCCGACGGCGTGGTCTCGTTCTCGGGTCCGGTCGCAGGCTCGTTGTTCGTCAGCCTCGACCATCCGGGCGGACTCCGGACCACCTACGGGTTCGTGGGGCGACTCCTGGTTCGCCGGGGTGCCGCGGTTCGACGCGGCGATGTGGTTGCCGTCGCCGACGGCCCGTTCCACTTCACCGTCCGGGTCGACGGTGTCTACGTCGACCCGGCCACCCTGTTCGGACGGGTCGTCCTGCGACTGCGCCTGATCCCACACCTTGCCGATGGAGCCCGTGCTGATCCGAATCCGCCCGATACACTGCTCGACGGCTCGATCGAGCCTCGGACGATGCCACTTCGGGATCGACGAAATCACAGGGTTCGTGCAACACCCGGTCGCCTCGGCGTCCCGCACGGACACACAACCGGGAAAGAAGAACACCATGGCAGTCATCTCCATGAAGCAGCTGTTGGAGGCCGGCGTCCACTTCGGCCACCAGACCCGCCGCTGGAACCCGAAAATGAAGCGGTTCATCCACGGCGAGCGGTCCGGTATCCACATCGTGGATCTCCACCAGACCCTGAACCACCTCGAGACGTCCTACGTGTTCGTCCGCGATCTCGTCGCCAATGGCGGCACCGTGCTGTTCATCGGCACCAAGAAGCAGGCCCAGGACTCCATCCAGTCCTACGCCGAACGCTGCAACATGCCCTACATCAACGAGCGGTGGTTGGGCGGCATGCTCACCAACTTCCAGACGATGTCGAAGCGCGTGGGCAAGATGAAGGACTACCAGCGCATGCGCGACTCGGGCGAGTTCGAGGCGATGCCCAAGAAGGAAGCCCTGCTCATCAATCGTGAGCTCGTGAAGCTCGAGCGCAACCTCGGCGGCATCCGCGACATGGAGAAGCTGCCCGACGCCATCTTCGTGCTCGACACCAAGAAGGAACACATCGCCGTCACCGAGGCCCGCAAGATCGGCGTGCCGATCGTGGCGGTCGTCGACACCAACTGCGATCCGGATCTCGTCGACTACGCCATCCCCGGCAACGACGACGCCATCCGTGCCGGTCAGCTCATGTGCCGTGTCATCTCCGACGCGGTGCAGGAAGGCCGCTTCATCCGCTCCAAGCGGCAGGAGAAGTCCGGTGAGGCCGGCGCCCAGCGCAATGCGCTGGAGGAGGCCGAGGTCGCCGCCCAGCAGGAGCAGGCACGCGCCGAGGCTGCCGCCCAGGCCGCCGAACGCGAAGCCCGTGTCGTCGCGGCCAAGGCCGAGGCCGAGTCCGCCCCCGTCGAAGAACCCGCGGTCGCCGCCGAGGCTCCTGTGGAAGACTCCCTTCCGCAGGCCGGCGACGAAGGTACGCCCGAGGCCTGACCGGTCCGCGACAACCACCCACACGAAGAAGCAATCGAGGAACGAGAGAGATGTCGATTTCCGCCAAGGACGTCAAAGCCCTGCGCGACGCAACGGGCGCCGGGATGATGGACGCGAAGAAGGCGCTCGTCGAGTGCGACGGCGACATGGAAGCCGCGGCGCAGCTTCTGCGCCAGAAGGGTCTGGCCAAGGCCGCCGACCGTGGTGACCGCGAGAACAACGAGGGCACGATCGCCCTGGCGGTCGACGGCAACACCGTCGCCCTCGTCCAGATCAAGACCGAGACCGACTTCTCGGCCAAGAACGAGGCCGTCACCGGGCTTGCACAAAAGCTCGCCGACGCCGTGCTGGCCGACGGTCCCGGGGCCATCGATGCCCACGCGACCGAGATCGAAGACCTCCAGGTCACGATCAAGGAGAACATCGCGGTCGGCGCGGTCGAGCGTGTGGAGGCCGCCGAGGGCAACACCCTCGACACCTACCTCCACGTCCAGGACGGTCGCGGGGTCAATGCCGTGGTCGTCGAGGGCAACGGCGTGAACCACGACGACCTCCACCAGGTGGCGCTCCACATCGCGTTCGCGAAGCCCTCCTACCTCAGCGCCGACGAGGTGCCCGAGGAGGAAGCGGCCAAGGAGCGCGCATCGTTGCTGGAGATCACGAAGGCCGAGGGCAAGCCCGAACAGTCCTGGGACAAGATCGTCGATGGTCGCATGCGCGGCTGGCTCGGCGAACGGGTCCTGCTCGAGCAGGGTCTCCATGGCGACAAGACTGCGGTCAAGGACAGCCTCGGCGGCGGTTCGATCGTGCGCTACGTGCAGGTCGTGATCGGCGCCTGATCGTGAGTGACGGCGACGACACTTCCCGGGGAACGCATCCGGCTCGTTGGGGCCGGGTGTTGCTCAAGCTCTCCGGGGAGGCGTTTGCCGGCCCCCAGGAATACGGCATCGACGGTCCGACCGTGCGCGCCATCGCAGAAGACATCGTCGCGGCGCGCAATCATTTCGACGTCGACATCGCCGTGGTCGTGGGCGGCGGCAACATCTGGCGAGGCATCCAGGGCTCGGGCGCGGGTATGGACCGGGCGCAGGCCGACTACATGGGGATGCTCGCCACCGTCATGAACGGCCTGGCCTTGCAGGACACCCTCGAGCAGATGGGCCAGCCCACCCGCGTGCAATCGGCCATTCACATGGCCCAGGTCGCCGAGCCCTACATCCGTCGCAAGGCGACCCGTCACCTCGAGAAGGGACGGATCGTCATCTTTGCCGGTGGCACGGGCAATCCGTTCTTCACGACCGACACGGCCGCATCGCTGCGCGCCGTCGAGATCGAGGCCGACGCCGTCCTGAAGGGGACGCACGGCGGAACCGACGGAATCTACACAGCCGACCCACGTCTCGACCCGAACGCGACCAAACTCGACCACGTGAGCTATCTCGACGTCCTCAACCGAGGCCTCAAGGTCATGGACGCGACCGCCATCACGCTGTGCATGGACAACGATCTGCCGATCGTCGTGTTCGACCTCATGGGCGAGGGAAACTTCCGGTCCCTGCTCGCGGGAGAGGCGATCGGTACGCTCGTCGATGACGAGAAGGGACCGTCGTGAGCGAAATGATCGAGCTGGTGCTCGAAGAGGCAGCCGAGAAGATGGACGCGGCGGTCAGCCATGCCCGTTCGGAGTTCTCGACCATTCGCACCGGCCGCGCCAGCTCTGCGCTGTTCGAGCGGCTCACCGCCGAGGCCTACGGCGTCGAGATGAGGCTCCAGGAGTTGGCGAGTTTCGGGGTCCCCGAGGCCCGCATGCTCGTCGTGACGCCGCACGACGCCGCGAACCTCGAGGTGATCGAGCGGGCGATCGTCAACGCGAACATGGGCCTCACGCCGTCCAACGACGGCCGCGTCATCCGATTGGCCTTCCCCCCGCTCAACGAGGAGCGTCGCCGTGATCTCGCCCGTGTCGTGGGCGGAATGGCCGAAGACGCGAAACAGCGAGTGAACGCAATACGACGTGCGGCGCGCAAGGATCTTGACGATCTCGAGAACGACGGGGGAGTCTCCTCCGACGACATCCAACGAGCCGAGGGACAACTCGATGCTCTGAAAGATGCCCGGATCGCGGCAATCGACGAGGCGCAGGCCCACAAAGAGCAGGAGCTGATGGAGGTCTGACCTCCATCGGTCCAGGGAAGGGCGAGACCATGACTGATCAACACAGCGGCTTCGACGACGAGGACTTCCGCGTCGCCGATGCCGACCCGGTCGACGACGACGTCGTACCCGGCCGCTCGGTGTTCGGCGACGACGACGAGTCGTTCGACGACGACGACGCCGCGGTGCCGCACTGGAGCGAGCCGGCGACCGGTGCCGTGCCGCAGGTGGGCGGGTCCGCCGACTCGGTGACGTTCGCGCCGCCGGCTGAACCCGCACTGATCGAGGCGAACGACGACGACATGGCGGCATGGGCCGATGTGTCGTCGACACCGCGCTGGGCCGACGAGGAGCCACTGATGCCCCCGACGCAGCCGCTGGTCGAGGACAGCGCCGACATCGCCGACGACTTCTTCGCGTTCGACGACAGCCAGGCTGCGAAGACCGCCGAGCCCTCGCTCGGCGCCGCGCTCAATGCCACACGCGGCGGTGGTGAGAGCGACCGCGACCTCCCGGTTGCGGTGATGGTCGGTGTCGGTCTCGCCGCCCTGATCCTCGCGGCCATGACGGTCGGTCCGGCTGCCGCACTCGCCGTGGTCACCCTCGCCCTCGGTCTTGCCGCGGTCGAGTTCTTCAACGCGGTCCGAATCGCCGGTCACCAGCCCGCCGTGCTGCTCGGGCTCACCGCGTCGGTCATGATGCCGCTCGCCGTCTACTGGCGAGGCGAGCAGGCGATGGTTCTGGTGGTGGTGTTGTCGATCGTCTTCGGTTCGCTCTGGTACCTGACCGGCGTCGGCAACGAATCTGCGGTTCGGGGTCTGGGCACGACCCTGCTCGGGATCATCCACATCGGACTCCTGGGGTCGTTCGCCGCTCTGATGCTCGGTACGACCGTCGGGGGCGTCGACGTGGGAACGGGTCTGCTCACCGCTGCGGTGCTCGTCACCGTCGGCTACGACGTGGGTGCACTCGCGATCGGCAAGGTCATGGGCCGCACGCCGCTGTCGCCGGCGAGCCCCAACAAGACCATGGAAGGCCTGGTGGGCGGCATGGTCGTCGCCGTGGCCGTCGGTGTGATCATGGGGATCATGGGCAAGCCCGCCCCCTTCGCCGGTGAAGTGTGGGGTGGGGGCTTCGGCGCCTCGTTGCTGCTCGGTCTCGTCGCGGCGCTCGCCGCCCCGATCGGCGATCTCGCCGAGTCGCAGATCAAGCGCGACCTCGGCATCAAGGACATGGGATCGATTCTTCCCGGCCACGGCGGTCTGCTCGATCGCTTCGACGGCTTGTTGTTCGTGCTCCCGGCGACCTACTACGTCGCCGTGCTCATGGACGTCGTCTCGCCCGGCTGAGCCTCACCTCACGAGCCGACCCACGACACGCCCCGGCCGGAAGGTAGCGTCGCGCCCATGACGACGTCGGTAGCCGTCCTCGGCTCCTCTGGTTCGATCGGGACGCAGACGCTCGACATCATTCGCGCCGATCCCGACCGTTACCGCGTGTCGGCGCTCGGTGTCGCCCGATCGATCGACGTCGTTGTGGCGCAGGCCGAGGAGTTCCGACCCGACGTCGTGGCGGTCGCCGATGCGTCGCTGGCGCGCGGGCTCGCCGATCGACTTCCACCGGGTATCGAGCTGCTCGTCGGTGACGACGCGATGGCCACCGCCGCCAGGCTCGGTGACGTGATCATCAATGGTGTGGTGGGGTTCGCCGGACTCGCAGTGACGCTGTCGGCCCTCGAAGCCGGCAAGCGCCTCGGCCTGGCCAACAAGGAGTCGCTCATCGCCGCCGGACCCGTGGTCCAGAGGGTCTGGGCGGCGTCCGCCGGCGATCTGATCCCGGTCGACAGCGAACACTGCGCCGTGCACCAGTGTCTGCGGGCCAACGAGGTGCTCGACAAGGTGACCGCCGACGATCGCGTCCACGAGATCGTGCTCACCGCGAGCGGGGGACCGTTCCGAGGCCGCAGCCGCGCCGATCTGGCCGAGGTGACCATCGACGATGCGCTGGCCCACCCGACCTGGTCGATGGGCCCGAAGATCACCATCGATTCGAGCACGCTGATGAACAAGGGCCTCGAGGTCATCGAAGCCCATGAGCTCTTCGGCGTCGACTACGACCGGATCAATGTGGTGGTCCATCCCCAGTCGATCGTGCACTCGATGGTGAGCTACACCGATGGTGCGACGATCGCCCAGCTCTCGATGCCCGACATGCGACTCTGCATTGGCTACGCATTGGCCTTTCCCGACCGACTGGAAGTGCCGTACGGCGCGATCGATTGGACCGAGATGTCGCGACTCGACTTCCAACCCCCCGACCTCGAGGCGTTTCCGTGCCTCCGGCTGTGCTACGAGGCGGGCCGCGCCGGGGAGACCGCCCCCACATGGATCAGCGCGGCCAACGAGGTTGCGGTCGACGAGTTCCTCAAGGGACGCATCCGCTGGGTCGACATTCCCGATGTGCTCGATGCGAGTCTTCAGGTCTGGCCGGGAACAATCGCGACCGATGTCGACGTTGTACTCGACGTCGACCGGGAAGCCCGCGTCGTCGCTGCTCAGCTGATCGACCAGAGAGTGCACGCATGACGCTCAACGCAGGCCCCCCTGCTTCGGCGACCGAAGAACGCCCCAACGACTTCACGGGGTTGATCCTTCTCGTCCTCGCGGTACTCGCCCTCGGGATCTTCGCCAGCTGGAGCTGGGCGTTCATCGTCATCGCGCTCATCTTCATGATCTTCATGCACGAGATGGGGCACTTCGTCACGGCCAAGCTCACCGGGATGAAGGTCACCGAGTTCTTCATCGGGTTCGGCCCCCGCATCTGGTCGTTCCACAAGGGCGAGACAGAATACGGTGTGAAGTTGATCCCGGCGGGCGCCTACGTCCGCATCATCGGGATGAACAACCTCGATCCGGTCGAGCCGGGTGACGAGGACCGGGCCTACCGGGTGAAGTCGTTCCCCCGGAAGTTGTTGGTGGTCACGGCCGGCTCGCTGATGCACTTCTTCATGGCGTTGCTGTTGATCTACGCCTTCCTCGCCTGGCAGGGGCAGGAGTCCGACTCGGGCGAATGGTCCATCGCATCGGTGAGTGACCAGAGCGCCGCCGGCGCGTTGGGTCTCGAAGTCGGCGACGAACTCATCAGCATCGACGGCATCCCGGTTGGCGACTTCGTGCAGTTCGGCGAGATCGTGGCCTCCCGTGGCGCGCAGGAGGTCGAGGTCGAGTACCGCCGTGGCAACGACACGATCGTCGGCTCCGTCGTGCTCGGCGGTCGGCTCTCGCCCGAGGGTGCGGCGACGATCCGGGGTCTCGAGCAGGCCGATCGGATCCTCCAGATCGACGGCGTCGACGTGTTCAGCTGGGACGACGTGGAGGCGGCGGTCGACGGTCGCTTCGGCGAGGAACTCCCGGTCGTGTTCGACCCTGCCCGCGGTACGACGATCCAGGTCGTCGAGAATGCCGTGTTCGAGAGCCTGTTGCCTGCCGACGAAGCCACGATCGGCTTCTTCGGGGTCTCGCAGGAGCCGCGGCGCGAGTCGCTCGGCGTGATCGGTGCCGCACCTGCGGCGGTCAGGGAGTTCGGCAGCATCTTCTCGCTGATCACCACGGGAATGTGGGACACCCTGACGGGCGGAGCCCTTCCCACCTTCGTGTCCGACACACTGTCCGGCGACGTCAACAGCGTCCACGACGACATCACGTCGACCGATGCAGGTGAGCGCGAGGTCGCGAGCCGCGCACTCGACGAGGGGAACCCCGACGAGGAACGCATCATCTCGATCTACGGTGCCGCTCGCGTCGGCAGCCAGATCACCGACGAGGGTCTCGACGGGGCGCTCGTCTTCATGGCGTTCCTCAACATCTCGGTCGGGTTCCTCAACCTGCTGCCGCTGCCGCCGCTCGATGGCGGGCATGTCGTCATCGCCACCTACGAGCGGCTGCGGTCGTTCGGTGGTCGGCGCCACGAGGTCGACTACAACAAGGTCATGCCCGTCACCTATGTGGTGTTCGTGCTGCTCACCGGGTTCGGTCTGCTCGCGATCTTCCGCGACATCATCGATCCGATCAACATCGGCTAGCGGACCCGACCCTCCCCGGTAGCCTCGGCGTCAATGGAGTTCACACAGAGCTTTCCTCGTCGTCCCACGAAGCAGATCATGGTCGGCGATGTGCCGGTCGGTGGGGGAGCACCCGTCACCGTCCAGTCGATGACCGTGACCAAGACCGCCGATCACGAGGCGACGCTGCAGCAGATCTACGCCCTGGCGGCGGCCGGTGCCGACATCGTGCGCTGCACGTGCAACGAGCCCGAGGCGGCCGAGGGCCTCGCCCGGATCGTGCCCCGATCGCCGGTCCCGATCGTCGCCGACATCCATCACCAGTATCGGCGCGCCCTCGAGGCGCTCGAGGCGGGCGTGCACTGCCTCCGTCTGAATCCGGGCAACATCAAGAACCCCGAGCACATCAAGACCGTGGCCCGCGAGGCCAAGGACCGCAACGTGCCCATTCGCATCGGTGTCAATGGCGGTTCGCTGCACCCGGATCTCTACAGGAAGTACGGCGACCGGGTGACCCCGGAAGCAATGGTCGAGTCGGCGCTGCAGGAGATCGCCTACTTCGAGGAGGTCGACTTCGACCTGATCAAGATCTCGGTCAAGGCCTCAAGCGTGCCGCTGATGATCGAGGCGTATCGCCAGCTCGCCGAGGTGACGGACCATCCGTTGCACCTCGGGGTGACCGAGGCAGGCCCGCCACCGATCGGAACGCTGAAGGCCACCGCCGGGATCGCCACGCTGCTCGCCGAGGGTATCGGCGACACCATCCGCTACTCGCTCACCGCTGACCCGGTCGAGGAGGCCAGGGCCGGCCGACAGTTGCTCGAGGTGATGGGGCTGCGCGAGCGCAAGAACGTGGACCTGATCGCCTGTCCGAGTTGTGGGCGGGCCGAAGTCGATGTGTTCACGATCGCCCAGGATGCGATGGCTGCGTTCGGAGAGCGCGAGATCCCATTGCAGGTGGCCGTGATGGGATGCGTGGTCAACGGGCCCGGTGAGGCCCGCGACGCGGACCTCGGCATCGCGGCCGGCAACAAGCGGGGCCATCTGTTCGTCAAGGGGCAGAACGTCATGGTCGTGCCGGAGGACGAGATGGTCGACACACTCGTCGAGTGGGCCGAGTTCATCCACGAGCACGGCGCCGATGCAGCCCTCGAACGGGCGTCGGCAACGAAGGACGCGGCGAAGCGGGCGGCCGAAGAGGACCGAGATCGCAACCTCGGTGAGAAGGGCGACGACGCCAACGACACCGAGACGATCATCAAGGAGATCCGGCGAAAGCCCGAGCCGACCTGAATGGCGACCGTTCGGGTACCGCGCGCACAGGCCCGTGAACGGAGGCTGCCGCTGGTCTCCGTGCGTAGCGGTAGGCCGGCCGACGGCTACGCCGAGGCGGGTCGTGCCCCGTATGTGGTCCGCGTACCGCTGACGCAGACGGAGTTCGATCAGGTCCAGATGCTGAAGAAGCGTCAGACATCGGCGCTCTACGGCGGCGTGGCGTGTGTGGCCATCGGTGTCGCGATGGCCCGTTTTCCGGTTCTGCTGCCCCTCGGTGTGGTGATCGGGGTGATCTCGGCGGTGCTGTGGGGCACCTGCTGGCTCCTGCTGCGTCGACTTCTGCCGCAGGTCGAACCGGGTCCGCAGGCCGACGAATTCACGCTTCGCGGGGTACACAGGGATTTCGCGGCGGCGATCTTGCTAGAGTAGGAGGCGACGTTTCGGTAGTCCATTTGGATGAGGCGTGGCCCTGGGCCACGCCTTTCTCGATTGACCCGCTATTTGACTGAAGGGAGCAGCTCGCAATGGCCATCATCGACCGTGTCCGTGAGCTCGTGCTCCCGATCGTCGACGCCGAATCCGTCGAGCTCTACGACATCGAACACAACGGCGGCGTGCTCCGGATTTTCGTCGACGATCCCGATCGTGTGCTGGGCGACACCAGCACGGGCATCGACATCGACGTGATCAAGCGGATCAGTCGCAGCGTCAGCCATGTGCTCGACGAGACCGATCCGATCCCGGGGCGCTACACCCTCGAGGTGTCGAGTCCCGGGTTGGAACGCACGCTGCGTACGCCCGATCACTATCGCAAGGTGATCGGATCGGTCGTCAAGCTGAAGACCCGTCCCGACGCCGAGGGCGACCGCCGAATCCAGGGCGAACTCGCCGCCGTCCACGACGACGGCGTCGATGTCGTGACCGCCGACGGCGAGACCCGCCGCGTCGCGTTCGACGACATCTCGAAGGCTCGCACCGTCTTCGAATGGGGCCCGACCCCCAAACCGGGCGGCCCGAAGAACTCCCAGAAGATCCCCGAGAAGGAAGCTCCGACGTCATGAACCAAGACATGATGGAAGCACTCCAGGCGCTCGCCTCCGAACGCGGCATCACGGTCGATGCCCTGTTCGCGGCGCTGGCCGATGCCCTCGAGTCCGCCTACAAGCGGATGCCCGGGGCATACGAATACGCCTGGGTGACGATCAACCCCGACACCATGGACTTCCAGGTGTTCGCCCAGGAACTCGACGACGAGGGTGAGCCGGTCGGCGAGGAGTTCGAGGTCACCCCCGACGACTTCGGTCGTATCGCCGCCCAGACGGCCCGCCAGGTCATGACCCAGCGGATTCGCGAGGCCGAGCGCGAGCTCAAGTACGAGGAGTACGCGGGTCGTGAGGGCGACATCGTCACCGGCATGATCCAGCAGACCGATGCGCGCTACACGCTGCTCGATCTCGGCCGGGTGGAGGCTCTGCTGCCCCAGGCCGAGCAGGTTCCCTACGAGCGCCCCGACTCCAACGTCCGGATCAAGGCCTACATCGTCGAGGTACGCAAGACCGCGAAGGGTCCGCAGATCGTCGTCAGTCGTACCCACCCGGGCCTGGTGAAGCGGCTGTTCGAGCTCGAGGTGCCCGAGATCGCCGACGGTGTCGTCGAGATCAAGGCATGTGCGCGCGAACCAGGCCACCGCACCAAGATCGCCGTCTACTCGAACGACCCCAACGTCGACCCGGTCGGTGCGTGCGTCGGCGCCCGTGGCGCCCGTGTGCGCCAGGTCGTCAACGAGCTTCGTGGCGAGAAGATCGACATCGTGCCGTTCTCCGAGGATCTCGACGAGTTCGTCATGAAGGCGCTGTCGCCGGCCAAGGTCACCCAGGTCCGTCCCGATCCCGAGACGGGCGACTGCGACGTGATCGTGCCCGACTTCCAGCTGTCGTTGGCGATCGGCAAGGAGGGCCAGAACGCCCGTCTCGCCTCGCGTCTGACCGGCTGGGGCATCAACATCAAGAGCGAGACCCAGTTGGCCGAGGAAGAGGCCTACGGCGACGTCGAGTGGGCCGAAGGCGAGTGGGTCACCGATCCCGAGACCGGTGAGCAGGTGTGGCAGCCGGCCGACGGCGGCGAGGCCGTGTCGGCCTCCGACTGGGCCGAGGCCGTCGACGAGAACACCGAAGCCAACGCGGAAGCCGCCGCGTCGACCGACGATGTGGTCGAGGAGTCGCCCGTCGACGAAGTCGTCCCGGCGGATGCCGGTGGTGACACTGCGGTGGATGCCGGGGATGACACTGCGGCAGATGCCGGCGACGACACTGCGGCGGATGCCGGCGACGAAGAGGAATAGTCCGCGGCGAACGTGTGTGGGGTGTCGGCGGGTGTTGCCCGCCGACTCGCTCGTGCGCGTGCGGTGCGACGACGGCTCGCTGGTGACCGGTTCGGGTGCGGGTCGTGGCGCGTGGGTGGGGCCGTCCGCGGCATGTGTCGAGGCGGCCACGCAGCGTAAGGGTTTCGGCCGCAGCCTGCGGGCCGAGGTGAACGCTGCCGCGATCGCTAGGCTTCTGACGTCGTGGCCGACAGAACCGCCCGCGTGCCCCCACGCGAGCGATTGAGGCCATTTCCGGTGGGGCGTTGTCTCCACCGTTCGTTGATCACAAGGACTTTCGCCAGAACGTGCCATCCAACATTCGCGTCTACGAACTCGCCCGAGAGCTCGGTCTCACCAATGCCGAGACCCTCGACCTCGCCGAAGGCCTCGGTATCGGGGTCAAGAGCCACTCATCGAGCATCGTCGACGCGCAGGCAGACCGGGTTCGCCGCAAGGCGGAACGCGAGGGCCTGATCCGAGACGAACAGCCGCCCGAACCGGAGAAGAAGACCGCCAAGAAGTCGACCAAGAAGTCGACGAAGAAGTCGGCGAAGAAGTCCGCCAAGAAGTCTGCGGCCACCGCGAGCGACGACGGCGGCGCTCCGGCCGAGCCCGACGAGATCGAGGCTCCGGCCGAGGTCGAAGCTCCCGCCGCGGATGACGAGCCAACCTCCCGCGAATCCGAGCCCGCCGAGGCCGCACCCGAAGATGCGGATCCCGTTCAGGCTCCGGCCCCGCCGGCGGAACCCGCTGCGTCGGAGACGTCCGAAGACGAGCCGCCATCTGCGGCCCCGGCCGCGCCCGCCGCCCCCGCGCGGGTGATCTCCTCGAGCGGCAGCGCCGCTCCGCCCAAGCGCGCGACCGAGGAGCCGTCCGCTCCTGTGGCGCCGGTCGTCAAGAAGGTCGTCAAGAAGGTCGTCAAGAAGGTCGTCAAGAAGGTCGCGATCAACCCCAACGTGAAGCCGGGCGACGCCCCCACGTCCACGTCGGGCAAGCCGATCCCTCCGCCGCCGCGGTCCGCGACCGGTCGTGCGATCCCGCCCCCGCCGGGTGGGCGCGGGCCGCGTACCCCTGCAGGTGCACCGGCTCGTAGTGGTCCCGCCGGTGGTGGCATGCCGAGCGGTCGTCGCCCGTCGGGCGGTCCTCGCGAGCAGGTGCCGGGTGCCGGCGCTCCCGGTCGCGGTGGTCCCGGTGGTGGCCGTGGCGGTCCGGGTGGTCCCAACCAGGGACGTCGTCCGCCCCGTCGCAAGGGGCGTCGTCGCCGCACACGCGAAGAGCTGCAGCCGATGGATGCGCCGGCCTACACGCCGGAGGACGCACCCGTCCCCGAGGGAATCATCGTCGTCGAGCGCGCGTCGACTGCGCTCGATCTCGGGCCGAAGCTCAACCGCACCGCGGCCGATGTCGTGCGCTTCATGATGGAAGCGGGCGACATGGTCACCGCGACCCAGTCGCTGTCCGACGAGATGATCGAGCTGTTCGCCGACGACGTCGGCGCCGAGATCCGTCTCGTCGATCCTGGCGAAGAGCAAGAAGTCGAGCTCCAGAAGCTGCTCGAGGTCGACGAGGACGACGATGACGCACCGCTGCGCCCGCCCGTCATCACCGTGATGGGCCATGTCGACCACGGCAAGACCCTGCTGCTCGACCGGATCCGCAACGCCAACGTGGTCGAGGGTGAGGCGGGTGGCATCACCCAGCACATCGGCGCTTACCAGGTCGAGCGCGACGGTCAGAAGATCACCTTCATCGACACCCCGGGCCACGAGGCCTTCACCGCCATGCGTGCTCGCGGCGCGGGTTCCACCGACATCGTGATCTTGATGGTGGCGGCCGACGACGGCGTCATGCCGCAGACGATCGAGGCCATCAACCACGCGAAGGCGGCCGATGTGCCGATCGTCGTCGCGGTCAACAAGATCGACCGCGACAATGCCGATCCGCAGAAGGCGATCGCCGGCGTCGCCGAGCACGGCCTCGTTCCCGAGGCGTGGGGTGGTGAGACCATCTTCCAGGAGGTCTCCGCGCTCCAGAACATCGGGATCGAAGAACTGCTCGATCATCTGCTGCTCGTGGCCGAGGTCGAAGACCTCCGGGCCAGCCCCGAGGGTCGGGCCTCCGGTGTGGTGCTCGAGGCCAACCTCGACATCGGCCGTGGTCCTGTTGCGACGGTGCTGGTGCAGCGCGGCACCCTGAGGGTCGGCGACCCGATGGTCGCCGGAGCAGCATGGGGACGGGTGCGGGCGTTGATCAACGACCGCGGTGAGAACATCAAGGAAGCCGGTCCGTCCACGCCGGTGCAGGTGCTGGGCCTGAGCGAGGTCGCCGCGGCCGGCGACGACTTCGTCATCGCTCCCACCGAGAAGGTCGCCAATCGTGTGGCCGACACCCGCGAGCACTGGCAGCGCCAGTCGAGCCTGGGCCGTGAGGCGCACGCGCTCTCCGGCGGAGCGAAGCTCGAAGACATCTTCGAGCAGATCAAGCGCGGCGAGGCGGCAACGCTCAACATGGTCGTCAAGGCCGATGTGAACGGTTCGCTCGAAGCCGTCACCGAGTCGCTGCGCAAGCTCGAGCGCGACGAGGTGAAGATCGGCTTCGTCCATCGCGGCGTCGGCGGCATCACCGAGAACGACATCCAACTCGCGGCCGCATCCAACGCCACGATCATCGGCTTCAATGTTCGCCCGGAACGCAAGGCCCGGGACCTCGCCGAGGTCGAAGGCGTGGAGATCCGGACCTACGAGATCATCTACAAGCTCCTCGAAGACATCGAGGCGGCGATGGTCGGCATGTTGGCCCCCGAGTTCGAGGAAGTGGTCACCGGCGACGCCGAGGTCCGCGAGATCTTCAGCGTCCCTCGGATCGGCAAGATCGCCGGTTGCTACGTCACCAACGGCGTCATCACGCGCAACTCCAAGGTCCGCTTCCTGCGCGAAGGCACGATCATCTGGAAGGGCAAGGTCCAGTCGCTCAGGCGGTTCAAGGACGACGCCACCGAGGTGGCCGCCGGCTACGAGTGCGGCATCGGCCTGTCCGACTTCCAGGATCTCAAGGAAGGCGATGTGATCGAGACCTTCGAAGAGCGTGAGATCGAGCGGACGCTCGATTCCTAGCGTGCACGTTCTGGCGGTCGAGCTCGACATTCGCCTGCCGCAGTGCCAGTCGTTGAAGGAGAAGCGCGCGGTCCTTCGGCCGGTGCTCGACGGCCTGCGTCATCGTCACCCGGTCGCGGTGTCGGAGGTGGACCACCAGGATCTGTGGCAGCGTGCCGCGATCGGAATCGCGGTGGTGTCGGCGACCCCGTCGCATGCACAGGAGATGATGGACGGGGCCGAGCGGTTCGTCTGGTCGTTTCCCGAACTCGAGGTGTTGGCGTCGGCATCGCGCTGGCTGGAGGATGACTGATGGCGGCAAAGGGCAACAGACGACCACGGCGGGACAACCCTGCGACCGCCAACCGCATGGCGCGGGTGGGGGAGTTGATCAAGCGGATCATCGCGGAGGAGCTCGAGCAGTTCGACGACGAGCGCTTCGCGTTGGTGTCGCTCACGACCGTCGATGTCGACCGGGAGCTCCACCGGGCGGTGTGCTGGTTCACGACCCTCGACGGTGATGACGACGACGAGGTCGCCGAGGCGTTCGCCGAGTACCGCGGTCGGCTGCGAAAGGCCGTCGGCGACCAGGCTCGGCTCCGCAAGACGCCGGACCTCGAGTTCCGGGCCGACGACACCCTGCGGTCGGCGGAACGGATCGAGACGCTGCTGCGCAGCGACGACCGGCCGCCAGTGCCCGATCTCGACGACGACTGACGCCATGGCGACGAAGGATCGCGGCCCCGACGGGGTCGTCGTGATCGACAAACCGGCCGGGTGGACCAGCCACGACGTGGTCGCCAAGAGCCGCGGCGTGCTCGGCACTCGCAAGATCGGGCACAGCGGCACGTTGGATCCGGATGCGACCGGCGTCTTGGTGCTGGGGGTGGGCAAGGCGACCCGTCTCCTCCGGTTCCTCACGGAGCTCCCGAAGTCCTACGTGGGCGAGATCGTGCTCGGGATCGAGACCTCGACGCTCGATGCCGCAGGTGAGGTCACGGCGACCCACGACATGTCGTCGGTCACCGATGCGCAGGTCAGGGCGGCCACCGGGCCGCTGACCGGCGCCATCGAGCAGATCCCCCCGATGGTGTCGGCGGTGAAGATCGACGGGAAGCGTCTCCACGAGCTCGCCCGCGAGGGCAAGGAGATCGACCGGCCGCCTCGCCCGGTGGTCGTGTCGCGCTTCGATGTCGAGCCGGTCGCCGGTGAAGCCGGCGTGTGGCGGTGCGAGGTCGATTGCTCGTCGGGAACCTATGTCCGGACGCTTGCCGCCGATCTCGGCGCGGCGCTGGGCGGCGGCGCCCACCTTCGGGCCCTGCGCCGCACCGCGGTCGGAGGGTTCACCCTCGCCGATGCCGGCACGATCGAGTCCCCGACGCTGCGTCCGGTGTCCGACGCGGTCCGTCATCTCGATCATGTGGTCGCCGATGCCGAGATGGCTGCCGATGTCGGCCACGGCAAGGTCCTGGGTCGCGAGCGGATGGGTGTCGGCGATGGGCCCGGACCCTGGGCCGTGTGCGACGAGGCCGGTGAACTGCTCGCCGTCTACGAGTCGCACAAGGGCGCCACGAAGCCCTCGGTGGTCATTCCCCGTTAGCCGCGGGCAACGGGAAGACCGGTAGCGTCGGGGGATGGAGATCCTCCACGATCGTGTCGACACGCTTCCCGACGCCGTGTCGGTGGCCGCGACGATCGGCGTGTTCGATGGCGTCCACATCGGCCATCAGGAGGTCTTTCGTCAGGTTCGGGAGGCCGCAGCGCAACTCGGTGTCGCGTCGGCGGTCGTCACGTTCGATGATCATCCCGCCCACGTGGTGCGGCCCGAGAGCGCACCGCAGCTGCTCACCACCCTCGAGCAGAAGCTCGAGCTCATCGCCGCCCAGGGCATCGACTACACCTATGTCGTCCACTTCGATGTGGAGCGGGCGGCGACGCATCCCGAGGTGTTCGTTCGTGAGGTCTTCGTCGACGCGCTGCATTCCCGTGTCATCGTGGTGGGTGAGGACTTCCACTTCGGCAAGGGCCGCAGCGGCAATGTCGCCGGCCTGCGAGAGCTCGGCGAGGGGTGGGGCTTCGAGGTCCGGGCCCTCGATCTCATTCGACACCGCGACGACGATCGCGAGCCGGTGTCGTCGACCAGGATCCGACGTGCACTCGCCGGAGGAGACGTGGCCCTGGCCGCGAAGCTGCTGGGCCGCCCCTACACCGTGCGGGGCACCGTCGAGCGAGGCGACCAGCGGGGGACCGGGATCGGGTTCCCGACGGCCAATCTGCCGGTGCCCAAGGTGATGGCGTGGCCCGCCGACGCCGTCTACGCGGGATGGTGCGACCGTGCCAACGGTGAGCGTCACCCGTGCGCGATCAACATCGGGCGGCGTCCGACCTTCTACGAGCACACCGAACAGTCCCTGCTCGAGGCCCACCTCATCGGATTCCACGGCGACCTCTACGGCGAGACGGTCGATGTCTCGTTCGTCGAGTTCCTCCGCAGCGAGCGCAAGTTCGACGGTATCGACCAGCTCGTGGCCCAGCTCGAGACCGACATCGCCGACGCCTTGACAGTGCTCGGCCACTACTAGAACATGTTCTAGAAATGTTCACCGGACTGGTTGAAGAAGTCGGCACGGTTCGATCCGTGACCCCCGTCGGCGAGGGCGCCCGTGTCGTGATCGACGCGACGCTCGTGCTCGACGATGCCCAGATCGGCGCATCGATCGCGGTCAACGGCTGCTGTCTCACCGTGGTGGAGTTCGACGAGACCTGGTGGGCCGCCGATGCCGTACCCGAGACGCTCGACCGCACCAACATCGGGGAGCTGCGACCGGGAGATCCCGTCAATCTCGAGCGCCCACTGGCCGCCAACGGTCGCTACGGGGGCCACGTGGTGCAGGGGCACGTCGACGCCACCGCCGCGGTCGGCGCGATCGACGAGCTCGACGACGGATCGTTCCGCTACACGTTCGAGCTCCCGCCCTCACTCGCCAACTATGTGGTCGAGAAGGGAAGCGTCGCCATCGACGGAATCAGCCTGACGGTTGCGGGCATCGATGCCACGAGCTTCTCGATTGCCGTCATCCCCCACACGCATGAGGTCACGACCATCGGACGGCGTACCGTGGGCGACAGGGTCAATGTCGAAGCCGACGTGTTGGCCAAGTACGTGGAGCGACTCGTTCGCCCCTCGCTCTGATCGGGAGACCACCAACATGACGCAGCTCGACACCATCGACGATGCGATCGAATCGTTCAAGCGGGGCGAGTTCCTCGTTGTCGTCGACGACGAGGACCGCGAGAACGAGGGTGATCTCATCATCGCCGCCGATGCGATGACCGAGGAGAAGATGGCATGGATGGTGCGCCATACCAGCGGCGTGATCTGTGCGCCGATGTCGGAGCAGCACGCCGATCGCCTGCAGTTGCCGCTGATGGTCGCCGAGAACACCGAAGCCCATCGCACCGCGTTCACGGTCACGATCGACCTCGTCGCCGGGAACAGCACCGGCATCTCGGCCGCTGACAGGGCCCGCACCGTCGCCGCGCTGGCCGACCCACACCGTTCGCCCCGCGAGTTCAGCCGCCCCGGCCACATCTTCCCCCTGCGAGCCCGCAACGGCGGGGTTCTGAAGCGGGCCGGCCACACCGAAGCGGCCGTCGATCTGTGCCGTATGGCCGGGCGGGTCGAGGTCGCAGCGATCTGCGAGATGACCAAGGACGACGGCACGATGTTGCGCCTCGCCGACTGTCGGGCGTTCGCCGACCAGTGGGGGCTTCGCCTGATCTCCATCGCCGATCTGATCCGTCACCGCCGTCGCCGTGAGAAGCTCGTCGAGCACTTCGCTGCCGCCCGGGTCCCCACGACCTACGGCGACTTCATGGCCCACGCCTACCGGTCGCTGCTCGACGGTGTCGAGCACGTCGCCTACGTGATGGGCGACGTGGAGGCGGGGACGCCGCCGCTCGTGCGAGTCCACAGCGAATGCCTGACCGGCGACATCCTGGCGTCGATCCGGTGCGACTGCGGCCCGCAGCTGCACACGGCGCTGCAGAAGATCGCCGACGAGGGCCGCGGGGTACTCGTCTACCTCCGGGGCCACGAAGGTCGCGGGATCGGGATCGGTCACAAGCTGCGGGCCTACGCGTTGCAGGACGGCGGGATGGACACGGTCGAGGCCAACGAGGCCCAAGGGCTGCCGATCGATTCGCGTGAGTACGGGGTCGGAGCCAACATCCTCGCCGATCTCGGGATCACGGCCATGCGGCTGATGACCAACAACCCGACCAAGCTCGGCGGCCTCGAGGGCTACGACCTGGAGATCACCGAGCGGGTTCCGATCGAGATCGAAACCAACCCGGAGAACGTGCGGTACCTGCGGACCAAGCGCGACCGGATGGGTCACACACTCGCCGAAGACGCCTGATCGGGCGGCAGCGCAGCCTGCTGGGCCGCGGCGTACACGCCCTGGTCGTGGCTGAACTCGACCACATTGCCGTCGGGATCGACGATGGCGCAGATGTAGCCGACGGGCGGTCCGTGGTCGACGGCGTCCCAGTGCAGGACCCCCTCGACCCGAGCCTCGTCGGCGATGGCGTCGACGGCATCGCGCGATGTCACTTCGAACCCGAGGTGGGCGAGCGGGCTGAGCACCGTCGCGACGTCGTCGAAGTCGTCGGCCTTCTCGATCAGGACCAGCACGAACGGGTGCGCAGGGGCGGCACGGTCGACGGGGTGCCCGAGCCACGCGGTGCGGCCCTCGTCGTCGGTCCGGTCGTGCACGCACACGAGCGGCGTCCAACGGGCGTACCAGTCGAGGCTCGCCTGGAGGTCTCGAACCGGCAGGGCGACATGGGTCCAGCGGGTCGAAGCCGGGCCAGGAGCGTTCACCCCTCCAGTGTGGCGGCCACGGGCCGAGCCGCGGCGGACACGCCGGTTCTCGACCACGTGTGAGCGAACGAACGGTCGTCGAGCCGGCCCGGGGACCACATGCCCCAGACCCCGCCGACGGCGGCGTGGGTGCGGTCGTTCCATTCGATGCACGACGGCTCGGCCACCCGGCGAACGACCTGGCGGATACCCCCGTCGTGGACGACATAGCCCGCCCAGACGCCGGGATGGTCCTTGGTCGCGCCGACCTCGGTGATGACGGCCGATCGATGGATCCGCGATCGGTTGCGGTGCGTGTGGCCCGACGAGATCAGGAGGTCGGGATTCGTGTCGACGAGGGCGTCGAGCACATGGCCTGCCTGGCGCTTGGGCGTCCCGAGCGGCCAGAACCGCGGGTAGTGGTGCGTCTCGAGGTGATGGTGGAGCAGGAGGAGAACGGGGTCGTCGGTGTCGACGGCCCTGCAGAGCGACTCCGACAGGTGCTCGATCCGCCCCCAGGTGTGCCGCGGCGTCGTGGTGTCGGCGGCGACGATTCGCACGCCCGGGAGATCGATCGTCTGGATGTCGTCGGGGAACAGGCCGCGCCGGCGGAGTTCGTGGGCGGCATCGAGGGACCCGGGCTTTTGGAACGTGTCGTGATTGCCCGGGATCGCGACGACCGGGATGGTGGCGGCATCGAGCAGCTCGTCGAACTGCTCCCAGTGGTCGGGTTGGCCGAGGTCGGTGATGTCGCCCTTGATGACCAGCAGCTCCGCCCCCCACTCGGTCGCCTCGGCGATCGCGGCGAGCGCGCAGCGCAGCGGATAGGTGTGGGCGTGGTTCCCGGTCTCGCGTATGTCCTTGACGAGGCCGAAGCCCTCCTCGCCCAGATGGAGGTCGCTGATCGTGGCGATGCGGGTGAGGTCGGGTCCGGGGATCGGAGGGGTCGTGTGGATCTCGCGCGTGGCGATGACGCGCCGGTCGAGCGTGATGTCGACGACGTTGGCAGCGCCCGTTGTCAGCCCTGTGATCTCACCGGCACCGGGGCGGCCACCCTCGCCGAGTGTCTGGCAGTGCCCACGAACGACCACGCCGACGTCACCGGGGGGCACGTCACGCCAGACCAGTTGCGCGACGGAATCCTCGACGGCGAAGACCTCGACGGGCGCGAGACCGGTGAAGGGGAGTGTCGGCGGCACCCTCATCCATCGGCCCTCGACGCTCGGTTCCTGAGGCACTGGACGCGGCGACTTGGGGCGCGGTACTTCCGAGCGACCGTCGAGCGGTCGACGAACGAACTCGTTCCTAGACCTCAGCCGTGAGCCGGCCCGTTTCGCGGGTGCGAAATGCCGCATTGATCCTCTGGCGCTCGAGGTGCTGCGCCACCTGCATCGCACCCTGGGGAACGGGGTGGGTCGCGAGGAACGCCGTGGTGTCGGCGACGAGCGCCTCGGTGTCGAGGCCGGTGATGCCCTCGAGCAGTCGAGCGAGCGAGTTGCTCGGGAACCGTTCGGCGAGCACGTCCCAGTTGGCTCTGGTGAACGCCCATGTGGCCGGTCCCGCGACCTTGTTGGTCAGCGCCCGACGGATGACATAGGGCGCGTCCTGGGACCGCACGTCGCCAGCCAGGATGTCGTCGAGCACTCCCAACTCGGCAACGGGAAGGTCGGCGAGCGCTCGCAAGTGCCGTTGCTCGGTCTGAGGGTCGTCGGCCGACTGCCAGATCTCGCGGATACGGGGGCCTGCGCCGGGATCGGCGTGGGCGACCACGGTCAGCGCCGCGGCGGCGAGCGTGGGGTCGCTGTGGTCGAGGCGGTCACGGCAGGCCGCGATGACGGTCGGGTCTTCGGCGACGACGCCGAGCAGTCGCAGTACCGTGGCCCGCAGCTCCCGGGTGCGGTCGTCGTCGCCGGTCGCCGGGTCGATGCCGAGTCGATCGAGGCAGGGCATGGCCAGCGTCGTGATGTGGGCGACGAGCCGGGCTCGGGCGGCGTCGGACGCGATGCGTTCCAACCCGGCGAAGCCCGCTGACAACGCCTGCCAGACCGTGAGGTCGGATTCGCCGGCCATGGCCATCGCGAGCTGGAGCCAGTCGTCGCCGCGGAGCTCGCCGGCGACGGTGAGCGCCCAGGCATCGTCGATGAGTCCGTGTCGTTCGTCGGCGTTGCGCCGGCCGGGGCCGTCGGTCGCGATCGCGGCTCGTGTCGCCGGTCCGTGGGCCACCCGATAGAACCCCGCGGCGTCGGCGTTGGCGCTGACGAGCTTCCCGGGCGCGGTGAGGACGAGTGCATCGCCGTCGAGCAGCACTCGGTGGTCGACCAGGTTGCCGTCGTGTTCGAGTCGCAGCCCGACCGGCACCGTCCATCGCTTCGCTTCGGCGGCGGCCGGATCGAGGCTGAAGTGGCGCTGGGCGAGCCGGGTGCCGTGCGGTGTCGTGTCGACCTCGACCACGGGGTGACCGCCCTGATAGATCCAGCCGTCCATCATCGAGCGGACGGGCGCGCCGCTGACCTGTTCGAGCGCATCCCAGAGATCGCTCGTCTCGGTGTTCGCGTAGGCGTGGGTCTTCAGATAGTGCCGGACGCCGTCGCGGAAGGTCTCGGCGCCCAGGTACTGCTCCAACATGCGAACGACCGAGGCCCCCTTTTCGTAGGTCAAGACGTCGAACATCCCTTCCGCCTCCTCCGGGGAGACCACCGGGAACTCGATCGGTCGGGTGCTGGCGAGTGCGTCGGTGTCGAACGCGGCCGCTCGGGCCCGGCCGAAGGTGGTCCACACCTCCCAGTCGGGACGGAAGGCGTCGCTGCAGGACGTCTCCATGAACGTGGCGAACGCCTCGTTCAGCCAGATGCCCTCCCACCACTTCATGGTGACGAGGTCACCGAACCACATGTGGGCGAGTTCGTGGTTGATCACGTCGGCCACGATCTGGAGTTCGGGCTGACTCGCTCCTGCGGGGTCGACGAGGAGGAGGACCTCGCGAAAGGTCACACAGCCGAGGTTCTCCATCGCCCCGAACGCGAAGTCCGGGATCGCCAGGAGGTCGACCTTGTCGCCCGGGTACGGGATGTCGTAGTAGTCGCCGAACCACTCGAGCGCGTGGACGGCGACGTCGAGCGCGAACGGCGTCAGTTCGGCCTTGCCGGGTCGATGGACGATGCGCACGGGCACGCCGCCGGCGTCGACCGGCTCGGTGATCTCGAGCGGTCCGACCACGAACGCCACCAGATAGGTCGACATCCGCATCGTCTCGGCGAAGGTGACGCGGCGGCGCCCGTCGGGGTCGATCGTGTCGGCGACCTCGGCGCTGTTGGACACGGCGAGGTGTTCGGGATCGACGACGAGCGTGATCGCGAACGTCGCCTTCCATGCCGGCTCGTCCCAGCACGGAAAGATCCGACGGGCGTCGGTCGACTGGCATTGTGTGGTGGCGATCGTGTGCTCGTTGCCCTCGTCGTCTTCGTAGGTCGAGCGGTAGAAGCCCCGGAGACGATCGTTCAGGGTCCCTCGAAAGCCGGCGACCACCCGGGCCGGGCCGGGCGGCAGATCGTGGGGGAGGGTGAGGTGCAGGCGTTCGGTCGCGTCGTCGAGACGGACGTCGGGCACGTGCTCGACGGCGGCGGCGCCCTCGCCGATGATGACGAGGGCACTGTCGATCTCGAGCTCGATCGCGTTGCAGACGAGCTCGTCGGTCGTCTCGAGCAGCTCGACGTCGATCGTCACCGACCCGCGGAAACTCGCATTCGCGATGTCGGGCTCGATCACCAGCTCGTAGCGGTGCGGGACGACGTGAGACGGGAGACGGGGGTCCACTTCGGTCATCCGACGAATCTAGAACCTTCACCAGACCGTAAACCGAAACACACCTCTGTAATACCGATCTCCGGTTTGATGGGAGGAGCGAGTCATCCACCCAAAGGAGTTCGGTATGCGGAACCGGAATCGTCGCAAGGACTTGGAGAAGTCGTTCGATCCGATCGAATGGCCCGACGCGAAGCTCGGCGTCGACGACAAGGAGTTCGCCGAGGCGATCGCCCACGGTCGGGGAGAGTCGCTGGCGGCATAGGGCCATTTGGGCCACATTCCCCAGGCGGGACCCCGGTCCCCGGCGCTACCATCGGTGCGTTCCGGAACCCTGCCCATGGAGCCCTCGTGGAAGCCACTCTCGACGTCGTCGGCGTCGGCAACGCCATCGTCGACGTCATCTCGACCGTTGACGACGACTTCATCGTCACCCACGATCTGAACAAGGGAGCGATGACCCTGATCGATGCCGATCGGGCGACGTCGCTCTACGCCTCGATGCCGCCGGGCATCGAGGCCTCCGGCGGGTCTGCGGCCAACACCATGGCTGGCCTCGCCAGCCTCGGCAGCCGGGCCGCCTACCTCGGCAAGGTCCGCGACGACCAGCTGGGCGAGGTCTTCATGCACGACCTGCGCGCGGCCGGTGTCGGATTCGATGTTCCGGCCGGCGCCGAGGGGCCGCCCACCGCTCGCTGTCTCATCCAGGTGACGCCCGACGCCGAGCGCACCATGAACACCTTCCTCGGGATCTCGGCGTTCCTGAGCCCGGACGACATCGACGAGGATCTCGTCGCTTCGGCCGCGATCACCTACTGCGAGGGTTACCTCTGGGACATGGACATCGCCAAGGAGGCGATCCGCGGCGCGATGGGTGCCGCCGCCGCGGCGGGCCGGACGGTGTCGATGACGCTGTCCGATGCGTTCTGCGTCGATCGTCATCGCGGGGAGTGGCTCGACCTCCTCGCCGACAAGGTCGATCTGGTCTTCGCCAACGAATCGGAGATCTGCTCGCTGTTCGAGACCGACGACTTCGATGCTGCGGCCGAAGCGATCGCCGACCTGGTCGAGATCGCTGCCCTCACCCGATCGGCGAAGGGTTCGGTGATCCGTTCGCGAGGCGAGACGATCGTGGTGCCGGCTGCGCCGGTGGCCCACGTGGTCGACGCCACGGGCGCCGGCGACCTCTATGCGTCGGGCTTTCTTCACGGACTGGCCAACGGCGCCACCCTGGGCCGGTGTGCCGAACTGGGCGGTATCGCCGCGGCCGAGGTGATCTCCCACATCGGGGCGCGGCCCCACGTCGCGCTCGCCACCCTGGTCTGAGCGCCGTCCCGGTCGGAGTCTCCGAGCGCGTGCCAGTGCGACGCGTTCCCGTTGACCGATCCGATAATAATCGTTATCATGCCTGGCGATGGACGCTACGGCCCTTTCGTCGATATCGCTGCGGCGCATGACCCGTTGACGGATCGGCTGCTGGCCTCTGCGGTCGACGTCTTCACCGAGCGCGGGTTCGAAAAGGCCGGGGTCGCTGCGATCGCCCGTGCCGCCGGCGTCACGACCGGCGCCATCTACGCCCGCTGGAGCGGGAAGCACGACCTGATGCTCGATGCCCTCGACGTGGTGATGATGGATCGGCTCGAACAGCTGTTGTCGTCCGACGGTGCCGACGTCACCGACATTCTCGCCTCGCTCGGCTCGGAACTGGTCGTGCGTTCGCCGTCGGCCGATGCGCTGATCGCCGAAGCGATGGTGATCGCCCGCCGGGATCCGGAGTTCCACGCAATGCTCACGAGGCGCATCGCCGAGCAGGAAGCCCGCCTGGCCTCCTGATCGACAGCGGCAAGGCCACCGGCCTGCTCGATCCGGCCCTGCCGACCGATGCGATCGTCGCGCTGTGCCACGCATCAGCCTCGGCTTCGCCATGTTCGGGTCGATCGATCGAGACCTCCCGAGCGCCGCGGGCTGGAACGCCGTCATCGAACGTCTGCTCGCAGCAGCCCGGCCGGCGGTCGCGGCCGCGTCCGCCCAGATCCCTACTGAACATCCCCTACCCAGGAGTCCTGAGATGGCTGTCACCGATGCCAATGATGTCGATCGGATCATGGAGATCGCGCAGGCGAACACCAATGCCGATGAGTTGATCCACGCGGTGGAGGACAACGCCGACGCGATCTTCACGTGGGGCTACGACAAGGGCGAGCGGGCCAAGCTCGACAAGCTCTACGAGAAGGCCAAGACCTCGCAGTGGAACGGTACGACCGATCTCGACTGGTCGATCGAGGTCGATCCCTACACGGCCCTCGACCTCAGCCTCGAGCGCGGTCTGATGGGCGACTTCGACCAGGACCCCAACAGTCCGGTTGCCAAGTGGGGCGACAAGGAGTGGGAGGAGTTCGGTCTCCAGTCGATCAAGTGGCGCCTGAGCCAGTTCATGCACGGTGAGCAGGGCGCGCTGTTGTGCACGGCGAAGATCGTCGAGACGGTGCCGTGGATCGATGCCAAGTACTACGCGGCGACGCAGGTGGTCGACGAGGCCCGTCACGTCGAGGTGTTCGCCCGCTACCTCGACGAGAAGCTCGACGGCGGCTACCCGGTCAACCCCCATCTCGGTCTGCTGCTCGACGACATCATCAACGACAGCCGTTGGGACATGACCTATCTGGGCATGCAGATCATGGTCGAGGGCCTCGCCCTCGCCGCCTTCGGCTTCATGCACGATGTCACCACCGAGCCGCTGCTCAAGAAGCTCCTGCGCTATGTGATGAGCGACGAGGCCCGCCACGTCGCCTTCGGCGTGCTGTCCCTCCAGGAGGTCTACGCCGAGATGAGTCACGCCGAGATCCGTGAGCGTCAGGAGTTCGCCTTCGAGGCGGCGCTGCGGATGCGCGATCGCTTCCTGCAGCAGGAGGTCTGGGAGCACATGGGTGTCGACACCCGCAGGATGGTCGAGCTGTTGCTCAACGCCCCCGAGGAATCGAAGGTGTTCCAACGGATGCTGTTCTCCAAGATCGTGCCCAACTGCCGCAAGCTCGGTCTGCTCGACGCCGGCGACGGCTGGCTGCGCGACCGCTTCACCGACATCGGCGTGATCGAGTTCGAACACTTCGAGGACACCGGCTCGGAGTTCCTCGACTACGACCTGGAAGAGGGCGACTTCGAAGGGAAGTCGGCGGAGAAAGCCGAAGCCGCCGCCGCTGCGGCGCTCCAGTAGCCTCGCCGCATGGGATACACCTGCTTCGATGTCGAGGAGACCGAGGGCGTCGCCCACGTTCGCCTGTCGCGCCCCGAATCGTTGAACTCGATGATCCCGGCCTTCTGGTCGGAGTTGCCCGAGATCATCGGTGAGCTCTCCGACTCCGGAAGGGTTCGTGCCGTCGTCTTGTCATCGACGGGCAAGCACTTCAGCGCGGGGATGGATCTGGCGGTGTTCACCGGCGGTGGCGATGCCGCCGAGGCGGTCGACTCGGGTGAGCGCATCAGGGAAACGGGCCGGCAGCGAGCCGCGCTGCGCTACAACGTCTTGCATCTCCAGCAATCGTTCTCGATCCTCGAACAGGCTCGGATGCCCGTGCTCGCGGCGATCCAGGGCGGCTGCATCGGGGGAGCGGTCGACATGGTGACCGCGGCGGACTGTCGCTACGCCACCCGTGACGCGTTCTTCTGCATCCAGGAGATCAACATCGGCATGACGGCCGACGTCGGCACGCTCCAGCGGCTCCCGAAGCTGATACCCGAGGGTGTCGTCCGTGAGCTCGCCTACACCGGTCGCCGGATGCCCGCCGAGCAGGCGCTCGCCTACGGCCTCGTCAACCAGGTGTTCGACGACCACGAGTCGATGCTGAGCGGTGTGCACGAGATCGCCGCCGAGATCGCGTCGAAGTCGCCGCTGGCGATCCACGGCACCAAGGAGACGATCCTCTACACCCGTGACCACACGGTGGAGGACTCGTTGAAATACATCGCTGCATGGCAGACCGGCATGTTCCAGCCCGGAGACATGGCCGAGACGTTCGCCGCCAAGGCCGAAGGTCGCGATCCGGCGTTCGACGATCTCGGCGCCATCCGACGCGGGCTCTAGTCTTCCAGCGGGGGACCGAACTGCAGGTCGAGGTCGCCGAGCTTCACGAGCGTCGAGGCGACCCAACCGCCGAGCGTGCCGAAGTGTTCGTCGAGGGTCGACCCGTCGACCAGCGCGGCTTCGTCGAGTTCGTAGACACCCTCGTAGCTGACCTCGATGGCGTACTCGACGTCGTCGGGGTCGTCGCCGTGGATCGACTCGACGGTGGGCCCACCGCGCGTCAGTCGTTCGCCGCCCACGTCGGGGCTGGTGATCGGCAGGACCGAGAGAACCCCGCGGGGCTCGGGGGCTTCGGTCAGGCGTTGTACCCGTAGCGTGATCTCGATCTCGATCCTCGGTGGTTCGGTGAGCTCCTCGTCGACGTACCAGCTGCGGTATGCGGTCTGCGACCACGTGGGCCAGACACAGCCGACATCGGCCTGGACCCGGGGTGGAAGGCCCTCGCCGGGGAGGCCGTAGCTGGTCTGCCACGAGACGTCGCCGAGAAGGACGTCGACCTGGAAACGTTCCTCGAATGCCTGGCGTTCGAGGCGGGAGTCCTCGAACGCGTCGCGGAGCGAGCCGATGGCGTCGGTGAACACGTGATCGAGCATGTGGGTTCGAGGCTAGTACCCGGCGGCGACATCGACGGGTCCGAGCAGTTCC
The DNA here is from genome assembly GCA_041394245.1 of Acidimicrobiales bacterium. Taxonomy (NCBI): domain Bacteria; kingdom Bacillati; phylum Actinomycetota; class Acidimicrobiia; order Acidimicrobiales; species Acidimicrobiales bacterium. The sequence goes on from JAWKIR010000002.1 coordinate 129,778, forward strand.
TCGTCGGCCAGCCAGCGGCGTACGTTCTCCTCGACCCGCTCCGCCAGCCGCGCGAGACCCATCTCCGGGGTGTTGCCGACGTGTGGCGTGATCACCACGTTGTCGAACCCCCAGAGCGGATGGTCGTCGGGGAGCGGTTCGGGATCGGTGACGTCGAGCACGGCGCCGGCGAGAGCACCAGCGCGGAGCGCATCGACGAGATCGTCGTTCACCACGTGTCGGCCGCGGCCGACATTGATCAGCCACGCGTCGTCGGGCATCGCGTCGAGCAGCGCCGCATCGACCACGCCGGTCGTCTCGGGAGTCAGTGCCAGGCAGACGATCACGGCGTCGGCTTCGCGGACCGCATCGAGCCGGGAATCGGTCGTGACGGTTCGGTGCGCGCCGGGTACTGCGTCGCTCCCGCGGCGAACGCAGGTGACCGTGCACCCCCATGGCTCGATGAGCCGCAGGAAGCTCTCGGCGAGTCCTCCGCCACCGAGCAGGGTGAGGTTCGCGCCGAGCAGGTTTCGGCCCGTCTGGGCGCCCCAGGACCGCGTGCGGGCGAACGTCGGGATGTCGCGAAAGGCCGACAGCAGTGCCGCCATGATCCATTCGGCGCAGTCGTCGGCGTAGACGCCCTTGCCGCACGTCCAGAGCCGGTCGTCGTCGAGCACGTGCACCATGTTCTCGATGCCGGCGTAGGGGAGTTGGACCCAGCGCGCGTTCGAGGCCTCGTGCACCACACGTTCGAGTTCGTCGACCGCGGCGGGATCGGCCCAGATGAGTGCGTCGGCATCGGCGAGGTCGACCACGCGTGCTCCGGCACGCTCCACCGCCGCCACGAGGGCTTCGTGCATGGCGGGCCGGCTTCGCGGTTCGACGGCGATCCGGCGTCCGCCCATCAATCGACCCCGAACTGGCGGTCGCCCGCGTCGCCGAGGCCGGGGACGATGTAGCCGATCTCGTTGAGGTGGCTGTCGATGGCGGCCGTGACGTGGGTGTCGGCGGTGCCCGACGCGGTGAGGGCGTCGACTCCTTCGGGCGCCGACAGGACACAGACCACGGTGATCGGGCCGGCATTGGCGGCTCGCAGGCTCTCGCACGCATGGATCGCCGAGCCGGCGGTGGCGAGCATCGGGTCGAGCACCATCACCGGCTGCCCCCGGAGATCGGGAGGGACGGTGTTGAGGTAGACGTCGGGTCGAAGGGTCTCTTCGTTCCGTTTCAGGCCGATGAATCCGGTGCGGGCCTCGGGGAGGACGGCGAGGGCGGCGTCGAGCATGCCGAGTCCGGCTCGGAGGACCGGGACGAGGAGCGGGAGCTCGGTGTCGGGGCCGAGCGCGGTCCCGGTGGTCGGCCCCATGGGGGTGACGATGTCGATCTCCTCCGTGGCGAGGCTGCGCGAGGCCTCGTAGACGAGATGGCGGCTCAGCGTCCGCAGTGCGGCTCGAAAGGCCGGTCGGGTGGTGGTCTCGTCACGAAGCCGGGTGAGCGCGACTGCGGCGAGTGGATGGTCGACGACGTGGATGTGCATGGCGATCTACGGCAGGACCTTCGCGACTTCGACCGACGCAGGGTCGGCGAAGAGTTCGGCCGCCAGGTCTCGCACGTCGGTGCGTGCCACCCCGGCGAGGATCGGGAACCGCTCGTCGATCTGCAAACTGTCGACGTCGGGGAATCGGGTCGCCGCGATGTTGGCGGCAAGGAACAGCCCGTTGTTGACGAAGCCGTAGTCGTTCTGGGTGACCGACACGGCCCGCCCGAATTCGTCGGCCGTCGGCCCGGTCGTGGCGAGCTCGTCGAGGACCTCGTCGAGTGCGGTGCGGATCTCGTCGAGCCGGGTGGGGTCGCCGTCGACCGAGATGTAGGACCCGATCGAACCCGGACCCTCGTGCGAGGCGAACACCGTGGCGGATCCCCCGTACGAGGCGCCGAGTTCCTCGCGGATGACCTCGGTGATGCGGTTCGTGATGATCGTCGACAGCAGGACCCCGACGACCTCGTCCTCGGCATTTGGCTGACCGAGCACCCAATCGACCCGTTGGAGGCCGCCGTCGGCGGTGCCGTCGCCGAGGATGACCTCGCCGCGCACCGCATCGGTCGGGAGTTCGACACCGAGATCGATCCAGGTGTCGTCGTCGCCCGTGGGGAGGGTGCCGAGGTACCGGGCCGACAGGTCGAACGCCGCCGCCGCGGCGATGTCGCCGACGATCGCCACATGGAGGTCGTCGACCTCGCCGAAACGGCTGCTGAAGACGTCGAGCAGTTCGCCGGGGTCGAGCGCGTCGATCTCCTCCTGGCTGTGGAGGCCGGCGTAGCGCTGGTCGTCGCCGTTCAACAGTGTGGTGAGCAGCTCCTGGGCCCGGACGTCGGGGTTGGTCTCCGCGAGCTCGAGGCTGGCTTCCCCGACGCGGGCCACCGACCGGAGGGCGACGTCGTCGACCCGGGGTTGGGTCATCGTGAGGTGGATGAGCGCGAAGAGGTCTTCGGCATCACTCGTCGCGGCCGAACCATTGATCGATTCGTTCCATTCGGCGATGGCGATGTCGATCCCGATGGAGCGGCTCTCGAGGTAGCGCTCCACCGTGGCCGGCCCGTAGGGACCCACACCGCTCAGCAGGACTGCGTCCACCGCCGCGTCCGCGAGCGAGGCGTCGGGGTTTTCGAAGGTGCTCCAACCACCGGTCGACTCGAGGGTGACCGAGACGTTGCCCTCGGCGATCTTCGATTCCTGGTACGAGACGACGACGCCGTTCTCGAACGTCCATTCCTCGATGTCGCCGTCGAGTGTCGAGCGTGTCGTCTCACTCGCGGTCGCCGCGGGTTCCGGCGGTTCCATCAGCTCGTCGATGGCGACGGCCGAGTCGCCGGTTGCCGCCGGTCGAGCGTTGTCGAGTACCTCGCGCAGCTGCTCGGGAGTGGGGAGGGTGGCGGCGTCGTCGCCGATGGCGACGACCACGGGCCCGCTGCTCTCGAGGATCCAACGCCAGAAGTTGGTGAGCTCGTCGGCATCGAACGACTCGATGATCTCGCGCTGGCGGGCGATGCGGCGCTCGGCCTGGTCGGCCTGTCCTCCAGTGAGGAAGTGGTCGCTGAGGACGCCCGCGTACTGCCAGTCCTGGGTGGAGGCGAGTGTGTCGAGCTCGTCGTCGAGGCCTGCGACGAGCAGCTCCCTGACCCGCGCGACATCGTCGTCGGTGAATCCTTCGAGTGCGGCGAGCAGCAGCTGCCCCATGAACGCGTCGAGCGCCGTGTCGAGCTCGGGGGCCGTCACGTTGGTGCCGTAGTAGCGCAGGCCGCGGTTCAGGCTGAAGGCGCCGAAGGAGGGCTGCCGGTCGAAGTCGAGGTCGCCTCGTTGGAAGGCCTCACCGAGGCGGGTCTCGATCATCGCGGCGACGGCCGTCTCGATCAGCGTCATCCGTTCGCCGCCGACGGTGCCGGTGTCCCACACCGGCAGCGGGATGTCGAGCGACAGGTTGTCGATGCCGTTGTCGGGGTGCGTGATGATCTCGGTGACGGGTTCGGGGTCGAGTTCGATCTCGACCTCGGGTCGATCGAGGGGAGTGTCGGGATTGGTCAGACTCGAGAACCGCGAGACGACCTCGGACTCGAGTTCGTCGAGGGGGAGGTCGCCGACGACGACCACCGCCATGTTGTCGGGGCGATACCAGGTCTCGTAGTAGTTCCGGAGCGTCTCTGCCGTCGTGGCCTCGACCAGCTCGGCGTCGCCGATCACGATGTGGTTCTCGTAGGGCGTCCCCTCCGTGTAGATCTCCTCGAACCGGGTGACGACGAAGCCGTCGACGGTCTCGCGGCCCTGGCGGAGCTCGTCGCGCACGACGCCGACCTCGGCGGCCACCTGGTCGGGTTCGATGGTGGCCCTGGCCGCCCACTCCGCCAGTACGTCGAAGGCGATGTCGGGGGCACTCGGTTCGAAGGTCGTGGCCCCGAGCAGATACACGGTTTCGTCGTAGCTCGTGTAGGCGTTGACATCGGCACCGAAACGGATGCCGAGTCGCTGGAGTTGGGTCGTCAGCTCGTTGCCGGGGAACGCTTCGGTGCCGTTGAACATCATGTGCTCGAGGAAGTGGGCGCTGCCGTCGTTGGGAGTCTCCTGCTGGAGCGATCCGGCATTGACCAGGAGACGCAGATCGAGGCTTGCTCCCGGGCTGTCGTTGCTGCGCAGCAGATACGTGAGGCCGTTGTCGAGGGTGCCGATGCGGTAGTCGTCGTCGATGGGGAGGGGGGTGCCGTCGACCTCGGGCGGGGTGGCCGCCGGAATGGCCGTCGGGTCGGTCTCTTCGGGGTCGGCGCCGGCATCGGGGTCGGCGTCGGTGCCATCGGACGCGTCGAGCCCGTCGGTGGCGCCGTCGACGAGCTCGTCAGCCGTGGGGTCGTCCGAGCAGGCGACGGCGACCAACGCCGCGGCGAGAATGATCGCCAGCAGGCGAAGGAAAGGGATCCGCATGGCGAGGACCCTACCGAAAACCTTCGACGGGGTTAGACCCGAGGTTCGAGCGCCCACGCCTCGAGGATGGCGTAGCGGGGCTTGATCACCTGCTCGATGATCTGCAGGCGTTCCTTGAAGGGCAGGAAGCTCGACTTCATCCCGTTGACAGTGAGCCAGCGCAGACGGTCCCAGCCGTAGCCGAAGGCGTCGACGAGCGCCGCCATCTCGGACGACATCGAGACACCCGACATGAGACGGTTGTCGGTGTTGAGCGTGACCCGGAAACGCAGGTCGATCAGCTCCGCGATGGGGTGATCGGCGATCCGGTCGACGACGCCCGTGTTGACATTGCTCGTCGGGCACACCTCGAGGGGGATCCGGCGGTCACGGACATAGTGCGCGAGGCGCCCGAGCTCGCGTTCGCCGTCGGGGGTACGGGTCAGGTCCTCGATGATCCTGATGCCGTGCCCGAGACGCTCGGCGCCGCAGTACTGGAGCGCCTTCCAGATCGAGCGGGGGCCGTAGGCCTCGCCGGCGTGGATCGTGATGTGGAAGTTCTCGCGGTGGCAGTACTGGAAGGCCAGCAGATGATCGTCGGGCGGGAACCCGTCCTCGGGGCCGGCGATGTCGAACCCCACCACGCCGTGGTCTCGCCACCGCACGGCCGCCTGGGCGACCTCGAGGGCGTTGTGCTGATGACGCATCGCCGAGCAGATGGCCCGGATCGTGAGCTCGGTACCGGCCGCGCCGGCGGCGAAGCCGGCGAGCACCGCCTCGATCGCGTCGTCGAGACCCAGACCCTGTTCGGTGTGGAGCTCGGGGGCGAACCGGATCTCCGCATAGACGACGCCATCGGACGCGAGGTCCTGCGCACACTCCCGCGCCACGCGCTCGATGCCGTCGCGGGTCTGCATGACCGCCACGGTGTGTGCGAAGGTCTCGAGATAGAGCGTCAGGTCCTTGCGGTTGGCCCCGCGCTGCATCCAGGCGGTCAGCTCGTCGGGATCGGTCGCCGGGAGATCGCGGTAGCCGATCCGGTCGGCGAGCTCGATGATCGTGCTCGGCCGTAGCCCACCGTCGAGATGGTCGTGCAAGAGGACCTTGGGTGCGTGCCGGATTCGGTCGAGCGTGGGCGGGCCGACGTCGGGTACTGCAGTCGCGGGGCTGGCCATACCCCAGGTTAGGCCGGGTCGCGGATCATCGGACGAAGCGCAACGCCGGGCGCGAACTCGATCACTGCGACCTCCACGAAGCCGTGCCGGGCGTAGAGCGCAGCGCTACGCGGGGTCGACGCCTCGAGATATGCCGGGTGGCGTTCGTCGTCGCAGATCGACGTGATGCGCTCGAGGAGCACCGAACCGAGGCCCTGACCCCGCGCCCGGTCGCGAGCACCGATCAGGTGCAGGTAGAAGTGGGGCTCGGGCGGTCGGCACTCCTCCATCGCGATGAAGAGCGGGAAGGCCGCCTCGAGGAGCTCGGGAGCGACATGGCGGCCGAAGGCCTCGCCGAGTGCGTCGTCGTTGGATCTGATGCCCGGCGGGGTCCACAGCGCGGCGGCCCGGTCGTCGATCATGTGGGTGTGACCGTGGTTGAGATACGAGTCGACCTCGGCGGCCATGGCATCGCGGATCGCCGGTTCGTGTCCGAAGCCGTCACGGTCGGGATCAGGCATGAAGTAGGCCCAGAACGGGTCGGCACGGAACGCTTCGACCAACGTGTCGGTCAACACGGCGGCATCGGCCGGCGTGGCGTGGCGTGACATCGCCGGCATCAGAACCCGCGCAACGGCATGTCGTCGGCCCGGCGGAGCCAGTTGTCGGCTGGATACTCGGCGACCCCGTCGATGAGATGGAGCGTGTAGGCGTGGCGGCTCCGGTCGGACGTGTTGGGCGCCGACCAATGGGGGAGCAGGCCGTGGAGCGCCACCATCGTGCCCTTCTCGGCCTCGATCGGGATCAGGTCGTCGGTCGGCCACGGGGTGTCGTCGAGGAGATCCATGGTGGTGCCGGATCCCTCACGGCGGAATCGCATCCGGGCGGGCTCGCGATGGTGGCCCGGCGCGACCCACAGGCAACCGTTCTCCACTGTCGCGTCCTCGATGGCGAACCAGTAGCCGATCACCGACTGGGGCTCCGTCCACAGGAAGGTGTGGTCGCAGTGGCAGGTGACCTCGCCGCCGATACCGGGCTGTTTGAAGATGTACATCGACTGGAGCAGTCGCGGATCGGTCAGGCCGAGGTCGGTGGCGAGCTCGGCGAGCATCGGCGTGCGACTGAAACGATCGAACTCGGGATCGAGGTCGTGCATCGCGTGACCGATTTTGTTGACCGCCAGCTCCAGCGGCCGGGTGAGCTTCCCGTCGACCACGGCACCATCCTCGAGGAACCAGCGGACGACGTCGCCGGACGTGAGGAAGTACTCGTCCTGGGCATGGCCCTGCGCCGTCGTGTCGAACACGGTCAGATCGGTGTTGGCCGACGGGTCGGCCTCGGCGAGGCGACCGACCACGTGGGCGCGCAAACGGTCGCAGGCGTCGGGATCGACCGCGCCGGGGAGGACCACGTAGCCGTCGCGCTCCCAGGCGGCGAGCTGCTCGGTGTCGAGCACGGCTACGACTGGCCCTTGCGATACGGCTGGCCGTCCGCCGCGGGCATGCGCAGTCGCTGGCTGTAGAAGATCAGGACGAGCAACACCACGACGAACGGGGTGAGTTGTGGGAACCATGTCGGGACGCTGTCGGTGGTGAAGTACCAGAAGCCGACGGCGAGGGCGAGTAGTCCGGAGAGGATCGCGTCGACCCGCTTGCCGCTCCGTGCGGCCACGATCGCCACGGCGCCGAGGGCAATCGTGAAGACGAGCAGCAGTGCGTGAGTGGCATTCCCCTGGAGGTCGCGGAGCTGGAGCCCGTCCGGGTAGCCGAACAAGAGTGCGCCGACGAGCACGCCGCTGGGTCTCCAGTTGCCGAAGATGAGCGCGGCGAGTCCGATGAAGCCGCGACCCGCTGTCTGGTTCTCCTTGTAGAAGCCGGTGAGCTCGAGAACGATGTAGGCGCCGCCGAGTCCGGCCAGCGCACCGCTGATCATCACGGCGATGTACTTGTGACGGATGATGTCGACGCCGAGCGACTCGCCGGCTTCGGGTCGTTCGCCGCAGATCCGGAGCCGGAGACCGAAGCGGGTGCGCCAGAGCACCCAGGTGCTGATGGGGACCAGGGCCAGAGCGATCATCGTCAGGTAGGAGAGATCGGTCACCAGACCCTGGGTGAAGCTGGCGACGTCGGAGATGTAGAACCATTCCTTGTCGCCGAGCCATTGGAGGATGTTCGGCGATTTCCAGCCGAACAGGTCGCCGCCGGCGAGGAAGGGCATCGTGAAGTCACCGAACTCCTCGACCCTCGGCGAGTCGCTGACCGATCCACCCTCGTAGCCGACGAAGATCTCCTCGGACAGGTAGCGCATCGCCCCCGGCGCGATGACGTTGATCGCGACCCCCGAGATGATGTGGTCGACGCCGAAGCCGATCGTTGCGACGGCGTGGACGAGGCCGCCGATGCCACCCCCGACCATTCCGAGCAGCAGCCCGCCCCACGGGCCCCATTGCAGGGCGCCCCAGGCGCCGAACCAGGTGCCCAGCACGAGCATGCCCTCGAGTCCGATGTTGACGATGCCGGCCCGTTCGCTGAAGAGCCCCCCGAGACCGGCGAGCAGCACGACCATCGACCATCGCAACATGGTCGACGAGGTCCCGCTTGCCGTGAGGCGCGAGGTGTCGTCGGTGCCGAAGGTCTGCACGACGGTCAGGACCAACAGGCCCACCGCCGCATAGAGCGCCCAACGAATGCCGGCCGGGAGATTGGCGAGGCGGGTCATGCCATGGCTCCTTCGATCGACCGGTCGGCACTCTTTGCCATCGCCTCCGCTGCGCCCCGGGCCTCGTCGTTGGCCCTGATCCGCTTGACCACCTCGAAGCCGGCGACCGCGGTGAGGAGGATCACGCCCTGCATGATCTCGACGATCTCGCGTGACGCGCTGTTGGTCGATTGGAGGATTCCCGACGACGCGTCGAGGAAGGCCCACAGCAGTGCGCCGAAGGCGATCCCGACGGGATGGTTGCGTCCGAGCAGGGCGACGGCGATGCCCTTGAACCCGAGACCCGAGACCATGCTGCGGTCGTAGGAGAACTTGTTGACCAGGATCTCGCTCATGCCGACGAGTCCGGCGCACGCTCCCGACAGGGCCATCGCCAGCACGACCATGCGCTTCGGGTTGACACCCGACACGCCGGCCGCCGTGGGGTTGGAGCCGCTCGCCCGCAGGTCGAAACCGACGATCATGCGGTTGACGAACACGTGGAAGGCGATGCCGACCAGGATTGCGATGAGGATGACGGAAGTCAGGTGCCGACCCTTGCCGATGTCGCGGGTGAAGATCTCCATCCACGAGTTGAGATCGGGCAGTCGCCCCGACCCGGAGATGAAGGCCGTGCCCTGGTTGAGGCCCTGCCGCGAGTCGTCCTGCCACTCGCCGAGCAGCCACGCGATGATGCCGGCGACGGCGATCGAGTTCAGGATGATCGTGGAGATGACCTCGTTGACCCCGCGGGTGACCTTCAGGACACCGGCGAATCCCGCGTAGGCCGAGCCGACCGACATCGCCACGATCAGGATGAACGCGATGTGCAACGGCGCGGGGAGGTCGACGGCGGCGCCTGCGGCCGCGGCGAAGAACGCAGCCAACAGGTACTGGCCTTCGACGCCGATGTTGAAGAGGTTCATGCGGAACCCGATGGCTGCTGCCACGCCCGAGATGTAGAGCGGCGTTGCTCGGTTGAGCATGTCGACGGTTGTCTCGAGACGCGACGCGTTCTCGAGCATGTCGCCGTAGACCTCGACCGGACTGCTGCCGGAGACGAGCAGCACGATCGACGAGATGACGATCGCGGCAACCCCGGCGATGACCGGAGCGGCGAGCGCGAGGACGAGCCGTCGGGTGTCGATGCGGCGGATCATGAGGTGCTCCCTACTGCTGCGCCGGTCATGTAGGCGCCGAGATCACGGGGCGTGACCACGGCGGGGTCGACCTCGCCGACGAGCTGGCCTCGCAGCATCACGAGGATGCGGTCGGAGAGTCCGATCAACTCGTCGAGATCGGCGCTGATGAGGAGGGTGGCGAGGCCGTCGGCCCGCGCCTCGCGGAGGGCTTCCCATACGGCGGCCTGCGCCCCGACGTCGATTCCTCGCGTCGGATGGCCGGCGATCAACACCTTGGGTTCGGCCAGCAGCTCCCGGCCGATGATCAGCTTCTGCTGATTGCCGCCGGACAGGGTCGAGGCCGAGACCTCGATGTTGGGCGTGCGCACGTCGAACGCGGCGCGGATCTCCTCCGTGCGCTGTCTGCTCCCCGGTCGGTCGATGAACCATCCCCGGGAGAACGGGCGAGTCGTCTGGTGCCCGAGCGCCGCGTTCTCCCACAGCGGATGCTCGAGGAGCAGGCCCTCGTCGTGGCGGTCCTGCGGGACGTAGCCGAGACCTGACTCGCGACGCTTGCGGACGGACCAGTGGGTGACATCGGCATCGAGGAGACTGATCGAGCCGGTGTCGGGTCTGTGGGTGCCGATGATGGCGTCGACGAGTTCGGTCTGGCCGTTGCCCTCGACCCCGGCGATGCCGACGATCTCACCACGGTGCACGGTGAAGCTGACGTCGTTCACGACCGGGCGCCCGTCTTCGGTGACGGTCAGCCCTTCCACCGTGAGTCCGGCCTCCGACGTGGCCACGGCCTGCTGGGTGTCCGGAGACGGGAGCTCGCTACCGACCATCATCTCGGCGAGATCGAGGGCGGTCACGTCGCCCGGCTTCACCGTTCCCACCGTCCTGCCCTGGCGGATGACGGTGATCGTGTCGGCGATCGCCAGCACCTCGTCGAGCTTGTGATCGATGAAGATGATGGTCGCGCCGTCGGCCTTGAGCTCGCGGAGATTCCGGAACAGCTCCTCGACCTCCTGGGGCACGAGCACCGCGGTGGGCTCGTCGAGAATGAGGATCCGAGCGCCGCGGAAGAGCACCTTGATGATCTCGACGCGCTGTCGTTCGCCGACCTCGAGTGTCTCGACGAGGTCGTTCGGGTCGACCTCGAGCCCGTATGCGTCGGCGACCTCGCTGAGGTGGGTGGTTGCGGCGTCGGTGTCGATGACGCCCCATCGTTTCACCGGCTCGGACCCCAGGATCACGTTCTCCATGACCGTCAGCTGGTCCGCCAGCATGAAGTGCTGGTGGACCATGCCGATGCCGCGTTCGATGGCGTCACTCGGCGATGTGAACGTCACGGTCTCGCCGTTGACGATCATGGTCCCCTCGTCGGCGGGCTGCATGCCATAGAGGATCTTCATGAGCGTCGACTTGCCTGCGCCGTTCTCGCCGCAGATCGCGTGGATCTCGCCGGTTTCGACCGTGAGGGTGACGCGGTCGTTGGCCACGACGCCGGGGAAGCGTTTCGTGATGCCCTGGAGTTCGATGGCGGCGGTCACACTGCTCCTTCGCGGCCGGACGGCGACGGGAAAACAAGATCGGGGCCGGACGTTAGCCCGACCCCGATCGTTTCGTCACTGTTGCATCAGACAGCCGTCATTCGACGGCCGTGATCACGGTGCAGTCGGCACCACGACGTCGCCGGCGATGATCGCCGCTTCGGCCGCGTCGATCGCTGCGATGGTGTCGGCGCTCAGGTAGTCGCCGGTCGTCGAGTAGCCGACGCCGCCGGTCGCGAGATCGTAGACGGTGTTGCCGTTGACGAACTCACCGTTCACGTGGGCCTCGATGGCCTGGTACACGGCGTTGTCGACTCGCTTCAGCATCGAGGTGAGGATGTACTCACGCACGTCCTCGTCGGCGGTCAGCGCCTGGTCGGAGTCGACACCGATGGCCCACACCTTGTCGTTCGCCTCGCTCCACTCCTTGGCGGCGATGAAGAGCCCGCCGCCGGAGTCGCCGGCTGCGTGGTAGACGATGTCGGCGCCTTCTTCGTACATCGACGTGGCGATCTCACGGGCCCGGTCGGGCTGGAAGAATCCCTGGACGTCGTTCTCGGCGATGTAGCTGACGGTGACGTTGGCGTCGGGGTTGACCGAGGCGACGCCGGCGACGAAGCCGGCCTCGAACTTCTCGATCAGGCCCCAGCCCTGCACGCCGCCGATGAAGCCGATCTCATTGGTCTCGGTGGTGAGGCCGGCGGCAACGCCGACCAGGTACGAGCCCTGCTCCTCGGCGAAGGTGAGGCCGGCAGCGTTGGGTGCCCACGGCGCGGGGCCACCCTCGGCGGCGAAGTTCAACATGGCGTCGTCGATCACCGCGAAGTGGGTGTCGAGGTTCTCACAGGCGGCCGGACCGGCTTCGCCGGCGAACAGGAAGCCGACGGCGATGACGATGCTGGCGTCGTCGGCCGCGAGCTGCAGGAGCGGGCCGCGGTCGGACCCGTCCTCGTTCGGGACGGCTTCGGTGAAGGTCAGGCCGAAGTCGGCGACCGCACGGTCGAGACCGGCGGCGGCGGAGTCGTTGAACGACTGGTCACCGCGGCCGTTGACGTCGAACACGAGGCCGACCTGGCCGTTGTTCTCGACGGTCGACTCGGCGTCGGGGCAGCCGGCGAAGGCATCGGGGTCTGCGCCGTCGGGCGGCGTGGTGTCGTCGGGGGTGTCGCCGCTGTCGTCCGGCGTGGAGTCGGTCGAGTCCGTGGTGTCCTCGCTGTCGTCGCCGCAAGCCGCGGCGAGCAACGAGAACGACAACAGGATCCCGAGAATCAGTAGCAGTCGGTTGCGCATTTTCCCTCCAGATTCCGCCCAATGGCGGGTGGGTGTTCTCGGGCGGCGCGCGCAGTGCCCCGGCCCGGTGGTTCCCGAACGCTATCCGTCCGGAGATGTATGCGCGCACGCAGGCCGGTGCAGTGTTTCGTGAACCCTGTGTTTCGTCGACGCTCAGTAGTAGACGCACCGCGAACGGTGGCGCGGGATCGACTTGTAGCGGGGCGCGGCGCCGGCGTTCCACAGCACGTTGTCGAGGTCGCCGGCCGTGAGTCGTTCGCCCCGCTCGGCCAGCGCGACGCGGAGGAGTTCCACTGCGTGCAGGCCGCACGCACGGATCTCCACCTCTGCGGGCGAGCCGACCGGAATGTCCTCCACTGCCTCGATGCGGCGCAGCAGGTCGGTATCGAACTCGAGCACACCCTCGACCCGCAGCACGTGGGGGACGAGATTGTCGGCGAACATCGTGAGTTCACGGCGGTCCTCGAACCGCCCGGGACCCTGGCCGGCGAAGGTGACGTGGAGGTCCTGGACCACGATCTGCGCCCGCTTGTAGAGCAACACCTCACCGACGGCGGGGTGCGGGTGCACATCACGGAAGAACGGCATCTCGGCGAGCATCTCGACCAGGCGAGCGGCCGACCCGTCGGCAACCGCGACGGCCGCAGCGAAGGACCCGTCGCCGACACGGTCGACGAATGCGGCCAGGTCGTGCCATGCCTCGGTGTACAGCTCCATGAGCTCGTGGCCGAGGCCGCCGTCGAGCACCTGGCCGAAGGTGGCTGCCGCATCGTCGACGGTCCAGGCGGCGAGGCGTGCGGTCGTGAGGCCGCCCGTGTCGGCCACATGGTCGCGCAGCGAGTTCGCGACCGTGTGGTAGCCCGACATCCCGGGTCGCTTGCGGATGTAGGGGAAGTAGCCGCTGCCGAAGTTGATCGCGTCGAGCGCGAGCACGAACGCGGTCGCGGTCTCCTCGGACCCCATCCGATCCTGCCCGGGATCGTTCTTCGGCGTGTCGAGATCGAGTTCGCCGGCGAACGCGGCCACTCGTTCCGGCACGATGCGGACGTGGGTCGCGGCCTCTGCAACGGCAGCGCACGAGGCACGGATGTCGTCGAAGATGGTCACGGGAACGACCGCGCTCGCTCGACTCGACCGACGCGGAGCTCGTACCACTCGTACCACTCGTCTCGTCCGTGGCTCTGGGCTTCGAGGTGTTCGGGGTGGGCTCGCCACCGGGCGATCGCGTCCTCGCTGGCCCAGTACGACACCGTGATCCCGGTGCCGTCGGTGCCGCGAGCCGATTCGATCCCGAGGTAGCCGGGGATCGTCGCGGCCAGTTCCTCCATGCGTTCGGCTGCCGCTCCATAGGCCGTGTCGACGTCGTCGTGCTGCCAACCGGCGCGCCGGTTGGTGAAGACGACCGCGTAGTAGGGCGGCTCGGGGGTGCGGGTCATGACAGGACCGTAGGGTCAGAGTCCGCGCGCCGCGCGCCAATTCGCGTAGCGGCTCATCAGATCGAGCGATCGGATCGCCCGTCCGGCCGACGCGTGGCACATGAGCCCCGCGGCGCGGGCACCGGCCGGCCCTGCGTTGTCGGGGCGGGCGTTCGCGAGCTCGGTGGCCATGAGCACGGGCGTTCCCGTGCGGGCGGCGATCTCTCCGGCGGCTTGCGCGTAGCGGGCGTCCTGGCGCTCGTGGAAGTCGACGATCCGTTCGAGCCCGTGGTCGGGGTAGAACCCGCCCTCGCGCAGCATGGCCGCTGTGTTCGACTGGATGCCGAGACCGAGGAAGAGCACGGCGTCGACGTCGGGGTGCGAGGCGGCGAGTTCGAGGATCTCCGGCACCGTGTCGCGCGTCTCGCCGCCGGCCATGTCGACCGGGTTGTTCCTGCTCCACCGCGGGGGGAGCTTCTCGTCGATCGCCGCATACAGGTCCGCGGGGAGCGGTGTGGCCTCGAGTCGGGTGCCACTCATCGCGTCGACCGCGGCGACGCCCCAGCCGCCGACGGTCGTCACCACGACGACCCGCGGCCCGGCGGGGAGCGGCTGGGTGGCGATCGTCGCGGCGACCTCGAACGCCTCCTCCACGTCGCGCGCCCGGATGAGACCGGCCTGGTGGCACATGCCGTCGAACACCGCGTCGTCGGATGCCAGCGCGCCCGTGTGGCTGGCCGCGGCGCGGGCTCCGGCATCGGAGGCCCCGCCCTTCACCACGACGACCGGCTTCCGTTCGGCGACGGCCTTCAGTCGTTCGAACATCTCGCGGCCGTCGTCGACCGACTCCATGTAGACGAGGCACACGCTCGTCTCGGGGTCGTCGGCGAACCACTCGACATAGTCGGCGATGCCGAGGACGGCGGCGTTGCCGGCGGCGACCGCCCGGCTGATGCCCACCCCGGTGTGGTGGGCGAGGTTGAGGAACGACGACACGAAGTTGCCCGACTGGCTGGCGACGGCGATCCGGCCGGCGGGGGCGTAGGGCGCGACGATCTGGGCGCACATCTTCGACGGCGTGGACACGACACCCTGGCCGTTGGGGCCGGCGACCGCGATGCCCAGGTCGTCGGCGAGGAGGACCAGTCGGCGCTCGGCCTCTGCGCCCTCCGGACCGGCCTCGCGATAACCGGCGGCGGCGAAGAAGGCGGCGGTCACGCCCTTGGCCGCCGCGGCCCGCAGGAGGTCCTCGTTGACTGCCTGTGGGGTGCAGATGAACACCATGTCGGCCCGGCCTGCGGGCACGTCGTCGATGGATCCGAGCACCGGTCGGCCGAGCACCTCGCCCGCCTCGCGGCCGACGGGGAAGACGTCGCCCTCGTAGCCCGAAGCGAGCAGATTGTGCAGCGTCACGAAACCGAACTTGCCGGGATGGTTCGAGACACCGGTGATGATGATCCCCTTCGGGTCGAAAAGGGCCGAGAGATTGCGGGTCACGATGTGCCCTCCGGGTCGACCTCGAGCAAAGCGTCGACCGCGATCGGCTTGCCGTCAACGAGGATCAGCGGGTTGAGGTCGGCCGAGCGGATCCCTCGCTCCTGCTCGCCGACCTTCGCCAGCGCCACGAGCGCGTCGGTCAGGGCCTCTCGATCGAGGGCCGGTTCGCCGCGGAATTCGTCGAGCAGGCGCTGGGTGGCGAGGTCGTCGATCATCTCTGCTGCGTCGACCGCGGTGATCGGCACGAGCCGGAAGACGACATCGCGGATCGCCTCGGCGAGGATGCCACCGATCCCGAGCATGATGGTCAGCCCGAACTGCGGGTCGTCGTTGAGCCCGGCGATCAGCTCGCGGTTGCCGGCGACCATGCTCGACACGAGGACCTCGACCGCGCCGTCCTCGGGGCGGGCGGCGGCCAGCAGATCGTCGCAGGCGGCTCGGAGGCCGGCCTCGTCGGGGATCCGGAGCCGCACGAGTCCCCGCTCGGTCTTGTGGGCGATCGCCCGACCGCACAGCTTCGCGACCACCGGGTAGACGACAGTGGGGTCGGCGGCGAGGGCGGCGACCACCTCGTCGGTGCTGGTGCCGGTCACGAACGGCGACACCGGGACGCCGTGGCGGGCCACGATCCGCCGAGATTCCGCTTCGGAAAGGGTGATGCTCACGGGCCTGGGTCTACCACGAGCGAACGTCGCGTCGGGCCGTCGAGCACCACCCTTCCTCGGCGTGCCGTCAGCCGGCCGCGTGATGCCGGCGGGTGTGCACCACACCGGCGGCGACCAGCACGGCCATGGCGGCGGCGGCGATCCACGCCGCGATCGCAGCGATGCCGGCGATACGGCCGATCGTCGACCACGCGTAAGTGTTGAGGAGCGCGCCCCGGAGCATCTCTCCTCGGAAGATCGAGTCGCGTTGGCCGGTGATCTCGTCGGCCGCCTCTTCGAGGGCCGCGATCTCGTCGGCATCGGCGCCGTTGGCGATCGCCTCGTTGAGCGCCGCATCGGCCGCCCGCTCAGGCCCGCTCAGCTCGGCGTAGGTCATCCCGCCGGCGATGCCCTCGACATGGCCCTTGATGTAGCTGGCGTAGGCCTCGGCCTCGTCCCCGGTGTCGACCAGTTCGTCGCCGTACTTGGCCAGGTCGTCGCGCCCCTGACCGGACAGTGCGTCGGCGCTGGGGAAGACGACATTCTGGGCGGCCAGCTCGTCGCCCACGTAGTCCTCTGCGAACCTGTTGCCCCACGACAGGAGGCCGCCGGCCACGAGCAGCACCACGACCACCACGGCGCCGAGCGCGGTGAGAATCTGGTCGAGACGATGTCGACTGAGTCGGATGGGTGTGTCGGTCATGGAACTGTCCTCCCTACGCGCCGGACCGGATCGCCCCGACGTCCCGACCGACGGTACGAACGACCGAGTCCGAGGTGCAGGGCCGAAAGTCCCGTCGGCGTCGGCTGGCTCGTCGGCAGCGCGAACTAGGGTCGCCCCATGAATGACGACGAGACGGTCGACCTCGGCTCTCCCTGCCTGGTCGCGACCTACGCCGACCACGTGCTGCGGGTGCGGATCGATCGGGTGGACCGCCGCAACTCGATGACCCAGGACATGTACCGCGGGGTGAAGCGCGCCGCGGTCATGGCCGACAGGGAAGCCGACATCGACGTGTTGGTCATCACCGGGACCGACGACGTGTTCTGCGTCGGCGGCGACATGGCGGGCAACTCGATCGACGACCCGACGCTCGCCGCAGAGTGGGATCCGACCGACCACTTCCCGTTCCGACACCTCGAGCGGTGCTCCGCAGCAGTGATCGCCGCCGTCAACGGACTCTGTTACGCGGGTGGACTCGACCTGATGCTGCACTGTGACTTCTCGATCGCCAAGGAGTCGGCGCGGTTTCGGGCACCGGAACTCCTCCGGGGTGCGCCCGATGTCTTCATGGCCACCCGGCTGGCGGACTGGGTCGGTCTGGGCAACGCCAAGTGGATCATGTTCGCGATGGAGGCGTTCGGGGCCGAACGGGCGATGCAGATGGGGCTGTTGCAGCAGGTCGTGCCCGACGACGACTTCGATGCCGCGGTCGACCGACTCGTCGAAGCAGTGACCAAGGGTGCACCGAAGAGTCGCTCTGTGATCAAGGACGACATCAACCGCCAGCTTCGTCCACACGACGCCCGGGTCTTCCAACGATCGATCATGAATCCCGAGATGCGCGAGGGCATGACCGCGTTCGTGGAGAAGCGCGACCCCGTCTGGCCCCGCGACTGAGCGGATCGACACGCTCGCCGGGGGTTCGTCCCGTCAGTCGGGCAGACGGCAGGCGTCGGTCGCGCCCGGCAGGCGGTGGCGATACTTCGCGACGAGGCGGTAGACGGGCCCGGCGAGCCACGAGATCGGCGGCGTGATGATCAGTCGCCCGACGATCGCCCAGGCTCCGCCGGCGGTCATGAGCGACAACCCGATCGCCCGGTGTCCCCGGTGGGCGGTGCCCGACTCGTCGATCCAGTAGGCGGCGGTGGTCACGTCGGCTTCGGTGAGACCGAGCTCGCCGAGGTCACACGACTGCCAGGGGACGACCGCGGCATGGCCGGACAGACGCGCCTCGATCCAGCGGGCCGAAGAGGTGCAGAACCCACAGTCGCCGTCGAACACGAGCACGAGGACAGTCTCGCAGCGAAAACGAAGAACACCGCCGGAGCGACCGGCGGTGCACACGATTCAGTTGCAGGCCTGATGCAGCCCGGAACCGAAAGATCAGCTGTTGCGACCCATGTTGGGCTTGCGCCCGTGGTTGGCCTTGCTGCGGCGAACCTTCGCCTTCTTCTTCTTGGTGCGCTTCGACATGGCCGTCAGGGTAGCGGGACGAGGGCAAAACCCCGCGCTCGACGAGGTCAGGCCTCGTGGCTCGCGGTCCACGCCAGCACGTCGTCGGCCGTCCAGGTGTTGACGATGTCGTCGATCGGCACCCCGCAGCGGACCGCCTTGTCGGCGCCGTATGGCTGCCACTCGAGCTGGCCGGTCGCGTGGGCGTCGGTGTTGATGGCGACCTTGCACCCCCATTCGATCGCGAGCTCGAGCAGCTCCTCCGGGGGGTCCTGGCGTTCGGGGCGGCAGTTGATCTCCACCGCCGTGTCGAACTGGGCGCAGGCGGCGAAGACGATCTCGGCATCGAACTCCGACGGCGGGCGGCCCCGGCCGATCAGCTTGCGGTTGGTGCAGTGGCCGAGCACGTCGGTGTGCGGACTGGCGATCGCCATGACCATGCGCCGGGTCATCTCGTCGCGGGGAAGCTTCAGCTTCGAGTGCACGCTGGCGACGACGAGGTCGAGGCGGGCCAGCATCTCGTCGGCGAGGTCGAGGGTGCCGTCCTCGAAGATGTCGACTTCCATACCGGTGAGCAGACGGAACGGCGCCAGCTCCGCGTTGAGCTGCTCGATCTCGTCGAGTTGGCGGGTCAGGCGTTGTTCGTCGAGCCCGTGGGCGATGGTGAGGCGGGCCGAGTGGTCGGTCACCACCATCCATTCGTGGCCGATCCCGATGGCCGTCTCGGCCATGGCCCGGAGCGGCGCGCCGCCGTCGGACCAGGTGGTGTGGGCATGACAGTCGCCCCGTAGGGCGGTGAGCACGGCGCGGCCGCTGCCGATCGGGATCCGGCTGCGTTCGTCGAGGCGGGCCAGGTAGCCGTCGTCGTTGTCGTCGAGCGCGTCGACGATCACCTCGGCGGTGGACTTTCCGATCCCCTCCAGGTCGGTGAGCGTGCCGGCGGCGGCGCGAGCGGCGATCTCGCCGGGGCCGACCTCGACAACGACCTCGATCGCCCGCTGGAACGCCCGCACCTTCTGCGGGGGCGCGAGTTCACGATCGAGATAGTGGACTGCTCGGCGCAACGCGGCCACGGGCTCCATCGTCCCACGGTAGCCGTGGTGGTCGGCGGGACGGCTCAGAGGCTGGTGAGGTCGTTGACGACGAGGACCACGAGCAGGCCGATGATGCCGAGGTTGATCGCGGTCATCGGCCACTTCCACTTGTGGTCGGCGCGATGGAAGCGCCGGATGCTGACCATGTTGGCCACGATCGCAGCGATGCCGATCGGCACCCCGATCCACGGCCCGGCGCCGGTGCCGAAACCGATGATCGGGAAGATGAACGGGATCAGCACGTAGGTGAGTGTGCAGCGCACCGCCGAGACGGCGATGGACTTCGAGAACGCACGCTCGGCAGCGACGGTGTCGCCCTTGGACTTGCTCGTTGCGGACGGTGCCGCGGTCGTGTCGGTCACGGGGCCCAACGGTAGCCGACCCCTCGTAGATAGCCTCGGCCGGGTATGGAACGATTCGGATTCGTCGGTCTCCCCAACGCGGGCAAGAGTTCTCTCTACAACGCACTCGCGGGCGGCGGTGCGCACGCCGCGCCCTACGCATTCGCCACGACGGATCCCAACGTCGGCGTCGCCAAGGTGCCCGATCATCGGCTCGACCAGCTCGCGGTCATGAGCGCCAGCAAGAACGTGGTCCACGCCGCCGTGCAGTTCACCGACATCGGCGGTCTCGTCGAAGGGGCGAGCCACGGCGAGGGCCTCGGCAACGCGTTCCTCTCCCACATCCGCGAGGTCGACGCGATCGTCTTCGTCCTGCGCGCCTTCCCCGACAGCGACGTGCCCGGTCCGTCCGATCCGCTCGAGCACCTCCGCGTGGTCGAGATCGAACTCGCGCTCGCCGACCTCGCCAGTGCCGAGAAGGCGCTCGACAAGACCAGCCGGATGCTCAAGGGCGACAGCTCGCTGAAGCCGACCGTCGCGCTCCTGCAGACCTGTGTCGATCATCTCGCCGACGGCACACCTCTCTATCGTGCCGATCTCCCGGCCGCGGATCGGGCGGAGCTCAAGGAGTTCTTCTTCCTCACCAACAAGCCCGTCATGGCGGTGCTCAACATCGGCGAGGACCAGATCGGTCAGGAAGACGAGATCGCCGCGCCGGTACGGGCCGAACTCGACGGTGCCGAAGTCGTGGTGCTCAGCGTCCAGCTCGAGGCCGAGGCGGCGCTGATGGACGCCGACGAGCGCCAGGAGATGCTCGAAGCGCTCGGGCTGGGCGAGGGTGCGGTGCCGCGGTTCCTCACGTCCGCCTACCACATGCTCGGGCTCCGGACCTTCCTCACGACGGGGGAGAAGGAGAGCCGCGCGTGGACCTTCCGCGCCGGTTCGACCGCGCCCGAGTGTGCCGGTGTGATCCACACCGACTTCCAGCGCGGCTTCATCCGCGCCGAGACCATCCAGTGGGACGAACTACTCGCCGCCGGCTCGTGGTCAGCGGCCCGCGACGTCGGCAAGGTCCGGTCCGAAGGCAAGGACTACATCGCCCAGGACGGCGATGTGATGGAGTTCCGCTTCAATGTCTAGCCGGGCGTAGCCGGAGCCCTCATCGTCTGCTCCGGGCGTAGCCGGAGCCCTCTCAGTCCTTCTTCGGGTTGTGGTTGGGGCCGAGGGTCTTCTCGAGGTGTTTGTAGACGGCGTTGCCCGTCACCCGTCCGCCGCCGCCCGGATACCCACGGGTCGACCGTAACCCGATCGGCGCGGTCGAGTCTCAACACCCGTGGCTTTCCCTCCCGAACTTCGTCCACGATCCGCCCCGCCTGCCTACCGGCAGGTAGGCTGACGCCCATCATGGTGAATCCTGCTGATCTCCCCATCGTCGAGGCGCTCGAAGCGACCGCCGAGGCCCTCCTCGAACGCCACCTGGCCACCACCAAGGAGTGGTTCCCCCACGCGCTCGTCCCGTGGAGCCAGGCGCTCGACTACGAGCCCGACTACGAGTGGCAGCCCGACGACGCCACGATCCCTCCCGCGGTGCGCAGCGCGCTCTTCGTCAACGTCCTCACCGAGGACAACCTGCCCTTCTACTTCCGCGACATCGAGCGGATGTTCGGTCGCGATGGCGCCTGGGGCGAATGGGTACGCCGCTGGACGGCCGAGGAAGGCCGCCACGGCATGGTGCTCAACACCTACCTGCAGGCGACCCGAGCGCTCGACCCGGTCGAGTTGGAGCGGGCCCGGATGATCCAGGTGCAGACCGGGGCCGTCCCCGAGCCGCCGAGCGCGGCCGAGGGCCTCGCCTACGTGTCGCTGCAGGAACTGGCGACCCGGATCTCGCACTTCAACACCGGCAACCTGCTCGATGATCCCGTCGGCCGACAGATCATGCGGCGGGTCGCCGCCGACGAGAACCTGCACTTCCTGTTCTATCGCGACGCCCTCAGCGCGATCATCGAGATCGACCCGTCGTCGGCGGTCATGGCGATGGAGAAGCAGACGACCGACTTCGCCATGCCGGGTCTGGGCATCCCCGGATTCAACGACCATGCCAAGGCGATCGCCGATGCGGGGATCTACGACCTCGCGATCCACCACGACCAGATCCTCCAGCCGGTGATCATGCGTGACTGGGCACTCGAGTCGATCGAAGGACTCTCCGCCGAGGCCGAGCAGGCGCGTGAGCGACTCGTGAAGTACATCGGCCGTGTCGGTCGGGTCGGGGCGCGGATCGCGGCCCGCCGCGAGGAGCGGGCCGGCGAACGCGAACCCGCGGTGGTCTGAGACCGGTGCGTCCGGTGTCGCGTCACCCGCGGGCGTGTCAGGACGTTTAGATTTCGGTCATGCCGTGGCTCGTCGCTGAGGATCGTGTTGTGGCCTCGCTCGAGGTGGCCGACACGCGCCGTTCCCGTCGTCGCGGGCTCCTCGGCCGCGACGGCATCGAGGGGGCGATCATGCTCACGCCGGCTCGCTCGGTGCACACGGTTCGGATGCGGTTCGCGATCGATGTCGCCCACGTCGACGCCGACATGGTCGTGCGCTCGGTCGTGACGATGCGGCCCTACCGGCTGGGCCGTTGGCACCCGAGATGTCGACACGTCATCGAGGCCGAGGCGGGCTCGCTGCGGCGTTGGGGCATCGAGCCCGGCGTGACGATCGACGTCACGTCGTGAGCGGGACGCTCGTCCTCGTCGCGACGCCGATCGGAAATCTCGGTGACCTGGCCCCGCGGGCCGTGGAAGAACTCGACGGCGCCGCCCTCGTCTGCTGTGAGGACACGCGCCGCACCGGTCGCCTGCTCGCCCACGCGGGTGTCGCCGATGCTCGCCTCCGTCGCGTCGACGACCACACCGAGCGGCGCGCCGCCGCGGAGGTGCTCGATCTCCTCGCCTCCGGCTCGCGAGTGGCGCTGGTGTCCGATGCGGGCACGCCCGGCATCTCCGATCCCGGCGCCCGGCTCGTCGATGCCGTGCTCGATGCCGGGTTCGAGGTGTCGGTCGTTCCCGGTCCGGTCGCCGCGATCGCCGCGCTCGTGGCCAGTGGCCTCCCCACGGACCGCTTCGTCTTCGAGGGATTCCTGCCCCGCAAGGGCCGGGAGCGGGGTCGGCGGCTGGACGAGATCGCCCACGAACGACGCACGGTCGTCCTCTACGAATCTCCGAACCGGATCGGCGCGACGCTCGTTGCGCTCGCCGAGGTCTGTGGTGCCGAGCGTCGGGCTGTGGTCGCTCGGGAGTTGACCAAGCTGCACGAGGAGTTCGTCCGGGGCACGCTCGCCGAGCTCTCGGAGTGGGCCGTCACGACCCCCAAGGGCGAGATCGTCCTCGTGATCGAGGGTGCCCCCGAGGCCGACGAGGCGACCGACGACGAGATTCTCGCCGCGCTCCGGACCGCGCTCGACACCGGCAGTTCCGCCCGTGATGCCGCGGATTCCGTGGCCACCGCGCTCGGGGTGGGACGGCGCCGGGCCTACCAGTTGACGCTCGGCATCCCCGGGGGTGTCACACCCCCTTCGTAGCATCCGGTTCATGGAACCTGTGCTCGTGATCTCCCTGGTCGCCTCCCTCTTCATCGCTGCCGGTCTCGGCGTTGCCGTCGGTCTCCACCTCGTTCGCTCCCGACAGGGCGCCCAGGACGAGGCGATCGTGCGGCTCGCCGCCGAGCTGGCGGCCCGCCAGGATTCCAGCGTCGAAGGGGTGGTCGAGCGGGTCGTCGCAGTGGCGGGCGAGAGCTTCGACAGTCGCTTGCAGACGGGCACCGCCGAGCTCGAACACCGGCGGGAGGCGATCGATCTGCGGCTCACCGGCACCCAGCAGCGCATCGACGAGCAGCTCGGCAACGTCGTCGCGTCGTTGCAGGCGAAGATCGAAGAGGTCGACAAGATCGTCGCCGAGCGGGTCGGCGGCATGTCCGAGACGATGGACGCCAGGGTCGGCGGCATGTCGAAGACCCTCGGACATCAGGTCACGTCCATGGGCAGCGAACTCCAGCAGGTCCGGACCCTCGTCGCCCAGCTCCAGAAGGAACGGGCGCAGCAGCACGGGCAGTTCGTCGAGAGCCTCGAGGCCGCGACCCGTCAGCAGAAGGTGCTCGCCGAGACGACCCAGCACCTCCGTGAAGCACTCGCCAGCCCCCAGGCCCGTGGCCAGTGGGGCGAGCGCATGGCCGAAGACGTGCTGCGGGCCGCCGGGATGCGCGAGGGCCTCAACTATCGCAAGCAGCGCACGATCGACGGCGGCACCAAGCCCGACTTCACCTTCCTCCTGCCCGATGACCGCCAGCTCCACATGGACGTCAAGTTCCCGGTCACCAACTATCTGCGGTATCTCGAGGCGCCCAGCGACGCCGAGGCCCTCGCGCTGCGCGATCGCTTCCTGAAAGACGTGCGCGAGCGGATCAAGGAGCTGAGCGGACGCGGCTACGCGGCGACCGACACGACCGTCGGCTATCTGCTGCTGTTCATCCCCAACGAGAGCGTCTACGGGTTCATCCACGAGAACGACATGACGCTTCTCGACGACGCCCTCGGCCAACGCGTCGTACTGTGCTCGCCGACCACGCTGTTCGCCGTGCTCGCGGTCATCCGCCAGGCGATGGACACCTTCGCCGTGGAGCAGGCGACCGAGGAGATCCTCGAATGTCTGGCCGGGTTCGGCGAGCAGTGGCAGAAGTTCTCGGGTCAGATCGACAAGGTCGAGCGCCACATCGACACCCTCAGTCGGAGCTTCGCCGACCTGTCGGGGACCCGTCGTCGCCAACTCGAACGTCAACTCGATCGCATCGACGACGTCCGGTCGCGCACCGGCGTCGACACCGACGCCATGGTCCTCGGATCGGCCTCGAGCCCGGTGCTTCGCGACGTGACGGCGAGCTGACCCGGGGAATAGTCCGCTGGGGTTCCCGGGCCGCCGGTAGCCTCGATGCCCATGGCCACCCCCGTTCTCGTCGCTGTCGCCTGGCCCTACGCGTCGGGCTCACGTCACCTCGGCCACCTCGCCGGGGCCTATCTCCCGGCCGACGTGTTCGCTCGTCACCAGCGGCGGGTGGGCAACGAGGTGCTGATGGTGTCGGGGTCAGATGTTCACGGCACCCCGATCACGGTGCGAGCCGACGCCGAGGGTGTGACGCCGCAGGACATCGTCGATCGGTACCACAACGAGTTCGTCGCCCAGTGGGAGCAGATCGGCATCTCGTGGGACAACTACACCACCACGGGCACCGCCAATCACGCCCGGGTCACCCAGGAGATGTTCCTCGCCCAACTGGCCAACGGCCACATCGACAAGCGGATGTCCGACCAGTTCTACGACCCGGAGGCCGAGCGATTCCTGCCCGACCGCTACATCGAGGGCACCTGCCCCAACTGCGGCTACGAAGAGGCCCGCGGTGATCAGTGCGACAACTGTGGTCGCACCATCGACGCCATCGAACTGGGCAATCCCCGCTCCAAGATCAGCGGCGCCACCCCGGAACTGCGGGCCACCGAGCACTTCTACTATCGCTACTCCGACTTCACCGAACGACTCGCCGAGTGGCTGAAGGCCAAGGAGGGGTGGCGGCCCCACGTCGTGAACTTCGCGCTCGGGTGGACCGAGGAAGAGGGGCTGCACGACCGGGCGATCACCCGAGATCTCGATTGGGGCATCGAGCTCCCCGTCGACGATCTCGGCCCGGGCAAGCGCATCTATGTCTGGTACGACGCCGTCATCGGATACCTCTCGGCTGCGAAGGAGTGGGCCGTCAACCAGGGCGATCCGGAGCGCTGGCGGCATTGGTGGGAGAACGACGAGTCGCGCCACGTGTATTTCGTCGGCAAGGACAACATCCCGTTCCACTGCCTGTTCTGGCCCGCCCAGCTCATGGGAGCCGGTGACCTGCACCTGCCCGACGACGTGCCGGCCAACCAGTACATCACCTTCAAGGGCGGCAAGGCGTCGGCCAGTCGGGGCGTCGGTCTCACGATCGAAGAGGGTCTGCGTCTGTTCCAGCCCGATGGGCTCCGCTACGCGCTCGCGGCCAACTTCCCTGAACAGGCCGACACCGACATCTCCATCGAGGAGATCGCCCGGCGGATCAACGAGGAGCTGGTCGCCACCTGGGGCAATCTCGTCAACCGGGTGCTGTCGATGGTCAACAAGAACCATGGCGTTCAACCGGAGAGCGAGGGCCGCACCGCCGAAGACGAGGCTGTCCTCGCCGCCGTCGATGCTGCACTCGTGACCGCCGGTGAGCAGATCGAGCGGGTCGAGCTCCGTAGCGCCCTGCGCACCGCCATGGACGGAGCCCAGGCGATCAACGCCTACCTCAACGCCACCGAGCCATGGAAGCTTGCGAAGTCGGATCCAGAACGCTCCGCGGTGGTGCTGGCCACTGCGCTCGATGCCGTCAACGGCATCCGCATTGCGTTCACACCGTTCCTGCCGTTCAGCTCGGCGGTGCTCGACGCTGCCCTGGGCGAGGTCGTGGGCTGGCGACGGGTCCCCGTGCCGCCGGGCACCGTGATCGAGAAGCCGACACCGATCTTCACCAAGGTCGATCTCGACGAACTCCTCGCCGACGACTGAGGGATCGCGAGCGATGCCGTGGGTCGACCAGCACTGTCACATTCCTCCGGGAGCCGACGGTGCGGCGCAAGTCGCCGATGCTCGCGCCGCAGGGGTCCTGCGCATGGTCACGGTCGGCACGACCCTCGAACAGAGTCGGAAGATGATCGCTGTGGCCCGAGCCCACGACGGGGTGTGGGCGACGGCCGGGATCCACCCTCACGACGCCACGGACGGGATCGACGGACTCGAGGAGCTCCTCGACGCGACGGAGGTGGTCGCCGTGGGGGAGTGCGGCCTCGACTACCACTACGACCACTCGCCGCGTGACGTGCAGGCCGACGTCTTCCGCCGTCAGATCGCCATCGCCCACCGTCGCGACCTTCCGCTCGTGATCCACACCCGCAGCGCCTGGGACGACACCTTCGCCATCCTCGATGAGGAGGGCACGCCGCGACGGACCGTGTTCCACTGCTTCACCGGTGGGGCCGCCGAGGGGGCGGAGTGTCTGGCCCGGGGCGCGCTGCTGTCGTTCTCCGGGATCGTCACCTTCCCGAGCGGTGGCGACCTGCGCGAGGCCGCCGTGGCGTGCCCGCTCGATCGGCTGCTGGTCGAGACCGACAGCCCGTATCTCGCCCCGGTGCCCCATCGGGGCAAGCCGAACCGGCCGGCCCTCGTGCCGCTCGTCGGTGCCGCAGTTGCCGCGGCGAAAGGGTGCGCGGTCGACGACGTGGAGACGGCGACGTGGGAAACCGCCGCCGAGTTCTACGGTTTCGACGAGGACCGAACCTGATTTTCGTCGGTGGCGAAGGTTGCAATTGTGTTACGGCGCTTCTACCGTCGCGCGTCGTACGGAGTCCATCGGTCGCGTCAGCGGCGGTGGCAGAGGGAAGGACGGAGCTCTGGACGGCACTCGCCGCGCACTGACCGGACCCACCTTCTTCGTGGCGGTGGTCATGCTCACGATCGTCTCGCTGATGGCACCGGCCGGCGCGCTCACGCCGTTGGCCCAGACCGACGTCGCCGCGTTCACCAGCCGCGCCGAGGCCTGGACCGACGCTCGCGACGAGTACCGCGACACCGCGCACGAGCAGGCGTTGGAGTTGGCCGAGACGGCCCGCCAGGCGGAACTCGACCGCGTCGCGGCCGAGGAAGCCGAGCGGATCGCCGAGGCCGAGCGGCGTGCCGCCGAGGAGATCGCCCGGACGAGCACCACCACATCGCCCCCGACCACGACGACCGCGGCCCCCACGACAACCGCAGCACCGACCACCACGGCGCCGAGCACGGTGGCGGCGGCGCCGGCGACGGGCGCACCCACCGCGGCACAGATGGCGGCGCTCCGACAGTGCGAGGCCAGCGGGAACTATGGCGCGGTCAGCGTCAACGGCCGCTATCGCGGCGCCTACCAGTTCTCCCAGGCCACGTGGGACTGGATCGCCGGCATCAGCGGCTCGCCCCTGGTGGGCATCGATCCTGCGGCAGCGAGTCCCGGCGATCAGGATGCGATGGCGCTCGCCCTGTGGCATCAGCGGGGGTGGTCGCCATGGCCGATCTGTGGCGCCCAGGCCGCAGCCTCCTGAGCAACGGGTGACCCACTCTCCGCAGGACCTGCGAGCGCTCATGGAGCGCCACGGCCTCGAGGCCCGGCGGGCGCTCGGCCAGAACTTCGTGGTCGACCCCAACACGGTACGGCGCATCGCCCGGCTGGCCGGTGTCGAGGCCGGCGACCCGGTCGTCGAGATCGGCCCCGGTCTGGGGTCGCTGACCCTTGCACTGCTCGAACGGGGGGCCGAGGTCACCGCCGTCGAGATGGACCGCGACCTGGTTCCCGTACTGCGGGAGGTCGTGGAACCCCACGGTGCGCGGGTGATCGAGGGCGATGCGCGCGAGGTCGACTGGGACGTCGTGCTCGCCTCCCACCGGCAGTGGACCCTCGTCGCCAACCTGCCCTACAACGTCGCCACACCGCTGGTGCTCGACCTGCTCCGCGACGTCCCTCGGATCACGTCGATGCTCGTGATGGTCCAGCGTGAAGCGGGCGAACGCCTGGCCGCGTCCGTGGGCGACAAGGCCATCGGCATCCCGTCGATCCTGGTCGCCTATCACGGCATCGCCGAAGTGGTCGGACGGGTCCCCGCCACCGTGTTCCACCCGCAGCCGAAGGTCGAGTCGGTCCTCGTGCGCATCGACCGCCACGAGAGGCCACCGGTGTCGACCCCGTTGTCGGTCATCGATCCGATCCTGCGTGCCGCCTACGGCCAACGCCGCAAGATGCTCCGCCGATCGCTCGGTTCGCTCGTGTCCGACGAAGCGTTCGTGGCGGCCGGGGTCGACCCGACGGCACGCCCCGAGACACTCGACCTGGGCGCTTGGGCCCGTCTCGCCGCTCAGCCCCGCTGATCGGCCCACAGTTCTGCCATCGCGCCGATCAACTCCATCACCGGGGTCGTGGCGCCGCCGCCTCGGAACTCGCGGTAGCAGGTGTCGACCAGCGTGACGATCCGCTCGGGCTCGCCCCAGTCGCTCCACCGGTCGAGCGAGAGGTCGCGGGCCGCGTCGGCCACCGACATCTCGCGGTCGAACCGGTCACGGCACTCGCGATGGCAGTACCGGAGGTACTCACGGATCTCGCGCAGACCGGAAAGGTCGGTGATCGGTCCGTGACCGGGGACGATCGTCTCGGGGTTCCATGCCTCGATCACGTCGAAGGCGCCGAGAAGCTCGGGGATGGAACCGGCCCAGAGGATGGGATGACCCTCGACGAACACGATGTCGCCGGTGAAGACCGTGGACCGACCCGGCACGTGGACGAGCACATCGCCCTCGGTGTGGGCAGGGCCCACTTCGACCATCTCGACCGTCGTGTCGCCCACCGTGCGTACGAGCCGACCGTCGAATGTGACGGTTGGGGTCGGGCGGTCGATCCCCTCGAATTGAAAGGCGCTGAAGCAGTGGAGAAAGAACTGGCCGGTCACCCCCATCTCGGCGGCCACGTCCATGAACGCCGCCATCGTCTCCGGCCGTTCGGTTGCCATCTCCCGCGCCGCGGCAGTCGAAGCGATCACTTCGCAATCGAGGAGTTCGTTGCCGTTGCAGTGGTCTCCGTTGCTGTGGGTGTTCACCAGCGACGTGATCGTCGCACCGGGAGCGGCATCGGCGAAGCCCTCGAGCATCGCCCGAGTCAGGGGAAGGTCGATCAGGGTGTCGACCAGGAGGGCATCGTCGCCGTCGACGATCAGGCCGGCGTTGCTCCAACACCAGCCACCGTCGGGCTGGAGCCAGGCCCAGTTGCCATTGCCGAGATCGTGGAGCCCCCGGGTGAACGGGCGGGTGCCAAGTGCCATCCGCGCACCCTAGCCTTCGGCCGTGATCACGATCTCCGCTCCGGCCAAGCTGACGGTGTCGCTGGCGATGACCGGTCGCCGTGACGACGGCTACCACCTGATCGACGCCGAGATGGTGAGCCTCGACCTCCACGACACGCTCGAGATCAGTGAGGGCGACGGTCTCGAGATCGTCGGTCCGGCCGGGACCGAGGCCGTCGTCGCCGACGACGACAATCTGGTGCGCCGGGCGCTACGGCTGTGTGGTCGGACCGCTCACGTGCGCGTCATCAAGCGCATTCCCGCGGGTGCAGGGCTCGGCGGTGGATCGGCCGACGCGGCGGCGGTACTTCGATGGGCGGGGTACGACGACGAGATCGCGGCTGCGTCGATCGGCGCCGACGTGGCGTTTTGTCTGCGAGGTGGCCGTGCCCGGGTCGGTGGCATCGGTGAGATCATCGAACCGCTGCCACACCTCCCTCGGACGTTCACCCTGCTGACGCCACCGATCTTCTGCTCGACCCCCGCGGTCTATGCGGCATGGGATCGGCTCGGCGGGCCGAGGGGCGAGCACGGAAACGATCTCGAACCCGCCGCGCTGGCGGTCGCACCGGAACTGGCCCCGTGGCGCGACGAATTGGCCCGAGCGACGGGCCAAC
The DNA here is from genome assembly GCA_041394245.1 of Acidimicrobiales bacterium. NCBI lineage: Bacteria > Bacillati > Actinomycetota > Acidimicrobiia > Acidimicrobiales > Acidimicrobiales bacterium. Next base: position 159,770 of record JAWKIR010000002.1, read on the forward strand.
GGCCACGCCTCGCCGGTAGCGGCAGCACGTGGTTCGTCGAAGGTGCGTTTCCGGGACCGGGGCGAGTGGTGGCGACGACGGTCGCTGCCGGCTGACGCCTCGGAGGAGGCAGGGCAGGGGGCCCTACTTCTTGCGCTGGTGGCGCGTCCTTCGGAGCATCTTCTTGTGCTTCTTCTTCCGCATGCGCTTGCGGCGCTTCTTGATCAGTGAACCCACGGTGCCCGACGCTACAGGGACAGAGGCCGAGGCCCACCCCGAGAAATCCGGGATTCGGTGTAATCCGGGTCACCCGTGGGCGTTGTGAGGAGTGCCGACGCGCGGCACGCAACGACATCACGACGAACAGAGAGACGAGCGATGAACCGATTCCCCCATCCTCCCCGCCGGGTGGCGCTTCTGGCGGCCGGCCTGGTCCTGGCGCTGCTCGCGACCATGCCCGGACCGGCGGCGGCCGGGTTCGCCGGCAACGAAGCGGACTCGACCCCGGCCCGCGGTGAACATCCCCTTCGGCGCGCCATCAGCCACCTGCCGGGCCGCGTGTTGGACCTTCCCGACACGGATGTGGCGCTGCGCCTGCACTGCGCTCCGCGCTCGACCGACCGCCGCACCCCCGCGGTCGCCTGCGAATGGTCCGGCGGCGACGATGCCGACATCGGCTCCTGGCAACTCTGGCGGCTCCAGGTTCGACCGGCGCAGGACAGCCGGGTGCTCGTGGCCGAGGTCGGTGTGGGCACGACGTCCTTCCTCGACACCGGGGTCATCGCGCCGTCGGCCTACCTGTACGCCGTCCTCGCGGTCGACGGCGCCGGCGAGATCGTCGGTCGAAGCCGCGTGGCCACGGTGACGCTGACGCCACCCGCCCACGAGGTCGAGCCGATGCGTCTCTCCTGTGCCCCGAGTCGCGTCGAGTCCGACGCGGCGCTCACCGTGTCGGTGGGTTGTGCATGGAACCCGGTCACCGCCCCCGCGGCCGTCGGCTATGTCGTCTGGAAGCGCACCGACGACGGCGAGAGGACGGTGCTCGCCCGGGTCGGTCTGTCGACGACCGCGATCCGCGACGATGCTGTGGCGTTCGGTCATCGCTACGCCTACCTCGTCACCGCCGTCGACGGCGACGGCCACGAGGTCGGTCGCAGCCGGGTCGAGAGCGTTGCCATCCCGCGACCCGATCGCCCTGCGCCCGAGAACACCGCGCCGGACGACGAAGCGCCGCAGCGGCCGTCGGAGATCCGTCGCAGCGCCCGCCCGGACGCGGACTGACGCACTGTCGGTCCCGCGCAGGTGTCCGGTGCATCGGCCCCGTCGTCACGGGTGCCGCCGTCAACCCGTCGTGATCGGTCACGCTGGAGACCGGTGGACCACCATCGTGACCACGACGACCTGCTCGACGAGCGTGAGCTCGTCGAGCAGGCGCGTGTCGATGTCGACGCCTTCGCCGTCCTGTACGGGCGCTACGTGGACAGAATCCATGCCTTCGCTCATCGGCGTTGCGGCGATGGCCCACTGGCCGAAGACATCACCGCGGCCACGTTCGAGCGGGCGCTGCGCGGACTCGACGGCTTCTCGTGGGGACCCGGCGGCATCGGCCCCTGGCTGTTTCGCATCGCTGCGAACGAACTCACCGACCACCATCGGCGACGGGGTCGGCGCCGCGGTGACCGTGCCCAACGCGCTGCGGATCGCCTGCAGGATCGGGCGGCGATCGATGATCTCGACCGGATCGACGAGTCGGACCGGATCGCGATCCTGCGAGCGGGTCTCGATTCGCTCAACCCGAGGTATCAGCGGGTGCTGGTGCTGCGGCACCTTTCGGGCCTCGGTCACGAAGAGGCGGCCCGGGCAATGGGTCTGACGCCGTCGTTGATGGCCGTGCTCGTGCACCGGGCCAACGCCGCGCTGCGGCGAGCCGTGGAACGACTGGAGGAACCGACGTGACCAGCGATGACAACCCGCTCGCCCCGTTGGCCGAGATCGACGTGCCCGATCTCGACCCGGTGCGGCGCGACCGACTCGAGGCCGCCCTGCGGGTCCGGTTCGCCGAGCACCGGAACGTGGCACCGCGCCGGCCCGTCCCTCGCGGTCTCGTCGTCGGCCCCGCCCTCGCCCTGGTGCTGCTGATCGCCACGATCGCCTTCCTCGTCCGTGGCGAGACCGCAGTCGCCGCGCTCGAGATCCGCGACGCCGAGAACGTCGTGGTCATGCTGCCGGACGGGGAGGTCGTGACCGATCCCGCCGACGGGTTCGCATTGGTCGACGGCGCCGTCGTCGTGGTCGGGGAGGGGGGCACGGTGACGATCGACGAGGTGACGCTGCCAGCCGGAACCAGGGTCGTGGTGCGCAGCGGCCGCCTCGTGAGCGAGACGACGGCGACGACCACCACCGACCGCCCGGCCACCGCGCTGGACGAGACGTCGGATGACAGGCCGGCCGGCGCCCGTCCATCCGAGGTGCCGGAGGCCACGACCACGACGACGGCACCCGCCCGGCCCACGCCGTCATCGACGACGACCACCGAGCCGGCGCCGCCGTCGACTCGGCCGTCGGCCCCTCCGGTCGAGTCCCGCGCTCCGTCCGACCCGGCCCCCGGCGTGATCGCACCCGACCCGCCGGGCGACAGCCCGCCGGGTGTCGAGCTGGCCGTCTCGCTGCGAGTCAGCGTGCGTGACGGCGCGGTTCGGGTCGGCTGGAGTGTCGACGGTTCGCTCGATCCGGGTTGGCGAGTGGTGGTCGTGCGCACGGCCGACGGGTCCGAACCGGTCGACCTCGCCGGCGCCGTCGTCGTCGCCGAGGGCGCCCGGGGTGAGTCGGCCGAACCCTTCGGAGATCTGCCCGAGCGGATCGAGACGCTGCGCTATCGGGTGCTCGTGCTCGACGAGGGAGACGGGGTCGTCGCCCGCAGTGCGGTCCAGACGATCGCGGCGCCCGGTTCGTGAAGGGGCCGTCGATCTCGCGAGCGGCGCGGTACCGTGAGGCGTCCACCTCGGTGGCCCGTAGTTCAGTTGGTAGAACGCCGGCCTTTGGAGCCGGATGTCGCAGGTTCGAGCCCTGCCGGGCCAGCCATCGCAGCGTCCGCCCCACCCACGTGTTCGTGCTGTCGTCGGTGCCGCGCTAGAAACGGTTCGTGCCTCCGGTTGACCCCTGCGTTGTCGTCGTCGCCACTGCGAACGACGTGCGGATGAGGTCCGAGACGGCCACCCCGCTGCACCCGCTGTGCGGCCGTCCGCTCGTGGGGCACGTGCTCGCCGCGGTGGGTGCGCTCGCCCCGCGCCGGCTCGCCGTCGTCATCGGCCCCGACGACGACGATCTCGCGAAGGAGCTCGAGGCGACCACCGCCGACGTCACCCGGGTGCCGGCCAACGTGCGTCACGATCCGTGCGCTGCGGTGCTCACTGCGCTCGGCGCCTGGGCCGGCGACGATCTCGACGTGGACCTCGATCCCGACGACGACGACGTGCTGCTGATCCCGGCCGCGGTGCCGCTCATCGACGGACAGACGCTGCGAGCGTTCCATCGGGCGCATCGGGCGAGCGACGCGGCGGCGACGGTGCTGATCGGCCCGACCGACGAAGGCGACCCGGCCCCCGATTCGGCGGTGTGGTTCGTCCGTCGCTCCTTCCTCTCGCCGGCGCTGCGCCGGGCCGAGGTTCCCGAGATCTCCGCCATCGGTGACGTGTTGCGGCAGACGGGCCACCGTGTCTCGACCCACGTCACCTCCGACGACATCGGCCATCACGTGATCACCGACCGCGCCGGGCTGGCCGAGGCGGAGGCCCTGCTGCGGGAGCGGATCAACGCCCGATGGCTCCGTCGGGGTGTCACGATGCACGACCCGACGACGACCTATGTCGACATCGACGTGCAGCTCGAGGCCGACGTCACCCTTCATCCCGGTGTCATGTTGCGCGGGGCGACGACGGTCGGGCGAGGGACCGAGGTCGGGCCCGGTTGCCACCTGGCCGACAGTCGCATCGGTGCCAACTGTCGGCTCGAACAGACCTCGGCCGAGCTGGCGACGGTCGGTGACCATGCCCGAGTCGGTCCGTTCGCCGTGCTCGCCCAGGGCTCGGAGGTGGCGGCCGCGACCGTCACAGGCCCGTTCTACACTGCGGGTCCGGACGCTCGCCGACCTTGACTGGACTCCGATGCAATTGATCAACCACAAGAAGCTCCATGTCGTCGCCGGGCGGGCCACACAGTCCCTCGCCACCGACATCTGTCATGAGCTCGGCGTGCCCCTCGGCGCCGCCAACATCTCCGAGTTCGCCAATGGCGAGCTGCACGTGAAGTACGGCGAGTCGATCCGCGGATCCGACGTGTTCATCGTGCAGACCCACACGGCGTGGGAGGGGGGATCGATCAACGATGCCCTCATGGAGCACATGATCATGGTCGATGCGGCGAAGCGGGCCTCGGCCAAGCGGATCACCGTGGTCGCTCCCTTCTACGGCTACAGCCGCCAGGACCGGAAGGCCTCGGGTCGCGAGCCGATCACCGCGCGCCTCGTCGCCGACATGTTCAGCGTCGCGGGCGCCGATCGACTCATGTCGGTCGATCTTCACAGCGGCCAGATCCAGGGCTTCTTCGACGGGCCCGTCGACCATCTGGTCGCCATGCCGGTACTCGTCGACTATCTGTCCGACATGGGCGACGACGATCTCGTCATCGTGTCGCCCGATGCCGGCCGGATGAAGGTCGCCGAGCGCTACACCAACCTGCTCAATGCCGACCTCGCCTACGTCCACAAGCGGCGGTCCCACACCGAACTCAACTCGGTCGAGGCCAAGGAGATCATCGGCCATGTCGCCGGTCGCACCTGTGTGTTGATCGACGACATGATCGACACCGGCGGCACCATCTGTGCCGCCGCCGACCTCCTGGCCGAGAACGGCGCCGGCAAGGTGATCGTGGCGACGACCCACGGGGTGTTCTCCGGGCCGGCCATCGATCGTCTCAAGAACGCGGCGATCGAGAAGGTGCTGGTCACCGACACCCTGCCCCTGCCACCCGAGAAGCAGATCGACAAGATGGAGGTGCTGAGCGTGGCCCCGATCATCGCCCGCGCCATCTCCGCAGTGTTCGAGGACACCTCGGTCAGCGAGATCTTCGGCGGCAACCATCTCGCGTGAGTGCCTGTGGCGATCGGCGGCGCCACCGATAGTCTGATCCGTCGGTCCGTCGTGGGCCGCCACGTTCGCGGGCAACGGGTCGCCGTGCCCATCTCAGGAGCCAGAAACAATGTCAGATCAGCTGCTGCTCACCGCCGAGACCGGCCGTGAAGAGGGCACTCGCTCCTCCCGCCGACTCCGTCGTGAAGGCCGTGTCCCGGCCGTCGTCTACGGCCTCGATGCCGATCCCGTGACCGTGTCGGTCGCCTGGCCCGACCTTCGTGCGGTGCTCACCACCGATGCCGGTACCAACGCCGTGATCACCCTCGAGATCGACGGCGCCCAGCAGCTCTCGATCGTGCGCGACATCCAGCGTCACCCGGTGCGCCGCGATGTGATCCATGTCGATTTCCTCCGGGTCACGGCCGATCAGCAGATCGAGGCCGAGGTCCCGATCGTGCTCGTCGGCGAGGCGCTCGAGGTGACCAGGGCCAACGGCATGGTCGACCAGACCCTCTACCACCTCACCGTGTCGGCCAAGCCGGCCGAGGTGCCCGACGAGATCGAGGTCGACATCTCCGAGATGACCCTGGGCGACTCGATCCAGGTCGGCCAGCTCACCCTGCCGCCCGGCGTCACCACCCTCGTCGACGACGACACTTCGGTTGCGAATTCGGTCGTCACCCGCTCGACCATGGAGGCCATGGCTGCGGAGGAAGCTGCCGACGCAGCGTCGGATGACGCCGAAGCCGACGGTGGCGGCGACTCCGGTTCCGACGACGCCGACGGCGACGACGGCGACGACTGAGGGCCGATCGGCGACCGCTGATGGTCGGCCGTCGTACCATCACCCGGCGGGGAACGCCGGCTGATCTGCTCGTGGTCGGACTCGGCAATCCCGGCGACGACTATGCCCAGACGCGCCACAACGCGGGCGTCTGGGTGATCGACGAACTGGTGCGTCGCCACGCCGGCAAGCTGACCCGGTCCCGGCGAGAGCACGCCGACTCCGACGAACTCCATGTCGGGGGGAAACGTCTCGCGGTAGCCGTGCCGACGACCTTCATGAACGAGTCGGGGCGGGCGGTCCTGCCGTTGGTGCGTCGGTTCGGCATCGACGACCTCTCGCGCCTCGTCATCGTGCACGACGAGCTCGACCTCCCCGTCGGTCGCCTCAAGGTGAAGTTCGGCGGCGGACTGGCCGGCAACAACGGTCTCAAGAGCGTGCGGGCCCACCTCCGTTCCGACGAGTTCACCCGGATCCGCATCGGCGTCGGCAAGCCTGCGCCCGGCACGATGAAGGGTGCCGACTACGTGCTGCGCCGCCCCGCCCGGAGCGAGCGTCCCGAGCTCGACCGGATCGTGGGTGTGGCCGCCGACGCCGTCGAGCACCTTCTCGACGGTGACCTCGACGCCACGATGAACCGATTCAACGCCGGCTGACCGTGTCGCACCCGCAACCCGCGACCGATCTGCGTTCGCTGCTGCCCCTGCTGGCGACCGAACCCGCGCTCGATTCCGTTCTCGGTCGCCGCGACGCGGTCATCGCGGTCCCCGATGCGGCGAGGGCCTTCGTCATCGCCGGCATCGTCCAGGCGACCGAACGACGTCCGATCCTCGTGGCCACCGCAACCCAGAACGAGGCCGAGCGGCTGGCTGCCGACATCGCCGCGGTGCTCGGCGACGATGAGGTCGCCCTCTTCCCGGCCTGGGAGACCCTGCCGTTCGAGCGGGTGAGCCCGGCGGTGGAGACGATGGGAACCCGGCTGCGCACGCTGCACCGGATGCGCGACCCGGCGACGGCGCCGGCCGTCGTCGTCGCCCCTGCGAGGGCGCTGGTGCAGCGACTCGATCCCGACGCCGCCGTCGATCCGATCGTCGTCGGCAGTGGCGACGTCGTGGATCCGGTCGCGCTGGTCGAGGAACTGGTCGGGCAGGGATACCGGCGCGAGCATCAGGTTGAACACCGCGGCGAGCTCGCCGTGCGCGGGTCGATCGTCGACATCTTCCCCAGCACGGCCGAGGCGCCGGTCCGGATCGACCTGTGGGGCGACGAGGTCGACCGCCTGACCGAGTTCTCGGTCGGCGACCAGCGGGCCACCGTCGCCGTCGCCGAGGTCGAGATCTACCCCTGCCGTGAGCTGCGGCCCGGCGAGCACGCCCGGGCGCGTGCCGCGGCCCTCGTGGCGGAGGAGCCGTGGGGCCGCGAGCAGTGGGACCGCATCGTCGACGGCCAACTCTTCGACGGTATGGAGTCGTGGTTGCCCTGGCTCGTCGACGAGGACCTCGTGCTTCCCGACCTGGTGCCGGCCGACGGGCTCGTCATCCTCGTCGAGCCGCGGCGCATCCGCGATCGAGCCGCCGACATCGGCGCGGAAGAACACGATCTCGCCGGATCGCTCGCGAAGACCTGGGACGTCGACGCCGACGACGTGCATCGACTGCACCTGCCGTTCGACCGGCTGCTGGCGAAGGCCGATGCGCCGTCGTGGTCGATGCTCCCGGTCGCCGACGGACCGAACACCGCGTCGGTCGCCGCCTCCGGATGGGAACCCGTCGTCGGCGACATGACCCCGACCGTCGGCCAGATCCAGGGTCTGCTCGCGAAGGGCTATCGCGTCGTCGTCGCAGCCGACGGCGCCGCCAGCGCCGACCGATTGTCGGATCTGCTGTCCGAACACGGCGTCGAACTCGCTCCGGCGTCCGCCGACACCGATCTCACCGATCCGCGCGGACATCTCGTCGCCGTCGCGCTCGAACGTGGTGCCGTGATGCCCGACCTTCGCCTCGCGGTGTTGGCCGAGACCGACCTCACCGGTCGGCGCCGCACCCACCGGCGGGCGAAGGCTCGAAAGCGCGATGCGCAGAAGTTCTTCGACGACCTCCGCGAGGGGTCCTATGTCGTGCATCAGCAGCACGGTGTCGCCCGCTTCGGCGGCATGGTGACCCGAGCGATCAACGGCAACGACCGCGACTATCTCCTGCTCGAGTATCGCGGCAGCGACAAGCTCTACCTGCCGTCGGACCAGATCGAATCCATCCGTCTCTACAGCGGTGGCGAGACACCGACGCTGTCGAAGATGGGCGGGGCCGACTGGCACACCGCCAAGGCCAAGGTTCGTTCCGCCGTCCAGGAGATCGCCCAGGAACTCGTGGTGCTCTACCAGACCCGGGTGCATGCCGAGGGCCACGCGTTCGCGCCCGACACCCCGTGGCAGCGCGAACTGGAGGACGCGTTCCCGTTCCAGGAGACGCCGGACCAGCTCCACGCGATCATCGACGTGAAGAGCGACATGGAGCGGGCCTCGCCGATGGATCGCCTCGTGGTGGGCGATGTGGGCTTCGGCAAGACCGAGGTGGCGCTGCGGGCCGCGTTCAAGGCGATCCAGGACGGCAAGCAGGTGGCCGTGCTCGTTCCGACGACACTGCTGGCCCAGCAGCATCACGCCACGTTCCGCGAGCGCTATGCGCCCTACCCTGTTCGGGTCGAGGTGCTGAGCCGGTTCCTGACGAACGCCCAGGCCAAGGCGGTTGTCGACGGGGTGAGGTCGGGCGACGTCGACCTCGTCGTCGGGACCCACCGCCTGCTGTCGCGCGACATCGAGTTCAAGAACCTCGGGCTCCTCGTCGTCGACGAGGAGCAGCGCTTCGGTGTCTCCCACAAGGAGCAGATCAAGTCGTTGCGCACCGACGTCGACGTGTTGACCCTCACGGCCACGCCGATCCCCCGGACGATGGAGATGAGCCTGACCGGCATCCGCGACATGTCGGTCCTCAACACCGCGCCGGCCGACCGTCAGCCCATCCTCACCTATGTCGGCGAGTACGAGGAGCGGGCGGTGGCCGAGGCCATCCGGCGCGAGTTGTTGCGTGAAGGCCAGATGTTCTTCGTGCACAACCGGGTGCGCGACATCGAACACGTCGCTGACCGTCTTCGCGGGCTGGTCCCGGAGGCGAGGGTCGCGGTCGCACACGGCCAGATGGACGAGGGCACCCTCGAGCGGGTGGTGGTCGATTTCTGGGAGGGCAAGTTCGACGTCCTCGTGTGCACGACGATCATCGAGTCGGGCATCGACATGCCGTCGGTCAACACCCTCGTGGTCGATCGGGCCGATCTGCTCGGCCTCGGTCAGCTCCACCAGTTGCGGGGTCGTGTGGGCCGGGCCGGCCACCGGGCCTACGCCTACCTCTTCCATCCCGACGACGTGGTGCTGAGCGAGGAGGCCTACGAGCGGCTCAAGACCATCGGGGAGGCGACCGAGCTCGGATCGGGCTTTCGTATCGCGATGCGCGATCTCGAGATCCGCGGTGCCGGCAACCTGCTCGGTACCGGCCAGTCCGGCCACATCGCCGCCGTCGGCTACGACCTCTACTGCCAGATGGTGACCGAGGCGGTGGCCGAACTCAAGGGCGAGAAGATCCCCGAGCCGCTCGACATCGCGATCGAGGTGCCCGGCGACGCACACCTCCCCGCCGACTACGTGACGAAGGAAGCCACCCGGCTGGAGGCCTATCGTCGCCTCGCGAACGTCGAGACCGAACAGGCCCTCGACGACGTGCGGGCCGAGTGGGCGGACCGTTTCGGCCCCATTCCTCCACCGGCCGAGGCGTTGCTCAAGGTGGGCCGTCTGCGCGTCGAGTGTGTGCGCAGCGGGGTCCGGGAGATCACGGTCACCAAGGGTCCCGGGTTCGGTGGCCCCGACCACGTCGCCCGGGTGTCGCCCGTGGTCCTGCCCGAGAGCCGCCAGGTGCGGCTGCAGCGGCTGTACTCGGGCAAGGGGTCCGGCAACCAGGCGATCTACAAGGAGGGCATCGGTGAGATCCAGCTGCCGCTCCAGAAGAAGAACGGCCCGGTCGTCGACCAACTCGTCGAGATCCTCGCCGACCTGCTTCCCGATCTCGCTCCCGACACGGGGCCGGATAGCCTTCACGATTCGTGAGCCTCATTCGATCCCGCCTCCGCCTTCTCCTCGCATTCGTTGCGCTGATCCTCCTCGCTTCGGCCTGTGGCAGTGACCCCGACGTCGCCTCGGTCGACGGCGGCGGCACGCTCACGCAGGACGATGTCGAGTCGCTGGTCGACGAGGTCTCGACCGACGGTGACGCGGCGACCGTCGGCGATCAGACGCTCACGGGTGCCGACGCCGCAGTGCTCGCCGACATGCCCGGTGTGGGTGTGATCGACCGGGCTGCTGCCGCGGGCGCCATCACCGAGTGGGTGCGCAACGAGTTGTGGTACAGCTCGCTGGCCGAGGCCGGGTTCACCGACATCCAGCCGTATCTCGACGAGGCCCATCGCCAGTTCGAGGAGTTCGTGGCGACAACGCCCGACGCCGATGTGCCGCCGATCGATTCCGCCGCCGGTCAGGAGCTGATCCGTTCCGTGGCGTTGGGCCCGGCGATCAGCGCCTACCTGCTCGATTTCGTCGGCGTGGAGATCGAATGGCCGGTCCAGCTCTGCTCGAGTCACATCCTCCTCGACACCGAGGAGGAGGCACTCGCGGCGATCGCCCGTCTCGACGCCGGTGAGAACTTCGCCGATCTCGCGGTCGAACTCTCGACCGGACCGACCGGTCCGAGCGGTGGCGATCTCGGGTGTGTCGACCCCGCGAGCTTCGTTCCCGAGTTCGTGGAAGGTGCTGCCGCCCTCGGTGGTCCAGGCGTGACCCCGCCGGTCCAGAGCGAGTTCGGCTGGCACGTGATCGAGGTGCGCTCGTTCGACGCGACGCCCTCCGACGACCCGGCTGCCATCCAGGACGCGGTGCTGAGCACGCCCGAGTTCCAGGCCTTCCAGAGCGAGGTCGTCTTTCGTGAAGTGACGATCGACCCCCGCTACGGCGTGTGGGACCAGCTCTCGGCGTCGGTCATCCCGGCCGACGGCTGAGCGGCGTGGGCACCATCACGATCGTCGGGCTCGGCCCGGCGGACGCGACGCTGCTCACCCCTGCGACCACCGACGCCCTGCGACGTCACGAACGCCGCTTCCTGCGCACCGCGGTGCACCCGGCCGCCGACGCGGTCGACGACGCCGTCACCTTCGACGAGGTCTACGAGCAGGCCGACGACTTCGCCACGGTCTACGAGACCATCGCCGAGCGCCTCGTCGCCGAGGCGGCCGCCGGCGACCTGGTCTACGCCGTACCCGGTTCGCCGCTCGTGCTCGAACGAAGCGTCGAGCTGCTCCGAGCGGCCGAGGCCGAGGGGCGGGTCGTGCTCGACATCCTTGCCGCGATGTCGTTCCTCGATGTGGCGTGGGCACGACTGAAGGTCGACCCGGTCGAGTCGAGCGTCCGTCTGATCGACGGGCACGTGTTCGCATCGGCCGCGGCCGGACAGACCGGGCCGCTGCTGGTTGCGCACTGTCACTCGGCGCAGGTCCTGTCCGACATCAAGCTCTCGCTCGACGACGGTCCGACGGTCACCGTGCTGCAACGCCTCGGTCTCCCCGACGAGCGGATCTTCGACGTGCCGTGGCACGAACTCGATCGCGACGTCGAGGCCGACCACCTCACGTCGCTCTGGATTCCCGAGCTCGCCGCGCCGGTCGGCGCCGCGTTCGTGCGGTTCGAGGAGCTGGTGCGGGTGCTGCGCGACGAGTGCCCGTGGGACCGCGAGCAGACCCACGCGTCGCTGCGGCAGCACCTCCTCGAGGAGGCCCACGAGACGCTCGAGGCGATCGATGCCCGGGCCGGTCTGGCCGACGACGAGATCGACCCCGATCTCGACGAGCACCTCGCCGAGGAGCTCGGCGACCTTCTCTACCAGGTCTTCTTCCATGCCCGGCTGGCAGAGGAGCGCGGCTCGTTCACGGTCGCCGACGTGGCCCGCGAGGTGCACGACAAGCTCGTCGTTCGTCATCCCCACGTGTTCGGCCGGGCCGACGGCACCATGGTCGATGCCGACGACGCCGAGACGGTGCTCGGCAACTGGGAGGCGATCAAGCGGGACGAGAAGGGGAGGGAGTCGGCGATGGACGGCATCCCGCCCGCGCTCCCGGCCCTGCTGCTCGCGCTCAAGGTGCAAAAGCGTGCGGCCTCGACGGGCTTCGACTGGGAAGGCGGCCCCGAGGTCGCCTTCGCCGATGTCGAGGCGGAGCTCGCCGAGGTCCGCGACGACCCGTCGGAGCACGAGGTGGGCGACCTGTTGTTCGCCGCGGTGCAGGTGGCGCGCCGCCTCGACCTCGATCCCGAGTCGGCGCTGCGCGGCGCGGCGCGGCGCTTTCAGCTGCGCTTCCGCGAGGTCGAGCGACTTGCGTCGGCCGAGGGCGTCGATCTCGCGACGGCGGGGGAAGATCGCCTGGGGGCCTTGTGGAACGTGGCCAAGCAGCGCGAGACTGCCTGACGTTCCACCGGCGGCCGGAGAACTGCACCCCCGGCTGTCGCGCGGATCGCGCGAATACCTCACGCTGCGCGCGATGGCCGGTAACATCCGTCCCACTTCACCCGCACATGAGGAAGTTCCAGTGAGCACGATCGAACGAGTCCACGGCCGCGAGGTCTTCGATTCCCGAGGCAATCCCACCGTCGAAGTCGAGATCGAACTCGACTCCGGTGCGATCGGTTCGGCCATGGTCCCCAGTGGTGCGTCCACCGGTGCCTTCGAGGCCGTCGAGCTGCGAGACGGCGGCGACCGCTTGGCCGGCAAGGGCGTGCTGACCGCCGTGGGCTTCGTCAACGGGGAGTTGGCCGACGCCGTCATCGGTCTCGATGCCGTCGACCAACGGGGCGTCGACGCCGCGCTGATCGCGCTCGACGGCACCGACAACAAGGGGCGGGTCGGGGCCAACGCGATCCTCGGCATCTCGCTCGCCACCGCGAAGGCCGCCGCCGCCGAGCTCGAGATCCCGCTGTGGCGTCATGTCGGCGGGGCCAACGCCCACGTCCTGCCGGTGCCGATGATGAACGTCCTCAACGGCGGCGAACACGCCGACAACAGCGTCGATTACCAGGAGTTCATGTTCATGCCCGTCGGGGCCGCCTCGTTCTCCGAGGCGATGCGCTGGGGGGTCGAGGCCTACCACGTCCTCAAGAAGGTCCTGCACGATCGCGGCCTGTCCACCGCAGTGGGCGACGAGGGCGGCTTCGCGCCGGATCTCGGGTCCAACGAGGAAGGGCTCCAGCTCCTCATCGAGGCGATCGAGCTCGCGGGCCTGACGCCGGGAACCGACATCGCGATCGCGATGGACGTCGCCTCCACCGAGTTCTACGCCGACGGCATCTACACCCTCGCGTCGGAGGGGCGGAAGCTCAGCTCCGACGACATCATCGCCGAGTACGTGTCCCTCTGCGAGAAGTACCCGATCGTCTCGATCGAGGACGGTATGGCCGAGGACGATTGGGACGGTTGGAAGACGCTCACCGACGAGCTCGGCGGCCGGTGCCAACTGGTCGGCGACGATCTCTTCGTCACCAACACCGAGCGCCTGGCCCGGGGTATCGCGAGCGGTACCGCCAACTCGATCCTCGTGAAGGTCAACCAGATCGGTTCGCTCACCGAGACGCTCGACGCGGTCGAGATGGCCACCCGGAGCAGCTACACGTCGGTCATGTCGCACCGTTCCGGTGAGACCGAGGACAACACGATCGCCGATCTGGCCGTGGCCACGAACTGCGGACAGATCAAGACCGGCGCGCCGGCCCGCTCCGACCGTGTCGCCAAGTACAACCAGCTCCTGCGCATCGAGGAACAGCTGGGCGAGGCGGCAGCGTTCCGTGGCCGCGCCGCGCTCGCCGGCGGCACCGCGTGAGGTCGGGCAATGGCTGACGCGTCGCGACCACCGCGTACCGGTCGACTGGTCCGGGCCGGGCTCTTCGCCGCGACCCTCGGGGTCGGGGCGGGACTCGCGGCGATCCCGGTCGACAACTGGCTCGAACAGCGGGCCGAGATCGATGGTGCCCGAGAGCGCCGAGCCGAGCTCGAGGGTGAGATCGCCGAGATCGATGCCGACATCGAGGCGCTCATCGGTGAGGACGGTCTCACGATCGCAGCCCGCTGCTATGGGCCATTCGTCGAGGTCGGCCAGGAGTTGTATGCGGTGCCCGGCCTCGACGGCTGTGTGACACATCCCACTCCCTGAGCAACGCGCCGTTCGGCAGTCCCGAACCCCGGGAGCGATACCGTGGCGTCGATGCACAGCACGGGGCGCACATGACCGCGAAGCCAGTCGTTGCCGAGGGACTTGTTCGCGAGTTCGGCGCCCTTCGCGCCGTCGACGGGATCGACCTCGAGGTCGAGGCCGGTGAGATCTTCGGCTTTCTCGGACCGAACGGTGCGGGCAAGTCGACGACGGTGCGGATGCTCGTCACCTTGTTGAGGCCCACGGCGGGGGTTGCCCGAGTGGCGGGGTTCGACGTGGTGAAGGAGCCGACGGCCGTGCGTCGATCCATCGGGGTCGCGCTGCAGGACGCGGCGATCGATCCGCTGATGACCGGCAACGAGCTCTTGCACCTCCAGGCGATCCTCCACGGACTCGGCGGAAAGATCGCCACCCAGCGATGTGGTGAACTCCTCGAGCGGGTCGGTCTGACTGCTGCCGCCGACCGCCGTGTCGGCACCTACTCCGGCGGCATGCGTCGTCGACTCGATCTGGCCCTGGCGCTCATCCATCGACCCATCGTCTTGTTCCTCGACGAGCCCACGACCGGCCTCGATCCGACCAGCCGCCAGGCGGTGTGGGAGGAAGTCCGCAACCTCAACAACGAGGGGACGACGGTCTTCCTGACCACCCAGTATCTCGAAGAGGCCGATCAGCTGGCCGGCCGCATCGCCATCATCGCCGCCGGCCGCATCGTTCGCGAGGGCGACCCGACCACCCTCAAGGACCAGGTGGGCGACCCGACGCTGCGGGTCGAACTCGCCGACAGCATCATGACCGAGACGGCGCAGCGTGTGCTGGCCGGGTTCGGCGATCCCCGACCGGCCCGGGCCGGTCGCCTCGCCATCGGCCTACGCGACGGTGCCGCCCAGCTCGCCGACGTCGTGCGGGCGCTCGACGGGCAGGGGGTGGTCGTCGCTCACCTCGAGCTCGACTCTCCCAGCCTCGACGACGTCTTCGCCGATGCGACCGGTCGTCGTCTCGAAGGGGCCGAGGCCGACTCGCCATGACCACTGCGATCCTCGAACCGGAGCGTCCTCGCTTCCAGGTCGCGGCCGAGCAGGCGTGGGCCCTCACCGCCAGGGCGACCCTCGCGACGGCACGCAACCCGGCCAACTGGCTGCCCGGCCTGATCTTTCCTCTGGTGATGGCGGCCGTCTACGCCGCCCAGTTCGCCGATGCGACGAGCCTTCCCGAGTTCCCCGAAGTCGACTCCTTCCTGCAGTTCATCCTTCCGAGCGCCATCCTCCAGGGCATCGCCTTCAACTCGGCCAATGCCGGCAGCGACATGGCCACCGACATCGAGACGGGCTTCTTCGATCGCCTGATCTCGAGCCCGGTCGCCCGGCAGTCGATCCTCATCGGGCGGGTCGGCGGTGCGGCGGCCTCGGCCGGCTTCCAGTCGATCGTGCTGATGGGCGTGTTCCTGCTGTTCGGGGCCCCGGTCAAGAGCGGTCTGGCCGGCGCGATCGCACTGGTGATCATCAGTGTGCTGCTCGCGGTGGCGCTCGCCGGCTTCGGGCTGATGGTCGCGCTGCGGACGGGAAGCCCCGAGGCGACGCAGGCGATGTTCCCCCTGATCTTCGTCGCCGTGTTCGTGTCATCCGCGTTCTTTCCCACGGAGCTGATGCGGGGCTGGTATCAGCAGGTCGCCGAGGTCAACCCGATCACCCTGATCATCAATCCCACCCGGCAACTCGTGATCAGCGGCTGGAGCTGGGGCGACTTCGGTCAGGCCGTCGGCATCACCGTGCTCGTCGCCATCGTGTCGCTGAGCCTGTCGTATCGGGCCTATCTCGCACGACTGGCGAGCACATGACCGCCGTCGAGGCGCGCCGCAACGACTTCGTCGGCACGGTGCCGTCGATCGCGGTGTTGGCCAAGCGCAACCTCATCCGCCTCATGCGGATGCCGTCGATCCTCGTGCCGATGGTGGTCATGCCGTTGTTCTTCGTGATCGCCTTCACCGGTAGCTTCGACGGGATTTCTCGGGTCGAGGGCTACCCCACGCCCAAGATCATCAACTGGGTCGCGGCGTTCGCTCTGCTGCAGGGCGCCTCGTTCGCCGGGGTCGGCACGGCCGGCGCCGTCGCCAACGATCTCGACAACGGCTTCATCGACCGGCTCCTGGTGAGCCCGATCCGGCGCAGCACGATCCTGATCGCACCGCTGGTCTACACGGCGGTGCGGGCGGTTCTCCCCCTCACCGTGGTGCTCGTGGCCGCACTGTTCAAGGACGCCGACTTCCCCGGTGGCGTGCTCGGGATTCTTCTCGTCTACGTGGGCGGGGTGGGCGGCGCCCTCGTGCTCGGCTGCTTCGGTCTCGCCGTCGTGCTCCGGATGGGCGACATCAAGGCCATGGCCCTCGTCCAGATGGTCTCGTTCCTCCTGATGTTCCCCTCGATCGGGCAGGTGCCGCTCGCCCTGCTCGATGGCTGGATGAAGTCGGTCGCCCGGGTCAACCCGGTCACCAACGTGATGCGGATGATGCGCCAGGGCTTCCTGGGCGAGGTCACCTGGGCCGACACCTGGCCGGGGCTGCTCGTGGTCGCCGTGGGTCTGACGGTCTTCTTCGGGTGGGCCCGCTTCGAGCTGGAGCGGCGCAACCCCTGAGCGGCAGCCGTCGCTCAGTCCATCGGGACGGGCCGCACCGGCACCGGCGTGGTGGTCACGAGGTTGGTGATGGTGTCGCCGAACTCCCAGAACTGCTCGACCACCTCGTTGAGATGGTCGACGTCGCGCACCCTCACACGCATCACGTGGCTCTCGCTGCCCGTCACCCGATGGCACTCGACCACTTCGGGCATGTTGCGGGCCAGTTCGTCGATCCCTGCGGCGCGTGGGCCGGCGGAATGGACCCGCACGACGACGAGCATGGGGAAGCCGAAGGCGCAGGGGTCGATGACGGCCTGGTAGCCGGAGATGACGCCCTCTCGTTCCAGTCGGCGAACCCGTTCGGTGACGGCCGGTGCCGAGAGGCCGACGCGATCGCCGAGTTCGCGAAAGCTGACCCGGCCGTCGTGGGAGAGCTCGCGGAGGATGTCGCGGTCGATCGCGTCGATGTCGTGCACGTCGTATCGGGCCATGGGCCAAGGATAGCAAGGTAAAGACGGTAATGAGCCTTCGAAACAACGGTACAAGTGCTGTCCAGGCCGGGAGATCCGTCGAAACGATCGTGGTCGATTCGTTACCGTGGAGGCATGGTCAACAGCACCGCAATCGCCAGCTTCGACGCTCGATACGAGGACCTCGCCCGTCGTTGGGAACACCACCAGGACCTCCGCCGCTCGGGCGCATGCGTGGCCGAGCTGGCTCGCAGCCGTGAGGAGCTCGACGCCGCGCGCGATCGCCTTCGCGGCTGATCGCGCCGTCCACCCTCCCGGCGGGCATGCTGGGAGGGTGAAAGAACTGTTCGCCGATCTCGACCGCTGGCGCGACGCCGGCGCCCGGGTGGCGATCGCCAGGGTCGTCGACCTCGAAGGGTCCGGCCCGAGGCTTCCCGGTGCCGCGATGGCGGTCACCGAGCACGGCGAGGTCACCGGTTCGGTGTCCGGTGGCTGTGTCGAGGGCGCGGTCGTGGTCGAGGCGCTCGACGTGATCGCCACCGGCGAGCGGCGCATGGTCACATTCGGCTACAGCGACGATGAAGCGTTCGCGGTCGGCTTGACCTGTGGCGGCACGATCCATCTCTTCATCGAGCCGCTCGACTGGTGATCGTGTGAACCAACCGTCGATCTACCGCTCGTTGCGCGACGCCGTCAGGGCCGAGGAACCGGTCGCTCTCGCCACGATCGTCGAGGGGCCGCACACCGGCGCGAAGCTGCTGGTGCGCCCCGGCGGTGCCGTCGACGGCACCCTCGGCAATGCCGACATCGATCGGGTCGTGGCCCGCGACGCGCTCGGCGAGCTGGCGGCGGGACGGTCGGGGATCCGCCACTACGGCGAGCGGGGTGAGGCCCGCGAGGGCGTGGTCGCGGTCTTCATCGAGAGCTTCGCGGCGCCGCCCAAGATGCTGATCTTCGGAGCCGTCGACTTCACTGCGGCGCTCGCCCGGGTCGCGAAGGTGCTCGGCTATCGGGTCACGGTCTGCGATGCCCGCGAGGTCTTCGCCACCGCGGCGCGGTTCCCGATGGCCGACGAGGTCGTCGTCGACTGGCCCGATCGGCTCCTGGCCGCCGTGGGCGACGATCTGGGGCCACGCGACGCGGTGTGCGTCCTCACCCACGACGCCAAGTTCGACGTGCCCGCGGTGACGGCGGCACTCGCCACCGACGTCGGCTACATCGGCGTGATGGGCAGCCGACGCACCCACGACGACCGGACGACCCGCCTCCGGGACGCGGGGGTCGACCAGGCCGGACTCGACCGGCTCCGATCGCCCATCGGGCTCGACATCGGCGCCCGCACGCCCGAGGAGACGGCGATCTCGATCGTCGCCGAGATCATCGGCCGGCGAACGGGGCGGGATGCTCGGGCCCTGTCCGACGCCGACGGCCCCATCCACGACTGAGTCGTCCGCCCCGAGGCCTGTCGGCCCGGCGAGGACGAGGTCGGCTACGCCTTGGGGAGCGCCACGAAGGCGACACTGATGTAGTGCAGCGTGGCGCCGCCGATCACCAGGAGGTGGAACACCTCGTGGTACCCGAAGGTGCGGGGCCAGGGGTTGGGACGGCGGAAGGCGTAGACGATCGCGCCCACCGTGTAGAGCAGCCCGCCCACGGCCACGAGGGTGAATCCGGCGACGCCGAGCGAGCGCCACATGTCGAACATCACGAAGACGGCGACCCATCCGACGGCGACATAGGGGGCCGCTGCGAGTGGCTTGGGCGCGTCGTGCCAGATGTTGCGGATGACGATGCCGACGATCGCGCCGATCCAGACGAGGGGCAGCACGACCTTCGCCACGTCGGACGACAACGCGAAGACGGCGAGCGGCGTGTAGGTGCCGGCGATCGCGATGAAGATCATCGAGTGGTCGAGACGCTTCATCCGCAACCGGCCCGTCGGCGACCAGTCGACGCGGTGGTAGAGCGCGCTGATGCCGAAGAGTGCGGCGATCGCGGTGGCATAGAGGGCGGTGACGAAGCGGGGGAGCACCCCGGGCGCTGCCACGATCATGATCGGCAGCAGGGTGAGGGCGACGACGAATGCGTATTCGTGCGAGCGGCCCCGCAGGTGGGGGCGCAGTGCATCGGGGTCGACACGAGTGGTCATGGCTCCAGCCTGCCACGTGTCAGGGGCGATACCGTCGTCAGCCGAGTCCGGGGAGGCGGCCGGGGTCGTCGGGGTCGACGCCGGGGGGAGGCGACAGCGGGGGAGGCGACGACGGCGGGTTGTTCGCCCCGGCCCGCATGTGGAAGCTCTGGCGCCAGTCGACCTGGGTCGTGCCGTCGATCGAGAGCTGCCACGTGTAGCTCTTGCCGGGAGTCGCCGGTACGGCCGGGAAGTTGATCGCCAACGGGACCGACAGGGGGGTGCCGGGCTTCAGCCCGGCCGGTCGTCCTGCCTCGAAGCGGCCGTGGACGACGAGCGGCTTCTCCCGCACCGTCAGCGGATGGCCGTCTTCGTCGAGCAGGTCGAGCCGCCAGGTGTGGGGCACGTTGGCGCGGTCCCACGGCACCTCGATGCGGATGGCGATCCCGATCGGCTGCGGACGTGGCCCCATGGCGGTGATGCCGCCGCCGAGGATGTAGAGCTTGCCGTCGGCCACCTGGGCCGAATCGGCCAGCAGCATCGTGACCCGGACCGCCGGTGGTCGGTCGGGCGAGACCTGCGTCGTGGGATCCTGGCTCGAGTCCATCCGACGCACCCTATGCCCGTCATCGGTGCCCGCGTCACCCGTTGGCGTGGCACCGGGCCGACCGGCCGCCAGACTGGGGCGATGTCGACCTATGTACCGCCCGTCACCACGACTGCGGCGGTGATCCTCGCCGCCGGCGCGGGCAGCCGCTTCGCCGGCCCCGACCACAAGCTGCTGACCGTCGTGCGAGGCAAGCCCATCGTGCGGCACGCGGTCGATGCGGCGCGGGCCGCCGGTTTCGACGAGGTCATCGTGGTGAGCGGGTCTGTCGACCTCGTGCCGGTGATGCCCGACGACGTCACGATCCTCCACAACGAACGCTGGGAGGACGGCCAATCCACCTCGTTGCGGGCCGCGACCATGTACGCCGATTCCCGCGGCCACCGCACGATCGTCGTCGGGCTCGGCGACCAGCCGGGCGTGCCGACCGAGTGCTGGCAGGCCGTCGCCGCCGCCGGCAGCGACATCGCCGCCGCCGACTTCGGCAACGGCAAGCGTCCGCCCGTGAAGCTGACCGACGCCATGTGGTCCTCGTTGCCGGTGTCGGGCGACGAAGGGGCGCGGGCGCTCATGCGCGAACGGCCCGAGATGGTCGAGTCGGTGCCGTGTGAGGGCAACGAAGCCGATGTCGACACGCTCGAGGACCTCCGCCGGTGGAGCTGACCAACAGCTTCGACGTCGCGCGTCCGGTCGAAGAGACCTGGGCGGCGCTCACCGACGTCGAACTGATCGCGCCCTGCCTGCCCGGCGCCCATCTGCACGAGGTGGAGAACGGCGAGTACCGCGGCGTGGTGAAGGTGCGCCTCGGCCGCATCGTCACCGAGTTCGCCGGTTCGGCGACCATCGTCGAGCAGAACGCGATCGACCACAAGATCGTGGTCAACGGACAGGGCCTCGATGCGCAGGGCGAGGGACGCGCCGAGGCATTGGTGACCGCCAAGCTCGAACCGATCAACGACACCACCACCCGTGTGCTGGTCGACACCGACCTCACCCTCACCGGCCGTGTCGCCCAACTCGGCAAGGGCGTGCTCCCCGAGGTCAGCGCCAACCTGATGACGCAGTTCGCCGACAACCTCGCCGCGGCGCTCGACGGCACCCGCACCGATCCCGCCCGGGCCGAGACCAATGGCGACGGGTCGGCTCGTCGCCGAATCGAGATGCCCGAACCCGAGGCGATCGACCTGTTGGACGCGGCCCGCACGCCCGTGTTGAAGCGCATCGCCGTCATCGTCGCGATCGTGTTGGTGGTGCGCTGGTGGTTGCGCCGATGAGCGTGTCGGCCGCCGACCGGGCCAGGGTCGAGGAGCTGCTCGGCCGACCGCCGGGCGGCGACTTCGAGATCGTGGTCCGTGACGAGTCCGGCGACCCCGTCGTCCTGCGCAATGCGCCCCTGCTGGTCGGCGGTCGCCCGATGCCGACGCTCTATTGGCTGTGCGGCGAGCGGGTGCGCAAGGAGATCGGTCGCCTGGAGGCCGACGGTGGTGTCCGTCGGGCCGAGGAGGCGGTCGACGCCGACGAGCTCGCGGCTGCCCACGCCCGCTACGCCGCCGAACGCGACGCCCTGCTCCCGGACGATCACCAGGGCCCGGCGCCGTCCGACGGCGTCGGCGGCACCCGCCGCGGGGTGAAGTGCCTGCATGCCCACTACGCCTGGTACCTCGCCGGCGGCGACGACCCCGTCGGCCGGTGGGTCGCCCGGCAACTCGCCGAATCGCGTGCCGATGCGCCTTCCGAACGGGGAACCGAGGACTCCGAATGACCGCTCCTGTCGCCGCGATCGATTGCGGTACCAACTCGACCCGGCTGCTCGTGCACGACGGGACCGCCACGATCGAACGGCTGATGACCATCACGAAGCTCGGCGAGGGGGTCGACGCCAACGGCCGCCTGAGCCCGGCCGCGATCGAGCGGACCCTCGCCGCCCTGCGCGAGTACCGCACCGTCATGGACCGACACGGCGTCGAGCGGGTGCGGATCACCGCGACGTCGGCGGCCCGCGACGCTGCGAATGCCGACGAGTTCTTCGACGCCGCCGAGGCCGTGGTGGGCACCCGCCCCGAGCTGCTCAGTGGTCTCGAGGAGGGCCGGCTCTCGTTCCGGGGAGCGACGGCCGATCTCGATCCGGCCGACGGCCCGTTCCTGGTCTTCGACATCGGTGGCGGTTCCACCGAGTTCGCCTTCGGATCGACCGAGGCGACATCGGCGATGTCGCTCGACATCGGCTGTGTGCGGCTCAGCGAGAAGTACATCGAGACCGATCCGCCGCTGCCCGAGGAGCTGCTCGCCTGTCTCTCGATCACCGAAGCCCATCTCGACGACGTCGCTCGGGAGATGCCGGAGTCGTTCGGGGCGGCGACGTTCGTCGGCCTGGCCGGCACGGTGTCGGCGGCGGCGATGGTCGAGATCGGTCTGCCCGAGTACGACCGCGACCGGGTCCACCACTTCCGCCTGACCAAGGAGGCGGCCGAAGACGTGTATCGCACCGTGGCGATGGAGAACCGTGCCGACCGGGCCCACAACCCCGGCCTCGAGCCGGGGCGGGTCGACACGATCGTCGCCGGCATGAGCATCCTGGTGCGGATCATGCGCTATTTCGGGATCGAGGAGGTGCTCGTGAGCGAGGCCGACATCCTCGACGGCCTGGCATTCTCGCTGTTCGACGCCTGACTGCCCTACGATCACCGGCCGTGACCACGCTGTTTGGACGCCGAGTCCTTCTTCGCCCGCTCGAGGCCGGCGACTTCGCGAAGTGGCAGGAAGTGCGGCGTCGCAACACCGACTGGCTCACCAAGTGGGAGCCGGCACGGCTACCGGGTTCGCCCGACGTGGTGGAGGACGCCCACGCCTTCGGTGTGCGCTGCTCGGCCCGCCAGCGTGAGCGCCAACTCGGCAGCGGCTACGGCTTCGGGATCTTCGTCGACGGTGTGTTCGGCGGTGAGATCAACCTCAACTCGATCCAGCGGGGTCCGTTCCAGTCGGCCTATGTCGGCTACTGGATCGACGAGGCGATGGCCGGCAACGGCTACACGCCCGAGGCGTTCGTCGTCGCCGCCCGTTTCGCGTTCGAGGACCTCAACCTGCATCGCATCCAGGCGGCGATCGTGCCTCGGAACTCGGCCAGTCGGCGGGTGGCCGAGAAGCTCCGCCTTCGCAACGAGGGTACGGCCGAGCGCTACCTCGAGATCAACGGCGTGTGGGAGGACCACGTCCGCTACGCCATGACCTCCGAGGAATGGGAGACCCGCAAGGACGAACTCATCCGCGAGTGGATCGACTACTGACCAGTCTCTTCGTTCTGTGAGCTTGAACGCCGCTGACAGCGGCGTTCAAGCTCACAGAAGGGCCTGTTTGTGGACCTTGCCCATGGCGTTGCGGGGGAGTGAGGGGCGGACGTCGATGACGGCGGGGATCTTGTAGGCGGCGAGGTGTTCGGCGCAGTGGGTGCGGATGTCGTCGAGATCGGGGTCGTCGACGGCGGCGACGATCGAGGCGGCGACCCGTTGGCCGAGCCGCTCGTCGGGCACCCCGTAGACGGCCACCTCGGCGACGTGGGGGTGGTTGGCCATCACCGTCTCGACCTCGACGGGGTAGACGTTGGCGCCACCGCGCAGGATCAGCTCAGACCGGCGGCCGCTGATGGTCAAGCGGCCATTGGTGTCGAGCATGCCGATGTCGCCGGTGTGGAGTGCCCCGCCGCGCAGGAGCTCGCGGGTCGACTCGGGACGACGCCAGTAGCCGAGCGTGGGAGTCCAGCTGCCCGCCCACGCGCCGGTCGTCGCAGGAAGGACGCAGATCTCGCCTTCGGTCCCGGGAGCCACCGGTCGATCGTCGTCGTCAACGATACGCAGGCCGAGGAGGGGCAGCGGATAGCCGGCGGCGACCTCGTCGATGTCCTCCTCGGCCGATTCGCGCACGATCCCGCTCGGCGCCTCGGACAGGCCATAGCCGCTGATGGCCCGGATGCCGAACTTCTCGCGGAAGGCCCGTCGCAGGGGCGCCGGGGTCCCGGCCCCGCCGACGATGATGCTCTCGAGCGAGCGGAGGGACGCGGGATCGATCTCGGGGCGGTGGACCAGGTCGTGCAGGATCGTGGGGACCAGCGTCGTGCGGGTGACCTGGTGACGCTCGACCTCCGCGGCGAACTCGGCGGCATGGGTGCTGTGGAGGACGACTCCGGTCGTGCCGCGGACCCACGCCGACACCACGCCGAGCACCAGCATGTTGAGGATGGTGTGGGCGAGCGGTGTGCCCTGACGGTCGTGGGCGACGGGTGGGTGGAGCTCCACGGTGACGAGCCCCGGCCACATGAGGTTGTGCTGGCTGTGCACCGCGCCCTTGGGACGCCCGGTGGTACCCGAGGTGTAGGCGATCGCCGCCGGCGCATGGGGGTCGTGGTCGATCGCCGGCGCGGCATGGGGATCGGCCCGACCGACCAGCGCGCCCCATTCGTCGAACGAGACGTCTCGTCGCCCGGGGGTGTGTCCGACCTCGTCGAGCACCTCGCGGGTCGCGACGAAGACGCTCGCGCCCGAATCGTCGAGGAGGAAGCGCTTCTCGGGCGCGGCGAGGGGCAGGTTGATGCCGAGCCAGACGCCACCGGTGAGCTGGGTGCCGAGGAATCCGATGGGGAGCTCGGCGCAGTTGGGGAGCGACCATGCGACCCGGTCGCCGGGCCGCACGCCGAGGTCGTGCAGCACCGCCGCGGCCCGTCGGGCGTCGTCGCTCAGCGCGAGCCGGTTCCAGGTCCGGTCGCCGTCGATCAGGGCGAGGCGGTCGGGGTCGTCGGGGCGCTCGGGAACGAGGTCGGTGAGGAGGCTCGACCCGAACGGGTACGGGTTCGGTGCGGGCCGGCGAACCAGGCCGGTCTCCTCGTCGATGTCGAGCGCCACGCTGCCGGTCAGCTCTTGGAGCTGATGTTCGCCTGGAGGCGGGCGACGAGCTCGCGGAAGTCGCCCTGCTCCATCGACCACAGCTGGGGCCAGAGCTCGTGGTCGACCGCGGCGTCGGACTCCGACACCGTGTCGAGGGTGAGGATCGATGCCTTGGTGCGGGCATTGAGTTCCTTGCCCTGCCCGGCGGCGACGGCGGCGAGGGCGACGGCGTCGTCGATCAGGGTCTCGTCGTCGACGACCTTCCACACGATCCCGAGTTCTTTGGCCTCTTCGGCCTGCACGACCTCGCCGAAGAGCACCATGGCCATGGTGGTCTGGCGCCCCACGATCGAGCGCAGGCGCCAGGTGTGGCCGCCGCCCGGATGCAGGGCGATCTGGAGGAAGCGGGAGTCGAACCGGGCCCGTTCGCGGGCGGCGAGGACGATGTCGCAGGCCAGGACCATGTTGAAGCCGGCGCCGACCGCGGCACCGTTGACCGCGGCGATGGTGGGCAGCGAGGTGTGGGCGATGCGCAGGAAGCCCTCGTAGATCTTCTTCATCCCCGCTTCGCCCTGCTCGGCGAGGAGGTCGTCGAGGTCGGCGCCGGCGCAGAAGCCCTTGCCCGCGCCGGTGACGACCATCGCGCCGATGCCGTCGTCGGCCTCCCATGCGTCGAGCACGTCGGCGATCTCGTCGTTCATCGCCAGGGTGATGGCGTTGCGCTTGTCGGGATCGTTGAGGGTGAGGATGCCGACGCGGTCTCGGACTTCGGTCTCGATGAGGGACATGGCTGGCATTCTGGCAGCTCGGCCGTACGGTGAGGCGGTGTCGGAAGAGGTCGTGACGAGAGCCGAGGGCGGGCCCGAGGAAAGCGCAGCGGTGCCCGGCATCTTCGCGGCGCTGCGGCACCGCAACTTCCTGATCGTCTGGCTCGCTGCGATCGTCTCCAACGCCGGCCGGTTCTTCCAGGCGGTCGCCGTGCCCCTGGTCATCTACGAGCTGACCGACAGCGCCGCGTGGGTCGGTCTCGCCGGCTTCGCACAGCTCTTGCCGACTGCGCTTCTCGGCCCGCTCGCCGGGGCCATCGCCGACCGCTACCAGCGGCGCAACATCCTGATCGTCACGCAGACGCTGCAGGCCGTGGCGAGCCTGATGTTCGTCGCTATGTGGTTCGGAGGGGTCCGTTCGCCGACCGCGTATGTCGCTGCCTCGGTGTTGGCCGGCGCCGCCGCGGGGCTGAACCTGCCGGCCTGGCAGGCCTTCGTCGCCGATCTCGTCCCGCGCGACACGATGATGAGCGCCATCACGTTGAACAGCGCCCAGTTCAACCTGGCCCGCCTTCTGGGCCCACTCGGTGCGGGCGTCGTGATCAAGGTGTGGGGTCCCGGGTGGGCGTTCCTGGTCAACGCCGTGAGTTTCGCGACGATCATCGTGGCGTTGCTGGCGGTTTCGGTTCCCTACGTCGATCGTGATCGGTCGCAGCGGATGCGTCCGCTGCGCGAGTTCATCGCTGCGTTCCGGTTCGCCCGGACCCGCCCCGGCATCATCACGGCGATCGGCACCGTCACCTTGATCGGCTTCTTCGGTCTCGCCAGCCAGACCATGTCCGTCGCGCTCGCCGAAGAGGTCTTCGAGGTCGAGGCCGGCTTCGCCCAGATGCTGTTCGCGGCGGGGCTCGGCGCCGTCATCGCGTCGCCGGGCGTGGCCTGGGTGGCGAAGTTCACGAAGCGATCGGTGATCCAGCAGTACGCGCTCGTGCTCTACGGCATCGGCATCGTGGTCGCGGGTGTCGCCCCGACATTCCTGCTCGCCCAGGGCGGCCTGTTCCTGATGGGCATGGCCCACATCGCGTCGGCGTCCACGCTCAACACGTCGATCCAGTTGCAAGTCGACGAGTCGGTGCGGGCGAAGGTGCTGTCGGTCTATCTGACCACGCTGCTCATCGCGAACCCGCTCGGTCAGCTCGCGCTCGGTCAGGCGATCGAACGGGTCGGGGCCCGTGAGACCTTCGTGGTGGCCGGTGCCGTGCTCATCGTCGTCGCGGTGGTCCTCACCGTCACCGGTCGACTCGAGGGTCTCGACGACGAGGTCCACACCACGTAGGCAGCGCCACCTCAGCGACGAGGACGGCTACCAGCCCGGGTCGTCGTCCTCGTCGCTGAGGTAGCGCTGACCGTCGTCGCAGTCGGCCTTGGCCGGGCACCAGCGGCAGGCCGGGCCGGGCGCGGTCGTGGCCGGTCGGCCGCCCGAGGTCAGGTCGAGGACCCGGGCGATGCCGTCGGTGATGCGGGCGACGGTGGAGAACAGGAGATTCTCGGTCACGTCCTCGGGGAGGAAGCGGCCCTGGTCGAGGTAGTAGGTGGCCAGGCGACGGGGTGGCGTGCCGAGGCGGATCGCCTCGAGCAGGGCATAGAACCGGAGGTCGTCGAGGTGCTGGGGGGCGAACCCGCCGGTCTTCAGGTCGATCAGCACCTTGCCGGCGACGTCGCCTTCGGCCTGGCCGAGCGCCAGGTCGACCTTGCCGCTGAGCACGAAGCGGTCGTGGATCTCGAGCCGGAGGCGGCTCTCGGTGGCCGGCCGCCAGCCGGGCTTGAGCGGTGGGAAGCACTCGAGGAACTTGACGACGCGATCGTTGGCTTCTGCTCGGAGTTCGGCCCGCTCGACCTCGGTCGCCTGCTGGAGCCAGTCGGCGAGCCCGTCGATGCCTTCGGAGAGGCGGCTGATCGATTCGTCGACGAGCACGAGCGGCTCGGGTTCACGGCGCCAGTGGATGCTGAGCTCGATCGCCTTGTGGGCGATGGTCCCGCGCGCGATCGGGACCGACCACGCGAACTCTTCGGCTTCCTCGGCGAGGAAGCGGCGTTCGCAGCCCATGATGCGGCCGAGCATGTGTTTGGAGACGAACATGTTGTCGCCGGGTTTCGCGTCCTTGCGTTGGTCGACGAGCTCGACGAGCGGCGCGAGCCCGTCTTCGAGTTCGCGGCGGAGCTGATGCCGCAGAACGGCGTCGAAGCGGGGACGTTCGTCGCGGTTGGCGCCGAGCTGGGCGAGGACGTCTTGTTGCGCGGGGTTCAGCTCGACCGGTGTCTCCACCCGGGCACTGTTGCACACGCGGCGACGTCTCCGCGGGGACGTCCCCGCGGGGACGTTTCGGGCCGGTCCGCGCGATCGTCGCCACTGCCCGTGACTGTCACACGGCCTCGGCAGTATGACCGCCATGGAGGCCACGTCTTTGAAGTTCGCCAACGCCGCCCGGAGCCTCGGGCAGGCCGCGCGTCTTCGTGATCTGGTCGTGCCCGGGTTCCGCTCGCCGCCCGGCATCGAGGGGGTGTCGCGCACCTTGCGACGGCGGCGAGGCGTCCCGTCGGTCGCGGTGCGGCTCAAGGGGCGACCGTGGTCGGCGGTGCTGGCCGACATGATCGAGGGCGTCGTCGCCGCCAACGACCTGTCGGGAACGAAGGCCGACCGGGCCCGCGCCGCACTCTGGCTGGCGGTGGAGGATCCGGCCGCTCAGGCGAGCGCGTCGGAGGAGTCCGGGCCCGAACCGTGTGTCTCGAAGCGTCCGCGGCCGGCCCGTTTCGCGTCGTAGAGGGCGGCATCGGCCATCTGGAGCAGTGCTTCCGCCGACGTCGGCTCGTCGGGCAACGCGATCCCGATGCTGATGCCCAGGCGGTGTTCCCGTCCGCCCGACTCGAACGGCTCCTCGAAGCCCTCGAGGATGCGCTCGGCGATGCGCTCCACATCGGCGGGGGATTCCGCGCCGGGAATGACGGCGGTGAACTCGTCGCCGCCCAACCGGGCCAGGATGTCGTGCGGGCGAAGCCGGCCGAGAATGCGTCGGGCCGCCAGCTGGATGACGGCGTCGCCGGTCGCGTGCCCGAACTCGTCGTTGATCTCCTTGAAGCGGTCGAGATCCATGAACAACACCGCGACCTCACGCGGGTGTTCGTCCACCGCCTCCGCGAGTCGCCGACCGAACTCCTGCCGGTTGGCCATGCCCGTCAGCGGGTCGTGTGCGGCCTCGTGCGCCAGGCGGGCGTTGAGCTCCCGCAGCTGGGCGGTGGTCTCGAGGTTGACCGCGGCGTAGTACGCCGCGCGCTCGTCAGCTCCTCGGTTGATGAATGCCAGCACAGCGCTGAACGGAAGGGCGTAGAGCACGATGAAGCCCACGGTCCGGCTCACGCCGCCGCCCTGTTGGATCAACGCGACGGCACCGATGCCGGCGACCGGCAGTTGGAACGCCCAGAACATGCGTGGCACCGATGCCGTGAAGATGGCGTTGACGGCCAGGGTCGAGAGCAGCATCATCCCGATCACCGAGCGCCAGGCGTCGGTGTCCGGCACCACGAGGGCACCGAGCGATCCCCATGCGCACCCGGCGACGAACAGCACCGCGGCGAGTTCGGTCGCCGCCGCCTCGGCCCGGCTGCGGTTGCCGCGGTAGCGGACGACGACCAGCAGCATCATCACCGACGTGGCCGTGACCATCCCCAACCAGCCGAGAAGCCGGGCGTGGTCGGCGTGTCCCCACAGGAGAACCACCCAGCTGAGCGCGGTCAGCGGGGCAAGGGTGGCGACCACGACGTTGAGTCGCAGCGCCGTGTCGGCCAACGTTCGATCCACCGAGGCGCGCACCTCCGCAGTCGTTTCGGGAAGGCTCGGGCGGAGCCAACCGACGATCAGGCGGATGCGGGACACGCCGCAGCTTCGGTTCGTGCCGGTCGAATCTGAGTCGGGGCGCACCCCTGGGGACCGTCGGAGTGTGGCCGTTACTCTGTCGCAATCCCCTGCGAACAGGAGTGCGCATGCGACGGTTTCGGCGAATCCTGGTGGTCCCGGTGACGACCGCGGTCGAACCGCCGGCCGCGTTGACCGAGGCGGTTGCACTGGGCGAGGCCTCCGGGGCCGACGTGCGGGTGCTCGGCCATCTCGAACCGCTCAGCGATGTCGAACAGCAGGCCGCCGACGCCGCCGGTGTCGCCGACCTGCTGGACCGTGCCATCTCCGCGGTCGAGCAGCGCCTGGTCGACTGGGTCGAACGGATCGACGCGTCGTCGGTGACGGTCGAGGTCGCCGTCGGGTCGCTGTCGGCGATCGCCGCGGACGCGGTCGAGTCGGGTGGGCACGACCTCGTGATCGTCGCCGCGGATCGCAGCGTCGAGAGTGCGGCCGCCTCGCTCCGAATCGTGCGGGGCGCGCCCTGCCCGGTCTGGTTGCTGCGCCCGGGATTCGAGGGCTCGTGTGTGCTCGCCGCCCTCGATCTCGATGCCGATGCCGAACTCAACCGACTGATTCTCGATCTCGCGAGCTCTCAGGCCGAGCTGCACGGGGGCCGGGTGCGGGTCATGCACGCGTGGCAGACCGGTCACCTCGAGCTCTTGGCGCGCGCCGCCGACCATCGTCTCGACCACAAGACGGAGTCCGACATCGTGTCTGCGGTCGAGTGGGCCCATCGGCAGTCGCTCGACGAGCTGCTGTTCGACCGTGACGATGTCGGCGATGTGCACCTCGTCGACGGAAGTCCCGGCCGATCGATCCTTGCGCTCGCCGACCTCTACCGGGCCGACCTCGTGGTCATGGGGGCCGGCGATGTGAGCGCCGGATCGTCCGAGCTCGGGACCACCGCTGAGCAGGTGCTGGCCGATGGCGAGTGTTCCGTGCTCGTCGTGCGCGGCTCGGGACCGGCCCGCTCGGTCAGCTGAACCGTCGCCGGCGAATCGACGGCCGCGCTCACGAATGGAAGCATCGACCTCATGGTGCATGTTCCCGGTGACCTCGATGGTGTGACCGCCGAATGGCTGACCGCTGCGCTGTCGGAGGGGCGACCGGAGACGGTCGTGTCGTCGGTGGCGGTCGAACAGGTGATCCACGGTTCGCTGACCAAGGTGCGTCTGGCTGTCGACTACGCGGCGAACCCTCACGGAGTCCCGGCCTCGCTGTATCTGAAGGCGGCGTTCGAGGATCACGGCATCCCCACCTCGGTGCGCTCCGAGGCCGTGTTCTACGCGGTGGGCCAACCCGAGGTCGACGTGGTCACGCCACAGCCCTATGCCGCCGTCCACGACGACGAACACGGGGTCGTGGTGATGGAGGACGTGGTCGACTCCGGCGGGACGATCACCGACCCGAGAGCGCCCTGGTCGGTGGAACTCGTGGCCGACGGCCTGGCCCAGCTCGCGAGCCTCCATGCCCGCTGGTGGGGTGACGGCCGGGTGCCCGGCATCCCCGATTTCGAAGGCTCGAACGCCCTCGGCGCAATCCTCATGGCCGAGGGCTACTGGGAGTCCTGCATCGACGGGCCGACCGGCGTGCACGTGCCGGCGGCGTTCCGCGACCGCGAGCGGAGTCGTCCGATGGTCGAGGAACTGTGGCGCCTCGACACCCAGCGTCCCCTGGCCTTCTGCCATGGCGACGCCCACCTCGGCAACACGTTCGTCACCGCCGATGGGGGAGCGGCGTTCCTCGACTGGGGCGGGGTCAAGGCCGGCCACTGGGCCCGCGAAGTCTGCTACTTCCTGGCCGGCGCGCTCAGCCCCGACGATCGCCGCGCCCACGAGGTCGCCCTGCTCGAGGGCTACCTGGCCGGGCTCGGGGCCCACGGCGTCGCCGACCCGCCGGGCTGGGACGACGCATGGCTCACCTATCGGCGCCACTTCCTCCACGGCCTGCTCTGGTTCCTGTGTCCGACCCAGATGCAGCCCGTCGACATCATCAACGCCAACGTCGAACGGTTCGCTCTCGCCTGCACCGACCACGACGTCGCCACGCTCTTCTGACGGGTACGGTGCCCGCAGGCCCGGGTGGCGGAATCGGCAGACGCAGGGGGCTTAAACCCCCCGGCACCCTCGGGTGCGTGTGAGTTCAAGTCTCACCCCGGGCACCGTTCTGAACAGGTATATCGTGCCGTTCTTGGTTGATCGAGCTTCCTTCGATTCTGGGTTCAGACCGGAGCGCCACGGGAAGGGCTGGCGCTATCGAGTCGAGCTGCCCCGAGCCGAGACCGGGCGGCGTCGCTACTCGACCAAGGCCGGCTTCGGCACGGAGGGCGACGCCCGTCGTGCGCTCAACCGAGTGCTGGTCGACATCGACGACGGTGTCCACGTCGATCGCAACGATGTCACTGTCGGCGAGTACCTCGACGAGTGGCTTGATCGAGCAGCGGTCGACCTGCGAGCAACGACGATGGTCGGCTACCGGCGCTCGGCCGGTCTGATCGCGGAAGAGATCGGAGGCGTGCGCCTGCAGCGCCTGACGCCGCTGGCGGTCGAGAAGGCCTACGTGCGACTGATCGACGAGGGGCGGGCCCGCAAGACGGCCCGCAACGCGCATGGGGTTCTGCGCCGAGCGCTGGGCGATGCCGAGCGTCTCGGGCTGGTGAACCGCAACGCGGCGGCTGCCGCCAAGGCGCCGTCCGACGTCAAAGCCGAGTGGCCGACGTGGACTCCCGATGAGCTGAGTTCGTTCCTGCGGTCGGCGGCCGATGATCCGCTCTACGCCGCGATGGTGCTGTTCGCCACCACCGGTCTGCGCCGCAGCGAGGTGTGTGGGCTCCGGTGGGACAACGTCGACCTCGAGACCGCTGAACTGTTCGTGGTGACGACTCGGACGACGGCCGGCCCGATCGTGATCGATGGAACGACCAAGACCCCGAAGAGCCGACGGCGGGTGTCGCTGGACAAGGCGACGGTTGGCGTTCTCCGAGCCCACAAGACCGAGCAGACGAACGTCCGCCTGGCGCTGGGGCCAGTCTGGGTTGGTGACGGCCACGTGTTCACGCTTGACGACGGGCGGCCGCTACACCCCGATCAGTTGAGCAAGACGTTCCGCCGGCTCGCCGACCGCTGCGACCTTCCTCGGATCCGGCTGCACGACCTGCGCCACACCTACGCCACGATCGGCCTCCGGGCGGGCGTGCACCCCAAGGTGATGTCCGAACGCCTCGTCCACGCCACTGTCGGCGTGACGCTCGACCTCTACTCCCACGTCGCCCCAGCACTCGATCGCGACGCCGCCGAGGAGGTTGCCTCGTTGCTTGACTACGCGGCTCCCGAGTCCGCCGATGGCCGGTCCACGACCGGCGACAGCGTTTGATCGATCGACGATCTCGCCCCAGACGTCAGCCTCGCGGCGAGGAAGAGTCCGGCCGATCCCAGGAGCCCGAGGACGAGCCACCACATCGGTGCCTGCATCAGTTCATTGCAGTGAACCGAGTCGGCCCAATCCGCACCCGCGTTCGTGAAGGCCGGCAGTGAATCCGGCAAGTTCAAGGGCGGTCCGCAGATGATGTAGCCGCGCGAGGCCTCCCTCGGAATGAGGCCGAGACCGATCGTCACGGCGGCGACCGCCAGGCCTGCCGAGGCCAGCCGGCCCGCAGCGGACGCCCATGGACGACTTCCGGCAGGGCTGGCCCATCGATAGGCGACAACTGCAGCGATGGCCATCAGCGCAGCCACGAGGCCAGCGCGTCCCATCCTCGACATCTCATACAAGCCTTCGTGGTCGGCAAGAATCGACATCAACGTCACGGCCGACATCGTCGCACGCAGCTGGGCTCCCTGCCGAGCGGCTTCGGCGAACGGACTGGCTGGACCTCACCTTCGACCGCTGGCCCGGGTCTGTCGGATTTTCTGTGGTGGGGCTCATGCGGTCATCGCACTGATCTGGGCGATGCGGTCGCCGTATGCACGGTGAGCCTGTTCAAGATGGCCTTCCAGCCGTTGATCCTGCCGGTCATGTTCTCACGGTGCTTCGTCGTAGTGGCGACGAGGTAGAGGACCTTCATCGCGGCTTGCTCGGTCGGGGAGGGAAACACGGAGGTCGGCACTTGGCGATGGAGGCGCTGTGTCGGCGGGGTGTTCCGGGCGCTCGCGTGCTCCAGATGTGTCTCGGCGCTTTCCTGGCGGGCAGTAGATGCTGGGGCCGGCAGCCACGGCTGGGTGCTGACGGCCGCAGGGAGCTGGCAGAAGCTGGAGCGGGCTGGCGCTGCGGTGAGCGCTGCTGTCATCTGTAGCGGAGTCTCCAGTCCGATATGCGCCGATCAGGGGCGCGTCGCTGCCCTCGGCTGTTTCGTCGATCTGGGCGGCTCCGTTCTCTTAGGAATCGAGTTCCGACAGCCAGCGCTCGACAGCGCCGCGGTCGGTGAGCACGACGAGGTCGGCTTCAGGAGCGATATCGCTGACAGCCTGGAGGATCTTTGACCGGCTCGCCCGTCGCCATCGCAGAGTCCAGGCCCAGAAGTCTCTGCGTTCGCGCCCGCGTCGCCATGCCCGCCAGACACAGAGCCAAAGCGGCAGATCGAGCACGACCACGGTGTCGGCGCGTCGAAGGCGAGGTTCGAGAACGTCGTAGGGTCCGAGGTCTCCATCCATGACCCAGCGACGCTCCGCGGCCAGAGACGCTTGCCGCTCGACCCAGGCCTCAGCTGTCAACGGCTCGAGGCTGTCGCTCCAGAACAGCTTGTCGAGCTCGATGACCTCGGCACCGATTCTCGCCCCGAGGGCACGTGCGAACACCGACTTCCCCGCACCACCGCGGCCAAACACCAATATCCGATCCATCCTGACCAGTGTGGTCCGCGCCGATGACCCCGGCGTTCAGGAGCGGCCAGCCGAGCGCGCGAGGTGCCGATGAGGAGCGGGGATCCCCACGTTGTGCTCAATCCGATATGGGCGACCTCGGTCGGCGACTCGTCGGCCCGCTCGGTGGGTGACTTTCAGGAGATCACTCGTTGCAGCGTCTCGCGCAGGGCGACCTCGCGTGGGTCGGTCGGCAGCCCGTACCCGTTGCGGTTCATGACGTATGCGTACCCAACTCCAGAGTCGGCATCGGCGTAGGCGAACGAGCCGCCTGACCCGGTGTGGCCGAATGCCCTGTCGGATGACCCGAAGGGGAGGATGGGGAACGGCTTCATGAAGCCAAATCGGAACGCGGATTCAATCCCGAAGACCAGATCGGGTTCCGGTCGTTGGGGGCGCTCGAGTTCGGCGATCGTTTCGGGGTCTAGCCCGAGCCTGGAACCGCCGGTTGCGAGGTCGCCGTACACGGTTGCCAGCGCCCGAGCGGTGCCTGTCCCGTTCACCGACGGCAATTCGATCTCGAGCAGACCTGGCTTGTTGATATCGGGCAACTTGGTCAGCGCTCGTGGATTCGTGAACGCCTTGAAGGTCATGCTTCGCGGGTTCATCATCCGTCGCAGAACAGCGAACGGAACCTCTCGAAAGTGCAACGCCATGCCAGCCTTGCTGCCGCCGACGAACGTAGCGACACGTTCACGGGGTAGCCACGACGGCAAGCCGATGTAGAACTCGATGCCCAGCGGGGTGGCGACTTCGTCAGCGAAGTAGCGGCCGATGGTTCGACGATCGGGGTCGACCCGACGGAGCAGTTGGCTTTCGTACCAGCCGAGTGACTGCGCGTGGTAGCCGTGCGCCGAACCCGGCGACCAAGACGGCCTCTGTGCTGCGAGCACGGCGCTGAGAGCGTCGGGATCACCGACGGTCTCCAGGTCGAGCGGCTGGTCGATGACCGCGAGTCCGGCCTCGTGTTCAAGGAGCTGGCGCACCGTGATGGTCTCCTTGTCGGACTGCGCGAACTCGGGCCAGTAGCTGGCGACGGGAGCTTCGAGGTCGAAGAGCCCGCGGCTGTGAGCGACCGCCATCGCGGTGGCAGACATGCCCTTGGTGGTCGACCAGACCGTGACCAGCGTGTCCCGCTGCCACTGCTTCGTGCGCTTCTTGTCCCGGTATCCGCCCCAGAGGTCGACCACGAGCTCGCCGTCACGGACAATCGCGCAGGCTGCGCCCAACTCCTTGCGCTCGACGAAGTTCCGCCTGAACTCGTCAGCAACAGCGCCATAGCCGTCCTCGACATCACCGTGCACCTCGATGGTCATGACATGAAGGCTACGACTCCATGGAATGGGCCACTTCTCGAGCGGCCTCGTGCCCGATCGGACCGCCCAGCCGCTCAGAACACATTGGCGGTCGGAGTCCCGAACCAACGCGCTATCCGGCATTCAGCGTGGGCGAAGTCGCGGAATCCGACCTACATATCGGCGGCTCTCAACCGGAGTCTTCGTCCTCTGGCTAGGCGACTTCGATGTCGATGCCCAGCAGTACGACCGTGTCGTCGGCGACGAGTTGGCCGATGATGACGGCGGTCGCGACGAGGGTCCCGGTCGTGATGAGGACGCGATAGTCGTCTCGACCTGGGTAGGCGACGGCGAGCGTGTCGAAGTCCTCGGCGAAGCGGTCGACGATCGAGGGAAGATCCATGACCAAGAGGTCGGTGCTAGACGGCTCGCCGTTGGGTCCGCGGTCTGGTCCGAGCTGGGCGTCGAGGTCGTCGAAGAAGCTGGCGTCGACGCGGACGTGGCGGCGGGTCACGGTTGGGCCGGTTGGGTGCCCTCGTTGGATGCGATGTGCGCTTGGATCTTTCGCCGTGCGCGCTCGAGGAGGTCAGGGGAGACCTTCGTGAGGTCGGTCTCGAACCCCGCCCGCACGATCGCGTCGCGCTCATTGGGGCTCATCTGCTCGAGCTCGGCGGCGCTCCAGATCTTGCGTTCGGCCACGAACCGACCGTACCAGGCGGGTACTACGGCCCGACGCCAACGCCGGCAGCGCGAAGTAGTCGCCAAATAGTCGCGAACCGCTCGGATCCAGGCGGATCGCAGCGCAGCCGGTGGACCCGGCAACGCGCTGACCAGCACGTTTAGGACCAGCTCGTACCAGGCGGACGGTCCTCGGCCTGCCTAAACCCCCCGGCACCCTCGGGTGCGTGTGAGTTCAAATCTCACCCCGGGCACCGCTCTGAACAGTTGATACTGAACGGCATCGCTGGGGTTCCGACGATGCGGAGAGCGTCGCCCTGGTTCGCACCGGCAGCTCGGGTCGCCGGCCAGTCAGCAGCGGCCTCTACTCTTGGCGGCGATGACCTCGGTGCCGCGTTCGTCCTCCTCGCACCCCGCGACCTGGAAGTTCGGCTTCCCGATCTACCATGCCGAGTCGCGGGCGCAATGGCGGGCCTGGCTCGCGGGGAACCACGCCACGGCGCCCGGAGTCTGGCTGTGCTCGTGGAGGACGGTCACCGGCAGACCCGCGTGCCCGTATCCCGAGGTGGTCGAAGAGGCGATCTGCTTCGGCTGGATCGACTCGACCGTGAATCTCTTCGACGACGAGCGAGGACTGCAGCTCGTCACGCCTCGGAAACCGAAGAGCTCCTGGACCCGGCTGAACCGCCGGCGGGTGACGGAGATGGAGGCGGCCGGGCTGATGACCGACGCGGGTCGTCGCGCCGTCGACGCCGCGAAGGCCAACGGCTGGTGGACCATCCTCGATCCCGTGGAGGACCTCATCGAACCCGACGACCTGTCCGCTCGGCTCGATGCCGACCCCGCGGCGCGCCGCGCCTGGGACGCCTTCCCTCCGACCGCTCGCAAGGCGATGCTCTGGTGGGTGATCAGCGCGGTCAAGCCCGACACCAGGGAGCGACGGGTCGAGACGATCGTGGCCAAGGCTGCCAAAGGCGAACGGGCCCAGGGGTGAAGCCGACGGCGACGCGCATGGTGAGTGAGCTACCAGCGCGACCGACGGAACACCGACGGCTCCCCAGGGAGCCATCGTGAGCGCGCCGGCACCGCGCCGCGTCGAGTCGAACACCTCCGATGGCCGGGCGGTCAGCCCGTGGCGGTCGATGCCGCGTTGGTGGTGCCGAGGTCTTCCTCGCTCGGCGTGAACAGGTCCTCGATGGGGGAGGAGAAGACCCGGGCCAGACGGAAGGCCAGGGGCAGGCTGGGGTCGTAGCGACCCTTCTCGAGTGCGTTGACCGTCTGCCGGCTCACGCCGAGCAGGTCGGCGAGGTGGGCCTGGCTCCATCCGTTGATCGCCCGGCGTTCCCTCAGCCGGTTCTCCATCAGCGGATCCCCCGAACGAGCAGTGTCAGACCCCACGTCGTCATGCCGGCACCGAAGACCAGCCACCCGCCCCAGGCCCAGGTCGAACCGATACCTCCGAGAAACCCGAGCGCCATCGCGGTGATCATCGCCGCACCGAAGCCGAGGGCCATGCACTCGAGCATCACGATGCGGCCGTATTCGTCGGCCCGCTGGACGGCGCGGTAGAGGGCGACGGCGACGCCGATCATCGGCAGCACCGGGAGCAGCACCCAGAGCCGCGCTCCCGTGGTGTTCTCGTCGACGGTGATCTCGACAATCGCCTGCAGGATGCCGAAGAGCGCGATGGCCGGGAGGAACTCCCGGAGGTAGCTGTCGCGCTGGTGCTTGTCGGCCGTGCTCAACCTCGGACCGCGGCTTCCCGAGGCGGCGTTCGTCGTGTCGTTCGTGTGCTTCATGACCAGGAAAGTAAAGGTCGCTTGTCTATATGTCAAGGATACTTTCCGTAAAGCGAACTTGACGTTGTCTGGGTGGCGGGGGACCCACCACCCACATCCACCGCGATGTGGGCGCATCGCAGAGGTCTCGGCACCGGGTTAGTTTCGGGCCCATGAGCGATTTCGACCTTCCGACGATCCCCTCCGCGGACTCTTCCCTGCCCGGCGAACTCGAACTCGGGGCGTTCTCGATCTCGTTGTCCGTCGCTGATCTCGACCGTTCGCGCCGCTTCTACGAGCAGCTCGGCTTCGTCGTCTCGGGAGGTGACCCCGAGGCCGACTATCTGATCCTCAAGAACGGTGAAACCACGATCGGGCTGTTCCACGGGATGTTCGAGGGCAACATCTTGACCTTCAATCCCGGCCTCACGAACCGGATGGAACGCATCGAGGCGTTCACCGACGTCCGCGAGATCCAGCGAACGCTGGACGCGGCGAACACCGCGCTCACGAGCCGGGTGGATCCGGAGTCCACCGAGGGTGCGGCGTCGATCACGCTGGTCGACCCCGACGGCAATGCCATCCTGATCGACCAGTTCTTCTGAATCGTCCGGCCGAACTCACGCAGAGGTGGAGGCGAACTTCCGGGTCGACAATGCGGCGAAGACGACGGTGATCCCGACGGAGTACGCGAGCGCGTACCAGAGGTCGTTGCCGACCGGGTTGCCGTTGTAGAGCGCCCGGGAGGCGTTGGTCACCACCGTGAACGGGTTGGCGTCGGCGAAGACCTGCAGGGGACGGGGGAGCGTGTCGGTCGCAACGAACGCCGACGACACGAACGTGACCGGGAACATCCAGATGAACCCGCCCGAGTTGGCCGCCTCCACGGACTTCACCGACAGACCGATCAGGGCCTGAACCCAGCTCAGCGCGTAGCTGAAGGCCAGAAGGATCGCAGTCGCGGCCATGGCGCCCACGAACGACCCCTCGAACCGGAAGCCGATGAGGAACGCCACGATCAGCATGATCACGAACGTGAAGACGTTTCTGGCGAGGTCCGACAGGGTGCGGCCGATGAGCACCGACGACTGCGAGATCGGGAGCGACCGCAGACGATCGATGAACCCCTTGGTGAGGTCCTCCGCGAGCCCGATCGACGTGAACGCCGACCCGAACACGACGGTCTGGGCGAAGATCCCCGGCATCAGGTACTGGTAGTAGTTCCGGTAGCCGGGCACCTCGATCGAGCCGCCGAACACGTAGGCGAACAAGAGCACGAACATGATCGGCTGCACCGACGCGAAGATCAGCAGCTCGATGTTGCGGGGGATCACCCGCAGGTGGCGGCCCGCTTCGGTCAGAGCGTCCTGCAGCCCGGAGCGAATCCCCTTGGGCTGGACGAAGTCGGCAGACGTCACGACTCGACCTCCTCGGTCTCGGCTGCGTGGCCGGTGAGCGTCAGGAACACATCATCGAGGGTCGGCCGGCGGACCTCGATGTCGACGATGCTCGCGCCGGCCGCGTCGAGCGCCCGGATCGCGTCGGGAATGACCCCGCCGCCGGTGGGGATCGGCGCCGTGATGGTCAGCGGCGAGTCGGGGTCGACATCGACGCGGCCGGTCGCCAACGGCGCGAGCGCGGCCTGCGCCCGTTCGACGTTGGCCTGGTTCGCGATCGAGACCCGGATGCGGTCGCCGCCGATCTGGTCCTTGAGCTCGTCGGCGGTGCCCTCGGCGATCTTGCGGCCGCGGTCGATCACCACGATCGAGTCGGCGAGAAGATCCGCTTCCTCGAGGTACTGGGTCGTCAACAGCACGGTGGTGCCCTCCGACTCGAGCGCCTCGATGAGCGACCACATCGCCAGACGGGACCGCGGGTCGAGCCCGGTGGTCGGCTCGTCGAGGAACAGCACCGACGGTCGAGCCACGAGACTCATGGCGATGTCGAGCCGACGACGCATGCCGCCCGAGTAGGTGTTGGCCACCCGGTCGCCGGCCTCGACGAGATCGAACCGCTCGAGCAGCTCGTCGGCACGGGCCGTGCCCGAGGCTCGATTCATGTGGAAGTAGCGACCCATCAGCTCGAGGTTCTCGCGGCCAGTGAGCCGTTCCTCCACTGCGGCGTACTGCCCGGTGAGGCCGATACGCGCTCGGACCTTGGCCGGGTCGGCGACGACATCTATCCCATCGACGAACGCCCGGCCCTCGTCGGGCCGCAGCAGCGTCGTCAGGATCCGAACCGAGGTGGTCTTCCCGGCGCCGTTCGGGCCGAGCAGCCCGAGCACCGTTCCCGCCGGGACCTCCAGATCGAGACCATCGAGCGCCGTGGTCTCCCCGAAACGTTTCGTCAGACCGTCCGCCACCACTGCATGCATCCGGGCGACGGTACCAGTCGCTCCGGACGGTGAGTCCGAATAATCCGCCGCGCCGGGGCACCGTCCTCGACGGGGCGGCAGACTGCAGCATGGCGTTCGGGCAGAGCACGGGACCCTCGGCGTCGGGGCGTCAGGTCAAGGACCTGCTCGAGTTGCTGAACAATGCCGGTCACGCCGACTTCCGCGACGCCCGCGGCCCGATGGGGTTCACGCAACGTCAGGCCGGCGGCAAGTTCACCGCCGACGAAGCGGCCGAGTTCATCGATCAGCTCCAGACCGCGGAATACGAGGCGTCGAAGGCGACGTCCGAGCCGGAGACCGCGCCCACGCCCGAACCAAAGGCCCCGGCGAAGCCTGCCGGGTCGGAGCCGCTGACCGAGAGCGAGCGCGTGTTGCGCACCGCGTCGACGAAGTCGCTGGTACTGGAGGTACGCCGCCGCGGCTGGACGGTGACCAAGCCGAAGTAGCCGCCGCGGCGCCGCTCCGCTCCGGCGGCCGTGGTCAGCCGGTGGAGATCGGGTCGCCCGTGTGCCAGTCGATCAGCTCGCGCCCGGCGAGTCGCTCGGGCAGCGTGACTCCGACACCGTGCAGACAGTCGTTGTCGCTGCGCTCGCCGCGGATCTCGACCATCACGAGCACGCGGTCGGCCCGTTCCGCGACCGACGCCCGGATCTCCCCGTCGATGCATCCGACGCTCACGGCGATGGCGAGGTCGTCGTCGACCTCGGCGCTCAGCGCCGGCACGCTGTGCCACGCACCTTCCGTTTCCCACCAGAACCACGCCAGGGCGATGCCGGTGAGGAGGCACATGCCCACGAGCACGCCGACAGCGGCCTGCGCGCCGGCACCCCCTCGGGGGCGCCCCGCTGCCACGCGCGCTTCGTCGACCACCTCGCGGCGGTAGCGGGGGGTCCACCGACGCGCGGGTCGCCCTCGGTGGCGGCAGAATACGAGAGTGAACAGCGACGAGAACGACGCCACCTTCGACATGGTTGTGGAGATCCCCAAGGGATCGCGCAACAAGTACGAGATCGACCACGAGACCGGGGCTGTGTGGCTCGATCGCCACCTCTTCACCGCGACGACCTACCCGACCGACTACGGCTTCATCCCCGAGACCCTCGGTGAAGACGGCGACCCGCTCGACGTGCTGGTGATGCTGGAGGAGCCGACCTTCCCGGGCTGCCACATCAACGCCCGTGCCATCGGCGTGTTCTGGATGCGTGACGAGGCAGGCCCCGACGCGAAGATCCTCGCCGTCCCGGCGGGCGACCCGCGATGGGACGAGATCGTCACACTCGACGACGTCTCGACTCATCTTCGGGCCGAGATCAGCCACTTCTTCGAGATCTACAAGGCGCTCGAACCCTCGAAGTCGACCGAGGTGGGTGACTGGGCCGGCCTCGATGACGCCATCGCCGAGATCGCGGCGGCGCGTGCTCGTCTGGGCGGCCACGCGTAGACGGACGCGTCGAGGGCGGCGGCGTGGGTGTCGGTCAGGTGTCGTCCGACGTGTCGGGCCGAACCACCAGGACCGGGCACGGGGCCGTGTGCACGACCTCGTCGCTGACCGATGGGGTGATCACCCGCGACAGCCATGAACGATCGCCAGTGCCGATGACGATCAGATCGGCATCGATCTCCGACGCGACCTCCGTGATCTTCTGCGCCGGATCGCCGGCTTCGGTGCGGGCATCACCGTGGGCGATGGCGGCGGCGCGTTCCGCCACCTCTCTGGCGTCGCGGTAGATGCGTTGGCGCTCGCTCCGCAGCAGCGGTAGCGCGACCGCCGGATAGCCGAATCCCGAGGCCGCGACCGGCGCCGCGACCGCGGCGGTAGGGACACTCGATCCGACGTGCAGCGCCACGACGGTCGAATCCGCGGGGAACCATTCGGAGACGACTGCGGCCGCCTCGTAGCTCGGCTGACTGTCGTCGACGGCGAGCAGGATCTTCATGGTGGGTCCCTTCGTCACTCTTCGGTGTGTCTGTGTCTCCACCGATACCCGATCTCTTCGGCCGGCAAACGTCGGGCCGGCCGAGTCAGCGCGATCGACGCCGGCGACGTGCTCTGCGCACCCTGGCTCGGAGGCGGTCGGCCAGCCGCTGGAGCGTCCGTCCGTCGACCACCTTCTCGTGCTCGATCAACTCGATCGCGGCGGCGGCTTCGCCGTCGTCGATCTGGAGGGCGACGAGCTTCCCGGCGCCGATCGCTCGCTGCTGCGGGCCGGGGACCTTGGCCATCCGATCCTCGAGCGCGTCGCGGGCGTCGTCGAGAAGCCCTTCGTCGGCAGTGCCGGGTGCGTCGGCCAGGAGATCGACCAGTTCCGCGGCCGCTGCCGGCCGCAGGACCACCTTCGATGCCCGGGAGGCGCCGGTTCCCGTGTCGGAGTCGTGTTCTGTTGCCATGTCGGGTCCCTACCCGAACGATCCGTGACCGAAACGTCAGCCGACGATTCGCCAGATCTCGGCGCCGAACATGCCGATCGACGCGATGATGCCGACCACCGGGACCCAGCCGGGGACGGTGAACGTCGACGTCGGCCCGTCCTTGCGCTTGATGCGGATGAGCGACGCATTGACGCTCACGAACACGGCCATCGTGACCGCCGAGGTGAGGCGGGCGAGCGATCCGATGTCGAGGCTGAGGGTGAGGACGGCCACGATCGCGGCCGCGCCGAGCGTGGCCCGCACCGGCGTGTTGGTGCGAGGCGACACCGCACCGATCGCCGCCGGCACGAGCCCGAGCCGGCTCAACCCGTAGACGACACGGGGCACCATCACGAGCTGGACGAGCGCCCCGTTGACCATCGCGAGTGCGGCGATGAACGCCATCACGTCGGGGTTGCCGCCCGCCTCCTCGTAGATCAGCGCCAGCGGCGCGTCGGACCGACTCAGCAGCTCGGGCGACACCTGCAACACCGAGATCGCCGCCACCGTCACATAGAGCAACGTGGTGACCCCGAGCGTGATCAGCACGGCCCTCGGAAGATTGACCCCCGCGTTGTCGGTCTCCTCGGCGACCGAGTCGATGTCCTCGAAGCCGAGGAACGCGAAGAAGGCCAGGAACGCCCCGCCCAGCACGCCCGACCACCCGCTGAAGCTCGTGGGCGGCCCCACGAGCTCGCCGGCGTGCGAGAAGACGTCGCCGAAGCTGTCGCGCCCCGCCCACAGCACGAGGAGCAGCCCACCGATCTCGATGACGGTGAAGGTGGCCGCCGCGGTCACCGATTCCTTGGCGCCGATCACGGCCACCCCGGTCAGCGCCACGATCAGGGCCACGCTGAGCAGCCACTTCGGCCCGTCGGTCAGCTCGGCGACGTAGCCGGCGAAGGCGTCGGTGACCGCCGCCGCGGCGACGAGCCCGGCGACGAGCACGCCGCCGCCGACCGCGGCAGTCAGCGGGCGGCGGCCGAACGCCTGGTCGACGAAGACCGCTTCGCCGGCCGCCTTCGGAAGACGCCCGGCCAGCTCGGCGAAACCGATCGCCGTCGTGCCGGCCAGCAGCGCCGACACGATGAACGAGAGCGGAGCCCGCATCCCGGCCGAGCCGGACACCTCACCCATCAGCGCATAGATGCCCGC
Source organism: Acidimicrobiales bacterium (assembly GCA_041394245.1). Lineage (NCBI taxonomy): Bacteria > Bacillati > Actinomycetota > Acidimicrobiia > Acidimicrobiales > Acidimicrobiales bacterium. Next base: position 203,928 of record JAWKIR010000002.1, read on the forward strand.
GCCGACGGTGGTGCCCAGCCCGTAGAGGACGAGCATCGGGAGGGAGACCTCACGCTGAAGGCCGGCGGGTGCCGACATGCGATCTGGCACCGGGGCCGCCTATCGCCGGTCTTCGATGGCGGCCAGGGCCGACTCCCTGATCTTGTCGACGGGTGCCCCGGTGTCGACCGGGATCGCCTCGGGCCAGTGCTCGCGGCGCGCCGCCATGTAGTCGACGAGATCCGGGGTCGCATCGGAGGGGTTGTCCGGATTGGCGAGACGCCGGGCGATGCGTTCCTTCGCGATCGCCGGGTCGAGAACGCACTCGACCTCGACGAGCTCGGCGCCGGTCCGCCTCGCCATCAGCCGGGCCTCCTCGCGGTCGGCGTTGCTCGACCATGTCGCGTCGAGCACGACACCGGTGCCGCCCGAGAGGAGGAGCTCCGCTTCGCGCATGAGCTCGACATAGGTGGCACGCTTCGTCGCCGGGTCGTAGATGCCCTCGCCCGGATCGGCGAAACGGTGCTCGTCGTGGGGCGCAGCAGCGACGTCCTTGCGCACCTCGTCCGACGCCAGCACGGGGTAGCCGTAGTGTGCACCGAGGTTCTGCGCCAGCGTCGACTTGCCGACCCCCGGACCACCGCCGACGACGATGACGCGCAGGCGCGCCCGTTGGAGATGGTTGTAGGCGAGGTCGTGGTAGCGCCGGGCCATCAACGCGCTGCGCTCGTCGCCCTGGGCGAAACGGATGCAGGCGACCTTGGCCCTGACATGGGCCCGATACGCCACATAGTGGTGGGCGAGCGACGACGGGTGGCGTTCGTTGCTGAACTCCTGGTACCAGCGCATGAGCTGCTCGGCCGCCTGCCAGCCCGCAAGACGGTGGACGTCCATGATGAGGAAGCCGATGTCGGAGAGCACGTCGACGATCCGCCACCGGTCGTTGAAGGCGAGGCAGTCGATGAGTCGAGGGCCGTCGTCGAGACAGAAGATGTCGTCGGCGGTGAGGTCGCCGTGGACGTCTCGCACGTACCCGCCCGCGATCCGGTCGTCGAGCAGTCCCTCACGACCGGTGAGGTAGCGCCCGACGAGCGACTCGACCTGCTCGAACTGGTGCGGGTCGATGACGGTGCCGACGTGCGGGCGCATGGCGTCGAAGTTGTCACGCCAGTTCTCGACCAGTGCGGCGTGCCCGGCCATCGGCGCGTCGAGCACCGGTTCGCGTCGGGAGTGCAGGACCGCCACGGCCTTGGCCACCGCGCGGAGCTGGTCGCCGAAATCGGGATGGTTCACGATCGCCGACAGCCGGCGGTCGTCGGGCAGCCGACGCATGATCAGCATGGCGTCGGTGACCTCCCCGTTCTCCACGATGTCGGCCGTTCCGAGGTACACGTCGGGCGAGATCTCGTGGTTGAGCTCGTACTCACGACGGATCGACTCGAGCCGCTGCGCACGGTCGCGGTGATCGATGAAGGGCATCGCCACCGGCTTCAGGAGCTTGTAGGCCCGATCATCGGTGAAGAACACCCAGGAGATGTGGGTCTCGGCTATCGAGGGCGGCCCAGCGGTGTCGGTCACGGATCCATCCTTGCGATCGGGACCTCCGTCTTCCAGGGTCGAAGGTCACACCAGGACGAGGAAGAAGGCCGCATACGTCACCACCAGCAGCGAACCGGATCGCCAGTCGTGCACCCGGATCCGCGTGATCACGACGGTGACCGAGGCAACGGCGACCAGAGCAGCGATCGCCGCCGGGAAGACATCGGCGGAGGTCACCGCGACGGGGAAGAGCAGTGGGCCGATCGCGATGGACAGGGTCGCGTCGACGAAAGACGAGCCGAAGATGTCGCCGATCGCCATCTCGACCTCGCCTCGGCGCACCGCGGTGATGTCGAAGACCAGTTCGGGCAGCGACGTGCCGATCGACGCGAGAAAGAAGCTGACGAGGAACTCGGGCGCGTTCCATTCCTCGGCCAGGTGGACGAGGGCCCACAGCGAGACCATCGCGGCAACGGCGACGGCCCCGAGCGAGACGAGCGTGCGGAGGATCAACCGGCCGCGTGGCGATGGCTCTTCGGGGAGCGAGAGCTGATGGGGTCGGCGGATGCGGCGGAACGTGAACCACGAGCCGAACACCCAGAGCCCGATGAGCACCGCGGCGTCGGTGCGGCCGAACCAGTCGTCGGCGGTGACGACAGCGATCACCGCGATCGCGGTGACGCTGAGCCAGCCGACCGAGGCGATACCGCGAGCCGTGACGATGATCGAGCCGACGATCAGGGGAAGCAGCCCCAGCACCAGGGTCGTCTGCGTGGCGGCCGAGCCCAGAGAGTCGCCGACGTTGACGTCGCCGTGGTCGGCCCACGAGGAGACGATCGAGTTCGCGATCTCGGGAAGGTCGGTGCCGATCGCGAGCACGGTCATGCCGATGACGAACGGGGGCACCCTGGTGCCCGACACCAGCTCGGTCGCGGACTCGACCGCGTGGCGGCTGGCGACGATCATTGCGCCGAACCCGGCGATCAGCGCCATCAGGAAGAGGGCGATGGTCATCGGAAACGCGTCGTGTCAGCGATGGCGTTCGACGTTCGGTCCGAGGATCAGCACCGGGACGTGCGAGCGGGGAATGACGGCGGCGCCCACGCTGCCCTGGATCAGGCGTCGGAACCCAGTTCGTCCGTGGCTGCCCATCGCGAGCAATGCCCCGTCGGCCTCCTCGAGAAGACGGTCGGCGACGGATTGGCCCGGCGCCGTCGTCAACACACGGACCTTCGAATCGTCGCTCTCGCCTCGCGGCTCGGCGTCGGTGTCGGCGACGTGGACCAGGTCGACCGGCACGTTCATGTCGTAGCCGAGCCGGGTCGACCAGTAGAGGAGACCCTCCTGGTCGTGGTCGGGATCGACGGCGACCACGATGCGGTCGATCGGCGCGAGATTCGGGCACTTCGGGCCCAACACCACGACCGGTGACGTCGCCGCGGCGATCAGGCTGTCGGTGATGGTGTGACGGAAGCCCTCGTCGTCGAAGGGCTCTGCGGTGGTGGCGATGCAGACGAGACCTCCGGTCGACTCGTCGGCGAGCGTCGTCGCGACCGTCCGGGACTGCACGATCCGGCGCTCGACATCGGCCGAGAGGTCGCGGAGTTGGTCGTCGAGTCGCTCGACCAGCGCCGGTGCCTCGCTGCGAAAATCGGAGATCACGCTCACCACGACGAGCTCGCAGCCGAGCACGCCGGCGAGCTTCGAGGCGAGTGGGACCGCCCGCGTGGACTCGGCCGTGCCGTCGACCGGCACGACCACGGCACGGACTCCGGCGCTGGGGTCGTCGATCGGCATGACGGCATCCTCGCCGCCGGGCACCCGTCGGTGCAGTGTCCAAGGTCCCGAGGACCGGACCTTTGGCACTGTCGGTCATCGCCCGGGTCGGCAATGATCACCGCATGGAAACGATTCTGGTTGGCATCGACGATTCACCGAACGCCCGACGGGCGTTGCGTTGGGCACTTGACCATGCCCACGAGGGCGACAAGATCGTGGCCGTGCACGTGTGGCACATGCCGCCGGTCGGTGGCTTCGATGCCACATTCCTGGACCCGGCGGTCTTCGAAGAGGGGGCCCGGCAGGTCGCCCACGACGTCGTCGCCGATGTCGTCACCGATGCCGAGGCCGACCGGGTCGACGTCCGCGTCATCAGCGGTCACGCCTCGGGCGTGCTCGTCGATCAGGGCCGTACTGCGGATCTTCTCGTGATGGGTTCGCGAGGGCGGGGCGGCTTTGCCGGACTGGTGCTCGGTTCCGTGACGACGGGTGTCGTCAACCACGCGTCGTGCCCCGTCGTGGTCGTACCGCCTACGGACTGAGCCGGGCGCGGCGAGCGGCGAGTACGGCCATCGCCAGCAGAATCGACCCGCTGACTGCGGTGCCCGGCAGCGCCGACGGCAACGACGTGAGCGTCATCGCCAGCGACAGTGTGAGCGGTCCGACGAGCTGCATCCGCGTGACCGGTCGACGCATTGCGAGACGCGTCCCGACCACGGCGAGCGAGACGGCGGCGACGAGCCAGAGCAGACCGGCCACGCGGCCCGGCCACGAACCGGCGGCCGGCCAGACGTCGTCGTAGTGGAAGTTCTGGATCTCGAAGAGCCGCCAGCTGATCACCCAGCCGAGCAGGTGGACGACACCGTGGAGCGCGAGCAGGAACCCGAAGACCTGCTCGTTCTCGGCGAGGTCGTCGACCTCGTCCCGGCTCGACTGGGCCATCCGGAGGTCAGACCCGCTCGATGATGATGGCGGGGGCCATGCCGCCGCCGGCACACATCGTGATGAGACCGATCTGCTGGTCGCGCCGCTCGAGCTCGTCGAGCACCGTGCCGATCAGGATGGCGCCCGTTGCGCCGATCGGGTGGCCGAGCGCCATCGCCCCACCGTTCACGTTGACCTTGTCGCGGTCGAGGTCGAGGTCGCGCATGAACTTCTCGGAGACGACGGCGAACGCCTCGTTGACCTCGAAGAGGTCGATGTCGGCGAGGGTCATCCCGGCCCGTTCGAGCACCTTGCGGGCCGCGGGCACCGGCGCGTTGAGCATCAGCGTCGGATCATCGCCCATGTTGGCGGTGGCGACGACCCGGGCCCTCGGGGTGAGCCCGTGTGCCTTCGCGTAGCTCTCGCTCGCCATGAGGATCGCGGCCGCTCCGTCGACAACGCCCGACGAGTTGCCCGCGTGATGCACGTGCTGGATGTCGACGTCGGGGTACCTGCGGTTGATCAGCTCTCGGAAGGTGGGGGCGTCCTCGCTGTGGCGGTAGTCGGCCACCGCCGGAAAGCTCGGGGCGAGCGCGGCCAGCGACTCGACCGTCGTCTGCGGACGCGGGAACTCCTCGTGGTCGAGGGCGACCGTGCCATCGAGATTGAGAACGGGGATCAGGCTCTTGTCGAAACGTCCTTCCCTGATGGCGACGTCGGCGCGGCGCTGCGACTCTGCGGCGTGGGCGTCGAGCGCCTCGCGGGAGATACCCTCGATCGTCGCGATGGCGTCGGCGCAGACGCCCTGGTGGCTCTGCGGGTGGATTTCCATGAGATGGGCGTTGTTCGCGCCCATCGGCAACAAGCCCTTCTTGGGCAGCGACATCATCTCGGTGCCACCGGAGACGACGAGGTCCTCCATGCCCGCCATCACGGCGTTGGCCGCGAAGTTCGTGGCGGTGATGCCGGAGCCGCAGAAGCGGTCGAGGGTGACACCGCTGGCCGTCACGTCGTAGCCGGCATCGAGGGCAGCCATGCGGCCGAGGTCGCCGGACTGCTCGACCACCTGGGAGCTCGTCCCCCAGACGACATCGTCGACGTCGGCGGTGTCGAACCCGTTGCGGTCGCGCAGTGCCTCGAGCACGGTGCGGCCGAGGTGCTGGGGGTGCAGGTGCGACAGCGCGCCCTTGCCGTGCTTGCCGATTCCACGGGGAGTGCGACATGCGTCGATGATGTATGCGTCAGCCATGCCGTCAACCTATTGCGGATGCCGGTCAGCGGCGAGTTGTAGCGGGTGTCTGACACCGCTGTGGCGGGTGTCTGACACCGGTGTGGCGGGTCAGTCGATGCCGTCGAAGTTGGCGGGGCGCTTCTCGGCGAAGGCGGTCATGGCCTCGATGTTGGCGGGGGCACCCATCAGGACGGCGAATTCGCCGTTCTCGCGTTCGTGGGCCTCGTGGAGCAGGGCCCGCACCGGGTCGACGATGGTGCGCTTGCACGCCATCAGCGAACTGATCGGGCGGGAGGCGAGTGTGCGGGCGTGCTCCATCGTGACCTCCATGAGGTCGTCGGGCTCGCACACCTTGAACGCAAGGCCCATCTCCTTGCACTCCTCGGCGCTCAGCCACTCGGCGCTCATCAGCGCCCATGTGGCGTTCTGACGGCCGATGAGGGCCGGGAACGTTGCACTGCTGGCCAGCTCGGGCGCCACCCCGAGCGTGGTGAACGGGCACTTGAGCCGGGCACTGCTCGACATGAACACGAGGTCGGCGACGCCGAGGATCGTGGCGCCGAACCCGAGGCCCATGCCGTTGACGGCCAGGACCAGCGGCTTCGGGAAGTCGATCAGGATCTTCGTGAGCCCGGCGAAGCCGTGGGTCGACTCGATCGTCTCGCCCATGGCCAGGCGGCCCATTTCGATCACGTCCTGGCCGGCCGAGAACGAGTCGCCGCTGCCGGTGAACACCACGACGGCGACGGTCGGATCGTCCTGTGCGGCGAGCAGGGCTTCGGCGGCGCCGTCCCACATGGCGATGTTCATCGCGTTCTTCGCTTCGGGCCGCTGCAGCGTGATGATGCGGACCCGGCCGTCGTTGGTGACGTCGATCATGGCGTCACCCTAGGGCGCGGCCTCAGGCCGCAGGAACCTGGAACGATCCGGTCATGCCGAGTTCGACGTGTTCCTTGTCGGTCGCCGGGTCGATGAGCACACACACGTAGGTGTAGGTGCCGGGTTCGGTGAACGTGATCGTCGCGCCCCCGACCGCGCCGGGCTTGGTGGCCCCGACCTCACCGATGCCCTCTCCCTGCGGGTCGAGCACCTCGAACTCGTGGTCCTGGCCGCCGCGGTTCGTCATCTCGAACCGGATGGTCTCGCCGACCACGACATCGGAGAGGTCGAGGTCGTTGTAGGTGAAGTCGACGGCTTCGAACTCGATCGTGCGGTCGGCGTCGGCCACCTCCTGACCGCCGGCGCCCACGACGGTGAAGGTCGAGGCGAAGCCCTCACCGACCTGGCCCGGCTTGCACACGAGTCGATACTCGCCGGCGGACAGGTCGAGCGTGAGCGATCGCTGGGTCCCGGTCGTGACGTTCTCGACCTCGTTCACCACGTCGCCGTTCTCGCGCAGGACGTAGAGCTCGCTCACGTCGCTCGCCTCGTTGACGAACTCGAACTCGATGCGGCCGGCCGGGAGCTCGGAGTCGGCGATCAGGCACCCGTCGTCGGTGCCGCGGACGCTGGTCACGGTGTCGGCGCTGTCGGTCGAGCAGGCGACGGCGGAGAGGGTCAGAGCGACGAGGACGCTCGTGAGCAGGCGGTTGTGGTGGGACATGGAGGTTCTCCGGGAAAGTCAGGCGGCCGACGTCGCGGCGACGGGGGCAGGGCGAACGACCGGCCGCAGGAACAGGGCCATGGTCGGGATCAGGTAGACGAGATAGGTGCCGACCTCGAGCGTGGTCATCTGTGGGCCGAGGTTGAAGATGCCCTTGACCAGGGTGCCGTACCAGCTGGTCACGCGATAGCCGCCGATGTTCCAGGCCAGGCTGTCGAGGCCGGGCAGGATGTCGGCCTCCTGCAGGTCGTGGACCCCATAGGCCAGCACGCCGGCGGCGATCACGATGAGGGCCGCGCCGGTGAAGCGGAAGAAGGTCGCGAGGTTCAGGTTGACCACCCCGCGATAGATCAGCAGTCCGGCCGCGATCGATGTGGCGATGCCCAGGACGGCACCGATCGCCGGACCCGCGCCCGAGCCCTGTGCCTGGAAGGTGGGATAGAGGAACAGTGCGGTTTCGAGACCCTCCCGCCCGACGGCGAGCATCGCCGCGACGAACACGCCACCGGCCCCGAGGGCGACGGCGGCTTCCATCCGGTTGTGGAGGTCGCCCTTGAGCGTGTGGGCGGCCCGCCGCATCCAGAAGACCATCCAGGTGACGAAGCCGACGGCGACGATGGAAAGGATGCCTCCGAACGCCTCCTGGGCCTCGAAGGTGAGGCTCGCCGAGGTGAAGTGGAGCACCGCACCGAAGGCGAACGAGATGACGACGGCGAAGGCGACCCCGCCCCACAGCATCGGAATCCGGTCGCGGTGACCACCCCGCACGAGGAACGAGTAGAGGATGCTGACGACCAGTGAGGCCTCGAGGCCTTCTCTCAGCCCGGTCAGGAATGTCTGGAACATGGTGCCCCGATTGCGGAAAGGGTCGGCGACGGGCTCGGTGCCCATCGCGATGATGATAGGCAACCCTAACAACCCCGCTGGTGGCAACCTCGGCGCGGAGAAATCTTGCGACGAGGTCCGCTGCGCTTGCGTGGCGAGATCGGGGCCAACAAGATGCCGCGGCGATCGCGATCGGTCGGGCACAGGGGGTCCTGCGTGAGTACAGAGCCGGTGCGGGTCTCGTTCGCCGCTGGATCCGACATCGAGACCGAACGACGCATCGCCCTGCTCGGGGGGAAGGGCGCCGCCCTGGTTCGGATGGTCGAGTTGGGGTTGCCCGTGCCGCCCGGGTTCGTCCTCACGACCGCTGCCTGTCGAGAGGCGCTCGTCGGCGACGGCAGCCGCTTCGACGCGGAGTTGTTCGCGGGGCTGGCGGAGCTGGAGGCCACGGTCGGGCGACGGCTTGGCGATCCGGCATCGCCGCTGCTCGTGAGCGTGCGTTCGAGTGGGCCGGTCTCGATGCCCGGGATGATGGACACGGTGCTCGACATCGGCGTCACCGACGCGGTCCTGGCGGCCATGGGCGAGCGGGCCGGCGACGGGCGGTTCGCTCCCGACGTTCGCAACCGCTTCATCCGTTCGTACACCGCCGCCACATCGGTGCCCGACGCGGACGTGCCGACGGATTCCGCAACACAGCTCCGGTCGGCGGCACGCGCCGTCGTCGCGTCATGGATGTCCGACCGGGCGCAGACGTTTCGCCGCGTCGAGGACCTCGGCGACGAAGCCTGCACGGCGGTGATCGTCCAGGCCATGGTCCTCGGCAATCTCGGCCCCGCTGCGGGGACGGGGGTGGTCTTCTCGCGGGACCCTTCCACCGGTGCTCCCGGCCTGGTGGGGGACTTCCTCGTCGGCGCGCAGGGGGACGACGTCGCCGGAGGAACGCACGCGACCCGACCCATTCGGGAAATGCGAGACCTGTGGCCGTCGGTGGCCGAAGAGCTGGAAGCGGCGGCGACGGTGCTCGAGCGCGACCTCGCCGACCTCGTGGAGATCGAGTTCACCATCGAGGCCGGCAGTCTCTGGCTCCTTCAGGCGCGCCGAGCGACCCGCAGCGCTGCCGCGGCCATGCGCATTGCCGTCGACATGGCCGAGGATCCGGCATTCCCGCTGACGCGGGCCGAGGCGGTCGGCCGCGTGCGCGACCTCATCGACGGCACGCCCCGCGGCCCTGGCGACGACCCCGACGACGACCCCGACGACGACCCAGACGATGTCGAGGTCCTGGCCTTCGGGTTGGCGGCCTCGCCGGGTCGGGCCGTCGGCGCCGTGTGCACGTCGGTCGACGACGTGTTGGCATCTGCGAGGCGAGGCGATGCCGTGGTGCTGTTCCGACGGGACACGGCGCCCGCCGATGTCGCCGGGATCGCCGCCGCCGAGGGCCTCGTCACCACTCGGGGCGGCATCGCGAGCCATGCTGCGGTCGTCGCCCGCGGGTGGGGGGTGCCCGCAGTCGTCGGCGTCGCCTCGTTGGAGATCGACGCATCGGGGATCCGTGTGGATGGCCGACGTCTCGCCAGCGGCGAGATCGTCACCGTCGACGGCGACGGTGGCCGAGTGCTCCGCGGTGCGCATCCGGCGGCGTTCCGGGAGGCCGCCGATGCCCGCGTGCTACGGGCATGGCGCGCCGATGTCGGCGGACCAACGCCACCGGCTGCGTCCGAGCCGGCTTCGTCTGCGCCGCTCGTGGTCGAATCGGCGACGCCCGAGGCGTGCGAGCGCGTGCTGGCGCTGAAGGGCGTCGCCACCGCCGCAGCGATCGCCGCTGTCCTCGGTTGTGCGATCGACGATGTCGAGGAGACGATCGCCGGTCTCCTCGCGGCGGGCGAGATCGACGAACTCGCCGGGGGAGGACTCCGGCTGCGCCCCGCCGGGATTGCGCGGGTCGACCGGCGCTACGCCCTCGCCGCCGTTCGCCTCGCGCCGAGGATCTCCCACCTGCTCGTCGACTTCCGTGGCGTGAACGGCCGCTTCACCCGGCTTGTGACGCAGTGGCAGGTGAGCGGTCCTACACCGGACCTGGTCGCGAGGCTACGCGACGAGATCCATGCCGAGATCGAGCCGATCATCGATGCCGTGGCCGTCGACGAGGCTCGGTTCGCCCGGTACCGCGACCGACTCTCGGCCGCGCTCGGTGCGATCGACGACGGCGATGTGGAGATGATCGCCGATCCGCTTCGCGACAGCTACCACACGGTCTGGTTCGAGCTGCACGAGGAGCTCATCCGCCTGTCCGGGCGCACTCGCGCCGACGAGGCCGCAGCAGGCCGGGCCTGAGCCGGGAGCGCGCCGATCCCGGGGAACTAGGGTCGCGTTGTGAGTAGGGACTGGTTCGATCCTTTCGGCATCCGCGGCAGTCGACTCGACCCGGTCGTCGTCTTCACCAACGCGCTCAGGGGCCAGGGGCCGGCCGGCCAGTCGGCGGAGTTCGTCTCGACCACGATCGCTCGGCGGATCGTCGGCCGCACGGTGCGTATCGATGCCGGTGTGGAGATCACCGCGACGATCGAGGCGGTCGACGAGGCCCGTCCGCCGGCGCCGCTCGCCGCGATTCCCACCGGCGCGGTCGAGGTCCCGATGTGGGAACGGGTCCGGGTCCGGCTGCATGCGATCAGCGTGGGGGATCGGCAGATCGAGCATGCGTCGCTCGATGCACACGACATCCGTGTCGTCGGCGTCAACGGGCAGGCGATGCGGGTCGCATCGACCGGTTTCTCCGCAACGGTCCGGTCCGACGAGGTGGTGCGATGGGCCGGCGAGATCGAGGGCGACCATCGCGTCCGCGTGCATGCGGGTCGCCTCGAAGTGACCGATCGCCGCTTCCGACGCTGGATCTGGGTGGAGGTCGGGCTGGCCGCACACGACCAGAAGGTGTTCGTGTCGCCGATGTCGCTCCGGGCGTTCGGCCGGGCCATCCCGCTCCCGGGGTGGTTGCGGCGCACGATCGAACGTCCCGCGCCCTGGTTGCCGTCGGCGCTGCGGGTCGAACGGGTCGACGTCGGCGCAAACGATGTGGTCGTCACGGGGACGATGGCGAACAGCGTCGTGCCGGTCGACCTGGCCCGAGTACTCGCCGATCTCGGAGCCGAGCGCACGATGTCGGTGTTGCGCATCGTCACCGGCGACCGGTGATCAGTCCTCGGCGTTCTCCACCATGAACGACTCGTAGATCCTGATGAGGACCTGCTTTTGATCGGTGGTCAGGTTCTCCTGGGCCCTGATCGTCTCGATCAGGTCGCTGGCCCGGTCCTCGTCGAGGATGCCGGCGCGGACGTAGAGCGACTCCGCCGAGACCTCGAGGGCGCGGGCGATCTGCTGGAGGATCTCCGCCGACGGGCGCTTCAGGCCCCGCTCGATCTGGGACAGGTAGGGGTTCGACACGTTGGCCAGGTCGGCGAGCTTGCGAACGCTGAGTTCGGCTTGGCGTCGTTGTTCCCGGATGTGGTCACCGAGATCCTGCCAGGCGGCTCGTGGGTCCTTCTCGCTCATCGGCTTGCTCGCTCCATCTCGGTCGGGGAGAACGCGTGGCGACCGGGTCACCAGTGGTGACCCGGTCGCCGGGGGGGATCGTTCGAAGGCGTGACGCCTCCGGGCCGTCAGGCCTTGGACTTGGTGGCGGTCTTCTTGGTGCTCTTGGCCTTGGGGGTGGCCTTCTCGGCAGGAGCGGCCTCGGGGGCGTCGATGCCGATGAAGTCCCACGCCTTCGCACGGTTGGTGGCGAGACGGCCGGCGACCTGCTCGGGCAAGCGGCCCTCGAACTCGGCCGCACGGGGCTCGGTGCGGGCCCGGAAGTCCGTGAGCACCTCGGTGGCCTGCTTGCGGGCGATCGAGGTGTGTTCGCCGACGAACTCGGGGGTGGGCAGCTCGCGGCCGACGATGGCGTCGGTGATGAGAAGGTTCACGCCGACGGCGGTGTAGGCGGCATCCTTGACCTGATCGAGGACTGCGGTCATTGTTTCGACTCCTGAGAGATGGTTGGAAGATGTTGGGGGATGGAATCCGTCGCTGCCTGCAGCGATCGGATGTGCTAACTGTAGCTAGCAGATCCGCGATGTCAACCACTTTCGCTAACAAAAGTTTGCACTCGTGCTGACCCGAGTACACGTCATGGGCTCCTACTGGAGCGACGACGCCGATCGCCGGTCGGCCCTCGGCGCCCTCGTCGCCGACGCGAAGGATCTCGAGAGCGAGGCGGCCCTGGACGAGCTCCGTCGTCGACTCGTCGACTTCGTCGGCGCCCTGGCGCTGGGAGAGAACCCGGTCGTGGTGCCGGTGCCGCCCGGACCGCATCGCGACGCCCACCCGGTCCCGGCGCTCGCGGAAGCGGTGGCGGGTCGGCTCGGTGTGCCGCTCGCCCCCGTGGTCGATCGGCGTCACGACACGCCAAGACTCCGGGACACGCCGATCGATCGACGCCTGGCGGTCGTCGAGGCGGCCGGCTACGTCGTCACCGGCGATGTCGTCGGCCGTTCGGTGGTGCTCGTCGACGACGTGATCCTCACCGGGACGACGCTGCGCCATCTCGCCGAACTCCTGGTCGCGGCCGGCGCGGCCGAGATCATCGCGGTGGTGGTCTGCCGGACCCGTCTCGCGGGGCCACGCCGGATGGACGGCTGATCAGTCCGACGGTCGGCGCAGCGCGTCGATGCCCGTGTGGAACGCGCCGATCGGCGGGGTGGGGACGCTTGCGTCGATCGTGAGTCGATCGATCACCGACACCACATCCGCTCGGTCGGCGAGCGAGTCGACCAGGGCTCGGGCGAACTCGTCGCTCGGGACGGCGCCGAGCACGGTGACGGTCGCGTCGTCGATCTCGACGGTCACGGTCCCGACGACGAAGCGTTGCTCGTTGTCGACCTCGGTCGTGCGGTCGAACGCGACCATGAGCCAGAGCCCTGCGAGCGCGCCGAGCACCGCGAGCGCGGCGACCACGGTGAGGATCGGTCGGCTCGCAGGCGATGGAGTGTCCGCGCCGGGGGTCACGGTTGCCATTCCGACCGGTCGCGGTTGCTCAGGTGCCCCGCCGTTCGAGCAGGCGCTCGATCCAGCGAGAGATGGTGTCGACCTCCTGGGCGCCCTGGACGGGAAGCACCTCGTCGATCACCATCGTCGGGACGGCGGTGATGCCCTGCCGGACCGCGTCGTTGTGTTCGGCGAGGACCTGCTCGGTCAGTGTGCGTTCCCGTTCGGCGGTGAGCGACAGGAACTCGTCTCGGTCGAGGCCGACGTCGGCGGCGAGTTCGCAGAGCACGGCCCAGTCGGAGATCGTCCGGTTCTCGGTGAAGTAGGCCGACAGCAGCCGATGGTGGAAGGCGTCGCTCGCCCCGGGGTCGATCAGGGCCAGCGACTTCGCGGCGACATGGGCCGGGACACTGCTGACCGGCTGCGGATTGTCGGTCGCCCACACGTTGAGGACCGCGCCCGGCTCGGCCGCCGCCGGGCGGCGCCACGACTCGGTGTAGGCGACGAACTTCTCCTGATCGGTGCCCTTCGACTCGGTGCGCAGGAGGAACGATTTCCACGACACGTCGATTCCGTCGCCGAAGCGTCGCTGCAACTCGTCGAGACGAACCGTCCCGACATAGCACCAGGGTCAAAGGAAGTCGGACCAGGCGACGATGCGGACGGGATCGGGCATACATCGACCCTACCGACGTTTTCGGGCCAGAATCAGCCCATGAGATGCGCATTCATCGGCCTGGGGGTCATGGGGTTTCCGATGGCGGGTCATCTCGCTGCGGCGGGCCACGACGTCACCGTCTACAACCGCACCTCGGCCAAGGCCGAGCAGTGGGTCGCCACGCACGGCGGCGCCGCCGCGCCCACGCCCGCGGCTGCAGCACAGGGATGCGAGTTCGTCTTCCTCTGCGTGGGCGACGATCCCGACGTGCGGGCCGTGACGACGGGCCCCGGGGGAGTGCTCGAGACGATGGCCGCCGGCTCCGTGCTCGTCGATCACACAACGGCGTCGGCCGATGTCGCCCGCGACGTCCATGCCGCGGCCGCCGAGCAGGGCGTCGGCTTCCTCGACGCCCCGATCTCCGGAGGGCAGGCAGGTGCGGAGAACGGCGTCCTCACGGTCATGTGTGGTGGCGATGAGGCCGACTTCGATCGGGCGGCACCGGTCATCGACGCCTACGCGCGGGCCTGCACCCTCCTCGGCCCGTCGGGCTCGGGTCAGCTGTGCAAGATGGTCAACCAGATCGCGATCGCCGGACTCGTCCAAGGGCTGGCGGAGGGCATCGACTTCGCCGTGCGCGCCGGTCTCGACGTCGGCACGGTCGTCGAGACCATCTCGAGGGGCGCCGCCGGCTCGTGGCAGATGGAGAACCGGGCGACGACGATGGCGGCGGGCGAGTTCGACTTCGGGTTCGCGCTCGACTGGATGCGCAAGGACCTCGGCATCTGTCTGGCCGAAGCCGATCGCATCGGTGCCTCGCTGCCGGTGACGGCCCTCGTCGACCAGTTCTACGCTCGGCTCCAACGCCAGGGGCACGGGCGATGGGACTCCAGTTCGCTCATCTCGCTGTTGCAGGACTGACCGCCGGGTTCGCGACCGCCCGGGTCGTCACCCCTCGTCGAGGAGTTCCCAGGCGCCCGTCGCGGCGTCGAAGCGGGCCAGACGGAGGCCCTTGGCCGCGCCGAGATCGTCGGCGGTGAGCGACGCTTCGAAGTAGCCCGGCAGATCAATGGGCCCCAGCGAGCCGAGCGCCGCGGCGAATGTCTCGTTGGTCAGGTCGGGACCGGCTGCGGTGAGCGCAGCTTCGAGGATCCGGGCGATCGCACAGGCATACAGCCCGGCGGCCAGGTCGTTGGTCTCCGCGTCGAGCTCGTAGAACAGATCGTGGTCGCTGCCGGCCTCGAGCATGTCGACGCACGCCGCCACGTCGGGATCGTCGCCCATCGTCTCCTGGGCGGACGTCGCGACGGGGGTGTTGACGACGGCGAGGGCGCCGTCGAGATACGGCAGGTCGACCCCGGCCTCGATGAGCCCCGACGGACTCATCACGACCGTCAGGAGCCATTGGTCCGTCTCGTAGTTCTCCGACTGGGCATTGAAGATCTCGAGCGGCACGCCGGTGGTCGACACGGTGAAGTCGACGCCGGCCTCCTTCATGCGCTCGTAGACGAGGGCCTGGTCGCGGGCCGTCTCGGCGAGATCCGTGTCGTTGCCGCCGATCAGTCCCTCGACGACGTCGTAGCCCGCGTCGCGGAACGCGTCGACGATCGTCTCGTACTCGATGACGCCCACGTCGACCGAGCCGACCACGCCGATCGTGGCCCCGTCGAGCACCCCCTCGGCCTCGACCAGGGCGACGAGGTTCGCAGCCTGGGTTTCGTAGGACGCCCAGAGCGTGGCGTAGGGGGCATCGGTGCGCGCCATGATCGGATCGGCCATGCCGGCGACGACGACCGCGGCGGTCGAATTCAGTTCGGTCAGGCAGAGGACCTGGTCCTCGAGCGCCTGGCCCACGACCACGAACACCTCGTCGTCCTGCGTGAGTTCCACGCACGCCTCGTCGAAGCTGGTGCTCCCGAGTGGGAGGAACTCGGTGCCGTGTATCTCGAGCATCCGACCGTTGATGCCACCCCGGGCGTTGATGTCCTCGAGCGCAGCGGTCCACAGGTCGAGCGAGTTCGTCCGGCCGAAGTCGACGCCGATCTCGGCGAGTGTGTCCCAGTCGACGGCGGTGATGCCCACCCTGATCACCTCGGGGGTGACGCCGCGGAACGATGCGGTCAGGTCGGCCTCGACGGCGGTGGTCGTGGTGTCGGCCACGTCATGGTCGACTTCGCGTTCGACGGGCCCGGTCGCAGGCGTCGGCGACTCCGACGAGCCACAGGCTGCGACGAAGAGGGCGAGCGCGAGCGTGACGCCGCCGAGAGGGGTCAGGACGCGTCGAGATGCCATGCCTCCCAATCGGAGGCAGCGGCCTCAACGTGAGGGTGACGTCCGCCTCAGCCCGGATCGACGGGCATCCACACGCCGGTGGCGGCGTCGAACCGGACGAGGGTGAGTCCCTTCGCGGCGCCGTAGTCGCCGGGGCCGATCGTCGCGTCGAAGTAGCCGGGAAGATCGATGGGACCGATGGCCTCGAGACCGGCCTGGAACGATTCGTTGGTCAACTCGGGGCCCGCGTTGGTGAGCCCGGCTTCGAGGATGGTCGCGATGGAGCAGGAGACCAGGGCTGTCGCGATGTTGTTCACGGGCGGTTCGAGCGAATAGGGGAGCGGGTGGTCGGTACGGGCCCGCAGGTCGTCGACGCACGCAGCGATCAGAGGATCGTCCCCGATCGACGGTTGGGCGCTCGTTCCGGTCGGTGTGTTGACGACGGCCAGCGCGCCATCGAGGTACTCGTGGGGCACGCCGGCATCGGTGAGACCTCGTCCCGACATCGATGTCAGGAGGAGCCACTGGTCCGGCTCGTAGTCGGCATCGAATGCGTTGGCGATCTCGAGCGGTACCCCGGTCGTGGAGACGGCGACCGTCACGCCCTCGTCCTGCATGCGCTGATAGATCAGGGCCTGCTCCCGAGCCGACTCGGCGAGGTCGTCGGCGTTGCCTCCGATGAGCCCTTCGACCGGATCGAATCCGGCCGCACGGAACGCATCGACCATCGACCGGAACGCGCTCTCGCTGACGTCGATCGACCCGATGACGCCGACGCGCTGGCCTTCGAGGACGCCGGCCTGGCGCATGATGTCGACGAACGCGTCGGCCCGTCCGGCCTGGTCGTCGACGAGGCTGATGTAGGGAGCTCTTGCCTTGCCGAGCCGTTCGTCGTTCATTCCGCCGGCGACGATGGCGGCGGTTTCGTGGATGTCGGTGAAGCACAGGATCTGTTCGTTGAGCGCGATGCCGACGACGACGAAGACCTCCTCGTCCTCGGTGAGCTTCACGCATGCGGCATCGGCTTCGGTCGAGCCGACGGGGAGGAACTCCGTCAGCACCGGCTCGAGCATGCGGCCGTGGATGCCGCCCCGGTCGTTGATCGCCTCGAGCGCAGCGATGCCGAGGTCGCCGTTGTTGGACACGCCGAACTCCACGCCGAGCGCGGCGAGCCGGTCCCAGTCGTAGGCGAGGACGCCGACCTTGATGGTTTCCGGTGTGACGCCGCGAAAACTCGCGGTCAGCTCGACCGGTTGGGTGGTTGTGGTCGCGTCGTCACCTGTGGAGCTGGTCGTCACCGCGTCGGTCGTGGAGGTCGCAGGCGAGGTCTCGACCGCATCGTCGCCGCAGGCTGCCGCGATCAGGCACGAGGCGACGAGCGGGGCGAGGAGCGGACGGAGGCGAACCATCCGCCAATCCTTACGTGACCACCGTCACTTGGCCAGTCGGCTCGGGGGTGCCGACCCGCACTCCCTGGAGAAAGTGACGGACGAGGTACTCGAAGCTCTGGTCGTGGCGCCCACGCCCGAGGGCATCGGCGGCCTCGAGGGTGCTGAATCCGTGCAGCGCGGCCCGCAGTGTCCGTCCGGCCGCGGTGGCGTCGGCCCCGGAGAGACCGAACGACGAGAGCACCCGGTCCATGGTCTCGATGGCACCACGGCCCGCGGCTCGCTTGTCGGCGCTGTCGACCTTGCGGAGGGAGAGTGCGTAGCGTCCGGGGTTGGCCGTCGCCCAGTTGCGGTAGGCGTGGGCGAAGGCGGCAACGGCGTCGGCGCCGGCGACACCGATCACCGAGTCGCGCAGCGTCTCTCCGAACTCGGCGGTGACGGCGAGGGCGAGCTCGTCGAGCAGGCCGGACAGACCGTCGACATGGCTGTAGAGCGATGGCGACTGCACGTCGAGGGCATCGGCCACGGCCTTGAGGCTCAGGGCATCGAGCCCGTCGCGGTCGACGATCGTGAGGGCGGCGGCGATCACGTCGTCCTTGTCGAGTCCGCGTCGTCGGGCCATGGCAGTGACTGTAGTGGTTGAATTGGCATAGGTCTATGTCTAAGATGCTTAGGTACCTACGAGACGAGTGAGGGCATCAACACATGGCTGAGCGCTACACGATCATCTCCGCCGACAGTCACGCCGGCGGCAACATGTCGATGTACGAGGAGTACCTCGCCGACGAGTGGAAGGACGCGTTCGCCGAGTGGCGGGGCGCCTACTCGAACCCGTACCGCGATCTGCAGGACGACGGCCGGACCCGCAACTGGGACAACGAGCGTCGCGTGCAGGAGCAGTACGACGACGGCGTTGTCGCCGAGATCACGTTCCCGAACACGGTGCCGCCCTTCTATCCGACCGGCATGCTCATCGCGTATCCGCCGAAGGACGCCGAGGAGTACCGCCGTCGGCGGGCGGGGATCGATGCCCACAACCGCTGGCTCAAGGACTGGTGCGACGAGTACCCGGCCCAGCGGTGCGGTCTGCCCCAGATCTTCCTCGAGAACATCGACGACGCGATCTCCACGCTCGAGTGGGCGGCGGCCGAGGGCTTCCGGAGCTTCATGATGCCCCATGTCGCCCCCGACGTGGACCTGCCCGGGCTCTGGTCGCCGCACTGGGACCGGCTGTGGGCCGCGGTCCAGGACCTCGACCTGGTCATGACCCAGCACGGCGGCAACGGCACGCCCAACTATGGCGACGATCCGGCGTCGGGCCTCATCTTCTTGATGGAGGTGCCGTTCTTCGCCCACCGCAACCTGTCGCATCTCATCATGAGCGGCGTCTTCGAGCGCTTCCCGAACCTCAAGTACGTGATGACCGAGCAGGGCACGGCGTGGGCCATCGAGGAACTGCGCCGCATGGACATGTACCACATGCAGATCTCGGGCGGCCGGGTCGGTGAGCTCGGGTTCTCCGCCGACATCGTCTTGCCGATGAAGCCGAGCGAGTACTTCGACCGCAACGTCTGGATCGGCGCCTCGTTCCCCTCACCGGCCGAGGCCGAAGCGATCAAGACCCTGGGCGTGCACAAGGTGATGTGGGGATCCGACTACCCGCACCACGAGGGCACCTACCCGTACTCGGTCGAGTCGCTCCAGCGTGCGTTCCACGAATGGGACGAGGCCGACATGCGACGGGTGCTCAGCGACAACGCGGCCGAGCTGTATCGCTTCGATCTCGACGCCCTGGCACCGATCGCGGCCGAGCACGGTCCGACCGTCGACCAGGTGGCGACCCCGTTGGCGGAGATCCCGAAGAAGGCGACGAGTCCGGCGTTCTTCAAGAAGTGACATGACCGCGGAGTGCGGTAGTGTCACTACTGCTGTCCGATTGGGGGATCGGACGTCGATGGCGCTTCCCACGGGAGGCGCCATCGTCGTGTCCGGCCTCATAGGCTGGGTCCATGGCCTGGAGCACTGCGGACATCCCCGACCAGTCGGGGAGCGTGGCGGTCGTGACCGGCGCCAACGGCGGGCTCGGGCTCGAGACGGCGCGGGCGCTCGCCGGCGCCGGCGCCCACGTGGTGATGGCCGCTCGCGACCAGGCCAAGGCCGCGGCGGCTGCGGCCGACATCCGTGGCACGCATCCTGATGCGGCGCTCGAGATCGTCGCTCTCGACCTCGGATCGCAGGCGAAGACGAAGGCAGCGGCCGATCAGATCGTCGCCGCCCATCCCGAGATCGACCTGCTCGTCAACAACGCCGGAGTGATGGGGATTCCCCGGACCCTCACCGCCGACGGCCACGAGATGCAGTTCGGGGTCAACCATCTCGGCCACTGGACCTTCACCGCTCGTCTCCTGCCCGCGTTGCGAGCCTCGGGCGGGGCTCGGGTCGTCACCGTCACCTCGACCGCCCACCATGTCGGGCGGGCCGTCGATCCCGACGACGTCGAGATGGAGAAGGGCTACGGCGACTGGAAGGCCTACGGCCGATCCAAGCTGGCCAACTGGCACTTCGGCCTCGGACTCGACCGGCTGCTCCGCTCCGAGGGGTGGCCGGTCGAGAGTCTGATCGCGCACCCCGGTCTGAGTGACACCGACCTCCAGGCGACCAGCGTCGAGAACTCCGACGGGAAGCCGCTCGCCAAGTTCTTCCACTCGATGGCTGCCGCAACCGGCATGAGTCCGGCCCGGGGCGCGCTGGCGCAGTTGCGAGCGGCGACCGACCCGGCGGCAAAGGGCGGCGAGTTCTACGGCCCCCGCTGGATGAACACCGGCAACCCGGTACGTCTCCCGATCCTGCGGCGACTGGGGATGGACCGGGCGATCGCCACCCTGTGGTCGGTGAGCGAGGAACTCACCGGCGAACGGATCCTGCCGGAGTGACGAGCGGCGTGACCCCGGATCCTCACGACCGGTTCCCGACGGGATTCTACGACCGTCAGGATCCCGACGACGAGGGGTTCTACGTGCCGGCTCGCATGGTCACCCACATCGACGACGCGGCCATCGCCGCGGTGGGTGCGCTCTATTCGGAGCTGGGCATCGACGGCGAGGTCCTCGACCTCATGGCATCGTGGGTGTCGCACTTCGACGCGGCGCCGAGGTCGCTGCACCTCCTGGGCATGAACGCGGCGGAACTCGCGGCCAATCCGCTCGCGGCCGGCGCCGTGGTGCACGATCTGAACACCGACCCGACGTTGCCGTTCGACGACGGGTCCTTCGACGACGCCGTGTGCTGCGTGTCGATCGACTATCTCGTCCGCCCGATCGACGTGCTGCGCGACGTCGCCCGGGTGCTCCGGCCGGGTGGGCGGTTCGTGTGCACGTTCTCGAATCGCTGTTTCCCGACCAAGGCCATCCGGGGATGGCTCACGAGCGGCGACGAGGCCCACACCCAGATCGTGAGCGAGTACTACCGACTCGCCGGCGTCTGGGGCGAACCGGTGGCGCAGCGCCGCACACCGGTCGGGCATCGAGGCGACCCCCTCTTCGCGGTGTGGGCCGAGCGGGTGTGACCGACTAGAAACGGCCCCGTGACCAGCGAGCAGATCGACGACCCGACCGCCCCCTATGCCGGTTTCGGCGGCACCGTCGGGAGGATCTTCTCGACGTCGGAGCCGGACTGGCCGGCCCAGCCGAAGGCCCCCGAGCGGGCGCCCAACATCATCGTGATGCTGGCCGACGACCTCGGCTTCGCCGACCTGGGCTGCTACGGCAGTGAGATCGACACCCCGGAGCTCGACGCCCTCGCCGCCGGCGGCGTGCGCTACACGAACTTCCACGTGAACCCGATGTGTTCGCCCACCCGCGCCTCGATGCTCACCGGACTCAACCATCACCTGGCGGGTATGGGCCATGTCGCCCACAGCGACCCGGGCTTCCCCGGCTACGCCCACGAGATCCGCGACAACGCCGTCACGATGGCCGAGCTCTATCGCGACAACGGGTGGGCCTCGCTCATGGTGGGCAAGTGGCATCTCTGCAAGGACTCGAACCTGAGCGAGGCCGGCCCGCGCCACAGTTGGCCACTGCAGAAGGGGTTCGACCGCTACTACGGCATCCTCGACGGCTTCACGAACTTCCATCAGCCGCACCGTCTCTACGAGGACAACCATCATGTCCAGGTCGACCAGTACCCCGACGACTACTACTTCACCGACGACCTGACCGACCACGCGATCACGATGATCGACGAGGTGCGCTCGTCGCACCCGACCAAGCCGTTCTTCCTGTACTTCGCCCACGGTGCCGTGCACGCTCCGCTCCAGGCCAAGCAGGCCGACATGGACAAGTACCGCGGCATGTACGACGCCGGGTGGGACCGCATCCGCGAGCAGCGCTTCGCCCGTCAGAAGGAACTCGGTGTCGTCCCGGCCGACACCGTGCTGCCACCCCGCAACTCCGAACCGCTCCACGACGTCACCGCCTGGGACGACCTGTCCGACATGCAGCGCGAGACCTTCGCCCGCTACATGGAGATCTTCGCCGGGATGGTCGACTCGATCGACCAGAGCGTCGGTCGGCTGCGGGAGCACCTGCAGGCGATGGGGGAGTGGGACGACACGATCCTCGTGTTCACCTCCGACAACGGAGGATCCCGGGAGGGCCAGTACGACGGCACCTCGCAGTACTTCCGCACGCTGCTCGCCCAGACCCGTGACAGCGATCTCGAGGACGTCGCCGTCGACCATGCCCGGCTCGACCTCATGGGTGGCCCACAGACGCTGCCGCACTACCCGATGGGCTGGGCGATGGTGTCCAACACGCCGCTGCGCATGTACAAGATCAACACCTTCCAGGGTGGCCATCAGGTGCCGTTCATCGTCCACTGGCCCGATGGCCTGGCGTCAGCCGGCGAGATCCGGCGGCAGTACCAGCACATCACCGACCTCCTGCCCACCCTCGCCGAGATGACCGGCGTGGAGATCCCGACCGTGAAGGACGGTCAGCCGCTCCCGGCGCCGGCCGGGGCCAGCTTCGCGGCGACGATGAGCGACGCCGCAGCCGCGTCGACCCACCCCGAGCAGTACTACGAGATGATCGGCAACCGTGGCTTCTACCGCGACGGCTGGTCGGCGGTGACCCTCCGCCAACCCCGCACACCATTCTCGGAGGAGGAATGGGAGCTCCACCACCTGGCCGAGGACCCGTCGGAATCGCGCAATGTCGCCGACGAACACCCGCAGAAGCTCGCCGAGCTCCAGGAGGCGTTCGACGAGGCGGCCTGGGCCAACCAGGTGTATCCGCTCGACGAGGGCAACTTCGTCAAGATGATCCAGAAGCCGCCCAGCGACGACGAGTTCGTCGCCGACGTGCGCCTCCGCCCGGGCATGCCCACCCTCGAACGGTGGCGGGCACTCCAGCTCATCTATGCGCGCGACTTCGATGTGGTGGTCGACATCGACTACGCCGCCGGCGACCAGGGCATGCTCGTCGCCCACGGCGACCAGGGCGGCGGCTACGCGCTCTACATCGAGGACGGCCACCTCTTCTTCGCTTTCAACGGCTATGGCGACATGACCGTGATCGACGCCGGTGAGGTTCCCGTCGGCACCGAACAGGTGGCGTTGCGCATCGAGGGTGCGGGCAACTTCCGGTGGAACGCCTACGTCTCCATCGCCGGACTGACCGTCGCCGAGGCGCTCGACCTCCCCGTCCTCATGGCGATGGCTCCGTTCGAGGGGATCGACGTCGGGATCGATCGGCGATCGCCGGTGAGCTGGGAGATCTACGAGCGCCACGGAGTGTTCCCGTACTCGGGCACGCTGCACGGCGCGACCTACTCGCCCGGCGAGCTCGCGGCCGACGCCGGCGTGCGCTTCCTCGAGTACATGAAGGAAGCCGGCACCCGCTACGAGTGAGTGAGACAGGGCCTCGACGCCACCCTGCTCTTCTAGGATCTCTCGATGCCACGTGAATCCGACGTGATCGCAGGGTCCTCCAAGCCGGTCACCCGGACATCGATACTTCGCGACCTCAGGGCGCTCGGGGTCGTCGCCGGCGACACGCTGATCGTGCATTCGTCGTTGTCGTCGCTCGGTTGGGTGGTCGGCGGGGCCCAGACCGTCGTCGAGGCCCTGCTCGACGCGACGACGGCCACCGGCACCGTCGTGGTGCCCACGCAGTCCGCCGGGTCGAGCGATCCGGCGGGTTGGTCGAACCCACCGGTACCGGCCGAATGGTTCGACGAGATCCGGGCCGCGATGCCCGTCTTCGATCCCGATCTCACCCCGACGAGCGGCATGGGTCGTATCGTCGACTGCTTCCGGGGCCACCGGTCGACACGCCGGAGTGATCACCCGCTGGTGTCGTTCGCCGCCAACGGCGCCGCGGCCGCAGCGATCACCGAGCACCACCCGCTGTCGCCGTCGCTCGGTGACGATTCGCCGCTCGGGCGGCTCTACGAACGAAACGCCAAGGTCCTGCTGCTCGGCGTCTCCCACGCCAGCAACACGTCGTTGCACCTGGCCGAGTACCGCGCCGACTGGTCGGGCAAGACGACGGAACGCCAGGGTGTGCCCCGAATCGTCGACGGAGCGCGCGTCTGGCTCGAGTTCGAGGACCTGGCCCTCGACGAGACGGACTTCGACGAGATCGGCGATGCGTTCGCGGCGACCGGCGGCGAGACCAGAGGACGAGTCGGTCAGGCCGAGGCGCGACTGTCGTCGCAGCGCGCCCTGGTCGACTTCGCGACCGAGTGGATGACCCGCAACCGCTGACCGCCCCTGGACGCGTCGCCGGTCGGATCAGCGCTCGACCGCACCCCGGGGATCGAGGGCGTCTCGCAGGCCGTCGCCCAGGAGGTTGAACGCGAGGATCGTGAGCACCAGCAGGGACCCCGGAATGACCATCAGACGGGGGGCGAGTCGGTAGCGCCCGCCCGGGATGGCTTCGGCGATCATCCGCCCGAGCGAGGGCACGTCGGGAGGCAGGCCGAAGCCGAGGAACGACAGCGCGGCCTCGAAGGTGATCGAGCTCGCGATCGCAAGGGTGGCCCACACGACGGCGGGGCCGACGAGGTGGGGGAGGATGTGGCGCACGAGAATGCGGCGCGTCGGTGCGCCGAGGCTGGTCGCCGCAGCGACGAAGTCGCGCTCACGAAGCGAGAGGACCTCGCTGCGGAAGAGTCGCCCCGGGTAGAACCACGAGAAGAACACGATGATCGAGATGACGATCCCTCGCGACGAGCCGAACGCCACCGACATGGCGATGGCGAAGAGGAGAAACGGAAACGCGGCGACGACATCCATCAGCCGCGAGATGACGCTGTCGATGATGCCGCCGAAGTAGCCGGCGACCAGGGCCATGGTCAACGCGAGGATCACCGTCAGCGTCGTGGAGACCAGCCCGATGTAGAGCGACGTGCGCATGCCGTAGCTCAACTGCACGAGCATGTCGTAGCCGCTGACGTTGGACGCGCCGAGCACGAAGCAACCGGGTTCGCCGACGTCGCCGAGGCCGTCGCACCCGGTCATCGGCGCCACCGGGAGCAGCGTGATGTCGTCGGATCCCTGCGGGTTCGACCGGTTCACGTCGTGGCCGGTCCACGACTCGAACAGTGGTGCGGCCAGCGCGAACACCACGAGCAGCACGATCACGGCGATGCTGACGAGGGCGACCCGGTCGCGCCGGAGGCGACGGCGGACCAGCGCCCACGGGCCGAGTCCGGTCGTGGCGAAGGACTGTTCCGTGGCGAGGTCGGTGGTGTCGGTGTCGTTGCTCATCGAGGACCTATCCGAGGGCGAGGGCGGCGGCGTTGAAGGCGACTCCGAAGGCGAACAGGCCCAACGCCAGTCGCTCGGTCTCGCGGCGGATCGAGATGGAATCGGCGTCGTCGTACGGCTGTGACCGGACGTAGCGAACCGGGCTCGCCTTGGCGAACGACGCAACGCCGGCGAACACGAGCAGGGTGCCGACCGAGCCGGCCCCCGCCGCGATGGCAGAACGGCCCCGTGCCCCCAGCAGCAGGAAGATCACGCTCAGCAGCATGGTGCCGAACACGAGTCCGACGGTGATGCCGGCCAGACGGACCAGGCCGCGACGTAGCTCGTCCCGGCTCACGAGCCGTCCTCCCCGGCGAGGGCGGCGACGCGGCCCAGATCGGACGGATCGTCGAGCGGCCACTTCTCGACCGGATAGTGACAGGCGTACTGATGGCCGGACTCGGTCGGTTCGGAGAAGGTGGGTTCTTCCTCGGCGCACCGGGGTTGTGCGCGGGGGCAGCGGGTACGGAAGCGGCAGCCCGAAGGAAGGTCGAGCGGGCTGGGAACGTCGCCCTGGAGGATGATCTGTCGGCGCTCACGGGCACGGACGGGGTCGGCTTCGGGCCGAGCCGACAGCAGGGCCGCCGCGTAGGGATGCATCGGGTGTTGGTAGACCTCGGTGCTCGTCGCCCGCTCGACGACACGGCCGAGATACATCACGTGCACGACATCGGACACGCGCTGCACAACGTCGAGGTCGTGGGCGATGAACAGGTAGGTCAAGCCGAACTCTGCTTGGAGGTCCTCGAGCAGGTTGATCACCTGGGCCTGGACCGAGACATCGAGCGCCGAAACGGGTTCGTCGCAGATGATGAGCTTCGGTTCGAGGGCCAGAGCGCGGGCGATACCGATGCGCTGGCGCTGCCCACCGGAGAACTCGTGCGGGAACCGGTTGACGTGATTCGGGCTGAGACCGACGAGTTCGAGGAGTTCGTTGACTCGTGCCCGTCGGGACTCGGTGGTGCCGATGCCATGGATGTCGAGCGGTTCCTGGATGACCTGTCCGATGCGCATGCGGGAATTCAACGAGGACATGGGGTCCTGGAAGATCATCATCATGTTGCGGCGAACCTCACGAAGCGCCCGCGGCGACAGGCGGGAGATGTCGTCGCCCATGAACTCGATCTTGCCGGCCGTGGGTTCGAGCAGTCGGGCCACGCATCGGGCGACGGTCGACTTGCCGCAACCGGATTCGCCGACGAGCCCCAGCGTCTCGCCGGCCCGAATCTCGAAGCTGACGTCGTCGACGGCCTTCAGCCGGGCGAACTCGCGCTGGAAGATGATCCCTCGCGTGCTCACGAAGTGCTTCTCGAGATTCGACACTCGCAAGATGACGTCGCCCGGAGCGGTCATGACACCCCCGTGCCGAAGTCGGCCGCGTGGGTGGTTCGCGTGCTCTGGTCGAGGTGACAGGCGACGGTGTGATCCGCCCACATCGTCGGCTCGGGTTCGGGGGCCGGATCGGTGCGGCAGATGTCCATCGCATGCGGGCAGCGGGGGGCGAACCGGCATCCGGGTGGCGGATCGATGAGGCTGGGCGGTGCCCCGGGGATCGAGTAGAGCCGTTCGGCGTTGAGGTTGCGGCCCGGGAGCGAGCCGAGGAGACCCCATGTGTAGGGATGCTGTGGTCGGCTGAACAGGTCGTTCACGCTCGCCCGCTCGACGACACGTCCGGCGTACATCACGACGACCTCGTCGCACAGTTCGGCGACGACGCCGAGGTCGTGGGTGATCAGGATGATCGCCGATTGGAAGTCGGAGCGGAGCTTGCGTAGGAGCTCGAGGATCTGCGCCTGGGTCGTGACGTCGAGCGCCGTCGTCGGTTCGTCGGCGATGAGCAGCTGAGGATTGTTGATCAGCGCCATCGCGATCATGACCCGTTGGCGCATGCCGCCCGACAGCTCATGGGGATAGGCCCGCATCCGCTCGGCCGGACTCGGAATGCCCACCGCGGTCAGCATCTCGACGCCCCGCTGGTGGGCCTGCGAGCGCGAGAGCGACTTGTCGTGGAGACGGACCGCCTCGACCAGCTGCCAGCCGACCCGGTACACCGGGTTGAGCGACGTCATCGGGTCCTGGAAGATCATCGCCATCCCCGAACCGCGGATGCGCTGCATGTGGCGCCGGGGCATGTCGAGCAGCTCCTGCCCGTCGAAGACGACGGAACCCTCGGTCATCGAGTTGCGTGGTGACAGCAGCCCCATGATCGACAGCATCGTGACGGACTTGCCGCAGCCCGACTCGCCGACGATGCCGAGCACCTGGCCCCGTTCGACCGAGAACGAGACGCCGTCGACCGCGCCGACTCGACCGTCGTCGGTCACGAAGGTGGTGTGCAGGTCGGTGACGTCGAGCAGGCTCCTGTGAGGCGGATCCGGGGGTCGATGAAGGCGTATGCGAGATCGACGAGGATGTTGGCGACCACGATCATGATGGCGGCGAAGAGCACGGTGCCGGAGGTGAGCGGCACATCGAGCGAGGAGGCGGCGTCGATGGAGAGGGTGCCGATGCCCTGCAGGCCGAAGGTCGCCTCGGTGAGGATCGCGCCGCCGAGCAGGATGCCCATGTCGAGGCCGAAGATGGTGACGATCGGCAGCAGTGCGTTGCGAAGGGCGTGACGGAAGATGGTGCGACCCTCGCTCGCGCCCTTTGCGCGGGCGGTGCGGATGTAGTCCTCGCCCATGGCGTCGAGCATGCTCCCGCGGATCAGACGGATGTAGATCGCGATGAAGGCGAGGGCGAGGGTGAAGCCGGGCAGGATCAGGTGCGAGAGCCAGGGCCAGGGGTCGGACCAGGCGAAGTCCTCGTAGCCGCCCTGAGGGAAGATGTGGTACTTGAACGTGAGGAAATAGAGCGCGAGAAGACCGAAGTAGTACACGGGGAGTGACTGTGCGATGAGGATCGTCACGATCGTGACCCGGTCGAATATCGAGCGCGGTTTCACTGCCGACAAAACGCCGACGGGAATCGAGATCACCAGCCACATCAGGGCCGCGACGGTGGCGAGCGAGAACGTGACGCCGACCCTGCTCCAGATGAGTGAGTCGACCGATCGCTGTTTCTCGAACGAGCGGCCGAGATGGCCGATCAGTTCGTCGCAGTCGTTGCCGCTGGGACACGACCGCCGCAACTCTTCGTCCGACGGACCGAAGATCAAGCGGCGGATGCTGATGGCGTATTGCTCGTAGTACGGCTTGTCGAGGCCGAGCGTCTGCTCGACCTGGGCGATCTCGTCGGGCTGAGCGTTCTTTCCGGCATACAGGCGGGCCGGGTTGACGTTCGCCGTCGAGCGCAGCACGGGTCCGAAAAGGACGAAGACCGAGAGGGTCACCGCGAAGATGACCAACAGTCCCCACAGGACCCGTCGAATGGTGTAGCGCAGCATCGGAAAATGACTGTGCCCCGGGGACCCGACGTGTGTCGAGTCCCCGGGGCGACTTCGTCAGATGTTCGGAATCACTCGTTGATGAAGTAGTTCGCGAAGTAGAACTGCTTGCCGGGGCCCCAGATGTAGTTGCCCACTCGCTCGGACACGAACGAGATCTTGCGACGGTTCACCCAGGGGTACCAGGGTGCAAGGTCGGTCATGGTCTGGGTCGACAGCTCGGCGAACGCCTGTGCGCGTTCGGGACCGGCCGGCATCGTCGCGATCTCGGCGACCGCTGCGTCGAAGTCCTCGTCGCAGAAGTTGCCGTAGTTCGAACCGACACCGCAGGTGAGCAGCGGGCCGTAGAACGTGATCGCGTCGGCGAAGTCCTGGCCCCAGGCAGCGATGCCCAGGTCCCATCCGGCTTCGGGGTCGGCGAGCACGCCGTAGTGCACGCTCGCGGTCGCGCCTTCGAGGGTGACATCGAAGCCGACGGCGTCGAGGTTCTCCTTGATGGCTGCAGCCGTCTCCGGGCCGGGAGCGTCGGAGAAGTGCTGCAGCGTCACGGCGATGGGCGTCTCGACGCCCGATGCCTCGACGAGCTCGCGGGCCTTGTCGGGATCGAAGGTGTAGACCTCGCCGGCGGCGTCGGCGGAGCCGGCCATCAGGTTGGACGACAGGATCTCCGACCACGGCGAACGCACGAGCTCGCCACCGAGGATGCGGGCCAGCGTGGTGCGGTCGATCGCGTAGTTCACGGCCTGACGCAGCATGACGTTGTTGAACGGTTCCTGGTCGGTGCGGAACACGCCGTAGTCGACTGCGGCATCCGGGGTCGAGAAGACTCGGCCGGCGTACTGCGGATCGTTGACCACGTTCGGCACGTCGGCGCCGGTCGGGGCCGAACCGTCATAGGTGATGTCGAGGGTGTTGTCCTTCAGACGGCCGAGCTGGACGTCGTCGGGCACGCCGATCTCGAGATCGATGCCGTCGATGTTGTTGACGTCGGGACCCTCGGGAACGCCGGCGGCGACATTGTCGGCCCAGCCTTCCTGACGGTCGACGGTCAGCGACTGATCGACCTGGTAGTCGGAGATGTAGTACGGGCCGACGTAGGGCGGCGAGACCTCGAGGATCTCGTGCGGCGTCGACGCCGGACGGATGTAGGACCAGCCCATGGCGAGGGCACGAACGAAGGCGCCGTCTTCCGCGGTGAGCGTGAACTCGGTCGTGAGTTCGTCGACGGCGACGATGCCGCTGATCTCGGCGTCGGCGGCCGGGTCGGCGGTCAGCGCTTCGCTGTACTCAGCGACGCCGGCGATGACGTCGTAGTAGCCCGAGGAGGGCGGGCCGCCGGTGGCGCACTGGATGTTGGGATCGAGCATGTACTCGAACGTCGCCTTGACGTCGGCCGAGGTGACGGGGTCGCCGTTCGGGAACGTGAGGCCTTCGCGCAGCGTGACGGTGTAGGTCAGGCCGTCGTCGCTCACGGTCGGGAGCTCCGCGGCGAGATGCGGCTCGACCGTGTCGGAGGCCGGCTGCTCGACGGTGTCGGGATAGCCGTAGAGGCCGCGGGCCATGAAGTAGAAGAGCGACCACGAGATGCCGTAGTACGACAGACCGCTGTAGCAGTCGATGTTGTCGTTCATGGCCATCTGCAGGCGACCACCCTTGACCGGGTCGACCGGAGCCGGGAACTGGTCGGGGATGCCGGTGGCGTCGCCACTGTCACCACTGTCGCCGGAGTCGGCGCTGTCGCCGGAATCGCCGGTGTCGCCGGAGTCGGCGCTGTCGCCGGAGTCACCGGTGTCGCCGGTGGTGGAATCACCATCGTCGCCACAGGCGGTTGCCAGCAGTGTGAAGGCGAGCAAGATCGCCATCAATCTCAATACGGACTTTCTCATGGGTATCCCCTCCGAGGAATGTCGCCAGGCGAGTTCACCGGGCTGATCCGCACGCTACCGGTGAGTCACTTCCGATGAAAGGGATGCGCCGGATTCATTCGCCGAGGTGCTTGAGCGCCTCTCGCCTCGACAGGCCCGACAGCCGGTCCTCCTGACGGTGGACGTAGGCCCGGACCTCTTCGGGATCGGTCCGGGCGTACTGGCGCAGCGCCCATCCGATGGCCTTGCGGAGGAAGAACTCCGTGGAGTCCATCGATGCCTCGATCGCATGGAAGAGCAGGTCGAGGTCGGTGGCGTCCTTCGCCGTGAGCTGGCACAGGATCGAGGTCCGGCGACGCCACACGGCCTCGTTCCGCTCGATCGGATCGGTCGCCCAGGCCCACATCGCCGGGCGAACCCGTTCGGGATCCTGCCGGAGCATCTCGCCCATGTGGTCGCCGGCCAGCGCGTCGACATGGTCCCACCACGCCCCGGTCACGATCATCTCCTCGATCATCGGGAGGGCCTCGCCGTCGAGCCATCGCCGGTAGGACGAGCGGGCTGCGAGCTGGGTGGCCGCATACCTCTGCTCGCGGTGCGTCGCCTCCCGCCAGATCTCGAGCACCCCCGTCTCCCACTCGACCCGATCGGCGAAGGGGTGGGCGCGGTCGACCGCGGTGGCGATGCGTCGGACCTCCGGCATGGCGACGCCGTGGTACGGCATCGCCGACTTCATGTACCGCTGCTGCCCGACGGCCCGGTCCGGATCGGCCACGGCCTCGAGCCGGGCGACGAGGTCGTCTCGTCGGGCGCTCACTCGGCGACGGTCACCGGGAGCCCGGCCAGGTCCTTGAGGGCTGCGAACTCCTCCATGTGGAGCTCGGCGAGGCGGTCGAGATCGGGCACCAGCTCGCGGCACGACACGAGCCCGATGTCGAGCGTGTCGCGATAGCTCTGCACCGTGATGTTGAGGCCCTGGCCGTCGACGATCGTGGAGACAGGGACGTAGTGGCGCACAGGCGCATCGCCCAGGGCGAGCAGGTCGCGCGGGCCCGGAACGTTGCTGATCGTCACGTTGGCGACCGTTCGGCCGGTGTTGGCGATCCGCGGGTTCATGGCGATCCGGGCGGCGGTGTGGGCGATCAGGCCCGGCGCGATCGACGCGGCCTCGACGATGAGATCGGCGGGCAGCAGGTCGTGGCGGTGCTTGCCCTCGGCCATCGTCGCCCCGATCGCGGCGATGCGCCCGGCCAGATCCTCGACATCGGTCGGGATCGTCACGAAGATGCTCGACACCCGGTTGGTCCAGGGGTCGACCTCGTCGCCGGTACGGATCGACACCGGCACCATCGCGACGAGGGGGTCCTCGGGCAGTGCCGCGTGTTCGAGCAGATAGTTGCGCAGGGCACCCGCGCACATCGCCATGACGACATCGTTGACCGTGCAGCCGAGTGCGGTCTTGATCGCCTTCACCTCGGCGAGCGGGATCGACCGCCAGGTGAAGCGTCGATTCGGAGTGATCGGCGCGTTGAACGGGTCCTCGGTACGCCGGGCAACACCCCGGCGAGCTCGCTGCGGCTCTCCGACGACCGCCCCACCCGGAACAGTTCCTTCGCCAGTTCGGTTTGCCAGCGGATCATCCGCCGGGGCCGTCGGGCCAGGTCGAACATCGCCTTGTTGAGGACGTCGACGGGCTTCGGGAGCGGAGCGGCCTTCGGCAGCGGGGGGACCGCCTCTCGGAGATCGACCATGGCGCCGGCCGAGAACATCTGCTGGGTGAGCATCGCGCCGGCGGCACCATCGATCGTCGAGTGGTGCATCTTGGTGAAGATCGCGAACTGGTCGCCCTCGAGGCCCTCGATGACGTAGGCCTCCCACAGCGGCTTGTTGCGGTCGAGGGGCCGACCGATCAGGCGGGCGATCAGTTGGTCGAGCTCGGCCGGCTCGCCCGGCGGCGGCACGGCGATGTGGCGGATGTGGAAGTCGAGATCGAAATCGGGGTCCTCGGCCCAGTACGGATGGTCGAGGCCGAACGGAACCTCGACCAGCCGGCGGCGCAGCGGGAGGTAGTCGACGACGGCTCGTTCCATCCGCGCCCGGTACTCGTGGTACGGGTCGAACGAGGGGTCGTCGGGTCGGTCGAGAACGAGGATGCTGCTGACATGGCCGAAGCTGCGGCCGGTCTCGAGGTAGAGGAAGCTGGCGTCGAGCCCGGAGAGTTGGGTGAGTCCCATGACGGCCTTTCGAGCGTGGGTCACGACAGTAGCGTTCGGCCGCCTCGGCCTCCGACGAAGTCGCGGATCAGGTCGGTCCAGTCGGCGACCTGCGCCTGATGGTCGGCGATCACGAGTTCCGCGTTGGGCAGGGCGCGCGCCACGCGTACGGCGGTGCCGATCGGGCGGAGCGGATCGCCCGGGTAGGCGAGGATCAGTGTGGGCATCGTGAGGCGGGCCAGGTCGTCGGGCGACGGCAGGTTGCTCCGGGCCGCACCGACCAGCGCCGCCACATAGCGCTGCCGTGGTGTCGACACGATCTTGCGGAAGTGCGCGCTCCGGTAGGCGGCGACCGAGCGCGGTTCACCTCCGGGCAGCGGGAGGTAGCGGGCGAGGAAGCGCATCGGCTCGGTGAGCCCGGTGAGGGCACTGGCGCCGAGTAGTCCCTGGATTCCTGCGGCAGGGGCGCGCCAGGTCCACCCGTTTGGCAGCGCGGCCAGCACCAGGCGGTCCACCCGTTCGGGCGCCATGTGGGCGGCCCACAGGGCGGTTGCCGCACCCGTCGAGAACCCGCCGAGGGAGACGATCGGGAGGCGGACCCGCTCACAGAGTTGGAGCAGGTCGTCGGCTCGCGAGTCCCACGTGTGGTCACCCGGATGGGCCACACCCGGGGAGCGGCCGTGGCCGACCGCGTCGTAGCGGATCAGCCGGGAACCAGTGGCGAGCCGGTCGAAGTCGACGAGCGAATGGAGGTCGTCGTCGTCGATGCTGAAGAACGCGTCGTGGGCCCAGACGAACGGGTCGCCCCAACCCCGCGAGACGACGCGGAGCCCGTAGCCGTGGACCAATTCGACGCGGTCCTCCGAGATGCCTTCGCCGTCGACGGCCGCGAGGTCAGGCATCGACTGCTCCCTTCGCCATCACGCCGGTCGCCCAGCGTTCGATCGTGGCGACGACGGCCCGGGCCCGCGGCCCGTTGATCACATCGAATGCGTGATGGGCGTGAGGGAGCTCGACGAACCTCGCCGAGGCCGAGGCCGAGGTGATCGCTGCGCCGAAGTCGCGGGCCTCCTCGATCGGTACCAGCGTGTCGTAGGCGCCGCTGATCGCGAGCATCGGCGGGGCATCGGCTCGCACCCGGCTGACCGGCGACAGCGCGTCCCAGGTCTCCTGGTCGTCGGCCAGCTTCGATTCCATGACCATCCGTTGGAGGAACGGTGTCATCTTCATCCGGCCGCGGCGGTTGTTGCGGTCGAGGAGGTCGAACACGCCATAGATCGGCGCAGCGGCGGCCACCGTGCAGTCGGCGTGTTCGAAACCGGGCTGGAGCATCGCGTCGTCGGCGGTCAACGCGCACAGCGCGGTGAGGTGGCCACCCGCGCTCCCCCCGGTGAGGAGGATGCGGTCTGCGTCGCCGCCCCATTCCTCGGCGTTGGCGCGGATCCACGCGATCGCCCGCTTCACGTCGTGGACGCACGCCGGGAGTCGATGCCTCGGGCCGAGTCGATAGTCGATGGCGACCCCGATCCAGCCCTGGCGGGTGAAGTGCGAGAGCAGCGGTTGCCCCTGCTGCCGCTTGTTGCCGCTGACCCAGCCGCCGCCGTGCACCTGGAGGACGATCGGCGCCTGCGTCGGCGTCGACGTCGGGCGGGCGGGGAGGTAGAGGTCGGCCCGGTTGCGGCGATGCGGTCCGTAGGTGAGATCTCGCCGGATCTCCACGCCTCTGAACGACGGGGGGACGACGCCGAGCAGTCGTCTGGTCATCGGCGCCGCGTCCTGTTCGGGGAACGCCGTTCGGAGCAGGCCCTCGGTCGCCAGGGCGCGTCGGTGGGCGAGTTCGAGGAGGGCGACGGCGAGGACGGCGAAGGCAGCGCCGGCGACGCCGGCTGGATCGTCGAGCGCGCCCGCAGCGATCCAGAGGGCCGCAGCCGAGAGGTGCAGCACGATCTGCACCCGGGCGAGCTCGGCGGCGAAGAAGCCGGCGATGGTCGACGGGAGCCCGATGATCACCGGTCGGACCCGCACGTTGGCGACGAGCGCGGCCGCGAAGCCGAGGCCGGCGGTGATGGCGAAGAGCGCTCCGATCACGAGACGCGTGTGGCGGCGGGTCGCCGACTGCGCAGATCGATCACGTCGGTGTCGGCGACCAGCAGCTCGGCCCGGTGGGCCACATCGGTGATGGCCTCGGTGAGGACCGTCGCGAACCCCGGCTCGAGGCAGCTCACGTGGCCGCCGTCGTACCGGTGCAGCCGTGCGCCAGGGATCTTGGCCGCGAGCCCGTACTGCGCTTCCGGCGGCACCGCCCGATCGCGTTGGGTGACCACGACCGAGGTGGGCACGTCGATGTCGGCGATCCACTCGCTCGACGAGTAGGTGCCGATGGCGAGACCGGCTTCGGCGATCATCCGCCAGGAGTGCCGCTGCATCTCGGCGCGAGCCCATTTGGCGATGGTCTGGGGTCGGTTCGCACCGCGGGCGTCGCGGGTGAGTTGGCGGGCGAGGGCACTCGGGAAGGTGGCCGGCATCGCGCCGGCTCGGAGGCCCGCGGCCAGCATCGACGCGGCGCCGGCCATCGCCATGCGGGCGCCACCACCCTGGACGAGGTCGAAACCGGTTGCGCAGAACACGAGGCCGGCGACGCGCTCGGGATGGCGTTTCCAGAGCATCTGGCTGATCGGTCCGCCGAGCGAGTACCCGACGACGATCGCCTGATCGATGCGGAGCACGTCGAGCAGCGCCGCGAGGTCGTCGGCGGCGTCGGCGATGCGGAAGCGGGCCCGCGAGTCGATCCCGCGGCCGTGGCCCCGATTGTCGGCGGCCAGCACGTGGAAGTTCTCACCCAGCGGATCGAACGCGGTCAGCCAGTTGAGACCGCCCGATGCGATCCAGCCGTGGACCAGCAGCACATGGGGACCATGGTCGGGTTGGTTGAGCTCCCGCACGAAGGTCGTGCCCCGTCCGGGGAGCAGGACGCGGTGACCGGCCGGAATCGGCAGTCGTCCGTCGTTGCCCCCACGCATGCTGATCGCCACGTCACCGACGGTAGCGGTTGCTGCGCTCTGGGTCGATGAATCGTTCGGGCTAGGGAGCGATGCCGGTGCTGTTGGTCAGCAGGGCGACGACGTCGCGGCGCAGGATCTTGCCCGTGGCGTTGCGAGGGATCTCGTCGACCACCGCCAGTCGTTTCGGGACCTTGAA
This sequence comes from Acidimicrobiales bacterium, assembly GCA_041394245.1. NCBI lineage: Bacteria > Bacillati > Actinomycetota > Acidimicrobiia > Acidimicrobiales > Acidimicrobiales bacterium. The sequence continues at coordinate 239,621 of JAWKIR010000002.1, forward strand.
GTTCGCCAGCCCGGTCTTCACCCGGTTGCGGATCGCCGCCGCGTCGAGACCCGCGCCGGCTTCGACCACGACGGCGGCACCGACGACCTGGCCGAAGTCGGGGTCGTCGAGGCCGACCGCGGCGGCGTCGACGATGCCGTCCATGGTGAGGAGGAACTCCTCGACCTCGCCGGGGAAGAGGTTCTCGCCACCGCTGATGATCATGTCGTCGACGCGTCCGGTGACGTGGAGGAGGCCGTGTTCGTCGAAGAACCCCAGATCACCCGTCTCCATGAACCCGTCGATCAGAAGCTTCGAACCGCCGCCGGTGTAGCCGTCGAAATGGGCGCCGTTGCGGGCCACGATCCGGCCCGTCGCGCCGGGGTCGACATCGCGGCCGGCCTCGTCGACGATCCGCACGGTCGCTCCCGGGATCGGTCGACCGGCGGTGCCCGCGGCGAGACGGAGATCGGCCGGCAGGGCGAGGGCGACATGGCCGACCTCGGTCGAGCCGTAGAAGTTGTGCAGGTTGTCGCCGAACGCGTCCATCCAACGCAGCGCGAGGCTGCCGGAGAGGGCGGACCCGCTGGTGGCGGTCATCCGGAGATTCGCGGCGACGAAGGAATCGCCGTCGGGTGCGGCTTCGAGGATCCGTTCGAGCATCACCGGGACCGCGATGAAGATCTCGGTGCGCTGGTGGCCGAGGTCGGCCAACACCCGCTCGGCCTCGAAGTGGCGGCGGAGGCGCACCGACTGGGCGTAGACGGCGGCGAGGGCAAGCTGGCTGAGGCCCCAGGCGTGGAACAACGGTGCCGCGATGTGGGTGCGTGCGCCCCGGCGATGGGGCAGGGCCAGCAGGGGTCCGAGTGCCGCGAGGTCGACGTTGCCGCCCCGACGCTGGGCGCCCTTCGGCGTGCCCGTCGTCCCCGATGTCATGAGCACGCTCTGCAGCGACGGGGAGGTCAACGGGAGATTCCAGGCGGCCGCGCCGGCCGGGAGCCCGGGGACGCTCCAGTCGGGGTTCGCCTCGGGCGCCACCAGATAGGAGTCGGCCCGGGCCTCGGCGACGACGTCGGAGAACTCCTCGTCGTGGAACACCGTCACGACCGATTCGCGCGCCACCACCTCGCTCAGCTGCTTCGTCCCGAAGCCGGTGTTGAGATACACGGGGACCGCGCCGGCTCGGCTGGCCGCCGCGTTGACCTCGACGAATCCGCGATGGTTGCGACACAGGATGCCGACATGATCACCGGGTTCGATGCCCGCCTTGCGCATCGCGTGGGCCAGTCGCTCGATGCGGCGGCAGAGCGCGAAGTAGGTGAGCGAACCGTGGTCGTCGGTGACGGCGATCCGTCGCGGGAACCGCAGCGCGGCGATGGCGTAGGGGAGCGCGAGCGATGGTCCGGTGGTCGCGATCCCTCCCGCTGCAGCGAGCGGCGTGGTCGGGTCGAAGAGCCCGAGGTTCCACGACGTGCGCAACAGTGTCCTCGTCGACACTCGGGTGGTCATGGGCGTGGACATCAGTCCTCCGAGCCGGCTCTCACCGGGCCGATGGTACCGCCAGGGGTCGAGGGCGGCGTGGTCGGCGACTTCGTGTCGGACGCAGCGGTGCGTTAGAAATTCACCCATGTACATCGGGTACGACGACGACCAAGAGGCGCTGCGGGCCGAGCTCCGCGCCTACTACAAGGACCTTCTCACCGACGACGTGCGCGAGGCGCTCGGAACCGAGGACGGCTGCGGCCCCATCCATCGCGAGATCGTGGGGCGGATGGGGCGCGACGGCTGGCTGACCGTCGGCTGGCCGGAGGAATACGGCGGCCGTGGCTACAGCGCCGTCGAGCAGTTCGTGATGTTCGACGAGTCGGTCGCGATCGGCGCCCCGATCCCGATGCTCACCATCAACACGGTGGGGCCGACGCTCATGCAGTACGGCACCGAGGAACAGAAGCAGTTCTTCCTCCCCAAGATCTCCAAGGGCGAGATCACCTTCTGTATCGGGTACTCCGAGCCCGACGCCGGTACCGACCTCGCCGCGCTGCAGTGTCGGGCGGTCAAGGACGGCGACGAATACGTCATCAACGGCCAGAAGACCTGGACGTCGCTGGCCGCCGACGCCGACTACATCTGGCTCGCGGCCCGCACCAACACCGAGGTCAAGAAGCACAAGGGCATCTCGCTCTTCTGCATCCCGATGGACACCCCCGGCCTGTCGATCGAGCCGCTCGACCTGCTGTCGAGCCACAACATCAACCACACCTTCTTCGACGACGTGCGGGTGCCGGCCTCGACGATGATCGGCGAGGAGAACGGTGGGTGGGGGCTCATCACGAGCCAGCTCAACCGGGAGCGGGTGACGATCTGCTCGTCGGGCATGGTCACCACCGCACTCGAGGAGACCATCGACTTCGCCAAGAACACGAAGCGGGCCGACGGCTCGCGGGTGATCGACCAGCCGTGGGTCCAGCGCAACCTCGCCGAGGTCAAGGCAGGTCTCGAGTACCTCCGTCTCGCGAACTGGAAGGTCGCCTGGACGGTCGCCACGAAGATCGACGACCAGACGCCCGACATGGACACGATCACGGGCTTCATCGCCGACTCGTCGGGGGTGAAGGTCTACGGCACCGAGTTCTACACCCGGGCCTATCGCAAGCTGATGGAGGTCTACGGCCCGCAGGCCGCGATCTCCAAGGGCCAGATCGGCCACCTCACCCGGCTCGAGATGCAATACCGCTCGACCGTCATCCTCACCTTCGGTGGCGGCACCAACGAGATGCAGCGAGACCTCGTCTCGCAATTCGGCCTCGGCTATCCCAAGGCCGATCGGTAGGAGACGACATGGACTTCAACCTGAATGACGAAGAGCAGGCGATCCACGACCTCGCCGAGCAGATCCTGGGCGACAAGTCGACCCACGAGCGGCTGCGGCAGCTGACCGCCGACGACGACCGAGTCGATGCCGAGGCGTGGGCCGCGCTGGCCGAGGCCGGCGTGCTCGGCGCCGCCATTCCCGAGGAATACGGCGGCATCGGGCTGGGCTATCTCGCCACCGCGATGGCGCTCCAGCAGGTCGGTGCCACCGCGTCGCCCGTGCCGTTGCTGTCGACCGCGGTCATGGGCGCGATGCCGATCGCCGAGTTCGGCACCGACGCCCAGAAGACCGCCTACCTCCCGTCGATCGCCGACGGGTCGCTGATCACCGGCGCCGGTCTCTACGAAGAGGGGACCGTGCCCTCCGAACCGGAGACCGTCGCGGTCGCCGACGGCGACGGTTACCGCCTCGACGGGGTCAAGCCCATGGTCGAGGCCGGTCTCGACGCCGGCCTGTTCCTGATCCCCGCCAGGATGGCCGATGGCTCGTGCGCGGTCTTCCTCGTGCCGGCCGATGCCGACGGGGTGTCGCTCACCCGGGTCGAGGTCACCACCCGTCGCCCGGTCGCTCGTGTCGAACTCTCCGGTGTCCGCGTCGGCGCCGACGCGCTCCTCGGCGACGGCACCACGCCGGGCGCCGACATCGTCCAGTGGATCGAACTCCGGGCACAGGCCGCGATGTGCATGATGATGGCCGGCGCGGCTCGGTCCTCGATCGAGTTGGCCGCGGCGTACACCAAGCAGCGCCAGCAGTTCGACCGTCCGATCGCGACGTTCCAGGCGGTCAGCAGTCGGGCCGGCGACAGCTACATCGACACCGAGGCGATCACCCTCACCGCCTGGCAGGCGGCGTGGCGCATCGATCAGGGCCTGCCGGCCGACGACGCGGTCGCCATCGCCAAGTGGTGGGCGGCCGACGGCGGGTTCCGGGTCGTGCATGCGGCCGTGCACGTGCACGGCGGCGTGGGCGTCGACCGCGACTACCCACTGCACCGCTACTTCCTCATGGCCCGCCAGCTCGAGTTGACGCTCGGCAACGGTGAGGAACAGCTCGCGGCGCTCGGTCGCTCCATCGCGGCCGGCTGAGCCCGGGCCGAAGGCCCGGGAACCAGACGCCGCCGCTCGACGTCGTAGTCTCGTCACCGTAGAGGTGGGGGAGGTTCGGCGCCCATGCGACGAAAGATCACACTGCTGTTGCTGGTGCTCGCGCTGATTGCGAGCGCCTGCTCCGGCGACGACGACGCCGGCCCCGACGAGGGCCCCGACGATTCGGGCCCGACCGACAACGGCGGACCGGCCGGTCGTGCGAACCGGACCGCGGGTCCGGTGACCGTGAGCCTCAGTCAGGGTGAGCGCAGCGGTGCAGCCGCCGACGAGCTCGTCGCCTACGTCGAAGGCGCACCGCTCGATGCCGCCGCGGTCGATCGGGTGCTCGATCGGCTGCCCGACTGGTCGGGCGACGATGCCGATCGGGTCGACTTCAACCGTCCGGCCGAGTCGCTCCGTCCGCCGGTGTCGGGTGACACGATCGACGTTCCCTTCCCGGCCGACGGCGGCGACCCGCCGCCCGCCGTCGACGACGGACCGCTCACCGTGCTGCGCCACCAACCCGACGGTGATGTGGGAATCGCTCCGTTCCTGAGCCTCACCTTCAGTCAGCCGATGATCGCGCTGGGCACGGTGGAGCAGACCGACGCGGCCGACATCCCCGTCACGATGACGCCAGAACTCGCGGGCCGCTGGCAGTGGATCGGCACGCGCACCCTGCGCTTCGAACACGACCCCGAGGTCTTCGATCGTCTCCCGATGGCCACGACCTACTCCGTGGTCGTCCCCGCGGGGACGGAGTCGGCCGCCGGTGGCGCACTCGCGGAGGACTACGAGTTCGCGTTCGCGACTCCGAGCGCCACCGTCCGGTCGTTGTCACCGAGCAACGACTCGCTCGAGCTCGAGCCGGTGTTCCTCGCGTCGTTCGATCAGCGGGTCGACCCCGACGCGATCCTCGGCGTGACCACCATGACGCTCGAGGGCCGGGAGGTCGCGATCAGGCTCGCATCGGACAACGAGATCGCCGGCGACGAGTTCGTGTCGGAGCGGATCGAACAGGCCGTCGAGGGCACCTGGGTCGCCTTCCGGGCCGTCGAGGCGTTCACCCCCGACTCGGCGATCCGCATCGAGATCGGCCCCGAGATCCCCTCGGTGGAAGGCCCTGACACCACCGACGAAGTGTTCACCGAGCAGGCCCGGACCTATGCGCCGCTGCGGGTCGACGACCAGTCGTGCCGACCGGGCGACGACTGTCAGCCCGACTGGGGCTTCTCCGTCTCGTTCAACAACGAGCTCGACCCCGACTCGCTCGATCCCGAGGATCTCCGGTTCGAGCCGGCGCTCCCCGGCGCGTACGTGCGGATCCAGGGCAACTGGATCGAGATCAACGGCCCGATCGTCGGTGGCACCGTCTACGAGATGACGGTGCCGGCCGCCCTGACCGACGTGTTCGGCCAGACGCTCGGCGACGACGAGGTGATCGAGTTCACCGTCGACGACGCGTACCCGTTCCTCGACTTCGATCGTGGCCGCCTGGCGACACTCGACCCGCTGGTGGACTCGCAGACCCTGCCGCTCCAGCTCCGCAACCACTCCGAGGTGCGGGTCCGGGCCTTCGCCGTCGACCCCTCGGACTGGGCCGACTATGTCGACTACTGGGACGACCGCTGGGACGACGACGGCTTCCCCGATCCTCCGTGGACCGAGATCTACGACGCGGTCCAGCAGACCGGCGCACCGGCCAACGAGCGGTTCGAGGCGCGGATCGACCTCGAGCCGGTGTTCGGCGGCGAGCCCGGCATGGCCGTGGTCGTCGTCGAAGCGGTCGGCGAGCTCGCGAACCTCGATCGCGACAACGACCGTCGCTACTGGGACAACCAGCCGGTGGTGCAGTGGGTGCAGTCGACTGCGCTCGGCGCCGACCTGATCGCCGACCAGGAGACCGGCTACGCCTGGGTGACCGACCTGACCACCGGCGCGCCGGTCGCCGGCGCATCGGTTGCCCCGGCGCCGATCTGGGCGACCACCGACCCGGTCGTCACCGGCGCCGACGGCCTCGCCACGCTCCCGCTGCCCGGATCCCGCGAGGATTCGGGCCCGCTCGTGGTCTCCCTCGGCGACGATATGGCGATCAGCGAGGCCTACGCGAGTGCCTCGCCCGCCACCGACCAGGCGCTCTGGTATGTCGTCGACGACCGCGGTCTCTACCGGCCCGGCGAGACGATCAGTGTCAAGGGCTGGGTCCGACTGCTCGACCTGTCCGACGATGCGACGATCGAGGAGTTCCCCGAGGGTGAGGCGTTCACCTATTCCGTCAAGGACGCGTTCGGCAACGAGATCGCGGCGGGCGATGTCGCCCTGAGTGCCACCGGTGGGTTCGACTTCACCGCCGACATCCCGCTCGGCGCCAACCTCGGCCAGGGCTGGATCGAGTTCGGTCATCCGTCGACGCCGCAACGCTTCGGCCACACCCACAACTTCGGGATCGAAGAGTTCCGGCGCCCGGAGTTCGAGGTGACGGCGCGGGCCGAGACGCCCGGACCCTACCTGGTCGACGATCCGGCGACGGTCGCCGTCGATGCGACCTATTTCTCCGGCGGACCACTGCCCGACGCGCCGGTCGACTGGTGGGTCGTGACCCGCCCCACGTCGTACTCGCCTCCGGGCTGGGGCGAGTTCACGTTCGGCGCGTGGATCCCGTGGTGGGATCGCAGCCCGTTCGGCGAGTATGCCTACGACGACGTTTGCTGTGGTGGCCCGGGCTTCGAGCCCGAGAGCTCGGCGGAGTCGTTCTCGGGGACCACCGATTCGACGGGCAGTCACTTCCTGCGCATGGACTTCGCGGGCGACGGCGAGGGCCGCCCGACCACGGTCAGCGCGACGGCCTCGGTGACCGACGTCAACCGCCAGACCTGGTCCTCGACCACCGACCTGCTCGTGCACGCCGCCGCGCTCTATGTCGGCATCCACGCCACGCGTCCGTTCGTGAAGGCCGGCGACCCGTTGCCGGTCGAGGTGATCGTGACCGACATCGACGGCGTCGCGGTGCCCGACCGGGTCGCCGACGTGGTCGCCGAACAGGTCCGCAGCGAGTACGTCGACGGCGAATGGACCGAGGTCGTGATCGACTCGGAGCCGTGCGAGATCACTTCGACCGACGCACCCGAGATCTGCACCTTCGCGATGGAGAACGGCGGCCGCTACCGGATCGCGGCCTCGGTCGTCGACGATGCCGGACGCGAGAGCCGCAGCGAGATGACGGTGTGGGTCAGCGGGGGCGAATCCCTGCCGAGCCGTCGGCTCGAGCTCCAGGAGGCCACCGTGGTCCCCGACCAGGACGCCTATGCAGCCGGGGACACCGCCGAGATCTTCGTCGGCTCGCCCTTCGGTGCGGCCCACGGGCTGATGACGATCAGCCGCAACGGGATCGAGGAGATCGTCCCGTTCGAGATCGAGGGGAGCGACACGATCCTCGAGATCGACATCCGCGACGAACACGTGCCGAGTCTGCGCATCGGCATCGAGCTGGTCGGCATCACCGACCGGGCCGCCGACGACGGCACGGTGCTCCCGGATGTGCCGCCGCGGCCGGCGTATGCCACCGGGGGAGTGGACCTCCGCGTCCCGCCCGCGAGCCGCACGCTCGCCGTGGAGGCGATCCCGGCCGACGACGTGGTCGAACCCGGCGCGTCGACGTCGGTGACCGTCGAGGTCACCGATGCCGCCGGCGACCCAGTGGAGGGCGCCGAGCTGCTGGTCGTCGCGGTCGACGAGGCAGTGCTGGCCCTCACCGGCTACGAGCTGCTCGACCCGCTCGACATCTTCTACCGCTCGCTCGGTGATCGCGACTCGGTGTCGCGGAGCCGCGACTCGATCCTGCTGGCCGATCCGCAGGCACTGGTCGACCTCGCCCGGCAGCTCGAGGAGACGGTGCAGACCTCGCTCGCGTCGCCGTTGCCGCAGGACGGGGCGACGGATGAGCTTGGTGACGATACGGCCGACAGCGACATGTCCGAGGCGGCTCGGGCTCCCGCTGCGCTGATCACCGCCTATGCGGTGGGTGGCGACGCGGCGCCGATCGAGGTCCGTTCGAACTTCGATGCGCTGGCGCTGTGGGATCCCGAGGTCACCACCGGTGCCGACGGGCGGGCGACGGTCGACTTCGACCTGCCCGACTCGCTCACCCGCTACCGGGTGATGGTCGTGGCCGTCGACGGGGTCGACCGTTTCGGCTCGGCCGAGTCGAACCTGACGGCGCAGCTCCCGCTCCAGGTGCGCCCGTCGGCGCCCCGATTCCTGAACTTCGGCGACGACTTCGAACTGCCGGTCGTGCTCCAGAACCTGACCGACGAGGCGATGGAGGTCGAGGTCGTCCTCCAGACCGCCAACCTCGAGATGACCGGACCGGCCGGCCAGTCGGTGACCGTGCCGGCCAACAACCGGGTCGAGGTGCGCTTCCCCGTCACCACCGAGTCGGCGGGCACCGCCCGTTTCCGGGCGGCGGCGGTCAGTGGTGACCATGCCGACGCGGCCACCATCTCGCTCCCCGTCTACACCCCGGCCACGGCCGAGGCGTTCGCGACCTATGGCGTGGTCGACAGTGGCTCGACCGGGAACGGCGCCACGATCCAGCCGGTGCTCGCCCCGGAGGGAGTCATTCCCCAGTTCGGCGGGCTGGAGGTGACGACCTCGTCGACCGCCGTGCAGGCCCTGACCGACGCCGTGTTGTATCTCGCGGAGTACGACTACACGAGTGCCGACGCCTACGCGTCACGCATCCTGGCGATTGCCGCCCTGCGCGACGTGCTCGAAGCCTTCGAGGCCGAGGGCATCCCGACGCCGACCGAGTTCGATCAGATCGTCGCCGACGACATCGCCTCGCTCGCGGCGCTGCAGAACTACGACGGTGGCTGGTCGACCTGGCGGCGCAACTTCGAGACGTCGCCCTACCGATCCGTGCACGTCATGCACGCGCTCTACGAGGCCAAGGCCAATGGCTACGCCGTGCCGGCCGGCGTCCTCGAACAGGGCCGCTCGTTCCTCCAGAACGTCGAGGGCTACATCCCGCAGGACTGGAGCGCCGAATCCCGCGACACGCTGATCGCCTACTCGCTGTTCGTGCGACGACTCGACGGTGATCTCGATCCGAACCGGGCCGACGAGATCTGGCGCCGTCACGGTCTCGACTTCGGGCTCGACGCGCTGGCCTGGCTGTGGCCGGTCATCGGCGACGAGGCGATCGCCACCGAGATCCGCCGCAACTTCTCGAATCGCGTGACCGAGACACCGAGCGCGGCGACGTTCACCACCGACTACACCGAGGACGCGTATCTGCTGCTGCAGTCGGATCGCCGCACCGACGGGATCGTTCTCGGCGCGATGCTGCTGATGGATCCGGACAACGACCTGATCCCGAAGATCGTGACCGGGCTCATCGGCAACCAGCGCCAGGGCCGCTGGAACAACTCCCAGGAGAACGCCTTCATCCTGCTGGCGCTCAACAACTACTTCGACACGTTCGAGGCGACGACGCCCGACTTCGTGGCCCGGGTCTGGCTCGGTGATCTCTACGCCGCCGAACACGTCTTCGAGGGACGCAGCGTCGACAGCCAGGAGACGGTCGTCCCGATGCAGGACCTCCTCGACCAGGGCGACACCGACCTCGTGGTCAGCAACGATGGCGTCGGCCGGCTCTACTACCGCCTCGGTCTGCGCTACGCGCCCGACGACTTCGACCTCGACCCCCTCGACCGCGGCTTCGTGGTCCAGCGCAGCTACGAGGGCGTCGACGACGAGGGCGATGTGTGGCTCGATGACGACGGGGTCTGGCACGTGAAGGCGGGGGCCGAGGTGCGGGTCAAGCTCACCATGGTCAACGATTCGCAACGCACCAACATGGCCCTGATCGACCCGTTGCCCGCCGGCCTCGAGCCCTCGAACCCGGCCCTCGCCGTGACCGCCGACCTCGGAGATCGCGGAGATCGCGACGTCGAGGCGGCGGCCGACAGCTGGTGGTACTGGACCTGGTACGACCACCAGAACCTGCGCGACGACCGAGCCGAGGCCTTCTCCGCCTACCTCTGGGCCGGCACCCACGAGTACAGCTACCTCGCGAGGGCCACCACACCCGGCACGTTCGTCGTACCCCCCACCAGGGCCGAGGAGATCTACGCCCCCGAGGTCTTCGGCCGTTCGGCTTCCGACCGCCTGATCATCGAGTGACCCGCCACACCGGTGTCAGACACCCGCTACGGCGGTGTCAGACACCTGCTTCAGATCAGGACGCCAGTCGGCGGGCCTTCCGGTGGCGACCGAGGTACTCCGCTTCCTGTTCGGCGGACCATGCGACGTGCCGCCCGCCGGGCAGGGCGAGGGTCGCGGCCCGGTGCCGTTCGACCTCGGTCGGCAACGAACGGTCGAACCCGAGGGCGATGAGCCCGGGCAGGCGCAGATAGACGGGGACGGCGATCGCCTCGGCCAGCGTCGGCTCCGGCCCTGCGAGCCACGGCGTCTCCCGCAGCCAACCGGCCATCTCGTCGAACGCCTCGGCCAGTCGACCGGCGGCGCGGTCGATCCGGTCGGGATCGACGCCGTAGGCGACCCCGCCCATGTTGCGCATGAGGGTCTCGTCGAGGTGGGCCACTCGCTCGAGCACCAGCGCCGCCCGGTCGGCGGGCAGCAGCGGGGGAGCGTCGACCCGTTCCTCGAGGAAGCGCAGGACGGGGATCGAGTCGGCGAGGTAGTCGCCGTCGACGCAGACCATCGGCACCTCGAGTCGGGGGCTGTGGGCGACGAACTCGTCGGGGAGGACGAAGCCCTCCGGTCGAACCGCCGACGGTGGGACCTCGACGAGTTCGTGGTCGATCCCTCGTTGCCCGAGCGCGAACGCGACCCGGTTCACATAGGGGCAGGTCCAGTGGCCGAAGAGCCGGACGCTCATGCGAAGAGTTGCTCGCAGCCCGTGCCGGCGAGCAGCCCATCGACCGCAGCCCGGTCGTCGGGCGCGAGGGCCCGGTACTCGTCGCGGAGCCAGTCGAGGCACTTGCGTTGGTAGCCGAACCGACCCTGCGAATAGGTGGCGCCGTCGATGGTGCACGACACCATCTCGTCGTCGTTCGCGAACGCGGCATGGTTGGCGACCATGAACGGCGCATAGGTGCGCCCCACCTCACCCAACAGCGCGACGGTGGTCGGGGGAATGGCGGCGCGGTCGCACCAGCTGTCATCGCCGTCGACGGCCAGACCGGACAGGTCCTCCATGCGCTCGACCCACACGACGGTCCGGCTGCTCTCCCGCACGGCGACGGCGACGGCCTCGGGGTCCCACCAGGTCAGCTGGGTCAGCTGACCGTAGAGCCCGAAGTCGGCCCGGGCCGGGCGGGGCCCGAACAGGTGGTCGTGCTCGTGCAGGTGGGCATCGAGCAGCCGCAGGAGGCGGACGTAGCTGTCCTCGATGATCGGCCGGTTCTCCTCGGTCGAACCCACGAGGGCCCGCCGGGAGATCTGCCGGTCGGTGATGAAGTCCTTGCCCGCGAGCCAGGCGTCGTCGGGGATGGTGAGGTCGGCCTGGAGCGGCAGCATGCGACCGGCCTTGTCGATGGCGGCCTCGTAGTACCAGCGGTAGTGGTACATCATCTTCGTGACCCATTCGTCGGCGAAGTCCTCGAGCAGGTAGTCGACGAAGGCGACCACCGGATCGGTGGGTACGAGGCTCCGGCCGTCGTACATCCCTTCGAGCCGCATGATCTGTGGGCTGCTGTCGGTCATGACCTCGGTGCACGTGCCGTCGGCGTCGACGAAGCCGATCACGGGGATCACCGGCACCTTCGGCTTCGGCAGGGCTCGCGCCTCGGGGCTGTTCTGGAGGACCCAGTCGAACGGGATGCGGCGGTACCGCAGGACGGCGCGCATCTTTCGCGAATACGGCGACGCCGGTGCGCCGATCACCTTCAGCGGTTGTGGCATGTGCTGCTCCCCGTCCATCGAACGTCCCTCAAACTATTGACACACTAACCGTCAATAGTTGCCCGGGAAAGATGACTAACTTCGCGCGATGGCAGAGTTCTTCACCGATGTCGACGCGATCACCTTTGCCGGGCCGGCAAGCGACGATCCGCTGACCTACCGCTGGTACGACAAGGATCGGGTGGTGGGCGACAAGACCATGGCCGAGCACCTGCGCCTGGCGGTGTGCTACTGGCACTCGTTCAACTGGCCGGGCAACGACGTGTTCGGCGAGGGCACGTTCGACCGGCCGTGGCTCGATCCCTCCCTCGATCCCGTGGCGGCGGCCCGGATGAAGATGGAAGCGGCGTTCGAGTTCGTCGAGAAGCTGGGTGTGCCCTTCTTCTCGTTCCACGACCACGACATGTCGCCCTACGGAGGCTCCTTCGCGGAGGAGACAGCCAACCTCCACATGTTGACCGACGAGGCGGTGGGCCACATGGAGCGCACGGGCATCAAGCTCTTGTGGGGCACGGCGCGGCTCTTCCATCATCCGCGCTACATGGCCGGCGCCGCCACCAACCCCGACCCCGACGTGTTCGCTCGGGCCGCAGCCCAGGTGGCGAACTGTCTCGAGGTCACCCACAAGATGGGCGGCGCCAACTATGTCCTCTGGGGCGGCCGCGAAGGCTACGAGACCCTGCTCAACACCGACCTTTCGCGCGAGATGGACCAGCTCGGCCGGTTCCTCACGATGGTCGTCGAGCACAAGCACGCGATCGGGTTCGAGGGAACCCTGCTGATCGAGCCCAAGCCCCAGGAACCGACCAAGCACCAATACGACTACGACACCGCCACCGTGTTCGGCTTCCTCCAGCGGTATGGCCTCGAGAACGAGATCAAGGTCAACATCGAGGTCAACCACGCAACCCTGTCGGGCCACGACTTCGCCCACGAGGTTGCCGTGGCCCGATCGTTGGGCATCTTCGGCTCGGTCGACGCCAACCGTGGCGACGATCGGCTCGGCTGGGACACCGACCAGTTCCCGAACTCGGTCGACGCTCTCGTGCCCGCGGTCTACGAGATCGTTCGAGGTGGTGGCTTCGACACCGGCGGGTTCATGTTCGACACCAAGTTGCGCCGCATGTCGATCGACCGATCCGACCTGTTCCACGGCCACGTGGGTGGCATCGACACCATCGCCAAGGCGTTCCTCGTCGCCCACGAGATGGTGGCCGACGGCGCGCTCGAGAGCCTGCGATCCGCCCGTTACGCGGGGTGGAGCGGCGAGGAAGGCCGGGCGATCCTCGCCGGTGCGCGGTCGCTCGACGACCTGCGGGCGCGGGTCACGGCGCAGGACCTGGATCCGGCGCCGGTGTCGGGAGCACAGGAAGCACTCGAGACGGTGGTCAACCGCTACATCGAGCGAGTGCACTGATGCCGCTGGTCGCCGGGGTCGATTCGTCGACCCAGTCGAAGAAGGTCGAGCTCCGCGACATAGACACCGGTGTGGTCGTCGCATCCGGCCGTGCCGCGCACCCGTCGACCGAGCCGCCGTGCAGCGAGCAGGACCCACGGGCCTGGTGGGGCGCCCTGGTCGAAGCCTTCGCGGCGACCGGCGACGCCCGCCGTGACGTGGTGGCACTCTCGGGTGCCGCCCAACAGCACGGCCTCGTGGTCCTCGGCCGTGACGGTGAGCCGCTCCGGGCGGCGAAGCTGTGGAACGACACCGAGTCTGCACCGCAGGCCGACCGGCTCGTGGAGGCGATCGGTGCAGACGCATGGGCCACCGCGTGCGGGTCGGTGCCGGTGGCGGCGTTCACGATCACGAAGCTGGCCTGGCTGGTCGAGACCCATCCCGACCTCGCGCCCGGAATCGATCGGGTGATGCTGCCGCACGACTACCTCACGTTGCGGCTGACCGGCGAGGCCGTGACCGATCGCGGCGACGCCTCCGGCGGTGGATGGTTCGACCGGGAGACCGGCGAGTACCGGGCCGACCTCCTCGGGCTCGTGGGCGGAAGGGACGACTGGGTATCGATCCTGCCGACGGTCCTCGGCCCCGACGAAGTGGCTGGTGTGTTGACCGCAACGGCGGCCGACGCACTCGGGCTTCGTCCGGGGATCACGGTCGGCCCCGGCACCGGCGACAACATGGCGGCGGCGCTCGGCCTCAGGCTTCGCCCCGGCGACGTCGCCATGTCGCTCGGCACCTCCGGCACCGTCTACGCGGTGTCGCCGGCTTCGACGAGCGACCCCTCCGGTACGGTCGCCGGGTTCTGCGATGCAGCGGGCGGCTACCTCCCGCTCGTGTGCACCCTCAACGCCACGAAGGTGACCGATACGGTGGCTCGCTGGCTGGGCCACAGCCGCGACGAGTTCGCAGGGCTCGCGCTGCGCTCCCCGTCGGGGGCGAACGGCGTGTCGCTCACGCCCTACTTCGACGGCGAACGCACACCGAACCGGCCCGACGCGACCGGCACCTTCGAAGGTCTCCGCAACACGACCGTCGCGGCCGACCTCGCCCGAGCGGCCCACGAGGGGGTCGTTCGCGGGCTGCTCCACGGTCTCGATGCGCTGACCGCGGCAGGGGCCGACACCTCCGGCACCCTCCACCTCATCGGTGGCGGTGCCAAGAGCCCGGCCTATCGGACGGTCGCCGCCGATCTGCTCGGCGCGGTCATCCGGGTCCCGGCCGACGACGAGACCGTGGCCGCGGGGGCCTGTGTGCAGGCCGCCCGCGTCCACGGCGGATCCGCCGCGGTCTCGTCATGGGATCTGCGCTCGGGAGTCGACGTCACTCCGTGATCGTGAACACTCCGAGCTCGGCGATGGTGCCCGACGGGGCGTCGTAGCGGGCGGCGACCGAACCGTCGATGAAGTAGGTCCAACCCTCGTCGGTCTGCATTGCGATGGTGTAGCGCCCGGGACGGAGCCCGACCACTTCGAAGCGTCCGGTCTCGTCGGTCGATGTCGTGGCCATGAAAGGGTCGTCGGCGCACGGCGTGTCGCCCTCGAACTCGTCGTCTTGTTCCTCGACACACACCTCGACCGTGATTCCCGCATAGGGAGTGCCGACGTCGTCCAGGACGAGCCCGGCGAGCCCGCTCCATTCCCGTGGTTCATCGCCGGGAAGGTCGGGACCGGCCCCGCTCACCGCGACGGCCCAGGTGTCGTTGTCGAGGAGCCCCGAGTTGTCGACCCGATAGGTCCGCACGTCGTCTTCGGTGACCACCGTCAGGCCGTACTCGGTCGCGAACCACTGCTGTCCGAGGTCATCGATCGCGACGCCACGCACGGTGTCGGACGACAGCCCGTCGGCGGAGGTGAACGGCGTCTGCGCCGCGCCCCGGTAGCTGACGACGCCGTTTCGGAAGGCCGGGATCAGCACCTCACCGTCGGCCGCTGCGAGATCGCGCGCACCGTTGAGGCTGGTCTCCTGCAGGGTCCACGCTCCGTCGACGAAGTTGGCGATACCGCGGAATCCGGCCGCAGCGTGGACGGTGTAGGAGCCGTCGGCGGCGACGTCGACATCGATCGCCGTCGGGCTGAGGCTCACATCGAAACCGGCGTTGTCCTCCCAGGCGGTCCAGGCCCCGTCGAATCGGGCGATGGACGAACCGGTGACGACCCACGCAGTGCCGTCGGGTGCCACGGCGACGTCCTTCACCGACTTCACGAAGTCGGTCGTGCCGAGAACCTCCTCGCTGTCCCACGAGGTCCAGGTCCCGTCCCTGACGACGGCGATCGATCCGAAGAAGCCGGCCCAGATGGCGTCGGCTCCGCAGGCCACCGCCTCCGGCCCGGTCACGGAGAAGTCGGCCGGGATCTCGGTCCAGCGGCCGTCGGCGTAGGTCGCGATCCCGTCGAGGGTGACCGCGACGACGGTGCCGTCGGCGCACACGTCGACGGACTGGACCCAGCTGTAGATCGGGGAATTGTCGCTGTCGAAGTTCTCCCAGGTGCCGTCGATCAGGCAGGAGAGTCCGAGTCGGGTTCCGACACAGGCAACGCCCGGGTCCGGCGAGGCGATCGCAGCGAATGCGGGTTCGGGCAGCGGCGGAATGGTCGTCGTGGTCGTCGTCGGTCCCGAATCGGCCGCCGGCGCGGCGGTGGAAGTCGGCGACGCGGCCGAGGTCGTCGTGGGATCGACGTCGCCGCCGGCGACGTCGCCGGCCGAGGGCCCGTCGCCGCACGCGGCGGCCAGGAGTGAGAGCCCGAGGGTCATGCTGATGATTCGGCTGAGTCTCGCCATGATCCGTCCTTTGTCGATCGATCCCTTGTCGATCGGTCCATTGTCGGGGGTCGACGCCGAAACAGGACGACTGCGCTGGTTCGCGGTTACACCCCGATCAGGCGAGCACGCTGTCGGCGATGCGATCCTCGCACGTCGCGATGTCCCACCAGCTGATCTGGAGTTGCTTGGCGCGGCGGAAGTACAGCTGGATGTCGTATTCGAGCGTGAACCCGACACCGCCGAAGACCTGCTGGGCCATGGCGGTGAGGTCGCGATACACCGTGCCGGTGAACAGTTTCGCCATCGGGGCGAGACGACTGATGTCGGCGCCGCGGGACTGCGCCCAGGCTGCTTCGTAGACGAGGATCTTGCCGCCGTCGAGTTCGGTACGGGCATCGGCGAGGTTGTGGGAGATCGCCTGGAACTCGGCAAGGGCCTTGTCGAACTGCTCGCGGTCCTTCGAGTACTGCGCTGTGATCTCGAGGGCGTAGTCGGCGCCGCCCATGGCCTGGGCCGATGCCAGGATGACGGCTTCGAGCATGACGTCGTCCCAGGTCGCCCAGCCCGATCCGGCGGCGCCGATGCGGTTGGCGACCGGTACCCGGACGTCGGCGAACTCGACGCGGTACTGCGTGTCGGAGGAGATCGACATCCGTTGCTCGAGGGTGACGCCGGGGGTCGCGGTGGGCACCAGGAAGAGGTCGACATCGGTCGGGGCATCGCCGGTGCGGGCGAGCACGAGCAGCTGATCCGCCGCCGCGGCGAAATAGACGTGCATCTTCGAGCCGTTGAGCACGACGTCATCGCCGTCGATGGTCGCCGTGGCCTGCACGCCCTTCGGCGAGTAACCGTTCTCGGGCTCGAGCCAGGCCGGGGTGATGATGGTCTCGCCGCCGGCCAGACCGGGAAGGAGCGCCGCCTTCTGTTCGTCGCTGCCGCCCGCGAGGATCGCCCCCGCACTGAGCACGCAGCTGACGAAGTGTGGGACCGGGGCCAGCGAGCGTCCGAGCTCTTCGTAGACGACCACGCCCTCGATGAGGCTCATACCGGATCCGCCGAACTCCTCGGGGAGCATCAGCCCGGTGATGCCGAGTTCGCCGAGCTGCTCCCACAGTTCACGGGCGATGCCGTCGGGATCGTCCTCCAGCTCGCGGACCTTCTCGAGCGGCGACAACTGGGCGCACACGCCGCGCACCATGTCGCGCAGCATGTCCTGTTCTTCGGAGAAATCGAGGTTCAGCATCTAAGGGGTCCAGTTCTGGCCCTTGCGGGCCCACGGGTTGTCGGTTTCGTCGGTCGGGATGGCCACTCGGGCGGTGCACGTGCAGCACAGCCGCTCGGCCTCGCCGGGATTCTCCACGGCGACGGTGATGTCGAGGTCGGCCCAGGCGCAGCCGGCATCGTCGGCGCTCACCGCGGTGACCGCGCCGCGAAAGACCATGCGGTCGTCGGGGAACACGGAGTCGCGCATCCGGAAGGTCATCCGGCCGATGCGACCGCGGGGTCCGGTCCAGTCGGTGATGAAGCGTTCGAACCAGGCGGCCAGGTTCGGTGTGTTGAGGAAGATGTCCTGCGTTCCGTTGCGCTCGGTGGCGAACTTGTAGTCGTGGTGCATCGGTCGCCAGTCGCGGCTCGCCAGGGCGCCCAACACGACGGTGGTGGCCGTCACGTCGTAGGCGAGCTCGGGGAGCGTCTGGCCGACTGCGACCTGGTCGATGGTGCGCGTCACTGGCCCGCCTCCTCGTGGCGTCGGTACCCGAACCCGGTGTAGCTCTCGATACCGACCAGCACACCGTCCTGGTTGGTGTAGACGATGTCGATCGACCAGAAGCGGCCGGTGCCGAGTTTCGTGGTCTTCGGCTCGCTCACGGAGCGCAGCACCTGGTGGTGGGAGATGACGTCGCCCGGCCGCACCGGTTCGTGAAGGATGAGCGTGTTGTCGCTCATGATGGCCTCGGGAAGGTCGAGCATCGCCTTGAGGTCGAAGTGGACCTTCAGCGCGACCTGCTCTTCCTCGGCACCGGGCTCCCAACGATGGGGTCGCATCCAGAGCGAGAGCGTGGTGGGGGGCACGGTCATGCCGTCGGTCAGCTCATCGGCGACGGCGGGATCCCAGTACAGCGGGTTGCCGTTCTCGGTGGCGGACAGCGTGTTGTAGCTGTAGCCGAGCTCGACCGGGAAGCTGGCCGTGACCGGGTACTGGGGCGTGTCGATCAGCTCCGCGATCGCGGCGGGAAGATCGCTCATGCGATGACTCCGTTCTGCAACAGTTCGTCGATGGCCGCCGGCTCGTAGCCGGCCTGGGCCAGGAGTTCGGCGGTGTCGGTGGCGGCGCCGTCGCGCACCGGGTAGGGCCCGTCGGGTTGGGTGGTGCCGGCCCAGACCGGGCCGGTCTGGCGGAAGACGCCCTCGGTCGCGTGCTCGGCCTCGACGACCATGCCGCGGGCAACGTACTGGGCGTCGTCGACCGCTTCGGCAACGGTGTTGACCGGTGCCACACAGCAGTCGGCCGGGCCGAGGCGGTCGGCCCACTCGTCGCGGGTCTTCGTGGCGAAGACGGCGGCGAACGCGGCGCGGATCTCGTCCTGGAGCGCATCCTCCATCTGGGCATCGTCGTACTGCTCCAGACCGAGCTCTCGGCAGAGGTTGCGCCAGAACGCCGGTTCGATCGCGCCCACGGAAAGATGGCGACCGTCGGCGCAGGTGTAGATCTCGTAGCAGGCGTAACGCCCGGTGAGGATGTAGTGGCCGGGGCCGGGCTCGGTGCCGGTGGCCAGGTACTCGTCGACATAGAGCGACATCAACCCGAAGGCACCGTCGGCGATGGAGACGTCGAGGAGTTCGCCCACGCCGGTGCGCTCACGGCGTAGCAGGGCCGCCATGATCGCCATCACGGCGTGCATGCCGCCGGCGGCGATGTCGGCGACAGTGGCGCCCGGCAGGGGAGGGGAGCCGTCGGCCCGCCGGCCGGTGCAGTCGAGATAGCCCGAGACGGCGAGATAGTTGACGTCGTGGCCGGCCCACCCTGACTGGGGCCCGCTCTGGCCGAAACCGCTGGTCGAGCAGTAGACGATCTTCTCGTTGACGGCGCGGGTGGCTTCGTAGCCGATTCCGAGACGGTCGACGACGCCGGGTCGGAAGCTCTCCAACACCACGTCGGCGTCTCTCGCGAGGGCCAGGTACGCCTCGCGGCCCGCTTCGGCCTTGAGGTCGAGCAGTCCCCGCCGCATGAGTCGGTGGCCGCTGTAGGCGTAGTAGGGCGGGACGATCTGCTTGGCGCCGTCCTTCGGGGTCGGGCCGAGCTTGACGACCTCCGCCCCGTAGTCCGACAGCATGCGTGACGCGCGGGCGCCGGGGCCGACCGACGCGAAGTCGAGGACGCGGATGCCGTCGAGGGCGGGAGTCGTCATGGCCAGAACTGTGCCGTCGGTCTCAGAAGTTCTTCGGCAGGCCCATGGCCCGGCGGGCGATGATGTTCTTCTGGATCTCCGAGGAGCCGCCGCCGATGGTGTCGATCACCGTGTAGCGGTAGGTCGACTCGGAACGGCCCTTCATCGGGGCGTCCTCGGTCTTGACCCGCAGCTGTGAGCCGGGGCCGCCGATGTCCATCGCCGCGTCGGCGAGGCGCTTCGAGAGTTCGGTCGCGAAGAGCTTGTACTCGGATGCCTCGACCGTCGGCGGCTGGTAGGGCTTGCCCGCCTTCACCAGGTACTCGACCTTGACGGCCTCGGCCACGAACTTGAGACCCATGACGCGGGCGACCTCGGCTTCGGTGTGGAGCCGGGCGAGTCGGGCGCGCACCTTGGGGTCGTCGCGGAGGGGTTCGCCGTCTCTCACTGCGGTCTTCACGTAGTCGGTGAGGAGCTCGAGCCGCTGGAGGATCGGCGACATCGTGAACATCGTGAAGCGTTCGAGATCGAGGGCCTGGCTGATGTAGCGAAAGCCGTAGTTGACCTGACCGACCACATAGTCGTCCGACACGAACACGTCGTCGAACCAGACCTCGTTGGTCCGCTCGTCGCCCATCGTCCAGATCCCGTTGATGGTGATGCCCTCTTGATCGAGGGGCACGAGCATGAGCGTGATGCCCATGTGCTTGTTGTCGGGATCGGTGCGGGCGCCCACCCAGTACCACTCGGCGAAGTGGGCCGACGTCGTCCAGGTCTTCTGGCCGTTGAGCAGCCAGCCGTCTTCACCGGCATCGCTGGTGACCCGTTCGGCCTTGAGTCGCATGGACGCGGCGTCGGACCCGGCGTTGGGTTCGGAGTAGCCGACGGCGAACTCGACGTCGTTCTCCAGGATCTTCGGCAGGAACTCGTCCTTCAGCTTCTGCGAGCCGTGGGCGATCAGCGTCTTGCCGATGATGCCGACGCCCTTGCCGATCTGGGGGCCGCCGCGGCCGGCCAGCTGCTCGTTGAGGATGTATTCGTAGACGCCTTCACCGTCGGTGCCGCCGTACTCCTCGGGCCACGTGATGCCCAACCAGCCCTTGTGCCCGAGCGACTTCATGAACGCCCGCCGCTTCGGGGTGTCGACGATCTGCGCCATGTTCTCCCTGGTCACGTCGAAGACGTCGGGATCGTCGTTGGCGTCGAGGAACTCCTTCACGTCGATCGCGAACTGCTGTTGTTCAGGAGTGAACTCGAAATCCATGCGAAGCCTCTGGTCGGATCTGACGGACCGTCAGATCGTAGACCCCCGCATTTCTGACGGCGAAGTCGCGCAATCCGCGACTCCGGGATCACAGAAGCCGGGTGGGGTGGGGTGGGGGTGGGGGTGGGGTGGGGGTGGGGTGGGGGTGGGGTGGGGTCAGGTGGTGATGCCGGCGGCGCGCAGGGCCGCGAGGCGGTCGGCGTCGAGGCCGAGCTCTTCTGCGAGCACCTCGTCGGTGTGCTCGCCGAGCCAGGGGACGCGGGTCTCCGGGCCCTCCTGGGTGCGCGACATCTTGACCGGGTTGCCAGGCACGAGCACCGGATCGCCGCCGTCGTCGCGGGGCATCTCGACGAGCATGTGGCGCACGGCGACGTGTTCGTCCTCGACGATCTCCCTGCTCGAGTTCGATTCACCGGCGGCGATCCCCTCACCCGACAGGATCGCCACTGCCTCCCGATTCGACTTGTCGGCCGCCCAGCGTTCCACGCCGGGGCGGATGACCGTGTCGAAATGCTCCGCCCAGCCGGCGCGGCTGGCGAAGCGGGGGTCGGACAGCCATTCGGCGTTGCCGGTCAGTTCGGCGACCTTCTCGAAATGGTGTTCGCGCACGATCTGGAGCACGAAGTTGCCTTCGCCGGCCTCGAACGTCTCCACGATGCCGACCCCCGACGACGCTTCGTCGGGAATCCCCATCGAGTAGAAGTTGCTGACGATGTCGGTCATGGCCATGGTCGCATCGAGCATTGCGATGTCGATGTACTGGCCGTGTCCGGTCATGTCGCGATGGCGCAATGCGGCGAGGATCCCGATCACACCGAACAGCGCGCTGCTGATGTCGCCCAGCGCGCCGACGGGATTGGCCATCGGTCGACGGCCGGGTCGGCGCTTGTACTCGTAGATGCCCGACATGCCCTCGACGACGGCGGCATAGGCGGCGCGGTGCATGTAGGGCGACGCCGGGTCGTTGCCGAAACCCGACACCGACAGATACACGACCTCGGGATGACGAGCCGAGACGGCCTCGTAGCCGATACCGAGCCGGTCGGCGGTACCGGCCTTGAAGTTCTCGCACACGATGTCGAA
This sequence comes from Acidimicrobiales bacterium, assembly GCA_041394245.1. Classification (NCBI taxonomy): domain Bacteria; kingdom Bacillati; phylum Actinomycetota; class Acidimicrobiia; order Acidimicrobiales; species Acidimicrobiales bacterium. Next base: position 261,435 of record JAWKIR010000002.1, read on the forward strand.
CCTGGGGGCGAGGTCGAGGAAGAGTTCCACTCCCTCGGGTGCCTTCAGATCGATGGCGACACTTCGCTTGTTGAAGTTGTTGCGCAGGAACGTGGCGCCGACCTTGCGACCCTGAGGGTCCTCGATGAACGGTACCGATCCGCGGCCGCTGTCGCCCGTGGTCGGATGTTCGACCTTCACGACGTCGGCGCCGAGTCGAGCGAGGAGCTGTGTGGCGTAGGGGAGCGCGGCCATCTGCTCGGCGGCGAGGATGCGCACACCCGCGAGCGGCTGGGGCTGACCTGGGTCTTGCGGGTTCACGATGTCTCCGAGGCGCATGGGATCAGTCTGGACGCAACCGGCGTGTGCGTGCACACCGAGCGGCGGCACCGCTACCGTGCTGGCTCGATGGACATCGGGGGAGAGGCCTACCGCCACCGTGGTGGGGTCCATGCGATTCCGGTGGCCGACGTCGCCGGGACGCTGGTCCTGTGCGGCCTCGACGCGATCGGCCCGGATCCAGCCGGCCTGCTGGCCGTCGTCCGCGGTGACGTCGCCGTCTGCCTGCAGACCGACGACGAACTGCTGCGCCGCTACCCCGACTATCCGGAGTGGTTGGCGTCGCCCGATCCGCACGAGGCGTTGCGCCTGCCGACGCTGGATCACATGGTGGCCGACGACGAGGCGGTGATCGATCTCGTGATCGACATCCATCGCCGACTCGGAGCTGGCCAGCGGGTGGTGGTGCACTGCGGCGCGGGTTGGGGTCGGGCCGGGGTCATCGCAACCCTCGTGATGTGCACCGCCGGTGCCGAGGTCGCCACTGCGCTGCGCGACCTTCGCGCCGCCCGACCCGCCGCAGGGCCCCAATCGGCGGATCAGGACTCTCAGGTCGAACGGCTGGCCGTCCGCCTGCGCACTCCCGACGGTCGGCGCTGATCAGGCGTCGCCGTAGCGGGCGATGTCGCCGACCACCGCAGTGAAGCGTTCGAGCACCTCGCCGGGTTCGGCGTGCCGTCCGGTCTCGGCCTTCGAATAGATCAGCTCACCGTCGACCACGACGTCGTAGACGCCCTTCGTGCCGGTGCGCAGGGTCAACGAGTCGATGACGTGCTGGTAGTTCGAGAGAAGATCGGCGGCCGCGCGCACGGCGCGGCTCGAATAGTCTCAAGGGACGCAGTAGGTGATCTCGATCGTGTGGGCCATGCTCCGAGGCTACCCGCGCTCACCAGACCGCGATCGGAGCGAACGTCGCCCCCAGCGCGGCCACGAAGGCCGACGGCGCAACGCCGACCTCGAGCCCGCGTCGTCCGCCGCTGCAGTGCACGATCTCCAGCGCGGTCGCCCACTCGTCCACGAAGGTCGCCGACGGCTGCTTCTGGCCGAACGGGCTGATGCCCCCGATGACGTAGCCGGTGCGCCGTTCGGCGACTGCGGGTTCGGTCATCACGGCCTTCTTCGCGCCGGCCGCCGCGGCGATCGCCTTGAGGTCGAGCCGCGCCCCGACCGGGACGATGCCGACCGCGTGCGTTCCGTCGTCGAGCGTGACGAGGAGCGTCTTGAAGACCGAGGTTGCATCGACGCCGAGCGCTTCGGCCGCTTCTGCTCCGTACGACGGGTGAGCAGGATCGTGCTCGTACTCGTCGATCGAGTGGGCGATGCCGAGACTGCGCAGCAGGTCGATCGCGGGCGTCATCTCCTCATGGTGCCAAGCGATCGTGCCAAGTGGGTTGCTCCAGTGTTAGAAAACTCTTCGCTCGACCCCCGACCAACAGGAGCACGACATGGCCGAGATCACCCTCGGAGGCAACCCGATCCACACCAACGGCGATCTGCCGGCGGTGGGGAGCCCGGCACCCGCCTACACACTGACCAAGGCCGACTTCAGCACGGTCTCGTCGGCCGATCTGGCCGGTCAGCAGGTGATCCTCAACATCTTCCCGTCGATCGACACCGGCGTGTGCGCGACGAGTGTTCGCACCTTCAACGAGCGCGCCGCCGGGCTCGACGCGACCGTGCTGTGCGTGTCGGCCGACCTCCCGCCGGCGGCAGGACGCTTCTGCGGCGCCGAGGGCATCGACAACGTTTCGACCGGTTCGACGTTCAAGAACCCCGAGGTGCTCGACGCCTTCGGTGTGCGCATGACCGACGGCAAGCTCGAGGGTTTGGCTGCCCGGGCAGTGGTCGTGATCGGTGCCGACGGCAACGTCGCCCATGCCGAGCTCGTCCCCGAGATCGCCCAGGAACCCGACTACGACGCGGCGATCAGCGCCCTCTCGTAGGGACCCGGGCCGTTCTCCCCACTCATTCCGGGGTCGGAGCGGCCGATACCAGAGGGGTATGAGCGCCCCTCCGAGGACCTCTGCGACCGGCGGGTCCGCCGAGTCGCAGGCCGCGTCGCTGGACGAACGCGCCTGGACGGCCCGCCCGGGGTTGGCACGCCTGTTGCGGTTCGTGATGTTCGTCGGGCCGATGGTGGGCGGATTCGTGGCCGTCGGGGCAGCAATGCGCATCGTCGATCGGCCCGACGGACTCGTGCCCTCTTCGGTCTGGCTGGTGCTTCTGATCGGGGTGTCGGCGGCGGGTGCCCACGTCGTCCAGACGATGACCATGCGGTTGGCGCCGCTGACGACGCTGTTCAAGTTGTCGCTCGTCTTCCCCGACGAAGCGCCGTCACGGTTCTCGGTCGCGCTTCGAGGTGGGACCTCACGCCGGCTGCAGGAGCGAACGACGTCGGCGGGACCGGAGCAGGTCGCCGCGGAGCACCTGCTGGCGCTGGTCGCCGATCTCGCCGGCCACGACCGATCGACTCGTGGTCACTCGGAACGGGTTCGGGCCTACTCCGTGATGTTGGGCGAACAGATCGGCCTCTCCAAGGCCGACCTCGACAAGCTGAACTGGGCGGCGCTCATCCACGACGTCGGGAAGCTCCACGTTCCCCCGGAGATCCTGAACAAGCCGGGACGGCCCACCGACGACGAATGGACGCTCCTGCGTGGCCATCCGGGCGCTGCCGCGCAACACGTCGAGGCGCTTCGTCCGTGGCTCGGCGATTGGGTCGATGCGGCGATGCAGCATCACGAGCGCGTTGACGGCGGCGGGTATCCCGCGGGATTGCGAGGCGAGGAGATCAGCCTGGCCGGGCGGCTCGTGGCGATCGCCGACGCGTTCGACGTGATGACGGCGCCACGGTCCTACAAGGTGCCGCTGCCGCACGAGCAGGCGCGGGCCGAACTCCTCCGGTGCGCCGGTAGCCAGTTCGATCCGGTGCTGGTCCGTTCCTTCCTGCGAATCTCGCTGGGTCGTACTCGATGGACCGCGGGTCCGCTGGGCTGGCTCTCCCATTTCCCCGAGATCGTCCGGACGCCGCTCGTCGCCGCGGCGTCGACGGGTCAGGTCGCCGTTGCCGCCGCGGCTGTGACGGTTGCCGCTGCGACCGGCGTGGTGCCGTCCTCGTCCCCGGCGCCCTCGCAGCCGGCGGCGGAACGCGTCGTCGAGGAGTCCCTCGCCATCGATTCGGCGATGCCCTCGGACGAGGGTCGACCGGTTGGGGTGGTGACGACGACATCGATCGAGTCGTCGGAGGCCCCAGACGCGATCCAGCCCGAGGTGGACGTGGACGACGCTGCGTCGGTGCCGGCGACCACCGAATCGACACCGTCGTCCGGCCCGGTCGATACCCCGGACGAATCGACCACGACGCTGCCCGGTTCGTCGACCACCACCCCGACGACCACCACCACCACGACCACCACGACCACCACGACCACCACGACCACCACGACCACCACGACCACGACCGCGCCGATGGTGCTCGCGGCGGACGACGCCTATGCGATCACCAAGATCACGACGACGCTGCGCGTGCTGGACAACGACGACTTCGGGTCGGGAAGCGCCGACGTCTTGACGCTCGAGGTCAGTGGAGGGGTCCACCACGGTGTTGTCACCGTCGTCGGCCGCAACCTCATGTATGTCGTCAATGACGGTGAGACGACCGGTCTCGAGTCGTTCTCCTACTCGATCTGCGCCGTCGGGGGTGGCTGCGACACCGCGGCGGTGACCCTCACGGTCGACCTCGACTGAGGCGACACGAGTCGGCTAGAGCGAGCCGCTGCGCAGGATTCGGTCGGCGGTCTCGATGAGGCTGTCGACGGCGTCGAGCGCGTCCGCGTTGGCCGTGCCCTCCTGATCGCCCATCGCTCCCGCAGCGAAGCGGACGCGCACGCCCTCGCTGATGGCGGCCAGGCGCCAGTGCTGGAACGCGACGTACCAGGGCAGGTCGGACACATCGCGGTCGGAGTGCTGCGCGTAGCGCTCGAGCATTTCGACCCGGGTGCCGAAGCCGTCGGCCCTCGTGGGGACATCGGCGATCCGGCCCCGAGCGGCCGGGTCGTCGCCCCACCACATCGCCATACCGGCGACGTCGGCCAGCACGTCGCCGAGCGTGCACAGCTCCCAGTCGAGCACGGCGGCGACCGTGCCATCGTCGGCCATCATGCAATTGTCCAGGCGATAGTCGCCGTGGACGATGCCGGCACCCTGCTGCGGCGGAATGGCGGCGACGAAGCGGTCGTGGAGATCCTGGAACAGCGGCATGTCGCGATCGGATCCCTCGTCGACCTGTCGCTTCCAGCGTCGTAGCTGGCGGGCGCAATAGTCCTCCTTGCGGCCGAGGTCGCCGAGCCCGATCTCGTCGGGATCGATCGCGTGCAATGCGGCGAGCGTGTCGGTCAGCGAGTTCGTCATCACCGGCCGCAGCGCAGGATCGACCGCCTCGCCGTCGGCGCGGTCGAAGATGATCCGCCCGTCGACGAAGTCCATCACGTAGAAGTCGGCGCCGATGACGGCCTCGTCCTGGCAGAGGCCGACGAGCGACGGGACGGGCACGGCGGTGTCCTGGAGCGCGGCCATGATCCGATGCTCGCGGGCCATGTCGTGGGCGCTGGCGAGTACGTGTCCCGTCGGCGGACGACGGAGGACGAGTCGGGTTCCGGCGGCGTCGACGACCCGGAAGGTCAGATTGGAGGCGCCACCGGTGATCAGCTCGAAGCCGAGTGGCACGACGAGATCGGGCCTGCGCTCGAGAATCCAGTCGGTGACCGGTCCCGGGTCGATGCCTCTGGGTGCGTTCATCGGTGCGTCAGGCCTTCGGGCTCAGCGCTTCCAGCAGCCGCCAGTCGGGCTGGCTGCGATCCTCGGTGTTGACGGGTTGGATGCAGACGTGCGTCGCGCCCGCGTCGTAGTGGGCCTGGATGCGCTCGGCGATCGCACTCTCGTCGCCCCAGGCCATGACGGCATCGAGGAAGCGGGGCGCACGCGATTCGATCTCGTCCTCGGTGAAGCCCAGCCGGAGCCAGTTGTTGCGATAGTTCGGGAGGGTGGCATACATGCCGAGCTGCTCTCGAGTCGCCTCGTGGGCGACGTCGGCGTCGGTGGTGAGCACGCACTTCTGTTCGACACACAGCAGCGCGTCGGGCCCCATGATCTCGCGGGCCTGGGCGGTGTGTTCGGGCGTCGTCCAGTAGGGGTGGGCGCCGGCGGTCTTCTCCGCAGCCATCGCGAGCATCTTCGGCCCGAGCGCGGCGAGCACGACGAGTGGTTCTTCGGCCGGTGGGATGGCCGAGTAGAGCGACGCATTCATCGCGTCGAGATAGGTGCGCATGGTCGACAGCGGCTTCTCGTAGGGCAGCTGCCGCAGCCCCTCGACCATCGGTGCGTGGGACACGCCGAGGCCCAGCACGAAGCGGCCCCCCGACAACTCGGCGAGGCTCATGGCCCCCTGCTTCATCATCCCCGGATGGCGCATGTGGATGTTGGCGATGCCGGTGGCGACGATCAGCTCGGTCGTCGCATCGAGCAGGGTGGCCGCGTTGACGAACGGATCCCGGCCGAGCGTGTCGGGGATCCAGAGGGCGGAGTAGCCCAGCGATTCGATCCGCGCGGCGGTTTCGCGGCTCTGCTCGGTCGTGAGCATGTCGGTGAAGTACCACACGCCGGTGGCGGAGAGCTTGTCGATGACGGTCGCGTTGGGAGTAGACACGCGGCCACCGTAGCCCGATGGCTTCTGGCGACCGAAGCCCGAACAGTGGCAACGTGGGATCCATGAGGGAACGGGTGGATGTGGTCGTCGTCGGCGCCGGGTTCGCGGGGCTCTACATGCTGCACGCGGCGAAGGAGGCCGGCTTCTCGGCCCGGGTGTTCGAGGCCGGGAGCGGAGTCGGCGGCACCTGGTTCTGGAACCGCTATCCCGGGGCCCGCTGCGACGTCCCGTCGCTCGAGTACTCGTTCGGTTTCGACGAGGCGCTCCAGCAGGAGTGGGAATGGACCGAGCGCTATCCGACCCAGCCGGAGATACTCCGCTACATCGAGCACGTGGCCGACCGGTTCGGGCTGCGCGACGGCATCACGTTCGACACGCGGGTGACGGCGGCGCACTTCGACGAGGCCGACGCGACGTGGACCGTCACGACCGATGGCGGCGAGTCGGTGACGTCTCGATTCGTGGTGATGGCCACCGGTTGCCTTTCGGCGGCCAACATCCCCGACATCGCCGGGCGCGACGACTTCGCCGGCGACACCTACCACACCGGGCACTGGCCGCCGGAGGGAGTCGATTTCACCGGCCGCCGCGTCGCCGTGATCGGGACGGGCTCGTCGGGAGTGCAGTCGATCCCGGTCATCGCCGCCGAGGCCGCCCACGTCACCGTCTTCCAACGCACCCCGGCCTACGCCGTGCCCGCCCACAACCGGCTGCTCGACCCTGCCGAGGTCGAACGGGTGAAGGCGGACTATCCGAACTGGCGCAACGCCGCTCGCGAAACCACGACAGGCTTCGGCGGCCACTTTCGCGACGACGATCCCGTGAGTGCGTTCGACGTCGACGACGCCCGCCGGGCCGAGATCTACGAGCAACGGTGGGAGTTCGGAGGACTGACGTTTCTGGGTGCGTTCAGCGATCTGCTCTTCTCGCCCGAGGCCAACGACACGGCGGCGGCCTTCGTGCGGGGGAAGATCGCCGAGATCGTGGAGGACCCGGAGCTCGCCGCCCGGCTGAGCCCCGACACGGTCATCGGCTGCAAGCGCATGTGTGTCGACACCGACTACTACGCCACGTTCAATCGGGACAATGTCGATCTCGTCGACGTGAGCGCGACTCCGATCGAGCGCATGACCCCGTCGGGGGTCGAGGTCGATGGCGTCGTCCACGAGGCCGACGCGGTCGTCTTCGCGACGGGTTTCGACGCGATGACGGGCGCACTCGATCGCATCGACATCCGCGGCCGCAACGGACTCCCCCTCCGGGAGAAGTGGGCGGCAGGCCCGCTCACCTATCTCGGGTTGCAGGTCAACGGTTTCCCCAACCTCTTCACGATCACCGGGCCCGGCTCACCATCGGTGTTGACCAACATGATCGTGTCGATCGAACAGCACGTCGAGTGGATCCGTGACCTGCTGGTGAGGATGGAAGCCGACGGGGTCGCTTCCGTGGAGCCCGAGCCCGACGCCGAAGCCGGCTGGGTCGACCATGTCAACGCCGTCGCCGAGCTGACCCTCTTCCACGGCTGCAGCTCCTGGTACCTCGGCGCCAACGTGCCCGGCAAGCCGCGGGTGTTCATGCCGCTGCCCGGCTTCCACGAGTACCGGCAGCAGTGCGATGCGATCGCCGCCGCGGGCTACGAGGGCTTCGTGCTGGCCTGAGCGGCGCGCTCAGCCGAAGGCGCCGGATTCCTTGAGGGCGGCGATCTCCTCGGGGGACTTGCCGAGCACGGTGGCCATCACATCCTCGTTGTGCTGGCCGACGGTCGGGGCCATCGTCGGCGTGGGGGGCAACGACCCGTTGACGTAGACCGGCAGCGGCAACTGCTCGCAGCCGACGGCTTCGGTGGGGTAGAAGCCCATCCGGGCCTGGAACTGAGGGTCGTCGCCGATGTTGGCCGGCGTGTTGACCGGGGCGATCGTGGTGTTGTGCTCGCTTGCGAAGTCGAGCCATTCCTGGCAGGTCTTGGTCTTGTAGATCGCCTGGAGTTCCCGCTGGAGTTCGGTGTTGCCCCGGGCGTGGTCGGCGTATTTCGAACCGGGCCACTTCTCGAACAGGTCCATACGGCCGACGCCTTCGCAGAAGTTCTTCCAGAAGGCCTGTTCGCTGGCCATGAACAGCACATGGCCGTCGGCGGCCTCGTACATCTGGTAGCGCACGCCCTCCCACATGCCGGCCAGGCCGGCGGGACGCCGCTCGTAGTTGTCGGACGGGTTGCCGGTGACCTCGTCTTCCGGGCGCATGTAGGCGCGCTCGGACTCGATGCGGTACCAGTCCATGTAGGCCGCCGCGTCGGACTGGGCCATCTCCATCTCGCAGCCCTCACCGGTCTCGCGGGCCTTGATGATGCCGGCGAGAATCGCCATCGCGCCGACCATCGGACCGACATTGATGCCGACATTCGGCATGTTCGGCGGGATACGCGAGAAGCCCTCGTCGTCGATGACGGGCTGGACGATGCCGGCCCAGGTGTCGTAGGCGATGCCGTGGCTGGGCATGTCCTTGTAGGGGCCGGTGGCGCCGTAGCCGGACAGTGTGGCGAAGACGATCTTCGGGTTGACCTTCTTGAGGTCTTCGTAGCCGAGCCCGAGCTTGGCCAGCGCGCCGGGCCGCATCGCCTCGACGACCACGTCGGCGGTGGCGACGAGTTCCTTGTAGATCTCCTTGCCCTCGTCGCTCTTGAGATCGAGGGTGATGCCCCGCTTGCCGCGGTGCGTGTGCAGGTGCAGGAGGGAGATCCCCTCGACGATCGGCCAGGTCATCTCGCGGATGTAGTCGCCGGCCGGCGACTCGACCTTGATGACGTCGGCGCCCAGATCGGCGAAGAACGTCGCCACGTGCCCCGGGCCGAGCAGGCTCGACTCGATCACGCGGACCCCGGAGAGGAGCTGAGAACTGTCGGACGCTGATTGTGGAGACACGGCTACCTCGGAGAAACCTGACGGACCGTCAGAAACTACCCGCAGGGAATGTCCCAACCGACATCCCGGTTGGGGACTTTCGTCGACCGGGGAAGTCGACCGCGACGTGAAAGACTCGGCCCGACGGCTGGATTGCTCCCGGGGGGACGCATGGAGATCTTCGACTCGGTACTCGACATGGTCGGGCAGACGCCGCTCGTGCGCCTGCGGCGCATGGGGGCCGATCTGCCGTGCCCGGTCGTGGTCAAGGCCGAGATGACCAACCCGGGCGGCTCCTCCAAGGATCGTGCCGCGATCGCCATGATCGATGCTGCCGAGCGCGACGGCCTGCTCCGCCCGGGCGGCACCATCGTCGAACCGACCTCGGGCAACACCGGCGTCGGGCTCGCCATCGTGGCTGCGCAACGCGGCTACAAGTGCGTCTTCGTCATGACCGACAAGGTCGGTCGTGAGAAGGTCGATCTGCTGCGGGCGTACGGTGCCGAGGTGGTCGTGTGTCCCGTGGCTGTCGCCCCGGACGACCCGGCGTCGTACTACTCGACGGCAGAACGGCTCGTGAAGGAGATCCCCGGCGCCTACCGGCCGAACCAGTACCACAACCCCGCGAATCCCCAGGCCCACTACGAGTCGACCGGGCCGGAGATCTGGCGCCAGACCGAGGGCAAGGTCACGCACTTCATCGCCGGTGCCGGCACGGGTGGCACCTTGAGCGGTGTCGGCCGCTACCTCAAGGAGCAGAACCCCGACATCAGGATCATCGCGGCCGACCCCGAGGGCTCGGTCTACTCCGGCGGGTCGGGGCGGCCCTATCTGGTCGAGGGTGTGGGCGAGGACTTCTTCCCCGACACGTACCACGCCGACCTCGTCGACGAGACCGTGCCGGTCAGCGATCAGGACTCATTCCTCACCGCGCGGGCCGTCACCCGCGAGGAGGGCCTGTTGATCGGCGGATCGGGCGGCACCGCGGTCAACGCCGCGCTGAAGGTCGCGGCAGGGTGCGGGCCCGACGACCTCGTGGTCGTCCTCGTGCCCGACAGCGGCCGGCTGTATCTCTCGACGGTGTTCGACGACGAATGGATGGCCGGATACGGATTCGTGCGGACCGACGGTCCGGTCATCGCCGACGTTCTCGAATCCCGGCGTGAGGGCGTGCCCGAGTTGCTCTACGTCCAGCCCCATCAGACCGTTCGTGAGGCTGCGCAGATGATGAGTGAACACGGTGTCTCACAGCTCCCGGTGGCCAAGAACGACATGCCCCTCGCCGCCGCCGAGGTCATGGGGTCGGTCAGCGAGCTCCGTCTCATGGACCTGGCGTTCGACACCGACGCGGTGCTCGACAAGACCGTGGAAGACATCATGAGTCCGAAGCTGCGCACGATCGGCAGCGGCCAGCCCGTCGCCCTCGCCGTGGAGATGCTCGAAAGCTGTTCGGCACTGCTGGTGCTCGACGGCGGCCGGCCCCGGGCCGTGATCTCGTCGAGCGACGTGCTCGCGTTCCTCTCGAAAGGTGCCTTCCATGGCTGACGACGTGTTCGCCGACGCCGAGGCGTGGGGTTTCGAGACCCGTGCCATCCGGGCCGGTCAGCCCCACGACCCCACGAGTGGTGCCGTGGTGACACCGATCTCGCTGGCCACGACCTTCGTGCAGGAGGACGTGGGCGTCCACCGCGGCTACGAGTACTCCCGCACCGGCAACCCGACCCGGTCGGCGCTCCAGGCCTGCCTCGCCTCGCTCGAGGGTGCGGCCCACGGCCTCGCCTTCGGCTCCGGTATGGCTGCGGAGGACACATTGCTGCGCACCCTCGTCCCTGGCGACCACATCGTGCTCGGCAACGACGCCTACGGCGGTACGTTCCGGCTGATCTCGGCCGTGCTCGCGCCCATGGGCATCGAATGGTCGGCCGCCGACCTCACCGACCCCGCCGCGCTCGCCGCGGCAATGCGCCCGTCCACCAGGGTGGTGTGGGCCGAGACCCCGACCAATCCGCTGCTCACCGTCATCGATCTGGCGGCGACCGCCGAGGTCGCCCACGCCGGTGGCGCACTCTTCGTGGTCGACAACACCTTCGCCACGCCCTACCTCCAGCAGCCGCTCTCGCTCGGAGCCGACGTGGTCGTCCACTCGACCACCAAGTACTGCGGCGGCCACTCCGATGTGGTCGGCGGGTTCCTCGCGCTCAACGACGACGCGCTGGCCGACCGACTCGCCTACCTCCAGAACGCCATCGGCGCGGTGGGAAGCCCGTTCGACAACTACCTGACCCTGCGGGGACTCAAGACGTTGGCGGTGCGGATGGACCGCCACTGCGAGAGCGCGGAGGCGATCGTCGAGTTCCTCCAGGGCCGCAGCGAGGTCGCCGAGGTCCGCTACCCGGGTCTGCCCGAGCACCCCGGCCACGAGGCGGCGGCGCGACAGATGAAGAGGTTCGGCGGGATGGTCTCGTTCCGCGTCGCCGGCGGCAAGGACGCGGCGATGCGGCTGGCCGCGAGCACGCGGGTGTTCTCGCTCGCCGAGTCGCTCGGTGCCGTCGAGTCGCTCATCGAGCATCCTGGAGCGATGACCCACGCCTCGGCGGCGGGCTCACCGCTCGAGGTCCCCGACGACCTCATCCGGCTGAGCGTGGGCATCGAGTCCCTACCCGACCTGATCGGCGATCTCGCCGACGCGTTCGATCGGCTCTGAACCGTCGACGCTGCTGACGGTGCCTTCACACTCTCCACACATTCCCCGTCGATAGTGGGGGCGTGAGTACGAACGGCACCACCACCCGAGACGAGGTCGCCTGGCTCGCCCGACGGGCGGCCTGGGGCCTGCGTCCCGGCCAGCTCGACGAACTCGAGGCACTCGGCACTGCGGCGGTCGTCGATCTCCTCGTCGACCCGGGCGGCAACGGTCTGGTTGAGGAGCCGTCGCCGTGGGCGGGGTTCGACTATGTCGACGAGCCGGGGGAGCGGGCCCGCCAGGGCCTGGCCGTGCTCAACTCGTGGCTGGGCCACCTCGTGACCACCGAGCGGCCATTCGAGAACACGCTCGCCTGGTTCTGGCACGATCACTTCGCGGTGTCGTACGCCGTCGTCAACCACCTCCCGCTGCTGCTCGACCATCTCGACCTCCTGCGCAACTCGGCGTTCGGTGACTTCCGCACCCTGATCCGCGACGTCACGACCGACGGGGCGATGCTGATGTTCCTCGACGGCGCGACATCCACCGGCGCATCGCCCAACGAGAACTACGGCCGCGAGCTGCTCGAGCTCTACACGCTCGGGATCGGCAACTACACCGAGGACGACGTGAGAGCCGCCGCCGTCGCGCTCACCGGCTGGGTCGTCGCCCCCCGCCTCGGCTACGACGTCCGATTCGTGGAACGACGCCACGATCCGACACCGCAGGATTTCCTCGGCGTGTCCGGGGTCAGCGGCGTCGACGCGGTGGTCGACGCGGCCGTCGCGCACCCGGCCGTGCCCGGCTTCATCGCCGGCAAGCTCGCCGCCCATCTCCTCGGCGGGGTCGACAGCGCCACGGTGACCGCGCTGGCGACGACGTTCGCGGACAACGACCTGCGGATCGGCCCGCTGTCGAGAGCGGTGCTCGAGGCGGGCCTCGACGGGCGGTCGACACCACAGGTGACCGCACCGGTGCCCTGGCTCGTGTCCGTCCTCAAGGCGACGGGTGCAGAACTCCCCGGCAACACCGCGCTCGGCCTCCTCCGCCAGATGGGCCAGGTCCCCGGGAACCCGCCCAACGTCGGTGGCTACCCCGGCGCGAGCACGTGGCTGGCGTCGTCGGCGACGGCCGGCCGTTTCACCGCGGCGAACCTCATCGCCCGACTGACCCCGGCCGACGCACCGACGCTCGTCGCCGCAGCCGATCGCGACTACGACCTCCTGGCCGACCTCCTCCTGCGCCCGGGAGGGTTCTCGACCCCGACCCTCGATGCCCTCGACGGCCTGTCGTCGACGGCCGCACCCCGCCCCGGCGAAGCCGTCCTCGCCGTCGCCCTCGCTTCGCCCGACCTCCTGATCCGCTGAGAGGCCCACGATGACCGACGACCCCACGCCCGATGCCCACTCCGGTCGACCTCCCGTGTCCCGCCGCGTGTTCCTCGGTGCCGCCGGTGGCGTCGCCGGCGCGGCGGCGATCGGCGGCGGTGTCTGGGCGGCGCTGATCCGAGCGAGCGTCGAAGACTCCGCCGGTCGTGCCTCGACGACCAGCACGACGACGACCAGCACCATGACGACGGCGGCGTCGGCGTCGACCACGACGCTCGCCGGTGCGCCCGGCGTGCCCCACGGCGAACGCGTGCTCGTCGTCGTCGAGATGGCCGGTGGCAACGACGCGCTCAACACGCTGGTCACCGCCGACGGGCGCTATCGAGACCAGCGTCCACTGCTTGCGCTCGCCGAGGGCGACCTCGTCACCCTGTCCGGCACCGACTACTCGCTCCATCCCTCGCTCGCCGCGCTGGCGCCCCACTGGGATGCCGGCTCGATGGCCGCCGTTGCCGGCGTGGGCATGGAGCTCCAGAGTCGTTCGCACTTCAAGGCGATGGACACCTGGTGGTCGGCGCTGCCCGGTGGGTTGTCGCAGACAGGCTGGCTCGGGCGATGGCTCGACGCGACGCTCGAGGGCGAGAACGACCCGTTGCGGGCGATCGCCCTCGGCGGCGGGAGTCCCGCCCTTCGCGGCGTCGACACGCTCGCCACCGTGGTCCGTTCGCCGGCGACGTTCACGCTGCGCACCATGGACGGTGTCGACAACGACGCGCTGGTGGCTGCGTTCCTCGCCACGTCGGAGCCGCTCTCGGGTGTTCCCGAACTCGCGGCCGCCCAGTACGCGATCCCGTCGACGCTGTCGGCGGTCGATCTGCTCGCGTCGGCGTCAGGCGACACCGATGAGGCCGACGACACCCTGGGGCTCGCCCTCGACGGTGGCAACACCGTGACCGACCTGCTGCAGACGGCGGCCGGCATCATCGATCTCGGCATCGGCACCCGCGTGATCACCGTGGGCATCAGCGGCTTCGACACCCACGCGAACCAGGCCGGGAACCATGCCGCCCTGCTGGCCGATGTCGGCGACGGGATCGCCGGGTTCCTCGCCCGGCTCGAGGCCGACGGCAACGCCGATCGGGTGATGGTGGTGACCACATCGGAGTTCGGGCGCCGTGTCGCCGAGAACGGCTCGCTCGGAACCGACCACGGTCAGGGCGGGTGCCAGTTCGTGTTCGGGCCCGAGGTCGTCGGCGGGCGGGTGATCGGCGGCTACGACATGGCCAACCTGGTCGAGGGTGATCTGCCGACGGTGGTCGACACCCGCTCCGTCTACTCGGCCGCCCTCGACTGGCTCGGTGGCCCGACCGACGAGATCCTCGACGGTCCCCACGACCGCCTCGGGCTGCTCTCCACCTAACCAACCACTCGTCGCGCGGGGCAGACGTTCAGGTCTGCAACGGGAGGGCCGCCTGGGCCAGTGCCTCGAGTTCGGATCGCCAGTCGTCGGGCTCGGCGAAGGGGAACAGTACGAACTTCGACGCGCCCACCGACAGGTACTCGTTGACCAGGGCGACGATCCGGTCGTGGCTCGTGGCGACGACGTCGCGTGGGTCGGCATCGGGCTTGCGGGCGGCGACCACCGCCGCCAGTGCCTCGGGCACGTCGCGCTCGCCGTCGCCGGGCAGGTAGGGGATGAGCACGCCGTAGTGCTCGGGGTCCATCGTGCGGCCGGCGCCCGCGGCGGCCTCCTCGATCACCGCGATCCCGTCGGCGACATGGTGGGGAGTGGTGAACGACGCCAGCCAGCCGTCGGCCAGGCGCCCGGTGCGGCGCAGTTCCGACGGCGCCTGACCGCCGAGCCACACCTCGAGCGGGTCCTGGATCGGCTTGGGGAGGACGTTCGCGCCGTGCACCGTGAACCGTTCGCCCTCGTGGTCGACGTCGTCCTCGGCCCAGAGCCGTCGCATCAGGGGGAGCGCCTCGTCGAGCCAGGGTGCGCGTTCCGTGCGGTCGACCTGGAACGCCTGGTGCTCGGCCGTGTTGGCGATGCCGAGTCCGAAGGCGGGGTGGCACCGGCCGCCCGAGACGACGTCGAGGCTGGCGAGCATCTTGGCCATGAGGATCGGGTTGCGGCCCGGGAGGACCGACACCGCAGGGCCGAACTTCAGACGCTCGACCCGGCCGGCCACGTACGACATGGCGACGATCGGGTCGAGTTGCGCGCTGTTGACCCGTTCGGGAAACCAGATCGAGTCGTAGCCGAGACGGTCGAGGTCGTCGACCACCGAGCCGAACCCGCCGGGCGTCGCCAGGAGGCCGGGAACTGCGCCGATGCCGTATCCGATGCGAACGTGCATGGCGTCAGCGTTGCACATCGTCGGGTACCGCCCGCGGCTGGGGCAGAGTGTCGGCATGTACGAGCGAGGGTTCGAGCTGCGGGGGGTGTGGGTCGAGGGATCACCCCGGCCCCGGCTGGCGGACGTCGACCTCGACATCCCGGCCGAGGGAATCACCGTGCTGGCCGGGGCGTCGGGTTCGGGAAAGAGCACGCTGCTCCGCCTGCTCAACCGTCTCGACGTCGTCGATGCCGGCACGATCACCTGGCAGGGCACCCCGCTCGAGGAGACCGACGTCCTGCTGCATCGGCGCGAGGTCGGCATGGTGTTCCAACATCCGACCGTCGCCCCCGGCACCGTCATCGAGAATCTGCGGCTCGCCGCCCTCGACCTCGACGAGGAGAGTGCCGCCGACCTGTGCACCCTCGTCGACCTCGACCCCTCGTTCCTCGATCGCGATGCGACGGAGCTGTCGGGTGGCGAGAAGCAGCGGGTCTGTCTCGCCCGGACGATCGCGACCGGCCCGGCGGTGATCCTCGCCGACGAGCCGACCTCCTCGCTCGACCCCGCCGCGACCGACGCCATCGAGCACCTCGCCCTGCGCTTCGTCCACCCCGACAGTCCGATGCCGATCGCGTGGGTGTGGGTCTCCCACGACCCCGCTCAGGTACGCCGACTGGCCGATCGGGTCGTCGTGCTGGGCGAGGGCCGGGTCCTGGCGACCGGCAACGCCGTCGAGCTCACGGATCACGACGACCCAGAGGTGCGTCAGGCCGTGGGAGGCGTGCGATGAACCAACCGCTCTCCGACATCGGTCTCGGCGGCCTGGCCATCTCCGGCATCCTGATCGGGGTCGCGCTGGTGCTGTCGCTGGTGCGTCGCCTCGGGCTCGAGAAGGATCTGCTCGTCGCGGCGACCCGTGCGCTGGTGCAGTTGCTGATCGTCGGCTTCGCGCTTCGCATCGTGGTCGACGACGACGACCCGCTCGTGTTCACCTGGATCTGGGTCGTCCTGATGGCACTGGTGGCCGCCTGGACGGTTCGCCGCCGTGCTCCCGAAGTGCCCAACGTGCTCCCGCTGTCGCTCGCCGCCTTCGCGGCGGCGGCGGTTGTCAGCCTGGGGGTGCTGTTCGGGCTCGGCGTCTTCGAGCCGACCGGTCGGGCCATCGTTCCGGTGGCGGGGATGATGGTCGGCAACTCGATGACCGCGACCGTGGTGGTCGCCCGGCGCATCGTCTCCGAGGCGAAGGACCACCGCGACCTGATCGAGGCGCGTCTCTCGCTCGGGCTCTCGTCGCAGGACGCCTTCGCCCCTCACCTGCGAGAAGCGCTGCGAACGGCGCTCATCCCCCAGATCGAGACGACCAAGACGGTGGGCCTCATCGCTCTGCCCGGCGCGATGACCGGCCTGATCCTCGCCGGCGTCGAGCCGGTCGACGCCGTCCGGGTGCAGGTTGCGGTGATGTATCTGGTCCTGGGCTCGGTCTCCACGACCGCCGCGGTGATGGCCATCGGGCTCACCCGCGGCCTCTTCACGAGCGACCACCGGCTCGCCTGATCGCACGGGACGTCGGCCGGAAAGTCGGTGAGGCGCCTGCGGCTCCGTAGCCTCGCAGCCGTGATCGAGGCGATCTTCATTCCCGACGGTGATGTGCTCGTGCCCCAGCCGACCGCGGCCGGCCCCTGGTTCCCCGGCGTGCAGCACGGTGGCGCGGTCACCGGCCTGATGGCCCGGGCGATCGAGCAGGCACCGGCCGCGCAGCCGATGATGCTCACCCGCATGTCGGTCGACATGAGCCGCAAGGTGCCGATGGGCCCCACCCGGGTCATCGCCCACGTGCTGCGTGACGGGCGCCGCGTGCAATCCCTGGCGTGCGACTACGAGGTCGACGGCGAGATCGTCGGCCGGGCCACGGCGATGCGGATCCGCATCGACGACACCGTCGTGTCCGACGATCAGTTGCCCGACCCCTGGCCGGAGGACGAACCACCGGCGGGCCCCGAAGGTCTGCCGGAGATGGACATCACGGTGCGGGGAGCGGACTTCGTCCACAACTTCACGATGCGCCGCCAGGAGGACGTGCCCGGCCGTTCGATCAGCTGGCTGCGGTTGAACGTGCCGTTCGTGGCCGGCGAGGAGACCAGCCCGATGACCTTCGCCGCCGCGGCCGCCGACATGATCGCCAGCGCCGGCAGCATCATGGACTTCGACAAGTACCTCTCGGTCAACCCCGACCTGAGCATGCAGTTCCATCGTGTACCCGATGGGCCGTGGATCGGACACCAGTCGCTCGTGCGGGTCTCGCCCGGCGGCTTCGGCTCGACCGATGCCCAGCTGTTCGACACCACGGGGTCGATCGGTCGTTCGATGAAGAGCCTGCTGATCGACCCACGCTGAGGATCGGGCTACGTTCGGCGGCCATGGCCAGCTCCGCAACACGCTCCTCTGACAAGCCGAACATCGTCCTGATCAACTGCGACGACCTCGGCTACGGCGACCTCGGCTGCTACGGCTCGGATGTCCACGACACGCCGGTGCTCGACCGGTTGGCGGCCGACGGGATGCGGCTGACCGACTTCTACGTGGCCTCACCGGTGTGCACGCCCTCGCGGCGCGTTGATGACCGGCTGCTACCCGTCGCGGTTCGGGTTCGACTCGTTCAGCGGCGTGCACGTGCTCTTCCCCGGCATGCGATACGGCCTGAACCCGGCCGAGATCACGATCGCCCGCATGCTGAAAGACGCCGGCTACGCGCGACCCAGATGGTGGGGAAGTGGCACTGCGGTGACCAGCGCGACTTCCTCCCGACCAACCACGGGTTCGACTCGTGGTACGGCCTGCCCTACAGCAACGACATGGGTCGGCAGCGCAACGACATGCCCAAGGAGATGCGCGAGGGCATGGAATCGTTCCTCGGCATCAAGCTGCAGGACGGCGACTACCCGCCCCTGCCGCTGATGCTCGACGACACGGTGCAGGAGGAGCAGCCCGACCAGGCCGCACTCACCGAGCGCTATCTCCAGGAGTCGGTGCGGTTCATGCGGGAGAAGAAGGACGAGCCGTTCTTCCTCTACTTCGCCCACATGTACGTCCACCTGCCCATCTATGTGCAGGAGCGCTTCGCCCGTGAGTCGCGCAACGGGTCCTACGGCGCGGCCGTGCGCTGCATCGACTGGGCCCTCGACGTGTTGCTCCACGAGCTCGATGCGCTCGGCCTCACCGACGACACGATCGTGATCTTCACGAGCGACAACGGCTCGCTCGCCCGACCGGGCGAGGGGAGCAATCTCCCGCTGCGGGCCACGAAGGGCACGACGTGGGAGGGCGGTCAACGGGTGCCGTGCATCGCTGGCCGGGGCGCGTGCCGGCGGGGGCGACCTCCGGCGCCGTCGCCACCGCGATGGACTTCCTGCCCACGTTCGCCGAATGGTGCGGCGCATCGGTGCCCGCCGATCGCACCATCGACGGGCGGAGCCTCGTCCCGCTGCTGGAGGGGACGATCCGTCGTCGCCCCACGAGGCGTTCTTCTACTACCAGGGCCCCAACCTCGAGGCCGTACGGGTCGGGAAGTGGAAGCTGCACGTGGCCAAGACGTCGATCTTCGGTGGTGGCGACGTCGACATGCGGGAGCTCTACGACCTCGAGACCGATGTGGGGGAGACGACGGATGTCGCGGCCGAGCACCCCGACGTTGTCGCCGAGCTCCTGGTGCACGTCGAGCGGGCCCGAGCCGATCTGGGTGATGCGGTGACAGAGACGGTCGGTGCCGATCTGCGGCCCGTGGGGGAGGTCGACGACCCCGTGCCGCTGACGGTGTGGAACCCGGATCACCCGTACTACATCGCCGAGTACGACCTCGGCGATCGCGGGTGAGTGTCATACCCCCTCAGTAGTTTTCGTGTATGGGTTTGGCGGAGTTGGATGATCTGAGTGAGGCGATACGGCTGGCGGCGAAGGTCGACTTCGCGGGTCTGGCGGGGGTCGAGGTCGAGGCGTCGGCGGTGGTGGTGCAGCGGTTGAAGGCGCAGTTGGCCGCGTTGGAGGCCGAGGTGGTCGGGGCGTACGACGCGTCGATGCAGTGGGCGGCAGGGCAGCATCGTTCGGTGAAGGTGGCGTTGCGGCATCGGTGCCGGATGCATGGCGGTGAAGCGTCGTCGGTGGTGTCGCTGGCGCGTGCGTTGCGCTCGATGCCGGGCACTGCGTTGGCGCTTTCGGATGGGGTGATCACGGCGAATCATGCCCGTCGGTTGGCGCGGGCGGCGTCTCGGCCGGAGTTCGCCGAGGCGGAGGCGTTCCTGCTCGCCAAGGCGGGGTCGTTGTCGTTTCGAGATTTCGAGCGGGCGGTGGCGTATTGGGAGCAGGTGGTCGACGAGGCCCGCCGGGGCGACGACCCCGAACCGCCCGATCCGCGTGAGGTCAACCGGGAGGCGCACGTGTCGACGACGCTGGCCGACATGGTCCGGGTCGATGCGTGGTTGGATCCGGTCGGTGGTGCCACGTTCGCCGAGGCGCTGCGCCGTATCGAGAGCGAGTTGTTCGACGCCGATTGGCAACAGGCCAAGGCCGAATACGGCGACGCGGTCACCGTTGATCGTCTGTGGCGCACCCCGGCGCAGCGCCGCGCTGATGCGTTGGTGGAGATGGCGGTGCGGGCGTCGACCGCACCGGTCGGCGGGGCCCGGCCACGGCCGTTGGTGATCATCCATGCCGACATCGACACGTTCACGATCGCCCTGTCGAACTATCTCGGTGTCGAAGGCCCGGCCCCGGTCGGCGGCGTGGAGCGCTTGTGCGAGCTCGACGACGGCACCGTCATCTCACCCACCCGCATGATCGAACAGGCGTTGGCCGGCCATGTCCGCCGACTCGTGTTCGCATCACCCGGCGTGATCCTCGACTACGGCCGCACGCAACGGCTCTTCACCGGCGCCCTACGAGAGGCCGTGTGTGCCAGAGACCGGGTCTGCGACCACGACGGCTGCGACATCCCGGCCCGACGATGCGAGATCGACCACGTTCAGCCCTGGGACCACGGCGGCCACACCAGCCACCACAACGGCAAAGCTCGCTGCAGCTTCCACCATCGGAACCGGAAACCCAGACCCGGCTAACGTCGCCGCATGGTCGATTCCCCCTGGGCAGGCGATGCCTGCTCGCTCGTCGACGCGTATCGCTCCGGTGAACGCTCGCCGGTTGAGGAGCTCGAAGCATCGCTCGCCGCAATCGAGCGAAGTGATCTCAACGCGTTCGCGTACCTCGACCCCGATACGGCGCGGGAGGCGGCGCTGAGTGCCGATGTGGCGCTGCCCTTCGGCGGCGTGCCGTTCGGGATCAAGGAGCTCGAGCAGGTGAAGGGGTGGCCCTACACCGAGGCGTCGCTGATCTTCAAGGATCGGATCGGGGCCTACGACACGACGATGGTCACGAGGTTGAAGGCTGCAGGGATCGTCCCGGTGGGGTCGACGACGGCCAGCGAGTTCGGCGGGCTCAACGTCAGTGTCACCAAGATCAACGGGGTCACCGGCAACGCGTGGGACCCCACCCGCAGCGCCGGCGGGTCGTCGGGCGGCAGTGCGAGTGCAGTGGCCGGCGGGCTGATTCCGCTCGCCTGTGGCGGCGACGGTGGCGGGTCGATCCGCATCCCCGCCGGCTACAACGGGCTGCTCGGGATGAAAGGCACCTACGGCCGGATTCCGCGCGGCCCCCACACGTCGCTCAACCCGCACACCGTCGTACTGGGCTGCCTCGCCCGTTCGGTGCGAGACGCAGCCCGTTACTACGACGTGGCCGCAGGTCACGACGCCCACGATCCGACCAGCCTTCCCCGTGTCGAGGGATGGGAACGCAATCTCGGGACCCATGACCTGCGCGGCCGGAAGGTCGTGATCGACCCGACCCTCGGCGGCATCGCGATCGACGACGCGGCCCGCGCGGTGGTCGAGGCGGCCGCCGACCAGCTCGTCGCCGAGCTCGGGTTGATCCGGGTCGACCTGCCGGTCGAGATCCCCCGCATGGGAGGCGAGTGGATGATCGGCAACATCAGCAGCCTCTACGGCGAGATCGAGCACCTCTGGCCGGGTTGCGCGGCCGATCTCACCGACGAGATCAGGGTCGCGATCCAGCTGTCGGAGAACCTGCTCAACATGCGCGTGGCGGCGGCCGCCGAGATGGCTCGACGCGAGGCCAACGAGGCGATGGCGCGGCTGTTCGACGAGGTCGACTTCGTCCTCACGTCGACCAACCCGGGGCCTGCATTCGCGGCCGATGCCGGCATGAGCAGCGATGCCAAGACCTTCATCGACTACGCCCGGGGCAGCGCACTGATCCAGAAGGCCTTCAGCGGGGTGCTCAAGACGGCCCGTGCCGTGAGCGGGGTGGCCCCCAGGACGCCGCAGCGATTGCTCGCCGCCGGCACCAAGGGGTCGCCCGAGTTGCTCGACATGGGCGCGCTCACCATCCCCGCCAATCTGTCGGGCAACCCGGCGATCTCGATACCGGCGGGCGATGTTGGCGGCCTCCCGATCGGCCTCCAGGCCATCGGCCGTCATCACCAGGATGCGCTCCTGCTCGACCTGGCGCTCCACGTCGAGCGCGAGCGGCCGTGGCCCCTCGTCGCGACGAGAGCCCTAGCCTGACCAGGTGCCGATCCACGTCCTGACCCTGCAGTGCCCCGACCGCAAGGGCATCGTGGCCGCCATCTCGACCGCCCTCGTCGGACTCGACGCCAACATCCTCCAGAACGCCGAGTTCAGCGACGCCGCCACGGCGACGTTCTGCATCCGCACTCGCTTCGAGGCACCCCTCGACGACGCCGACGCGATCGCCGACCGGCTCTCGGTGACGGCATCGGCGTTGGGCGGCGAGCTGCGGGTCCGGCGCGAAGACGAGCGGCGTCGGGCGCTGATCATGGTGTCGAAGTTCGACCATTGCATGCTCGACCTGCTCTACCGGCACCGCAGCGGCGATCTGCCGATCGACATCCCGATCGTGGTGTCGAACCATCCCGATCTCCGCGAGATCGTGGAGAGCCACGGCGTCGCCTTCGAGGAGATCCCCGTCACGAAGGACACGAAACCGGAGGCGGAGCGGGCCCTGGCCGACATCGTGGACCGCGACGGCATCGATGTGGTGGTGCTGGCCCGCTACATGCAGGTGCTGAGCGACGACTTCTGCGGTCGGTATCCGGCGCGGATCATCAACATCCACCACTCGTTCCTACCCGGGTTCAAGGGGGCCAAGCCCTACCACCAGGCGTGGGACCGGGGGGTGAAGCTCACCGGGGCGACCGCCCACTTCGTGACGGCCGACCTCGACGAAGGGCCGATCATCGCCCAGGACGTCGAAGCCGTCAGCCACCGTCACGCGCCGGAGCAGATGGTCGCTCGCGGCCGGGATGTCGAGCGTCGAGTGCTGTCCGAGGCGGTCACCGCGTTCGCCGAGGACCGCATCTTCCTGCTCCCCAACGGGCGGACCGTTGTATTCGAATGACGTTGTATTCGACTGAGCGGGCCCGAGTCGAGCGTCAGCGCAGCTTCACCGGGGTGGTGACCTCGGCGTAGAAGTCGTTGCCCTTGTCGTCGACCACGATGAAGGCGGGGAAGTCCTCGACCTCGATCTTCCACACGGCCTCCATGCCGAGCTCGGGGAACTCGAGGACCTCGACGCTGCGGATCGAGTCCTTGGCGAGACGAGCGGCGGGGCCGCCGATCGAGCCGAGGTAGAAGCCGCCGTGGGCGGCGCACGCCTCGGTCACCTGGCGGGAGCGGTTGCCCTTGGCCAGCATGACCATCGAGCCACCGGCGGCCTGGAACTGTTCGACATAGGAGTCCATGCGGCCGGCGGTGGTGGGGCCGAACGAGCCGGAGGCGTAGCCCTCAGGGGTCTTGGCCGGACCGGCGTAGTAGATCGCATGGTCCTTGAGGTACTGCGGCATCGGCTCGCCGGCGTCGAGACGTTCCTTGATCTTGGCGTGGGCGATGTCGCGGCCGACGACGAGGGTGCCGGTGAGCGAGAGGCGGGTCTTGACCGGATACCGGCTGAGCTGGTTGCGGATCGCGTCCATCGGCTGGTTGAGATCCACCTCGATGACCTCGGTCGAGAGCTCGTCGTCGGCGGCTTCGGGAAGGAACCGGGCCGGGTCGGTCTCGAGCTGTTCGAGGAAGACGCCGTCGGCGGTGATCTTGGCCCGGGCCTGGCGATCGGCCGAACACGAGACGGCGATGCCGACCGGGTTGGAGGCGCCGTGGCGGGGGAGTCGGATCACCCGGATGTCGTGGCAGAAGTACTTTCCACCGAACTGGGCGCCGATCCCGAATTCGCGGGTCTGCTCCAGGATCTTCTGTTCCCATTCGAGATCGCGATAGCCGTGGCCGGTCGCCGCGTCGCCGGTTGTCGGGAGCGCATCGAGATAATGGGCCGAGGCGAGCTTTGCCGTCTTCAGGTTGAACTCGGCCGACGTACCGCCCACGACGAGGGCGAGATGGTACGGCGGGCAGGCCGAGGTGCCGATGGCCCGCAGTGACTCGTCGAGGAAGTCGACGAGCGACGTCTCGTTGAGCAGGGCCTTGGTCTTCTGGAAGAGGAACGACTTGTTGGCCGAGCCGCCGCCCTTGGCCATGAACAGGAACTCGTAGGACGACCCGGGCTTCGTGTAGAGCTCGATCTGGGCGGGCAGGTTGTTGCCGGTGTTCTTCTCCTCGAACATCGACAGGGGAGCGAGCTGGGAGTAGCGCAGGTTGGTCTGGGTGTAGGTGTCGAAGATGCCCTTCGAGATCCATTCGGCATCATCGGCGAGGGTCAGCACCTGGTCGCCCTTCTTGCCCATGACGATGGCCGTGCCGGTGTCCTGACACATCGGGAGCACGCCGGCCGCGGCGATGTTGGCGTTGCGCAACAGTTCGGTCGCCACGAAGACGTCGTTCGGCGATGCTTCCGGGTCGTCGAGGATCGAGGCGAGTTGTTCGAGATGTTCGGTCCGCAGATAGTGGGCGATGTCGTGCATCGCTTCGCGGGCGAGCATCTGCAGGACCTCGGGGTCGACCTTCAGCAGCGTCGTGCCGTCGACGTCGACGGTCGACACTCCAACCGTCGGGAGGAGACGGTATTCGGTCGTGTCGGGGCCGACGGGCAGGAGATCGGAGTAGGCGAACTCGGTCATGGCTTCACGGTAGTGGTCGCTACGCTCCAGCCGTGAGCCGGGACGGGGATCCTCAGCAGCGGGCCGAGCAGACCATCGATCGGATCGCGCACGCCTTCTCGCCAGCCGAGTGGAAGGGGCGCTCGCTCGTGATCGCGATCGCGGTGTTCGCGACGGTCGCAGCCGTCACCGTCGTCCAGCGGGCGCTGTTCGCCGACAGCACGATGGGTTGGATTTTCACCGCCGTGCACGGCGCGATCGTTGTCGTCGGGGTGCCGGTGCTCTCGGTGCGTGCGGTTCGCGACTGGCGCGCCGCACAGGCGGATCAGCCGAGCGGGGTCCCCGAATAGGCGACGGGGTCGCCCGCGGCCGGAACGGCGGGGCGGCTCCAGCTCGTGAGCGCAGCCACGGCCTCGGCGACCTGGCGCCAGGCATCGGGGTCCCATCCCTCGGCCATCGCGGTGACCTGGCCGTCCTGGCGCAGCAGTGCGATTGCCGGAGCCTGTTCGATCCCGAGGCTGCGCACGACCGCACCGGTCGGGTCGACGAAGGTAAGGATCTCGTCGGCGTAGGGGCCGAGGAAGCGGCGGGCGTCGTCGATCGAGCAGGTCAGGATCCAGCAGATACGGCAGTCGGCGCCGCTGAAGTGCTGGAGGATCCGCTTCGAGGTGTCGAGCAGCCAGGCGCTCTCGTGGGTGAAGGGGTCGAGCACCACCGGAACCAGCGGAAACGTCGTCAGCCAGTCGCCCAAGGGACGAGCGTCGCCGTCGAGCGGCTGAAGATCGAGGTCGAGAGCAGCGGTCACCACGGACGTGAAAGCTAGCGCAGCCGACGCGTAACGGGTCGCATCGGGGGCGATACGATCGCTGTCGTGCACCCGATCGAGCGTCTCCGGTATGTGGCCCGAGCCGGTGATGCGCCGACGGCACCACTCGTGCGGGAAGCTGCGATCGCCCTCGCATCGTTCGCGCACGACCCGGTGGAGCTCCTCACGGCCTGCCGCCAGCTGATCGAGCGTCGGCCCACCTCGGGGCCGCTCCTGTGGGTCGCGGCACGAATGGTCACCGGCACCGACCCGGGCACCGAGGCATGGGAGGCCGTCGAGGCGCTGGAACGCGACACCACCGCGCGAGAGTTGACTCATGCCCTCCCCGCTGACTCGAGCGTGCTGGTGATCGGTGCGTCGGAAATCTGTGGAGAAGCGGTGCTCCAGCGGCCCGATGTCGAGGTGCTCGTGGCCGACACGGTCGGCGAAGGCTATGGGTTGGTTCGTCAGCTCGAGGCGCGCGACCACCTCGTCGTCGACGTGCCCTCCGCCGGTGTCGGCGCGGCAGCCGCCGAGGTCGACCTCGTCCTCCTGGAAGCCGAGGTGCTGCACGAGGAAGCCGCGCTGGCCCGGTCGGGTTCGCTCGCGGCCGCCGCCGTCGCCCACCACGCCCACACGCCGGTGTGGCTGGTCGCCGGAGTCGGCCGTGTGGTCCCGAGCCGGATGTTCGGCTGGGTCACCGATCGCGGCACCGATGTCGATCCGTGGGATGCCGATGTCGAATCCGTGCCCGTCGCCCTCGTCGACGAGATCGTCGGTCCGTCCGGTCTCCAGCCGGTGGGCGAGCTGCGCTATCGCATCGACTGCCCGATCGCGCCGGAGCTGTTCCGGTGAGTACCGGGCGTCGGGCGTTGGTCGGTGCCGCCTTCCTGGCGCTGTTCGTCGCCGGCGCCGCAGTCGCGGCCAACACGGTCGGCAACGACGACGAGCCCGATGCGGGGGCGGTCGAGGTGCTCTCCGGCCAGTCGACCTCGTCGCCGTCGACGAGCTCCTCCACGTCGTCGACGACCACCACAACCACCACCACGGTCGCGCCGCCGCGCACGGCGACGCTCGCGTTCACCGGCGACCTTCTCCCGCACGGCCCGGTGGTGCGGACCGGCGCGACCAACCAATGGGAGGCCACGGGATCCGACGGCTGGGACTTCCGTCCGATGTTCGACGAGGTGCGCCCCATCCTGTCGGCCGCGGATCTGGCCATCTGTCATCTCGAATCGCCGGTGTCGAGCACCGACACCAACCTGAGCGGCTATCCGGTCTTCAACGCACCCAGGGCGTTCGTCGAAGCCGCCGTCGACGCCGGCTACGACGGGTGCAGCACAGCCTCGAACCACGCGTTCGACCGTGGGGCCGACGGTGTGCGTTCCACTGTCGAGGTGTTCGAGCAATTGGGCATCGCCCAGGCCGGCATGGCCAAGGATGCGGCGCAGGATCTCGAGCCTGTGCTCTACGAGGTCAACGGGATGGTCCTCGCCCACATCTCGGCGACGTACTCGCTCAACGGTTTCGTGATGCCCGACGACGAACCGTTCCTCGTCGACCTGATCGAACCGGACGACATCATCGCCGAGGCGGCGCTGGCGAAGGAGGCGGGCGCGGAGTTCGTGATCGTGAGCCTGCACTGGGGCAACGAGTACCAGCAGACCCCGTCCGCCGCGCAGGACCAGTGGCTGGCCGAGATCCTTCCGAGCGACGAAGTCGACCTCGTCATCGGCCACCACGCGCACGTCGTGCAGCCGATCGACAAGGTCGGCGACGAGTGGGTGGTTTTCGGGTTGGGGAATTTCCTGTCGAACCAATCGGCCAACTGCTGTGTGGCCGCGTCGCAGGACGGGATGATCGCCCACGTCACTCTGCTCGAGAACGAGCTCGGCGAGATCGAGGTCGACAGCGTCTCCTACACCCCGACCTGGGTCGACCGTTCCGACGGCTACGTCATCCGTGTGGCCAACGGTGAACCCGGGCGTGAGGGCATCGCCGACGCGTTGGCGACATCGGCCGCCCGCACCGCCGATGTGGTGATGAGCCGCCTCGGTCCGGCGGATGGCCTCACCGAGCGCCTTCCGGGCTGAGCCGATTTCGTCTTGCCGTCGCGGCGAGTGGTACGTTTCGGGGTCGACCGGCGTGCGGAAGAGGTGGGATTGGTATTCAGCAGCGTCAGCTTCCTGTTCTACTTCCTTCCCGCCGTCGCCCTGCTGTATGCCATCGCCCCGCCGAAGGCCCGCAACGGGGTCCTCCTGGTGGCGAGTCTCCTCTTCTACACATGGGGATCGGGAGCCCTTGTGGGCGTTCTCCTCGTTTCCGTGCTGGTCGACTACGTCCTCGGGTTCGTGGCGGCACGAGGCCACGACCTCGACTCGGTGCGGCTGCGACGCCTTGCGATCACCGGTTCCGTCGTCGCCAATGTCGGAATTCTCGTCTGGTTCAAGTACGCCGGATGGCTGCTGACTGAAGCCGCCGACGCAGGCGTCTGGACCGGCACCGTGCCCGAGATCGTCCTGCCGATCGGGGTTTCGTTCTTCACGTTCCAGTCGATGAGCTACACCATCGACGTTGCGAGGGGCCGCTGCGAACACCTCGTCAATCCGTTGGACTTCGCGCTGTACGTCACCCTCTTCCCTCAGTTGATCGCCGGCCCGATCGTTCGCTACCACGAGATACACGAGCAGATCCACCGGCGCGAACACAATCTCGCAAATGTCGGAGAGGGTGCGATCCGCTTCGCACACGGGCTCGCCAAGAAGGTCTTGGTCGCCGACACCGTGGCCGTGGTCGCCGACGTCGCCTTTGCCGACGCCAGCCCCTCGGCGGGGGTCGCGTGGGTGGGCATCTTCGCCTACACGGTGCAGATCTACTTCGACTTCAGCGGCTACTCCGACATGGCCATCGGGTTGGGAAAGATGTTCGGGTTCACCTTCCCTGAGAATTTCGAACGTCCGTACTCCGCTGTGTCGGTGACCGACTTCTGGCGTCGATGGCACATCACACTCTCGAATTGGTTCCGTGACTACGTCTACATCCCCCTCGGTGGGGGGAGGGGGGCCCCCGTCGCCGTGTATCGCAACCTGCTCGCGGTCTTCCTGCTCACCGGCGTGTGGCACGGAGCGAACTGGACCTTCGTCGTCTGGGGTGCCTACCACGGCAGCTGGTTGCTCCTCGAGCGACGACTCCGACTCCGCAACACGGAGTCCGTGCGATCACCTGCGTTCCGGCGAGCAACCACGTTGTTCATCGTGATGATGGGGTGGGTGTTGTTCCGGGCCCCCGACCTCGGCGCAGCGATCGACTACTACGGTGCGCTGTTCTCCTTTGGGGGGTTCGAACTCGGTCCGGTGGAGCCCTTCATGACGACCCGCGTTGCCCTGACCCTTGCCGCGGCCACGATCGGGGTCGTCCTGCTGCCCCGCCATTTCGTCGCCGGCCCGGCGCTCGTCGATCCCCGCAGCCGCGGTGCACTCGTCGGCCGCGCCCTTGTCATGTTGGTCGCACTCCCGTCTGCGCTGTTGCTGGTGGCTTCCGGCAGCTTCAGTCCGTTCCTGTACTTCCAGTTCTGATGCGTACGGACGACCGACCGCTCTGGGCCCTGTGGCTGTTCGGACTCCTCGTCGCCGCGCTTGTTGCGCAGGCGACGGCCTTCCGGCCCAACGACGTGGATACGGGGCTCGTCGTTGAATCTCCCGGGTTCGAGCCGGCTCGGCTGCTGGACGCAGAGTACTACCACGAGGTCGATGGATGGATCGAGTCGAGTTTCGCCCTCCGCGGGGTCGGACTCAGGGCGCGGGCAGCGGTGGACTACGAGTTGCTCGGCGACAGCACCGATCCCGAGCACGTGGTGGTGGGAAACGACGGTTGGTTATTCTACGCCGAGTACCTCAATCCCGACTGCGACGAACTGCGGGCGACGACGCCGCCGAACCTCGACACGGGGGGGGAGAATGCCTTCTTCGTTGTCACACCGCCGAAGGCGGCCTATCACGCCGACCAGCTGCCCGAGCCGGAGGAATCATGCGTCGCCGAGGCCCGGACGGTCCAGCGGGCGAGTTTCGCACCGCAGACCATCGATCTGGATACCGGGTTGCGGACATTGGCCGATGCGGGGACCGACGTATTCCTGCGAGACGACACGCATTGGTCGATGGAGGCACGCGTGTCGGTGGCACGGACCATCGTCGAGTCGCTCTCCGAAGGACTCTGGCGTGACGACCTCGCCGTCGGCCCGGTCCAACGACCCTCCGCCTTGTTGCGTCTCCTCGGCATTCGTCGAACGGAATCGTTCGAGGGCCCGGTGAGTGTCTCGACCGCAACCGTGACGGAGGATCGCATCTTCTCGGCCGGGGATCTGCTTGTGCTCCAGGCCTCGGAGGCTGATGAGGATGACGTGGTCCCCGGCGTCACCTACCTGGTGGGTGACTCCCAGATGTCCTACGTCATTCCCTTGCTCGCGCCATACTTCGAGGATCTCCGATTCGTGAACTGGCTGATGATCGAGGGGTTCGGATACCTCGCCCGGGACTGGCCGGATCCCGACCGGATCATCGTGCAGACCATCGAGCACGAGGCCGCGAGCAGGATGGCGAATACCGATCTCGCCTCGTACCTCGAGCGCCTTCCGGGCTGAGTCGCCTAGAACGAGACGCCGTTGCGCGAGATG
This sequence comes from Acidimicrobiales bacterium, assembly GCA_041394245.1. Taxonomy (NCBI): domain Bacteria; kingdom Bacillati; phylum Actinomycetota; class Acidimicrobiia; order Acidimicrobiales; species Acidimicrobiales bacterium. Next base: position 291,317 of record JAWKIR010000002.1, read on the forward strand.
TCGAGATAGTCGGCGAGCTCGTCGTAGGGCATCGGGTGCGCGAAGAGATAGCCCTGCGCGTAGTCACAGCCGAGCATGGAGAGCCGCGTCATCGCCGACGGTGTCTCGACGCCCTCGGCGACGACGTCGAGACCGAGGTTCTGCCCGAGCGAGATGATCGACTTCACGATCGTCGCGGCGGCCTCGTCGCCGTCGCCCATCGCGAGCACGAACGACTTGTCGACCTTGATCTCGGACACGGGGAGGCTCTGGAGGTTGGAGAGGCTGGAGTGCCCAGTCCCGAAATCGTCGACCGAACCCCGGACGCCGAGGCCGCGTAGACGGTCGAGTACGCCGTGGGCCAGGAGTGGGTCGTCCATCACCTGGGTCTCGGTGAGTTCGAGCACCACCCGTTCACCGCTCAGCTCGGTGCGTTCGAGTGCGCCGCGGATGCCGTCGACGAAGGTCGGCTCGTAGAGGTTGCGCACCGAGACATTGACCGCGAGGTCGACCGGAAAGCCGGCTCGTTCGAGTCGGCGCACGTCGCCGGCGGCAGTCTCGAACACCCAACGCGTCAGGGGTCGGATCACGCCGGACACCTCGGCGACATCGATGAACTCGCCCGGGCCGATCACGCCGCGCTCGGGGTGCGCCCAGCGGACGAGGGCCTCGACTCGCACGACGCGGGCCGAGGACAACTCCACCACGGGCTGATAGTGGACCTCGAGCTCGTTGTTGTCGACGGCGTGTCGTAGCTGACCCACGAGGGTGAGGCGGTCGAGATTCGGGCGGTCGCGTTCGGGGTCGTAGACGGCGACGCCTCCGCCGCGACGTTTCGCCGCATACATCGCGATGTCGGCGTGCTTGCGAAGCGATTCCGCGTCGTCGCCGTGGTCGGGGTAGATCGCGACGCCGAGGCTGGCGCCGCATTGCAGCGACATGCCGTCGATCTCGTGGGGTTCGTCGAAGCACGCGAGGACTCGTTCCGCGGCGCGCAGCGTGCGGCGGGGCGACACGTCGTCGGTCAGCAGAACGGCGAACTCGTCGCCGCCGAGCCGCGCCACGGTGTCGACGGCGCGGAGCGCACCGCGCAGACGCGCCGCGACCATCACGAGCAGACGATCGCCCTGATCGTGGCCGAGCGTGTCGTTGACCTCCTTGAACTGGTTGAGATCGAGCAGCAGGAGTGCGACGGGCTTGTCGTCGCGGCGAGCGGAATCGATGCCGTGGCGCAGACGATCCTCGAGCAGGGCGCGGTTGGGGAGTCCGGTGAGATCGTCGTGCAACGCCTGATGGCGCAGCGTGCGGGACGTGATGACCCGGTCGGTGACGTCGACGATGTTGAGTCCGAACAGGTCCTCGGAGATCGGGAACGCCTCGAGGCTGATGATCCGTTCACCATCGGCCCGGAGATCTCCCGCCTCGGCACGACGGACGCTCCGTCCGGTTCGGCGGGCGTCGCCGAGCAGTTCCAACACGTCGCTGCTCCCGGGACCGGTGAGGGCCCCGGTGATCGAGGTGTGGACCAGATCGGTGGCCGCCCGGCCGGTCAGCTGTTCGAACGCCGGGTTGACGGTGATGGTGGTGAACTGGCCGCTCGTCTCCGCCCGCACCACGACCAAGCCCACGGGAACCCGTTCGACGAGCTCGGCGAGATTGCGGTTCGATTCGCGCACCCGCACCTCGTCGGTGATGTCGACCACCACGCCGCGGGCGGTGGTGCGGCCCTGAGCGTCGACCTCGACCCGCACCCGATCGCGGACGTGGCGCAGATTGCCGTCGGCATCGGTGATCCGGTACGTCAGTTCGTGGTCCCGTCCGTCGTCGATCGCGGCGTGGGACTGTTGCGCCACCGACGCTCGATCGAACGCGGGAACGTGGGAGAGCCAGGCGCCAGGGCCGGTCAGCCGAGCGGGATCGATGCCGAGGACGCTCATGGTGTCGCCGGTGACGACGGCATCGACGAACGGATACGGGTGGGCTTCCCAGACGACTGCGTCGATGCCGGCCAGAAGCTCCTCGTTGCTCTCACGCCCCTGCCGCTCGGCGTTGGCGATCACCGCGATGAAGACGGTCACGCCGATCGACACCGCGACATACGTGGCGGTCTGGGTGAGGCCGTCGGGGACGTCGTATCGGACCATCGCGCCGACGAGGAACGGTGCCCCGATCAGTGTGGCGATCGCGGTGGGCCGCCAGCCCGCCGTGGCCGCCTGGCTCGTCGAGCCGAGCATGACGATGAGCGCGATCGGTCCGAGTTCGGGCTGGATCGAGATGGCGACCGCGCCCAAGGCGGAGTCGACGATGGGGATCCACCAGGGGGCGGTGCGCAGCCGACTGGTCATCTCGCGCATCGCCACGTTGCCCGGGACCATCAGCCCGATCACGAACACGCTGATGATGGGCTCCACACGGACCGAGGGCAGCAGGGAGATCACGCCGAGCACGCCGAGGGCGACGATGCGGATCTCGAAGAAGAGACGCCACAGCTTTCGTTCGAAGTCGGTCAGGTCGCGTCGCGAGATACCCATGTGTCGGATACCCAGGTGCTGGATAGCCAGTGGCCGAATAGCCATGTGGACGCGTGCCTTTCCGCCGGACTCCCTTCGTCTCCTTCGGCGTGCCGGGGAGCCGACCTGAGTGTCGCGTAGATTCCGGGCATGGCCGCCCCGACTCCGTCGCTGCACTCGACCATACTGCCGTGGGCCGACCAGCACCTTCGCGACCTCCCATGGCGCCGGACCCGCGATCCGTGGGCGGTCCTCGTGGCGGAGACCATGCTGCAGCAGACGCAGGTGGCGCGGGTGGTGGATCGGTGGGAGCGATTCCTCCAACGGTTCCCCGACCCCCGGTCCTGTGCCGATGCGCCGCCGGCGGACCTGCTGCGGGAGTGGGCCGGACTCGGCTACAACCGCCGGGCCCTGATGCTGCATCGCACCGCGACGACGATACGCGACGACCACGACGGGGCCGTGCCGTCGGAGTTGGCCGCCTTGACGGCCCTTCCCGGTATCGGCCCCTACACCGCGCGGGCGGTGCGGGCATTCGCGTTCGAGCTCGGGGCGGCGCCGGTCGACACCAACATCGGCCGGGTGCTGGCCCGGGTCGGCGGGCAGCGTCTGGGTGCCGCCGCCGCGCAGCGCCTCGCCGACTCGCTCGTCCCGGACGATGCCGTGTGGCGGTGGAACCAGGGCATCATGGAACTCGGTGCCCGGATCTGCACGAAGCGGGCACCGTCGTGCCGCGAGTGTCCCGTCGTCGAGCACTGTCGCTGGCGGGGAATGGGCCCCGATCCGGCCGACGGTTCGGCCGCGGTGGGCCGACCTCAGGCTGCATTCGCGGGGTCGGACCGGCAGCTCCGCGGCCGGGTGATCAACGCGCTACGGGCGGGTCGCTGCTCGGTCAGGGAGATCGACGAGGTGCTGTCGATCGACGACGAGGCTCGTCGTGGGCGAATACTCGACGGCCTCGTGGGCGAGGGGCTCGTCGAACGCGAGGGTGACCGACTGTGCCTCCCCGGCGATCGTCAGGATGGGCCGGTCAGCGCGGAGAGGAGCGCGTCGATCGCCTGATCGGCGATCGCCACCATCTCCTCGTCGGTCCGATCCTGGATCGGATGCTCGGTGAGGACGTGGGCGACGTCGAGGCCGAGCGACTTCGACTGGCCGACGGCGGCATCGGCGAACTCCACGGTGGCCACGAAGACCCCCGGGATGCCACGGCGTTCGAGATCGTTGATGTCGTGCACACTGCACGTCGTGCAGCTACCTCAATCGGCGAGCGCTTCGATCACCGCGTCGCAGCTGGTGGCGATCTCGTGGCGGAGGTCGACGGGGGCCGGCTTGGTGAAGGTGGGCTTCGCGTAGCGCTTCACCGAGGCGCCGAGGGCGGTCAGCTTCTCCTCGACCCGGTCGAGGAAGATGTTGCCGCGGGGCTTGGAGATGTCGAGAAGTCCGACGGTCAATCCGTTGAGCGACTCGGGCCGGGCGACCCGCTCGCGCGTTTGGGGTCGCAGCTCGCCAGTGGGGTCGAGAACGATGGTCATCGAGGGTCTCCTACTCGGCTGTCTCGCTACGTGGCGATCTCGCGGGTCACTGTGACACTACCGATCTCTCCGGTCACCCACCCGCCGATGGCGGCGGAGAAGAGGCCGGCATGGCTGCCACCGTGGACCACATGGATACCACCCGGCGGGTACTTCGGGAGTTGCATGTCCTTCACGAACTCGGGCATGCCCTCCTCGATGCCGTCGGCGCCGGCGATGATGTCGGCCCCGTCGATCATCAGATGCCCGTTCAGTTCCTCGAGGAAGCGGGCGCGGTCCCAACCGGCATCGCGGTAGCGGTTCATGTGTTCGGGCGACATGACGACGACGGTTTCGAACTGCATCACCATCCGCGGGCTCGCGTAGGTGCGCAGCATCTCGGCGAAGTGCTTCGTGAGCGACTCGGCCGATCTGGACTTCTGGTCGAAGAGGAGTCGCGGGCCCTCGCCGGGGAAGAGGGTGACGGTCGATGCTCCCTTGGCGAAGCCTCGCGACTCGGCGAAGGAGTCCCATGGCGATCCGGCCTCGTCCTCCGCGAAGCAGAGACCGATCTTTCCCGGATTTCCTTGCGTCGCCCGGTCGACGCCGCCCGGCTTGCCGCCACCGACATTACGGATGACGAGCTGGAGCGCACGGCCGATGGTGCTGTTGGCGCGATTGCCCTGTCCGAGGAGATTGAGCCCGCTGTTCATGCCGATCTCTTCGCAGATCGGGCCGTTGACGATCAGCACCGGTCCGACCGGCATCGTGGTCGCCAGGAGGCCGTGCATGTTGAATTCGTCGGTGCACGCGGCCTCGACGGCGGTCAGCACCACCGGAAGGTATTCGGGCCTGCACCCTGCCATGACGGCGTTGACCGCGACCTTCTCGACCGTGCACGCGACCAGGTCGGGAGGGACGATCGCGACGATCTCGTCGGGGGCACGCGTCGTGCCGTCGAGCATGCGCAGCACCCGGGCCTCGGTGGGCGGAACGACCGGGAGACCGTCGCTCCAACCCCGGTCCCACATGGCTTCCCACTCGTCCTCGAGTGCGGCGATCTCGATCCGGCGACTCGTGAGCGTCGATCCCGAGAAGCGGACGGCCAGTTCGTCGGTGCGGGTCGGGTCGACACTCAGCGAGCCACATCCCGGTCGCCAATCGGGCAGGCCGATGCCGAGATCCGACACGCCGGTGAACGACTCCCACTGCTCGCGCGACCATCCCTCGATCCGCTCGCCGGTGTCGTCGCCCACAACCCGCACGAGGGTCGGCACCGTCTCGATCTCGTGGTGCCACGACAGCGCGAGATCGTCGTCGTGGACCACCCAGTCGGCCGCCGTCGGGAACTCCGGATCGTCCTGCGAGATCACCGTCAGCCCGGCACGTGCGGCGAGGTCCTCGAGGACCGGGGCGACGAGCACACACGTCGGGCAGTCCTTCTTCACCACGGCGACGAGACCGTCGGGCAGAGGCGGCGGGGTGGTGGTCATCGCACCACACTACTCACGGCCGGTGATGACACTTCAACTGCCAGAATCGCGGTGATCGAGAGAAATCCGTCACACACCCCTCGACGCGGTGACCGGCTGTTGGCTACCGTCCGGGTCACATGGGGGAAGCAACGACGATCGATCTGTCGTTCCACGGTGTCCGTGGGTCGACGCCGTGCAGCTGCCCGTCCGTGCAGCGCTACGGCGGCAACACGAGCTGTGTCTCGATCGAGGCCGTCGGTCACGATCCGGTCGTGTTCGACCTGGGCACGGGATTGCGCCCGTGGGGTTGCTCGCTGTCCCATGGCGACCCGATGACGGTGCACGCCCTCGTCACCCACCTGCACTGGGATCACGTGCAGGGTCTTCCGTTCTTCACCCCGCTGCAGTCGCCCCAGACGGCGCTGCACGTCTACGGGCCCGGCGATGGCGGCAAGACGATGGCCGAGACGTTCGCCGAGTTCATGAGCCCGCCGTTCTTCCCGATCGAGGTGACCGACCTGCCGGCGACGGTGGAATTCAGAGACGCCCATCACGACGACTTCGAGATCGACGGCACCCAGGTGATGGTCCGGCCGGTCCCGCACTGTGGGAAGACCAACGGGTACCGCGTGACCCGCAACGGCGTGGCCGTCGCCTACATCCCGGATCACCAGCAGCCGGTGGGGCGTCCCGATCATGTCGATCCGGGTGTCCTCGAGCTGTGTCGCGACGCCGACGTCCTGATCCACGACGCCCAGTTCTGGGCCGACGAGTTCGAGGCGAAGTCGACCTGGGGGCACTGCACGCCCGAGTACGCCGTCGAGGTCGCGGCCCAGGCGGGGGTGCGGACACTGGTGCTGTTCCACCACGACCCCAGCCACACCGACGAGGACCTCGACGAGATGACAGAGCGGATCGCGTCGATCGCGGCATGCCGCGGGGTGCGTTCGGTCCTGTGCGCGACCGAGGGGTTGAAGCTCTCCGTCACCGCCGACGACTGAGCGGGGCGCTACCGTGCGCTCCGAATGCGAGCGCCTCCGGAGCGCTGCGGTGAGGAGCAAGACATGTCGATCGATTCCAGCGAGTACCGACGCGTACTGGGCCATTTCCCCACGGGTGTGACGGTGGTGACGGGTGCCGACGAGGACGGACCGGCCGGGATGGCGATCGGCTCCTTCGCCAGCGTCTCGTTGGACCCGCCCCTCGTGATGTTCTGCCCGGCCAAGTCGTCGTCCACGTGGCAGCGGATCCAGACGACCGGCGCGTTCTGCGTGAACGTGCTCGGCCACGACCAGCAGGACATCTGCGGTGTCTTCGCCAGCAAGGCGGAGAACAAGTTCGAGGGGATCGACTGGACCACCGAGAGCACGGGTGCGCCGCTGCTACCGGGGGCGATCGCGACGATCGACTGTTCGATCCACGCCGTCTACGACGGCGGGGACCACGACATCGTCGTCGGCCTCGTGCAGTCGATGACCACGGCCGAGGACGCGCCGGCGCGAGGACCGCTGCTCTTCTTCCAGGGCGGCTACGGCCGATACCAGGGACTCTGACGTGCCGGTCTACGCCATCGGCGACCGCGTTCCCGAGATCCACCCGTCGGCCTACATCCATCCCGAGGCGACGATCATCGGGAGCGCCGTCATCGGTCCCGATGCATCGGTCTGGCCGCAGGCGGTGATCCGGGCCGACGACAACATCATCTCGATCGGGGAGGGTTCGTCCATCCAGGACGGCGCGGTGATCCATTGCACACCGGTGCACCCGACCACGGTCGGCGACTTCGTGACGGTGGGTCACCTCGCACATCTCGAGGGCTGCACGGTGCTCGACCACGCGCTGGTCGGGACGGGCAGCATCGTCCTGCACGAGGCGGTCATCGGCGAGCATGCGCTCGTCGGTGCCGCGGCGATGGTGCCGGGGAAGGTCATCGTGCCGCGCCGCGCGATGGCGTTGGGGGTGCCGGCCAAGATCCGCGAGGACGCCGTTCCCGAGGGTCACTCGCAGCTCAACGTCGACACCTACATCGCGCGGGGCCGGCAGTTCGCGGCCGGCCTCCGTCGCATCGACTGAGCCGGCCCCATGGCCGCGACGAGCCACGGACCCGGACCGTTCCGGATCCTGACGGTGTGCACCGCCAACATCTGCCGGTCGGTGCTGGCCGAGCGTTTCCTGCGTCGCGAGATCGATCGGCGGGGACTCGACGTCGCCGTCGAGTCGTGCGGTCTGCTCTTCGACGACGAGCCGGCGTCCGACATCGTGCTCGAGGTCCTGGCCGAACGCGGGATCGATGCGTCGGATCATCGGTCTCGTCGCTTCGACGCGGAGATGCTCTCGGGGGTCGACCTCGTGGTGACCATGGAGCGCGCCCATGCCCGCGAGCTCACCGTCTCGATCCAGGGCGCATCGCCACGAATCCACACCCTCGGCGGCCTCGTCGCGTGGCTCGGCGAGGCCGACGACCTCGCCGGTTCGCCGGCCGAGCGGGTGGCTCGCTGCGCCGCCGTCCGCGAAGCCGCCGACCTGCTCGGGTCGGGCCCCGACGAGATCGAGGATCCCCACGGCCGATCGAGGCGGGTCCATCGCAAGGCCGCCGATCGGATCGAGACGCTGTCGATCGGCCTGCTCGACGGCGTGTTCGGGCCGATCGACGGCGGCTGACCGCGCCGGAGACTCTGGGCCGAAATACCTACAGGCGGGCCGGTCGCGGGTCGAAAACGAGGATCGTGGAGTCACGAGTTCTCCCCGGCCCGAGCGCGACCGCTCAGGGACGTGGCATCGCCGGGCCGAAGGGCACCCTGGTGGTCGTCAACCTCGTGGGCGGCCTCGACGGGCTGAGCCTTCTGGTGCCGTTCGCCGATCGGACCTACGCCGCACGCCGCCCCGGTCTGGCGGTGGCGTCGCCCGGCGATCGCTACGGCGCCATCGACCTCGGTCGGGGGCTGGGCCTCCATCCGGCGCTGCAACCGTTGTACGAGCTGGCCGGACGCTCGGACCGGCTCGCGGTCATCGGCGGCGTCGGTGTTCCCGACGACCAGGGCGGCAATCGGAACCACCTTCCGTCCCGCGAGTTCGTCCACCGCGGTGGACGGCAGCAGTCGGAGGGCTGGGCGACGAGGCTCCTTCGCTTCGAGGGAATGGGCCCGGAGGCGGTGTGGTCGTTCGGCGACGGGCCGCATCCGATGTTCGACGGTCTCTCCAGTGGCCATGTCGGCGGTGGGGTGGGGCCGATCCGGCCGGTGACCGTCGGTGCTCAGGCGGCGTGTGCGGGGGTTCCTCTCGGTGCGCCCACTGCGGCGGCCGCTGCGCCGGACGCCGCGCTCGACGACATCCGATGGTCGGACGCCCGTTGGAGTTCGCCGGCCGATCGCCTCGCTCGCGGCTATCCCGAGGGACACCTCGGCCGCTGCCTCGCGACGATCGTCGACATGCGCCGCAGCGATGCCGGGCTGCGACTCGTGGGCATCGACCACGCGGGCTACGACACCCATGTGGACCAGGGGGACGGCCGGTCGGGGGTGCTTGCCCACAAGCTGGATCGGCTCGCTCGCGCGTTGGCCGCGTTCTGGTCCGAGGTGAGCCGAGGGCGCGACGTCGAGGCACGGCGCGACGACCCCGTGACCGTGGTCGTCGTGAGCGAGTTCGGCCGCGCCATCGACGAGAACGGCAGCGGTGGCACCGAGCACGGCCGGGGCGGCGTCGCGCTCGCGATCGGCGACCAGGTGGTCGGGGGAGTCCACGGCGACCTCCCGTCGATGGCCGACGACGAGGTCTGGCCGGTCGGGGTCGACGTTCGCCGTGTGCTCGCCGACGCGGCGGCCAGCCACGGCTTCCGGCCATGGCGGGGCGCCGTCTTCCCCGGGTTGTCCCTGCCGAATCGGTCGCTCGGGCTGTTGTTGTCGCCATGAGGCGTCGCAGTCCGGGGGGCCCGGCCGCCCTGTGCCAAAAGCGCCGTCGGCCGCGCCACAATGGTCCCCATGCCGATGCGTCAGGACTGCAAGTACTTCGAGTCCCGGAGTTACCCCAACGGTGACACCGTTCGGAAGTGCGACCTCGACCTCGCCCCCGAGGCGCCGTGGCGCTGCCCGGCGAACTGCGGGAAATACACCAGGCGTCTGGCCGACGTGAACTGGGCCCACGGTTCGCTCGTCACGCCGGAGACTCCCCCCGAGCCCGAGAGTCTGGGCGACGACGACAGCATCGCGGCCCTGCTCGACGCCGCCGAGGACATCATCAACGGTGCCGTTCCGTCGGCGTTGGCAGATCTCGCGGAGGAACGCCGCAAGCGCGAAGGGGGCCGCCTGCGACGAGCGCTGGGCAAGGGTGGGTCGCCCAAGTCGCCCAAGTCGCCGAAGTCGCAGAAGCGCGCCCCCAAACCCAAGCCGACGCGGGGTTCCGGTGAGAGCCTGGGCGAGCGGTTCCGCCGTCGCTATCGCGACGGTCGCTGAACGATGCCCGGCACGCTGCTCAGCGAGAATGAGATCGCGTCGCTGCTGCGCGAGCACGACGATTGGGCTCGCGACGGCGCGGGGCTGACCCGCGAATACGTCTTCCGGGATTTCTCCGAAGCGTTCGGCTTCATGGCACAGGTTGCGTTGATCGCCGAGCGACTGTGTCATCACCCCGAGTGGTCCAATGTCTACAACCGGGTCCGGATTCGCATCACCGATCACGATGCCGGAGGGATCTCGTCCACCGACCGCGACTGGATCCAGCAGGTCGATCGTCTGACGTGACCCGATCCGTTGCTCAGGCCGCGACCGCGTCGGGGATCGTGGCGTCGACGGACCCGCCGGCGTACTCGTAGATCAGCAGGTTGGCGCCGATGCTGTAGGAGTACAGGGCGAACGTGGCCGGGATCGAGATGAGCAGTCCGACCAGGGGAATGAGGCCGACGACGTTCATCGCGATGTTGAACGCGAAGGCGATGAGGTTGACCACGAGGCAGCGCAGCGCGATGCCGCCCCAGTTCGCCCGCACCAGCGACACGACGTGTCGGAACGGTGGCGTGCCGCGGGGCGCGAGGAGGAGCCCCGTGCCGCTCAACTGCATGAACGGCCAGCCGTAGATCACGCCGGCGAGTGCTGCCGGGACGAGGATCACGAGGATCACCGGCGAGATCATCACGCCGACCACGAACACCGCCACGACGGCGGCGACGGCAAGCGACGAGACGAGCGACCACAGCAGGCCGATGCCCACCCATCGTGGTGCTCGGCGCAGCATCATCGCCACACAGGCGGTTGCGTTGCGGGGGCGTCCGGCCCGGGCCGATGCCAGGTGGAGCGTCCCCGCAGCCATGCCGCCGTACATGCCGATGAGGAACAGGAGCCAGCCGGCGACGACGAGGACGATGCCTGCGTTCCACTCCCACGTGATCGAGTCGACGAACGCCTCGTCGACCGGGTCGATGTCGGGATTGAAGTTCGCGTCGGTCGTGGTCTCGATGATGTCGAACAGGCCGGGCTCGAGCGACAGCGACAGGCCGAGCACGCCGATCACGACACCAGCGATGGCAATGGCCACTCCGAGTCCGGCGATGGCGAGGAGGGAGACCCAGCGGTCGCGAAGGAGCGCGAACGCGCCGTTGACGACGGCCATCGATTCGCCGCTCGCCACGTTCTGGTGCGTCGGCACGGGCGAACGGTGGTCGGTCCACTGCAGCCCGTCCCAGTAGCGGAGCTGGGCGGCGTCCTCGGGGTCGTTGTACCAGCCGGCCGGGATGTCCGTCATGGCGACGACCGTAGTGCCGCCTAGCCTCCCGGCATGGTGATCCAACGATTCGAGGAGTTCGTCGACCCGGTCGACGGCACGAGATGGACGGTCGATGTCGGCTTCCTCGGCTCGCGGTGGACGTGCATCTGGGGAGCCGGTTGCCAGGGCATCCTCGACGAGCCGGCGGAGGAGCTCGGGCACGGCTGCTGCTCGGTCGGTACCGAGCTCCTCGACGAGGAGGAGGCAATGGCGGTGTCGGCCTTCGCCGCCCTGCTCGACCCCGATCTCTTCCAGTACGCCGAATGGGCTGCGATCCACGGTGTGTTCGAGGACGAACGTCGGGCCCGCACCGTCACCGTCGACGGCGCCTGTGTGTTTCTCAACCGACCCGGGTTCGCAGGTGGAGGTGGCTGTGCGCTGCATCTCCAGGCGCTGCGAGACGGTGAACGGCCGATCGACGTGAAGCCGAGTGTGTGCTGGCAGCTTCCGCTCGTGGCCGAGCACGGTGGCGATGGCACGGCTCGGCTCCGTCGCTGGGGGCGCGACGACCGGGGCCCGGACGGGGCGACGATGGCGTGGTGTTGCACGGAGGGCGACAACGCGCAGGTCGGCGACCGCACGACGGCCGACGACCTCGCCGAGGAGCTGCAGGCGCTCGTCGGACCGGAGGTCGCGGTGGCGATTCGTCGCCATGTCGCCGAGCGAGCCTGACGATTCTTTCGGCTCAGTCGGCGAGGGTGGCCAGCAGTTCGTCGAGCGCGGCGGGCAGTCGATCGGCGATGGCCCACGGGTCGGGAACGAGCGCCGGACACGACATCAGCCCGAAGTGCAGTTCGTCGGCATCCGAGACGACCGTGAAGTTGACGCCCGACCCGTAGAGCAACGGCCCCATCGGATACATCGCGTCGACCCGGGCCCCGGCGAGGAACAGGTCGAACGGCGGTCCCGGCACGTTGGAGATGATCAGGTTGAAGACCGGGGGAGTGCGAGCGTCGAGTCCGGCCGCGCTCCAGGACCGCGCAGCCAGGGCGATGGCGGCGGGGGGAAGCGTGTCGGTCCAGTTGATGCGATGATCGGCATCGAGGTCACGTCGCATCTCCTTGGCGCTGATCGTGCTGGCATGGATGGCCCGCAGACGCTCGCCGGGGTCGTCGATGTCGGTCGCCAGCGAGCAGAACAGGGCGGCCACCTTGGTGCCGATGTGCTCGTCGGCCTCGGCTCGCAGCGACACCGGGACCTGGGCGATCAGCGGCTTGTCGGGCAGCGCGCTTCGTGCGTCGAGATAGCCGCGCAGCGCACCGGCGCTGATCGCGAGCACGACATCGTTGAGCTTCACCCCGAAGGCGTCCTTCACCCGTTTCGCGTCGTCGAGACGCACCGCTGCGCTCGCGAAGCTGCGGTCGGAGGTGAGGCGGCCGTTGAGCACGGTACGGGGGGCCTGCAGCGGTTGGGCGGGCGGATCACCACCGAGGGCATGGCGCCCAACGGTGATGCCCTGGCGCAGCACCTGCCGGGAGAACCGGCCCGCTCGGATGGGCCACACCACGGCATGTCCGGTCGCCATGGCGATGCGCTCGGCGAACGACGGCGCCGGCTCCGGCTCGTAAGGGGGAGGTTCGTCGTCGGGCGGCGGATCGGGCTCGAGATCGTAGAGCAAGGTCGCGAGTTCGGACCCCGACTGTCCGTCGATGATCGCGTGGTGGATCTTGGCGAGCAGGGCGACGCGGCCGTCCTCGAGCCCCTCGATCAGCCACATCTCCCAGAGCGGACGAGAACGGTCGAGCTTGTAGCTCACGAGCTGGCCGACGAGCTCACCGACCGCCCGTCGATCGCCCGGGTGCGGCGCCGCGACCCGGTGGACATGGTTGGCGATGTCGAAATCCGGATCGTCGATCCACACCGGGCGTTCGAGTCGCATGTGCAGCGGACTCTCCAGGAGCTTCCAACGGAACTGGGGCGAGAGGTGCAGTCGTCGTTGCAGTTGTGCCACCACCTCGTCGAACGAGAAACGGTCGCTCGCCGCCGGGTCGAGGATGGTGAGTGCCGACACGTGGAAGTGCCATTCCGGTCGTTCCCCGTAGAGGAACGCAGCGTCGGGGCCGGGGACCTGGCGATAGGTCATCAGGCAGTCGCCTCCTCGGTCGGCGCGTCGAGCGCGATCCGGCGAGCGACATCCAGGCACGCATCGGTCACCTTGCGCCCGAAGTCGGGGTCGATACAACTGACATGCCCTCCGGGGATTCGGTTGATGTGGGCTCCCGGAATCGCCATCGCCATGCGGAGCTGGGCTTCGGGCGCGACCGCCGAGTCGTTCTCCGTGACGATGACCGAGGTCGGGACGTCGATCCCGCCGATCCAGTGTTTCGAGCTGAAGTTGGCGATGGCGTGGGCCGCCTCGAGCATCGTGCGACCACTTTGTTTGGCCATCTCGCTGCGGGCCCAGGAGATGAGTTCGGTCGGCCGCTCGCCGACACGGGTGTCGGGCATCGCCATGCGGGCCAGTCGGCCGGGAAGCCAGGTGGCCGCGGCACCCACCCGTGTGCCCGCCGACGCAACCAGCAGGGCGGACGCGGCGTAGCGGTGGCGGTTGCCGGGAACGAACTCGGCGCCCGACGCGATGAGCACCAGGCCGTCGACGACGTGGCGGTGGTCGCGCCACAGGAGCTGGGCGATGGGACCGCCCATCGAGTAGCCGACGGCGATCACCGGCCCTGTGCCACACGCGTCGAGCGCGGCGGCGGTGTCGGCTGCGCAGTCGGCGAGACGGAATCGTCGACGGGAACGAATACCCCGGCCGTGCCCGCGATGATCGATGGCGAGTACGTTGAAGTGTTCCGCCAGCGGCTCGAAGCAGCGGTACCAGTTCAGGGCGCCGGTCGCGAGCCAGCCGTGGAGCAGCATGACCGTGGGTGCCCCGGCGGGTCCGGGTGCGTGACGGACGAATGTGGTCCCCCGGCCCCGCAGCTCGATGCGGCGGCCCAGCGGAACCACCGAACCGCTGGGTACGTCGCCGTCGGGAGTCAGGCGGTCGGAAGTCGGGCGTGCATCGTCGGCCACAGACCGAAGGTACGGCAGTTTCCCATTTCCCGCCCGGGACCAAAGACCCTGGGCTCGGGTGAGTCGCTAGGTGATCGGGCGGGCTTCGTCGAGAGCCTGGGCGAGCGTGTTCCAGCCGAGAGTGGCGCACTTGATCCGGACCGGGAACTTCACCACACCGCGCAGCGCCTCGAGATCGCCGAGCGACAGATCGTCGGTGTTGTCGATGCTCATGTCGTGTTCGCTGAACGTGATCCCCTGCTCCGATTCGGTGCCGTCGCCGCCGATGTCGGCCTCGTGGATCGACATCAGCCCCTTGAACGCACCGATCAGCTGGCGGGCCTCCGTCACGGTCTTGCCCTTGATCGCGGCCGACATCATGGATGCCGATGACTGGCTGATCGAGCAGCCCTGGCCGCCGATGGCGATGTCGGCGATCACGCCGTCGTCGTCGACATCGATGAACACGATGATCTCGTCGCCGCACAGGGGGTTGAACCCGTCGGCCCGCACTGCGGGTGGAGACTCGAGCTCGCCCCGGTTCCGCGGCGAGCGGTAGTGGTCGAGGATGATCTCTCGGTAGAGGTCTTCGAGGCCGGTCATGGTGCTTCCTCGCGGTGGGCGGAGCGGGTCAGAACGAGAACAGGTCGTCGGCCGCGTGCAGCGCGGCCGAGAGCTGGTCGATGTCGGATTCGTCGTTGTAGACGTAGAGCGAGGCTCGGGAGGTGGCGTTGGCACCGAGCACCTTCATGAGCGGCTTGGCGCAGTGGTGACCGGCCCGCACACAGACACCGGCCTGATCCAGCACCTGGGCGATGTCGTGCGGATGGACCTCGCCGGAGGCGCCCTCGTAGACGAAGGACAGCACCCCGCCCCGTTCGGACGGCTCGGCGGGGCCGTGGATGGTGATCTTGTCGCCGTGGTCGTCGGTGAGGGTGCGCATCGCGTAGGCGGTGAGCTCGACCTCGTGGCGCCGGACGTTGTCCATGCCCAGGGCGTTGAGATAGTCGACGGCGGCCCCGAGACCGACGGCTTCGGCCACCATGGGTGTGCCCGCCTCGAACTTCCACGGGATCTCGTTGGTGGTGAACCCCTCCTTGGTGACCTGGAGGATCATCTCGCCGCCACCGAGGAAGGGTGGCATCGCGTCGAGGATCTCGGCCGGCGCCCACAGCACGCCGATGCCCATCGGCCCGAGCATCTTGTGCCCGGTGAACACCACGAAGTCGGCGCCCATGGCCTGCACGTCGGTGGCGATGTGGGGCACGAACTGGCTGGCGTCGACCGCCATCAGCGCGCCGGCGGCGTGGGCCGCTTCGGCCAGGCGGGGGATGTCGTTGAGGGTGCCGAGCACGTTGGACATCGCGGTGATCGACAGGAGCTTGGCGCCGTCGAGGAGGCGGTCGAGGTCGGTCAGGTCGAGATGACCGTCGGCGTCGACCGGAATCCACCGCAACTCGATGCCCTTCTCGGCGGCGAGCATGTGCCAGGGAACGATGTTGGCGTGGTGTTCCATCTCGGAGATGACCACGGCATCGCCGGCGCCGAGGTTGGCACCGCCCCACGCTCGGGCGATGAGGTTCATCGACTCGGTGGCGTTCTTCGTGAAGATCACCTCGGACACCGATGGTGCGTTGATGAATGCCGCCACCTTCGCCCTGGCCCCTTCGATCGCGGCGGTCGCCCGAACCGCCAGCTCGTAGCTGCCGCGGTGGACGTTGGCATTGTCGGCTTCGTAGTAGTGGCTCATCGCGTCGATGACCGCCTGCGGCTTCTGCGACGTGTTGCCCGAGTCGAGATAGACGATGGGAACCCCGTGGACCGACTGGGCCAGAACCGGGAAGTCGTCCTTGATGCGGGCCGGCAGTGTCCGTCGAGGATCCTGGGTCATGCGCCGTCTCCGAATCGTTCGTCGCCCTCGGCTTCGAGGTGGGTGGAGCGCTCCTGGCCGCCTGATCGGACGATACGACCATCGACGATCACGTGCACCCGGTCGGGCTGGACTTCGAAGAGCGGAGCCGTCGACATGCCCGGAAGTCTATTCGTCGTGCCCGGTTTGTCCTACCGCCGTAGGAGAAACCTCTCGTGGCGCACGCATGGCCGGCGCAGGCTCAGCTCCGGTCGAGAAGGTCTTCCTTCCAGGCCCGGAATCGTGTGTGGCGGGTGCCGCTCGGGCCGGTGCCGTCGCCGCTGCCATCGGGAAAGAGTCGGAACGTGTGATGTCGGCCGAGATCGTCCGAGTCGACCGCGACATAGCGGGCATCGGCCCCGCGGGCCGGCCCGGCCCGCCACAGCAGCCATGGGCCGATACGGCGCTTGTATGCGACCCGGACGCCGCCGATGTCGGCACCGGCGTTCCGGACCGATTCCGGGGCATCGATCCAGGCCTCGACGCTGATGTTGCGGTCGCGCGTCGGTGTCGGGGGAAGGTCCTCGGTGCGGATCGGGTTGTCGTCGAAGGGCCGCTGGTCGGCCGGAAGGGCCGGGATCGGCTCGGGTACTGCGGGATCAGTCACCCTCGATCTCCAGTTCGGTGACGACGCCGTCCGGGTCTCGCAACGCGAGACGAATCGTGTTCTCGTCGGGCTCCAGTGCGCCGTTCGGCAGGAGGACGACGAAGCGGTTGTCATCGTCGCCGCGGGAGTAGAGCCGGGACACGCCGACGACGCGGCCGTTGACGGCGGCGAGGAGCGTCGAATCGGTCGCGGCCGCGAGCACTCGACCCGAGATCTCCCCACGCAGGGGCACCGACGGGTCGGGGCGTCGGAGGACCTCGACCGAATCGACCGACACGGACCCCGACGGCGGTCCGAACACGTCATCGGCCGTCGCGCCGATCAGGTCGGCACCGGGAACGTCGCGGGTGAGGCCGGCGAGACGGTCCTCGTCGGGTCCGATGGGTGCAGGGACACCGGCGAGCAGCTCGGCGAACGCCTCGGTGTCGTCGTAGTCGACGATGCCCAGGAACTCGTAGTCGAACGCATCGCTGAAGGAATGGATGTACTTGGCCGTGCCGCGGCGCTCGATCGCGGGCGACCCCGCT
This sequence comes from Acidimicrobiales bacterium, assembly GCA_041394245.1. NCBI lineage: Bacteria > Bacillati > Actinomycetota > Acidimicrobiia > Acidimicrobiales > Acidimicrobiales bacterium. Next base: position 308,589 of record JAWKIR010000002.1, read on the forward strand.
GGGGCCCCGTCGACGTCCCACGGCACGGTCACACCCAGCAGGGTCGCGATCGTGGGCAGGACGTCGGTGGAGTTCACGTTTGTATCGTCGACGACCCCCGCATCGAGGCCCGGCGCCTTGATGAACAAGGGGGCGTAGGTGATCTGCTCGAGGTTCGCATCGGTCACTCGCCGGCTCGGTTCGCCCGGCTCGAACGCCACGCCATGGTCGCCCACGACGACGATGATGCTGTCGTCGTACTCGTCGATCTCCTCGAGTCGTCGCAGGATGTCGCCGAGCAGTCGATCGGCGTACTCGGCCTGGAGCAGGTGACGCTGTCGGCTGACGGCAACCGGCCACGGATCGTCGAGATCGTTCTCGTAGACCGACCGATCGTCGGCCACGGTGTAGGACGATCCGTCCTCCCGGATGGTCCACGGCTGGTGCGGGAGGATGAGGTGGAGGAAGCCGAGGATCGGAACGTCTGTCGGCTGGAGCGCGTCGACGAACAGCCGATGCCGGTCGGGTTGACCGAACACCTGGGTCGCGAAGAAGCGTTCGAAATCCGCGTTGTCGTCGGTGATCCCCTCGTTGGGATCGGGCCTCGCGGTGGGTCCTGTCGTGCTGGTCGTGGTCGCTGGCGTGATCTCCTCGGCGAAGTCGTCGAACGCGTTCGCCGTGTCGTCGGCGCCGGGCGTCACCCGGTCCCGCCACAACTCGACCGTCGTGTCGAGGAGGCGCCTCCAGCGCGGGTCCGTGTCGATGTCGACGACGCTGCTCACGACATCAGGTGTCTCGGGCAGCTCGCCCTGGGGCAGGGGTGGGGGAACCGGGCGGAGTCCGCATTTCTCCAGCCCGCAGAGGTCGGTGATCGACTCCGCGACGATCGGATGGTGCGACCCTCCGAGCAGGCTGAACAGTGAATTCGGATGATCGGCCCAGGTGGGTCCACCGAAGGGGTCGAGCCCGTCGAGCAGGGCGGGCACGGCGCTCTGGGTGAAGGGACTCACCGCGCTGAAGTGCCGGTAGAAGGTCGAGTCCTCGGCGAACGCCGCGATGTTGGGGAAGCGGACCGAGTCGATCGTCCCGTCCGTGGTGAGTAGGGACTGGGTCGCCCACTCGTCGAAGACCAGCATGATCACCGAAGGGGGGTCGTCGCCCAACTCCTCGATCGTGACGGCGGCGTCGGCGGCATCCTGGGTCCCGGCCCAGATCGTGTCGGACACCGGCGCCGCGAACAGGAACAGCGCGAGCAACAGCGGATTCGTGAGGCTGAGGAGGCGTGACCACGAGCGAAACGCGGGCAGGCGCTCTGCGGCCACGACGCCGGCCGCGCCGCCCGCGATGCCGACCAGGGTCGTCGCGACCGTCGCGGTGGTGAGACCCTTCGCGAGGAGCACGGCGAACATGGCGCTCAGCGCACCGATGGTCGCGGTGTGCACCACGCGGCCGACGCGACGGTTCAGGGCGAACGCTGCTTCGCCGGCGGCCCAGAGGAGCAGCGGCGGAACGACGACCACGCCGACGGCGAAGAGCACGATGCCCGACGGCTCGATCCGGTTGATTCGGAAGGTCGCCGGGTTCCTGCCCAAGAGGTCGAGGATGGGCTGGGCGACGGCGAGCCCGCAGAGGCCGGCCACGATGAGGAATCGGCCGACGAGACCTTCCCGGTCGGTGGCGGCGTCTGCGCCGTTCGGCTCGGCGGGAGTCGTCGTGTCCATCTCGACGGTGGACGATACTGCCGTTGGGCTATCGGTCGGGTCGCGCCCGTTCGTCGACGAGGGGGGAGACCAGCTCGAACCCGAGCGCGGCGGCGGCGGGGATCTGGTGCCGGTCGAGGGTCAGGTAGCGGACCGGGCGGGGAAGGCGGTCGGCCGCGGCGAGGTGGATCGCATCGACGGTGCGGAGTCCGTAGGCGGCCCCCAGCTCGGTGGCACGGGCGATGCATCGCTCATCGACCGGCACGAGCACGAAGGCATCCAAGTCGGCGCGTGCCGCGGCCCACAGCTCGTTGGCGAGGATCTCCGCGCCCGCCACACGGTGCAGCGCGAGCATCACTTCGGTGCGGGCGAGGTCGCTCGCGCACCAGGTCGGGTCATCGGCCATGGTGGCGTTGACGAGGCCGCGGTCCGGCCCCGGCACGTAGCGAGCGATCAGGGCCGACGGGTCGACGGCGAGCGTCATCCGGCTTCGCCTCGGAGCTCGGCGATCACCGAGGCGAGTCGGATGTCGACGGGCACGCCGAACGGCTCGGGCGCCGCCGGGTGATCGGGCCGACCGGGGAGCCGGACGAGGCCGGCGGCGGCGAGGTCGTCGATCGTGGGTGCACCCGGCGGCTCGAGCGGACCCAACTGGGCGACCGGCTCGCCGTCGACGGTGACGATGATGCGTTCGCCGCCGCCGGCGCGCCGCACGATGGCGGCGACGTCGTTGCGCAGTCCTCGAATGCCGATCCGTTCCACGGTCCGATCGTAGCACGACGCGTAGCACGTGTGTACACATCACGAATTGGCGAGATGGGCCAACCTCGCTAGTTTCTCGTCCATGAACTTTGCATTCTCAGAAGAGCAAGAGCAGCTGCGGGAGTTCGTGCGCAGCTTCCTCGCCGACAAGTCGAGCGAAGAAGCGGTCCGCGAACAGATGGACACCGAGAAGGGCTTCGACGACGCCGTCTGGAATCAGATGGCCGAGCAGATGGGCCTCCAGGCCCTCGCCATTCCCGAGGAATACGGCGGGCAGGGCTTCAGCTTCGTCGAACAGGTCGTCGTGCTCGAGGAGATGGGCCGCGCCCTGCTGTGCGCCCCCTACTTCTCGAGCTGCGTGCTCGCGGCCAACGCCATCCTCCAGTCGGGGGACGACGCGGCCAAGGCCGAGCTCCTTCCGGGCATCGCGTCGGGCGAGACCCGCGCGACCCTCGCGTTCACCGAGGAGAGCGGGCGCTGGGACGAGGGCGGCATCACGATGCAGGCCACCGGCTCGGGCGACTCCTGGACACTCGACGGCACGAAGATGTACGTGCTCGACGGTCACACCGCCAACCTCCTCATCGTCGCGGCGCGCACCGACAAGGGCGTCTCGCTCTTCCAGGTCGCCGCCGACGCCGACGGCCTCACCCGCACGGCACTGTCCACGATGGACCAGACCCGCAAGCAGGCCAAGCTCGAGTTCTCGGGTGTCGCGGCCACGCCGATCGGCGACGACGGTGCCGGCTGGGCCACCCTCGAGACCGTGCTCGATCTCGCCGCGGTGGCGCTGGCCGCCGAGCAGGTCGGTGGCGCCCAGATGTGCCTCGACATGTCGGTCGAATACGCCAAGGTCCGCGTGCAGTTCGGTCGCCCGATCGGCTCGTTCCAGGCCATCAAGCACAAGTGCGCCGACATGTTGCTCGAGGTCGAGTCGGCGAAGTCCGCGGCGTACTACGCCGGCTGGTGCGCCGCTGAGATGAACGACGAACTGGGCCAGGTCGCCTCGCTCGCCAAGAGCTACTGCTCCGAGGCGTACTTCCATGCCGCAGCCGAGAACATCCAGATCCACGGTGGCATCGGCTTCACCTGGGAGCATCCCGCCCACCTGTACTTCAAGCGGGCCAAGAGCTCCGAGCTCCTCTTCGGTGACCCCACCTACCACCGCGAGCTGCTCGCCCAACGCATCGGCATCTGATCATCTCTCCCTTCTGTGAGCGTGAACGCCGCTGTGAGCGGCGTTCACGCTCACAGAACGAGAGGATGGGGCACTGATGACGCTGGCACTCTTCATCGTCGGGGCGATCGTCGTGACCGCGATCGCGTTCGTGGCGGTCGGTCAGGCAGTGGGTCGCATGGCCGACGATCGCCCGCCGGCGGTCTACGACCTGCACGACGCGTCGGTGTGGATCGGCGACCGACTCCCCGACGAGGTGACCGCCCGGCTGAGCTATGACGACGTCGCGCGGGTGCTCGGTTGGCATCTCGACTGGTTCGGCGAGGTCGGCGCGGCGTCCCGCTACGGCCAGGAGATCGCCGGTGAAACGGTCCGCCAGGAAGGCGCCATCGCTCCCGACGACGCGGCGATCGATGCCGTCGTTGCCCGCTCGCTTGCCGAGAACGGTCCCGACGCCGTCGATGTCGTCTGTGTGCTCGATCTGCAGATGAAGTACCTCGTGGCGATCGGGGCGGTGGGCAAGGAAGTCGACAGCTGAAACTGTTTCCCCAAGCCCCTCACTTGTGCTTCACTGACAGGACCAAAGAGAGGAGGTGGTCCAGACGTGAGTAGTAGATCTGTGACTTTGGAGGTGGCTGGCCGCTAGCACGGCTGCTGGACCACTGGCGCAAACCAAGCCAGCTCCACCCCTGGGATCCGTGGGACGGGACACGTCACGCCTGTCGGCCACCGTGCACGCACGGCTGGCGACCACCCCCGGGAATCCAGCAAGTATTCGGGACATCCCGGGGCCGCCTGGTCCCGGGATGCCTCGTTTTCGTGGCCCGAGCGGGGCGCCGCCATATTCCGACGGCGCTATGTTTGGGCGCCATGGAGCGACCAACCCGATTCGAAGAGACCCGCTTCCTCGGCGACAAGCGTCTGCAGGTCGTCTACGACCTCGACGACGTCGACGACGAGTCCGTCATCGAGGAACTGGCGTCGGGGTCCCACGCACAGACCTTCGGACCCGACACTCTCGCCGAGGCCCGCAATCGGGGTTACCGCCTCCGGAAGATCTGAGCACGTGGACCGGCGGTTCACGGTCGACGGCAACGAGCTCGCCGCGCATCTCGCTCGTCCGGCGCAGGTCCACCCGACCGCGCAGGCGGGTCTCGTGATCGCACACGGCTTTCCCGCCGAGGCAGGCGGCGGCATCAACTCCACGGCCAGCTTTCCCGAGCTCGCCGACCGGGCCGCGACCGAGGCGGGGTGGGCGGCGCTCGCGTTCTCGAGCCGCGGTGTCGGCGATTCGCAGGGCAACTTCTCGCTCGGTGGGTGGCGCAGGGACCTGGCCGGCGCCGTCGCGCATCTGCGCGAGTCCGTGCCCTGCGACGGCGTGTGGCTCGTCGGCTTCGGCACCGGCGGCGCGTTGGCGATCGACCTGGCGGCCGCCGATCCCGGGATCAACGGGGTCGCGGCGATCGGGGTGCCGGCCGACTTCAAGGACTGGGCTCGAAATCCGCGAAAGCTCCTCGTGCTCGCTCGCGAGATGGGGATCATCCGCGACGGCGACTTCCCCCGGTCGTTCGACGACTGGTCGGGCGAGATCGCCTCGCTGCGAGCTTCGCAGGCGGCGGCGAGGATGGCGCCACGCGAGCTCATGATCGTCCACGGGTCCGAGGACGAGATCGTCCCCGTCTTCGATGCCCGCGAGGTCGCCGATGCCCACGGTTCGGCCGACCTGAGGATCATCGCCGGCGCCGGCCATCACCTGCGTCACGACCCGCGTGCGATCGCCGTCGTACTCGGCTGGCTCGACCGGCAGCGCAACGTGCTGCTCAACGCCGGCGTCTGATCAGTCGGTTTTCGACTTCCCGGCCGCCTTCATGGCCCGGCGCACCTCCCTGAGCGCGACGAGCGCGTCGGGCGAGTCGAGGTCGGCCACCGACCGGAGGCCGTCCTCGGCGAAGACACCGGCCTCGTGTTCCCAGCCGAGCGGCCGGCGACCGAACCGCTTGGCGAGCAGTGCGATGAAGATCTGCGTCTTCTCCGGCCCGAACCCGGGTACCTCGAGGAGGCGATCCCTCAGGGTCTCGGCCCGTCTGACGTGGCGCCATATCGCCCCGGCGTCGCCGTCGTAGCGGTCCACGAGGTGAGCGCACATGGCCTGGATGCGCCCGCTCATCGACGCAGGGAAGCGGTGCAGGGCCGGCTTGGCGCGACAGATCTCGGCGAACGACTCGGGGTCGATCCTGGCGATCACCTTGGCATCGAGTTCGCCACCGAGGCGCTCACGCAGCCGGGCCGGTCCCACGAACGCGAGCTCGATCGAGATCTGTTGATCGAGCAGCATGCCGATCATCAGTGCGAGGGGATCGCGGTTGAGCAGTCGGTCGGCCGCCGGGTCGCCCGTCACTGCGAGGGTGCCGCGCACCTCAGCTGCCGGTGTCGGGGTGCGCCGGGTCGGGTCGGTACGGGTCGATGCCGTAGGTGCGGATGGCCGCGGTGACATCGGACGCCGGGATCTCTCCGGCCTCGGACAGCGCGTAGAGGACGGCGATCACCACGGAGAAGGCATCGACCTCGAAGAAGCTCCGAAGTGCCTCGCGGGTGTCGGACCGGCCGAAGCCGTCGGTGCCGAGCACCCTCATGGGGCGCGGCGTCCACCGGCTGACCTGGCCGGGCACCAGCCCCATCCAGTCGGAGACCGCGACGATCGGGCCCTCGCTGGTCCGGAGCTTGCGGGTCAGGTCCGGGACCTCGGGTTCGTTCTCCGGCTGGAGTCGGTTCCGTCGCTCGACGTCGAGCGCGTTGGCGCGCAGCCGCTTGTAGGAGGTGACGCTCCACAGTTCGGCGGAGATGTCGTGGAACTCGGCGAGAATCGCCTGGGCCTCCCTGGCCGCGAGGTTGGCCGGGCCGGAGAAGAGGATCGTCGCTCGCTTCGAGGGCCCCTCCGGTCCGTCATCCCACTTGTAGAGACCGCTGGTGATGTCGCGATCCTCGACATGGTCGGGGCGGGGCGGCTGCTCGTAGTTCTCGTTGTAGATGGCGAGGTAGTAGAAGACGTCCTCGCCGTCGACGGCACGACCGTCCGGATACATGCGGTGCAGACCGTCGCGGATGATGGTGGAGAGCTCGTAGGCGAATGCCGGATCGTAGGCTTCGCACGCCGGCACGGTCGACGCGAGCAGCATGCTGTGGCCGTCCTGGTGCTGGAGGCCCTCGCCGAGCAATGTGGTCCGGCCGGCGGTGGCGCCCATGAGGAACCCGCGGGTCCGGGCGTCGGCGGCGGCCCAGATCGAGTCACCCACCCGTTGGAAGCCGAACATCGAATAGAAGGTGTAGAAGGGCACCATCGGCACGCCGTTGTTGGCGTAGGCGGTGCCGGCGGCGATCCACGACGCGGTCGACCCGCATTCGGTGATGCCTTCCTCGAGGATCTGACCGTCCTTGCTCTCGGTGTAGGAGAGCAGCAGGTCGTGGTCGACGGGCTCGTAGAGCTGGCCGGTGGGGGCGTAGATGCCGAACTCGCGAAACAGCGAGTCCATGCCGAACGTGCGGGCCTCGTCGGGCACGATCGGGACCACCCGGTCGCCGAATGCCTCGTCGCGCAGGAGGTCGCGCAGCAGGGACGTGAACGCCATGGTGGTCGACACGGCGCGACCGGCGGAGCCCTTCTGGAGGTCCAGGAACGGGGACTCGCCGGGCAGCTTGAGAGGTCGACGGTCGCGGATCATCCGGGAGGGGAGCGGCCCGTCGAGCGCCCGGCGGCGATCCATCAGGTAGGTGCGCTCGGGTGAGTCGGGCGACGGGCGGAAGTAGGGCGGGATCCCGTCCTCGAGTGCTTCCTCGGGAATCTCGTCCTCGACGTGGAGTCGCTCACGCAGCTCGAGCAGCTGCTTCTTGGTCATCTTCTTGATCTGGTGGGTGGCGTTGCGTCCCTCGAATCCCTCGCCGAGGGTCCAGCCCTTGATCGTCTTGGCGAGGATGACCGTCGGCTGGTCGGTGGTCTCGGCCGCGGCCTTGAATGCCGCGTAGACCTTCTGGTAGTCGTGCCCGCCTCGGGGAAGCGCCTTCAGCTCGTCGTCGCTCAGGTGCTCGACCAGCTTGCGCAGTCGGGGGTCGGGGCCGAAAAAGTGTTCTCGGATGTAGGCGCCGTCCTCGACCGCGTAGCGCTGGTACGCGCCGTCGATGGTCTCGCCCATCTTGTTGAGCAGGACGCCGTCGACGTCGCGGTGCAGGAGTTCGTCCCACCGGGTTCCCCAGATGACCTTGATGACGTTCCAGCCCGCGCCCCGGAACACGCCTTCGAGTTCCTGGATGATCTTGCCGTTGCCGCGCACGGGGCCATCGAGGCGCTGCAGGTTGCAGTTGATGATCCACTTCAGGTTGCCGAGCTGGGCCCGACCGGCGAGCGAGATCGCGCCGAGGGTCTCCGGCTCGTCGCACTCACCGTCGCCGAGGAAGCTCCACACGTTGCTCTGCGAGGTGTCGTCGAGTCGACGCTGATGGAGGTACTTGTTGAACCGTGCCTGGTAGATCGAGTTGATCGGCCCGAGGCCCATCGACACGGTGGGGTACTCCCAGAAGTCGGGCATGAGCCGCGGGTGTGGGTAGCTCGACAGGCCCCCGCCACCGACCTCCATACGGAAGCGGTCGAGCTGCTGCTCGTCGAGCCGGCCCTCGAGGTAGGCGCGGGCGTAGATGCCCGGTGCGGCATGGCCCTGGAAGTAGACGTGATCGCCGGGCAGGCCGTCTTCCTTGCCCTTGAAGAAGTGGTTGAAGCCGACTTCGTAGAGCGAGGCGCTCGACGCGAAGGTCGACAGGTGGCCGCCGATGCCGTCGGCGGTCTTGTTCGCCCGGATCACCATGGCGGCGGCGTTCCAGCGGATGAAGGCGCGGATGCGACGCTCGATGTGTTCGTCGCCGGGGAAGAACGGCTGTTCCTCGGCCGGGATCGTGTTGATGTAGGGGGTGCTCGTCGTGGGTGGGACGCCCAGTTGCAGTTCGTTGGCCCGTTGCAAGAGTCGGGCCACGATGTAGCGGGCCCGGGCCTGACCCTTCGCGCCGTGGATCGCATCGAGCGAGTCGATCCACTCCTGCGTCTCGGCGGGATCGATATCGGGGAGTTGCCGACTGAAGTGGTCTGCTGCCATATCAGCCAATCATCGCAGCCCGAGCGGTCCAGTTGTGGCCATGGGTCGGGGCTTCTCGTCCGGCGTGGCAGGATCACGGCGTGATCGAGGTCTACACGGATGGTGCGTGCAAGGGGAACCCCGGCCCCGGTGGCTGGGCCTGGGTCGTGCCCGACGGCCCCTGGGCGAACGGTGCCGAGGCCGAGTCGACCAACCAGCGCATGGAGTTGATGGCGGTGCTCGACGCCCTGAAGAACCTCTCCGGCGAGGTCGAGGTGGTCTCGGATTCCACCTATGTCGTCAACTGCTTCCGCGACGGCTGGTGGAAGGGATGGCTGAAGCGGGGCTGGAAGAACTCGAAGAAGGAGCCCGTCGCGAACCGTGATCTGTGGGAGCCGTTGATCGACCTGTACCGCGAACGCGAGGACGAGTTGGCGTTTCGTTGGGTGAAGGGGCACGCCGGTGACGAATGGAACGACGTGGCCGACCGCCTCGCCGTCGAGGCATCGGAGACGCAACGTCCGCGCAGTGGCAGCGGTCGCCCCGACGAGCTGGGTCCTGCTGACCACGTCTCCGTCGGCGCGTCGGCGCCCCGCGTCGGCGCCGACGGACGATTCGGGCCGACGTGGCGACCGCACGGGCGCGCGGTGGTGGTGACGGGGCTGCAGCCACCGGGACTGGGCGGCTACGAGGAGAACGCGGTCGCGGCCGGTGTGCGGCGACGTCTCGCCGAGATCATCGAGGCGAAGGCCGAGGTCGACGCCGACCTGGTGGTCCTCACCGGCCTCCGTCTCGGGGCGGAGACGCTGGGAGCCGAGGCCGCCGCACTCGTGGGTGTGCCCTACGTGGCGGTGCTGCCGTACCCGGATCCCGACGCGAAATGGCCGCGTGACTCGCGCCGCCGGTTCGCCGAGTTGCTCGACGGCGCCGACGCAGTGGTGCAGCTCGAACGAACATCGCCGGAGAGCGCGCCCCGGGCCGGTCAGGCGATGGATCGGCGCAACGCCTGGTTTCGTCAGGTCGCGAACGAGGCCGTGATCGTGTGGGACGGCGCCGAGCGGCGCATGGGCGAGGTCGTGAAGAAGTTCGAGCTCGACATGCCCGACGACGTCTGGATCGTCGGCCCCTGAGGGAATGGCGTCGGGACGAGCGGGGTTGTGGTGGTCCCCAGACAGAACTCGGAGACTTCCATGGCAACCGCGACCTTCAACGGCACCGTGATCGCGCAGAGCGACGACATCGAGATCGTCGAGGGCAATGCCTACTTCCCGATCGACTCACTCGACCGACGGGTGCTGGTCGACTCCGACCGCTCGACCCACTGCCCGTGGAAGGGCGATGCGTCCTACTGGGACCTCGAGGTCGACGGCGTCCGGGCAGCCGATGCGGCGTGGTACTACCCGAACCCGAAAGCGGGTGCCGAAGCCGTCGCCGGTCGCGTGGCGTTCTATCCGGTCGTGACCATCGAGATGTGAGGCTCAGTCCGGGCGGTCGAGGACGGCGCGCAGTGCCCCTTCGATGTCGGGATGCTCGAACTCGTAGCCTCGATCGCTCAGGACGGTCGGCTCGACCCGTTGGCTGGCGTAGAGCAGCGCTTCGGTGAGTTCTCGCCCGAGCCGTAGCCACAGGGCCGGCTTCGGGATGGGGAGCAGCGTCGGCCGGTGCAGCACGCGTCCGAGCACCTTCGTGAACTCCCCGTTGGTCACCGGGTTCGGCGCCGTGAGGTTGACTGCGCCGTGCACATCGTTGGTGAGGAGCCAGAGGAGGGCACCCACCATGTCGTCGATCGAGATCCAGCTCCACCACTGGTTGCCGGAACCGATCCGGCCACCGAGTCCGGCCTTGAAGAACGGCAGTTGCGGAGCGAGCGCGCCGCCCTCGCCCGACAAGACGATGCCGGTGCGGATGTGGACCACGCGGGTGGGTGGTGTCGTGACGGGCGCGGTCGCGCCCTCCCACGCGGCGACCACGTCGGCGAGGAAGCCCTCGCCGGGTTCGCTGGTCTCGGTGAGCCTCTCGTCTCCGCGGTCGCCGTAGAACCCGATCGCAGAACCGGAGATGAAGACCGACGGCGGCGTTGCGGCTGCGGCGATGCGGTCGGCGAGCAGGGAAGTGCCCTCGACGCGGCTGTCCAGAATCCGGGCCTTCTGCGCGTCGGACCACCGATGCTCGGCGATGCCCTCGCCGGCGAGATGGATCACGGCATCGATCCCGTCGAGCGCATCGTCGTCGATCGTGCCCGCGGCGGGATCCCAGGAGACGGCGGGGAGATCGTCGGGGCGATGCGAACGAACGAGCCTGACGGGCTCGTGGTCGGCCGCGAGGAGGCCCCGGACGAGCGCTTCGCCGATGAGGCCGGTGGATCCACTGATGAGCACACGCACGGAGACACTCTCCCACGCGTCGTCTAGGGTCGCGTCAGCGGACGCTTGGGAGGCAGTCATGTCGGACGAACAGCCGGTGGGCGAGGAAGTGAAGGAGTCGACCGGGCTCGCGACCGTGATCGGCGCCGCCGTGATCGCGGTCGCCCTGATCGCCTTCATTGGTCAGAATCGCGCCGACACCGAGGTGTCGTGGCTGTTCCTCGACGGCACCTGGCCGCTGTGGTTGGTGATCGTCATCGCCGCCGTGCTCGGAGCGGTGCTGAGCGAGGTCCTCGGCTGGTTGATCCGGCGCCGCCGCCGATAGTGCTGTCCTAGACAGTGGCCCGTTCGCGCCGCGTCGTCGCAGCGAGCAGCACGATCGCGCCGAACGCGACGAGCGTGATGCCGATCCGAACCGCCTGTTCGGCGAAGCGGGCGCCGGTCACCGCGAGATCGGGGCTCGACCCCGCACCGCCACCTGATCCGCCGTTGCCGCCGGTTGCGTCGTCGCCGCCTGTGCCGCCGGTCCCACCATTGCCGCCGGAACCGGGCGTCGTGGTGGTGGTCGCGGTCGGATCCTGGCCGCCCACCGTCTGCCCATCGGGGCAGGCTCCGTCCACCGGGTCGGTTCCGCCGTTGCACACGGCGCGGATGACTGCGGTGTCGGAGTTGCCCGCGCAGCTGGCGCGCACCGTGTAGTCCTGTCCGGCGACGACGCCGGACGGCATGGCGACGGCGGTGCCCGCGTACGAGCTGTCGTCGAAGGCGATGGTGGTGGCGAGCACGCCGGGGATGCCGTCGATCGTGATGGAGACGGTGCTCCCGGCCGGACAGTTCGATCCGAAGTAGTCGAAGGTGCCGTCGATCTCGACCCTCGTCGGATCGACGAAGAGATCGACGGCGCCGCCGTACTGGGCGCTCGCCGGCGAGGCGGTGAGGATCGCGGCACCCGCGACGAAGAGCGCGACGACGAGACGGCGAACAGTGGCGGGAGTGGGGGCGAGATGGGTCATACGCATGGGAGAGACCTGGCGGTCCACTCTCTCGATCGGCAGGGTCGGTGCCGCCTTGAGGGGCCGCGTGGAATCGCCGGTGCGGACCGGATCAGTCGGTTGGCGCGCGCAGGACCATGTCCTGGCCGAGCGTGAGGGACGCGGGCAGGTCGAGCAATGACCCGTCGACGGTGACGGAGAGCGTCAGCGAGTCGTCGTTGACCAGCGGTTGTTGGGGGAGCAACAGCACATACGGCGACGTGTCGAGCTCGCCGCCGACGTCGATCTCGATCGTGCGGCTTCCCCCCGGTGGGATCTCGACCACCAGGGTCAGGGCGTCGTGGCCGAACGCGATCTCCCGGTCGGCCACGACACTCGCGCCGTCGAGCCGGGCGGCCCGGAAGTCGAGGCCGGTGTGGATCGTGACGCGGGCCACGTTGGTGCCGAGCGGATAGCCCTGGTCGTTGCTGGCGATGATCGCATCGGGGAGGGACAGATCGGTGAGTTCGTTGCGCAGCGTCACGGTGATCGTTCCGCTCGCCGACCGGTCGTCGATCTCGAGTCGGTAGTCGACGTCGCGGAAGAGGTACGTGTCGAGCTTGTTCTGCCCGGCGTTCTGATGCACGACGGCGACCATGTCGGTCCGGAGCGTCCCGTCCGCTTCCGGCGCCGGGAAGCGGCCGTCGAGTCCGGCGGCGTCGATCAGCGCCGACGTGTGGTCACCGCGGCCCCACCAGACGCCGATGCGATCCTCGGCCACCACCGGCCCGAGGACGTCGGCCATCGCCCGAGGACCGGGCAGTTCTCCGGTCGTGAGGGCCGCGAACGCGCCGTCGACGAGCTGGGCCAGCGTGAGTATGCGCCCTGCCTCGTCGCCCTCGTTGTCCACGTACTGCCCTTCGAGGAGGTAGGGGACCACCGTGCGTGCCGTGAGGGTGATGTCGTCGGTCTCGACCGGCCCCCCGAGTTCGAGGAGCGCAGCCACGGCGTAGGGATCGAGGACGACCACGCCGTCGACGGTCCGGTCGGTCGCCTTCTCGAACAGATCCGCGGCGACCTCGGCGACCATCGGGAGGTCCGGCGACAGGGTGACGTCCTGGAAGAACTCGTTGGGGGAGAACCGTCCCCAGCGTTCGAGATACTGCGCAGGTCCCTCGAGCTCGACTCCTCGCTCCCGCAACCGCGCGTTGATGTCCTCGTTTCGACCCGACTGCACGATGGTGAGCTGCCCGTCGTCGGCCTGGACGAGAACCCAGTTGCCCAGCAGGCCGCCGAGGCCGCGAGCCTCGGCCGGTGTGGTGATCGCGACCAGCCAGTGGACGGGTCCGTCGGCGCCGAGGAACTCGGGGAGCTCTCGGACCGCAGCGGCCGCGGTGCGGGCGGAGGGTTCGGCGGCGGCGAGTTCGTCGAGCAGCTGACGGATCCGGTCGTCGAGCGGCCCGGCAAGCCATGGGCTGCGCGCATCGGAGACCCGATCGTGGGCCCGGTCGAGGGCCCGTTCGGTACGGTCGAGCACCGGCTGCAATGCCTCGATGGTGCCGAGGTCGAGGCGGCCGTCGACGAGTCTGATCGTGTCGGGATCGACGGATCGCGCCGCATCCGCCGCGGTGTCGGTCAGGGCCACGCCTTCACCGGCGACGACCTGCACGGCACGGACCTGTTGTCCGATGATCGGCACGAGCCTCGCCGGGAGGGTCCAGAAGCCACTCACCTTGGTACGGGCCCGCTCGAAGCTGTCGCGGGCGGCGTCGAAGGAAGCGGCGGCCACGGTCTGCTCACCGTCGCCGGCGGCGTCGAAGCCGTCGTCGGCGGAGCGAATGCCGTCGGACACATCACCGAACGCCAGGGCGGACGACAGGGTGAAGACGACCGTCGCCAGCGCTGCGGCCGCCGCCGACATCGAGACGGCGGTTGCGGCAGGCCGGCGCCAGTGCCGTGGCATCAGACGGATGCCCGAGAAGAGCATCGGGCCGGCGGCGAGTGCGGCGAGGATGACGGTGGATCCGTGGAACGGGCCCGACCCGAGATCGCCGAGCACGAGGGCGAGGAGCGCGCCGACCGCGGCGCCGAGGGCCCGGCGGCGGCCGTGTCGCACCGCGGCGAGTGCGAGGAGCAATGCGACGATCGAGACGATGCGGCCGACGGTGTCGGGGGTCGCCCAGAGCGCGATGACACCGCTCATCAGCCAGGTGGCGCGGCGGGAGCGCCCGCCGGCCAACGCGAGGGAGGCGCCGGCGCCGCCGACATAGACGACGTCGACCGGCGCGATCCCCGTCGGTGCCGCGCCCCCGAGGGTCGCGAGCACGGCGGCGCACCCCGCGAGCAGGACGATGAACTGTCGCTCCTCGCGGCCGGTTCGGCGAATACGAGAAGCGCCAGGAGGGGGCGGATCGGCGATCGCGTCGATGAGAGGTCCTCCTTGTCGCGACCGCCGGACGGCTCATAACCGTACAAATTCTGCCGATCGACCGGGTGGAGGGCTTCGTCTCCGAGGGAGGAAACAACCGCGATGGCGATCAACAGACTGGGCGGGGAACCGGGGCGTCGGCTGCAGATGCCCGGCGTCGTACTCGCCGTGGTCGATTCGTCGGCGTGGGTCGTCGGCGTGCTCGCGGCCATGGCCCTGCGGTTCGACTTCCGCTTCGCCACCTGGGGCGACTGGAACACGGCCGGCGCGATCGGCATCGCCGTGACGGCGATGCTGGCGGCCGGCGCGATCGGCGGGCTCTACGGCGGCCGCTGGCAGCGGGGCAGCCTCGACGAGGGTCTCGCGCTCGCACGAGCCGTGATCCTGGTCTGCGTGACCCTCTTCGCGGTCAACAATCTCCTGCTCTCGGCCCGTCTGGTGCCGACGAGCGTCGTGTTCGCCGCCGCGCCCGCTGCGTTCTGCGCGGCCGGAGCGGCCCGGTTCCTCGAGCGTCTCGCGGTCCTGCGCCGGAGCCGCCAGGCGCCCGGCAATGCGATTCGCGTCCTGGTGTTCGGGGCAGGCGACGGCGGTCAGCGGGTGATCACCTCGATGCACAGCGACGCCCAGGGGCGCTACACCCCCGTCGGCCTTGTCGACGACGATCCCGCGAAACGCAATCTCCGGATCCGAGGCGTCCCGGTGTTGGGCACCCGCGAGAGTCTGCGATCGCTTGCCGTGGAATCGGCGGCCGAGATGCTCGTCGTGGCGGCACCGTCGATCTCCTCGGACAGTCTGCGTGACCTCTCGACCCGGGCGCTCGAGGCGGACCTCGACATGCGGATCGTTCCGCCCGTCACCGAACTGATCGACGGGCACGTGGGGGCCGACGACGTCCGGCCCCTCACCGAGGCCGACCTGCTCGGTCGGCATCAGATCGACACCGACATCGACGCCATCGCCGACTACATCACCGGTCGTCGCGTCCTGGTGACCGGCGCGGGCGGTTCGATCGGTTCGGAACTCTGTCGGCAATTGCACCGGTTCGGGCCCGAGGCGCTCATCATGGTCGACCGCGACGAATCGGCGCTCCACGCGGTGCAGATGGCGATCGAGGGTCGGGCGTTGCTCGACTCCGAACGACTCGTCGTCGCCGACATCCGCGACGCGGCGCGCATGAAGGAAGTGTTCCTCCATCACCGTCCCGAAGTGGTCTTCCACACGGCGGCACTCAAGCACCTGCCGTTGCTGGAGATGCATCCCGCCGAAGCGGTGAAGACCAACGTGTGGGGCACGCTGAACGTTCTCGAGGCGGCGTCGAACGCCGGTGTCGACCGGTTCGTCAACATCTCGACCGACAAGGCCGCCGACCCCACCAGCGTGCTCGGCTACACCAAGCGGATCGCCGAACAGTTGACCTCCTGGTATGCCGCCCGCGAGCAGGGTGTGTATCTCTCCGTCCGGTTCGGCAACGTGCTCGGCTCCCGTGGTTCCGTGCTCGGGGCGTTCGAACGCCAGGTCGCCGAGGGTGGCCCGATCACGGTGACCCACCCCGACGTCACTCGCTACTTCATGACGGTGACGGAAGCGGTCCAGTTGGTCGTACAGGCCGGCGCGGTCGGACTGGACGGCGAGGCGCTCGTACTCGACATGGGTGAGCCCGTCAGGATCGTCGACGTCGCCCGCCGTCTCGTGGCCCAGGCCGATCGCCCGATCGAGATCGTGTTCACCGGTCTCCGCCCCGGTGAGAAGCTGCACGAGGTGCTGCTCGGGCAGGCCGAGAAGGACGATCGCCACGCACACCCGCTGATCTCGCATTGTCGGGTTCCGGCCCAGTCGCCGGCCGGCCTCGCCGGTCTCGACGATCCCGACATCGACGCGCTGCGACGCACCATGATCGGTCTCTGCCGCCCGGGCGTGGAGTCCGAGGCACCGGTCACGGTCTGATCGTCCGATCGTGTCGGCCGTGGTGGTAGCCGTTGCGGGGATCGTGCCCGAGGGGCCGCTGCACCCGAAGTTGTTCGTGATCGGCATCGTCGCCGGGGTCGCAGCGGCGGTGGTGGCCGGGCGGAGCAACGGCCGTTGGCTCGTGAGCACCCTCGGTGCCGTCGGCGTCGTCGTGACCGCGGCCCAGGGCGATGTGCTCGTGGGCGGGGTCGTCGACCGGACCGACCGCGGGTTCGTCGTGGCGGTCACCCTCGCGGTGATCGTGGCGGCGATGGCCACGCGACCGCGATGGTCGACCGCCGCGATCTCGGCGCTCGGCGCATGTGCGGGCGTGTGGGCGATCGTGCCGGACACGGAGGTCCCACTGCTCGTGGCCGCCACCCTGGCTGGTGCGAGCGTGGTGCGATGCCTCCCCGGCTGGCTTCCCGACCGGCGCAGCCTGGCAAACGGCGTGCTCGTGGTGTTGCCCCTGGCCGGGGCGGTCGCCGGATCGATCGGGCGACCGTCCCGCTACGGGCCGGCGCTCGCGGTCGGCGCGCTCACCGCGCTGCTGGCCCTGTCGGCCTGGGGTCTGTTGGTGCTGAGCCGGCGGCGTCAGCGGGCGGGTACGCCCACCACCGTCGCGCCGGGTTCGACGTCGTCGATGACGACCGCGCCGGCACCGACGACGGCGTTCTGACCGATCGACCGCCCGGGGAGGACGATCGCTCCGGTGCCGAGGAAGACGCCGTCGCCGACCGTGACGGCACCGTTCAGCTTCACGCCCGGCGAGAGGCTCACGAAGTCGCCGA
This sequence comes from Acidimicrobiales bacterium, assembly GCA_041394245.1. NCBI lineage: Bacteria > Bacillati > Actinomycetota > Acidimicrobiia > Acidimicrobiales > Acidimicrobiales bacterium. The sequence continues at coordinate 325,821 of JAWKIR010000002.1, forward strand.
TGCGGCAGTCGTGGCTGATGACCGCACCGCAGTTGACATGGGAGTGCGAACCGATGCGCACGTTGGTCGTGCAGATCGCGCCGGGATACAGCATGGCGCCGTCGTCGAGTTCGACGTCGTCGCCGATCCAGGCCGACGGGTCGACGAGTGTGACCGCGGGGGCGGCGGGGCCGACCCGTTCGGCAATGACCCGTCGAAGGCTCGGCGAGCCGATCGCGATGACGAAGTCGTCGCCGTGGTCGAGGAGGAACTCCGTCGACCCGAGGACGATCGATTCGTCGACGAGCTCCGGATCGGTCGGGCCGTCGTCGACCAGACCGATCGTCTGCCAGCGCTGCTGGCTTCGGTTGACGGCGCGGGCGACGGCCAGCGCCTCGCGCCCGTGACCGCCGGCGCCGACGATCACGAGCCGGTCGCTCATGCGGCGCCGCTCTCGCGAAGGCCGGCGATGGGGTCGTCGGCAGCCGTGGCGCCCGTGCCTTCGCCGCCGACCATCGCCGTGGCGGTGCGGACGAGGATCCCGAGATCCGTTCGCAATGACTGCGTGTCGACGTACTCGAGGTCGTACTCGATGCGTTCGGGCCACGACAGGTCGTTGCGTCCGTTGACCTGGGCCAGGCCGGTGAGACCCGGTCGCACGTCGAGGCGGCGCTTCTGACGATCGGTCCACCGCTCGACCTGGTAGGCGAGGGTGGGTCGAGGGCCGACGATGCTCATCTCGCCGCGGGCGACGTTGACGAGCTGGGGCAGTTCGTCGAGCGACGTCCGTCGCAGGATCCGACCCACCGTGGTGATGCGATCGGCGCTGGGGATGATCGGATTGTCGCCGTCGATCATCGTGCGAAACTTCCACACGACGAAGAGTTCCCCGTGCATGCCGACCCGTTCCTGGAGGAACAGGACGGGACCACGGGAGGTCAGGCGGATGGCGATGGCGCATCCGGCCCCGAGGACCAGGGCCGGAACGGCGACGATCGCGACGACCAGGAGGTCGACGAGTCGCTTGCCGCGGTACGGGGCGCCGGGAAGCCGTCGCATCAGAGAACCTCGCGCATCCAATCGACCGTCGCCTTCAGCCCGATCTCGAGCGGAACCGGCGTGATGGTCGGGAACAGCTCGCGGACGCGGCTGTCGTCGGCCTGGGAATGGGGGACGTCGCCGGTCCGCACCGGCCTGCGCTCGACCCGGATCTCCCCGTCCACCAGCTCCCCGATCATGTCGATCACGGTCAGGAGGTCGGTTCGGGTGCCGAACGCCAGGTTGACAGGGATGTCGCTCGTGACCCGGCGGTTGACCGCGTCGACGATGACCGATGTGAGCGTGTCGATGAACGTGAAGTCGCGGCTCTGGGAGCCGTCGCCGTTCAGGGGCAGCGGATCGCCGCGCAGCGCGGCGTCGACGAAGGCCGGGATAACGGCTGCGTACGCGTGGCCCGCCGCCTGCAGCGGCCCGAACACGTTGAAGAAGCGGAACGCGAGGGTCGGCAGGCCGTAGCTGTGCCCGTAGGCGATCGTGTAGGACTCGGTCGCCAGCTTGCTCGCGGCATAAGGACTGACCGGGCGGCAGGCGAGCCCTTCGTGCTTCGGGAGTTCCGGGTTCGCGCCATAGACCGACGAGGAGCCGGCGCACAGGACGTGGCGCAGCCCGTCCTTGCGGGCCGCCTCGAGCACGTTCACCGTGCCCGTGGCGTTGGCGAGATGGCTGGCGACGGGGTCGGTGATGGAGCGGGGAACCGACGGTCGGGCGGCGAGATGGACGATCGCATCGGCGGGTCCGGCGGCTGCGTCGAGCGCGGCCTGGTCGAGGATGGTGCCCACGACGAGTTCGGTGTCCGTGCCGTCGAGGTTGGCGGAGTAGCCGGTCGAGAGGTCGTCGAACGCGGTGACGCGGTGACCGCTGAGCTCGAGCGAGCGACAGAGGTTGGCGCCGATGAAGCCGGCGCCGCCGGTGACGAGGACGTGCATGGGGTTCCCCTTCCTGAGAGAACGTCACCCCTCCATCGGCACCGGCGCGCGGCTCATGAGGAGTGGGTCGAACGGCTCATTCCCCGATCCGCCCGACCGATGGAGACGTCGATGACCTCTCCCACCTCGGCTTCTCCTGCATCGCCATCTCCTGCATCGCCGGCGGCCCGGCGGCTGCTCTTCGTGTCATCGGTGGTCGAGGGAGGATCGGGACGCAGCCAGCGTGAGCTCGCCGCGGCGCTCCAGGCCCACGGTCGCCAGGTCCGCTTCCTGGTCGATGCCGGCGACGAGGCGAAGCGACGGCGACGGATGCTCTCGGAGTTCACCGACGCCGCTGTTCGATTCGACGGTCGTCCCATCGGGCGACCCGTCGATCTCGTGCGCCGCCGGCTGGGGGCGCGCGTGGAGACCAGGGAGATCGCCGGTCTGCGACACGACAGCACCATCGCGCCGGAGAACGCCATCGAGCAGTCGGTTCGCCGTTGGCGACCCGACGTCGTGGTCGCCTCGAGCATCTCCCGGGTGACCTGGCGGCGGGTCCGTGCCGTGTGCCGCGAGCGGTCGATCCCGACCGCGCTGTACCTGCGGGAAGCGCCGGCGATCGGCCATCTCACCGCCGGTCTCTTCCCCGATCTGCTCCTCGCCAACTCCGGGACACTGGTCGACGACGCGGCGCGTCTCGGCCATCACGCCGCGCTGGTCCCGTCGGTGGTGCGGATCGACCCGATGGAACTCCCGCCCACCCGGGAGGTCCTCCTCCTGGTGAATCCGCTGGCCAGCCACGGTCTCCACGTCATCGGACCGCTGGCCGCGGCGCGTCCCGACATCCCGATCGTGCTGCAGGAGTCGTGGTCGCTCGCCGGAACAGACCGTCGCGAGGTCGAGCGCCTGCTCGCGGCGCACGACAGCATCACGTTCCGTGCCTTCGAGCCCCGTCCCGGCATCGTCTTTCGCGATGCCCGGATGCTGCTGACCCCCCACCAGGTCGACAATCGGCCGCGCACCGTGCTGGAGGCGCAGGCCAACGGGCTCCCCGTGGTCGCCAGCGACCTGCCGGGTCTACGCGAAGCCGTGGGAGACGGTGGCACCCTCGTGGCCCCCGACGCCGGCCCCGACGAGTGGATCCGCGCCGTCGGCACGCTGTGGGACGACGAGTCGCACTGGATGGCGCTGTCGGATCGCGCCCGGATGCACGCCGCCCGCCCCGAGGTGCGACCCGATGCGATCGCCGCGCACTTCAGCGCGGTGATCGACGACCTCGTCGATCGTGTCGGGGCGGGCGACTAGAAGAGTTCGATGTCGCCGAGGGCGAACCGGAAGTCCTCGAGGTCGGGGCCCGTGCCCGCGAGATCGCGCACCGTCAGCCGTGGCCCGAGTCTCGGCAACGTCGGCAACCAGGGGGCCGGATGCGGTGGCCGGGCCAGTGTCAGGAGATGGTCGGCCGAGAGATCGTGGCGAAGGCGGCGCAGCAGTCGGCGGGTCGCCTTGGCGTCGGGGCTGAACACCTCAGCGAGGACCGCCTCGAGGGCCGGTCCCCGGCGTCGCAGCCGGATCACCGCCGCCGCATCGTCGGACCGGATGACCCGATAGGCGAGGGGCTCGAAGCCGTAGCGCCACAGGAGGTGATCTCGGGTTCTCGTCGTTGCGATCGCCGACGGCGAGGGTGTGGCGGCGTCGAGTTCGACGAGGTCGTCGATGGCACGGTCGACGGTCACACCGAGCGCACAGGGTTCCGACCACTTCTGTGCCGCCGTTCGCGCCTGGGCCAGTCTCGGCAGCGAAGTGGGCCCGCGTAGCGCGAATCGGGTCGGGATGCGGCCGACCTCCCGCCATCCCATGCGGAGGTAACCGGGGCGGCTGTTGTCGTTGGGTGTGTTGAAGACGAACTCGATGCCGTCGGCGGTCAGTTCGTCGACGGCAGCGGTCGTCAACGCCCGGAAGATGCCCCGACGCTGGTGGTCGGGGTGGGTGGCGGTGTCGACGGCCCGTACGGCGCGACGCGTGGCCCCGTCGGGACCGGTGAAGTTCCAGCGCAGCATCGTGCGGAAACCGGCAACGGTGTCGGTCCCCGCGTGGGTGTCGTCGATCGCGAGCCACATCGGCGACGGTCCGGCCGGGTTGTCGAGGTGCTTCCAACGGAAGAACGCCTCGTTGGGTTCGTCGCGACGCCACCCGAGCGCAGCCGCGGCCACCGCGATCGCCGCCGGGATGTCGTCGTTCGTGCCGCGACGAACGGTGGGGGCGGGGCGATCCACGGGCGAGAGGTTATCCCTGCGCCGTACCTGCCGATGGGAGCGGGTGGGTCTCCTGCCTTCCGCCGTGAAGTTCGCCGCCGGTGCCGCCGACGTGGTTCGTCGCCCCGTCGCGGGCCTGGTGGTGCTGATCTATCACCGTGTCGGCGGACGGACCGGCGTACGCGTCGATCTTCCGACCCCGATGTTCGACGAGCAGATGGCGATGTTGGCGGCGAGCGGTGCCGTGCTGTCGCTCGACGAGGCCGTCGCTCGCCTGGCGCAGGCCGAGGACCTGCGGGGCCGAGTGGTCGTGACGTTCGACGACGGCACCGACGACTTCGTCGACGACGCGTTGCCGGTGCTTGCGCGCCACGGGATTCCGGCGACGCTGTATGTCGCCACCGCCCACATCGACGAGCGGATCGACTTCCCCGACGACGGCCGCCCGGCAACCTGGGCAGGCCTCGCGGAGTGTGTCGCCTCGGGGCTCGTCACCATCGGTTCGCACACCCATCGCCACGTGCTGCTCGACCGGCTCCCGCACGACCAGGTCGCCGACGAACTCGACCGCTCCATCGACCTCATCGGTGATCGACTGGGACTGTCGGCGCAGCACTTCGCCTACCCGAAAGCACTGCGACCCTCGCCCGGGGCCGAGCGCGAGGTGCGGGCCCGCTTCGTGTCGGCCGCATTGGCCGGTACCCGGGCCAACCCGATCGGTACGGACCTCCATCGTCTGGCCCGCACTCCGGTGCAGACCACCGACGGCGCCCGCTGGTTCGCCTGCAAGGTCGCCGGTGGCATGGGGTTCGAGGACGACCTGCGACGGCTCGTCAACCGGCGTCGCTACGCGGGGGCGTCATCGTGAGCGCTCGGCGCCTCGTGCACCTCACGACGACCGACATGAGCCTCGACTGGTTGCTCCGCCCCCAGCTCGAGGCGTTCGCCGATGCCGGCTTCGAGGTGTTCGGCATGTCGGCTCCCGGTCCCCATGTCGCCGCGCTCGAGGCGAGTGGTATCCAGCATGTGGCCGTGCCGTCGCTGACCCGGGCGATGTCGCCGATGCACGATCTGCGTGCGTTGCGCGACGTGCACCGCGCCCTGCGGCGCCTGCGGCCCGACATCGTGCACACCCACAATCCGAAGCCGGGAGTGCTCGGCCGCGTCGCCGCGAGAGCGGCTGGCGTTCCCGTGGTGGTGAATACCGTGCACGGGCTCTACGCCCTCCCCGAGGATCGGCTGGCGAAGCGAGCGGTCGTCTACGGCCTCGAACGGCTGGCCGGCACCTGCTCCGACGCAGAACTCCTCCAGAACCCCGAGGATCTCGCCGTGCTGCGCCGACTCGGAGTGCCGCACTCCAAGCTCTCGCTGCTCGGCAACGGCATCGATCTCCGGCGCTTCGACCCGTCGTCGGTTCCCGCCGCCAGTCGCGGCCGCATCCGGGCCTCGATCGGCGTCGACGACGACACGGTCGTGATCGGACTCGTCGGTCGCCTCGTGTGGGAGAAGGGCTATGCCGCCGTTTTCGAGGCGGCCGCGGCGATGCGCGACGAGAACTGCCGCTTCGTCGTCGTCGGCCCCGAGGAGCCGGACAAGGCAGGTGCGGTCTCGGCCGCCGACCGGGCCGAAGCCGAGCGCCACGGTGTCGTCTTCCTCGGTCGCCGCGACGACATGGCCGACGTCTACTCGGCGTTCGACGTCTACGTCCTGGCTTCGCACCGCGAGGGATATCCGCGTTCCGCAATGGAGGCGTCGGCGATGGGATTGCCGGTCGTGGCGACGAACATCCGCGGCTGTCGCCAGGTGGTCGCCGACGGTGTCACCGGGCGACTCTTCGACGCCGGCGATGCGGTCGGTCTCGTCGCGGCGTTGCGGCCGCTCGTGCGCGATGACGTGCGTCGCCGCCGTCTCGGCGACGCGGCGCGGCGCCGTGCCCTCGAACACTTCGACGACCGTGACGTCATCGACACGACGCTACGGACCTACGAATGGCTGCTGTCGGCCGCGCGGGTGCCGTCGATGGCCGCGGCGTAGATCTCCTCGATCTCCGAGATCGCACGGGATCGCTCGAATCGCTGCGCCTCGAGCGTGGCGGCGAGCGACAGCTCGCGGCGGCGCGCCTCGTCGCGCGCCATCGCCACGTGGTTGCCCGCGAGGGCATCGGCATCGCCGACCGCGGAGATGAGTCCGGCACGGCCGACGGCACTCGGTACCCCGCCGGCTGCGGTCGCGACGACCGGCAGACCGAGCGCCAGCGCCTCCATCACCGCCACCGGCAGACCCTCGTGGGCCGACGAGAGGGTGAGCATGTCGCCGGCGCTGATGATGCGTGTGGCATCGGGCCGATAGCCGAGTGCGGTGAACCGTCGGCCGATCCCGGCAGCCGCGATCCATCGGTCGACGTCGTCGGCGAGCGGCCCCTGCCCGACGAGGAGGTAGCGCAGGCTCGGCTCGTCGTCGAGCGCTCGGACGGCGGCCGCCACCAGGATGTCGAGCGCTTTCTCGCGACGCAGGTTGGCGACACACACGACGACGATGTCGGTGTCGTCGATGCCGAGTTCCGTGCGGACACCGCCTCGATCGGCGGTCGCGCGCACCGCGGCGATGTCGATGCCGTGCACCACGACGGTGACCCGGTCCGGAGCGATGCCGCGCACGGTGGAGCGGACGTCGTCGCTCACCGCGATCGTCGCGTCCTGGAGCCGGATCGTCAGCCGGTTCGCGAGACGGGTCACGCGATGGTGGCGGGGCCAGCGGTTGTGTTCGGTGCTCACGACCGCGGGCCGACGACCCCGCGGCACGGTGCGGACGAGGATCCGGGTGACGGCGGCGAGGGCGGGGGAGTGGACGTGGAGGACGTCGACGGGATCGGTCCGCAGGAGTCGGTGCAGCCGGACGACCCAGCCCGGGCGGACTGCGCTGGGGGCATCGAGGCAGCGATTGACGACGCCGGCGGCGTCGAGGAGCGGCACGAGATGATCCTTCTCGGGCACCAGGTAGACGACATCGTGCTCGATCGATCCCGGCGCCGTGGTCTGGGCGACCACGAGTCGCTCGGCGCCGCCCGGGCCGAGTCCCTTGAGAAGGTGGCGTACCCGGGTCACGAGAGCGCGGCGCGGGCGGCGTCGATGACGCGATCCAACTCCGAGCCGGTCATCGACGAACCGCTCGGGAGGCACACGCCGCGGGCGAACGCGGTCTCGGCGACCTCGCCACCGAAGACACGGCGATCCCCGAACACCGGTTGGAGGTGCATGGGCTTCCACGCCGGACGAGCTTCGGCATCGGCGGCGTCGAGCGCGGCGATCAGGTCGGCGGGTGAACAGCCGGCATCGTCGGCGAGCACGGCGATCGTCAGCCAGTTGTTGGGCGTCCCCCGTGGATCGAGCGGGTTGAACGACACCCCGCGGAGGTCGCCCAGCGCGTTCTGGTACGCCGCTCGGATCTCCGCCGTTCGGGCCAGCATGTCGGGCAGGCGGCGGACCTGTCCGCGGCCGATGGCCGCCAGGATGTTGCTGAGGCGGTAGTTGTAGCCGATCTCGGCGTGTTCGTAGTGCAGCACCGGCTCGCGGGCCTGGGTCGACAGGTGCCGGATGCGAGCGATCGCAGCGGCGTCCGCGGAGACGGCCATTCCGCCACCGCCGGTGGTCATGATCTTGTTGCCGTTGAAGGAGAAGACGCCGATGTCGCCGAACGAGCCGGCACCGGCACCTTCCCATGTCGCACCGACGGCTTCGGCCGCATCCTCGACGAGCGGTACGCCGTATCGCTCGCAGGCGGCGCGGATCGGTGCGTGGTCGGCGCACTGGCCGTAGAGATCGACGCTGATGACCGCGCCGATCCGTCGACCCTCCGCCACGGCGGTGCGCAGGGCTTCCTCGACCAGGGCCGGGTCGAGGTTCCAGGTGGACGGCTCGCTGTCGACGAACCAGGGCTCGGCGCCGACGTAGGCGACGACGTTCGCGGTGGCGGCGAAGGTGAACGACGGCACGACGACGACATCGCCCGGGCCGACCCCGCTCACGAGGAGCGCGAGGTGCAGGCCGGCCGTGCCACTCGTCAGCGCAACGGCGTGGGGGACACCGACGAGGGCGGCGAACTCTTCCTCGAACGCGGTGAGATCCGGTCCGACGGGGGCGACCCAGTTCGCGTCGAACGCGCCGAGCAGCAGTTCGCGTTCGACCGCCGTCATGTCGGGTGGGGAGAGGTAGATCCGGCCCATTGGGTCCTTTGGCTCATGTCGGCGGAGAACCTGCCGACAGGCAAAGCGTCGCACAAGCACGCGCTGGTCTGGCGTCTTCGGAGGGAGACGTCGGGCCGGCCTCGACGGGTGGGCGAAACCAAGGACATGGAACCCCAACATCTGATTCGAACCATTCGGCGCCGCTGGCGGCCGATCGTGCTGCTCGCCGTCGTCGGTGCGTCGCTCGGTGCCGCCAGTGCCGCTGTGGCCGAGGACGCTGCTCCGGCACCCGTCCCGACCGTCTACTACGACGCCTGCCACACGCTGCTCGTCGATCGGACCCTGTCCGACATCTACGAGACGGTCGACGTCAGCAATCTCGCACAGCTCGCCCAGCGGCTGACCCAGGGAGAGATCCCGGCCGCTGCCGCAGCCGCCCTCGGGCGCGATGCCGACACGCTCCAGACCCAGGTCCGCGTGGATGTCCGCAACGACATCCAGAGCATGTCGGTGTGCACCGTCGGCGAGACCGCGGCCGAGGCCGAGGCATCCGCCGACCAATTCGCCGCCCAGCTGGTCGGCTTCCTCCAGGCCGAGGCGCAGGCCTACCACGACGATCGCATCACCATCGCGATCGGCCAGGTCACCCAGGCCCAGACGTGCAAGGACAATGCTCTGTCGCTGCGCGACGCGAAGCTGCTGCTCGATCCCGAGGCCGACGTACGCGACGAGTCGATCGCGGTCGAGCTCTGCGAGAGCCAGCTCCGCCCGGCACAGTCCCGCCTGACCGACTTCGAGGCGTCCGGCGTGCCGGTCGTGCCGCTCGAGACCCTCGAAGAAGCCTCCGCGGTCGAGATCAGCGAACGGAACTACGACGCACGGCTGCGTCAGGGAGCCGCCGGTTCGAACGTGGAGGTAGGCATCGGCGACTCGGTCGGTGCCGGTACCGCCGCGCCGGCCGCAAGGGAGTCGGGACCGACCATTCCCGATGGTCCGCTGGCCCGGGGAGTTGCGGGCGCGCTCGTGGGCGCTGCGCTCGGTTTCGGCTTCGTCGTCTTCACCGAACGACTCGATTCCAAGCTGCGCAGCAAGCCCGACGTCGAGTCGACGCTCGATCTGCCGGTCCTCGCCGAGATCCCGCCGCTCAGTCGCAAGGATCGCAAGTCGACGCGCATCCTGACCCTCGAAGAACCGCGCTCGCGCACCGCGGAGTCGTTCCGCGCCCTGCGCTCGGCGCTCGACTACGCCCGGCGAATCGACGAGGACCAGGGTCGGGCACGGCCCGGTGCACAGGTCGTGCTCGTGACCTCCGCCGGCCCGTCCGAAGGCAAGACGACGACCGTCGCCAACCTCGCGACCGTGATGGCGGAAGGCGATCGGCGCGTCCTGGCGATCAATTGCGACTTCCGTCGCCCGCGGCTGCACCGGTACCTCGGAGGGACCGCGCATCCGCAGCGTCTCAACGTCACCGAGGTGCCCGGCGTGCAGCTCGTCACCCAGGTCACCGAGAACGACGGGGAGGCCACGCCCAGCGACGTGATCGCGGCGCAGCGTCGGCTCGTGCAACGGGCGATGGAGCGCTTCGACGTGATCCTGCTCGACACCGCGCCGATCCTCACCACCAATGACGCCGCCGATCTCCTCGGCGTGGCCGACCATGTCGTGTTGATCGTCAACTCGTCGGAGACCAAGGCCGAGTCGGCCGCCCGCGCGGCCGAGCTCCTCGAGCGTCGGGGTCGGGCCCCGCTCGGCGTCGCCCTCGTCGGCGCCCGCGATGTCCCGAACGCGTCGGACTACTACTACGACGACGACGATCCATATCTCGAACCGACCGGTCGGCGTCGTCGGCAGGTCGTCGACCTCACCGAACCCGAGGTCGCACCGGTTCGGTGATGAGGATGGCCGGACCGTCGTCGCCGGCAACGGCAACCCCAGAACCCGCGATCCCGAGACCGAGCGCCCGCGCCGCCGCCGCAGCGCCGGTCCGGCTCGCATGGGCCGCGCCGGCGGGATGGGCCCTCTGTGCGGTCGCGCTCGTCGCCTATGTGGCCGGAACCGTCATCGGCCGGTCGTCGATCCTCGGTGTCGCGACGGCGATGGGGGCGGTCGCGCTCTCGATCCCTGTGTTCGGCCGGATCGGCCGTCGGTTCCCCGATCTCGAGATGGCGGGGATCATGCGGCTGTCGCTCGGCGTCAAGCTGTTGGCCACACTGCCGCGCTTCTCGGCCCGCGAGGACAGCGTCGACTACCACCGGGTCGGCGCGTCGCTGGCCGACAGCTTCCGTCGGCTGGACTTCACCGTCGAGACCGGTCGGTCCATCCCGGGCACCGGATCCGTCCGCTATCTCACCGGCCTCGTGGAGGTCGTCACCTTCGAGGACGAGTTCGCCACCTTCGTGGTCTTCTCACTCCTCGGGTTCATCGGCTCGATCCTGTTCGTGATGGCCTTCCGCACGGCACTGCCGACGGTCGACACCAAGCGCTACGCGCTGCTGCTGCTCTTCTGGCCGTCGCTCGTCTACTGGCCGTCGAGTATCGGCAAGGAATCGGTGATCCTCCTCGGCCTGGGCACGGTCGCCTACGGCGGCGCTCGATTGTTGCGTGGTGACCTCCACGGTCTGGTCGTGACCGCGCTCGGAATGGTGGGGGTCGCGCTCGTCCGGCCCCACGTCGCGCTCATCGCGATGACGGCGCTGGTCGTGGCGGTGATCATCGGCGCGCCCGGGCGCGGCGCGATGCGCACCGTCGCGCGGGTCGCGCTGGTCGCCGCGCTCGTGGTCGGAGGCTCCGTCGCGTCGGATGCGGTGGAAGCGCTGTCCGACATCGACGGGCTCAACCCCACCGGACTCGAGGCCGCGCTCGACCTCGTCAACACGAGGTCGTCGCAGGGTGGCTCGCACTTCGAGGCCGCTCGCATCGACGGCATCACGGAGTACCCGTGGGGGTTCGTCACCGTGCTCTTCCGCCCCTTCCCGCACGAAGCCTCGAGCGCGGCGATGCTGGCCACATCGATCGAGGCGCTTCTCCTCGCGGTGCTGCTCGTCGGAGCGATCCCGCGGCTCATGGCGGCGGCGCGGTCGATCCGTTCGGAGCCCTACATCGCCTACGCGGTCGCGTTCACGATCGTGTTCGTCTATCTGTTCTCGGCCCTGGGCAACTTCGGGATCCTGGCGCGCCAGCGGGCCATGACGATCCCCCTGGTGTTGCTGGTCGTGGCCCTGCCGACCGCCAAGGAGCGGGTCCGGCAACGTCGACTGGGGGTCGATTCGTGAGGTATGCAGTCTCGGTGGCCCCGCGGCCACACCACCGCGTCGTCGCGTCGCCCCTCGGCGACGAGCTGGCGCTGTTCCATCTCGACACGAGACGTCTCCACGTCCTGAACGGTTCGGCTGCGGCCATCTGGCAGGAGCTCCACGTGGTGGAGACGATCGGCGATCTGGCCGTCCGTCTCGGCGACCGGTTCCAGGTGTCGCCCGTGGAGATCCGCTCCGACGTGGAACGCACGGTCGAGCAGCTGCGGGCCGACGGACTGCTCGAGATGGACGACCGGATGGCGAGCGGAGCCCCGCGATCGACGCGGCGGCCGGGTTCGATCGACCCGTCCCGGGTCGACGTTCCGGCGACCGGGTCCTTCGCTGCGCTCGACGCCCGGGTCGGCGTCGTCTGCGACGACGAGGAGATCGCCGCCGCTATCGGTGATGCGCTCGATCCTCTGCGCGTCGACGCGCCGCCGGAGGTCGTCATCGAGATCCGGCCGGCCGACGGAGTCGGATGGACGGTGCGAGTCGGCACGGCCGATCCGATCGCACTCGGGTCCCCGTTGGCCGTCGCGCTCCGCGCGATCGGCGAGGTGAACAATCTCGCGGTCGCATCGGTTCCCGGTGATCTCGTCCTGCATGCGGGCGCAGTCGCGGACCAGGGCCGTGCCGTGCTGCTTCCCGGCGGGTCGAACCACGGGAAGTCGACCCTCACGACCGCCCTCGTCGCCGACGGGTTCTCGTATCTGACCGACGAGGCCGCCGCGGTCGTCGACGGGCTCCGGGTCCGTGCCTATCCGAAGTCGATCGTGCTCGACCCCGGGTCGTTTCCGTTGTTTCCCGAACTCGCGCCGCCCGAGGATCTCGAAGGGCTCGCCCGTGCCGTCGCCGGCCGGGAGTGGCACATCGACCCCGCTCGTGTGGGCCCCGTGTCGGGTCCGTCGCCGGTCGCCGCCGTGATCTGCCCCCAATGGCGGGCGGGAGCAGCGACCCGAGTGTCGAGGATGCAGCCGGTCGAGGCGCTGCACCTGCTGTTGGGCGACGCGTTCGATTTCTCGGTCGGCGGCCAACCGGTCTTCGACCGCCTCGTCGAGCTGGTCGAGTCCGTGCCCGTCGTCAAGCTCAGCTACGGCGACACCGCGGCAGCCGTGTCGGCGGTGCGCGAAATACTCCTGACCACGGACTGAGTGGCCGGCGAGGTTCAGTCGGCCTCTCGACGAGTGCGTCGGCGGTCGCCCTCGACCGGCAACTCCTCGAGCGGCGGTAGGCCCTTGCGGCGGCGCTTCTCCTCGTACTGCATCTCGTCGGCGGCGCGGAGCAGATCGCCCGGGGTGAGCATGTCGGGCGTGGCCAGGGCCACCCCGCACGACAGCGACCGATTGTGGCCGGTCCGGGCGAACTGGGCGAGGGCGAGGTCGGTGACGGGATGGGCCGACAACATGCCGCCGCCGTCGAGGATGATGCAGAACTCGTCGCCGCCGATCCGACAGACCACCGAGTTCTCCACGGTCGCGGCCGCGTCGGCGAGCGAGCGTGCCGCGTCGACGAGCAGGGAATCGCCGGCGGCGTGCCCCTCGTTGTCGTTGACGACCTTGAGACCGTCGACGTCGCACATGATGACGGCGACGTCTTGACGATCGACGGGCGGACGGCTGAACACGTCGCGGAGCCGCTCCTCGAGGACCCGACGGTTGCCGAGGCCGGTGAGCGGATCGCGCAGGGCGAGTTCTTCGAACTCGGCGATGCGCTGTGCCTGTGTGACCGCTGCCGCGATGTGGGTGGCGACGAGCCGGAGCGTCGCGAGGTCGTCGTGGTCGAGGCTGCTGGATTCGGCTCTGGTGGTGGCGATCACGACGCCCCAGACGCTCTCGCCGATGTTGATCGGCCACGCGGCTTCCGAGCGCAACCCACGCTGGTACAGCGAGACGATGGAGGGATCGTCGGCGCGACCGTCCTCGGTGGAACGCACATAGCCCTGCCCGTCGAAGATCGTCTCGAGGCCGGGATGGTCGTCGGCGCCGTGGCGTTCCTCGGCGGGGAACCGTTCCTTGCCGGGACCGATGTCACCGACGTTGAGCAGGGTCTCGTATTCGGCGCGCTCGTGGTCGAGGCGGCCGATCGTCACCGTGGACGCCTGCAGGGCGCGTCGTGCCTGCTCGGCGATGACGAGCAGGACATCGGGCATGGAGTCCGCGGCGCGGACCGCGGCGCCGATCGACACCAGCGCTTCCACCGGGGAATCGCGTTCGGCGGGAACGAAGCGTTCGAGGCCGTCGAGCACGTCGTCGAGCTCGAGATCGGACTGGAGCGGGTTGCCGGAACTCAGCTCGAGGGTCGCGGCCGCGCCGAGGTCGGGATCGAGCGCCGAGCCGAGGAGTTCGTCGACGCGTCGTTGGCGAGCCGTCCAGTTGGGCGCTGCCCCCGGGGACGGATGGCCGACGAGCGTGGCGGCCAGGGCCAGCAGCCGGGCGGGCAACGGGATGTCGGGTCCGCGCATGCCGTGCGGGCCGCCGCTGCCGTCCCAGCGTTCGTATTGGTGCCGAACGGTCCGAGCCGTGCCGCCGAGCCCGTGGAGGCGGCTGAGGACGCTGGCCGACAGCACTGCGGATGCCGGATCGGGCACGATGTCGACGGTGCCGACCGGCCGAACGTGGGTCAACACGATCGAGATCTCGGCGAGCAGGGCGCCCGTGATCGCGTCGACACGATCGGAGACCGGTGCGCCGGCCGCGACGGCGAGGCGATCGACGAGGTGGGCGCGCAGTGCGGCGCGGCGCGCCGCGGGCGGGTCGAAGACCTCGAGGGAGCGACAGAGGGCCACGACACCGGCCCTCGCCGGGCGGCTCAGTGGACGGGCGCTCGCATCGGCGGTGCGGTCGGTGGCCTCGGACAGCGATTGTTGCTCCATCGGCGGCCCCGGCCTCCCTTCCCTCGCCTCAGTGCGTCCGGGATCATTTGTACCAGACCGCGACAGTCACGTTGCGTGTGCCAACACACCACTATACGTGACCCTTGGGATCCGGCGCCTCTTCGGCGCCCGGCCGGAAGGACCTGGGTCGAAACCGCGCCGCCCGGCCGCCATACTGGGGCGCGGCCGACGCCGCCGCAGCGACCGGAGTCAGCGACGATGAGCACCCGAAAACTGATCATCACCGCCCTGCTGACCGGATTGGTGATCCTGATCGCCGGAGCCGTGCAACTGGTCATGATCATGTCCTGAGCATCAGGGCCGGAGATCGCTATGGTTGACCTCGTTCTCACAGGAGGTGCTTCCGATCGACGGACAACATGATGTGATCGTGATCGGCGGCGGCCCCGGCGGCTACGCCGCAGCGCTGTACGGGGCAGGTATCGGCCTCGACGTCGGTCTGGTCGAGAAGGGCCTCATCGGCGGCACCTGTCTCCACGTCGGATGTATTCCGGCAAAGGAACTCCTCGAGACCGCCCACGTCTTTCGCACCGTGCAGGACGCCGCGGTGTTCGGCGTGAACTCCTCGGAGCCGACGGTCGACTGGTCGGTCACGATGACCCGCAAGCAGGCGATCATCGACCAGCTGGCGAGCGGCGTGACCGGCCTGCTCAAGGGTCGCAAGGTGACCCTCTACGACGGCGCCGGCTCGCTCGGCGCGAACCGCGAGGTTCGCATCACCGGTGGTGAGAGCGGCGATGTCACGCTCACCGGCCGCGCCGTGATCCTCGCGACGGGGTCGTTGCCGCGGACCATCCCCGGGTTCGAGGTCGACGGGGCGTTCGTGGTCACCTCCGACGAGGTGCTGTCGCTCGACGCACTGCCGGCTTCGGCCGCAGTCATCGGTGGTGGCGCCATCGGCTGCGAGTTCGCGTCGATGATGGGAGATCTCGGGGTCGACGTCACGATCCTCGAGGCGATGCCCCAGATCCTCGCGGGTTGCGACGCCGACGCGGCGAAGGTCGTCGAACGGTCGTTCAAGAAGCGTGGCATCACCGTCCGCACCGGGGTCAAGGTGCAGGGCCACACGCCGGATTCGGCCGGCGCCCATACGACCGTCGCGTTCGGTGAGGGCGAGACGCTCGACGTCGAGAAGGTCGTCGTGTCGGTTGGTCGTCGTCCGTTCGCCGACCTTCTCGGGCTCGAGGGCACCGGCGTCGTGGTCGACGAGCGGGGATTCGTCACCGTCGACGATCGCTGCCGTACCGGCGAGCCCGGTGTCTGGGCCGTCGGCGACCTGATCAACACCCCCCAACTCGCCCATGTCGCGTTCGCCGAAGGGATGCTCGCCATCCGCGACATCCTCGGCGAGTCGCCGGCACCGCTCGACCATCACGGCACACCGTGGTGCATCTACTGTCACCCGGAGGTCGCCTTTGCCGGCTACACCGAGGATTCGGCCAAGGCCGCCGGGTTCGACGTCGTGACCTCGTCGCACCGGTTCATCGGCAACGGCCGGGCCAAGATCGTCGGCGACACCGACGGCATCGTGAAGGTGATCGCCGAGCGGCGACCCGACGGTACCGGCGGGCGGATCCTGGGGGTCCACATGGTCGGTCCGTGGGTCACCGAGCAGCTCGGCCAGGGCTACCTCGCCGTCAACTGGGAAGCCACGGTCGACGAGGTGGCGGCGTTCATCCAGCCGCATCCGACGATGTCGGAACTCTTCGGCGAGACCGTCATGTCGCTGACGGGCCGCTCCCTGCACGGCTGATGCGACGAAACCCTACGATCAGCGAAGCGCTCGACGAGAACGGAATGAGGAACTGATGGCCGACGTCACCATGCCCCAATTGGGCGAGACGGTCACCGAAGGAACGATCACCCGCTGGTTCAAGCAGGTCGGCGACGCCGTCGCCATGGACGAGATCCTCTTCGAGATCTCGACCGACAAGGTCGACAGCGAGGTCCCGAGCCCGGTTGCGGGCGTCCTGAACGAGATCCTCGCCCAGGAGGGCGACGTGGTCGAGGTCGGTCAGGTCCTCGCCCGCATCGGCGATGCCGGCGACGCCTCCGCCGCCAGTGCACCCATCGTCGAACAGCCGGCGCCCGAGGCCTCCCCCTCCGTCGACACGGCACCGCCCCCGCCGCCCCCGCCGGCTCCGGCACCCGCGCCCGTGGCGCCGGCTCCCGAAGCGCCGGCTCCCGAGCCCGCCGTGGCCGAGACCCCGGCGCCGGCGGAGGCTGCTTCGGGAGAGGCAGAAGGCGACGCCGCTTCCGTCGTCTTGTCGCCTGTCGTGCGTCGACTGATCAACGACAACGGCCTCGACCCCGCCTCGATCGAGGGTTCGGGCATCGGAGGGCGCATCACCCGGGCCGATGTCGAGCGGGTGATCCTCGATGCCGGGAGCGCACCGGCCGCCGGCGAATCGACGACGACGACGCCGACACCGCCGCCGCCTCCGCCGCCGCCGGCCGCAGCCCCGGCGACCTCGGCTCCTGCGGCCGCTGCGGCCCCGGTGCCGGCAGTCGGATCACGCGATCAGGTCGTGCCGCTCAACAACATCCGCACCCGCACCGCCGAACACATGGTGATGTCCAAGCAGACGTCGCCCCATGTGCTCACAGCGATGGAGGTCGACTACGAGCGGGTCGAATACGTCCGTCGTGCCGTGAAGTCGGGATGGAAGGCCGAGGAGGGGTTCAGCCTCACCTATCTGCCGTTCATCGCCCGCGCCGTCGTCGACGCCTTGCGCGAGTACCCGCATCTCAACGCCAGCTTCGGTGGCGATCATCTGGTCGTGCACGACGAGGTCAACCTGGCGGTCGCGGTCGACATCGACTTCCAGGGCCTCCTTGCTCCGGTCGTGAAGGGGGCCGACGGGAAGCGGCTTCGCCAGATCGCGCGCGACATCGTCGATGTGGCCTCACGGGCCCGGACCAAGCAGTTGCGCCCCGACGAGTTGTCGGGAGGCACCTTCACCCTCACCAACGCGGGCCAGTACGGCACGATGATGCAGTTCCCGATCATCAACCAGCCCCAGGTCGCGATCCTGTCCACCGACGGGGTGCAGCGAAAGCCCGTGGTCGTCACCGACGAGTACGGCAACGAGTCGATCGCGATCCACTCGGTCGGTGTGCTGGCCATGGCCTGGGACCACCGAGCCTTCGATGGCGCCTATGCCGCGGCGTTCATGCACCGCGTGAAGGAGATCATCGAGACGCGCGACTGGGAGGCGGAGGTCCGCTGAGCCCGCCGACGGTGAGGTCGTGACCGTCGCCGACGCGGCGTTCCGGGTCCGGTGGCTCGGACGGGTCGCGTATCGAGATGCGCTCGCCCTCCAGCGTGCGCTCAACGTCGACCGCCACGATCACCTGCTCCTGCTCGAGCATCCCCACACGATCACCATGAGCCGGCGCACACCGGCCGAACACCTGTTGCTCGACACCGCCGCCGTCGAAGCGCTGGGGGCAGAGGTGATGGAGACCGACCGTGGGGGTGACATCACCTACCACGGCCCCGGCCAGCTCGTCGGGTATCCCATCCTCACCCTTCCCGGGCGGCGTGGTGGCGGCATGGCCGACACCGCCGCCTACGTCGAGGGGCTCGAACAGGTGCTCATCGACGTCCTGAGCGAGCTCGGGGTCACGGCGGCTCGCCTGCCCCGCTGTACCGGCGTGTGGATCGACGCCGACGGGCTCCGGCCCCGCAAGATCGCCGCGATCGGGGTACGCATCACGCGCGCTCGCACCATGCACGGGTTCGCCCTCAATGTCGATCCCGACATGGGTTGGTTCGAGCGCATCGTTCCGTGCGGGATCACCGACAAGGGCGTCACCTCACTGGCGGCCGAAGGGGTCGATGTGTCGATGCAGGACGTGACCGATCTCGTCGCCGCCGCGATGGCTCGCCGCTTCGCCCCCGACCGACCGGTCGACCGGGCCGATGTCGCGTGGCGGGTGGCGGACCGGGATCTGGCGCCGTTCACCCGCGGCGAGGGAGCCGGGACACCCGTCGGGCGCGAGGGCGTCGGTCATGGCGACGAGAGCTTCGAGGCGCGGGCCGACGGAACCTCGGTGCGTCTCCTCGGCCGCCTCGAGGAGGCCGGGGCGACGACGCACGACCCGGTTCGGCTGCGGGCCCGCAAGCCCGAGTGGATGCGGGTCCCGCTCGACACCGGTCCCGAGTACCGGCGCATCAAGGCGACGATGCGCGAACTCGATCTCGTCACGGTCTGCGAGGAGGCCGGGTGCCCCAACATCTCCGAGTGCTGGAACGACGGCACCGCCACGTTCATGATCCTCGGCGAGCGCTGCACGCGGGCCTGCGGGTTCTGCCTGGTCGACACCCGCAAGCCCGCGCCGGCCGACGACGACGAGCCGGCCCGGGTGGCCGAAGCCGTTGCCCGGATGGGGCTTCGTCACGCCGTGGTGACGATGGTGGCCCGCGACGACCTCGACGACGGCGGCGCGGCGGCGGTGGCGGCCACGGTCGCCGCGGTCCGTGAACGCAACCCGGACTGTCGCGTCGAGACGCTCGTCTCCGACCTGAAGGGCGACGACGCCGCCCTCGACCTGCTGTTCGCGGCAAGGCCCGACGTCGTCAACCACAACATCGAGACCGTCGCCCGCCTGCAACGGGCGGTCCGGCCCTCGGCCGGCTACGCCCGAAGCCTGTCGGTGCTCGCCCGGGCCAAGGCGGCCGGGCTCACGACCAAGTCGTCGATCATCGTCGGGATGGGGGAGACGAGTCCGGAGGTCGAGCAGACCCTGGCCGATCTCGCCGCGGTCGCGACCGACATCGTCACGATCGGCCAGTACCTGCGGCCGACCTCGCACCATCTCCCGGTCTCCCGCTGGTGGGAGCCCGCCCAGTTCGACGAGTGGAAGCGCGTCGGTGAGGCGATGGGCATCGGGCACGTGGAATCGTCGCCGCTGACCCGCTCGTCGTATCACGCGCACGACGCCGCGTCGGCCGTTGCCGGCGTCCGCACGCCGTAGCCTCGACGAGATGTTCGCCGAACGACTCAACCGGGCCCGTGCGCAGATGGCGGCCGACGGTGTCGATGTCCTGATGCTCTCCGTCGGTGCCGACCTGCCCTACTTCAGCGGCTACGAGGCCATGCCCCTCGAGCGGATCACCATGCTGGTGGTGCCCCGAGACGGTGCGGCCACGCTCGTGGTTCCCGCGCTGGAGGCACCGCGCGTGCGCGAGCAGCCGGGTGTGTTCACGATCGCTCCGTGGTCGGAGAGTCAGGACCCCATCGCCCTGATCGCCCGGCTGATGGGCCCGGCCGAAGTCGCGGCGGTGGGTGACCACATGTGGAGCGGCTTCCTCGTCGACCTGATCGGGGCGCGGCCCGACACCTCGTTCCGACGGGCGTCGACGATCACGAGCCCCATCCGATCCGTGAAGACCGCCGACGAGATCGCCCGGCTCCGCGCGGCGAGCGCGGCAGTCGACCGGATTGCGGCACGCCTGCAGGCCGGTGAGATCCCGCTGATCGGGCGAACCGAGGCCGAGGTGTCGGCCGAACTCGGTCGCCAGATCATCGACGAGGGTCACGACCGCGTGAACTTCGCGATCGTCGCAGCGGGCGAGAACGCGGCATCGCCGCACCACGAGGCCGGTCCGCGCGTCATCCGCGAGGGCGAAGGCGTTCTGTGCGACTTCGGCGGCACCATGGTCGGCGACGACGGCATCGGCTACTGCTCCGACATCACCCGCTGCGTGTGGGTGGGGGAGACGCCCGAGCGCGACTTCCTCGAGGCCTATGCCGTGCTCCACGAGGCACAGGCGGCGTCGGTTCGGGCCGCAACGGTCGGGACGCCGGCCCACGACGTCGACCGGGCCGGTCGCGAGAAGATCGAGGCTGCCGGGTTCGGCGCGTACTTCATCAACCGCACCGGCCACGGCATCGGGGTCGAGGCCCACGAAGACCCCTACATCGTCGAGGGCAATCTCGAACCGCTGGTCGCCGGCAACGCCTTCTCGATCGAGCCCGGCATCTACATGCCCGGGCGATGGGGGATGCGCCTCGAAGACATCGTGGTGGCGACCGACGCGGGCCCCGATCCACTCAATCTGGTCGATCACCACCTGGCGGTGGTGACCGCGTGATCCGCGTCGACGGGGCCACCGTGCTCGTCCAGTGGGCGGCCGGTGGCTGGCTCTTCCTGTGGGTCACCACGCGTCGACGCGAGGTCGGGCTCGGCTACGGCTGGCTCCAGCGGCTCGTGTTCCTGCTCCTGGCCGGCGGGTCGCTCGCCGCCGCGTTCGTCACCTCGCCGACCTGGACCCGAGAGATCGCCACGATCGCGTTCATCACGTCGGGGCTGATCACGCTGGGTCTCTCGGTCTCGCGTCGGCGTGCCGGCGTGGCCGGCCAGCGCGAGGTCGTGGAACGGCGAACCGCCCGGGTCGCGGACATGACCGGCATCGATCGGGAGGAGCAGCGTTTCGACAAGACCGCCGCGGAGTTCCCTCCGGCGCTCGACCTCGTCACCGCCGGCCTCGGACTCCTCGCGGTGCTCTTCGGCTCGATTGCGGCAGGGGATCCCGTCGCCCTGTCGATCTTCCGGGGCCTGACGAGCGCACTGTTCCTGGGCGTGGTGACCGACGCGATGCTGCTCGGCCACTGGTACCTCGTGCAGCCCGGACTCGCCCGGGCACCGATCCACGAGCTCGTCCGGTGGACGGGGATCCTCTGGGTGCCTGAGACGATCGCGATGCTCATCCCGACCGGCATGGTGTCGGTGCTCAACGGCGACATCGACGACGCGTACAACGGCCTGCTCGGGTGGTTCTGGGTCGCGTGCGTGGTGACGACCATCGGATTGGTGTTCGTCACCCGGGCGGCGCTCAAGGAACGCGAGTATTCCGCAGTGATGGCTGCGACGGGTCTGATGTATCTCGCGATCCTCACGGCGTTCGGCCAGGACCTCGTGGCCCGGATTCTCCTCGACACCTGATCGGGCCCGAACGGTGCTTGCCACTCCGACCTCCGGCGTGTGCACACTGGAGAGATGCCGAGAGCGATTTGGAACGGGTCGATCAGCTTCGGGCTGGTCAACATCCCGGTGAAGTTGTACAGCGCGGTGTCACGCAAGACCGTGCGCTTCAACCAGATCGACTCGGCTACGGGCGCGCGCGTGAAGCAGAAGCGCGTGTCGGCCGACGATGGCGAAGAGGTCCCCTACGAGCGCATCGTGAAGGGCTACGAACTCCCCTCGGGCGAGTATGTGCTCATCACCGACGAGGAGGTCGCAGCGCTCGATCCCGAGGCCGTCCGCACGATCGACATCGACGAGTTCGTCGACCTCGCCGACATCGACCCGATGTTCTACGACAACGCCTACCACCTGGTCCCCGACGAGCAGACGGCCAAGCCCTACAAGCTGCTGGCCACGGCGATGGAGGAGGCCGGCAAGGTCGGCATCTGCCATTTCGTCATGCGCTCGAAGCAGTACCTGGGCGCCGTTCGCCCGGTCGACGGTCGACTCGTGTTGTCGACGATGGTCTACGCCGACGAGATCGTCGACCCTGCCGAGATCGGCGGATTCGATCTGCTGGCCGACATCGCGATCGACGAGAAGGAGCAGGCGATGGCCGAGCAACTGATCGCCACGCTCGACGCGACCTTCGACCCGTCGCGTCACACCGACACCTATCGCGAGGCCGTCCTCGAGCTGATCGACCGCAAGGCCGCGGGGGAGAGCAGCGAAGATCTCGTCCCGGCACCGGCGCCGTCCTCCGACAAGGTGATCGATCTCATGGCTGCGCTCGAGGCCTCGGTCACGGCCGCGAAGAAGGCCCGGGGCCGGCACCCTGCGGCCGGCGGGGCCACCACGCCCTCGTCGCGTGCGAAGCGCGCCACGAAGGCGGCGAAGCGTCCGGCCAAGGCTGCGAAGAAGGCGGCGAAGCGTCCGGCCAAGAAGGCAGCGCGGGTCAAGAAGTCGGCCTGAGGGCGGGGTGCCTCCGATGGCGGAATCCGAGCGCGTCCATGTCGAGATCGACGGCCATCGCCTGGCGGTGAGCAATCTCGAAAAGGTCATGTACCCGATGGTGGGCTTCACGAAAGCCCAGGTCATCGACTACTTCGTCCGGATCGCGCCGGTGATGCTGCCCCACATCGGCGACCGCGGGATCACCCTGCGGCGTTGGCCCGACGGGGTGACGGAGAACTCGTTCTTCGAGAAGCGGTGTCCGTCGCACCGCCCGGGCTGGGTGGGGACGTGCCTCGGTCCCGGCGATCGCCGCGGGGGCATCGAGTACTGCCGCCTGGATTCGATCGCGGCGCTGGCATGGACCGCGAACCTGGCGGCGCTCGAGATCCACTCGCCGATGTCGCGCTGTGGTGACATCGACACGCCGACGATGCTCGTGTTCGACCTCGACCCCGGTGAGCCGGCGACGATCGTCGAATGCGCCCAGGTCGCTCTCGAGATCCGAGACGTGCTCGACAGCGTGGGCCTGCAGTGCTTCGCGAAGACCTCCGGGAGCAAGGGCATGCAGCTCTATGTCCCGCTCAACACCCCGCACGGGCACGAGCACGCGTCGGACTTCGCCCTCGCGGTCGCGCAACTGCTGGAGCAGAAGATGCCCGCGCTGGTGCTGTCGAACATGACGAGGAAGCTGCGCAAGGGGAAGGTGTTCATCGACTGGAGCCAGAACTCCCGACACAAGACGACCATTGCCCCGTATTCGTTGCGAGCCAAGGACCGTCCGACGGTGTCGACACCGATCACGTGGGACGAGGTCGCCGACGGCGCCGACGGCGAACCGCTCGGATTCGAGGCCGCCGAGGTGCTGGCACGCGTCGAG
Organism: Acidimicrobiales bacterium; assembly: GCA_041394245.1. Lineage (NCBI taxonomy): Bacteria > Bacillati > Actinomycetota > Acidimicrobiia > Acidimicrobiales > Acidimicrobiales bacterium. The sequence goes on from JAWKIR010000002.1 coordinate 349,191, forward strand.
GAGCACGGCGACCTCTTCGCCGAGACCCTCACGCTCCAGCAGCAGCTCCCGGCCGGGGGCTGACCGGTGGCGCCGATACCGTGGGTCGCGGAGGTTCCTCGATGTTGAGCGTGCGGGCACGGATGATCAACGGTGTCCTCCGGGTGGCCCGCTGGGTCGGTGCGGACCGGAGGGCCGACGCGGCGCTCGCCGATCGGGCATCCCTCGATCGGCTGCTGCGGACGGTGCGCCGATTCGATGCGGTGGATCCGCCCCGGCGTCTCCGGCGGCGGTGGCGCCACGAGCAGCTCGCGGTGGCCGGTTCGGCGCTCCACCTGCTCGAGCGCGACGCCGGTGGTCCACGTCGGGTACTGCTCTACTTCCACGGCGGCGGCTACATGGTCGGTCCGGCGAAGATGCATTGGAAGGCCGCCGCCGAAGTCGCCAGGGGCGGCCGTGCCGATCTCGCTATGCTGATCTACCCGAAGACGCCGGAGCACGATCACCGGGCCACGATCGCGGCTGCGGTCGAGGCCTACGAACTCCTGGTCAGCCGCTACGGCAGCGACAACGTGGTGGTCGGCGGCGACTCCGCCGGCGGTGGCCTCGTGGCCACATTGCTGTCGGTGCTTCGCGAGCGTGGCGTCGACCAGCCCCGGGCGGCCATCCTCATCTCACCGTGGCTCGACGTCTCCATGTCCGACCCTGCGTCTCGGGCCCAGGCGGACACCGATCTGATGTTGACGATCGAGGGTGCGATCGCCGCCGGTCGCTACTACGCCGCCGACCGGGCGACGACCGATGCGCTGGTGTCACCTCGTTTCGCCGCGACGAGCGGGTTCGCCCCGATGCACCTGTTCGTGGGTACCGAGGAGATCTTCCTCGCGGACTGCCTGGGGTACGCAGAGAAGGCCCGGGCCAACGGTGATCCGGTGACGCTGCGTGTGATGGCGAAGGGGCAGCACGTTGCCGCGATCTTCTCGACGCCCGAGGGCCGGATCGCCCGGGCCCAGATGCTGGCCCTCATCGACTGGCCGTGAGCCGCCGTCACCCGCGGGTCGCCCGCGGCGCGTAGTCTGCCGCTGTTCGATCTCGTCCCGGGAGTCCACCCATGACCATCACGTTCCACGCCGTTCGCACGGTCCCCAAAGCGGCGAAGGCCGCGATCCGGGTCGTCACGACCGAGCAGGTCGAGGCGGGCATCGACGGTGTGCCGGGCAGCCAGCTGACGGCCGCCGGATTCGAAGGCAAGGCAGGGCAGACCCACACCTGGCCCGACGGCGAGCGTGTGATGGGCCTCGTCGGGGTGGGCGCGGCCGAGGAGCTCGACGCCGATGCCGTGCGCCGCGCCGGTGCCGCCATCGGTCGCGGGTTCGCTCGCCACACCCGAATCGGCGTCGACCTGCCCGAGGGCGAACTCCCGGCCACCGACGCCCGCCAGGCCCTTGTCGAGGGCGTGCGTCTGGGCGCCTACAAGTTCCTCACCTACAAGACCGATGCGAAGCCGACGAAGCTCGGTCGTGTCGATGTCGGCGGCGGGAGCGGCGCGCGCAACCAGGCGGCGCTGGATCTCGGATCCGCCATCGCCGACGGCCAGGTGCTCGCTCGCGACCTGGTCAACGAGCCGGGTGGCACGCTCACCGCGCCCGAGTTCGCCAAGCGGGCAGCCGCGATCGGCCGCGAGACCGGGTTGACGGTGAAGGTCTGGGACGAGGCCGCGATCAAGAAGGGGAAGCTGGGCGGGCTGCTGGGCGTGAACCGCGGCTCGGAGCTTCCGCCCCGCCTCGTGGAGTTGACCTACACGCCGAAGGGCAAGGCCACCGCAACCCTCGCGCTGGTGGGCAAGGGTCTCGTGTTCGATGCCGGTGGCCTGTCGATCAAGACGGGCGCCGGGATGATGACGATGAAGTGCGACATGGGCGGTGGCGCCGCCGTGATCGGCGCCATGAGCGTCATGTCCCGGATCGCACCGACCTGCCGGGTCCGCGCCTTCGTGCCGATGACCGACAACATGCTCGGTGGCGACGCCACCCGCCCGGGCGACGTGCTCACGATCCGCAACGGCAAGACGATCGAGGTGCTCAACACCGACGCCGAGGGGCGACTGATCCTCGCCGATGCCCTGTCGTTGGCCAGCGAGGCCAAGCCCGATGCGATCATCGACCTCGCGACCCTCACCGGTGCGTGCATGGTGGCCCTCGGACCGAAGATCGCAGGGCTCATGGGCAACAACGACGCCTGGATCGACCAGATCGAGGACGCCTCGGCATCGTCGGGGGAGCGGGTCTGGCATCTACCGCTGCCGAAGGACTACAAGAAGCAGTTCGAGTCGACCGTTGCCGACATGAAGAACATCGGCACGCCCTACGGCGGGGCGCTCACCGCGGGGTTGATCCTCAGCGAGTTCGTGGCCGACGGGATTCCCTGGGCCCACCTCGACATCGCCGGCCCGGCCTGGAGCGATGCCGACGAGGACGAGATCACCAAGGGCGGCACGGGCTTCGGTGTTCGCCTACTCGTCGATCTGGCGGCCAACTTCGCGAAGCCGTAGGCGCGCCGAAAACGCCGAACGGCGGCCCCCGAAGGAGCCGCCGTTCGATCAAGCTCTGGCTGGATCAGCCGATCGCCGAGTCGACCTCGGAGAACTTGCTCGAAGCCGACTCGCCGAGGGCGGTGACGGCAGCGATGCACACGACAGCGATCAGCGCGACGAGCAGCGCGTACTCGACGAGGCTGGCGCCACGCTCGTCATCGATGTGAGCGGTGATCCAGGCGGAAAGGAACTGGTAAGCGGTGGTCATTTTGGGTGGACTCCCCTGTTTGTAGATGTCACCACCACTTCGGCGGTGAACCGTCTCCATTCCTTCGGCACGCCCGAGACCGTTCCTTATGCATCTTTTGACCCAATTCGTGCGGGTCGGAGTGCTCAGGCCCCGGTCGTCTCGTGGTGTTGCGTCCACGCCCATCGAACCGCAGCTGCGGCGATCGCGGGGTGGAACCGCCACTGGCCGAGTTGGAGTTCGGCGTCGTCGAGGCCGTCGCCGCATTGCACCAGACCGAGCGCGAGGCGTCGGGCACGGCGTTCGATCGCGGCATGGTCACCGGCGTCGTGCGCCTCGAGGAACGCCTGATGGCGGCGCTGGAGCAGTGGTGGAAGGCGTGCCAGCTGGCCCCGGTTCAGCGGCGGGAGCCGTCGGCGGACGTCGAGCTGGCCCTCACCGACCGCGCGGGCTGCGTCGAACCGACAGGCACGGGCGATGCTGCGGGCGAGCGGGCTGTTTCGCCCGCCGTTGTGGCCCAGGCCCAGGGCACCGGCGGCGTCGCCCAGGTCGAGCACGAACCCGTTGGGGGAGCGGTCGAGCTCGTGGCGACAGTGGCGCAGCAGCCAGATCGTGCTGGGGCCGAGGATCCCGAGCCAGAACTGTTCGACATAGCCGGACCGGGGATCGTGACCGAGTCGGTCGACGATCGGATCGTCCCAGTTCCTGACATAGACCTGCTCGACCTGTGGGTCGGCCAGTGACATCGATTGGGCGGACATACGCAACTCCCTAGGCGTGAGAACACATCAGGGGAAGTTCGGATGTATTTCAGTCTGTTTCGAGTGTTTCTGTCAACTCGTCGTCGGGTTCGCTGACCGGGCTGGGCGACTTCGGTGCTCTGGCCGGCCCGAAGGTGGACCAGGCGGTGCCGATGACGATGCCGGCGACGAAGATCATGACCGGAGGCCAGGTGCCGAGGGCTGCCCACTTCTGGCCGATGGCGATCATCGCCAGACCGAGGCCGAACGGGATCCCGTAGAGGAAGCCTCGGATCGGGTGCTTCTTCGTGGTGGTGGGTGCGGTCGTGGTGGTGGTCATCAGACACCTCCCCAGGTCTTGGCCGGCCGGGCGTTGAAGAGCATGCCCACCGTCGAGAGGAAGACGAGGGCGACGCCGGGGGCGGTGAGCGGGATGCCGCCCTGGAAATCGACGAAGCCGGATCCGATGCAGAAGAACGGCAGGCCGTTGGGGACGGCACCGCTGGTGCCGTCGTCCTCACCGGTGCCGCTGTTCGGTGCCGAGATCTGACCGTTGATGGCCACGAGACCACTGATCTTGGCCGGACCGGGTAGGTCTTCGTTGAGGTTGACCGCGCCGAGGTTGCGGTTCTCGCCCGAGCGGTTCGGATCGCCGCCGGCGTCGATGTTGGCGCCGGTGAAGCCGAGGAAGTTCAGCTCGATGAACCAGTCGTGGTCGAGGGGGCCGGTGCCGTCGGGGACACCGCCGGCGAGGCCGGTGTAGATCACCGCACCGTCGACGTCGACCCGGAAGGGATTGTCGCTGGTGAAGATCGGCTCGATCGGGAGTTCCCCTTCGTCGAAGGGACCGTCCTTGAACCCCATGGGTGGACCGTCCTGGTCGAAGTCCCAGGCCACGTCGAGGGGTCGGCCGTCGCTGTCGTAGGACCAGGCCATGCCCATGCACGGCCCGCTGAGTTCCGAGCCGGAACCGCCGACCAGGCCGAGGTCGCTGCGGGCCCGCTCGATCTGGTTGATCGTGTGATCCATCGCGTCGCTGGTGGCGATCAGGACGATCCGGTTCGGATCGAGCGGATCGATGATCTGCTCGTTGTTCAGGTCTTCCGCCTCGAGGAGGTCCTGGTTGATCCGGTCGTCGGGTTGCTGGAGCAGATCGCGGACACCGGGTTCGCCGACGAGACGATCGAGGACCGTCCAGTCGGGGCCGACGTCGACGCCATCCTCGATCCGGCGGGGGATGTTGGGGAACGTGTCGGGGGCCTCGCCCTCGTCGGTCACGTCGGCGATGCTGGCGTAGACGTCGCTGAGGATGACACGGACCCGCTGACTCGAGAGCTGCTCGGGCAATGCACCGCCCTCGCCCTCGCAGCCGTCGCCCTCGGGCGTTCCCGCGGCGTCGGGGATGCCGTCGGGGACACCGGTGTTGGCGTCGTCATCCTTGTCGTCCCATTCGCAGGGCCGGTCATCGTCGTTGTCGGGGAGGCCGTCGCCGTCCCAGTCATCGCGCTGGCCGTCGCCGTCGGTGTCGACCGGTTGGAGCGACTCGTCCTGCGCGCCGGCGGTCGGTGCGAGAACGGCCATCACCAGCGCCGCGGTCAGACACGCCGCAATCGTTCCGAGCCCGTGTCGCGTCCATCTCATGACAACCCCCAAGAATCGCCTGCCACACCATCGTTTCCCCGACCACCGGGCTGCTGCGAGTCAAGCGATCGGGCGTCACCGGAACGTCATCGGCGGTGTCGGGCCTCATCTCTCGCGCTCGGCCGCCAATAGAGTTCGTCGTCATGAACAGTGTCGTCACGAATGCAGTGTCGTCATGAACAGTGGTGACCTCGAGCGGGCGCGGGCGCTCATCGACGACGCGGCCTCGGTGGCGGTGCTCACCGGCGCCGGTATCTCGACGGATTCCGGCATTCCCGACTTCCGCGGGCCACAGGGGCTGTGGACGAAGAACCCGTTGGCCGAGAAGGCCTCCAACATCCGCTACTACGTGGCCGATCCCGAGGTACGCCGGGCCAACTGGGCCGCCCGTGCCTCGGGTGAGCTGTGGGCCAACGTCGAGCCGAACATCGGACACCATGCGCTGGTGCATCTGGAGCGCCGCGGCAAACTCCACACCCTGATCACGCAGAACGTCGACGAGCTGCATCAACGGGCCGGGAACAGCCCGGAGCTCGTCGTCGAGGTCCATGGCACGACCCGCAAGGTCGCCTGCCTGTCGTGTGAGTACCGCGACAACATGGAGGAAGCCATCGTGAGGGTGCGGGCCGGCGACCCGGATCCCGCGTGTCCTCGATGTGGCGGTCTGCTCAAGTCGGCCACGGTGTCGTTCGGGCAGTCGCTCGACGCGGAGGATCTCCGCCGGTCCGAGGTGGCCGCCAACGAGGCCGAGGTCTTCGTGACCGTCGGCACGACCCTCGCCGTGTTCCCGATCAACGAGACGGTGAGGATCGCGAGGAATGCCGGGGCCGGGATCGTCATCGTCAACGACCAACCGACGGCCATGGACCATCTCGCCGACGTCGTCCTGCGGGCCCGGATCGCCGACGTGTTGCCGACGATCATGGGAATGCCCACGGCGTGACCGGGGTTGGGGCTGTTAATTCCCGACTAACTAGGTAGGCTTTCGGTCATGGCCAGTTTCCGTGAACTCCTCCAGCAGGCAAAGGCGTCGATCCACGAGGTCGACACCGAGGCCGGCGAAGCCCTCCTCGCCGAGGGCTACACACTCCTCGACGTGCGCGAACCCGACGAATACGAGCAGGGGGCCATCCCCGGTTCGATCCACATTCCGCGCGGCCAACTCGAGTCCAACATCGAGAACCGGGTACCCGACCGCGCCACGAAGCTCGTGGTGATGTGTGCGGGTGGCGTGCGTTCGGCATTCGCGGTCCAGACGCTCGAGCAGCTCGGGTACGAGCACACCGTGTCGATGGACGGCGGCTTCAACAAGTGGAAGGACGAGGGTCGCGAGTGGAAGCGTCCGCAGACCCTCACCCCCGATCAGCGCAACCGCTACCAGCGCCACCTGCTCGTGCCCGAGATCGGTGACGAGGGCCAGTTGAAGCTGCTCGACGCAAAGGTCCTTCTGTTGGGCGCCGGAGGGCTCGGCTCACCCGCCGCGCTCTACCTCGCCGCCGCCGGTGTCGGCACGATCGGCATCATCGACATGGACGTGGTCGACGAGTCGAATCTGCAACGCCAGATCCTGCACAACCTCGATCGCATCGGTGAGCGCAAGGTCGACTCGGCCAAGAAGACCCTCACCGGGCTCAACCCCGACGTCGACGTGGTCACCTACGACACCCGCCTCGGGGCCGACAACATCATGGACATCATCGCGGGCTACGACGTGATCATCGACGGTGCCGACAACTTCCCGAGCCGCTACCTGCTCAACGACGCCACCGTGAAGCTGGGGATTCCGGTCGTTCACGGTTCGATCTTCCGCTTCGAGGGACAGATCACGGTGTTCGATCCCCGCAACGGTCCGACGTATCGCGACATGCTGCCCGAGGCGCCGCCGGCCGAGTTCGCCCCGTCGTGCGCCGAAGCCGGAGTGCTCGGCGTGCTGCCGGGCATCGTCGGTTCGATCCAGGCGTTGGAAGCGCTGAAGCTGATCCTCGGCATCGGCGACGGGCTCAGCGGTCGGTTGATCGCGTTCGACGCGCTCGAGATGACGTTCCGCGAGTTCAAGCTGCGGGTCGATCCCGGCAACGAGGTGACGTGGGAGAACCGCGACCGGATCGAGATCACCGAACTCGACGGGCTCTGCATGCCGAGCTTCACACCGGCGTGATTGCAGCCGCGGGGGTCGCCGAGAACGGATTCCCGCACCGATAACCTCCCTGGGTCCCGTCGCCCCGACGGGACTCGGACCTGGAGCCTCCCATCACACGCCTGCTCGCGACCCTGCGTGACCGGAATCCGCTTCCGTACGGCACCGCCGCCATCGGGACCGGACTCGTGGTCAACGGCATCACGACCTATGCCTTCCTGGTCGTCGCCCGCCGCGCGCTCGGAGACGAGGCCTACGGCGGCCTCGCCGTTCTGTGGGGGTTGATCTACATCCTCGGCCCGGGACTCTTCCAGCCGCTCGAGCAGGAACTCGCCCGGGCGACCGCGAATCGGGCCGGCCGCGGGGAGGGGAGTGCCCCTGTTTTCCGTCAGGCGCTGCGGATCGGCTCGGTGCAGGTGGGGTTCGTGGTGGTCGGCGCGATCGTCGCGTGGCCGCTCGGGCTCGACCATCTGCTCGACGAACGCCTCGACCTGCTCCTGGCCCTGGTGGTGTCGATGGCGGCGTTCATGGTGGCCGAGTGCGTCCGTGGCGTGCTGTCGGGACGCCAGGAGTTCAACCGCTACAGCAGCTACTTCGCCGCCGAGGGCCTCAGTCGCGTGTTCCTGGCCGGCGCACTCGCGGCGATCGGCATCGAGGTCGTCGGCGCCTACGCCGTTTCCGTCGGTATCGCCTTCGCCGTGGCCACTGCTGTCGGTGTCGGCACCCTGCGCCCGTTCGTGAAGCCTGGTCCGCCTGCGCCGCTGAGCGAGCTGTCGCCGGCACTGGGTTGGCTGCTCGTCGCCGCGCTCGGCGAGGCGTTCATGCTCAATGTCGGGCCGGTCGCGTTGGAGATCGTCGGCCACGATCTCGGGGAGGAAGCCCCGGGCATCTTCCTGAACGGGCTCATCATCTCCCGGGTTCCGCTCTTCTTCTTCCAGGCGGTCAAGGCGGCGCTGCTCCCGAACCTGGCTCGCATGGCCGGCGAGAACGACCTCAACGGGTTCCGCGAGATCCAGCTCCGACTCGTGGGCGCGGTCATCGCCGTCGCCGCCGCGTCGGTGGTGGCGATGGCGGCGCTCGGACCGTGGTTGGTCGAGACACTCTTCGGCGACGCGATCGGCGCCCGCGACATGGCCCTGCTCTCGGCGAGCGGTGGCGGGCTCATGGTGATGTTGTCGCTGTCGCTCGGCCTCGTGGCCCTCGACCACGCCCAGCTCGCAGTGGCCGGATTCGTGGTCGGTGTCGCCACGTTCCCCGTCGCGCTGCTGTTCGCCGACGATCCGTTCCTGCGGGTCGAGGCCGCCCTGGTCGCGGCGGTCGTCGCGGGATCCCTGGTCACCGCGGTGCTGCTTCGCTACGAGTACTCGCTGCACATCCGATCGGGACGGATGCGCGTCCACAGCGCCACCGACTGAGGAGGCTCCGGCCGGGCACCGGTTCTGGCGGCCGACCGAACGGGGGAGTAGACAATCCTCGCCGTCTCGTCTCGGAGGACTCACGTGAAACGTCTGCTCGCTGTCATCTTTGCGCTCGCCCTGTTCGCTGCGGCGTGCGGTGACGACTCGTCGGGGTCCGGCACCGATTCGACCACGACGACGGCCCCGGCCGACGACAGCGCCGACAGCGCCGACCCGCCCGTCGACAGCGGCGACGACAGCGGCGACGACAGCGCCGATGTGCCGGACGTCGAGTTGTTCGACTCGTTCGCAGGTGTCTCGGCCACCGAGATCGACTTCGGGGTCGCGGCGATCGACGCGGAAGCCCTGATCCCCTTCGGCTACGACCTCGGCGTGGCGCCGGTCGAGGACATGTATGTCGCGTGGACGACGCACAGAACGCCCGCGGGGGTGTGCTCGGCCGCGACCTCGTGCCGCACACCCGCCTGTTCCTACCGATCGGGACCGAGGCGGCCGACGCGATCTGCACCGAGTTCGCCGAGGACATCGAAACGTTCGCGGTGATCGGCCAGTTCCTCGGCGATGCGCCATTGTGTGTGACGGAGCTCTATGGCCTGCCCTACATCGGCCACTTCGGGCTGAACGACAGTCGCGACGCGGCCTCCGAGGGTCGCTTCATCGCCACCGAGATGGCGAACAGCGCCCAGCGTTACGGCGGGGTCGCCGAGATGATCGCCCAGGGTGATCTCGACGGAAAGAAGGTCGCGCTCTGGTGGGACGCCCCCGTCGATGCCGAGTTCGCCGATCTCGTCCGGCCGTTGCTCGTCGATGCAGGTGTCGAGATCGTGGCCGAGGTCGAGGTCGGCGACTTCGGTCAGGATCAGATCGCGGCGGCCAGTGCAGCGGATCAGCGCATGGAGCGACTCACGTCGGCGGGCGCCGACTTCATCATCGCCCTGAGCAACATCGTCCCGGTGACCGAGGCGGCCGATCGAGCGAACTTCGGCGGTGTCATCGGCTTCACCAACGGTCAGGCCGCCGACCAGAACGTGTTCCCCGAGGCCGAGATCTCCGATGGCTCGACATTGCCGTCCCGTACCTTCGCGATCACCACCAGCAAGCCCACCCCGGAGCAGGCCCTTGCCGATCCCGGCGTCCAGCAGTGCATCGACGAGTACGACGCCGCCTACGACGAGCCCCTCGACCTCGAGTCGATCACGACGGTGCAGGCGTTCACCAACCACTGTCGGGCCTTCCGTTTGATGGTGTTGATCTTCGAGTCGGCCGGTGTCGACCTGAATCCCGAGACCTTCGTGACCGGCGCGGAGGCGCTGGGAACGTTCGATCTCCCGGCGATGGCCGATGCGTACCTCGGGCCCGACAGCCATGCCGCGGGCAGCCTGATCCGCCGCTACGAGTACGACCCGGATCTCGGATTCCACGTCCCCGTCGGCGACCCGATCCAGCCGGCCACCCCCAGCTGAACGGTGAATCGGTCGGAGTAGGCCGTCGCGCCTAGAGACAGCGCAGTGCGCCATCGGTACCCTTGTCTCCCGTGAAGGGTCTCATTCTCAGCGGTGGTGCCGGAACCCGGCTCCGCCCCATCACCCACACCAGCGCGAAGCAGCTGGTGCCCATCGCCAACAAGCCGATCCTGTTCTACGGGATCGAGGACATGGCGGCCGCGGGGATCGAAGAGATCGGCATCATCATCGCGCCGGCGACCGGCGACGAGATCCGTGAACACGTGGGCGACGGCTCGCAATTCGGGGTCAGGATCACCTGGATCGTGCAGGAGGAGCCGCTCGGTCTCGCCCATTGCGTCCTGATCGCCCGGGACTTCCTCGGCGACGACGACTTCGTCATGTATCTCGGCGACAACATGCTCGAGCAGGGCCTCACCGAGTTCGTCGAGGGCTTCGAGAACGCACGTAGTGCCGAGCCCCAGTTGGGGGTGGAGCACATCGCTCCTGCCGCCCAGATCCTGCTCGCCAAGGTCGAGAACCCCACCGCCTTCGGCGTGGCCGAGATCGGCCCCAATGGTGAGGTGCTCCAGCTCGTCGAGAAGCCCGAGGTGCCGCCGTCGGACCTGGCCCTCGTCGGCGTCTACCTCTTCGATTCCACGATCCACACCGCGGTCGCTTCGATCGAGCCCTCGCCCCGGGGCGAGCTCGAGATCACCGATGCCATCCAATGGCTGGTGACCAACGGCCATCGGGTCAACCACGAGGTGCTCGTCGGCTGGTGGATCGACACCGGCAAGAAGGATCCGCTCCTCGAGTGCAACCGGCTCGTGCTCGACATCCTCAAGCGCAACGTCGCCGGCGACGTCGACGACCGTTCGTCGATCGACGGTCGTGTGGTGATCGAGGCCGGCGCCACGATCATCAACTCCACGGTCCGCGGCCCGGCCATCATCGGTGCCGGCACGGTCGTCGAGGACAGCTATGTCGGCCCCTACAGCTCGATCGCCGTCGACTGCCGCATCACCCGCAGCGAGATCGACAACTCCGTGCTCCTGCGACGCAGTTCGGTGACCGACATCCCCCGCCTGACCGACTCGCTCGTCGGCCGCGACACCCAGATCACGAAGGGCGATGCCCGGCCTCGGGCGACCCGTGTGATGCTCGGTGATCACTGCCATGTCGAGATCGAGTAGCGCCCCCGTCCGTCGACCACGCATCCGCTGGCAACAAGAACCCTGGAGTATTCATGGCAACCGTGACGCCGAGTGACGTCATCGACGGCGTCTACATCGTCGAACCCGACATCCATCGTGATGAACGCGGGTACTTCATCGAGACGTACCGCCGCTCCTGGTTCCCGGGGCAACGCGAGATGATCCAGGGCAATCGAGGCGACCGCCAGGGCGGGGCGATCGTCGGTCTCCACTACCACCTGCACCAGAGCGACTACTGGTACTGCCCTTACGGCAAGGTCCGCGTGGTGTTGCACGACCTGCGCGAGGGCGGGCCGACCGACGGCGCCACGATCGTCTACGACCTCGGCGGTGACCCTCGATCCGACGACACAGGTGACACCCACATCCATCACGGCATCTACATCCCGCCGGGCGTCGCCCACGGGTTCGCCGCCCTCACGGACTGCACGCTGACCTATCTCGTCGACGGCTACTACAACCCCGCCGACGAACTCGGCGTGCTCTGGAACGACCCGGAGATCGGTGCCGACTGGGGCCTGGAGGATCCGATCCTCTCGGGTCGCGACCAGGCCAATCCGCTGCGGGCCGATCTTCCGGCCAACCGCCGCCCGTACCACTCGCTGCGCACGACCTGAGCGTCGGCAAGGAGCATCCCCATGAAACTCTTCGTCACCGGTGCGGCCGGGTTCATCGGCAGCAACTATGTCCGCCACGTGCTCGAGACCAGCGACGACGAGGTGGTCATCTACGACGCCCTGACCTACGCGGGCAACATGGCCTCGATCGAGGACGTGCTGGGCGCTCGGGTGTCGTTCGTCCACGGCGACATCTGTGATCGCGACGCCGTCGCTGCGGCGATGCAGGGCTGCGACCAGGTCGTGCACTTCGCGGCCGAGTCCCACGTCGACCGTTCGATCAGTGGACCCGACGCCTTCGTCCACACCAACTGCGACGGCACCAATGTGATGTGCGACGTCGCTCGTCAGCTCGAGGTCGACCGGTTCCTGCACGTGTCGACCGATGAGGTCTACGGCTCGGTCGAAGAGGGATCGTCGGTCGAGACCGACCCGCTGGAACCGCGGTCGCCCTACAGCGCGTCGAAGGCGGGATCGGATCTGATCGCGCTCAGCTACTTCACCACCTACGAGATGCCGGTCATCGTCACCCGGGCGTCGAACAACTACGGGCCCTACCAGTTCCCCGAGAAGGTCATCCCCCTCTTCACGACCAACCTGCTCGACGGGGGCACGGTGCCGCTCTACGGCGACGGGATGAACATTCGGGACTGGTTGTTCGTTGCCGACCACTGCTCGGGCGTCGACGTCGTACTGCGCAACGCCGAGCCCGGCCAGATCTACAACATCGGCGGCGGCAACGAGATCACCAATCGCGAGCTCACCGAACGACTGCTCGAGCTCTGCGGGCGCGACGAGTCGGCGATCGATCATGTCGAGGACCGACTCGGACACGACCGGCGCTACTCGATCGACTGCTCGAAGCTGAAGGCGATCGGTTGGGAGCCGGCCCAGGACTTCGCCGAGGGACTGGAGAAGACGGTTGCCTGGTATCGCGACAACCGGGCATGGTGGGAGCCGCTGAAAGCCAACACCCCGTCGGCTCGATGAGAGGGATGCGACGATGAAGATCCTGGTCACGGGGGCAAACGGTCAGCTCGGCACCGAGATCCAGCCGCTGCTGGAGCCACACGACGTCGTCGCGGTGGATCTTCCCGAGCTCGACATCACCGATCGGGCCCTCGTGCTCGGTGCGCTGCACGAGATCGGTCCCGACATCGTCATCAACTGTGCCGCCATCACCGCGGTCGACGACTGTGAGACCAAGGTCGACCTGGCCTATGCGGTCAACGCGCTCGCCGTACGTCATCTCGCCGAGGGTTGCCGACAGACCGGCGCCCACCTGGCGTCGGTGTCGACCGACTACGTGTTCGACGGGACGAAGACCGGCCCGTACCACGAATGGGATGATCCCTGCCCGGTGTCGGTCTACGGCCGATCGAAGCTCGCCGGCGAGATCGAGGCGGGCCCCGACGCAACGGTCGTGCGTACCGCCTGGGTGTGCGGCGAACACGGCCACAACATGGTGAAGACCATCCTGCGGTTGCTGGGAGAGCACGAGACGCTCACGTTCGTCGACGACCAGGTCGGTCACCCGACCTTCACCTCCGACCTGGCCCCGGTGTTGCGAGACCTCGCGTTGTCGAAGCGGCCCGGCCTGTTCCACGTCACCAACCAGGGTGCGGTGAGCTGGTTCGAGTTCGCCCGCGAAGTGGCCAAGGCCGCGGGCGCCGACCCGGCCCGGGTCAACCCCTGCTCCACCGAGGAGCTGGGGATGAACTATCCGGCCCCCCGTCCGGCCAACTCGGTCCTCGACAACATGGCGCTGCGCCTCTCGGGTCTTCCCGAGACGCGCGACTTCCGCGAGCCTCTCGGCGAGTTGGTGGCCCGCCTCACCTGACCGGTCGGGACGTCGCCGAGAGGATCAGGGCGGCGAGGGCGAGAAAGGCGAGCCAGACCACACGGTCGAGGCTGCCGAGCAGCACGCCGGTGTCGAACGGCAGACCGATGAGGGGCGACAACCCGGCGAGCAACGCCTCGCGCACGCCCAGACCGCCGGGGAAGAAGCCGATCGCGACGGTCAGCGCACCGGCGACCGAGAGCGCAACCGCCTGCGTCGGCTCGATCGAGACCCCGAGGGCGCTGACGGCCAGCCCGAGGCGCAGCGCGCTCACGCCGAGCCAGCCGGCCTCGACCGCGATGATGGTCGCCGCAAGGGTGGCCCGACCGGCCTCGGGAGCGTGCGAGCGGAACAGCATCGCGGCCGCGGCCGCGGCGCCGAGCCCTGCGAGCACGACGAGTCCGGCGAGCCATGGGCTGCCCTCGATCCCGATCGCGGCGCCGCCGACGAGTCCGGTGATCCCGAGCCAGGCGAGTCCGGGCACGGCCGATGCAGCGATGGCGTGCCCGTAGGTCGTGCCGTCCTCGGAGAGCGATCGGACGGTGACGAGGAGGGAGCCGGGCAGCGGGAGGAGGTTGGCGGCCGACGACACGACGGCGACATCGAGACTCCTCCGGGCCCCTGGATGCTGGCCGGCAACGCTCGCCGCGACCCGGAACTCGAGCGCCTTGAGCGCGAGGCTCGTCGGCGCGGCCACGACGAAGGCGACGACGATGGGCACCCACTCGATGTCGCCCGTTCGCAGCCCGCTCGACTGCCATGCCCACACCGAAGCGACGACCACGCCGCCTGCCGAGACCACCAGCAGGACCGTACGCAGGGTCGCCGGGAGCGGTTGCGCACGCTGGTCGAGGAGTCGGCGCAGCGCGGAGGGCATTCCGCGACGCTACCGTCGCCCGGGATGAAGGTGCTGATCGACGCGGTGCATCCCGCCGATGTGTGGACGCTGGGCGCGGTGGAGGACCGACTGGTCGCGAACGGCGAGGAGACCCTGTGGCTGTCGCGCCCCGGCAAGGACTCCGTCGTGGAGCTGATCGAGGCGCGGGGGCGTCCCCACGTGCGTGCGTCGACCGCAGGCACGTCGATGCTCGGTCTCGCCCGCGAGTTGCTCGTGCGTGATTGGCGGGCCCTTCGCACCGTGCGCCGGTTCCGGCCCGATGTGGTCCTGACCCGTTCGCCGGCCGGGGTGCACGCGGCACGGCTGACCCGAACGCCGGTCATGTACGACACCGACGACGGCCATGTCGCCGGCTTCCTCTACTACGTGGCGGGTCCGCTCGCGAACATCATCGCCAGCCCGACGGCGACCGAGAAGAGCTACGGCAAGCAGCACCGTCGCTACCAGGGCTACAAGGAACTCTTCTACCTCCACCCGTCGCGCTTCACCCCGGATCCGACGATCCGTGAAGAGCTGGGACTCGAGTCGGAGGAGCGGTTCCACGTGCTCCGGCTGACCGCGTTCACCGCAAGCCACGATGTCAGCGAGGCGGGGATGAGTCGAGGCCAGATCGACCGTGTCATCGAGATGATGTCGGCGACGGGCACGGTGTTGATCTCCTCGGAGGCGGAGCTGCCGGCGGACCTGGCCGACCGCCGGATTCGCTCGGCACATCATCGTTTCCATCACGTGCTCGCTGCGGCAGAACTCGTCGTGGGAGACAGCCAGACGGTGTGCTCGGAGGCCGGCGTGATCGGCACTCCGTCGTTGCGGTTCAACACCTGGGCCGGCCGCCACCCCTATCAGGTGGAGTTGGAGGAGCGTTGGGGACTGACGCGGGCCTTCCTCCTCACCGACGAGGCCGCCTTCTTCGCCGAGCTCGATCGGATGCTGCGCGATCCCGAGACCGTTCAGCAGCGTCACGACGAGGGGCGACAGCGCATGCTCGAGTGGTGCGGCGATCCGGTCGACGATCTGACCGCGTGGACCTACGAACTGGCGGGTCTAGAACTCGACCGATGACGGCGGATCGACGAGCGACCATGCTGCGGGGGTCGTCGCGAGTCGATAGAGGAACGTCGCCATCTCGCCGCGGCGGATCCGATCGAGCGGCGCGAAGCGCGTCGGCAACACGCCGGTGGTGATGCCGAGTTCGGCCATCCAGGTCACCGCGACCTCGTAGAACGCACCCGCCGGCACGTCGACGAACTTCGAGGGGGCGGTGGGGGCCGGTTCGCCGCACATACGCCACAGAAAGGTCGCCATCTGGCCGCGGGTGACGAACGCCGCGGGCTCGAACGTCGTGGGGGAGGTTCCGGTCGTGACACCCGCTTCGTAGAGCCAGTTCACCGCGTCTTCGTAGAAGGAGTCGGCGACGACGTCGTCGAACGGCGCGGGGCGGGAGAAGGCGGGCAGATCCATGAAGCGATGCAGGAACGTCGCCATCTGGCCCCGGGTCACGTGGTCCATCGGCTCGAAGAGTCCCGGCTGCGTGCCAGTGGTCAGGCCTCGCTTGCGAAGGAAGTAGACGCCGGGAGCGAAGAAGCGGGTCGGTTCGACGTCGATGAAGGTCGCGAACAGCGAGAGATCCATCAGATCGGCGGTGCGCCCGTCGCCGGCGGTCACCCGCACCACGATCGACGTGGTGTCGAGATCGATCGGCACCGTGTGGTCGAAGCCGTGGGCGGCGCCGGCGTCGGGATAGTCGGTGTCGAGTCCGTCGACCTCGAGATCGGCGCGAACGACGAGCGGCGTGCCCCCGTCGACGATGATCTCGATGTCCTGGGGTGCGGCCTGGTCGAAGCGGTCGATTGCCCAGCCGCGGCAGTGAACGTCGTCGAGTGTGTAGGTGGGGGTCATGTGGCCGAAGACGGGCACGAGTTCGGCGGCCGCGATCCGCACTTCGTCGATCCGCCCGTAGAGCGAGCTGCCCGGGCACGACGTCTGTTGGTTGTCACGGTGCCCGCTGACGTTGCGGACGTCGACGAACTCGCCGGGCTCCGCGAAGTCGCCGCCCGTCGATCGCACGAGCGTGTGGCCGAGCGGATCGACACCGTGGAGGCTGAGCTTCCAACCGATCAGCAGCCCGAGCGAGTCGATCACGGCATCGGGGACGGTTTCCTCGCTGAAGGTGCCGAGCACGGCCACTCCCACGCTCTCCGCGTTCAGGCCGGTGGTGTGGCCCGACGAGATGGGTTCGTAGAGGTCGGCTTCGCGGGCCTGCCAGATCCGTCCGAACCGGTCGACGACGAAGTTGTAGCCGATGTCGTCCCAGCCACGCGTCTGCATGTGGTAGCGCTGGATCCCGTTGAGCATGCTCGGCACGGCGGACTCGGCATAACCGTTGGGGTTGACGGTGTGATGGACGATGGCATGTCGGAGGCCGACGTCGGCCCGGCAGCCGAGGCCGAACACCGATGACGGAATCGCACAGTCGATCGTGTCGCGGCGGCCGACGTCGGTCCAGTTGCTGCGCTCGAGGATCTCGAGTCCGGGGATGGGCTCGACGACGGCGAGATCGGCGAGTCGGAGCGGTCGGTCCGGCGCCGCGATCTCGTGGACACGAAGGTCGTTCGCTCCCACGTTGGTGATCCAGAAGGCCTCCGCGCCGGGAACGATCACCGCCGGTCCGTGCAACCGGCCGGTGGGGTCGTCGGGGCCGTGGCCGTGGTCGGATTCGACATCGATGAGGTCGCCCCAGACGCCGCGCACGAGCGGGCGAACCGTCACGCCCGGGTGGTCGGTTCCCGTCCAGCTCAGTGAGAACCCGGTGAGGCCCTCGGTCTCGAGCACCATCCCCGCCCCCACAGGCGTGCCGGTCGCTGCGGCGGAACGAACGAAGGCCGGTAGGAGACCGATCGCCGGAACGGCGGCGGCGGCCTGGAGGATCCGTCGGCGCGGGATCACCTGGTCACCGCATCGCCAACGGGAGCTCGACGCCGTCGGCAAATGCGTCGGGGGCTGCGGCGAGGCGCCAGAGGAACGTGGCGATCTGGGCACGGGTGAGGAGCGCATCGGGGGAGAAGGTCGTCGGCGTCGTGCCGGTCGTGATGCCCCACTCCACCATCCAACGGACCGCGTCGGTGTAGTACCTGCCGCTCGGCACGTCGGTGAACGACAGCGACGCCGACGACTCCGGGCTGCCGGCGAAGCGCCAGAGGAAGGCGGCCGCCTGGCCCCGGGTGACCGTACCCTCGGGGGAGAAGCGGCCCGGCGAGGTCCCGGTGGTGATGCCGGTCTCCTTCATCCACGCGACGGCGTCCTCGTAGAAGCTGCCGGTCACGAGATCACCGAAGCCGTGGGGTTCGGTCGGCGCCGGCTCGCCGGCAAAGCGCCAGATGAACGTCGCCAGCTGCGCACGCGTGTTGCTGACGCCGGCGCCGAAGTTCGTCGGTGAGAGACCTGTGGTGATGCCCTCGGTGGTCATCCACTGGACGGGCTCGTAGAAGAAGTCACCGAAGCGGACGTCGGCGAACGGCATGATGTCGCGCAGTTGGAAGTTCGACGAGCGGAGCGGATCGCACCCCGGGGTGGCTTGGCAGCCGACCTTGAGCGCATTGTAGAAGCGTTCGCCGTAGGGGTCGTCGCCGCTGCCGTCGCCGTCTCGATCGACAACGACCGTCTTTTCGGTTCCCACGATCGTCACCGTTGCGAAGTTGACCCGCCCGGAGGCGGGTACGTCGTCGATCCGGATGTTGCGGACCGTGCCGACCTGGAGCTGGTCGCCGACCGAGGGATAGGAGAGGTGGTACTCGTTGAGCCAGCGACTCACGTCGCTGACGGAGTAGACGACCTCGCGGGGGGCGTAGGGGTTCGCATCGTTGCCGTCGAAGGAATCGGGGCGGGCCACGAGATACGGACGCGTCGTCCCGCTCGCCCACACATCGGGCGGTTCGGCCGTCGCCCCTCCGTTGGAGGCCGAATAGAACGTCTCGGCGATCGCCCCGCCGTGGACGACGACCTCGCCCGCAGTGCCGGTCACGCCGTTGCACCAGTTGCCACAGCCGTCGAGTTCGACGCCGTAGCCGACGTAGTACTGGTCGTTGGTGCTGTTCTCGACGTCCCACGCCGTCCCGTTGCCGGCCCGGCGGATGATCGCCGACGCGGCATAGCTACGGGCAGCGACGGCCTGCGCCTTCTGGGCCTCGACCGGCCACGACGTGGGGATCTCTGCGATGCCGCGGAGGTACTGCTCCAGATCGACACCGGCGTGGATGACGCAGAACGTGGTACCGGTTCCGCAGCCACCGCCGAGCGTCGACGGACGCAGGACGATCTTGCCGCCGGCATACGCGCCCGCCACGGTCCCACCGCGGGGCATGCCGACGTTGGTGCCGCCCTCGGACTGCTCGACGACGGCGTGGGTACCGCCGATCACGCGGAACGAGAGCACGCCGCTGCAGGACGCGTTGCAGAGTTCGATCAGCACCGGGTCGCCGTTCCCGTCGAGGATGACCTCGCCGTTCTCGTCGCGGTCGCGAACCGTCGCGCTCCACACCCCACCGGTCTGGGTGGCGGTGACCGGCTCGGTCGCCGTTGCGGAGAACCCGCCGTCGGCCGTGATCTCGACCTTCCAGCCTGGCTGGGGCGCCCCGCCGGTCCACGGTCGGGAGATCGCCACCATGCTCCGCTTCTCGAGCAGCACGTCGACGTCGTCGACGCCGAAGCCGCCCGCGGTACCGATGGCGGTGTTCGGATAATAGAAGTCGAGGATCTCGTCGTAGGTGTGTCCGGCCTGGGCCCGGCCCAGCGCCCCGTATTGGGACATGCCGATGCCGTGACCGAAACCACCACCGTAGAACGTGATGGTCGGCTCGTCCGCGGCCGCGGGCGAAGTGCCGAACGCGACCATGGTGACGAGCACCGCGAGAAAGAGGCGACGGAGCTGAAGAGTGATCATCGATAGACCCATCGGCGGACCGCCCGCTCGAGGACAGTGCAAACCTAGAAGAATCTCGGCTGCTGTGTCGGTCACCGCGCGGTTTTGCCCTCCCGGCGCGAAGTAGCGTCAGATCGGGCCCGCCGATGCCGAAGGGAACTGTGTGCGTCTCCCGCTCCCGCTGATCGTCGTCGCCGCCCTCCTGGGCCCACTGTCCGGTGTGGGGGGCGCGCAGGAGGGTGTGGTCGATGCGGGGCCCGCCGCCGAACCGGTCGTCGTCGAGGAGCGCGTCCCGATGCTCGTCGAACTGGTCGACATGGGGGTGCCCGGCGACGCCCCGGCGATCGCCGCGCTGCTCGATCTGGCACACGAAGGGATCCAGTCGACCGGCGTCGTGGGTGAGCTGGACCTGATGGCGGCCGATGTGAGTCCCGAGGGGCTCGCCGCGTTGCAGTCGTCGAGTGCGGTCGAAGCGGTGCGACCCGCCCGCCAGGACCTTCAGCTGCTGCTCGACGAGAGTGCGGCGACCATCGGCGCGGCCGAACTGCATGCCAGGGGACTGACCGGCGAAGGGAGGGTCGTGGCGGTGATCGACAGTGGGGTCGATGTCGATCACCCGGCGCTCGTCGGGTCGGTCGTCGCCCAGGGCTGCTTTCTCGACGGGGTGCCCACGTTCTCGAACCAGCCTGCGGTCAGCGTGACGGAACTGTGCGAGAACGGGACTCGCAACGACACCTCGGCCGAGCCCTGCGTCACCATCCCGCAGAGCTGCACCCACGGGACGGCGGTGGCCGGGGTCGTCACGGGCGACGACGAGACCTACACCGGCATCGCCCCGGACGCCGGGATCATCGCGCTGCGGGTCGGCGCCGTCGTCGAGGGGCTGGCCGACGAGGGTGACCCGGAGTTCCCCTATCGCACCTACATCCCCGAGGCCGGTGTCCTGGCTGCCCTCGAAGCCGTCTACTCGCTGCGCGACACCTACGACATCGCGGCCGTGAACCTGAGCCTCGGAGGTCCGCCCGGCGACTGCGTGAGTGCTGCATGGGAGGACATCGTCGATCGGCTGGCCGGCGCCGGGATCGCAGTGGTCGCGGCGAGCGGCAACCAGGGGTGGGCCGGTTCGCTCACCTTCCCGGCCTGTCTGGCCGGCGTGGTGTCGGTCGGTGCATCGACGAGCGACGGCGAGGTCGCCCCGTTCTCGAACACCGGTCCCGACCTCGACCTCCTCGCGCCGGGGAGCCCGATCACCACGACTGCCCTCACCAGCCATGACCCGTCGGGCTTCGCGACCCAGCAGGGAACGTCGTTCTCGTCGCCCCACGTCGCTGCGGCATTCGCGCTGGTCGACTCGAGCCTGCCGAGCGGGTGGTCCGTCGAGCGGGTCCGCAACCTCCTGCGAGTGTCGGGTTCGATGATCGAACGGCCCACGCCCAGCCCGTTCGATCGCGACCCTCGCTATCCCGAGCTCCGTCTGGCGTCGCTCGTCGACTTCGAACCGTTCGGCGACGCCGATGAGGGGTACTGGGTCGAGGCTGCCGACTGGGCGAAGGCGACCGGCGTGTCGACGGGCATCGGCGGCAACCGATTCGACCCGGACGGCGCGCTGACCCGGGCACAGGCAGTGACCTTCCTCTGGCGTTTCATGGGTGCGCCGGACGCGGGCACGGCCTCGGGGTTCGCCGACGTCGCGGCGGACCAGTGGTACGCCGCCGCGGTGACATGGGCCGCGGCGACGGGCGTCACGACCGGCACGGCTCCCGGCGTGTTCTCGCCCGATGCACCGGTCAGCCGTGGCCAGCTCGCGACCTTCATGTGGCGCACGGCCGGTCAACCGCCGCCGTCGATCGGGTCGGGATTCCGCGATGTCGCCGCCGGCGCGTTCTACGACACTGCGGTCGACTGGATGGCCGAGCACGGTCTGACGACCGGCACGACGGCGTCCACGTTCTCACCCGACGACGAGGTCACACGGGCCCAGATGGTGACCTTCGAATTCCGCCTCGCCGATGCCGGCGACGCGTGGATCGGTGCCGTGGCGCCGCCCGAACTCGCACTCTTCTGAACGATCGCTCAGCCCCGGAGGTGGCTGGGCCGATTCCGTCGGGTCTCCAACCCGTACTTCACGATGCAACGGACGGCGGCGACGCCGTCGCGCCAGTTGATCTTCTTGCCCTCGGCATAGGTACGACCCGAATAGGAGATTCCCACCTCCCACACCCGCCAACCGCCGGCGGCCACCTTGGCGGTCATCTCGGGCTCGATCCCGAAGCGGTCCTCCTTCAGATCGAGCGAGGTCACGACCTCGGTGCGGAAGGCCTTGAAGCAGGTCTCCATGTCGGTGAGGTTGAGGTCGGTGAACATGTTGGACAGCAGCGTGAGTGCCCGGTTGCCGACGGAGTGCCAGAAGTACAGCACGCGGCGGGGGCGACCCGATTGGAATCTGCTGCCGTAGACGACATCGGCCACGTCGTTGAGCAATGGCTCGAGCACGAGGTCGTAGTCGACCGGGTCGTATTCGAGGTCGGCATCCTGGACGATGACGAACTCACTGCGGGCTTCCTGGAATCCCCGACGGATCGCCGCCCCCTTGCCCTGGTTCTCGGGCTGGAGGAGCACTCGTACACGCTCGTCGTCGAACGACGCCAGGAGGTCTCGGGTGCCGTCGGTGGATCCGTCGTCGACGATCAGCAACTCGGCCGTATGGGGGCTTGCCAGGACCCGCTTCACGATTTCGCCGATGGTTGCCGACTCGTTGTAGCACGGCATCACGACCGAGAGTCGGGGTTGGGTGGTGCTCGCCATGGTCCGAGAACGTTACCAGGAGGGGTAGCGTCCGCGGAGTGCCCGGCACGCTTTCACCCGACAATGACCGACCCCGGATTCTCGTCTCCGGCTGGGCCGGCGCGGGCAATGTCGGCGACGAGCTGCTCACCCGTGCCGTCGTCACCCGTCTCCGAGGTCTCGGGGCCGATCCGGTGGTGGCATCGCAGGATCCCGAGGCGACCGCAGTGCTCCACGGGGTCGAGGCGGTGGCGTGGGGGCCACGCGGTCGACGGGTCCTCGACCGTCTCGACGGCGTGTGTCTCGGTCCCGGTGGAATCCTGCAGGATTCGTCGAGTCTGTGGAGCCTTCCTGCCCACCTCTCGGTGGTGCTGCTCGCGGTTCGACGCGGGCTCCCCGTGGCTGCGATCGGCATCGGGGCCGAGCCGCTTCGGCGTCGCTCCTCGGCGTGGCTGTTGCGTCGGGCCCTGGGCTCGGCGGAGATCATCGCCCGCGACGAGGCCTCGTCGGCCGCGCTGGCGATGGTGGGGCTCACCGCCCGCACGGGGGCCGATGTCGTGTTCGGTCTCGATCTGCCGACCCCGTCGCCGACCGGTGAGATCGTCGTGAGCATGGGCGGCGCCGTCCGTCCCGGCCTCGTCAAACCGGCGGCTCGGCGGATCGAGCCTCCGCCCCTGACCGAGATCGCTGCGGCGATCGATTCGTTGGCGGCGCGGCTCGACGCCCCGGTTGTGCTCACCCGGTTCCGCGGGGGCAGGGATGCCGACGCCGCCGCTGATCTGCGTGCACTCCTGCGTTGTCGCGCAAACCTCGTTCCGCCCGACGTCGACGAGCATGTGCGGCGCGTGTGCGGTGCCCGTCTCGTGGTCAGCTCCCGCTACCACCCGGTGGTCCTCGCGGCGCGTGCGGGTGTTCCCGCCGTGGTGATCTCGACACAGGCCAAGGTGCGTTCACTCGTCGCCCAGATCGACCGATCGTGGGTGCACCTCGTCGATTCGTGGGCGGCGGTCGGCGACCTGGAACCGCCGTCACCTCCGGACGAGGGCGTGGTCGTCGCGGGGCTCCACGAGGCCCACGAGGCGCTCGCGGCGCTGGTGGCCCACGCGTCTGCCGCTCGCGCCGAACGGTCCCTCGGTTAGCATCCAGCAAGCCTGTCCGAGGGCCGAGACGTCGATGCAGACACAACGAACCCCTACACAGACGCTGCCGCACACCGGCGAGGCGCCCGTGATCCGCCGGTTGCGGCGCCACGGCTTCCGCTACCTCCACGTCGTCGACGCGCTCACCCTCTTCGGCTTGATGATCGCGATCACGATCGCCCGCTTCGGACTGGACTGGCCCACCTACGCACGCTCCTACTATCTGGTGGGTTTCGCGGTGGCCACGGCCATCCACATGACCATCTACTACTTCGGCGGGATGTACGAATACGAGCAGCGCCTCGGGCTGCCGCCCTGGTTGCCGAAGGTCTCGCTGCTGACGTCGACCGCCGTGCTCGCCAGCGCAGCCGTCGGTCTCGCCGCCGAGCGTTACCTCATGCCCCGCGGCAACCTGGTAGCGCTGCTCGGTCTCGCGACCGTTGCGGTGACGCTGAACCGTTGGGTTGCCCGCCGGCTCCGCTCACGACGTTTCGGCACGTCGCGCATTCTCCTCGTCGGCAACCCCGACGACATCGAGCTGGCCCGAGCGCACCTCGCCGACTCGGGCGGTGATGCGCAGGTCGTCGGCCAGACCGCGGTGGCCGAGGGGCTGCTCGAACAGGTGACACGAGTCGGCGCCACCGATGTCCTGCTGCTCAGCGGCGACTCGCTCGATCTCGTGTATCCCCACCCACTCGAGGCACTGGCCAATCGCAAGGTCGGCGTGTTCTACCGGATCTCGCCCTCCGACACGCTGCTCGGCCTCCAGCGCAGTCGTCAGATCGCCGGCATGCCGTTCGTGGCGCTCCGCGCCCACGCAGTGCCGGGTTATCGACTCCGCCTCAAGCGCCTGCTCGAACTCGTCGTCCTGGTGCTGCTGTCGCCGGTGCTGGTGGTGCTCGTTCCCGCGGTGGCGCTCTATGTTCGCCTCCGGGTCGGCCGGGGGATCCTCTTCCGGCAGGAACGGGTCGGCCGCGACGCCGAGCGGTTCATGATGGTGAAGTTCCGGTCGATGCGCCTCGATGCGGAGGAGACGAGTGGGGCAGTGCTCGCCGACGCCGACGATCCTCGCGTGGTGCCCGGAATGCGGTGGCTGCGCGAAAGTCGTCTCGACGAACTCCCCCAGCTCTGGAACGTGCTCAAGGGGGAGATGTCGATCGTGGGCCCGCGTCCCGAGCGACCGGAGTTCGTGGCCGCCCTGGAGGAACTGATCCCCGGCTACGGGCGCCGCCACGACCTTCCCCCCGGTATCACCGGATTGGCCCAGATCCGTGGCCATTATCAGACCGACCCCGGCTACAAGCTCGGTCATGACCTCCAGTACGTCGTGAACTGGTCGCCGGTGCTCGATCTCCAGATCATGGCGGAGACGATCCTCGTGATGCTCCGCCGGTCCGCCCGATGAGCGGCGACCTCAACGATGATGTGCTGCCTGCGGTCGACGTCATCGTCCCTGCGCTCGATGCGGCGGCGACACTCGATGCCTGCCTCGACGCGGTGCTCGACCAGGACTACGGCGGGCCGATCGCGGTGACCGTCGCGGTGGGGCCGGGCCGCGACGCCACCTGGGAGATCGCCGAGGCGCGCGCGGCTGCGGATCCGCGCGTCGTGGTCGTCGCCAACCCGACGGGGAGGACGCCGGTGGGACTCAACCTCGCCGCAGCGAAGGGATCGGCGCCGATCGTGGCGCGCGTCGACGCCCAGAGCATCCTCCCGCCCCGCTATCTCAAGCGGGCGGTCGAGACCCTCCGGCGCACAGGAGCCGCCAATGTCGGCGGGGTGCAACATCCCGTGGGCGACAACGGCCTGCAGCGGGTCATCGCCGTCGGCATGTGTTCGCCCTTCGGCGCAGGCCCCGCCCGGTTCCGACGCGATGGCTACGAAGGGCCGACCGACACCGTCTACCTCGGGGTGTTCCGTCGAGACGCGCTCGAGGCCGTCGGACTGTTCGACGAGACGCTCGACCGCAATCAGGACTACGAGCTCAACTGGCGCCTGCGCGACGCCGGACACCAGGTGTGGCTCGATCCGACGCTCGTTGTCAGCTATCGGCCCCGCGCCACCTTCGGACGTCTGGCCTCCCAGTACTACCAGTACGGCGCGTGGAAGCGCCACGTGCTGTGGCGCAACCCCCGTTCGCTCCAACCCCGCCAGACGGTGGCACCATTGCTCGTGATCGGCCTCATCGTGTCGGCCGTCGAACTGCTGCGGGGACGGGCTCGGGGATTCCTTCTCCCCGGCGCCTACACCGGGGCCGCGCTGGTGGTGGCCCGCGATTCCCGCGGCTCGTTGCCCCGCAAGTCCGACCGCTACCTGCTGATGGCGGTGTTCGCGACCATGCACGTCGCGTGGGGGGTCGGATTCCTCTTCGGTCGCGTCAATCGTGGGTCGTGAGTCTGTTGTCGCCCTTGTTGACGTGATCGAGGTATGCCTCGATGACCTCGTCGGGTTCGCCGACCATCATCAGCCGCCCGTGGTCGAGCCAGCCGAGCGTGTCGCACAGATCGGCCATCAGCTGGGTGTTGTGTGACACCAGCACGATGGTGGTGCCGCCGGCCCGCAGCTTGTTCATGTGGGCCATGCAACGGCGCTGGAACTCTTCGTCGCCGACCGCGATGACCTCGTCGACGAGGAGCAGTTCGGGATCGACATTGACGGCGACGGCGAAGCCGAGGCGGACGTACATGCCGCTCGAGTAGATCTTCACGGGCTCGTCGATGAACTCGCCGATACCGCTGAACTCGATGATCTCGTCCATCGACGCCGCCATCTGCTTGCGGCTGAGACCGAGCATGGCACCGTTGAGGTAGACGTTCTCGCGGCCCGTGAGATCGGGGTGGAAGCCCGACCCGAGCTCCAGCAGGGCCGACAGACGCCCTTCCGACTCGATCGTCCCGGTGGTCGGACGATGGATGCCGGCCATCAATCGCAGCAGGGTGGACTTGCCGCTGCCGTTGTGGCCGATCAGACCGAAGAACGATCCGGGGGGAATGTCGAGGTCGATGTCTCGAAGTACCCAGAAGTCGTCGGCGTCGGAGGTCTTGCCGATCCGGAGCACCGCCTCCTTGATCGAGCTCGGGCGGTTCCGCTCGAGGCGGAACTTCTTCGACACTCCGTGCACCTGAATCGAGCCGACGGTCATGGTTCCTCGCTGATGGCCATGCTCTGATCGCGGAAGTACACCCAGCCGATCGAGAAGGTGACGACGCCCCACGCCGTGGCGGCGAGGAGCCGGTTCCACTGGGGAACCTCCAGGAAATACATGGCGTCGCG
Source organism: Acidimicrobiales bacterium (assembly GCA_041394245.1). Taxonomy (NCBI): domain Bacteria; kingdom Bacillati; phylum Actinomycetota; class Acidimicrobiia; order Acidimicrobiales; species Acidimicrobiales bacterium. Next base: position 376,014 of record JAWKIR010000002.1, read on the forward strand.
GGCGATCTCGACGAACAGCGACGGTGGGTTCCACACGATCAGCGTCCGGACCAGGTCGGGCACCTCGTCGCGGTTCAGGAGGTCCTCGGTGAACACGATCGGGACGGTGAAGAAGGCGACGTTGAGGAGGATGCCGACCAGGTACTGCACATCTCGGTAACGGGCGTTGAAGACGGAGACGATGAAGCCGATGCCGAGCCCGAACAGGAGGGCCAGCGCCAGCGCCATGGGCAGGAACACGGCGGTCCACGAGAGGTTCGCCATCACGGCCATGATGGCGAGGAGCACGACTGCCTCGAGCAGGGTCTGGACGGTGTTCGCGGCGGCGCCACCGAGCAGGGCGGTCTCGGTGGGGAAGTAGATCTTCTTGCGGAGATCGCTCACCCCGATCAGCCAGCCCATGGAGCCGTTGACGACCCCGGTGAACAGGCTCCAGACGATCAATCCCGTGAAGAGATAGAGCCCGAAGTTCTCGGCATTGCCGTTGTCGGTGAGCGGGGCCTCGGCGCCGTAGACCACGCCGAACACGAAGCCGTAGACCAGCACCGTGGTGAGGGGGTTCATGAACGACCAGAACCATCCGAGCAGGCTGCGCTTGTAGCGGGCCTTCGATTCGCGCTCGGCGAAGTGGTAGATCAGCGACACGCTCTTGCGCATCGACGGAGTGAGCGTGAGGGACATGGCCATGACCGGTCGGATCCTACCGATTCGGCGTCGGTACGATGGAACGATGCATCTCAGCCCGGCCCGCACCCTGCTCGTGGCCTGTGGTGTGCTCATCCTCACGAACGGCCCGGTTTTCCTCGTGGCGAACCGCATGCTGGAACAGCCGCGGAGTTGGGAGGAGCCCTTCACGAGGGCGGTGTTCATGTCCGTGGCGATCGTCGCGGTCGGCGCCGTGGTGCTCGATCGGTTCCGGGTCGACGGTGCGCGGCTCGTGGTTCCGAACCCCGTCGCCGCGGTGGCGATCGTCTGGTTCCTCGTGTGGATGGTGGCATCGAGCGCGTGGAGCCTCACGCCGGAACTGACGCGGGGGCGGTCGCTCGTCTATGTCGGTCTCGCGGCGTTCGCCTGGATCATCGCCGACCTCGAGTTCGCGGCCTTCCGGCGCGCGCTGGCGCTCGCGGCGGGAGTGGCCGTCGGCGCGAGCCTCGCGGCCGTCGTGTTCTCCGACTCGATCGGGATGGATGTCAACGACGACTGGCGTGGGATCTACACGAACCGGAATTCCCTGGCCCCGGTCGCCGCCATTGCGGTGATCGTCGGCGTCGGCATCGTGTTCGAGTCCCGCGGGGCGCGGCGCGTGGCGGCCGGCGCGCTGGTCCTGCTCGCGGCGGTCGTGCTGGCCGGCAGTGGGAGCCGAACGGCATGGCTCGCCCTGCTCATCGCCATGGGGGCGGCGTTCGTGGTGGTCGGTGCCCGCGTCGGCGGTGCGCGTTTCGGAGCGCGGGTGCGCAGCGGCATCCTCGCCGGAGGTGTCGTCGGGGCGGTCATCGCCCTGGCCGTTCTGTCCCGGCTCTGGGGCGACTCGACCTTCGCCCAGCGCCGCACGATCTGGAGCCTGGTCCGCGATCGCATTGCCGAGCGCCCGTTGCAGGGCTTCGGCTGGTTCAATGTCTGGAGCGACGCCGACTTCGTCTCCGAGCACTACCTGCTGACGCGGGGGAGCGCCCACGGGAGCTTCTTCGAAGTGTGGCTCGGGCTGGGCCTGGTGGGGCTGATCCCGTTCGTCGTGATCGTCGGTCTGGCGCTCCACGGCACCATCACCGACGCGTGGCGGCGACCGTCGGTCGAGACATGGACGTGGCTGGCGCTGGTGTCGTTCCTCGTGATGGAGAACCTCACCGAGAGCTTCGTGCTGTGGTTCTCCTACAACCTTGTCCTGCTCATGGCCGCCGCGCTGCGCGTCGGTTGCGCACGGCGCTCGAGGCCCGAGCCGCGAACGCCCGCGCCCAGTGAACCGGCGACCGTGTGAGTTGATCGAGCGCGGCCTGCGCTGCGGTCAGATCAGCCTCGTGGCGGCTGCGGTCACCGGTCACGAAGTGGGTGCCGGCCAGCCGGCGGGCATCACCGGCCGGCAACAACACCGGGGTCGCCGACAGGCGGTCGATCACCATCGCGTGGGCCTTCTCCCAGGTCGCGACCGATTCGGCGCTGTCGGCGTTGCCGGCATCGAGGCGGCGGTACAGCGACGTCGCCCTCGGGATCGAGACCACCCCGACCGCCATGGCCGCCCGCATCAGGAAGTCCCAGTCCTCGTAGACCGGAAGGTCGTCGCAGAAGCGGAGACGGAGGGGGTCGATCACCCCTCGTGGGTAGGCGAGGGCGCAGATCGGGGTGAGGTTGAGGCTCATGTGGGCCAACAGGTCGAAACGGTCGGGAAACGGTCGTTCGACATCGCCGACGGGGCTGACGGGTTCTGTGCCTCCCGCCGTCGTCCAGTCCTGGCTCTCGGTGACGGCCCGGAGGATGACACCGGGCTCGGCGACCGCGGCGTCGGCGAATGCCTGCAACCAATCGTCGTAGGCGAGGTCGTCATCGTCGAGGAAGCAGAAATGGGAGCCGTTGACGTGTTCGAGCCCGACATTGAGCGGATGGGCGCGGCCACCGCCGCTGACGGTCACGATGCTGAGACGATCGCTCAGCCGCTCGGCCACGGACGCTCGCACGGCATCGGCGACGTCGGGTGGACCGTGCACCACCACGACCACGTCGAAGTCACGAAAGGTTTGCGCCGCGAGCGAGTCGAGCGCCTCGGCGAGAGAAACGGGGCGGGTCCCCATGGTTCGTACGACGACCGTGAAGGAGACGGACGGCTCCGCGGACGGAAGGACCTCGGCCTGGCCGTAGGCACGCAGCAGATCGTCGAGGGGGGCGCTCACGACGCCCCCGGAAGGCGTCGGCGAGCAGCCCGCGCCAGCCGCACCAGCGGGTTACGCCCGAGTTCCTCGTGCAGCGCGGCGTTGGCGAGGTCGAGCTCGTGCTCACGGCGCTCGAGCTCGGCGATCCGATCACGAAGGACCTCGGTACGGCCGTTGGACGCGAGGAGGCTCTCGCGGAGGCGGAGGATCTCGGTACGTAGGACGATCGGATCGTCGCTGCCGATCGGATCGGGCTCGTCGGCCACCGGCAGGTCGTCGAATACGGACACGTCGAGACGATACGTCAGCCGTTGCCCGACGCGGGTCGTCCGCGGTGCACCCGGGACTGCAGTCGGGGTCGGCGCAGCTGCGTCGGTGGGGGAGTGTCGCCCGGTCGCGGTTCGAGGTGGTCGGCGTTGCGAGCCAGGTCGTGGGGGTCGTCGGGGCGCAGATACGCGGGGTGGTACCAGGGGTCGAGGATCTCGCCCCATCGATCGATCCAGCGGTCCCATTCGGTGGCGGTGATGACCGGCTCGCGGCTGAGGGTCTCGTGATGGACCAGGGTCGCTGCGGGCTCGACGACGATCCGACCGATGGCGCGTTGCACTCGCACGCACAGGTCGACGTCGTTGAACGACAGCGGGAACGAGGTCGACAGGCCCCCGACGGCGAGATAGTCGGCGCGCCGCATCATCAGGCAGCCACCCGTGACGGCGGCGACCTCGCGCGCGACCAGGCCGCCGTGAGGGGCCGTGTCGGCGAGCTTCCAGCCCACGAAGGGGTGCAGTGGCCGGGCGTCGTCGATCACGATGCCGGCGTGCTGCACCGTGCCGTCGGGGTAGGTGAGGAGCGCGCCCACCGCCCCGACGGTCGCGTCGGTGAGATGCAGCGCCATACGGTCGACGAACGACGATCCCGCGGGCTCGGTGTCGTCGTTGAGCAGCAGCACGTGGGTCGCCCGCGAGTGGAGGACGCCGAGGTTGACCGCCTCGGAGAAGTTGAACGGGCCCGCCGGTCGGCGGACGATCCGGCACCCGGGCGTTTCGAGCGTCGACGGATCGCCACGGAACTCGTCGCCGACCACGAACACGAGCCCCATGCGGTCGGGCAACGGGCCGAGCCGCTCCCGTAGACGAATGGCGGCGACCGTGCCGTCGCCGAGCACCGTGCCCGCCGTCGGGACGATGATGTCGACCTCGGGGGCGAACTCGTCGTTCGCGTGCAGACGGTGGTCGCTGTCGAGTGCGGCGGGGATCGCCAGTGCGGCGAGGTGCGCCTCGATGTCGGCGGGATCGGGGCCGGACGGCAGCGAGGCGTGCCGGGTCAGCACAGTGGTGAAATGGACCACATCGGCCCGCTCGCGCACCAACCGGAACGCGAGGTCGGACGCCGCCGCGGAGGTGTCGTGGGCTCGCAGCCAACCGGCGCGGACCGCGACGGGAGCCGCTGCGACCGGATCGGCGAGCAGCCGGGTCGGACTCCACGCCGTGCGTCGATGCACGCGCCCGGCGATGACCAGGTCGCCGTACCAGGCATCGGCCGGATCGTCGGTGGCGAGCTCGACCAGGGCGTCGACACCCGGCCGGTCGAGCGTCGCGTCGTCGGGCAGCGCGATGACGAGATCGTCGTCGGGGATCGACGGATCGAGTGGCGCGGGATCGAGCGGAACCGGGTGGAGAGCGACCATGGGCTGTCAGCGAAGCTAGCGTCCGCAGACGATGGCACCGGTTCCGACGTCTCGCCGCCTCATGATGGCCGTCGCCATCGGTGTCGTCGCGTTCGCGTTCTGGCCGGCCCTGTTCGCCGGCGGCAGCCTGGTATCGGCCGACATCGTGGCGACGAGTCCGCCCTTCGAGTCCTACCAGCCGGCGTCGTTCTCGCTGGAGAACGGTCCCGGCGATCCCATCAACATCCACGCCCATTGGGCGAGCCTGGCCGACGACATCAGGGGCGGCGACTTCTCCTGGTGGAATCCCGAGCTCGCCGCCGGCCAGCCGACGATGAAGGCCGGTGCGCCAGTCTTCGACCTGCCCTACCTCGTGGCGCCCGACTGGTACGCACCGGGTCTGGTCGCCGCGATCCGGGCCCTGGTGGCGATCGGCCTGGCCTTCGGATTCCTGCGGTCGCACGAACTGCACCGGTTGTCGGCGCTGGTCGGAGGGATCGCCTTCGGTCTCTCCGGGTTCATGGTCGGCTGGATGAACTGGCCTCACAGCTCGGTGGCGGCTCTCGCTCCGGGGTTGCTGTGGGCGATCGAGCGGCTGATCCGCGATCCGAGACCCTGGCGTGCGGTTCCCCTCGGAGCGGTCGTCGCACTCATGGTGTGGTCGAACTTCCCGTCGGTGTTGATCTACGTGATCCTCGGCGCCACCGCCTACGCCGCGATCCGCATCGTCGACGAGACACGACGGGCCGGAACCCCGCGATGGGTGCTCCCCCGCGGCGCGGTGGCGGTCGTCGCGGTCGTGATCGCCGGGCTCCTGGCCGGGCCCCACCTTCTCGGCTTCGCCGACTACATGGACTGGGCCGATACCAGCCATCGGGTCGGCAATCCCGACGACTCCTCTGCGGGTGTCGCCTACCTCATGACCTCGGTCGCCCCAGCGATCTGGGGGAGCGACGCGGTGGGCCCCGCGTGGTTCGGCGAAGGCAACTGGGTCGAGTTCAACGCCCACGTCGGCGCGTCCGTGCTGCTGTTGGCCGTGTTCGGCCTGGTCAGCGGCATCCGCTCGGGCCGCGGTCGTCGCCGTTCGTTCGCCCTGGCGGTGGTGACCATCGCCGCTCTGGGGGTGGTGATCGCGTATCTGGGTGGCCCGGTCGCCGTGCTGTTCGGTGACCTCACCGGTTCGCAGGGCGGGCTCATGACCAGGGCGAAGGTCCTCTGGAGCATCGGCGTCGCGTTCGGTGCGGCGCTCGGTGTCGAGCGCCTGCTCGACGACAGGCAGGCCGGCGCCGGGCGCGATCTCGTCGCGACGGGGGTGGTGCTCGTCATCGGCAGCCTGGTCATGGTCCCGTCCGTTCTGGACTGGCTCGACGCAGCGCGCGGAGCGGGCGTGCTGCGCGAGACACTGGCGGTGTCGACCGTGCCCATCGTGGCGGCGCTCGCGACGGTGCTCCTCGTCGTCGCCCGCGTGCGGGGGCGGGCGTCCGCCGGCGCGGCCGGGTGGGCGATGGTGATCGTGGTCGGCACGGAGCTGCTCAGCTTCGCCATGCCGGTGCCGACCATCGTCTCGCGAGAGGAGCGGCTCGTCGCAACCCCGGCGCACGACGAGGTCGTCCAACTCCTGGCCCCCGGCGAGCGTCTCGCCGGCGAAGGCCGCACGTTCTTCCCGTCGACGACTCAGCTGTTCGGGATCGACGACGCTCGGGGTCAGTTGCTCAAGTCACCGGGCTACCAGGAGTTGCTGCGCGCCCTCGATCCCGCCATGTTGCGCCGCGACGGCGGCGGCACCCCGACCTACCCCAACGTGCCCGAGGGCATCGATCCGACCTCACCGGTGTGGGATGCACTCGGCGTGGGGGTGTGGGCGCAGTTCCCCGATGCGGTGCCGGCGGGCATCATCGACGAGCCGCCGCCGGCGTCGGGCGTCGCGGACCCCTCGGTGCAGGCGCTCCACGGCGCGACGGTGGTGCCCGACGGTGGCCTTCGGGCGGTGCTGATCCGCGTCGCGCCCTACGTCGGGGGCTTCGTCGACGTGGTCGTGGAAACCGACGACGGAGCGGTTCCGTTCCAACGTTGGGTCGAGCCGGAGGATGCCGGTCTTCTCGCCGTGGCGATCCTGGGCGAGCATCTCCGCCCCGGATCGACGGTCGACATCTCCGTCACCGCGCCGGCCGGAACCCTCCTGGTCGACCTCGCAGCCGATGGATCGGTCGCTATGGGCACGGTCGCCGGCGGCGATGGTCTCGAACTCGTGCGTACCGGCGACGTCCTCCTCTTCGATCGTCCGGTCGAGCCGGTTCGCCTGGTCGACCATGTCGTCGTCGAGCCGGAGGCGAAGGCTGCCGCCGCGCGTGTGGCTGCGGGGGACCATGTCGTCGATCGCGACGTGGGGCTTCCCGCCACCGGCGGCGGGACCTCGGAACTGCAGGTGCGATCCGTCGACTACGACCGCGACCGGATCACCGCGCAGGTGGTATCGGATCGTCCGGCGCTGTTGATCGTGTCGACGGCCCACTATCCGGGCTGGACGGCCAGCGTCGACGGTGCGGTCGCTGACGTCGTCGTCGCCGATGCCGCGTTCCTCGGCGTCGTGGTCGGCCCGGGTGAACACGAGGTCGTGTTGGCGTTCCGGCCCGACCACCTCGGCGTGAGCGCATGGATGCTGGTCATCGGCAGCGTGGTGGCGCTGGCGCTGCTGCTCGACGCCCGTCGGCGAGGAGACCTCCGCTCGTGGCCCCGGTCGGCCGGGTAGCTTCGGCCCGTGCCCGATTCCGATTCGCCCACGCCGTCACCAGCCGACCACGACGACCATTTCGCGGCCCGGATCCAGGCCGAGGTCATGGCTGCGGCCGAACGTCGACGTCGCGAGGACGTGCACCTCGCTCGTGTCGAACGGGAGATCGAACGCGTCTGGGCCGACGTTGCCCCGCCCGGCGCCGCGGGTCCGGCCGAGGAACTCCTGCTCGACCGGATCGACCGGTTGTCGCTGATCGACGTCGACGCGCCCGTCGGCGAACGTCCCGGCATCAAGCAGGTCAAGGGGGCGATTCGCAAGGGCACCTACTGGTACCTGCGCTACATGAGCGATCAGCTCAACGCCCTGCACAACGTCCACGCCCGGCTGTTGCGGCGGATGGACGAGCGTCTCGCCGCGGTCGAGGCTGCGGTCGGACTCGACCCCCGGGTCGATTCCCTGGTCGGCCCGGCGATGCCGCCGAGTGCCGCGATCGGCGAGCTCCTGGCGTCCCGTCTCGCCGATTCCCCCGGGCCCACGGTCGTCGCTGCATGCGGTACTGGTGACTGTGTCGGCGCGCTGCAGTCCGCCGGGGTCGCGTCGTTCGGGATCGACACCGACGCCGATGCCGTTCTGCGTGGGATCGACGCGGGCCTCGACCTGCGCGTGGGCGACGCGGCGAGAGAACTGGCGTCGCTCGAGACGGGCACGCTCGGTGCGGTGGTGATCGGTGGCGCGCTCCAACGAGGGACCGTCTCGACCCTGCTGTCGTTGCTCGACGTGGCGGTCGCCGCCGTCCGCACCGGCGGATCGGTGGTGGTGGTACCCGAAGACCGGGCGACCCGAACGGGTGTCGACGCCGAGCTGCTCGTCGACCGGTCGCTGTCTGCCGCAGCGTGGGGACGGGCGATGACCGCCGCCGGTCTCACTGTCGAGATGCTCGACCACGACCAGGTCGGTGTCGACACGGTCGTGATCGCCCGCTGCCCGTGACCCGACGTCCCATCGTCCACCAGTTCACTGCGGTGCTCGCCGGCCGCGACGCAGTCGGTCAGCACACGCTGGCCGTCGACGATCTGTTGCGTGACATGGGCGCCGACACCGAGATCTTCGCTGCTCATGTGCACCCCGAGGTGCGTGACCGCGGCCGTGACTTCCGTGAGCACGCAACCGGTCCGGCCCCGGACCTGATCATCTACCAGACGTCGATCGGGTCGCCGGTCGGCGACTACGTGATGTCGCGTCCTGAGCCGCTGGTGCTCAACTATCACAACATGACACCGGCGGAGTTCTTCGACCCGTGGGAGCCGGCGGTCGCCGCCGAACTCGATCACGGTCGGCGCCAGCTCGTCCGCCTCGCCCGCCGGGCCGAACATGCGATCGCGGTGTCGCAGTACAACGCCGACGAGCTCCTGGCGTTGGGGATGGATCCCTCGTCGGTGTCGGTGTCGCCGGTGTTGTTCGTGCCGTTGTGGGAGAAGGTACGGGTGTCTGACCCCCGTACTTTCTCGGGTGTGGGTGGGGTGGGGGGTTCTGGGGTGTCGTCGTCGGTGACGATGTTGTTTGTGGGGCGGTTGTCGCCGAACAAGTGTCAGCAGGATTTGGTTGGGGTGTTGGCGGGGGTTGTGGCGTTGGGGGTTGATGCGCGTTTGGTGTTGGTGGGTGGGGTGTCGTCGTCGGGTTTTGTGGATGCGGTGGTGGGGTTGGCGGAGGGGTTGGGGGTGTTGGATCGGTTGGTGGTGGCGGGTTCGGTGTCGGAGGCGGAGTTGGTGGGTTTTACGAGTCGGCGGATGTGTTTGTTTCGGTGTCGGAGCATGAGGGGTTTTGTGTTCCGGTGGTGGAGGCGTTGGGGTTTGGGGTGCCGGTGGTGGCGTTTGGGGCGGCGGCGGTGCCGGAGACGTTGGGTGGGGCGGGGTTGGTTGTGGGTGGTGGTGGTGTGGAGAAGTCGGTGGGTGTGGTGGTGGAGGCGGTGGTGCGGGTGTTGTCCGATGGGGTGGTGCGTGAGGGTTGGTGTCGCGGGGTCGTGTGCGGGCGGTGGAGTTGGGGTTGGCGGCGTCGACGGCGCGTATGCGGGCGACACTGCAACCACTCCTCGACCGGGCGGTCCCATGACAGGCCCCGGTCCTCGGCGTCGAGTCGATCTGGTACTGCCGGAGTTGCACGAGCGCGATGCGACGAGCACCCACGCCCGCTTGTTGCGCGACATCCTCCAGGCCGACGGACACCGAGTTCGGTTCGTGGTGGAGCGCCCGACGACCACCGGCGAGGCCGTCACGCTGCTCGACCGGTGGAAGGCCGACGCCGATCTGACGATCCTGCAGCATTCGATCGGGTCGTTGGCGGCGAGCGAGATCGCCCGCCGGAGGATCCCGGTCGTCGTGAACTACCACAACATCACGCCGCCCGAGTTCGTCGAGCCGTGGCAGCCCGAGCAGATCCAGGGTCTGCGATGGGGGCGTGAACAATTGTGGGAGCTGCGGCCCTTCGCCTGCGGCGCCATCGCCGACAGCGACTACAACGCCCGCGAGCTGCGAGAGGTCGGCTACGAGTCGGTGTCGGTGTCGCCGGTGTTGTTCGTGCCGTTGTGGGAGAAGGTACGGGTGTCTGACCCCCGTACTTTCTCGGGTGTGGGTGGGGTGGGGGGTTCTGGGGTGTCGTCGTCGGTGACGATGTTGTTTGTGGGGCGGTTGTCGCCGAACAAGTGTCAGCAGGATTTGGTTGGGGTGTTGGCGGGGGTTGTGGCGTTGGGGGTTGATGCGCGTTTGGTGTTGGTGGGTGGGGTGTCGTCGTCGGGTTTTGTGGATGCGGTGGTGGGGTTGGCGGAGGGGTTGGGGGTGTTGGATCGGTTGGTGGTGGCGGGTTCGGTGTCGGAGGCGGAGTTGGTGGGGTTTTACGAGTCGGCGGATGTGTTTGTTTCGGTGTCGGAGCATGAGGGGTTTTGTGTTCCGGTGGTGGAGGCGTTGGGGTTTGGGGTGCCGGTGGTGGCGTTTGGGGCGGCGGCGGTGCCGGAGACGTTGGGTGGGGCGGGGTTGGTTGTGGGTGGTGGTGGTGTGGAGAAGTCGGTGGGTGTGGTGGTGGAGGCGGTGGTGCGGGTGTTGTCCGATGGGGTGGTGCGTGAGGGGTTGGTGTCGCGGGGTCGTGTGCGGGCGGTGGAGTTGGGGTTGGCGGCGTCGACGGCGCGTATGCGGGCGACACTGCAACCACTCCTCGAAGGCACGCCATGAGCACCCCGGTCACGTTCGTGACGCCCCGCTACGGGGCCGAGGTGCTCGGTGGTGCCGAGGCGGGCGCCCGATTGCTGGCCACGCGGCTCGCGGCCGACGGACGCCGGGTGGGCGTCATCACCTCGTGTGCGACGTCGATGCAGACCTGGGCCGACGACTTCGCGCCGGGCGAGACGGTCGAGGACGGGGTCCGGGTCGTCCGCTGTCGCGTCGATCGTGAGCGCGCTCCGGGCTTCGACGCCGTGAGCGACCGAATCCTCCCCCGCGGACGCGAGGTCGAACTCGCCGAGGCCCTCGACTGGATCGACCAGCAGGGACCTACCAGCGCGGCGTTGATCGACGCGGTGGCGTCGGTCGACGAGGGCGTGCTCGTGTTCTATCCGTACCTGTACCACCCCACGGTGCGCGGCCTTCCGGCGGCGAGGGTGCCGACGATCCTGTATCCGGCCGCCCATCGGGAGCTGCCGCTCGAGTTGGCGGTGTTCGACGACGTCTTCGCCGACGTCGGGGGCATCGCACTGCAGACCAGGGCCGAGCAGTCGCTCGTCCACGCGCGGTTCCCGGCCACCATCACCTCACCACAGGCGCTCGTCGGCCTTCCGGTCGAGATGGCGGAGGTGCCCGATCCCGATGCTGCCCGCGCCGCACTCGGACTGGGCGACGAACCGTTCGTGTTGTGTCTCGGCCGGATCGACCGGGGCAAGGGGACCCACGACCTCGTGGAACGCTTCGCCCGGTTCCGTGCCGCCCGCGGCTCGGGTCGCCTCGTGCTCGCGGGGCCGGTCGCCGAGCCGCCACCGTCGGTTGACGGCGTCATCTGTCTCGGTCCGATCGACGAGGAGCACAAGTTCGGGCTGATCGCAGCGGCCGACGTGCTCATCAATCCGTCGTTCTACGAGGCCTTCTCGCTCGTCATCCTCGAGGCGTGGCTCGCCGGTACCCCGGTACTGGTCAACGGTTGGTGCGCCCCGATGGTCGAGCACTGCACCAATTCCGGCGGTGGGCTCCACTACACGGGGGCCGCCGACTTCGATCTCGCCCTCGCTCGGCTGCTGGATGATCCCCTCGCGAGATCGCGGTTGGCGACGGCCGGCGGGGCCTACGTGCGGCGCAGCTACGGCTGGCCGGCGGTGCGCACCCGGCTCGACGGCCTGATCGAGCGGATCAGCTGAGCTCTTCGGTCACGTCGCCCGGCAGCACGGAGCGGGGTGGTCGGGCAACCCGCACGACGAGGTCGGCCAGCAGGCCGATCACCAGGACCTGGAGCAGTGCGAATCCGAGCAGGAGGGTGTTGGCCGCCGGCCGAAAATCCTTGTCGACCAGGTCGTAGCCGAGCTTGCCCACGAACACGAAGCCCAGGACGGTGGCGATCGGGAGCACGACTCGCAGCGGGTCATAGGAGAGGATCATCCGGATGACCTGGAGGGCGTAGCGGCGAGTGTCGGCGAGCCAGTGGAACTTGGAGGTGCCGGCTCGCTCCGCGTAGTCGATCGGGGTGAAGGTGACCGAGTAGCCGTTCATCAGGAACGCCATGGTGATCGTCGTGACGCACGAGAAGCCGGCCGGGAGTTGGTGCGTGTACTGGAGCGCGACGTCACGACGGAAGGCACGAAAGCCGCTGTTCAGATCGGGGATGTCGGTCTTGGTGAGGTACGACGCCAGGCGGCGGATGACCCACTTGGCCGGTACCCGGAGGAGCTTCAGGGTGCCCTGTTCGCTGGTGCGGGCCCCCACGATGTGGTCGTCGTCGCCGAGTTTCGCGACCAGTTCGGGGATCTCGTCGTTCGGATAGCTCATGTCGGCGTCGGACCACACCACGACGCGCCCGCGGGCGGCCTCGGTGCCGATTCGCCGGGCCGTTCCGGCGCCCCGGTTGCGGGCCGAACGCAGCACTCGCACGTGGGGACGGCCGACGCCGATCTCGGCGGAACCGTCGGTCGAACCGTCGTCCACCAGGACCAGTTCCCATGAGTAGGGTGAGGCGTCCATGGAGCTGCTGATGCGGTCGATCTCGTCGGCGAGATGCCCGACCTCGTTGTGAACGGGAAGAACGATGCTGACGTCGAGCGTCGATTCGGTGGCGACCACGGGCTGAGCCTAGGCGTGCGACGGCTGCCTCTGTGGGTCCTGCTCGGGATGGTGCTGCTGCAGCCGACACCGCACCGGGTCGGCCGGACCGTGGCCGGTGACCTCGGGGACTCGATGTTCCTGACCTGGACGTTGAAGTGGGGAGCACGAGCCCTCACGACCGACCCGCTCGGCGTGTTCGACGCCAACATCTTCCACCCCGAGCCCGAAACGCTTGCGTTGTCCGACCCGATGCTGTCGCTCGCTCCCGTCTTCGGCGCGCTCGAGTGGATCACCGGCGACTCGATCGTCGCGCTCAACCTCGTCATGTTCGGACTGTTCGTCGGTGCGCTGGCGGCCGCCCACGCGTTGGCGATGCGGATCTTCGGCCGGGGCGACGTGGCCCTCGTCGTCGCCGTCGTCGCCTGCTGCAACAGCTACGTGTTCGGCCAGCAGAACCATCCGCAGCTGCAGACCTTCGGCTTCGTGTCGCTCTCGTTCCTCCTCTTGTTGCGGGCGCTCGACCGGCGGCGGGCCCGCGACGGGGTCTGGCTGGGTCTGGCGATCGTCGCCATGACCCTCGCCAACGTCTACTACGGGTTGATCTGGCTGCTGAGCGCGCTCGTCGTGGTGGCGGTCCTGTGGCTCCGGGGGTCGCTGCCGGCGCTCCGCGAGCTCGTGCGTCCCGCCGTGCCGGCGATGGCGATCGGCGCGGCGCTGCTCGGCCCGGTGGCCGCCATCTATCGATCCGTCGACGAACGCAACGGGCTCGCCCGCGCCTATGAGCCCCAGAACTCACTGCTGCCGACCGACCTGCTCACGCCCCAGCGCGACAACTGGCTGTGGGGGAACGCGCTCGATGGCATCAGCAGCGCAGGCAAGGCCGGGGAGCACGCCTACTTCCCGGGATTCGTCGCGATGGCGCTGGCAGCGTTGGGTCTGTGGATCTGCTGGCGTCTGGTCCGACGTGGCGCCGATGTCGTGCGGACCGGAATCCGGGTCGATGAGTTGGTGGCGTTGGTCACCGCCGGCGCAATCGCCGCGGTCTTCGCACTCGGTCCCTCCCCGGGCGGCGTCAAGGGACCGTTCCGCCTGTTGCACCGATTCGTCCCCGGTTTCGACGGCATCCGGGTCACCTCCCGCTTCGCCGTCATCTCGTTCGTGGCCGCGGCGCTGCTCGTCGGACTGGCCGCCCAGTACCTCATCGATCGGACGCCCCGGGGCCGAGCCGTCCTCATCGCCCCGCTGATCGCCGTGCTCGTCATCGCCGAGGTGGGCGGACCGATGGCGCGGGTCGAGGTCCCCGAGGGCGATCGGCTGCTGGTCTACGAAGCGCTCGCCGACATGGACGAGGGCGTCGTGCTCGAGTTGCCCATCCGTCTCCCGTCCGACGGTGTCGCGTGGGCATTCGTGGAAGCGCCGAGGATGTATCACGCCACCACCGACTGGAACGATCGGATCAATGGCTACTCCGGCAGCGTGCCCCGCGGGTTCGAGGCGACGGCGCAGACGTTGCAGACGTGGCCGTCGACCGATGCCGAGCGGTTGAGCGACGAGCTGGAGATCGTGTACGTGATCCTGCACGGCGGCATCGAGCAGGGCACGCCGGCGTTCACCGAGGCGGAGCTCGCGACATTGGTCGAGGAGGCGGAGGCTGCGGGGCACACCGTGGCGCCGTTCGGTGAGGACTGGCTCGTGGTACGACGCTGAGGCGCGAGGGTGCGGTGACCGAAGTCCCTGGTCCGTTCTGCCTATTGTGTTCAGGCGCGGTCGGGTCGATCCGATTGAAGAGCCATGGTTCGCCGTTTTCTTGTCGCCTCCACCGCATTCGCGCTCGTCGCGGCTCTGCTGGCGGCATCGCCGGCCTCGGCCTCCATCGCCCCCTATTCGAAGGACTGGGCCCTCCTGCTCGATGGCTGGAATCGGAGTTCCGCGCCCGTCATCGCCGACATCGACGCCGACAACCAGAACGAGATCGTCTTCGGCCATCAGGACGGCACACTGCGGGCCTACGAGGGTGATGGCACCCTGAAATGGGCGACCGCCGCCGTTCCGTCGATCGGTCCCGGCTGCAACGGCCAGAGCGGGGCATCGGCCATCGACTCGAGCCCCGCCGTGGCCGACATCGACGAAGACGGCACCCCCGAGGTGATCGTCGGCGTCGGCTCCACCTGGGCGGCGAACCAGAACGGCGGGGTCATCGCGTTCAACGGCAGGACCGGTGCCAGGGAGTGGGGGACCGCCGTCGGTCGAGACACCGGCAACGTCTGGGCCAACTCGGGTTCGCTCGACGGCTGGTGCGAGGGCGTGTTCTCCACGCCGGCCATCGGCGACGTCGACGGCGACGGGCATCTCGACGTGGTGTTCGCCGGCTTCGACTTCAACATCTGGGCCGTGAACCGCTTCGGGACCCCGCTGAGTGGTTTCCCCTTCAACAACGACGACTCGGTCTGGTCGTCGGCCGCGCTGTTCGACATCGATGGCGACGACGACATGGAGATCTTCATCGGTGGCGACAGCACGCCGGGCGGCTACTACGACCACCTCGGCGGCGTGTTCCGGGCACTCGACTGGACGCCGGGTGGGGTCGTCAACCTCTGGAACGCCGAGGCCAACGAGGTCTTCCACTCGTCGCCGGCGATCGGCGACATCGACAACGACGGCGTCCCCGAGGCCGTCATCGCCACCGGCAACAACTGGCACACCGAATGCGGCAACGGCCACCCCCAGTGCCGCGCCGGCGACGGCAGCGACCATTCGCGCGTCTTCGCCTTCCACCTCCACGACGGGTCGGCCGTCCCCGGATTCCCCGTCAGCACCGGTGGCACGGTGATCGGTTCACCGGCCCTCGGTGACCTCGACGGCGACGGCGGTCTCGAGGTCGTCATCGGATCGGAGGACAACTACGTCTACGCCTGGAACGGCGACGGCACGCTCGACTGGAAGGTCCGGCCGACGTTCAACCATCTCGGCACCGGCCGCATGCAGGGCTCACCGATCATCGCCGACCTCGACGGCGACGGTGGACAGGACGTCGCCATCGGCGGCGACAAGGGCCTTGCCGTGCTCGACGGCCTCAACGGCGCATCCCTCGAAGAGGGGCTGCCGTGGCAGGACACGATGAGTCGCTGGTCGCACGAATCCGCACCTGCGGTCGGCGTGATCGACGGCTCGCGCCACATCGTCTTCACCTCGTTCGACACTCCGAGCGTGCGCACCCGTCTCGCCGCCTACGAACTGCCGAGCACGTCGGCCGATGATGCCTGGCCCATGTTGCGTCGCAATGCCATGCGGCAGGGAAGCGCCGAGACGGCCGCCTGCGGCTTCTCGGTGAGCGGAACGTTCTGTGACGTCGCTGCGTCGGCCTACTACGCCGAGGCGGTCGCCTGGATGGTCGACGAGGGCATCACCACCGGTCTGTCCGACCTCCTCTACGGGCCGAACGTCAACCTCAGTCGGGCCCAGATGGTCACGTTCCTGTGGCGTCAGGCCGGCTCACCGACGGGAATCGCCGGCCACGGCTTCTGGGACGTCCCGGCGGGTGCCTACTACGGCGACGCGGTGTCATGGGCCAAGGCGGAGGGCATCACGACAGGAACCTCGGCGACGACGTTCTCCCCGAACCAGGACGTCACACGCGCTCAACTCGTCACCCTGCTGTGGCGCCTCGAGGGTGGACCTGCCGCACCGGCGGCCGGTTTCGTCGACGTCCCCGTCGGCCGGTACTTCTCGACTGCGGTCGCGTGGGCCAAGCAGCAGGACATCACGACCGGCACCTCGCCGACCACCTTTGCCCCCGAGAACGCCGTGACCCGCGGCCAGGCGGCCGCCTTCCTCTACCGTCACGCCGTCTGAGGCGACCCGGCTCCTCGTCCGGTGCGCCAGAGGCCCGGACCGCTATGACCGCGCGACGTCGGCGTAGATGTCGACCATGCCGGCGGCTGCGTCGGCCCATGTGTGGGCAGTAATCCGGGCGCGGAGCTCCGAGGTGACGGCGCTCGGGTGCTCGACGGCGGCGACGACCGCATGGGCGAACGCGTCGTCGTCGCCCGGTGCGAGCAACTCGACCGCGTCCCCGACCAGCTCCGGTAGCGCACCGACCGCGGTGGCGACGACGGGCGTGCCGATCGACAGTGCTTCGAGGGGCGGCAGCGCGAACCCTTCGTAGCGCGACGGCCACAGCAGCGCCTCGGCGCCGGCGACGAGCGCAGCCCGGTGGTGGTCGCTCACCCGGGGAAGACGGACGATGCGGCCAGGGGAGTGGCGGGCGGTCGCGGCATCGATCCGCGGGGCATCGTTGCCATCGGGTCCGGCGATCACGAGGCGGACGTCGTCGGGCAGCTCGTGCAGGGCCTCGATCGCGGCGACGACGTTCTTGCGCTTCTCGGTACGCCCGAGGACCAGGACGTAGCGGCCGCCGGCGAGACGTCGTCCTTCTTCGGCATCGCCACCCACGAGGGGTGCGACGGCGTGGTGGACGAGCCGGACGCGATCCCCGGCAAGGGCGAACTCGGCGAGCGCCTCCTGCCGTACGAGTTCGGACGACGTGTGCAGCGTGGCGCCGCGCCGCACGGCGTTGCGGATGGCACCGGCCATCGCCGCAACGGCAGGCTCGCACCACTCGGGGTGGATGACGGGCGTCATGTCCTGCAGCGAGATGACGCTGTCGGGTCGCGGCGGGGCCAGGAAGTTCGTTCCGTGCACGACGTCGGCGGTGCCACACACGAGTCGGCCCGGGGGCATGTCGAGGTGGGCCCAACCCCGGATGGCGAGTGATGCCGGGACGCGGGAGCGCCGCACCGACACCTCGGCCGTCGGCGGAGTCCCTCTGGCGGTGAGGAGCCAGCCGTGCACCGCGACGTCGTCGCGGTCCGTGAGCGCGTCGAGCAGGCCTCGGGTGACCTGGTGGATACCGGTGGGTGAACCGATCAGCGGCGTCAGGTCCAGCGCGACGCGCAACCGCGTCACGGGACGTAGACCCCGTTGAGTGCAAGCGTGGTGACGATGGTGAGCGCGACGGCCGACGCCGTCGGGAGCCAGCGGTCGAGACGTTGGTTCCTGCTGATCATCGCCGCCGCGATCACCAGCGGGAACACACTCAGGGCGTATCGCTCCATCGAGTTCAGGTTGTCGGCTGCGACGAGCATCAGCGTCGACGGGATCGTGTAGACCCACAGGTCGACCGAGAGCTTGCGCACCACGTGGACGGCGAGTCCGATGAGGATCAGGGCGGCCAGGCTGTGGAACAGCTCGCCTTGGTCGCCGCCCAACCCGTCGATCAGTCCGCGCACGAGACGGCTCACGGGTTCGGTGACCTCGCCCCGCAGCTCTCGCTGCGCGTCGATGGGTGCCCGCCAGCCGCCCTGTTCCCGTTCCGCCCACACGAGAAACGTCAGGGTGCCGAGCGGTGCGGATGCGACACCGAGCAGGGCAACGGGCGATCGACGGTCGGTCTGCCAAGCTCGCACCGCCGCCGGGAACGCCAGCAGCCCGGCGACCGGACGAGTGAGGCCGGCGAGGAACCCGAGAAGCGCCGTCGCCCCCCACCGCCGGGACCGCGCCGTGAGGAAGAATCCCATGGCGAGGCACAGGTAGAGCGATTCGCTGTAGCCCAGTACGAGCACGAAGGCGGGCGGGAAGAGGGCGAAGAGTCTGACGGTGCGGCGGGCGGTCGCGTGGTCGCCGGTCTCCTGGACCGTGAGGCGATGGAGGAACATCCCGGCGACGAGCGCGAGGACATTGGAGAGCACGACGAGTGCGATGTCGGGTCGATCGCCGATCATTCCGAAGAATCGGCCCATCAGCGGCCACAACGGGAAGAACCGGACGCCACCCCGCAGCGCCGGAGAGTCGTAACCGTCGAGGGCCAGATCGCGGTACCAGGTCCCGTCCCAGGGTATGAGCCCGTCGTCGATCGGGGAGAAGGCCGGCGGTGGTTCGAGCCGGTCGAGAATCGCCCAGGTGGCGATGTAGGCCGTCGCCACATACAGGCGCGCTTCGGTCCACGAGGTCAGCGAGGCGATGAAGTCGCGTCTCCACCCCTTCATGACAGCGGCTCGTAGCGAGTGAGCAGCATCGGTTCGAACACCGACGCCGGCGCGATGACCTGGTTGGCACGGTGGGTGCGGTTCAGCGAGTCGATGATGGCTTCGCAGCGGTTGCCGAGGCTCCGGTAGCCGAGCCCGGCGACGAGCCAGATGTCGTTGCCGGCCGCCGCGGCTTCGAGGCGAGCCAGGTAGTCCTCCGGCGATGTCGCGTCGATCACGTCGGCATAGTCCTGCCAGTCGATCAGGGTGCCGTCGCCGCGGGGATAGGCGATCGTCTCGAGTTCGGCGGTCAGAGAGCGGATCGTGGCCGGCCCCAGCTGGTCCGGACAGAAGGCGACCACGTCGCCCGGTTGGTGGTCTCGGTCGATCGCGGCGGCGACCTCGCCGGCCTGGGTGCGGTCGCGGCGTGCCTCGTCGACTCCGATCGCCAGGCCGAACAGCACGACGAGCGCCACGGCGATGGTTCCGGCTCGCCCAGGGATGAGTGTCAGGCCCCGCGCCGCGAGCAGGAGGAGGAAGGGGACGACGACTGCGGCGTAGCGGCTCTCGAATGCTCCGGCAGTCAGGAGGGCGACGGCGCCCCCGATCGCCAGTGTGAGCACCACTGCCAGCGCAGCGATGGTCAGCGGCCCTCGGGAGAAGCGCAGCACGATGCCGTCGGGCCGGCTTGCTCCCCATGTGCCGAGGACGACGAGCACGAGCAACACGATGCCGAGGAGTTCACCCTCGAAACGGTTGTTGCCCCCGACGGCCTGCATCGACTCGATCACGACCTCTGCCGGACGGGCCCGGTCGGCCCACGGCGTGCCGGTCGAGCCCAGCTGCTCCAAGAAGACGCCGAGCCACACGACGAGCGTTGCGGCGCCGGCGGCGATGGCACCGCCGAGGCGGAGCACGAGACCACGGCGCTCGGGCTCAACGAGGTATGTCGCTGCGAGCATCGTGAACGCTGCGCCGATCAGCCAGAACGACCAATAGTGGGTGTGCACCAGCGCGGCGGTCGCCAGCGCGACCAACGCCAGCCGTCTCGGGTTCGGCTCGTCGATTGCCCGCTCGACGGCGAGCCACCCGCAGGCCACGAGGAACGACAGCAGTGCGTACATGCGCGCTTCGGTGCCGTAGCGCAGCAGGAACGGCGAGGTCAGAGCGACGAGGGCGGCGACGGCCGCGAGGTGCGGGGAACGTCGCCGGCCGAGGGCCCACGCCACCGGCACGGTTGCGAGGGAGAAGGCCCCCGACAGTGCCCGCACCGCGCCGTTCGAGTCGCCGAAGAGGTCCATCCACCAGCCGAGCAGCAGGTAGTAGAGGCTCGGATGACCGTCGTGGCGAAGCGCGTCGACCATGTCGCCGAACCCGAGCCTCGCGATGTTGACCGACAACGCCTCGTCGAGCCACAGGGGTGACGGCGCGACGACGCGCAGCACGACCCCTCCGATGAGGGCGACAGCGGCGAGTCCGAGTCCGGCTCCCCGCCACCGCCATGGTGGGGTCGTGTCGTCTTGCCCGTGGGTTGCGGGAGCGGCGGTGGCCACGAGAGGCGAATCTAGCGGGAAGTGTTCGCCGGGCCGCGATGCTGTTCCCCGCCACCGGACGACTGCAGCTCCCCGTTGCACGGCGGCCGGGCCGGTAACCTCGGCGGCGATGCCAACTCGAATCGTGATCATCGGCGGCGGTCCTGCCGGAAACTCGTGCGCCACCACGGCGGCTCGTCTGGGGGCCGACGTGACCCTCATCGAGCGTGACGTGATCGGCGGTGCCGCCCACCTCAACGACTGCATTCCCTCGAAGGCGATGATCGCAACGGGCAATGCCCGACAGTTCGTGCGCCGCGCCGGGCGGATGGGGCTCGGCGAGGTCGGCTCAGAGGTCGATCTCGAGCATCTCGCCCTGCGTCTGCGCACGATCGAGGGACGCCTCGAGTCGCAGGTCCGCTCCCTGCTGGCCAGCCAACACGTCAACCTGATCCACGGCTCCGGCACGATCATCGACGAACACACGGTCCGTTCGGTCTCCGACCAGGGCACCTTCGATCACCAGGCCGACATCATCGTGTTGGCCACGGGTAGCCGTCCCCGCATCCCCGACTGGGCGCCCATCGACGGTGACCGGATCATGACCACGCGCGACGCGTATCCGCCGAAGTCGCTCCCGAGCCATGCCATCGTGATCGGTTCGGGTGTCACGGGTGTGGAATTCGTCCACCTGTTCGAGTCGATGGGGTGCGAGGTCACGCTCGTCGTGAGCCGCCAGCAGGTGCTGCCGGGCAAGGACGCCGAGGTCGCCGCGGCCCTGGAGGAGGACTTCCTGCGGCGTGGTGTGCGCCTCTTCAAGGGTGCTCGGGCAATCGGGATCGATCGCGACGGCGACGACGTGATCGTCAACTGCGACGATGGGCGGATCGCCCGGGGCTCCCACGTGCTCCTCGCGATCGGTTCGATTCCCAACAGCGAAGAACTCGGCCTCGCCAACGCCGGTGTCGAAGTCGACGGCGGCTACGTCCCGGTCGACATGAACCTGGTGTCGAACGTTCCCCACATCTACGCCGCCGGCGACCTGTCGGGTCGACTGCCACTGTCGTCGGTCGCCTCCATGCAGGGCCGCAAGATCGCCGAACACGCCATGGGTGCCCTACACCCGGAGCGGAGCCGGCTCATCGACTACGACAAGGCGGCATCGGCGATCTTCACGGAGCCCGAAATCGCCGATGTCGGGCTGGCAGAGGCCGATGCATTCTCCGAGGGTCGCAAGGTGCGCGTGACGAAGGTTCCCTTCGCGTCGGCTGCGAAGGCCCTCATCAACGACGACTCGCGCGGCTTCGTCAAGATCGTGTCCGACCCTGCGACGGGTGTGGTCCTCGGTGGATCGATCGTGGGCCGCCATGCCGCCGAGCTGATCTCGGTGCTCGCTGTCGCAGTGACCAACGGCCTCACGGTGAGCGACATCCACGAGAGCCTGCTCGTGCACCCGACTCTGGCCGAAGCCCTCAGCGAAGCGGCGGAATGACCCTCGTAGCAGGTGTAGCGGGTGTCTGACACCGGTGCGGCGGGTGGTTCCTACACGGGGGGGACGCCGTGGCGTCGACGGCTGAAGGTGCGGTCCTTCGATGCGGCGAGTGAGAGGCGGGCGATGAGTTCGCTGCGCAGGTCCTCGGGTTCGACGATGTCGTCGATGACCAGGTCGGATGCGAGCCGGAGCAGGTCCACGTCCTCGTTGAACTCGTCGCGGCGCTCGGCGATGAACGCCGCTCGTTCCGCCTCGTCGTCGATCGCCGCGATCTGATTCGCGAACACGGCGTTGACGGCGGCTTCGGCCCCCATCACGGCGATCTCGGCCGAAGGCAGGGCGATGCAGGCGTCGGGACCGAACGCGGGCCCGCACATCGCATAGAGGCCGGCGCCGTAGGCCTTGCGCAGGATCACACTCACCGTCGGGACCGTCGCTTCCGACACAGCGGTGATCATCTTGGCGCCGTGGCGGATGATGCCCTGGCGCTCGACCTCCGTACCGATCATGAATCCGGGCACGTCGGCGAGATAGATCAGCGGCACGTTGTAGGCATCGCACATCCAGATGAAGCGGGCCGCCTTGTCGGCCGAGTCGACGAACAGCACGCCGCCGTTGGCGGCCGGATTGTTCGCCACGATGCCGACGGTGTTGCCGCCGAGCCGGGCCAACCCGATGACGAGCTCCGGAGCGAAGAGGGGCTTGATCTCGAAGAAGGTGTCGGTGTCGACGATGGCGTCGATCACCGTGCGGACGTCGTAGCCCGCCTTGCCGTCGACGGGCAGGAGGTCGGCGGTGAACGGCCGGAGTGGGCCGGTCGACCGGGTCGGGGGCGGGGGCTCCTCCCAGGAGGTCGGGAGATACGAGAAGAACGCACGGGCGGACTCGATCGCGTCGGCATCGTCGACACACAGGTTGTCGCCGCAACCGGAGACGGTGGCGTGCATGCGGGCACCGCCCATCTCTTCGAGCGTGACGTGCTCGTTGATGACCTCTTCGGCCATGCGTGGAGAACCCAGGTACATCGAGGCGTTCTTCTCGACCATGAACACGACATCGCAGAACGACGGGATGTAGGCGCCGCCGGCGGCCGACGGACCGAACAGGCAGCAGATCTGCGGTACCCGCCCCGACAGGGCAACCTGGTTGTGGAAGATACGACCCGCGCCGCGACGGCCGGGGAAGAGCTGCACCTGATCGGTGATCCGGGCGCCGGCCGAATCGACGAACCAGAAGATCGGGAGATCGGATGTCAACGCCTTCTCGGTGAGGCGGACGATCTTCTCGACGGTGCGGGCGCCCCACGACCCGGCCTTGACGGTGGGGTCGTTGGCCATGACCAGCGCCGGTCGGCCGTCGACCAGACCCTGGCCGGTGACGACGCCGTCGGCGGGGAGTCCGTCGGCGAGGGCGTTGGCGAGACGACCGTCCTCCACGAAGGTCCCGGGATCGAACAGCAGCTCGATGCGGGCCCGGACGTGGAGCTTGTCGTCACGCGCGAGGCGGGCCGCGGCGCGGTCGTCGACGGTGGTGGTCGCGTCGCGCGCGGCGTCGAGGCGAGCGCGGATGGATTCGTCAGGCACGGGCCAAGTCTGGCCCAAGCGGGCGGGGTTCGGGTTACTCGATGACGGCGACGATGTCGCCGCCGCCCACGGAGTCGCCCACGGCGACCCGGATCTCCTTGATGGTGCCGGCTTTCTCGGCGCCGACGTTGTTCTCCATCTTCATGGCTTCGAGCACGACGATCGGATCGCCGACCGCCACCTCGTCGCCGACTTCGACGACGATCTTGACGATGGTGCCCTGCATCGGCACGGCGACCTCGCCCGATCCGGCGCCGCCGCCACCGCCGCCTCCACCCCCGGAGCGGCGGGCACGCGGTGCGCCTCCGCCACCGGCGGCCGGTGCGGATTCGGGGACCCACATCGAGACGGAGAAGCGCTTGCCGTTGACCTCGACATCGAGGTCCCGCTTGACCTTGGGCGCGTCGTCGGCGTCGGCGGACGCAGCCGGGGTCGCACCCACGCCGGAGAGATCCAGGACCTCTTCGACCCACTTGGTCGAGTGCTCGTTGGCGACGAAGTCGGGATGCTCGAGGATGGCGACATCGGCCGGGATCGTGGTCGCCACGCCCTCGACAACGAGCTCGCGCAGGGCCCGCAGCGCCCGGTTGATCGCGACGTCGCGGTCTCGGCCCCACACGATGAGCTTGCCGATGAGGTTGTCGTAGAACTGGCTGATCTCGTCACCCGACTCGTAGCCGGTGTCGAAGCGGGTCCCGAAGCCGTCGGGTGTCTTCAGCGTGGTGATCGGGCCGGGGGAGGGAAGGAAGGCGCCGCCGGCAGGATCCTCGGCGTTGATGCGGATCTCGATCGCGTGGCCGCGGACCTCGATGTCGTCCTGGGTGAACGGCAGCGGCTCGCCCGAGGCGATGCGCAGCTGCTGCTCGACGAGGTCGACGCCGGTGATCATCTCGCTGGCCGGATGCTCGACCTGGAGGCGGGTGTTCATCTCGAGATAGTGGAAGCCGCCATCCTCGTAGAGGAACTCGACGGTGCCGGCGTTGACATAGTCGCAGCCCTTCGCGACGGCCACGGCTGCCTCACCCATCGCCGCGATGATGTCGTCGGGGATGCCCGCCGCCGGTGCCTCCTCGATGAGCTTCTGGTGGCGCCGCTGCGCCGAACAGTCGCGGGTGCCGAGATACACGCAGTTGCCGTGGCTGTCGGCGAGGATCTGCACCTCGACGTGGCGGGGCTTGGTGAGGTAGCGCTCCATGTAGCACTCGTCGCGCCCGAAGTAGGAGAGCGCCTCGCGCCGAGCCGAGTCGAGCTGGTCGGCGGCCTCTTCGGCGTTGCGGACGACCTTCATTCCCCGTCCGCCGCCGCCGTAGGCCGCCTTGATCGCGACGGGCCAGCCGTGCTCCTCGCCGAACGCGATGACCGTGGCCGCGTCGGTGAGGATGTCGGTCGAGCCGGGGACCCCGTGCACGCCGACCTTCTCGGCCGCTTCGCGAGCGGAGATCTTGTCGCCCATCACCTCGATGGCCTCGGGCCGTGGACCGATGAAGGTCACGCCCCGGTCGGTGATGGCCCGGGCGAAGTCGGCGTTCTCCGAGAAGAACCCGTAGCCCGGGTGCACCGCGTCGGCACCGCTCTTCTCGATGGCGTCGAGAATGGCCTCGGTGTCGAGATACGACTCGGCGGCGGTCTGGCCGCCGAGTGCGTAGGCCTCGTCGGCGAGGCGCACGTGGAGCGCCTCGCGGTCGAGTTCGGAGTACACGGCAACGGTGGCGACGCCGAGTTCGCGGCAGGCGCGAATGACTCGGACGGCGATCTCACCGCGGTTGGCGATCAATACCTTGTTGAACACGTGCTAATGGTTAGTCGAATGGACCCCTCTGATGCGACATCTGCCGACGGCTTTCTGCCGCTGAGTTCCGCGACCGCGAAGGCGGTCGGCCCCGGGCCGCTGCGACATGTCGCCTCGACCGGGTCGACCAACACCGATCTGGCCGACGAGGCACGCGCCGGCGACTCGTCCGGCACGGTGCTCGTGACAGATCACCAGACCGCCGGGCGGGGCCGCCTCGACCGGGTCTGGGAGGACGTCCCCGGCGACGCGCTCCTCGTGAGCTTCCGCATCCCGACCCCGGCCACGGGGGCCGGTGGCGTGGTGCGGGCGCTCGGCGCCGCGGCCCGGGCCGCCGTCGACGGACTCTGTCGTGACCGCGTGTTGGCCAAGTGGCCGAACGATCTCGTGGTGGTCGACGGAGCCGCGCCGGGAAAGCTCGCCGGCCTGCTGGCCGAGTTCGTCGGGGGCGACACCCCCTGCGTCGTGGTCGGCATCGGGATCAACATCCGCCCGGTGGCCGATCTGCCGGGGGCGACGTCGATGGTCGAGTGTGGGGGGCCCGACGACCGTGATCGGGTGCTGGCGGCGCTGCTGGAGGAGCTCGGACCCCGGCTCGCCGACGGTTCGGGTGTGCTCGACGATCTCCGCACGCATTCGGCCACGATCGGTTCCCGGGTGCGGGTCGAGATGCCCGACGGGATCGAGCTGCGGGGCGATGCCGTCGACCTGACCGCCGACGGCGAACTGGTCGTACAGAGCGACGACGGGGTCGACCATGTGGTGTCGACGGGCGACGTGGTGCATCTCCGGAGTGCGTGACCGCCCTCGAAACGGGCGAATGCTCCACTAACCTCCGCCCGATGTCCTCGTCCGGCACCGTCGTCGTTCGGCGCACGTGGCCACAACGTCTCGTGATCCTCTGCTCCCTCGGTATCATCGCCGCGGCCATCGGCGCGTCGTGGTTCCTCAACGACGTCTACGAGTCGTTCACCGACCTCGGACGTGTCGAGTTCGCGGCCGATGTCCTCATCACCGACACCGACCCGGGCGAGCCGGTCAACTTCCTCCTGATCGGGGAGGACAGCGCCGAGGGGCTCGACCCCGACGACCCGGCCGGTTTCGCGCGTGAGGTCGATCCGCGTGGGTTCCAGGCCGACAGCATCACCATCTTGCGGGTGAACCCCACGACCGGACAGGCCTGGGTGCTGTCGCTCCCGCGTGATCTGCTGGTCGATGTCCGAGGGACGGAACGCAAGATCAACTCGTTGCTCCTGGTGGAGGGGCACGAGCTCCTCGTCGAGACGATCACAGCGAACTTCGGGATCACGATCAACCACTTCATGTCGCTCGACTTCCTCGGTTTCCGCGAGGTCGTCGACGAACTCGGCGGCATCCCGGTGTGGTTCGCGCATCCGGCCCGCGACTACAAGCCGTCGACCGGCGAGAACCCGAGTGGTCTCAACATCACGACGGCCGGGTGCCATGTGCTCGACGGCGAGCAGTCGCTGCAGTACGTGCGCTCACGCTTCTACCAGGAGCTGATCGACGGAGACTGGACGACCGTGGGCAACTCCGATTTCGGTCGCGTCGAACGCCAGCAGGATTTCCTGGTGCTCGCGCTGGAACGGGCCATCGACCGGGGCGCGCGCAATCCGACCCAGCTCGCGTCGCTCATCGCCGCAGGCGCGTCGAGCCTCGTGCTCGATGCCGAACTCACCGTCGCCGAGCTGATCGACGTCGGCGAGGCGTTCAGCAACTTCAATCCCGAGAACCTCGACCGCTACAGCATCGAGGTCAGCACGATCTTCGACGGGTCCACCTATGTCGGTGAGCGGGCGATCGAGGGGCGCAACGACGAGATCTTCGCGATCTTCAGGGGCGACGCCGACCTGCGTAGTGCGAGCGACGTCGCCTTCGAGCTCTACGGAACCGATCAGTCCGAGACCGAGCGCATCGCGGTCGAGCTCGGCGCCCAGGGCTTCACGATCGGACGTACGTTCACGGTCGACCGGGCCGAGACCGGCAACGTGGTCGTGTATCCGACGGGGGAGCGGGCAGCGGCCGAGACGGTCGCCCGCTACCTGCTGCCGATTCCGCGTCTGGTGGAAGACCCGGGCGCTGCGGGCCTGTCGGTCGTCCTCGGCACCGAACACGAGCAGGTGCTGATCTTCTATCCCCATGACGTGCCGACCATGCGCGCCGCGGTCGCCGCGCAGGGCGACGGTCCGGTGCCGTCGCTCGACGGCGCGACCGAGATCGGCACCACGAGCACGTCGGGCACCCTCCCGACCACGACGAGCGCTCCCGAGTCGACCACCACGACGAGCACCCCCGAGTCGACCACCACGACGACCACCATCCCCACCGACGAGCCGGCCGCACCCACGACGACCGGCGGGATCATCGGCCGACCGCCCGAAGGCCAGTCCTGCAGCTAGTCGGCTCGTACACTCACAAAGGGCCGGGATTCGGCCGATTCGAGCGGAAGAACTCGAAGGAGCGTCAATGACGAGCAAGATCGCAGTAATCGGCACCGGCTATGTCGGCCTCACGACCGGCGCGTGCTTCGCCCACCTGGGCCACGACGTGATCTGCGCCGATGTCGTCCCGGAGAAGGTCGAGCGCCTGCGCAACGGCGATGTCCCGATCCACGAGGCGGGTCTCACCGAACTCGTCCAGGAGGGCATCGACACCGGGAGGCTCAGCTTCGTTCTCGGGGCCGAGAACGCCGTCGGCGACGCCGAGTTCATCTACCTGTGCGTTCCGACGCCGCAATCGGCCGACGGTTCCGCCGATCTGAGCTACCTCCAGTCGGCCGCAGCCGAGATCAGCGCGCACCTCCAGCCGGGCGCGATCGTGGTCAACAAGTCCACGGTGCCCGTCGGATCCACCCGGCTGGTGGAGCAGGCCATGAAGCGGGCCGACATCCCCGTCGTGTCGAATCCCGAGTTCCTTCGCGAAGGCACCGCCGTCGACGACTTCCTGAATCCCGACCGTGTGGTGATCGGGGCCGACGACCAGGCGGCAGCCGGGCGTGTGGCCGCGTTGTACCTCGGTGTGCGGGCTCCGGTGATGGTCACCGATCCCGCATCGGCCGAGACCTGCAAGTACGCGGCCAACGCCTTCCTGGCCACGAAGCTGTCGTTCACCAACGCCATCGCCGCCGTGTGCGAAGCCGTGGGCGCCGACGTCAACGACGTGCTGCTCGGCATGGGCTACGACCACCGGATCGGTCACGAGTTCCTCCGACCCGGCCCCGGCTGGGGCGGTTCGTGCTTCCCCAAGGACAGCCGGGCGATCATCTCGATCGCCGAGGACGCGGGCTACGACTTCGCGCTGATGCGTGGCGTCGTCACCGTGAACGACGAGCAATTCGATCGGATCGTGCGCAAGGTCGGTTCGGTCACGCCGCTCGACGGCGCCCGCATCGCGCTGCTCGGACTCGCCTTCAAGGCGGGAACCGACGACACCCGTGAATCACCGGCGCTGGCCGTGGCCCGTCGACTCATCGCCGCCGGTGCCACGGTCCGCGGCTACGACCCGGCCGTGAAGGAGGTCGACATCGACGGCCTCGAAGTGGTCGACGACGCCTACGCCGCGTGCGAGAACGCGAACGCGCTCGTCATCGCGACCGAGTGGGACGACTTCAAGTGGCTCGATCTCGACAAGATCGCCGCCAGCATGGCCGAGAAGCACATCGTCGACGCGCGCAACCTGCTCGACCGTGGCGCCGTCAAGCGCCGCGGCTTCTCCTACCAGGGTGTGGGGCGCAACTGATGGCGCGTGTCGTGGTGACCGGCGGTGCCGGTTTCCTCGGTTCGCATCTGTGTGACCGCCTCGCCGAGCGCGGCGATCAGGTCGTCTGCATCGACAGCCTGGTGACCGGCAACCTCGACAACATCGCTCACCTGGTCGACACGCCCGGGTTCGAGTTCATCGAGCACGACGTGTCGAACTACGTCCATGTCGACGGCGAGGTCGACGCCGTCCTGCACTTCGCGAGCCCGGCGTCACCGATCGACTACCTGGAGATGCCGATCCAGACCCTGAAGGTCGGCTCGCTCGGCACCCACAACACCCTCGGCCTGGCGAAGGCGAAGGACGCGACGTTCTTCATCGCGTCGACCTCCGAGGTCTACGGCGACCCCCACGAGCACCCGCAGCGCGAGACCTACTGGGGCAATGTCAACCCGGTCGGGCCGCGCGGTGTCTACGACGAGGCGAAGCGCTTCGCCGAGGCGATGACGATGGCCTACCACCGCTATCACGACCTCGACACCCGCATCGTGCGCATCTTCAACACATATGGGCCGAAGATGCGGACCAACGACGGGCGGGTGGTCTCGAACTTCATCGTGCAGGCCCTCAACGGCGAGAACCTCACCATCTACGGCGACGGTTCCCAGACCCGCAGCTTCTGCTACGTCGACGACGAGGTACGGGGCCTGATCGCCCTCCTCGACTCGAACGAGCACGACCCCGTCAACATCGGCAACCCGAGCGAGTTCACCGTGGCGGAGCTCGCCGAGATCGTGGTCGACGTGGTCAACTCCGCGTCCGAGGTGGAGTACCACCCGCTGCCCGTCGACGATCCGACCCAGCGCCGACCCGACATCACCCGAGCCAAGGAGCTGTTGGGCTGGGAGCCGGTGGTCGAGTTGCGCGAGGGCATCGAACGCACCGCGGCGTACTTCGCCCGCGTGCTCGCCGACACCGCGTCGGCCTAGACGAGAGGGCCTGATCCGGCTCGGACGGGCCCGGACCTAGTTGCGACGGGACTCGGCGAGCTCGCGGTTGGCCTCGAACCATTCGATCGTCGCCGCGAGGCCCTCCCGGAAGTCGGTCTCGGCGACGAAGCCGAACAGCTCCCGTGCGCGCGTCGCGTCGACACAGCGACGCGGTTGACCGTCGGGCTTGGACCCGTCCCAGCGGATGCGGCCCTGGAAGCCGGTGAGTTCGGCCACGATCTCGACGAGCTCCTTGATCAGGAGTTCGCGATCGGCCCCGAGGTTGACGGGCTCGGCGCCGTCGTAGAGCTCGGCGGCCTTCACGATGCCGTCGGCTGCATCGTCGACATAGAGGAACTCGCGCGATGCCGACCCGGTGCCCCACACCTCGATCTCCTCGGCGCCCTCCTCGCGGGCGAGCACGCACTTGCGGATCAGTGCGGGAATGACGTGGGAGACGTCGGGATGGAACTTGTCGCCCGGCCCGTAGAGGTTGGTCGGCATCAGGTAGATGCCGCACTGGTCGTATTGCTGACGGTTGGCCTGGAGATGGGTGAGTTGGGCGAGCTTCGCGATGCCGTAGGGCGCGTTGGTCTCCTCGGGGTATCCCGTCCACAGCGAGCTCTCGTGGAAGGGCACGGGCGTGTGCTTCGGGTAGGAGCAGATGGTTCCCACCACCACGGTCTTCGCCACACCGGCCACGCGGGCAGCCTCGATCACGTTGGTGCCGAGCAGGAGATTGTCGAGATAGAGCGTCGCCGGGTTCGCCATGTTGGCGCCGATGCCGCCGACGCGGGCAGCCAGATGGATCACGCAGTCGGGGCGGGTCGCAGCCACCGCGGCGTCGGCCGCGGCGCGGTCGGTGAAGTCGACATCGGTGCTGCTCGGGGTGTGGATGTCGGTCACGCCGCGGGCTCGAAGCGCTGCCTGGACCGCCTGGCCGAGAAATCCGGTGCCGCCGGTGATGAGGATTCGCTGTTGTTCGAACGCAGCCATCCCGGAAGCGTACTTGCGTGTGGCGCGCCACGAACGGTCGTCGCCGTGACAGACTCCCGGCCGTGATGCCTCGTGTCGCCGCCGTCGTCGAACAGTGCTGGCATCGGGTGCCGGGCGGGACGGCGACGTCGACGGTGCGCACGCTCGACGCGATCGCTCGTCGCGGGAACTGGGACGTCGTCGGGGTCGCCGCCCACCATCGCGAGTCGCCGTCGACCCTCGCGACGCCGACCATCCCGGTCGTGCAGCTTCCCCTCGGGCGTCGCGTCCTGTACGAGTCGTGGCATCGGTTCCGTCGTCCGGCCCTCGGACGGTGGGTCGGGCCGGTCGACGTGGTCCACGCCACCGGCGGCGTCGTCCCCCCGCCGGGGCGCGCCGCGCTGGCGGTGACGGTCCACGACCTCGCCTTCCTGCACCGGCCGGAGCACTTCACCCGCCACGGTGTGTCCTTCATGACCCGCAGCTTCGATCTGGCCCGGGCCACCGCGGGGGTGATCATGGTGCCATCGCAGGTCACGGCGGACGACTGCGCCGCGCACGGGGTCGCCCCGGACCGGATCGTCGTCGTGCCGTGGGGTGTCGCCCCGGCGGAGGTGACCGACCCGGACCGCGAGCGCGTGCGTCGCACCTACGGCCTGCCGGACACCTTCGTGCTCTGGGTGGGAAGTGCGGAGCCTCGCAAGAACCTGCCGGCGCTGGTGGAGGCGGTCCGCCGTGTCGACGGCGAGGTGCCGCTCGTGCTCGCGGGTCCTGCCGGATGGGGGATCGACGTCGAAGAGATCGTCGCTCCCACCCATGTCCGCCACATCGGGCAGGTGCCCGCCGACGATCTGGCGGTGCTGTTCGACCTCGCCTCGGTGTTCGCGCTCCCGAGCCTGCTCGAGGGGTTCGGGATGCCGGTGCTCGAGGCCATGGCGCAGGGGACGGCGGTGGTGACGAGCGCCGGTACCTCGACCGAGGAGATCGTCGGCGATGCCGGAGTGGTCGTCGACCCGACCGACGTCGACGCGTTGGCTGCGGCCATCGGGGATCTGCTCGGCGACGACCGACGCCGCGCACAGGTCGCGCAGGCCGGCCGACGGCGTGCCGAGTCGATGACGTGGGACAGGACCGCCGAGCGCACCGAGGCCGCCTACGAGCGGGCGCGGGGATGATCCGGGTCGCGGCGAATCTCGCCTGGCTGGTGCCCGGTCGGGTCGGGGGAAGTGAGGAATACACGATTCGGCTGCTGTCGGCGGTCATCGCCGCCGCGCCGGCCGACATCGACCTGCGCGTGATCGGGGCGCCGGCACTCTTCGCCGCCCACCCGGGGTTGCGGGCCGCCGAGTGCGTGACGTTGCGCGGCCCACAGACGATGCGACCCTGGCGGATCGCGTCGGAATCGACCATCGTCCACCGGGCCACCCGTGACGCCGACGTCGTCCATCACTTCGGCGGACGGGTACCGGCGCGGAACCACGGCAACGACATCGTCACCATCCACGACCTCCAGCCGCTCCAGATGCCGGAGAACTTCTCCGCCGTCAAGCGGCACTACCTCGGTTTCGTGCTTCCCCGGTCGGTGCGGGCGGCCCGCATGGTGCTGACGCCGTCGGAGTGGGTCGCGTCGACCGTGGTCGAACTGCTCGGCGCCGACCCGGCGGATGTACGGCCCGTGTCGTCGACATGGGACGCCGCCGACCACATCGAGGCGAACGCCGCGGAGGTCGACGGGCTCGGCGACGGTGCGGTCGTGCTCTATCCGGCCGTGACCCACCCGCACAAGCGTCACGAACTCCTGCTCGCAGCCATGGAGCGGCTCGCTGGGCTCGACGACGACGTCACGCTGGTGCTGACCGGGGGTACCGGGCGGGCGGAGGCGGCCGTGCAGGCTGCGATCGAGCGGTCGCCGGTTCGGGTGGTTCGGCCCGGGCGCGTGTCGGCGGCACGTCTGCGGGGCCTCTATCGCCAGGCCGACGTCCTCGCCTTTCCGTCCGCCTACGAAGGATTCGGCTTGCCGGTGTTGGAGGCGATGCGGGCCGGCGTTCCGGTGGTGGCGTCCAACGCCACCGCACTGCCCGAGGTGATCGGCGACACGGGCCTGCTGGTCGACGGGGCGGACCCGGACCGTTGGGCCGAGGCGATCGTCGCCTCGTTGCACGGGGGCGCCGATGTCGAGGCCCGGGTGGCGCGGGCCCGAGCCCGCGCCGAGCACTGGAGCCCGAAGGCGGCCGCCGAGCGGTTGATCGACGCGTGGCGAGCGGTGAGCTGACGGTCGTCGACTCGCCCCCGCTCGTTGTGCGAGGCTGCCGCCCGTGCGAATCCTGGTGATCTGCCCCCACTTCGAGCCCGACGTGGCTCCGACGGGCGTGGTCATCAGCGAGATCGCCCACCGTCTGGCCGATGCCGGCCACGAGCTCGAGATCGTGACGTCGCTTCCCTGGTACACGTCACACGCCATCGAGCCGGGATGGGCGGGTCGCCTCGTACGCCGCGAGACCACACCGTGGGGTCGCATCACCCGCGTCCATCCGTTCCCCACCGACAAGCGCAACATCCCGGCCCGGGCCGCCGGATTCGCCGGGTTCACGGTGCTGGCGGGCATCTTCTCGCTGTTCCAACGCCGCCGACCCGATGTCGTGCTGGCCATGTCGCCGCCGTTGACACTCGGACTCGCCGGGTGGGTGGCGGCCCGGGCGCGACGGGCGCCGTTCGTCTTCAACATCCAGGACGTGTTCCCCGATGTCGCCGTCGAGGTCGGGGCGATCTCGAGCCCGAGGGTGATCCGAGTGTTGCGCTGGCTCGAACGGTTCATCTATCGGCGGGCCGACGCGGTCACCGTCCTGTCGGATGACCTGCGCGACAACGTCGAGGAGAAGCTCGCCGGAAGAGGTGGCACCGAGGTGCGGGTCATCCCGAACTTCGTCGACACGGCCCGGATCGTGCCGGGTCCGCGGGCCAACGGGTATCGCGACGAGTTCGGTCTCGGTGATCGCACGGTCGTCATGTACGCGGGCAATCTCGGATTCAGCCAGCCCCTCGGTCTCATGATCGACGCGGCGCGCGCCCTGCGGCACCGTGACGACCTCCTGTTCGTGATCAACGGGGGCGGTTCGACGCGTCCCGGGCTCGAGGAGGACGCGGCCGACCTCGACAACGTCCGGTTCGTCGATCTCCAGCCTGTCGAGCGACTCCCCGAGGTGCTGGCCGCCGGTGACATCCACGTGATCGCCTTGCGGCGCGGTCTCGGTCGCTCGTCGGTCCCCTCGAAGCTGTACTCGATCCTGGCGGCCGCACGCCCGGTGCTCGCTGCGGTCGACGACGGCACCGAGGTCGTGCGCGTCGTCCGGTCGATCGACGCCGGGGTGGCCGTGGAGCCCGAGGACCCCGCCGCGTTCGCGGCCGCCGTCGAGATGCTCGCCGCCGCCGATCGCGTGGGAATGGGGGAGCGGGGTCGGGCCTTCGTCGAGGAGTGGGTTTCGCCGGCCGGTGTCGCCGCCGCCTACGTCGAACTGTTCGACGACCTCCGCCACGGCCGCTGAACGAATCCCACAGGGTGCGCGCAGTAGTGGTCGGCCCGACCGCTAGCGTGGTCGCTCGTGGGTAAGGCAAGTTCTTCCAAGAAGGTCCAACGAGCAGCGCGAGCGGCTGCCTCTTCGCGCGGTGTCGGCGAGAAGCGTGAGCGCGGGTTCCCGCTGCTGGTGCTGGCCGTCGTCGTCCTCGGCATCGGTCTCGTTCTCGCCGCTCGGTCGTCTCGTGAGGAGCAGGTCGCCCCGTTCCGCAGTGATCACTGGCATTCGGCCTACGAGGTCTACGACTGCGGCACGGTGCGCAGCGCCATCCAGACCCAGACCGACCCCGACGGCATCCACACCCATGCCGACGGCCTCATCCACATCCATCCGTTCAACAGCAGTGCGACCGGAACCGATGCACGCCTCGGCGTCTATTTCGACTCCTCCGGTCTCGTGGTCACCGAGGACGTGATCGACGCCACGGGCTCGTTCGATGCCGACTTCGTGCCGATCGACAACTCGACCGGCTGTGACGGTGCCGACAGCGAGATCGTGGTCACCCGGTGGACGGTCGACGGTCCCGACGGTGTGGAGATGGAGACGACCTACCGCTCCGACTTCGCCGACATCCGATTCCTGGGCGAACGCGAAGCGTTCACCATCGCGAAGGTCCCCGTGGGCGAGGATGCCCCGGCACCGTCGGCGGAAGTGCTCGCCCAGCTCGACCTGAGCACCGGCACGACCAACCTGGAGAGTGAAGACCTCGGCCTGCCCGACCCCGAGGTCGACGCGACCGACGACTCGACGACCACCACCACCACGACGACCACCGAGGCTCCCGCCGACGATGCCGAGGCCACCGACAGTGGCGACACGGGCTCTTCGTCGAACAGCGAGTGATCGGCGTCTCGCCCCGGAAGTGAGGCGGCGAACGACCGTGGAGGAGCGGTGATGAAGGCAGTCGTACTCGTCGGTGGTTTCGGCACCCGCCTGCGCCCACTCACCCTCACCACACCCAAGCAGATGCTGCCGGTCATCGACCGGCCGATGCTCGAGCACGTGATCCGAGGCCTGGGTCGCCACGGCGTCGACGAGGTCACGCTGTCGCTCGGGTACAAAGAAGACGTGTTCCGCGAGGCGTATCCCGACGCGACGTGCGCTGGCGTCGCCGTGCGCTACGCCGTCGAGCCGGAACCGCTCGACACAGCCGGTGCCGTGCGGTTCGCGGCGCAGGCAGCCAGGATCGACGAGACGTTCATCGTCGTCAACGGCGACGTCTTCACCGACCTCGATGTCGGCGCGCTGTGGGCCCGTCATCACGAGGTCGGCGCGGAGGGCACCATCGCCCTGACCCCGGTCGACGATCCGTCGCGCTATGGCGTGGTGCCGACCGACGACGCGGGCCGGGTTCTCGGCTTCGTCGAGAAGCCGCCTCCCGGTGAGGCGCCGACCAATTGGATCAACGCGGGGACCTATGTGCTCGAGCCGAGTGTGCTCGAACGGATCGCCCCCGACCGCCGGGTGTCGATCGAACGCGAGACCTTCCCGGCCATCGTCGCCGACGGCGGCCTCTGGGCGGTGCAGTCCGAGGCCTACTGGGTCGACGCGGGCACACCGCTGACCTACCTGCAGGTCCAGATGGACCTCCTCGACGGGGTGCGCGGCGAGAAGGTCCGCGGGGTCGCGGCCGGTGCGTCCGTGGCGGCCGGGGCGACGGTCGAGCACTCGGTGGTCATGGACGGCGCATCGATCGCCGACGGCGCCGTCGTGCGCAACGCGGTGGTGTCGACCGGTGCCGCGGTCGGCGCCGACGCCGTGATCGACGGATCGATCATCGGTCCCCGGGCGGTGGTGGGCGAGCGGGCGGAGATCACCGGCCTGTCGATGATCGGCGCCGACGTCACCGTCGATGCCGGTGCCACCCTCACCGGCGCAAGGGTGCCGGAGAGCGACTGATGGCCACTCTCGTCACGGGCGGGGCCGGCTACATCGGATCGCATACCGCCGTCGCGCTCCACGAGGCGGGCCGCGATGTCGTCGTGATCGACAACCTCTCGCACGCCTCTGTCAAGGCCATCGATGCGGTGCGGTCCCTCACCACACCGGACCTCGTGTTCGTCGAGGGTGATCTCCTCGACACCGAGACCCTCGACCGGGTCTTCTCGACCCACGACATCGACGAGGTCGTGCACTTCGCCGCGTACAAGGCGGTGGGGGAGTCGGTGGAGAAGCCCCTCGACTACTACCGCAACAATCTGGGCTCGACGATCAACCTCGCCGATGCGATGGCGGCACACGGAGTCGGCCGCCTGGTGTTCTCCTCGTCGTGCACCGTCTACGGACAGCCGGAGGAGAATCCCGTCACCGAGGCGGCCCCGACGGGTGCGGAGAGCCCCTACGGCTGGACCAAGTACATGAGCGAGCAGATTCTCGCCGACGCGGCCCGTGCGCTGCCGATCGATGTGGTGCTCCTGCGCTATTTCAACCCGGTCGGCGCCCATCCGAGCGGTTCGATCGGCGAGGACCCCACGGGGATTCCCAACAATCTGGTGCCGTTCGTGATGCAGGTCGCCGTCGGACGTCTCGACAAGGTGCGGGTGTTCGGCGCCGACTATCCCACCCGCGACGGCTCGGGCGTGCGCGACTACATCCACGTGATGGATCTGGCCGAGGCCCACGTCGCCGCGCTCGATGCGCTCGCCGGTGGGCTCCGCGGGGCAACGCCGGTCAACATCGGCACGGGTGTCGGCAACAGTGTGCTCGAAGTGATCGAAGCGGCGGGAGCAGCGGTGGGTACGCCGATCCCCTACGAGATCGTCGAGCGGCGCCCGGGCGACATCGCCGAGACCTGGGCCGCGACCGAGCGAGCCGCCGAACTCCTCGGATGGCGGGCGACGCGCGGCCTCGACGAGATGTTGCGCGATCACTGGCGATGGCAGTCCAACAATCCGAACGGCTACGTCTAGCCCGACCCGGGCGGCGATCGGAAGGGTGGCGCTACCGGAAGAGGTCGTCGGCCGGATCGCGGACGATCTCGTCGACGACACTTCCGGGCCGGAACCACTCGGGCGGAAGTCCTCGGACGATCGCGACGGCGATGCCCTCCGCCTTGCCCATGACGAGATCAGCGGCCGATGCGATCTCGTCGACCACGCCGACCTCGGTGACCATGAGCTCGCGCCCGAGGGCGTCGGTGGTGCCGCGCAGATCGACGATCGCGCCGATGCCGGCGCAGCCGATCGCCACGTCGGTGACCCCACGGCGCCAGGGGCGACCGAAGGTGTCGCTGACGATGATCGCCACGTCGAGTCCGGCTCGGGCCTTGAGGCGGTCCTTGATCCCTCGGGCCGAGCGGTCGCTGTCGACGGGCAGGAGCGCCGCCTGACCACGCTCGACGTTGGACAGGTCGATCCCGGCGTTGGCGCAGACGAAGCCATGGTGGGTCTGGGAGATGATGAGCTCGCCCCGGCGGCGCAGCACGCGTACCGATTCGCGTTCGACGAGAGGCTTGTGCGACAGCGGATCGTCGGGGTCGATGTCGACCAGCCGGTTCTCGGCCTTCGAGACGACCTTCTGGGTGATCACCAGGCAGTCGCCGTCGAGCACCTCGGTGTCGGCCGCGATGATCAGATCGGCGAGGTCGTCGCCGGGGCGCACCTCGCCGATGCCGGTGATCGGGATGATCTCGAGCGATGTCATGGGGTTGCTCCTGCCTCGTGGCACGCGCGGGCGAGGGCCGCGGCGACGCCGGGCTCGGACATGATCGTCGGCATGGCGATGGCGCGCATGCCGACGTCTTCGATCTCGTCGACGAGGTGGGCGTCGACCTCGTCGATCACGAGCGTGGCCGCGAGGTCTCGATAGCGGCGAGCGACGCCTACGACGGTCGCCTCCTCGCCGAGCTCGCGCAGCATCCGGTCGGCCGGTCCCTTGAGCGCCTTGCCGCCGATGATCGGCGACACCGCGACATTGTGGGATCGGCGGGCCGTGACCGCGTCGGCGACTCCCGGGACGGCGAGCACCGGACCGATCGAGACGATCGGGTTGCTCGGCGCGATGACCAGCGTCGCCGCGTCGGTGATGGCCCGGAGGGCCTCGGCCGTCGGGACGGCATCGTCGGCCCCCGCGAACCGCACGGACCGAACCTCGACATCGTGTTGGAGGCGCACGAAGTACTCCTGGAAACCGATCTCCGTGCCATCGGCCAGCGTGACCCGGGTCTCCATGGGGTCGTCGGTGACGGGCAGCAGACGGCACCGGAGCCCCCATGCCTCGGTGATCTCCCGGGTGACCTCGGTGAGCGACACACCCGCGGCGAGTCGTCCGGTGCGGTACAGGTGGGTTCCGAGGTCGCGGTCGCCGAGACCGAACCAGTTCGGGCCGCCGTAGCGGCCGAGCTCGGCCATCGCCTGCCACGACTCGTCGACGAGGCCCCAGCCCCGTTCCGGATCGATGGCCCCCGCGAGGGTGTAGGTGCAGGTGTCGAGATCGGGCGAGATCCGAAGCCCGTGCATCGTCACGTCGTCACCGACGTTGACGATCGCAATTACCTCCGACGGCTCGAAGGCCTCCAGCGCACCACGGAGATACCGGGCGGCTCCGACGCCGCCGGCCAGCACGGTGTGCATCACGCGAGGCCGCGAAGGCGTCCTTCGAGAAGGTCGAGATCGGCATCGACCATCATGCGGACCAGATCGGCGAACGAGGTCTCGGGGACCCAGCCGAGCTCGTCGGCCGCCTTCGACGCGTCGCCGACCAGCAGGTCGACCTCGGCCGGACGCATGAACGTCTCGTCGATGACGACATGGTCCTCCCAGTTCAGATCGACGTGGGAGAAGGCCAGCTCACAGAACTCACGGACCGAATGCGTCTCGCCCGTGCAGATGACGTAGTCCTCCGGTGTGTCGCGCTGCAGCATCCGCCACATGGCATCGACATAGTCGCCCGCGAATCCCCAGTCCCGCTTCGCGTCGAGGTTGCCGAGGCGCAACTCGTCGATCCTGCCGAGCTTGATCTGGGCGACCGCATGGCTGATCTTGCGGGTCACGAACTCCATGCCGCGGCGGGGCGATTCGTGGTTGAACAGGATGCCCGACGTTCCGTGCAGGCCGTAGCTCTCGCGATAGTTCACGGTGATCCAGTGCCCGTAGACCTTGGCGACCCCGTAGGGGCTGCGGGGGTGGAAGGGGGTCGACTCGGTCTGGGGGACCTCCTGGACCTTGCCGAACATCTCCGAGGAACTGGCCTGGTAGAACCGGATCTCGGGGTCGACGAGGCGGATGGCGTCGAGGAGCCGGGTCACGCCGAGCGCGGTGGTCTCGCCCGTCAGGACCGGCTGACCGAACGATGTCTGCACGAACGACTGGGCGGCGAGGTTGTAGACCTCCACCGGCCGGTACGTCCGCAGAATCTCGATCATCGAGACCTCGTCGAGCAGGTCGCCGGGAACGAACCGGATCCGGTCCTGGATGTGGGCGATCCGTTCGAAGTTGACGGTGCTCGATCGGCGAACCATGCCGATCACCTCGTACTCCTTTTCGAGCAGGAACTCCGCGAGATAGGAGCCGTCCTGTCCGGTGATGCCGGTGATGAGTGCGCGCTTGGCCACGTTGGTCCTTGCTGGTTTCGAGA
The DNA here is from genome assembly GCA_041394245.1 of Acidimicrobiales bacterium. NCBI lineage: Bacteria > Bacillati > Actinomycetota > Acidimicrobiia > Acidimicrobiales > Acidimicrobiales bacterium. Next base: position 415,815 of record JAWKIR010000002.1, read on the forward strand.
GATCTGGTTTCGAGAGAGCTGGTTTCGAGAGAACGGGATTCGAGAGAACTGGTACTGCGGTCAGGTGATCAGGGGACGTTCGACGCCCTCGGGGTGAGTGCGCCAGAAGTGCAGGAGATCAGCGAGTGTGGTCCGGATGTCGATCTCGGGGGACCAACCCGTGGCCTGCCGGAGTTTCGAGAAATCACCGCGGAGCACCTTGAGGTCGACCGGGCGGAAGAGGTCGGGATCGGCGACCAGCTCCATCTCGCGTCCCGAGATCGAGATCAGCAGCTCGGCGAGCTCACGGATCGGTCGGTCGACACCCGAACAGACGTGGTAGACCTCGCCGGCGTCGCCATCGGTCATCAGGAGCCGATAGGCCCGGACCACGTCGCGGACGTCGGTGAAGTCGCGTCGGGCCTCGAGATTGCCCACGCGAACGACGGTCTCGCCGCTGCGCTCGTTGTCGACGATCCGGCTGGCGATGGCGCTGGCGACGAACTTGTCGTTCTGCCCGGGGCCGAGATGGTTGAAGCTGCGAGCCCGAACGACCTCGAGTCCGTGCGCGAGGCCGGCGGTCAGACACATGATGTCGGCCGAGGCCTTGCTCGCACCGTATGGGCTGACCGGACGAACCGGTTGGTCCTCGGTCAGTGGCAGGTCGGCATCGGCCACCGGTCCGTAGATGTCGGCGCTGGTGACGGCCAGGACGCGACGCACGCCGGCCGCGACCGCGGCATCGAGCACGTTGAGCGTGCCCTCGACGTTGACCCGGAGGGTGGGAATCGGATCGGCCCATGATCCGCCGACATCGGCCTGGGCCGCGAGGTGGTAGACGACGTCGGGTCGATGGCGGGCAACGCTCTCCGCGAGGCGCTCGCGTTCGGTGATGTCGACCGCCGACTCGACGACATCGTCTCCGCACGCCCGAAGGTGAGTGACGAGGTGGGTCCCAACGAAACCGTTGGCCCCCGTGACCAGGGCGCGCATCTCAGGCGGCGCCAATGGAAGAGGGAAGGGCGCGAGTCGCCAGGCAGCCGGGCATCGGCGATGACTCTACGGCTGGGTCGCGGGTGTCTCAACCCGCGCCGGTCGGAACCCGTTCGTGGTGGTCCCGCCGCGCGACGGTGGGGCGGTAGCCTCGCCGATCGTGGCCGACACACCCGACTCCTCGCCTCGCGACGCAACCCCTTCGGTGGTTGCCGTCGTTGTCGCCCACGACCCCGGCGACTGGTTCGAGGAGACGCTCGAGAGCCTCGCGACCCAGGACTACGGCCGCTTGTCGGTGCTGGTCGTCGATGCAGGCAGCACGGGAACTCTCGACAGTCGCGTCCACGCCGCCCTTCCGGGAGCGTCGGTGGTCGATGCGGGCGACACCGTCGGTTTCTCCCAAGCGGCCAACGCGATCCTCGACACCGACATCGACCCGGCGTTTCTCCTGCTCTGCCACGACGATGTGGCCCTCGCACCCGACGCAGTGCGGCAGCTGGTCGTCGAATCCCTGCGGTCCAACGCGGGAGTGGCCGGGCCCAAGCTCGTGGATTGGTATCGCACCGATCGTCTCCAGCATGTCGGCTACAGCGTCGATCGATTCGCGGTCGCGGCCGACATCGTCGATCCCGGAGAGCTCGATCAGGAGCAGCACGACGCCGTCGCCGACGTCTTCGCGCTCCCGTCGGCGTGCATGCTGGTCCGCACCGGTCTGTTTCGCTCGCTCGGCGGCTTCGACCCCGGCATCCCCTACCGGGGTGAGGACATCGACCTGTGTTGGCGAGCGCACCTGCTCGGGGCACGGGTGCTCGTCGTACCCGACGCCCGGGTCCGTCACCGCGAGGACCTCTACGGTCGGACCGGGGTCGACGACATCCGCCGAACAAGGGCGCGAAACCAACTCCGAACCGTGCTCGTCACCGGGAGCCGGCTCTCGTTGCTCCTGACGTTGCCGATGCTCGCACTGCTCTCGCTGGGCGAGGCCGGTCTCGCGCTGCTCACCGGTCGCATCTCACATGTGCGAGACGTGTTGTCCTCCTGGCTCTGGAACATCCGTCGTCTCGGCGAGGTGCGGTCGCGACGGCGGGCGCTGCGACCCCTCATCCGGGCCCGTCACGGCGACGTTCGGGCGATGCAGGAAGGTGGCAGCGTTCGGATCAACGCGTTCGTGCGGGGACAGATCGGCCGGCGGACCAACGACCAGCAGATCCGCACGGTCATGCGCACGGGTACGGCCCGGATCGCCGCGCTGAGCGCCGCAATCGTCGTGCTGTTCGTGCTGTTCGGCAGTCGCACCCTCATCTCCGACGGTGTCCCCGCGGTGGGTGATTTCCTCGGGTTCGGGGGCTCATCGGGCGATCTGGTCGGGGAGTGGTGGAGCGGGTGGCGCCATCGCGACCTCGGGAGTCCGGGCACCCCCCGTAGCGGGGTGGTGCCCATCGCGGTCCTGACCTGGCTGTCGGGAGGGGCCGCCGGACTCGTTCGTCTGGCGTGGATTCTCGGGCCGGTGCTCGCGGGTCTCCTCGGTGCCTGGCGGATGCTCGTCGTCACCGGTTCGCGGCGGGCTCAGACCGGCGCCCTGCTCGCGTACGCGGTGGTGCCGCTCCCGTGGGTGGCGATCGAATCGGCCTCGATCGCCGGTCTCTACGGCTACGCGGTGGCGCCGTGGGTACTGGCCGCGTTGTTGCACGGAGAGGCGACATCGCCGTTCCGTAGCGTCGCCGGCCCGTGGAAGTCGGCGGTCGGCACGGCCGCCGGTCTCGGCGTGTCGCTCGGGGTCGCGACCCTGTTCGACCCCGCAGTGGTGGTGGTCGTCGTCCCGAGCCTCGCCGGGATCCTCCTCGCGGCGCTGCTGACGGGGCGCATGAACGGTCTCGTCCGCCTGTTCGCCGTCACGGTGATGGGCGCGGTCGTCGCTGCGGCGATGGCGCTTCCCCAGGTACTCGACCAGCTGTCGACCGGTGTTTCCTGGGCACCGTTCGCCGACGGTCGGAGCGGCGGTGCCACCGATCTCGCGCTCGGCGACATCGTCGCCTTCGCGGTCGGCACCGCCGACGCATCCCCGCTGACCTACCTGCTGGCCGTGCCGCTGGCCCTGGCGGTGCTCGTCGGCCGTTCGTGGCGCTTCACGCTCGCGGCACGGGGCTGGATGGTCGCCCTGGCGTCGTGGGCGCTGGTCTGGGCGGCGTCGTGGGGGGTGCTCCCGTTCGGGCTGCCCGATCCCGCCCTGCTGCTCGCCCCCGCGGCTGCCGGTGTCGCGCTCGCCACGGGTGCGGCCGTTGCCGTCGCCGAGCACGACATGCGTCGAGCCGGGTTCGGTTGGCGCCAGGCGTTGCTCCCGATGGCGATCCTGGGCGCCTTCCTCGCGTCCATCCCGACCCTCGCGCTCGCCGAGAGCGGACGCTGGGATCTTCCGCGCGGCGACTTCAGCGATGCCCTTCCCTTCGCCGATCCCGCCGACAGTGGGAGCTATCGGGTGTTGTGGATCGCCGCTCCGGAGAACATCCCGGGAGGTGGTCGTTCATTGACCGACACGCTGGCCTGGTCGACGAGCTTCGACGGATTGCCGATCGTGGCCGATGCGGGACCGGCCGCCGACGAGGGCGCCGCCGCCCTCGTCCCCGCGTTGCTCGGGTCGGCGTTCGACGGCGAGACGATGCGACTCGGTCGAACCCTCGGCGGCTTGGGCATCCGCTACATCGTGGTGCTCGATCGTCTCGCGCCGGCACCGTTCAGTACCACCGGACGCGAGGTCGACCCACTCGTTGCGGAGTCCTTCGCCCGTCAACTCGATCTGCGACGTGTCGAGGGGATCAACACCGCCATGGCGCTCTATGTCAACACCGAGTGGAGCAGTGTGCGCGCCGCCGCGAGCGTGGGGTTCGATGACGGGCGCGAGAACGTCGCCGATCTGGCCGCCGCGCCGCTCGTCGGCACCGTGGGTGTGCTCAGCGGCCGCGACACCGAGGTCAGCGGCCTCGTCCCCGAGGGCACCGAGATCTACCTGGCTCAGAGCCCCGACACGGGTTGGAAGTTGCAGGTCGAGGGTGACCGCACGGGCCGTCGGCGGAGTCTGGGCTGGGCGACCGCCTTCCTGCCCGACCGGGGCGGTGAAGCGTTGCTCAGCTACGACACCCCGGTGTGGCGCCAAGCGGCCCTGCTCTTCCAGGCGTTCGCGTTCGTGCTCGCCTTCGTGGTGGTGGCCCGTCTTCGGCTCGGTGGCCGTCGGAGTGTCCGATGAGGCTCGCCCGGATCCTCGTCGTCGGCGTGGTGGTGGCATCGCTCGTCACCGGGTTCGTCGTCGATGGCAACGAGCGCCCCACCGCCGAGGTGGTGGAGCCCAGGATGAGTTCGGTGCCGACGGTCGAACCCAACGGGATCTGGTTCTGCCCGGGTGGATCCGGACCCGGGGGCATCGCCGATGTCGGACTCGAGCTCGTCAATGTGGGTTCGACGCCGGCCGCGGCACTCGTCTCGGGCATTCGCGCGGGCTCCGGTGTGGATGCCCGAGAGTCAGAGGAGATCGTCGAGGTCGGCGAGCGTCGGCTGGTCCGGCTCGCCGACCTCGTCACCGAGTCGGACTGGATGGGAGCGGTCGTCGAGGTCCAGTCGGGCGAACTGGTCGTGGAGCAGACCTATGTCGGCGCGGCCGCGGCCGCCGGCGATTCGATCGGGGTCGACCGAGCGCCGTGCCATTCCCGGACGTCGACGACCTGGGTGGTCGCGTCGGGGGCGACCCGTACCGGTTCCGAGTTCGGTGAGCAGATGGCGCTGTTGGTGCTCAACCCGTTCCTCGACGATGCGGTGCTCGACATCGTCTTCGACGCCGATGTGGGTGTGCAGTCCGTCACCGGAATCGTGGTGCCGGCCCGTCGGGTCGTCGCGATCGACATCACCGAGGAGGTCACCATCGCGGGCCGCGTGAGTGCGGTCATCGACGTCGTCGCCGGTCGCGTGGCCGTCTCACGAATCCAGGTCGTCCAGAGCGAGACCCTCGCCGGGCTCGCCGTGACCCCGGCGAGCGCCGACATCGCGCCGGTCTGGTTCCTCCCGGTGGTGCACCGGGGCAGCCGGGACGACACGATCACGGTGGTGAATCCGTCGCGAACCGAGACGGCGGACGTCGATCTGGAGATCGTCACCGACGGCGACGTCGTGTTCGATCCCGTGCTGCTGACCATCCGCCCCGGTCGTGGGGTGCAGATCCCGCTGGCCGACGAGACCCGACTCGACGGTGTCGAGTCGATGTCGATCGTCGCCCGATCCCTCACCGGTCTTCCGGTTGCGGTCATGAGCGAGAGCTCCCTTCCGCTGGGTGACGGTCGGGTGACGAACTACTCGGCGACCGTCGGAGCCGACTCGGCTGCGGTGCGCTGGGTCGCCCCGCTCGAGAACGACGCCGGTGGCATCGTGATCTACAACCCGTCGGCCACCGGTATCGCCAACGTGACGGCGTCGGTCCTGATCGGCGGCGAGACCCGGACCATCGCCGACATCGAGATCGCTCCGCTCCGTCGAGCCGTGATCGCATCCGAGGACCTGCTCGTCGACGGTGGCGCCGAGGAGCGTCCGATCGCCGTGATCGAGTCGTCGGAACCGGTCGTGGTCGGGCGCGAGCTGGTCGATGTCTCGCTCCACGTGCAGCTGGTGGCGATGATCAGCGGCGCCGAGGCGGTGCCGCTCGGCTAGATCTCGCCGGTGTGGCAGTCGGGCGGGACCGACCCTGGTTCACGGACCTCGGCGACGGCGGCCCACAGGTCGGTGGCGGTGGTGGGTCCGAGGAAGGCCCGCTTGACCTCCCCGGTGGCATCACAGATGACGAGCGTCGGAACGGCGTCGATCCTGTAGCGATCGTGGAGTGCCTTCTCGGCCCCCACTTCGAGTTCGACCACCGCGACCTGATCGCTCTCGAGGTGCCGGGCCCGCTCCCACACTCCCCGACAGGTGTCGCAGGTGGCCGACGTGAAGACGGCGACGAGCCAGGGCGCATCCGGTCGTGAGAAGTCGTTGCGGTCGAGGTGGCGCGGGATGTGATGGGTGTTGGCCGCAGGGGCCGCAGCCGAGCGTCCGAGCAGCGCCGCGATGAACCCGGCGATCGCCACACCACCGAGCACCAGGAGGACCCGGTCCATGCTCAGTTGTCGTCGAGTCCGGCGACCTCGGCCGGCTGTGCCTCGGGCTCGGCCACCAGGGGTCCGGCCTTCGACACGTCGATGAGGCGCGAGACCTCGGCGCCCGAGATGGTCTCGTGTTCGAGCAGCGCCCGGGCGATCAGATCGAGGCCGTTGCGGTACTCGACGAGCAGCTCACGACAGCCGTCCTCGGCCTGGATCAGGATTCGGCGGACCTCGTCGTCGACGAGTCGGGCGGTGTCGGGGGAGTGCGACCGGGACTGCATCATGTCTTCGCCGAGGAAGACCGGACCGCCATCGGAGAGCGACATCGGCCCGACGGCCTCGCTCATGCCCCATTCGGTGACCATGCGACGAGCGATGTTGGTCGCCTGCTGGAGATCGTTGGCCGCGCCGGACGAGTACTCATCGAAGACGAGCGACTCGGCCACGCGGCCGCCCATCGCCATGACCATGCGTTGCTCGGCCTCGGTCTTGTCCATCGTGTGGCGATCCTCGGCGGGCAGGGTCATCGTGACACCGAGGGCCATGCCCGTCGGGATGATGGTCACCTTGTGGACCGGATCGTGGCCTTCCTGCACGGCGGCGCACAGGGCGTGCCCGGCCTCGTGGTAGGCGGTGCGCTCGAGGTCTTCTTGGCTCTGCACCATCGACTGGCGCTCGATGCCGAGAAGGACGCGGTCGCGGGCGGCATCGAAGTCGGCGGCGGTCACGGTGTCGCCACCACGGCGCACGGCGAAGAGGGCGGCTTCGTTGACGAGGTTGGCGAGATCGGCGCCCGACATGCCGGGTGCGCCGCGGGCGATGACGTTGACGTCGACGTCGTCGGCGGTGTGCTTGCCCTTGAGGTGAACCGCCAGGATCTTCTTGCGGTCCTCGAGCTCGGGCAGCGGCACGATCACCTGACGATCGAAGCGACCCGGACGCAGCAGCGCCGGGTCGAGAATGTCGGGCCGATTGGTGGCCGCCATCATCACGATGCCCTCGGTCGCCTCGAAGCCGTCCATCTCGGCCAACATCTGGTTGAGCGTCTGCTCACGTTCGTCGTGGCCGCCGCCGAGACCGGCGCCGCGCTTGCGGCCGATGGAGTCGATCTCGTCGATGAAGATGATCGCCTTGCCCAACTTGCGGGCCGAGTCGAACAGGTCGCGGACGCGGCTGGCGCCGACCCCCACGAACATCTCCATGAAGTCCGAACCGGTGACGGACAGGAACGGCACCCCGGCCTCGCCGGCGACCGCCTTGGCGATGAGGGTCTTGCCGGTGCCCGGCGGCCCGACGAGCAGGACGCCCTTGGGGATGCGGGCCCCGATCTCGGCGAAACGGTCGGGGTGCTTCAGGAAGTCGACGACCTCGGTGATCTCCCGTTTCACGCCCTCGTAGCCGGCGACATCGTCGAAGGTCGTGCCGGGCCGCTCGGTGGAGTAGGTCTTCGCCTTGCTGCGACCGATCGACATGATGTTGCCCATCTGCCCCTGGGCCCGTCGCTGCATCCAGACGAAGAAGAGGATGATGAGACCGATGGGGAGCAGCAGCGGGAGGATCGACATCCAGAAGCTGGGCTGCGGCGTCTTGAACTCGAGGGTGGTCAGGTCGCGGATGAGCGCGCTGTCCTCGTCGGGGAGGGGAATCGGTCCGACCGTGTGGAAATCGCCGGTCGCGGTCGTGAAATCGATGCCACCGTCGTTGTTGTCGTAGACGGCATCGGTGACATCGCCACGATTGACCTGCTCGAGGAAGAACGAGTAGTCGACCGACTCGCGGTCGTCTCCGGGCAGCAGCACGCTGACCGCAAGGATCGCGAGGACCGAACCCAAGAGGATCCACACGGCGTAGCGCGACCAACCGTTGGCGTCGGAACGCGCGCCGCCTCCCGGCTTCTCGTTCTTACGAGGCGGTGGCGGAGGGGGCGGAGGAGGGTTGGACGCCATGAGTAGAGGGTAGACCTGTGACGGGTCCGAGCGGTCGCAGAGATCCCCGTCCCTGGATTGATCGGCAACTACCATGCCGCTTGTGAATCGACGCTGTGCCCGACCCGGCTGTGGCCGCCCGGCCACCACCACGCTCTCCTACGCCTACGCCCAACGGGCGGTGTGGCTCGACGACCTGCACGCCGAGGACTCGCCGGCGAATCACGACCTGTGTGCCCCCCATGCGGACCGTACGCAGCCACCCAAGGGGTGGGATCTTCGCGACCGTCGGACGCTCGCGACGGTGCACCGCCTGCGCTACGCCGGATAGTGGCGGCACCGTCGACGGTGCCGGCCCCCAGCTGGCGCGTGGTCCTCGCGGTCGTCGCGCTCGGCACCGGCTTCGTCCTCGGGCAATTGATCGGAGGCGGCATCGTCATCGGTGGGGGCTGGGACTTCGACGTCTCCGCCGCGCTCGGCAGCGACCTCGGTCGTGTCGCCGGTCAGTTCGGGCAGGGACTCGTGCCGGATCACAACCGCATCCCGATGCTGGTGTTGTTGGCGGTGAACGCGCCGTTGTGGGTCGGCTTCATCGGTGTGCCCTGGCTGGCGTCTCGCTTCCGCGGCCTCGATTGGCGCCGCGACCTGGGATGGGGGATGCGTCCCGTCGACCTCGGCGCCGGCCTCGCGGTCGGCATCGTCACGCAGGTGGCGCTCGTCCCCCTGCTCTACTGGCCGCTCGGCCGCGTCGTCGACCAACAAGAACTCGAGGAGCCGGCCAGGAACCTCATCGCGCTCGCCAACAGTCCGATCGACGTGGCTGCGCTCGTCGTGATGGTCGTGATCGGTGCGCCCCTGGCCGAGGAGATCGTGTTTCGCGGCCTGCTGTTCCGAGGCATCTTCGACATGGAGCGCGCCGGCCGGTTCGCGCTCGTCACCGCGGTCGCCGCATCGTCGGCGATCTTCGCCGCCTCGCATCTCCAGCTGCTCCAGTTCCCCGGGCTCTTCGTGATCGGCGCCGTCGCCGCGCTCGGCCTGCACCGCACCGGTCGCCTCGGGACGGCGATCTGGATCCATGTCGGATTCAACGCCACCGCCGTGGTCGGCGTTTTGCGAGAGATCTACTGAGCGCGTCGGAATCGACCACGCAACGTGCAATTTTCCCCACATATGCCTCACACCGTCACTCTCCGCGCCGAAGGAGGAGCGAAGGACGACGTGGGGAATGATGCAGATGTCGAGTTCGGAATGCCCTGGGTGCAGCGCACCGCTCGTGCAGATCACGATCAATGTCGGCGCGGGGGAGCGAACCCTGTGCAGCTGTGCGAAGTGCGATCGGCGATGGTGGCAGGTCGACGGCCGCCTGACCAACCTCGATGGCGTGATCCGCGATCTCGGCGAACCGCAGGCGCCGCGGGCCCGCTTCCGTCGCTGACGGACCCCCGTAGCGACCGCAGGGTACCCGTCACCGGAAGACCCGCCGTCGGTGGCACGATAGGGGCGCCATGACCACCTCAAGCCCCGCGCGGTCCGATCCGCCGCGCCGCCGCCTCGACGGCCGCGCCGCTGCGACGGCCGGCATCGTCGCGTTCGTCACCCTCTATCTGGTGTGGACGATGTCGCCGTGGGCGTGGTTCGTCGACTCGACCCCGACGGGGGGCGACATGGGTGCCCATGTCTGGGCCCCGAAGTTCCTGCGGGAAGAGCTGTTGCCCAATTTCCGGCTGTCCGGCTGGTCGCCCGATTGGTACGCCGGATTCCCGGCATTCACCTTCTACATGATCATCCCGTCGCTCGCGATCGTGATGGTCAACGTCGGGATCGAGTTCTCGCTCGGGCCGCTCCAGGTCGACAGCGACTTCTACGCCTTCGTCGGGCTGGTACTCGCCGTGGGCGAGCTCACCCGGCGGCGCGGCCTCGACCCCGCCGCACGGATCCTGAGCATGGCGGGGGCCGGCGCGCTGAGCATCGCGCTGTCGTGGCGGTGGGACGGCCAGCTCCGCGATCCCGAGAGCATCCTCCCGTGGTCGCCCATCGACCCGTTCACCTACAACGACGCGTCGATGGATCTCGCCGTCTCCGGCATCCTCCTGCCCCTCGCGGTCGGCTCCTTGGTCCACCACCTCGCTCGCGCACGGGGCCGGTGGCGAGGGGTCATCACCGCCCTCGCCGTGATCGCCTGCATCCTCGTGGTGCCGATTCCCTACGGCGTGGCGATGAAGATGGTGGCGATCTCGGGCATCGTGACCCTCCCGCTGGCCGCCTATGCGGCGGGGCGACTCGGCGGGTTGGCCTTCCCCGGACCCGCCCTGCTGTCGGTGATGACGCTCCCGTTCCTCTTCGACCGCTCGTACAACATCTACGGCGGCAACGTCATGTCGACGATGGCGGGGGAGTTCGCCTTCTCGATGGGGCTCTCGATCGCCGTTCTCTACATCGGTTTCGCGTCGCGAGGGATGCAGACCGGTCGCAACCGTGTGCTGGCCGGCGGCCTGCTGGCGCTGGCCGGCCTCACGCACCTCTTCGCGGCGTTCTTCGGGCTCGTCGTGACGGCCAGCCTCCTTCTGCTGCGACCGGGTCGGCGCGAGATCTCGTGGTTGCTGGTCGCGGGGCCGATCGCCGGCCTGCTGTCGGCGTTCTGGGTACTGCCCTTCTACTGGAACTCCAAGTACCTCAACGACATGGGTTGGGGGAAGGAACGCGACTACGTCAAGGCACTGTGGTCGCGCAGCGGCAACTTCGGCGGGCAGACCTTCCTCGACAACCAACTCCCGCTCCAGGTGTTCATCGCCCTCGCGCTGATCGGCGCGGTCATCTGCGGAATACGCCGCGTGCGGCTCGGGATGGCGTTGACGTTGACGGCCGGCATCTTCGCCGTCATCTTCCTACTGCTTCCCGAGGGACGCCTCTGGAACGTGCGGATCCTGCCCTTCTACTACCTCTCGGTCTACCTGCTCGCCGGCATCGCGCTCTCGGAGATCTTCCGGCTGGTCGCCGACTACCTGCGCAACCCCGACGACATCCGTCACGATCGGCCGACCGCGATGGCGGCGGCGCCGGCGGCGCTGGCGACGATCGTGATCATCACGGCGCTGGCCTTCCCACTCCGGTCGTTCCCCACCGGATCCCTCTACGTCGACGACGGCAACACCGAGTTCGGGCTCGACTGGTTGGGTGGTCTCGGCACCAGCCAGCTCAACCTCGGACCAGGATGGATGCGCTACAACTTCACCGGCTACGAGGCGCGTCCTACTGCGGAGGAGTATCGCAACCTCGTGGCCACCATGGACGAGGTCGGGCGCGAGTTCGGTTGCGGCCAGTCATTGTGGGAGTACGACGGCGATCGCCTCGGCGGCTACGGCACGCCGATGGCCCCGATGCTCCTCCCGCACTGGACCGACGGTTGCATCGGTTCGATGGAGGGTCTCTACTTCGAGGCCTCGGCCACCACGCCCTACCACTTCCTCCTGCAGTCCGAGCTCTCGGCGGGCCCCTCACGGGCGATGCGCGACATGCCGTACTCGTCGCTCGATGTCGCCAAGGGGGTCGAAGGACTGCGGACGATGGGTGTGCGCTACTACCTGGCGGCGACCGAAGCCGCCATCGCCCAGGCCCGCGCCCTCGACGACATCACGGAGATCGCGACGAGCGGCCCGTGGGTCATCTTCATGATCGACGGCCAGTCCGTCGTGGAGGGGCTCGATCATCTCCCGGTGGTCGTCGACGGCGTCGACGCCGGCGGCGAGGACTGGCTCATCCCGACCGTGGCCTGGTGGGAGAGCGGACACGAGACCCCGCTGGTCGCTGCCGACGGCCCGAGCGACTGGCCCCGCTCGTCGCTCGACGACATCGACGACGAGGGCTTTCTCGCCGCGCTCGACGCCGACGACCGTGTGGTCGAGATGCGCAGACTCGCGGAGATCTCCGATGAATGGCTGCCGAGCGTCGACTCCGAGGTCGCCCAGGTCTCCAACGTCGAGGTCGACACCATGGCCATTCGTTTCGAGGTCGATCAGATCGGTCTGCCGGTGCTCGTGCGGACGAGCTACTTCCCGAACTGGGACGTCGCCGGTGCCGAGGGTCCCTACCGTGTCGCCCCGAACCTCATGGTCGTGATCCCGACCGATACCGAGGTCGAGCTGACCTACGGACGCTCGGGCATCGAATTGGTCGGTATGGGTCTGACCCTCATCGGATTGGTCTTCGCGTTCGTCAGTCGCCGTTTCCGGCGCGTCGAACGCGACGGCGGCGCGGCGCTGTGGGACCTGACCGGCTTCGACGAGGTCCTGCCGTCGCAGGTCGCCGTGCTCGACGGCGTCCGCGACGGGACGATCGATCGGACCGAGTTCGCGCGGATCTCCGGCGAGGTCGCCGCCGTCGAGCGATCCGGTCTCCTCGCGCTCGGGTCCTCGTTCATGCTCGTCGGATGGTCGCTCCTGCTCTTCGTCATCGCCGTGCTCGGCGTCGACGGACTCGTCCCCGGCGGCGACAAGCTCGCGGCGTCGGTGGTGGTGTTCGGGCCGGCCGTCGTCGGCGTCGTCGTGTTGCTGTTCGCGGCGATCCCGCGGTTGGCACGCACGACGCTCCTGCGAGCAAATGCGCTCGGCCCGGCGCGGATTCTGCTCGACGTGGTCGACTCCTCCGCCGCGGCGCCACCGCCAGAGGACGTCGATTCCCGGTGACCGTGGGCGACCGCGTCCCGCTCCCGAGTCGATTCGCACTCGTCGGCCTCGCGGCCACGGTCGTCGACTACGGGCTCGCGGTGGGGCTCTCCGAGGCGGGAATGCCCCGGGTCGTGGCCGACCTCGTCGCACTCGTGATCGCATCGGTCGCGTCGCTCACCCTCCATTCGCGGGTGACGCTCAGGGGCGACCAGCTCGATCGCTGGATCCGTCAACCACCCGTCTTCTTCACGGTCGCGCTCGTGGCCGGCGCCGTCGACATGGCGGTGTTCGTCTCCCTCGACTCGCTGCGTCCGGCCGTGGCCAAGCTCGCCGCACTCGCGCTCGCGGCGCTGATCCGAGCCTTCGCCCACCGCCTCGTGTTGTTCCGGGCGGTTCGCCGAGAACAGGACCAGCCGGCCCCACGCCCGGACCCGCCGGGCTCGCTGCGACTCAGCGTCGTGGTGCCGGCCTTCCGGGAGGAATCCCGGATCGCCGACACGGTCCGGCGCATCCGGGCCGACCTGGCCGAACTCGACCGAACCGACGATCTCGAGATCGTCGTCGTCGACGACGGCTCGCCCGACGCGACCGCCGATCGCGCCAGGGCGGCCGGAGCGGATCAGGTGGTGGTCCAGCCCCGAAATCGCGGCAAAGGGGCTGCGGTGCGAGTCGGTGTGGCCGCGGCGACCGGCCGCACGATCGCGTTCACCGATGCCGACCTTGCCTACGCGCCGGTGCAGATCCTGGCGATGCTCGATGCCGTCGAAGGCGGGTGGGACGTCGTCATCGGCAATCGGCACGACAACGAGTCGGCCACGCTCGTCGGCACCTCGGCGCTGCGCTCGTTCGGCAGCCGTGCCGTCAACATGGCCACCAGTCTCCTGCTGCTCGGCAACTATCGAGACACCCAGTGCGGCTGCAAGGCGTTCCGATCCGATGTCGGCAAGGCGTTGCTCGGTGCGGGTCGGGTCGACGGGTTCGCGTTCGACATCGAGATGCTCCATCTCGTCGAGCGCTACGGCTTCTCGCTCAAGGAAGTGCCTGTCGAAGTGGTCAACAGCGACACCTCGACGGTGCGGGCCGTACGCGACGGGATCGGGGTCGGACTCGACATCCTGCGAATCCGTCGCCTGGCCGCTCGCGGCAGCTATCCGGAGGGCATCGACTCCACCATCCCGACCCGAAAGTAGATTCGTGACGTGACGACCGACTTCGACGCGATTTTCAAGGCCTACGACGTGCGGGGCACCGTCCCCGACCAATTCGACGCCGACGGCGCCCGGGCCATCGGTGGAGCATTCGCCCGCTTCGTCGCCGGCCACGGCGCGACGTCCATCGTGGTGGGACGCGACATGCGTCCCGACGGTGAGGAGTTCGTCGCCGCGTTCGGCGAGGGCGTGATGGATCACGGCGTCGATGTCGTCGACGCCGGCCTCTGCGCCACCGACATGATGTACTACGCGTCCGGGGTGCTCGACATGCCGGGCGCGGTCTTCACCGCGTCGCACAATCCGGCGGGCTACAACGGCATCAAGATGTGTCTCGCGAAGGCCGCGCCGATCGGCTCGGAAAGCGGTCTCGACCTCATCAAGGAGATGGCCAAGGCGGGCCCCGAGCCGACGCCGACCCGGGGCACGCGCATCGAGCGCGACATGCTCGAGGGCTATGTCGCCCACGTCCACTCGTTCGTCGACCTCGACGCCCTGAAACCGCTGAAGGTCGTGGCCGACACCGCCAACGGCATGGGGGGCCTGGTTGTCCCGGCGGTCATGGCCGGCCTGCCCTTCCAACTCGACCACATGTACCCCGAGCTCGACGGCACGTTCCCGAACCATCCTGCCGATCCGATCCAGCCGGAGAACCAGAAGGACCTGATGGCGCGCGTGCTCGCAACGGGCGCCGACATCGGGCTCGCCTTCGACGGCGACGCCGACCGGGTCTTCCTCGTCGACGAGACGGCCCGCGCCATCTCCGGCTCGCTCACGACCGCGCTGGTCGCCCGCTCGATTCTCGCCCGTGATCCGGGCGCGACCGTCATCTACAACCTGATCTGTTCGAAGACCGTGCCCGAGGTGATCGAGGAAGGCGGTGGCATCGCCGTTCGCACCCGGGTCGGCCACTCCTTCATCAAGCAGGTCATGGCCGAGACCGGCGCGGTGTTCGGCGGCGAACACTCGGGCCACTACTACTTCCGGGAGAACTTCCGGGCCGACAGCGGGCTGATCGCCGCCCTCGTCGTCCTCGAAGCGCTCAGCAACCACCCGGCCGGTCTCGCCGACCTGGTGTCGACGCTCGACCGCTACGCGGCGTCGGGCGAGATCAACACGAAGGTCGACGACGCCGCGGCGGTGATCGAACGCGCGTTGCCGGCGCCTACCCCGACGCCGACCAGGACCGCCTCGACGGCCTCACCGTCGACATGGGCGACTGGTGGTTCAACCTTCGCGCCTCCAACACCGAACCCCTGCTGCGGTTGAACCTCGAGGCCGCGACCGCCGACGACGTGGCGGCCCGTGTCGAGGAGGTCCGGTCGCACTTCGGCTGACCCGTTGGGCCCGGTTGCTGATTGACTGGGTGGATTCCGTTCCCCTGGAGGAACCCGAATGACTGAGAAACGATGACCCTCGACTCCCGCCTCCTCGAGATCCTTGCCTGCCCGGTCGACAAGGGTCCGCTGTTCTACTTCGCCGACGAGAACGCCCTCTACAACCCGCGGCTGAAGAAGCGCTACCGCGTCCACGAGGGCGACATCCCGGTCATGCTCCCCGACGAGGCCGACGACGTCGACGACGCCGAGCACGCCCGACTCATCGCCAAGGCAGAGGCCGACGGAGTGGCGCCGACCTTCGAGGCGTAAGCGTCGCTCATGTCCGCCGAAGAACTGCTCGATGCACTTCGTCACCTGCCCGATCAGGTGCGCGACGCCGCCGTCGCGGCCGCCGACGTCGATGATCTGCCCAGCCGCGACGGCATTGCCAACGTCGCGATCCTGGGGGTCGGAGGTGGTCGTGTCGCCGCCGACGTGATCGAGGCGATCTGCGAGATCAGGGGATCGGTCCCCATCGTTGCGACCGGTGCCCGCTGTCCGGGCTGGGTCGACGACTCGACGCTCGCCATCGCGCTGTCGCCCTCCGGCGACGATGCGACGGTCGCCGGTGTCCGTCGGGCCAGGGAGGCGGGTGCGCGGGTCGTCGCCGTCACCTCGGGTGGTCCGCTGCGCGAGGCGTGCACCGAGTGGGGCGTGCCGATCGTTCCGGTCGATCCCGAGGCCGGGCCTGCGGCGGGTCTCGGCGTGTCGATCGTGCCGGTGCTGGTTCTCCTCGAGCGTCTGGGGCTCGCCCACGGCATGAGTCCGGCCATCTCGGGTGTCGCCACCCAACTCGAGGCCCGCCACGCCGCGCTCGATCACGACCTCGCGCCGATCGAGGCGCTCGCGTCGGTGCTCCCCGGCCGGGTCGCGATCGTCACCGGCGCCGGTGCGATGGGAAAGCATGCGTCTCGCCGTTGGGTGCAGGAGATCGATCGGGTCGGTGGCGTGGCCGCGGTCCGCCGTCGACTCCCGACCGGACCGGTCGACGTGGCGACCGGCGTGCGCCTGTCGGAGGCGACGAAACGCGGTGCGGTGGTCATCGTCCTGCGCCACGACTTCGAGCCCGAGGGGCTCGACGGCGGGGTCGAACTCCTGAACGACGCTTTCGACGAGATCCACACGTTCGTGGCCGAGGGTGACGGCCCGCTCGCCCAACTCCTCGATCTGGTTCTTCTGGCCGACGCGGTGGCGGCGGCACTGGTGCGCCGCACCGGCGGGTAGCGCCGTGCAGCTCATCGAGGGTGTCCTGCGCGACTACGCCTGGGGGTCGACGACGGCGATTCCTGAACTGCTCGGGCTTCCCGCCACGGCCACACCCGTTGCCGAGGTGTGGTTCGGGGCGCACCCGAGCGGCCCGGCACTGGTCGGCCCAGACGCCACGCCGCTCGACGTCGTGGTCGGACGCGACCCGACCGCAGCGCTCGGTGCCGCCGCCGACTTCGATACGCTCCCGTTCCTGCTGAAGGTGATCGCCGCGGCCGAGCCGCTGTCACTACAGGTTCACCCGTCGACGGCGCAGGCCCGGGCCGGGTTCGCCCGGGAGGAGGCAGCGGGTGTCGCGATCGACGCTCCCGACCGCTCGTTTCGCGATCGCGCCCACAAGCCCGAGATGATCTGTGCGTTGACCGAGTTCGACGCCCTCTGCGGTGTGCGCGAGCCGGAGACGACGCTCGAGGTCCTGGCATCGATCGAGGCGCAGGAGCTCGACACCGTGCGCTCGATGATCCGGGCCGATCCGACCCCGGCGGGGTTCTCACGTCTGCTCGAGTGGCTGCTGACGCTCGACCACGCCGCCGCCGGTGCACTGGTCGAATCGGTGGTGGGCGCCTGTCGCGACCGCGGCGAGGGTCCCCACGCAGCGGAGCGGGCGATGGCGGCCGACCTCGGGGAGCGCTATCCGGGCGACCCTGCGGTGGTGATCGCGCTCCTCCTCAACCTCGTGACCCTCCGGCCGGGCGAGGCCCTTTTCCTGGGTTCGGGCAACCTCCACGCCTATCTTCGAGGCAGCGGCGTCGAGATCATGGCCAGCAGCGACAACGTCCTTCGTGGTGGCCTCACGGCGAAACACGTCGATGTCGCGGCGTTGATCGAGGTCGTCGACGCGGCGCCGGTCGAACCCCGTGTCCAGCGTCCTCCCGTGGTCGACGGCGTGGCGCGCTACGACAGCCCTGTCCCCGAGTTCTCCCTGGAGCGGATCGAGCTCGACGGCACGCTGACCCTCGACGAGGGCCCGGCCATCCTGCTGTGCACCGCCGGCCACGCGACCTGTGGCGCACACACGCTCGACCGGGGCGCGGCGCTGTGGATCCCGGCCGCCGATGGCCCGGTCGAGTTGCATGGGTGGGGCACGATGTTTCGCGCCGGGCTCGGCCCTCGAGGCGTCACCGACGGGTAGGGCGTCCGACTCATGCCCCTCGGGCGCTCCGGCCCGTACACTCGTGTGCTGCGGGCCGTTCCGAGATGGTGTCAGCTGACCCCGGCCTGCTCTCGATTCGACGATGAAAGAGGAGCGCCCGCGTGGCACTGACAGCTGATGACTACAAGGTCGCGGACCTGAGCCTGGCCGAGTTCGGCCGCAAGGAGATCCGCCTGGCCGAGCACGAGATGCCGGGTCTCATGGCCCTGCGGGGCAAGTACGCCGACGAGCAACCGCTCAAGGGCGCTCGCATCGCCGGGTCGCTCCACATGACCGTCCAGACCGCAGTGTTGATCGAGACCCTCGTCGCCCTCGGCGCCGACGTGCGTTGGGTGAGCTGCAACATCTTCTCCACCCAGGATCACGCGGCCGCGGCGGTTGCCGTCGGCCCGACCGGAACACCCGAGAAGCTCGAGGGCACGCCGGTGTTCGCCTGGAAGGGTGAGACGCTGGAGGAGTACTGGTGGGCGACCGAGCAGCTGTTCCACTGGCCCGACGGTGGCGGACCCAACCTGATCCTCGACGATGGTGGCGACGCCACCATGCTCGTCCACAAGGGGCTCGAATACGAAAAGGCCGGGGTGATCCCGGACACCGAGGAGGATGACTCCGAGGAGTGGGGCGTGTTCCTCGACCGCCTGCGCGACATCGCGAATCGCCACGGCGAGTTCTTCACCAAGATCGCCCCCGGCATCCGTGGTGTCTCCGAGGAGACGACGACCGGCGTGCACCGCCTCTACCAGATGATGGAGACCGGCGACCTGCTGTTCCCCGCCATCAATGTCAACGACTCCGTCACCAAGTCGAAGTTCGACAACCTCTACGGCTGTCGTCATTCGCTGATCGACGGCATCAATCGCGCCGTCGACGTGATGATCGGTGGCAAGGTCGCCGTGGTCTGCGGATTCGGCGACGTGGGCAAGGGGTGCGCGGAGTCGTTGGCCGGCCAGGGCGCCCGGGTCATCGTCACCGAGGTCGACCCGATCTGCGCGCTCCAGGCCGCCATGACCGGCTACGAGGTCAACACGCTCGAAGCCGTCATCGACACCGCCGACATCTTCATCACCACCACCGGCAACAAGGACATCATCCTCGCCGGCCACATGGCGAAGATGAAGCACCAGGCCATCGTGGGCAACATCGGCCACTTCGACAACGAGATCGACATGGCCGGTCTGCTCAAGATGTCCGACGTCCGTCGCGTCAACATCAAGCCGCAGGTCGACGAGTTCGTCTTCCCCGACGGGCACTCGGTCATCGTGCTCTCGGAAGGTCGGTTGCTGAACCTCGGCAACGCCACCGGCCACCCGAGCTTCGTGATGTCGTGCTCGTTCACCAACCAGGTGCTCGCCCAGATGGAGCTCCACGCCAACGCCGACTCGATCGAGTTGGGCGTGCACGTGCTGCCCAAGACGCTCGACGAGGAAGTGGCCCGTCTCCATCTCGACGCACTCGGCGTGAAACTGACCAAGCTGACCGACTCCCAGGCCGAATACCTCGGGATCCCCGCCGAAGGCCCCTACAAGCCGGACCACTACCGCTACTGATTCCCTTGATCTCTGACCGCCGAGTCGCGCAATGCGCGACTCGGCGGTCAGAGATCGTAGGTTTCGGGGTATGACTGCATGTGACAGGGGAGTGTGGCTGGCGCCCGAGGGGCTGACCGGCGAGCAGATCCGGGCCCTCGGCCCCCGACTCGAGGGGCTCGGCTACTCGACCCTGTGGGTCGGCGAGACGTTCGGGCGTGATCCGTTCGCCCAGCTCGCCGCCATCGGCGCGGCGACGTCGACCCTCGGCCTGGCGACGGGGATCGCCAACATCTACAACCGGCATCCCGGTGTGATGCTGCAAGGCGCCAACACCGTGGCGGAGCAGACCGGTGGACGAATGACACTCGGTCTCGGCGTGTCGAGCCCCGCGATCGTCAACAAGGTCCGCGGCATCGAGTACGACAAGCCGCTCTCGTTCCTGCGCACCTACCTCGATGCGATGGACGAGGCGCTCTACACGTCGGTGCCTCCGGCCGACCCGGTGCCGCGTGTGCTGGCGGCCCTCGGCCCG
Source organism: Acidimicrobiales bacterium (assembly GCA_041394245.1). Taxonomy (NCBI): domain Bacteria; kingdom Bacillati; phylum Actinomycetota; class Acidimicrobiia; order Acidimicrobiales; species Acidimicrobiales bacterium. The sequence continues at coordinate 435,560 of JAWKIR010000002.1, forward strand.
AAGATGCTCGAGCTGGCAGCGACGCGTACGGCCGGTGCCCACCCGTACAACACCACCCCCGACCACACCGCGATGGCGCGCGAGGTGATGGGGCCTGACGCCGGACTCTTCGTCGAGCAGAAGGTGATGCTCACCGACGACGCCGGACTGGCCCGCACGACCGGGGCCAAGGTGCTGAAGTTCTACTCGCGGGCGCCCGGCTACCGGAATGCGTGGTTGGCGATGGGATTCTCCGAGGAGGACATCGACGGCCTCAGCGAGAAGCTGGTCGACGGCCTCATCGCATGGGGCGATGTCGACCGGATCGAGGCCCGACTGGCCGAACACGCCGACGCCGGCGCGACCCACGTCTGCATTCATCCGTTGCACCCCGAACAGGGGCAGGGGGCCGTCGACGACGATGTGCTCGCCGCCCTCGCTCCGGGAGCCGCGTCGTGAGCGAGCGGGTGACGATCGACGTCGTTGCCGGCGTGGCCGATGTGCGGATGGACCGCGGCGACAAGATGAACGCGATGGACGGAAAGATGTTCGCCGCCCTCGTGGAGGCCGCCGACGAGCTCGCCACGGACACTGCGGTGCGCGCCGTGGTCTTGTCGGGCAACGGACCGTCATTCTGCGCCGGACTCGACTTCTCCGGCTTCCAGGCGATGGCCGGCGGCAGTGACGACGGTGGCGAAGAAGGGGCAACGAGCACCGGCTCGATCGGTCGGCTCGAGACCGGCCGCGCCCATGTCACGCATCTCGCTCAGCAGGCCGTCTGGGGCTGGCACGAGCTACCGGTGCCGGTGATCGCGGCCGTCCATGGGGTCGCGTTCGGCGCCGGCTGCCAGCTCGCGGTGGGGGCCGACATCCGCTTAGTCTCCCCGGACGTGCGGATGTCGGTGCTCGAGATCCGGTGGGGCCTGAGCCCCGACATGACCATCACGTCGCTGCTGCCGGCGCTCATCGGCGCCGATCGGGCCAAGGAGCTGATCTGGACCGGTCGAGAGGTCAACGGCCCCGAGGCGGTCGAGATCGGGCTCGCCACGCACGTCGCCGACGATCCCCACGCGGCGGCGATGGAGCTGGCCGCCACCCTCGCGTCGAAGAGTCCGGACGCCGTGCGGGCCGGAAAGCGCCTGGTCAACCGGGCTGTCGGCCTCGACCTGAACGCCCAGTTCCAGGCCGAACGCGACGAGATCGGCGCGCTGATCGGCTCGCCCAACCAGGTCGAGTCCGTGCAGGCATTCTTCGAGAAGCGTCCCCCCGTCTACATCGACCCCGACTGAGCCGACATCACCCTCGGTCGCAGGGAGCGCGCCGGGTCCGGTCGATGCGGTGGTCGCCTTCGGGGTGGGCCACTGTCGGACTCTATGATGCGGGCGTTGTCGACCGCACGACCAGGGGGCCGAGAGTGGACGAGATTGCAGGGAAGGTCGCCGTCGTCACCGGCGGCGCCAGCGGCATCGGCCGGGCGACGGCGATCGCGCTGGCGACCGAGGGCGCCCGGGTGGTGGTCGCCGACATCGAGCAGCCACCGCTCGACGAGGTGGTCGCCCAGATCGAGGCTGCCGGCGGTGAGGCGATCGGCGTGATCTGTGATGTCTCGTCATGGGATTCGGTCGAGTCGCTCCGGAACCGCTGTGCCGAGGCGTTCGGTCCGGCCGACATCGTCATGAACAACGCCGGAGTCGCGGGCGGGGGACCGATCTCGATGATCGAACTGTCGGCGTGGGAGTGGACACTCGGTGTCAACCTCTGGGGAGTGATCTACGGCGTGAAGGCCTTCCTCCCGGCGATGCTCGAACGGGGGAGCGGACACATCGTCAACACGGCGTCGATCGCCGGACATCTCACCTCGACGGGGATGGGCGCCTACAACACCTCGAAACACGCGGTCTCCGGTTTCACCGAGACGCTGCAACAGGAGATGCTCGAGGGAAACACCGGCGTGGGGGTCACCTGTCTCTGCCCGGGGTTCGTCGCGACCAACATCGTCTCGAGCGAACGGAACCGTCCGGAGCGATTCCGCGAGGGCGGGCCCGACCTCGAGACCGATGAGGGGGCCGGGAGCGGTGCGCTGGGCGATTCGGCGTCCGCGATCGCCGACGCCTATGCGGCCCAGATGGCCCCCGAGGTCGTCGCTGCCCAGGTTCTGCACGCGATCAGGGACAACCAGTTCTGGTTGTTCACCGACGCGCTGGCCGACGATCTCATCCGGGCGCGTCACGCCGACATCGAGACGCGCTCGACACCGGGCCACCGGTCGCACCTCATCGAGTTGATGTTCGCTCCCGGGGCCGAGTCGTGAAGGTCCTGGTCACCGGGGCCACGGGTTTCGTCGGAAGTCATGTCGTCCGGCGGCTCCTCGCCGACGGGCACGAGATCCGGGCACTGGCCCGCACGCCGAGCAAGGTCAGGCCGCTCATGTTCCAGATGGGCGTCGACACCGATGACATCGAGGTCGTCGCGGGCGACATCACCGACCGGGCCTCGGTTCGGGCCGCGGTCGACGGGTGCGATGCCGTGGTCCACACGGCGGCGGTGGTTGCGACGAGTCCTGCCGCCGAGGCGGAGATGGAGCGGGTCAATCTGGTCGGCGCCACCAATGTGCTGGGCGAAGCCGTCGACGCCGGTTGTGACCCGATCGTGCACGTGTCGTCGGTCGCCGCGCTGTTCCCGTTCGAGACCGACGTGGTGACCGCGGATCATCCGGTCAGGGGTCTCGGCGCCTACGGGCGGACGAAGGCGGCATGCGAGCGCTTGGCCCGTAGCTACCAGGACGACGGCCTCCCCGTCGTCACCATCTATCCGTCCGGGATCATGGGGCCCGACGACTGGAACGAGTCGATCAATCTGGCGTCGTACAAGGTGTGGCTCGAGAAGGGGCTCCCGAAGTCCAAGGGCTTCAGCGGGAGCTATGTCGACGTGCGGGATCTCGCCGAGATCATGGCCGCATCGATGCATCCCGGTCGTGGTCCGCATCGGCTGCTGGCCATGGGTACCTATCTGAGTTCCGACGATCTCGAGGGCGTCATCGCCGAGGTGCTCGGGTCGGCCAAGAGCTTCCCGCTGCCGCGCCCGATCTTCTGGGTTTGGGGAAAGCTGGGCGACGTCGCGAAGCGGATCGGCATCGATCTGGTCGTCACGAGCGAGGGCTACGACTACATGTTCAACTCGCGACCTGGCGACGACTCGGCCACGACCGAGGTGACGGGAGTGGAGTTCCGCCCGATCGCCGACACCTTCCGCGAGACATTCGTCTGGATGTACGAGGCCGGCCACATCGACGCGAAACACCTGGGCAACCTGCTCGGTTGAGGTGGTCCACGCGGCGCCCGGTGTCACACCGGCGTCGTAGCTTGCGGACATGGACGACCACGCAGTGCTCGATCTCGGTGCCGGACTCGCTGTTGTCGCGGTCTGGGCCCACAGCGGTGCGGCCGCCGATCTCGTGAGAGAGCTCAAGTACGGTCGCGCCACCACGGTGGTGACCGAGTTGGCGGAGGCGATGGTGGCGGTCGCTCCCTCGGCCGACCTCGTGAGTTGGGTGCCGGCGTCGCCGGCCCGTCGCCGACAGCGCGGCTTCGACCAGGGCGAGTTGTTGGCCCGCGCCGTCGCCCGGCGTCTCGGCATGCCGGTCCGCAGGGCGTTGCGACGTGTCGACGACGAGCCGCAGACATCGCGCGGGCGCGAGGGGCGCTTGCTCGGCCCCCGGTTCGGAGCTGCCGGCCGACGCATGCGGTTCGGTCCGACCGTGCTGTTGATCGACGACGTGGTGACCACCGGTTCCACCTTGCGGGCCGCGGCCGCGGTCCTGCGCGATCACGGCGCCGGTCAGGTGCGGGGATTGGCCGCCACCCATGCCGTCGCGTCGCCGGTGTCTGCGGATGCACCCGCTGCCGTCTACCATCTGGCCACAACCAGACCAACCGGAGGTTAAGAATGGATGTCTCCATCAGTGCGCGGCATGTGACCATCACGCCGAGACTGGAGGAGGTGATCCAGGAGAAGATCGGCGAACTCGATCGGTACCTGGTGGATCTCGAGTCTGCTCAGGTCCACTTCGACGAGGCCCGCAATCCTCGCATCTCCGACAAGTTGTTCTGCGAGATCCATCTGAAGGGCGGTGGGCACCATCTCCGCACCAAGGTCGATGCGCCCGACCCCTTCACCGCGATCGACCTCGCCGAAGCGAAACTCGAGCGTCAGATCCGCAAGCTGCGGACCAAGATCCAGCGACGCCAACACGGCACCGGCGAGTCGTTGCGTGCGGCTGCCGACGATGCGGCTGCCGTGGCGGTGGCGGTTGCCGAACCGGAGCAGCCGGACGACGACGACGTGATGCCCTCGATCGTGCGGACGAAGCGCTTCCATCTGGCTCCGCTCGATCCGATCGAGGCCGTCGAGAAGATGGAGGAGCTCGGTCACGGGTTCTTCTTCTTCATCAATCGTGAGACCAGTCGCAGCGCGGTGGTCTACATGCGCGACGATGGCGATGTCGGGCTGATCGACGAAGCCGACTGACCCGCCGATCGGGCCCCTTCAGACCCGGCGCCCCGCAGCCGACAGGAAGGGCATGCCCGGTCGGCCCGATGATCTCCGTGTCCTCGTGGTCGATGACCATGCGCTCTTTCGTCGCGGCTTGGTGATGGAACTCGACGCCGCCCCGGACCTCGAGGTGATCGCCGAGGCCTCCGACGGGATCGAAGCCGTCGACGCCGCTGTGTCGTTGGCTCCCGATGTGGTCCTGATGGACGTGCGCATGCCGGGGATGGACGGGATCGAGGCGACCCGTCGGATCGTCGAGGCGGCACCGTCGACCCGGGTGCTGATGCTGAGCGTTTCCGACGAGACCGACGATCTGCTGGAGGCCGTCAAGGCCGGCGCCGCCGGCTATCTGCTCAAGGAGACGTCGATCACCGACATTGCCGCGTCGGCCCGTCAGGTGGCGCGGGGCCACAGCTTCGTGTCGCCGTCGTTGGCGGGTCGCCTCCTCGAGGAGTTCGCCGTGCTCGCCCGCAGGGTCGACGCCGCACCCTACGAGTCCGCCGGTCCTGCCCACGGGGTGCTCACCTCGCGAGAGGTCGCCGTGCTCGAAGCGATGGCCGACGGAGCGGACAACGACGCGATCGCCGAGGCCACCGGGTTGACGAACCATGCGGTGCGCAACCATGTCCGCAACATCCTCGAGAAGCTGCACCTGGCCTCGCGGACCGAAGCGGTCCTCTACGCAGTTCGGAGTCGGCTGATCGACCCCTGATGCCCGCGGCGGGTGGGTAGAGTTGCGCAAGTCATGAGCATCTTCGATCGAGTTCTGCGCAGCGGCGAAGGCCGAAAGCTGAAGGCCCTTCAGGCCCTGGTCCCCGACATCAACGCCCTCGAGCCGGAGATGCAGGCGCTGAGCGACGAACAGTTGCAGGCGAAGACCGCAGAGTTCCGCAACCGGCTCGACAACGGCGAGGAACCCGACGATCTGCTGATCGAATCGTTCGCCGTCGTCCGTGAGGCCGCGTCGCGGGTTCTGGGCCAGCGACACTACGACGTCCAGCTCGTCGGCGGCGCGGCGCTGCACCTCGGCTGGGTCGCGGAGATGAAGACGGGCGAGGGCAAGACCCTCACCTCGACGCTCCCGATCTATCTCAACGGGGTCACCGGCAAGGGTGTCCACGTCGTCACGGTCAACGACTATCTGGCCAGTCGCGACGCCGAATGGATGGGTCAGGTCCATCGCTGGATGGGGCTCGACGTCGGGCTGATCATTCCCGGCAACCGTGACGCCGCGTTCAAGCGTGCGCAATACGCCTGCGACATCACCTACGGCACCAACAACGAGTTCGGCTTCGACTATCTGCGCGACAACATGGCGATGTCGCGCGAGAAGCAGGTGCAGCGAGGCCATCACTACTGCATCGTCGACGAGATCGACTCCATCCTGATCGACGAGGCGCGAACGCCGCTGATCATCTCGGGTCGGGTTGCGGATGCGGCCAAGCTCTATGTCAAGTTCGCGTCGATCGCCCGGGGTCTGCAGCGCGACGTGCACTACGAGGTCGACGAGGAGAAGCGGACCGTCGCGCCGCTCGAGGCCGGTATCCATGCCGTCGAACGGGCGCTCGGTGTCGAGAACCTCTACGACCAGGTGTCGGCCAACCTCGTGCACCAGCTCCAGGCCGCCCTGCGGGCCAAGGAGCTCTACAAGCGCGACAAGGACTACATCATCGAGGCCGGAGAGGTGAAGATCGTCGACGAGTTCACCGGCCGTGTGCTCGACGGTCGCCGCTGGTCCGACGGCCTGCATCAGGCGGTCGAGGCGAAGGAGGGAGTGGCGATCAAGGAGGAGAACCAGACCCTCGCCACTATCACCCTGCAGAACTACTACCGGCTCTACGACCGCCTCGCCGGCATGACCGGTACCGCCGAGACCGAAGCGTCGGAGTTCGTGAGCACCTACGGGCTCCACGTGATCCCGGTGCCCACCCATCGCCCGCTGGCCCGTGTCGACGAAGGCGACCTGATCTACAAGACCGAGGACGCCAAGTTCGCAGCATGCGTCGACGACTTGGCGGCGAAGCACGAGATCGGCCAGCCGGTGCTCGTCGGCACGGTGTCGGTCGAGAAGTCCGAGAAGCTCTCACGCGAGCTCGAGAAGCGGGGCATCCCCCACGAGGTCCTCAACGCGAAGCAGCACACCCGTGAGGCCGAGGTCGTCGCCCAAGCGGGCCGCCTCGGGTCGATCACGGTCGCCACCAACATGGCCGGTCGTGGTGTCGACATCTTGCTGGGTGGCAACCCCGAGGGTCTCGCCGAGCGTGACGTGCGCGCCGAAGGTCTCGAGTTGCACAGCGAGGAGGGTCAGGCCCGCTACGCGGAGCGTCTCGCCGCCCACACGGCGACCACCGAGGCCGAGAAGCAGAAGGTCCTCGACCTCGGCGGCCTCTATGTGCTCGGCACCGAACGTCACGAGAGCCGCCGCATCGACAATCAGCTGCGGGGCCGCTCGGGTCGCCAGGGCGATCCCGGTGCGAGCCGGTTCTATCTCTCGCTCGAAGACGAGCTCATGCGGCTCTTCGCCACGGGGGCGATGAACTGGGTGATGGATCGGGCTCTGCCCGACGACGTGCCGATCGAGGCGAAGATGGTCACGAAGGCCATCGAGCGCGCCCAGAACACCGTCGAGGCGCGCAACGCCGAGACTCGCAAGAACGTCCTCAAGTACGACGAGGTGATGAACGAGCAGCGCAAGGTCATCTACAAGCGTCGCGGACAGATCCTCGATGGCGCCGACCTGCGCGACGAAGCGCTCGAGTACCTCCAGGACGCCATCGAGGGCGCTGTCGCCACCTATTGCGTCAGCGAGATCATCGAGGAATGGGATCTGGAGGGACTGGCGACCGAGATCAGCACCCTCTGGCCCGGCGAGGTCTCGGCGGCCGAACTCGCTTCGTGTCGAACGATCGAACAGCTCGAGGATCTGCTCTGGGAGATCGGTGGTTCGCACTACGAACAGCGTGAGGCAGAGCTGAGCCCCGACGTCATGCGTCAGGTCGAGCGCCAGGTCATGCTGCGCATCATCGATCAGCGCTGGCGGGAACACCTCAAGGAGATGGATCTCCTGCGCGAGGGCATCCACCTGCGGGCGATGGGCCAACGGGATCCGGCCACCGAATGGCAGCGCGAGGGCTTCGACATGTTCGGTCAGATGATGACCGGTATCGCCCAGGACTTCGTCAAGTACGTGATGCACGTCCAGGTCGCGGTCCAGAACACGCCGGCCGACGACCAGCAGGAGCTGGCCGGTGTCACCGAGCAGAAGCAGGAAGCGGGCGCCGGCACGAAGAGCTCCGCCATCCCGACCGCGGGCGCGCCGCCGGCCGTCAAGCCCGCCGAGGCACCGAGCAAGACGCCGGTCGTGAAGTCGGACCTCGAGAAGGTCGGGCGTAACGAGCCCTGCCCCTGCGGCAGCGGCAAGAAGTACAAGGCGTGTCACGGCCGTCCCGGCGGGTCCGAGTAGCTTCGACCATCAGGTTCCGTGCCGGGGTCGTTCCCGTCCGAACCGACGACACATCATGCAGGACTTCACCGAACAACTCGCCGCGATCCGTACCCGCCTCGTCGAGGCCTCCGGCTACCTTCGCGTTGCCGAACTCGAGCAACGCCAACCCCAGCTCGAAGCGGAGGCGTCGCGGCCCGACCTCTGGGACGACCAGGAGAGGGCGCGCGCCGTCACATCGGAGCTCGCGTCGGTCAACGAGGACCTCGACCTCTATCACCGACTGTCCGGGGAGCTCGACGACGTCGAGACGTTGCACGAGATGGCCCGTGAGGAGGATGACGCGTCCCTCGAGGGCGAGATCGCCGAGGCGGCCGCCGCGTTGGAGACACAACTCGACGGGCTCGAGATGCGCTCGCTGTTCACCGGTGAGTTCGACGAGCGCGACGCCGTGTGCCAGATCAAGTCGGGTGAGGGCGGCACCGATGCGCAGGACTGGGCCGAGATGCTCATGCGGATGTACAACCGCTGGGCCGATCGTCGCGGGTTCGACGTCGAGATCACTGCGGTGTCCGAGGGCACCGAGGCCGGCCTCAACAATGTCGAGTTCATCCTGAAGGGACGCCACGCCTACGGCCTCATGCAGGCCGAACACGGCGTGCATCGCCTGGTGCGGATCTCGCCGTTCAACAACGAAGGGAAGCGGCAGACGGCATTCGCCGCGGTGCAGGTTGCGCCGTTCTTCGAGGAGGTCTCCTCCGAGATCGAGATCGACGAGAAGGAGCTGCGCATCGACACCTACCGCTCCTCGGGCGCCGGCGGTCAGCACGTCAACGTGACCGACTCGGCGGTGCGCATCACCCACCTGCCCACGGGCCTGGTCACCAGCTGCCAGAACGAGCGCAGCCAGCACCAGAACAAGGACCGCGCCATGCAGATGATGGCGTCGAAGCTCCTCGATCTCGAGCGCAAGAAGCGCGACGACGAGATCGCCGGCATCACCGGTGAGCAGCAGAACGTGGGCTTCGGCAGCCAGATCCGCAGCTATGTGATGCAGCCGTACCAGATGGTCAAGGACCTGCGGACCGAGCACGAGACGGCCCAGGTCGATGTGGTCCTCGGCGGTGACGTCGAACCGTTCATGGAGGCGTGGCTGCGATGGACCCGCGCCAGGGCCGAGTCGCAGTAGTGACGAGGAGCGAGGTGCCACAGTTTCGACGCCCGTCGCTGATAGCTTCTGGCGTTCGGGCGACCCACTTCTCCCCAGGATCGGCATGATCAAACTCGAGAACGTGACCAAGGTCTACAAGGGCGACGTCGTCGCCGTTCGTGATGCCACGGTCGACATCGCAAAGGGCGAGTTCGTCTTCCTCGTGGGCCAGTCGGGCTCGGGCAAGTCGACCTTCATCCGTCTCCTCAACCGCGAGGAGACGCCCGAGCACGGCACCATCTTCGTGGCGGGCAAGGACATCAGCAGCCTCGGCTCCTGGAAGGTTCCCTACCTGCGCCGCAACATCGGCTACATCTTCCAGGACTTCAAGCTCCTGCCCAAGAAGACCGTCGCCGAGAACGTCGCGTTCGCACTCGAAGTGATCGGTAAGCCACGGGCCGTGATCCGCAAGCAGGTCCCCGCCATCCTCGAACTGGTCGGTCTGTCGCAGAAGATCGACAACTACCCCTCGGAGCTGTCGGGCGGCGAGCAGCAGCGCGTCTCGATCGCGCGCGCCTTCGTCAACCGTCCGCTGATCCTGCTCGCCGACGAGCCCACCGGCAACCTCGACCCGCAGACCTCGGTGGGCATCATGAAGCTGCTCGACCGGATCAATCGCACGGGCACCACTGTTGTCATGGCCACTCACGACCGCGGCATCGTCGACACGATGCGTCGCCGCGTGATCGAACTCGACCGAGGGGTGATCGTGCGCGATCAGGCCCGCGGCGTCTACGAGTAGGGGGGCGGTCATGGCCATCAGCCCCGTCTACGCACTGCGAGAAACCGGCCAGAACCTGGTTCGCAACTTCATGCTGTCGTTCGCCACGATCATCACCATCGGTGTGTCGCTGTGGCTGTTCGGTGGCTTCTTCCTCTTCAACTACGCGGTCGACAACGCGACCGCCCGGTGGGAAGGCGGCATCGAGTTCGTGGTCTGGATGGACCCGGACGCGTCGCCCGAACAGGACGCCAACATCCGCGACAGCCTCGACAATCCGGGAATCGAGAGCTTCACCTATGTCGACCAGGAGGCGACCTACGAGGAGTTCCGCGACCTGTTCGCCGACGTGCCCGAGATGCTCGACGTGGTCACCCCCGACAAGTTGCCGCCGTCGTATCGCGTGGTGCCGGCCAATCCCGACGCCGATGTCGTGCAGGAACTCGTCACCCAGTTCGACGGTCGGCCCGGTGTGCGCGATGTCGTCTCGGCCGACAAGACCATCCGTCAGATCCAGCGCACGGCCGACGACGTGAGCCGCGTCTTCCTGATCGGTTCGATCTTCCTGCTCGTGGCGGCGACGCTGCTGATCCTCACCAATGTCGTGAGCGCGATCCGCAGCCGCGGCGCAGAGATCGAGATCATGAAGGTGGTCGGGGCGACCAACTGGTTCATCCGCATCCCGTTCATGCTCGAGGGCCTCTCCCAGGCCGTCCTCGGCGCGTTGGGTGCGTGGGTCGGTCTCTATTTCCTCAACACCCAGGTGATCGAGGGACTCGGCGACGCCGACTCCCTCGAGCTCATGCAGGGTCTGCGGGTGTCCGACAGCGAGTACCTGTCGACGAGCCTGCTGGTCCTCGCAATCGCCGTGGTGGTCTCGGGTATCGGATCGATGGTCGCCGTCACCCGCTACCTCGACGCCTGAGGCCGCGATGGATCTCTCCATGACACTGCCGACCATGGCCTCGGGCCTGGATCGCGGCCTGATGAACGACTGGTGTGCGGCGCTCGACGAGGGACCGTTTCGCAGCCTGGCGGTGGGCGAGCGGATCGCCTTCGACAATCTCGAGATGCACACGACGCTGTCGTATGCGGCCGCCCGCACCGAGCGGATTCGCATCGCTCCGACGCTCGTGATCCTGCCGATGCATCCGGTGGCGCTCATGGCGAAGAAGCTCGCATCGCTCGACGTGCTGTCGGGTGGACGGGTCGACGTGGTCGTCGGCGTCGGCGGACGCGACCAGGACTATCGATGCGCGGAGCGGCCGTTCGGACGACGGCACCAGACGCTCGACGATCAGGTGGCCGAGCTCCGCCGACTCTGGAGCGGCGGAGCCCCCCACGAGGGCGCGCCGGCCGTGGGCCCTGCGCCGGTGCAGCCCGGCGGTCCGCCGATCTACGCCAGCGCGATGGGCCCCCTGTCGACGGCTCGGGCCGCCGCATGGGCCGACGGCAACATGGGCTTCACGCTCTCGCCCGGTACCGACGACCACGAGGGGTCGTTCCAGGCGATACGCGACGCGTGGGCGGCGGCCGGACGAACCGACGCACCGAGATTGAGTACCAGCTTCTGGTACTCGCTCGATGCCGACGCGGGGTCGGCGCTGCGTGACTACGCCTACCGCTATCTGTCGGTCTTCGGGCATGACGGCGCGGAGATGATGGCCGGTATGGCCACCGCCGCCGGGATCGACGAAGTCGTCGAGGGTCTCCGGCGCCTGGAGGCGGCGGGCTGCGACGAGGTGTATCTCGTCCCGACGTCGACGGACCCGGCGCAGCTCACGGAGATTGCCGCTCTCGCCATTGAAGTGAACGCTCGCTAACGTCGGGTTCCCCGATCAGGAGCGAGCGGCATGGCCATCGATTTCACCCTCAGCCCCGAACACGAGGCGATCCGCGATCGCGTCCGGGTCTTCATCGACGACGTCGTGAAGCCGGCCGAGGAAGCCATCGAGGGTCATGGCGGCGCAGAGCCGCTGGACGGCCGGGAGCGGCTGGAGATGCTCATCGGTCTCCGCCGGAAAGCGCACGCCGAGGGTCTGTGGCTGCCGCACATGCCCGAGGAATGGGGCGGCATGGGACTGGGACATGTCGCGCTGGCGATGGTCCAGGCCGAAGCGGCGAAGTCGTACTACGGGCCGTGGGTCCTCAACTGTCAGGCTCCCGACGAGGGCAACATGCACACGCTGCTGCACTGGGCGACCCCGCAGCAGGCGGAGAAGTACCTCCGGCCGCTGTGCGAGGGCACCGTCTGGTCGTGCTTCGCGATGACCGAGCCCGAGGTCGCCGGGTCCGATCCGACGCTGATCCGAACCACCGGCTACCAGGACGGCGAGGAGTGGGTGCTCAACGGCCACAAGTGGTTCATCTCCAACGCCCATCGCGCGAACTTCGCGATCCTCGTCGCCCGCACCGAGGACGACCCCGACCTCCCGCAGGCGGCGAACACCGCGTTCCTGGTCGACCTGCCGAGCGAGGGTTGGAACGAGGTGCGTCAGATCGAGACGATGCACGGCGGCACGGGGCACTCCGAGATCCTGATCGAGGACCTTCGGGTTCACGAGAGCCAGATGCTGGGCGGACGGGGTCAGGGCCACATGCTCGGTCAGTATCGGCTCGGCCCGGCCCGCTTGGCCCACTGCATGCGCTGGATCGCCCAGGCCGAGACCGCCCTCGACATGATGGTGGCCCGCTCGCTCGATCGGTACAGCCACGGTTCGATCCTCGCGGAGAAGCAGGGCATCCAGTGGATGATCGCCGATTCGGCGATGGAGCTCTACCAGTGCAAGTTGATGGTGCTCCACGCGGCATCGAAGATCGATGCCGGCGACGACTTCAAGTCCGAGGTCTCCATGGCGAAGCACTTCGTGGCGAACTCGCTCAACCGGATCATCGACCGTTCCATCCAGGTCCACGGTGCGCTCGGCTACTCGACCGACACGCCGCTCGCCCACATGTACCAACACGCCCGCTGGGCGCGCTTCGCCGACGGCGCCGACGAGGTCCACCAGATGCGCATAGCCCAGCGCACGATCGCCGCCTACAAGGATCACGGTACGACCCGGGCCGCGACCGGCGACCTCCCGGTCTGAGCGCGGCCGGCGACATGGAGGAGCGGGAGAATCCGGTCGATCCCTCGGTGGTCGATGTCGAGGTGTTGTGCGACTGGATGGACGGGCAGGGCCTCGGCACCGGCCCGCTACGCGACGTGACCCCGCTGGCCGGCGGCACCCAGAATCTGCTGCTGCGGTTCGTGCGCGATGGACGGCCCTACGTCCTGCGGCGACCACCGGAGCACAAGCGCAAGAACAGCGACGAGACGATGCGGCGAGAGGCGAGGGTGCTGGCCGGCCTGGCCGGGAGCGACGTCCCTCATCCGGCACTGATCGCGGCAGAGCCCGACGAGTCGGTGCTCGGCGCGGCCTTCTATCTGATGGAACCCGTCGACGGATTCACGCCGACGACCGGCCTCCCGGCGTTGCACGCCGCGGACCCGTCGATTCGACGGGGGATGGGCTTCGCGCTGGTCGATGCGGCCTCGGCGCTCGGCCGGATCGACCATGTCGACGTCGGCCTCGCCGACTTCGGCAAGCCGGACGGATATCTCGAGCGTCAGGTGCCGCGCTGGCGATCGCAGCTCGACTCGTACCGCGATCTCGGCGGTTCCTGGGCGCCGGAGATCCCGCATCTCGAAGCGGTGGGCGACTGGCTCGAGGCGAACCGGCCGACCACCTTCGTACCCGGGATCATCCACGGCGACTATCACCTCGGCAACGTCATGTATCGCCACGACGGTCCCGAGCTCGCCGCCGTCGTCGACTGGGAGCTCGCCACCATCGGCGACCCCCTCATCGACCTGGGCCTCATCATGGCGTTCTGGCCGGAGGCGGGCGGTCAACCCACCGCGGTGAGCGTCGTGCCCTGGGACGGCTTCCCGAGCATCGACGAGATGGTCGCCCGCTACGCCGAGGGGTCGGCCCGTGACCTCGATGCGATCGGGTGGTATGGCGTGCTCGCCTGCTACAAGACCGGCATCATCTTGGAGGGCACCCACGCGCGGGCCCAGGCCGGTAAGGCACCGTCGTCGTTCGGCGACCTGCTCCATGCCACGACGGTCGGGCTCTTCCACAAGGCCGACCTCCTCATTCGACGTATGTGAGGGCGCCGCGGGGGCGGCGCCGTCCGATGGGGTACGGTGGCCAACAGGAGGCGCAGGCATGGAGCTCCGGCGGGAGGCTCGTGCGGGCGGTCATCGGGTCAGCTACCTGGTCGATGGCGAAGGTCCGCTCATCGTGATGATCCCGGCTCGGCTGCAATCGGCCGAGTTCTGGAACTCGCTGGGCTATGCCGCGTCGGTCCTCGACAGCCACCGGGTGATCACGGTCGACAAGCTCGGACACGGGCAGAGCGACGGGCCCACCGATCCCGCCGCGTACGAGCCCGAGGCGCTCGTCCGTCAGCTGGTCGCCGTCATCGAACAGGAGACCGAGGAACCGTGCTGTCTCTGGGGCTACGGCTATGGCGCGGAGATCGCACTGTCGACGGCCCGTCGGCGCCCGGAGCTCGTTTCCGGGTTGGTGCTGGGAGGGCTCTACCTCGGCGACTATGCGTCCGGGATGAGCGCCAGTGGTGGCGACCTGGCGGGCATGACCGAGCGTTGCGCGCGTGCGCTCGACGACGGGAACTGGTCGGCCTATTTCGACGCCTTGCCGGTGGCGATTCCCGAAGACCTCCGGGTCGTGTTCGCCGCCGACAACGACGCTGCTGCGCACGCCGCACTGACCCGGGCCGATGCCCTGCGGGCCCGCGGCTTTCTCAAGCCGACCGTGCCGACCTTCGTCTACTGGGCGGACGGTGAGCCGTTCGCGGTCCACAACGCGCGCCGCGCCGAGCGGCTTCCCGTCGAGTACGCAGTGATCGCCGGCTCCTATGCCGACGGATTCCTACGAGCGGATCAGGTCTCGGTGGCGGTCAAGCGGTTCCTGTCGACGATCGTCAGGGACTGACGGTCCTCGCGGCATCCTCCACCGTCGTGCCGGTGAAGAACTCGGGGTTGCCGGCTCGGAACAGCCTCACCGGGTCGTCGAACACGAAGGCGCGGAAGTCGTCGTGGTCGAGAAGGCCCTTCTCGACGAGTTCGAACGCCTCCGGGAGGACGCCGGTGAAGTCGGGGACGTCCCAGTGGCCGATGTCGCTTGCGAAGATGGCGCGGAGTCGCACGCCGCCCGGCACGAGATGACGCTGGTAGGCCAGCGCGTTCATCGGATCGTCGGCCTCGCAGCCGAAGTAGAAGCGGTCGCGGAACAGCTCGATGATGTCGTCGGCCGCGGTGATGCCACTCTCGGCCCACTCGTCGATGCTGTCGATCTCTTCGTCGGGATCGGAGAGCATCATGAGCGCGTAGTCGAGGCGGTCGAGCCGTCCGGTCACGTCGGGCGCGCCCCGCTCGGTCAGCAACCGTGTGAGCTCGTCGCGGTCGAGGGCCGCGGGGTTGTAGTGCTCGATCGCTTCGCCGTTGCGCTTCTCGTAGTGACCGAGGGCATCGCCGAGGAAGTTGGCGGCCCAGGCGACACCACCCTCGAGGAACGCCCAGCGAAGCTCGGGGAAGCGCATCGGTGCTCCGCCGATGAGCAACGACCGGAGACCGGCCTCGCCCGCCGCCGCGAAGTTGCCGATGTGATTGTGGACGTAGTTGGTCCGAGACGCCCGCGAGCCCCATCCCTGTGCGCTCGCGTGGAAGGTCGGGCACACGCCGAGTTCCTCGCACCGCCGCCACACCGGGTCGTAGTCGTACTCGCTGTCGTGGCCGACGCCGTTGATGTAGCGGGCCGAGCGGTGGCCCTCCGCCCCCGGCAGCGGTCGGGGGATGACCCCGGCCATCATGATCGCCTTCAAGCCCAGCTCGCCCACCGCGTGGTCGAGCTCGGCGATGGCCTCCTCAGGGGTGAACATCGGGATCGAGGCGACAGGGACGAGACGGTCGGTGAAGTCGTCGTGGGCCTGGGCCATGTAGATGTTGAACGCCCTGGCCATCGCCTGGCGCAACTCGTCGTCGGCGAACGCGGTGACGGTGAGGCCGTAGGTCGGGTAGAGCAGGGCGACATCGATGCCCAGCTGATCGAGTCGGTCGTGGAGCAGGCTCGGCAGCATCGCCGTGGCCCGATCGAGGGTGTTGCGGGCGGGGACACCCCACCATGCGTTCCTCGTCACGCCGGCTTGGCGGCGCAGCTCGTTGGGCACGCCTCGGATCGCGACCGACGACATGACCATCTGGTCGAAGCGGACGGCGACGTCCTCTCCGGCGATGTCGACGACGAGGTCGCGGACCCATGGGAGATACTCGATGACGTGGCCGTCCGTGTCGATGACGGGATGGTCGAGCTGTGCGCGGATGCGCCGGACGTCGGCCGACGGTTCGTACATGGGAGGTCCTATTCCGGCAGGAGGGTGTGGACACGGACGGGCTGGTCGAAGCCCTTGAGCATGCGTCTTCCCGCCGGTTCGGTGCGCACATGGGCAGCCGTAGCGTCGTCGACGAGCACCTCGCCGGGCACCGCGGCATCGGTGAGTCTCGAGGCGAGGTTGACCACCGGGCCGAAGTAGTCGCCGTGGATGCTGATGAGATCGCCGAACGCGAGGCCACCGCGCGGGATCACGGACTCGTCGGTGAGGGAGTCGCTCATGCCCGATACGAAGCGAGCGGCGTCGGCTGGACGCTCGGCGACGAACATGACCTCGTCGCCGATGAGCTTGACGATCCGAGTCCGGCAATCGTGTGCGAGTTCGTGGGCGCGGCGTTCGAATGACTTCACGAGTTCGACGAGCTCCGGGATCGGGAGTTCCTGACTCAAACCGGTGAAGCCCACGAGGTCGAGGAATCCGATCGTCAGCGTCACCAGCTCGCGCTGCTCGAAGTGCTGTGTGCGGCGATTGCTGTCCGTTGCCTGGCGCAGATGGTGTCGGAACGCGACCGGGAGCTGATCGCTGAGGGAAAGCCCGAGTTCGGCCGACACCACATTGAGACGAGCGTTCTCGACCACGTTCGCGGTTCGGCGTTCCGGACCCTGCACGTGGTTCGCCACTCCGGCCTCGGCGATCGTGGCGAGTGCGGTGCCGACAACGTGCAGGATCTCCTGGCCCTCGTTGTCGGTGAGCACACCGGAGATCGCTTCTCGCAGGAATGCGGCGAACTCGACGTCGCGCTCGCCGAACCGGATCTCGTCGACGGAGTCGGTCGTGATGCCCACGTGTCGGAAGCCCTCGGCGACCTCATCGACGGGCTGGCCGATCCGCTCGGACACTTCGCGAAGCGTGTAGACGTCGCCCCTTGCGAAAACGACGTCGGACGCCATCGCCGCGGCATGGTCGAGCGAGTCGGGGACGTCGGCGGCGTCGACCCCGAGCCCGGCCAGGATCTCGACGATCTGGGCCCGCTCTCCCGCTGCCTCGTGCCGATCGTTCACGAGTGGGCACGGTAGTCGGTCCCCGCCGAACAGGGGAGGCCCGACCCCTCACACACGACGTTCGATCGCCGATGGAGCAGCAACAACCCCTCCAGGTTGATTGCGCCGCCGGTTCCGTCCACACGGGCCGGCGGCGCATCGCGTTCCGGGGCACCCGCTCAGATCGCCAGACGGACCACGTTTGGGCTGTACTCGTGAGATGAGCTGGGACATCGAAGGCAAACGGGTGCTCGTCACGGGCGGCACCACCGGAATCGGTCGAGCGACCGTCGATGCCCTGGCGGGGCTCGGAGCCGAGGTGATCTTCACCGCCCGCAACGCGTCGCAGGGCGACGAGATCGTGGCGGAGGTGTCGTCGGCGACCGGCAACGAGCGGATCTCGCACCGCCGCCTCGACCTCGACGATCTGTCCGCAGTGCGGGCCTTCGGCGCGACATTCCGTGACGAGTTCGATCGTCTCGACGTCCTCGTCAACAATGCCGGCGTCGTGCTGACCGAGCGGCGGCAGACGGCCGACGGGTTCGAGTTCACGTTCGGCGTGAACCATCTCGGCCATTTCCAGCTCGTCAACGAGTTGCTGCCGCTACTGGAAGCCTCTGCGCCGGCCCGGATCGTGATCGTCGCGAGTGATGCGCACCGCTTCACCAAGGGGTTGGACTTCGACGACCTGCAATCCGGCAAGGGGCGTTTCGGCGCGGCGAAGGGGATGGCGGTGTACTCCCGGTCGAAGCTGGCCAACATGTTGCACACCCGCGAGCTGGCCCGCCGCCTCGACCCTGCGAAGGTGACGGCCAACTGTCTGCATCCCGGAGCGGTGCGCACCCGGCTCGGTCGTGATGACGAGGGCACGCGTCTGAGCGAGTTGGTGTGGCCGCTGATGAGCCGCTTCTTCCTCACGCCGGAGGAGGGAGCCCGCACGTCGGTGTGGGCGGCCACGGATCCAGGCCTCGAAGGGGTGACCGGGCAGTACTTCTCCAAGTCGGCGATCGCGAAGCCGAAGAAGTCGGCGCTCGACGATGTCGCCGCGGCACGGCTCTGGGCCGTCTCCGAGGAGTTGGTCGCCCGATGAGCCGCATCCTGATCACCGGTGCCACCGGTCGGGTCGCGGGCGTGGTCGCCCGCGAGCTGGCGGTCGAGCACGACATCGTGGCGCTGGCCCGGTTCACCGATCCGGCGGCCCGGGAACGGCTCGAGGGATTCGGCGTCGAGTGCGTCACCGCCGACATGGCCGGTGATCTCGACGCGGTGCCCGACGACGCCGAGATCCTCATGAACTTCGCGGTGTCCTTCTCGCCGAAGTGGGACAGCGCGCTCGCCGTCAACGCCGAAGCGCTCGGTCATCTCGTCGACCGCCTCCCGAGGCTCGAGCGGCTGCTGCACTGCTCCACGATGGGCGTCTACGCGCTGTCGGCCGACGTGCACGGCGAGGACGCGCCGCTCGGTGATTCGAACCAGAACATGATGCCGACCTACAGCATCAGCAAGATCGCCGGCGAGGTGATGGCCCGCTACCTCGCCCGATCCCGCGGCATCCCGACGACGATCGCCCGGCTCGCGAGCCCGTATGGCAACCACGGGGGCTTCCCCTGGTTCCACCTGCTGCCGATCCTCGCAGGCGAGCCGGTGACGCTCCACACCCAGTCGCCGTGCTTCTACAACCTGATCCACGAGGACGATCTCGTCGCCAGTCTCCCGCTGCTGCTCGAGGCGGCCGATGTGCCGGCCACTGTGCTCAACTGGGGTGATCCGGTGGCGACCAGCGCCGAAGAGTGGTGCGAGGAACTCGCCCGGCTCGTCGGACGTGAACTCACGATCGAGCGAAGCGACTTCGCGCCGCCGCCCGGCCACGTCGACACGACGAAGCTGGCCGACCTCGGCTACGCGCCACGGGTCGACTGGCGCGAGGGGATGGCTCGGATGGTGCAGCACCTCCACCCCGACGAGTTCATCGGCTGAGGGCGCCTGCGGCGCCGAACTCAGTCGGCCTTCTGGGTGCCGACCTTCAGCTCCTTGAACGGGACGCCCTTGTCGACACTGATGTCGCGGGGGAGGCCGAGCACGCGGTCGCCGATGATGTTCTTCTGGATCTCGTTGGTTCCGCCGGCGATGCCGCCCTGGAGGCCGCTGAGCGCGGTTCGCGCCCAACCTCCGCCGGTGTCGCCTTCCCAGGCGACACCGCTCGCCCCGACGATCTCCATCGAGACATCGCGCGTGTAGTTCATGATGTTGGTGCTGAAGAGCTTGCCGAGGGAGCCACCGGGGCCCGGGGTCTTGCCGGCCTGCATCTCGGCACGGGTGCGCATGGAGACGAGCGACTGGCAGGTCTCCAGGATGTAGATCCGCATGAGCTTCTGGCGCAGGGTCGGGTCGTCGATGAGGCCGCGCTTGGTCGCTTCCGCGATCAGGCTGTCGGCCCGGTCGTGGGTGACACCACTGGTGGCGCCGGAGCCGATGGCGACCCGTTCGTACATGAGCATGGCGGTCGCCATGTTCCACCCGTTGTTGAGCTCACCGATGAGATTCTCGGCCGGGATGCTGACATCGGTGAAGAACACCTCGTTGAAGTGCTTGCCGCCGTCGATCTGATGGATCGGGCGGACCTCGACGCCCGGAGCGTCCATCGGGAGGATGAACATCGAGATGCCGGCGTGCTTGGGCACCTCGGGATCGGTTCGGGCGATGATCACGCCGTAGTCGCTCACGTGGGCGAGGGTCGTCCACACCTTCTGCCCGTTGATCACCCAGGTGTCGCCGTCGCGTTCGGCCTTCGTCTGCAGGCTGGCGACATCGGAGCCGGCACCGGGCTCGGAGAACATCTGACACCAGAGCGTGTCGCCGCGGATGTTGTCCTTGAGGTACGCGGCCTTCTGCTCGTCGGTGCCGTATTCGGCCAGCATCGGCAGGCACATGCCGTGCGAGATCGTGAACTCGAACGTCATGTTGGGGAACTTGCCGTATTCCTCGCGCCAGATCTTCTCGAAGGTCTTGTCGAGGCCCTGACCGCCGTATTCCTTCGGATAGGTGATCCCGGCGAGGCCCGCATCGAACAGCGCCCGTTGGAACTTCCGCCCGGCCTCGAGGCGCTTGGCCCCGCCGGCGTCGGCATCGCCGCCGAGGTGGATGCCGACCGCGTGCTCTTCGAGGAACGCACGACAGCGTGCTCGGAAGTCGGCTTCGTCAGGGGCTTCGGGCATCTCTGTCTCCAACAAGTAAGCGATCGTTCACAAGCTACCGGCGCGGCCGCCGCTCCGGCGAGTCCGCGCGATGCGCAGATCCTCACACCGGAAGACTCGGCTTCGGACCGCCCCGCCACCACTGGAGCACCTCGCGGCGCGTGGCGAATCCGATGGGTTCGTAGGGGTTGGGTACCAGCCCGTCGTCGACGAGTACCTGCAGTTCGCCCTTGCTGGCGGCGAGGAGGTCGGTGTCGATGCCGCACCGGATGCCATCGGGGTCGACGCCGAACAGAGCCGCCGCGTTCACGCCGAAGATCTTCGCTTTCACTGCGTCGGTCAGCGCCGGGTAGCCGTATTCGCTCTGGAACGCCTCGGTGATCCGGAAGGCCCGGAACGCCTCGATCTGACGCTGGGGAGAGCCGAGCCAGATGCCGTCGGTGCCCCACATCACTCGGTCTTCGCCGACCCGGGTGAGCAGCTTCCCGAGCACGTGCGCGGCCTGAGTGGGGTCGTTCATGGTCTCTCGCCACGTCGTGCCGAGCTCACACCAGACGTTGCCGTTGGCAGGAATGCCATGGTCGTCCATGGCTCTCAGGAGCGAGTTCACGCCGGTGGTCGCCCGGTTCGGATCGTAGGCCCGTTCCGTTGTCTGGATCTCGTAGGCCGAGTGGTAGACGACGAAGTTCATGTCGGGGAACTGGGCGGCGACCGCGCAGATGTCGTCGGGTCCGTTGAAGCGCCGATCGAACTCCTGCAGGGGGAGACCCTTGTGGGCGCAGATCGTGGTGACGCCCAGGCTGCGAGCCTGCTCCACCACCGGCAGGCCGATGGCGGGATCGGCCAGCGAGTAGCCCTGATTGCCGGGCCCCCATGCGGTGTAGACCTTGAATGCCGCGACCCGTCCCGTTCCAGCCGTGGTGGCCATGTCGTCGAGGCGAGCGGCGAGGTCACCGAAATTCGGTGCGATCACGTCGTGGATCAGGACGCGTGGTTGCCCGGCGACCGTGAGTGCCGCCATCAGGTCGGCGGTACCGACCTTGGCGTCCCAGGGCAGGGGAGCGTCGGCCGGGCCGGAGTTGGGAACGTCGCTGAGCAGGGCAAACGTCGTGTCGGAGCCCAGGAACATGTTGGTGACATAGGCAATCCGGTTGAGACACTCCAGGCGGTCGGCTTGGTTGCATCCCGACGGCACCAGATTGCGGATCATGCTCTCGATCCGAGGGGCGTTGTCCCGCCAGACACCCTCCGGCATCACGTGATGGGTGTGGATGTCGAAGATGAATTCGCCCCGATCGCCGAGCTCGATCGAGCAGGCCTCCTCGTCCTCGGGATCGGGGACGACGTATTCCCCGCCGCGGTCGCCGAGCGTCGTCGTGGTGGACGGAGCACCCGACGTCGTGGACGATGTCGTGGTCGGGCCGACGGTGGTCGAGGTGGGCGGTGGAAGCGCCTCGTCGCCGGACGCGCAGCTGTTGAGCACGGCCAGCGAGGCGGCCATAGCCCCCGACGTGGCGAGGAAGCGCCGTCGGTCGACACCGCGCCGCGACGCAGTGTGGGCGAGTGCCTCGAGCATCATCCGCGTCATCGCCTTCTGACGAGCGGTCGCCGGCGGGGGGAGGAACTCGCCATTCGACAGCGTGGTGGGCCACACGGGGAGCGCGGGGCGGCGATCCGGCTCCCGGTCACGGGCACGGCGCCACTGGCTCGTCATGGGGCGAGGCTAGGGCATCTACGCTGCCGCGATGTCTCGGACCCTCGCCGCGCTGTGTCGACACCCGGTGGCGGTGTTCGCCGCGCTGGTCGCCGCCCTCCGGTTGCCGAGCTTCGTCGGCCAGCTCTTCGACCCGGATGAGGCCGCGGTCTCGGCCCAGGCCATCGGGCTGTGGCGGGGCGGCGAGATGTACGTCGACGGCATCGACCGAAAGCCCCCGCTCGCGCCGTTCGTCTACGAGTGGTCGCACCGGCTGACCGGCAACACCGATCTACGTCCGCTCCACGTGCTGGCCGCCATGCTCCTCGTCGGCGCCGCGGTCGTGATCGCCGGTGAGGCGCGCCGAATCGGCGGGTCGCAGGCGATGTGGTGGGGCGGCGTGCTGTTCGTCACCGGGGCGCTCGCGATGGTCCCGGTCGACGCCCAGGCGGCCAACTACAGCCATCTCGCGATGCCCTTCGGCGCGGTCGCGATCGTCGCGGCGCGTCGCGGGACGGATCGGGCGGCATTCGTGACCGGTCTGGCCCTCTCGATTGCCACACTGACCCGTCAGACGTGGGCGATCGGGATGCTGCCGGCCGCGTTCGCGTTGTGGCGCTACGGCGATTGGCGGCGCCACCTGCCGCTGGCATTCGTCGGCGGGCTCGTCCCCCTCGGCGTCGTCGCTCTGATGGTCCCGTGGGACGACTTCGTCTACTGGTCGCTCGAGAGCAACGGGAGCTTCGTGCTCGATGGTGCCCGGCCGGCCACGGTGCTTGCTCGGGGGCTGGTGAGCATTGCCGTGTTCACGGCCTTCCATCTGGTGATCGTGTGGTTCGCCGGTCGGGCGCCCTGGCGCCGCCAGCCCGACCTCTGGCTCTGGACGGCGACGGGGATGGTCGCCGTCGTCGCCGGCTACCGGTTCTACGGGCACTACTGGATGCAGGTGCTTCCTGCCCTCGTGCTCATCGCGGCCGACGAGCTGCGTACCCGCGACGGTGTCGTGCAACGGCGGGCCGGCCGGCTGGTCGGGGCCACCGCGGTGATCGCCTTCGTGCTGGCGTGGACGCCGTCGACCGTGCGCGAGTTGCCGGATCCCGACCCGCTGGCCGACTTCGTCCGTTCGGTGTCGGGCGAGGACGACACCGTGCTGGTCTGGGGCAATTTTCCGGAGGTCTACTGGAAGGCGGAGCGGGCCCCGGCCGCCGGTTTCGTCAGCATGGACTTCGTGACCGGTCGGTCCGGGGCGCGCGACAACGGTCCGCACACCATCGCCGATGCGCCCGACCGCGGTTATCCGCACCTCCTGGCGTCGATCGAGGCGAAGCCGCCTGCGGTGATCATCGACACCCAACCCGGCGGGTTCCGCGAGTACGGCGACTACCCGGTCTCGCTCTTCCCCGAGCTCGAGCAGTTCATCGCGTCGCACTACGGCGAACCGGTGCTCGTCGACGGGTTCGTCGTGTACACCCCCGAGTAGGCGAACGCCTTCGCGGGTCTGTCCCGTTTCTCCCACCGGTTGCGAGGGTCCTAGTGTCGGCCGCGTGACGGTCGAGCGGGGTAGCCAGCGGAAGGCGACGGACCCTGCCACGTCGCTCGAACGTCCCCGTCTGTTGCAGATCATGGACGGGCGGTTCGAGCGATCGCTGACGGTCCTCACCGCCGGTGCCGGTTTCGGGAAGAGCACGCTGCTCCGCCAGTCGATGGATCGCAACGCCGAGGATCCGCAGGGGATCGATCTGTTCCTGGCCTGCCGCCCGGTCGACGAGCGCCCGAACGAGTTCGCGGCGGCGCTGCGCCGTGCCGTCGGGATCGCTCGCGGCGATGACGACGTGATCGATGCCGTCTGCAGCGAGATGTGGCGTCGGAGCCCTGTCGAGGTTGCGTTGATCGTCGACGACATCCACCTGCTCCCTCCCGGCGGCGAGGCAGCGGCCCTCCTGCAGGACCTGCTCGATCGCCTGCCCGCCAACGCCCATCTGGTCCTGTCGGGGCGCCGGCCACCGTCACTGCGGACCGCCCGGCTCGAGGCCGCCGGCGATGTCTCGCATCTTCGCGAGACCGACCTCGCCTTCACCGGCGGCGAGCAGACGGCGTTGCTCGCCCAACGGGCACCCGAGCACGAACCGACCGATCTGGGTGGCTGGCCGGCGTTGCTCGCACTCTCGATGGCGTCGCCCACGGCCCGCGTCGACGACTTCGTGTGGGAAGAAGTGCTACGGCCCTTCCCTGCGTCGCAGGTCCGGGGCCTGGCTCGGCTGATCGGCCTGGACTGGCTCGACGCTGCGCGCATCGATGCGTTTGCCGGGCCGGACAGCGGGCTGCGCGATGTCATCGACGGGTTGCCGCTGTGCCATCGCGACGACGAGGGTCGGGTCCATCTCCATGCCTTGTGGGAACGGGTGCTGGAGGGCATCGATCCGGAGTGGGACGACGATGCGGTCGCCGCGGCGTCGTCGATGCTGGCCGACGACGGCTGGTACCGCGAAGCGCTCGAGTTGTGCATCGAGCACGGCACGGTCCGCCATGTCGAAGGCCTCGTTCGGCGGTACGCCACCGAGGCGGTGGAGCACCTGCCCACCGAGGAGGTCGAGACATTCGTCGATCTGCTGGCCGACGGGGCTCGCCGGTCGCGGTTCGGGTGTCTCCTCGAGGGCCGGTTGGAGATCCGGCGCCGGCCTCGGGTCGCGAAGCCGCTCTTGGCCGAGGCCCGTGAAGGATTCGCAGGCCGAGGCGAGGATGCGCTGGAGGTCGAGACGCTGGTTCTCCTCGGCCAGATCGCGTTCTCGGAGTGGGACGCCACGGCGTTGGCCCACATCGCCGGCCGGGCCCGTGAGATCGCGACGCCGGCGGCCCGAAGCCTCGCTGCGATGATGGACGCCACCCGGCTGACGGTCGAGGGTGCGCCCTTTGACGGGGTCCGCGAGCGCATCGAAACGGCACGGGCGATCGGTGTGCCGCTCGGGGGTGTCGACGGAGTGGTCGCCGGGGTGGCGTGCAGACTGTCAGGGGTGCCCGAGGAGGGGCTCCCGATCGTCGAGCGGGCGCTCCGGGAGGCCACGCGGGCGAACAAGCCGCTCGTCATGGCCAACCTCTTCGACGTGGAGTGGCTCGCAGGAAGAGTGGGTCCCGACGTGTTGGGAATGCTCGATGCCGGACCGGCCGACGGGTTGGCGGAGATGAGCCATCAGGCCGCTGCGGTCAGCGGGCTGATGGCATTCGCGAACGCGGTTGCGGGGCGAGCGCGCCAGGCCCGCCGGCACCTCGAACGAGCCGACGCCTTCCGTTCCCATCAGCTCCGCAGCGGGCTGGCCATGCCAACCGCGGCGCGCATGGCGCTCGAGATCGCCGCCGGCCGAGACGATGTTGCGGCGGCGATCGCCGACGACGGGTTGGACATGTCGATGATGACCGACCCCGGGGTGCGGCGGGCCATGCCGATGGCATTCCTCGTCTCGGAGAAGCTCCGGGCGGAGCTCGAGGAGGTCGACCTGGGGCCGTGCTACGAGGTCGGCCGGCGCGCGGCCGACGCGTTGCAGGCGCTTCGAGACGCAGGTGACACGGGGCCCGCCGCGGCGCTGCCGTGGTCGACGTCGTCGAGGTTCTCCATCTTCTTCGTGCCGCCGCTGATCCTGGAGCTCGCGCTCGGCGCAGTGGCGGGCGGGACCGACGCGGCGTCCTCGGTGGCGCGCGAGATGGCGGCGCTCGACCGGGAGGCGTTGCGCCGACTGGCCGTGGGTGGGCCCGTTCCGATCCGCGATGGTGCCGCGCGCCTGCTGAAGGAGGTGCCGGCCCGGCCGGGCGACGTGATGGAGCTCCGTGCCCTCGGGCCGTTCGAGCTGTGGCGTGACGGCGAGCCGGTCGACGACGCCGGGCTTCGTCGCGGCAAGGTGCGGGCCTTGTTGCAGTATCTCGTGGCGCGCGGTGAGTGCCGGCGTGACGAACTCGGCGTGGCGCTCTGGCCCGACTTCGACGAGGAGGCGATGGCCAACAACCTGCGGGTGACCCTCTCCCACGCGATGAAGCTGCTGGAACCGGAGCGGCAGAAGGGCGAGCCGGCGTATCGGCTACGGGCTGTCGCGGATCGCATCGAGCTCGCGGTCGACGATGCTCTCACGATCGATGTGGCGGTCTTCGACGAGCTGTTGGACGCAGCCGAGGATGCCGATCGCGGAGGGGACCCGGCCCGAACGCTGGCGCTGATGGACCGCGCCGTCGAGATGTATCGCGGCGAGTATCTGGAGGACTGTCCGGAACCGGCGTGGGGCGAAGCCGAGCGGACACGCCTGCGTCACCGGTTCGTCGGCGCTGCACTGCGGGCTGGGGAACTCCGCCTCGGCCAGGGGGATCTCGACGCAGCGCGGGCGAGAGCGGTGCGAGCTCGCCACGCAGACGCCTACTCCGAAGCGGCCGCGAGGCTGGAGGCGCTCGTCTACCTCCGCGAAGGCAACCGTGCCGCGGCCCGGTCGGTGCTGGACGCCATGGTCGTCGTGCTGGAGGATGCCGGCGTGTCGCCCGAGCGCGAGACCCTCGCCCTGCTCCGTCGGGCCGGCCGGGCGCCCGCCTAGTCAGCGGCCCGGACGATCACCGCTGCCGTCTCCTCGATGGCCGACACGAAGGGGGAGTGGTCGGTGTCGAGCGAGACGACGCGCCCCGCTCGCGTCGCCATGCGGTGTTGCGCATCGGCGCTGATCGCCTGGTCCTGTTCGCAGACGACGTAGGTCGACGGTGTCGAGCGCCACGGATCGCCGAGACATTCATGCGCCGTGCTGGACGCGTCCATGGCGCGGAGCCGTTCGATGGCGGCCTCCGCGAGTTCGGTGGGGCAGTGCGCGAAGAACGCGGCGGTGGCCTTCTCGGGAATGATCGCGCTGCGACCATCGGGGAGCCATTGCATCGCGTCGACGATCGGGGTGGGGATCTGGCCGGTGAGTTCGTCGGCGACGGTGTGGCCCTTCTCGAACAGGAAGGCGCAGACGTAGACGAGGTGGGAGATGTCGTCGCGGCCCTCGGCGGCACCGGAGATGACCAACCCGCCGTAGCTGTGGCCGACCAGGACCTTGGGTCCGTCGAGCGCGTCGAGCGTGTCGCGAACGCAGCCGACATCGTCGAGGTGCCCGGTCAAGGGCAGGTCGACCGCGACATGGGCCAACCCCGCCCGATCGAGATGGGGGAGGAGGTGCTCCCAGCACCACGCGCCATGCCATGCCCCGTGAACCAGAACGACCGTTGTCATCTGGTGGACAGTAGCCGTGACGATCGAACGCAGCGGTTCCCGTGGGTGTTTCGGCGGAGCCGGAACACTGTGGAACCCGAAGGGTTCCCGTGGGTGTTTCGGCGGAGCCGGAACACTGTGGAACCCGAAGGGTTCCCGTGGAGCTGGAGGGAATCGAACCCTCGTCCGTCAGGTGGTTGCCCACCGCGCTACGACCATTCCCGTGATCGTGGCTCATGGTCGCCACACTGCCGGGTCAGGCGGGCCACGAGGGCCCAACCACTGGGTCTTTCCCCTGGGTCAGCGGTCTTTGCCTGCTGTCAGTGGTCTTTCCCTACCGTCCACCACCGCTTCTGGTGACAGGCTGCGGTGATCTGGCCCCGCGTGCCATTGCTGGTCGCGATGACTCTCTACCTACTGACTAGGTCAGGCGGCGAGAGCGAGATCGTCCGAATCGGCGTCTCTGTTGTTGCCCCGTTTTGAGAGTCTGAGCAACTCTGGTCGCACGTTGTTGCATCCGGTTCCCAACGTCGAAACCGATCAGCCCCGTTGTGCTGCGTTCGATTGTCAAGCAGCGTCCCTCCGGGGAGGGAACTGTCTTCATGGTATCGGGCTGCCGTGACCGCTACCTTGCCGACATGACGCATGTCTCCGATTCATCCCCGCCCGACCCGAACGACATCTGGGCGGCCGGTGGTCCGGTCGAGGACTGGACCACCGACTACGACATCCGCGACGCGGCCTATGTCGAGAACCCGGTTCCGATCTGGGCGGAGATGCGCGAGAAGTGCCCGGTTGCCCACACCGATCGGCTGGGGGGATCGTGGAACCCGACGAGGTTCGACGACCTGCGGGCGATGGCGAAGATGGTCCCGGAGCTGTCCAGCCGGCAGGTGCTGGTGATGCCGCAGCCTCCAGGCCTGCCGGAGATGTCGCGCTACGAGCAGCAGATCGCAGCTGCGCCGATCACTGCGGATCCGCCGATCCAGACCTGGACGCGACGCATGATCCTCCCGGCGTTCTCGCCGAAGACGGTGAACAAATACGAGGAGTTCACCGAGGAGCTCTGCCATTCGCTGATCAACGGGTTCATCGAGAACGGCGAGTGCGACGGCGCCGTCGACTACGCCCAGCAGATTCCACCGCGGGTCATCGCCCACCTGATCGGGATCGACGGCGGCATGGCCGACCAGTTCGTCGAATGGGTCAACGATCTGCTCGGTGAGGGGCTCTTCGATCCGGCCCGGCGCCTCGCGGCTCGCAACGCGCTGTTCGCGTTCCTCCACGAGGAGGCCGACAAGCGGCTGGCCGATCCGACCGAGGATCTGATGAGCGAACTGCTGTTCATGGAACTCGACGACCCCGAGGCCGACATCACGACGGACGTCGTGGTCGGGATCTGCAACCTCCTGGTCGTCGCCGGCATCGACACCACATGGAGCTCGATCGGGTCGGCGCTGTGGCACTTCGGCACCAACCCCGACGATCGGTCCCGGTTGGTCGACGAGCCCGAGCTCCTGCCGTCGGCGGTGGAGGAGTGCCTTCGCTTCTACGCGCCGGTGACCATGGCCCGGGTGGCCGAGGTCGACATCGAGTTCGGCGACGCCCACATCCGCGCCGGCGACAAGGTCCTCATGAACTTCCCGGCGGCCTGCCACGATCCCGAGCACTTCGAGAACCCCGACGACTTCATCATCGATCGGGCGCGGAACCGCCACATCGCGTTCGGATCCGGCATCCATCGTTGCGCCGGTTCGAATCTCGCTCGACTCGAGATGACGACGGCGCTGCGCGTGTGGTTCGAGCGCATCCCCGACTTCGAGGTGAGCGATCGTGAACCGATGCGCTGGGCCGGGGGTCAGGTCCGGGGGCCGAGGGTGATGCCGATGAGTTTCCCGGCCGGGAGCGTCCGCTAGTCCTTGCCGCTGCGCCGACGGGACAGAGCCCGCTCGGTTTCACGCTGGGCGTCGCGTTTGGCGATGTCGTGGCGCTTGTCGGTCTGGCTCTTGCCCCGGGCCAGCGCGACCTCGAGCTTGGCCCGACCGTTGAGGAAGTAGAGGGCGAGCGGGACCATCGTGAGGTGCTCGCGGTCGAGTCGGGCGGCCCACCGCTCGATCTCTCCCCGGTGGGCGAGCAGCTTGCGGCGCCGATCGGTCTCGTGGGCGAACGCGGCAGCCGAGTGCGAGTAGGCGGAGATGTGCAACCCCACGAGCCAGAGCTCGCCCTGGTAGTGGATGACGAACGAGTCGGCGAGCTGGACCTTGCTCTCGCGCAACGACTTGACCTCGCTGCCCCGGAGCTGGATGCCGACCTCGAGGGTGTCGAGGATGTCGTAGTCGCGACGGGCGACGCGGTTGGTGGCCACGGCGGTGGCCCCTGCCGGGACGTCTCGCTTCTTCTGTGACTTTGCCATCGGATCTCCACGTCCCGGTCGGGAACACGTCCACGGTACCGGTCCACTGTCGCGACGGTCGATGGATTGCTACGGTCGCGCGAGGGGGATCGATCATGAAGACGCTGGTGAAGCCCATTGTGCTGGTCGTGGTCCTGGCGCTGGTCGCTGCGGCCTGCGGCGATGACGGCTCGGAGACGACCGGCCCGGCATCATCCACGACGACCGTCGGGTCGACGACGACGGCGGGGTCCGGCGAACCGGGCGACTCGACCACCACCACGGAGGCGGTCGAGCTGACGGCCTCGTGGAAGGGCGTCACCGAGGACACCGTGAGTGTCGCCGTGTCGATCCTCGACTTCGACGAGCTCCGCGAGATGGGACTGCAGGACTTCGGCTGGGGTGACCAGCGGCTGATCTGGGAGTTCTACCTCGACCGGCTCAACGAACGGGGTGGTGTCGCAGGGCGTCAGGTCGACGCCGAGCTGGTCTTCTACAACCCGGCGTTCGCCTCCGACGCGGAAGCGGCCTGTCTCGAGATGACCGAGGACCGCGAGGTGTTCGCGGTGATCGGTGCGTTCCTCGGCCCGGCGGAGTCGGCGACGCCGTGCCTCACGCTGCAGGAGGACCTGGTCGTCTTCAGCGGGACGATGACGGTCGAGCTGCTCGCCGGCGCCGAGGCGGTGTGGGTGAACGACGGCTCTGCCGGCGCGCGCCGGATCCCGATCTTCTTCGAGTTGCTCGACCAGGCCGGGTATGTCGACGGGCAGAAGGTCGCGGTGGTGAGCGGCAACGAGAACGAGCGAGACAGTGTCGATGTGATCGAACCCATCCTCAACGACCTGGGGCTCGACATCGTGCTCACGACCGTCAACACCGTCTCGACCGACGACGTGGTCGCCGAGGACCGCTACTGGGACACCACGGCCGAGAAGATCCGGACCGAGGGCGCCGAGGTCATCGTCATCAATGGCGACACCACGGGAGCGATACGCGGGATCGGTCGTAACGGCCTCGACCAGGAGCTGTGGGTCGTGACCGGCGACCAGTTGACCAACCTCGGTACCACGGTCGACCGTTCCGAGGCCGATGGAGCGATCACGCTCGGTGGCCTGAGCGCCGAGGAGGGCTGGGCGGAGCCGGGTCTGGCGGCGTGCGTGGAGGAGTTCACGAACGCTCACCCGGAGATCGACGTGCGTGGTCCGCTCGAGGTCGGTGAGGGCGACGAACGCTGGGACCTGGCCCTGGGGCAGGCCTGCCGTTGGCTCGCGACGTTCGAGATCGTGATGAACGCAGCGGGACCCGAACTCACCCCGGCGTCGGTGCAGGCAGCTTACGAGGGCCTGGGCGAGGTGGATCTTCCCGGCTACTACTTCGCGTCATGGGGGCCGGGCAAGCCCGACGCCAACGACGGGTTCCGACTGTCGGCCTGGGATTCGACCGTCGGCGAGAACGGTTCGCTCGTCCCGATCACCGACCTTCTCGACGCGACGCCCTGACGCTACCCTCGGCCCCGTGTTGGCGATTCCTGCGTCCGTTCATGCCGAGATGATCGGACATGCGATTCTCGGCCTGCCCGACGAGGCATGCGGACTCTTCGCCGGCGCCTTCGGCAGCGGCGTCGTCGATCGCTTCTTCCCGATGACCAATGCCGCGAAGTCGAGTCAGATCTATCAGCTCGACGGCCAGGAGATGATGGCGGTCGAACGCACGGCCGACGACGCCGGTCTGTCGCTGATGGGCGTCATGCACTCCCACACCCACACGACCAACTATCCGTCGCCGACCGACGTGGCCGATGCTGCCCGCTTCGACCCGTTCGGCGCGTGGAGCTTCATCATCGTGTCGCTCAAGCACCCCGACCCGTCGCTGCGGAGCTATCGCATCCTCGACGGTGAGATCGCCGAGGAGTCGGTCGTCATCACCGACGGCTAGAGACGGATCTCGCCGGTCGTGATCCGTTGGTGCCGTTCGGCGTCGAGGCGGACATAGCTGCCGGTCTCGGGGTCGAGGAACCAGATCGGGTCGGGGAGGGCCGGGTCGAATCCTTCCTCCATCGCGTCCTTCTTGCGGTGTTTGAAGGTTGCGGTGATCTCCACCTCGGTCTGGACCCGGAGGAAGAGTGGCCGGGCGTAGGCCGGGAGGTTCTCGGTGAGGCGGGTGAGCACGGCGTCGGGCGAGAACTGATCGTCCACCACGAGCGTGGCCATGCCGGCCCGGCCGTCGGCGCCGGGCACCTCGACGCCGTAGACGTTGGCCTCGAGGACACCATCGCACTCGCCGAGCACGGCGGAGACCTCGGCCGTGGACACGTTCTCGCCCTTCCACCGGAACGTGTCGCCGACCCGGTCGACGAAGAAGTAGTAGCCGTCCTCGTCCTGGCTGAGGAGGTCGCCGGTCCGGAAGTAGGTGTCGCCGTCCTTGAACGCACCCCGCAGGATCTTCTTCTCGCTGGCCTCCTCGTCGGAGTAGCCCTCGAAGGGCGTGATGCTGCTGATGCGGGTGATCGCCTCGCCCGGTTCGCCGGGACCGACCTCGATCACACGGCCCTCGGCATCGCGCTCGATCTCGTCGGCGGCGACGTCGTAGCGGACGAGATGGATGCCCATGCGTTTGGCGAGCGCCGGGCGGAGCCGGCCGATGGCGCCGACCCGGTTGTCGAGGTTGAACAGCGACGAGGTGCCTTCGGTGGCACCGTAGAACTCGACGATCCGGGGGATGCGGAACCGTTCCTGGAAGGTCGGCCACACGTCGGGCCGGAGGCCGTTGCCGATGCAGATGCGCAGCTGGTGGGCCCGTTCGAGCGGGTGGCTGGGACTGTTGGCGAGATACCGGCAGAGCTCGCCGATGTATTGGAACGTGGTGGCCCCGTGTCGGACGCAGTCGTCCCAGAATCGGCTGGTCGAGAACTTGCGGGTGATGATCGCGGTGCCGCCGTCGAGTAGGGGTGCTCCGAGCGCCATGACGCCACCGGCCGTGTGGTACAGCGGGAGGGTGACGTACATCCGGTCGCTGCGACCGAACCCGATCAGGCCGGCCGACCCGCCGGCGACGGTGAGGAACTTCCCGTGGCTGAAGCGGGCGGCCTTGGGCAGCCCCGTGGTGCCGCTCGTGTAGATGAAGAACAGCGGGTCGCCGTTGACGAGCCCCTCTCGCACGCTGCGGTCGGGTCGGGTGGCGCTCATGGTGGCCAGCGTCGCGTCGAAGTCGGTCGGGGCGTTCGGCCCGCCCCACCGCCATTCGGTGAGCATCTCGTCGGCGCGGGCTTCGGCCCACTGGTCGGCCAGTTCGGCGTCGACCACGAGGTGCTCGGCCCCCGCCACCCGGATCGAGTGGCGCAAGGGTTCGCCGGTGAGGTTGGTGTTGATGAGCGCGGTCACGGCGCCGACCTTGGCCAGGCCGAGCCACGTCGACACGAACTCCGGCCGATTGGCCATGAGGAGCGCGACCACATCGCCCCGGCCGATGCCGTGCGCGCTCGCCCAGTGGGCGATCCGGTTGGCCTGGGCGTCGAGCTCGGCGTAGGTGACCGTCCGTCCGTCGTCGGAGGCGTCGATGAGGGCGACGGCCGCGCCGTGGTCGTCGACCACCTTCTCGAGGCGGTCGGCGACGGTCGAGGTGCTGCTCGCCCGGTTCTTCGCCGCGTCGGGCGCCACCCTGGCCAGCGCCCGGACCATCCGCAGGTCGCTCTCGATCCGCTCCCGGCGGCTCAGTCGACCGGGCGATGTCTGCATGAACCCTCCCTCCGCATGAATTGACCATAGACACCGAGCGGGGTTTGGTGCTCGGGCTCGCGCGACTACAATCCCGAGTAGTCAGGTCGGATTTAGGGAGTCCCCCGTGGTGGTCTACAACTCGGTGCTCGACATGATCGGCAACACCCCGATGGTCGACGTCAGCCGGCTGAGCCCCAACCCCAACGTGCGCATCCTCGGGAAGATGGAGGGACAGAACCCGGCCGGGTCGGTGAAGGACCGCATCGCGAAGTCGATGATCCTCGCCGCCGAGGCCGACGGCACGCTCACGCCGGGCAAGACCATCATCGAGCCGAGCTCGGGCAACACCGGGATCGCCCTGGCCATGATCGCCAAGGAGCGCGGCTACCCGATCAAGATCGTGCTGCCCGGCAACGTCAGCATCGAACGCCGGCAGATGCTCGAGGTGTTCGGCGCCGAGATCATCGACTCGCCCGGTGAGGAGGGGAGCAACGGCGCAGTCCGGCGGGCCCAGGCGCTGGCCGACGAGCACCCCGAGTGGGTGTTCCTCTACCAATACGCCAACGAGGCGAACCCGCAGGCCCACTACGACACGACAGGCCCCGAGATCTGGGCCGACGTGCCCGAGATCACCCACTTCGTCGCCGGCCTCGGCACCAGCGGCACACTCATGGGCGTGGGTTCCTTCCTCAAGGAACAGAACCCCGAGATCAAGATCCTGGCCGTCGAGCCGCCCATCGGCGAACAGGTCGAAGGCCTGCGCAACCTCGACGAGGGCTACATCCCGCCCGTCTACGAGAAGTGGGGCGGAATCGACCTGCTCGACGGCAAGCGCATCGTGCGTCCACGCGAGAGCCTCGAGTGGACCCGCAGGCTCACCGAGGTCGGGATCTTCGCGGGCATCTCCGCCGGCGCTGCCCTCGCCGGCGCGGTCCGCACGGCCGAGAAGATCGGCGAGGAGGATCCCGATGCCGAGGCGACGATCGTCTTCATCGTCTGCGATGGCGGCTGGAAGTACCTGAGCACCGGTGCTTGGACCGACGACCTCGACGAGGTCGTCGAGCGGGCCAAGAAGATCATCTACTTCTAGCGGTCACCTCTCATCGCCCACGGCCCAGGTCAGGGCAGTTCCGATCCGAGGATCGTCGCCCGTTCGGTACGACGCAGCGTGATGTCGCCGAGATCGCCGACGGCGGGCGCCATCACCAACCCGATGTCGAGGCGCAGGGTCACGGCGATGACGGTCCGACCCTGCGGGTCGAGGGAGATCGCGACCTGCTCCACGACGGCGTCGGGCAGCGGCCCGTTCACGACCGACGCAACGACCCGGGCCCGGGCGTCGGCTTCGTCGATCACCACGCCCCGCCCACTGCGCAGGGCGGCGACGTCGAGGGCGGCGAGTGCATCGTTGGCGGCCGAACCGGCCACCGCCTCGAGCTCGCGTGCTCGCACCTGGGTGAGGGCAACATCGATCACGATGGCGCCGAGGAGGAACATCACGAGCACCGCAGCGGGAAAGAGCAACAGGACGGTGCCGTGCTGCGCTGCCGGATGCGGCCCGGGTCGTCTCAGCACGTCGATGGGCCGTCGAGGCCGCTGCGAAAAGGATCCACGAGCGCCGAGTGGGTCGACTCGACGGGAGTCGCTGAACCGAATCCACCGATGAAGGGGACCTGGATCAGCGGCACCTCGTAGGACACGGTGATCGACACGCGCACACATCGTCCGAACGAGGCGCCGATCGCGGGGGATCCGACGGTGGCGCGCTCGTCGTCTCTTCCCCAGGCCCCGAGGGTCTCGGTCCCTCGCCGCGTCGCCGTCGCCGTTGCCTCCGCAAGCGTGTCGGCTTCGATGAACGCCCGGACCGATTCCCTCGCGGCGGCAGTGACGGCGAACTTCGCGTCGATGACGCCCCACGCGTTCACGAAGAGCAGGGTTGCGCTGACGAAGGTGAGAAGGCCGAACGGAAGGACTTCGATACCGCCGACCTGGCCGGCGTCGCCTCGGCATCGACATGGTCGCCTCGGCCTCACCGCTCGGTCTCGATCCGGACCTCGACCGTACGGTCGACCTCGGACAGCGACAGCAGCCCTCCCAGCCGGGGCGGCAGCACCGACGGGTGGGTCGCCAGCACCCTGACCCGGACAGCCTCCGGATCGCTACACGTCCACTCGAGCGTCGCGTGGCCTGCCGCGCCGTAGGCGCCGAGATCCTCCACGAAGCCGGCAGTGGCAGCGTCGACCGCCCCGCATCGATCCGACGCAGCGCGAAAGCCGGCCACTTCGCGAGCAGCGTCGTGGGCCGCGGCCGTCACCATCGAGGTCGCGTAGAGGTCGAAGAGAATCTGAACGGCCGAGAAGAGGAGCAGCAGGAACACGACGAACGCAGCGGCGGTGCCGATGGTTCCGACGCCCCGTTCGTTCGACGCCCGGCCGGCAGGCGGCTGTGTGGCCGGCATCGTCACGGCGCGGGACTCGCCCCGATGTTGCCGACCTCGCGTTGGATGTTGCCTTCGGCGTCGGTCCAGATCGAGTTGAATGCCACCCACATGGCCGCGCCGATGAAGGCGACGATGAGGACGGCGATCGCGGTGCTGATGACGCCCTCCCCGCGATCACCGCGAAATCGGAGACGCTGGGCTGCCGCTTCGGCGTGGTCGGTTCGGTTCATGGTCGGTTCCTTTGGTTGTCGGATCATGAGGAGGAGAAGAGCGTCAGCGCATCGATGAACGGCACGCCCATCAGCAGCGCTCCCGGGATCAGGGCGGCGACCGTCACCGGAATCCACACCTGCTGGTTGCGCTGCTCGATCGCCTCGATCAATTCGCGTTGGGCTTCTCGCCGAATCGCGCGCGCCTCTTCGCTCACGAGCCGGCCGAGATCGGCGGCCTCCCGATTCAGCGAGAGAATGGCGACGAGACGGTCGAGCGCGTCGATGTCGACGAGCCGCGCCCACTCCTGGAGCGCGTCGGCTTCGCTCAGGCCTTGGCCGATCCGCTCCGTGACGCGGTGCAGATCGGCGGCGCAGTTGCCCGACCCGCGGGACGAGATCCTCCGGATCGCGGCGCTGAGCGACCAACCCGCGGCGGTGAGCATGCCGAGTTGTTCTGCAACGACCGGCAGTTCGAGGAACACACGCCGCTGCCAGTCGGCAGAGGCCGAGGCGACGCGCTGTTCCTGGACGAGGAAGCCGAGGAGGGCCGACCCTGCGACGGCCAGCATGGCCAACGGCGGCGAGAGGTCGAAGGCGAGGGCCACGAGCGAGCCGGCGACCATGGCCGTCGCGGTCGTCCCGATCTGGCGGACGCGAAACGTCGCCACATCGAGGGGGGAGTGGACGCGCCGGAGGCGAACCGACAGGTCCTCGTTCACGCCGAACGCCCGCGCGATCCGTTCGCCGAGCATCTCCGATAGTGGGGCGACGACCTCGCGGAAGGTCTCGACCGAGAACATGCGGGATCCGGGGGCACGCGGGCTCCCGGGGACATAGGGCGAGAGGCGGTCGGCCAGGCGGGGTCGGCGGAACCAGCGAAGCTCCGAGAAGAGAAGGGTGAGACCGGCGGTCGCCGAGAGGCCGATGAGTACGAGGATCCGACCCATTTCAGTCCTTGAAGACCCGATCGGCTTCGGGCAGGCGCATGACGCGTCCGGCCCACACCCAGCAGCCGATGACGAGTGCGAGGGAGAGCGCGACGATCATCTGGCCGGTCGAGGTCCGGTAGGCATCCCGTCCGTTGCCGATGGAGGTGCCGGCAAGCGCCATGCCGGCGGGGACGGCAAGAACGAACAGTCGGGCGAAGCGAGCGCCCGCCTGACGACTCCGCGCGTCCTTGCGGCCCTGCACATCTTGTCGCCGATCCTCGGCCAGCGCCTCGAGGCGGTGATCGAGATCGGTGCCGCCGAGTTCGTGGGCCACGAGGAGCGTTTCGCACGCGATGTCGGCGGTCGGATCGGCGAGGCGCTCCTTGAGCACGGCGAAGGTCCGGCTGAGATCCGTGGTGAGGAGCCACTGGCGCTGGGCAGCTGCGAAGGCCGGGCGGAGCTCGTCCGGCGCCCGCCTGCCCACCTCGAACAGGGCCTGCGGTATCGACCGGCCGAGCGACGAGGTCTGGACCCTGATCTCCTCGATCATGCGCGGCCAGGCGTCCTGGGCGCGGAGGCGGCGGGCATCGCGGCGGTGCCGAAAGGTCGCGAACGGAACCGACGCGCCGAAGCCGCCGACCGTCAGCGCCGGGGCGATGCCGCCGAACAATGCGTAGCCGAGCGATGACGTGAGCCCGAAGATCAGCGCCACGACACCGGCGAATTCCCAGCGGTCGATCTCGTCCAAGCCGGCCTGTCGGAGCCAGCGGTCGACCTCGGCGGCGCGGTGGCTGCGGGGCTGCGGGCCGGGAGCTGTCGCCTGGATTCGGCCCGATGGTGAGCACAACGCCGAGAACAACGTGAAGACGCCGATGCCGGAGACCGTGGCGAGCGCGAGGGCGATCATTGCCGTCCTCGCAACGTTTCGCGGACGTCGAGACCCGTAGCAGCGAATGCGTTGCCCAGCCGTACCGGCAGGAGCTCGGTCCAGGTCAGCGGGCCGTCGGGCTCGCGGCGAAAGAGCTCGGTTGTCGTGAACCCGCCGCCGTCGACGCCCGACGTGAGGTCCTCGACCGCGACGATCGAACCGACCTGCGGGCCGTCGGGGGTTCGGACGCAGTGCACCACCACGTCGACCGCCTCGGAGACGAGGCTGGTGAGGGCCGACATCGGAAGTTCGTTGCTGGTGTCGGCCAGCTGGCAGATGAAGCGGAGCCGGGTCAGCGCCTGGCGAGCGGATCCGGCATGGATCGTCGTGAACCCCTTCACCCCGGAGGAAAGCGTCAGCAGCAAGGGCAACGCCTCGCGGTCCCGGACCTCGCCGACGATCGCGACATCGGGGGCCATGCGGAGGAATCCGGCGACGAGTCGGCGGAGGTCGACCTCCGGACGATCTGGTCGCGCCGCGCGGGTCTGCATGCTCGCGACGTTGGGGAGCGGGATGTCGGCCTCGAAGACCTCCTCGGCAACGACCACCCGTAGTGCCGGGTCGAGCTCGGCGGCGCAGCAGTTGAGCATCGTGGTCTTGCCCGCTCCGGGGGCGCCGGCGAACACGATGGTCTGGCGGGCGTCGACGGCGGCGCGAAGGAAGCGAGCGGCCGACGCGGTCAGCATCCGGCGGTCGACGAGTTCGTCGAGACTGCGAAGCGACACTCCCGTGAACTTCCGGATGTTGACCATCACATGACCACCTCGTGCCACGTCGCCGTGGACGATGTGAAGGCGTGCCCCGTCGTCGAGCTGGGCATCCTGGAGACCCTCGCTCGGGTCGAGCTTTCGATGTGCCCGGGAGGAGTCGTCGAGGATCTTGGTCAGGGTCCGCACGACGTGCTCGTCGTCGTGGAACACCTCGTCGTGGTAGCCCGACGGCCCCTGGTGGCGCTTCACGAAGATGGCGTCCGGTGCGTTGACCATCACCTCCCAGACATCGTCGTCGTGCAGCAGTGGAGCCAGGGGCCCGTAGCCGGTCAAGTTGCGCACGGCGCGCTCGGCGACGGCGGCCGGGTCGTGCAGCGCGAATGCCCGGACGCCACGCTGGTGATCGGCATTCCAGCGCCGGATCTCGGCGTCGACGAGGCCGGCGAGCGCGGCAGCGGACGCGTCGGCTGCGAGATCGATCGCCTCCTCCTTGGCTCGTGCCTGCACGATGGTCTCGATCTCGTGCAACGGGCTGATCGGCTGGGCGGCGGTCATCCGGCCTCCTCGGTCCAGGAACCGAGCGAACCCACGGCGACCGGCAATGGCTGCGGGTCGCCGCCGCCGACATCGGCGGTAGACGGTGGATCGACGAGATCGAGTCGACGAAGCAGTTCGGCGTGGAGCGGGCGGCCGAGCTGGACGGCGAGGCGTTGACCGTCGCGGATGGCGTCTTCGACATCGTTGCGCTCGGTGAGGAACACGGGATTGCCCATGTCGCCGAGGCCGGGCTCGGCATCGACCAGGGCGGCGAGCGCCCGGACCGATTCCGCCCTGCGCCGAGGGTTCCGAGTTGCCCGGGTGAAGACGGGCACGAGGCGTTCGCCGGCCACACCGGAACGATGAAGGTGGCGGGCGACCCGCAGCAGGGCGTGGATTCCCTTGGTCGTGGGGTTTCCGACGACGACCACGATGTCGGCGGTGGCGGCGCTGCGGCGGGCCATGACGTTGCGATCCTCGACATCGATCGACCCGGTGGACGCCTCGCCCTCGAGGTCGGCATCGATGTCGGCCACGATCAGGCGGTAGGCGGAAAGGAGCCCGTCGAGTGACGCGGCGAAGGCTTGCGGACGGATCGCGGTCCAGTCGCGATGGCTCCGAAGGCCGAGCAACAGGTGGTAGCCGCGCCCGCGGGCGTCGAAGGCGAGCGACCGCACCTGATCGACGGTGAGGCGTCCCCCGCGGTGGGCCTCGGTCAGTTCCTGCACGCCCGGGATCACCTCGCGGGCATCGTGGAGCATCGCGAGCTCGGCGTCGAGCCGAAGATCGGCGAGGAGTACCGATCCGCTCTCGGTCGACTCGGCGGCGAAGGCCTGGGCGACCGCCATCGCGGCGATCGACGACCCGGTGCCGCCCGGACCGGTGACCGCGATGAGACGACCCCTCGCGACGTCGGCCTTGTCCACTGCTCCGGCGAAGGGCAGGGAACTGACGCGCGTCACAGCTCTGGCGTGGGTGTGGAGCGTCGAGACGAGCGTCTCGCGATCGAAGTCGGGTGGAAGGGCCGCGGCGGCGCCGAGGTCGGCCCAGTCACGGTGGGAGGGTGCGCCGACGACGATGACCGTTGCACCGCCGGTTCGGGCCGACTCGATGAGGTCGCGGTCGAAGCCGCTGACGTCGGCGCCCACGAGGAGTGCGGAGTACGAGCGTCCGCCCTGGAGTCGAATCCGGGCTTCGCTCGCCGACACGCATTTCACGAAGTCGACCGGGATCGCTGCGGTCGTGGACCACTTGGCCATGTCGCTGAACCAGGCGGCCCGCGGATGCCCCAGGCCCAGCACGACCCATCGATCGTCGTTCATGGCGCGACCTCGCCAGGTTGCAGTGTCACCGTCGTCGGCGGCGAGAGCTGGATCGGATACTCGTCGTCCACGGCTCGGGTGGTCAGGACGACGGTCAACGGTTGGTAGGACCAGCGCGTGACGGCGGTGACCGCCTCGGCTCCATCGAGGGCCAGTGTGAGCCGAGCGTCGGCCGACGCACCGATGCCTGCGGCGTCGATCTCGAACCCGAGCACGAGCGCGTCCTCGATCGCGGTGTGCAGGGTCTCGTCGCCGCCGGAGTAGGCGAGGATCGCCACCCGATCGCCACGGCGCAGCGCGGAGGGTGCGCGTTCGCGGGACACCGGGATGGTCAGCTCGTGGACGCCGGAGACGGCGATGCCATCGACGAACGCCGCCCCGTTGACATCTCGCGGGTCGAGGATCGATCCGGCTCGGAGCAGTGTGAGTGCGGTGGCCCCCTCGAGGCCGCTGGTCGTTCGCAGTGCGTTGGACGCGGCGGCGGGGGAGAGCAGCAGCGGTTCGAGGGCGAGGTCGTCCAGGCCGATCGCGTCGCCCGGCTCGATGTCGTCGAGCATCACCACGTAGCGGGTGTCGGGGTCGCCGTGATCGGTCGTGGCGAGGGCGAACGTGCCGATGGCGGCAACGGAGACCAGGAGCGCGCCGACCACGGCGCGACCGTTGGGCAATCCTCGCCGCGGTGCAAAGGAGCGCGGTGCGTGGGTCTCGGTGTCGGTCGCGGGCAGCGAGACGCTCCGGCTCATCGGTGGTCTCCGCCGATGAGGTGCGAAGTGCACGGGCAAC
Organism: Acidimicrobiales bacterium; assembly: GCA_041394245.1. NCBI lineage: Bacteria > Bacillati > Actinomycetota > Acidimicrobiia > Acidimicrobiales > Acidimicrobiales bacterium. Next base: position 476,976 of record JAWKIR010000002.1, read on the forward strand.
CATCGAAAGGGTGCAAAAGCAGCAGAACTGCGCGATCATCGACACATGGCTCCTGCTGCATCAGACGACACCGCCGAAGAGATCACGTGGCTCTCCACGCCCGCCGCCGCCGAGCGCCTCGGGATCACCGCCCGCACGCTCTACCGCTTCATCGACGAAGGCCAGTTGCCGGCGTTTCGCTTCGGTCGGGTGATCCGGCTCAAGAAGGCCGACGTCGACGCCTACATCGAGAGCTGCCGTGTCGAGCCGGGGTCGATGAGCCATCTCTATCCGGAGACGACGGGTTCGAGCGACTCCTGACACGCCGATCGGAGGGTTCTGCGCAATCACATTGCAAGGATTACTCGCGATGTGTCGGGAATGTCAACAGGACGCTCAGGGAGCGACGGCCGCCCAGGCTTCGGCGAGGTCGGTGTCGCCGCTGATCGTGACGTGGCCGCCGCGGCCCCACAGGTAGAGGAGCAGGTCCTCGGCGCGTCCCTGGACCGTTGCGGTACCGCTCGTGCCGGCGTCGCCGTTGCGGCCGACGAGCAGGGTGCCGTCCATGGCGCGGACCCGCCAGCGGTCGGTGCCGTCGGTGCGTTCGAGGAGCAGGTCGCCCTCCGGGTACTCGACGCTGTTGCCGTCGCCGCGGAAGCGCATGCCGACGTCGAGGATCTCGTTGATGCCGTCGGTCGCGACCTCGGTGTCGATGTGTGACGAGATGCCGGCTGCGTCCTCGGCGTCCCAGCGGTGCACGACCGTCTCGTGGAGCATGCGACGGTGGTAGAAGCTGCCGTTGCGACGGTCGGTCCACGACCAGACCGACTCCTCGGGGCCGATGTCGGCCAGCGCGGCGAGCACGAGGCCGAGACCGGCGCGGCACCAGTCCCACGGTGCGGTCGGGTCGGCCGGTTCGTGATCGGGCCAGCGCTCGGGCTTGGCGAGGCGGTTGGCCGTCCAGTGGGCCACGCGGCGGTGCACCCCGGCGGTGTGGATCGCCAGATCGGTGTTGGTCCAACCCGGGCACGCCCGTACGGCGGCATCGGGCGACCGTTCGGCGGCGGCGATCAGCGTCTCGCCGTCGCGCCGGATCATCTGCAGGGTTGTCGCCAGGTCGAGGGTCATCGGCAGCGACGGTAGCGGCGGATGTCGCGTCGGCGGTGAACGATCCGGGTTCGCCTGCCGATCACTCCGTCGTCCGGGCCCGGCTGCGCCAGATCTCCGGACCGACGTCGACCGCGGCGTGGTCGGCAGCGAGTTCGACGAGCCGGGCATCGAGCGCGGCGCTGCGCGACTTCGCGTCGACATAGGCGCGGTAGGCAGCCGACGCGTCGGCCTTCGCGGCAGCGAGCCGTGTCTGCAGCGACTCGAGCACCGCCGGGTCTGTCGTCTCCACGGTGTCGCGTTCGAGACGGAGTGCTTCGGCGGCGACGAGGAGACGGCCGGCTTCGGCATCGAGTTCGGCGGCCCGCTTGCGCGCCGCTTCGGCCTGGTCGGAAAGGCGGGCGTATTCGGCGACGTCGCCGTCGTCGGCCTCGGCGTTGAGTTCGATCTCCTCGGTAGGGAGGATCATCACGGCCAGCGGAAGGCTCTCCACGAGCATGCCGAGCGGTGTCTCGAACGGTCCGATCGCGACACCTCGGCGCACCCGCAGCGGCGCGAAGGCCAGCGTTGCGTCGGCCAGGGCGGTGGTGAGGGCGGCCGGGGTGGGCTCGACGGCCCGGACGGTGGCTTCGATGCGCCCGTCGTCGAGCACCTGCGCCACACGGGCGGCCTCGGCCTGTCCGTCGTCGTCGTTCCCGATCGGGACATGGACGACGATCGACGCGGCAGACCAATCGGGATGGCGTCGGCACAGCCACCCCAGGAGCGTGATGAGCTGACCCGCTTGGTCGTCCGACCACCACAGCCCGATCGAACGGTCGGTCGGAGGGGTCGCCTCGAACCGCTCCCAGGCATCGTCGCGCACATTGATGACCGCCACGTTGGTGCCGAACCGCACACAGTTCTGGAGCATCGTGCTGTAGATCTTGCGATCCTCGTCGCTGCCGCGGAGATCGCCCACACCGAACATCGTCAGGTTCGCCCGCATCGGTCCGAGGCCGTGCGACTGCACGAGCGCCTGCACCCCGGCCTCGGTGTCGCTCACGACGAGGACGCGGGAGAAGGCGGTCGGCGCGACGTCACCCACCTCGGCGGCGAGGTCGACCTCGATCACCCGTGCCTGCTGGCGCAGACGAGGGCCCGACCCTTCGATGATCCGCACGGCGGTGAGGAAGCCCGATGCACCTTCGAGCCACGAGGCGATCGTCACCATCCGCCGCCGGCTCGTCGGGTCGCGGGGAACGAACGCGAGGATCGACGGCCGCCAGTCGCGCTTGGCTTCGGGCTCCGCGGCCAGGGAATGAATGTGATGGCGGGTGCGCGTGAAGTGGTGGGAACCGGCGCTGTCGATCCACCGATCGGGAACGTCGCGATGGCGGAGGTAGTTGAACAGCGCCAGCAGCACGAGCGCCGCCAGCGCGCCGGCCAGAGGATTGATCGCGACGATGGCGATGCCGCAGGCCAGCGTGCCGGCCAGGCTGGCCCGGCGGTCGTACCAGCGGAACCGGGGCCGGAACGAGGTGCTGCCGGCACGGATCTCGTAGTACGTCGCGTAGTTGATGAGGCCGTAGGTCGCGAGGAAGAACATCGAGATGATCGGTGCGATCGCGTTGAGGTCGCCGGCCATCACCGTGATGAGGGCGATCACGACGCACAGGCCGAGAGCGCGGCGGGGATTGTTGGTGGGGCCGGCGCCGACCGCGAACGTCTCGAGACGGGGCAGCACGTGGTCTTCGCCGAGTCGCTGCAACACCCGCGGGCCGCCGAGCGTCGACGCGAGTGCGGACGACAGGGTCGCGGCGAGCACGCCGACGAGCATCGTCCAGGTCAGGAGCGACAGGTCGCCCATGATCGTGGTGGTCTCGTCGGCCAGCCGCGCCGCCGGCGCCGCCCCGGCGAGCAGCACCACCACAACGATGTAGACCACGGTCGAGAACCCGATCGCGGCGAACGTGCCGCGGGTGATCGATCGGCTCGGCGAGCGAAGGTCGCCCGACATCGCCACACCCTGACTGAAACCGGTGACCGCGGGGAAGAAGATCGCGAAGGCCTCCCAGAAGCCGACGCCGCTCTCGGGTCGGTCGAGGTTGTCGCGCAGCACCGCACCGTCGAAGTCGGCGCCGGCTCCGATGAAGAACGAGCCGAGTGCCACCACGAGCAGCGCCATCACCAGGTACTGCAGGCGCGTGGCGAGATCCGCGCCGACCGCGCCGACGCCGGCGAGGACCAGCACGAGCCCGGCGGCGATCAGGCGCACGACCAGTGCGCTCTCGTTCTCGAACGCGGCGGCCACCGCCTCGGCGAACCCGATCGCATAGAAGGCGATCGACACCGAGATCGCCAGATAGAGCACGACACCGACGGCTCCGCCGAACTCGATGCCGAGCGTGCGGGAGATGAGGAAGTACTCGCCGCCGCCTCGGACCTTCATGTTGGTGGCCACCGTGGCCAACGAAATGCTCGTGAGGATCGAGACCGACGTGGCGAGGCCGAGGATGACCAGCGCTCGGAGCAGGCCCACCGAACCGATGACGTACGCCACCCGCAGGAAGAGCACGAGCCCCAGGATCGTGAGGATGCTCGGTGTGAACACGCCGCCGAAGGTCCCGAGGGTGCCGCTGGAGGCGACGGACGGAGCGGATCGACGTGCGGTCATCAGACGTGGCCCTGAGGGGGGAGGAGTCGGCGAGCGTTTCGCTCCGTGGCGAGACACTAGTCCCGAGGCGCTGTGAACCGGCGACGGGATACGCTCCGGCAGAGATCGACCGGCGCACCGGTGCTGCGTTCGGCGGAGAGGACCCGAAGTTGTTCGTCACCGTCGCCGCCGTACTCGTGGGCGTCGCGCTGTTGGCGTTCGCCGCCGATCAGTTCGTCCTCGGAGCCGCCCGGGTCGCACTCCTGCGCCAACTTCCCCCGCTGCTCGTCGGAGTGGTCATCATCGGGTTCGGCACCAGCAGCCCCGAACTGCTGGTGTCGGCGATCGCCGCGTTCGGCGACCGCCCCGAAGTCGCGATCGGCAACATCGTCGGATCCAACCTCGTCAACCTGTCGTTGCTGCTCGGGGTCGGCGCGATCATCGCTCCGATCGCGGTCTCGTCGGCGACGGTGCGGCGGGAGGCTCCCGCTGCGGTCGCCGCCACCATTGCCTTCGCCGTCGTCGTGCAGGGTGGCATCGGCCCGTGGGAGGGCGGACTGCTGCTGCTCGCTCTGGCGCTCGTGTTGTGGACCATCGCCCGTCCGGGGTCAGGGTCGGACCCGCTCGCGGACGACGCCGAGGAACTCGCCGACTCCGGCAACCACGATCTCCGAGTCGAGGTCGGGCGAACGGTGCTGGGCCTGGTCGGCACGGTGGCCGGCGCGAACCTCTTGCTCTGGGGCGCACTGGATCTCGCCGACCGGGCCGGGCTCGCCGAGGGTTTCGTCGGCGCGACCCTCGTCGCGATCGGAACATCCCTGCCGGAACTCGTCACCGTCGTCCAGTCGGCGCGTCGCCGCGAATCGGATCTCATCGTCGGGAACCTGCTCGGATCGAACCTGTTCAACGCGTTGGGGGTCGGAGGGGTGATCGGCCTGATCGGCATCTCCGAGGTCGACGACCGTGCCCTCACGACAGTCGCCACGTCGGCCGCCGTGGTGGTCGCCGCGATCGCGCTGCTCGCGATGATGACCGGTCGCACGGTGCGCCGATGGGAAGGTGTGGCGCTCGTCGTCGTCTATCTCGCGTTGGTGCCGCTTCTGGCCTGACACCACGCATCGACGAGCCCACAGAATCCTCACACCCCTGTGTCACCATGTCGCCCATGCGTCGCCTCCGTCTCGTCGCCGTGCTGCTGGCCGGCCTGCTCGTTGCCACTGCCTGCGAGCCGGTGAGCCACGTCGTCGAACCCGACGCGTGGCAGTTCGAGGGATTCACCGTCTACTCCCACGTGCCCGACGACCCGGTCGGGATCGTCTACGTGTTCCACGGCACCGGCGGCAGCGCCGAGTTCGGGAACAAGGTCGAAACCATCGATCAGCTCAACGAACTCGTCGAGCGCGGCTACGGGTGGGTCTCGACGGAGAGCACCGAACGGACCGGCAACAAGCGGTGGGACGTCTTCGATCCGAGTCTCACGACCAACCCCGACCTTTCGCGCCTGGCCCGACTCCATGCCCGGCTGGTCGACGACACCGGGATCGAACCGGAGACGCCGATCTTCGGCATCGGGATGTCCAACGGCGCCCGCATGGTGACGCTCTTCGGTCAGGTGTTCGCCAACGAGGGGTATCCCGTCGCTGCGGTGGCCCCGTTCATGGGTGAGGCGGCGCCGCTCGTGAACCTGACCGGCGGGTTGACGGTGCCGGCCTTCTGGGTCATCGCCGAGAACGACACCGTGGTCGACAACGATGCGATTCGTGCCGATCAGCGTGCCAACGCGGCGACCGGCGCGACGAGCGTGATCGCGGTGAAGCGCGAGGAGGCGTTGACCAGTCTGCGATTCCTTCGGATCCCCGCGATCGACCAGGGTGAGTCGGAAGCGATCAGGGATGCCCTCGTGGCGACCGGCGCGTGGGACACGAGCGGGACCCGACTCGTGGAGATCGACGACATCCCGGGGGCGCTCGCCGGCCTCGCCGTGCCGGCATCGTTCGGTGCTTCCGACAGCGACGTCCGGTCGCAGATCCAGGCGATGCTGGCACTTCACCAGTTCGTCGGAGCCTTTCGGCACGCACTCGCCGACTTCTTCGACGCCCAGCTGTAGCGGGGCATGAGTGGAGCGGGTGACGGGAATCGAACCCGCATCATCAGCTTGGAAGGCTGAAGTTCTAGCCGTTGAACTACACCCGCGGGTGAGAACAGAGTAGCGGCGGACTGCGGAGGGTCGGCGCGCCGTTAGGCTTTCGCGCAATGAGTTCCAGCAACATCTCCAGCACGGTCGAGCTTCTTGACGACAACAAGGTCAAGCTCTCGGTCGAGGTCGACGAGGCCGAGTTCGACACGGCCATCAACGCGGCTTTCAAGCGCATCGCCAAGGAGGTCCGCGTGCCGGGCTTCCGTCCCGGAAAGGCCCCGCGCAAGTTGCTCGAGGCCCAGTTCGGTCATGGCATCGGCCGTGAGGAGGCGCTGCGCGAGGCGCTGCCCGACTACTACGCCCAGGCCGTTGTCGCCCACGACGTCGATGTCATCGCGCCGCCGGAGATCGAGATCACCGCAGGACAAGACGCGGGTGCCGTCACCTTCGATGCCGTCGTCGAGATCCGTCCGACCGTCGAGGTCGCCGGCTACGACGGACTTCGGGTCGAGATCCCGAGCCCCACTCCGAGCGACGAGGAGATCGACGAGCAGATCGATCGGATGCGTCAGCAGTACGCCGAGTTCGTTCCCGTCGAGCGGCCCGCCGAAGACGGCGACCATGTCACGATCGACATCGCCGGCACCCACGAGGGCGAAGACGTCCCCGGGCTCACGACCTCCGACTACGACTACCAGGTCGGGGTGGGTGCCGTGGTCGCCGAGATCGACGAGAACCTCCGTGGCGCGTCGGCCGGCGACGTGCTCGAGTTCGATGCCGAGCACCCCGACCCCGACGAGGAAGCCCCGCTGTCGTTCAAGGTGACCGTCAAGGAAGTGAAGGAAGCCGTGCTTCCCGAACTCGACGACGCGGGTCGCCGAGAGCAGCGAGTTCGAGACCGTCGCCGAGCTGCGGGCCGATCTCTTCACCCGCATGAGCAGTATGCGGATCGCCCAGGCCCGCATGGCCCTCCAGCAGAACACCGCCGAGGCGTTGGCCGAGCTGGTCACCGTCGATGTGCCCGAGGCGATGATCGAGAACGAGGTCGACGCCCGGCTCCAGGACCTGGTGCAGCGTCTCCGCCAGCAGGGCATCGATCCCGGCCAGTACCTCGCCCAGATGGGACAGACCCCCGAGCAGCTCCGGGCCGAGTTCCGCGGACCCGCCGAGCAGGCCGTCAAGGTCGACCTCGCACTCCGGTCCGTCGCGGAAGCCGAGAACCTGATGCCCGACGACGACAAGCTGACCGAGGCGATCGACGAGATGGCGGCCCAGTCCGGGATGGAAGGCGCCGAGCTCAAAGCACGACTCACCGAGGTCGGACAGATCAGTCCTCTACGCGCTGACCTGGGCAAACGCGACGCGTTGGAGTGGCTCACCGAAAATGTCGAGCTGGTGGACGAGAATGGTCAGCCTGTCGATCGGGCGGCACTGGAGTTCCCGGAAGAAGTGACCGAAGAAGAAGCGGTGGAAGCATCCGCCGACGAAGTGACCGCCGAGGCCGAGGGAGACGAGGAAGAGTGAGCATCCACACCGACATGAGCATCCCGCCACGCAACTATCTGGTGCCGACGGTGGTCGAGCAGACCAACCGGGGCGAGCGGGGCTACGACCTCTACTCGAAGCTGCTGAAGGAGAACATCATCTTCATCGGCACGCCGATCGACGACACGATCGCCAACCTGATCTGCGCCCAGCTGCTGCATCTCGAGTCGGAGAACCCCGACAAGGACATCAACCTCTACATCAACTCGCCGGGTGGCGACATCAACGCGCTGTTCGCCATCTACGACACGATGTCCTACATCAAGCCCGACATCACCACGATCTGCTTCGGCCAGGCCGCCTCCGCGGCTGCGGTGCTGCTCGCCGCGGGTGCCAAGGGCAAGCGCATGGCACTGCCCCACGCCCGGATCCTGATCCACCAGCCCTACGCCGGCGCCCAGGGTCAGGCGAGCGACATCGAGCTGATCGCCAAGGAGATCGCGCGCATGAAGTCCTCGCTCGAAGAGGTGCTCGCGTTCCACACCGGCCAGTCCGTCGAGAAGATCTCGGCCGACACCGATCGCGACTTCGTGATGACCGCGCAGGAGGCCAAGGAGTACGGCATCATCGACGAGGTCATCGAAACGCGTAATGTGGTCGACAACTCGGGACCGATCACCGCGATCGGCTAGCCCACCATCCGAGCAAACACATCAGTGAGAAGCAAGGCCTGAAGGGGAAGCTGCGTGGCGAAATTCGGTGAAGGTGGAGAACTCCTGAAGTGCTCCTTCTGCGGCAAGTCGCAGAAGCAGGTCAAGAAGCTCATCGCGGGCCCGGGGGTCTACATCTGCGACGAGTGCATCGACTTGTGCAACGAGATCATCGAGGAGGAACTCGCCGAGACCTCCGAGGTCAGCCTCGGTGAACTCCCGTCGCCACGCGAGATCTACCAGTTCCTCAACGACTACATCGTCGGGCAGGACACGGCCAAGAGGATCCTCGCCGTTGCCGTCTACAACCACTACAAGCGGGTCCAACTCGGCACCACGCTCGACGGCGAGGTCGAGCTGTCGAAGTCCAACATCTTGCTGATCGGGCCGACCGGCTGCGGCAAGACTCTGATGGCCCAGACCCTCGCCCGCATGCTCAATGTGCCGTTCGCCATCGCCGACGCCACGGCGCTCACCGAGGCCGGCTATGTGGGTGAGGACGTCGAGAACATCCTCCTCAAGCTGATCCAGGCCGCCGACTACGACGTCAAGAAGGCCGAGACCGGCATCATCTACATCGACGAGATCGACAAGGTCGCCCGCAAGAGCGAGAACCCGTCGATCACCCGCGACGTGTCGGGTGAGGGTGTGCAGCAGGCGCTGCTCAAGATCCTCGAAGGCACCACCGCTGCCGTGCCGCCCCAGGGCGGGCGCAAGCATCCGCACCAGGAGTTCATCCAGATCGACACCACCAACGTGCTGTTCATCTGCGGTGGCGCGTTTGCCGGCATCGAGAAGATCGTCGAGAGCCGCATCGGCGCGAAGGGCGTCGGCTTCGGTGCCGACATCCGCAAGGCCGAAGACAAGGACCTGGGCGCCATCTTCGATGCGGTCCTCCCGGAAGATCTCACCAAGTTCGGCCTGATCCCGGAGTTCATCGGCCGCCTCCCGGTCGTGGGTGCTGTCAGCCACCTCGACGCCGAGGCGCTCATCGAGATCCTCACCGAACCGCGCAACGCCCTGGTCAAGCAGTACCAGAAGATCTTCGAGTTCGAGAACGTCGAACTCGAGTTCACCGACGATGCACTGGTCGCGATCGCCGAAGAGGCGATCAAGCGCAACACCGGCGCCCGCGGCTTGCGGGCCATCCTCGAGGGTGCGCTGCTCGACGTGATGTACGACCTTCCCGGTCGTGACGACGTCATTCGCGTGGTCGTCGATCGCGACACCGTGATCGACGGTGCCGAACCGACGCTCGTCATCGCCGGCGACGAGCGCGCCGCCAGCTAACGGCAACCCTTCGGGTTGCATGAGTTCGGCTGCGCCGAACTCCCGGCAAGTACAGAGTTCGGCTGCGCCGAACTCCCGGCAAGTACAGAGTTCGGCTGCGCCGAACTCCCGGCAAGTACAGACTTCGGCTCCGCCGAACTTCCGGCGTCCGAATTCCGGGCACACTGGGCGCGTGGACTATCTCGAGGCGCTGGATCATCTGGATTCGCTGATCAACTACGAGGCCATGCCGCGGGCGGGTGCCATCGAGGGGCTCAGTCTCGAACCGATGCAGGCGTTCATGGGCGCGCTCGGCGATCCCCAGTTGGCGTATCCGGTGATCCACGTGACCGGGACCAACGGCAAGGGGTCGACGGCCCGCATGCTCGAATCGATCCTGACCGTGATGGGGCTCCGGGTGGGGCTCTACACCAGCCCGCACCTCCACGAACCCCGTGAAAGGATCCGCATCGGCGGCGAAGCGATCACCGAGGAAGACTTCGCCCTGGCGATCGCCGATGTGGTGCGGGTCGAAGAGGTCCAGGGACTCGGCCCCCGCACCTGGTTCGACACCGTCACGTCTGCCGCACTCCTGCTGTTCGGGAACGAAGCCGTCGATGTCGCGGTGGTCGAGGTCGGCATGCTGGGCCGCTACGACTCGACCAATGTCGTGCGCGCCGATGTGGCCGTGATCACCAATGTCGGACTCGACCACACCGATGGTGAGCCGGGATGGCGGGTCCGAATCGCGGAAGAGAAGGCCGGCATCATCGAACCCGGGCGCCCCGTGGTGGTGGGGGAGTGCGACGCCGAACTCCTCGCCGCGATCGAAGCGGAGTCGCCGGGGGTCGTCGTGGCGATGGATCGCGACTATGGCGTCGCCCAGAACCTCCTCGCCGTCGGTGGCCGGTTGATCGACGTCCGCACGCCCCGGGCCGAACACGAAGAACTCTTCGTGCGATTGCACGGCGAACACCAGGGTGCCAACGCGGCGACGGCGATCGCCGCGGCGGAGGAATTCTTCGATGCCCCGATGACCGAAGAGGTGATCACCGAGGCGTTCGACACCGTCATCGTCGACGGCAGGCTCCAGATCGTGCATCGCTCTCCGCTGGTCGTCGTCGACGCAGCCCACAACGTCCCTGGCGCCGAGGTGCTCGCCCAGGCGGTCGAGGAGGAGTTCGGTGGCGGATCGCGGCGCTTCCTCGTGATCGGGATGCAGGACGGCCGCAATCCGGTGTCGGTGCTCACAGCACTCGATGCAGCGTCGTACGAGGTCGTGGTGGCCTGCACGGCGCCGAGCGCCCGTGGGATCGATGCCGAGGTGCTCGCCGCCGCAGCGGAGACGGTGGGCGCTCGGTGCGATGCCATCGCCGATGTGCGCGATGCGCTCGATCACGCGATCTCGCTCGCAGCAGACGACGATCTGGTCGTCGTCGCCGGGTCGATCACCGTCGTCGCCGCGGCATTGACCCTCGCCGACAGCTGGTGACCCGCATGGCCGCGCGGTGCGGCCGACGGTTCGCGGCCAACGGTGCTGGTGGTGGGTCGTGCAGCCCAGGCGCCGGGGCCGTCGGGCCCATGGCGGCGTCGGAGAACGGTGCGATCGGCCCATCGAGCGCGCCCTTCGATCGTGTCGAAGAACGACACGTGGGAACGAACCGTGCATTCACCAATCCATTCCGTCGTCGCGGCGACCGTGGCGCGAGCGGCGTCGAGTACGCCTTGATCATCAGCCTGGTGCTGACCGGGTCGTCGGTGTCGTTCGAGATGATGGACCAGCGAGTCGAGGACCACTACGAGGCGACCGCCAGCGACATCGGCGAAGCCGACCTGTCCCGCTTCGACGTGACCACCACGACCTGCGCCGACTGCGAGGGCGACGAGACCACCACCACGACGTCCACGACCACGACGCTGGCGCCGATCACGACGACCACCCAGGCACCCACCACGACCACGACGCAGGCCCCGACGACGACTTCGACGACTTCGACCACCACCACGACCACGACCGTCCCGGTGACCACCACCACCGCCGGTGGCGGCGGGGGCGGTGGCGGCTCGTCGGATCCCGCGGCGGACGTCTCGATCAGCGACCGATCGGACGGGAGCTGGAACGACTGGAGGGCGCGGACGCGGCTCGAGTTCGACGACGAGGACGGCGGCAACCTGCGCGACGCGACCTTCCAGGTGACCTGGGTGACCGCCGACGGCGACACCCGGACCCGGACCTTCGAGACGAACAGCAACGGGATCAAGACGATCTCGTGGAGCAGCCGCAACAACGCCGACTTCCCGATCGTGGTCACGATCGACTGGCTCGAGGACGAGGACGGCAACCCGCACACGCCGGACCCCTCGACCTACACGATCAACCAGCCCTGATCGACCACGGTCCGGGCGAGGTCCGGGCGGACCGGCCGGCGAGGCGCGGCGATAGCCTCCCGGTCATGGACCGCACTCTCGTCATCTGCAAGCCCGACAGCGTCGAACGAGGTCTCGTCGGTGAGATTCTCCGCCGCTTCGAGACGAAGGGCCTGCGGCTCGTCGCCGCCGAGCTGCGCACCCTCGACACCGACACGCTGGCCCGCCACTACGAGGAGCATGTCGGCAAGCCGTTCTACGACGGTCTCGTCGAGTTCATGAGCCGCGGCCCGGCCGTGGTCGCGGTGGTCGAAGGGCCCGAAGACACCTGGCAGGTCGTGCGCGACATGATGGGCGCGACCAATCCGCTCAAGGCCGCGCCTGGGACGATCCGCGGCGACCTCGGAACACTGTTCACCGAGAACCTGATCCATGGCAGCGACTCGCTCGAGTCGGCCCAGCGCGAGATCGGGATCTTCTTCCCCGACCTGTAGGCGGGCGGTGGGTCCACCACGCAGAGTGGGTCCGTCGATACAGTTCGTCGCTCTGTTGCATTTCGGTGACACCGCGCGCCTACACTTTGCCCGAGCGGAGGGAGCACCGTACGGGTGGCGCCTTTCGTGTTGGTCGTCCACCATCGCATCCGAGGCACCTGAGCATGGCCCTAGAAGCATTCCTCAACTCCTTCGCCGGCGGCTTCCGGGGTGTGATCGGCCGTGACATGGCGGTCGACCTCGGCACCGCCAACACGCTGGTCTACGTCCGCGGTGAGGGCATCGTCCTCGACGAGCCCTCGGTGGTCGCGATCAACGTCCATACCGGCACCCCTCTGGCCGTCGGTCATGAAGCCAAGCGGATGATCGGGCGCACGCCATCCAACATCCAGGCCATCCGGCCGCTCAAGGACGGCGTGATCGCCGACTTCGAGATCTGCGAGAAGATGCTGCGCTACTTCATCCACAAGGTGCATCAGCGCAAGTGGGCGAAGCCCCGCATGGTCATCGCCGTTCCGTCGGGCATCACCGGCGTCGAGCAGCGGGCCGTGCAGGAAGCCGCCGAGTTCGCCGGCGCACAGAAGCCCGCCTACATCATCGAAGAACCGATGGCTGCGGCGATCGGCGCTGGTCTTCCCGTCCAAGAGCCGACCGGCAACATGATCGTCGACATCGGCGGCGGCACCACCGAGGTCGCCGTGATCTCGCTGGGTGGTGTCGTGGCGAGCCAGTCCGCCCGCGTCGGCGGCGACGAGCTCGACGATGCGATCGTCCAGTTCGTGAAGAAGGAGTACAGCCTGGCCCTCGGTGAGCGCACAGCCGAGGAGATCAAGATGCAACTCGGGTCGGCGTTCCCGCTCGCCAAGGAGCTCCACGCCGAGATCCGCGGTCGCGACCTCGTGACCGGCCTTCCCCGCACCATCGTGATCGGCACGAAGGACATCCGCGACGCACTCGAAGAACCCGTCGCCGCGATCTGCGACGCCGTGAAGTCGACCCTCGACAAGACCCCGCCGGAGTTGGCGGCCGACATCATGGAACGCGGCATCACCCTCGCCGGCGGCGGGGCGCTGCTCCAGGGCATCGATCGCCGACTCGCCAACGAGACCGGCATGCCGATCCAGCTGGCCCCCGAGCCGCTCTACGCTGTCGCCATCGGCTCCGGCCAGGTTCTCGAGGAGTTCGAAGCGCTGCGGGGCGTCGTCTTCGGCTCCGGCGAGCTCTGATCCGCTAGCGGCAGGTCATGGCATTGGCCCAGCGGACCGGGCGGTCCCGGCATCGGCTGGTGCTTCTCGCGCTCATGGCGATCACGCTGTTGACCGTCGACCTCAACGGCTTCGGTCCGGTCGAGAGCACCCAGCGAGTCGTTCGCGATGTGCTCCACCCGGTCACCTCGCTTGCCGCCAACATCTTCTCTCCCGCCGGCGACGCGTGGAATTCGGTCTTCAACTATGGAGACCTCGAAGACGAGAACGCCGCGCTGCGGGCCGAGCTCGAGGAGTTGCGGGGCGCGGTGATCCGCGGCGAGGCCGACACGCAGACGCTGCGCCGTCTCCTCGAGGCGACCGATCTTCCGTATGTCGGCGATGTCGAGCAGGTCACCGCCACTGTGGTGCGCGGATCGGTCGGCAACTTCGACGACCACGTGATCACGATCGACAGGGGTTCGCGCGACGGCATCCGTACGGGAATGGCCGTCGTGACCGGCGCAGGCATCGTCGGTCGGATCGAGCGGGTCGACAACGCCACCTCCACCGTCCAGCTGATAAGTGATGCGTCGCTGTTCGTCGGGACTCGTCTCGTCAGCACCGACAAGGTCGGCCTCGGTCACGCCGTCCCCGGCCAGAGCGGTCGTTTCGTGATCGATCGAGGTCTCGACTATCCCGACACCGACGATCCTGCCTTGTTGCCGGCGATCGGTTCCGCCGTCGTCACCGCGGGGGAGAGCAGCTATCCCGCCGACATTCCGATCGGGACGGTGGCATCCGTCGAACGTTCGACCGATGAGGCATCGATGCGGGTCGAGGTCGAGCTCTCGAACGACCCCGACGACCTCCACTTCGTCAGCGTGTTGCTGGTCGAGCCGCCGGACGAGTTCCCGCTGGGCGAGGTCGTGCCGGGCACGAGCGCCGGCCTCGGGATCGACCCGGCCCTGCTGAATCCCGACGCGGAGCTCGACGAATGACGGTCCTCAAGGTCGGCGCCGTGCTCCTCGTTTCGATCGTGGTGCAGCTGACGGTCTTCGTCGATGTGCGGGTCGCCGGGGTGGCACCCGAACTCCTGGCCCTGGTTGCCGTGCTCGCCGGCCTTCTGGCCGGGCCGGAGCGGGGCGCGACGGTCGCGTTCGCGGCCGGGTTGCTGTGGGACGTGTGGCTGCCGACCCCGCTCGGCCTCGCCGCCATCGTGTTCGCGACGGTCGCCTTCGCCATCGGTTCGATCGAGGCCGGACTCTTCACCGATTCCGCCGGGCAGGCATCGGCGATGGCCTTCCTCGGCACCTTCGCCGCAGTGATCGGCTACGCGATGCTCGGCGAAGTCGTCGGACAGCGGGGGCTGGTCGACGTCGAGCTGTTGCGCGTTGCCCTGATCGCCGGGATGCTGAACGCGGCGATCGCCCCCGTCATGGTGCGGCCCATGCGCTGGGCGCTCCGAGGCCCACTCACGTTGGGCGTGCCCGCGCCCACTCGCTCATGAGGATGTGCTGATCTCGTGGCCGTGGACGACGACGCCGGCCGGCTGCGGCTCAGGATCTTCGCGTTCGTTGCGCTGATCCTCTTCGGCGCGCTGTTCACGCGCCTCTGGTACCTCCAGGGCATCGAACACGAAGTGTTGGCCGACGAGGCGGAGACCAACGTCTTGCGCGAGGTGTTCGAGGAGGCGCCGCGGGGTCGGATCCTCGACCGCAACGGCCGGGTGCTCGTCGACAACACCGTCGTCGATGTCGTGACGATCGACAAGGCTGCGCTCGAGGAGCTGGGCGAAGACGAGCAGCAGGCGATGTTCCATCGTCTCGCCGTCGCCATCAGCCGATCGGGGCGCCTGACCAAGGTCGACTCGATCGCGAACGAGGTGAACAGCGGCCAGTACGGGCCCTTCGACGTGGTCCCCGTCGCGGTCGACGTCGACCCGGGACTGCTCGTCTACCTGGGTGAGCGACCCGACGAGTTCCCCGGCGTCGACGTCGTGTCGCGCACCGTGCGCAGCTATCCCTTCGGAAGCCTCGCAGCCCACCTGCTGGGCTACGTGGGGCCGGTCACCCTCGGCGAACTCCAAGCGGGCAACGAGCGCATCGACCGCGACGCGCCCGACGCGAAGACGTATCAACTCAGCGACGAGATCGGCAAGACCGGTGTCGAGCGGGTGTTCGAGGACGTGCTCCGGGGTGTTCCCGGGGTGCGCTACCTCGAGGTCGACAACCGGGGCGAGGTGATCGGCGAACGCACCGAATTCCGGCGGGACCCGGTGCCCGGCGCCGACCTCTACCTCACGATCGACATCGACCTCCAGGCGGTGGTCGAGCAGGAGCTGTCCGACGGCCTCGCCGCGACCCGCGCCGCCGGCACGCGTCCGGGCGACGCCCCGATCGTCGCCGCAGCGGGCGCCGCGGTGGCTGTGGACCCGCGCGATGGCGGGCTGCTCGCGATGGCGAGCTACCCGACCTATGACCCGTCGGAGTTCGTGAACGGGATCTCGTTCGCCCAGTTCGAACTCCTGACATCCCCCGAGAACTTCTCGCCGATCCTGAATCGGGCGATCCAGGGCACCTACGCGCCGGGCTCCACGTTCAAGGTCGTGACGGCCTTCGCCGCGCTGAAGCGTGGCTACCTCGGGCCCGACAGCCCGATCGAACAGGCCCGCGACGGCAGCATCCGCGACACCGGCACCTACAAGTTCCCGGGTTGCCGCGACGACTTCGAGGCGGCCGACACCTGTGTGTTCGAGAGTCCCTTCACCGGGGACGACACGTACTTCCTGCCCCGCGCCATCGCCGCATCGAGCGACGTCTTCTTCTACACGCTCGGCGGCGAGGGCTTCTGGGCCGAGCCGATCCAGGGCCCCGACGGCGACGAGGGGATCCAGGCCGAGGCGCGGGCCTTCGGACTCGGTGCCTCGAGTGGCATCCAGCTGCCCTACGAGCGGGCCGGCGTGGTGCCCGATCGTGCCTACTTCGACGCCCAGGCCGAAGCCGGCGTGTTCCTGCGCGACGGCTCGCAGTGGTTCCCGGGCGACACGATCCAGCTCGCCATCGGACAGGGCGACCTGCTCGTCACCCCCACCCAGCTCGCCAACCTCTACGCCGCCATCGGCAACGGCGGAAAGCTGCACCAGATCAATGTCGCCCTGCGGGTCGAGGAGCCCGACACCCGCGATGCGGAGGGCAACGTCGTGGCCGGCGACGTGTTCGAGTTCGGGCCGCGGGTGCTGCGCGATCTCGACTTCCCTGCCTCCGACCTCCAACAGGTGCAATCGGGGCTCGAGGGCGTCCTCACCGGGGCCGGAGGCACCGCGGTCACCGCGTTCTCGGGGTTCCCGCACAGCACCTGGACGGTCGCCGGCAAGACGGGCACGGCCCAGGTGAAGGGCAAGGCCGACACGAGCCTCTTCGTGGCGTACGGACCCACCAACTTCGGCAATCCCGAGATCGCCGTGGCGGTGGTGCTCGAGGAGTCCGGCTTCGGCAGCAGCGCGGCGGCGCCCGTCGTGCGCAACATCCTCGAACCGCTGGCTCTCGACGAGTTGCCGCGGGCGCGTACCTTCGACGAGATCGACCGTGAGCAGGCCGAACAGCTGGCCCTGATCGAGTCGGCGGCCGCCGGCGAGGTCGATGCCGACGTCACGGAGCCGAGCGAATGACCACCATGGGCGCCTTCGGATCCGGGTCCCCGAGGGTCCGCCAAGACGATGACCAGCGGTGGTGGTTCGTCGTCGACCCGATCCTCATCGCCGCGGCGATGTTCATCACGTTGCTCGGCATCCTCCTCGTGTTCTCGGCCACTCGGGGCCCCGCGACCGACATCGAACCCGCCGACACGTCGTTCCTCGAGCGCCAGCTCTTCTTCGCCGTTGTCGGGGTCGGGCTGGCCTTCGGCGCGGCGTTGCTCGACATCCGTCGGATCCGCCGTTTCATGCCTGCCGCCTATGCAGGTCTGCTCCTGCTGCTCGCCGGCGTGCTGGTCTTCGGTGTCGATCGCAACGGCGCGAAGGCCTGGTACCGCGTCGCAGGCTTCACGTTCCAGCCTTCGGAGCCGGGCAAGCTCATCCTGATCATCTCTCTGGCGGCCGTGCTGGCGGCGTCGGCCGTGACCCTCGGTCGCCTGATGGTCACGCTCGCCCTGGCGGGTCTGCCGATCCTCGTGATCCTGCTGCAACCCGACATGGGCACGGTGCTCGTCTACATGGTGATCGTCGCCGCCATGATCATGATGAGCGAAGTGAAGGGACGGGTGATCGTGCTCCTCTCGATCATCGGGCTCACCGCGGTGGTCGGGGTGTTCCAGTCCGATCTGCTCGCCGACTACCAGCAGAACCGGCTCACCGTGTTCCTGCTCGACGACGCGGCCGTCGACGATCTTCCCGTCGAGGTCCGGCGTGTGGCCTACAACGCCGAGCAGTCCCAGATCGCCATCGGCAACGGCGGCATCGCCGGGCAGGGGCTGTTCGAGGGCACCCAGACGGCAAGTGATCTCGTGCCGTTCCAGGAGACCGACTGGATCTTCTCGGTGGCGGGGGAGGAGCTCGGGTTCCGCGGCGCCGGTGTGTTGCTCGCGGTCTATGCGCTCCTGGTCTTTCGGATCTGGCGGATCGCGGTTCGCGCCACCGACCTCTTCGATCGACTGATCGCAGTCGGGGTGATGGCCATGTTCCTGTTCCAGATCTTCCAGAGCACGGGGATGGCGATGGGCATGATGCCGGTGACCGGCATTCCGCTTCCGATGGTGTCCTACGGCGGATCCTCGATGATCACGTCGCTCGTCGCCCTCGGCCTGGTCCTCGGCGTGCATCGCCGCCGGTTCGACTACACGGAGCGCCACTGATCCTCGACCTCCTCACGCGGTGGTCCCATCGGACCGGGTGGGGGTGGCGGTAGCCTGCCGGGATGAACTCCCTGTGGCCGCAGCTCGAACCGCTGCTCCCACACGTACAAAAGCCCGCCCGCTACATCGGGTGTGAAGACGGCATGCAGACGCCCACGCACGGGCCCGGCATCGTGAGCTGGCTTCTCACGTATCCCGACACCTACGAGATCGGCCTGCCCAACCAGGGCCTCCAGATCCTCTACGAGATCATCAACGAACGCCCCGACGGCGCCGCGGAACGCAGCTATGCGCCATGGACCGACATGGAGGCGGTGATCCGACGCGAACGGATCCCGTTGTTCTCGGTCGACACCCATCGGGCGGCGGGCGATTTCGACATCATCGCCTTCAACCTGAGCGCCGAGCTCACCTACACGAACCTCGTCAACTGCATCGATCTCGCCGGTGTGCCCATCCATTCGGCCCGGCGAGCCGACAGCGACCCGTTGATCGGGGTGGGTGGCCACTGCACCTACAACCCGGAACCGATCGCCGATTTCGTCGACTTCGTGGTGCTCGGCGACGGTGAGGAGGCGGTCGGGGAGATCACCGAGATCGTCCGCGAGTGGAAGGTCGCCGGCAAGAACGGTGGTACCCGCGAGGGGTTGCTGCGGGAGCTGTCGAAGCTGCCGGGCGTCTACGTCCCGTCGATGTACGACGTCGAGTACGACGGGGCGTTCCTTGCCGCGGTGACGCCCCGCTACCCCGACGTGCCCGCGAAGATCGAGAAGCGCACCATCGCTGACCTGGGCGAATGGCCGTATCCGAAGCGCCAGCTCGTCCCGATGACCGAGGTCGTCCACGACCGCTTGTCGGTCGAGGTGTTCCGCGGCTGCACGCGGGGCTGCCGCTTCTGCCAGGCCGGCATGATCACGCGCCCCGTCCGGGAGCGTCCGGCCGAGCAGGTCAGCCGGATGATCTCCGAAGGACTCCAGCGAACCGGCTACGACGAGGTGGCGCTCACGAGCCTGTCGACCGCCGACTTCAGCGGGATCGAGGGCGTCGTGAAGGACGCGGTGGCCGACAAGGGCACCGGGCAGATCTCCGTCGCTCTCCCGAGCCTGCGGGTCGACGCGTTCACGGTCGGCATCGCCGCCGAGATCCAGCGGGCCCGCCGTACCGGCCTCACCTTCGCCCCGGAAGCGGGTTCGTGGCGGATGCGTCAGGTCATCAACAAGCTCATCCGTGAGGAAGACCTCTACGGCGCCGTCGAGTCCGCGTTCTCTCAGGGCTGGCGGCGGATGAAGCTCTACTTCCTCACCGGTCTCCCCACCGAGACCGACGACGACACCTTGGGCATCGCCGAACTCGCCCGCAACTGCGTGAAGCTCGGCAAGACCCACAAGAGCTCGGCCTCGGTCACCGTCTCCGTCGGGGGCTTCGTGCCCAAGCCGTTCACCCCGTTCCAGTGGTTCGGGCAGAACACCGAGTCCGAACTGCAGCGCAAGATCGGGCTGCTGCGAGACGACACCCGCCGGTCCAAGGGCGTGCAGCTCAAGTGGCACGACCCGAAGGCGACCCTCGCCGAAGGCATCACCAGCCGCGGCGATCGGCGCCTCGGACCGGTCATCGAATACGTGTGGCGCCACGGCGGCACGTTCCAGGAGTGGTCGGAACACTTCAGCTACGAGCTGTGGCTGGAGGCGATGGCTGCCAACGACTGCGACGTCGACTGGTACGTGTACCGCCACCGCACCGAGAACGAGGTGCTCCCCTGGGACCACCTCTCTGCGGGCCTCCACAAGGACTTCCTGTGGCAGGACTGGCGTGACGCCCTCGACGAACTCGGACTCGAGGACTGCCGGTGGACACCGTGCTACGACTGCGGCGCGTGCACCGGCTATGGCATCGAACATCGTGTGGCCTCGGCCACCCCGCCGGCGGGCGGGAGTCAGGGGACCGGCGTCGACCTGTCCACCGGCGGTTCGGTGCCCATGGTGCTGCAACCCCGTCCGAGAATCGAAGCGGACGTCGTCTCGTGAGAACCGACTCATGAGAAACGACAACGTCAAGATCCGCATCGCGTTCTCGAAGCACGGCAAGATCCGGTTCACCTCGCACCGCGACGTGGCCCGTATCTGGGAGCGCACGCTGCGGCGGGTCGCGTTGCCCGTCGCGTACAGCGAGGGGTTCTCGCCGCGACCGAAGCTGAGCTTCGGTCTGGCCCTCTCGACCGGGCACGAGTCCGATGCCGAGTATCTCGACATCGAGCTCGATCCGGAGCGCACCGACACGACCATGGATCTCGAGTCGCTCGCGGCCGAGCTCACCGGGCATCTGCCGATCGGCATGGCCGTCATCTCGGTGGCGTTCGTCGAGCGGTCGACACCGTCGTTGCAGGAAGCAGTCACCAGTTGTACCTGGCAGATCGACGTCGTCGACGTCGATGCCGAAACCGCAGCCGGCGCCGTGGCCCGAGCGCTCGCTGCGGAGCATCTCGTCGTCACCCGGGAACGAAAGGGCAGGCAGGTCACGGACGACCTGCGGCCGCTCGTACTCAGTCTCGACGTCGAAGGGCCGATTGAAGCTGACGACACCGGCACCGTTGCCGGCGTGCGGCTGATCGCAGAACTCGGCACCCAACCGCGCGCGGTCCGGGTGGCGGAACTGCTGGCAGCCCTCGATCCACCGCTCGTCGAGCGACGGGTGGTGCGGCTTCACCAATGGATCACGAACGACGACACCGCAGAGCGCAGCGATCCGCTGAGCGCCGCGTTGTCATCCGCACCGGTGGGGGCGACGTGAACGTCTCCCCAGGCTCGGTGCCCCGAACGAAGGAATGCAACCATGGCCGAATCAGAGGCCGACAACATCCAGTCCCAGGGCGCCAACCCGCCGTCGTCGGGAGCTGACAGCAAGCCCAAGATCGGCGACAGCCGGCCGGCTCCGCAGGTGGGCGACAGCCGCCCCGCACCCCAGGGTTCGGCGTCGCGGGCGTCGGGGCAATCCCAAGGCGAGCAGGGCCAGAACGGCGACGGCAGCGCCAAGAAGCGTCGCCGCCGGCGTGGCGGTCGCGGTCGTGGCCGCGGTGGTCAGGGCGGTGGCGGTCAGGGCGGCGGCCAGCAGGGAAGCCAGCAGGGCGGCTCCGACGGCGGTCGGCAGGGCCAGAGGCAGAACAACGGTGGCCAGCGGCAGGGGCGTGGTGGCGGTCAGCGCCCCACCCCGGTCGAGGCGATCATCGACGACGAAGCCGTCGAGCTCGACGAGAAGACCCTCGAGACGCGCCGGGGGAGGACCCGCAACGGTCAGGCCATCGGCCGCTACCTGATGTGTGTCTCCGTCGGGGAGAAGGCGACACAGATCGCCACACTCGAGGGACGCAAACTTGTCGAGCATCAGGTGTCTCGTCCGGCCGACGACGTCAGCCAGATCCACGGCAACATCTACATCGGACGTGTGCAGAACGTCCTGCCGGGCATGGAGGCCGCGTTCGTCGACATCGCCACGCCGAAGAACGCCGTGCTCTACCGCGGCGACGTGCAGTACGACCCCGACGACGTGGAGAAGGGCAGCCGCAAGGAGCAGGCCCGCATCGAGGACATCCTCAAGGCGAAGCAGACCATCCTCTGCCAGGTCACGAAGAACCCGATCGCCCACAAGGGCGCCCGGCTCACGCAGGAAGTGTCGCTTCCTGGTCGCTTCGTCGTGCTCGTGCCCAACAGCACGACGTACGGCATCTCGAAGCGCCTCCCCGACGGGGAGCGCAAGCGCCTCCGCAGCATCCTCGACAAGGCCAAGCCGAAGCACCACGGTGTGATCGTCCGCACGGCCGCCGAGAACGTCACCGCCGAGGAGATCGAGCGCGATGTGCGTCGTCTCGTCGCCCAGTGGGACGACATCGAGGCCCTCGCCAAGAAGACCAAGGCACCCGCGCTGCTCTATCGCGAACCCGAGGCTGCGGTGCGGATCATCCGCGAGGAGTTCACCAAGGACTTCCGTGGCGTGATCATCGACGATCGCGAGCTCTACGAGGAGGTCAAGGGGTATGTCGAGAGCATCACGCCGGCGCTCGCAGAGCGCGTCGAGTACTACGACACCGAGGCCGAGCAGCTGCCGCTCTTCGAGCGTCAACACATCGACGAACAGCTTCGCAAGGCGCTCGATCGCAAGGTCTGGTTGCCGTCCGGCGGTTCGCTGATCATCGAGGGCACCGAAGCGCTCACGGTGATCGACGTGAACACCGGCAAGAACGTCGGCAAGTCGTCGCTGGAAGAGACCGTCTATCGCAACAACCTCGAAGCCGCGGAGGAAGTGGCGAACCAGCTGCGGCTCCGCGACATCGGCGGCATCATCGTGATCGACTTCGTCGACATGGAGGTGGCGAAGAACCGCGCCGACGTGATCAAGACATTCCGCGCCGCGCTCGCGCGGGACAAGACCCGCACCCAGGTCTTCGACATCTCAGAGCTCGGGCTCGTCGAGATGACCCGCAAGCGCATCGGCGAGGGGCTCCTCGAATCGGTCTCCGATCTCTGTCCGACGTGTGACGGACGAGGCCATGTGTTGATCGACGGAATGCTCGGCTGACCCGGTACAGTTGCCCACCTATGTACGCAGTAGTGAAGACCGGCGGTAAGCAGTACCGCGTCGAGCAGGGCCAGACCCTCGAAGTCGAGCGCCTGGGCGAGCCCGGGACCGACGTCAGTCTCGATCCCGTCCTCCTCGTCGACGGCGACACCGTCCTCGCGACCCCCGCCCAGCTCAAGGGTGCCTCCGTGTCCGCCACGGTGCTCGAGGAAGTCAAGGGCCCGAAGATCAACGGGTTCGTCTACAAGAACAAGTCGAACAACCGGAAGCGCTACGGCCATCGTCAGACGTTGGCTCGTATCGAGATCACCGGCATCACGAAGGGCTGATTCTCCATGTCGAAGACAAAGGGCGGCGGCTCTACCCGCAACGGCCGCGACTCGAACAGCAAGCGCCTCGGCGTGAAGGTCTACGACGGTGGCCAGGTGCAGGCCGGCACGATCATCGTGCGTCAGCGCGGCACCCGGATCCATCCGGGTGAGAACGTCATGCGCGGCGGCGACGACACCCTGTTCGCCACGGCCGACGGCAAGGTGAAGTTCGGGCAGCGGCGCGGCCGTAAGCTCGTCGACATCATCCCCGGCTGACGGGAACCCTTCGGGTTCCTTGGAGTTGCTGCGCAACTCCCTCGGGCAATCGGGTTCCTTGGAGTTGCTGCGCAACTCCCACGGGCATCGAGTGCTGCGCAACTCCCACGGGCATCGAGTGCTGCGCAACTCGCTCGGGCATCGGGTGCTGCGGCCTCCGGGCTAGTCGATTCCTTCGGGGAGCGCTTCGGGGGGCATGCCGAGCCATTCGATCGCGGCGCGACGGGCGTAGCGATCGGTCATGCCCGCAACCCATTCGACCGAGGCTCTCCGGATGCCTTCCTCCGAGTCATCGGTGAGGAGGCGAGCGGGGAGCCTCGTCGCGTCGGACGCCAGATGGTCGACAAGACCCTGGAGCATCCCGATCACGAGGGCGGCCTGCTCGCGCGATTCGGGCCGCAGATAGATGCGTTCATAGTTGAACGAGCGGAACGCGGCCAGCGCTTCGGCATGATCGGCGGTCATGCCGATGCGTCCGGTCGCCTCGGTTGCGTCGATCATCGCGCCGATCAGCGCGGCGAGCTGGGTTCGGCGGCTGGCGCCACAACGCTCCAGGACGAGATCGGGGAGGTCGCCGGAGCGCACGACCCCGGCGGTCGCGGCGTCTTCGAAGTCGTGACAGACGTAGGCGATCCGGTCGGCCCAGCTGACCACCTCTGCTTCGGGAGTCGACGGCGCCGGCCGTGACCACGAGTGGTTGCGGATGCCGTCGAGGGTTTCGACACAGAGGTTCAGCGGGGCGAGGGTGACATCGGCACCCCAGACGGCATGGTCGAAGCCGTCGGCGAGATAGGGCGCAAGGGCGTCCTCGCTCGCATGGCCGCCCGGTCCGTGGCCACAGTCGTGGCCGAGGGCGATCGCCTCGGTGAGCGGCACGTTGAGACCGAGGGCACGGCTGACGCTGCGGGCTACCTGGGCGACCTCGAGGGCGTGGGTCAGGCGAGTGCGTTGGTGGTCGTCCGGGAACACGAAGACCTGGGTCTTGCCCGCCAGGCGGCGAAACGCGGTTGCGTGAAGGATCCGATCGCGATCTCGTTCGAAGCAGGTACGGGTGCGGTCGGGGGCTTCTTCGACCCCTCGGGTGCCGGCGCCGCCACTGCGCGTGGCCCCGGGCCGCAACGACTGCGCCTCACGTGCTTCGCGTGCCGCGCGGTCGAGTACCGGGCCGGCCTCGACGACGGCATGGGAGTCGGCATGGGCGACCTCGACCCCTGCGGCGTGGTGGCCCCGCATGGTGGAGCCCCATTCGCGTTCTCGCTCGGTCAGCTCGTCCATGGAGGTCATCTCCCGAGCCTAGGGGGCCGCTCGACTGGGTCGAACGACCCTGGCAGAGGGGCCGTTCAGCCTCTCCGGAAAGCGGTGTGAATGACTCAACCACAGACCGTGGTGTGCCGACAGTATTGAGAGGGACGCGGAAACCGACGCGTTCCAGCGATCGACGGGAGTGCCGGTGAAGAACCGACGTATGCGAGGCGAGAGGGGGGCGACGCTCGTGGAGTCCGCGTTGATCACGCCCCTGCTGTTGCTTTTCGTGTTCGGCATCTTCGAGTTCGGTTTCGCCTTCCGCGACTACCTCACCGTGTCGAACGCGACCCACGACGGTGCCCGCGAGGTCAGTGTCGCCGGCAACAGCGCCGACGCCGACTACCGGATGCTTCGAGCGATCCAGCGGGGTTCGGCCGCGCTGCCCGACGACGCACTCGAACAGATCATCGTCTTCAAGGCCACCGGCCCCGGTGATTCGCCGGACCCCTCGTGCTTCAGTGGCTCGCAGGCCGGTCTGTGCAACGTCTACGTGCCGAGCGACTTCAACCGGGCGGCCGACGAGTTCGGCTGCAACGGGTCGTCGACCGTCACCCCCAACGCACCGGACGACGCCTGGTGTCCCACCACCCGTCAGGTGTCGGTCGGCACCGGCCTCGACTATGTCGGCGTCTGGATGCAGACCACCCACACCTACATCACCGGGCTGTTCGGCACGTCGGTGACGATGGACGATCAGATCATCCTCAAAGTGGAGCCACAGGATCAATGACGTATCTCCTCCGCCGTCTGCGACGAGCTTCCGACCGGCGGGCCCGTGGCGAGCGCGGCGTGGCCATGGTGGAGATGGCGATCGTCGCCCCTCTGCTCGCGCTCGTGATCGGCGGGATGGTCGAGTTCGGCATGCTGTGGCGAGACGACATGACCGCGTCGGCCTCGACCCGTGCTGCGGCCCGTGTCGCGTCCAACCTCGGAGACGACAACCTCGCCGACTACGAGGCCCTTCTGGCTCTCGATGCCGGCCTTTCCGGGCTCACGAACCTGAACGTCGAGGGCGTGTTGATCTACAACGCGTCGGCCTCCGATGGAGAACCGCATCCCAGCTGCTTCGACGCAAGCGGCGACCCGGTCGACTCGGCGGGGCAGTGCAACTACTACACGGCGGCCGAACTGGCGGCGGTGTCGTCGCTCAGCTGCTCCCCACCCGGCGGCTGTGCCGAGTTCCCCGACGACGCGTCCTGTGCCAGCGGGTGGGCGACCTACTTCTGCCCACAGACGCGCAGCACCAACCAGGGCGCGGGGACGACCATCGTCGGCGTGTGGGTACGAATTCAACGCGATTACATCACCGGGATGCTGCCCGGTGACGGTGTGACGATCACCGATCAAACGGTCATGAGAGTGGAGCCCCGATGAATCGGCACGCACGAACCCCTCGATCCGCTTCCCGTGACCGCGGCTACGCCGCGGTCATGACCGCGCTCGTCCTGGTGCCGTTGCTCGGCTTCGCCGGCTTCGCCGTCGACGTCGGTGGTTGGTACGCCCGCGCGTCGTCGATCCAGCGCGCCGCCGACGCGGCGGCGCTCGCCGGTGTGGTGTGGCAGCCCGACTTCGCCGTCGCGGAGGCCGAGGCCCGTGCCGCTGCCTCGCGCAACGGGTTCACCCACGGCGTCGACGGGATCACCGTCGAAGTGGTGAACGCGGGAACGAACCAGCTCTATGTCCGCATCACCGACACCGACGCCGATCTGTACTTTGCCGGGCTGTTCGTCGACAACGTGACCATCGGACGCTCTGCGACGTCGGAGTACGTGAAGAGCGTGCCGATGGGGAGCCCCGAGAACTTCCTCGGCAACGACCCGATCAACGGCAACAGCCCGAACCTGTGGCTTGCCACGTTCGGCCCCCGAACCGAGAAGCGTTCGGGCGACCGTTATCACACCGAAGTCTGTGGCGGCTCCATCTTCTGCACGGGGAACGCGAACGACGAGTTCGCTCCCGAGGGCTACTTCTTCACCGTCTCGGTGTCGGCGTTGCAGGCGGCGGCACTGAACATCGAGATCTTCGACGTCGTGCACCACGACTACGAGGATCTCTGTAGCGCCGGCTTCCTCTTCAACGACGGCACCGTCGGGGCTCAGGCCTGGTACAGCGGCAACACCAGCGGACTCGGCACCTATCCCGAGGAACGCTACGAAAAGGGTGGCGCCGGCAATCCCGGCGGCGCCGCGTGGTGTCCTGGCGACAACGGCCTCAGCGGCAACTTCGAGATGACCGTGATCGTGCGTGCGCCCGACGGGACACCGTTCGACAACACCGACAACCCGGTGGTCTGCTGGTCCCGGTGGGGCAATGACGAGCCGGCGAACCAGGCGGAGTTCGTCAGCGACCTTCTCGACAACACCCCCCGCCAGCCGGTCGCGTCGAGCGCAGCTGCCGGCTACAGCGTTCCCGCGCCGACCACGATCCCGTTCCGCGACTACTTCCGTGAGTTCGTCAACGTGTGTTCGGTCTCTTCGCCGGTCGTCGGCGAGTACGTCGTGCAGATTCGGACCAATGCGGACACCACCAATCCGACGCTGCGTGATGCGTCGATCACCACCCAGGGGCGAAACCGCTACAGCCTGAAGGCGGGTTTCGGTTCGTCGTCGAACGCGAGCTACGGCACCGGCGTGTCGATCTCCGCCGACGGCCGTCTGCCGATGTTCGTGAACGTGCCGCCCGGCGCCCCCTCCACGTGCTCGGGCAGCCCGACGTGCTTCTACATCGCCAGGGTGCTGCCGGAATGGGCCGGTCAGCAGCTCACGCTCGACGTGTTCGATCTGACGGATGGTTCGTCGATCGATGTTGCGTTCGTGCCGCCCGCCGACTCGGGACTCGCGTCCTTCGCCAGCTGTGACTTCATCTTCTATCCGGAGGGCGGCGGACAGGTCGATCTCAACGAGTCGAACTGTGTTGCGTCCTACAGCAACAACTCCCAGCTCCAGAACGGCGGGAGCAATGGGGACTCGATCGCCGCGGTGATCAACATTCCGGTGGGCTACACCTGCAACGACGCGAGCGCCTTCGGGTGTTGGGTCACCGCGGAGCTGTCGTTCAACGGCACGCCCTCCGATACGACCACATGGTCGGCGGAAGTCACCGGCGACCCGATTCGCCTCATCGAATAATCCGAGGCGTCGGCGATCGACCCCGTAGCCTTGCGGGGTGTCCGCGTTCGTCGATGAGTGCAATATCAACGTGAAAGCCGGCGATGGCGGCGCGGGATGCGTCTCGTTTCGCCGCGAGGCCCACGTGGCCAAGGGCGGACCCGACGGCGGTGACGGCGGCGACGGTGGATCGATCTGGTTCGTCGCCGACCGCAATGTGGCGTCGCTCCTGGCCTTTCGCGACCACCCGCACCGCAAGGGCGACAACGGGAAGCACGGCAGCGGTCAGAACCGTCACGGGCACCGGGGCAAGGATCTCGAGGTGAAGGTTCCCGTGGGGACGATGGTGCTCGATCACGACACCCACGAGCCGCTCGCCGATCTCGTGCACCACGGCGACCGCTGGCTGGCGGCCAAGGCCGGGGAGGGAGGTCGGGGCAACGCTCGCTTCCTGTCCAACCGGCGGCGAGCCCCGTCGTTCGCCGAGCAGGGCGAGCACGGCGAGGAACGCTGGCTCCGGCTCGAGCTGAAGCTGCTGGCCGACGTGGCCATCGTCGGCTTCCCCAACGTCGGCAAGTCCACGCTGATCAGCCGACTGTCGGCTGCGAAACCGAAGATCGCCGACTATCCCTTCACCACCCTCGAGCCGAACCTGGGCGTCGTCCGGACCGACGAGGGTGTCGAGATGGTCCTCGCCGACATCCCGGGCCTGATCGAAGGGGCGAGCGACGGCAAGGGGCTCGGCCACCAGTTCCTGCGGCACGTGGAGCGAGCGCGCGCCCTGCTGATCCTGCTCGACCTCGCGCCCTACGACGGCGTCGCGCCCGAGGAGCAGGAGCGGGTCTTGTTGCAGGAGCTCGGCAACTACCAGCCCGATCTCCTCGATCGACCCCGGCTGATCGTCGGGAGTCGGGCCGACATGGCCCCCGACCACGGCTTCTCCGGCACCACCGTGAGTTCGATGACCGGCGATGGGCTTCCCGAACTCATCGGTGCCCTCGTGCGTATGGTCGGTGCCGCTCGTGAGGAGGAACCCGACGTCGAGGGGATCACCATCCATCATCCTGTCTCGAGCGAGATCCAGCTGACGCGCCACGACGACGGTGCGTGGGAGGTACTCGGGCGGGCGGCCCGCCGGGCGGTGGCCTTGAGCGACCTGACCGACGATCAGGCGCTGGAATACGCCCAACATCGCCTCAAGCAGCTCGGTGTCAACACTGCGCTCGCCCGTGCCGGGGTGAAGCCCGGCGACGAGGTCCGCATCGGCGACTTCGCGTTCGAGTACGAAGAGGACCGATGAGCGAGCCACGGACCATCGTCGTGAAGATCGGCACCTCGTCGATCACCGACGCGGCCGGGGTGATCGACCGCGGCGCCATCGAGAAGCTGTGCGCCGACGTGGCCGCGGCCCGGGCCGACGGCCACCGGGTCGTCGTGGTCACCTCGGGCGCGATCGCGGCGGGGCTGCCCGAGATCGGGCTCGACGCCGATCGCCGCTCGGTCGACACCATCACCTTGCAGGCGGTGGCGACGATCGGCCAGGTCGCGCTGATGGGCGTCTACCGGGAGTCGTTCGCGGTCCACGGGCTGGTGGCGGGACAGGTCCTGCTCGTTCCGCTCGACTTCATCGTCCGCACCCAATACATCCATGCCGGGCAGACCCTGCGTCGGCTGCTCGAATTGGGCGTTGTTCCGATCGTCAACGAGAACGACGCGATCGCCGACGACGAGATCCGGTGGGGCGACAACGACCGCATCGCTGCCCTCGTCGCGAATCTCGTCGATGCCGATCAGCTGATCCTGCTGACCGACATCGCCGGGGTGTTGACGGCGGACCCGCGGGTCGATGCGAGCGCCTCGCTGATCGAGGAGATCGTGGAGATCGACCATCAGACCGAGGCACTCGCCGGTGGCGCCGGTTCGGTCCGGGGGAGTGGCGGCATGGCATCGAAGTTGACCGCCGCGAAGATCGCCGCCTGGTCGGGGGTGTCGTCGGTGATCGCCCACGCGGGCCGCGCCGATGTGGTGGTCGATGCCGTCGCGGAGGTCGCCGGCGTCGGCACGATCATCCGGTCCCGGCCGATCCGTCTGCCGGCTCGGAAACTCTGGATCGCGTTCGCGGTCGTCGCTCAGGGCACCATCGTCGTCGACGCCGGCGCCCGCGCCGCGCTCGAACGCGGTATGTCGCTGCTCGCCGCCGGTGTGCGGGAGATCGTCGGCGACTTCGACGCCGGATCGCCCGTCGAGGTGGTCGACAGCGACGGCGTCACCTTCGCGAAAGGACTGGTGCGCCACACGGCGAACGAGTTGCGGGCGGCCGCAGGCCAACGCAGCGACGACCTCCCGGTCGGTGCGCCCCACATCGTGGTGCACGCCGACGATCTCGTGACCCTGCCCGGCTAGTCGCGCTCGGGGCGCAACCGGCTTCAGTCGGCGCGTTCGGCCTCGCTCGGACTCTCGCTGAGTTCGGGCGTCGGCGTGCCGCTGGTGATACCGAGGTCGGCCTTGATGCTCTCGAGTCGCGACTGCGCCTCTGCGTTGCGCGCCGCCTTCTCGATCTCGAGCATCTGGGTCTCGACGTTGCCCTCGGTGAGCTCGGCGCTCGCCTTCGCCTTCGCGTAGCGGGCCTCGATCTTGTTGCGGACCTCGTCGAACGTCGGGACGTCTTCGCCCACCGCCTCGGACAGTGTTGCCATCGCCGTGTTGACGCTCTCCTGCATCTTGGCCTGGT
This sequence comes from Acidimicrobiales bacterium, assembly GCA_041394245.1. Classification (NCBI taxonomy): domain Bacteria; kingdom Bacillati; phylum Actinomycetota; class Acidimicrobiia; order Acidimicrobiales; species Acidimicrobiales bacterium. The sequence goes on from JAWKIR010000002.1 coordinate 507,493, forward strand.
CGAGTTGGCTCAGCAGCGCCTGCTTCTCACTGAGCTTCTTCTGGAGCAGGTCGCTGTTCTGGTCGACCGCGTTCTTGGCCTGCTCGGCGGCCTCGGACGCCTGGAAGTGGAGGCTCTTGAGGCTCTCGATCTCCTGCTCGAGGGTGAGCAGGCGGTTCGCGAACTGCTCGGCGGCGTTGGTGTAACGCTCCGCCTTCTCGATCTCACCGGACTTCTGTGCCGCGTCGGCCATGGTGACGGCCTGATGGGCATTGGCGTTGACCCGCTCGAGTTCTTCGAGCGACCGATTGAGACGGAGCTCGGTCTGCTTCTGGTTGGCGATGACGTTCGCCGCTTGCTGACGAAGCTGCTTGTGCTGCTCCTTGGCCTCGGCGATCGCCTGCTCCAGTTGGACCTTCGGATCGGCCGTGTCCTCGAAACTGCCGCTCAGCTTGGCGACGAGATACTTCCAGCGCTTCTTCAGATATTGGAGCATGCGCCGATCGTAGTTCGCCGGTGGGCGTCGGCGGCGGTCGTCATCGCCAGATGAGTCGACGGACGGGTCGCAGGATCAGGTCGGCACTGCGCACGCCGGCCCGGAAACACAAGACGACGTAGGCGGCCACGGCGACGGTGCCGACCACCACCGCCTCGATCAACAGCGGGAGGGGCGCCGCCAGCAGCTTCACCCCTGCGGTGAGCACGAACGCGCCGGCCGCAGCGACGGCGGGTCCGACGAGCGAGCTCCGGGGATCGTCGATGCCGGGCACGCGGCGGCGGACGAGCGAGGACAGCAGCGTCAGTTCGACCCAGGCACCGACGGCGGAACCGACGGCGAGGCCGACCGCGCCGAGGCGCACCGGGCCACCGGCACCGCGCACGGCGGCATCCAGTGGGCCGAAGGCGGCGATGTCGCCGAGGCCGAGGAGCCCGTCGGGGCCGACGAGCACGCGGTCGAGCGGGAACATGACCACCACGCCGATGACCGCGGCGATGCCCACGCGGATCGCGGCGATCCGGGCCGGCCCCTTGGTGTCGCCGACCGCGTAGCACGTGTTCTGTAGCAATCGGCTGGCGCCGATCGCCGGAAGGCCGACGGCGTATGCCCCGAGGATGAACCAGACGAGCACGCCGTCGGTGGCGTCGAACTCACCACCCTGGAACAAGACGCCGACGACCAGGTCGCCGGCCGCGATCATCACGAAGGCGGCGAGCAGCATCCAGAAGGCGATGCGATCCAGGCTCCGTCGGGTCCGGCTGACGAGGGCGTCGGGGTCGCCGACGAGGCGGGCCATCTCGGGCAGCTCTGCGGCCGCAACACTCATTGCGAACAGCGAGACCGGCAAGGTGTAGAGCATCTGCGCCTTGAACAGCGCAGCCACCGCCCCGGCGGCGAGGAACGTCGCCAGGAACAGGTCGAGATAGGCCGAGATCTGCACGACGCCGCGTCCGAGGACTGCCGGCGCGAACCGGCGTCGGATCTCCTTGACCGCTCGGTGGTGGTTGTCCGGTCGCATCCGAATGCCGCGGGCCAGGCCCCGAACGGTGGGCAGTTGGATGAGGAGTTGCAGCAGACCGCCGATGGTGACGGCGATCGCGAGCCCGCGTGCGGCGTCGTCGAGCGACCAGCCACGCAGCCAGATGAAGAGTGCGGCGACGATCTGGGCGGCGTTCCACACGATGGGGGCGGCGTAGGGGAGAAAGAAGCTCCGGTGGCTGTTGAGGATGCCGAGGCACCACGCCGACATCACGAGGAAGCCCACGCCGACCGCCATGATGCGAGTGAGATCCACGGCGAGTTCGAACGTCTCGTTGGCGAGCCCCGGTGCCAGCACGGCCGTGATCGGTCGGGCCGCCAGGACCAGGACGAGTACCGCGACGCCGGTCACCATCAACAGGAGGGCGCCCACTGCGCCGGCGACCCGGTTGGCCTCGGCGTCGTCGTCTCTGTCGAGGAGTTGGCTGTAGACAGGCACGAAGCTGGCCGACAGCACCCCCTCGCCGAGCAGATTCTGGAGCAGGTTGGGAATGCGAGCCGCGGTGGCGAACGCGTCGGCGGCGAGCGAGAGGCCCAGCACCCGAGATGTGACCATCTCGCGCAGCAGGCCCGCGACGCGAGACAGGCCGATGCCGCCGGCAACCAGGGTCGAGCCGCCGAACCGTCTCGTTGTCGGCGCACGCAAGCGCCGTCGAGGGCTGGTCACGTGTCGTTCCCGACCTCGTCGAGCGCGATCCGCAGCGAGTCCAACTCGTCGACCATGCCCGTGATCTGCCCGGCGAGTTCGTCGAGTTCGAGGGAACCACCGGTTCGGGTCGCCAGCTCGCCGGCTCTCACGATCGTCTCGTCGAGTCGGGCATCGAGGATCTCGAGCCGTTCCCGGGTCTGGTCCTCGCGTGCTCGCAGACGGTCGTGGCTCGCCTTCTGGGCCGAGGCTGCAGTGTGTCGCGGGTCGTCGGCGGATGTCGTCGACAGCGTCCGTTCGAGTTCGGTCACATCGATTCGGCGGCGCGCATCGGTCAGCTGTTGGCCTCGCTGCGCAACATCCCACGTGACGGTCACGGCCTGGTCGAGTTCGGCCTCGATCTCTCGGAGCCGTTCGCGCAGCGGACCGGCCTCGGCGCCGGCGAGCGCGTCGGCGAACCGTTGTCGGGCGTTGAGTGCGTCGCGCACGAAGAAGCGCCACGGCTCCCGAAGTGCGAACGGGTCGATTCGGCGTTCGAGGCCCCGGACCCGTTTGGCGATCGTCGACGACAGCAGCACTCGGGCGACCCAGGTGAGCGCGCCGACCAGCACCGCCGCCGGCCACGACCCGGTCGCCAGGCGCGCCACGGCTCCGGCACCGACCACGAGGCCCACCGTCATCGGCGAGATCATGGCCAGGAACACCGTGGGTTCGAGGCGACGTGACACGGCCGCGAGGCTACCCGTGCCCACGGCTACCCTGGGGCCTCGTGACGACGACCCCGACCCCGATCCCAGAGCTCGCATCCCGCGCCAAGATCGCGGCCCGCGCGTTGGCCGTGGCTTCGACTGCGGAAAAGGACGCGGCGCTGCATGCTGCGGCCGACCTCCTCGTGGCCAACGCCGACACGATCATCGAGGCCAACGCCCACGATGTCGCCCGGGCCGAAGCCGATGGCATGGCCGCGCCGCTCGTCGATCGCCTGCGGCTCGATCGCGCCCGCATCGATGGTATGGCCGGCGGACTCCGTCAGGTCGCCGCCCTGGCCGACCCGGTCGGTCGTATCAGCGACGGCTGGGTGCGGCCCAACGGCCTGCGCATCGAACGGGTCCATGTGCCGCTCGGTGTGGTCGCGATCATCTACGAGAGCCGCCCCAATGTCACCAGCGACGCGTTCGGCCTCTGTCTCAAGTCGGGCAATGCCGCGTTCCTGCGGGGGAGTTCGTCGGCGATCGATTCCAATCTCGCGATCTCCGAGGTCCTGCGCGGCGCGTTGGAGAAGGTCGGGCTGCCGGCCGACGCGCTGATCGTGGTCGACGATGTCCGTCGCGAGGCTGCCGTCGAGTTCATGCAGCAACGCGGGTATGTCGACTGCCTGATCCCTCGGGGCGGTCCGACCCTGATCCAGTCCATTCTCGACAACGCGACCGTGCCCTACGTGATCGACGGGGCAGGAAACTGCCACGTCTATGTCGACGCGGCGGCGGATCTCGACATGGCGCTCGAGATCGTGTGCAACGCGAAGATGCAGCGGACCGGGGTGTGCAACGCGGCCGAATCGCTGGTCGTGCACGCGGAGGTCGCTGACGTGTTCCTGCCGATGGCCGCAGCGGCGCTCGAGGGCGTCGAACTGGTCGGTGACAATGCAGCGCGGGCGATCATCGATTCGATCGGACCGGCCACCGACGAGGACTTCGCGACGGAGTACCTCGACATGAAGATGAGCGTGAAGGTGGTGGCCGACCTCGACGAGGCGATCCGCCACGTGAACGAGACCTCCACCGGACACAGCGAAGCGATCATCACCACCGACATCGCGTCGGCCGACCGGTTCACGCGTGAGGTCGATGCGGCCGCCGTGGTGGTCAACGCGTCGACCCGTTTCGTCGACGGCGAGGAGTTCGGGTTCGGTGCCGAGATCGGCATTTCGACCCAGAAGCTCCACGCTCGTGGGCCGATGGGGCTCGAGCAGCTGACCACCCGCAAGTTCATCGTGCGAGGCGACGGTCAGGTGCGCGGCTGAGCCGCACCGTCATCGGCCGATATCGGTTACGGGACTGTGGTTAACGCCCGCTAACCTCCTTCCCCATGTCGTATCGATTCGAAGACGTCGCCTCCGTCAAGGCCGACCTGCAAAAGGTCGACTACCTGTCCGACGATGGCATTGCCGGCGTGGTGTACCTCGCCGATCGGCTCCAGAAGCCGATCCTGGTGGAAGGGCCGGCCGGTACCGGCAAGACGGAACTGGCCAAGAGCGTCGCCAAGATCAGCGGCGCCCGCCTGATCCGCCTCCAGTGCTACGAGGGGCTCGACGAGGCCAAGGCGCTCTACGAGTGGAACTACAAGAAGCAGTTGCTCCGGATCCAGACCGAGCGGGGCGACGACCACGACTGGGCCGACATCTCCGACGACATCTTCTCCGACGAGTTCCTGCTCACCCGTCCGTTGCTCGAGGCGATCACCGCCGATGAGCCCGTCGTGCTGCTGATCGACGAGGTCGATCGCGTCGAGGTCGAGACCGAGGCGCTGCTGCTCGAGATCCTCTCCGACTACCAAGTGTCGATCCCCGAGCTGGGCACGATCGAGGCGAAGCAGATCCCGCTCGTCTTCCTGACCTCGAACAACACCCGTGAGCTCTCCGAGGCGCTCAAGCGCCGCTGCCTCTACCTCCATGTCGACTACCCCGACATGGAGCGCGAGAAGGAGATCGTGCTCACGAAGGTTCCCGACATCACCGAGAACCTCGCCGACCAGGTCGCCCGTGTGGTGCGCTCGATCCGTCAGATCGAACTCAAGAAGCACCCGTCGGTGTCGGAGACCCTCGACTGGGCGAAGACACTCGTCCTGCTCGGCGTCGAGAAGATCGACGAGAAGACCGCCACCGACACCATCAACGTCCTGCTCAAGTACCAGAGCGACATCACGAAGGCAGTGAAGGAACTCAGCACCGCCGACGGCGTCACGGTCTGAGCGGCTCCATGGCCGTCACCGAATCCGGCGAGACGCACTCGGGAGACGAAGTCCCGCCCGAGCTGGGTGATCCGATTCTCGAGCTCCTCAACGGTTTCATCGCCGAACTCCGCAACGCCGGCCTGCCGGTGTCGCTGACCGAGAACCTCGACGCGATGGAGGCGATCCGCCACGTACCGATCGGCGAACGCGAAACCTTCAAGTACGCGCTCGCGGCGACGCTCGTCAAGCACGCCAACCACTGGAAGGCGTTCGAGACCGTCTTCGAGGTCTACTTCTCGCTGCGCGGCAAGGAGTATGCGATCGGCGAGGATTCCGAACTGGCGGAGTTCGACGACGACATGGACCAGGACGGGGCCGAGGGTTCCGGCGAGCAGCAGGGCGGCGGTGGGGGAGAGAACCTCACGCCCGAGGAACTCGCCGAGATGCTCTTCCAGGCGCTCATGCGCGGCGACCAACAGATGATGCGCGGCGTCGCCCGTCAGGCCGTGAAGCGCTACGCGGGCATGGAGCCGGGGCGGCCCGTCGGCGGCACCTACTACCTGTACCGCACGCTGCGAAACCTCGATCTCGAGGGCGTGCTCGAGCGACTTCTCGAGCAGCAGCAAAACGACGACGGCGACGTGTCGGAGTTCGATCAACGACTCCAGCGCGACGAGTACCAGAGCCGCGTCGATCAGCTGCAAAAGGAGATCGAGGCGGAGATCCGTCGGCGTCTCGTGGCCGATCGTGGGGTCGAGGCCATGGCCAAGACGCTGCGCAAACCGCTCCCCGAAGACGTCGACTTCATGCACGCCTCGCGAGAGGAGATGGCGAGCCTCCGCAAGGCGATCTACCCGCTCACGCGGAAGCTGGCATCGCGCCTTCAACGCAAGCGTCGGCACGGGCGCAAGGGGCCGCTCGACTTCCGCCGCACGGTTCGGGCCTCGCTGTCCTACGGCGGGGTGCCGGCCGAGCCGAAGTTCCGCAACCCGAAGCCCCACAAGCCGGAGATCTTCGTGATCGCCGACATCTCGGGTTCGGTCGCGGCGTTCGCCCGGTTCACCCTGCACCTCGTCTACGCGATCTCCGGGCAGTTCTCCAAGGTCCGTGCATTCGTGTTCATCGACGGTCTCGATGAGGTCACCCGCTATTTCGAGGGCGTCGAGGACATCAACGAGGCCGTGCATCGGGTCAACACCGAGGCCGACGTCGTCTGGGTCGACGGCCATTCCGACTACGGCCACGCGCTCGGGGTGTTCTGGGAGCGCTACGGCAAGGACATCGGGCCCCGGACCTCGATCATGATCCTCGGTGACGCCCGCAACAACTACCACGCCTCCGAGAGCTGGATCATCAAGGAGATGAAGGAGAAGGCCCGCCAGGTGCACTGGCTGAACCCCGAGCCGCGGTCCTACTGGGACACGGGCGACTCCATCGTCGGCGAATACGCCCAGTACACCGATGGATGCTTCGAGGTGCGCAACCTCCGTCAACTCGAGGCGTTCGTCGAGAACCTGGCCTGAACTGGGCCGAATGGCCCTCATCTCGTCCGGCACGACGGCGATCCTGAGGGCATGTCCGAACCGCCGCTGCGCACATGGTTCGGTCGGATGCCGCCGGCCGAACAGACAGTCGCTCAGCCGGCCGCGTCGGAGGAGGAGCGCCCGAGGCGGCGCGGCATCGGTTCGATCATCCGCTGGACCGCGGTCGCCGGCACGTTCGCGACGATGAGTGCGCTCGTGATCACGACCTCGCAGGCGACGTTCAACGACACCACGGTCAACAGCGCCAACGCGTTCACCGCCGGCGACATCGACCTGGTGGACGACGACTCCGACTCGGCGATCTTCACCGTGGTCGACATGGAGCCGGGCCAGACGGAAGTCGACTGTCTCGTGGTGACCTACCAGGGCAGTATCCCGGATCCCTCTCGCGTGAGCGTCTACTCGGGCGGCTACACCGACTCCGGTGACTTCGCCACGTATCTCAACCTCACGATCGAGGAGGGCACCGGTGGTTCCTTCGGGGACTGCACCGGCTTCTCGTCCGTCAACACGATCGAGAGCGGCGGCACCCTGGCCGACTTCGGGACCGCGCACACGAACTACGCCAACGGCGCGGGCGTCTGGGACCCGTCGGGCACGCCGGAGTCCGTGACCTACCGGATCACCGTCGAACTCGACGCGGCGACGCCGAACGCAGAGGAGGGCGAGTCGGTGACCGGGCTCACCTTCACCTGGGAGATCCAGAACTAGTCGGGATCATGGACGAGTCGAGCAACGAGCTGCCGGCTGCTGTCGCCATTGCTCGCTTCGTGACCGGGACCGTGGCGCTCTGCGTGCTCAGCGCGCTCGCGACCCTGATGCTGTGGGCGGTCGGCTATCCCGTGGTCAGGGGGTGGTCGCCCACGGTGATCACCTCCGGCTCCATGACGCCGTCGATCGAGGTCGGCGACGTGCTCGTGGCCGGACCGGTCGACGCCGATCGGCTGGTCCCCGGATCCGTCATCGTCTTCGACAACCCGGCCGGCTCGGGCTTCGTCTCGCACCGGCTCGTCGAAGTGCTCCCCACGGGGGAGTACCGCACATGGGGTGACGCGAACGAGTCAGCCGACTCGACCCCCGTTCGCCCCGATCAGGTCCGCGGGATCGGTCGGCTGGTGGTCCCGCTGGTGGGGCGTCCCTACGCGTGGGCCGCCGCGGGCGACACCGACTCGCTGCTGCTCGGGGCTCTCGCATTGGTCGGCCTCGTCATCGCGGCGCGATGGGGATATCGACCCGAGTTCGACCCATGGGCCACGCCGCAGGAACCTCGCCCCCGCGTGGACGGAAGCCGTGTCGCCCCGGCCATCGCAGCCGGCGCGGCGATCATGTTCTTCGGCTCGAGCTTCGTCGGAACCCGTCCGGTCCATTCCGCCTTCACCGATCCGGCGCAGAGCGACGCCAGCATCACTGCCGCCGGCACCTTCCCCTGAGTCAGGTGGAAAGCACGCCGCGCACGAGCGACATGCCACTGTGGCTCTCGTTGCCGTCGTGCGGTTCGATGCTGATGTCGACGGCGACCGCGTCGTAGGCCGACCGGTCGAAATCGGCGGGCACCGTGAAGGTGCCGGGGTCGTTGGGGTCCTCGACGAGTCCGAGTGGGACGATGTCGGGGTCACCTTCGGTCACACCGATCAGCCAGATCTCCAGGTCGCTGTCGTCGCCTGCATCGGGCAGATCGGCGATCTCGACCCGCACCTTCTCGGCATCTCCGTCCGCGAGGAGGGTGACGTTGGCCGAACGGCCGATCCCGAGGTCGACGAACGCGGGATCGTCGGGCACGTAGACGAGCTCGGCCGATGCCACCTCGATCGGGGCAGTGCCGTCGTCGGAGAGGAGAACTGCCGCCACACCGGCGATCACCACGAGCGCAGCCGCCACCGCGCCGATCATGATCGGCAGCCGTCGGCGGCTCGCCAGCTGCACGATCGCAGCGACGGTCGGGGCCTGTTCGGCCTCGACCGCGGCCTGGATCCCCTCCCACACCGAGTGCGGTGGCACGTCGAACTCGAGAGCATCGTCGGACAGCGAGCGCAGGATCGCCTCGATGTCGGCGTCGGCTTCGACGGGATGGAGGTCGTCAGTCATGGGGAACCTCCATGTGCTGTCGGATGCGGTCGAGACCACGACGGATGTCGCTCTTGACGGTCCCGAGTGGGAGCTGTGTGCGCTCGGCGATCTGCGGGTGGGTCAGATCCTCGAAGTAGTGGAGCGTCAGAATCCTACGCGAGCGCTCGGGCAGGATGCGGAGTGCGTCGGCGACCAGCATTTGGTCGCCCAACGTCTCCGTCTCGGATTCGGTGGGCAGCTCGTCGGTCGATTCCGGTGCCCGTCGATCGGAGTGGCGCTTCTCGGCCCGCACCGCATCGATGATCCGGTTCTTGGCGATGCCGGTGAGCCAGGCGGCCAGATTGCCCTTGGCCGGATCGAAGCGATCCCGGGCCCTCCAGGCACTCAGGAACACTTCCTGGGTGACATCGTGCGCCCGTTCGGGCCCGAGGGCCCGTGCGCAGAAGGTGTAGATCAGCCGGCCATGCTCGTCGTAGGCCTTGCGCAGGGCGTCGTCGTCGCCTCGGGCGAAACATCCGTCGGCATCCCCGACCACACGAATCTCGGCGGCGCTCACGCCCTCAGCGTAACGGCGGTCGCCGTCGTGGTGACTGTCAGGTCTCGTGAGTGTCGAGATCATGGCTGGATCCTTGAAGCGCTGACGGCGAGCCGCCACGACCATTGGAGGGGGAAGGTCGGGGCGACTCGCCGAGCGGAGCGAGCCCTTGGGGGGAGGGTCTCACCCGGGGGTCGAGGGACTACGCCGGCGGCAGGAGGACGGCGTCGATGACGTGGATGATGCCGTTGGAGGCGGCGACGTCGGGGGTGACGACGGTGGCGGTGCCGTTGATCACGACGCTGCCGTCGACGACGGAGATGTCGATGTCGGCACCGTTCACGGTCTCGGCGGACTGGCCGTCGAGGCTGATGGCCGTTGCGGCGTCGACTTCACCGGCGACCACGTGGTACGTGAGGATGTCGGCGAGGTCGGGGCTGGCCAGGAGCTCTTCAGCCGTCAGGCCGAGATCGGCGAGCGCAGCGGCGAAGGCATCGTCGGTGGGAGCGAAGACGGTGAACGGACCGTCACCCGAGAGGGTGTCGACCAGGCCGGCGGCCTGAACAGCGGCGACCAGTGTGGTGAAGCTGCCGTTCGCCACCGCAACATCGACGATCGTGCCGGGAGCGGCATTCTCGTCGGCCATGTCGTCGTCGGCCATGTCGTCTTCAGCCATGTCGTCGGAACCGAAGTCCGGCGGGAGCAGGACGGCGTCGATGACGTGGATGATGCCGTTGGAGGCGGCGACGTCGGGGGTGACGACGGTGGCGGTGCCGTTGATCACGACGCTGCCGTCGACGACGGAGATGTCGATGTCGGCGCCGTTCACGGTCTCGGCGGACTGGCCGTCGAGGCTGATGGCGGTTGCGGCGTCGACTTCACCGGCGACCACGTGGTACGTGAGGATGTCGGCGAGGTCGGGGCTGGCCAGGAGCTCTTCAGCGGTCAGGCCGAGATCGGCGAGCGCAGCGGCGAAGGCATCGTCGGTGGGAGCGAAGACGGTGAACGGACCGTCACCCGAGAGGGTGTCGACCAGGCCGGCGGCCTGAACAGCGGCGACCAGTGTGGTGAAGCTGCCGTTCGCTACCGCAACATCGACGATCGTGCCGGTTTCGGCGCCCGGGTCGGCCGAGTCGTCGGGCGACGCCTCGGTGGTGGTCGTGGTGGTGTCCTCGTCGTCATCGCCACACGCGGCAGCGAGCAGCGTGAAGGCGAGGAGAGCGGACAGGATGCGCAGGAGGCGCTTGGACATTGTCTGGGTTCCTTCCAGGGGGGTATGTACAACCCCTGCTACGGACCCAGGTGGCGGTGCGGATGCAGCCGCGGCCAGAAAATCTTCGGCTCAGGCGCGCTCGCTGAGCAACTCGGCCACGCGGAACGCCAAATCGACCGACTGGCGCCCGTTGAGGCGAGGATCGCACATGGTCTCGTAGGCCTCCGAGAGATCGCCGTCGACGAGCCCGTCGCTCCCGCCGAGGCACTCGGTGACGGCATCGCCGGTCAGCTCGACATGGACACCGCCCGGCCATGTGCCCTCCTGGGCATGGGCGGCGAAGAATCCACTGATCTCGCGGAGCACGTCGTCGAAGTGCCGGGTCTTGTGGCCGCCCTCGGCGGTGTAGGTGTTGCCGTGCATCGGATCGCAGGCCCACACCACGGGATGTCCGGCGTCGCGCACCGCGGCGAGCAGCGGCGGCAGACCTTCGGTCACCTTGTCGGCGCCCTGCCGGACGATGAGGGTGAGTCGGCCGGGCTTCTTGTCGGGGTTCAGCGCCTCGCAGAGCGCGAGCACCTCGTCGGGGGTGGCCGTCGGGCCGATCTTGCAGCCGAGCGGGTTCTGCACGCCACGGAGGAACTCCACGTGCGCACCGTCGAGTTGACGGGTCCGCTCGCCGATCCAGAGCATGTGCGCCGAGCAGTCGTACCAGTCGCCGGTGAGGGAGTCCTCGCGGGTCAGCGCCTCTTCGTAGTTGAGCAGCAGCGCTTCGTGGGAGGTGTAGAAGTCGACCTCGTGGAGGGCCGGCACGGTGTCGCCGTTGATGCCGCAGGCGTTCATGAAGCGAAGGGCCCGGTCGATCTCGTCGGCCATCTGCGCGTAGCGCTCGCCGGCGGGGGAGGAGGCGACGAACTCGCGGTTCCAGCTCGACACCTGTCGCAAGTCGGCGTAGCCGCCGCTCGTGAACGCACGGAGCAGGTTGAGCGTGGACGCAGCCCGGTTGTAGGCGCCGAGGAGGCGCTGCGGGTCGGGACGGCGCTCGTCCTCGGAGAAGCCGATGTCGTTGACGATCTGACCGAGAAACGAGGGGAGCTCGGTGTCGCCCTGGGTCTCCGTGGGGCTGGACCGGGGCTTGGCGAACTGGCCGGCGATCCGGCCGACCTTCACCAGCGGGATCCCGCCGGAGTAGGTGAGGACCACCGCCATCTGCAGGATCACTCGCAGACGGTCTCGAATGGAGTCGGCCGAGCTCTCGAACGACTCGGCGCAGTCACCGGCCTGCAGGAGAAATGCGTTGCCGTTGGCGACGTTGGCCAGTTGGGCGGTGAGGTTGCGGGCTTCGCCGGCAAAAACGAGTGGTGGCTGGTCGGCGAGGAGCTTGAGCGCCTGGTCGAGCTCGCCCGAGTCGGGCCACGTCGGCTGGTGCTTGGCCTCGAACGAACGCCAGCTGCTGGGACTCCACGGGGTGTTCACCCGACAAGTGTGCTGCCGGGGGCCCTCGGGTTCCAACCAATATCGACGGGAAGCGCCGGAAAACGGCCGAAGCCCCTGCCCGGAGGCAGAGGCTTCGGTTCAGCGTTTTGTGACGCCGGAATCGCGCCAGGCGCGATTTAGGCCTCAGAAAAGGAGGGTCAGGCGGCGTCGACGGTGTCGGCGATGCTCGCCGCGTGCTCACGGACCGAATGGATCGCCCGCTTCACGAGGCGACGAGCGGCTTCGGCGGTGACGCCGAGGTCTTCGCCGACCTCACGGTAGGAGCGCTTGCGACCGTCGCCGAGGCCGAACCGCTGCTCGACGGCGTACTTCGCACGCTCGTCGAGGATGTCGAGCAGGCCGGTGACCATCTCTTCTTCGGCCTTCGCCATGACCTCGACCTCGGGGCCGGGGTTGGAATCGGGCAGGAGATCGACGAGCTCGTTGGAGTCGTCGTCGCCGATCGTACGGTCGAGGCTGGTGGGGGTGGTCAGCCGGTGCAGACGGGCGTGTTCGTCGTCGAGCTCGTCGCCGTCGCCCGACACGGCCCGCAGGGCTGCACGCAGCGAGGCGGAACGGTCGCCGGGGAGGCGGACCAGGGAGGCCTTCTGGTCGAGGGCCCGGCCGATGGCCTGGCGGATCCAGAAGGTGGCGTAGGTGGAGAACTTGAAGCCCTTGCGCCAGTCGAACTTGTCGACCGCGTGCTCGAGACCCAGGTTGCCCTCCTGGATGAGATCCAGGAGCTCCATACCGGGAGGGAGGGGATAACGGCGAGCGACGCTCACCACGAGGCGCAGGTTGGCCCGGATGAACCGGTCCTTCGCCGCAGCGGCATCGCGGATCGCACGATCGAGTTCGCGACCCTTCTCACCGTCTTCTTTGCGAGCACGGGCCTCGAAGCCCTTCTCGATGACCTGGGAGAGCTCACGCTCTTCCTGGGCATTGAGCAGCGCAACGGCGCCGATCTCGTTCAGGTACTGTCCAACAGAATCGCTCATGACAACTCGCTCAACGGAAACCGCACACGCGGTATTCCCGATTTCGTTCTGGCACTTCTTGCTTGGTTGAAATGCCTTGGGTGGTGTTTCGGGGGGAAGCCAGTACCGTGTGCTCGCGACTTGCGAACGCGCGCCGCACTCCGGTCCAGCCGGACTATTGAACATCATCGCGCGTGAAATGTCAGGTCAAAGCTGTATGACTTCCGTCACGTCGGCGGCGTCGGGATGCAGAGTCGGTCGATCCGTGCGGTCCCGGAGCGGTCTCGTCAGCAGCGTGGACCTAGACTCCGCCGGGTGAGAATCGGCGTCTTCGGGGGTACTTTCGATCCCCTGCACAACGGCCACCTCATGATCGCGCTCGAGGTTCGACACCGGCTTCGCCTCGACCGCATGCTGCTCGTCGTCGCAAACGACCCGTGGCAGAAGGCCGATGCGGAGGTGACGTCGGCGGCGATCCGTTTCGCACTGGTCGAGGGTGCCGTCGCCCGGCTCAACCGGCGTCTGGGTCACGTCGCACTCGAGGCGAGCGACATCGAGATACGCCGGGGCGGCGAGACCTACACCGCCGACACGCTCGCGGCGCTGCACGAAGATGATCCCGACAGTGAGCTGTTCCTGCTGGTCGGTTCCGACGCCGCGGCCGGCCTCGACAGCTGGAAACGCACCGACGAGATCCGGCGCGGTGCCACGACCGTCGTGGTCGACCGGGGGGGCCGTGAAGGGGGTCGACCGCCGGAGGGGTGGGATCACGTGGTGGTCGACGTGCCCCTGATGGAAGTGTCGTCGAGTGATCTCCGCGCGCGGATCGCCGAGGGTGCTCCCGTCGAGGCTCTGATCCCGCCTACGGTCATCGACGGCATCCGCCACCATGGCCTCTACCGCCGGAACCCATGACCGCTCCCACTCTCGACGAACCCGGTCCTCGGCCCCCGAGCGACGAGCCGGCGTCGGCCCGCACCCGACGCCGTCGGCATCCGGCCCCGCCGGCGCATCCGTTCTTCCGGTTCGTGTTTCCGCTGTTGATCGCAGCCGCCGCGGTTTTCGTCTTCGTGCTCTGGCGCGATGGCGCCAAGGCCGTTCTCGACACCACCGACGGGTCGGTGGTCGCCGCGGTCGACGATCCGGGCGAACCGGGCTTCCTCGCCTTCGCCACGCCGACTCCGACCCTGCTGGTCGCTCATGTCGACGCAGACGACACGCTCGTGGGGGTGACGGTGCTCGCCCGCACCTCGCTCGATGCCGGCGGCAGCCTCGTCGTGCTCTCTCCCAACATGTTGCTCGACCTCTCCGAGCAGGACGTGATCCTCGGCCAGCTCTACGCCTCGCAGGGCGTCGAAGCCCTGGAGCAGGCGGTGGCCGAGTACTTCGGGTTCGGGTTCACCGAGGCCGAACCGATGGTCATGTCGACCGAGCGGTTGGGAGCGTTCCTCGAGCGGGTCGAACCCGTGTCCTTCTTCCTGGCGGACGATCTCGTTCGCCTCGGGGACGACGGCGTCGGCGAGGTCGTGTACGAGTCAGGTTTCGGCCAGTTCGACGGTGCGGATCTGGCCGAGATCTACGCCTGGCGGAACCCGGCCGAACTCGACGACGGGCGCTTCACCCGTCAGCTCGCGATCTGGGAGGCGTGGCTGGCTGCGGTCGGCGAAGCCGACGATCTGCTGTCCGCCACGCTGCCGTTCGAGGAGGGTCTGCCGCCGTACTTGCGCGCGTTCGGTACGGGGACCGCAGATCTCGAGCTCGCTCCTGTCGTGCCTGTCGCGTTCGGCACGGCCGACCCGCTCTACACCTTGGCCGAGGGCAGCGCGTCGTGGCCGATCGAGAAGGGGCGCGAGATGGTGCCGGTCCCGGTGGGGTACGCCCCGGGTGTGTGGCCGACCGTGCAACTCCTCGACGGCACCGGCGATCCCGCTCGACGGGCGCGCTTCCTGCCGACGGTCGTGGCGGCCGGTGCCGAGATCTACGTCATCGGCAACGCGGCGAGTTTCGATGTGCAGGAGACCTTCGTCGCCTACCACGCGCCTGAAGACGCCGAGCGGGGAGAGGCGCTCGCCGCGGCGCTGGGCGTCCCGGTCGTCTTCGACGAGAATCTCGACCAACCGGCCCAGCTCACGGTTACCGTGGGGTTCGACTCCTCCGACCTGTGAGCGGGTCCTAGCCGTGAGTGAGAGCGTGTGACGAGTTCGACCGACGAGATCCAGGACCTGGTCAGGCTCGCGGCTGCGGCGGCGGACGACAAGAAGGCGGCCGATGTCGTCATCATCGATGTGGGCGACGTGTTCGCCGTCTCCGACTACTTCGTCATCACGAGCGGTTCGAACCCCCGGCAGGTGCACGCGATCGTCGACGCCATCGAGGAGCGGCTCGCTCGTGACGGGGGTCCGAGTCCGGTGCGGGTGGAGGGCAAGGAAGCGCGCGAGTGGGTGCTGATGGACTACGGGTCGTTCGTGGTCCATGTCTTCCACCAGGAGCAGCGCGATTTCTACCAACTCGAGAAGCTGTGGGGCGACCGGCCCCGGCTCGAGTGGGAACCGGTGCGCACGCCCGAACTGGGTTGATGCCGAGCGCCGAGGAGATCCAGCAGGATCGCCGCCTCGATCCGCGGGTGAAGCGGATGCTGAAGGCGCTGCCCGCGACGCCGCTGCGTGATGCGGCCGGCCGCGACGAGCTCGTGGCCGCCGCCAACTCGCCGCGTGGACTGGCGATTCGGGCGGCGGTCACTGCATCGATGGAGAAGAACGACGTGGAAGCGCTCGCGCCGTCGGTGGGGTTGCGTTGGGAGACGCTGGAGTTCACGTCGACCCCTGACGGCAACCGCGTGCGGTTCAATTGGATCCGACCCCGAGGCGACGACGTGGTGCCGGCGGTCGTCTACCTCCACGGCGGCGGGATGATGACGGGTTCTGCCTTCGACGGGAACTATCGGGCGTTCGGCAAGCTCGTCGCCGCCCACGGCGTCGGTGTGGCGATGATCGAGTTCCGCAACTGCCTCGTGCCGTCGAGCAGTGGGGAGGAGATCGCCCCGTATCCCGGCGGGCTCAACGACTGTGTGTCCGCCGTTCGATGGGTCGCCGGGCATGCCGACGAGCTCGGGATCGACGCCTCGCGGGTCGTCGTGGCGGGGGAGAGCGGGGGCGGCAACCTGACGCTGGCCACGGGCATGCGGCTGCTGCGGGAGGGCGACGTTGAGCTGGTCTCCGGTCTCTACGCCCTGTGTCCCTACATCGCCGGTCGCTGGCCTCAGGCGCGCCTGCCGTCGACCATCGAGAACAACGGCATCTTCGTCACCTTGGGCAGCAACCGGGAACGTCTGGCCTACGGCATCGAGGCGTTCGAGGCACGGGACCCGCTCGCCTGGCCGCTGTTCGCCACCGTCGACGACGTGGCCGGCCTCCCGCCGGTCATGATCAGCGTCAACGAGGCCGATCCGCTGCGCGACGAGGGCATCGAGTTCTACCGATTGCTCCTCGAGGCCGGGGTGGCGGCCCGGTGCCGTCAGGTGATGGGGACGATGCACGGCACCGAGTTGATGCCGATGATCTGTCCCGACATCTCCCGCGACACTGCCCGTGACCTGGCCGGATTCACGATCGACAGTTGAGGGGCCTTCGAGCGCTTTCGTCGATGAGCGAAGGGTGTCAGGCTGGCGTCATGTCCGATCTGCCTGCCCCGACCGCCGACGACATGTATGTCGTCGATTCACCCTACGAGATCGCGAACTGGCGGCCGCTGGCGCAGTGGGTCCTCTACATCCCGCACGGGCTGATCCTCCAGGCCCTGCGGGCCGTGGAGAGCGTCGTGTTCCTCGTGTACTGGCTCGTCTTCCTCTTCACCGGGAAGCTCAACCCGGGTCTGTACGGGTTCCTCGGGATGTACGAGCGCTACAGCAGCCGCGCCAACGGGTTCCTGGTGGGGTTCTCCGAGACCTACCCCGGGTTCGATTTCACCCAGGGGCCGGCCGACAACGGCGCCTACCCGCCGATTCGCCTCCACCTTCCGGAGTTGCCTCCGGTCGATCCGCCCCGCAAGGCGGCGGCCAACATCTTGCTGGCCATCCCGCACTACATCGTGATCGCCGTGTTCGGGATCGGTGCCGTCGTCGTGGCGGTCATCGCGTGGTTCGCAGTGCTGTTCACCGGTCGTTGGCCCGAGGGCATGCGCGACTTCCTCGTCCGATTCGCGAACTACTACTACCGGGTCTGGGCCTACGTCTCGATGGTGCGGCCCACCGAGTACCCCCGCTTCGGGCTCTGACACGTCGAAAACGACGAAGGCCTCCGCTCGAGAAGCGAAGGCCCTGGTCCGGTGCTGTGGAGCTAAGGGGAATTGAACCCCTGACCTGGCCTGCGGCCACGCCACGGCTCCGCTCGTGTCACTACCATGCCTTCCGCTGCTGTTCTATCACAGCCCTGCGTTGCGTCTACATCTCCCGCCGACCTTGTGTTCGGGGCTCTTTCTGAGGTGTTCTTCACCTTCGAAAGGGGCGGGTCTGGGGGGGGTACGCCGTCTGGTCCTAAGGTACTTGTCAGCCGACTCGCAGAGCCGCTTCGGACAACCGAGCGACTGTCCGACGGACAGGCACAATCCTGCGAGAGGGAGTACTGAATATCGTACACAAAGTGAATTTATGATGAATCTTTCGGCCTTGAGTGAACCTGATTTAGCGCGCCGTTCCAGTCGAAACTCCCGATCGGGACCTCTGACCGCTGTCCGCTACTAGACACAAGGGGTCAAGCAGAGGCTCGCAGTGCGAGCGAGGCCGCAGCCGAGCGAGCACAAGAGCGAGGCCGCAGCGCTGCAAGTGAGGGGCGTCTACAGCGACCGACGAAGGGAGCTGGAGACGGCCCGAACGACGCAGCTGGACGGGTGCTCCTGTAGTCGCCCACTGGCTCCTGTAGTCGCACCCATACATGCAGGTCCGAGAGCAATCGGTCGCTCGGAGCATCTGATGCCCGACCGCGCAAACCGAGGGGCGGGTGTTGGCTAGGAGATGCCGCACGCCGCTCGGCGTTCGGCAGCGTCGCGCCCTAGCTCTTGCCAGATGAAGTCCTCCGCCTGCTCCTGGTAACTACCATCCCACTGAGCGTTCATGCGCTCGACTTGCGACTCGAGCCCTTCCCCGAACCCGTCGCCATATGTGCCAATTTGGGCCACGAGAGTCATCATCTCCCGCTTTGCACAAGCCGCCGAGGCGCCCGCCTCGATCCAGTTCGAGATGCTGTGCGACAGCTGCTCACAGAGGGGCGTCCCGTTGATAGTGAAGCAACGGTCGGCCCACATGATGCGGTCTTCCTCACTGAGGAACTCTGTCACCTGTGGTACGGAGTCCGAAGTGCTCGTAGACCGTGCGGATTCCGAGGTACTGGTCGAGCACGCTGCCATCAGGGTGAGTAAAAGGAGTAGAAGCAGTCGTCGCCGCATGGGGACCATGACTTAACACACCAGTTAGGTGCCTGCCTAGCAGCTGGGCCCACTCGCGTCAGAGCGTCTCAGTCGCGATCTCCTGCGGGCGCAGCCGCCCGCGCCCCGCAGGGCCCGCAGCACTCCAGAACGCCCCATACGCGCTCTCACTGCGTACGGGGTGACCGCAGAGAGGCCTTGCGCGATCGGCGCTGGAAGGGGCGGAGAATGAGCGTCTCGTCATCTCTGAGTCACCGAACAGCGCACGGAATTGAATGCGGACTCACTTGCGGAGAGGTGTCGCCCTGTCGACGGCGTCATTGCGAGCTGACAAGTGGGCCCTACCGTCCTCTCAACTCGTCGGCTCTCGTCTCCATCGCTTCCATCTCCTCGACTTGCGATCGTGTCACGACATCAACGATCTCGTCGTCGGAGTCCAATCCGAATCGCTCTCTGAGTGCGTCGTCGTCTTGAGCGATGAGATCCTCAACCTCGGGCAGCAGATCGGCATTCGTGCCAGGGAACGCCTCGGTTACCCGTGAGATGAGGTCATCTTGAGCCGTCTGTGTGGACGGGCGATCTTGTCTGGTCGACGCGCCCGCTTCCGCCGACTGAATGCAGCTCTTGCTGAAGTCGTCCGCCGCTTGAGCTGCCCTCTCGATACGTTGCGTCTCCTCGTCAGGCACGACCAGGCGATCGCCGAGGGTGAGCACGTTGAGCGCCAGGCTGGTCATCATGAGCCCTGTGTGGCCCATCTTCTTCAGCCTCTCCCAGGAGGACGGCTGCTCGGGCGTCCATTCGAAGACCATGCGGGAGAAGTGTCTGAGCTGAGCCTGAACAAGCACCAGAAGTTCCCGTGTGTCGGAGGTTGAGGAATCGTCTGGATCGAGGCGAGCAATTCCTTGGCCCAAGACCTCTGCCATGTTTGTGAGAGATCGTGCCCAACCAACCGTGTCGGGGACTGCTCCAGTCATGAGTAACGAGGATAGTTCGCCGAACCGCGGACTGCCGTGGGCCGATGGACCTCCGACAGGCGTGCTGCGAGAGGAATCCTTCAGCGAGTAGTTAGCCACTCGTTGAGATCAGCGGCTGATGTCCTGATATACCGCATCGTCACGTCAAGCGAGGAGTGATTCATCATTGCCATCACGAGATGAGGGGGTAGCCCCGCCCGTGCCAGATTCGTGGCGGCCGAGTGTCGGCACTGGTGCGGCGTGTAGTGCGAGATGTCGACTCGCCTGCACCATTGGGTGAACCGCTTGTTGAGAGCCTCTGGGAGGGATGCCGTGCGTCGGATTGACATCAGCCAATCGCTGGAGGCTCTGGTTGAACCGATCTCAGTGAGAGCTTGGGTGAGCAGGTCACGGTGGACTAGCAGCGGAGCGAGGATCTCCGATGTTTCGTAGATGCTAAGGAGAGCCGAGATCGGGAGCTGCTTCTCGGCGCCACCCTTGCGTCGGAAGTTGGTGATGGTCTCAGTACCGAGTTGACCAGCAGTCAGCTCCCACAGCTCTCGTCTGCGGAGCCCGCCGAAGTACGCTAGGCCGAGAATCGTTCGGGTCTCGGCATCCCAGTCCGCCAGCCACAGCCGCTTCCAGTCGGCATCGGGAATCGGCTTCGGATCGCGGTCAGTGGGCTTCGGCCCATGCAGACCACGGGCCATGTGTTCCGATGTGTAACCCTCTTCCCATAGCCACGTGTAGAAGGAACGCAACACGCCGACCTCGCGCCGTTTCGTCGCAGCTGCGGGGTCGCCGCCACGGGGACGCGGGCGGAGGACAAACAGTTCCATGTCGCGTCGACTCACAGTCGTTGCGCCACGGTGAGCGAGCCACCGCGTGTAGGCGCCCAATACATACCGATAGCTGCTCACGGTCCGAGGCGAGCGGTCTCTGACACGTTCGCACCAATCGAGGTAGGCGCCCGCCAGCGCTGCGTTGGCCGTCTCGACGGAATTGTTGCGAGGTTCCGACGCTCTGGTGAGGAAGTGAACTTCCGCACAGTGCTCGGCCTGCTCCGACTCTTCCATCCTTCATCTCCCTTGTGGTTCCAAGGAAGGCAGGCAGTGCTGTCGGGTGCTGTGGAGCTAAGGGGAATTGAACCCCTGACCTCTTCCATGCCATGGAAGCGCTCTACCAACTGAGCTATAGCCCCGAAGTGTTCGGAGCGAAATCGTAGCAGGCGCCGCGGAGGCTCCCACCCAACAAATCTCGGTCGGCGTAGCGTCGCAGCGATGCCGTCGTCCCGAGCGATCCTGCGTGCTGCCACTGCGGCCCACGCGCTCGTCGGCGCATGGATCGCCACGTCGATGACGGGGCCGCTGTTGGCCATCGACGACCTGGCGTATCTCTCGATGGGGCGGACGCTGGCGGGCGGCGGAGCATCGCCGTTGCCGGCGCAGCCGCCCTACGGCGTGCTCTACCCCTTGCTGCTGGCCCCGGGCTGGCTGGTCGGACTCGACGAACCACAGATGGTCGTGTTCGCGCAGATCGTCAACGCGATCCTCGGCGCGGCGCTGCTGCCGGTGGTGTTCATGCTGGTGCGTCGGCTGAGCGACGCGTCGTTCGGGCGGGCCTTGGGCGCCGCTGCGATCGGGGCCTCGCTGCCCGCCGCGTTGTTGACGGGCACGATCGCGTGGACCGAGCGACTGCTGCCGCTGCTCGTGGGACTCGCCGTGCTCGCCCTGTTGCGACTGCGCGATGCGCCGACGCATCGCCGCGGGGTCGAGGTTGCCGTGGTCGCCGTCGGATTGTTCGCCACTCACCCGCGGATGGGGCCGGTCACCCTCGTCGTCCTCGCTGCGGCGCTGGGAACCCTCTGGACGCGGGGTGCGCGCCGACCGCTCGTGGCGACGATGTCGGTCGGAGTGCTCGGCCTCGCCATCGCCGAGCTGGCGCGGCGCGCTCTGGCGGATGCGTCGTTCGGAGCCGACGCCACCTACGACGTTGCCGACCTGGCCGGCAACCGTGGGCTCGGCGAGGTGACGGGGATGGTGGTGCGGGGTGGCGGCACCGTCGCATATCTGGTGCTGGCGACAGCCGGCGTCGCCGTGCTGGGTCTGTTCGTGCTGGTGCGGGATCGGGGAATCGCCGTCGTCTATGGCGCGATGCTCGCGGTCACGGTCGTGCTCGCCGGCTGGTTCCTCTCGGGCGTCGACCGCGCCGATGCCTTCCTCCACGGCCGCTACATCGAGGTGTTGGCGCCCCTGTTGGTGGCGCTCGGGGTCGTGGCCGCAGGAGACCTGTCGTGGCGACTCGGCGCGACCGTCGTCACCGTGTCGGTCGTCATTGCCGGCCTCTACGGCGCCTGGGCCGGGCCGGGCGACGTCTGGGCGCGGTCACGTACGCCGGTGATGATGCTCGGCACCGAGGTCGCCGGCGCGCCGTTCGGGCAGTTGATCTTCGAGCCGGGTGCGGCCGCGTCGTGCGCCCTGCTCGCCGGACTGGTGGTGCTCGCCGCGGCGCGCCGTCAGGCCTGGGTGGCCCCCGTCGTCGCCGCCGTGATCGTCGCGGTCGCGGTGCTGTCGGGTCGCGAGGCGATCGAGTCGCTCCAGGAACGCTCCGTCGTCGGTGAGGTCCAGGCGGCGCTTGGCGAGGCCGACGGCATCGACGAACTGGTCATCGACGTCGATCGGGTGCCGTCGACGCTGGCCGGCGCAGTCGCGTGGGAGGTGGGCTTCGATCACGTGTCGCCCGAACCGACGAACGACACGACCCACCTGCTTCTCGTCACCGACGCTGTCGCCCCCGACGGAGCGGTCGCGGTGGCCGAGTTCTCCGGCGGCGTGCTGTGGGCGTTGCGCTGAGCGTCAGATCGCGCGGATCTGCTCGACGACCGGGCCCCACACCTCGCGGTCGCCGTCGGCGGAGAACTGGACCCGGTCGACGAGGTCGCCGAATCGTTCCCGAACGAGCGCGGCGACGCCGTCGGGCTCGGCGACCACGGCGAAGTGCGACAGGATCTCGTCGTCGATGACGTCGGCCATCTCGACCCACTTGCCTTCCTTCGACATCCGGTTCAGCTCCGGTTGGACATCACCCCATCCGTGATGCTCGAGCACCGGCTTGTAGGCCGGGGTCGATCCGTAGAACGCGATCTGCTGCTTCACACCTTGCTTGCGCTGCGCGACCTCTTCCTCGGTCGTGCCGCTCACCACGAACATCGGGATCGACACCTCGATGTCGCTGCGGCTCCGACCCCGCTCCGCCAGTCCCTCCTCGAGTGCAGGCATCGTGACGTCGCGCAGGTACTCCGCCGTCTGGAACGAATGCGAGACGAATCCGTCCGCGACCCGACCCGCGACCTTGGTCATCAACGGGCCGACGGCAGCGAGCGAGATCTTCGGGTCGGCGAACTCGCTGACCCCGGGGGAGAACATCGGGGTCATCAGCGTGTGTTGGTAGAACTCGCCGCGGTGGTCGAGCTTCTCGCCCGTCCGCCAGCAATCCCAGATCGCGTGGATCGCCTCGATCATGTCCTGCATGCGAGCCGCCGGCTTCGACCACGGCATCGAGAAGCGCTTCTCGATGTGGGGCTTGATCTGGGAGCCCAGCCCGAGGGTGAACCGCCCCCTCGAGAACTCCTGGAGGTCCCACGCGATGTTGGCCAGGATCATCGGATTGCGGGCGAAGGCGACGGCGATACCGGTGGCCAGATCGACGCGCTCCGTGCGGTCAGCAGCGAGCAGGACCGGGAAGAACGGGTCGTGCGACAACTCGGCGGTGAGGAGGCCGTCGTAGCCGAAGGCCTCCATGGCGGCGGCGCGGTCGCCGATCCCGGTGAGGGGACCCATGATCCCGGCGTCGATCTTCATGCGTCGTTCCCATCGCTTTCGTTGTTGTCGTCACTGTCGTTGTTGTCGTTGTCGTCCTGCGAGCGCAGGAACTGCTCCACTTCGGCCGCCAGTTCGTCGCTGGTGGGCAGGGTCGCACCGTCGTGGCCGTACTGGTCGTGTTGCCGTTCGAGCTCAGCGAGCATGGCCTTGTGGGAGGCCTCGTCGGAGACGAGTTCGTCGAGATGGTTGCGGGTCGCGAGGGCGCGTTCGCCGAGCTCGCCCGACGAGACGGTGATGCCGGCGCTCTCCTCGAGCCCTTCGATGAGGGCCTGGGTCGCGGCCGGGTACGGGCCCGGAGGGATGTAGTGCGGCACCTGCGCCCAGATGGTCAGCGCTTCGAGTCCGGCTGCGTCGAAGGCCTGCTCCAACACCGCTGCCATCCCGGCCGGAACGTCGATGGTGGCCCGGGGCTCGTTGCTCCGGGCGAGGTCGACATCGGGAGAGGTGATCGTCAGCCGCGTCGAGCGGGTGTGGGGGACCGCGGCCGGATAGGCGCCCATCGAGACGACCCGACGCACGCCGAACCGGTCGGTGAGATCGACGACGGCGGTGGTGAAGGCACGCCAGTTGTGGTCGGGTTCGGCCCCGTGGAGGATCAGCACGTCGCGGTCGTTGCTGTCGCGACCCGCCGCGATCTCGAGTTTCGGCCACTCGACTCCGGCATTGACGCCGTCGACCAGGTGCATCGTCGGGCGCCGGGCCCGATGGTCCAACAGCCACTCCGTGTCGAATTCGACGAGCGGGTCGGCACCGGTCGCCTCCACGAGATACCGGGCCGCATTGCCGGCGGAAACGCCCGCGTCGATCCAGCCGTCGAAGTGGACGATGAGGACCGGATCGATCAGATCCGGAATCCGCAGGACGGTGTAGAGATCGGTGGGGTCGACGGCCTTGGTCATGCGTGGAGCATCTGACCACGGACCGACGGGCGCCGTCGACACGGCAACGGGAATGCGACGGCCGTCCGCTACGTTGAACGCCACGATGGCTGATGTAACCGACGCAACGTTCGAAGCCCAGGTGGTGGAGCGGTCGAAGACCGTCCCCGTCGTGATCGATCTCTGGGCGGAGTGGTGTGGTCCGTGCAAGCAACTCGGGCCGATCCTCGAGAAGGTGATCGCCGCGACCAACGGCCAGGTCGAACTCGCCAAGGTCGACGTCGATGCCAATCCTGCGGTCTCGCAGGCGTTCAAGGTGCAGTCGATCCCGGCCGTCTACGCGATGAAGGACGGGCAGATCGTCGACGGGTTCATGGGTGCCCAGGGCGAGGCCCAGGTCCAGGAGTTCGTCGACCGGCTGCTGGCCACCGGACCGGGCTCGGAGATCGAGCAACTCGTCGAGGCGGGCGACGAGGCGTCGCTCGTGAAGGCGCTCGAGATCCAGGCGGACCACCCCGGTGCCGTCGTGGCGCTCGCCGAACTCTTGGTCGCACAGGGTGAGCCGGAGACCGGCCTCAAGCTGCTCGAGCGCATCCCGGAGTCTCCCGAGACGCGGCGGATCACTGCGCTGGCTCGCACCGGTGGTGCGGGCGACGACGTCGAGGCGACGCTCGCCGAGTTGCTCGCCTCGGTGAAGGACGACGACGAGGCCCGCCAGAAGTATGTCGACCTCCTCGAGGTCCTCGGCGCCGCCGACCCGCGCACCGCGGAGTGGCGTCGCAAGCTCAGCGCCGCACTGTTCTAGACCAGCACTGTTCTGAACCGGCACTGTTCCAGACCGGTACTGACACAGCCCGTCGGTAGGGTCGGCGGGCACCACTTCCCCCATGAACCTCGCAGAGAGGCATGGATGTGGACGTACGGCGACGGGTGTCGGAGTTGCTCGACTCGCTCGCGGATCGGCTCGGGATCAGCGTGTGGAGTGTGGTCGTCGGCGCGGTGGCCGTGACGGTCGCCGGACTGGCCGGGTGGTGGGCGTTCAGGGCTCCTGATCCGCCGCCGGTGGAGGAGGTGTTGCCGCGGATCGACGCCGTCGATGCCGCGCCGGCAGTCGCCCCGGCAGCAGCTGTGTCGAACGACTCGCCGATCGCGACGACGATCGTCGTGCACATCGACGGGGCCGTCGCCCGCCCCGGTGTGCACGAACTCGACGACGACGCCCGGGTGGTCGACGCGGTCGAGGCCGCCGGCGGGCTGTTGGCCGAGGCCGATCGCGAGCGGCTCAACCTCGCGGCTCCGATCTCGGACGGTCAGCGCCTCTGGGTGCCCTGGGTGGGAGAGGAGGAGCCGGCGGTGGTTTCGCTGTCCGGTGGCGAGGCGCCGTCGAGCGACCGACCGAGCACCGGACCGATCGATCTCAACACCGCCGATCAGGTGGCGTTGGAGACGCTTCCGGGGGTCGGGCCGAGCATCGCCGGCGCGATCCTCCGACATCGCGAGCAGGAGGGTCCGTTCGAGCGGGTTGAAGACCTGCTCGAGGTGGCCGGGATCGGGCCCAGCCGGCTCGCGCAGCTCGAACCGCTGGTGACGGTGTGAGGGCCCATGTCGTGATGGCGGCGGCAGCGGTGGGGGCGCTCGTTGGGTTGCCCGTGCCGTGGTGGCTGGCTGCGTCGGGGTGCATCGGGACCCTCGCGCTCGCGCTCGCGGGGCGACTCGGCGGCCGACGCGGCGGCGTCTGGGCCGTTGTGGTGATGTTCCTCGTCACGAGTGCGTCGGCGCTGCATGCAACCCGATCGCTCGACTTCCCGGCCGCCGACGAGTTCGACGGCTGGGTGACGCTCGTCGACGATCCTCGCACCAGCGGCCCGGTGGGAGTGCGCGTCACCGTGCGCGCGGACCGGCGGCGGCTCGTCGCGTCGGCGCACGGGGCCGTCGCCGGACGACTCGACGATGCCCTGGCAGGAGAGCGGGTTCGCCTGGTCGGCACGATTCGTCCGGTCGCCGCCGACGACGAACGTTCGATCCAGCGTCACATCGTCGGTCGGATCACCGTCACCGCGGTGCTCGATGCGGCCGATGCGGCGCCGGTCGCGGCCGGTGCCAACGCGATCCGGCGCACGCTCGCCGGAGGGGCGGCGTCGTTGACCCGTGACGACCGATCCCTGTTCCTCGGGATGGTCATGGGCGACGACCGCGGCCAGGGCCCGGTGGTCGCCGATGACTTCCGAGCTGCGGGGTTGGGGCACCTGCTGGTGGTGTCGGGTCAGAACGTCGCGTTCGTGCTCGCCGTCGCCATGCCCGTGGCAGGACGGATGCGCCCGGCCGGTCGGGCGACCCTCCTGATGGTCGTGCTCGGTCTGTTCGCGGTCATGACCCGCTTCGAACCATCCGTTCTGCGGGCGACCGCGATGGCAGGCGTCGGCATCGGCTCGACGGCGCTCGGCCGACCGACGGATGGACGAGCAGGGCTGTCGTGGGCGGTCGCCGGGCTCCTCGTCATCGATCCGTTCCTGGTGCACAGCATCGCGTTCCGCCTCTCCGCCGCAGCCACCGCCGGGATCGTGTGGCTGGGCGGCCCCCTCGGCGAGCGACTGCCGGGACCGGGATGGCTGCGGGTACCGATCGCCACGACGGTGGCCGCACAGTTGGCCGTGTCGCCGGTCCTGATCGCCGTCTTCGGGCCGATCCCGCTGGCCTCGTTGCCGGCCAACGTCCTGGCCGGGCCCGCCAGCGGTGCGGTGATGATCTGGGGATGCACGGCCGGGCTGGTGGCCGGGGTCTTCGGCGGTGTGGTCGCCACAGTGGTGCATTGGCCGACGCAGGCGCTGCTGTGGTGGATCAGCAGCGTCGCCCGGGGCGCCGCTGCCGCCCCGTCGGCCCGCCTCGGGGGCCCCGAGCTGATCGCGCTGTCGATGGCGGCGTTGGCGGCCGTCGGGGTGCGTCGGTACCGCGTCGGAGTGCTGTCCGGCCTGGTCAGCGTGGTCGTGTGTGCGTCTGCGGCCTTCGCAACCCCTCGGCTGCCGATCGGGTCGACCGTGCTGGGCAACGGGGTGACGGTGGTGCACGGCCAGGGCGGCACGGTGGTCGTACTCGACGATCCCGGTCCGGCACGCCTCGTGCTCGAACGGCTCCGACTCGCCGGCGTGCGTCGACCCGTCCTGGTGATCGCGACCGACGGCGACCGGGCCGATGCCGATGCCGTGCTCGCGCTGACCGAGCGATTCGGTCCGCTCCCGATCGCCGCGCCTCCGCTGCATCGCGTGCCGGGCGCGCGAACCGTCACCGCGGGTCGGGTGCTCGTCGCCGGAACCATCCGCGTCGTGATCCTGGAGTCGGACCCGGAGATCGTGTTCTCGGCAGGCTCCGCATGACCGCTCGGCCGCTATGGTCGGCGGCGATGTTCCTCGCGCTGGGCGACACCCGATTCGACATCACCACCCGGGCCCTGGTGATGGGCATTCTCAACCGCACCCCCGATTCGTTCTACGACGGTGGTCAGTACTGGGACTTCGACGACTTCCTGCGCAAGGCCGAGGATCTGGTCGACGACGGGGCGGACTTCCTCGACGTCGGTGGCGTGAAGGCGGGGCCCGGTCCCGAGGTCACCCCCGAGGAGGAGATGGAGCGCGTCGTCCCGGCGATCGCCGCATTGCGCGCACGGTTCGACATCCCCATCTCGGTCGACACGTTCCGGGCGTCGGTCCTCGACGAGGCGCTCGCGGCGGGGGCCGATGTCGGCAACGACATCTCCGGCTTCGCCGACCCCGGCTATCTGCCCACGGCCGCGGCACACGGCGCATCGGTGGTGGCGACCCAGGTTCGGATCGGACCACGCATCCCCGACCCGGAGCCGATCTACGACGATGTCCGGACCGACGTCGTCGCTTTCCTGCGGGTGCGGGCCGATGCGGCGCTGGCCGCCGGTATCCCTCGCGAGCGGATCATGGTCGACGCGGGCCTCGATCTCGGAAAGAACCCGGCGATGTCCACCGAACTGCTCCGGCACAGCGACGACCTCGTCGACCTGGGCTTTCCCGTGTTCCTGTCGGCATCCAACAAGGGGTTCCTCGGCGAGTTGGCCGGTACGGAAGTCGACGATCGGCGCGATGCGACCTTCGGCGCCCACGCGCTCGGGATCGCGCTGGGATGTCGCGTGCTGCGGGCCCACGATGTGCGGGGCAATCGCCGCCTGGCCGACATGATGAGCGCGGTGCTCGCCCATCGGCGAGGCTGAGACCGTGAGCCTGCACCTCATACTCGGCGACGACCCGGTGCTGATCAGCGAGGCCGTGACCACGGTGATCGACGAACTCGTCGGCGACGGCGACCGTGGTCTCATGCTCGAGATCCTGGGCGAGGCCGACTACAAGAACGACGACGGCGGCTACGACCCGCTGCGGCTGATCGACGCGGCCCGCACCCCGCCATTCCTCACCGACAAACGTGTCGTGGTCGGCCGCCACGCCAGCCGCTTCAGCCGCAAGGACGACTACGGCCCGCTGCTCACGATGCTGGCCGAGCCGCTCGACAGCACCGACCTCGTGCTCGTGTGGGAGAAGGGGGTCGAGCCGAAGGTCGACAAGATGCCGAGTCTGCCCAAGGCGCTCAAGGACGCGATCCAGGTCGCCGGCGGCATCACGGTCTCCACGTCGGCGGGGCGGGGCAAGGAGGTCGGGGTCTGGCTACGCGACCAACTCGGCCACTCGTCACTGGAGTTCGAGCGGGCGGCGGTGACCGCGCTCGAGACCCTGATCGGCGACGACTCCGGTCGCGTCATCGGGATCGTCCGCACGCTGGAGGGCGCGCTCGGTCATGGCGCCACCGTCACCGCCGATGACATTGCGACCTTTGGCGGCAGCGAGAAGGGCGGCACCGTTCCGTGGGCCCTCGACGATGCGATCGACAGCGGCAATGTCGCCCAGGCGCTCGAGTTGCTCACCCGCCTCATTCCCTACGACGGCACGCCCGCCGATCGCACCGGTGCCGCCTTCCGGCTCATGGCCACGTTGCATCGGCGCTATGGCAACATGTTGCGACTCGACGGTGCCGGCGTCGGGTCCGACAAGCAGGCGGCCGAGCTGCTCGGGATCAAGGGATCGACGTTTCCGGCCAAGAAGGCGCTCCAGCAGAGCCGCAAGCTCGGCATCGAGAAGCTGGCCCGAGCGATCGAGTTGCTCGCCACCGCCGACATGCAGTTGCGCGGGACCGTCGACTGGCCACCGGAGCTGGTGATGGAGGTGCTGGTCGCTCGCCTCGCCAGCCTCTCCGGTCGCCGGTAGGCATCGATCCACCCAGGAAGCGACCGCGACAACGCGAAACGACCGGCCCGAAGGCCGGTCGTTCGCATCAGATCGAATGGCCCGAGCGTGATTGGCTCGAGCGGGAGTGGCTCAGGAAGCGGCGTTGAGCCGACGCATGAGGCGGCTCTTGCGGCGAGCCGCGGTGTTCTTCTTGAGCAGCCCCTTCTGGGCGGCCTTGTCGATGCGCTTGATCGCCGCCTTGACCGCCTCTTCGGCGTTCTCGCCCTCGTCGATCGCCGTCAGCGCGGTCTTGGTGCGCGTGTGGAGTTCGGAGCGAACCTTGCGGTTGCGGAGATTGCGCTTCTCGGTCTGTCGGTTGCGCTTGATCTGCGACTTGATGTTTGCCACGTCTACCTCGATGATTCCTGCGACGACGCCGTCGCAGCGCTGCGGGAACAGCGGTTGAGAACGAAGCGAAAGCGTATCGGGTACCGGCACGGGATCGCACCCATCCGTCGGTATCGTCGGCAGCGAAATGGACCTGGACCGCATTCGCAACACGTCGATCATCGCCCACATCGACCACGGCAAGTCGACGTTGGCCGACCGGATGCTGGAGCTCACCGGGGCGGTCGATGCCCGCGACATGCGCGCCCAGTATCTCGACTCGATGGATCTCGAACGCGAGCGCGGGATCACCATCAAGTTGCAGTCGGTCCGTCTCGAATGGGACGACCACATCATCAACCTGATCGACACCCCGGGCCACGTCGACTTCGGCTACGAGGTGAGTCGGTCGCTGGCCGCGTGCGAGAGCGTGATCCTCGTCGTCGACGCCTCCCAGGGAATCGAGGCGCAAACCCTGGCCAATTGCTATCTCGCGATGGAGAACGAGCTCGAGATCGTGGCGTGCCTCAACAAGATCGACCTACCGGCGGCGGAGCCCGACAAGTACGCCGCCGAGATCGAGCAGGTGCTCGGCATTCCGGCCCGCGACATCCTGCGGATCTCCGCCAAGACCGGCGAAGGTGTGTCCGAACTGCTCGATGCGGTGATCGCGACCACCCCGCCCCCGGAGGGCGATCCCGACGCGCCGCTCCAGGCACTGATCTTCGACTCGCACTTCGATCAGTACCGGGGGGTGGTCAGCTCGATCCGTGTCATGCAAGGCACGATGTCGCGCAAGGACAAGGTCCGCTTCATCCACGCCGGTACGAGCCACGACATCGACGAGATCGGCGTGCGCACACCCGACAGCATGCCCGTCGACCAGCTGGGGCCCGGTGAGACCGGCTATCTCATCGCCGGCATCAAGGACGTCGGCGAGGCCCGCTCCGGCGAGACGGTGACCACCGACCGCAAGGGTTCCGACGTTGCGCTCGAGGGCTACGCCGAGCCGAAGCCGATGGTGTTCTCCGGGCTGTATCCGATCGACGGCGACGAGTTCACCGACCTGCGCGAAGCGCTCGAGAAGCTCCGACTCAACGACTCGAGCTTCACCTACGAGCCGGAGACCTCCGGTGCCCTGGGATTCGGGTTTCGCTGCGGCTTCCTCGGCCTGCTCCACATGGAGATCGTGCGCGAGCGTCTCGAGCGGGAGTTCGGACTGTCGCTCATCTCGACGGCTCCCTCGGTCGAGTACCACGTCACCAAGACCGACGGCTCCGAGATCGTCGTGTCGAACCCGTCGGAACTACCCCCGGCCGGCGAGATCCAGTCCATCGCCGAGCCCTACCTCCGGGCGACGGTCCTCGCCCCGTCGGACTACACCGGCACGATCATGGATCTCTGCCAGACCCGGCGCGGCGTGATGAACAAGATGGAGTACCTCTCGCCCGAGCGGGTCGAGCTGCACTACCGGCTTCCGCTCGCGGAGGTGGTCATCGACTTCTTCGACCAGCTCAAGAGCCGGACCCAGGGCTATGCCAGCCTCGACTACGAGCCCGACGACTATGCAGTCGACGCCCTCGTGCGGGTCGACATCCTGCTCCACGGTGAACCGGTCGATGCATTCAGCTCGATCATCCACAAGGACAAGGCCTACGACTACGGCAAGAAGATGGCCGACAAGCTCAAGGAGCTCATCCCGCGCCAGCAGTTCGAGGTGCCGATCCAGGCGGCGATCGGCGGGAAGATCATCGCCCGTTCGACGGTGCGGGCCTTCCGCAAGGACGTCACCGAGAAGCTCTACGGCGGCGACGTCACGCGGAAGAACAAGTTGCTCAAGAAGCAGAAGGAAGGCAAGAAGCGGATGAAGTCGATCGGCAGGGTCGACATTCCGCAGGAGGCGTTCATCTCCGCGCTCCAGCTCGACGACTGATGCCGTCGCCCGCGACCGCGGCCGATAGATTGCGTTGATGCTCGACGATCGGAAAGCCGCCATCTTGTCGGCGGTCGTCCAGGAATACATCGAGACCGCCCAACCGGTCGGGTCGGGGCGTATCGCCGGCGCGCCCGGCGTTGCCGTCTCGTCCGCGACGGTGCGCAACGAAATGGCGGCGCTCGAGGAGCAGGGTTTCCTCGCCCAGCCTCACACGAGCGCAGGGCGAATCCCGACCGACAAGGGGTATCGATTCTTCGTCGATCGGCTGCGCTCGCTGGAGCCGGCTCTGGTGCCGTCCGATCGCGGTCGCGTGCGCGACTTCTTCGACGCCGTCGGCGGCGGCCTCGAGACGACGCTCGCGCGCACATCCGACCTGCTCACCTCGCTGACCGATTGCACCGCAGTTGTCGTCGGCCCCAACGCGACCGCGGCAACGATCCGCAAGACCCAACTCGTCGACCTGTCGACCCACATCGCGATGGTGGTCGCCGTGATGTCCAACGGCGTGATCGAGAAGCGGACCGTCGAGGTCGCAACCGAGCTCACACCCGAGATCGTCGAGGATGCCGGTCGTCGCCTTGCGGCCGCAGTCGACGGCAAGACGCTCGGCGACATCGAGGGGGAGTCGTTCGGCTCCGACGACCCGCTGCTCGCAGCGGCGCTCGCCGCGCTGAGCGCGGCCGGCCGCGAGGCCGAGGTGTACGTCGGCGGCGCGTCCCGAGTGGCGTCGGCCTTCGAGGCCGTCGAGCAGGTGCGCGACATCCTGACGATCCTCGAGCAGCAGATCGTCGTGGTGTCGCTGATCAGCGATGTCCTCGACCGCGGGATGACGGTTGCGATCGGTGAGGAGACCGGGGTCGAGCCGCTCGCCGAGTGTTCGCTGGTGGTCGCGCCCTACGAGGTCGAGGGTGAGTTCGCCGGCACGATCGGTGTGCTCGGACCGACGCGGATGAACTACACCCAAGCCCTCGCCGCGGTCGCGGTGGTGAGCCGACGTCTCGGTAACGTGCTGAGCGAGGGCTGATGGCTGACCACTACGAGACGCTCGGGGTCGATCCGAGCGCGACCGACGAAGAGATCAAGCGGGCCTACAAGAAGCTCGCGCGCAAGTATCACCCCGACCTGAACCCCGGCGATCCCGAAGCCGAGATCCGCTTCAAGGAGATCGGGGCGGCTTACGAGGTGCTCTCGGACCACGAGCGTCGCAGCCGATTCGACCGCTTCGGGACCGATCAGCCCCAGGGCGCCGACTTCGGTGCCGGCTTCGGCGACATCTTCGAGGCGTTCTTCGGCGGCAACATGGGCTTCGGCGGGGGCGGCGGCCGCAGTGGTCCGCCGCGGGGCGAAGATCTCG
Organism: Acidimicrobiales bacterium; assembly: GCA_041394245.1. Classification (NCBI taxonomy): domain Bacteria; kingdom Bacillati; phylum Actinomycetota; class Acidimicrobiia; order Acidimicrobiales; species Acidimicrobiales bacterium. The sequence goes on from JAWKIR010000002.1 coordinate 540,466, forward strand.
AGACCCATGTCGACCTCGAACTCGAAGACGTCGTGTTCGGTGGCGAGCGAGAGGTGACCATCCGCACCGCGGTGCGCTGCGAACCCTGCGACGGGTCGGGAGCTGCGGTCGGCACCTCGCCCGACACGTGCCGCGAATGCGGGGGAGCCGGTCAGGTCCGCCGGGTTCGGCAGTCGGTGCTCGGCCAGATGGTCACCGCGACCGCCTGCCCGAGCTGCGGAGGTCTCGGCAAGACCATCGCCACGCCGTGCGGCATGTGCGAGGGGCAGGGGCGGACCATCGAACAGCGGACCTACTCGGTCGAGGTTCCCGCGGGAGTCGACGACGGTTCGACGCTGCGGTTGACCGGTCGTGGGGCCGCCGGTCCCCGCGGCGGCAGCAACGGCGACCTCTACGTCCACGTGCGCGTGCGCCCGCATCCGACGTTTCGGCGTGAGGCTGACGACCTCGTCCACGAGCTCCACGTGGCGTTCACCCAGGCAACGCTCGGCGCTCACATCGAGTACGAGACCCTCGATGGTCCCGAAGACCTGGTCGTTCCACGCGGCACCGAATCCGGAACCGAGTTTCGCCTGCGCGGTCGGGGCATCCCCCACGTGCGGGGGCGCGGTCGCGGCGACCTGCGGGTCAACATCGTCGTCGAGGTTCCCGACGACCTCGACCAGGCCCAGGAGGACCTCCTCCGTCAGTTGGCCGAGCTCCGCGGCGAGACGGTCGCCGAACCCGGCCAGAGTCTGTTCTCCCGGATCAGGTCCGCGTTCACGTGAGCGGTGCCGATCCGGCCCCCGACGGATCACACGGCCCCCACGTGCTCGTCGACTCGGTCGAGTCGCCGCATCTGTCCGACGCTGATCGCCATCACCTCACACGGGTCCTCCGGGTGCGTGACGGCGATCCTCTGACCGTCGGCGACGGTGCGGGGAACTGGCGCCCTTGCCGCCTCGCCGCGGAGCCCGAGCCGGTCGAGCGGGTCTTCCACGTCGCCAAGCCGGAACCGGCGGTGGGAGTGGCGTTCGCGCTCATCAAGGGTGGTCGTCCCGAACTCGTGGTGCAGAAGCTCACCGAGCTCGGTGTGGACCGCATCGCGCCGTTCGTCGCCGACCGTTCGGTGGTGCAGTGGGACGAGGCGAAGGCGGCGAAGAACGGCGAGCGGTTCCGTCGAGTGGCTCGCGAGGCGGTCATGCAGTGCCGGCGGGCGTGGTTGCCCGACATCGACGAGGTCGTGCCGTTCGCGGCGGTCGTGGGCGAAGCGGGGGTCTGCATGGCGGACCGTGGAGGCGGCGCGCTGACCCTCGCCACGCCGCTGGTGATGATCGGCCCCGAGGGCGGGTGGAGCGACGCCGAGGCGGCTGCCGACGTGCCTCGGGTGCGGCTGGCCGAGCCGATCCTGCGGGCCGAGACGGCGGCGATCGCCGCCGGGGTTCTTCTCGGCGCAGCCCGGGCCACGCCCCGCTGATCGGCACCGCCTGCGGTGAACGTTGCCACCATGGGCCGTTTGGCCTAGTGTCGCCGTTCACGGTGCGTAACCACGCGGTCTCTGGATGTGGGTACCGCAGCCGTGCGGGGAAGGGTTTGGCGAATGTCAGAAACGAACATGACGCAGGAGTACAGCAAGCGCGTCGGCGATCGCTTGCGTGCCATTCGGCGCCAGAAGCGATTGTCGCTCCAGGAAGTCGAAGCTGCGTCGGCGCAGGAGTTCAAGGCGTCGGTGTTGGGCGCCTACGAGCGAGGTGAGCGGGCGATCTCCGTACCTCGACTGCAACGCCTGGCCCGCTTCTACAACGTTCCGGTCGATCAGTTGCTGCCGGCTGATGTCGGTCCGAGCTTCGGCCTCGCCCCGGCCACCGAAACCGTCATCGACCTCACCGACCGGCCGGGCCGCCGCGAGGGCGAGTCGATCACCATCGATCTCACCCGCCTCGAGAAGCTGTCGGGCCCCGAGGCCGAGATGCTCAATCGCTATCTGACGATGATCCAGGTGCAGCGTCAGGACTTCAACGGTCGCGTGCTCACGATCCGGGCCAACGACCTCCAGGCATTGGCGGCCATTCTCGGCACCGGTGTCGACGGCGCCGGGCCTCGCCTCCACGATCTCGGTCTGAGCTACCAGCCCTGACCCCGGTCACGGGAGCAGCAGCACCGTTCCCGGGTGGATCAGGTCGGGATCGGGACCGATCGCGCCCCGATTCAGTGCGATGACGGACTGCCAGTAGCGGGTCACCGACTCGTCGTCGGTGGGGTCGCCGCGTTCGGCCAGGGTCTCCTCGGCCACCCGCCACAGATGATCGCCCCGCTGGACGAGCCAGGTTTCGGCTGCGGCCGGCGCGGTGTCGGGCTCGACGTCCGCGACCGGCGAGGCCGCACCCGCGACGACCGAAGGGCCGAGATCCTGCAGGAGCGCGGGTTCCGACTCGGGTTCGGTGTCGGCCGGCCCGAGGTCGTGCAGCAGGGGCGGCGGGTCGGCGGCGAGGGTGCCGGCCGGTGCCGACGCGCCGACCACGACGGCGGACGCAAACGCGACGCGGCGGATCGCTAGCGGGGCCGCTCGGTGCCAGGCTCGCACCGCCGGCCGCCAGCGGACCGCGGTGGCGAACGCGCCGAAGGCGGTGACGGCGAGGATCCACGCGGTGAACGCGAGGGCGACATGGCGCAGGAGCGACATCGTCGCCGACGCAGTGCCGACCGCCTCCCACCATGTCGTGAACTGGTCGGCTCGGGTCGGGGGAGACGGGATCGGCAGCGCGATGAGGGTGACGAGGACGACGAGGGCGATCGCAGCCAGGCCGGCAAGGCGCCCGACCGCGGCTCGGTCTGCGCCGGTGGTGCTGGTGGTCGTGGTCGAGTGGCGCATCAGGCCTCCGGGGTGAAGAGGTGGGAGCCGTCTGGCTCGAGTACGCGGAGCCGATGACAGCCGTCGTCCTCGACCGCTTCGAGGTCGATGGCGGCGGGTTCGACGCTGGTGGCGACGGCCGCGAGGGCCGACCCTGGCTCCGGCCAGCGGTCGAAGACGGCCACCGTGCGATCGGCGATTCGTAGCAGCGCCGGTGTCGCGATTCCGTCGCAGTCCCAGTCGCCGAGCACTGCGATGTCGCCGGGCGCGCCGAGTCCGTAGCGTCGGCCGTCGTGGACGAACTCGACGCCGAGTTCCGGCCCGGTCGTCGTGGGCGGGGTCGTGGACGGGGTCGGGGTCGTGGTTGTCGTCGGGGTCGTGGGCGGGGCGGAGGCGGTGCTGGTCGTCGCGCTCGCCTCTCGCTCGGTCGTGGTTGGTGGTGCGGAGCCGGGCGGGGTGGACACCGAGAGGGTCTGCTCGTCCGATGCGTCTCCCGGTGAGCCGAGGAGCAGCGCCAGTCCGCCGATGACCAGGACGGTGAGGCAGGCCACCAGCACGACCCTCGGCGGGAGGTGGGGACGGCGGCGTGACGCAGACCGGGTCGGCGTCTGCCCGGCCAGCGACGCGAGAGCCGCTGCGAGATCGCGAGCGGTCAGCTCGTCCGATGTCGCCTGTCGGGCGAGGTCGTCGAGCTCGCGTCGCAGATCGTCGGGTGCGGCCGCAGAGAGGTCGCGGACGATGCCGGCGAGCGCCACGAGGTCGTCGCGTTCGGTGGCGGGGTCGAGCGGTCGGGCATCGGCGAGCCCGCACAGGATCGGAAGTCGATCACGGTCGACCACGATGTGTTCGGCGACGAGCGCGCCGTGGCTCGTGCCCGACTCGTGGAGATCCGCGACCGTCGAGGCGACGCGGGACAGTCCGTCGACGATGTGGTCGCCGGTGGAGGGAGGTGTGCGGGCCCAGGTGTCGGTGCCGATGTAGGCGGTCTGGAGTTCGGCCTGCTCGCCGTCGACGAAGGCGACGAGGCGAACGATCCCGGGGTGGTCGAGCCTTGCGAGCAGTTCGGCCTCGTTGCGACGCCGATGCGGGTCGTCGGGGTCGGCTCGCTTGACGGCGATGAGTTCGTCGCCGCGGCGTCCGACGGTGATGCCGCTCATGAGGGGGCCGACGTGGTGTCCATGTACATGAAATAGCATGAAAGCTATACGAAGGCAACCACGTGGGGTGCCGTGCGTCATCAGGGGTCATGGCAGCCGGACCGGTAGCCTGTGCAGATGTCGTCGCCCCGAGTCGTTGCGGTCGAGCCGGGTTCGCCGGCAGCACGCGCCGGTATTCGCGCGGACGACGAGATCAGGGCGATCGATGGCGAGGTCCCCCGAGATGTGATCCGCTGGCAGATCCTCACCGACGAGCCCGAGGTGCACCTGTCGCTGGATCGCGCCGGTACGCGGATCGAGACCGTCGTCCACAAGGCCGACGGCGAACCGCTCGGCGTGGAGGTGCACGCTGCGGTCTTCGACAAGGTCCAGACCTGCGACAACCACTGCGAGTTCTGCTTCATCCACCAGCTCCCGAAGGGAATGCGTCGCTCCCTCTACCTGAAGGACGACGACTATCGACTGTCGTTCCTCTACGGCAACTTCACGACGCTCACCCGCTTCACCGAACTCGACCTGGAGCGCGTCATCACCGAACGGCTGTCGCCGCTCCACGTGTCGATCCACGCGACCGACCCGGAGATCCGGGCCGACATCCTCCGGAATCGTCGTGGAGCGGTGTCGCTGCGCTGGCTCCGGGCGCTCCTCGATGCCGACATCGAGGTGCACGGCCAGGTCGTGGTCTGTCCGGGTCTCAACGACGGTGACGTTCTCGACGACACCCTGGCGGGCGTGCTCGAGCGGTTCTCGGAGCTCGCGACCGTGTGTGTGGTTCCCCTCGGGGTCTCGCAGTTCAACACCCAGGAGCGCATGCGGCCCCACACCCTCGCCGAGGCGGAGCGCGTGGTCGACATCGTCGAGTCGTGGCAGGCGACCTTTCTCGAGGCGGTCGGGCGACGCGTCGTGTTCGCCGCCGACGAGTACTACCTGCTCGCCCAACGCCCCTTCCCGCCCGCCGAGGTCTACGAGGACTTCCCGATGCACGAGGACGGGATCGGGATGGCCCGCACCCTCGAAGCGGAGTTCCTCGACCCGACCGCAGAGCCCACCGGTACGCAGGCGGGCTTCTTCGCATGGGTCGACGGCGCTCCGGCGGAGGGATATCGCGCCCCTCGCACCGACTCTCCGGCGCTCGCGGTGTCAACGGGCGAGGCCGTGTCCGCACCGGTCGCGCTCAAGCCCCGTCGCGGCGCGCCCGTCGGCGTGCTCACCGGCACACTCGGCGCCCCGATCATCGAACCGCTGGTGGCTCAGGTGGGTCGCGACGACGTGCGGGTGATCCCGGTGCCCAACCACTACTTCGGCGGCAACATCGGGGTGACCGGTCTCATGGTCGGCGAAGACCTCGCCCGTGTCCTGGCCGAGGAACCCGAAGGCCATCGCTACGTCCTGCCCGATGTCTGCCTCAGTCGAGGAGTGTTCCTCGACGGCACCCGGCCCGAGGATCTTCCCCGGCCGGTCGAAGTGATTCCCACCGATGGTGCAGCACTGCGCCGCGCGCTGGAGGCAGCCCGATGAGCAAACCCGTCGTCGCGATCGTCGGCCGACCCAACGTCGGCAAGTCGACCCTGGTCAACCGCATCCTCGGTCGCCGAGAGGCGATCGTCGAGGAGCGTCCCGGCGTCACCCGCGACCGCAAGGAAGTGGAGTGCGAATGGCTCGGCCACCACTTCCGCCTGCTCGACACCGGTGGCTGGATGAACGACGGCGACGAACTCGACGACAAGGTCACCGCCCAGAGCGAGCAGGCCATGAAGGACGCCGATGTCGTGCTTTTCGTGCTCGACTCGACGGTCGGGGTCACGCCCGACGACGAACAGGTCGCCAACCTGCTGCGACGTTCGCCGATCCCGGTGCTGGTCGTGGCCAACAAGGTCGACGACTCGAGCCATGAGGCCGCAGTGTGGGAACTCCTGGGGCTCGGCATGGGCGATCCGTTCCCCGTCAGTGCCCTGCACGGGCGCGGCACCGGCGACCTTCTCGACGCGCTGATCGCCGTGCTGCCCCCGGGAAGCGACGAGATCGATGTCGACGAAGAGCTCGATGCCGACGACGAGAAGATGTATTCGGTGAGCCTCGTGGGACGACCCAACGTCGGGAAGTCGACACTCTTCAACCGGCTCATCGGTGAGGAGCGATCCGTCGTCCACGACCGTCCGGGCACGACCCGCGACGCGATCGACACCATCGTCGAGACCGACAGCGGGCCGATCAAGTTCATCGACACCGCGGGGATGCGCCGCAAGTCCCGCATCGACGAGGACACCGAGTACTACTCGACGGTGCGGGCGCTGAAAGCGGTCGACAAGTCCGACGTCGCCCTCCTCGTGATCGACGCAACGGTCGGCATCACCCATCAGGACCAGCGTCTCGCCGAACGGGTCGACGGCGCCGGTTGTCCCATCGTGATCCTGCTCAACAAGTGGGAACTGCTGAACACCGAGCAGCGGGAGAAGATCGCCGACGACGTCGAACGAAAGCTGTCGTTCCTCGCCGATCCGCCGGTGCTGCGTATCAGCGCCCTCACGGGAAAGGGAGTGAACCGGCTCTGGCCGGCGCTCCAGACGGCCGTGGGGGAGTATCGGACCCGCATTCCGACCCGTGAGGTCAACAAGGTGATCCGCGCTGCGCAAGCGGCCCAACCCGCTCCCCACGGCGCGCGGGTGCTGTACGCGACGCAGGGGGCGACGGATCCGCCCACCTTCACCCTGTTCGCGAACCGTGAAGTGCCGGTGACCTACATGCGCTATCTCGAGCGCTCGCTGCGGGAGGCGTTCTCCCTCGGATCGACCCCGATCAAGCTGCGGGTCCGAAAGCGCAGCGACTGAGCGCTACCATTCTTTCACCCAGGACACCGCCGACCCCCGAGGAGGCCTGATGAGCAGCATCGTTCTCGGCGTTCTCGCCGTGATCTCGGCCGTCGCCGCCGGCGTCTACGCCCACTCTGCTCGCCTTCGTCGGCGCCTGGTGCATCTGGTCGACAGCGATCCGAGCGTCGATCGCGAAGCTCATTCGCTCGCGTTCGCCTCGTACCGCAAGGAAGCCCACACCTCGATCTTCTATGGGCTGCTCGCCCTGGCGTCGGTCGTGGTTGCAGTGGCGGGTGGCGGTGAGTCCGTCACGGCGGTCTTCGGCGTGCTGATCATTCCGGCGGCCGCAGCCCTGTGGTGGTCGCGCAGTTCGAGCCGGGAAGCCCGCATGGCCCGCAACCGCTACGACCTCGAGCGGCGGGCCGGCGAGGCGCTGGAGCAGGAGCAGCTCGCGCCGAAGGCGTGGGCCGCCCGACTGGCGCCCGAAGAGGTGCCCGACTTCAGCGGGTTCGAGATCGGCCGGGTCTACCAGGCCGGTTCGGGCCTCATGGCCGGCGACTTCTTCGACGTGCATCGCGTCGGCCCCACCCGTGTCGCCGCGGTGATCGGCGATGTCGCGGGCCACGGCATCGAGTCGTCGATCACTGCATTCCAGGCGAAGTACCTGCTCAGGGTATTCCTGCGACAGTTCCGCGACCCGGCCCAGGCCTTCGAGGAGCTCAACGCCCAGCTGGCGGCCGGCGATCGCCACGAGGAGTTCATCTCCGCCGCGGTCATCGTGTTCGACACCGAGGCCGGCACCCTGCGCTACGCCTCGGCCGGGCACCCTGCCGTCTTCTTGTTCCAGGAGGACGGCACCAAGCCGCTGCGCTCCACCGGACCGCTGCTGATGCTCGATCCGAAGGCGCACTACTTCTCCCGCGAGATCCCGATGGAGAGCGGCGACCTCGTGGTCATGTACACCGACGGTCTCGCCGAAGCCCGGGCCGGCAACTCCCTGTTCGGTGAGGAGCGCATCATCAAGACGGCGGAGCGGGAGCTCAACGCTGCCCCCGACGTGCTGTGCAAGGCGCTGCTCGACGCCGCGAAGGATCACGCCGGCGGGGTGATCGACGACGACACCGCCATCATGGCGATCCGTCGAGACTGACCGCCCGAGCGCGCAGCAATCACGCACCGGACCCGTAGCCTCGAATCGATGCCGTGGTGCGAGCCGTGTGAGAAGAACTGGACGCCGTCGTCGCTCAATGCCGACGGGACCTGCCCCGATTGTGGGGAGCCGGTCGAGGGCACTCCCGGTGTCGACCACACGCCACACAAGACGCCGTGGCACTTCTGGGTCGGGGTCGCCTTCGCGGCCGCCTACCTCGGATGGCGGGCAGTCCAGGGCTTGATGCTGCTCTTCTGAAGCAGGTCGTCCGACCCAAGCCTTCGGTCGCGGACGCGCCTATCCTGACCGCTCATGAACGCGGACATGCTCGAGAAGATCAAGACGGAGAGCGGCTTCATCGCCGCATTGGACCAGAGCGGTGGCAGCACGCCCAAGGCGCTGAAGCTCTACGGGATCGAAGAGGACGCATACAGCGGCGAGGACGAGATGTTCGATCTCATCCACGCGATGCGCAGCCGTATCTGTACCAGCCCGAGCTTCGATGGCGACCGGGTGCTCGGCGCCATCTTGTTCGAGATGACGATGGATCGCGAGATCGAGGGCATGGGCTCGGCCGAGTACCTCTGGAACGTCAAGCGCGTCGTGCCGTTCCTGAAGGTCGACAAGGGCCTGGCCGACGAGGAGAACGGCGCCCAGGTGATGAAGCCGATGCCCGACCTCGACGACCTGTGCGAGCGCGCGGTTGCCAAGGGCGTGTTCGGCACGAAGATGCGCTCGGTGATCAACGAGGCGAATCAGGCCGGCGTCGATGCGGTGGTCGATCAGCAGTTCGAGGTCGGGAAGCAGATCCTCGGCCATGGCCTCATGCCGATCATCGAGCCGGAGGTCAACATCAATTCGTCGACCAAGGCCGAGGCGGAGGAGCTGCTGAAGGCGGCGATCCTGCGCAATCTCGACGGCATCGCCGACGGCCAGCAGGTCATGCTGAAGCTGACGCTGCCCGAGGTCGACGGGTTCTACGCCGATCTGATCGCCCACCCGAAGGTGCTCAAGGTCGTTGCCCTCTCCGGTGGCTACTCGCGACAGGAGTCGAACGAGCGGCTGTCGCGCCAGCACGGCATGATCGCCAGCTTCTCCCGCGCGCTCACCGAAGGCCTGTCGGCCCAGCAGAGTGACGACGAGTTCAATGCGCTCCTCGACTCGGCCGTCGGCAGCATCGCAGCCGCCTCCGCTACCTGAGCCCCGCGCGACACTTTCGAGCGAAACGAGTGGGGCGACGGTCGTGAGACCGGTATCGTCACACCCGTCACGGGCTGTGGCGCAGCTTGGTTAGCGCGTCGGTCTGGGGGACCGAAGGTCGGAGGTTCAAATCCTCTCAGCCCGACCACGAAAGCACCCTGAGAATCCCTGCCCCGGCAGGGATTCTCGCCGTTCAGGCGCTGGTCTATGGTCTGGCGATGGATGTCCAGGTGATCGGGGCCGGTTTCGGCCGCACGGGAACACTCTCGATGAAGGCGGCGCTCGAGCAGCTCGGGTTCGGACCGTGCCACCACATGCTCGAGGTCTTCGCCCGGCCCGAAGACGCCGCCGGCTGGGCTGCGGTGGTGCGCGGCGAGCTCGATTCGCTCGATCAGCTTCTCGACGGATTCGGCAGCTGTGTCGACTTCCCTGCATGCACCGCGTGGGAGCCGTTGTGGCGGGCCCGGCCGGGGTCGAAGGTCCTCCTGACGGTGCGTCCCGCGGCTGACTGGTGGAAGAGCTTCGACGCGACGATCGGCCGGGAGATCCAGAAGGCCGATCACGAGCTCGCACAGGCGATCTCCGAGGTCGTCTTCGGCGGTCGGGCCGACGACGAGGCGACCGCCGTGGCCGCCTACGAGGCGCACAACGCCCATGTCATCGAGACGGTGCCGGCCGAGCAGCTCTGCGTCTACCAAGTGGGGTCCGGGTGGGAGCCGCTGTGCGAGTTCCTCGGGGTCGACGTGCCCGACGACCCGTTTCCCCGCTCCAACAGCACGCAGGAGTTCCTCGAGATGCGGGGCGCTCAGGGCGACTGACGGACCGTCCGAGCCTGGGTCCGCTCGTAGCCGACGCCCCAGAGGAAGAGTGCCGCGACGACGCTGAGGGCGACACCGACGAAGGGCCAGGGCTCAACGGCCGTGCGCGAGGTGAACGGATCGTCGCCGACCGAGAAGCCGGCCGACACCGGAACCCTGCGGGTCGTTCCGTCGCCGTCGGTCACTTCGAGCACCTGGCTGTCGACCTGGACGCGATGTGGACCGGTCTCGACGGCGAAGAACCGCCCGGCGGTCTCGCGACTGGTTCCCCGGCCGTTGCTGACGGTCTCGACGTCGAGCGGCTCGCCTTCCGCCGACACGCGAAGGTTCCTCGGGCCGGCACTGGCGAACCCGGCGCCGTACACGCCGTAGTACGAGCCTCCGTCCAGGTCGACGATCGTTGCGGCAGTGTGGGTTCCCCATCGATCGCGGTCCGGGCCCCGCTCGGTCGGAGTGATCCCGTCAACGAGGAACACCGCCGCCGCGATGAGAGCGGCGGCGATTCCGATCGCGAACGGCAGCCAGGTCGAGGCCGTCGTGGGCGCCCTGGGCGGTGGCGGCGGCGGGGGAGATGTACCCGGGCCATCGGCTGAGGCGCCACTCTCGGTCCACGACATGCGGACGAACGCTAGCCGCCGGGGCCGGATCTGGTCACTGATTGTGGTGGTCTCGCACCGCGGTTAGCGTCGCGATTCGGTTCGCGGGGGATGCGGACTCGAAGGGGGCGTCATCATGGGTCGGAGCCGTCGGGTGCTCAGCGCAGGCATCGTCTGCGCGTTGTTCACACTGAGTGGGTGCACGTACATCGGGCGGGTCAATGTGCCCTCCGGCAACAGCGGCGGCGCGCCGCCGAGCGTGGTTGCGAGCACCGACCCCGCCATCTCCGGCGACGGCGCAGTCGTGGCCTTCGTATCGGGTGCGACCGGCCTCGTGCCGGGTGACACCAACGCGACAGCCGACGTGTTCGTTCGTGACGGAAATTCGACCACTCGGGTGAGCCTGACCGATGCCGACGGCGAGTCCGCGGGTGTCGCGTCGGCGCCGGCGGTGTCGGCCGACGGTCGGTTCGTGGCGTTCGTGTCGACGGGTTCGGATCTGGTCGTCGGTGACACCAACGGGGTCGCCGATGTGTTCGTGCGCGATCGCGTCGCCGGCACGACCGTGCGGGTGAGCGTCCGCAGCAACGGCAACGAGGCCAACGGGGCGAGCTCCGAGCCCTCGATCAGCCCCTCGGGCGAATGGGTTGCCTACACCTCTACGGCGACGAACCTCGTCAGCGGCGACGGCAACGGCGTGGCCGATGTGTTCCTGTCCGCTCGCACCGGCGGCGACACCACACGGGCGAGCGTGCCCGACACCGTGACCCGACCGTTCCAGGAGTCGAACGGCGCCAGCTCGCAGCCCCAGGTGAGCGACGACGCGACCGGCTACCTCGGTGACGGCGCGCCGGTCGTCGCCTTCTCCTCGAACGCGACGAATCTCGAGGGCACGGATGGGAACTCCGGCAGTGACGTCTTCGTGACGACTCGCCTGTTCGGCGCGATCACCCGCACCCTGCGGCTGAGCGACAGCGCCGAGATCTCCTCCTCACCCTCGCTCGCCGTGATCGGCGGTGGCCCCCGCCTCGTGGTGGCCTTCGTCGAGGGCGACGACGTGGTGGCGGTGGAACGAGAGTCACCGGTCGACCTCGCCGGTGTCGCCCGCCGGACCGTCACGGTCGACTTCGACGGCAATCCTGCCAACGGACCGAGCTCGTCCCCGACGGTCTCGGCCGACGGACAGTTCGTGGCGTTCGCCTCGTCGGCCGGGAACCTCGACGGTGGCAGCCTTCCGGCCACCGCCGGCGACATCCGCATCGGCCGGGCCACGGAGCCTCGGATCGATGGTGTGACTCCCGGCCGCGTCGGCTTGCTCGAGACGCGTGATCTGACGATCTCGGGTCGGAATTTCCAGCCCGGCGTCGTCGCCGTGTCCCTCGACGGGCTGACCGTCAACTCCACGACGTTCGTCTCGCCGCAGGAGCTGGTGGTGAACGTCACCGCGACCGTTGCGGCCGCCGCCCAGGACTTCCACACCCTCTATGTGGTCACACCGGGCCGCGGGTCGAGCCCTGAAGGGGCGCACACCGCGACGTGCGACGACTGCATCGAGATCGCGGCGGTGGTCGAGCAACCGGGCGATGTCGACATCGAGATCACGGCGATCTCGCTTGAGATCGGTGGCTTCGACTTCGCGACGCCGAGCTGTGTCCTGGGGGCCTGCCCGGCCATCCCGGGCACCGTGACGGTTGACGGGGATCTCGAATTCGGACTCGACTCCGTCGAACTCGATCCGATCGAGATCCCGATCGAACTGATCCCCGGTCTCGAGGTGACGGTGGGCGTGGCTCCTCGCTTCGTCGCTCCGAGCGGCACCGTGGTGCCGGCCAATGGTGCCTTCACGCTCGGCTTCGGGTTCGAGGTCGGCCTCGAGAACGCCTTGCTGCCGTCGAGCTGCGCCATCGGCCCGGTGCAGGCATCGCTCTCCGCCGGTCCGGGCGGTGACCCGCTCGGCATCGCCTACGACCAGAACACGGGAACGGCGACCCTCCACGGTGGATTCACCGAGGAACTCGCCATCAGCGGCTGCGGGTTGTTCACCGGCGTGCTGAACACCGCGTTCGGTTTCCCGGTCCCGATCGCCGAGAACCAGTTGGAGTTCGCCGTGCAGCTCGACCCGGTCCTCACGGGCACGGTCGTTCCGTAGCGGACCCACGGAATCGGGCCGGGTGGGACCCCTCCGGTAGCGTCGCCGCGTGCCAGCGCCAGATACTGGAGGGGCGGTTCCCCTTCGGTCCGATCCCAACATCCCGTACTACGCCGTCACGGCCGTCCTCACGATGGGCTACGGCTCGGTCTTCACGCTGTTGGCCGAGTTCCGCACCGAGTTCGGGTTCAGTGAGAGCCAGCTCGGACTGATCGCCAGCGCCGGCTTCCTCGCCGGTTTCGTCGCGCAGGTGACCCTGGCGCCGATGGCCGACCGGGGCCGGACCGCCCAGATGATCAGGTTCGGCGTCGCCCTGGCATCGGTCGGCATGGCCGGAATGATCGTCGCCGACGAGCTGTGGATGTTCGTGGCGTCGCGGGTGGTGTTCGGCCTCAGCACCGGCGCTGTCGCTCCCGCCATGCGACGGTTGCTCATCACGCGGGATCCCGCCGCGGTGGGAACGACCCTCGGTCGACTCACCGCCTTCGACATCACGGGTTTCGTGCTGGGCCCGGCCCTGTCCGCGGTGCTGGTCGAGATCGGAGGAATCCGTCTGCCGTTCATCGTGCTCGTCGCCTTGAACCTGCTCCTGCTGGGGTGGGTGAGCCGACTCGATCTGCGGACACCTCCGGGCGACGGCGTTCGCCGGGCCACATTGCCGCTGCTGCGCATTCCCGGCATCCAGGCTGCCATGTTCGCCGGCGTCGCGTTTTTCCTGACGCTGGCCTACTTCGAGGCGACATGGGCGCTGCTGCTCGACGACAACGGTGCCGAGACCTGGTTGATCGGCGTGTCGCTGAGTCTCTTCACGATCCCGATGATCGTGTTCGCGCCGACCGGTGGCCGCATGGCGCAGGCCCGCGGACATGCCGCAGTCGTGGGCTGGTCGATCGCCGTAGCTGCCGCGTGCACGCTCGCCTACGGCTGGGTCGACGTGTTGTGGATCCTGCTGGCGGTCTCGCTCGTGCACGCCATCGCCGACGCCTTCACCATGCCGGCGAACCAGGTCGCCGTCGCGACCGCCACGCCGCCGGAGCAGCTCGCGGCCGGACAGGGCTTGTTCAGCGCAGCCGGGACGCTGGTCTCCGGGATCGTCGCCTACGGCGCCGGTGCGCTCTACGAGACCGAGGGCCCCGAGTTGCTCTTCACCACCGCCTCGGTTGCAATGGTCGTCTTCCTCGGCCTGTCGCTCTGGCGACACCGTTCGGCCCCGGCGGTTGCCGCCCCGCACACGGAGAGTGTCTCATGATCGATCGTCGCCAGTTCCTCGTCGGAGCCACGTCCCTCGCCGCGCTCACGGCATGCGGCGGAGGCGAGAGCGGGAGTCCTTCGTCGTCGACGACACTGCCGGGTTCCACCACCACGACCGGGACGGCGACGACGACCACCGCCGGGGCGGCGGCACCGACGGGGCTGCCCGCGCCGGGAACGGCAGGCCTCGTCGACGAGGCGTTCTTCCAATCACAGGTCGACGCGTATCTGGCCCACGCGACCGCATCGCCCCGGCCCGCCTCGGCGTCGGGCGTCGCCGTGCAGCTCGCCGCCGCGCGCCGCGACCCGGACTACACATGGGACATCGGCGCGGTGACGGTCGAGGGGTTCGCCGATCGCTGGACCCAGATCGACGAGTGGCGAGACACCCGCGACTTCCAGTTCATGTACTTCAACTGGATCCTCGCGCTGGGCCAGGGCGACACCGACATGACGCGGATCGATCCCGCGGTGATCGAGGCGATCACCCCGCGGGTCCTCGCGAACCGGTACCGCTACGACGATCCGCTGCCCGAGGACCGCATCGATCATCTCTGGTACTGGTCGGAGAACCATCGGATCATCAACCTTTCGAACGAGCTGCTCGCCGGTCAGTTCTTCCCCGACGAGACCTTCGCAGTGACCGGCCTCACCGGCAGCGAACACGCGACGCGGGCACGACCCGAGATTCTCGACTGGATCCACGAGCGGGCCCGCTTCGGCTTCTTCGAGTGGCACTCCAACGTCTACATGGCGAAGAACATCACGCCCCTGCTCTCGCTGGTCGAGCTCAGCGACGACGACGAGATCGTCAACGCTGCCGCGATGGGCCTGGACCTCTGCCTCGTCGACATGGCCGCCCACTACCACCGGGGTGCGTACGTGGCGCCCCATGGGCGGACCTACAAGAAGGACAAGATGACCGCACGCGACGAGGACACCTACGACGTCGCCAAGCTCCTCTTCGATCGCACGCCGACGCCGTACGTCTCCGTCGACAGCACCTCGGCCACCTACTTCTGTCTGGCCGAGCGCTACCGCCCACCGGCCGTCGCCGTGGCGATCGCCCAATCCGACGACGTGACCGTCACCCGCGAGCGCCACGGCATCCACGTGAACTCGCAGGAACCGATCAGCGACGCGCCGGAGGCACCGTTCGGCTACGACTTCAAGGACCCCGCCAATCTCGCGTTCTGGTGGTCGACCGGCGGGATCGGCCTCTGGCAGATGGCCGAGGTCAGCACGGCCGCAGCCGATGCCCACCGCCTGTGGGACGGCGACGCGTTCACCCAGATCAAGCAGCTGAGCGACATCCAGGGTGGCGACGTCGCAAGGATCGAGCAGTGGGTCTTCGACAACTACATGATCCTCAACCTCGGCGGGCTCGACGAGGCCAACACCTACTCGTGGCGCAGTCCGCAGGTGAGCTTGGCCAGCGTGCTCGACCACCGCAAGGGGCAGATGCGTGACCAGGTCCACATCTGGCAGGCGACGATCGACCCCGACGCCCGGGTCTTCACGACCCACCCGATGACGGGCCTGCCCGAGTCGACCGAGTGGCGCGACGACGGGGGAGAGCCCGGCTACTGGACCGGGGAGGCGTCGATGCCCCGCACGGCCCAGTACGAGCGCACCGCCATCCACATCTACTCGCCGTTGTACGACGAGACCACCGACCCCATCCTCGGGGCGGTCTTCCCCTACCGCGACTACACCCACGCGTACTTCCCGCAGGATCACTTCGACGAGGTGGTCCAGGTGGGGAACTGGACGATCGGCACGAAGAACGGTGGCCACATCGCGCTCTGGTCGCGACGGCCGCCGACCTGGCGGGTGTACGACCCCGCCGTCCACGCGACCAACGAGATGACCGAGCCGTTCGACCTGATCGCCGAAGGCGGTGCCGACAACGTGTGGATCGTCGAGGTCGGCACCGACGCCGACGGTTCCTTCGACGAGTTCGTGGCCGCCGTGACCGCCGTCGAGCCCGTCGTCATCGGTGAGGGGCAGGTCGACGTGTCGTGGACGTCACCGAGCAGCGGCGAGATTTCTTTCGGCTGGGAATCGCCCTTGCTCGTGGCCGGATCCGAGCAGCCGATCTCGGACTTTCCTCGCCACGATTCGCCGTGGGGCACGGTGGAACGGCTGGAGACGGTGCATCGGTGGACGGCCGGAGGCGCCTCGATCGAGCTCGATTTCGACCGCATGACCCGCACGCTGGCGTAGAAGGAATCCGGCCGCGAGGGAGGAATTGGCCGAGCGCGGCATACCGTCGTGGTTGCGCGTTGCGAATTACGCCTCGCGCTTCAAGAAAGTACGTGATTCAAGTGCAAGGCAAAGTGAAGTTCTTCAACGCTGAAAAGGGATTTGGATTCATCGAGCGCGAAGGCGCCTCCGATGTGTTCGTCCACTTCTCCAACATCGCCGGCGACGGTTACAAGTCGCTCGACGAGGGCCAGACCGTCGAGTTCGACGTCGCTCCGGGACGCAAGGGCGAAGAGGCCCAGAACGTTCGGGTCGTCTGATCCAGCCAGATCAATGACGGCGCCGTCGGCCCTCCGGGGTCGGCGGCGTTTGTCGTTTTGCGCCCCCACCGGCCCGAGCGACCGGCAGCGGTCGGGTGTGTCGAGGCCGAGACTCCCGCGGCCTGCGGGTTGTCGCTACGGTGGTGGAACCGCCGAGAGAGGAACCCCGCCATGACGGTCACCGATCCCACCGAGATCGACGCCAACCCCGATTCCTTCCGTCGCATGGACGAGTCGACGGCCGAGCAGTGGGCGCTGATCGGCGAGCGAACGTCGGCCAACCAGGGCCGCGTCGCCGACCGGCTGATCATGCTGCTCGAGTCGTTGGCCCACATCAGCGACGGATTCATCACCGATCAGCTGACCCACTGCCTGCAGACCGCGACGATGGCGGAGCGGGCAGGAGCCGACGAGGAGATGATCTTCGGGGCGCTCTGCCACGACATCGGCAAGGCGATCTCCGTGCCCAACCATGGCGCGATCTCGGCCGAGATGATCAAGCCCTACGTGCGCGACGACGTCTACCAGTCGATCAAGCACCATCAGGACTTCCAGGGCCGGCACTACTACCAGCACTTCGGCGTGCCGACGAACCTCCGTGACCGCTTCGCCGACGAGCCCTGGTTCGGTCTCTGCGAGGAGTTCACCGACGACTGGGACCAGCAGGCGTTCGACCCCGACTACGACACGCTCCCGCTCACGCACTTCGAGCCGCTGATCCGCAAGCTCACTGCAGCCGCCCGGTTCTGACGGACGCGGCCGTCGCCTTCGGCCTCAGGTCAGGCGTTCGACAACGAGATCCACGACGCGCGGGCCGTCGACCGCGGTACACACGTGGACCGGCGGTCGGTTCTTCCAGGCCGGCGGCGTCTCGTCGTCGGTGTCGCCCATGTTCGGCCATGTCTTGCCTCGGCTGAAGCTCTCCGTCTCCACGCGGAGCGGCCAGGCGTGTGTGGTGAACGCGTCGGGGTCGAGAAGGAACGCCACGGTCGACGGGTCGTGCACGAAGATGCCGTCGATGCCGTTGCGGGTCTCGTAGAACCTGCGGTAGTGGGGCATCGCCCCGGCGAGCAGCCTGGCGCCGGCCGACGTGCCGGCCGCGATCCGTTCGATCGCTGCGCCACCCATGTTGACCTGGTGCGTGACGTCGAGCCCGACCATCGTGACCTTCCAGGGCGCGCCGAACACCCGGTCTGCGGCCTCGGGGTCGTTGTTGATGTTCGCCTCGGCCACCGGGGTGGCATTGCCCGGTACGAGGGCGTTGCCCCCCATGACCACGACCTCGTGGACCAGGCCCGGCAGCTCCGGATGTCGATCGAGGGCGAGCGCCAGGTTGGTGAGCGGCCCCAGAGCGAGGAGGGTGACCGCGCCGGGGTCGGTCGCGGCGACGGTGTGGATGAAGTCGGCGGCCGGCTCGGCCACGATCGAACCGGCCGGCGTCGGCAGTACGGCGTCGCCGAGCCCGTTGTCGCCGTGGACCACCGGGACAGGGCCGAGATAGGTTCCGGCGATCGGGGCCGAGGCTCCGGCGGCGACCGGGATGTCGGGACGGCCCGCGACATCGACGAGCGTGAGGGCGTTGCGCGTCGTGACATGGGTTGCGGCGTTTCCGAAGATCGTCGTGAGGCCGACGACGTCCAACTCCGGCGAGGCGAGCGCCATGATGATCGCCATCGCGTCGTCGACCCCGGGGTCCGTGTCGATGAGGACTCGTCGTGTCATCGGCCCGACCGTAGCGCTCGGTCGCCCTGTCAGGAGCCGATGTGGATGAGTCCCCGACCGGAGGCGACCGTGCCGATGGCCGCAGCGTCGTGGCCGGAGGCCCGCAGCTCGGTGATCACACCGTCGGCGCGGGCGGGGTCGACCCCGAACAGCAGGCCGCCCGAGGTCTGGGCGTCGGCGAGGATCGTGACGTCGACCTCGGTGACACCGGAATCGATCCGCAGACGTTCGTCGACCCAGGCGAGATTGCGGCCCGTGCCGCCGGGAACCACTCCCGCTGCCGCCAGTTCTCGGGCGCCGCCGATCACCGGAACGGCACCGATCGACAGATGGAGATCGACCCCCGACTCCTCGGCCATGCGGCCACCGTGACCGAGGAGCCCGAAGCCGGTGACGTCGGTTGCGCCCGTTGCGCCTGCGGCCACGGCGACTTCGGCGGCGGTCGCATTGGTACGGGTCATGCTGGCCACCGCCGCGGCGACGATGGCGGCGTCGGCCTCGCCCCGCTTCAGACCGGTCGTGATGATCCCGATGCCGAGCGGCTTGGTCAGGATCAGCGTCTGCCCGGGCCGGAGGCCGGCGTTGGTCAGCATCCGGTCGGGGTGGACCTCACCGATGACGGCCATGCCGTACTTCGGTTCGGGATCGTCGACGGTGTGGCCGCCCGCCACGACGAACCCGCATTCGGCCGCGATGTCGTGGCCGCCCTGGAGGACGTCGCCCAGCAGGTCGGTCGAGAGTTCGTCGGTGTTCCAGCAGACGAGATTGAGGGCGAGGAGCGGGCGACCCCCCATCGCGTAGACGTCGCTCACTGCGTTGGCGGCGGCGACACGACCCCAGTCGCGGGCGTCGTCGACGACCGGCGTGATGAAGTCGGCGGTGACAACGAGCGCGCGCGAGTCGTCGAGGCGCCACACGGCGGCATCGTCGCCGGTGAGGGCGCCCACGAGGAGGTCGGGACTGTCGGTTGGGGAGAGGCGGCGCACGACCTGCGCCAGTTCGCCGGGGGCGAGCTTGCAGCCTCAACCGGCGCCGTGGCTGAACTCGGTGAGTCGACGAGCCATCGGGGAGACCTCCTCTCGATCCTGGGTGTCTGGCCCCCGCACCCTAGGTCGTAGGGTGAGGCAATGAGCGCGTCCACCACCGTCGATCCCCGCCTCCAGACCCGGGCCACCGAGCTCTTCGGGGTCGACTATCCGATCGTGCAGACGGGCATGGGATGGGTGGCGGGGCCTTCGCTGGTCACGGGCACGGCCAACGCCGGCGGTCTCGGCATCCTGGCGGCCGCGACGATGACCTTCGACGAGATGGTCGCCGCGATCGCCAAGGTGAAGTCGCGCACCGACAAGCCGTTCGGCGTGAACCTGCGCACCGACGCCGCCGACGTCGAGCAACGGGTCGACCACCTCATCGCGCAACAGGTGAAGGTCGCATCCTTCGCCCAGGCCCCCCGACCCGACATGGTCAAGAAGCTGAAGGACAACGGCGTCGTCGTCGTGCCGACCGTGGGCGCTCGTCGCCACGCCGAGAAGGTCGCCGAGTGGGGCGTCGACGCGGTCCTCTGCCAGGGCGGCGAGGGTGGCGGCCACACCGGCAGCGTGCCGACATCGCTGCTGCTCCCGCAGGTGCTCGACGCGGTCGACATCCCGGTCATCGCCGCCGGCGGATTCCACGACGGGCGCGGCCTCGCCGCAGCACTCTCGTGGGGGGCCGACGGCATCGCCATGGGCACTCGATTCCTCCTCACGGCCGACAGCAAGGTGCCCGACGAGGTCAAGGCGGTCTATCTCGAGACACCGGTGACCGGAACCGTGGTGTCCACCGCGATCGACGGTGCCCCCCAGCGGGTCATCCGGACCGAGGTCATCGACAATCTCGAACGAACGGGGTTGCTCCAGCTCCCGCGGGCCGGACTCAATGCACTGAAGTTCCGCAAGCTGACCGGTACCTCGATGCGCGACCTGCTCACCGAGGGCCTGGGAATGAAGAAGAACCAGGACCTCACCTGGGCCCAGGTCGCGATGGCGGCCAACGCAGCGATGCTCACACGGGCGACGATGGTCGAGGGCAAGCTCGAGGTCGGGATCCTGCCGACCGGACAGTGCGTCGGCGTCGTCGAGGACCTGCCGACCTGCGCAGAGCTGATCTCGCGCATCGTCGCGGAGGCGTCCGAGCGCTTCGACGCCGTCTGCGCGTAGGATCCACACGTTCGTAGGAGCGAAGTCCGGTGTGAACCCGGCGCTGTCCCGCAACGGTGATGTCCGGCCACCTCGGTGGCCGGAACAAGTCCGGTCGCCTCCGCCGGACAGACACGAACCGACCCTCGAGGAAGGGACGCTCGTGCGGATCGGACCCCCGCCTTTTCGCTCGTGCAAGTGACCTCGAGCCACAAGGAGGAATCCGTTGAAGAAGCTCAGCACCATGCTGCTCGCGTTCGCGCTGCTCGCGTCCGCCTGCGGCGAGGACGACGCGCCGGCCGATGCCGGCGCTCCGACCGTCGACCGCATCGTCTCGCTGTCGCCCACGGCGACGGAGATACTCTTCGCCATCGGCGCCGGCGATCAGGTGGTCGCGGTCGAACAGTTCTCGAACTATCCGGAGGAGGCACCACCCGGTGAACTCGACGGATTCACCGTGAACGTCGAAGCCGTGGCCGCCTACGAACCCCAACTCGTGATCATGCAGTCGAACCAGGCCTCGGCGGAGCTCGAGGCTCTCGGGATGACGGTCATCGTGCAGGATTCGCCGGCCGACATAGACGGCATCTACGCCCAGATCGAGGAAGTGGGCGCCGCGACCGGCCACGTCGACGGCGCCGCCGCCGTCGTGCTCGACATGCAGACCCGTCTCGCCGAGTTGGTCGCCGAGGCGCCCGACGCCGAGGGCATAACCTACTACCACGAGCTCGGGACCGACTACTACAGCCTCAACAGCGAGTCGTTCGTGGCCCAGATCTACGCCCTGTTCGGCCTGGTCAGCATCGGCGACGACGCCGAAGGCGATGCGTTCGCCGGATATCTGCCGCTCTCCGAGGAGTTCATCCTCGGCGCCGACCCGGACTTCATCTTCCTGGCCGACACCATCTGGGCCGCACAGACGGCGGAGACCGTCGCAGCTCGTCCGGGTTGGTCGGACCTGTCCGCCGTCCGCAACGGCGCAGTGATCGAGCTCGACGATGACGTGGCCTCCCGCTGGGGTCCCCGGGTCGTCGACTTCGCCGAGTCCATCGCGGATGCCCTGTCGACGGTGACGGCGCCCGCCTGATGGTGCTCGGTCTGCGATCCGCCGAGACGCGTGTCGGTGCTCCCGAGGGAGCTCGACTCGGGTCCGGCGCGGTCGCGGCCGGGATCGTGGCGGTTCTCGCGGCGAGCTTCGCGGGAATGACCATCGGCCCGCTCGACCTCTCGGTCGGCGAAGTCCTCCGTCAACTTCTCGACGGGCTGCCGTGGGTCGACCTCGACTCCGGGCTCTCCACGACCGAGGCGGCGGTGGTGACACAGATCCGTTTCCCGCGGGTGGTGCTCGGACTGATGGTCGGCGCGACCCTGTCGCTGAGCGGTGCCGCGTACCAGGGGGCGTTTCGGAACCCGCTCGCCGACCCTTACCTGCTCGGCATCGCCGCCGGCGCCGGTCTCGGCGCAACGATCGCGATCACCCAGGGACTCGGCGACGGGTCCGGTGTCTTCGATCCGGTGCCCCTCGCGGCCTTCGCCGGCGGGCTCGGTGCGGTCTGGCTGTCCTATGTGGCGGGCCACATCGGCGGACGCTCGACGGTGACATTGGTGCTCGCCGGCGTGGCGGTCGCCAGCTTCCTCACCGCGTGCCAGACCTACGTCCTGCAGGCGAACAGCGACGTGATCCGCGAGGTGTACACGTGGATACTCGGGCGAATCGGCACCTCCGGGTGGAACGAGCCGGCCCTCCTCGCGCCCTACTTCGCCGTCACGCTGGCCGTCGTCCTGCGGTATCGCCGGGCCCTCGATGTGCTCGCGGTCGGCGACGAGGAGGCGGCCTCGCTCGGGGTGAACCCCCAACGGGTGCGGCTCGTCGTCGTCGTGGCGTCGTCGCTCGGCGCCGCCGCGGCGGTCGCCGTCACCGGGCTGATCGGCTTCGTCGGGATCATCGTGCCCCACACGGTCCGGCTCGTGTTCGGCGCGAGCAATCGCGTCGTGCTGCCGCTGTCGGTCCTCTTCGGTGGCGCATTCATGGTCGCGGCCGATCTCGTGGCGAGGACGGTCGTCGAGCCCGGCGAGCTCCCGATCGGCGTCGTCACGGCCTTCATCGGCGCGCCGTTCTTCGCGCTCGTCCTGCGCACCAGCAGGAGGGAGGTCTGGTGACCGCGGCGCTGCGCGTCCGCGACCTCAGAGTGAGCCTCGGTGGTGTCGAGGTCGTGAGCGGACTCGATCTGGATCTGTCGGCAGGTAAGTGGATCAATGTGATCGGACCCAACGGGGCCGGGAAGACCACCCTGCTCCGAGCCGTCCTGGGCGCGCTCGACCATCGCGGGGAGATCTCGATCGAGGGGCTCGACACGGCGACGCCGATGGCCCGAGCACGGCTCGTCGCCTACGTTCCGCAGACCCCGGTGATGCCGCCCGGTGTACGGGTCATCGACTACGTACTGCTCGGGCGGACACCGCACCGGGGCGTTTTCAGTGGCGATTCCGCGCACGACATCGACGTCGCCGCTGCCGTGCTCGAGCGGCTCGACCTCCGCCCACTGGCCGAACGTGAGCTGGCCAGCCTGTCGGGCGGGGAGCGTCAGCGCGTCGTGTTGGCGCGAGCCCTCGTCCAGGAGTCGTCGATCCTGTTGCTCGACGAGCCGACGACATCGCTCGACCTCGGCCACCAGCAGGAGGTGCTCGATCTCGTCGAGGAACTGCGGCGGGAGCGAGGCCTGACGGTGCTGGCGACACTGCACGACCTGACGTTGGCCGCCCGCTACGGCGACGAGATGGCTGTCCTCGCGGCGGGTCGGATCGTTGCCTCCGGTCCGCCGGCCTCGGTCCTCACCGAGGCACTCATCGCTTCGTATTTCAATGCCCGCGTCAAGATCATCGAAGATGTCGACGGGCCGGTCATCGTGCCGCTCGCCGGTCGATCCACTTGAGGAGTCTCATGTCCACCACGGAAGAACCACCCACAGAGGATCCCCGCCCCGACGGCTTGTCGGTTGCGAAGAGTCTGGTGATTGTCAACACCGGCGACGGCAAGGGCAAGTCGTCTGCGGCATTCGGTGTCGCCATGCGGGCCCGCGCCCGCGACTGGCCGGTCGCCGTCGTGCAGTTCCTGAAGTCTCCCGACTGGGTGACCGGCGAGCAGCTGATGGCCGATCGGCTCGGCATCGACTTCTGGTCCCTCGGCGAGGGCTTCACCTGGGACAGCGACGACCTGGCAAAGGACGAGGCCGAGGCCCGGGAGGCGTGGCGGCACGGCAAGGCCGTCGTCGAGGCGGGCGAGCACAAGCTGGTCGTGTTCGACGAGATCACGTACCCGCTGAACTGGGGCTGGATCGATGCCGCGGAGGTCGAAGCGACGTTTCGCAACCGGCCCGCACACGTCTCGCTGGTGCTGACCGGTCGCGACGCCCCGCAGTGGATGATCGACCTGGCCGACACCGTGACCGAGATGGTCAAGACCAAGCACGCCTACGACTCGGGTATCGCGGCGAAGAAGGGGATCGACTTCTGAGCGTCAGCCGCCGCTGACGAGCTGCTCGGCGCCCTTCGGCAGCGCCACCGCGCCGTCGCGGTCGTCGAGCCAGCCCTCGGGCAGGTGCACGTCCTTCGGAGCTCCGTGGTGTCCGCGCACCATCCTCATGCCACCGTCGGGGAACGGGAGGGTGCGGTCGAGGCTCCCGACGAGCTCGCGCATCTCGTCGAGCGAACCGACCTTGTTGAGTCGCCGGCGGATGTCGTTGCCGGTGGGGAACCCTTTGAGGTACCAGCCGGTGTGCTTGCGGAAGTCGCGGATCCCGTGGGCCTCGCCCATCCAGTCGCACAGGAGCTCGGCATGCTCGACCATGCCGTCGAGCACCTCTCCGAGTTCGGGGCGAGCGGGAACGGGACGCCCCTCGAACACTTCGGCGAGGTCTCGGAAGATCCACGGTCGACCGAGACAGCCGCGGCCGACCACCACGCCGTCGGCCCCGGTCTCGCGCATCATGCGGAGGGCGTCGTCGGCCTCCCAGATGTCGCCGTTGCCGAAGACGGGGATCGAGGTGACCGCCTCCTTCAGCTCGGCGATCCGGCGCCAGTCGGCCGTGCCGCTGTAGAGCTGGTTCGCGGTGCGGGCGTGGAGGGCCACGGCCCGGCAGCCCTCGTCCTCGGCGATGCGACCGGCATCGAGGAAGGTGATGGCGTCGTCGTCGATCCCGACCCGGAACTTGACGGTCACCGGCACATCTCCGGCCGCTTCGACGGCCGCCTTGACGATCGACCGGTAGAGCTCGCGCTTCCAGGGCAGCGCCGCCCCGCCGCCGTGGCGCGTCACCTTCTTCATCGGACAACCGAAGTTCATGTCGATGTGGTCGACGCTGCGGCCGTCGTGGCTCTGCCCGTCGACCAGTCGGCGGGCCGCTTCGCCGATCGAGTAGGGCTCGGTGCCGTAGAGCTGGATGCTGCGGGGTGATTCGTCGGGGGCGAAGGCGGCAAGCTCGAGGCTCTTGCGATGACCCTCGACGATGGCCCGTGCCGTGATCATCTGGTTGACGTAGAGGCCGGCGCCGTAGCGGCGGCACAGCGTACGGAACGGTGCGTTGGTCACCCCGGCCATCGGGGCGAGCACGACCGGTGGCCACACCGTGAGTCCGCCGATCTGGACCGCGTCGAACTCGCCCGGTCGAGCGGGCGGCTGCGTGGCGGATGCGACGGGCTCGGTCACGCCGACAGGCTACGAAGTCCAGACCTCCGACGCGTACCGGTCGATCAGCCCGAGCAGCTCGTCGGCGTCGTCGGCGGTGACACGTGGATTCATGAACAGCAGCCGGAAGCAGTTGAGGCCGTCGAGTGGATCGTGTCGGGTGCGCCGTAGGCGAGCACCGGATCGTCGGAGGCGGGCGCTGCGAGCAGCTGCTCGCCCACGCGTGCGACGAGCCGGGCGACCAGATCCGGGTCGGGGATCACTCGACTCGTCCGAAGCCGAGGAGGTCGATGCCGGCGGCGAGACCCAGTTCGTGGAGACGCCGCATCGGGAGCCCGATGACGTTGGAGACGCTTCCGTGCACGTGATCGGCGAAGAGGCCACCGGCGCCCTGGAGGCCGTAGCTCCCGGCTTTGTCATCGGCCTCGCCGGTCGCGATGTACCACTCGATGGTGGCATCGGTCAGTTCTGCCACGTCGACCTCGGACCGCTCGTGACCGCTGGTCGTGGCCCGTGTCCCGTCGGTCGCGACGGTGACCACCGCGATGCCCGTGACGACCTCGTGGCGCCTCCCGGCGAGGCGTCGCAGCATCGCCGCGGCGTCGGCCCGATCGGTCGGCTTTCCGAGGATCTCGCCGTCGAGGACGACCGACGTGTCGGCCCCGATCACCACGGTTCCCGGGCCAGCGACCGCGTGTGCCTTCTCCTGCGCGAGCCGCACGACATAGTCGATCGCGTCCTCGTCGGGTCGCGGTGTCTCATCGATGTCGGCGGCGATGATGGTGAATGCGTCGGTGAGGCGACCGAGGATCTCGCGGCGACGGGGCGAGGACGAGGCGAGGACGAGACGGGGTTCGGTCACCCAGGCAGTCTGTCACCCCGGTGGCGCCACCCACCGTGCCCGCCCGGCGCGTACCCTCTCCCCATCGACGACGACACCTGGGACGCCGAGCGCGACCCCGACGACCACCTGGTCCTCCCGTTGGAGGACGACATGCTCGAGATTCGACCGGACCCGTTCATGGTCACCTCGGGCTTTTTGCGCGCCGGGAACCAACCGAACGTGCCCCCGAACGCCGCGGTCGGGCCGCCGTGGACCTTCGACGAGGCCGATGAACGAGCCCACGAGTTCCTCACCGCCGTCGCCGGTGAGCGGACCATGCCGGAGTATCTCGACGACCCGGTCGAGCACGCCCGAGCCAACGGGCTCATGCTGTTGTTCAGTGACGAGGTGATGGCCTCCTTCGAGACCTATCTCGCCCGCATGCCCCAGCCCAGGGTGGAGGCGTGGCGCGACCTCATCGCCGGCGGCGCGAGTTCCGAGGCCTTCGGCCCGCTCACGCTCCAGGAACAGCTCGACGAACGCCAGGTGGCCGAGGCGTTGCAGAAGGGGCGCAAGCAGCGCACCGTCAACCTCGCGGTCGGCGCGGTCGTTTTGTTGCTGGTGCTCGTCGGGGTCGTGGTCGCCTGGAACACCTTCTTCGTCGAGGAGGCACGGACCGAGGGAGCCTTCCAGTTCACCGGTCAGGACGAACCCCCGGAGGTGGCCGCTAGAAGCGGCGGTCCGCCGATCGCCGTCGAAGCGCTCACCGTTGCGCTCGCCGACCCGGTGTCGGTGGCGGCCGGGTCGGGCGCCGAGGCCGACCGCATCGTTGTTGCTCCGTTCGCCGATTTCCCGTTCACGCCCGGCGAGATCCGAGCGTCGCTCTTCGAGTACGCCGGATCGGGCCATGTGGTGTTCGTCGGACCCGACGGATTCACCGACACGGCATGCCTGCGGGCCAGCGTCGTCACCAGCGATCTCCGACCGCTCGACACCGTCACCAGTGGGCCTTGTGGGCAACCGGTCGGGAGGCCGGCGACGATCGGCTGCCTCGGGCCGGGCGCGGTGCTGCTCGACCTCGAGATCCCGCCCGGCGAAGTCCCCCTGCCCGAAGGCGGGTCCGGGTTCGCCGACGCAGTACGGGTCCAGGTGATCGGCGACGACCCGGCGTACGAGGTCCTCACCCTCCGCGGCACGATCGCAGTGGGCGGCGACGATCCCGTCGTCGTTCCGCGATTCGGTGGTGAGGTCGGCGACGAGATCGAGTTCGACCTGTCCGGCGGGCGGGTCGGTACCTGCACGATCACCGGCGACCTTCCCGGCGGTTCCTGATGTGCGGTCGCTTCGCCTCGACGACGCCGCCCGATCAGCTGGCCAAGTACTTCGGGGCCGAGCTCGTTGAGGAGCGGTTCGAGGAGGGCGCCGGCAACTTCAACGTCGCTCCGACCCAGTCCGTCTTCACCGTCGTCGAGGACGATGGTGTGCGGCGCCTCGATGCGTTCCATTGGGGGTTGGTGCCGTTCTGGGCGAAGGACCCGAAGATCGGCAGTCGCATGATCAACGCCCGGGCCGAGACACTCGCCGAGAAGAACTCCTTCAAGCGCTCGTTCGCCCGGCGCCGGTGCATCATCCCGGCCGACGGCTTCTACGAGTGGAAGAAGATCGAGGGGCGCAAGACGAAACAGCCGATGTACATGAGCCGTGTCGACGGCGAGCCGTTCGCCTTCGCCGGCCTCTGGGAGGTGTGGAAGGACGCGAACCACACCGATCCCGACGGCGAGCCCCTGCGTCTCCACAGCTGCACCATCATCACGGGTGAGCCCAACGAGAAGGTCGCTGATGTCCACGACCGCATGCCGGTCATGTTGCCGCCCGACGCCTGGGACACCTGGCTCGACCGCGACAACCACGACATCGAATCGCTCCAGGCGCTGCTGGTCCCGGCTCCCTCACACCTCATCCGCCTCCATCCGGTGTCGACCGCTGTCAACAACGTCCGCAACAACGGACCGGAACTGATCGAGGAAGCCGATCCGATCAGCGAGAGCTGAGCGCCGCCGAGAGGGCCGCTTGGAGCGCGTCGAGATCGTCCTGGTCGGGATTCGTGTCGGCTTGGCCGAAGTCGAGTGCCGCCATGGAGTTCATGGGGACGACGTGGACGTGCACGTGGGGCACCTCGAAGCCGGCGATCATCAGGCCGATGCGCGCGGGGGAGAGGAGCTCCTTCTGGGCGTTGCCGATCGCGTGGGCGACGGTCATCAGGTGCGCGACGGTGTCGGCAGGAAGGTCGGTCCACTGGTCGACCTCCTGGCGCGGGACGACCAACGCATGGCCACGGGCGAGCGGGCGGATGTCGAGGAACGAGACACAGACCTCGTCGGTCCAGAGGAATCGACCCGGGATTAGGCCATCGATGATGCGGGTATAGATGGAAGCCACGCCGGGATCGTAGGCTGCGAGAGGTGAGCATGGACGACCAGTCGACCAGGACGAGGCAGCTCGGGGTCTTCGAGGACCGCATTCTCACCGTCCCCAACCTGATCTCACTGGTACGACTCGGCTGCATCCCGGTGTTCCTCTGGCTGCTGTTCGAACAGGACGACCGCTTCTCGGCCGCGATCCTCTGGGGGATCGTCGGCGCCACCGATTGGGTCGACGGGTGGTGGGCCCGCCGTTTCGACGTCGTCAGCGAATTCGGCAAGCTGATCGACCCCGTGACCGACCGAGCGGTACTGATCGTCGGCATCCTCGCGGTGGGGATCGACGGCTCCGTGCCGTGGTGGCTCGTGATCCTCACCCTGGCCCGCGAAGTGCTCGTGGCGCTCGCCGGTCTGGCTCTCGGCGCCCTCGGTGCGCGACGCATCGACGTGACGTGGTGGGGCAAGTGCGCGACGTTCGGGCTCTATTTCGCCTTCCCGTTCCTACTCGCCGGGGCTTCCGACATCGCCATCGCCGACTGGTTCCGATGGGCCGGCTGGGTGTGTGCGGTGCCGTCTCTGATCTATTCCTATCTGTCTGCCGCGCAATACATCCCGCTCGGAATCGAGGCGCTGCGTCAGGGCCGCCTCGATCGAGCGGACCGCGCCGGAGTCGACGAATGAGGAAGCGAGGATCGAGACCGTGAAAGCAGTGATCATGGCCGGAGGTGAGGGGACGCGTCTCCGTCCGCTGACCTCGAATGTCCCGAAACCGATGATGCCCCTGGCCAACCGGCCGATGATGGAGCACATTCTCGACCTCCTGAAGCGTCACGGCTTCGACGAGGTGGTCGTGACCGTCGCCTTCATGGCGAACCACATCCGCAACTGGTTCGGCGACGGTTCCGAATTCGGTGTCCGCATGGTCTACGCCACCGAGGAGACGCCACTCGGAACCGCTGGTTCGGTCCGCAACGCGATGGATGAGCTCACCGAGCCCTTCCTCGTGATCTCGGGCGACGTGTTGACCGATGTCGACCTCACGAAGATCGTCGCCGCCCACGAGGAGAAGCAGGCGATGGCGACGATCGGGCTGATCCGCGTCGACAATCCGCTCGAGTTCGGCATCGTGATCACCCGCGACGACGGGTCGATCGAGCGCTTCCTGGAGAAGCCGGGCTGGGGTCAGGTCTTCAGCGACACGATCAACTCGGGGATCTTCGTCCTGGATCCCGAGATCTTCGACTACATCGAGGCCGATCGGCCGGTCGACTTCTCGAGCGAGGTGTTCCCCGCACTCCTGGCCGACGGCAAGGCGCTCTACGGCGCCGTCGCCGAGGGCTACTGGGAGGACGTCGGCAATCTGGAGAGCTACGTCAGTGCCCACGCCGACATCCTCGACGGCAAGGTCGAGGTCGCGATCGACGGCTTCGAGCAGACGGAAGGACTCTTCATCGGCGAGAACGTCCGCGTGCATCCCGATGCGGTCATCACAGGCCCCGGGGTGATCGGCGACAACTGTCGGATCCAGGCCGGTGCCCGCATCGGTCCGTATTCCGTACTCGGCGCCAACGTGCGGGTTCGGGCCGACGCCGACATCGAGCGGTCGGTGATCGCCGACAACACCTATCTCGCCGAGCATGTCAACATCCGCGGGGCCGTCGTGGGTCGGAGCTGTGACCTCCGGGCCGGCGTCAAGGTCGATGAGGGTGCCGTCATCGGTGACGAGTGCTTCGTCGGCGACGGTTCCCACATCGCGTCGGGCGTGAAGATCTACCCGTTCAAGACCATCGAGGCGGGCGCCGCGGTCAACTCCTCGATCGTGTGGGAGACGAAGGGCTCGCGGAGCCTCTTCGGTCGGTGGGGAGTGTCCGGACTGGCCAATGTCGACATCACACCGGAGCTCGTGACCCGGCTCGCCATGGCCTACGGCTCGACCCTCAAACAGGGCGACGTCGTGGTCACCGCGCGCGACTCGTCGCGTTCGGCGCGGATGTTGAAGCGGGCGGTGCACGCCGGTCTCAACGCGGCGGGAGTGTCGGTGCAGGATCTCGAGGTCGTGCCGCTGCCGGTGACCCGCTTCACCACCCGTCGACCGGGTGTGGCCGGAGCGGTGGCGTTGCGCCTCGATCGCAACGATCCCAACAGCATCGTCATCCAGTTCATGGACGCCGAGGGCGCCGACATGTCCGACAACGGGCATCGCAAGATCGAGCGGGTCTTCAACCGTGAGGACTACCGCCGGGTGTTCCCGTCCGAGATCGGCGACATCGACTATCCGCCGAGAGCGGTCGAGCACTACGCCACCGCACTCGAGGCGATGGTCGACCTGCCCCGGATCAGGGCGGCCGAGATCAAGGTCGTGGCCGACTACGGCTATGGCGCGGTGTCGTTCATCATGCCGAACCTGCTCTCGAAGCTCGGTGCCGAGGTCCTCGCCATCAACCCGTTCGCCAGTACGAGCGGTGCCGTCGATTTCGATCCGGTGAGAAACGGCGAGGTCGTCGGCGACCTCGTCACGTCGTCGGGAGCAGGACTCGGCGTGATGTTCTCGGCCGGCGGACAGCTCCTCAGCGTGGTCGACGACGCCGGTCGGCTGCTCGGCCACACCGAGCTCGTCCTCGCCCTGATCGAGCTCCGAGGCCCACTCGATGGGGCTCGCGTGGCC
Source organism: Acidimicrobiales bacterium (assembly GCA_041394245.1). Lineage (NCBI taxonomy): Bacteria > Bacillati > Actinomycetota > Acidimicrobiia > Acidimicrobiales > Acidimicrobiales bacterium. Next base: position 571,443 of record JAWKIR010000002.1, read on the forward strand.
CTCCCCGTCTCGATGACGAGCAAGGCGACCGAGTTGGTCGAATCCCATGGTGGGACCGTGCTGCTCACGCAGACATCGGGCGCTGCCATCATGGGGGCGGCCTCGGAGCCCTTCGTGTGTCTCGCGGCCGACAGCAGTGGCCGCTTCGTCGTCCCTGGTTTCATGCCGGCTTTCGACGCAACGGCGACCTTCGTGTCGTTGCTCGATCTGCTCGCCGCGAGCGATCGCAGCCTGAGCGACGTGGTCGACGGCTTGCCCGAGGTCCACATGGTGACGCGAGAGGTCGTGACCCCATGGGAGCAGAAGGGGGCGGTGATGCGTGTCCTGGTCGAACAATCCAAGGACCGAGAGGTCGATCTCATCGACGGGGTGCGGATCCATCACGACGACGGATGGGCGCTCGTGCTGCCTGATCCCGATGATCCGCTGACGAGGGTCACCGCGGAGGGAGCCGACCTGGCGGCAGCCGAACGACTCGCCGACGAGTACGTGCGCCGGATCGAGCAGCTGGTTCGTCCCTGACCAACGCGCCTGGCCCGAGAGCATGGGTTAGGTTCTCGATCATGAACGTGCCAGAAGGACTTCGATACTCGTCGGATCACGAATGGGTCGCCGTCGACGGCAACCTCGCACGCGTGGGGATCACCGACTATGCGCAGGACGCGTTGGGTGATGTCGTCTACGTGGACCTGCCGGGCAGCGGGACTGCGGTCGCCGCGACCGAGTCCTTCGGCGAGGTCGAATCGACGAAGTCGGTGTCGGAGTTGTACGCCCCGGTGTCGGGCCAGATCGTGGCCGTCAACGAGTCGCTGGCCGACGCCCCCGAGAAGCTCAACAACGACGCCTACGGCGAGGGCTGGCTGATCACGATCGAGATGTCGGACCCGTCGGAGCTCGACGCGCTGCTCGACGCCGGCGCCTACACGGCGATGATCGAGGCCTGACCATGGCTGACCTCGTCTGTCGCGAATGTGGCCACGCGAACCAGTCCTCGGCGAACTTCTGCTCGTCGTGCGGCGCGCCGCTGCCGCAGGGCGACACCACCGGAAATCTTCCGGTCGTCGACATCGATCACGATGGCGCCCATGAGATCGATCGGTCGGCCTTCGGCAAGCACGAAGGGCTGCTCGTCGTGCCCCAGGGGGCCAAGGCCGGAGCCCGCTACGCCCTCGACGCCGACAAGGTGACGGTCGGCCGCCACCCCGACAGCGACATCTTCCTCGACGACATCACGGTGTCGCGACGCCACGCCGAGGTGCGGCGCGAGGGCGCGCGCTACTGGGTGAGCGACGTCGGCTCGTTGAACGGCACCTACGTGAATCGTGAGCGGGCCGACGACCGGGAGCTGGTCGACGGCGACGAGGTCCAGGTCGGCAAGTTCAAGCTCGTCTTCGTGCACGGCACGGGAAGCGCGTGAGCGGGGGAGAGGCGACCCATGGCTGAGGCACGACACCACTCGATCGGCGAAGTCCTGTCGATGCTCAAGGACGAACACGCCGACGTCACGATCTCGAAGATCCGCTTCTTCGAGAGTCAGGGTCTGATCGATCCGGAGCGCACGCCGTCGGGCTATCGCAAGTTCTACGACAGCGACATCGACCGGCTGCGCTGGATCCTGGTGCAGCAGCGCGACCACTTCCTTCCCCTCAAGGTCATCAAGCGGCGGATGGAGGAGCCCGGGTTTGACCCGAGTCTCGACGACATCGTCGTCATCCCCGATGCGCCGCTCCCGGAGCCGACGCTGTTCACCCGCACCGACGAACGCGCGACCGACGAGTCCGAGACGGTGCAGGACATTGCCGAGCCGGAACCCGATGCCGATCCGCAAGCCGATGTCGAGCCGGAACCCGATGTCGAGCCCGAGCCCGTCGTCGACCAGAACGACGACGATGCCGACGAAGATCCGGGACCCGAACCCGTCGAGGTGCCGCCGGCGCCCGCGGTCGCCTCGGGTGATCCGCTCGACACGCCGACCGGATCGGTCAGCTTGTCGGCACGGGAGCTGGCCGAGAGCGCCGGTGTCGACCTGGGCCTCGTGGCCGATCTCGCCCGTCTCGGCCTCATCCAGACCGTGGTCGAAGGCGAGGGTCAGACCTATGACCACGAGGCGTTGGTCGTCGCCAAGGCCGCCGGGGTGTTCATCGCCCGTGGCGTCGAACCGAGACACCTCCGGATGTTCAAGGTGAGCGCCGATCGCGAGTCGGGCGTGCTCGAGCAGCTGGTGAGCGCTCGGTTGAAGAAGGGCGGAGAGACCCAGCGTGTCGCCCGCGCCGAGCTCAACGAGCTCGTCGGCCTCGGAGAGGTGATCCATCGGTCGATCCTGCGTCGGAACTTCGGCAACCAGATCGACTGACCGTGTCGCCCGCCCCCGTCGACGTCATTCTCGATGAATCCGAGATCGCCGCCACGGTGGCGCGCCTCGCCGAGGCCATCAGCGCCGATTTCTCCGACGGGGTCGTGCTGGCCGGGGTCCTGCGCGGCAGTGTGCCGTTTTTGTCCGACCTCGCCCGCATGTTGACCATCCGACCGCTGATCGACTTCATCGCCATCACGCCGTATGCGCCCAACACCGGCCGCGTGCGGATGCTGAAGGATCTCGACATCGACGTCGCCGGGCGCGAGGTGGTCATCATCGAGGACATCGTCGACACCGGTCTGACCACTGCGTTCATCGTCGGTGAGATCAGCCGGCGATCGCCCGAGCGCCTCGCCGTGTGCACCTTCGTCGACCGTCCTGCTCGCCGGGTGGTGCCGGTGCAGCTCGACTATGTCGGCGTGGAGATTCCCGACCAGTTCGTGGTCGGCTACGGGCTCGATCACGAGGGCCGCTATCGCAACGCACGGGTGCTGGCCTGTGCCGATCGCGATCTGCTCGCCGCCGATCCCGATTCCTACGTCGCGGCGTTGTACCCGGCCTAGGGTGGATGCCATGCACGAGATGGAACTCATCGGTGTCCGGGTGGAGATGCCCACCAACGCGCCGATGGTGCTGCTGCGGGAGCGTGGCGGCGAGGGACGTACGGTTCCGATCTACATCGGAGCTCCCGAGGCCACCGCGATCGCGCTGGCGCTCGACGGCGTCGACACGCCCCGGCCCATGACCCACGACCTGCTGCGCGACATCCTGGAGGAACTGGCCGTCGACGTCGAGCGTGTCGTGGTGACGGATCTCCACGACAAGACCTTCTTCGCCGAGATCCACATGGTCCGCGATGGCGAAGCCCACGTGGTGTCGAGTCGTCCCTCCGATGCGATCGCCCTCGCGGCCCGAACCGGCACACCGATCTTCGCGGCCACCTCGGTCATCGACGATGTCGGCTACACCGACGCCGACGAGGCCACGCCGGACGGTCCGCCCGCGGAGGAAGTGGTCGAGGAGTTCAAGGAGTTCCTCGACAACATCACCCCAGAGGACTTCGAGGACTGAGTTCCTGATCGACCGTCCGCGTGCTCGTCTTCGCGCGGACCGCGCGCAAGTTCGCGCGGGTCGTTGACCTCGGCGCGCGGCCGTCGTATGGTCATCCACACTCACACCGACGTAATTTCGTCCATGTCGCCCGCCGCGGCGTCATCGTGGGAAACGGAACCAGGAGAATGCACATGACGGGCGAAACCGGCTTCAGCGGGAAGCGAACCGCAGAGATCGTCGACATCACCTATCGCCAGCTCGACTACTGGGCCCGCACCGACCTCGTGCGACCGTCCCTGGCCGACGCCAGCGGGTCCGGGAGCCGCCGCCAGTACTCCTATCGCGATCTCCTGGAGCTGAAGGTCATCAAGAGCCTGCTCGACTCGGGGATCCGTCTCGAGCAGGTGCGCAAGGTGTTCGAGTACATGCGCAACCATCTCGGGGAGGACGTCGCATCGGCCAATCTGGTGATCGACGGATCCAACTCCGTGCTGGTCAACACCGGCGAGGAACTGATCGATCTCCTGCAGAACGGACAGGGTGTGCTCAATGTCCTCCCGCTCGCCGGCGTGAAAGACGAGGTCGATGCCCGCATCGTCTCGCTCTACCCCGAGATGGCCGAGGCGGTCGTCGAGGTTCCCCGGGCTGCGGGCGACGCCTGAGCCGGTGCCCGACTTCGCTCATTCCTCGGAGCGCGAGCTGGCGGCACTGCTCGACAGCTACGGGATCGCGTGGGAGTACGAGCCGACCACCTTCGTCCTCGCGGCCGACGACGAAGGAAATCCGACTTCGGCCTTCACCCCCGATTTCTATCTTCCCGACTTCGACACCTATGTCGAGGTGACCATGCTGCGCCAGCCGTTGGTCACCCGCAAGCACCGCAAGATTCGGTTGCTCGCCGAGCAGCGGCCGGATGTGCGGGTGAAGATCCTGTATCGCAAGGACCTCGAGCGCCTCGGCGCGAAGTACGGTCTGGCCGACGCCGCGTAGCGTCACTCACCGCCGACCCCGGAGTCCCACAGTGTCGAACGACCGCCGATCGCCCCTTCACGACGCCCATGTGGCGCTCGGCGCCAAGATGGTGCCCTTCGGCGGCTGGGAGATGCCGCTGTCGTACGCCGACGGCACCCTGGCCGAGCATGCGGCGTGTCGCAACGACGCCGTCGTGTTCGACGTCTCCCACCTCGGCACGGTGCGAGTGACCGGTGAGGGCGGCCTGGCTGCGCTCCAGTGGGCCTTCACGAACGACCTCGGCCGCATCGAGCCGGGTCGGGCCCAATACACCCACCTCCTCGACCCGTCCGACGCGTCGGTGCTCGACGACATCATCGTGTGGTGGGTCGACGACGAACGTTTCGACGTGATGCCGAATGCATCGAACACCAGCCGCGTCGAGAAGGCACTGGCCGATGGCCCCACCTCGCCCCGGATCACCGATGTGACCTCGACCCGGGCGGTGCTGGCGGTGCAGGGACCGAACGCGCGCGAGCGGCTGGCCAAGGTGGCCCCCGAAGCTGCCGCCGTCGGACGCTTCCGCGTGGTCGAGACCGAGATCGCCGGCCATCCCGTCGTCGTGGCCGGCACGGGCTACACGGGTGAGGACGGTGTGGAGATCGCCGTGCCGGTCGATGCCGCGGTCGCCGTGTGGGACCTCGTTCGCTCCGCCGGGATCACGCCCGCCGGGCTCGGTGCGCGCGACACCCTGCGCCTCGAAGCCGGCCTGCCGCTGCACGGCCACGAGCTCGGCCCCGGTATCACCTCGCTACAGGCCGGCCTCGGCTGGGTGGTGCGCTTCGACAAGGACGACTTCCGGGGCCGCGAACCGCTGCTGGCCGAGCGGGAGCGCGGCGTGGAGCGGCTGTTGACCGGCCTCGTGGTCGACGGCCGCCGGCCACCCCGCGAAGGGCAGCTCGTCCGGCACGGAGATGTCGAGATCGGCGTGATCAGCAGCGGCAACTTCTCGCCGGTGTTGGAGCAGGGCATCGCGCTCGCCTTCCTGCCGCCCGACATCGAACCGGGAACGGCCGTCACGATCGATGTGCGAGGCACCGATGTGCCCGCAGTGGTCACGTCGCCACCCTTCGTCTGACCCTGTGACCACTGTCTCGGACGGCGAAGGAACACACCCCTGGAGGGACCGGTTGTAGGTGATGCAACCGCCCTGAAGGGGACACGACGAATGACTGCCAACACAACCGCCCAGATCACCCGGACCGCTCAGGTCGACGGTCGCACGCTGCTCGATGTGAGCCTCCTGCGATCGAAGGCCGCCGACCTCCGTGGTGCTGCCTCCGACCTCGGTGCGCCGCTCTCGACAACGTACCGTCGTCGTGCCGCCGAGCTGGAGCTCGAAGCGGCTGCGTTGGCCGCCCGCTTCGGTCTCATCGAAGAACTGACGCTGGCCGCCTGACTCACGGCGTCCAGCCCCACACCCACACCGCACTGATGGTCGGCGTGCCGTCGACCAGGTCGAAGGCGAAGGTGTAGCGCCGCCAGTCGAGCTCGATCTCGCTGGTGGGGGGCACGTAGGCGACGACCGTCATGTGATGGTCGTAGTAGTCCTGCTCGTGGCCGGTGAAGTACTGGAGCATGTCGAGCGATGCGGCGTCGGGACCGATCGTGAACTGCGCGTCGGCGGCGTCGCGCGCTCGGACACCGAGGAACTCGCCGACCGGGAGGAGGCAGAGGTCGTCGCAGGGGTCGTCGTCGGGGAACGGGTTCCAGTCGTGGACGGTGTCGTCGTACAGATCGTCGATCGTGGTGAACGGGGTCGGTGCGTCGGCGAACACTCCGATTCCGCCGATCTGCGTACCCGCCGGGTGCGGCCGCGGAACCGTCGGATCCAGGGTGGCCTGGTCACTTCCGAGGGCAGTGAGGAAGTCGTGCGCGAGCTGCTCCATCGCCGCAGCGAGCGCCGAGTCGGGCTCGACCGCTCGCCACACGGTCAGGTAGCGGGCGTTGGCCCATCCGGTCTTCGCGCCGTCGGGGCCGACGATCTCCCACCAGGTTTCCCCGTCGACAACATCGGTCCCACCGGTGTGGGCCAGGCCGGTCGCGTCCGGCGGGAGAGTGAACGCGACCGCGTTCGCCACACCGGGGGCGGTGCGGACATTGAGTACGTCGTCGTCGGCGACCCGAGTGACCCGCACGTCGGTGACCGGGTCGGCAGGATCGACGGCGAACGCGTGGATCGACGGCACCTCGTCGTCCATTGCCCGGCCCGTCTCCAGCCGGACCCGGACGGGGGCGTCGCCGTCCCACGGTACGACCACCGAGAAGTGGTCGGACTCGATGTTGCCGAGCGACACGATCGTCGGGCCCTCGTCGTCGATCCAGAGCAGGCCGGTCCCTTCGAAGGCGTTGCCGAGTCCGCTGACCCGGAGCCCGTCAGCCTCGCCGTTGCGTTCCACGAGCTCGACCCGCAGGTCGGGCGTCTCGGCCCGTTCGACGAACCAGTGGTCGCCACCATCCGGCGAGACCACGGTGATCGTCACGAGGCCGGAGACGAACGCTCCGTCCTCGCCGACCTTCGACAGGATGAACGACGCCGTGGACGGGTTGGCCGGACCAGCCTCGAGACGCGCCGGGGCGACCTCCAGCACGTTCTCGACCCAGCCGCGGGCCGCGGCCTCGGCCGAGGTCTCGCCCGGGCCGTCGAGCGGCCAGATGACGGCGCCGGCACCTTCCGGGCCTTCCGGCGAGGACGTGGTGGTGTCGGGGACGGTGGTGGTCGACGTCTCGCCAGGGACCGTCGAGGTCGTCACGTCGAGCGTCGTGGTCGTGGCGGGGTCGACATCGGTCGCGTCGTCGTCGCCGCTCAGGTAGGCGAAGCCGGCGATCAGGGCGAGCGCGGCGGCCACCGCGCCATACGTGGCCGGACGGATCCAGCGGGGCGTGGCGTTGCGGCGGCGGATGGACTCGAGCGCGTCGGGGGTCACGGTGGTCTCCTCGGCTCGGGCCTGGAGGGCCCGGCGGATCAGGTCTTCGGTGGGGTCGTGGTGGTCGTTCATCGGGATTCCTCGAGTCGGGCGCGTACGGCGGCGAGGCCGCGGCTGGCGTGGGTCTTCACGGAGCCGGGCGTGATGGCGAGGGTCTCGGCGATCTCGGCCTCGGAGAGCTCGGCCTGGAAGCGGAGCAGGAGCACCTCGCGCTGGCGGCGGGGCAGGGCCCGAATGGCGGCGAGGACGCGCTGGTTCTCGACCCGCTCCAGGGCCGTGTGCTCGGCCGCGTCGGCGACGCCGGCGACCGGCTGGAGATGGCGCCGCCGCACCTGACGGCGTCGTAGCTGGGACCGGGCCCCGTTGAGCACCGCCGAACGGAGATAGGCGAGTTCGCGACCCGGTCGGGGTGGCGACGTGCTCCGGAGCATGGCCGCGAAGGCGTCCTGAACCACCTCCTCGCACGTCGCGTTGTCGTCGACCAGGCCCGACACGAGGCGGACCAGGCCGCGATAGTGGTCGACGAACAACCTTTCGAGCGTCTCGTTGCCGGTGAGCGGAGTCGTCATGGTGGCGGCCGATGGGTGGAACTGGGGGATCGGGGTCGATTGCATCGCACCTCCTCACCCCACAGAGACGCTGCAACCACCGATCGCGTTGACACCGGCGCCCGCATTCTCTCCCGCCGGGCTGGCAGACTCGTGGACGTGGCACGAGGATGGCCGATCGCGCTCGCCGGAGTTCTGTGGCTGTGGGCGTGTGGCGCCGGCGACGAAGGAGTGCCGTTCATGAACGACCAGGCGGCAGCGAACGAGGATCGTCCGGCCGTCCCGTCGGCCCCGCCGCGTCTCCCGGCCACGAGCACGAGCACGAGTTCCACGACCCCGAGTACGACCACGAGCACGACGACGGTGGCGCCGGTGTTCGCGGCGTCGATCGGGACGGTCACCGCCGAGGAGCTCGGCGGGTCGTGGCGGCCAGGGTGCCCGGTCGGGATCGACGATCTCCGGTGGGTGGGGGTGACCCACTGGAACGACCACGGCGAGACGGTCGCCGGGGTTCTGGTCGTCCACGCCGACCACGCCGACGCGATCGTCACTGTGTTCGCGCGCCTCTTCGATGCCGGCTTCCCGATCCACTCGATGCGACCGGTGACCGAGTTCGACAGCGACGACGACCGGTCGATGCAGGCCAACAACACGTCGGCGTTCAACTGCCGGGAGATCGCCGGCCGCCCCGGCGTGTGGAGCCAGCACGCCTACGGCGGCGCCGTCGACATCAACCCGCTGGTCAACCCGTGGGTGCGGGGCGCTCGGGTCGACCCGCCGGAGGGGGCTCCCTTCGTCGAACGAGACGCCTCGGTCACGGGCTTGATCGTCGACGGCGATGTCGTGACGCAGGCATTTGCCGACATCGGTTGGGGTTGGGGTGGCGACTGGACGGGCACCCTCGACTACCAGCACTTCTCCCACAACGGGCGATGACGCCCCGAGGGCTCTGCCCTAGCGGAGCGGGCCGATGACGGTCTCGCCGAACTCCGCCAACGTGTCGGGGTGGGCGAAGTCGCTGGTCCACACGTAGGTCCGCTCGATGCCTGCGGCCGACCGGGCGGCGTAGTGCTCGACGAGCTCCGCCGCGTTGCCCACTGCATGGCCGGTGTCGGAGAAGCGCCGCATCGCCGTCTCCACGATCGCGGCGCGGTCGCCGCCCTCGGGAATGAAGGTGACTCGCTCCTGCAAGGAGGGCTTCGCGTCGCCGGTCTTCTCCCGGAGCTGTTCGAACTGGTCCAGCTTGTTGATCGGGAGATTCCACCAGTCGGCGAACCGGGCGACGAGGCCGAGGGTCCGAGGTCCTGCCCCCCCGATCACGATCGGGATCCGATGCTCGGGGGCCGGCGCCTGTTGGGCATCGACGAGGGTGTGGTGCTCGCCGTCGTAGGAGATCTGCTCGCCGGACCAGAGGGCCTGGAGGACCTCGAGCGTCTCGGTGAGGCGATCGACGCGGGCGCGGGGTGCGTCGTCGCCGACGCCGAAGGTGGAGAACTCCGCCGGCACGCTGCCCCAGCCGATGCCAAGCTCGAAGCGCCCCTCGGTGGCGTGATCGAGGCTGACGGCCTGGCGGGCGAGGACTGCCGGGTGGCGGAAGGCGTCGCACAGGACGAGATGGCCCACGGTGCCGGTGGTCCTCGCACCGAGCCAGGTGGCGGCGACCATGGCGTCCCACATCGGCTGGGCTTCGGCCATGGGTGGCGCGAGATGATCCATGAGGGCAACGCCCCCGAAGCCGGCATCGACCGCGATCTGGACGCGCTCGACCATGGTCGGCAGCGTCATCCGCATCTGGGGTAGGAACAGTTGGAACTCCATCAGACGCCGAGTGTGGCCTGATTCAGGGCCGGACGTCGAGTTGCGGGAGCACGTCGACGGCTCGCTGGCGGAGCCAGTGGTCGGCGAGCGACAGCAACACCATGGCCTCGACCATCGGCACGGCCCGCGGCAGGACGCACGGATCGTGGCGCCCCCTGGCTGCGAGTGTGGTGGCCTCGCCGCCGCGGGTGACCGTCTGCTGCTCGCTGGCGATCGTTCCCGTCGGCTTGAAGGCGACCCGACAGGTGATGTCGGCGCCGTTGGAGATGCCGCCCTGGATGCCCCCGGAGTGATTCGTGGTGGTGCGAGGTCCGTCGGTGCCGGGCTCGAACGGATCATTGTGGGCCAGCCCGGTCATCCGGGTACCGGCGAACCCGCTGCCGATCTCCACACCCTTGGCCGCAGGGAGCGACATGAGGCCGCCGGCGAGATCGGCATCGAGCTTGTCGAAGACGGGCTCCCCGAGCCCGGCGGGCACGTGCCGGGCGACGCAGCCGACGACGCCGCCCAGAGAGTCGCCGTCGCGGCGGGCCTGTTCGATCGCAGCGGTCATGGTCGCGGCGGCTCCGGGATCAGGACAACGGGTCGGATCGGCCTCGACGTCGTCGAGCGTCAGGGACCCGACATCGACGTTCGCTTCGATCTCGCCGACCGACTGGACCCACGCGAGGACCTCGATGCCGGCGACCGTGGCGAGCAGCTTGCGGGCGACGGCGGCCGCGGCGACTCGGCCGATCGTCTCCCGGGCACTGGCCCGGCCGCCCCCGGCCCAGTTCCGGATCCCGTACTTGGCGTCGTAGGTGAAGTCGGCGTGGGAGGGGCGGTAGACGTCTTTCAGATGGTCGTAGGCGCCGCTGTTGTGGTCCTTGTTGCGGACGAGCACCGCGATCGGCGTGCCGGTGGTGTAGCCCTCGAAGACCCCCGAGAGGATCTCGGCCCGGTCGGCCTCGTCACGCTGGGTCACCAGGCGGCTCTGCCCGGGCCGTCGGCGATCGAGATCGGCCTGCAACTCGTCGACCGTGATCGGCAGGCGCGGCGGAACCCCGTCGATCACGACGCCGACACCACCCCCATGGGACTCACCGAAGGTGCTGACGCGAAAGAGCGTGCCGAACGAGCTGGTCATTGGCGGAAAGTGTATGGCCCAGAGGGGGCCGGACCCGAGCTATTCGTGGGGCTCGACGTCGATGAGGCCGCGTGCGTCGACCGCTCGGCGCCGCAGCGCATCGGCCGACGCGTCGTCGGGGGCGTCGTTGGCCGCCCGCTCGGCGGTCACCCGGCGGGTCCAGGCGGCGATCTCCTCGGCCGTCCGGGCGTCGTCCCAGCCGAGCTCCGCGGCCATCAGTTCGGCCGCGGCGTCGGCGACCATCGTGCCGCGCTCCTCGGTCTCGATCGAGATGCGCAGTCGCCGGGCGAGCACATCTTCGAGATGCAGCGCTCCCTCGTGACGGGCCGCGTGGACCACCTCCGCAGCGAGATACAACTCGCCCAGAACCGTGGCCAGGGAGGGGTCCTCGTCGGAGATGGAGAGCACGTCGTCGATCCGGCTGCCGTGGCGCCACAGGAGGCGGGTCACCAGCGCCTCGGGCAGGCCGTGCTCCGCCGCGATCTCGCCGGCTCGATCCACCCACGCATCCCACCCGTCGCTGCCGACGACGGTCACGTCCTCCGTGCACGACGGAGGGACGCGACGGCCGAGGCCCTCGGCAACCATGTCGATCGTGTCGGCCGCCATGACCCGATAGGTGGTGTACTTCCCGCCGGCGATCGAGATGAGGCCCGGCACCGGCTGGGCGACGGCGTGCTCGCGGCTCAGCTTCGCAGTGTCGTCGGCCTCGCCGCTCACCAGAGGGCGCAGGCCCGCGTAGACGCCGACGATGTCGTCCTCGGTCAGCGGTCGCTCGAGGGCGACATTGGCCTGCTCGAGGATGTAGTCGATGTCGGCCTGTGACGCCGCGGGGTGGGCCCGGTCGTAGTCCCAATCGGTGTCGGTGGTGCCGATCAGCCAGTGCGCGCCCCACGGAATGATGAAGAGGACACTGCGAGGGGTGCGAAGGACGATGCCGCTGTCGCTGTCGATGCAGTCTCGGGGGACCACGATGTGGACGCCCTTGGCCGCGCGCACCGACAGCCCGGCGGGGCCGGCCATGTCCTGGATGTCGTCGATCCAGACGCCGGTGGCGTTGACGACCTTCTTCGCCCGGCAGGTGAAGCTCTCTCCCGACTCGAGATCGGTGAGTTCGGCGCCGACGACGGTCTTCACCGGCGCGTCGGTGTCGAACACCAGATCGCGGACCTGCGTGCTGGTGACGACCGCAGCCCCGTGGCGGGCGGCGGTACGGGCAACCGCGAGCGTGTGGCGGGCGTCGTCGATCTGCGCGTCGGAGTAGAGGATCCCGCCGATGAGCGACGACTTCTTGAGCCCGGGCACCAGCTCGAGCGCCGCGGTGCGAGACAGATGACGATGCCGGGGGAGGGGGTTCTTGCCGGTCCACGCCAGCAGGTCGTAGAGGAACACCCCGGCGCCGTAGTAGAGCCGTTGCCAGACACGGTGGGTCAACGGGATCAGGAACCGCACCGGACGCACGAGATGGGGGCAGACCTTCTTGGTGAGGAGACCGCGCTCGTGGAGTGCCTCGCGGACCAGGGCGAAATCGCGCTGTTCCAGGTAGCGCAGCCCACCGTGGAGGAGCTTCGAGGAGCGGCTGGAAGTGCCGCTGGCGATGTCTCGCTGCTCGACGAGGGCGACGCTGAGCCCCCGGGTGGCGGCGTCGAGCGCACAGCCGACCCCGGTGATGCCGCCGCCGATGACGAGGACGTCGAACTCCTCGTTGCGGAGGCGTTCGAGATCGCGGCTGCGCTGCAGCGGGCCGAGAGACCCGGGCACCTGACGGTCGGACGTGGGCGCGGACACCCGTGCAGCCTACGCTGCGATGCCATGGCCGGGACCGAGAGCGACACCTCCTTCGACGCAGTGAACTTCGCGACGATCTGGGAGGGCATCGCCGACGCGCTTCCGGAGAAGACGGCCGCGAGCCACGGCCTCGACTCGCGTGACTGGGCCACCTTCGAAGACCGGTCGGCACGGCTGGCGGGCGCGCTGCACGCCGACGGCGTCGGCGCCGACGACAAGGTCGCCCTCTACCTCTACAACGGGTTCGAGTACGAGGAGGCGCAGTTCGCCGCCTTCAAGCAACGGGCCGTTCCGTGCAACGTCAACTATCGCTACCTCGAAGACGAACTCGCGTACCTCCTGGAGAACGCCGACGCGAAGGTGTTGTTCTTCGACCAGACGCTGGCCGACCGTGTCGCCCATGTCCGCGAGCGTTGCCCCGACGTCGTGCGATACGTCCAGGTCGGCGGAGGCGATCTCCTCCCGGGCGCCGTCCACTACGAGACGCTGATCGCGGACCACGAGCCGGCCGAGCGGATCCCGAGGTCCGGTCACGACCTCTGGTTCCTCTACACCGGCGGCACCACGGGGAATCCGAAGGCGGTCATGTGGCCGCACGACCAGATGATCGCCAACATGGCCGCGCACTATGGCGTGCTCGATCGTGGGATCCCCACGAGCGCCGCCGAAGCGGTCGACGGAGCGATCGAACTCCATGCCCGCAACCGCACCACCAGGCTGCTCGCCGCCGCGCCGCTCATGCACGGCACCTCGGGGATCAACGCCCTCCACACACTCACCCAGGGCGGCATGGTCGCCACACTCGACAGCCGCAGCTTCGACGCCGACGAACTCTGGACGACCGTCGCCCACCACCGGCTGACGATGCTCACCATCGTGGGCGAGGCGTTCGCCCGCCCGATGCTCGAAGCGCTCGATCGCGCCGAGGCCGCGGGTCGACCCCACGACCTGTCCAGCGTGTTCCAGATCATGTCGTCGGGCGTCATGTGGTCCCAGGAATCGAAACAGGCGTTCCTCGCCCACAAGCCCATGACGTTGATGGACAGCCTCGGATCGAGCGAGTCGGTCGGGCAGGCCCTCCAGATCACCCGCCGCAACGAGAAGGTCGCGAGCACGGGTCGGTTCTCGCTCGGCGCGACCACACAGGTCATCACCGATGACGGACGCATGGTCGAACCCGGGTCGGGCGAGGTCGGGCGCCTCGCCAACCGGGGAGCCAACCCGCTCGGCTACTACAAGGACCCGGCCAAGACCGAGGAGACGTTCCCGACGATCAACGGCATCCGCTGGTCGATCCCGGGCGACTACGCAACCGTCGAGGAAGACGGCACGATCACCCTCCTCGGACGAGGCTCCGTCTGCATCAACTCCGGCGGCGAGAAGATCTACCCCGAAGAGGTCGAGGAGGCGGTGAAGACCCATCCGGCCGTCGCCGACTGCAACGTCGTCGGGCTCCCCGACGACCGCTGGGGACAGTCGGTCAACGCCGTCGTCGCGATCCATCCCGGCGTCGACGTCGACGACGACGAGATCATCGCCCACACCCGCACCCAGATCGCTGCGTACAAGGCGCCCAAGCGGATCCTGCGCACCGACAGCTTCCTACGAAGCCCCAACGGCAAGTCCGACTACAAATGGGCCAAGGCCGAGGCCGAGAAGCTCGCCGGCATCTGACCCCTCACAGTTCGAGCAGTGCCTGCTCGATCACCTCGGGCATGGCCGGGTGGATGTAGTACTGCCCGGTCGCCATCTGATCGACGGTCAACCCGAACACCATCCCCTGGATGAGCTGCTGCACCAGCGTCGGTGCCTGCGGCCCCATGACATGCGCGCCGAGGAGCTGCCGCGTCGCATTGTCCATGATCAACTTGCAGATGCTCTCGGTGTCCTCCATCGCCCAACCGGCCGCGGCCGAGCCGTACTCCTGCACGTGGGCGGTGTAGTCGAGACCCCGCTCGATGCACTGCTGCTCGGTGAGCCCGACGGTGCCGATCTGGGGATGTGCGAACACCGCCGCCGGGATCAGGTCGTGATTCATCTCCCGCAGATCGTCGGGATACGTCAGGTTGTGGGCCACGATCTTCGCTTCGTGATTCGCCACATGCTTCAGCTGGACCGGGTTGGTGATGTCGCCCAGAGCCCACACGCCTTCGATGTTGGTGCGTCCGAAGGCATCACTGATGACGTAGCCGTTGTCGCCCAACGCGACGCCGGTGGCCTCAACGCCGAGCTGGTCCCCGTTCGGGACCCGACCGGTGGCGACGAGGAGTCGATCGCCACGAAGCGTCGTGCCGTCGCCGAGGCGCATCACGATGTCGCCTTCGGTGTCGCGTTCGACCCCAAGGATGTCGGCGCTGCGGTGGGTGGGGTAGCGGCGGCTGTAGATCTCGGTCATGCGGGCGCTGATGTCGTGGTCCTGATCGCGCAGCATGGCGTCGCCCCGTAGGACATAGGTGACATCGCTCCCGAGCGCGCCGAAAACGGCGCCGAGCTCGGCGGCGATGTAGCCACCGCCGAGCACGATCAGTCGCTCGGGCAACTCGTCGACCCGCATGATCGTGTCGGACGTGTCGAAACCGACCGTGTCGATGCCGGGGACGGCGGGAACGTTGGCCCGGGCGCCGGCGGCGAGCACGATGTGGTCGGCGGTGATGATCTCGTCGCCGACGCGAAGCTGCTTCGGTCCGACGAAGCGGGCGTCGTGCTGGAAGACGGTGACATTGTCGAGGCTCTTGCGATAGTCCTCGCCGCCTGCGGCGATCGGGTCGATCCGGTCGAAGACGCGATCCCGGATGGCGGGCCAGTCGGCGCCCTCGAACCGGGTCCGAACGCCGAACTCTGGCCCGCGCCGTGCGAGGTCGGCGATCTCCGCGGCGTACACGAACATCTTCGACGGGATGCACCCCACGTTGAGGCAGGTGCCGCCGAAGAGCCCCCGCTCCACGATGGCAACATCCCAGTCGTCGTGCTCGGGGCCGATGATCGAGTTGCCCGACCCCGCGCCGATGATGATCAGATCGAACCGTTTCACGGGCGCAGGCTAGCTTCGCGCCATGGCGCGCCTACCCGTTCCGGTTCGTTTCCTTCTCTTCGGCGTCATTGCCCTGGCGACAGTCGCGACGGCCTGCGGCGACGACACTGCGGCCGAAGACCCGGCGCCCGTGTCGACCGGGGCATCGGACGACACCACCCCGTCCGTACCCGGTAGCGAAGATCTGGACGGTGACGACACCACCACCACGATGCCCGACGTGGAACTCACCGACTCCTTCCGCGGCGTGACCGCCGAGGCGATCAAGGTCGGCGTTGTCGGTCCCGATCTCGAGGCGCTCAGAGGGCTCGTGGATCTCGACCACGGTTCCTACGAGGCCGCGTACCGGGCCCTGATCGACGACGTGAACCGCCAAGGCGGTGTCAACGGCCGCGAGATCGAGATGGTGTACGAGTCGTTCCTCCCCATCGGAACCGAGGGGATGGACACGGTGTGCTCGCGTTTCACCGAGGACGAGCAGGTGTTCGCGGTCTTGGGCAGCGTCCTCGACGACGGCCCCCTCTGCTACACGGAGCTGAGCGACACGGCCATGATCGGGAGTACGCAGAACAACCGTCGTGTCGAGCGGTCGTCGGCGCCCTGGTTCACCGGCTTCCGCAACAGCGACGACGTGGTGCAGACGATCATCAGCGGCTTCGACGAACGCGGCGTGTTCGACGATGCGGCGGTCGCTGTCGTGGCTGCGGTGGCCGACAAGACGCAGGTCGAGTCGATCGCGCTGCCCCTGCTCGACGACCTGGGCGTCGACGTCGTCGACGTGTCGTTCATCGAGGCCTCCGCACTCGACACCGCAGCATCTGAGGCCGAGTCGGCACTGATCGCCGAGAAGCAGAAGACGGCCGGGGCCGAGGTCGCCCTGGCCATCGGAGGGGGCACGCCCAGCTATGTCGGCGGGCTCGAGGACTCCGACTTCCGCCCCCGGGTGGCGACGACGACGCTGAGCTCCCTGCGGGCCTACATCCGTGACCGGGGCGGCCGGGACCTCTCGGTCCTCGAAGGTTCGGTGGCCGGCAACATCGCGGAACAGGTGGGGTGGTGGGCCGACCCGGCGATCCAGGACTGCATCGCGATCGTGGAGGCGGCGGGCGAGCCCACGATCCTCGACCCGAACACGCGGGCGCCCGAAGAACCCGAGAACATCGTGTCGGTCGCCGCGGCGTGCCGTGACGTCGCGTTGTTCGTCGCCATCGCCACCGCGGCGGGCCCCGACCTGACGAACGACACCTTCCGGGCCGCCGGCGAATCGCTCGGTGAGTTCCACGTCCCGGGCTTCGGCCCCGCCTTCTACAGCGCCGACTCGCCCGATGGCGGTGCCCCGATCTACTTCTACGAATGGGACGACGAACTCCAGGACCTGGCGACCGATGGGACGACTCTGTGAGCCCTGCGTTCGAGCGTCGGGCCTACATGCTCGACGTGAGTCGGGATCGGGTGCCGACGAACGAGACGCTCGAGTGGCTCGTCGGTGTGCTCGCGGCTTGCGGGTTCAACGAGTTGCAGCTCTATGTCGAGCACACGTTCACCTATCGGGGCCACGAGACCGTCTGGGCCGATGCATCGCCCCTCACCCACGCCGAGATGCGATCGCTCGACGATGCCTGCGAACGCGCCGGGATCGACCTGGTGGCCAACATGAACGGCTTCGGCCACATGGGTCGATGGCTGGTCCACGACGAGTACCGCAGCCGGGCGGAGTGCCCGGACGGGTTTCCGAGCCTGTTCGGTGGGGGCCGCAGCGATGCGACGTGTCTTGCGCCCACGCCGACGAACGCCGAGCTGGCTGTCGAACTCGCCCGCGACATGGCGTCGGTCGTGCGGAACCCTCGGATCCACATCGGTGGTGACGAACCGTTCGAACTGGGGGAGGGCGCCTCGGCCGCGGCGGTGGCCGAGCGGGGGCGCGATCAGGTCTATCTGGAGCATCTCCGCCGCATCATCGAACCGCTGGTCGCCGACGGCCACGAGGTGATGTTCTGGGCCGACCTGTTCCGCCGCGATGCGACCCTGATCCCGTCGATTCCGGCCGGCGCGGTGCCGGTCGTGTGGAACTACGAGGCGCCCTCGGCTGCGAGCTGGCTCGACTTGCTGCCGGCGGATCTCGTCGAGCGACTCGGGTTGCCCCACGATGCGAACCTCGGCTTCGTGGCCCACGCCCGGCTGTTCGTCGAAGCGGACGTACCGTTCTGGGTCGCCCCGGGAACATCGACGTGGAACACCGTCATCGGCCGGAACCGAAACGCCGTGTCCAACATCGCCGACGCCGTGACCGTCGGCCGCGCGAACGGCTCACCCGGTCTGCTCCTCACCGACTGGGGCGACGGCGGACACTGGCAGCCGCTCCCCGTGTCGTTGCCCTCGATCGTGCGTGGCGGAGCCGCGGCGTCCACCGGAACGGTCCCCGACGATGCCGAGGTGTGGTCGGCCATCGACGCACTGCTCGGTTGCGAGGCAGGCATCGGGGAGCTGATCGACCGGCTCGGGAACATCGGCGAGTCCGTCGGGGTGACCTCACCCAACTCGTCGCCGCTGGCCGCAGCCCTCGGCGCAGGCGGTTTCCCGGTCATGGGGGAGCCCGACGTGGCCGGCGTCGAGGCGGCCGACCTGCTGCTCACCGACGCAACGGAGCGATTCGACGCAGGATCGATCGGCGGCGATCGGGGCGAGGTCATCGCCGCGGAGATGGCAGCGGCGTGCCGGCTGGCCCATCACGGCCTGCGGCGGCTCGCCGACGAGCGAGGGATCGGCCTCGCCCGGCCAGTCGCGCTCGGTACCGCCGCCGAGGTCATCGAGGCACAACGGGCTGCGTGGTTGCGCACCAGCCGTCCCGGCGGTCTCGACGACTCCATCGCCAAGCTCGCCCTCTGATCTGCGAGGATGCGGGCATGATCGAAAGCGACGAGCGGACGGATGCGAGCGGGCGGCCGGTGAGCGGCCGGTGGTTCGAGGAGTTGACGCCCGGCCTGGTGATCCAGCATGCGTTGCGGCGCACGATCACCGAATCCGACAATGTGGCGTTTTCGACGATGACGATGAATCCGGCATGGCTCCATCTCGATTTCGACTACGCCGCGAAAGAGACCGAATTCGGTCGACCGCTGGTGAACTCCCTGCTCACGCTGGGTGTCGTGGTCGGGATCTCGGTGCACGAGACGACGCTCGGCACCACGGTCGCCAACCTGGGGTTCGACAAGGTCGACTTCCCGGCACCGCTGTTCCACGGCGACACGATCCGGGTCGAGACCGAGGTACTCGCCGCCCGAGCGTCGTCGTCGCGCCCCACCCAGGGAATCGTGACGTTCGAACACCGGGCCTTCAACCAGGAGGACACTCTCGTCTGTCGGGCAGTACGCAATGCGCTGATGTTGCGACGACCCTGACGCTTCGAGTCCGCGGGGGTTCAGTCGTCGGCCAGAGCGAGTAGCCGGTGGGCCTGGCGCGCGACCGGCTCATCGACCATCTGCCCCTCGAAGTCGATTGCGGCCACGCCTTCGGCCGATGCTGCCTCGTAGGCGGCGATGAGGCGACGGGCCCGATCCACGTCGTCGGTCGAGGGTGTGAAGACGTCGTTCGCGACACCGACCTGGCTGGGATGGATACAGAGCTTGCCGGCGTAACCCATCGCCCGGGCCTGCTCGCACTCGAGCCGGCAGCGTTCGTCGTCGCGGAAATCGGCGACGACCTGGTCGAGGGCGGGGATCTCGGCCAGACGGGCCGCAAGGGCGACCTTGCTGCGGGCGAAGCGCACTTCATCGTTCGACGAGGTGCGGACACCGCCCATGTCGGCGATGAAGTCCTCGGCGCCGAAGTAGGCCGCGCCGACCGACGGATGGGCGAGCGTGAGGCGGGCGTCGGCCACGCCGAGGGCCGTCTCGATGCCGGCGATGACCGCGAGATCGGAGCGTCCGGCTGCGGCCAGCGCGGCACGGACCTGGTCGAGGCCGGCGATGGTCTCGACCTTCGGCACGACGATTGCGGCCAATCCGTCGGGAAGCGCAACGATGTCGTCGACGAACCACGGGGTGGACGGGTCGTTGACCCGCACCGAGACGGCGACGGCGCTCCCCACACTGCGCAGCAGCCGAGGGAGCTCGGCGCGTGCGGAGTCCTTCGCGTTGACCGGGGTTGCGTCCTCGAGGTCGATGGCGATCAGGTCGGCGCCGGTGGCCGGCATCTTGGCCACGAGATCGGGCCGGACGGCGGGAGCGAACAGCAGCGAGCGCAGGCGTGCAGGAAGCATGTCAGCCGTTCCCCATGCGCTTGGCGACCTCTTCGAGCATGACTTCGGTGGCGCCGCCGCCGATCGGGAGGATGCGGGCGTCGCGGCTCATTCGCTCGACCGTGGTCTCGCGCATGTAGCCCATGCCGCCGTGGAACTGGACACAGTCGTACATCACGGCGTTGATCATCTCGCACGCCCAGGCCTTGAGCCCGGAAGTCTCGCGCACCGGATCGTGACCCTGCTCGGCCAACCAGGCGCAGTGGTACATCGAGGCTCGTGCGGCATCGACCTGTGCCTGGAGCATCGCCAGGCGCTGACGGATTGCGCCGAGGTCGAAGAGATGGCCGCCGAATGCTGCGCGTTCCTTCGTGTAGTCGACCGTGATGTCGATGGCCCGCTGTGCGGCACCGACTCCCATGCCCACGAGGACGAGTCGTTCGTTCTGGAAGTTCTTCATCGTCTCGTAGAAGCCGCGATGGACGGTACCGAGCAGCTGGTCGTCGCCGACCCACACGTCGTCGAGGTGGAGTTCGGCGGTGTCGGAGCATCGCCACCCGGTCTTGTCGAGCGCTTTGGCGACCGAGAACCCCTCGGTTCCCTTCTCCACGAGGAACATCGAGATGCCGTAGCGATCCTCCGGCTGCGTGCGGGCCGCGACGATCGTCATGTCGCCGTGCACGGCATTGGTGATGAAGAGTTTCGACCCGTTGATCCGCCAGCCGTCGCCGTCCTTCTCGGCCCGCGTACGAATGCCGGCGACGTCGGAGCCGGCATCGGGTTCGGTGACACCGATCGACAGGATCCGTTCGCCGGCGAGAACACCAGGGAGATAGCGGGCGAGCTGCTCGGGCGAGCCGGAATTGATCAGATGGGGCAGCGCCATGTCGGTGTGGACGAGCACCGTGACGTCGAATCCGGCGTAGGTCGATGATCCGAGCGCTTCTGCGAAGGTCAGCGAAGCCAGCGGACCGAGACCGAGACCACCGAGCTCCTCGGGCACCCGTAGGCCGAACATGCCGAGCCCGCCCATCTTCTTCAGCACCTCACGGGGCACGTGGCCGGCCGCTTCCCATGCGTCACCGTGGGGAACGACCTCGCGGGCCACGAAGTCCAGCGTCTGCTGGTGGATGGCGGCGAGATCGTCGTCGAGCTGGGCGACGTTGGGAACTGAACGCATCATGTCAGCGTAGGCGCCGGGTCACGTTGACGCGAGGTCTGCCAGCGCCGCCCGGAATCGCTCGACGTTGGCGAGCTTGACGCCTTCGTACCCCCGGACGAGCTCCGCGGCCTCGGCGATCGCGATCGCACGGTCGATCGCGTCCGCCGCCGGTGCCGCTCCGAGGGCGGTGTGGATGGCTGACAGATACTCCGATGGCAGCGCCCGCTCGACCCTGCGGACCTCGGCCCGCCCGAATGGGTCGAGCACCGTACCCCTGAGCCGCTTGCCCTTCACCAGGAGGCCGATGGCCGGCCGCCATCGAGTGCTCACCGAGAGCTTCGACGATCGGCCGAGAGCGCGCAGTGTCGGCGGATGGAGGCGCCACGCGACCCTGTCGCCACGTCGGGCGACGGCGGCGACCTCGCGTTGCCCGTCGGCGTCGAGCATGAGCCGGGCAACCTCGTATTCGTCCTTGTACGCCATCAGCTTGAACAGTCCTGCAGCCGTGGCGGCCACGAGGGCGCTCGACCCGGTCGACCGTCGGAGCATCTCGAGCTCGTCGAGGTACCTGCTCGCCAGACGGGTGTTCTGGAAGGCGATCAACTCGCCGGTGAACCGCCTGATCTCGCTGCACATCGCCTCGTCGCCGTCCGCGATCTCCCGGGCGCGGTCGTCGAGTCCGGCCGGCAGCGGGTTCGCCGCAGTTGCGCCCACACGGGACCCACGAGCGGCGTCGACCTTCGTTGGGTCGGCGACCTGCCAGCGGCCCCAGCGGAAGGCCTCGCGATTGACCTCGACGGCCACGGCATTGAGCTCGATCGCCCGCTCGATCGATTCGGGCCGGACCGGGAGCAGGCCGGCCTGGACGGCCATCCCGATCACGAAAACGTTCGCGCCGACGGTGTCGCCGATGAGATCGGCGCAGATCTCGGAGGCGTCGGCCCAGTGCCGCTGGCCCTCTCGCGTGCCTTCGGCGATGCGGTGGAGGAGGAGATCCTTGGTCGGCATCTCGGTCTCGGGATGTGCGGTCTTGGCGCCCGGCGGGGTGAGCTCGAGGGAGCCGACGACGGAGGTCCGGTCCGGATCGGCGGCCTCGAGGCCGGTCCAGGACGATGCGACGAGCAGGTCGAAGGCCAGGAGCAGGTCGGCCTGCCCGGCCCCCACCCGGCTGCTCCCGGGCTGGCGGCCGTGAGTGATGCGAACGTCGGACACCACCGGACCGGCCTTTTGCGACAGACCGATCTGGTCGAGCCCGTGCACCTCGGCGCCGTCGAACATCGCCGCCGTGCCGAGCAGCTGCGACGCGGTGACGACGCCGGTTCCACCGATGCCGGTGATGTGGACGCTGACGTCGTCTGCGTCGTGGGGAACCGGGGCGGGCAGGTCGGCCGGCGCCGCAGCGACGTTGGTGCGCGCATCCTCCGGACGCGCCCGCCGCCACCAGCGCGACGGGGGGCGGGTGATGGACACGAACGCAGGACAGTCGCCCTCGAGGCACGACAGGTCCAGATTGCAGCTGTGCTGCTCGATGGTGGTCTTGCGTCCGAAGTCGGTCTCGATCGGCTGCACGGAGAGACAGTTCGACACGCGGGCGCAGTCGCCGCACCCCTCGCACACCCGATGGTTGATCACCACGCGGGTCGGTGGGGTCTCGACCAGTCCACGCTTCCGATCGCGCCGCGCTTCGGCCGCGCAACGCTGGTCGTGGATCAGCACGGTCACGCCGGGGATCGCAGCCAGGGTTCTCTGGGCCTCGGCCAGCCGATCGCGATCCCACACGTCGACCTCGGGGGGAAGGCGCAGCGCCCGCGCTCGACCCGGGTCCTCGCTGGTGACGATCACCCGGCGCACCCCCTGCGCCAGCAGTTGGGCGCACACCCTGTCGAGCCCGATGCCGCCGGTGGGGTCCTGCCCTCCCGTCATGGCGACCGCCCCGTTCCACAGCAGCTTGTAGGTGATGTTCGCCTCGGCCGCGATCGCGGCGGTGACGGCGAGCTGCCCGGAGTGGAAGAAGGTGCCGTCGCCCAGGTTCTGCACCATGTGCGGCGTCTCGACGAATGGCGCCATGCCGATCCACTGGGTGCCTTCGTTGCCCATGCAGGTGAGGCCGGCGATGTCGCCGTAGCGGGGCTCGTCGCCCAGAAGGATCATCGTGTGGCAACCGATGCCGGCGCCGACGAGCGTCCCCTCTTCGACGACCGTGCTGCGGTTGTGGGGACAACCGGAGCAGAAGTACGGCGTGCGGGCCACGCTCAGCGGTATCCGCTCGCGTTCGCGGGTCTCGGGTCGGAGCCGCTCGCCGACACGTTCCGCGAGCGTCGTGCGCAGCACGGCGATGAGTTCGTCGGCGTGGAGCGCGCCGGCGGCCGGGACGAGCGGCTCCTCGAACTCGTCGGTACGGCCAACGACCGTCGGATGATGGCTGGCGTTGTAGAGGGCGTCCTTCACCAGCGACTCGACGTTGGGGGTCTTCTCCTCGACCACGAGGATCCGTTCGACACCGCGAGCGAAGGATCGGATCGTCGACGCGTTGAACGGCAACGGCATCCCGAGCTTCAGGAGCCGGATGCCGGCTGCGGCGATCTCGCGGTCGGACTCGAGCCCGACGCGACGCAGGGCCTCGCGGAGCTCGCGATAGGTGATGCCCGACGCGATGATGCCGATCCACGCGTCAGGCGGATCGATCGTCACATGGTTGAGTCGATTGGCGGCTGCGTATTCGAGGGCCAACGGTGCCCGAACCTCGACGATCTCGCGCTCGATGTCGAGCGAGCGGGGGGTGAGCAGAAGACCGTTCGGGCGATGGTCGTAGGGCGCGCCATCGACGGTCGGGATCACCGGGGAGACCCGTTCGGAATCGAGCGCAACCGTTCCCGATCCGTCGGCCACGTCGGCAACGATCTTCAGGCTGACCCACAGTCCGCTGGCCCGGCTCAACGCGATCGCATGGCGGCCGAGGTCGAGGGCTTCGCCCGGATCACCGGGATAGAGCACCGGGATGTGCATCGACGCGAGGACACCGGCGGATGTGGAGGGAATGGTGGAGGACTTCGCCGCGGGGTCGTCGCCGACGATCGCGACCGCGCCCCCGTGCGGGTCCGCGCCTGCGAACACCGCGTGACGCAACGCGTCGGCGGCGCGGTCGACGCCGGGCGCCTTTCCGTACCAGAGGCCGACGACACCGTCGTAGCGGGCATCGGGACGGGCTGCGGCGAGCTGGCTGCCCATGACGGCAGTTGCTGCGTACTCCTCGTTGACGGAGGGACGAAGCGTGATCGGGAGGTCGGGTGCCTCGCGAACGGCTCGCTCGAAGGCCCCGTCGAGTCCGCCGAGCGGCGACCCGGGATAGCCGGCTGCGAAGGCAGCGGTGCGCAAGCCGGCCCGACGATCGATTCGGAGCTGTTCGATCGGGAGCCGTGCCAGCGCCTGGATCCCCGTCATGAAGACGGTTCCGTCGTCCTTGGCGTAGCGATCACTCAGGCGGTAGGTGTCGGCGTCTGTCATTCTCGGCCTCTCCGCGTCGCGGGTTTTCAGCGCAACGCGAGTATCGCACTACCTTCGGGGGTCATGGCTTCGAACCCCGACACCCTCGCCGACATCGAGGCGATCCGGCAGTTGAAGGCCCGCTACTTCCGGTTGATGGACCAGAAGCGTTGGGACGACTGGCGCGACGTCTTCGTCGAGGAGGTCGAGATCCGTACACCCGACGACACCGGAGATCCGAATCCTGTCGTCGGTCGCGACGGATTCATCGACGGTCTTCGCGTCATGCTCGAGCCCGTCATCACGATCCACCACGGGCACATGTCCGAGATCGATGTCGACGGCGACTCGGCCAGCGGCGTCTGGTCGATGGAGGACCACCTGTTCTGGCCCCCCGAGTCGGGGCTGGGTCACATGTGGGGGACCGGATGGTACGAGGAGACGTATCGCCGTGGCGACGACGGCTCGTGGCGTATCGCCACCATGTATCTGCG
Source organism: Acidimicrobiales bacterium (assembly GCA_041394245.1). Classification (NCBI taxonomy): domain Bacteria; kingdom Bacillati; phylum Actinomycetota; class Acidimicrobiia; order Acidimicrobiales; species Acidimicrobiales bacterium. The sequence goes on from JAWKIR010000002.1 coordinate 596,477, forward strand.
TCGGATCCGAGTGGAATCCGACGGAAAGCAACTGTTCCCGAGGAGGAGCGAATGAGCGAGAACGTGACCCGTCAACGAGGCGTCAACCGGGTGGTGATGGCGGTACGCGACCTCGAGGCCGGACGGGAGTTCTACGAAAAGCTCCTCGGTTGCACATTCCACCCGGGCAACGACGAGGAGGCGGCGGCGTTCGGGGTCCGCATGAGCTTCAGCTGGGATGCCGGGATCGAGCTGATCTCGCCGATCGCAGGGCAGGGGAGCTTCGTCGAGTCGATCCTCGACGAGCGGGGCGAGGGTCTGATCGGTGTCGTGTGGGCGGTGGCCGACGCCGACGCGTCGAAGGAGGCCGGCGCCGAACTCGGTGTCTCCACCTTCCACACGCTCGACTACTCGCAGGAACAGATCGACAGCGATCTCCAGGGTCGGTTCCGTCGGTACTACGAGCACTTCATGGCCGGGCCGAAGACCCCGCTCGGGACCGCGTCGGTCCTGGTCGGCGAGTTCGATCTTCCGGAGTAGACGATGAACCGACCCGTACCGGAACGCATCGAGGACCTCGTCGCGCCGGTATTCCCGGCGGAGATCGCCGCGGCCTTCGACATGGTCGCCCCGATGGCCGAGGCCCTCGACTGGTCGCCCGATGCAATCCTCGGCCAGGCCTGCGCCGAGACCGGTCTCGACGACTTCGGCGACGACCTCCACGAGGCCCCGCTGTCGGTGCTGGCACCGGCGATGATCGGTGAGGGTGAACTCTCGACCCTCGGACAGTTGTCGAACCACGCCACGCTCGTCGAATGCGCCAAGCAGAAGCTGCTCGTTGCCGACCTGCTTCGCCGCCACCCCGAGATCCTCGACATCGAGATCGTCCGGCCTGTCGTCATCGCCGGCCAGGGCCGTACGGGCACGACGCACCTGCACAACCTGATGTCGAGCGATCGCTCGTTCCGGACGATGCCGTATTGGGAAAGTCTCGAACCGGTGCCGCCACTCGCCGAGCAGGGCGTGCAGCACGGCACCGACTTCACCGCGGATCCGCGCTACCAGCGCTGCGTCGAGCGCCTGGCCGGGCTGAACGGCGCGTTGCCGTACTTCAAGCGGATGCACGACATGTATCCCGAGCACGTCCACGAGGAGATCGCGTTGCTGACGATCCCGTACGGCGGCATGTCACCCGAGACGATGGCCGTGATGCCGACCTGGAGAGACTGGTACCTGGCCAGCGACCAGACCCCGTTCTACGAATACATGAAGACGATGCTGAAGGTGATGACCTTCCTGGGTCGCGGCACCGAACGCGAGGCGGATCGCTGGCTCCTCAAGTCGCCGCAGCACGTCGAACGCCTCAACGAGCTGATCACGGTGTTCCCCGACGCCACCGTCGTCTGCACACACCGCGATCCGGTGGCGGTCGCCAAGTCGATGGCGACGATGCTCACCTACACGTCACGCATGAGTCGTGATCCCGAGAAGCTGGCCGACGTCGGCCGCTACTGGATCGACCGGATGGGGCTCATGCTGCACGCCATGGCCGACCAACGGGACCTCCTGCCCGCCGATCAGTCGATCGACGTGAAGTTCCACGAGTTCATGGCCGACGACATCGGGATGGTCCGCCGCATCTACGAACTCGCCGAACACCCCTGGGACGCAACGACGGAAGCGGGGATGCACGCCTACATGGCGGATCACCCTCGCGGCGTCCATGGGAGCGTGACGTACCACATCGAGGAGGACTTCGGCGTCGACCCGGCCTCGCTCGCCGACGAGTTGCGCTTCTATGTGGATCGCTTCGACGTCGCAGTCGAGGGGCCGAAGTGAGCAGCACCGAAGCCTCCAAGGCCGCGCTGGCCCGCTGGTACGACGACATGTGGTTCCAGAAGAACTTCGATCTGGTGCCGGAGTGTGTCGGGCCGATCTACACGCGTCACGAAGCCGGTGGCACGCGGACCATCACCGCCGAGGAGTACCGCGACTTCCTCAACGTGGCGATGGTCGACGCCGAGATCGCCGACGGGCGCTACCGCCTGATCGCCGAAGACGACCATGTGGTGGCGATCGGATCGTGGACGTTCAACGGCCAGCAGTGGGACTGGGTCCAGGCGTTCCGGGTCGAGAACGACAAGCTCGTCGAGACGTGGCTCAGCGGCATCGGTTTCGACACCCTGTGGAGCCCCGAGGCCATCCGCCCCCCACGGGCCGATTGACCCCAACCCCGTCAAATCAAGGCGAGTTCGCCCGGGTTTCTCGGGTCGAATCACCTTAATTTGGTTGGGGGTGGGCTCCGGTGGCCGGGGTGGACGGTCAGGCGTCTCGCTGGTCGATCAGGGACTGGAGCGGGGCGAGGTCGAAGGGCGACGACATCATCACGATGACGTGATCCGCGCCGGCGTCGACGTAGCGGCCGATGTCGTGCACGTCGTCGCCCTGGACGGCGACCGTGCGTTCGATCTCGGACGGGTCGCGCCCGACCTTGGCACACCAATCGTCGAGCACACCGTTGAGCCGCTCCAGGTTCTCGGGCGGCCCGAAGGTGTTCCAGGCCTGGGCGTGCTCGGCGACGAGTCGCAGAGTGACCTTCTCGCCGGATCCGCCGATCAGGATCGGCAGCGACCCGACGGGCGGCGGATTGAGCTTGCCGAGCCGGTCCTTCATGCGACCGAGATCCGTCTCGAGCTGGCGCAGGCGCGAGCCCACCGTGCCGAACTCATAGCCGTATTCCGTGTAGTCGCGTTCGAACCATCCGGCGCCGACGGCCAGGTACATCCGTCCCTCGCTCACATGGTCGAGCGTGCGGGCCATGTCGGCCAGGAGTTCGGGATTGCGGTAGCTGTTGCCCGTGACGAGCGTGCCGAGCATCGCGTTGGAGGTGTCGGCGGCCATCGTGGACAGCAGCGTCCACGCCTCGAAGTGTGTGGCGTCGGGGTCGCCGAAGAGCGGGTAGAAGTGGTCCCAGATCCAGATGGAGTCGGCGCCCATCCGGTCGGCTGCCTGCCACGCCGTGCGCATCTCGGCGACCGACGTGCCCTGGGGTTGGATCTGGATTCCGACCTTGACCATCAGACGCCCCTCAGATCGAGATCGGGAACGCCGGCGGCTCGGCCATGTCGACGATCGGATCGACCGGGCCGTTGAACATCGGGAATCGCCGCTCGGCCGCCTCGCGCTGACGGGTCGTCGAGTGGACGGGGTCCTTGTCGAACTCGGGGATCACGTACTTGCCGAAGACCTCGATCATCTCGATGGTCTGCTCATGGGTGTAGCCCTCGTCGGGCGTGCCGAACGCGACCTGGTCACAACCGACCTTCTCGTAGGCCTGCACCTGCTCGCAGACCTCCTCGGGGTTGCCGCAGAGCATGTAGCCCTCGCGGATCGCGTAGTCGAGGGTGTCGTCGTCGAGCTCGAACTTGTTGGTGGGGTGCGGCCAGACGATGGCGTCGGGGCTCTGGGGCATCGAGTCGTGGTAGAGGTTCACCATGGTGACGCGATAGCCGCGCAGGTTGCGCTTCGCCATGGCCCGGGCCTCTTCGCGGTCCTCGAGGCAGATGACCGCGTTGGTCATCATGACGTTGTTGTTCTGGAACTGCCCGATCTGGTCGGTGACGTTCTCGGCCGCTTCCTTGTAGGCCTCGACACGGCCCTTGAGATTGTGGATCGGCTCGAAGTTGAACGCGATCGCCCCGATGCCGTGGCCGCCGGCCTTCGCGAAGGTGGCGGGGTTGCCGCAGGCGACCCACATCGGGGGGTGGCCCTTGCCGTAGGGCTTCGGGAGGATGTTGTGGGGCTTCGGCACCGAGAAGTGCTCGCCCTCGTAGGAGTAGTCCTTCTGTTCCCACATGCGGGGGATCTCGTGGGCGACCTCGTCCCACATCGACTTGGTGACGGAGAGCTCCGTGCCGCCGAAGGTGGCGACCTCGTGGCTGCCGGCGCCGCGGCCGGTGCCGAACTCGAAGCGGCCCTCCGACAGGTGATCCATCATCGCGGCGCGCTCGGCGATCCGGACCGGGTGTTCCTTCGTTGTCGGGAACGAGGTGATGGCCGAGCCGACATGGATGCGTTCGGTCTTCGCGGCGACGTAGCCCATGAACGGGTAGGGCGCCGACATGTGGCTGTACTCGGTCAGGGCGTGGTGCTCGCCGAACCAGGTGTACTTCCAGTTGAACTTGTCGGCGTGGATCGCGTACTCCGCCTCACGCATGAGCATGAGGTGCTCGGATTCGGGATCGTGCGCTGCCGGGCCCGGCAGGTAGCCGTTGAAGAAGAGGCCGAACTCCATGGGTGCTCCTGTAGGTGAAGAAAAGTAGAACGCGTTCCGGTTTTACCGTACCGCAGAAGTCAGGTGCCGGTGAACTTCGGGGTGCGCTTCTCGGCAAAGGCTTTCGGGCCTTCCTTGGCGTCGTTGCTGGCGAAGACGGCCTGGCCGTATTCCCATTCGTGACGCAGCGCATCGTCGAGTTCCATGCCGTCGCACTCGTGGAGTGTGCGGGTGATGGCTGCGGTCGCGAGCGGGCCGTTCTCGGCGACCACGTTGGCCAGTTCCATCGCCTTTTCGAGCGCGGATCCGTCGGGGACGACATGGCCGATCAGACCGATGTCCTTCGCCTCGGGGGCGAGCAGGTGCTTGCCGGTCAGCAGGATCTCGGCGGCCTGGGTGTAGGGGATCTGGCGGGGGAGGCGCACGGCCGAACCTCCCATCGGATAGAGCGACCAGCGAGCTTCGCTCACGCCGAACCGGGCGCTCTCGCCGGCGACGCGGATCTCCATCGCCTGGAGCAGTTCGGTGCCGCCGGCGATGGCGACTCCCTCGACTGCGGCGACGATCGGCTTCGTCGGGCGGTAGTGGCGGAACAGCGCTTTGTAGACGATGTCGGGGTCCTCCGCCATGCGCGCTGCGGTGTCCATCGGGTCACCGTCCTTGGCATCGCCCGCCATCGCCCGCAGGTCGGCGCCGGCGCAGAAGTTGCCGCCGGCGCCGGTCACGACGATGCAGCGGATGTCGGGGTCGTTCGACGCCTCCTCGTACGCGTCGTACATGCGGATCAGCATGGCGCCCGACAGCGCGTTGAAACGCTCGGGTCGGTTCATGGTCAGGATCAGGATGTGTCCGTCGCGCTCGACGAGAAGATCGTGGGTTTCAGCCATGGCCGAAAACCTACGCCCGCACCCTCCTCACCCCGAAATCAGGGCGGGTCGACCACCGTTTCGGGGGTCAACCCGCCTTAATTTGCGGGTGGGGTGGCGAGGTCCTCGATGGGGGGGCAGCTGCAGACGAGGTGGCGGTCGCCCTGGACGCCGTCGATACGACTGACGGGCGGCCAGTACTTGTTCTCGCGGGCGAAGTCGTCGGGGTAGACGGCCTGTTCGCGGGTGTAGGGATGGGGCCACTCGTCGGCGGTCGCTTCCGCTGCGGGATGGGGAGCGTTGACGAGTGGGTTGTCGTCGGCGGGCCAGTGGCCGGCCTCGACCTGCTTGGCCTCGGCATGGATCGCGATCATGGCGTCGCAGAACCGATCGAGCTCCTCGATGCCCTCCGACTCGGTCGGCTCGACCATCAGGGTGCCGGCGACCGGGAACGACATCGTCGGCGCGTGGAACCCGAAGTCGATCAGCCGCTTCGCGATGTCGTCGACCTCGATGCCGGCCTCTGCCTTGAGCACGCGGGTGTCGAGGATGCACTCGTGGGCGACCCGGCCGCTCGCGCCCGTGTAGAGGACGGGGTAATGGTCGCGCAGCCGGGTGGCGATGTAGTTGGCGTTGAGGATCGCCATCTCGGTCGCCTCCCGGAGACCGGCGCCGCCCATCATCCGGATGTACATCCAGGGAATCGCGAGGATGCCGGCCGACCCCCACGGTGCCGCCGCGATCGGGCCGGCCCCGGTGGGCGGACCGGCGACGGGGTTCAGCGGATGGTTGGGGAGGAACGGCACGAGGTGGGCACCCACACCGATCGGTCCCACTCCCGGCCCGCCGCCGCCGTGCGGGATGCAGAACGTCTTGTGGAGGTTGAGGTGGCTCACATCGGCGCCGAACTTGCCCGGCTGGGCGAGGCCGACCATGGCGTTGAGGTTGGCGCCGTCGAGATACACCTGGCCACCGGCATCGTGGACCATCTCGCAGATCCGGCGGATCTCGACCTCGAACACGCCGTGGGTCGACGGGTAGGTGACCATGAGCGTCGAGAGCCGGTCCCGGTGCTCGCTCACCAGCTTGTCGAGATGCGCGAGGTCGACGTTGCCGAGGCTGTCGCACTCGACGACGACGACCTTCATGCCCGCCATGACGGCGCTGGCGGCGTTGGTGCCATGGGCCGACGACGGGATGAGACACACGTCGCGCTCGTGGTCGCCGCGCGATCGGTGGTAGGCCCGGATGGCGAGCAGGCCGGCCAGCTCGCCCTGGGCCCCCGAGTTCGGCTGGAGCGACACGGCTGCGTAGCCGGTGATCTCGACCAGCCAGCGTTCGAGCTGGTCGATCATCCGCTGGTAGCCGACCGTCTGGTCGACCGGCGCGAACGGGTGGATCTTCGCGAACTCCGGCCAGCTGATCGGCTCCATCTCGGTCGCCGCGTTGAGCTTCATGGTGCAGCTCCCGAGCGGGATCATCGACCGATCGAGGGCGATGTCGCGATTCACGAGCTTGCGCATGTAGCGCACCAGCTCGGTCTCGCTGCGATAGGCGGAGAAGATCGGATGCGACAGCGCCGGCGACGTACGGCGCAGCTCGGCCGGCCGGGGGTCGTCGACGGTCGCGTCGAGCCGGTCGAGGTCGGCGTCGACGCCGAACGCACGCCAGACGGTCTCGACCACCTCGCGACCGGTTGTCTCGTCGAGCGATGCGGCGACCGTGTCGGCATCGATCCGGCGGAGATTGATGCCCTCGGCGAGGGCGATCGCCATGACCTTGTCGGCCCGACCGGGCACGCGGGCGCACACGGTGTCGAAGAACCGGTCGTGGACGACCTCGACGCCGCCTTCGCGGAGGCCTTGGGCGAGCACTGCTGCGAGACGGTTGACCCGGCGGGCGATCCGGCGCAGACCGACGGGTCCGTGGTGCAGTGCATACATCGACGCCATCACCGCGAGCAGCACCTGCGAGGTACAGATGTTGGAGGTCGCCTTCTCCCTGCGGATGTGTTGTTCGCGGGTCTGCAGCGCGAGGCGCAGCGCCGGGCGGCCGGCGGTGTCGACCGAGACACCGACGAGTCGGCCCGGCAACGAACGCTGGTGGCTTTCGCGGACTGCGAAGTAGGCCGCGTGGGGACCGCCGAAGCCCATCGGCACGCCGAAGCGTTGCGTCGAGCCGAGCACGACGTCGGCACCGAGCTCGCCGGGTGGGGTGAGGACCGTGAGTGCGAGCGGGTCGGCGGCGACGGCGACGAGGGTGTCGGCCGCCTTGCAGCGCTCGACGATCGCCGCGAGGTCGGGGATCGCCCCGGTGGTGCCGGGGTACTGCACGAGGACGGCGTAGACGCCGTCGAGGTCGGCGTGCCGCGGATCGGCGATCACGGTCTCGAGGCCGATGGGCTCGGCCCGGGTCTCGACGACGGCGATCGTCTGGGGATGGCATTCCGGGTCGATGAGGAAGCGGTCGCCGGCGGCGCCGCGGCTGAGACGATGCAGCATCGTCATCGCCTCCGCAGCGGCGGTTCCCTCGTCGAGGAGCGACGCATTGGCCATGTCCATGCCGCTCAGTTCCGCGACCATGGTCTGGAAGTTCAGCAGGGCCTCGAGCCGGCCCTGTGAGATCTCGGGCTGGTAGGGGGTGTAGGCGGTGTACCAGCCCGGGTTCTCCATGATGTTGCGACGAATCACGGGGGGCGTGATCGTGTCGTGGTAGCCCATCCCGATCAGCGAGGTCAGGGGCCGGTTGGCGGATGCGATGGCCCGCAGTTCGTCCTGGGCGGCCTGCTGTCCGACCGGGTCGGGGAGCTGGATCGGGGTGGTCATCAAGATGTCGGCCGGCACGGTCTGTTGCACCAGTTCCTCGACGGAGTCGACCCCGAGGACCGAGAGCATGGCCTCGCGGTCGCGAAGGGTGGGTCCGATGTGGCGGCCGACGAAGGCGTCGCGGCCCTCGAGTTCGACGAGCGTCGGTCGGTCACTGGCATTCGAGCTGAGTGTCACGGGGAACTCCGGGGTCGCGAGCGAGGTTTCCCCGCTCGGTCCGGAGGCCTGAGAGCTTCACGTCGGCCGGTCGCCCGATCTTCGCTTTCCCCTTCGGCGGATGCCCGACCTCGCGGCCGGCATCACTCTCCCGAGACGCCCACGCAGTGGCGGTCGGGGTGCCTGAGAGGTTCCCGGGGAGGTTGCTCCTTCGGCGGATGCCCGAGCCCGAGGGTTCGCACATCGCTCTCCCGCCGCTGCAGACGACGTGGGGTGAAAGGTAACAGTCCTCTGATGGTCGATGGTGGTCCGGCCACGAAGATGTCAGGAAAGGTCGATGAGCAGGAAGATCATCCCGATCGCGTTGACGTACATGTGGGCGGCGATCGAGGCCCCGATCCGTCCGGTGACGAGCCGGCCGAGTCCGATGGCGAGGCCGAGCATGAAGAGGACAGGTGTCCGGACCGGCTCGAGATGCACGAGCGCGAAGATGCCGCTGGTCAACACGAGGATGACCACCGGGTGCATTCCCCGCTTCTCGAGGGCGCTCCACCACAGGCCGCGGTAGACGAGCTCCTCCACCAGGGGGATGAGCGTCGCTGCGAGGAAGGCGAAGACGTAGATCCAGATCGTGAGGCCGTTGCCGCCTTCGCTGTCCTCCACGAGTTCGGCTGCGGACGCCGTCGGCTCCTGGTCGAAGAGTTCGAAGATGAGGCTGGCGGTGATGCCCGCGAGGATGAGTCCAGCGACGCAGAGTGCCGCGCCGACGGCGACGTCGCCGAATTTCACCTGCAGTCCGAGGTCGCGCGACAGCCCGGCCCCTCGTGCCCGCGCGATCCAGGTGACATGTCCGAGCTGGATCAGGGGCGGGACGGCGACGACCGCCGGCAGCCAGAACCCGGTGATGACCGTGCCGTCGATCGCGAAATAGGCGACGAATCCGATGGCGATGGAGACGGTGAAGAACAGCGCCATGGACAGCAGGGCGTCGCCGATGCCCCAGCGCGACACCTCGTGGTCGTAGGTCGCTCGGTGGATCGACCCGGAGGGCCCCGGCGGGGCCGGCGGTGGCAGTCGCGGTGGGGGCGGCGGTGGCGGCGGCAGGGGAGCCATGTGCGCGCCAGCGTAGGACCGACGCAGCGCGTAGGGGTGGAGGCGAGGAGGGCGGAGGTACTAGGGGTGGACGTCGCCCTGATCGTGGAGGTTCATCTTCTCGAACGGGCCGAAGAAGCCGTGTTCGTAGAGGCCGTAGCCCGTCTTGCCGTCGTAGGTGAACTCGCCGACCGAGTCGACCACGCCGTACTGGGCGAGTGGCCTGATCTCGTCGACCTGGTACTCGAGCGCCTGGACGACCTCCTCCTCGCCCTGCCACATGCCGTGGCGCCAGTCCTCGTCCATCCCGTAGCCGGTGCCGATCGAGATGAAGTTGGTGAGCAGCGGCTTGCAGTCGACGGTGATCGGACCCTCGGGGGCGTCGGGGAACGTGATCCGACTGCCGCTCAGGAGGCGAGTGCCCGGAATCATGTCGTGCTCCCACTGCGGATGGCCGAGCCATTCGGGCTCGCGAGTCGGGTCCTTCCAGACCCGCATCGCCTCTTCCAGCGGCCGGTTCTCGGACGGCTCCTCGTGGCACATGTAGATGATCGAATGGTCGCCGAAGTCCATCGGCATGTAGTTCCACATGCCGGCCATGGTGTGGATCGACTGGCGGATGCCGTCGGGTTGCTTCTCGCCGACGGGACGGACACCCCAGCTGCGGTCGCGGGACCCGCCGCAGATGTCGGGTGTCACCGCGATCTCCTCGCCGGCGATGGTGATCTGTCCCTCCCAGCGGCCGCACTGGGCGAAGCGCTGGGTGTCGAACATGACGGTGCCGCGACTGCGGATGTATTGCCGGGGCTCCTCGAACGCAGGGTGGCTACCCGTCCACGTGATGTCCATCGAGATGTCGGCCTCGTTGGGTTCGACCACGACCCGCAGTTTGTGGAGCGGCTCGATGATCTCGATCCGAAACGGACCGACCGAGATGTCCATGCGGTCCTCGAGCGGCTTCGACGCCCGCATGATGCGTTGCACGCCGTTGCGGGTCACCGCCAGGAACGCGTCGGTCGTGCCGAGGTTGGGGTAGACGCCGAGGCCGAAGATCGCGAAGTACTCGTCGGAGCTGGGGTGGAGGTTGAAGTAGTAGCGGTCGTAGAAGTTCCGATCGCTGGTCGCCACGTGCCGGATGTACTCCGACGTCTGGTGAACGGGGAAGTCGTCCCAACTGGAGATGCTCTGGTTGTACTGGCTTGCGTTCATGGTCGGTGACGGTAACCGTTACTCTGACGGTGCGTCAGATTCCCGACGGGAGACAACCACCGTGACGAAGCAGCGAGTGCCAGTGGTCGAAGGCATGTTCACCATGGACGACGAGCCCCGGCTCATCGGCGGCAAGGTGCCCGGACGGGAGACGTACTTCTTCCCGAAGCATGTCGCCGGAGGCGACCCGGCCGCAGTCGGGGCGGAGCTGGAGGAGGTCCTGCTCTCGCGGACCGGCACCGTCTGGTCCTACACGTCCTCGGACTATCAGCCCCCGCCACCCTTCGTCCCCAACACCGACCCGTACGAGCCGATCACCATCGCCGCGGTCCAGCTCGAGAAGGAACAGATGGTCGTGCTGGGGCAGTGCGTGCAGGGCGTCACCCCCGCCGACCTCTCGGTCGGCACCGAGGTCGAGTTGGTCCTCGACACCCTCTACGAAGACGACGAGAACGAATACATGGTCTGGAAATGGAAGCCCGTGCACGCAGGGGAGAACGGCTGATGGAAGAGATCGCGATCCTCGGCGTGGGTATGCACCCGTGGGGCAAGTGGGGCCGGAACTTCACCGACTACGGCACCGTTGCCGCCCGTGAGGCGTTGGCCGACGCAGGAGTCGACTGGAACGACGTCGGCTTCGTCTCCGGCGCGATCACGGTGCGATGTGGCTACCCGGGCTACGTCGCCGGATCGACCTTCGCCCAGAAGCTCGGCTTCAACGGCGCCCAGGTCGCCTCCTCCTACGCCGCATGCGCCTCGGGTGCGACGGCGTTGCAGGTGGCTCGGGGTCAGATCCTCTCGGGGGCGACCGACGTCGCCCTGATCGTCGGGGCCGACACCACACCCAAGGGCTTCCTCGCCCCCAACGAGGGCGATCGTCCCGACGACATGGACTGGCTGCGGTTCAAGCTCGTGGGGGCCACGAATCCCGTCTACTTCGGTTTGCAGGCCCGCCGCCGGATGGATGTCTACGGCGCCACCCAGGAGGACTTCGCCCGGGTGAAGGTCAAGAACAGCCGCCACTCGGTCCACAACCCGAGGGCACGGTTCACGAAGGAATACGACATCGACGACGTCATGAACTCGCCGGTCGTGTCCGACCCGCTGCGGCTGCTCGACATCTGTGCGACATCCGACGGTGGCGCCGCCATCGTGGTGTCGTCGATGGAGTACGCCAGGGCCCATGGCCACGCCGACCCGGTCCGTGTCGCAGGGATCTCCACCGTCACGCCGACCTTCCCCGACACCGTCATCGACCTGCCCTACATCGCGACCGACTCGGCCGGGGCCACGAGTCGGCCCGAGCGCGGCTTCAAGCAGTCGATCGGCGACCGGGTCTACGCCGAGGCCGGCCTGGGCCCCGACGACATCGATGTCGCCGAGGTCTACGACCTCTCGTCGGCGCTGGAGCTCGACTGGTACGAGCAGCTCGGTTTCTGTCCCGAGGGCGAGGCCGAGAAGCTCCTCAACGACGGCGTGACCACCATCGGCGGTCGACTCCCCGTGAATCCCTCGGGTGGCCTCGGTGCATTCGGCGAAGCCGTGCCCGCACAGGCGATCGCCCAGGTGTGCGAGCTCACGTGGCAGCTCCGCGGCCAGGCCGAAGGCCGCCAGGTCGAGGGGGCAAAGGTCGGCATCACCGCCAACCAGGGCCTTTTCGGTCACGGATCCTCGGTGCTGGTGCGCAAGTGACCATCCACGAGGCTCTCACCGACGACGGCGTGCTCGAGCTCGTCATGGACAACCCGAAGGTGAACGCGTTGCCGATCGCCGACACGCTCCGCATCGCCGAGGTGCTCGACGGCATTCGACACCGACCCGAGGTCACGGCGGTGATCCTCACCGCCGCCGGGCGCGGGTTCTGCGCGGGCGTCGACATCAAGGAGATGCAGGCGATGCCCGGCAACGAGGGGATCCTCGGGGTCAACCAGGCCTGCTTCGACGCATTCCGCGCCGTCTACGAGTGCGCCGTGCCGGTGATCTGTGCGGTCAACGACTTCTGCTTGGGAACGGGGATCGGGCTGGCCGGGAGCGCCGACATCGTCGTCGCTGCCGAGGGTGCGAAGTTCGGACTTCCCGAGATCGACAACGGCGCGCTCGGCGCCGCGACCCACCTTGGTCGACTGGTGCCCGAGAAGCATCTCCGGTGGATGCTCTACAGCTGTGAGCCGGTGACGGCCGAACAGCTCGCCGACTGGGGCACCGTCCTGCGGGTCGTCCCGCTCGACGAGCTCATGGAGACCGCCCGAGAAGTCGCACGCGTGGTGGCGTCGAAACACCCGACCGTCATGCGAGCCGCCAAACGGTCGCTCAACGGCATCGACGACGACCCGAGCCGCAGCTATCGCTACGAGCAGGGCTTCACCTTCGAGCTGAACCTCCACGGGCTCGGCGAAGAGGCCCGCGAGGCCTTCGTCAAGGGCGAGCGCGAGAGCAACTCCGCTGCCGGCTGAGATCTCCGTCGTTCGCGGCGACATCACCACCATCGCAGTCGACGCCATCGTCAACGCGGCGAATGCCGCGCTCGCTGGTGGGGGCGGTGTCGACGGTGCGATCCACCGTGCCGGTGGCCCTTCGATCATGGCGGCGTGCCGTCGGATCGGCGGGTGCGATCCCGGCGACGCGGTGGCGACCCCCGCCGGTGATCTACCTGCGAAGTGGGTGATCCACACCGTGGGTCCGATCTGGACCGACGACGACGCCGACCAGCACCGTGAGACCCTGGCGTCGGCCTATCGGCGCTGCATCGAGGTCGCCGACGACCTGGGTGCCCGGTCGGTCGCGTTCCCCAACATCAGCACGGGTGTCTACCGGTTCCCGAAGCCGCTCGCCGCCGACATCGCCGTCGCCACGGTGCGGTCCGCCCTCCCGAGCACGTCGATCGAGCGGGTCTTGTTCGTCTGCTTCGACGACGAGAACGAGCTGCTCTACCGCGACCGGGTCTGACGCTTCCCAGACGTCGTCGGCGAGCTATTCCCGGACGTCGTATGCGACGTTGATCTGGTTCGTCACCCCAGTCGGCAACGCGGCGCGGACAGCGGCGAACACGGCCTGTGCGAGCGATGCGCGCTGTTCCTTGGTCGTCGATGCAGGACCGTAGGTCGTGGCCTGGATGTTGCGCCGGTGACGGGTGACGACCGTGTCGAACGGTCCTTCGAGTCCGAGACGATCGGCAATGCCGGCAACGGCGCCACGGGCAGCGTCGGTGAGCCGGGGGAGGGGCTCGCCCTGGAGGCCCTCGACGGCCTCCACGAGCTCATCGCCGAGTCCGTCGACCATGGCGGCGGCGAAGGGCCACAGCTCGTTGGCGCTACGGTTCGTGTCGATCACGAGCGGGATGTGTTGGCGTACGACGCAGCCCACACCGGCATCGGGTCGGCCGTCGGGTGTGCCGAGTGCGACGGCGGCATCGATGCCGTCGTCGAGCGGGCAGACGTCGTCGATCGCGGAGCAGGGCCAGCGATGGCCGGCCGCCCCGTCGGGATGACACCCGATGACCTCGTGGCCGTTGCGCTCGAGCGGTTCGGCCGCTTCGCGAAACTGACCGTCGTTGTCGGCGAGGAGAAGAATCCGCATGCCCGCACCTTCGCAGCGCGCCGGCGCGGCCTGAAGGGCCGAAGGTCCCGACGCGGCTAGGGCCCGGAGGTCTCGCCGCTGATCCGCGCGCCGAACTCCCTGAGTCGTTCCACCGCGGCCGGGTCGACCTCCGGCATGCTCGACGACAGCGACGCCTTGATCATCCGGTAGGTCTCGAACTCGAGACCGCAGTGCTTGCACGCCTCGAGGTGGCCGGCGATCTTCCGAGCGAAGTCCTCCTCGACGGCGCCATCGAGATAGCTCTGCAGCACCTTGCCGACTTCGCGGCAGTTCACCTCGGGCTTGTTTCGTCGGCCCCAGCTGCGGCGGATCATGCCGGACGTCCGTTCACGTAGGCGCCACTCGATTCGAGATGCTTGCGGATGCGGGTACGGGCACGGTGGAGGCGACTCATCACGGTGCCGGTGGGGACCCCGATGATCTCGGCCGCCTCCGCGTAGGAGAGGCCCTGGATGTCGACGAGTTCGACGACGGTGCGGAACTTGGCGGGAAGGGACTGGACCGCCGTCTCGACGGCGGCGTCGTAGCCCGAGTCGACCACGATGCCTTCCGGACCGAGTTCGGCGGAATCCTCGTCGGCCAGACGCTCCATGGTCGCGTCGGGGTCGCGCAGGAGCTCGGGGCGCTTCCGGCGGACCCGGTTGATCTGTGCATTGCGCATGATGGTGAGGAGCCAGGCGCGGGGGTGTCGACCGTCGAAACGCAGGATGGCCCGATACGCGCGGAGCATGGTGTCCTGGACGAGGTCCTCGGCGTCGGTCGGGTTCCGGGTGATGGAACGCGCGACCCGGTAGAGCACCTCGATCTCGGGAACGACGTAGCGATCGAACGCCGCCTTCTGGGCCTTGTCGTCGGCGACGGACTCGGACATGCGTCTGCGAAGCTAGCAACGGCGCCGGGCCTATGCGGGGGCGCCGGCGGGAATGGTCGAAGGGGCGGTGGGGTTTCGGCGGCATGGGACGCCTGCACCTGCGACACGTGCACCCGAGACACCTCCACGAGGCCCGCTGGGCCCGAGCACTCGAGGGGTTCCTCGACGACGAGCTCGACGCACGACAGGTCGCCCGGGTGCTCGATCATCTCGAGAAGTGTCCCGGCTGTCTCGCCGAGCTCGAGTCGCTGGCCCGACTGCAGCGCTCCCTGTCGCGCCTCGCCGCCGTGCGCTGATCGCGATCGGCCGATGACGGCGCGGCGGTAGCGTCGACGAGATGAGCGAGCCGCAGGAGCTGAGTGTCCACGATGTCGTCGGCAGCGACTTTTTCGCCGACCTCGTCGACGCGTTCTACGAAGGTGTCGAGAACGACGAGGTGTTGCGCCCGATGTACCCGGCCGACCTCGCCGGGGCGAAGGCCCGCCTCGCCATGTTCCTCGTGCAGTACTGGGGCGGCCCCACCACCTACAGCGAGCATCGCGGGCACCCACGTCTGCGGATGCGACACATGCCGTTCAGGATCGACACCGCCGCGCGCGACTCGTGGCTCCGTCACATGCGCGCCGCCCTCGCCGCAACCGCAGAACGGCGGGGCACGCCGCCGGTGGTGATCGACGCCGTCGACGACTACTTCGTGCGCTCGGCGGACTTCCTCCGCAACGTCGCGGAGTGAGCGTCACTCTGAGCGTGTGATTTGGCACTGTGTGTCGAGAAGTGGACCGTCTTCCGCAACATTTCACGCCAGACGATGGGACGCGAAGGGCGGAAATGCTTGACTCGCGTGCCGTTTTCGACTCGCGTGTAATTCACAAGCCCGCGATAGCCGTGGATTTCACAACGGAGTACAGGAGCAACAACATGAACAAGAGTGAACTCGTCGCCGCAATGGCCGAGTCCGCTGGCGTCAGCCAGAAGGACGCCGGTGCATGTCTCGACGCGATGTTCGAGACCATTGCCGCTCAGGTGAGCAAGGGCAACGAGGTTGCCATCACCGGATGGCTCAAGGCCGAGAAGGCCAAGACCTCGGCCCGCACCGGCCGCAACCCGCAGACCGGCGAGGAGATCAAGGTTCCCGCCGGCACGCGTACCAAGCTGACCGTCGGCTCCAAGCTGAAGGCGGCGGGCAAGAGCTGATCCTCGCCTCGGCGAAGATTCTCTGATCGGGAGCGGCCACGGCCGCTCCCGATTCGCGTCCCGGCTAGGTTCGGGCCATGAGCTTCCCGAATCCGATCGACGTCTTGCCCCATCGAGACCCGTTCCTCTTCGTCGACGAGATCACCGCCATCACACCGGGAGCGTCGGCAGCAGGCCGGTGGCACCTGTCCGGCGACGAGGCGTTCTTCGCAGGGCACTTCCCGGGTCGGCCGACGTTGCCGGGGGTGCTCATGTGCGAGGCGATCGCCCAGGTCGGCGCGTTCGCGGTGCTGACCGACGAGCGCTACGCCGGCAAGCTGCCGCTGTTCGGCGGACTCGACAAGGCTCGCTTCCGTCGTCAGGTGGGGCCGGGTGACACGCTCGAGATCGAGGTCACGATGACGCGCATGTCGGCCCGGGCAGGCAAGGGCGAGGGCCGAGCGAGCGTCGACGGCGAACTCGCCACCAGTTGCGAGCTGATGTTCGTGATCGTCGACGCAACCTGACGCAGTCGCGGCAGGTGACCGGCGTCAGGCCGGGCCGAGGACGATGGTGCCGTTGTGGCCGCCGAAGCCGAAGCTGTTGGACAGCGCGGGACCCGGGGTCCAGGGACGGGGTTCACCGACGACCAGGTCGATGGCGGGCATGTCGGGGTCCATCTGCTCGTGACCGGCCGTGGGTGGGATGACGCCTTTGCCCATGGCCGCGAGCACGGCGACGGCTTCCAGAGCGCCGGCACCGCCCAGTGCATGACCGGTGACACCCTTCGTGGAGGTGACGGCCGGGCCGGGAAGGCCGAAGACCTCGGCGACCGCAGCGGCCTCCGCAGCGTCGTTCTTGTCGGTGGAGGTGCCGTGGGCGTTGATGTGGACGACATCGGCGGGGGTGATCCCCGCGTCCTGCATCGCGAGTCGCATGCAGTTGATGGCCCCGGTGCCGCCAGGTGCGGGCGCAGTGATGTGGTGGGCATCGGCCGTCGACGCGGAGCCGAGCACCTCGCCGAGGATCGTGGCGCCGCGGGCGACGGCACGATCCCATTCCTCGAGCACGAGCACACCGGCACCTTCGGCCATCACGAAGCCGTCACGGTTGGCGTCGAACGGGCGACTCACTCCGGAGTTGCTCAGCGCGGTCATGTTGCTGAAGCCGGCGACCGCGGTCGGCGTGAACGGCGCCTCGCTGCCCCCGGCCAGCACGGCGTCGCAGCGACCATCGGCGATCATGCGGGCGGCGTTGCCGATCGCATGCGTGCCGGCCGCGCAGGCGGTCACGGTGTTCTCACAGGGGCCCTGCCAGCCGTAGCGCATCGAGAGCGTGGCAGCAGCGGCATTGGCCATCATCATCGGGACGAGGAAGGGCGACACACGCCGCTCACCCTTCTCGATGCGGACCTCGATCTGGGCTTCGAGGGTCTGGATGCCGCCGACGCCGGTGCCGATGAAGGTCCCCCGGCGCGTCGGGTCGGCGTCGATCTCTCCGGCCTGGGCCAACGCCTCCTCGGCAGCCGCGAGCGCGAACTGGCTGAAGCGGTCGCTGCGGCGGGCTTCCTTGGGATTGTCGAAGTAGAGCGTCGGATCGAAGTCCTCGAGGATGCGCGGCCCGACCGGCGCCGGCGAACAGAGCCCCTCGAAGAACGCATCGACGCCGACCCCGCACGGGGCCACGACGCCGATCCCGGTGACGGCGACCCGACGACCCTTCATCTCAGAGCTTCGACTCGACGAGGGAGAACGCACCCTGGATCGTGGTCACGCCCTCGAGCTCTTCCTCTTCGACATTGACGTCGAACTCTTCCTCGAGCGCCATGACGAGCTCGACGAGGTCGAGGCTGTCGGCATCGAGGCTCTCGAACGTGGCTTCGGGGGTGATCTGGGCTTCGTCGACGGAAAGCACGTCGACTGCGCACTTCTTGAAGCGCTCGAAGTTGTCACTCACTGGGTTCTCCCTGGTTGGGTTGTGGGTCGAGGCTAGTCAGCTTGGCCTGATCAGCCCATGGAAAGGCCGCCATCGACGGGAAGCACGGTACCCGTGATGTATCCCGCGTCCTCGGATGCGAGGAAGGCGATGGCGGCGGCGATCTCGTCGGGGGCACCGAGCCGGCCGGCAGGCACCATGGCCAACATCGCGGCTCGTTGCTCGTCGTTGAGTGCGGCGAGCATGTCGGTCTCGATCGGCCCCGGTGCGACGACGTTGACGGTGATGTTGCGGCTGGCGAACTCCTTCGCCAGTGAGCGGGCCAGGCCGACCAGCCCGGCCTTGGACGCGGCATAGTTGGCCTGCCCGGCCTGTCCGCCGAGACCGACGACCGACGAGACGAAGACCATGCGCCCCCAGCGGGCCCGCATCATGCCCTTCACGACTCGCCGGGCGACGCGGAAGCCGCCCGTGAGGTTGGCGTCGACCACGTCGGTGAAGTCGTCGTCGCTCATCCGCAGGACGAGTCCGTCCTTGGTGATCCCTGCGTTGCTCACGAGGATCTCGATCGTGCCCAACGACTCCTCGATCTCGGCGACCGCCGCGTCGACGGACTCGCTGCTCGTCACGTCGCATCGCACGACCGTGAGCCCGTCGGCATCGTCGGCCGTACCGCTGCGGGCGGTGATCGCGACCTTGTGGCCGGCCGCCTGGAACCGCTTGGCGGTCGCGAGGCCGATGCCCCGGTTGCCGCCGGTCACGAGAACGACGCGTTCGGTGGATTCGTTCATGGGTCTCTCCTCCTACCAGCGCAGCACGGCGGAACCCCAGGCCATGCCCGCGCCGAATCCCGACATGAGAACGATGGCACCTGGCACGAGCACGCCGTCGGCCTCGGCTTTGGCCATCGCGAGCGGAATCGACGCCCCGGAGGTGTTGCCGGTGGTCTCGAGGACGTTGTGGGTCTTCTCGATCGGAATGCCGATGCGCTGGCACACGGCGTCGATGATGCGGATGTTGGCTTGATGGGGGAGGACGACGTCGACCTCCGCTGGTGAGATGCCGGCCTTCGCGAGCACCTTGTCGACGGATTGCGCGACCGCGCGCACCGCCTTCTTGAAGACCTCGCGGCCCTCCATCTGGATGAACCCGTCGTGATCGCAGTAGAGGATCGGCTGCAGGTTGCCGTCGGCGCCGAGATCGAAGGCGAGCATCTCACCTTGTCGATGCTTCTCCATGACGACCGCGGCGGCACCGTCGCCGAAGAGGATCGCCGTGCCCCGGTCGGTCCAGTCGGTGATGCTCGACATGGTGTCGCTGCCGATCAGCAGAACCCGGTCGGGTCCGGTCGGGATCGACATGATCCCGTAGGCGGCGACATACCCGTAGGTGAACCCGGCACACACGGCGTTGACATCGAACGCGCCACAGGTGAGGCCCAGTGCCGATTGAACGACGGCGGACGTCGCCGGGAAGCGCTGGTCGGGAGTCGTCGTGCAGAGGACGAGCAGGTCGATGTCGTCAGGACCGAGGTCGGCCGCCGCCAGGGCGTTGGCGCCGGCTTCCACGGCCATCTCCGAGGTGACGCCGCCGACGTGGCGGGCGCCGATGCCCGCTCTGGCGCGGATCCATTCGTCGGACGTGTCCATCATCGTGGAGAGGTCGTCGTTGGTCAGGATCTTCTCGGGCAGCGCCGTTCCGATGCCGTTGATGCGAATCGTCATCTCAGCGTGTCCGCAGCCACGCGATGGGCTGGCGGGACCCCACGCGCTCGCCCTCCAGCGCGAGCACGCCCATCACCTCGCCCGCGAAGGACGAGATGACGTCGTGCGACCCGACCGTGCCGATCACGTCGCCGACCGAGATCGACATGCCGGCCTCGACACCGGCTCCGAGCACGAACACGCCCGTTGCGGGCGACACGACGAGACGCTCGGTCGCGAAGAGATGCTCGCCTTCGAGAACACCCGCGTCGGCTTGTGGCTTGCCCGCGAGCTGTTCGAGCAGCCCGTCGAGGTCCGCCGGTGTCGCGATGTTGATCCGGTTGCCGGTCTTGACCGTGCGCTTCACCAGGCCGGTGAGGACCGTGCCGGGGCCGAGTTCGACATAGGTGGTGAAGCCGTCGTCCTCGAGGTTGCGAAGGGTCTGGCGCCAGCGCACCGGCGAGCAGAGCTGGGCTCCCAGCAGGTCGGGCCAGTCGGCGGCGTCGTCGTGGGCGACGCCGTCGACGTTCGCGTAGACGGGCTGCTCCGGCGCACGGAACTCGACCTGATCGATCGCCTTGCGCAGACGGTCCCGGGCCGGCGCCATCAGCGGCGTGTGGAACGCTCCACCGACCGGCAGCCGCATGGCCCGCTTGGCGCCGAGTTCCTTGGCGATCTCGCACGCCCTGTCGAGATCATCGGGCACCCCGGCGATGACGACCTGTCCCGGAGCGTTGTAGTTGGCGATCCACACCTCGCCGGCGGCTCGCTGGCAGGCGATGTCGGCCTGGTCGTCCTCGAGGCCGAGGAGCGCGGCCATCGTGCCGTGCTGCTCGTCGGCCGCGGACTGCATGGCGTCACCGCGTTCGTTGACGAGGCGGACGGCGTCGCTGAAATCGAGGGCGCCGGCTGCGGTCAGCGCCGAGTACTCACCGAGGCTGTGGCCGGCGTGGGCAACGGCCTCCGCGCCCACCCGGCTCACCGCGTCGAGCACGACCATCGAGGTCACGAAGGTCGCGAGCTGCGCGTTGCGTGTCATCGTCAACTCGTCGGCGTCGGTGTCGAGCAGGAGCGCGGCGACGTCTCGGTTGGCGGCCTCCGATGCCTCGTCGACCAGCTCCCACGACGGGTGGTCGGCCCACGCGGAACCCATTCCGGGTGCTTGCGAGCCCTGGCCCGGGTAGGTGAAGACGATCATGTGCGGGTGCCTCCGAAGGCTTGCGTGAGCGTTCTGACCCGCGATCCTTCCAGTTGGTTTCGTTACCCGCTGGTAGGGGTCACGTGATTGCGGTCACGGGCCGAGACGCCACACATCGTCGTCGACCCGCAGGTAGTTCTCGGGATCGCTGAAGTCGAACGTCTCGCGGTCGCCGCCGACCGTCAGAATCGCCGGACCTGTCTCGGTTTCGATGGTGATCGAGTCGAAGTCGTAGCGCACGTCGGCCGGCTCCGCTGCGTTCCACGGCCTTCCGGGGAGCAGCGTCCACTCGATGCCGTCAGGACTTCGCCAGACATCGTCGGGATTCTCGATCAGGCCGAATCCGCCGAAGCACACGAACTCCTCGCCGAGCAGCTCGCACTGGTGGCCGGGTCGGGGGCTCCACGCCGCCGCCTCGGTCACGCGGGTCCACTCGATCCCATCGGGAGTCTTCCAGACATCGTTGAAATAGGGAGCGTCGCAGTCGGGCAGTGGCGAGCAGGTGAACCCGTCCTCACCCCCGAAGAGCCAGATCTCGCCGTTGCGAACGAGCGTGGATGCGCCGGCGCGCGGCTCCCAAGGTGCCGCAGCGGTGAGCTCCTCCCAGTCGACACCGTCGGCGGATCGCCAGACGTCGTTGTAGTAGACGCGCTCCGGACCGTTGGCACCGATGATCGAGCTGTCGTCGTTCTGTGAGCCGCCGAAGACGTACAGGGCGTCGTCGAGCGCCACGGCGCTGAGACCGGCTCGGCCCGCCCACGGCGCGGCGGCGGTGCGCTGCTCCCATGTGATGCCGTCGCTCGAGGCCCACACATCGTTGAAGAAGTTCGAGGTGGGCACGAACTCGGGACAGGGCGCATCGGGGTCGATCCCGAGACCCGGCGGCGGGGCGATGCCCTGCTCGAGGAGGGCGCAGAACGGGTTTGCTTCGAGGCCGAAGTCCTGGCCACCGATCACGAAGATCTCGCCGCCCATGGTGACGGCTTGGAAGTAGGCGCGAGCCGGCCACGTCGCGGTGTCGTCGCCGAGGTCGACCTCGGTCCACGACGCGCCGTCGTCGTCGCTTCGCCACACGTCGCCCCAGATGATGCTGTCGCCGGGGACCTCGGAGTCCTTGGGTGTCCGCCCGCCCAGCACGAAGAGCGCGTCGTCGAGCTCGACGACGCGCAACCCGGCCCGGCCGCCCCACGGTGCACCGTCGGCAACGAGACTCCATCCAACGCTCTCGGTGTCGGATGTGGGCGGTGCTGTCGTGGCGACGCTCGTGGTGGTTGGCGGCGCGACAGTCGTGGTCGTCGGGCTCGTCGTGGCGGCATCACCCCCGCAGCTCGCTGCCACGAGGGCGAGGGACGCGACGGCGGAGGCGAGTTTCCGGCTCACGACGGACGAGGCCAGTCGTGGAGCGCGGACTCGTGTCGGCGGATCGATGCCTCGCGAAGCGCGACGATCACCGCAACGACGACGAGCAGCCGAACGATTCGATTCCGGGTGCGGGGCGCCATGCCGGGAAGGCTACGCTGCGCGGACGCACACTCGCCCGGGTGGTGGAATTGGCAGACACGACGGACTCAAAATCCGTTGCTTTCACGAGCGTGCGGGTTCAAGTCCCGCCCCGGGCACCGATCGCGCTCAGTTGCCGGGCGCGATGAGTTTCGTCGCCGCGTCGCCGGACGCAGTGCCATCGGCCGGTGTCGTGGCCGGTGGCGTCGAGTCCACGCTGGTGTCGACCGATGCCGGCGGCGCCGTGTCACCGCCGATGTTCAGCAGCGGCGTGAGATTCTGATCGAACGGCAGGATGATCGTGCTGTTGTTGGGCGAGTCGACGAGGCCTTGGAGGGCCTGGATGTAGGTCCACTGGAGGTACTGGGGTGTGAGCTGCGCCTGCGAACAGTCCTCGACGGGGTTCGGCACGACCTCGATATAGGTGTTGCCGCGCGGGTCCAGCGCCTCGGTCTCGACGCCGCCACAGGCGAGGATCTGTTGCGAGTCGGCTGTCGCCTTCGCGTCGACCCTGGTGATCTCGGCCTTGGCCTCGGCGATCGCCAGCTCGAACCGTTGCCGTTCGGCGTTCTGCTCGGCGGCGGTCTTGGCGGTAACGGCTCGCTGAAGAGTGTCTTCGAGACGGACCTCGCGCAGCTGGAAGTCTTCGAGGAGGATGCCCCGGCCATCGAGCTTGTCGCCCATGCAGCGGGTCACCTCGTCTTCGATGTCCTGCCAGCCGGTCGTGGCGGCGTCGACCATCGCCAACTCCGTGAACACCGAGCGGATGCAGGAGCGGGCCGACGGGCGGATGAGGGTTCTGATGAAGTCCTGGCCGAGCGTGACATAGACCTGCGACGCCCGGTTCTCCTCGACGCGGAAGAGCACCGTCGAGTCGACGGTCCCCGAGGCACCGTCGGCGCCGAGCACCTGGACCGAGTCGTCCTGGCTGCCGCGGTCACCTTCGCCGCTGGTCGCGGCCATCGTGTAGGCCGTGGTGCGAATGGAGATCGGCTTCACCTCGGTGAAGGGCCAGGTCAGGTGTATCCCCTGGTCGAGCCCGGTGCCGGCATGGCCCAAGGTCACCGGCACGCCGACGCTGCCCGCGGGTACCACCGCGATCACCGATCCGAGGAGCCAGAAGGTGAAGGCGGCGGAGAGGATGCCGAGAAGGCGGCGTGTCCTGCGCGGGGCGAGTGATCCATCGGCTCGTCTCGCTCGGCGAAGGCCGACGGCGACGAGCAGTCCCTTGGCGACACCGCGGACGCGTTCACCGATGGTCGGAAAGTACGGCGGTTCGGAGCCCACCGGAGCCCCCGATGTGTGTGTGGTCATGAACGCGAAGCGTAGAACGTTTGCAGAAGATGTCACTATCGCGGATGGAGAATATGAGAGTTTCTGCGGATGGTCGCCAACGTCGTGCACGAGCGTGCTGGGTCGGGGCCCGCACCCGGGCGCTCTCGGCGTGAGGCCTAGGCTTCGGCAGTGAAACGATTCGTGCTCGCCCTCGTCGTCGTGGCCTGCATCGCGGGCTGCTCCGAGCCCGCACCGTCGGATGCCACGTCGTCGACCACGACCTCCTCCACGCCCTCCACCCCGCCCTCCACCCCGCCCTCCACCCCGGCCGACGACGCAGAGCGCCCACCGAAGTTCGACGTGACGCCGACCAACGTGGCTGCAGGTGAGCCCGTGGTCGTCGCAGGGTCCGGGTGCCCCGGCGATGCGTCCTGGGCCGACGACACCGGCTTCGACTACTTCGTCGTCGTCGGCGCGGTGGTCGACGGGCGTGTCCGGGACGCGGCGGCCGTTCATCCGCCGAGTGAGGAACCCGGCCACGTGAGCTTCGAACTCGTGCCGGAGTACGACGAGCAGCGGGTGGCCGACGCAACCCCCGACGCGGCAGGCGACTGGTCGACGACCTGGGTGCTGCCGGCTGACGCCGCGACCGGTGAGCTCGTCGTGTCGGCACTCTGCCTCGGCGGCCCGGGGCTGGAAGCGGGTTTCGTGGACTACGGCGCCGTCGTGTTGGGTGTGCAGGGCACCGGGGACTGTCCGCGGCGCCCGGGGTCGAGCCCAGCGGTCTTCGATGCCGATCGCGGCACGTACTCGGCGGAGATCGTGTCGTTCGACGCCTCCTCCAATCTGATCGAGTTCGATGTCGTCCAGTGGCTGAGCGGTGAGGACGCCGGCGACGCGTGGCACGAGGAGTATCCCGACGACCCGGACGGCCCGCCGAACGACTACTTCATCCGCAACGACAACCCTCTCGTGCGGGAGGCGTCGGTCGCCGAGGGGGCCGACGTCCGACTCGTTCGGCTCGAGACCGATGGCTCCGCCGACGTCACCGCGGGGACGCTCTCGGAACTGCCGTCCTATCTGGCGACGACGCCGTTCTCCACGTTCTGGCTGACGTTCGACGGCGGCACCGTGACGGCCATCTGCGAGCAGTACGTTCCGTGAAGAGCGTCGGGGTTCGGGTGCCTCGGCGAGCCGAGGGTCATCGCTAGTGTTCCACCATGAGCCGCCGCTCGATCAAGATCGTCGTGGACGACGAGAACATCAGTAACACCACACAGTTCTACGCCGGTCCCCAGGTGCGCCTGGCGACCGCCACCGATGTCGTCTTCCTGCCGCATCGTCGCCTCCTGGTGTCGCACCTCGCCGGCCAGACGCTGCATCTCGTCCAGCGCCGGCGGTTCTCCGACGAGTACCGGGTGCTCGACACCGTCATCACCGAGGCGGCCGGCCAGCCCACCATCAACGACCTGCTCTCCTACAACGGCAAGGGCGTGGTCGCGGTGTCGAATTGTCGGGTCCCGTCCGTGTCGCTCTACCGAGTCGGCCGGTCGACCCTGACGTTCCTGCGCGAGATCGAGATCCCCGAGAAGAAGCCGGGATTCACCCACGGTGTCGAGTTCACCCCGGACGGACGTCACGTCTGCATCGTCAACAGCGGTGGGACCTGCCGTGTCAGGATCCACGAGGTCGGGTCGGGCGACGAGGTCTTCACGTTCGAGCTGGCCGGCTGGCGGCCCAAGGACGCCACCTATCTCGACGACAACCACCTGATCCTGCCGCTGTGTGACGGGTCGCCGACCTCCGAAGCAGGGGAGCAGTACAACAGTCGGATCGCGGTGGTCCGTGTCGATCTCGATCGTCCCGGGTTCCAGGTCGTCGCCTACGCCGACCTTCCGGGTGCCCACGTCGACGGGGTGTTCTACTTCGACGGTCACGTGGCGGTCGCTGATCAAACCAACGATCTGGTCCGGTTCTACAAGGTCGACCGGCGCAGTATCGAACAGGTGTCGACCGTGTCGGGAATCGACTTCCCCCACGGCGTCTGCTTCGATCGCCACAAGGTCGGTGTCACGAGCTATGGCGACTCTTCGCTCAACATCTTTCCCCGGGGGACCACGCACTTCGTGCCGGACATCACGACGACGCTGCGCCGGGATCCCGCCGCGTCGGCGCACCTCGACGCCCAACGCGTGGCGTTTTCCTCGATGCTCGAAATGGCCGACACCTGACATCGTCGTGCGCCGTGGGAGGCTGCACCCATGACGTCTCGCTCCGTGTCCCGGTCCCGCCTCATCCACGCTTCACCCGAAGCGATCTTCGCCATCGTCTCGAGTCCTGCCGGTCATGTGCGCATCGACGGCTCGGGATCCCTGCGCGACAGCATCGAGGGACCCGATCACCTGACGCTCGGCGACAAGTTCCGCATGGACATGAAGATGGGCGTCCCGTACAAGATGTGGTCGACCGTCGTGGAGTTCGAGCAGGATCGACTCATCGCGTGGGCGCACTTCGGCAAGCACCGGTGGCGCTTCGAGCTCGAGCCGGTCGGCGACTCGACGATGGTCACCCACACCTTCGACTGGTCGACGGCGCGCTCTCCGAAGTTCATCGAGCTGATGGGCTACCCCAAGAAGCACCCCGCAAATCTCGAAGCCACACTCGAGCGCCTCGCAGCGGTGGTCGAGGGCGACAGCGTCGAAGGCGACAGCGTCGAAGCCTGACCCTTCAGTCGATCCCGGGAGCCGCGGTGGTCCGCGCCGTTGCGAACTCGAGAATCCGGGCGACGTCGGGTCCATCGCAGGTGAGCTTCCACGTCCAGGCCGTGGCGACGACCGGTGACGGAAGCGCCACGGCGGGAGCGATCACGAAGCGCGCGGCGCCGTCGTCGAGCAACGGACGCAGGCTGTCGAGCGCCGCGGCATCCTCGTACTGTACGACGACGGCACCGGACTCGAGCGTGCGCACCTGGGCCGCGCCGGTGATCGGCTGCGCAACGATCCCCTCGAGTGCAGGCCCGGCGAGGTGCGGGCCCGAGGTCGGCGGGTTGGTCCGGAACACGACGGCATCGGGATCGATCACGTGCTGGATGCTCAAAGGGTCTTCCGGCTCGCGGACCTCGAGGCAGGAGCCGCCGGCCGTGCCATCGCCGCACGCGGTCGCCGACATGATGACCGTCACCAGCAAAGCGCTCAACAAACGCATGCACACAGCCTAAGGTGATCGCCATGCCGTCCTCCGCCGCGAATGCCCAGGTAGAGCGCAAACTGCGCAAGGTGGGAGAGCAGCTGCGTTCGCTCCGCGACGACCTGCGGGTCACCGAGGAACACCTCGCCCAGCTGGCCGGCGAAGAGGACGACGCCCGCATCCGCGCCCTCGTCTCCGAAACGCCGCTCGCAGAGAAGGAACACCGCAAGGCCAGCCGCCACGCCGACCGGCTGCGCTCCTCACGCGACAAGGCGATCGCGAAGATCGCGGAACTCGAGCAGTACCAGGACGACCTGCTCGACCGGCTCACCGCGAACACGTGACGGCGCCCACCCGGGTCGTCGTCGCCGAGGACGAGGCCATCATCCGCCTCGATCTCGTCGAGATCCTCCGGGACGAGGGCTACGAGGTGGTTGCCGAGACCGGCCGCGGCGACGAGGCCGTCGAGCTCGTCGCGAAGTTCCAGCCCGAGATCGCGCTGCTCGACGTGAAGATGCCGGGCCTCGACGGCATCGAGGCGACCCGCGCCATCGCCGACGACGGTCGGACGGCGGTCGTGCTGCTCACTGCCTTCAGCCAACGTGACCTGGTCGAACGGGCGACCGATGCCGGTGCGATGGCCTACCTGGTCAAGCCGTACCAACGGGCCGAGCTCGTGCCGGCGATCGAGACCGCGTTGGCGCGGTTCCGCGAGCTGCGGGCACTCGGTGCGCAGGTGGGCGAACTCGCCGACCAGCTCGAGATCCGCAAGCTCGTCGACCGAGCCAAGGGCCGACTGATCGACGACCATGGGATGAGCGAGGCCGAGGCGTTTCGGTTCCTGCAGCAGTCCGCGATGTCGAGTCGACGGACGATGGGCGAGGCCGCCACCGACGTCTTGGCCGGCACGCTCGTCCCCTGACTTCGAGCGCTAGGGTCGCCGGCAATGGCCAAAGTGATGCTGATCGACGGGAACTCGCTGACCTATCGCGCGTTCTTCGCTCTCCCGACCGACATGGCGACCGCTTCCGGGCAGGTCACGAACGCCGTGTTCGGCTTCACCTCGATGTTGATCAACCTGATCAAGGACCACCAGCCTGACCACATCGGCGTGGCCTTCGATCGTCCCGAGCCGACCTTCCGTCACGAAATGACGCCGACCTACAAGGCGCAGCGGGACTCGGCGCCCGACATCCTGCGCCAGCAGATGGGTCTGGTCCGTGAGGTACTCGACTCGCTGAAGATCCCGTCGATCGACATGGTCGGGTTCGAGGCCGACGACATCATCGCCACCCTGGCCACACAGGGCCGGGACCGTGGCGACGACGTCATCGTCGTGACCGGCGACCGCGACAGCTACCAACTGGTCGAGGACCCACACATCAAGGTCCTCTACAACAAGCGCGGCGTCTCGGACTACGCCCTCTACGACGAGGCCGGCATTCTCGAGCGGACCGGTGTCAAGCCGGTCGACTACGTCCAATACGCCGCACTCCGGGGCGACAACTCCGACAATCTCCCGGGAGTCCCCGGCGTCGGCGAGAAGACTGCGGCGAAGCTGATCAACGAGCGGGGCGGTATCGATGGCATCTATGCCGCGATCGACGAGTTGACCCCGAAACTCCGCGAGAGCCTGGCCGCCAACGAGGCCAATGTCCGCAACAACGTCGAGATGATGATCCTGGTGCGCGACGTCGACCTCGACGTCGGGATCGACGACCTGAACAAGGGCGAACACGACAGCGACGAAGTCCGCAAGCTCTTCGACTTCCTGGAGTTCCGCACGCTGCACGAACGACTCGTCGCCGCGGTCGGTGGCGAAGCGGGACCGGCCGCTGAGGTGCTCGAAGCAGAGATCACCACGTTCCCGACGGCCGACGAGGCAGCGGCGGCGCTCACGGCGGCCGGCGGTGGAAGCGGCGTGCTGGCGCTGGCCGTGCCCGAAGAGGGGATCGATGCCGGACTGGCGTTCGTGATCGACGGGAAGGCGGCCGAAGTGGGCTTCGTGCCCGGCAACGTGATCACCGACGAGAAGGTCCTCGACGCGTTGCGCGACCTCCTCGGTGCCGATGGCCGTCCGGTGGCGATGCACGGGGCGAAGGCGACCGCTCGCCGCCTGCTCGATTTCGACGTGGACATGCGGGATCTCCGGGTCGACACGCGGCTCGCCGCCTATCTGCTCAATCCGGCCGACAACCGTTATGACCTGGGCGAACTCCTCTATCAGTACGCCGGTCTCGAGCTGCCTGCGTCGGGTCCCCCCGACGGCCAGCTCGACCTCGGCGGCGACCAGGAGGACGTGGCGGCCGAGCCCTGTCGCGCCGCGCTGGCGGTCGACCGGCTCGTCGGGCCGATCACCGAGGCCATGACGGCGCAGGGGTCGGTGGCGCTGCACGACGACCTCGAGGTTCCTCTGGTGCGGGTGTTGGCCCGCATGGAACACCGGGGCATCGGTGTCGACCCCGAGGTCCTGAAGCGGATCCGCGACGAACTCACGGCGGAGACCGAAGGGCTGCGCGCAGCGGTGATCGCCGAGGCCGGTCACGACTTCAACGTCAACTCGACCAAGCAGCTCAGAGAAGTGCTCTTCGACGAACTCGGCCTCACGCCGGGAAAGAAGACGAAGACGGGCTACAGCACCGATGCGCAGTCGCTCGAGAAGATGCGCGGCGAGCACCCGATCGTCGATCATCTGCTCGCCTATCGCGAGATCGAGAAGCTCCGCTCGACCTACGGCGAAGGCCTCGTCGCCGAGGTGGGGGAGGGCAATCGGATTCGGGCGACATTCCAGCAGACCGTCGCCCGCACCGGCCGCCTGAGCTCGGATCAACCCAATCTCCACAACATTCCGGTCAGGTCCGAACGCGGACGCGTGTTCCGCACCGCCTTCGTCGCGCCCGAGGGGCACAAGCTCCTCATCGCCGACTACGACCAGATCGAGCTCCGTTGTATCGCCCATCTGGCCGAGGATCCGGGGCTGATCGAGGCCTTCGAGGCGGGCGACGACATCCACACGGCAACGGCAGCGAGAGTATTCGGGATCGACCCCGCCGATGTCCACGTCGAGGAACGTTCGAAGGCGAAGATGGTCTCCTACGGCCTCGCCTACGGCATGGAGGCCTACGGGCTGGCCCAGCGGCTCAACATCGCGGTGTCGGAAGCCTCGGAGATCCTCGAGTCCTACTTCCAGGCGTTCCCGTCGGTGAAGCAGTACATGGACGACACCGTCGAGGAGGCGCGAGCGCGGGGCTACACCGAGACGCTGTTCGGCCGCCGCCGTCAGATCCCCGAACTGTCGTCGGGGAACCGTCAGATCCGCCAGGCGGGCGAACGCCAGGCGATGAACGCCGGGATCCAGGGTCTCGCGGCCGACATCTTCAAGGTCGCGCTCGTCCGGCTCGACAAGGCCATCGACGACGAGGGGCTCGCCACGCGCATCGTGCTCCAGGTGCACGACGAGATCATCCTCGAGACACCCGATGCCGAAGTCGAGCGTGCGTCGGCGCTCACCCGAGAGATCATGCGCGATGCCTTCGACCTGCGGGTTCCTCTCGAAATCGACCTGAAGGTCGCCGACACCTGGGCTGACGCGAAGGCCTGAGCGGTCGTGGGTGATGCGCCGATGACGCCACCGGTCGACAGTGGCCGGATGAACATCACGCGCACGCGATCGGTGGGAACGGCGATCCTGGCCCTGTTCGTGGCGGTCTCGGCCGTCGCCGCCCCGGCTCGGGGCGGCGTCGCCGCTCCGATCGAGCAGACGATGCAGGGCTTCGACTTCGGGCAGAGCTTCACCGCGGAGCCCGTCGAGTCGGGGCTGTTCGACAACTTCACGAACTCGCCCACCGACATCGGCAATCCGATCATCGGGTACGGCGGCGTTCGCATCCCCGTCGACGCGTTGGCGGCCGACGGGCCCGCCATCGCCCGAGTGGCCGGACTCGACCTGGCGCTGACCCCGATCGACGGACTGAGCGAGGAGGCGACCCGGGAGGTCTACCTCGCCGGGTTGGCCGGGAACGTGCCGTACTCCGATCCGGGTGAGGTGCTGCCGTACTTCACGGAGCGGTCTGGCGGCGGTCCGTGGACCTACGGCGATCTCGTCGACCCGGCCCAGCCGTTGACGTCGGACGATGCCGAACTGCATGCCGTCTTCGATCGGTTCGCCGACCACCTCGTTCTCTCGGGCGACCCGACGGGCGGGGCTCCTCGCAGCGGTCGGCCGATCTTCGGTTTCGATTCACCCACCGCCTTCGAGGGCGACCTCGACGGCTACCTCCTGGTCGGCGACGGCGACATCGACCGCACCTTCCTGCCGGACGACTACGCGCAGGGCGCCGACGTGGTGGTCGTGCAACAGGCCGACCCCTTCCTTCCCGGCGGCGACGGCGGCCGGGCCGAGAACATCCTCCGCCTCCAGATCCCCGAGGCCGTCGTGCTGCCATCGGGTCAGACGATCGGGGGCGGGCCGATCTACAACGGCAGCTTCGCGGGCGACATCTTCAACGGCGCGAACACCATCCTCGGGATCCGTGCCCAGGCCGACCCGGCCACGGCCGAAGTGCGACACGAGACGTTCGGCTTCTCGTTCCAGAACGGCTTCTGGAGTGAGATTCCTCCGTTCGGCAACGTTGCCGTCGCGGATTCCGTGACCCTCTTCGAGCTGCCCCACCAGGTGCTCGATGGCGGATCGTTCGGGTTCGCCTCGTTCGTGCAGGAAGGCCCGCAGCAGGTCGAGGGCGCAGTGGGCAGCAGCGCCTTCCCGTCCTTGCCGGGCACCGTGCCGGTCGACGACCTCGCGACCTTCGTCCCGCGCCCGTTCGCCATCGACGCGCCGGCGCTGGCCCAGACGATCGACGACGCGTTCACGGTCGAGACGCCGCCCGACTCGACCCCGGTCGACGAGTCGCCGACGAGCGACGCCGTCGATTCGGTGGATGACGCGCCAACCGCAGATGACCAGACGGGGGCCCCGCCCGACACAGCGGATTCCGGCGACGACTCCTCGGTGCTCCCGTTGCTGCTGATCCTTCTCGGCGGAGGAGCGATCGCCGTCGGGTCGTGGCTGTGGGTCTCCAACCGTTCGGGTGGTGATCCCTGTGAGAAGCTCCGCAAGAAGATGGTCGCGGCCAAGGCAGCCGGCGATGCGGCGACCGGTGCGGCCGACAAGGCCCGGGCGGACTGTGCCGAGGCACGCCGCGCGACGACGGCGATCGAGGGCAAGCTCGCCTCCCTGAAGCGCTCGTGGCCGCCCGCGTTCGAGCAGGACGCGGGTGCCTGGGTCGAAGACGCCCAGGGCAACCGGGTCACGAGCACCGATCTCCATGCTCGGCGCCAGGCGCTCGGTCCGGTCTGGGACAAGTACCGTGCCGGCGAGCTGACAGCGGGGGAAGTCGAGGCGGAGTGGCAACGGGCCGACACGCCGGAGTTCCGGAGCGAACTGCGGGCCCGCACCGAGCGCAAGCGGACCGAAGCGACCGGGTTGGAAGCCGACCTGACGACCGCGCGGCGCGACGAGCAGACCACCTGCGCCGCGGTCGAGTCGGCCGAGGAGGCGGCGACGGCGGCTTGGCGAGCCCACGACGCGGCCAGGAAGGCGTATGAGGAATGCATCGGCCGGGCCGTGGCCGACGCCATCGCCTCGGCTGCGCAGGAGGCCGAGGATGCGGCCTCGCTCGCCTCCGCGGCGGCCGCCGCCGCAGCGGTCCCCGCCCCACCGGCCGTCACCCCCGAGCCCGCCCCCTCCCGGTTCATCGGGTCTCGCACGATGGAGATCGACAAGGCCGGCCTGTCGGGCGACGAACTGCGACGGGCCGAGTACCTCGACGAGATCTTCGCGAAGTGGCGGGGAACCGGCGATCTCGCCGGAGTCGCGGAGGCACTCCACGAGTTCCAGGCGTGGCATCTGGCCACGTTCGACGAGCCCTGGTTCGAATGGACGACGGCGACCGGCGCCGAGACGCCGACCAGCACCGCCGGACACATCGACGACTTCATGCAGACGCGCAAGATGGCGTGCTACGAGTTCGTGCACTTCTGCGCCTACATCGCCAGCGACCAGATCGTCCGCCAGCGCATCGGCGGCGACGACGGGGAGGAGTTCCTGGTGGACGACTACAGCGCCTCGTGGAACTTCGTCGACGAGATCAACACCGACACTTCGGCGTTCGACAGCGACACTGCCGTTCGCGGCGAGGTCATCACCGGCTCGAGCCGCGTCGACTCGTGGAACAACTCGGCCGGCTACTACCACACCGGCATCTACCTCGGTGACGGCAAGGTGCTCAGCCTCGGCGGGGGAGGGCTGCTCCTGGAAGACGCCACGGGCCTCGTCGACGCGACCTTCCACCGGTTCGGCTATGACGACGTGCAGAGCGGCGCCTACCGCTACGGATCGCTCAACGCCCCGCCGAGTGGACGCTGATGGACCACTGGTTCGAGGAGTTGGCCGACCACATGGGTCCCACCTATCTCCGCTACTCGTTCACCAAGGGGACGGCGCGGGAGATCGACACGTTGATCGCCCGGCTGGGCCTGGAGCCCGGTATCCGGATCCTCGACGTGGGCTGCGGGCCGGGGCGTCACGCCAACGAACTCGGCCGCCGGGGCTACGAGGTCCACGGCGTCGACATCAGCGACACGTTTCTCGACGTGGCCCGCGCCGACGCCCCTGACGGGGTGACCTACGGTCGCGAGGATGCCCGTGACCTGCCCTTTCACGCCGAATTCGACCTCGTACTGTCGATCTGTCAGGGCGCCTTCGGCCTCGCCGGTGGACCGGCCGCGGGGGATCGGCTCGACCCCGATCGCGAGATCCTTGCCGGCATGGCCCGAGCCCTACGGCCAGGCGGGACGCTCGTGTTCACCGCCTTCAGCGCCTATCTCCAGGTCGCCAACCTGCACGACGGCAACGAATTCGATGCCGTCCGGGGTGTGCACCGCGAAACAACGGAGATCCGCGATGGCGAGGGCACGGTGGCGGTCACCGACCTGTGGACGACGTGCTTCACGCCCCGCGAACTCCGCCTGCTGTGCGAGGCCGAGGGGCTCGACGTCCGCTCGATCGACGCCGTCGAGCCGGGCAGGTGGGAGCCCCGGGATCCCGATGTGTCATCACCGGAGTTTCTCGTGATCGCCACGGCTAGCCTTGCGGGGCTGTCTCCCTGACAGGGCACTGCGGTCCGATATCGCAGCGTCAGCTCGATTCCCGAGAAAAAGTACATGACCGACACCTCCCTCGAAGAGACCCAGTTCGGGACCTTCGATTCCGAAGGCAACTACACCCCTCGCCAGATCATCGACACCGACCTCGGTGGCGTCGACATCGAGGAGGCCTACACGAGCACCATGGTGCTGGTGGAAGACGGGCAGCTCGTCACGGGCACCGTCGTGCGGGTCGACCAGGACGAGGTCCTGCTCGACATCGGCTACAAGTCCGAAGGCGTGATCCCGAGCCGTGAGCTCTCGATTCGCAACGACGTCGACCCCAGCGAGGTCGTGTCGATGGGCGATTCGATCGAAGCCCTCGTCATCACCAAGGAAGACAAGGAAGGGCGTCTCGTCCTCTCCAAGAAGCGCGCCCAGTACGAGCGTGCCTGGGGCAAGATCGAAGAGATCAAGGAAGCCGAAGGCATGGTCAAGGGCCCGGTGATCGAAGTCGTCAAGGGCGGCCTGATCATCGACATCGGCCTGCGCGGCTTCCTCCCGGCCTCGCTCGTCGAGCTCCGCCGAGTTCGCGACCTCCAGCCCTACGTCGGCAAGGAGCTCGAGGCGAAGATCATCGAGCTCGACAAGAACCGCAACAACGTGGTCCTCTCCCGCCGGGCGTGGCTCGAGGAGACCCAGAAGGAACAGCGCGACGCGTTCCTCGACGATCTCAAGCCCGGCGAGCGCCGGACCGGTGTCGTCTCCTCGGTCGTCAACTTCGGTGCGTTCGTCGATCTCGGCGGCATGGACGGCCTCGTCCACGTCTCGGAGCTGTCGTGGAAGCATGTCGACCATCCCTCGTCCGTCGTCACCGTCGGTGACGAGATCGAGGTGGAGGTGCTCGAGGTCGATCTCGATCGTGAGCGCATCAGCCTGTCGCTGAAGGCAACGCAGCAGGATCCCTGGCAGGAGTTCGCCGGATCGCATCGCGTCGGCGAGCTCGTCTACGGCCGGGTCACCAAGCTCGTGCCGTTCGGCTCGTTCGTCCAGGTGGGCGACGGCATCGAGGGTCTCGTGCACATCTCCGAGATGTCGGCGCACCATGTCGACCTTCCCGAGCAAGTCGTCACGCCGGGCGAGGAGCTGTGGGTCAAGATCATCGATCTCGACCTCCAGCGTCGCCGCATCAGCCTGTCGATCAAGCAGGCCGCCGAGGGCGGTCAGGTGGCGGCCGAGTACCAGGAGCACTTCGGCGACCATGCCTACGACGCCGAGGGCAACTACATGGGCGACGAGAGCTCCGAAGGCCAGCAGGCCTGGGAGGAGTACTACGCCACCGCCGGTGAGGACGCACCCGTGCCGGGGACGACCGAGGTCGACGAGGACGGCAACGAGTACGAGTACGACTACGTCGAGGAAGAGGTCGAGGTCGAGGTGACCGACGAAGCCGCTGACGAGACGGTCGACGCGACCACCGACGAAGTGGCGGACGAGGAAGCCGAACAGGGCTGACCCCGTTCCGTCCGGGCCTTCGGGCCCGGTAGCACGTGCAGAAACGGGCGCCCCCCACCGGGGCGCCCGTTTCGCGTTCCCGGTCAAGAACCGGGGGCGAGACGCCGTTGATGGGGAAGTCCTCCGGACTTCGCACGCGCATCGGGACCCAAGTCCCGGGCCAAACGCCTCAACTACGAGGCGGTGCTTCCGACAGGGGGACCGCAGAAGGTCACTCTCTCACCAACGAGGTTCCCGTGAGTTCCCGGAAGACACTCATCCTTATCGCTGCGATCGGCGTCGGCATCTTTGCCGGCATCGCGTTGCTCAACTACGTACGAGGCATCGAACGCGATGTCTACGAGGACGCTCAGCCGGTCGAAGTGCTGATCGCAACGGCGGACATCCCCAAGGGGACCCCCGTTGCACAGGCCCTCGAACTGGTCGAGCGCAGCGAAGTGCCGCTGAAGATCCGCCCGTCGACGTTCATCTCGCCGGACAACACGGATCCGATCACCGGTCTCGTCGCCGGTGGCGACATTCCTCGCAACCAGATCATCGTCGCCGGTCTCTTCATCGACCCGACGGTGCTCACCCAGTCGCTGCGCGACCAGATCCCGTCCGGCAATGTCGCCTTCTCGATGGAGGTCGACACGACCCGAGCGGTCGGCGGCTACCTCCAGCCCGGCGACGAGGTCAACCTCATGGTCAACCACGCCGGTGGCTGCGACGACGCCGGCGACGCCGGCGACGCGCTGGCCGACGAGCTCGCCCAGGAGATCGAGTCCGCCGCACAGGGCGAGAACAACTCGTTCGGCGGCATCGTCACCGCAGAGGTCTACTGCACCTACACGCAGCCGGCCCGGTACGTCTACCAACGGGTCGAGATCCTCGCCATCGGTGCCCGCCAGCAGCTCCAGACCGGAGCCGACGGCACGACCACGGCACTCACCCCGCAGGGCGGCACGATCACCTTCATGGTCCCCAACGAGGCCGCGCAGATCCTCGCCTCGGTCGCTCCGGAGGACGTCTACCTGACACTGCTCCCGGACGACTACGAGCTCGAGCCGCTGCCCGCCCTCACCCAGGAACTCATGTTCAACCGCACGCCCGCCGAGATCTCCGGCTGTGGCACCCCGTACGGCCCCAACGGCTTCATCGAGGGTGACGCCGAGACGGTTGCCGACGACGCGGTCGATCCGTTCACGGACTTCATCCGTAACCACTGCGCCCCGATCTGGGCCGAAAGCGGAGAGTGACCCAAATGTCGAGCTTCTTCACCGACGACACCAGCGCCGACGCGGCCCCCGCGTTCGGCGGTGAGGGCGAATCGTTGGTCCCGGATGCCTCCACCTCGGTGGACGGACTCCTGGGCTCGACACCAACCCCACCCGTCAATCTCGTCGTCATCGATCCCGACGACGTCGCCCGCAGCCGCATCGTCGAGACGCTCGGCAGCGACATCTCCAGCTTTCCGATGGTCGAGGACCTGATCCCGTACCTCAACGGTGAGCCCATCGTGATGGTGCTCGGTCCGAGCTGTGCCGTCGACGGCACCCTCAGCTCGGTCGAGCGAGTCACCCACGCCCACCGAGAGATCGGGGCCATCCTCGTCACCGAGGAGCTGACCACGAACCTTCTGCAGCAGGCGCTGCGCTCGGGCGTCAAGGACGTCCTCGCGTCGCCGGCGGATGCACATCAGCTCAACGAAGCCATCGGGCGGGTCGCCTCGTCGCTGTCGGCATCGCCCTCCGCTCCGGCGGGCGCCGACGACATCTTCGAAGACGACGGAGAGCTCGGCAAAGTCATCACGGTCTTCTCGACCAAGGGTGGCGCCGGCAAGTCGATGATCGCCACGAACCTCGGCGTCACGCTGGCCGGACGTTCCGACAAGCCCGTGTGCCTCGTCGACGCCGATCTCCAGTTCGGCGACATCGCCGTGATGCTGAAGCTCTCGCCTCAGCACACGATCGTCGATGCCGTCAGCTCTCTCGACCGTCTCGACGCGAGCCTCCTGCAGAACCTGCTGGTGACGCACGAGTCATCGGGTCTGCTGATCCTCCCCGCACCGCTCGAGCCGGCGTTCGCCGACCAGATCGGGGCGACCGAGATGATGCAGATCATCGAGGTGCTCCGGCGCTTCTGCTCGTTCGTCATCGTCGACACGCCGGCCTACTTCAACGACGTGGTGCTCGGAATGATCGAGGTCAGCGACGAGGTGCTCCTCGTGGCCGGCATGGACATTCCGAACATCAAGAACGTCAAGATCGGCCTGCAGACGCTTCGCCTGCTCAACACCCCGATGGAGAAGCTCCATCTGGTGCTGAACCGGGCGAACTCGAAGGTGAAGCTCGACGTCACCGAGGTGGAGCGCACGCTCCAGGTGAGCGCCGACATCCTGATCCCGAGCGACATCGTCGTGCCGCAGTCGGTGAACCGCGGCGTGCCGGTGGTGCAGAGCGCACCTCGCTCGGGTGTCGCCAAGTCGTTGGAGGACCTCGCGTCGATGTTCACACCGGCGACGAGCGGCAAGGGACGCAAGAAGTAGCAGCACTATCTGGACCGGCGGACGGCGCCGGATCCACCTGAACATCGCAACACACGTTCACGGACGAAACCGTTCATGACCACAAGGTCCGGGGCTGCCCGGGAGGAATGCACACACCATGAGTCTCTACAAGCGTCTCCATGAGGTCCAGCAGGGAGCGGACGACAAGGCCGCCGCCACCCCTGCGGCGGCGGGCAGCCTCGCCGCAGCCACTGCGGCCGCCAAGGCCGGCGGTCCGGCTCGCCGCGACCCCGTGCTCGACGAGCTCCGTCAGCGCATCCACCACAGCCTGATCGAAGAGCTCGGCCCGATCCTCTACGACAGCCGCCTCTCCGAAGAGGACCTTCGCAAGAAGGTGCACGAGCAGCTGCACCAGGCGCTCGCCCTCGAGCGGGCACCGCTGTCGGCCTCCGACAAGGCGCAGCTGATCCAGGACGTCTCCGACGACATTCTCGGCTACGGCCCGATCGATCCGCTGCTGCGCGACGACGACGTCTCGGAAATCATGGTCAACGGCCCCGACTCGGTCTACGTCGAACGCAACGGCAAGCTGACGAAGGATCCCGTGACCTTCGTCGACGAGGCGCATCTGCGCCGCATCATCGACAAGATCGTCGGCCAGGTCGGCCGTCGTATCGACGAGTCCACGCCGATGTGTGACGCCCGCCTTCCCGATGGCTCCCGTGTGAACGCCATCATCCACCCGCTGACCATCGGTGGACCCTTCCTCACCATCCGGAAGTTCAAGGCCGATCCGCTCCAGGTCGACGACCTGATCCGCTTCGGCACGCTCGACGCCAACGCAGCCCGCTTCCTGCAGGCCTGCGTCGTCGGTCGCCTCAACATGATCGTCTCCGGCGGTACCGGTACCGGTAAGACGACGACCCTCAACGTGATGTCGTCGTTCATTCCCGAGACCGAGCGCATCGTGACGGTCGAGGATGCCAAGGAACTGCAGCTCCACCAGGACCACGTCCTGTGTCTGGAGACCCGCCCGCCGAACATCGAGGGACGAGGCGCCGTCACCATCCGTGACCTCGTCAAGAACTCGCTCCGCATGCGCCCCGACCGCATCGTGGTCGGTGAGTGTCGTGCCGGCGAGGCCCTCGACATGCTCCAGGCCATGAACACGGGCCACGACGGCTCGCTGACCACGGTCCACGCGAACACGCCGCGAGACACGCTCAGCCGTCTCGAGACCCTGACCCTGATGGCCGGCTTCGACCTGCCGGTGCGAGCGATCCGGGAGCAGATGGCCTCCGCCATCGACGTGATCGTGCAGATCGCCCGCCTCCGTGACGGTTCGCGCCGCATCACCCACATCACCGAGGTGCAGGGCATGGAAGGTGACGTGATCACCCTCCAGGACGTCTTCCTCTTCGACTTCAGCGCAGGTGTCGACGACAACGGCCGCTACCGCGGTGTGCTGAAGCCGACCGGAATCCGGCCCAAGTTCGCCGAGAAGCTCACCGCCGAGGGCATCCGCCTCGGTCCGGAGACCTTCCAGCCGAACGGCGGGGGCATGGTCGCACAGTGAGCCTCCTGCGGAATTCCTCATCGGGCCGGGCCCGGACCCGCGGTGTGGCGGCGCTCCTCTCGAGCATGCTCCTCGTCGCCGGGGTCCTCCAGGTTTCGGTCGCTGCTGCCCAGGACGACACCGAAGCGGTGCCGACCGCGCCGCCCGAGCTGCTGCTGGTCAACACCGTCGCCGATCCGTTCGTGATCGTACGGTCCGCCGCCGAGCCGACCGACGTCGCCATCACCATCGGTGGCACCGACGCCGAGGCCGGGCGACCCACTCCCGTCACCGACACGGACCTGCCGATCCAGACGGCCATCGTCATCGACAACAGCGCCGCTGCCGAGGGCAACCTCCCGGCGTTTCTCGACGCCGCCACCGCCTACATCAGCGCGGCCGGCGACAACGAGCAGATCCAGGTGTGGACGAGCGGCGGCGCGCCCCGTCTGCGCGTGGGTCTCAACAACGACCACGAGCGCACCGAAGGCATCGTCGACGGCATCGTGGCCGGCGCAGGCGCCAGCTTGATCTACGACTCGATCCGCAACGCGGCCCTCGACTTCGACGGCAGCGGACCCGGCACGACGAACATGATCGTCTTCGCGGGCGCCGTCGACGGCGGCTCCGCCGCGACGGCCGGCGAAGCACGCGGCGCGGTGCAGGCCGCCGACGCATCGGCGTTCGCAGTCGCCACGAGCGACTCCGTGGTCGGAACGATGCAGTCGTTGGTCAGCTCGACCTTCGGCGGCGCGTTCGCAGCCACCGAGGACCCGGCCGAGATCGCCGGCTACGGCGGTTCGGTGTCGCAGGTGGTCAACCACACCTGGGTCATCCCGTTCGCATCCGAGGAACTCGGCGTCAACAACCAGATCACCCTGGCGATCGACGGCACGACGATCCGCGCCACGTACACGCCCGGATCGACGTCGGCCGGCCGGGCGCTGGCACCGTTCGCCGATCTCGGTGCCACCGGTGTCCCCGGCTTCGGCTTCCTCTCCGGTGACACGGGCCGCCTGCTCGGGCTCCTCCTCGGTGCCATCGCCGCGGGGCTCGGCGCCTACTCGATCGTTCTCCTGTTGCAAAAGGACGAGTCCGAACTCAACAGCGTGCTCCAGGCGTACAACGATCCGTACGCGAATGCGGCCGCCGCCGAAGCCGACGAAGCATCCGCCCTGTCGAAGAACGCGATCCTGAAGCGGGCCGTGCAGCTCACGGAGGACCTGGCCGAACGCCGGGGCTTCCTGACCCGCCTCGAAGCGACGCTCGAGCGAGCCGATCTCCCGCTGCGCGGCGGCGAGGCGCTCACCGCCGCCGCAGCCATCACAGCCGGTTTCGCCCTGCTGGGTCTCCTGCTGATGGGTTCGATCCCTGGCATGCTGGTGTTCGCCCTGATGGGTGGGCTCCTGCCCGGCTTCCTCGTCCGGATGAAGGCAAGTCGCCGTCGCAAGGCGTTCATGACCCAGCTGCCCGACACGCTCAATCTGCTGTCGTCGACGCTGAAGGCCGGCTACTCGTTCATGCAGGGCGTCGAAGCCGTTTCCCAGGAGATCGACGATCCGATGGGCAGCGAGCTCCGTCGCATCGTGACGGAGGCCCAGCTCGGTCGCCCGCTCGAGGACGCGATGGATGCATCGGCCGAGCGCATGGACTCGCCGGACTTCGCGTGGGCCGTCATGGCCGTGAAGATCCAGCGGGAGGTCGGCGGCAACCTCTCCGAGCTGCTGCTCACCGTTGCGGAGACGATGACCGAACGCGAGCGCCTGCGCCGGGACGTCTCGACGCTCACCGCCGAAGGAAAGATGAGCGCCATCGTGCTCGGCGCCCTGCCGATCCTGCTGGGCATGGCCATGTGGGCCATCAACCCCGAATACATCGACACCCTGTTCACCGACAGCTTCGGCAAGGTGCTCCTGGGTATGTCCATCTTCGCCGCACTCGCGGGGTTCGCATGGATGAAGAAGATCATTTCCATCGACATCTGAGGGCATCGTGTTCGAACTGTCACCCCAAATTGCAGCCGCACTCCTCGGTGGCGGCGTCGCACTCGCCATCTGGGCGATCGCGTCGCAGGCCCACGAGAAGTCGGTCGTTCGCGAGTCGCTGCGAGCGCTCGACGACTACGAGGTCGAGTCCGTCCGGGACCAGGAGCTCCTGAACCCGCTGACGGAGCGAGCCCTTCTGCCGATCCTCGGCGCTCTCACCAGCATCGGTCGCCGGCTGACCCCGGTCGGCTATGTCGACGGCGTCCGCCACAAGTACGTCCTTTCCGGGCGGCCGTCGCAGCAGCAGATCGATCGATTCCTCGCCGTGCGCGTGGTCACCGTCGTGCTCGTCCCGGTCTCGATCTGGTTCTGGTACATCTGGAACCCGTTGGCCCGGCACGGCATGACCCAGCTCGGCGGCAACGCACTGTTCTGCCTGGCGCTCCTGGTCGGGCCCGACGCCCGTCTGAACCGGGCTGTGGAAGACCGGCAGAAGTCGGTCCTGCGAGGTCTGCCCGACATCATCGACCTCCTCGTCATCAGCGTCGAGGCCGGTCTCGGTTTCGAGCAGGCCCTCCAGCGCACGATCGCCTCGGTTCCCGGCGCGCTGAGCGACGAGTTCGCTCGCATGCTCGGTGAGGTTCGCGCCGGTTCGACCCGTTCGGAGGCCATGCGAGCGATGGACGCCCGTATCGAGGTCCCCGAGATTCGCAGCTTCGTGCTGGCGATCCTGCAGGCCGACACCTTCGGCGTCTCCATCGGTCGTGTTCTGCGCGGTCAGGCCGAGGAGATGCGCATCAAGCGCCGTCAGCTGGCCCAGGAGAAGGCCCAGAAGGCGCCGGTCAAGATGCTCATCCCGATGGTGTTCTGCATCTTCCCCGCGCTCTTCACCGTGGTGCTCGGTCCGGCGATCATCCGGATCATGAACAACTTCTGAGCCGGGTGCGTCTCGTCGAGAGCGTCTGGCAGTCGGGGCGAACATGACCATCACGGAATCCATCGACACCTCGCCGGGCGATGAGGTCGACGGCGACTCGTCGCATCGCGAACCGCGGCCGGCGCTCCGGCTCGATCTCGGCGTGTTCACGGGGCTCGCAGTCACCCTCGTGGGTCTCGGGTTCGGCGCCAGCCGGATCTCCGACAACAGCTTCCTGACCCATCTCGCGACGGGCCGGGAGATGCTCGACAGCGGCGTGGTCCGCAACGACGTCTTCACCTGGACCTCCGGCGGCGAGGGCGTGGTGGTCCAGTCGTGGCTCGCGTCGTTCGTCTACGCGGTGATCGACGACCTTGCCGGGTTCCACGGACTCCGGATCTTCACCGCGCTGTTGGCGGCGCTGTTGGCGGCGATGGCCTGGCATCTCACCCGGGCGTCCGACTCGATCGTCACCCGCGTCGCCATCATGGTGCCGTTCCTCGCCGTCGGCCACGTCAACTGGACCGAGCGCCCGCTCCTCATCGCGTTCGCCCTCTTCGCCGCGATGATGCTCGTGGTCGAAGGCGAGGGGCGACCCCGGTGGCTCCTGGTGGCCGGTGCGGCGTGGGTCAACATCCACGGAAGCTGGCCGTTGGCGCTGGTGTATCTCGCGTCGCGCGCCCTCGGCGGCGCGCTCGACCGCGACGACGTGCGCACCGAGGTGCGCACCTTCGGCTATCTCGGTGTCGGAATGCTCGTCGGTGGGGTCGTGAACCCGTACGGCCCCTCGATGCTGCTGTTCCCGCTGGATCTCCTGGGTCGCCAGGAGGTGCTGTCGAACATCGTCGAGTGGCAGTCGCCCTCGTTCGACAGCATGTGGACGAGGGCGTTCCTCGTGCTCGTGCTCGGTTCGGTGGCGGCGCTCATGCGCAGCGGGCGCTGGCGCGACGCCCTGCCGGCGATCGTCTTCATCGCCGCGGCACTCGTCGGCCGGCGCAACATCGCCTTGGCGAGCCTGGTGCTGCTGCCGGTTCTGGCCCACGGACTCCCGTCGATCGGGCGACTGACGGCGGCGCGGACCAGCGATGCGATCCGACTCGGATGCGCGGCCGTCGCCGTCATGTTGTTCGTCATCCCGATCGCTGCGATCAGCGGCCCCCACGTCGACGTCGAGCGCTATCCCGAGAACGCGTTCACGGCGATGGAGGACGAACTCGGACTCGTGCCGGGCAACACCCGGATCATCCACCAGGACTTCGTCGGCAACTATCTCGACATCCGCTACGGCGATGCCGGGGCGACATGGATCGACGACCGCTTCGAACTCCACGACGCGTCGCTGGTCGAGGACTAC
Source organism: Acidimicrobiales bacterium (assembly GCA_041394245.1). Taxonomy (NCBI): domain Bacteria; kingdom Bacillati; phylum Actinomycetota; class Acidimicrobiia; order Acidimicrobiales; species Acidimicrobiales bacterium. Next base: position 640,271 of record JAWKIR010000002.1, read on the forward strand.
CTCACCCTGCTCGACGGCGGACCGGAATGGAACGAGGTCCTCGAACGATACGACGCGGAGGCGATCGTCTGGCCCCGCGAGGGCGTGCTGACCGAGCTCGCGACCGGAATCGCCGGTTGGAGTGAGGTGTGGAGCGACGACGACTGGGTCGTCCTGTGCGCGCCGGGTCACCCGTCCTGCTGACAGTTCGACCGCGACAACTCCTTGCCAATCCCGTGATGCTGCCGATGGGAGACCAGTGGACATCATGAGCGACCTGCAGACGCCCAACGAGGCGTCCGTGGCCGATGCGGAACGCCTGCGTCAGCCATCGCCTCACCGCTCCAACTCGTGGTTGCGGCCGCTGGCTCGCATGGGTCGGGCCAGCGACGGCTACGACGTCGCGAATCCCGGGCCGGGGATGACCGATCGCGTCGACCGCGTCGCCGCGTTCGCCCCCGCGATCCTCGCGATCCGGTGGGGCATGACCGCGGTTTCGCTGGCGCTCTCCGCCTCGGCGTTCGTGAACTCCGACTGGGAGATCGTGCTGTGGTGCATGACGCTCGTCAGCTACACGGTCATCCGTACCGTCAGTCCGCTTCGCTACACCGGTGACGTCCGCTCGCTGCTCCAGGTGGTGCTCGAGATCGCGCTCCACGTCGGCGCGGTCGCTGCGACCGACTATTGGGAGTCGCCGTTCGTCTTCTCTCTGATGACGGCGATCATCGTCGCGGGCTTCGCCCGTGGCTTCGGATTCGGTCTGCGTATCGCGATCGGCGCTGCGCTCGCGATCAGTCTCGGCGACGCAGCCCGTCCCAGCTACGAGTTGCAGGACCTCCGCATCACGCTCCAGTGGTCGGCGGTGCTGCTCCTGGTCGGCGTGGTCGCAGGCTACGCACGCCGCATCAGCGGCGAGGCGGACCGTCAACACTCCCTCGCGCTGGACCGCCTCGACCGACTGTCCGACGCCAACGCGCTGCTCTTCTCCCTGCATCGCGTCGCCCAGACCCTGCCGGCCTCGCTGGATCTCGGCGACGTCCTCGACACCACGGTCGCTCGTCTGCGCGGTCTCGTCGACTTCGATGCCGTCGCCATCCTGGTGTTCGACGACACCGATGCCAGCTGGCAGGTCATCCGGCGGGAGGGCGCGGTGCTGCCGGCTCGTCTCGGGCCGACCGAACTCCCGCGGCCGCTGATGGACGCGATGTCCAGCAACCGCCTGATCGAGGAGCCCGACCTGTCGCAGCCGCGCGGCCCGGGGATCTCACCGACGTCGTCGTCGGGCCTCTACACCGTCCTGCCTGCCCGCGGCTCCATCATCGGCCTTCTCGCCGTCGAGTCGCGCCAGCCGAATGCGTTCGGTCGCCGAGACGTCGAGTTGCTCAACGGGTTTGTCGAACCCGTCGCCCTCGCGATCGACAACGCTCGCTGGTTCAGCCGCCTGCGCACGGTGGGCGCCGACGAAGAGCGGACGCGTATCGCCCGAGATCTCCACGACAACATCGGCCAGTCGCTGGCCTACCTCGCCTTCGAGATCGACCGCCTGGTCAAGAAGGAGAGCGAGGGCGAGGAACTCGGAGGATCGCTCGAGCAGCTGCGCAGTGACCTCCGTGGTGTCATCGGCGAGGTGCGCGACACGCTCTACGACCTGCGCACCGACGTGTCGGACCAGCTCGAGATCGGCGAGGTGCTCGAACAGTTCAGCGCCCGGGTCATGGATCGCACCGAGCTCGACATCCGGGTCTACGCCGATCGGAGCGGATCTCGACTTCCGTTGCTGCAAGAGCGCGAGATGTGGCGCATCGCCCAGGAGGCGCTCGTCAACGTCGAACGCCATGCGGAGGCCCGCGGCGTCGCGGTTCGCTGGCGCTGCGACGGAGAGGCGGCAGCGCTCGAGATCGCCGACGACGGCAAGGGATTCCCGGTCGGGAAGGCCGGTCGTCTGGACTCGTACGGGATCATGGGAATGCGGGAGCGGGCGTCGTCGATCGGTGCCAGGCTGGAGCTGCATTCCGAGGAAGGCCGCGGCACCGTGGTGCGCTGCTTCCTCCCCGCCGATCGCAACGCCGGACGGCGTTCGTGACCGCGACGCGCCGGATCGGGGGCGCCCTTCGAGGGTCGATGCCTAATGAACTGGGCCGTTCGACCGATGGAATCCCGGGCCGGAGAGGGCCCTTTGCCAAACGGCGGTCATCCCGACCGCCGCAGTATCGAGGAAATCAGGCACGATGACCATTCGATTGATGCTCGCTGACGACCACCGGATGCTCCGGGAAGGCCTCAGCCGTTCCATGTCGGAGCACGGCTTCGACGTCGTGGGGGAGGCCCGCGACGGTGTGGAAGCGGTCAACATGGCCTACGCCCTGACGCCGGATGTCGTGCTCATGGACGTCTCCATGCCGGAGATGGATGGCGTGGAGGCCTGCCGCCAGGTTCGTCTCGCCGTCCCGGGCACCAAGGTCGTCATGTTGACGATGCACGCCGACCAGGACGTGCTCGCCAACGCCATCCGCGCCGGCGCCTGCGGCTATCTCGTCAAGGACTGTTCGACCGAGGAGATCGCCGGTGCGGTCCGCATGGCCTCCAACGGCGACACCGCCCTCTCCCCCCAGCTCGCCGCCTCGATGCTCAACGAGGTGCGCAAGCTCGACATGGCACCGACCCGTGAGGATCGTGTCGTCACCAAGCGCGAAGAAGAAGTCCTCCAGCTCATCGCCGACGGATGCTCGACGTCCGAGGTCGCCGAGCAGATGTACATCAGCCAGAAGACGGTGAAGAACCACCTCGCGTCGATCTACCAGAAGCTCGATGCCCGCGATCGCACCCAGGCGGTCCTCCAAGCCGTGCGGATGGGCATCGTGTCGCTCGAGTAGTCGCCGGCGCCTCCTCTCCAGAACGCCACGAGTGCCGCCCTCCGGGGCGGCACTCGATGTTTTGGGGGTCCGACGCCGGTGGTGGGTCGTACGGCTCAGGGCCCGGGACTGTGATGTGTCATGACATCGGAAACCCTCGAACCCTCAGGTTCGGGGGTTTCTCGGTTTTCCGGTGGGTTGGTAGGTGCGGTTTGGGTCGAGTTCGAGGTGGCGGAGGAGTTCGCCGGTGGCGGTGGTGATGATGCGGATGTCGCGGTCGGCGATCAGCATCGTGATGGCGGTGCCGGCGTGTTCGCGGCCGATGCCGATCTTGTAGAGCTTGGAGTTGTAGCGGAGGGTGACTTTGCCGTAGTTGTCGACGCGGTCTTGGCGGATCCGGTAGTCGATCTTGGGGCCGGTGGCGGGTCCGGTTTTGGGGAGCCGGGTGTAGGCGGCGGCGGGGGTGGCGCGGCCGAGGCTGGCGTGGGGTCGGTGGTGGTTGTAGTGGTCCACGAACTCGTCGAGCAGCGCCTGGAGCTCGTTGATCGTGGCGGCGGTGCGGCGGACTCGGAGCCATTTCTTCATGGTCTGTTGGAAGCGTTCGACCTTTCCGCATGTGGTGGGGTGGTTCGGTCGGGAGTGTTTCTGATCGATGCCGAGGTCGGTGAGCAGCGTTTCGAAACGGTTCAACCCCGAACGGCCGCCGCGGGCGAATCGGGCGGTGTAGTACATGCCGTTGTCGGAGAGCACCGATGCCGGATGACCGTGCTGGCCTGCGGTTACGCGGAACGAGGCGATCACCGCGGGGGTGGTGACGACCGAGAACGCGGTGACGGAGAGGGCGTAGCGGGAGTGGTCATCGAGCCAGGTCAGTACCTCGATGTCGGTGTTGTCGGCGAGACGGATGTGGGTCATGTCGGTCTGCCATGTTTCGTTGGGGAGATCAGCCTGGAATCGGATGTAGGAAGATTTCGGTCGTTTACGTGGTGCCGGCGTGACGAGACCGGCCGCGACCAGATGACGGCGGATCGTGGAGACCGACACGGTCTCGCCGTGATGTTGTTGCAGATGCCAGCGGATCGTTTCGGGGCCGGCATCGAGACCTTGTTTGGTGAGGGTTCGCCGCAACTCGACGATGAGTTCGATCGTGTCCGTTGGTGTCGCGTTCGGCGACGATTTCGGTCGACGCGAGGCCGGCTCGAACGCGGTGTCGCCCTCGGCTTGATACCGGGCGACGAGTTTCGAGACCCAGCCCCGTGACACGCCATACAGACGAGCGACGTCAGCCTGGCTCAGGCCCTCGAGCTCCACCGCCAAGATGATCGACCTGCGCTTCGACATCCACCACGATCACCCCCGCAGTGTTTCCGATGTCGCGACACATGTGTTTCCGATGTGCTGAACTCACACACTCAGGGCCCGGGACCTCTGCCGGAAGAGTTGAGGCGAACGGTCCATCTAGGCCGAACGCCTCAGCTGCCGAAATAGAAGGGGCCAGACACACTTCGGGAGTCCACCCATGAACCGTCATCACGGAAGTGACGACAAGCTCGACGCATTCCACACCTTCGACACCAGGGGCGCGGCACGCGGTGCCTCGCTCGTCGAATACGTCCTGATGCTCTCCCTCATCCTCCTCGTCGCACTCGCCGGCGTCTCGGCCTTCGGGACGAGCATCGGTGACAGCGTCGACGATTCCGCGAGCCGTGTCGTCACGGCCGGCGGAGGCACGTTCGGCGGCTGAGTCGCCGAGCCGCGTTCACGAGGCGGGGTGCCCTGTGACGCGACAGGGGCAGGATCGCCGACCGGCGGTCCTGCCCCGACGCTCGGGTCCTTACCCGTGCGGGTTCTCCAGAGACGCCGACGCGCGGTACCGTCGCCGCCGTGATCGAGATCGGACTGACAGGTGGCATCGGCAGCGGGAAGTCGACCGTGGCCGACGAGCTCGTCGCCCGCGGTGCGGTGCTGATCGATGCCGACCGCATCGTGCGTGAGCTCCAGGAGCCGGGCGCCCCGGTCTTCGAGGCGATGGTGCAGCGCTGGGGCGACGGGATCGTCGCGGCGGACGGCACCCTCGACAGAGCGGCGGTCGCCGCCATCGCCTTCGGCGACGAAGCCGAACTCACGGCCCTCAACGAGATCGTGCATCCCGCAGTGGGCAAGGAGATGGTCCGTCGACGCGCCGAGGTGGAGGGGACCGACGCGGTCGTCATCCTCGACATTCCGCTGCTGGTGCGGGCCGACGGGGAGTCGATCGCCGATCAGTACGCGAACCTGTCCGGCATCATCGTCGTCGATGTCGACCCGGAACTCGCGGTGAAACGGCTCGTGCAGTACCGGGGGTTCACCGCGAAGGACGCCCGTGCCCGGATCAGGAACCAGGCGAGCCGCGAGGCCCGAAAGGCCGTGGCCGATCGGGTGATCGACAACTCCGGCACCCTCGACGAGCTGCGCCCGCAGATCGACTTCGTGTGGTCCTGGATCAGGACCCTGCCGCATCCGAAATCGTGATCGACGCGTCGAGTGGCTGCGTGCGCTACTCGCAGATGTCGGCGTTGCGATAGCCCACGTAGTCGAACGGCGTGGTGCCGTCGAGCCCCTCGGCCCGATAGTCGGCTCCGTCGGTGATGATGAAGGTGATGCCGAAGATTCCGTCGTAGGTCTCCATGTCGACCCCGAGGACGGCGGCGACTTCCGCGCCGGTCTGGTTCCACGACACGCCGGGATGCAGGACGATGTCGTCCGGGCTCGGGCCGTCGGGGTCGAACGACCCGGCGGCGCCGCGCTGGTAGCGCCAACCGGCGAGCTGCGCGGGCTGCTCCCATCGATCGAAGCGCAACGACAGGTTCCCGAAGGAGATCCGGCGCTCGTGATCATCCGGCCCGCCGTCGAGCGGGCAACCGCCGTTCCAGCCGGTGTCGCTGTCGGGGGCGCCGTAGACAGCGGTCATCGCGTCGAGTACCTGCTCGAAGGGGCTGCCGATCTCGAGGCCGAGGACCTCGCCGCTGTCGGCGTCGGCGACCGGGGGAGGAGGCGCCTCGGTCGTGGTCGTCGGTGCCGCCGTGGTCGATGTGGTGCTCGAGGGCGTGGTCGAGGTCGACGTGCTGGTCGTCGAGGAGGCCACGGTCGTGGTGGAGTCGGCCGCCGAGGTCGTCGTCGATGGGGCACCGGCTTGGGTGTCGGGGTCGTCGTCATCGCCGGTGACGAGCACCAGAAGCACGCCGGCCACGATTCCGGCCAGAACCAGCACCGCTGCGGCCAGGATCTGTTCTCGACGCGTCATGTGCGCAGCCTGTCACACCCCCTCGGTAGGTTGGCGCGATGGCGCCCGTCACCGTTCCTTCGAATCGCACCCCGCTCAAGGTCGTCTCCGGGTTCCAACCCGCCGGCGACCAGCCGCAGGCGATCAAGCTCCTGTCCGAAGGCATCGAGCGGGGCGACCGGTTCCAGACCCTCCTGGGTATCACCGGTTCGGGAAAGAGCGCGACGATCGCGTGGACCATCGAGCAGGTGCAGCGACCGACGCTGGTTCTGGCCCCCAACAAGTCCCTGGCGGCGCAGCTGGCCAACGAGTTGAAGGAGTTCTTCCCCGACAATCGGGTCGAGTACTTCGTGAGCTACTACGACTACTACCAGCCCGAGGCCTACATGGCGGCGAGCGACACCTACATCGAGAAGGATTCGTCGGTCAACGACGAGATCGATCGGTTGCGCCACTCGGCGACCTCGTCGCTGCTGACCCGACGCGACACGATCGTGGTCGCGTCGGTGTCGTGCATCTACGGTCTCGGATCGCCCGAGGAGTACGAGACCCAGCTCCTGGTGCTGCGCACGGGTGAGGAACACGATCAGCGTTCGATTCTGCGCCGGCTGGTCGACCTCCAGTACGAGCGCAACGACATGAACCTCGTCCGGGGAAAGTTCCGCGTTCGGGGCGACACCATCGAGATCCATCCGGCCTACGACGAGACGGCGGTGCGGGTCGAGTTGTTCGGCGACGAGATCGAGCAGATCACGGTGGTCGACCCGCTCACGGGTGAGCGGCTCGAGACCCTCGAAGAACTCGTGCTGTTCCCCGCGACCCACTACGCCACCAGCGAGGAGCGGATGCAGGCGGCCATCGCCCGCATCCAGAGCGAGCTGACCGACCGGCTCCAGCACTTCGAGTCCGAGGGCAAGCTCTTGGAGGCGCAACGGCTGCGGATGCGCACCGAGTACGACCTCGAGATGATGCAGGAGGTCGGCTACTGCAACGGCATCGAGAACTACTCGGGTCCGATCGACGGTCGTGGTCCCGGCGAGCCGCCCTACACGCTGATCGACTACTTCCCCGACGACTTCCTCATGGTGATCGACGAGTCCCATGTCGCGGTGCCGCAGCTCCACGGGCAGTACGAGGGCGACCGTAGTCGCAAGCTCAACCTCATCGAACACGGGTTCCGGCTTCCGTCGGCGGCCGACAACCGGCCGCTGCGCTTCGAGGAGGTCATGGATCGGCTCAACCAGGTCGTGTTCCTGTCGGCCACCCCCGGGGCCTACGAGCTGGAGCGATCGAGCCAGGTCGTGGAGCAGATCGTGCGGCCGACGGGCCTGATCGACCCCGAGGTCATCGTCAAACCGACGAAGGGCCAGATCGACGACATCCAGGAGCTCATCCAGGGCCGGGTCGAGCGCAACGAACGGGTGCTCATCACCACGCTCACGAAGAAGATGGCCGAGGACCTGACCGACTATCTGCTCGAACTCGGGATCAAGGTCCGCTACCTCCACAGCGAGGTCGACACCATCCAGCGCATCGAGATCCTTCGCGACCTGCGCTTGGGCGAGTTCGACGTGCTCGTCGGTATCAATCTCCTCCGCGAGGGGCTCGACCTTCCCGAGGTCTCGCTCGTGGCGATCCTCGACGCCGACAAGGAGGGGTTCCTGCGCAGCGAGACCTCGCTCATCCAGATGATCGGCCGCGCCGCCCGCAACGTCGCCGGCCAGGTCGTGATGTACGCCGATCAGATGACCGACTCGATGCAGCGAGCCATCTCGGAGACGAATCGCCGACGGGGCGTGCAGGAGGCCTACAACGCCGAGCACGGGATCGATCCCACCTCGGTGCGCAAGGAGATCACCGACATCTTGTCGATGATCCGGCCCGCGGCCGATCGTGCCCCCGTGCCCGAGGCGCTCTCCGAACTCGGGGCCAAGCGCCGCGCCACCGAAGACCTCAGCGATCTGCCCGAAGACGAGTTGGAGCGCCTGATTCGCACCCTCGAGGGGGAGATGCGTGATGCCGCGATCGACCTCCGGTTCGAATACGCGGCGCGCCTGCGCGACGAGATCAAGGACCTCCGCCGCGAACTGCGCGAGATGCGCTGACTTCGCTCCACAACCCCCAGCCGTTGCCGATAGTCACGGGTGGGACAGACCATCGATCAGGCGTTCACAGGCGATCCGCTGCTCGGGACCGAAGCGGAGTCGAGCGACGACGTTCACTGGTGGCAGCGGACCCTGCCGTCGATCCTGGCCCTGACGATCGTGCTCTTCCTTCTCGCCCAGCTCACCGATCCGGCCGGATACCTGAGTACCGACGTCGGCGGGAAGACGGCGACCATCGAGGTCATCATCGAAGACGGCCCTCGAGCGCCCGATCTCGGCTACTGGGCCGAGGAGTTCGACGAGGACGGCAGCCTCTATCCCATGTGGTCGACCGGGAAGGTCGGCGACAGCTGGGTCAATGTGACGACGCTGCCGATGCTCTACGTGGCGGTGCCGCTCTGGAAGCTCGGAGGGCCCCGACTCGCAGTTCTGATTCCGGTGCTCGGCACCGTGCTCGCCGCAGCCGGGGCCGCAGCGCTGGCAGCCCGCATCGGTGGCGACCGACGTCAGCGAAGCATGGCGTTCTGGTTGGTCGGATTGGCGTCGCCCGCGACGATCTATGCCCTCGACTTCTGGGAACACAGCCTGGGGCTGGCGCTCATCACTTGGGGCATGGTCCTCGCGCTCGACGCCGGGAGCGACCAGCGCATCCGTTGGTGGGTGCCGCTGGCCGCAGGCCTGGCGTTCTCCGGCGCCGCATCCATGCGTCAGGAAGCCCTGATCTACGGCGTGGTCGCCGGCGTCGTGCTCGTGGGGCGGCTCACTGTCGGCGCAAAGCCGCTCACCGCAGTGCTGCGCGGTGGCGCGATGATCATCGGAACCGGTCTCGGGTTGGCGGCCAACGCCGCCTTCGAGTGGTGGGTGTTCGACACGACGCTGCGGGCCGGGCGTGGGGGCAGCACGGCGGCGGCGGCCGGCACCGATCTGATGGTGCGTCTCGAAGAGGCCGTGGTCACCGGCGTCGCCCCGATGGCGGGCACGAACGGTTCGGCGTTGCTCGTGGCCGGCCTGCTCTTCGCCCTTCTCGTCGCGCTCGGAGTCAAGGCGGACGCACCCGCGACGGAACAACGGATGATCTGGGCGGGCCTCGCTGCGGTCGCCGCGTTGACCGTCCTCGACCTGCTCATCGACGGTCTCCGCTTCGTTCCCGGCATGGCCGCGACCACGCCGCTTGCGGTGTTCGGGCTGGCACGGGGTCTGCGACGGGGGCCGGCACGCGCCGTCACCGCGATGGCGCTGGCTGCGTTGCCGGTGGTCTGGATGACACAGTTCGCCGGTGGGGCCTCCGCCCAATGGGGAGGCCGCTACATCCTGCCGTCGGGTCTGCTGCTCCTGGTGGTCGCGGTGGTCACCTACGACACGGGGCGAGCCCACGAGACCATGCGCAAGGTAGCGGTGGCGGGTCTCGCGATCACCATCGTCGGTCTGGCCTGGGCGATCGTGCGAACCCACGGTGTCGCCGATGCGGGTCGGGTCCTGGCCGACCGCCCCGAGGACGCGCTGCTGTTCCACGACCCGTTCCTGGCTCGCGAGCCGGGACCACTCGGGCTCGACGAGCGGTGGCTCGCGGCGCCCACAGCCGCTCTCGTCGCCGAGGCGGGCGAGGTACTCGCTGCCGCCGGTGTCGAACGGGTCGGCTACGTCGACTACGACATCGGTCGCGAGGTGCCGGACATCCCCGGCTACGTTCCGGTGGGGGAGTCGACGATCGGCCTGGTCAACGACCTCCGGCTGCGGATCGTCACGTTCGAACGGACCTCCTGACGAACACGTGTTCGAACGGTCGGCGCCGATAGAGTGCCGCGGTGGCTGATCGACTCATCATCCAGGGCGCCCGAGAACACAACCTCCGCAATGTCGATCTCGAGTTGCCTCGCGACAAGCTCATCGTGTTCACCGGGTTGTCCGGCAGCGGGAAGTCGTCGCTCGCGTTCGACACGATCTACGCCGAGGGCCAGCGCCGCTATGTCGAGTCGCTGAGTGCCTACGCCCGCCAGTTCCTCGGCCAGATGGACAAGCCCGATGTCGACTTCATCGAAGGTCTGTCGCCGGCGATCTCGATCGACCAGAAGAGCGCGTCGCGCAATCCGCGTTCGACGGTCGGCACCGTCACCGAGGTCTACGACTACCTCCGCCTGCTGTTCGCCCGCATCGGCGTACCGCATGATCCCGAGACGGGTGAGGAACTCGTCCGTCAGACGCCGCAGCAGATCGTCGACAAGATCCTGCAGATGGAGGAGGGCACCCGCTTCCAGGTCCTCGCTCCGGTCGTCCGCGGCCGCAAGGGCACCTACGACACGATGCTGCAGGACCTCGCGAGCCAGGGATTCGCCCGGGCCATCGTCGACGGCGAGCAGGTCGAGCTCGCCGAGGAACTCGAACTCGAACTGGAGCGCTACGAGACCCACGACGTCTCGGTCGTCGTCGACCGGCTCGTGCTGCGCGACGGCATCGAACGCCGCCTGACCGACTCGATCGAGACCGCGCTCACCCTCACCGGCGGTCTCGCCGAGATGCAGATCGTCCACAAGAACGGCCCCGACGAGACGATCGTCTTCAGCCAGCATCTCTCGCGGCCCTCCGACGGCAAGTCGTTCGAGGAGCTGGCTCCCCGCAACTTCTCGTTCAACTCGCCCTATGGCGCGTGCACGCATTGCGACGGCCTCGGCACGGTGTTCGAGGTCGACCCGCAACTCGTGGTCCCCGACCCAGAGCAGACGGTCGAAGGCGGCGCGATCAGCCCCTGGGCCGGCGGTCGCAGTCGCTACTTCTCGCGCCTCGTCGAGTCGGTGTGCGAGGAGTACTCGATCCCGCTCGACGCGCCGTGGGAGAAGCTCACCACCAAGCAGAAAGACCTCCTGCTCTACGGCAAGGGCGCCAAGGGGCGTATCGAGGTGCGCTACAAGAATCGCTACGGACGCACCCGTACCTACCAGGCGAAGTACGAGGGCGTGCTGCCGTACTTGATGCGTCGACACCAGGAAGCCGAGTCCGACGCCGCCCGCGAGGCCATCGAGGGCTACATGCGCCTGGTCCACTGCCATGAGTGCGAAGGGTCCCGGCTCAATCCGCTGTCGATGGCCGTCACGATCGACGGGCACACGATCCACGACCTGTGTTCGATGTCGATCGCCGACGCGGCGAAGACGCTCGGCGAGATGGAACTCGACGACCGTGACGCGATCATCGCCGAGCAGGTCCTCAAGGAGATCAACGCACGACTCGGGTTCCTGCTCGATGTCGGGCTCGACTACCTCAACATGAGCCGCAACGCGGCAACCCTGGCGGGCGGCGAAGCACAGCGCATCCGGCTGGCGTCGCAGGTCGGCTCGGGGCTGGTCGGCGTGCTCTACGTCCTCGACGAACCGTCGATCGGGCTGCATCAGCGCGACAACCAGCGCCTCATCGAGACCCTGTTGCGCATGCGCGACCTCGGCAACACCGTCCTCGTCGTCGAGCACGACGAGGACACCATGAAGGTGGCCGATCACGTGGTCGACATCGGACCGGGGGCAGGGGAGCACGGGGGCGACATCGTCCACTCGGGGACCTACAAGCAGCTCCTGAAGAACCCCAAGTCGATCACCGGCCAGTACCTGTCGGGCAAGCGCCGCATCGAGGTCCCCGGCGTCCGCCGGCTGGGCGACGGCAACACCGTCGTGGTGAAGGGTGCGCGGGAGAACAACCTGAAGAACATCGACGTCGAATTCCCGCTGGGCAAGTTCGTGTGCGTCAGCGGGGTGTCGGGTTCGGGCAAGTCGACGCTGGTCAACGACATCCTCCACCGATCGTTGATGCAACGGATCTACTCGTCGAAGGTCCCGCCGGGCCTGCACACCCGGGTCGAAGGAATCGAACACCTCGACAAGGTGATCGCCATCGACCAGTCGCCGATCGGGCGCACCCCTCGCTCGAATCCGGCCACCTACACCGGCGTGTTCGACCACGTCCGCAAACTGTTCGCCCAGACCCAGGAAGCCAAGGTGCGGGGCTACCTGCCCGGGCGCTTCTCGTTCAACGTGAAGGGCGGTCGCTGCGAGGCCTGCCAGGGCGACGGCACGATCAAGATCGAGATGCACTTCCTGCCCGACGTGTATGTGCCCTGTGAGGTCTGCAAGGGGAAGCGCTACAACCGCGACACCCTCGAGATCGACTTCAAGGGAAAGAACATCGCGGAGGTCCTCCAACTGCCGTGCGCGGACGCGCTCGAGTTCTTCGCGAACCAGCCGGTGATCGCTCGTCACATGCAGACACTGGTCGATGTGGGGCTCGGCTACGTGCGGCTCGGGCAGCCCGCCCCGACCCTGTCGGGGGGCGAGGCGCAGCGGGTGAAGCTCGCCAGCGAGCTCGCGAAGCGGTCGACCGGGCACACCATCTACATCCTCGACGAGCCGACCACCGGCCTGCATTTCGAAGACATCCGCAAGCTCCTGGGGGTGCTCGGCCGCCTCGTCGACCAGGGCAACACCGTGCTCGTGATCGAACACAACCTCGACGTGATCAAGACCGCCGACTGGGTGATCGATCTCGGCCCCGAAGGTGGCTCCGGCGGCGGTCAGGTGATCGTCACGGGCACGCCGGAAGACGTGGCGGCGACGCCCGAGAGTCACACCGGGCGATTCCTGGCCCCACTGCTCTGACCGCCTGACCTGCCGCGACGGGCCCGTTCGGCCCCTGAAACGGCGGCATATGGGCCTTGAGAATCATCCATGGATGCCGATGGGACTCCATGGAACGATGCCATACGGCCCGTGGGTCGTCGGAGCGCGGTGAGGCCGGCGTGTGCTGACCCGCCGTTTCGCGTTCCTCCTGTGCTACGCGGGCATCGCCGGGGTCGTCCTGGGCCTGTCCAAGGCCCACGCGACCTGGATCGCCGATCCGGCCTACGACTTCACCCGTACCCTCCGCCTGCCCTGGGCCCTGGTGTTCGTCGCCTACCTGTCGGCCGCCGCCTACTCGGTCGGACTGCCCGACGTGCCCCGCCGCGGTCGGCAGATCGTCGCGGCCGCGATCGCCGCCGTGACCGCTGCCGTCGGGGCCGTCTCGGCCTCACAGTTGATCGTGGGCAGCGCGCTCACGCCCCGGTTCGTGATCGTCGGCAGCGCGGTGGCGCTGGTGCCGTGGTTCGCGATGAGCGCCCTCCTCGCCAGCCGCGGCCATCAGCGGGCCCGGCGACTGGACCGGGCGCTCGTCATCGGGGCCCAGGAGGACAGCACCTCGCTGGTCCACGAGTTGGGCGAGTCGAGCGAACGGCCGGGTCGCGTGGTGGCCGTCCTGCACCCCGACGACGCGATCCCGACGAAGGAGAACCGGTTCCCGGTGCGCAGCCTCGTCGAGGCCCACGAGGCCACCGTGGTGGTGCTCGACCGCGATGCCCAGGCGAGCCAGGTGATCGTCGACCAGGTCGCGCTCCTGCACGAGCAGGGCATCCGCGTGCGGACGCTGTCGCTGTTCTACGAGCAGTGGCTCGGAAAGCTGCCGATCGGTGAGCTCGAACGGGTGTCGCTCATGTTCGACATCGGCGAGATCCACCGGCTGCGCTACGGCCGCCTGAAGCGCCTCGTCGACCTGTGCGTCGCCCTCGCGTTCCTGCCCCTGCTCGGCCTCGCGATCCCACTGGTCGTCGTCGGAAACCTGATCGGCAACCGGGGTCCGCTCTTCTACCATCAGGACCGGGTCGGCAAGGGCGGCAAGGTCTTTCGGATCCGCAAGTTCCGGACCATGCGGGCCTCCGTCGAACCGGCGGCACCGACGCCGTGGACCGACGTCGACGACGACCGGGTGACCCGGTTCGGTGCGGTGCTGCGGGCGACCCACCTGGACGAACTGCCCCAGCTGGTGAACATCATCCGGGGCGACCTCTCGCTCGTCGGCCCTCGGCCCGAGCAGCCGCACTATGTCGAGCAGCTGCGGGCCAAGCTGCCGTACTACGACCTCCGCCACCTGGTGCAGCCTGGGCTCACCGGCTGGGCCCAGGTCAAGTTCCGCTACGCCCGCTCCGAGGCCGACGCGCTGGAGAAGCTCCAGTACGAGTTCTACTACCTGAGGCGACAGGCGCTGGCCGTCGACCTCCGGATCCTCGTGCGCACGTTGCGCACGATCGTCCCCATGGGAGGCCACTGATGGCTGTCACCGACCAGGCCGTCGCACCGACCGCTCCGCGTTCGGCCGAGAACCGGGGGGACCGTCCGGCCGAACCCGTCGTCACGGTCGCGCTGCCGATGCTGAACGAGGCGAAGTACATCGTCGCCTGTCTCGACAGCTTCGCCGCCCAGGACTATCCGCTGCACCTCCTCGACGTGATGGTGATCGACGGCGGTTCCGAGGACGGCTGTCGCCTCGTGGTCGAGGCCTACGCCGATCGACATCCCTGGGTCCGTATCGTCGACAACCCGATCGGGACGGCCTCGGCCGCCTTCAACGTCGGCATGCGCGAAGCCAACGGGGAGGTCGTCTGCCTCTTCTCCTCGCACGGCGTCGCCGACCCGGACTACGTGTCTCGCAGTGTTGCCGCCCTGCACCGCTCCGGCGCGGCCGGGGTGGGCGGTTCGTACCGCCATGAAGGCCTCGACGCCGTCTCGAACGCGATCGGCGCGGCGATGGTCTCGCGGGTCGGGATGGCCTCGCCGCACCGGTTCGCCGACACGCCCCGAGATGTCGACACGATCTCCCATCCCGCCTACTGGCGCGACGCAATGCTCGACGTCGGCGGGTTCGACCAGGGCCTGATGCGCAACTCCGACTACGAGTTCAACTTCCGGATGCGCGAGGCGGGCCACCGACTGCACTTCGACCCCGCCATCGGGTCGGTCTATCGGCCCCGCCCGAACCTCAACAGCCTCTTTCGGCAGTTCTGGTACTACGGCAAGTGGAAGGCCAGGGTGGCCGAACGCCACCCGGCGTCGCTGCGCCCACGCCATCTGGTCGCTCCGGCCGCCGCCGCCGGAGCGCTCATGACCCCACTGTTGCTCGCCAACCGCCGGACACGGGGAATCGTCGGACTCGCGTGGGCTGCGTATACCGCGGTGATTGCCTTTGGAGTCGCCTCCGTCGACCGAAAGGAACGGGAGGTGTCCGTTCCGGCTCTCGCCGCTGCGTTCCCCGTCATGCACATGGCGTGGGGGGCCGGCTTCATCAAGTCCGTCGTCGAACGGATCCTGGGAGGGAAGCAGCAATGACCATCGGCGTCATCGTCGTCGGCTACGGGTACTGGGGAGTCAACCTCACCCGCAATGTCGCCGTCGCCTCCACCACGGAACTCATCGGGGTCGTCGATCCCGGCGCCGATCGGCGCCGACTCGCCCACGAGAACCACGCGGGCATCAGCACCTGGGAGACGATCGACGACGCCCTCGACGACGATCGCGTGCACGCGGTGGTCATCGCCACGCCGGCGAGCACCCATGTCGACCTGGCCCTCGCCGCGATGGCCCGCGGTCGCGACGTCCTCGTCGAGAAGCCCCTGGCCGAGACGAGTGCAGATGCCGAGAAGCTGCGCGACGTCGCCGCCGACAACGGCCTCGTGCTCATGGTGGGGCACACGTTCCTGTACTCGCCGCCGGTGCTGCGGCTCAAGGAGCTCGTCGATCGAGGCGACCTCGGCGCCCTGCAGTACCTGTACTCGCAGCGCCTGAGCCTCGGCCGGATCCGGCGCGACTGCAACGCCCTGTGGAACTTCGCTCCCCACGACGTGTCGATCATGCTCCACCTGCTCGAGGAGCCGGTCGTGGAGGTCACGGCGAAGGGATTCTCCTTCATCGAGGCGGGCATCGACGACATCTGCTTCGCCAGCCTGACCTTCGAGAGCGGCATCGGGGCCAACCTCCACGTCAGCTGGATCGATCCCCGCAAGACGCGGCTCATGACGGTCGTGGGCGACGAGAAGATGGCGATCTACAACGACGTGTCGGTGGACCAACCCCTGTGGCTCGTCGACTCGGGCGTGGCCAAGGACCGCGATCTCGGCGAGTACGAGAGCATGAGCGACTTCCAGTGGCGGACCCGCTCGGGTGACATCGTCATTCCCCGGATCGAGATGTCGGAACCGCTGAGGAACGAGATCACCGCGTTCGGCGACGCCTGCTTGACCCGCGACACCCCACTCACCGACGGCGCGCACGGCCTGGAGGTCGTGCGTGTGTTGGAGACGATCGATCGCTCGGCTCAGGCCAACGGCCGACCCATGGAGGTACAGCGATGAACGCCGCGATGCGTACTGCCGAACTGACGGGAGCGGTGCCGTTCCAGGACCTCGGCCGTCTGCACGAATCGATCGGCGACGAGCTCGACGAGGCGATCCGGGGGGTCATCCGCAGCTCCGGCTTCGTGGGCGCCGCCGCAGCCCGCTCGTTCGAGGAAGCCTTCGCCGCCGCGCACCACGTCGACCACGCGATCGGCGTGGGTTCGGGCACCGACGCGCTCGCCCTCGCCCTGAGGGGACTGGGAGTTGGCCCGGGCGACGAGGTGATCGTGCCCTCGATGACGTTCGTCGCTACCGCCGAAGCCGTCGTGCACGTCGGAGCCACGCCGGTGATCGTCGACGTCGACCCCACGACGCTGCTGATCGATCCGATCTCCGTCGCCGCGGCGACGACCGAGCGCACCGTTGCCGTCGTGCCGGTGCACCTCTACGGCCACGTCGTCCCGTTCGACGTGATCCGCGGCTGGCAGGCCCAGGGCCTCAGGGTCGTCGAGGACGCGGCGCAGGCCCACCTCGCCACCTGGCGGGGCCAGGGTGTCGGAACGGTCGGTGATGCCGCCTGCTTCAGCTTCTACCCGGGCAAGAACCTCGGCGCCTTCGGCGACGGTGGAGCGGTCGTCACCAACGACCGGGTCCTCGCGGCGCGTATCGCGAAGCTGCGCGACCACGGGCGCGAATCCAAGTACCTGCACGACGAGATCGGCTGGTGCTCTCGCCTGGACGGTCTCCAGGCTGCGGTGCTCGAGGTCAAGTTGCGCCACCTGGCGGACTGGACCGAGAACCGTCGGGTGCTGGCCGAGCGCTACCTCGAGCGCCTGGGAGACCGCTTGGTCCCGTGGGATCCCGGCGCCGTGCATCATCTCCTCGTGGCCCGGCCGGGGGCCGAGCGCCGCGACGCCCTGCAGACCGCTCTGGCCGAGCGCGGGGTCGGTGTCGGCGTGCACTACCCGGTCGCGCTCAGCCGTCAACCCTCGGTGGCCGGGTACGCGATGCCGTCGCCGTGCGCCGAGGCAGCGGCCGCCGACGTGCTCTCGCTGCCGATGGATCCGCTGATGAAGCTGTCAGAGGTCGAACTCGTGTGCGACCTGGTCGATGCCCTGTGGTGACCGCCCTCGGACTCCAACGCGGTCAGGCCCCGACCGGAGGCGACAGCCGCGCCTTCGTGCACGAATCCTCGTACGTCGACGATGGTGCCCTGATCGGCGACGGCACCCGCATCTGGCACTTCTCCCACGTCCTGCGAGACGCTCGGATCGGACACGACTGCAACATCGGGCAGAACGTGATGATCGGCGCCGGCGTCGTCGTCGGTGATCGCTGCAAGATCCAGAACAACGTGAGCGTCTACGAGAACGTCACGCTGGAGGACGGGGTGTTCTGCGGGCCGAGCTGCGTGTTCACCAACGTCATCAATCCCCGGGCCGAGATCGAGCGCAAGGACGAGCTCCGCCCGACCCGGGTCGGGCGCGGCGCCTCGATCGGTGCCAACGCGACGATCGTGTGCGGCAACGACATCGGCGACTACGCGTTCATCGCCGCCGGGGCCGTCGTCACCGAACCGGTAGCGGCCCATGCGCTGATCGTCGGTGTCCCCGGGCGCCGGGTCGGTTGGGTCAGTCGCGCCGGTCACCGGCTCGACGAGTCGTTCGTCTGTCCGGTCACCGGGGAGCGCTACGAGCTCACCGACGGCGGGTTGGTCCCGAGAGTCGCCAGGTGAACCTCCGCACCCTCCTCGACCGCCTCCCCGTCGGCACGCTGGTACGACGGGCGGCCACACTCGGCAGCGGCGCCGCGATCGGCCAGATCGCCGTGGTCGGCGCCACGCCGCTGCTCGCCCGGATGTACGAGAAGTCGGACTTCGGCGTGCTCTCGGTGGTCCTCGCCGTGACCGGTGTCGCCATCGTCGTGTCATCGCTGCGCTACGAGCAGGCGATCGTGGTTGCCGAATCCGACGAGGAGGCCAGCGCGGTCGCACAGACCTCAGCCGCCCTGGTCGTCGTCGTCGTGACGCTCACCTCGGTGCTCGCACTGGCGGGCGGTCACGCCCTCGCGAGCTTCACCAACAGCGAGGACCTGCAGCACGTCCTGTGGCTCGTGCCACCCACCATTGCCGCCGGCGGGATCAACCAGATCCTCGTCTCGTGGGCCACGCGGCGGGGCGACTTCGAAGCCCTGTCCCGCAGCAAGGCCGCCCAGGGCATCGGCATGGCGGCGACCCAACTCCTGTCAGGGTGGCTCTTCAACGGCCCGATCGGCCTCGTGGCCGGCATCACGGTCGGCTGGATCGTCGGCACGATCATGCTGCTCCCCTCGGCCGGCGACCTGCACCTGACCAGCCTCCGCCTGAGCTGGGCGGCCGCCGTGCGCTACCGGCGGTTCCCCCAGCTGGGCCTGCTCGCCTCGCTGCTCAATCGGGGCGCCCTCGAGATCCCTGCGGTGGCGCTCGCCGCGCTCCACGGACCCGAGGTCGCCGGGGCATTCCTCATCGCCAACCGTGTGGTCGCGACACCGACCCGGCTCGTCACTGAAGCCGCATATCAGGTCTACGTCAACGAGGCGTCGCGGCTGCAGCGGGAGACCCCCGGCGAACTCGGGGTGCTCTTCAACCGTTCGTTGCGGCGGCTCGCGCTGCTGTCCATCCCGCCGGCCCTGCTGCTGTCGACCATCGGCCCCTGGTCGTTCGGCCTGGTCTTCGGCGGCGATTGGAGCGATGCCGGTGACTATGTACGTCTCCTGTCGCTCGTGCTCGTCGCGATGCTCGTCACACAGCCGGTCGCGGCGACGCTGTGGATCCTGGACCGGCAGGACCTCCAACTGGTCCGCGAGATCGCCAGAGTGGTGCTCGTCGCCCTCGCTTTCGTCATCGCCGGTTGGTTCGATCTCACCCCGACGGCGGCGGTCTTCGCCTACGTGATCGCCATGAGCGCCGGCTACGGCCTGCTCCTGGCCATGTGTCGCACCGTCGTGCACGGAGTCGATTCGGCACCGGCCCGACCCGAACTGGCCGTCGCATGACCAGGGTCGCCGTCGTCGGGAGCAGCCCGCAGTTGCTGGTTTCGGCCATTCGGCGGGCCCGCGCCGGCGCGTCGGTCGTGGTCTTCGAGGGTCGTGACCGGCCCGGCGGCGCCTGGACCGTCACCGACTTCGCCGGCTACGAGCGGGTCGAGGTGGCCTGCCACCTCCTCGAACGTGACGCCGACGGCTATCGCGTGCTGCGCGAGTTGGGTGTGTCGCTCGCCCCGATGGACCCGCAACCGCGCACCGTGTTGCGGCCCGGCCTCAGCCGCCCCTACACCTCGCCGGTCACGGCGACGGCACAGCTGGCGTTCTACCCGGTGGCCCGAACCCTGCACCGCACCGAACTGACGCCGGGAGCGTGGCGGCGTCGTCGCCGTCTTGCCATGAGGGAACTCGTGGACGCGGTGACCGACCGCAGCCCGGTGCTCGGGCTCGTGGGCGGCGCCGGCGATCTCGTGGACCGTCTGGTGGCCACCGCCGAGGCGACGGACGTGGAGTTCCGCCTGCTGACCAAGGTCGACCGCGTGGCGGTCGACAGGGGAGAGACCGTCGTGGAAGCGGACGGCGCACTGGAGGTCTTCGACGAGGTGATCCTGTCGGCGGCGTTCGACCCCGGGGCGCTCGTGGTCGACGGCCATCCGACCACCGGCCCCGTGCGGCGCCGGTCCTACGCCCACCGGCTCCTGGCCATGCCGGCGGCGTCGATCACCCCGCACTCGTACCTGCGGTTTCCCCGCGATCCGGTCTTGCAGCGCTGCAGCGACGTCACCCACGCAGCGGTCGCCGCCGCACCCGAGGCCGATGCCGCCCTCCTGCTGGTGAGCGTGCGCTGCGACGACGACGGCACGCCGCTGCACGACACCGACGAGACCCTCGCCCGACTCCGGCGCCACGGCGTGATCGGGGCCGGCGAACCCTCGGCTCAGCGCCTGTTCCGCTATCAGGGCCGAGACGGCGCGGCGACACTCCGTGCCGCGGCCGGTCCCGCGTCCCCGGTGGTGGTGCTCGATTCGTTCGGCGACCTCACGCGGGCGTTGGCCGCCACGCCGGCCGGCGCGGTCGCACCGACCGGGGCCCACGCGTGAACGAGCCCTTCCTCTTCGTCGTCGGGTCGGGCCGCAGCGGGACCACCCTGCTGCGGGCCATGCTCGACGCGCATCCTGATCTCACCATCCCGGGGGAGAGCTACTTCATCGAGCAGATGGCGCGCCGTCGCGACGGCTTCCGGGTCGAAGGGCGATTCGACCGGGAGGCATTCGAGGCCGAGCTGTTCGCCGACCTTCGCTTCCAGGCCTGGAACCTGGCCCCCGACGCCGTGCGGGCCGAGCTCGACCGGCAGCCACCGGCCGACCTGGCCGACGCCATCCGAGGCACGTACCGGGCCGCGGCCCGGCGCATGGGGACGACGCGCTGGGGCGACAAGACCCCCAGCTACGCACTCTGCGTGCCGACCATCGCGGCGCTCCTGCCCGAGTCGGTCTTCGTGCACCTGGTGCGCGACCCGCGGGATGTTGCTGCGTCGTACGCGCGCGCCGGCTGGGGTCCGCGGTCGATGACCGCAGCCGGTCACGCATGGCGCAGTCGGGTGGCCGCGGCGACGGCGGCCGGCCGCGCGCTCGGCCCGAGCCGCTACCTGGAGGTGCGCTACGAGGACCTCGTGGCCGAACCCCGGACTCAACTCGAGGCGATCTGTCGTCTCGTCGAACTCGCCTTCGACCCCCGGATGCTCGACTATCGCGATGGGCCGGTCGTGCGCCGATCGCTGGGCATGGAGGCCGGGGCCCACACCGCGTTGATCGCGCCGCCCACGGTCGGGCTGCGGGACTGGCGGACGGATCTCACCGACGCCGAGGCGGCCCGCGTCGGCGCCATCACCGACCGCACCGCGACCGGGTTCGGCTACCCGCCGAGCCCCGCCGTGCGAGGGATGAACCGGTGGCGCTCCGGGGTCGAGCGGGCCGCCGGCACCGTCGAACGGGCGAGCCTGGCGTTTCGGCGGACCCGTCTCGCGAACCGTCTCCGCGGACCATGGCGCCGCCTGCGTGGCCGAGCGACCCTTGAACAGTTGGGCATCCCGGCCGAAGGAGTCACATGACAACGACCGAGACCGCCCCGAGCCGCTGGGCCGACTTCTGGGCCGCCCAGTCGAGCGCCCTGAACTCGGACCTCGCGACGACCCGCGCCGATCGGTACGGCGGGGAGCTGCGGCTCCTGTTCGGCGACGCGCCCGCGCGGCGGGTCCTGGAACTCGGCTGCGGGGACGGTGCGCTCTTCGATTCGCTCGGGTTCGGCCAGGCCGAGCGGTATCTCGGGGTCGACTTCTCGGCTCGGATGCTCGCCGAGATGCGTGATCGTCACCCCGACGTCGACGTGCGTGAGGCGGCCGGCCACACGTTCGAGACCGACGAGCAATTCGACCTGGTCTTCTCGGCCGCGACCGTGCAGTACTTCGACCGTGAGATGCTCGCCGCGCACCTCGAGCGAGCGGCGCGGATGCTTGCGCCGGGCGGACGGATCGTGTGCGCGTCGACACCGTGGCGCCGGATGCGCTGGGCGTACGCCCGCGGGGACGTGGCGCGGCGGGCCCGACGGCCGTTGGTACTCGCCCTCGCCGCCCACCTCAAGCGACTCGCCCGCGACAACATGGGCTACTGGCACGACATCCCCGAGGTCCGCGAGATGGCCGCGGCCCTCGGTCTCGATGTGGAGTTCTACGGGTCGCTTCACTACCCGTACCGGTTCCACTTCGTGCTGCAGCGTCCGTCGACGCCGGCCTGATCCTCAGCCGACCACGAACCCGGCCGCCTGCCAAGCCGGCAGGTCTCGACGGACCGCGGCTGCGCTTGTCGACCACTCGTCGCCGCGGGCCAGGAGTCGCTCGTAGAGCGGACCGACACCCCGCCTGATCTGCGTGTCCGACACGGTGGTGTCGTGCCACAGGATCGAGACGGTGCCGCCGTGGGCGGCAGCCTGGTCGAGGATGCCACTCGACCGCGACGCGCCGTCGGCCCCGCGCCCCACCTCTTCGCTCAGCGCGACGTCCATGATCACCAGCGGGACTTCGACCACCGTGGCGGGGGCACCGGTGGACGTGTCGAACGGGACGAACGGACGGGCGAGCCCGTGGCGGAACCCACAGCCGTCGGACCAGCCGAAGCTGGAGTCGTAGAGCGCGCCCGCCTTGGCGACCTCCTGGTAGAGCTCGGCACCGCCGTGCCGGAGCCAGTGCTGACGTGTGCCCGTGGCCGGATGTCCGGCGTTGCGAAGCTCCGTCATCTCCTCGGCGATCGCCCCGGGGGTCGATGCGCTCGTGTAGCTGGCGTGGAGGCCGATCTCGTGGCCGGCGCGGGCGAGCCCGTCCAAGGCGCGCCGGACCACGGGGTCTTCGAACGAGTACTCGGCGTCGCGGGCGTGGCGCCGGCGCACGATCACGTTCCAGGTCGACACGATCCCGTGCCGGCGCTCCATCTCGGCCACGGCGGCGATGCCCCCGAGGACCGGCAGGCGGGTGATCAGGTGGGATGCCGCGGCGGCGATGATCGAGCCGGCGAGACGAGGGTCGTGCTGCCCGAGCGTCGCGACCCCGACGTTGCGGAAGAGGCGGCGGGCGATCTCGGGCCTGCGGGTGGGGAGGAAGTCGATGTCGTGGCTGCCGAGCACGGTGACGCTCCGCGCCCGACGGTCGAGGGCGGCGGCGAGGCCCGGATGGCGGGCGAGGACGACGCGGTCGAACGCGTCGAGGTGGCGCTCGGCCCACGGCACGGCGGGATCGACACCGAGCACGGCAGCCATCGAGCCGTTCCGGCAGACCCGGCCGAGGTCGTCACGAGCGGCGTGGACTTCCGAGAGAGCGGCCGCCCACGCATGGATCTCGGCGAGATGGTCCTCGTTGTCACCGCCGAAGTACCAGGGCAGACCGCCGTGTCGCGAGGGCCGGGCGGTACGGCGGTTCGTGGCCGGCAACGCGTCGAGCGCGTCGCCGCCGTAGACGAACGCGGCGTCGGTGGCATGGGCGGGATCGACGACCCGTAGCTCCCTCGTCGCCGCCCACAGCCGGAACGCATGCTCGATCGGGGCCGTCCAGGCGAGGTCGACCGACGCGTCGAAGCGGATCGAGACGGACGGGCTCATCGGCCCCGGATCGCCTCGAGCAGCTGGTACGCCGCCCAGCCGATCCGCCCCCGACGGGAGAAGCGCATCGCGCCCAGATAGGTGTATTGCGTACCCCCGAAGCCACGGAAGAACCGTTCGACCCCAGGCACCATCGAACCCTCGAAGTCGAATCGTCGGGTGTGCGCGGCCGACATCTTGATCGCCTCCCACATCAGCAGTGAGAGTCCGGCCGACTCGCGACGGGTGGGATCGGCGCCTCCCACGAGGTAGTAGGCCCGGTCGTCGTCCCACACCACCAGCATCGAGGCGTGGACCATGTCGTCCTCGTCGACCGCGGTGAGCACACGACCCCGATCCCGGCCGATGGCGGCCTCGGCAGCCCGTTCGAGCACGTCGGGGGAGTAGGGGAGTCCGAGCGCCTGTCGCTCGAACGTCGCGGCCGCCATCGGCAGCAGCGACGCGACGCCTGGGTCGGTCCGCACGGCCAGCCGTTTCTCGGCCTTGCGCACGGCCCGACGGGTGCTGTCGCCGAATCCGTTCCAGACCTGCTCGACGTCGTCGAGCGCGTCGAGGACGTAGGTCACCCGCGGTGTACCGACGAATCCGTGTTCGGCCAGCACCGGCCAGTTCCGATGATCGAGCGGGAGCGTCGTCTTGTAGACGTCGTGGCGGGGGAGCTGCTCGACCAGCGCCGCCTGGAGTTCCCGGTCGCGCTTGAGCCGGGTGGCGGGTTTGCCGTCGCCGGGGTCGGTCAGCGGTCCGAGGTACGGCGTGAGCGGTGGCGCGCCGAGCACGACGATCCCGGGGCCGATCCGTCGGGTCGAGTAGGGCAGCACGGCCCGCGCCTGCCCGTCGACCTCGACCGTCACCTCGGCCCAGGACCGGGGCGCCACGGCGTCGAGCCACCAGGGCTCGTGGAAGATCGGTCGCTGCATCGTCTCCCATCGGCAGGAGGGCGCGAACCAGTAGGCCTTTCGCCCTAGTGTCGGACACAATGGTTCAGCGCCCTCCGGCGGGGTCGATTCCCGACGCCCCCGGCTCCTATCAGTTCAAAGATGCCGAGGGTCGGGTGATCTATGTCGGCAAGGCGAAGAGCCTCCGCTCGCGCCTGTCGAACTACTTCCAGAACCCACGCAATCTCCACAGCCGCACCCGTCAGATGGTGGAGACGGCCGAGACCGTCGAGTGGATCCAGGTGGCCAACGAGGTCGAGGCGCTGATGCTCGAGTTCTCGTTGATCCAGCGTCACAAGCCGCGGTTCAACGTTCGCTACACCGACGACAAGTCGTATCCGTTCCTCTGCCTCACCATGGTCGACGAATGGCCCCGGGCGATGGTGATGCGGGGGAAGCGCAAGAAGGGCAATCGCTATTTCGGCCCCTACGGCCAGGCCTACGCCATCCGCGACACGCTCGACCTGTTGTTGCGGACGTTCCCGATCCGCACCTGCACCGACAACAAGTTCCGTCACCACGAGAAGCTGGGCAAGCCCTGCCTCCTCTTCCACATCGAGAAGTGCGCGGGACCGTGTGTCGGCGAGGTGAGCAGCGACGACTACGCCGGCATGGTCGCCGACCTGGTCTCGTTCCTCGAGGGCGACACCGACGAGATCGTTGCGAAGCTCGAGGCGCAGATGCAGGCGGCGTCGGCCGAACTCGAGTTCGAGCTGGCCGCCCACCTGCGCGACCGCCTGTCGGCGGTGCGCAAGGCGGTCGAGAAGCAGCAGATGGTCTTCAACCACAACGAGGACGTCGACGTGATCGGTATCCACGACGACGAGCTCGAGGCCGCGGTGCAGGTCTTCTACGTCCGCAAGGGGCGCGTCATGGGACGACGCGGCTTCGTCGTCGACAAGGCGGAGGACCTCGATCGACCGGAGCTCGTGAGCCGGGTCCTCGAACGCCTGTACTTCGAGGACAACCCGGTCGGCTCGCCGAAAGAAGTGCTGGTTCCCGATCTCCCGGCCGACCCCGACCTCTACGAGGAGTGGCTCAGCGAGGCCCGCGAGTCGAAGGTGACGATCCGGGTGCCGCAACGCGGCGACAAGCGCTCGCTGCAGGCGACGGTCACGCAGAACGCCCAGGAGACCTTCAACCGTCACCGGCTCAAGCGCACCAGCGACCACAACAGTCGGGCCCGCGCCCTTCGTGAGCTGCAGGAACACCTCGAGCTGCCGATCGCGCCCCTGCGCATCGAGTGCTACGACATGAGCCACATCCAGGGGACCGACTATGTCGGTTCCATGGTGGTGGTGGAGGACGGCCTGCCGAAGAAGTCCGACTACCGCCGCTTCAAGATCCAGAGTGTGCCCGGCAACGACGACTTCGCCGCGATGGAAGAGGTGCTGACTCGTCGCTTCAGCGCCTACCTCAAGGAGCGCGACCTCCCGGTCGAGGAGCGCGAGGGTCGGTTCTCGTATCCGCCGCAACTGCTCGTGGTCGATGGCGGCAAGGGGCAGTTGAGCGTCGCCACCCGGGTCCTCGACGACCTGGGGCTGCGCGACGAGATCCCGGTCGTGTCCCTCGCCAAGCAGTTCGAGGAGGTCTTCATCCCCGGTCGCAGCGAGTCGATCAGGCTGCCGCGCCAGTCCGAGGCCCTCTATCTGCTGCAACGGATCCGCGACGAGAGCCACCGTTTCGCGATCACCTTCCACCGTCAGTTGCGTGACAAACGCATGACGAAGTCGGCCCTCGACGGGATCGAAGGGCTCGGTCCGGCCCGCAAGAAGCGGCTCACGAAGGAACTCGGCGGCGTGAACGCCGTGAAGCGGGCCGACCTCGACACCCTCAAGAACCTGACCTGGTTGCCCGACGAGGTAGCGGAGAACGTTTTTCGCAATTTGCACCGGGTCGAGGCCCGGGGTCGGCGTCCCCCACCCGCGGAGGACGCTGAGTAGTTTGGGTGTTCGCGGGTCGAGGAGTCTCCATGAACGACGAAACGCACGACAGCGAACCCGCCAACGAGACGGCCGGGAGCGTGCTCCGTCCCTTCGAGGCGCCTGCACCTCCTCCCTTGCCGCCGGTCGAGGCCTCCAAGGTGGTGCCCGAGCCGCCGGCGGCCACCGACGAGGTCGAGCCAGAACCCCCGGTCGAGCCGATCGCCGAGGATCTCTGGACCCACGACACCGCCCACCATGACGAGTCCGACGACGACGTCGACGATTTCGCTGATCTGCGTGATCACGACGAATCGACCGGTCCGGACGAGCCCGTTGTCGCCGCCCCGGTCGCCGCCGTTTCGGGCGCCGACACGGTCACCCTTCCGCGCAAGCCCTTCCTCGTCGGCGTCGGCGTGCTCCTGGCCGCGATCGCGGTGTTGGCGGCGCTGTGGCAGACCGGTGGCGACGACGGCGACACCGTCATCGACGCCACGCCGGTCTCACGAGATGTCGGCGACGAGCCGGCCGACGACGCGCCTGGCGACCGCGGCGATGTCGACGACACGGTCACTGCCGACAACACGTCGACCGCCGCGCTGGCCGACGCCCGCGCCGAGATCGCCAGCCTCGAGTCGGTCGTCGAGAGCCTGGAAGAACGGCCGCCGCCGGCCCTCGACGGCACGGCCCTGCGCCGCATCATCGTGGGTGCCGACGCGAAGTTCGTGAGCGCCCGCTCCGATTCGGTCGCCGTGGTCGGCGCCTTCGGCGGCGTCTCGCTGATCGATCCGGACAACAATCGCGTCGTCGCCAACGGCAACGTGGCCGACGCGGCGACGCGGGTCATGCGCACGTCGAGTTCGGTCTGGCTGACCAACTACGCCGACAGCCAGGTGCTTCGATTCGACCCGGCGACCAACGCCGTTGCGGCGACCTTCTCGTTCCCCGGACCCGACGGGATCGACAAGGACGGCGACACGATCGTCGTCGCGTCCTTCGACGGCGAGTTCGTCGCCCGGCTCGACCCCAACACCGGCGAGATCCTTCAGCGGGTCGACGTCGGCGGCACCCCGACCGCCGTCATCTCCCACCCCGACCACGGGCTGTGGGCCGCGGTGTTCGACACCGGTGAACTCGTCGAGATCGACCGCGACTCGTTCGAGGTCATCCAGCGTGTCGTTGTCGGCCAGGGCCCGGTCGGTATCACCGGTGCGTCGTCGCATCTGTGGGTGGCCAACCACGACGAGGGCACGATCGCGAAGGTCGATCCCGAAACCGGCGAGGTCGTGCGCACGGTCGTCGTCGGCGACGGCCCGACGGAGCTGGTCGTCAACAACGGCTCGGCCTGGGTCACGGTGACCGACGAGGGCACGCTCGTGCAGGTCAACGCCAACAACGGCGACATCGTGTCTCGTACCCCGCTCGGCGGTGCCACCGCCGGGGGTGGCCCGACCGGCATCTCCTTCGCCGACGGCACGCTGTGGATCGCCATGCAGGGCGAACAGTCCGTGGTGCGCGTCGACATCCGCTGAACCGCGGGACCGGGCCCGAAACCGGGCATCCTTCCGGGGTGACCGAACCGAAATGGGACGAACACGCCGACTGGTGGCAACGGGAGTTCACCGACGGCGTCGACCCGGAATACGTCGAGCAGATCATCCCGCTCGCCCGCGAGCACCTGGCCGGGTACCGCCGGGTCCTCGATGTCGGCACCGGCGAGGGCCAGATCGCCCGTGCGCTGGTCGCCGACGGCGCCGACGTCATCGGCCTCGACCCGACACGGTCACAGATCGAGGTGGCCGTCGGGCGGGGCGGCGGGCCCGTCTACGCGTTGTCGGGTGCCGACAGCTTGCCAATCGGTGACGGCAGCGTCGACGCGGTCGTCGTGTGTCTGGTCTTCGAGCACGTCGACGCGCTCGACGAGTCGTTGGCCGAGGTGGCGCGGGTGCTGCGCCCGGGCGGCCGCTTCGTACTGTTCCTCAACCACCCGCTCCTGCAGACCCCCGACAGCGGCATGATCGTCGATCACATGATCGAACCGCCGGAGACCTACTGGCGCATCGGCCCCTATCTGCGTGAAGCCGTGACGATCGAGGAGGTGCAGAAGAACGTGTTCGTGCGCTTCGTGCACCGCCCCCTGAGCCGCTATGTGAACGGCATGATCCGGGCCGGCATCGACCTCGCCGAGATGGTCGAACCGGCGCCGCCGCCGGGATTCCTGGCCAAGGCGCCCGAATACGAAGAGGACGTGGTCGTCACGACGCCGCGTCTGCTCGCCCTGATCGGCGACCGGCGCGGCTCAGACAGCTGACCGACCGGCCGATTGGGTGGACGGGAGCATCGTCGATGCCCCACTACGATCGGAAGTCTCGTGAGTGAACTGGTGGTGATCGCAGGGATGTCGGGCGCGGGGCGAACCGTCGCGGCCGACAACCTCGAGGACATGGGCTGGTTCGTCATGGACAACCTGCCACCGGCGCTCATCCCGAAGGTGGCGGAGTTGGCCGACGGCTCGTCGAGCGCCGGCGACCGACTCGCACTCGTCGTCGGGTCCGGTCGCTATCACGAGGAGATGGCACCTCTCGTCGCGGTGCTGCGCTCCAAGTTCAGCCGGGTCCAGTTGGTGTTCCTCGACGCCTCGACCGAGGTTCTGGTGCGCCGCTACGACTCGAGCCGCCGGGTGCACCCGTTCGCGACCCCCGGCTCGGGCACGATGGTCGAGGTGATCGAGGCCGAGCGCGTCGCCCTCGAGCCGCTCCGGGCCGAAGCCGATCTCGTGCTCGACACCACCGATCTCAACGTCCATCAGCTGCGTGACCGGATGGTCGACGTGTTCAGCGCCGGTGGCAGCGGTCATGTGATGCAGACGACGGTCACCTCGTTCGGTTACAAGCACGGCTTGCCGCTCGACGTCGACATGGTTTTCGACTGCCGATTCCTGCCCAACCCGCACTGGGTGGAGGAGTTGCGTCCGCTCACCGGTCTCGACGAATCGGTGGCGGACTACGTCCTCTCACAGCCCGTCACCGGCGCGTTCCTGGCCCGTCTCGAACGGCTCCTCGCGCTGATCCTCCCGTTCTACGTGCAGGAAGGGAAGTCGTATCTGACGATCGCGTTCGGTTGCACCGGCGGACGGCACCGTTCGGTGGCGATCGCCGAACGCATGGCCACGGTGCTCGAACAGCTCGGTCATGCGCCGGCCGTGGTCCATCGGGACGTGACGAAGTGAGCGCCCCGCGAGTGGTCGCGATCGGCGGGGGGCACGGCCTCGCCATGTCGCTCGAAGCGATGCGCGACCTCGCCGGCCATCTGACCGCAGTGGTCTCCGTGGCCGACGACGGCGGGTCGAGTGGTCGACTTCGCCGCGAACTCGGCATCATGGCGCCGGGAGACATGCGTCGCTGCCTCACCGCCCTCACACCCCCCGGGCTCGTGCGCGACGCCCTGGACCATCGATTCGAGGACGGCGCGCTCACCGGCCATCCGGCCGGCAACCTCCTGCTCGCCGCGTTGCTCGAGAACGCCGACGACCCGGTGGTCGCGATGGACGCGGCGGTGGCGATGGTGGGCGCGCGGGGGCGGATTCTCCCGGCCTGTCGGACCCGGGTCGACCTGTTGGCCGAGACGGGGCGGGGGGTCGTTCGCGGTCAGGTCGCCGTGTCGCGGTCGGGCGACATCAGGCGCCTCTACACTTCGCCGGCCGACCCTGCGGTGCCGCTCGAGGTCCAGGCCGAGATCGGCTCGGCCGATGTCGTGTTGATCGGGCCGGGCTCGCTCTACACCTCGGTCCTCGCCGCAGCGGTCCCCGGTGTGAGGCGGGCGATCGATGCGTCCGACGCGCTGGTGATCTATGTCGCGAACCTGGGTGGCGAGCCGGGGGAGACCGACGGCTACACGCTGGCCGACCATGTCGATGCGCTCACACGGCACGGCGTGCAGCCCGACATCGTGCTGGCCGACGTATCGCTCGAGGTCGACGACCGTATGCGCGACCTCGTCGTCAGCCGTCCGCTCTACTCCCACGAAGGCCTGGCCCACTCTCCGGAACTGCTCGCAGCAGCCGTCTCCGAGTTGGTCACCGGCGTCTGCGCCTGATCCTCTACAATCCTGCGTGGCCCGAGGGCCGAGAACTCAACCAGGGGAGACCCCAGCATGACCGTACGCGTTGGCATCAACGGCTTTGGCCGCATCGGCCGCAACTTCTTCCGGGCCGCGAAGGCCTCGGGGGCCGACATCGACTTCGTCGCCGTCAACGACCTCGGTTCACGCGAGACGATGGCCCATCTGCTGGCCAACGACTCCGTGCACGGCAAGTTCGGCGGCAAGATCAAGGCCACCCGAGACGGGATCAATGTCGATGGCGACGTCTTGAAGGTCCTGTCGGAGCGCAACCCCGCAGACCTGCCGTGGGGCGACCTGGGTGTGGATGTCGTGATCGAGTCGACCGGCTTCTTCACCAGCAAGGACGCCGCCTCGGGGCACCGCAAGGCCGGCGCACCCAAGGTCATCATCTCGGCACCGTCGGGCGACTGCGATGCGACCTTCGTGATGGGTGTCAACGAGGACACCTACAACGCGGCACGCCACCACGTCATCTCCAACGCGTCGTGCACCACCAACTGCTTCGTCCCGATGATCAAGGTGCTCGACGACGCGTTCGGTGTCCAGCAGGGCCTGATGACGACGACCCACGCCTACACCGGCGATCAGGCGCTCGTCGACGGGCCCCACAGCGATCTGCGGCGGGCCCGCGCGGCGGCGGTCAACATCGTGCCGACCTCGACCGGCGCCGCCCGCGCCACCGGGCTCGTGATGAAGAAGATGCAGGGCAAGCTCGACGGCACCTCGCTGCGGGTCCCGATTCCCGATGGATCGATCACCGACTTCACCGGCATCCTCAAGAAGGAAGCCTCCGTCGACGAGATCAACGCGGCGTTCAAGAAGGCGGCGTCGTCGGGTCGGCTCAAGGGCATCCTCCACTACAGCGAGGAGCCCCTGGTCTCGTCCGACATCGTCGGTTCGCCGGCCAGCTGCACCTTCGATTCGGGCCTGACGATGGCCCAGGGCTCCCTGGTGAAGATCTTCGGTTGGTACGACAACGAGATGGGCTACTCCAACCGCCTCGTCGACCTTGCGTTGCTCGTCGGCAAGAAGAAGGCACCGGCCGCGAAGCGTCCTGCCGCGAAGCGCACGGCGAAGAAGCCCGCCAAGAAGGCTGTTGCCAAGAAGTGAGCTCCGTTCCCCGGCTCGAGGACCTGGGCGATCTCAACGGGAAGTCGGTCCTGCTGAGGGCCGACTTCAACGTGCCGATCGTCGACGGTGAGATCACCGACGACCTGCGCATTCGTGCGGCGTTGCCGACCATTCGGTGGCTGCTCGAGCAGGGTGCGTCGGTCACTGCGTGCACCCACCTGGGCCGTCCGAAGGGCGCGCCCGACCCGGCGTATTCCGTCGAGCCCGTGCGCGCCAGGCTCGCCGAGCTCGTGCCGGGGGTCGAGCTGCTCGAGAATCTCCGCTTCGACCCGGGGGAGACCGCCAACGACCCGGCCTTCGTCGCCCGACTCATCGAGGGGCACGACGCCTACGTCAACGACGCGTTCGGCGCGTCGCATCGTGCCCACGCATCGATCGTCGGTCCGCCGCAGTTCCTGCCGTCGGCGGCCGGGCGGCTGCTGGAGCGCGAGGTCGAGGTCCTCGGTGGTCTGCGCGACAACCCTCGTCGGCCGTTCGTGGCCGTCATGGGCGGCTCGAAGGTGAGCGACAAACTCGCCGTGATCGAGGCGCTGCTCGAGTCGGTCGACTCGCTCATCGTCGGCGGCGGTATGTGCTTCACCTTCCTGAAGGCGAAGGGTCACGCGATCGGATCGTCGTTGTGCGAGGACGACATGGTCGACACCTGCGCCCGCCTGCTCGATCAGCCGAAACCGATCCACCTGCCCTACGACATCACGGCGCTGGGCCCGGGCGGCAAGCTGTTCGACCCCGAGGCCGGGGGAGAGGTCCGCCAGATGGGCGCCAACCTGCCCGACGGCTGGATGGGTGTCGACATCGGGCCGGGTTCGGCCGCACAGTTCGGCGATGTCATCCACGAGGCCGGTACGGTGCTGTGGAACGGCCCGATGGGCGTGTTCGAGGATCCCCGGTTCGGCGGCGGCACGGGCGCGGTCGCCCGGGCAATGGCCGAGACCAGGGCGTTCACGGTGGTCGGGGGCGGCGACAGCGCTGCTGCGGCCAAGCAGTTCGGTGTAGAGAAGGACATGGATCACGTCTCCACCGGAGGGGGCGCCTCGCTCGAGTTGATCGAGAAGGGCGACCTGCCGGGCCTGGAGGCGCTACGAGGAGCTCCCAATGCCAGCTAGTCGCAAGCCACTCATCTCCGGCAACTGGAAGATGCACCACAACCACTTCGAGGCGATCCAGACCGTCCAGAAGCTGGCATATGCGCTGACCAGCGACGACTACGACGAAGTCGATGTGTCGATCCATCCGCCGTTCACCGACATCCGGTCGATCCAGACGGTGCTGCAGGCCGACGACGTGCCCATCGCGCTCGGTGCCCAGAACGTCCACCAGGAGCCGAAGGGCGCCTTCACCGGTGAGATCGCCGCGGGGATGCTGGCGAAGCTCGACGTCACATACGTGATCGTCGGGCACTCGGAGCGGCGCGAGCTGTTCGGCGAGACCGACGAGATCGTCAACGCCAAGGCGATCGCGGTGCTCAAGGAGAACATGACCCCGATCGTGTGCTGTGGCGAGACGCTCGCCGAGCGTCAGGCCGGTCAGGCCGAGGCGCGGGTCGCGTCGCAGATCGCCGGTTCGCTCGCGAACCTCACCGCCGAGGTGGTCGGCGAGCTCGTGATCGCCTACGAGCCGATCTGGGCGATCGGCACAGGCGAGACCGCGTCGTCCGACGATGCGCAACAGATGTGCGCCCACATCCGTTCGCTCGTGAAGGACCAGTGGGGGACCGACGCCGCTGCGTCGGTGCGAATCCAATACGGCGGCTCCGTGAAGCCCGGAAACGCGCCCGAGCTCATGGCCCAGCCCGACATCGACGGTGCGCTGGTCGGCGGGGCGTCGCTCGACGCCGACGACTTCGCCCGCATCGTCAACTATCGCCTCTACCAGGCCTGACGGTTCCGCTCGCGGTCGCTGGTAGCCTGTCCGACGTGGTTTGGATCGTTGCACCTCTCTGGCTCGTCTCGGCGCTGATGCTGATCTTCCTCGTGCTGCTGCACAGCGGCAAGGGCGGCGGCCTGTCCGACATGTTCGGTGGCGGCGCCGGCGCCGCAGCGGCGGGCTCGACCGTGGTCGAGAAGAACCTCTCCCGGATCACGGTGGTCGCGGCAATCGTCTTCGGCTTCAGCTCCGTCGCCTACGCCCTCATCTTCTGACCCGCCACAGCGGTGTCAGACACCCGCTACAACGGCGAAGGCTGAATCAGGGCGGCATTCGGCCGATGGGGACAGATGCGCCGTGTCTGCCTTGCGTTCCTTGCCGTTCTCCTGCTGACGACTGCGTGCTCCGGCGAGCGCCCGACCCTGGACGACAGCGCCGCTCGTGAGGTCGAACCGCTCGATTCCGGCACGCCCGCGCCTGGCTCCGCCGCGGTGGCCGAAGCGGTCACCGTGCGCCTCGCAGTGCCGGACGGCTGGTCGCTCGATCCCGCTGACGCCGGCGCGGCCTCGCTGACCAACCGTGTTGTCGCCGACCTGCTCTACGAGGGTTTGACGACCACCACTGACGACGGCCTGCCCGGGCCCGGTCTCGCCGAGCGCTGGTTCGTCAGCGACGACCGACTGACCTGGACCTTCGTGCTCCCGGCGTCGTTGACCGACGGGGCCGGCGAAACCATCACCGCCCGCCACGTGAAGGCATCGCTCGAGCGGGTGGCGGCCCGCGGCCCCGCCGATCAGGCGGCGACGGCGCTGACCTCGATCAGCGGATGGACCGACCAGATGACGGGAAACGCAGGGGGAGTGGCGGGGATCGCTGCGCCCGACGACTTGACGGTGGTCATCCAGCTCGATGCGCCCTACGAGCTCCTGCTCGACGTGTTGGCCTCGCCGGCATTCGGCATCACGGGGCCCGACGACCAGGGTGGCCTGCGCACCACCGGCGCCTTCGCCGGCACCGACGAGCCGGACGTGTTCGTCGCCGTCGACCCCGCGGCGACCGTGAACCGCCTCGAGTTCGTCCACGACGGCGACAGTCCCGCCGCCGCAGTCGCAGCAGGAGATGCGGACTGGGCGGTTCTGGCCACCGGCGAGGATGCCGAGGGCCTCGATGCAGACGTCATTCGGCATCCACTCGAGCTCGACGTCGCCATCGTGGCGCGGAGCCCGATCGAGGCCGTCCGTCTCGGACTGCTCGGGTCGCTCGATCCGCTGACGCTGGCCGGTGCCGTCGACGGTCTCACTGCGCGCACGAACGCGAACCGGCCCGCCTTCGAGACGGCGCCCGAAGCGGCCCTCGTCGATGTGCCGGCCGGTGAACTGCAGGGCCTGGGCGAGGCCGTGGTCGATCAGCTGGAGACAGCTGGAATCACGGTCCTCCCGATCGCGTCGACGCCAGAAGAGTTCGCCGCCCGCGTCGCCGCCGGCGACGCGCTCCTCTTCCCGATCGTGGTGGCCGGCGGCACGGGTCCGGCCAGCGCCGTGCTCCGTTTCGGTGTTCCCGGCGCGACCGACGACATGTTCGGCCCGCAGAGCTCGGCCCGCGCCGAGCTCGCCGAGGCCGTCGTGACCGAGCTCGATGTCCAGCAGCGGGCGCTCTTCATCGAGGCGCTCGAGCGGACGCTCGTTGACGAAGGCCTGCTGTTGCCCGTCGGCCAGTTCGAGGTCAGAGTCGCCCTCAGCCACCGCCTCGACGGACTCCGGCACCGGAGTGACGGCACGCTCGATCTGTCGACAGTCGGCATCGCTGATCAGCCCTGAAAGAGGGT
Organism: Acidimicrobiales bacterium; assembly: GCA_041394245.1. Classification (NCBI taxonomy): domain Bacteria; kingdom Bacillati; phylum Actinomycetota; class Acidimicrobiia; order Acidimicrobiales; species Acidimicrobiales bacterium. The sequence goes on from JAWKIR010000002.1 coordinate 675,619, forward strand.
GTGGCTTGGCACCACGCCCGCTACGCTGGCGCTCTCATTCGGCTTGTCCGGATGGCCACGTCGGAGTGGCGGAATTGGCAGACGCGCCAGCTTGAGGGGCTGGTGCCCGAAAGGGTGTGGGGGTTCAAGTCCCCCCTCCGACACCACGTTTCCCCAGGCCAGAGGCCTGGGGATTCGCCGTTTTGTGTCGCTTGTCAGCGATTTGTCATCAGTTCTCCCGGATGCTCCTGGGCTGGCGTGGCGAAGGCCGGTTCGCACCTGACGTCCCGCCCCCCCTGGGGGGCTAACGCTCCGCTGCGGGCGACCTGCCTCTAGCAGCTTGACTTGATGCTCGCTCGTTGCGGCGCGGCGTGAAGAGGTTGCGCGGTCTTCGCCACCCTGCGCTCCGCCGCCTGCGAGTGATCTAGTGCGGACGTCGCCCCGCAATCCGGTCGAGCCCGTCACCAGGTGGCGCTACGGTGGTGTTGTTCGGCGAGCCCTGAGGAACCCAATGGCTGACTACCCCCCATACATGAATGCCTACGGGAACGTGACCAAGATCCTGAACAAGATCAAGGAGGCAAAAACGCCGGATCGCTTCTCCCAGGACTACCTGGAAACGGTTCTCGGCTTTTCGGGTGGGGGCGCTCGACCGTTTATCTCTCTCGCAAAGCGCATCGGGCTCCTCGGCACCGACGGATCGCCCACGGCGTACTACGGGCAGTTCCGAAACCCGGCTCAGTCGGAGCAGGCCATGGCGGCGATGATTCGGAAGGGCTACCCCGAGCTCTACAAGCGAAACGAGTACGCCCACGCGCTAGATGAATCGGGATTGACGGGGCTCGTCGTGGAAGTCACTGGCCTTGAGGACGGCTCGACACTTCGAGCCATCGTGAAGACCTTTCTCGCGCTCAAGGAGTTTGCCAACTTCGAACTAGACCCGACCCCGCCGGTGGTGGAGGAACCCCGCAGTGCGTTCGAGACGCCCGGGGTTCCGTCGGCTGCGGGTGTACCGAGTTCTGTGGGGGACGGTCTCACAGCTTCCGCACAGTTGGGCCAGGTACGCTTCAGCCACAACATCTACATCAATCTTCCCGACACCGACGATGTTGAGGTGTTCAACGCAATCTTCAAGGCTCTTAAGGAGAATCTGCTCTCGTGAGTTGGTTCGACGATTTGAAGCTCTTTCACATGAATCGAAGTCTCGTCAACGCCGAGCTACGTTCCCTTGCCGCCAGTCTGGATTTGGAGCTGATCCCGGCGAGTGGCGAGAAGTCGGACCGGGACCGTACCTTCTACCCTCAGTTCCCTGAGGTTCTTCGTGCTTCAGCTACTTCCATGGCGGAGCACTACGAGATCTTCTACTGTCTTGAGAACTTCATTCGCGAGATGGTCGCCGAGAGACTCGAGGAGGTATTTGGCATCGACTGGTGGGAAGCGGATGAACCCAAGGTTGTCGTCCCGATGTCAGTAAAGGAAAACGTCAAGCGGAATGTCGATCGCGAGCACGATGCTGCAGTCACCGCCCGGTCGTCGGCGCCGATTGACTACACGACTTTTGGTGAGCTGAGTACGATCATCGACTCGAACTGGGAGACCTTTGGCGATCTGTTCAACAGCAGGAAGGGCACGATCGGTGTACTCGCCCGATTGAATTTGCTGCGGGGACCGATTGCCCACTGCTCGGAGCTCTCCGAGGACGAGGTGCTTCGCCTGCGACTCACGCTCGCCGATTGGTTTCGCCTCATGGGTTGACATCCTCGCTCGCCGGGTGGCCCAAGGCGTCACCCTTCAGGATCAGTCCGCCGACGAGGTCGGCGGCGTCTCGTGCGATGGGCGGGGTGACGTGGCTGTAGACCTCGGCAGTGATGTGCGTGGTCGAGTGGTTGAGGCGGTCGCTGACGACCTTGAGCGGCACGTTGTTGGCGAGAGCGATCGTTGCCCAGGTGTGGCGAAGTCCGTGGAGGGTTAGCCGGGGTAGCTGGCCGTCGGGCTCGGCGGTGTTGTTGTGCTGTTGCTGCTTACGGAGGAATTCACGGCTGAACCGCTCGGGGTGGTAGGGGCGCCCGTCCTCGAGGCAGAACACGAGGCCGTGGTCCTGGTAGGCGCCTCCGATCTCGGTCCTCTCGTCGTTCTGTCGTGCTCGCCACTCGGCGAGGAGCTGGACAGTCGCGGGATCGAGGTGGATGACGAAGCTGTCGTGGGTCTTGGTCATGTCCTTGTGGACGATGCTGTGGTCTCGGTCGGTGGTGATCTGGTTAGCGATGGTGGCGGTTGCGCGCTCGAGATCGACGTCGGTCCAGCGGAGGCCGAGGATCTCGCCTCGGCGGCAGCCGCTGGTGGCGGCGAAGGCGAAGGGGTACCGGTAGCGGTTGTCGCCGAGCCAGTCGAAGAAGCGGTGGAGTTCGTCGGGTGTCCAGGTCTTGCGGGCGAGGTTGCGGACCTGCTTGGAGCTGGGCCGGGTCGCGGCCTTGGCGACGTTGCGGTAGACCCGGTTCCATCGGAGGGCGTCGGCGAGTGCCTTGGCGAGGATGCCGTGCACCATGAGGACGGTTCGGGCGGAGAGCCCGGCTCTGGGGTCGGGGGTGTCTCGGACCGAGGCGGCTTGGCGGCGGAGGATGCCGGCGACGGCGTGGCGGGTGAGGTCCTGAGCGCTCGGGTGGCCCTCGGAGCGGAGGAGGTCGGCGATGCCGGCGGCGGTGAGGCCTTCGGCTTTGAGGGTGAGCATGCGGTCGACGAGTTCGGGTGGGTGGCGTCGGCTGGTGACGGGGCCGTGGCGGCCGCCGGTGAGCAGCTGTTGGTAGAGGGTGTTGAGGTCGGTGGGGGTGAGCTGTTGGAGGCCGATGGCGCCGATGTGGGGGATGACGTGGAGGCGGATCTTCTGTTCGTAGCTCTGCCAGGTGGAGGGTTCGAGGTCGGTGCGTCGGGCGGGGAGCCATTCGTGGAGGAGGAAGTCGGCGACGGTGATGCGGTCGGGGGTGACGTAGTTGCCTTGGCCGATGTCGGTGAGGTGGCGGATGCGGTCGGCCTCGGCTTCGGCGATGGTGCGGAAGCCTCCTCGGCTGATCTGGCGTCGGGTGCCGTCGCCGGCGGTGATGTAGGCGTACCAGGTGTAGGTGTCGCCCCGTCTACGGATGTTGGGCTTGCTGGTCTTGCGGCTGCCGGCCATGGCGTGGTCCTCCTCGATGGTGATGGTCGTGTCGCCCTGTGACACGAACGGGCCGGGGTCCCGGCCCGTTGGCTGCCCAAGGGCCAGCGGCGGAGGCGGGGGCAAGTTGGAGCTGTCCCGGGGCGAACTCTTCGAGTTCGGGGACGAACGAGCTTGCGGTCGCTGAGCAGCGGGCCACTCAGTGGTGGCGGTCGGGTCAGTGGCTGCTGGGTGCGAGGTAGTCGGCGAGGCGGTCACGGACGATGAAGGTCCGGCCGCCGATCTTCACGGCGGGAAGCGTCCTGCCGTTCGGGCGCATGCTCGTGAGCAGGTAGCAGGTGCTCAGCGCGATGCGGAGGTACTGCGCCGTCTCGGCGACGGTCATCAGCTCGGGGTACTCCGCGAGCGGTAGTGGCGTGTTGGGTTCCATGCCCTCATCTGTGGCCCCGGCGGTTCGCCGATCGGGACATCTCTCCGTGGTTTCCGCCGAGGATTCTCGATGGAGAGATGGAAGAGAGATGAACGAGAGGTCCGAGCAGTCGGGTCCGAGTTCAGAGCTGGACCGAGACCTGCCAGGTGGTCGATCGGGAGCGAGTTGCGATCTCGCCGACGCTCGTCTGCAAAAGCTTGCCGGTGACGAGGTTCTGGAGGATGACGATGTGCCGGTCGCCGAGTTGGCGAGCGGCTTCGATCTCCTTCTCGGTGAGCGAGAAGAAGAACCCACCGAAGTCCTCACGAACGGACGGCTTCTTCGTCGACTTGATCTCGACGAAGGTGATCGACGGGAGGAGTCGCCTGACGTTGTCGGCGTCGAGGAAGTCGATCGTCGATCCGCTCGGGAGGAGGATTGCGTCGAACGACGTGCCGGCGATCGAGATGCCTGATCGTTCGAGTTCGCCGAGGAGGACTCGTAGCGCTGCGCCGCGTGGGCGTGGGATGAGGTCCTCGGTACTGGAGATCAGCGTCTGCTCGCCGCTCGACCCAGTCTGATTGGAGAGCCGCTCGAGATGGACCCGCCGGAAGGCTGCTTCGCCGACGAGACGTGCGATGCCTTCGTCGTCAGTGTTCGTGTCGCCGACCGCCACGTGAGCAGCCTGCCACGGCGCAGAGCGAAGGTGGTGGCTTGCCGGCGAGCGTTGCGGAGAGATGGTAGGCCATCTCTCCGCGGCGTCATCATCTGCAGGTCCGGCAGGACCTGCAGATGTGTCCGATGTTTGTCCGTTCCGACACATCAGCAGCGTGTCCCTGAGAGCGCTCTCTGGGCGGTTCCGCTGCGAGGGGATCGAGCCGCTTGGGGTGCGACGGAAACGGGCCTCGAATCGGAGAGGCGGGTCAGTCTTGGGAGTTCCACTCGGCAAGAAGTTGCTCGCCGCCTGCGTCCAGCCATCGCTGTTTGACAACGGGGTTGAAGAAGTCCGGGAGGTCAACTCGCGGCACTTCGCCGCCGGATGAGGGCTCGATCGTGATCGCTGGCTCGTTGAGCTTCTCCCTCGTCGGGGGAACGGTAGAGGGTTCCTCTGCGAGCTCGAGCGGCAGGATCAACTGTTCGAAGAAGCCGCGAAGCGTCAAGCTACGAGTAGTGAGCGCCAAATCAGAAGTGCATTCGATGATCGTCGGACCGAAGGGATCCTGTGATCCAACCAGGACATGGCGAGGGTCGAGGGGCAGGAGGACCATGCTTCCTCGAGGCGGGACGAATGCCGAGAAGCCCTGGGGAACCCGTCCCTCGGGATCGAACAGGGAAACCGGATTGTCGCTCGTGAAGAACGTGGGTTCCTCGGCGACGGCAATCTGCCATCCGAACCCAGCCAGATGACGTTCCAGAACGTCGGCATGCCACAGCATCGTGCGCAGGAGACTGTTCTTCTCCGACCGTCCCAGATCCATTCTGGCAAGTGCCTGGTGAACGCGACGGACCTCGGCTGCGCCGACGGCTTCCCCCACGACCTGCTCGCTCTCTCGCTGCGGATGGCAGGTACTCCCTGCGGGCCGCTTCGCAAGAGCACCGGCTTCCCCGACCTCGAGGTGGCGGCCGTTGTCGACGAGGTGCTCGGTCGCAGCAATTGATTGCCCGCACCCGCTCGTCAGGTTATCCTGACAGCCATGGGTGTGATCGTCACCGATGAGCTGCCGGCAGATCCGCTGGATGCGTTGCGGGCGTTGGCGCGCACTGAAGCCGAGCTCGACGAACTCCGCCGCCAGCAAGTCGCTGCAGCACGTGATGCCGGAGCGACCTGGGAGCAAGTCGGGGAGGCGCTCGGGATGAGTCGCCAGTCGGCGTGGGAGTACTACGCCGCCCGAGCACGTGCTGAGATCGCGGCGAATGTGGCCGCCAACGCCGATCTGTCCGACGATGACGCCACGGATCTCGCAGTCGAAGAGGTTCGAGCGGTGCGGCGTCGTCGACGCTCTCGCTGATCCGGCAACGGCATGAGGGTGGTGCTCGATGCCAACGTGTGGGTGTCGGCTGCGATCCGTAGCGGGCCGGCCCATCGGATCGTGCAGTCCTGGCTTGCCGGAGCGGCCGCGTTCGACGTCGTGATCTGCCCGGAACTCGTCGCAGAGGTTGAAGACGTCCTCACCCAGCGACCGAGGATGCGCAAGTGGATTCCGCTCGACGTCGCCGAGCGGTTCGTCGAAACGCTCCGGGTTCTTGCCGACGTCGTCCCAGACCCGATCGAGATCGAGGCAATCACCCGAGACATCGACGACGACTACCTTGTCGCCCTCGCCCGCGAGCACGGCGCCGACTACATCGTGACCGGTGACAAGGATCTGCTCGAGTGGCCCGACCAGCGCCCGGCGGTGCTGACGCCCGCTGCGTTCGCCGAGCTGGTGGGGGAGTAGGGCTGAGTATTGCTCGGCGGGCGGAATGCTCGCCGGAGCCAAGGGCGGCGAGCGGCTCCGGGGCGTCGACGCGACTTGTGTCGCTTGTCATCACCGTGTCATCAGAATCCTCGGAAATGGGCCTGAATCGACGATTTCAGCTGGAGTGGCTGGACGGCGAGAGTGGCTCTGAGCTGGAGAGACAGCGAATGCTCGACACGCAGCGGAGCCGCCGATGAGGGGTTCAAGTCCCCCCTCCGACATGTTTCGCGAAAGCCCTGGTCAGAGCGTCGTGCGCTCGGCGGCCGGGGCTTTGTCGCGTCCTCCTGAGGTCGGCTGCAGGGCTGTGACCTGCGGTTTTGTCTCCGTGTCGGAGCTGGGAGTCGAAGTCTCCCGTCCAAGATAGGAGAGCGGTGAAAGCCCAGGTCAGCCGGCTCCACCATGAGGTGTCGTCCTGCATATTTGGAACGAGGGCGAGGAGCATAGCTCCCGGTGCCGTGTCAACTGGGCGGAGCGACGAGCTCCGCAGAGAGGTCCCACAGCCTCCGTGCGGCTGCCTGGTCGAGAGCGGGGTCGCTGGGTTGTTTCGGCTTGCCGGACGCCCAATAGACGGAGGCTTCGAGTTCGTCGGGTTGGGCGGTGGCGAGCAGAACGCTGGTCGTAGCGCCCTTCTCGGGCGTGGCCAAGAGCGGCTTGAGCAGGGTCATCGCCAGACCCATCCAACGCGGACTGCCGGCTCCCTTGCCGAAGTTGGTGGCGACGACGCCGGGGTGAAGCGCACGAGCGATGACGCCGTCGGGCCCGAGGCGGCGGTCGAGCTCGACGGTGAACAAGATGTTGGCGAGTTTGGAGGCGGCATAGGCGCTCGATGGCGAGTAGCCGTGGGTCATCTGCAGGTCGTCGAAGGCGAGGCCACGCTTGGGGCCCCGGTGGTTCTCGCTGCTGACGGTGATCACGCGGGCGGGCGCACTGTGGATGAGGAGCGGGGTGAGGAGGTTGGTGAGGAGGTTGGTGAGAAGGAAGGGGCCAAGGTGGTTCACGGCGAGCGTCCATTCGAAGCCATCTTCTGTGGTGCGTCGCTTGCCTGCCATGGTCCCCGCGTTGTTGACGAGGATGTCGAGCCGGTCGTGGCGGTCGGCGTAGGTGCCGGCGAAGGTGCGCACGGCATCGAGGGACGCCAGGTCGAGTCTCGCTGGCTCGACCTGGGTGCCGGTGGCTGCGGTGAGTTCGTCGGCGATGCGCTGGGCGGAGGAGAGCGTTCGTGAGGTGATGGTCACTCGTGCGCCGCGGCTGGCGAGCTGGGCGGCGGTGGCGCGCCCGATGCCGGAGGTGCCGCCGGTGACGAGGACGTGTTTGCCGTTGATGTTCCAGGTCATTGCGGGTCCTCCCGTTTGGTGGTTACGGCGGCGAGAAGGGTGACGGTGACGTCATCGACGATGCGGGCGGCACGTTCAGGGGTTGCGGCGACGAGTTCGGAGACGCCGGTCAGCACGTGGCGCAGCAGGAGAGCAGTGATGTCGGGGTCGAGGTCGGGGCGGAAGTCTCCGTTGGCGATGCCATCGGTGAGGATCGAGCGGATTCGTTGCTCGAGTTCGGTGTCGAACGCCGAGAGCTGGTCTCGAAGTTCGGGCGGGAAGTCGTGGTGGGTCGCGAGGGTGTGTCCGTGGCTGGAGATGGCAGCGATGTGGCGGACGAGTTGTTCGATGGCCTTGGCCGGGGTGGAAATGACGCTCAGGGCCTGGGTCAGGCCGTCGATGGCGTGCTGGTTGTGGGCGGTGGCGGCGTCGGCCAGGATGCTGGGGATGTCGGGGTAGTGGTTGTAGAGGGTGGCTCGGGCCACGCCGGCGGACTTGGCGACGGCGACCATGGTGACGCCGGCGAGGCCGTGCTCGGAGACGAGCGTCAGGGCAGCGTCGATGATGCGCTCGCGAGCCGAGGTCATGACGCGTCCTGCGTGTACAGCCGTCTCGACAGGGGCGCGAAGATGGCGAGCACGCCGATCGTCCGGGCGCCGGTCAAGAACAGGTCGGTGTTGTTGGCCGTGTCCACGCACAGGCCCCGATCACCAGTGGTCATACTGTCCACCGTAGCATACGCTATGTCTCCCGCCGACGGCGATTGCTCGTCACTCCTGCACGAGGGTCGGCTCCGCCGCGTGACCGGGAATGTGCGCGTCGGCTGTGGGTTGCTCGCGCCCGGAACTCGTCGGTGAGGTGGTGGGCGCCGACGGGGTCGCCGATCATGTCGCGTTGGCCCATGAGGGCGAACATCTGGAGGTTGGCGCCGGCGTTGGGGTTGATGGGGCTGATCAGCCGTCCGAACGCACGGACCAGTCGGCTCGGCACCCGCGAGACGCGAGCGAGTCGGCCGGCGGCGTCGAAGGCAGCGGCGGTGAGGCCGTTGTCGTTACGAACGGCGAGGACGAGCGAATGCACGTGACGCGCGCTGACGGCTCGCTCGACGAGACGGTCGATCTCGAGCTGAAGGTCGTCGGTTCGTGGGGTGTGGGAGGTGGTCATGAGGTGGTCCTGACTCGGTCGTTGCGGCGGAAGAGGCTGGTCTGGTCGTCGGTCTCGTCGCCGTTGCGGATGTGGGTGATGTCGTCGAACCGGAACGGCAGGGATTCGCCGTCGCCGCGGCTGTAATCGTTGTTCGATTGCGGGGTGTCCTGGACCTGCAAGTGCAGGTGAGGTTCGAGGCTGAAGCCGGAGTTGCCGCAGGTCCCGACGAGGTCGCCGACCTCGACCTGGTCGCCGACCTCGACGGCGACCGAGCCGGAGCGGAGGTGGGAGAGCTGGACGTAGAGATCGGGTCCGAACTCGATGACCACGGTGTTGCCGGCGAGGTTCTCGCCCTCCTGAGAGCCGATGGGCTGGTCGGGGTGGATGTCCTCGGCAGCCACGACGGTCCCTGCGGCCGGGGCCAGCAGTGGCTGGTCCCAGCAGTAGTAGGAGGTGAGGTCGTCGGTGTCGCCGTCGTAGGTGCGTCCGTCGCGTTCGATGAAGAAGTCGACGGCGTAGTGCTGATCAGCTAGCGGGGTCCAGTGGTGGGTGACGAGCGAGCTCTTCCCGGCCGAGGGCACGTGCCACTCACCGTCGAACGGCGCCTGGATCGTGACGGCGTCCTCGGCGCTGGAGTTGTAGTGCACCTGGTAGAGCTGGAAGGCCAAGAACGCCGCGACGACACCAACGACTCCGTTGAGCGACCGCGACACCGTGCTCGTAGGAATCAGCTGGAGCGGAACGAAGACGAACAGCGGTCCCACGACGAGGAGCCACTGGGTGGTGGGGCTGGGGAAGCCACCGGCCTCGATGTCGAGCAGCGCGATGTCGGCAGCGGCGACCACGAGCACGGCGAGCGTGATGCGCAGGACGAGCTGTGCGATGGCCGGCCGGTTCGCCGGCTTCAGCGACGACGACAACAACGAGGTGTTGAGCCGACCCTGCTTGGCGGCGACGCCACGGTGCACGACGCTGCCGACCGCGATCGCGGCGGGTGCGAACAACAGCAGTTGGTAGACCTGGGCGATTGCCCAGGCGCCGACTGCGATGACCAGCATCGCAGCGGCGAGCACTCGTCGAGGCCAGGCCCGCCCTGCCTGCTTCACCGGCTCGTGCCGGGTCTCGCTTGTCGGCGAGGAGAGCGGTACGCCGGTTGGCGCCGGGGGAGTGGGGGTGTCGGTGGTTTCGGGGTCGAGCATGGCTCGGGTCCTTTCGTGGTGAGGTGGTGGTCGGTGCGCCGGCGGTCAGGTGGCGGCGAGGTGATCGATGGCGGCGGCGATGGCCTGGTCGAAGGGCGCTGGGACGTCGACGGGGATGCCGGTGGCCTCGTGATTGGCGCCGTCGAGGTCGGTGTAGTTCTCCATCGAGAGGGTGAACTCGGTGCCGTCGGGCAGGACCCAGTCGATGGCGTCGGAGAACTCACCGAACGAGGGGCTACCGACGACGGCAGCGTCGGCGACCTCGGTCATGGCGAGGGTGAAGACTTCGGCAGCGCTGGCGGTGATCGGTGACGTGACGACCGCAACCGCGCCCTCGAAGAAGGCTGCTTCGGGTTCGATGACGACGGTCTGGACGAAGGCGTCGGGCTGGGCGTGGGCCCACTTGCGATAGGCCGGGGTCGGATCGTCGACGAAGTAGCCGGCCGCGACGGCGGCGAGATCGTCGTAGCCGCCACCGTTGAACCGCATGTCCACGACCAATCGGTCGACGTCGTCGAGGTCGGCGATGGCCTCGTCGAGTGCGGTGCGCAGCGCAGCGAGATCGGCCGCGGCGTCGTCGTCCGCGCTGATGCCGTGGAAGGCGACCATCATCAGGTAGCCGGTGCCGGCGTCGAGGTGGCCCCAGGCCACCGAACCGGTTGCGTCGGCGGTGATGTCGTCGACCGATGCCACTGTGCGATCGAACTCGGTGCCGATGCCAGCCTCGAGTTCGCCGAGCGTCGTGACGCCCGTCAGGCCGAACGCGTCGACGTCGGGATCGATGTCGACGCCCTCGACGGTGGTGTGTCCGTCGCCCAGTTCGATCAGCAGTTCGGCAAACGCCGTTTCGAACGCGTCGGGGTCGCCCTCGACGGCGGTCCGGAGCTCGCTCATGGCGGCCGGCCAGTCGAAGCCGCGTTCGTCGAAGAAGGGATAGTGGGCGGTGAAGAGCTCGTCGAGGGCGAGGAGGGTGTCCGCTTCGCTGCTGTCGCAGTCGAGCGGCCCGGTGAGCGGCAGTAGCCGATAGTCGGTCGTCTGGCCGATGAGGTTCAGGGTGATGACTCCGTCGTCCTCTGCGTGATCGACGGGAAGTTCGTTTTCGACGGTACCGCCGACAACGCAGGTCGAGGTGGTGACGTAGTGCGAGGTGATGTCGTCGCCGTCGACGTGGAGCACCGTGCCGTAGCCGTCCATCTCGTACCAGCCGTCGGGGAGCCTGATGCTTTCGTCGGTGACCGAGTCGAGCGTGTCTCGATCGTCGGCGACGCTCGCGACCGAGACCGAAGGCGCCTCGATGTCGGGTTGGTCACCGATGGTGATCTCGGTGCCATCGCCACACGCAGCAGCGAGGAGGGCGGAGCTGATGCTCGCCGCGATGAACAGGTTGGTGGTGCGTTTCATGAGGTTGTCTCCTGGTGAAGGGGGATCGGGACGGGTCGAGTCGGGACCATGAGCAGCGCAGGAGCGGTGGTCATGGTGACGATCGTTCCGGTCGGCGATGGGCACGAAGCCACCGTCGCTGCCGGTGGTGTGACGCGTCATCGCACGCGGGGTGATCTCACCCGGGTGAGGTCAGCGTCCCCGACGCCCGGTGAGGGCGTGGTCACGCCCCCGCTGTTGCGACGCGCTCGTTAGAGCAGGCCGGCGTCGCGGGCGGCCTGCACCGCGGCTTTGCGATCGCCGGCTCCGAGCTTGCGATAGATCGCTCGGCAGTGCGTCTTCACCGTGTTGAGCGAGACGAAGAGCTCGCTCGCGATGTCGCGTTGTGACATCGGCGATGGGAGGTAGCGAAGGACCGCCATCTCGCGGTCCGTGAGGTCGTCGACCACGGTCGGTGTCGTGGTGGCCTCGTGGTCCAGCCGATGCCGAGCCTGGACGCGTGCGAGGTACGGGGCGACGATGCCCGGGTCGGGCAACCGCTGGAGCATCGACTGCGCCCGATCTACGAGGTCCGCTCCGTCGGCGACGTCGTGCAGGGAGAGGACGTCGCCCGCACTGGCGAGGGCGTAGGCGGCGGCGATCGGCATCACCGATGTGGCAGTGAGTGTTCTGCACGTCTCCGCGGCGACGAGCGCCTCGGCGGGATCGGTCGCGGTACGGGCCAGCACGGCGTGGGCAAGGGCGCCGTGGGTGCCCGCCGGGGCGCCTCGCTCGTCGATGACCGTGACCGTCTCGGTGGCGTAGCGACGGGCGTCTTCGAGGTTGTTGCGTTCCAACGCCACGATGGATTGCAGCGCCGGCACCCCGGAAAGACCGTACTGATCGCCGTGCTCGTCGGCGAGCGAAGCGGCTCGGTCGAGAAGCGGCTCGGCATCGTCGAAGCGGCCACCCCAGACGAACGCCTGGCCGAGGAGCAGCGTCTGGGTCGCGTCGGCGATCGGTGGAGCTGCCGACGCAGCCGCGATGGCTCGGCCGACGTTGCCCTCGTTGAGTCGGAGCATGACATCGAGGCCGGCGATGAGGCCGGACGCGAACGGATCCGGCGGATGTGACGCCTCGAGGACGCGGGCCTGGCGGAGCGAGCGGGCGGCCTCGTGCGCGTGGCCTCTCACTGCGTGGATCCAGCCCTGCGTGACCGAGCACAGCAGGTGGGTGTCGACAGTCGGCCCGAGGCGGGCGAAGTAGCCGCTCACGGTGTCGATCTGGCCGAGGTTGAGCAGGTCCATCGAGTGGGCGGCGATCACATCGGCCGCCTCGTCGAGATCGCCGGCGGCCAGGAGATGTTCGGCGGAGCGGTCGAGATCGCCATGCTTCCGGTGCCAGGCACCGGCGCGACGATGCCACTCGTCGATCGGTCCCGAGGCCTCGGCCTTCAGCCGAAGCATGTCGCGGAGAAGGTGGTGGTATCGGTACCACTCGTTCGAACGCCCGAGCCCCACCACGAGCTGGTTCCGATTGGCGAGGTCCGTCAGCCAGCTCGCTCCGTCATTGCTCCCACACACGGCGTCGACCAGCGGCCCCGACATCTCGTCGAGGACCGACGTGGCCAGGAGGCGGCGAAGCTCTTCGGGCTCGGTTTGGGCGAAGAGCTCGTCGCTGAGGTAGTCGACGACCAGCCGGTCGTCACCGCGGAAGGCTTCCACGAAGGCGGCGCGGTCGTGTGCTGCGGTCAACGACAGGCGCGCCAGCACCAGGCCGGCCGCCCAGCCCTCGGTGCGATCGCACAGCACACGGATCTGGTCGGCGAGCGCCTCGGCCTCGGTTGATGCGTGGCCGAGGAGGTGGGCGGCCTCGGATTCGAGGAAGCGCAGGTCTGTCGCCCTGACCTCGACCATTCGCCCCCCAACGCGCAGGCGCGAGAGACGAAGCGACGGATCCCAACGTGTCAGGAGCACCAGTGTGAAGTTGTCGGGAGCGAGCTCGATGAGCCGCTCGACGCCATCATCGACCGCCGGACTGGCGACGAGGTGGTAGTCGTCGATCACCATGGCGACCGGTTGGCCTTCGGCGAGGGCGTTGACGAGACCGTCGATCAAAGGCCCCGGGGCCGACGCAGAGTCGGCGATCAGCGATTCGATCTTGCCTTCGAGGGTCGGAGTGACCGTGGTCAGTGCGGCCACGACGTGGGCCCAGAACCGAGCGGCGTCACGATCGGCTGCATCGACCTGGAGCCAAGCGGTGTCCGAACGGTCTTGCTGCCAGGCCGCCGCCAGGATCGACTTACCGGATCCTGCCGGCGCACTGACCAGGACCACGCGAACCAATGGATCCGCCACGGCGGCGTCGAGCGTCTCGTCGAGACGGGAGCGGTCGACCAGCAGGCCCGGCAGGGTCGGCGGCGCCAGCTTCGTCGCCACCAGAGCCGTCTCACCGCCGGATCCCATGACCGGATACTAGGGCCGGTTCACCGTCGTCGTCGGCTCCGTACCGCGCGGTATCACCCGGGTGAGATCCGGCCGTAGGCGAGGACGAACCACACGGAAGTTTCGGATGGTGAGGGCATGAACGAGCCGATCACCTACCAGATCGTCATCCGCGGCCACGCCAGCGAGCGCCTCCTCGCCCGGCTCAGCGACGACTTCTCGATCGACACCATCGCTGGTCGCAATACCCGACTGATCGGCGAGATCCGCGACGCCGCCCACCTGCACGGCGTGATCAACCAGCTCGCGTCCCTCGCCATCGAGATCGTGAGCGTCATGCCCGCGGCCCCCGAATCCCCTGACCACCCAACCCAAGCAAAGGAAACACCATGACCACCGTGACGACCAACAACGCTGTGACCACACGGGCGACGACTCGAGCGGGCGCCATCGGCGGCCTGATCGCCGCCGCGACGTTCCTGTTCGGCATCGCCCTGTTCGTCACCAGCCTGAGCGACTACACCGAAGACGACGCGACCCCGGCCGAGTCCGTCGAGTTCCTCGTCGGCCACCAGTCGACACTCTTCGCGTGGTACCTGGTCATCTTCCTCGTATTCGGCGCGGCGATCATCCCGCTCGCCCGGGCGATGCGTCAGCGTCTCACCGACGTCAGCCCGCAACTCGCCGACATCGGCGCCATCTTCGCCTACATCTGGGCCGGCCTCATGTTCGCCACCGGCATGATCTCCAACATCGGCATCACTGCCGTCGCTGACCTCGACGAAAGCGATCCCGATGCCGCCGCAGCGCTCTGGTCGAGCATCGACACCGTCACCAACGGCCTCGGCGGCGGCAACGAGCTCGTCGGTGGCATGTGGATCCTGCTGGTGAGCCTCGCCGCCTGGGGCTCGGGACGTCTCCCCACCGGACTCAACGTGTTGGGCATCGTCAGCGCAGCCGCCGGCCTAATCACGCTCATCCCCGGCCTCTCCGACGTCGGGATGATCTTCGGACTCGGATCCATCGCCTGGTTTGCCTGGGCCGGCGTCGTCCTCCTCCGCAGCAAGACGACCGGCGAGGTTGCTCGCTGATCACCGCCGACGCCCTCATCGGCATCGACGTACTCGAAGGTGAACCGTCTTCACCCGGGTCCCGTTCGGCGGACCGGCCGGCTTCGAGCCGACTAGCGTAGGCGCATGGTGAACTCGACGAGATTGCGGTTGGTTGTCGCAGTGGCGCTCGCCCTGCTGCTCACCTCGTGCGGTGGCGACGACGGCGGTGGAGACGGGCCCGTCGGTGCTGCATCCGGCGAGAACGGGCCCGACGCGGCAGCCCCCGGCGACGGGGGCGGTGGCGCCGTGACGGGGGACTCTTCCCAGCTCGAGGCCACGGCCGAGGAGATGTTCGAGGCGTTCGTCGCGGGTGACGACGATGCCTGGTTCGACACCCTCTCGGCGGCGTGCCGGGACCGGCTCGGCTTCGGCGCGGTGCAGAGCCACCTCGACGGCCGCCGGTTCCGGATCGAGGCCGGTGGGATCGACCTCTCGGCCATGAGCGTGTCGGCGAGCACGGTGTCGTCGTTCGACGGTACGCAGGGCGAGGTGCTCCTCCTGCTGTCCGGCGCCGATGCGCCCTTCGTCGAGGAGCTCGCACAGACCTGGGTGCTCGAGAGCGATGGCTGGCACCTCGACGAGTGCGACGACATCGAGCCCGCCGACGGCCTCGATGGCTTCGGCGCCGATCGGTCCGATCCGGCCGACGTGGGGTTCGTCATCGACGCCGACGGGCTCCTCGTCGCCTTGCGCGATGTCAATCTCGACAACGCCGACATCGTCGCCGAGCTGGGCGGCGCCGGCCCCGTGAACGGTGGCGCGCTCGCGACCGCCCAGGTGACCGTTGATCACGTCGGTGCCGAGCCCTCGATCGTGCTGGGCGAACGGCTGACGTTCAGCTTCGTGGCGGGCGACACCGTCTACGGCGAGGAGAGCGATTGCGCAGGTTCCGGCGACGGCTTCCTCGATCCGGCGTTGGAGATCGAACGGGGCGGAAGCTCACCGTTCGCCTACCTCTGTCGCGAGATCGACCCGGCCGACGGTCCGGGTCTGCTCCTCCGCATCGAGTCTTCGGTGTCGGGCGACGACTGGTGGTTCACACTCGGCTGAAGCGTGGGCGGGCTCGGTCGGTCGTCTCCGTCGGCAACAGTGGACGGCCCTGCTCACCTGGGACGACGCGACCGGGCCGCCGGTCCTTCACGGGCGCTGCGGTGATCGGGTGTCGTGGTCTTCGTGGATGTGGGCGCGGTGGCCGTCGCGGTCGAAGATCATGATGACCTCGGCGTCGTCGTGGATGGCGGTGATGGCATGCGGGGTCATCGTGGTGAACTGGGCCGCTTCGCCCTGTTCGACGACGATGTCTCGGTCGCCGAGGGAGAGTCGAACGCGCCCCTCGAGGACGAAGAACCAATCGTGGCCGGGATGGACCTGCTGCTG
Organism: Acidimicrobiales bacterium; assembly: GCA_041394245.1. Lineage (NCBI taxonomy): Bacteria > Bacillati > Actinomycetota > Acidimicrobiia > Acidimicrobiales > Acidimicrobiales bacterium. The sequence goes on from JAWKIR010000002.1 coordinate 691,564, forward strand.
CGGTCGGCGGGCGCTCGGACGGATGCGTTGTTTGAGGGCGATGGTCGAGCCGGTGGGCCGGCTCAGCATCCAGGTCGTGCGGTCACCGGACTGACTCGGTTGCGGCCGGATGACGACATCGTCGTCGTTGCTGAGATCGAGCAGGGAGTCGAGGTCGATCTGCAGCGCCGCGGCGAGGGGGATGAGGACGTCGAGGCTGATCGTGCGTTTGCCGGTTTCGATGCGGCTGATGGTGGATGCGCTGAGGTTGGTGCGTTCAGCGAGAATGTCGAGTGAGAGCCCCATCGAGGTGCGGAGGCTGCGCAACCGGGACCGTACGAGGTGCTCGATCTTGTCGAGATCAGTGATCATCAGCTCACTGCCGTCGACACGATCTTGCGAATACTGCAAGCCGACATCCTCTTCATGACATCCAGCGTACTGTCCGTGGCATGAGTGGTCATCACAACCGTGTCATCGAACGTCACTGCGATGTTCTCGTGGTCGGCGGTTCCGCCGCGGGATTGGCCGCTGCGCTGCAGCTGGGGCGACAACGTCGATCGGTGATCGTGGTCGACGCCGGGGAGCCTCGGAATGCGCCGGCCGCGGTCATGCACAGCTTTCTGGGTCGCGACGGAACCCCACCATCGGAGCTCACCGACCTCGGACGCGAAGAAGTGCGCAGCTACGGCGGCGAGGTGCTCGACGGACGGGTTGTCGACGTCACCCGCCACGGCGAGGCGTTCACGGCAGAGCTGGCGGGTGGGCATGCCGTGGTGGCCCGCCGGTTGTTGGTGGCGACCGGCTTGGTGGATGTGCTGCCCGACATCGACGGTGTGGCCGAGCACTGGGGGAGAGGTGTGATCCACTGCCCCTTCTGCCATGGCTACGAGGTCCGCGATCGCCGGATCGTGCAGATCGTCAGCCATCCGATGGGCCTCCACCCCGCCGCGCTGTTTCGCCAACTCACCGACGCATTCACCGTCGTCGTGCACGACGACGACGGGATCGGACCCGATCAACTCGACGCACTGGTGTCGGCTGGTGTGAGGGTTGAGCGAACGCGGGCGGCGAGGTTGACCACCGGCTCCGATGGCACCCTCGTCGGAGTCGAACTCGAGTCGGGGGATGTGGTGGGCGCAGACGCCGTGGTGGTCGGTCCGCGCTTCGAGGTGGCGACGGCCCCCTTCGCCTCACTCGGGCTCACGTCGGTGCCTCACCCGACGGGACTGGGCACGATCATCGAGACCGACGGGACGGGTGCGACGGCGGTGCCGGGGGTATGGGCCGCCGGGAACGTGACCGACCCGACCCAGCAGGTTCTCCAAGCCGCCGCCGACGGCAGCCGGGTCGGCGGGATGATCGCCGTCGGTCTCGCCCACGATGACCTGCGCGCCGGCGGGCGGCACTCGTCGAACCAGGCCGACTGGGACCGTCGCTACGCCGGGGACAGGATCTGGAGCGGCAACCCCAACGGAGCCCTGGTCGCCGAGTTCGACGGTGCCGCGCCCGGGACAGTGCTCGACGTCGGAGCGGGTGAAGGCGGCGACGCGATCTGGCTGGCCGAACGGGGCTGGGCCGTCACCGCATCCGACATCTCCACCACCGCACTCGCGGTCATCGCTGCCGAGGCCGAACGCCGCGAGCTGCACGTGGAGTGCCTCCACGCCGACGCCAATGCCCTCGACCCCTACGGCGGACGCCAGTTCGATCTGGTCACGGCCCACTACGCATCGATCCCGCGAACCGGCGACGGGCGCGCCATCCGTAACCTGCTCGGGGCCGTCGCTCCCGGCGGCACCCTGCTCATGGTCAGCCACGACACCGAACCCATGCGCCACCCGATCGACACCCGCACGACGAGCCGGGCCTTCGACCCCGACGCCTACGTCCGGGTCGACGACGTCGAAGTCGCACTCCGCAACGATCCGGCCTGGACGATCGACGTCGCCGAGAAGCGACCACGGCCACCCGGCGCCGCATCGGCATCTCTTCATGTCGACGACATCGTCATCCGCGCCCGACGCTCCACCACGAGTTCGGCGCGCTAGCGCCACGGACCCTGGCCGCTCGCACGGACCAGGGAGCGGCGTGAGGTCCGACCAACCTGCGGCCCGGCAGGCTCACGGGTCATCTCGGGATCGGTGCCGATGCAGCGAAAGGGGGCCGAGTGCAGTGGCAATCCACATCGCGAGGGGCCACGCGATCTGGCCGGTGTCGATCATGACGGCGGCCCAGATGATCGAGGCGGCGACGAACCCGACCGTGTGGCGATGGCGACGGAAGACCCGGTCCGCGGCGAGCCGGTAGGTGCCGGCGGTCATTGCCGGACCGTGATGACGGCCTTGCCGGTGAGCTCGCCGGCTGCCATGGCGGCGATCGCGGCCGGGACCTGGGCAAGGTCGAAGCGCCGACCGATGGTGGGGGTGATGGTGCCATCGGCGAGGTGGGCCGCGAGGGATTCGATGAACTCGAGTGATTCAGTGCTGATGAAGAACGCGAGACGTTGCTTGACGAAGGGGGAGAGGAGGGCGGCGCGGAGCTGGCGGCCGATGCCACCGGTGAACCGATCACCACCCTCGCCACCGACGATGACGAGGGTGCCGGTGGGGGTGAGGGCGCGGCGGAGTCGGGACAGGGGGTTGCGGCCGCCGATGTCGATGATGAGGTCGTAGCGCTCGTCCCCCTCGTCGATGTGTTGGGTCGTGTAGTCGATGACCCGGTCGGCGCCGAGGGATCGGACGGTGTCGAGCTTGGCGCCGCTGGCGACGCCGGTGACGGTGGCGCCGAGCGCCTTGGCCAGCTGAACCGTGAACGAGCCGACACCGCCGGAGGCACCGATCACGAGCACGTGCTGGCCCGATTCGAGCCGGCCGACCTTCGTCAGGGCCTGGAGTGCGGTGATCCCAGAGATCGTGGAGACGGCGGCTTGTTCGAAGCTGACCGAGTCGGGCTTGTGGGCCAGCTTGGCCTCCTTCGCGACGGCGAACTCGGCAAAGGTGCCGCGGCCGATACCGAACACCGCGTCTCCGACGACGAAGCGGCTGACTTCGTCGCCGACCTCGACGACGCGGCCGGCGACGTCCATGCCGAGCACCGGGTTCTCCGGTTTGGTGAAGCCGAAGCCCATGATCCGCATCAGGTAGGGCGTGCCGGTCATGAGATGCCAGACGCCGCGGTCGAGACCGGCGGCTTCGACTTGGATGAGAACCTCGTCTGCGCCGATGCCGGGCCGCTCCATGTTCGCCACGTGCAGCACCTCGGCGGAGCCGTACGTGCGTTGGGTGACGGCGCGCATCGTCGTGGGAGTGGTGGCGGACGACGGTGTGGCGGCCGGACTGCCTGGTGTGTGCTCGGTCGAGCGGTGCATGTCATTCTCCGTGTTCGTACTTAGTACTGGTATGTTGCGTACCCTAGTCGTACTTAGTACTGTTGGCAACCGGAACCCCGAATGGAGGAGCAATGGCAGCGTCCAGCACGCAGGAGCGGCCTCAATCGAAGCGGCCAAGGCTGAGTGCTGACCGCGTGCTCGACGGCGCGGTCGCGCTCGCCGACGAGATCGGGGTCGACGCGTTCACGATCCGCAAACTCGCCGATGCACTCGACACCAAGCCGATGACGATCTATCACCACCTCGACAGCAAGGACGCGATCGTCGACGGCATGGTCGATCGCGTCTTCGCCGAGATCGAACGGCCGCCGGCCGAACTGGGTTGGAAGGACGCGATGCGCCATCGCTGCGTGTCGGCCCGGGAAGTGCTGAGTCGGCACTGGTGGGCTGCGCCGCTGATGGAGTCCCGGACCAACCCCGGGCCCGAAACACTCGGCCACCACGACGCCGTGCTCGGCTGCCTACGGCGCGGCGGACTGTCGCTGGAGATGACCGCGCACGCCTACGCCTTGCTCGACAGCTACGTCTACGGGTTCGCCCTCCAGGAGGCGAACCTCCCTGCGACCGGCGGCGCCGAGATGGCCGACCTCGCCGGCGACATCATCGAGCCGCTCTCCGCCGAGACCTACCCCCACCTCACCGAGTTCACCACCGGCCATGTCCTCCAGCCCGGCTACGACTTCCGCGCCGAGTTCGACTTCGGGCTCGACCTCATCCTCGATGCACTCGAACGGATGACCTGACACCGCTCGACGGGCGCCGGTCACAGGATGAGGGCCGCGACGACGGCGAACCCCATCGGGGGTGGACTCGGCGGCGTGGCCGGCGTGGGTCGGTTGCCTAGTGCTCGAGGACGACTCGGTATCGGGCTTTGCCGTCCCTCAGATGGTCGACGGCTTCGTTGATTCGGTCGAAGGAGAAGGTCTCGGTCACGGGTCGGATGCCGTGACGACCGGCGAAGTCGAGCATCTTGGCGATGTCGGAGGGGCGGCCGGCCGGCGAGCTGCCGACCGAGCGCTGGGTCATCATCAACGACTGCATCGGGAAGGTGAGCGGTTCGGGCACGGCTCCGAGGACGTGAAGTCGGCCGCGACGCCTGAGTGTTGCGAGGAGTGCATCCCAGTCCAACGGGACGTTGACGGTGGAGATGAGGAGGTCGAGGGAGTCGGCGGCGCCGGCGATGGCCTCGGGGTCACGGGAATTCAGGACGTGGTGGGCGCCGAGTTCGTGCGCCTCCTCCAACTTGGCTTCGGTTGATGTGAACGCCGTGACCTCACAGCCCCACGCCCGGGCGAACTTGACGGCGAGGTGCCCGAGGCCGCCGATGCCGATGACGCCGACTCTGGCAGTAGGGGAGATGCCGAGCTGTGAGAAGGGGGTGAAGACGGTGATGCCCCCGCACATGAGCGGTCCCGCGGTTGCCGGATCGACTGTGTCGGGGAGCTTGAACGCCGCTGCGGCATCGGCGCGGACGACGTCGGCATAGCCGCCCGCACGGCCGATGAAGGTGCTCTGGGCAGTGGCGCACATGTTGTGGTCGCCCGTCATGCACTGGTCACATGACATGCAATAGCTGGAGTGCCAGCCGATCCCCACGACGTCGCCGGGCGAGAGATGCGTCACGTGTTCGCCGACGGCGCGAACCGTACCGACGATCTCATGGCCGGGGATCATCGGGTAGGGCGAGAAACCCCAGTCGTTGTCGATCATGCTGACGTCGCTGTAGCAGATACCGCAGTTCATGACGTCGACGTCGACTTCGACGGCGCCGAGCTCGCCGAGCTCGAACTCGACGGGTTCGAGTCGTCCTCCGGGTTCCTGAACGGCGTAGGCGTGCACAGTGGTCGTCATCGAAAGTTCCTCTCGGCGTGGCGGGAGACCCATCGTGCTCGTCGGGCCACACCGCCAGATGCCGAATCCTGCGGAACACCTGCCCAATCCTCCGATGCTTTGGCGGATCCGGGCAGTCCCGGCGCATCCCGCACCTATGCTCGGGAAATGACCGATGCGACTCGACCGATGATCGACCTCATCTCTCGGGTGCGCCGATTCGCAGACCTGGCGGTCGAAGTGGGAGGAGTCGTTCCGACCGGCGTCGAGGGTCTCGTCGTCACCCAGAGCAGGGCTCCGACCCGACTCGACGGGACCGTCTACGACCCGGTCGTCTGCCTGATCCTCCAAGGGGCCAAAGAACTCGTCCTCACCGAACGTCGGGTCAGCTGCCGACAAGGCCAGTCGGTCATCGTCAGCCACGACACCCCGGTCGCATCGCGGATCACCGACGCGTCGCACGACGCCCCCTACCTGGCACTGATCCTGCGCATCGATCCCACTGTCCTCCGCAGCCTGATCGACGACCTCGGCGACCCCGACACCGACGAACCGAGTTCGGCCTCGATCCAGGTCGGCGAATCCGACGCCGACCTCATCGATGCGATGTCCCGACTCTTCGCCCTTCGGGGTCGCGCCCGCGATTCGGCAACGCTCGCCCCGCTCATCAGCCGCGAGATCCACTACCGGTTGTTGGAAGCCGAACACGGAGCGTCCCTTCGTCGACTCGTGCGCCGCAACGGTCAGTCCGCCCGGATCTCGACCGCCATCGCCACGATCCGCAACGATCTGGCCCAGCCGCTGTCGGTCACCGAATTGGCTCGGCAGGCGAACATGAGTGCATCGACGTTTCATCACCACTTCAAGGCGATCACCGAGACGACACCACTCCAGTACCAGAAACAGCTCCGGTTGCTCGAAGCCCGGCGGCTCTTGTCCGAGGGGGAGCAGTCCGTCGCCGATGCTGCCCATGCGGTCGGCTACCGCAGCGCCACACAATTCAGCCGCGAGTACGCACGCACGTTCGGCGCGCCGCCACGAGACACCGCGAGACTCATCTCATCCCAGGCCTGAGCGGCGACGGTCGCCACTGCGTCGTCCCGACTGGCGGCGACGTGCCACACCACATTCGCCTTCATGGGCCGGACCGCCGCTGGGTAGGGTCGTGGCGTGAAGGGACTCGCAGGGCGCAGCATCGTGGTGACCGGAGGAGCCTCAGGCATCGGTTTGGCAACGGTCCGATTTCTCCAGGACGAAGGTGCGGCCGTGGCGATCATCGATCGCGACGCAGAGGGGGCCGAGGCCGTGGGCGTGCCCTGGGTCGAGGCCGACTTGGCCGACGCCGACGGCTGGCGCGCGGCGGTCCTCGATGCGGCCGGTGAGCTCGGCGGCATCGACGGCTTGGTGAACAATGCGGTGTCGGTCGTCGGGGGCCCCGCCTCCCTTTCCGAACAGAACCTCGACGACTTCTCGGCGACCCTGGCCAGGAACAGCACCAGTGTGCTGGCTGCCACCCAGGCAGCGGCCCAACTGATGCTCGGGCCCGGCGCCATCGTCAACATCGCGTCCCTTCAGGGAACGAACGCCTCGCCCGGTCTCTATCAGTACGGCGCAGCCAAGGCAGCCGTGATCCATCTCACCAAGTCCTTGGCCCTCGAGCTCGCCCCACGCCACATTCGGGTGAACGCCGTGGCGCCGGCCATGACACTGACCCCGGCGGTCATGCGCGGGGTGAGCAGCGAGCGCCGGGCCGCGAGCATCGCGGCCATCCCGCTCGGCTACGCGGGCGAGCCCGAAGACATCGCCGGCACGGTCGGCTTTCTGCTCAGCGACCTGGCCCGGTTCATCACGGGCCAGCTGCTGATCGCCGATGGGGGCCTCGGTCTCACGACAGCCCGTCCTCATCGAGGCGAGTTGCCGTAGAACTGGTCGCGCACCAGCGCGGTCGAGCGACGTTGAGCAGTGGGTCCAGATCTCGAGCCGCCACGTGGCCTCCCGCGGTTTCAGAGGTTCGTCGCGGTGTTGGGTCGAGTCGACCAGACGCCGGACACGGTTGGAACTCGGAGGATCTGACCAAGATCGAGCGGCGAGTCCGGGCCGACGTCGAACCGGGGACACATCAGAGTTCCACGAGCCTCGCGGAGGCTCAGAAGCGCACCCGAACCGATGTAGGATTTGGCGGTGCAGGGTCCCCATTCGACTGGCCGCCGGACCCAGCTGCAGGCGATCGCGGATCGTGAGCGGGCGTCTGGCCGCATCGTGCGAATGGACCGACATACTCCATGACCAATCGGCGCAGTGTATGGCGAGCTGCCAAGGTGTTGACGTTCCTAGGCGCGACCTACTGGCTGGCGCTGCCCCAAGTGGGCCGCGCGTGGAGTGGCGTGCGCTTGATGAACGATCGGGGCCTGTTCCTTCCCATTCTCGGTGGTCTTTTCGCTCTCGGGGCAGTCTGGGCGTACGCGCAGGTCACCCGGATGCTCTTCGAGAAGGACGAGAGGCCCGGCCCCTGGTTGACGCTGGGAATCGTCGTCGCCGGCCTGGGCGTCAACCGGCTGGTGCCGGCCGGCACCGCGGCGGGCAGCATCGTGGCGTTTCGGCTCTATCGCAGGTTCGGCGTCGGGCGGCAACGTACCGGATTCGTCATGGCAGCCCAAGGGCTGGGGTCGAATCTGCTGCTCGTCTTTCTCGTTGCCGTCGCGATGGTCATCGCGTTGCCGGTGCACGGAATCGCGCCGGGCTACGTCACCGCGGCCGTTGTGGGCTCCGGTCTGCTCGGGTCGGTGATTCTGGTGACTGATGGCGTCTGGCACGATCGCCAATGGCTGCACCGGCTGGTTCGCCGCGTCGGCCGGGGGCTGGAGCACTTCTGGTCAGGGCTCGGTCCCAACCGGCTCGACGAGCTCCTGAACTCGATCCGGCTCCAGGCCGGGCAACTGGCCGCGAGGCCGAGCGATGCCCGGTCGGCTCTCGCGTGGGGTACGGCAAACTGGTTGCTCGATGCCGCTTCGCTCTGGGTGTTCCTGTCGATCGCCGGGACAGACGTTGCGCCGCAGACGGCCGTGGTGGTCTTCGGTCTGGCGAACCTGGCCGGCTTGTTGCCGATGACACCCGGCGGGCTCGGAGTCGTGGACCTGACGATGACCGCCGCGCTCGCGGGTCTCGGCGCCCCTGCGGAGGCCGCAGTGATCGGTGTGGCCGGTTATCGGCTGAGTCACTACTGGTTGCCGATCCCTGCTGCGGCGTGCGCCTACCTGCTGGTGCGGCGACACCTGGCCCGACGCGTGCGAACAAGCCCGTGCCTCGCATGACCTCAGCAAGCCGATCCGTCGAGCGGGATGCCGTGCCGGAGACGCCCGAGGCGTGAGTGACGGGATGGGGAACGCGGTGCCCCCGGTGTCGATCGATCGGTCGGGCCGGTCGCAGCGATCGCCCCGAGCGCTCCTTCACACCGTTATCTTCCTTGCATGCTCGATCTTCTCGCCGTCGCTGCCAACCCAGGCGATGGTGGGGGATCGGGATCGCTCACCTTGCTGGTCGTCTACGTCGTCCTCGCCATCGGCGTCTCGTTCCTGTGCTCGATCATGGAGGCCGTGCTGCTCAGCGTCTCGCCCGCCTACATCGGCGCGCTCGAGGCGACGAAGCCGGCGGTGGCCGGACGACTCCGGGAGCTCAAGAACGACGTGGACCGGCCCCTGGCCGCGATTCTCACCCTGAACACCGTTGCCCACACGATCGGGGCCGCGGGCGCCGGCGCAGAGGCGGCCGGCTACTTCGGGAGCGGTGCGATCGGCGTCTTCTCGGCGCTCCTGACATTGGGCATCCTGGTGCTCAGCGAGATCATTCCGAAGACGTTGGGCGCGGTCTACTGGCGGGGCCTCGCTCCGATCGTGGCTCGCATGCTGAAGCCGCTCATCTATCTGCTGTATCCCCTCGTCGTGATGTCGCAGTGGTTCGCCAAGCTCCTCACCCGCGGTGAGCGCGAGGGCGATGTCAGCCGCGAAGAGCTTGCCGCCCTGGCCGACATCGGTGCCGAAGAAGGCGTGCTGGGCGACGGCGAGGTTCGTCTCTTCAAGAGCCTGCTTCGTTTCGAGAGTCTCAAGGTGTCCGATGTCATGACCCCGCGCACCGTGGTCGTCGCGTTCCCGGAGACGGCAACCGTCCAAGAACTGGTGGAAGCGAAGCGACCGTTCTCCCGGTACCCGGTCTATGCCGAGAACCGCGACGAGATCACCGGCTACGTCCTGCTGAGCGATGCGTTGGCAGAGGTCGCCGACGACGTCCACGGCACCCCGCTGCTCACGCTGCGGCGCGACCTCGTCGCGGTGCCGGCCGGGCGCTCGCTCCTGGCCGTCTTCGAAGACCTGGTGGAGGAACGAGTGCACATCGCCCTGGTGCTGGACGACTACGGCGGCACGGCAGGGATCGTCACCATGGAGGATGTGATCGAGACATTGATCGGTCTCGAGATCACCGATGAGACCGATCGGGACGAGGACATGCAGGTTCTCGCCAGGGAGCGCTGGCAGGCCCGCGCCGAGCGACTCGGCTTGCTCGACGACACCGAACGGGATGCCACCATCCGGTGGGGACTCACCGGCGGCGAACCGCCTCATCGCCACACCTGATCGCGAGACGATCCACTCGTCCTGCATGATCGCCCACGACCATGATCGCCCACGACGTCGCGCCGGGCCGGTCAGTAGCGTTCGATGACCCCGGTGTCGTAGGCCCGCTCGATGATCTCCAGACCGAGGAGCGAGAAGGCGAAGTAGACGATCGCGCCGCCGACGAGCGCCCACCCCCAGGTGAAGCCGAAGACGACCGCGACCACGCCGAACACACCGAACACCGGGGCGGCTAGGCCGCCGAACCCGAGGCTGATCTTCACGAACGACGTCGTGACCGGCGACCGTCGCCAGAGCCCCAACGACCACGCCAGCGTCGACAGGACCGACAGGCCGACGGCGAGCCAACTCATCGTGCCGACCCAGCGGTTGACGAGGCCGAACGAGGCGCTACCGAGCAGCATCAGGATCGCCAGCACGTTGAGATCGCCGGCTGCCGCGTCTCGCCGCTGCTCGTCGCTCAGATCCCCGACCACGATCGGCAACCTACCCATCGGGTGCGATGCCGGAAACCGTCACCGAGAACCCCGACGTGTGGGGCATGCCGGTGAGCGGATCGACGTCGTGGCTGGCGCTCGTGAGGCGACCGACCGGCGAGGCGGCACGGCCATGGGGGAGCGAGACGACTCCCTCGACGATGGCGTCGTCGATCCGCACCGTTGCGGCAACTCTGCCGTGTCGGCTCTTCACCTCGACCCGGTCGCCATCGGCCAGTGATGCGGTGAGGGCGTCGGCTGGACTCATCAGCAGCTCGGGCGGGGCCTCCGACTCGCCGAAGCGAACGGAGTTGCTCCACTCCATCTCTCGGCGCGGGACCAGTAGCAGGCCCGAGGACGACTCCGACCGGGCCGCCAGCCGTTCGATCAACTCGGGCGGAGCGATCCGCCACCTCCCGCCGGGCAACATGGTGGCCTTGACCCACCCGAAGTCGACGTCGACATCGGTGCCATGCGCACCGTTCGCCCACACCGCGGCTGGATCGAGCGGGCCTCGGGCCAACATCGAGGAGAGGAAGCTCGTCTCGGTCACGGCATCGGGATCGCTCCCGCCGAGGAGATCGACTCCACATCGTTGCCCGAGCGAAGCCATGATCCACCACGTCGGGCGACGATGGCCGACGGGAGGCACCACAGCGGCGGTCGCCTGGATCCCGGAGCGAAGCGACACGTTCTCGGCCAACGACAGGTCGGCTCGCTCGAGCTGACCGGTCGCGGGCAACACGTGTGTCGCCATATCGACGAGCTCGCTGTCGGCCACGTCGACGACGGCGAGCACCTGCAGCGTGGCGAGTGCGTCTCGCAGCCGATCGGGTTCGGGAAAGGCGTGCAGCGGATTGCCGCCCGTGACGACGAGGGCACGAACCTCCCCGGCCTCGATCTCGTCGGCCAGGGCCACCGCCGGCATCTGGCCGGCGACCCTCCGGAGTTCGGGTCGCGACCGCGGACCCGGGCCGGGCGCCCCGCCCTTCCGCGGCCGCAGGAGATTCACCGCTCCCCGGTTGAACCGCATCCCGTCCGACCGGTCGAGCGAGCCGGAGAGAATCAGCAGGACCCAGCGAAGCCACTCCACGAGCACGCCGTCGCGAGCCATGGTCGTCCCGGTCCCGCAGAACGCCGCGACACGGCCGTGATGCTGCCGGATGTCGTCGAGGAGTTCCACGAGGTCGCCTTCCTCGATCCCCGCGGCGGCCGCTGCCCGCTCGAAGGAGAAGGGCTCCAGTGCGCGCCGCAGGGCGAGAACCTCAGCCGGGTCACAGTGCTGCGTCAGCTCCGCCTCGTCGGCTCCCGACTCGAGCAGGGCCCCGCACAGGGCAGCCAGGATCTGCACGTCCGCCCCCGGCCGCACGCTGAGGTGGCGATCGGCGAGGGCGGCGGTTTCCGTCGTCCGCGGGTCGATCACCCACAATCGGCCGCCCCCTCGTCGATGGTCTCGGAGGTAGCGGACCGGATCGGGAAGCGTGGTGCCGTAGCCGTGGGAGACCACCGGGTTGCAGCCCACCACGAGCAGCAGACCATGACGATCGGGCTGCCAGACGGGGTTGAGCATCGGGTGTCCGGCGACGAGCTCGGCCGCCACGAGTACGGGAGCGTTGTCGACGGTCGCGGCGGAGTAGAAGGCGCTGCTCCCCAGCCCACCGAGCCACATCCCTGCGGCGACCTGGCCGGCGGAGTCGTAGGCCAGCCCGGTGGCGAGATAGAGCGCCACGGCGTCGGGTCCCTCTGCCTCGACGACCGAGGAGATACCGGTACCCAGGTCGTCGAGGATCTCGTCCCACTCGACGTCGACCCCCCGCAGCCGTGGGTTGTTCAACCGACCACCGGCGTGGTGCCACCTCGGCAGTGCCCGGCCCTTGGTGCAGGTGTACCCGCGCGAAACCGGATGGTCTCGGTCGCCGCGCACCCGCACGACAGTCTCCCCATCCGTGGTCACCACGATGCCGCACGCGGCCGCACAGATTCGGCAGAAGGTCTGGTGGTCGATCTCGCTCGAGGGCCGGTCCACCGACAGGTCGCCCTCAGTAGCGGTCGTTCGACTTCTTCTTCGGTGGAGCCTTGAACGGCGCCTCGATCAGCGATTCGAAGCGCGCATCGTCGGGCTGCCTCGGCTCGTTGAGCCGACGAAGATAATCCTTGAGCGCGGAGCGGGCCCCGGCCACGTGGTCGCCCTTCATCCCGACCGACCGGTTCAGGGCATCCTTCGCCTTCTCGACGCGCTCCTTGCGGGTGGCCTTCTCCTCGTCCGACCGGGTGACCGTCGTGCGGTTGTTCTTGGCCTCCTCAGCCGCCTTCCGGCGAGCCTCCGACTCCTGCAGTGGGGTGAGCTTCTTTGCGGCCACGACGGCTGATCTCCTGACAAGGGTGAACGGCAGAGCTTATCGGTTCACCGCGGGCGACCAGGAAGGTGCTCACGAGATGCGATCCACCTGCCAGATCCAGTCGCGGCCGTCGGCCGAGACCTCGAGCTCCCAACGCATCTCGTCGCCGGCAACGACCGCGATCGGCTCCGCCAGCGGCAAGAAGCCCTGGGACCAGCTCGAGTCGGTCCGCGGGGGCGAGTTGTCGACGGTGACCCCTGCGCACAGGAGCGCGTCGAACCAGCACGCCAGCCCGTGGAGCGTGCCATCCCGATCGATCCGCAGGGTCCCGGCCGAGACGGTCGTGGCATCGAGTGCCGTCATCAGGTCGATGTCGGCGGCCAGTTCCGGCTGACCGAGGAGGTGCGTCGGTGTGATGTCGGCGAACCAGAGGGTTCGAGCCGCCCGGCGATGCGCGGCGCCGTAGTCATACGGAAGATCCGGAGCCAGCCAGTCCGAGACCAGTGCGTGGTCGTCGAACGACTCGGCCGCGGCGACCCACAGGCGCAGCCGCTGGGGCAACATCGCCGCGCCGGGACGGAGCAACCGCTGCCGCGCATCGGACGTCCAGGCGATGATCCCCTCGTCGAGCCCGGCATTGCCGATGGTCTCGGTGATCAACACGTCGGCCGGTTCGGGGAGGCCGAGATCGACCGACCATCCGCCGAGGAACTCGATGCGGTCGGCGAACCCGTTGTCGGTGGCCAGCTCGCGGGCGGCAGCGATGACCGGGCCGCCCTCGATCGCATAGACCCGACTCGCGCCTGCTTCGCAGGCCATGAACGACAGCACCCCGGTCCCGCACCCGATGTCGACCACCACGTCGCCGGGCCGCACCGACGCCTGAATGGCCCGCCGGTAGGAATCCATGCGGGCGGCATCGAGCAACATGCTCAGGTGGTAGTCGAGCACCTGAGAGTGGGAGCCGTCACGCTGCCACACGGGGCTTCCGGGCAGGTGGAGCATGGCCCCGAACCTAGTGCTGTGATCTGCGCCAGTCGCGATCAGCGGCGCGGGCGGTCGGCCACACCGTCGGGCGAGCTGCGCTCCCCGCGCCGGAAACCTTCGACGCCGTGGAACACCTCACCCTCGCGCCCGTGCTCGAGGCAGTACCGGATCTCGACCTCGAGGCCGTCGGCGAGGGGGAGTTCCTCGGCGAGCCGCGCCAGCTCCTTCATCCGCCGCATCGCCGGCCAGTTGCGCCCGGCGAGCTCCCGAGCCAGGTCACCGACCACCGCGAGAAGATCGTCGTCGTCGGTCACCCGGCTCACCAGGCCCATCGCGAGCGCGTCGTCGCCCGTCAGCCATCGCCCGCTGAACAGAAGATCCCGCGCCTGCGGGCGGGGGAGCCAACGGGGCACGCGTTGGCTGCTGCCTCCACCCGGAACGAAGCCGCGCTGGGCGTGCTGGTCGCCGATCATCGCCGAGCGGGCGGCGACGATGATGTCGCAACCGGACATGAGCTCGAAGCCTCCGGCCAGGGCGACCCCGTGCACCGCCGCGATCACTGGTTGGGGCAACTGTTCGAAGCCGACGATGACATCTCGCAGTGCATGCAGGAAACCGCGATAGGCGAGTGGGTCACGGGCAATGGCCTCGATGTGGGCGAGATCCGCCCCAGCGCAGAATGCCCGACCCGAACCGGAGAACACGACGGCTCGCGCCTGCTCGGCATCGTCCATGAGCCGCAGCTGCTCGGCCCGGATCGTCCGCAACATGTCGGTGTCGACGGCATTGAGCCGCTCCGGCCGGGCGAGCGTGATCCAGCACACACCGTCGCGGTACTCGATCTCGACACCCGTGTCGGCCCCTGCTTCGTCGTCGGTTCCCGCGGTCATGTCGGTCTCGTCTCCGTCGTCGGCTCGTGCGGCACAACTATGTCGCAGGCACCGGTCGAGTGCGGACCCGTGGTGGTAGACCGATGTCATGGGGGAGAACCGGAGAGGGCTGATCCGCATGACGGCGGCCGAGATCGACGAGTACCTGTCGGCACCACGCACGGTCACCATGGCCACGATCGGATCCGACGGGCTGATCCACCAGGTGGCCATGTTCTATGCATGGATCGACGGCGAGATGTGGATCGAAACGAAGACCAAGTCACAGAAGGTGCAGAACCTGCGGCGCGACGCCCGCATGTCCATGCACGTCGAGGACGGCTCGGACTACCACGAACTGCGCGGTGTGAACCTCCAGGGGAGGGGCGAGATCGTCGAGGACGCAGACCAGTTGCGCCGGGTCGGGGTGAACCTCATCGATCGCTACCACGGCGGCTACGACGAGTCTCGCGAGCCGTTCCTCGAGAGCATCATCAACAATCGCGTCGCGGTGCGCATACTCCCGTCGAGGACCACATCGTGGGACCACCGCAAGCTGCCGGCCGACGTGCGCTGACCGGAGCGTGTCGGGCTCGGGATTCTGATCGACCCGTCGCGGCCGTCAGTTGCCCGAGCCCAGCATCGACCCGGTCGTCGCGATCGGCGCGCCTTGGCCGTCTCGGACGAAGCCGTAGCAGATGACCGTCCGTCTCCCGTCTCGCCAGCTCTCGGCATCGGGCCAGAAGCCCGCCACGTAGTAGGCGGAGAAGTTGTAGGGGATGCCGACGGCCTCGTCGAAGCGGGCAACACAGCCGGCGAGCAGTTCCTCGTCCGCCGGCAGCGTCGCCGTGAACGAGTTCCAGATCGCGTAGACCTCGTTCGCATGAAGACCGGCGCAGTCGAGCGGCTCGACGGTGGCGACCAGCGTGCTCTCGACCGGTCCGAAGCAGTCGCCGACTTCGAGGCTGAAGACGTCGACGCCCGTCGGGTCGGTGGCGGTTCCATCGGGAACCGAGACGGACAAGGGCTCGGATGCGGGTGGATCGCCACCGCCATCGTCGCCGGAAAAGGCCACCGCCAGCCCGATGATCGCGAGCACGACGACGACCGCGCCCGCAGCCAGGAGCCGCCGATCCGGACCGGGGCGACCCGGTTCGCCGGTTTCGGCCGGTTCGACAGCTTCGGCCGGTTCGACAGGCTCGACCGGTTCGACCGGGGTCTCCGCAGACATCACCGCCGCAGGCACGGGGGGCGCTGCCGGCACGGAGGCTTCGGGCTCGACCACCGCGGCCGGTGGCTCGTCCGCCGCACCCGTCGGTTCAGCAGCGACGACGCCACGGATCAGCTCGGCGAGATACGACGCGTCCGCCGCGAAACGGCGGACCGACACTTCAGCGGCGTGGAGATAGGCAAGCTCGCGGATCGACTCCGGAAGGTCACCCGGCCCCGGCATCGCCGCTCCCTCGACCAGCACCGGGATGGTCGTGGCCGACGACGCGAGAGCGGATTCGACCTCCATACGGTGAAGGTCGGCCTCGTCGGTGAGGCGGAGATTGCCCTCGTCGTCGGTGACATCGAGCCAGCGCGGGCCGATCATCACGAGCGTGACATCACACTGCGCGAGCGTGTGGGAGATGACCTCGCGAAAGTCCTGTCCGGGCCGGATCGAGTCGATATCGAGGAACAGCGGGATCTCGTCGCCGAGTAGTTCATGGAGACGGTCGGCAATTCGGCCGGTTGACCCCTGGGAGTCGTCGCGTCGGTAGCTGATGAACACGCCGCCCATGGCGGCAATGTTGCCAGACCCGACGCGGGAACGCCCAGTGGCTCAGGCCGACGATTCCTGACGAGTCGGCGTCAGACTGCCTGACCGAGCGTCTCGTGCATCGGGATTGCACAGGGCTCGGGTTGCCCCGATCAGGGATCGATGATGCTGCGGATCCGTTGGGTGAGCTCCGGGTCGATCACCGAGTCGGGATCCCGCAGCCGGCCGAGTTCGGCGTGGACACCCACGAGCGCGGCGTAGAGCGGCGGGCAGGTGGGACAGCTCTCGAGGTGCGTCTCGACGACGGTTGCGGTCGACGCGTCGAGGTCGCCGTTGAGGTAATCGCTGACGTGTTGACGAGCGTCCCAGCAGCGCATCGGGACCCCTTTCGTGGCGACACGGCGCTCGTGACCGCTTGCGAGCGCCGTGACGGTGGCCATACGGCCCCGGCGGAGGCGTTGCTTGGCGGCGGGCAACGAGATCTCGTGGATGGTTGCGATGTCGGCGACGCGAAGGCCCTCGATGTCGTGCAGCACGACCGCGGATCGATAGATGAAGGGCAGCCGCACGAGGGCATCGAGCAGCTCGTCTCTGGTGGTGGCCCGTTCGACGATCGCTTCGGCATCGACGCTGTAGGAGTCGTCGCGCCAGTTCTCCTCGACGTCGTCGACGGCGATCTCATGATGCGCTCGGCGGGCGCGGTCGACGATCAGGTTGTGCGCGATACGGATGAGCCAATGGCCCAGCGGCGCCTCTCGTCGGTACTGATCGGCGCGCTCGAGCGCGCGCACCACGGTGTCCTGGACGATGTCGGCGGCGAGATCGGGATCCCGGGTCACGCCCAGCGCATACCGCTGCAGCATCTCGAGCTGGTCGGCGAGGTCGTCTGCTTCGAGGTCCATCGTCACAGTCAACGCCCTGATCGAACCCTTGATCGCCCGACCGCGCCGACCGTTGCGGCGAGGGTCAGTGGGCGCCGGCGTCGGTGCGGGACTTGTCGGTGCGCACGCCGAGCAGCGAGTACAGCGGGCACCAGCCCGACAGACCCGTCAGCAAAGGCACAAGGGCGACGACGCCGACGATCGTGCCGCCGGTTCCGCCCATCACGCCGAACCCGACGATCAGCAACACGACTCCGACGACAATGCGAGCGATGCGATCCCAGCCTGCTTCGTTCCTCATGACGTTTCACCTTTCGGAAGGGGTCCTCCGATACGGGACCCGACACCGAGAAGACGGTCGAGGACGGCTGAGGGATACAAGAAATCGCGAAGCGGCCGAGTATTGCGCGAACACGCGTGCTGTTGCTCGCCGGTCCGTCCACCCTCCGGGTCTCGAACGTCATCGCATCGTGGCCAGGCTCCGGAAGCACCCCGAGAACGCCGCCACGACCACCGCGACCGACGATCCGGCAAGCACCGCCAGACCCATGGTCCGCGCATCGCCGGCGGCGGCTGTGTCCGTTGCCGAGACGATCATCGCGATCGCGGCGGCAAGCCACCCGAGCGCGGCGATCCGCAGCGAGACCCGTTCGACATGGGTCAGGTCGGGATCGTCGGCCACTGCGGTCGACGGGGCGCCGTCGTCACGCATCAGCGTCTCGATCCAACGAACCGGCGAGGTCACGGCAAGCACCACGATCGGTGCCCAGAACAGCACGACGGCGGCGAGGGCGACACTTCCCGTGACCGTCATGCCTTGGCCGGCGGCGAGGCCCGCGATGATCGCGTCGCCGGCATACACGGCCAGAGCGGTCGTCAACAGCGCCAGGAGCGCCTTCACGTAGCGCAGGACGAGTCCCCGCAGCCGCAGCACATGGCGGACCATGCCGTGTTCGACCTTCGCGACCTCTTCGAGCAGGGGGCGACTCG
Organism: Acidimicrobiales bacterium; assembly: GCA_041394245.1. Taxonomy (NCBI): domain Bacteria; kingdom Bacillati; phylum Actinomycetota; class Acidimicrobiia; order Acidimicrobiales; species Acidimicrobiales bacterium. The sequence continues at coordinate 709,699 of JAWKIR010000002.1, forward strand.
TCGACGCCGCCAGCGCGAACAGCCCCCGGGCCCGGGTGACGTCGTCATGACCCGAGTCGAGACCGGTGTAGACCTGCAGCTGCCGATCGACTCGCCGCCGCGACCGGTCGTTGGTCGGCACCAGCAGCTCGACGATCCGGGGATCGGTTCGACTCGCCGCGAGCTGCTCGCTCGCCGCGTCACCCAGTTCATCGGACGGGAGCCGGAGTGAGGTCAGCGTGAACCGGGGGGTGAAGACGTCGCGGCCGTCGCCGCCCAGGTGGTTCGCGTGGAAGTAGAAGCGGGTGAGGTCGGCGAACAGCAGCCACAGCGCGACCATCGGAACCGCGAGCATCGCGACGACCGCCACGACCAGCGCGAGGTCGGCGACGCCGATCCCGTCGATCAACAACGACCGCAGGACCCCGGACACCGAATCCCGGGCAACCACCGGCAACACCACCAGCAGCCCGGCCCCTGACAGCATTCCCACTGCGATGCGATGAAAGGTCGACAGTCGTACCTCGCAACGAGCCACGAAGGCGCGAGCCGCCGCGCGCTCGTCCGCCGTCAGGATCGGACCATCTTCGCGGGATTCGTTCATGGGCCAAGTATCACCACCCTGCGACACCACTCGGAGGATGGCTCGATGCTGGCGCTCAGTTGCAGGCCGCGCAGGTGCCGACGAGATCGAGGCGGTGGGTGTCGGCATCGAACCCGGCCCGACGGGCGGCCCGCTGGAGCGCCTTGTCGAGGGTGGTTTCCGTGCGGGGGTCGAGGGAGAAGTCGGCGACGTCGCCACAGCGAGAACAGATCAGGTGATGGTGGTGCTCGGTGAGGTGCTCGGCGAGTTCGTAGCGGCTGAAGTCGTCGCTCGTGACGATGCGTGTCACGGCACCCACCTCTTCGAGGATGGTGAGATTCCGGTAGACGGTCGACTGCGGGAGGCTCTCGTCGGCGGCGACGATCTGGGCGATGGTCATGGGTCCGCCGCCGGCCTCGAGCGCAGCGATGAGACGTCGTCGACCGCTCGTGTAGCGCTGGTCGGCCCGCCGAAGAAGGTCGGCGACCTCGTCGTCGATTTCATTGGCGGCCATCGGTTGTCACGGTAGCCGGAAACGAGAACCGCCGAGAACCGCTTCCGACGGCGCACCGTGATGCAAACCGGAGGTTTCAGGCGGATGGCTGCGGGGAACAACGCAGCCGACGACCCACCGGAGGTGCAGACGTGCTCGACATCATTGCCACTGAGGATGTTCGGAATCTGGTGGAGGTCGCGTCGCCGACGTGCCTTTCGTTCTACCTCTCGACCCACGCCTCGGGCCCCGGCGTCGCCGAGGGGCCGATTCGACTCAAGAACCTGATCGCTGAAGCCGGCCACGAACTCGACCGCCTCGGAGTGCGGTCCAACGACGCGGCCGAACTCCTCGGACCCGTCGATGCCCTGCTGGATGACGACGACCTGTGGGCCCACGCCGAATCCGGCCTCGCCGTGTTCCGCGACGAGCACGGGTTGCGGCGATTCCGACTCCCCGGCCCGGTCGAGAAGGCGGTCCTGGTCTCGGATCGGTTCTGGATCGCACCGCTCCTGCCGTTCGTCGCGCCGGGCGTCGACTTCTTCGTGCTGGCGCTCAGCGACAACGAGGTTCGGGTGCTGCGGTGTGACCGGTACGGCGCCGACGAGCTCGCCTTGGACGACATCCCGGCCAGTTCGGCCGAGGCACTCCGCTTCGACGACCGCGAACCACAGCTGCAATCCCACAGCGCCCGGCGCGGAGGTCACGGTCGCACATCGGCGGCGTTCCACGGTCATGATGTGAACGACCTCGACGATGTCGACAAGACCCGCTTCCTGCGACTGGTCGATCACGGCCTCCGCGAGGTGCTGGGGGACCGCTCGGAACCGCTGGTGCTCGCCGGTGTGGAAGACGTCGTGACCAGGTTTCGCAGCCTGAGCGACCAGCGCAACATCGCCGACGCGTCGATTCTCGGGAATCCGGAGCATCTCTCGCCGAAGGAACTCCATGAACGCGCTCTGCCACTGGTGGCATCGCTCGTGAACGCCGAACGTGCGCCCACCCACCATGCGGTCGGGTCGCCGGCGACAACGATCACGGACTCCATCGCCGCTGCGATCGCCGCCGCGACGACTGGGCGTGTGGAACGGCTGTTCATCCTCGCCGGCCGACGGATGTGGGGCTCAGTAGGTGCAGGCGACCAGCAGGTCGAACACCACGCCGATCGCCGCCCCGGCGATGTCGACCTGCTCGACGTCGCCGCTCGGGAGACCCTCGGCAACGGCGGAGACGTCGTTGCGCTGGACGCCGAAGACATGCCCACCGACGGGCCTTTCGCCGCCATCCTGCGGTACTGACCGGATCGGCCGCCGGCTCCCCGACGGCCCATTCGCTGGGCCATGAACGCACAAGTGATCACCAACATGAAGGAGGCCAACATGGCCGACGCAACCTATGCAGTGACCGAGATCGTGGGAACATCGCCCGATGGGGTCGACACCGCGATCAAGAACGGTTTGAAGAAGGCAGCCGAGTCGCTCCGGCATCTCGACTGGTTCGAGGTCATCGACATTCGCGGCCGACTGGGCACCGATGACGGAACAGTGCAGCACTTCCAGGTCACGCTCAAGGTGGGGTTCCGCTACGACGACTGAGCGAGGCGGCCTGCCGGCGGCGATCAGCCCTCGTTGCGAGCCTCGGCTTCCATCGCTGCGAGCCGCGTGTAGTAGTCGGGGATCTCGTTGAGGTGCGCGAGCGCGATCTTGCCGGTGGTGACGAGGTCATCGTTGGTGATGTTGGTGTCGGGATCACCGGCGCCGTGTTGCAACTCGACCCGCATGCCCCGGTGGAACTGGTCCAGGTCGTACTCGACGGCGGCGAAGTCGATTCGGAGGACGTCGGCGACGTCGGCCGCTTCCGCACGCGTGATGTCGGTTCTGGGCCTCATGGGATCTCCCTGCGGCCGTTCGGCCGGCGTGTTGGCGGGTCGGAGGTGGCGTTGGACGGCATAGACGGCGACGCCGCTGGTTGCGACGGCAGTGCCGAGGAGCACCGCCGTCGGTTCGAGCGAGGGAACGAGAACCGCAATCGTCGCCAGCGCCAGCACCGGGGCGACGGGGACCTTCCCGACCGTCCCCCGGATGGCGAAGGGTCGCCGACGCTTCGGCTGCCAGAACCGCAACAAGATGACGGTCACGTTGACGGCGACGAACACGAGATAGACGGAGAAGTCCCTGACGCTGGCGACCAACGACAGATCGCCGAGGCTCACGAACCCGGCCGCGACGACCGCCGACAACAGGACGGCCACCCAGGGCGCTCTCCGGCCGCTGGTTCGAGCGAGGACCGGCGCAAGCGCACCGGTGTCGGCCATGCCGTATTGAAGCCGGGACGACGCAGTGATCGCGAGCAGCGTGGTGTTCGTCGTCGCCAGCATCGCCACCACTGCGACGACGTCGGCACTGCGAGACCCGATGGCCGCTCCCATCACATCGGCCAGCGGTTGTTCCGATGCCGCCAGCGCGGTCGGCCCCAGGACGCTGATCCCGGCAATCGCCACCGCCACATAGAGGGCAGTGGAGATGCCGAGCGCAGCCAGGAGGGCGCGGGGTACGGTTCGAGCAGGGGCTGTCGTCTCCTCGGCCAGGGTGATCACCTCGTCGAACCCGACGAAGGCGAAGAACACCAGGGCCGCCGCGGAGACGACGCCGGCCGTCGACACCCCGCCGGTGAGACTCTCATCGCCGATGTGCGGCACTCCGATGGCCACGATGGACAGCAGACCGGCGACCTGCACCGTGCTCAACGCCACCGTGAGCCGGGCCGACTGCTCGATCCCGGCCAGAGCGATCACCGTCACCACTCCCAGGAGCAGCCACGCCCCCAGACGCTGGGGGACGTCGAAGAAGTACCGCAGGTAGCTGGCGAAACCCAGCGAGACCGCAGCGGCCGCGATCACCAGACCCAGGATCATGACCCAGCCGACGACGAAGGCCGCCCACTCCGGGGCGACGCGTCGGGTGTACTCGTACTCGGCACCGGCACTGGGATACATCGACGCCAACTCCGCGTAGCTCAATGCCGTCAGCGCGCTCAGAACCCCGGCGACCAGGAACGCGATCCAGACCCCCGAGCCGGCTTCGGCGGTCGCCGCGCCGAGCAACACGTAGATCCCGGCCCCGATGATGATGCCGACACCGCTGGCGGTGACCTGCCCGAAGCCGAGTGTGCGGGCCAGACCCGGCGGCGGAGTCCCTGGTTCGAGTGTCGCCATCGCGGCCGAGGCTAGCCCTGAGGGCTCAGTGCCGGTGGTGGGGGTCGTCGAGCACCAGGTCGTCTCCGACGCGGATGAAGTGTCCCCGGAAGGCGCGGCGCAAGTGTTCCGCGGTGAGCACCATCTGCGGCGGACCGGCTGCGATCGCAACCGTGTCGAGCAGGAGCACCTGGTCACACCGCCGAGCATCGTCGAAGTCGTGGGTGGTCATCACGACGGTCCGCCCTCCGGCGACCTCCTGGTCGACGACCTCGAGGATGATCGAACGTGAAACGATGTCGAGACCGTTGACCGGTTCGTCGAGCAGGAGAACGTCGGCGTCCTGGGCCAGACCCTGCGCCACCAGCACGCGCTGGCGTTGACCGCCCGAGAGATCGTGGAGTTGACGTCCGGCGAGATCGGCGATCTCCATCCTGACCAGAGCTCCTCGGACCGCATCGCGGTCGAGAGGGCGAAAGCGGCGGAACAGGCCGAGGGCGGCGTAGCGCGCCAGCGACACCGCTTCGTGCACCGTGATGGGCAGGCTCTCGTCGACGGCGGTCGACTGGAGAACCAGCGCCGGACCAGCCCCAGCGACGAACGTCGACCCGGACGATGGTTCGATCGTTCCGGCGAGCGCGCCGAGCAACGTGGACTTGCCGGATCCGTTGGGCCCGATCACGGCAAGCGACGATCCAGCGGGCACTTCCAGGTCGACGCCGGACAGCGCAACCGAGTCGCCGAAGCGAACCTCGAGGTCCTCGGTGGTGATGGCCGTCGTCACCCCCTCAGCCTACGCTAGGGATGAGAATCATTCCTATTCGGGGTTGTCCTGCCGGCGGGCGCCCCATAGGGTCGTCGAATGATAGTGATTCTCAATATGGACGGCTGCAGATGACTCTCTCGACGACCAGACTCCTCGCCTCGTCGGTAGTCGGTCTGGCGCTCGTGCTCGCCGGGTGCGGCGACGACGAGGGGGCTGCGGACACCGACGGCCGTGATCGGCCCACGGTGGTCGTCACGACGAACATCCTCGGCGATGTCGTCGAGAACCTCGTGGGCGACGCGATCGACGTGGTCACGATCATGCCGATCGGGTCGGATCCCCACGACTTCCAGGCGTCGGCGCAGCAGGTCGCCCAGATGGGCGGAGCCGCGGCGCTCATCGTCAACGGGGCGGGCTTCGAGGAGGGCCTCCTCGACGTCATCGAGTCAGCCGAGGCAGACGGTGTCCCCGTCTTCGAAGCGATGTCGGCCATCGAGGCGATCGAACACAGCGACGACGCCCATGCCGACGACGAAGACACCGACGACGAGCACGGCCACGACCATGACGGCATCGATCCCCACTTCTTCACCGACCCGGCTCGCATGGCTCGTGTCGCAGAAGGGATCGTGGGCTTCCTGCGCACCACCATCGAGGGCATCGACGCCACGACCCTGAACGCCGATGCCGCGGCCTACATCGCGGAGCTCGAGGCCCTCGACGACGAGGTCGAGACGCTGCTCGCGCAGATCTCCGCCGAGCGACGGGTCATGGTGACCAATCACGAGGTCTTCGGCTACTTCGCCGAACGCTACGGCTTCGTCATCGTCGGCGCCGTCGTGCCGTCGGGCAGCACCATCGACGGTACGAGCGCCCGAGACCTGGCCGAACTGGCCGAGGTGATCGAGCAGGAAGGTGTGACGGCGATCTTCGCCGACACGTCCTCGTCCGACGAACTCGCCCGCACACTCGCTGCGGAGGTGGGCGACGTCGACGTGATCGCGTTGTACTCCGAATCTCTCGGGGCCGACGGCTCCGACGGCGCGAACTATGTCGCGATGGTGCGCAGCAACGCCCAACGCATCGCCGATGCCCTCACACGCTGACGACGGGCCGAGACGATGGACTACCTCCTCGAGCCGTTCGAACCCGCGTTCATGCAACGTGCGCTCATCGGGAGTGTCATCGCCGTCGTCGCGACGTCGCTCATCGGGACCTGGGTGGTGCTGCGCGGCCTCTCGTTCCTCGGTGACGCGCTCGCGCACGGGGTGATCCCCGGGATCGCCCTCGCCATTCTGCTCGGCTTCAGTCCGATCATCGGGGCGTTGGGTGCGGCACTCGTGATGAGCGGACTCGTGAGTGCGGTATCGAACCGCACGGTGGTGCGCGAAGACACTGCGATCGGAGTGCTGTTCGTCGGGATGCTGTCGTTGGGCATCGTGATCGTCTCGCAGGCCGACTCGTTCTCCACCGAGGTCACATCGTTGCTCTTCGGCGATGTACTCGGCGTCACCCGAGGCGACATCCTCCGTCAGACCCTCGCAACCGCCGTGGTCGCCATCACGAGCGCGGTCCTGTATCGCCCGTTCCTCGCCCTCACGTTCAACCGGACCAAGGCCCAGACGCTGGGCATGCGCCCAGGGCTCGCCCACACGGCCATGCTGGCCCTCCTCGCGCTGAGCATCGTCGCGAGTTTCCAATCCATCGGCACGCTCCTGGTGTTCGGGCTGCTCGTCGGGCCGCCGGCCACCGCGTCGCTGCTGGTGCAACGGGTTTCGGCGATCATGGCGCTTTCCGCCCTGCTGGGGACGTTGGCCGTCGCCGCCGGGCTGGTGGTCAGCTTTCATCACGGCACCGCAGGCGGCGCCACCATCGCCGGGTTCAGTGTGCTGCAGTTCTTCCTCGTGCTCACCGCCCGCGAGACCACGCTGGCGACTCGCTGACCATCGTCACCGAGCGTCTCGCACACACGCAGCTGACGCGCTTCCCGACTGACTCGCACCGGGATTCATGCGCCCGGCGTCGGTCCGAAATCCTCCCAGCGCGGCTCGATCGGGCCGTCGTCGCCGGTCGCCGCAGGTCGAAGCACTGCTGCGGCGAGCGCCGTCGTGATCGGCACAGCCGCCACGAGGCCGATCGATCCGCACAGGGTGCGGACGATCTCGACGGCGATGAGCTCGGAGTTGGCGACCATGTCGAGGGACTGGTCCGACACCGCGAACAGAAGGATCAGCGGCATGCTCGCGCCGGCATAGGCCAACAGCAACGTGTTGACCGTCGACGCGATGTGGTCGCGACCGACCCGGATCCCCGAGGCCACGAGCTCCGAGGTCGGCAAGTAGGGGCTCCGGTGCCGAAGCTCGGCGACCGTCGCAACCTGCGTCACGGTCACGTCGTCGAGGGCGCCGAGCGCCCCGATCATCGCTCCACCCAGGAGAAGTGCACTGACGTCGAGGTTCTCCGCGATGAACGGCAACAGCAGCGCCTCTTCCGTCGCGAGGCCGGTGAACGCGGCGAGCTCGAAGAACAGCCACGACAATGCGAGCGTCAGTCCGAGCGCGGCGAGCGTGCCGGCCAGCGCGACCGTCGTCGTGGGTGTGAACCCGTGCGTGAGGTAGAGGCTGATGAACGCGATCGCTGACGCCGCTGTCACGGCAACGACGAGCGGATCGTTGCCATCCAGCACCGACGGAGCGACGAAGGCGACCAATACCACCAACGTGGCCGCCATCGCCACCAGGGCGAGCGCACCTCGGATCCGACCGAGAGCGATCACGACCACTGCGAAGAGGCCTGCGAGCCACAGGAGCGACGCGCGTCGGTCCTGGTCCGCGTAGAAGTAGAAGTTCGTCCGATCCTCATAGCCCAGGACGACCTGATCACCGACACCGAAATCGGGTATGGAGCGATCGAACGTCAGATTGATCTCCGGGAGCACCACGAGCGACCCGGCCTCCGGTCCCTCGTGGACAGTGACCGTCACGGTCCGACAGTCCTGCGGATCATCGCTGGTGGAGTAGCTGCAGCGGCGGTCGACCACCTCCTCCACCGTCGCGGTCAAGCGATCGGTGACCAGGCCGAGCTCGTCGGCGTTGGCGATCGCCGTGCGCCGTCCCTCTCCACTGGGCCAGAGCGCGACGACGCAGACGGCCGTCGCCACCGCAGCCAGAACGACCCCCGCCAGCACCACACGCAGGGTCGAATCGCCGGCCCACTCCTGCCAACCGCCCACGAGACCGTGCCCATGGCTGTGGGAGTGCCCGGAACCGGGCTCCGACGTGCTCAACGGCGAACGTCGCCGCGAATCGAGTCCGACCCTGGTCGTCGGCGCGCCCGTGGTGCCATCAGCCGAGGCTACGACAGCGCTCCTTCCGGCAGGTGGAGGACGGCTCCCGCCGTCGTGGCCGACCGACGCGACCGTCACCTCGAACCGAGCAGTGCCGCGGATCGGTGCCACAATGCGCCCGTGGATGAACTCGGACCAGCGAGAGCGGCCGTGGACCGGGGGGAGTGGCAACTCGCGATCGATCTTCTCGACGCGGTCGGTACGCAATCGGAGAGCGCGGCCGGACTCGAGCTGCTGGCCACCGCCGCCTACGGCAACGGCGACTTCGAGGCATCGGTCTCCGCATGGGAACGCCAGCATGCGCTCCTGCTCACCCACGGCGACGAAGGCGGGGCGGCGATGGCCGCCGCGATGGTCGCCATGTACCTGATGATGGACACCGGCTTGATGGCCCCGGTCCGCGGATGGCTGCGACGCGCCGAGCGCCTGCTCGAAAGCCACGGCGAGGCGCCGGCATCCGCCATCGTCGCGATGACCCGCGGCTACGAGCGATTCATGTGCGGCGACATGAAGGCAGCCGGCGAGAACGCCGCATCGGCGATCGAGCTGGGTTCCCGACTCGGGGTCCCGCCCGCAGTCGTGATCGGTCGCGTCTGCACCGCACGGGTGACGATCTTCGAAGGACGAATCGAGGACGGACTCGAGCTACTCGACGAGATCGCCATCGACCTGATGTCGGGCGAGATCGATCCGCTCACGACCGGCATGATGTACTGCGAGCTGATCTGCGCCGCCCAGGGGATGGCACTCCAGGATCGGGCGAGCGAGTGGACCGAGGTCATGGACCGCTGGCGACACGACGCCGCGATCGGAGGAATCAGCGGCCGATGCCGGGTGCACCGCGCCGAGATCCTGAGGATCTCGGGGACCTGCGAGGAGGCGGAGGCCGAAGCGCTCGCCGCATGCGATGAGCTACGGCCGTGGATGCGCCGTGAGTTCGGCTGGCCCCTCGTCGAACTGGGCAACATCCGGCTGCGCAGCGGCGATCTGGAGGGTGCGGAAGAGGCGTTCCTGGCCGCCCACGAACGCGCCTGGTCGCCCTATCCCGGACTTGCGCTGCTCCGGCTGGCCCAAGGCGATGTCGAATCGGCCACCAGGATGATCGCCGACGCGATCGCTCACCCGATGGACGTGCCGTCGAAGGAGCAGCCGCCCTTCGGCGACCTCCGGCTCGCACCGCTGTTCGATGCCCAAGCCGAGATCGCGTCTGTGGCCGGCGATGTCGACACCGTACGCGTCGCCGCCACACAGCTCTCGGCGATCGCCGGCTCCTACCCGAGTCGGTCCCTCGACGCGGGAGCCGCACTCGCGAACGCTCGCCTCGCGTTGATCGACGGCGACCTCGAGTCGGCGATGCACCAGGCGGCATCGGCGACTGCGGCGTGGGCCGACATCGGCGCACCGTTCGAGGCGGCCGCAGCCCGTATGGTCCTCGGCGACGCGCGACAGCGGTCGGGCGACGCCGCCGGGGCGCGGATGGAGTGGGAGGCCGCCCGATCCGCGTTCGACGTGTTCGGTGCGGCGCTGTGGGCGGAACGGGCCGAGCGCTTGGTGGCGGAACTCCCTTCCGTGGCCACCTCGAGTCGGGCCGACACGGGACCGACGGCATCGTTTCGCCGCGACGGCGACACACGGACGATCTCGTTCGGGGACCTCACGGTCCTGATGCGCGATCTCAAGGGCTTTCGCTACGTCGAGCAACTGCTGGATCAACCGGGCCGGGAGTTCCATGTGCTCGATCTCGTGGCGATCGACCGAGGCTCGCTTCCTCCCGGTCCCGACGCGATCCACGAGTACGACATGGCGGCCGTTGGAACCGGCGAGGGTCTCCCAGTCCTCGACGACGAAGCCCGTGCCGCGTATCGACGGAGGCTGGCCGAGGTCGACGACGACATCGAGGAAGCCACGCAGATGAACGATCTCGGTCGCATCGAGCTCGCCCGACGCGATCGGGAGTACCTGGTCGCCGAGTTGGCGAGCGCCGTCGGCCTCGGTGGTCGTCTCCGGTCGACCGGCGGCGCATCGGAGCGAGCCCGCACCAGCGTGACCCGTTCGCTCCGATACGCCCTCAGCCGATTGGGCGAGCATCATCCGGCCGTCGCGGCGCACCTCGACCAGAGCGTGCGCACCGGGACCTATTGCGCCTACGCCCCCGACTCGCTCGCCCCGATCGCGTGGGAGCTCTGATCCTCAGCCCTGCATCTTCTCGAGCATGTGGTCGAGAACCTGCGTGTGCTCGTGTTGCGGGCTGAAGAGGATCACCTCGGCGTCGTCGGTGACCCGGACGCTGTGCCCGGGAGGCCAGTAGAAGAGATCGCCGCCGGTGCAGGTGTCACTGGTCCCGTCGGTGTAGTCGACCACCAGGTCGCCGGAGATGATGTAGCCCCAGTGCGGCGCCTGGCACGCGTCCCCCTCGAGGCCCTGGAGCAACGGAGCGATGTCGGTCCCGGCACCCAGCGAGAAGTACTCGCCGGCCATGCCACCGAACCCGGTTGCGTCACCGAAGTCGGGGAGTTGGCGAGCGGTCGCGCCGGGAACGGCGAACTTGACCGGGATATCGGCCTTGGTGATGTGCATTGCGGTCAGCTTTCTGTTGGTTGAAGAGATGAAACTGTCGGAGTGGGTGCGGGCCGCGCGGGATCAGACGGTCCGACCGGTGAAGGCGACCAGCTGCAGCAGTTCGGTCGCGCCTGCGGGGGCGACGGTCGCAGCAGCGAACGTGTCGCCGTCGCGCATGTCGGCGCCGACGGCGTCTCTGGCGAACGCGTCGACCGCGGCGACGACATCAGCCGGAGGGTCGTAGGACAAGCCGGCCGACGTCGCCATGTCGTAGCCGTGGATGAGCCCGTCGAAGGCCACGAAGCGGGCGAACACCGAGCCGGGGACGTCGCCGAAGGGAGCGGACACCGTTCGCTCCATGGCCCCGGGACTGCGCACCGCGTCCAGCAGGTCGTCCATCGCCCGGCGGAACTCCGAGACGGGGACCGCTCCGGCGACACCAGGAGACGCTTCGGCTCCCGAGGGCTGCTCGCCCCGGAACGCCGGAGCGAAGCTCGTGGCGCCCCCGATCATGTGCTCCAGCACGTCGCGAAGCGTGAAGTTCGCGCACGGCGTCGGGTTGGCGAGATCGCCGGGCTCGAGTTGATCGACGAGTGCCGTGAGGCTGGGAAGAATGACGGCGAGTTGTTCGCTGGGATCCATTGTGGGCCTTTCGCTCAGATGACTGTGGGTGTCTGAACTCGAGGCGTGACAATCGTTGTCACAATGGAACACTTCGGGGGTCGGCGGGCGGCCGACGGCTACTTGGTGATTCGTGGCTCCGCGAAGACGGCTCGCAGCCGTTCCTCGAAGTGGGCGAGAGGCGGCGTCGGGAAGGCGGGGTCGAACGACATCTGGTCCCAGTCGTCGGCGAACGTCACGGCCAGGTCGAACCATGGTTCGTCTCGATGGGCCTCGCGTGCGTCGGGGTCCCAACCGAAGTGATGGTTGTACGCCGCGCCCTGGAAGACCTGATGATGCTGGACCAGTTGGTAGAGCTCGGGCCGTACGTAGGGCGCGAGAACCTCCGCCGACATCGACGCATGGTTCGCCGTCGACACGAACTTGCCGATGTCGTGACACAAGGCGGTGATGACCAGCTCGTCGTCAGCGCCGTCGGCTTCGGCGCGGGCTGCGGTCTGCAGCGAATGCGTCAGCTGATCGACGGCGTAGCCGTCGACGCTGTGACGGAGCCATTCGAGCATCGGGATGATCCGATCCGCGACCTGCTTCTGGCTCGCCAGCGTCAGCTCACGGATCTCCAGCCATTCCTCGGTCGAGCCCTCATCCATCCGCGTGAACATTGCGCCAGTATCGCCCATCCGTTGAGCAGCCGCAGTCCGTTCATTCGCGATAGTGGTCGACGACGAAGTTCTGTTCCTGGTGAGGAGGGCGCACGTAGGTCGCCTCCTGGCGAGGCGGGAGGACGAGCTCCTCGCCGACGTGATCGTCGTAGGGGACGGCCGCCAGGACGTGCTGGATGCAGTTGAGCCGAGCCTTGCGCTTGTCGTCGGCATTGATCACCCACCACGGCGACGCGCGCGTGTCGGTGTGCTCGAACATCACGTCCTTCGCCCGGCTGTAGTCGACCCAGTGGGCGCGAGACTCGAGATCGATCTTGCTGAGCTTCCACCGCTTGGCCGGGTGGGCGATCCGGTCGGCGAAGCGACGCTCCTGCTCGTCGTCACTCACCGAGAACCAGAACTTGATCAGGACGACGCCCGAGCGGATCAACATCCGCTCGAAGTCGGGACACGACACGAGGAATCGGTCGTACTCCTCGTCGGTGCAGTACCCCATGACCCGCTCGACTCCGGCGCGGTTGTACCAGCTCCGGTCGAAGAGGACGATCTCACCGGCCGAGGGCAGATGGGCGACGTACCGCTGGAAGTACCACTGGGTCCGTTCCCGCTCCGTCGGCTTGTCGAGCGCCACGACGCGCACGATCCGAGGATTGGTGCGTTCCACGATCCGCTTGATCGCACCGCCCTTCCCGGCGGCATCGCGACCCTCGAAGATCACGCAGACCTTGAGCCCGTTGCGTTTGACGTGATCCTGCAGCTTGACGAGTTCACGCTGAAGGCGGACGAGTTCCGGTTCGTAGACGGACCTCTTGAGCCGCTTCGGTCGCTTCCCGACCGGTGGGGAGTCGAGGCCGTCGGTCGTCACTGGGTGAACTTCCCTCGTCGGATGCGTTCGGCTTCCATCAGCTCGACCTCCCGCGCCCCGGACACGACGATCTCGGTGTCGGGCACGAAGTCGAGCGAGAGGTCACGATCCTCGTAGTCGACCGCGTCGAGCATGACCCTCATCGCGTTGATGCGGGCCAGGTGCTTGTTGCCGGACCGGATGATCGTCCATGGAGCGACGTGGGTGTGGGTACGGTCGAGCATCTCGAACTTCCGCTCCGTGAACTCGTCCCAGAGGTCTTGCGCCTGCATGTCGATCTCGCTGAGTTTCCAGCGTCGGAGCGGGTCGTCGCGTCGGCGATCGAAACGGCGCTTCTGCTCCTTCTTGGTGACCGAGAAGTAGAGCTTCACCAGGATGGTCCCTTGGCGGACGAGGTCCTTCTCGAATCCGACCACACCGCGGAGGAAGTCCTCGTGTTCCTTCGGCGTGCAGAAGCCGAACACCGGTTCCACCATCGCCCGGTTGTACCAACTGCGATCGAACAACACGATCTCGCCGGCGCGTGGGAACTGGGCGACGTATTTCTGCAGGTACCACTGGCCGCGTTGCTCCTCGGTCGGTTTGCCGAGCGCGACGACCCGATAGTGCTTTTCGTTCATGTAGCGGGTCACACGCCGGATCGTGCCGCCCTTGCCCGCTGCGTCGCGCCCCTCGAAGACGACGATCATCTTCTTGCCGTGGCGCTCCAGATGGCTCTGGAGTTTCAACAGCTCCACCTGGTACGGCTGCAGCTCGCGATCCCGGTCCTGCTGCTTGCGCAACCGTCGATACCGCTTGTTGACGGCACGAATCTGCCGTTCGAGCTCCTCGAGCGTCGCTCCCTGCCGGTCGTCTCGGTCCGCGTCCGAGCGAGACGTCGTCACTTCGTCGTCAGCGCTCTCGTCCACCGGGTCTCCTTGGTCACGACGAGCCACCAGTCTGCAACACGTCGGGCCGGCCGAACAGGGGCGAACGGCCCCCGAACCGGACCCGCTGCACGGGCGCGCCGACGGAGGCTCTCGCGCTTCGACGATGTCAGAGCGAACAGGTGACCGTGGCGATGAAGTCGATCGGGTCGCCCACGGCCCTGAGGCCGTCGCGGTACATCCCGAGGGTCATGGTCATGGTGGTGCCGTCGGAGACGGCCTCGCCCTCGACGATGGGGAAGAGGATGTCGTTGGCATCGTCGATGAACACGCCCGACAGCAGGTTCTCGGTCTTGGCCGGGTCCGCCGGCGTCGCCATGAGGACGGAGAAATCACCGCCGGTCGGCACCGTCGCGCCCGCACCCCACAGCTCGACGAACGCGCCCTCGTTGTCGGGCGAGTAGTTGCACTTGTACTGCTCGAAGCTCCACGACCGGCCGTCGTCGAGCACGATCTCGAGCGTGCCGCCACCGGCCGGCTCGGTCGGGGCGTCGACCTCGTCGTCGGGAGCCGTCGTGGGATCGGGATCGGTGGTGTCCGGTTGGCTCGAGTCGTCGACGACGGGCGAATCGCTGCCATCGGACTCGGTGTCGTCGCCTCCGCCGCACGAGGCGAACAGGACCGCCATGGTCAGCAACAACGCAATGGTGCGCAGGGTGTTCTTCACGTCGACTCCTCGGGTACTGCCCGGCCGCCGTTCCGCCGTGCCGTGGCTGCGTCCCCCGGGGTCGGTGACGCGACCCTCACGTTAGCTTGTCGAACGTCACCACCTGCCGCATCTCCGGCCACACCCGATGGACCCCATGACCCCCGATGATCGACATCCCTGCCTGATCGGCACGTCCCACCGCACCTGGCAGTCGGATGCCGACGCTCCCGAGCCGCTCGAGATGATGGCGGTGGTGTCGAGAGCGGCGGCCGAAGATGCGGCGGCGACCGTCGACCCTCTCGCCCACCTCGACGACCTCAGCGTCGTCCACTGCCAGTCGTGGACCTACGACGACCTACCCGGCCGACTGGCGGACCGGTTGGGAGCGGTCGGCGCGGCGAGGCACGAGTCGATCCTCGCCGGGACGTCGCCGCAACGCCTGATCGACGCCGCCGCCGAGCGAATGCTGGCCGGCGAGACCGAGGTCGCGCTCGTCGTCGGCGGTGAGGCGTTGCACACCCGCCGCCGCTACGCCCGCGCCGGTGCGACACCCCCGTGGAGCCACGCCCATTCTTCGCCTCCGGCGATACCCATCGACCTCCGCGAGTGGCATCTCCCGACCGAGATGGCGCACGGGCTCCTGCCGGCCTGGCTCACGTTCGCCCTGCTCGAGCAGGCCCGATGGGCAGCCCAGGGCGGGACAGCCGAGGGACGGGAGCGTCTCTTCGCAACGATGGCCCGCCTGAACGAGACCGCCGTCGTCAACCCCGACGCCTGGTTCCGCACTGCTCGCTCGGCACAGGAACTGGCGACGGCATCGCCCGACAACCGGATGGTTGCGCTGCCCTATACCAAGCACATGACGGCCTTCCCCGATGTCGACATGGCGGCGGCGAATCTCTTGGTGACCAAGGCCGTTGCCGATCGGTGGAAGATCCCCGACGACCGTCGGGTGTACCTCCGTGGGTGGGGGTTCGCCCGTGACTCGGTGCACATCGGCGCCCGTGCCGACCTCGCATCGTCGCCGGCGATGCGGGCCGCATCGTCGGAGGCGCTGGCCATGGCCGGGCTCGATACCGCCCAGATCGACGTCTTCGACTTCTACAGCTGCTTCGGCTCAGCGGTGCAGTTCGCCCAGGACGCGTTCGGGCTCGCGGCAGACGACCCTCGACCCATCACCCTGACCGGCGGACTGCCGTACCACGGCGGACCGAGTAGCAACTTCATGGGCCACTCGATCAGTCACACCGCCCAGTACCTCCGAGCGAACCCCGGCCATGTCGGACTCGTCACCGGCGTGGGGATGCACATGACCAAGCACGTCGCCGCGATCTGGTCGACGGCGCCCGGTGAGATCCGCCATTCGGGCGGGCGGCACGGGACCCAGCAATGGGACGCGCCGCCCCTCGTCCCCGACGTCGCCATCGTCGACGGCACCGATGGCCCGGCCACCGCGGTGGCCGCAACCGTGGTCCACCGTGGCGACGGTTCGGCGAGTCACGTCGTGGCCATCTGCGAACTCCCCGACGGCACGCGTTGCTATGCCCGCTCCGACCATCCCGACTCGATCGACGTGGTGGCAACCGGCGCCTGGGTCGACGAGAAGGCGCACGTCGAACCGGCCGGCGAGGGCCGCAACGAGATCCGCTGGTAGCCGTGCCCGCACGGCACGCCGTCAGCTGATCGTGCCGTCCGCCTTGCCGAGGGCCTCGGGGGGGGATGTCGCCCCCACCGTCGTGTTGGCGTGTGAGGAGTGCTTTGACGTCGGCGCGGAATGCCGCGGTATGGCGGGGTGATGGCTCGTGTACTTGAGTGGTGTGCACGTCGAGCCAGAGTGACGAGAACAAGGCAACCGTCGAGACGATGTGGGCGGCGCTCAGCCGGTTCGATTTCGACACCCTGAGGAGCTGTCTCCACCCCGAGATCCACTACGAGGACGTGCCGACCCCCGATGCGGGCGCCAACGGTCCCGACAACGTGGTCGCCCGCCTCTCCGTGGCGTGGGACCACATCACCGAACAGATCCAGACCACGCACCACATCGCCGCCGAGGGCGACGTCGTGTTCCTCGACCACACCGAGAAGTGGATCTTCACGACCGGGGAGACGGTCGAACACCGCTTCGCGACGATGCACGAGATGAAGGACGGCAAGATCGTGAAGTGGAGTGATTTCTGGGACATGAACAACTTCGTCGGCCAGTTCCCCCAGTGGTTCCTCGAGATCATGGCCGAGAGCCACGGCGCCGACTTCACGAGCTGAGGACGCCAGATGACACAGCGCGAGGTCGACTTCACGTCGAGCGACGGCACCACCTTGCGGGGCGTGCTCCACCTTCCGGCCGCGTCGGCGTCGGTACCCGGCGTCGTCATGACGCACGGCTTCTCTGCGGTCAAGGAGATGGGCCTACCACCCTTCGCCGAAGCCATCTGCGACGCAGGCATCGCGGTGCTGCTCTACGACCATCGGGGCCTCGGGGCGAGCGACGGCGAGCCGCGCGGGCAGATCAATCCCTGGGCCCAGATGCACGACATGCAGCAGGCCCTCACCTGGCTGGGGACCCGACCCGAGGTCGATGCCGGACGCCTGGGGCTCTGGGGGAGCAGCTTCAGCGGGGGAGAGGTACTGGTCCTGGGAGCGGTCGACGAGCGGGTGCGGGCGGTCGTCGCCAACGTTCCGTTCGCCGGCCTCCCCGGGGCGGACTACGAGACCGGCACCGACACCGTGGTCGCAGCGATCGCCGCGGCCCTCGACGACGGCTCTCTCGCCGACGGCACCGCCGCGACCGTGTTCGGCCCCATGGCGGTCGTCAACGAGGAGGGCACCGAGTTGTCGGCGTTCCTGGGCCAGCCCGAGTCGTCGGAATGGTTCCTCGCCGCCGGCGCCAGCACCTCGTGGCGCAACGAGGTCACCCTGGCGAACGCGTTCGGCACCGAGCCGCCGTTCGATCCGGGAGCATGTGCCGCGCATCTGCGCTGTCCGACACTGTTCGTGGTCGCATCCGAGGACCATGTCGCCGAGGCCGCGATCGCCCTCGCTGCCTACGAACGGGCGCCCGAACCGAAGGAGCTGCTCGTGATCGACGGCCACCACTTCACGCCCTACGCGGGTGCACCCCAGCGGGAGGCTTCAGCCGCCGCCGTCGCGTGGTTCGGAAGCCACCTCTTCGACTGATCACGCGATCGCCGGTCAGCGCGTCGGTCCATCCAGAACGCTTCGGTGGGCTTCGCGCAGCACGTTCTTCTGCACCTTGCCCATGGTGTTGCGAGGCAGATCCGTCGCGAACAGCACGCGTTTCGGCTGCTTGAAGCGCGCCAGGCGATCCGCCAGCGAGCCGAGGACGGCCGTTTCGTCGAGCTCGACCTCCGGCTCGAGCACCACCACGGCGACGACGCCCTCGCCGAAGTCGGCGTGCGGCACGCCGATGACCGCCGATTCGACGACCCCGTCGATCTCGTCGATCACGGACTCGACCTCCTTCGGGTACACGTTGAACCCGCCAGAGATGATCAGGTCCTTCCCGCGACCGACGATCGAGACGTACCCATCGGCGTCGAGCTGCGCCAGGTCCCCCGTCACGAACCAGCCGTCGGACCGGAACTCCTCGGCCGTCTTCTCTGGCATTCGCCAGTACCCGGCGAACACGTTGGGCCCCTGCACCTCGATGACGCCGACCTCGCCGCGCCGCACCTCGGCACCGCTGTCGGGATCACAGATCCGGAGGGCGACGCCCGGGAGAGGGAACCCGACCGTGCCGGCTCGGCGATCTCCCTCGTAGGGGTTCGAGGTGATCATGCTCGTCTCGGTCATGCCGTAGCGCTCGAGGATGTGTTGGCCGGTGCGAGCCGCGAACTCCCGGTGCGTCTCGGCAAGCAGGGGAGCGCTCCCGGAGACGAAGACCCGCATGTGCTCGGCGACCTCATGGGTGAAGCCGGGATGCGCCAGCAGACGCGTGTAGTACGTCGGTACACCCATCATCGACGTGGCCTCCGGCAAGCGGTCGACGACGGCGTCGGCGTCGAACGCCGGCAGGAAGATCATCGAGCCACCCGCCAACAGGGTCACGTTGACAGCCACGAACAGACCGTGCGTGTGGAAGATCGGAAGCGCATGCAGCAGCACGTCGGTGTCGGTGAACTGCCATGCCTCGACGAGCGCCCGGGCGTTGCTCAGAAGATTCTCGTGGCTGAGCATGGCGCCCTTCGAGCGTCCGGTCGTGCCCGAGGTGTAGAGAATCGCCGCCAGATCGTCGGCCGCCCGATCGACGGGTGCGAGTTCGGGAGCATCACGGGCCCGGTCGGTGAGGGTGCCCGACCCGTCGGCGTTCAACGTGAGCAGGATGGCGCCGTGGCGATGGGCGATCGACGCCAGTTCGGCCGCTCGTCCGCCGTCGCCGACGAGCGCCACCGGCTCTGCATCGCCGACGAAGTAGTCGACCTCGGCCGGGGTGTACGCCGTGTTGAGCGGAACCAGGGCGACACCGGCGACCACACAGGCGAAGTACAGCGCGAGCGCCTCGGGCGACTTCTCCACCTGGACGACGACCCGGTCGCCGGGCCTGGCGCCGAGATCGGCGAGGACGCCCGCCATCCGGCGGGCCAGCGACAGCGTTGCCCGGTAGGTCCACCGATCGCCGTCGGCGAGCAAGAGGAACGAGCGGTCGTCATCGGCCCCATGGGCCAGCAGCGCGTCGAAGAGGTGATTGCCCGCCAACGCCGTGGGCCGCGTCAGGGGGCCGCTTGCGCAGCCGCCAGGCGCCCGGAGATGTCGGCGCAGCTCTCGCAGACCGCCTCGGGGATGAGGCCGACGGACATCAGCCGGGCGAACACCCAGCAGCCGAGGCAGAACCCGATGAACGCCTCGAGGGAGGCGGCGGCGAGGATCGCGGCCACGAGGACGGTGGCGAGTCCGGTGGCCCCGAACCCGAAGTGGGCGACGGCCGCTGCGACCGACAGCGTGGCCCCGATTCCCTGGGCGAAGCGCTTGGGCGGGCCGGCGACGAGCCGCTCCTCGAAGGGCAGTGCCGGGGTGATGATCCGAGTGACCAGCTGCCCGAGCGGGCTGAGCGTGGGGCCCGTGAGCACACGGGCGACGAACCCGTAGGCCAGAACGGCGATGAGCCAGTGCTGGCCGCCCACGACCACCGCCGCGGTCATCGCAACGACACCACCGGCCACCAGGCGGGCCGAGATCTCGTTGACCGGATCGGGGAAGTCGAAGAGCGTCGATGTCTGCACGGCGAAACCCTATCTCGACAATCCCGATCAAACTACTCGGGTATCAACCCGTTCTTCAGGACGCTCCCGGAAGCACTCCGCCGGCGGCGATCCAGCGGGTGAAGACCGCCTGACCCGCAGCCGGGTTGTAGACGTCTTCCTGATACGACCACTGGCCGTCGCCTGCGTAGTCGAGGATCGTGACGCAACCGAAGCGGAACTCCTCGTCGCCACCGGTCGGATCCGGAAGACACTGCGCCGGGTAGAACACGACCCGGTTGCCCTGGATCATCGACCAGTCGACGGGGAAGTACATCTCGGACGGCGCCTGCGCCATCACCGAGGTGATCGCCTCGCGAATCGCCTCGCGACCCTCGAATCGACCGAGGTGGCACTCGTTCCAGATGCCGTCGACCGAGTGCAGGTCGGCCCATGCGTTCCAGTCGCCGCTGTCGCCGACGGCCACGAAGTGTTCGAACGCCTCTCGTACCTCACCGGAAGCAAAGGTCATCACCGCAACGTAGCCGACCGTCGCGTCGCGGCCGAGACGAGAAGGTGCGAGAGTGCGCCGATGGAATTCGACCTGACCCAGACCGACGCCCTGCTGTCCACCACCCGAGCCGTGCGCAAGCGCCTCGACTTCGATCGCGAGGTACCCGACGACATCCTGCTCGAATGTCTCCAGCTCGCCGTGCAGGCGCCGACCGGCTCCAATCAGCAGGGGTGGCGCTGGATGGTCGTGCGTGACCCCGCGAAGAAGGCGGCGCTCGCCGAGATCTACCGGCGGGCGGGGGGCGACTACCTCGCCGCTGCAGCCGAGGCCGCCGACCCCGCCACCCAGGGCGGCCGGGTGATGGACTCCGCGAACTATCTCGCTCAGCACCTCCAGGACGTCCCCGTGATGGTGATCCCGATGATCATCGGACGCCTCGACGAGATCGACGCAGGCAGCATCACCAACGCAGCGGCGGGCCTTCTCGGATCGGTGATTCCGGCGATGTGGAGCTTCCAGCTCGCGCTGCGCAGCCGCGGGCTCGGCAGCTGCTACACGACGCTGCACCTCGGCCTCGAAGCCGAGGCCGCGGAGCTCCTCGGCATCCCACCGCACATGACGCAGGCAGGCCTGCTGCCCGTGGCCTACACCAAGGGGACCGACTTTAAACCGGCCTCCCGCGGACCGGTCGAGACGATCACCTACCTCGACACCTACAAGAACCCCATTCGGTAGACGGCCCTGCGTTCACGCCATGTCGGTGGGGCCGAGCGGATCGCCGAGTTCGACTCGCCCGGCCAACTCGGCGGCGCGGTCCCAGTCGAAGATGGCGTGGCCCTTCAGCACCTCGACGTCGCGCTGGACGCGTTGCAGGGGCTGGTCCGAGAAGTAGGGGCGGGCACCCGCCCCTTCGCAGATGTCGTGGATGACCCGCCGCGAGTCGCGCACCGTTGCCGCGCCGACCAGCCGCATGCGCACCCGCAGCCGGTCATCGACCGCACCGGCATCGGCGGCCGCCTGCAGGTCGACGGTCGCCCGCGCCCAACGCGCACTGATCGCGTCCGCCGCGGTGATTGCCGCCGCGAGCCGGATCTGCCCGGCCGGTTGGTCCCTGGCACGATCGCCGAGCGTGTACGCCAGGGTGCGTTCTGCCAGTTGGGCCCGATAGATCTCGACGGCACGCTCGGCCGCACCGAGCGCGGGCGTCGCTGCCATCAGGGCGAGCACACCGACGGTCGGCATCCCGGCGAGTCCGTCGCCCTCGATCGGTACGCAGCCGCGCAGGAAGAGGCCCGAATCGAGCGTCAGCCCCTCCGGGACGAACACGTCGTCGACCCGCACGGTGTTGCTGCCGGTCGTCGCCATCCCCGATGTGTGCCACACATCGTCGACGGCGACGTCGTCCCTGCGCATGAGGGCGAAGCGCATCGAGAACTCCGGACCGTCCAGCAACCCGTGGACCAGCACCCACTCGGCGTGGGAGACGCCGGTCGCCCATTCCCAGGCGCCGTTCACGACGTAGCCGCCCTCGACCGGGCGGAGCGTGCCGGTCGGCGCGAGGGGAGCCGGGCACAGTGCGACCGGCCGCTCGGGACGCAGCACGCCGGCGGAGACCGCGTCGGGCAACTTGGCGACGAGCCAGCTGTGCATGATGAGGAAGCTGATGGTCCACGCGGAGGCCGGACACCCCCGCGCGAGGCGGCGCGTCACCTCGAGGAGGGTGCCGAGGTCGGCACCCTGACCGCCGAGCGAGGTCGGGACGACGAGGGGCCACAGCGGCTCGCACTCGGCGATGGTCTCGTCGTGGAGTCGGCGATGCGCTTCCGCGTCGGCCGCCCGCTCGTCGAGTCTCGGCGCCAGTTCGTCGGCGAGGGCCAGCGCCTGCGCCCCGTGGACCGTCGGGTCATCAGCCAAGGTCGTCGACCACCTTCATCGCGTCGAGCGACGCGCCCTCGGGAGCAGGGACCTCGGTGATCGGGTCGTCGACATCGTCGAACTCGAGCCGCAGCGCCCGGCTCATCGTCGCGTGCATGTCGTAGGTGCAGGTGATGTAGGTGAGCTCGAGGATCTCCTCGTCGGAGAGGTCCTGTCGGAGCGCGTCGAACACCGCATCGGGGACCCGGCCCCCCTGGAGGACCAGGGCATCGGCATAGGCGAGCACTGCCCGCTCGACCGGCGAGAAGCACGTCGCCACGGACCACCCCGGGATCGCCGCGATCTGTTCCTCGGTGAGGCCGACATCTCGGCACGCCTTGACGTGCTGGGAGAAGACGAAGCGGCTGCCGCGGGCGTAGCCGGCCCGGGTCTGCGCAAGCTCTCGGAGCGGCGCTGCCAGCTTGCGCTTCGGATCGCGATAGAAGGCGAAGCCACCCACGATGTGATCGAAGAGGTCGGGAACCAGGGCGGTGACGGTCCACCAGTTCCCCGGGCTCCCCGTCTCCGTCCCCGGGTCGACCACCGGATCGCGCTCGCCGAAGACCAGGTCGTACATGACCGTCGCCAACCCGTGGGCGTCGTCGCGCCCCACCTCGCCGAGGCGGGGCATCAGACCGACTCCGGTTCGTGGAAGCGAATCGTCGGTTCGTCGGCGCTGAGCGGTGGATCGTCGGCCTGGAGCAGGTCGAATGCCTCGGCCGCGTCGTCGTCGGTGAACGGCCGGGTCACGACGGCGAACTCGACGGCGATCCCGTCGGGGTCCTCGGTGTAGATCGACGAGATCCATCCGTGGTCGATCTCGACCACGGTGAGCCCCATGGCGAGCCAGTGATTCCGGCGTCGATCGAGGTCGTCGAGATCGTCAGCGGTGAAGGCCAGATGGTTGGTCAGCACGTCCAACCCCAGGTCACGGCATATGTCGGTAGCGAACTCACCGGCGTTCGGGTCATTCGAGAGATCCCAGAACGCCATCAGTTGATCGGTGTCGGAACCCGTCGAATAGAAGACGTGACGGACGAAACCGCCCTGCTTCGGGATGACCTCGGTCTTCACCAGCTCGAACCCCATGGCCTCGGTGTAGAAGCGGTGGGTCGCTCGGATGTCCTTGACGGCGATGGCGATGTGGCTCACACCCATACGTCAGTCCTCCTCCTGTTGCTCGTAGCGCTCCAGCCGGTCGTCGTAGTCATTCCAACCCACGGCCCGACGCATCTCGTCGAACGCGAGACGGTCACCCTCGCTGCGACCACCACGGAGCAGGACCGCAGCGTTCTCCATCGCACGGCCGGCGTGGAGGAGGAGCGACACCGGATAGAGAGCGACCGAGTAGCCGATCTCGCCCAACTCGGTGGGGTCGAGCCAGGGCGTTCGACCGTCCTCCACGAGGTTGGCCACCTTGTGCCCGGGCACCTCCGCGCAATACCGCGACATCTGATCGATCGACTGCGGCGCCTCGAGAAAGGTCAGATCCGCACCGACCGCAGCAAAGGCCGTGGCCCGGTGCAGCGCCTCGTCGAAGCCGACCGCGCCGGCGGCATCGGTGCGGGCCATGACCAACACGTCGAGACCGTGCTCGTCGCGCATCTCGACCGCGGCACGCACACGGGCCACCGCCTCCGTTCTCTCGATCACCCGCTTCCCGGTGGTGTGTCCGCACTGCTTCGGCCATTCCTGGTCTTCGATCATCACGCAGGCCGCGCCGGCGCGGGCGAAGCCGAGCAGGGAGCGTTGCGCGTTGATGGCGTTTCCGTAGCCGGTGTCGGCGTCGGCGATGACCGGGACTGCGGTGGCCGCAGTCACCGTCGTGAGTTGATCGACCATCTCCCCATAGCTCAGCAGTCCGACGTCGGGGAGCCCGAGGCGGGTGGCGGCCACCGAGAACCCTCCGCAGAACGCCGCCTCGTGCCCGGCGGCCTCGACCAGCCGGGCCGAGAGGGCGTCGAAGCAACCGGGGACGACGAGCACCTCGGGGCGATCGAGCAATGCTCGTAGGTCACCGGCGGCGCTTCGGGCGTGGGGAAAGAGATCGGCCATGGCGACCACAGCTTGGCCCATCGCGGCGGCGAGGGTCATCTCGCCGCGCCCACCGCCGGTGGTTGGCACTCGCGACGCCGGACGACCAAGCTCACACCATGACCGAGACACCCAATGGCGCCCAGGCCCTCATCCGCACGCTGGTCGATTCCGGCGTGGAGGTGTGCTTCACCAATCCCGGCACCTCCGAGATGCACTTCGTGGCGGCGCTCGACGCGGTGCCCGAGATGCGCGGCATCCTCGGCCTGTTCGAGGGTGTCGTGACCGGTGCAGCCGACGGCTACGCCCGGATCGCCGGCAAGCCCGCGGCGACGCTGCTCCATCTCGGCCCCGGGCTCGGCAACGGTCTCGCCAACCTGCACAACGCCCGCCGCGGGCACACACCGATCGTCAACATCGTCGGAGACCACGCGACCTTCCACAAGCAGTACGACGCCCCGCTGGAGAGCGACATCGACTCGATCGCCGCCGGCGTGCCGGGTTGGTTCCGCCGTTCGACGGCAGCCGACGAGGTGGCCGGCGACGCAGCCGCCGCGGTCGCCGCGTCGATGTCGGCCCCCGGTCGGGTCGCGACGCTCGTGCTTCCCGCCGACACCTGCTGGCTCCCGGCCCCCGAGGGTGCCGCCGAACCCGTCCCGCCCGTCGCCGCCGTCCCTGTGCCCTCCGATCGACTCGAGGAGATCGCGTCGCTCCTGCGTTCCGATGCCTCGTGTGCCGTGCTGCTCGGCGGTCGCGCCCTGACCGAGGAGATGACCAGGTCGGCGGCTCGGGTGGCGGCGGCGGTCGGCGCCAAGCTGTTGTGCGAGACGTTCCCCGCCCGGCAGCGACGCGGGGCGGGCATCCCCGGCGTGGAACGGCTCATCTACCTGGCGGAGTTCGCCCAGATGCAACTGCAGGGGATCGAACACCTGATCCTCGTGGATGCCGTCGCGCCGGTCTCCTTCTTCGCCTATCCCGACAAGCCGTCCCTGATCGCGGCAGACGGCTGCGAGATCCACACGCTGGTCGCCGGGTCCGACGATCCGCTGCAGGCGCTGACCGACCTCGCGGAGATCCTGGGCGCCGGCGATGTCGACGGCGTGGCCCCCCACATCCCCGAACGACCCTCGGGGCCACTCGACCTCAACTCGTTCGCCCAGGCCATCGCCGCGACGCTTCCGGCCGACGTCATCGTCGTCGACGAGTCGAACACCTCCGGTCTCGCACTGCAGCCGGCCACCGCCGGATGCGCCCCGCACGACTGGTTGTATCTGACCGGAGGATCGATCGGCATCGGGCTGCCGCTCGCGACGGGAGCCGCCGTCGCCGCGCCCGACCGGAAGGTCCTCGCGATCGATTCCGACGGTTCGGCGATGTACACCTTCCAGGCGCTGTGGACCATGGCGCACGAGGCGCTCGACGTCACCGTCGTCATCGCCGACAACGGCCGCTACGCCGTCCTCGACATGGAACTCGATCGGGTGGGCGCCGAGGCCGGTGGCCCCCGCGCCCGGGCGATGTTCGACCTCACCGGCCCCGACATCGACTTCGTGGCGCTCGCCGCCGGCCTGGGTGTCCCCGGCGTGCGCGTCGAAACCGCGGAGGACCTCGCCGCCGCGCTCGATCGGGCCTATGCCGAGCCGGGCCCGCACCTGGTCGCCGCCGTCATCCCGCCGATGGCGTTCTGAGGACGACATGCGTCTGGCCCACCCTGAACCGTTCACGCCCAAGTGGCGGGGCCGGTGGATCTGGTTCGAGCGTCCACGGATCGTCGCCGAGACCGCCACCCGGCCGGTCCTCGCCGATCCGTCCGGGAGCGTCGGACTGTTCCGCCGCGACGTCGACCTCGACCGCATTCCCCAGGCTGCGCCGTGTCGGCTGTGGGTCGACGGACGCTACGTGCTCCGGGTCAACGGTGCGGAGGCGGCGCGAGGCCCGGTGCGCAGCGACCCGCGACGGAGCCACTACGACGTCGTGGATCTCGCGCCGTTCCTCCGGCCCGGTCCCAACGTGTTCACATTGACCGTGCGCCACTTCGGCACCGCGACCTCCTGGTGGATGCCGGCGCCGCCGACCTACACGCTCGGCGCAGGGTCCGTCGCGTTCGAAGCGCTCATCGGTGACGAATGGGTGGTGAGTGACCGCTCGTGGCGAAGCGCGCGGGGAGAGGCGTGGTCGAATGTGCCGGTGCCGGGCGATGTGGCCTGCCTGCCGCTCGAATCGTTCGATGCCCGCAGTCACCCGCACGGCTGGGAAACCCCGGCGTTCGACACAGCGGGCTGGGGCCGCGCCATCGAGATCACGCCGATGCACACGGGTGCGAACAGCGAGCCCCGACCGTCGAGCGATCCCTTCGGCATGTTGCGCCCGCCGGTGCGCACGGCGTTCCCCGGCGGGGAGAAGCACTCGGCAGTCCATCGGGTGATCGGCTCACGCGTCGGCGCAGCGCCGACGGACGATCCCGTCGCCCAGGTCATCGCCGACGAGACCAGTGCCATCGGGCCGGGGGTCGATCTCCATTCCTTCGATCTCGGTTGCATCGCCGCGGGCAATGTCGAGCTCCGAGTGACCGGCGCGACACCCGGAACGATCATCGACCTCGCCGCATCCGAACACCTCGACGCCGACGGACACCTGGCGCCGCTCGGCCAGCACGCCGGTTTGCGCTATGTGTGCAGCGGCGCTGATGTCGAGCACTTCGACGGGCTGGACATCATCGGGACGCAACACTTCCATGCCTCGATCCGGGTTCCCGGAGGCGGACCGGCGCCCGATGTCGCACTCTGGCTGCACGACCGCCTCCGCCCTCGTCCCCTCGGAGCATCGTTCGAGTGCTCCGATCCCGACCTGCAGAAGATCTTCGAGATCGGCCTGCGAACCGTCGACCTCTGCGCGCTCGACGCCTATGTCGACTGCCCGACCCGTGAGCAGCGGGCCTGGACCGGCGACTCGGTGGTCCACCAGTCCGTCGACCTCGTGACGAACCCCGACTGGTCGATGGCCCGATGGCACCCCGAACTCGCCGCAGCTGCCCGCACCGACGGAATGCTGGCCATGGCCGCAGCGTCCGACTTCGCCCAGGACGACCGCTTCTTCGTGCCGGACTGGTCGCTCCACTGGATCCGGTCCGTCCACAATCTGTACCGCTACACCGGCGACCGGGAACTGGTGGCGGAACTGCTGCCGGTGGCAGAACGCACCCTGCGCTGGTTCGAGTCGTACCTGGCCGACGACGGCCTGCTCGAATGGGTCGACGGATGGCTGCTGCTCGACTGGGCCAGCGTCTACTCCCACGGCAAGTCGTCGATCCTCAACGCCCTCTGGGCCCGTGCGCTCGAGGACTTCGCCGAGATGTCCGACTGGCTCGGGAACCACGGCAACGCCGACCGGGCCCGCGCGCATCTCGACGTCGTGCGCGGTGCCTTCGACGTGTTCTGGGACGAGCGGCGGGGGGTCTACGTGGATCACGTGCTCGACGGAGCACCGCAGCCGGCGGCCTCCCAACCGGCGAACGCAGCGGCGTTGGCGGCCGGGCTCGTGCCGCCCGAACGTGTCGATCGGATCGTGGATGCCATCACCGACCGTTCACGGCTGCTCCAGCACGCGTGGTTCATGGACACGGTCACGGTCGAGGGACAGTCGTCGGGAGCGCTCTACATGGCGATCGGCTACCCGCCGCCGGACTGGGACACCGAGACCCGCATGGTCGAGTCGGAACCGTTCTTCCGCTATGTCGTGCACGACGCCCTGGCCCGCGCCGGCCGAGCCGACCTCGTCGCCGACATGTGCCGGGACTGGCAGCGCTTCGTCGAGCGAGGCGAGACGTCCTGGCCCGAGAACTGGGCCGGCGGCACCCGCTGCCACGGCTGGTCGTCGACCCCGACGCGCGACCTCATCGTCCACACGCTCGGCATCTCTCCCGCAGAGCCGGGCTATGGCGCGGTTCGTGTCGACCCTCGGCTCGGGGGACTCGACTGGGCGACGGCAACGGTCCCGACGCCGCACGGCTTCGTCACCGTGTCGGCGTGGGCCGACGGGCGTGTCGAGGTCGACAGTCCGGTGCCCGTCGTTCGGCCCTAGCGGGCGAACACCTGGCCATCGTCGGCGAACGCCTTGAACTCGAGCGCGTTGCCGCTCGGGTCGAGGAAGAACATCGTCGACTGCTCGCCCACCTCGCCTTCGAAACGCACGTGGGGCTCGATGACGAACTCGATGCCGGCAGCCGTCAGCCGATCGGCCAACCCTCGCCATTCGTCGGGGGAGAGCAGCACCCCGAAGTGGGGGACCGGTACGGCATCGCCGTCGACCGGATTCGTCCCGGCCACGCCCACATGACCCTCGACACGGTGGATCACCAGTTGGTGCCCGTACATGTCGAAGTCGACCCAGTGTTCGGCCGAACGTCCCTCCGAGAAGCCCAGAACCGCACCGTAGAACTCGCGCGCGGGGCCGATTTCGGCGACCGGAACGGCGAGATGGAATCGTGAGTCGGGCACCGGCGTTCACCTCACCGTGGATCGGATCGTCGAGAGAGTCTCGCAGCTCGGCGTCGCTAGGATGCGGCACTCATGACCGCCATCGCGATCGCCGCTGTGCTGCTCGGCACCTCTCTCGCCGCGGGACTCGCGCCACGGACATTCGCCCATCGCCTTTCCACCGGGCAGCTCGGAGATCTGACCGGCGCGGCGTCCGGGCTGCTCCTTGCCTCCGCGCTCCTCGTCGTCATCCCGGAGGGGTTCCACACGGCGGCTGAGGCCGCCCACGAGTCCGGCTCCGACGAAGCCTTCGCCTACAGCCCCGTCGTACTCGGCGCGGCGATCCTCGCCGGATTCGTGCTGATGCTCCTGCTGGAGGGCTTCGGCGTCGGCCATGCGGTCCACGAAGAGCATCACGACCACGCCGAAGGTCACGGACACGACCATGTCCATCACCCGACCTCGTCGACGGTGCTCGCCTTGGGCCTCTCGGTGCACGCGTTGGCCGACGGCCTGGCCATCGGTGCCGCCGCGGCCGCCGGCGACGCCGCATTCTCGCTGCTCGTCGCGGCCGGGGTGATCGTGCACCGCATCCCAGCAGCCCTGAGCCTCGGACTGTTCTCGCTGCACCAGAGCAATCGGCGATTCGGCGGGACCGACGGGGTGATCCTCTTCGCGATCGCGACACCGCTCGCGATCCTCGTCTCCTTCGCCGCACTCGACGGCGCCGACGAATCGCTGGTCGCCCTCGCGCTGCTGTTCAGCGCCGGCACGTTCCTCTATGTCGCGACGGTCGACACCCTCCCGCAGGTCCACAACCCCGAAACGGGCCGCCGGGCCGTGCGCAACATCGTCGTGACCGCAGGGCTGTTCACCCTCGCGCTGCTCGTCATCGAGAGTCAGGGCCTGCTCGACCACGGCCACTGAACCGGCGGCATCAGGCGCGCCGGTTTGAGTCTCGTGCCGTGCGGTGTGACGCTGTGCGGGTGAACCCCTCACGCGAGATCGACCGGGACGCCGTCCACGCCCGGTACCGGGCCGAACGCGACAAGCGCCTCCGCCCCGACGGCAACGACCAGTACCTCGAGGTCACCGGCGTCTTCGCCCACTATGTCGACGACCCCTACACCGAGCGGGTACCTCGGGAACCGCTGACCGACGAGGTCGAGTTCGCCTTCGTCGGCGGTGGGTTCGCCGGGCTGGTCACCGGCGCGGCGCTGGTGAAGGCGGGCCGCACCGACGTGCGGATCATCGAGAAGGGCGGCGACTTCGGCGGCACCTGGTACTGGAACCGCTACCCCGGCGCCCAGTGCGACACGGCCGCGTTCGTCTATCTGCCGCTGCTCGAAGAGACCGGCCACATGCCGTCGGAGAAGTACACCCACGCGCCCGAGATCTTCGAACACTGCCGCCGGATCGGGCGTCACTTCGGCCTCTACGACAACGCGGTCTTCTCCACGGAGGTCACCGACGTCCGGTGGGACGAAGCGTCCGAGCGTTGGATCATCCGCACCGACCGCGGCGACGAGATGCGGGCCAAGTACGTCGCGATGGGCACCGGGCCCCTGCATCGCCCGAAGCTGCCCGGCATTCCCGGGATCGAGACGTTCGAGGGGCACAGCTTCCACACGACCAGGTGGGACTACGACTACACGGGCGGTGATCCGGCCGGGGCACCGCTCACCGGGCTGCGCGACAAGCGTGTGGCGATCATCGGCACCGGCGCCACAGCCGTGCAGTGCGTGCCCCACCTGGCCCGCGACAGTGGCGAGTTGTTCGTCTTCCAGCGGACTCCTTCGTCGATCGACGAGCGCAACAACGTTCCGGTCGATCCCGAGTGGTTCGCGACCCTCGAACCGGGGTGGCAGCGCGAGTGGATGATGAACTTCACCACGCTGCAAACCGGGGGATTCGCCGACGAAGACCTGGTCATGGACGGCTGGACCGACATCGCGCAACGCATCCGCGACCGCGTGCTCGCCGACGGGGGCGATTTCAGCCCGGCGGCGATGCTGAAGGCGTTCCACGACTCCGACGACGACAAGATGGACGAGATCCGTGACCGGGTCGACGCGATCGTGAACGATCCGGAGACCGCCGAGGCGCTCAAGCCCTGGTATCGCCAGCTCTGCAAGCGTCCGTGCTTCCACGACGAGTACCTCGACGCGTACAACCGTCCCAACGCCCATCTGATCGACACCGACGGACGCGGCGTCGACGAGATCACCCCCCGCGGCGTCGTCGTGGGTGACACCGAGTACGAGGTGGACTGCATCATCTACGCGAGCGGGTTCGAGGTCGGGACCGAATGGACGCGACGAAGCGGCTTCGATGTCACCGGACGCGACGGCCTCACGTTGTCAGCCCACTGGCACGACGGCATGCGGAGTCTGCACGGTCTCCAGATGCACGGGTTTCCGAATGCCTTCATGGTCAGCCCCGCCCAAGGGGCGAACCTGATCTCCAACGTCCCGCACAACCTGGTCGAAGCCGCGGCGACCATTGCGGAGATCGTCCGTCATGCCGAAGCGGTCGGCGCCACACAGGTCGAAGCGACGGCCGAAGCGGAGCAGGGATGGATCGATCTGCTCCTCGGTGGGATGCGTCGCTTCGGCGGCGCCGCCGATTGCACGCCCGGCTACTACAACAACGAAGGCAAGCCCGAGGAACGGGCGGTGCTGGGCTCACTGGCGTATCCCGCGGGTCCGGTCGCCTACTTCGAGTACATCGAGCAATGGCGGTCGTCGGGCGATTTCGAAGGCGTGGAGTTCAGATGAGCGGGACCGAACACTTCGACGTGCTGATCGTGGGGGCCGGGATCTCCGGGGTCGGCGGCGCCTACCACCTGCGTGACCAACGCCCCGACACTTCATTCGTCGTGCTCGAGTCGAAGAACACCTTCGGGGGCACGTGGGAAACCCACCGGTACCCGGGCATCCGTTCCGACAGCGATCTCTACACCTTCGGCTATCGGTTCAAGCCCTGGACCGGCGCTCCGATCGCGACGGCCGACGAGATCCTTCGCTACATGTCAGAGGTCATCGAGGACAACGACCTCGATCGCCACATCCGCTACGGCCACACCATCTCGTCCGCCGTCTGGTCGACAGAGGATCGGCGTTGGACCATCACCGCCACCGGTCCGGACGGCGCGACGGTGGAGATCACCGCCGGATTCCTCTGGATGTGTCAGGGCTACTACCGCCACGCCGAGGGCTACACGCCCGAATGGCCGGGCATGGACCGCTTCGCCGGCCGGATCGTGCATCCCCAGACCTGGCCCGAAGACCTCGACTACCGGGGCAAGCGGGTGGTCGTCATCGGTTCCGGGGCGACCGCGGCGACGGTCGTCCCCGCGATGGCCGACGACGTCGAGCACATCACGATGCTCCAGCGCTCGCCCACCTTCTTCATCACCGGCCGGAACTCGAACGAGGTGGCCGACATGCTGCGCGGGCTCGACATCCCCGACGAGTGGACCCACGAGATCGTGCGCCGCAAGATCCTGCAGGACCAGGAGGCACTCACGGTTGCGGCGAAGGACCATCCCGAGTTCGTGCGGGCGGAACTCCTCAACGCGATCCGCGGTGTTTTCGGCGACGACTACGACGTCGACACCCACTTCAACCCCCGATATCGGCCATGGCAGCAGCGCCTCGCGTTCGTCCCCGACGCCGACCTCTTCGAGGGGATCAAGGCCGGAAAGGCATCGGTCGTCACCGACGAGATCGAGACGTTCACCGAGACCGGCATCGCGCTGAAGTCCGGCGTCGAACTCGAGGCCGACATCATCGTGACGGCGACCGGATTCTCGCTCAGCGTCCTCGGCGACATCGAGTTCACGATCGACGGGGAACCCCTCGACTTCGCCTCGACGGTCACCTACCTGGGCGCCATGTTCACCGGCGTTCCGAACATGGCGTGGGTGTTCGGCTACTTCCGCGCCAGCTGGACGCTCCGCGCCGACCTGCTGGCCGATCTCGTGTGTCGTCTCCTCGCCGAGATGGAGGCGCGCGGCGCCACGATGGTCGTGCCGCGCCTGCGACCCGACGAGACCGACATGGCCCTTCGCCCCTGGGTCGAGCCCGACGACTTCAACCCCGGCTACCTGACCCGGTCGATGCACCTCATGCCGAAGCAGGGCGACCACCAACCCTGGATCCACACACAGGACTACTGGATCGACAAGGACCTGCTGCCGTCGATCGACCTGGGCGACGGTGCGCTCGTCTTCGATTGAGCGCTTCCGTGTGGCGCGCAGCGACGGCTACCGTGTCGCCATGACCGATCTGCAGAGCCGTCCCGACGCCGGAGGATTCGTACCCGAGTTCAAGGATGTGAGCTTCCCCTTCCCCTCCACCCGCGACACCATCGAAGAGGAGCGGCTCTACCGCAAGCAGCGGCTCGCCGGCGGCCTGCGGATCCTCGGCCGGCTCCGTCTGGCCGAAGGCGTCGCCGGTCACGTGACCGTGCGCGACCCCGAGCACCTCGACCACTTCTGGGTCAATCCGTTCGGCAAGAACTTCAAGTACATGACGGTGAGTGACCTCATCTGTGTGAACCACCAGGGCCAGGTCGTCATCGGTGATCGGCCGGTCAACACCGCAGCGTTCGCCATCCACTCGGGCCTGCACGGCGCGCGCGACGACGTGATCGCTGCCGCCCACTGCCATTCGATGTACGGCCGGACCTTCTCCTCGCTGGGCAAGCCGCTGCGGATGCTCACCCAGGACCACACGATGTTCTACAACGACGTCGCCCTGCACGCCGACGGCGGGGGAGCGGTGGTCCTCGACCCGGCCGACGGGGCCAAGATGGCCGAATCGCTCGGAGACAAGAAGGCGCTGATCCACCAGAACCACGGTCTGGTCACGGTCGGCGGATCGGTCGATGCCGCCATCTGGTGGTTCGTCGCTCTCGAACGCTGTTGCCAGACCCAACTCGTGGCCGAGGCCGCCGGCGACCCGATCGACATCTCGGACGAGCTGGCGCAGGCCGGGTTCGAGCAGCAGGGCAACGACTTCGCCGGCTGGTTCCAGTTCCAGCCCTGGTGGGAAGAGCTCTTGCGCGAGGAACCGGACTTCCTCGACTGAGGTGACGATCGACGTCTCGACCGTCCGGGGCGTCGGCTGGCTCGTCTTCGATCGGCCCGACGCGGGCAACGCCATCGACGCGCAGATGTTCGTCGATCTGGAGAGCGCATGGACCCGGCTCGAGGCCGACCCCGGTGTTCGCGTCATCGTCAACACGGGCAACGGTCCCGCCTTCCAGACCGGGCTCGACGTCGTGCAACTGGCCCGCGACAAGGATGCGCTGCGGGCGAGTTCCCGCCAGACCCGAGACTTCGAGCTGCGGATGACGGGCTGGCACTGTGGCGTCACCAAGCCGATCATCGCGGCCGTCAACGGCACGTGCGCAGGAGGCGGGCTCCACTTCGTGGCCGATGCCGACATCGTCATCGCGAGCAGCGAAGCCACCTTTCTCGACCCACACGTGTCGGTCGGCCAGGTGTCGGCCTTCGAGACGATCGGCCTGCTGAAGAAGGCGCCCATGGAGGCCGTGACCCGGATGGCGTTGATGGGCCGACACGAACGAATCGACGCACGACGGGCGCGCCAGCTCGGGATCGTCGGAGAGGTCGTCGAGCCAGCGGCCCTGCGGGATCGGGCCCAGGAGTTGGCCGAGGTGATCGCCGGCAGCGATCCCGAGTCCCTCGCGAGGGCCAAGGCCGCGGCCTGGACTGCGCTCGAACACCCCTGACATCGAGGGTCAGGTCGGGATGTCCTTCCACGGGATCGCCTTGTCGACGCGAGGCTCCCCCGGGAGGCCGAGCACCCGCTCGCCGAGGATGTTGCGCATGATGTCGGACGTGCCACCCTCGATGGTGTTCGCCTGGCTGCGCAGGAACGACTTCGAGATCGAGTGGGCGCCACGCCCGAGACCTTCCTCGCGGCTGAGCGGATAGCCCGGTTCGTGCATCATGCCGTCGGCGCCGAGCAGATCCATGCAGGCGATCCAGATGCGCTGGTTCAGCTCGGCACTGGCGAGCTTGCCGACCGAGCCCTCCGGTCCGGGGTTGCCCACGGTGGCGTTGGAACGGGCGCGCAACGTCGTGAGCCGTCCGACCTCGGCTTCGATCCAGAGCCGGCTGACCCGGTCACGCATGACGGCGCGCTCCGCTGTGGGGAGATCGCCGCCGCGCTGTTGCCAGAGGTCCACGAGGGTCGCGATGTTGCCCGAACCGCGCGGCGAAGTGCTGCCGCCGAGTGCAACACGCTCGTTCATCAACGTGGTCGTCGCGACCCGCCACCCGTCGCCGACCTCACCGAGCAGGTCCGAGTGGGGGATGCGCACATCGGTGAAGAAGACCTCGTTGAACTCGGCGTCGCCGGTGATCTGGTACAGCGGCCGGATCTCGACGCCGGGGGCGTGCATGTCGAGGATGAAGTACGACAGGCCCTTGTGCTTCGGCTGGTCGGGATCGGTTCGGACGAGCAGCATGCCGTAGCGGGAGATGTGGGCGACGCTGGTCCACACCTTCTGGCCGTTCACCACCCATTCGTCGCCGTCGCGGACCGCCCGGCTGGAGAGGCCGGCGACGTCGGAGCCGTGGCTCGGCTCGGAGAACATCTGGCACCACCAGTCCTCGCCGGTGAAGATGCGCTTCAGGTACTTCTCGTGGTGCGCTTCGGACCCGTAGGTGAGGACCGTCGGAAGCCCCATGCCGATGCCGATCGTGTTGACCGCCAGCGGGTGGAAGGCCCGGCCGGCGCCACGGATCGTCTCCTCGACGGCACCCTGGAGTTTCGGCGAGAGGCCGAGACCTCCCTTTCCCTCGGGGAACTGCACCATCGCCAGCCCGGCATCCCACAGCGCGCCGCGGAAGGTGACTTCGTCAGCGTCGACGCCGACGTCGTCGATCACGGCCTGGGTGCGGTCCCGGATGTCCTGCTCGCTCAGCGTCATGGCGCGGACAGTAGCGAAGGAGCCCCTCGCCGGGCACATCCGGTTGCGCCCCAGGTGGCCTACTCGCGGGGGTCGTCGATCACGACCGCAGCAAGGCCGGGCAACTCGGCCCGCATCATGTCGAGGGCCACCGTCTCGAGGAACCGGCGGGGCATGACGCACTCTGCACAGGACGCGGTCTCGAGCACGAGCGTGAGCCGGACGGCATCGTCGGATGTCGAGGCGACGACGATGTCGCCGCCGTCGGCCGCGACCAGCTCCCGTACACCGGCGAGCGCCGCCTCGGCGCGTGCGTGGTCGATCATCGGGCGTTGGCCCCCTTCAGTTCGCCGGTGAGTCCCTCGTCGTTGGCCGGACGGCTGCGGGAAAGGAAAGCCCCGGCGTCGGCGAGGATGAACTGTCCGGTGATGCAGCGGGCGAGATCGCTCGTGAGGAAGGTCGCGAGCCGGGCCAGCTCGTCGTGCTCGACCCCCCGACGCAACGGCGTCGACCGGGCGATCTGCTCCATCCGCTCCTCGGTGAACGCCGCAGCCACCGTCTCGGTGAGGGTCGTACCGGGGGCCATCGCGTTGACGCGGATGCCCGACGGCCCCAACTCGACCGCCATCGAGGTGACGAGATGGTTGATCGCCGCCTTCGCCGCCGCGTAGATCGAGTTGTAGGGCGACGGGCGGGTCGTCTCCCCGGAGGTGACGAAGAGGATCACGCCACCGTCCGCGGCCAGCATCGCCTCGGCCTCGGCCCGGCCGCACAGCGCGGCGAGGGTCAGGTTCTGGTCGACGATGTCGCGCCAGTCGTCGCCCCGGTACTGCACGAACGGTTTCGGGGTGCGCCCGGGAGGGATCATGCCGATGTTGTTGATCGCGATGTGGAGACCGCCGGCCTCGTCGACGACCGTTGCCACCATCGCGTCGACCGCCTCGTCGTCTCGGCAGTCGGCCACGACGGGGAACGCCCGACCGCCCTCGGCCCCGATCTCGGCGACGACCGCCTCGGCGTGGCCGGCGCGGAGGTCGTTGACGGCCACGGTCGCGCCGGCTCGGGCCAGCCAGCGGGCGATCTCCCGCCCGATGCCCGCACCGGCTCCGGTGACGAGCGCCACCCGGTCGGCATGGTCGATCGTGATCGTCATGTCAGCGTCCTCCGGTGAGCAGTCGCAAGGCTTCCTCGACGGCGGCATCCGCCCAGGCCTCGACCGTCGCCTCGTCGGTACCGCCGAGCGGGTGGTCGACCTCGAGGATGCGGGCGTCGGGCTGACCGAGCGACGCCGCGACCTGATCGGTCAGGGCGCGGAACTTCGTGGTGGTCACCACCACGGTCGGTCGACCGGCCGCTTCGAGCTGTACGGAGTCGTGGACACTCCACGACGTGCAGCTGCCTCAATCGGCCGAGCCGGTCAGGACCAGCTCGACCTCCTTCGAGAGACGTTCGAGCACATCGTCGGGCGCGGCCAGCGCCGCGTTCTTCGTCTCGACCAACGTCACCGACGCTCCGGTGCGCTCGGCCAGTCGGATCGCCATGCGATTGAGCAGGACACCGGCGTTGGGCTTCGTGTTGTCGAGCACACCGATGCGGGCACCGGCCAGCAAGGGGAGCGGCGGCGCGAGGCTCACGGGCGCCGGCCCGGTCTCGCCGGCCGGGGAGTAGATCTTCACCATTCTGGGCTCCTTCGATTGCTCAGATCGCTTCAGGACGTTTCGACCGGGACGGTCGCACTCTTGGTCATCCCCCAGCTGGGGATGACGCTGCTGTGTTTGCCGGGCCCGCCGACGACGAACACCTTGATGTTGTCGGGGTGTTCGGTCATGGGCATCGGTTCGTCGTCGTCGAGCGTCTGGAGCCATGGCGCCCAGGCCCGGAGTTCGAAGGCCCGACGGAGGACGCCGGCCGGCAGTCGTGCCCGCTGGTGGAGATACGAGGCCACGTGCCGGCGAGTCCAGCCCGCGGCCGCGCACGCGGCAGCGTGCTCGGGGCAGAGGGCGACGAAGTACTCGCCCTGGCTGATCGGGGCGTTGTTCTGCCCGGTCGAGGTCATCGCCGAGGCCAGCTTGTCGAGGATCGCGGCGGGATCGCTCGACTCCATGTCGTGGGCGTTGTGCGGTGCTTCGCCACAGTGCACCGTCACCGCCGAGGGCGCATCGACGCCGGCGTCGATCGCGTAGCTGCCCCACGGCGACTCGTCGAGGTTCTCGGCGACGCAGAAGCTGTACTTCGCCGGCCCGCCCTGGGTCGCGACATCACCCGGGCCGGGTGTGGCCCCCGCGATGTGGAGCAGGATGAGCCGGAGGGCTCGCCCGGTCGCCGCGTTCGCCCGGTTGCCGGGCCCGAACGCCCCCACGCCGCTGTTGTAGCCACCCTCGACGGCGATCCGACCGTGCACGATGAGCAGGGGAGCGACCGGGTGGGTCGTGGCGTTGACACCTCGCAGGTTCACTTCCGGGCGAGCCAATGCCCGCACGGCGGCGACCAGCACCGGCAGGTGGACGGGCTCGCAGCCGGCCAGCACCGCGTTGACGGCGATCATGCGCCGGGTGGCCAGCCCCGAACGGGGCGGCAGCACCGCGATCACCTCGTCGGGGTCGGTACCCGATCGACCGAGCATCGCGTCGACCCGGGCTTCGGTGGGCGGAATCATCGGCAGACCGTCGCCCCAGCCCCGCGCGGCATACGCCTCCATCAACGCGACCGGGTCGTCGTCGACGTCGAACATGGCCGGCGCCACGGGTGCAGTGTCTGTTGCCATCAGTCTCCAGTCTGATACTGTTCGACACGCAACGCAAGTGAAGGGGTCGCGCATGGCCGCCCGAGCCGGACTCACCAGACATGACGTCGTCGGCGAAGCGCTCCGGATGCTCGACGAGGGCGGCCGGCTCGCCGACATCACCCTCGGGGAGCTCGCCCGCCGCCTCGGCATCCGCCCGCAATCGCTGTATGCCCATGTCGACGGCACCGACGGCCTCGCCAGAGCGGTTGCCGTTGCCGGCCTCCACGCACTCGCTTCCGACGTCACCGAGGCCGCCATCGGCGCCAGCGGGACGGATGCAGCGGCCGCAGTCGTGCGGGCCCATCTCTCCTTTGCCCGACGACGTCCCGGTCTCTACGAGGCCGCCATCCATCCGCCGGGCGACGACCCCGACCTGCTCCTCGCCATCGACGCCGCCGGTTCACCGCTCGAGCGGATCCTCACCTCCATGGGCATCGAGCCGGACGAGCGTGTCCACTGGACGCGGGTCTTCCTCGCGTCGGTGTACGGCTTCGCGGTCCTGCAGCAGGCGGGGCGATTCGCACTTCCCGTCGCCACCAGCGTCAGCGAAGACCGCCTGGTCGAGATGCTCACCGACTCCCTGCTGACCCGCACGGCCTGAGGCCGACGCTCCTCAGACGAAGCGCCCCGGTGGCGGTCCGTCGGTCGGGGGCCCGGCGAAGGCCTGGGCTTTCGCGAGCCAATCGACGGCGACGGCTCCCTCGACGACCAGCGAGACGTCGTCGAGATGGCGCCGCTGTGTGACCACGAGGCAGAAGTCCTCGGCCGGACCGTGCACGCGTGCCCCCGCGTCGTCGGGGCCCCACGTCCAGACGTCGCCCGAGGGACCGGTCAGGCGGACCTGCACCTCGCCGGGCGGTGCCGACTCGCCACGATTGAGATATGTCCAGCCCCGGGTGGCGTAGCCCATCTGGGCCACGTGGCGCAGACGGTCGGAGGGGGGCCGGGATGCCCCGACCGCGTCGATCACATCCTGGCCGTGGGCCCAACATTCCATCAGGCGCGCGGTCAGAAACGACTTCGCGCCCATCGACGGGCCGTACCACGGCACCCGGGTGTCGTCGGCGAGTTCCTTCGCCGCGTGCTCGAGGGCCGCACGGCCGCGAACCCAGGCCGCGTGACGCTCGCCCGGCGGGAGTTCCCTCACAGCCGTGAGCGTGAGCTCGTCGACACCGACATCGCCCCCGGCGCCGAAGAGCCGGTTCCGCTCCTCGTCCCACCGCTCGGGCGACGCGATGGCCACCGCGGCCTTCGCGTCGAAGAACGTCAGATGCGCGATCTGGTCGGTGACCGTCCAGCGCGGGCTCGCCGTGGGCGTGGCCCAATCCGCGTCGGACAGCGCCCGCACGATCGGATCGAGGGCGGCCTGCTCGTCGAGAAGATCGGCGAGGATGTCGCTGACGTGCACGGGGTGGCCCGAAGACGCCCGGTGCCGCGCTCGATCAGCGCTTCGCCAGGCGCCACGCCGCAGGCAGCAGCGCGCCGGCCAGGACCGCCTTCAGGATGTCGCCGACCACGAACGGGGTGACGCCGTAGGCGATCGCGCTCGGCTCGCCGAACTCGGCGGTGATCGGGATGTCCAGGTCGTAGGAGAGCCAGGCGACACCGAGGACGTAGATGATGACGCTGCCGGCGACGAACGCCGTGATCGACGTGGCGAGCTGACGATCCTGGCCCCGCTCGGCCAGCCAGCCGACCGCATAGGCGGCGACGATGAAGCCGACGAGATACCCGGCGGTCGACCCGGTGGCGACATCCCATCCGCCCTGGGCGTCGGTGTAGAAGGGCAGGCCGATGGCGCCCATCGCGACATAGAGCAACTGCGAGGCCGCTCCGAGCTGGGAACCGAGCGCGCCGCCGGCGAGCAGCACCGCGAACGTCTGCCCGCTGATCGGAACCGGGGTGAAGCCGAGGCTGAAGGAGACCTGCGCGGCGCCCGCGGTGAGGAGGGCGAAGCCGACAACCGCCACCACGTCGCGCACGACGGAACGGGGGATCGTGTCGATGAGCGTGGTCCGTGTGGGGATTGCCCCGATTGCAGTCACTGGTTGGCCTCCGAATGCGCCGAGTCGTGGTGAAGTTCGAAGGGACTCTAGTGAGAAAGCCCGCGACGCACGAAGTCGACGTTCAGTCGAACGGAAGATCCAGCAGCGTGATGGCGTTGCCCCGGGCGATCTTGTAGACGCTCTCGTCGTCGAGGTGGCCGAACAGGCGATGCGCGGTCTCCTTCGAGTGGGGGAAGGTCCCGTCGCTGTGCGGGTAGTCCGTCTCGAAGAGGACGTTGTCGACACCCACCTCGTCGAGCAGCTTCATCCCGGCCGCGTCCTTGAAGAAGCAGCTGTAGATCTGGCGGCGGTAGTAGTACGACGGCGGCTCCGGAAGCCGCTCCTCGCCCTGCGCCCATCGGTGCGTGTGGTAGTTGTCGTCGGCCCGCTCGAGGTAGTACGGGATCCATCCGATCTGACTCTCGGCGTACATCAGCTTGAGATCCGGATAGCGCACGAGCACGCCTGAGAAGAGGAAGTCGATCATCGACGCCGCACTGTTCGCCGAGATGAGCGCAGCCGTGACCAGCGTGGGGGCATCGTCGGACGGCTTGACGGTGCGCGTGCCGGAGCCGATGTGCATGCAGATGACCGTGCCGGTCTCCTGGCAGGCGGCGAAGAACGGGTCCCAGTAACCCGAATGGATCGACGGGAGGCCCAGCCAGGCCGGAAGCTCCGACCAGGCAACGGCCTTCACGCCGCGGGCGGCGTTGCGCCGGATCTCGGCCGCGGCCAGCTCCACGTCCCACAGCGGGACCAGACACAGCGGTAGGAGGCGACCGTCGGAGTCGCCGCACCACTCGTCGACCATCCAGTCGTTGTAGGCCTCGACACAGAGCTTGGACAGCTCCATGTCCTTGCGTTCGGCGAACAATTGACCGCAGAAGCGGGGATAGTTCGGGAAGCACAGCGACGCCTCGACATGATTCGCGTCCATGTCGGCGAGACGGGCCTTGGGGTCGTAGCAGCCGGGGCGGATGTCGTCGTAGGTGACGCCCTGCATCGTGACTTCCTCCGGCGGTGTGCCGGCGCAGGCGATCATCTCCTTGATCTGGTAGCGGTGATCCTCGTAGTGCCACCAAGCCGCCATCTTGTCGCCGTCGCCGGGCCGCTCGACCCAGGCGCCATCGACGAGGGACATCTCGCCCTGCGGCGCGATCACGATCCGCGGGCCGACGTCCTTGTACTTCTCGGGCAGTCGGTCCTGCCACACGTTGGCGGGTTCGACGACATGGTCGTCGACGCTGATGATCTTGGGGAACGAAGCCAGATCGGTCATGCCGACACCGTATCTGACGGTGTGTCAGGTTTCGGTACCGGCCGTCAGCTCGTGAGGTCGAACAGCAGGTGCTGGGAGAGATCGCCCACCTGGCGGACGAACATCACCCGCGTGTCGAACCACCACTCGCCGTCGATCTTCGCGAAGCTGTCGCGGTAGTGCCCGGTGATGATCGCCTGCAGGGGCAAGACATCGGTCGCCTGCATCACGCAGTAGTAGGTGCGGGCCGTCGCGCTGAGGCCGTCGTCGGCCACCTCGATCCGGGCGTTGGTCGTGATGTGGTGCGTCTTCGGCGTGCCGTCGTCGTAGCGCCGGGTGGTCGACTCATACAACTTCTTGACGCCGTCACGACCCTCGAAAACGGCCTCGGGCGGCGGGTCGTCCATCCCCCAGATCCGCCCGTGGGCGAAGAGGTCGGCGACGCCGTCGAAGTCGCCGGCATCGATGCGCGCCGCGTAGGTGTAGAGGAGGTTCTCGATCAGCCTGGCATCGTCCATCGCGCCGACGATAGGCGCCGACGCACTACTCGGCCATCAGCCCGGCAGCGACCGCCGCCCCGAGTTCCCACGCCTGTTCGACCATGCCGTCGTCGACCGGTCCGATCATCTCGAGCACCGGCTGGGCGGCCCGCCACTCGAGCCCGGTGGTGATCTTCTCGAGCGCCAGCGCCGCGCCGGTGGTGTCGGACTCGCCGTGGATCCACGCGCCGTAGGGACGACCCCTGGTCACACCGAGGCTCGGGTTGTAGACGACGTCGAAGAAGTGCTTGAGTGCGCCGCTGATGTAGCCGAGGTTGGCCGGCGTACCGAGCAGGTAGCCGTCGGCCCGGGCGACGTCGTCGGCGGTGGCACCGAGTGCATCGACCGCGACCACTTCGACACCGACGATGCCGTCCGCGGCTGCGCCCGACAGGACCGCATCGACCAGCCGACGCAGGCCGTCGCTGGGGGAGTGGTGCACCACGAGGAGCCGGGCCATCCCCGCAGCCTTGCAGACTCCGGGACGCGTTGACCTCCGTGCGGTGATCGAGCTCGTGCCCGAGCACGTGCGCGAGAAGTAGGGTCGCGGAATGGAGCTCGAGACGCACGAAGTCGGTTGGACCCGGATGGAAGAGGGGTCGGCGGAGGACTACCGGCGCCTGATCGCCCTCTACGACGAGCACGCACTCGGCGCCGTCGTCGACAACATCCTGACGATCCTCGAGAAGCTGAGGGGCCCGAATCTCGGCTACCAGGTCGACCGCTACGAGCACTCGCTCCAGTCCGCAACGCGGGCGGCGCGGGCGAACGAGTCCGACGACCTCGTGGTCGGCGCCCTGCTCCACGACATCGGCGACGTATTCGCGCCGCGCAACCACAGTGCCGCGGCCGCGTCGCTCCTCGCCCCCTATGTCGACGAGCAAACCGAGTGGATCGTCCGTCACCACGGCGTGTTCCAGGGCTACTACTACTTCCACCACATGGGCGCCGACCGCAACGCCCGCGATGCCTATCGATCGTCACCGTACTTCGACGCCTGCGCGGCCTTCTGCGCCGAGTACGACCAGAACTGCTTCGACCCGAAGTACGACAGTCTCCCGATCGAGGAGTTCGAACCCCTCGTTCGCGACGTCTTCGGTCGCCCGTCGCGTCTGCAGGGTGTCGCCCCGCGGCTCGCGTGAGCTGCAACACTGCCGACATGCTGACGCTCTACTACAACGCCAATTGAAGCAAGGCCCGCGGGGCGGTCGCCCTGCTCGACGAACGTGGTGTCGACTACACGATCCACGACTACATCGCCGATCCGCTCGACGAGCCCATGCTTCGAGAGCTCGTCACCATGGTCGGCGGTGACCCGGCCGCCATGGTGCGGGTCGAGCTCGACGACACGTCGGTCGAGGCCGTGGTCGCGCACCTGCTCGAGCATCCCGCCGACATGCAGCGACCCATCGCCGTCCTCGGCAGCCGAGCGATCATCGGCCGGCCGTCCGAGCTCGTCCTCGAACTCCTCGCCTGACTTCAGCCGATCCGGTCGAGCGCGGTTTCCAGACGGCCGACTGCGGCATCGACGTCGACGAGCTTGTCGAGGCCGAATAGGCCGAGGCGGAAGGTGGAGAAGTCGTCGCCCTCGTCGCACATGAGCGGCACGCCGCCGGCGATCTGTAGGCCCACTGCGCCGAACTTGCTGCCGTTCTTGATCTCCGGGTCGTCGGTGTACGACACGACCACGCCGGGCGCCCCGAATCCCGGCGCAGCCACGCTGACGAAGCCTCGATCGGCGAGCATCGCCCGCACGCGGTCGCCGAGTTCCTGCTGCGCTCGCTTCACGGTGTCGAACCCGATCGCCTCGGTCTCGGCCATCACCGCCCGAAACGACGTGATGGCATCGGTCGGCATCGTTGCGTGGTACGCGTGGCCGCCGGCCTCGTAGGCCGCCATGATCTGACGCCACTTGCCCAGGTCGCAGGCAAAGCTGGTGCTCTGCGTCTCGCCCAACCGCACTCCGGCCGCCTCGTTGAGCATCACCAACGCACCGAAGGGCGAGCCCGACCAGCCCTTCTGCGGGGCGCTCACGAGCACGTCGACGCCCAGCGCCTCCATGTCGACCCAGATCGTGCCCGACGCAATGCAGTCGAGCACGAAGAGTCCGCCCACCGCGTGCGTTGCCGCGGCGACCGTGCGCACATAGTCGTCGGGCAGGATCATCCCCGACGACGTCTCGACGTGGGGCGCGAAGACCACCGCCGGGCGTTCGGTCTCGATGGCGGCGACGACCTCGTCGATCGGCGCCGGCGAGAACGGCTCCGTCGACCCGGCCTCGGCCCGGCGGGCCATCAACACCGTGTGCGACGACGGGATCGACCCCATGTCGAAGATCTGCGTCCATCGGTACGAGAAGAAGCCGTTGCGCAGTACGAGACAGTGGCGGTCGGTGGCGAACTGACGGGCCACGGCCTCCATCCCGAAGGTCCCGCTGCCGGG
The DNA here is from genome assembly GCA_041394245.1 of Acidimicrobiales bacterium. Lineage (NCBI taxonomy): Bacteria > Bacillati > Actinomycetota > Acidimicrobiia > Acidimicrobiales > Acidimicrobiales bacterium. The sequence continues at coordinate 754,487 of JAWKIR010000002.1, forward strand.
GACGATCGTCGCGGTGGCTGCGTTGTACACCGTCGTCAGGGTCCGGCTCACGTCGGTCATCACCGACTGGAAGCTCTGGCTCATGTGGTTGAGGGCGCGGTCGGTGTAGACGACGGAGTATTCGAGCAGTCCGTCGGGATCGACGTCGGGGCGGAGACCGGGCATCAGGTTGCTCGCTTCGCGTGCGGGTGAGACCGGGCCACCATCGCAGATCGGCGCTGCTCCTGCCATCGCGAGAATTGTCCGTACATTCGTGGCAAGCTCTCCGGTCTGACGAGGGACTCAGGAAGGGGACAGGTGACCAGGCTTGGATTCCTACTCGACAGCGACTCGTGCATCGGCTGTCACGCGTGCACGGTTGCGTGCAAGAGCGAGCACGACGTGCCGCTCGGCGTCAACCGCACGTGGGTCAAGTACATCGAGACGGGCACCTTCCCGAATGTCAGCCGCCACTTCTCGGTCATGCGCTGCAACCAGTGCGACGACGCGCCGTGCATGTCGATCTGTCCGACCAACGCCCTCTTCCGGGCCGACAACGGCGTCGTCGACTTCAACGACGACAACTGCATCGGCTGCAAGGGTTGTATGAACGCCTGCCCCTATGACGCGCTCTACATCAATCCGGCGACCAACACCGCCCACAAGTGCAACTTCTGCAACCACCGCATCGAGCAGAACCTGGAGCCCTCCTGCGTGGTGGTGTGCCCGACCAACGCGATCAAGGTCGCCGACCTCGACGACCCACTCGATCTCGCGACGAGCATCATCGCCCGGGAGGATGTCGCCGTTCGGGCCCCCGAACAGGGCACGAACCCGAAGGTGTTCTACAAGGGCGCCGACCAGGCCTCGCTCAACCCGCTGCGCACCGCCATCGCCGCCGACGGCATGATCTGGGCCGACACCACACCGGCCCACCCGACCGTGCCGACCGCCAGCCCCGGGGTGGTCGCCCGAACCGCCTACACGACTGCGCACCAGATGACGTGGAAGGAGAAGGTCTCGGGCTATCTCGTCACCAAGGCCATCGCGTCCGGCGTGATGCTGATCACCGCCCTGTTCGTCCTCATGGGGTACAGCAACGAGCAGGCGGCCGTCGGGGTCGTGCCCCCGATGGTGGCCGGAGCATTCCTGGCGCTCACCGGCGTGCTCCTCGTGGCCGACCTGAAACAGCCCAAGCGCTTCCACTACCTGATCACGAAGGGAAGCTGGGAGTCGTGGCTGGTGAAGGGCGCCTACATCCTCGCCGGCTTCGCCGTCCTCCTCGCCGCGTGGTGGGTCGCCGGCCTCGCCGACATGCACCGCACCATCGAGGTGCTGGCGATCCCGACCGCGCTGCTCGCCGCGGGAACCGCCGGCTACACCGCCTTCCTGTTCGGCCAGTGCGAAGGCCGCGATCTGTGGCAGACACCGCTGCTCCTCCCGACCCTGCTCGCTCAGACCGTGGCCGCCGGCGGTGCCACCTATTCGATCATCGATCTCTTCATGGAGATCCCCTCGGCCGACGCGGTCCACTGGGCGTTCCTCGGCGGGACGCTCGCCACCCTCGCACTCATCTGGATCGAGGCCACCTCGAGGGCCACGCCCCACGTCGAGGCCGCCCTGCACCAGATGATGCACGGCGACCATGCCCGGCGCTTCTCCTTCGGCGTCGTGGGCCTCATGGCCGGCGGCGGCGCCGCGATCACGGCGCTGCTGTCCGACGACCCCGCCCCCGGCCCCGCGGCGGTCGGCGGAGCCATCGCCCTGCTCGCCCTCTGGGCCTACGAAGACGCCTTCGTCCGCGCCGGCCAGTCCGTGCCCCTCTCCTAGGAGCCGTTGATGCCCGATCTCCAGCCGTACCCGCCGCACGAGGACTGGCACGACGTCACCTCCCTCGACGCCAAGGCCTGGCCCGCCAAGGTCGAGCAACACCACTCGCTCGTCCCGACCACCTGTTTCAACTGTGAGGCCGCCTGCGGGCTGCTGGCCCACGTCAATCACGAGACCGGCGAGATCGACAAGATCGAGGGCAACCCGCTGCACCCGGCATCCCGGGGCCGCAATTGCGCCAAGGGTCCGGCCACCCTCAACCAGATCGACGACACCGAGCGGATCCTCCATCCGATGCGACGCGTCGGAGAACGCGGTTCGGGCCAGTGGGAACGCGTCACCTGGGACGAAGCCCTCACCGACATCGGCGCGCGCATCGCCACCGCCATGGATGAGGGCCGTCGAGACGGCGTGATGTACCACGTCGGACGGCCCGGCGAGGACGGCTACGCCGACCGTGTGCTCAAGTCGTGGGGTATCGACGGCCACAACAGCCACACCAACATCTGCTCGTCCAACGCCCGCATCGGCTACCAGAGCTGGATGGGCCACGACCGGCCCTCATCGGACTTTGCCAACGCCGAGGTGATCTTCTTGATCTCGGCCCACCTCGAGGCCGGGCACTACTTCAACCCCCACGCCCAGCGGATCATGGAAGCGCAGGGAAAGGGGGCGACGGTCATCTGCGTCGACCCCCGGCTGTCCAACACCGGATCGAAGGCCGATCACTGGTTGCCGGCGTGGCCCGGCACCGAACCGTTCCTTCTCCTCACCATCGCCAAGCTACTCATCGAGCGCGGCGACTGGCAGAAGGACTTCGTGCGTCGCTGGGTGAACTGGGAGACCTACCTCTCCGAGACCCGACCCGACCTGCCGCTCGAGTTCGAGTCGCTCGAGACGGCCCTGCTCGACGCGTATGCGGACTACACGCCGGAAGCCGCCGAGGAGATCTGTGGGGTGTCGGGCGACCAGCTTCGGGAGATCGCCGAGATCATCGGGGCCCATCCCACGAAGTTCGCGTCGCACAACTGGCGGGCCGCCGGTGCCGGCAACCTCGGCGGTTGGCAGACGGCCCGGTGCCTGTTCTTCCTGAACGTGTTGACCGGTTCGGTCGCCACGGTCGGCGGCACGAGCGGCAACGGGTGGAACAAGTTCAAGCCGGCCCAGCCGAAGGGCGCGCCCCCGCTCCACGAGTGGAACGAACTCTCCTGGCCGAAGGAGTTCCCGCTCTCGTACCACGAGATGTCGATCCTGCTCCCGCACTTCCTCAACGAGGGACGCGGCACCCTCGACGTCTACTTCAGCCGGGTCTACAACCCGATCTGGACCAACCCCGACGGGTTCTCGTGGATGGAGGCACTCACCGACGAGTCGAAGGTGAAGTGTCACGTCGCCCTCACCCCGACCTGGTCGGAGACGGCATGGTTCGCCGACTACGTGCTCCCGATGGGCGTCGGCACCGAGCGCCACGACGTCGCCTCGTTCGAGACCCACAACGGCCGTTGGATCGGGTTCCGCCAGCCCGTGATGCGTCGCTATGCCGAGATCCGGGGCGAGGAGCTCGGCCCCGACACCCGCACCCACGAGTTCAACAAGGGCGAGGTGTGGGAGGAGAACGAGTTCTGGATCGATCTCTCGTGGAAGATCGACCCCGACGGGTCCCGCGGCATCCGGCAATGGTTCGAGTCCGACGAGCGACCGGGCACCCCCATCACCGTCGACGAGTACTACGGCACGATGTTCTCCCAATCGGTCCCCGGTCTCGCCGAGGCCGCCGAGGCGGCCGGGAAGACACCGCTCGAGTACATGCGCGACGTCGGTTCCTTCGCCGTCCCCGGCGACATGGTCACCCCCTACGAGCGCATCATCGGCGCCGACGTCGTGGCCGATTGCGACAAGGGCGACGACGGCGTGTTCCGCAAGCCCGGCACCATCGCCACCTGGGACGGCACCAGGGAAGGCCTCGCCGACATCTCGCTGGCCGATCTCGGCGAGGGCTCACCGGCCGTCGAGGTCGACGGTGAGATCAAGGAGGGCTTCCCGACGCCCTCCAAGAAGCTCGAGCTGTTCTCGACCACGCTCAAGGATTGGGGCTGGCCGGAATACGCGACGCCCACCTGGATCAAGAGCCACGTCCACCACCAGGACCTCGACCTCGCCGGCAACGAGCGCATTCTTCTGCCGACATTTCGTATCCCGACACTGATCCACACCCGCTCGGCCAACTCGAAGTGGCTCAACGAGATCAGCCACCGCCATCCGCTGTGGATCCATCCGTCCGACGCCGAAGCGCTCGAGATCGAGGAGAACGGCCTCGTCCGCATCACCACCCGCATCGGCCACTTCGTGATCCACGCCTGGCGGACGGAAGGCGTGCGTCCCGGCGTCGTCGCCGCGTCGCACCACATGGGTCGCTGGCGCATCGAGGAGGACGAGGCCCGTTCGTGGGGCGCCGGCAAGGCGACGATCGACCGGACCGCCGACGGCAAGTGGAAGCTCACGCGCGACCACGGCATGCGCACCTACGACTCCGATGACCCCGACACCAACCGCATCTGGTGGAACGACACCGGTGTCCACCAGAACCTGACGTTCTCGGTGCAGCCCGACCCGATCTCGGGAATGCAGTGCTGGCACCAGAAGGTGACCGTCGGTCCGGCCGAGGCCGATGACCAGTACGGCGATGTGGTGGTCGACACGGCGAAGTCCCGCGAGGCGTACCTCGACTGGATGGCCAAGACCCGCCCGGCACCCGGCCCGGGAGGCCTGCGCCGGCCCCTGTGGTATGCACGACCGTTGAAGCCGGCTGCGCCGATGTATCACCTGGGCGACTGATCGATCGGATCGACCCGAGGCCGACAGAGCGGCCCGCACGGGCGCCGTCGCGTATGCTTCGCGCCATGCGCATCGGCTGCCCGAGCGAGATCAAGACCGCCGAACGCCGCGTCGGCCTCACCCCCTCCAGCGTTCGCGAGCTCGTCGTGCATGGTCACGAGGTGGTCGTGCAGAAGGGGGCGGGCGCCGGGATCGGGGCGTCCGACCTCGACTACACGACCGCGGGAGCCTCGATCGAGCCCGATGTCGAACGCCTCTGGGCGACCACCGACATGATCGTGAAGGTGAAGGAGCCACAGGCCGAGGAGCGGGCCCGGTTGCACCCCGACCAGATCCTGTTCACCTACCTGCACCTCGCACCCGACCCGGCCCAGACGGAGGATCTCCTCACCAGCGGGGCGACCTGCATCGCCTACGAGACCGTCACCGACCCCCACGGCGGTCTGCCGCTGCTCGCGCCGATGTCACAGGTCGCAGGACGCATGTCGATCCAGGCCGGCGCGTCCGCGCTCGAATCGCCCCACGGCGGCGCCGGACTGCTGCTCGGGGGCGTCCCCGGTGTTCCTTCCGCCCGCGTCGTGGTCATCGGCGGGGGAGTGGTGGGCGAGAACGCGATCGAGATGGCGATCGGGCTCGGCGCCCAGGTCAATGTCCTCGATCGAGATCTCGACGTACTCGGCCGCCTCGCCCGCCGCTTCGGCGCCGAACTGGAAACGGTGTACTCGACGACCGCCGCACTCGAGCACCTGGTCACCAACGCCGATCTGGTCATCGGTGCCGTGCTGCTGCGCGGGGCGCGCGCGCCCAAGCTCGTCACCGCCGAGATGGTGAAACAGATGCGTCCCGGCTCGGTCCTCGTCGACGTCGCCATCGACCAGGGCGGTTGTTTCGAGACCTCACGGCCGACGACCCATGCAGAACCGACGTTCGTCGTCGACGGCGTCGTCCACTATTGCGTCGCCAACATGCCGGGTGCGGTGCCGAAGACCTCGACCTACGCACTCAACAACGCGACCCTGCCGTTCACGCTCGCCATCGCCGACAAGGGCGCCCGCCAGGCGCTGGTCGACGACGAACACCTGCGCAACGGACTCAACGTCCACCGCGGCATGCTGACCGAGCGCGAGGTCGCCGACGCCCAGGGACTCGACTACACCGACCCGCTCGTCGCGCTCGCCTGACCGGACGGCCGCTCAGTCGGAGTACTGGTACTCGCACCGCACGCCGGTGACCGTTCCCGTATCGGTGTCGACCACCGCCCAGTGGTACAACCCGGGCTCGGTGAAGAACCCCGCGTCATCGAGTGGCGGGCAATCGCTGCTCAGCGCCGGATCCGCGAGCCCGGGGAGCACGTAGCGGATGGACCCCGTGTCGATGGTGTACTCGCCGCCGCCGACACCGACGAGTCTCCCGGCGATCAGTGTCTCGTCGACCGCGTCGACCGGAACCCAGAGTCCGTCGGGGTCCGGTTCCCAGGCCCCGTCGCTCCAGAGCTCGACCATCCACGCGGCGGAGCCGTCGGCGGCGAGTCCCACGAAGACGTAGCAGCCCCGCGAGTAGCCCGGGCGGCGGGTTCCCGGAGGAGACCGCACGGTGTCGACGATGACGAGGCAGTTGTCGCTGTACTCGGTGTCGGCGTCGACCACGACCTCGCGGTCGCCGACGGTGATCACACCGGGCGCGAAGTCGGGGGACACGGTCACCACGGGGTACTGGGTCGAGGTGGAGACGTCGAGGGTGTAGCGCACCAACCAACCCCGGACGTCCGGGGCGCGAGCCCGATCCACCGGCGGGGCTGCGGTGGTTGTCGTCTCCTCGGCCGGTGGCGCCGACGTGACCGGCACCGACGACTCGGACACGACGTTGACGTCGTCCGCGCATGCTGCGGCCGCCGTCGAGAGGGCGAGGAGGAGAACCAGGACGCGCATGGATCTCAGACGCCGACGGGCGGCGCGGGGTTCCCGGCGACTACTCGGTGATGCCGAAGCGCTGGAGACCGTAGGCCTCGATGGCGTTGCCGCGCAGCACCTTGTAGCACTCGTCGGCGTTCATGCCGACGGCCGCGAACATCGAGTGGGCGACCTTGCGCGAGTGCGGGAAGGTGCCGTCGCTGTGCGGGTAGTCGGTCTCGAAGAGGATCTGATCGATGCCGACGTCCTCACGCTGCTTGAGGCCGACGAGGTCGTCGAAGATGCAGCCGTAGATGCGGCCCTTCGCGATCTCGCTCGGCAGCGGCCCGGAGCCGCCGACGCCGCCGCGCCCCTCACGGAACACGGAATCCATGCGCTCGAGCTGGAACGGCATCCAGCCGACCTGACTCTCGGCGTAGGCGATCTTGATCTTCGGGAAACGCTGGAGCGTGCCCGAGAAGACCCAGTCGACGAACGAGCCCTCGGCGTTCTGCGCGTACAGCGACATCGACGTGGCCAGCGGTGCGTCCGGAGAAGTGGTCGGCATCGACGACGACGAGCCGATGTGCATCGACACCGTGACGTCGGCCTCTTCGCACGCCTGCCACAGCACGTCCCAGTCGCCGCTGTACATCGTGGCGCAGCCGAGTTTCGACGGGTTCTCCGAGAAGGCGATGGCGTAGCTGCCCTTGTCGGCGCAGCGACGCACTTCCTCGGCGGCCAGGGCCGGGTCCCACAGCGGAACGAGCGTCAACGGGATCAGGCGGCCCTTGCCTGCCCCGCCACCCCAGTCGTCGATGATCCAGTCGTTGTAGATCTTCAGGCACTGCAGCGCGAGGTCCTTGTCGTCTCGCTCGAGGAAGCCCTGACCGCAGAAGCGGGGGAAGATGTTGGGATAGTTGATCGCCGCCTCCACATGGTTGAGGTCCATGTCCTCGAGGCGTTCCTTCTGGGAGTACGTGCCGGGTCGGAGATCCTCGTAGACGGCGGCGACGTTGCGCTGCTCCTCGCGGGGCACCCCGGCAGGCCCGTGGAGGAAACCGGTGGGTGTGACACTGTCCTCGTAGAGCCAGACGTCGCACATCTGCCCGTCGGGGTCGTTGCGCTCGAAGCCGTAGTGGCCGCCCTCGAACTTCAGCCGGACCTTCTCCTGCACGACCCGGGGACCCCGATCCCGAAGGCTCGGTGGCAACTGCTGTTGCCACAGATCCTTCGGCTCCATCACGTGATCATCCACGGAGATCATCAGGGGGAGGTCTTCTTCGGCTGGTGTGACGTTCTCGATCGACCCGGTGCTCATGTCCCCAATCTAGCGACACCACTCCCATGAGCCAGAATGCGGGCATGACATTCGACGAACCCCGCCCGCTCCGCACCGCCGGGGATCCCGACACGATCACGATCTCCGGTGCCGTCGAGAAGACGTTCACCGTCGGACGACGACCGGGCCCCCTGGCGACGCTGCTCGGCGACGCTCACCCGCAGGGCGACCACGCGACCGTTCGCTCCGGCGACGGGCTCTTCCACGCGTCGATTCCGCTGAAGATCCTGCGCCACGGCCTGGTCACCGACGACGGCCGACTCGATCTGCCCAACCCACCGACCAAGTGCTGGCTGGTGAAGGACGTCCGCGTCATCGAGGTGACCGAAGGTCGCATGGCCGACAGCCTCCCGGACGAGGAGCGAGCCAAGACCTGACCCGCTACATCGGTGTCAGACACCCGCTACACGTGTAGCGGGTGTCTGACACCGATGTGGCGGGGGTCAGACGAGGGCGCCGGCGCCCTTCAGGAGGGCCTCGTTGGGTTCGGGCGGGAGCTCGGTCAGCGGCTCGGAGATCTCGGCGTGGGTCGGGCCGTACTTCTCCGCGATCGGGGCGAGCGCGTCCAGGTCGAACCCGTAGAGCTCGGCGCAGTTGGTGCCGACGACCTTCTGGATCTCGTCAGGGGTCATGCCGGCGAAAACCTGGCGCATGTGCTCGCGTGTGAACGGGAACGTGCCCTCGCGGTGCGGATAGTCGGAGCCCCACATGAACTTGTCGATGCCGAGCTCGAGCGCGGCCGCCGCGTCCTCCGGGCCGGGCTGGCTGACACCGAGCCAACAGTTCCGCTGGAAGTACTCCGTCGCCGACCTCGGCAGGATGTGGCTCTCGTCGTACTTCAGCTCGCCGGTCCGCCCGGTCTTGCGGATCTGTTCGAGCACGGAGTCCATCCGCCGCAACATCGGCGGCAGCCACGCCGCACCCTGCTCGGTCATCACGAACTTCATGCCGGGGAAACGCTCGAACACGCCACTGAGCAGGAACTGTCCGAACGGACGGTGTGAGTAGTGGCTCACGTCCATGATGAAGAGCAGGTCGGCCGCCGGATACGGGCCGTAGTCCGGTGCGCCGGTGCCGCCGTGGAGGTTGACGATGACATCGCGCTCCTCGCACGCGGCCCAGATCGGGTCGTAGACGGGGTCGTGGAGCGGCGCGAGCCAGTCGCAGTCGGGCGGCAGGTTGGGCAGGAGCATGCCGCCCCGTAGCCCGTTGTCGGCGATCCAGTGGATGTCCTCGACCGCATCGTCGATGTCGTTGAGGAAGATCTGGCCGATCCCGGCCCGCTGCTCCGGGAACCGCTCGCAGAAGTCCTTCATCCAGCGGTTGTGGGCTCGCACGCCGGCGAGCCGCTTGGGATAATCGTCCTCCCGTGGCGGCTTCGCGAAGAGCACGAAGCTCGGGAAGAAGGGCGGAATCGTGTTGGGGAACACGACCTCGCCGATGACGCCGTCGTCCCAGAGGTCCTTGTTGCGAGCCTCGTCATCCCAGTTGCGGATCCGCCAACCGTCCTGGAGGTCGCGCCACGCGTTCTTGTAGCCGCCCCGCCACTCGTCGAACTCGTCGTGCCAGACGGGGTCGAGATACTCCCGGTACTGGGCGTGGCTTCCCCCGGCATGACAATCGGCGGAGATGATCGTGTAGTGCTCGCTCATGCCTGCCATTTTCGCCGAACCGGCCAACGCGCACCATTCGGCGCCACGGATCAGGCCGCGGCGCGGGTGCGACGCAGAAGTGGATCGGCCAACGCCAGAGTGCGGTCGGCCACGCGAAGGACACGACCTGCCGCCCCGGGCGAGTCCGCGTCGACCAGGTTGCCCATCACCTGCAGGGTGATGTCGGCGATCTTCTGGGTGCCGACTGCGACCCGCAGCCCACTGCGCAACACGAACGGGTGGCCGATCAGGAAGCTGAACCGACGACCGGTGCGCAGGAAGGCATCGAAGCGCTCTCCGATCTGGCGGTCGTACTCCGACGCCGCCGTCGCCGGGTCGGCGAGGAAGAGATCCGCTGCCAGCATCCCCGACTCGAGGCCGTAGTCGATGCCCTCGCCGTTCATCGGGTTGACGAGGCCGGCCGCGTCGCCGATCGCAACCCACCCCGGACCGTGGCGTCGCTGCACACTCATCGGGAGGCGCCAGGCCCGCGGTCGCTCGAGGTTCTCGCCGAGATCCCAGTCGTCGCGGACCAGGTCGCGATAGTTGTCGAGCAGGTTGTTGAGGTTGAGCTTCTTGAAGCCCTTCATGGTCGACAAGGCACCGACGCCGATGTTGACCGTGCCGTCGCCGGCCGGGAACATCCAGCCGTAGCCCGGCACCGGGGTGCCGTGGTCGTCCTTCAGGGTGAGGCACGCCTCGAGATTGCGGTCGGTGTGGCGGGGCGATTCGGCGTAGGTGCGGATCGCGAGCCCGAACGGCTCGTCGTCGATGCGCTGCGCGCCGAGGAGGCGAGCGACGCTGCCCGGTGCGCCGGTCGCGACGACGGTCATGTCGGCGGCCCACTTGCGTCCACCCGCCTCGACGCCGACGACACGGTCGCCGTCCATCAGCGGCATCGCCTCGGCTTCCCATTCGACCTCGGCGCCGGCCAGCTGGGCAGCGGTCATCAGATGGGCATCGAGGTGACGGCGGGGCCACACCGCTCCGTTGGGAGCGAAGCGACCGTTGTCGGGCCAGGGCAGTTCCCGGCGTGTCCTTCCCGCGATCATGCGCAGGCCGTCGATCCGATGCGAGCCGCTCATGTCGATCTCGAGCTGGTTGAGCGCATGGACCGCCCGCGGTGTGAGTCCGTCGCCGCACACCTTGTCGCGGCCGGGCGCGGCCTTCTCGAACACGCGGACCGTGGCGCCCGCCCGTGCCGCGCGGATCGCTGCTGCTGCGCCCGCAGGCCCGGCACCGATGACGACGATGTCGCGGTGTTCCATGGGCGCCAGTCTCGCCGACCGCGGGGGAGAACCCTCTACGGGAGCTGACAAACGTGCGCGAGCGCCAGGCGCAGGAGTCGGTCGTGGCCGCCCGTCATCTCCTCGCGCACCTCGGGGCTCGCGGCCTCGGCCGGCGTGACCCAGGTCAGGTCGAGCGAATCTCTCGACGGCTGTGCTTCGCCCTCGATGGGCACCACATAGGCGAGACTCACGGCGTGCTGGCGAGGGTCGTGGTAGCCCGACACCGTCGGATCGGGGAAGTACTCGGCGACCGTGAACGGCGTCGGATTCGCCGGGATACGCGGGAATGCCATGGCCCCGAGATCCTTCTCCAGATGCCGCATCAACGCGTTGCGGATCCGCTCGCCGAACCGGATGCGACCGGTGACCAGCGCACGGCTCACGGTCCCGTCGGGCATGGCTCGCAGCAACAGGCCGATGTGGGTGACCTCGCCCAGGTCGTCGACGCGCACCGGTACCGCGTCGACATAGACCATGGGGACGCGGCCGCGGACGGTCTCGAGATCCTCGTCGGACAGCCAGGCGTTTGCAGTCTCAGTGATGTCGCTCACGGCGAGAGTCTCGCGCTCGCGAGGCGCCCGTACGGGGACCGATACCGGAGCGGCTACGCGTCGCGTTCCCGCACGCCGGTCGACCGTTGGTGACCGACCACATGGCCCCAGAATCCTCTCGGCGCCACCAGTTCGTCGATCAGGTATTCCATGCGGGGGGCATAGAGATTCCGCAGCGCCGCCGTGCGTTGTCGGGCCTCGGCGAACGGCACGAGGGCGAACCCGTGGTCGGCGAGTTCGCGGTACATGAGCGCGAACAGGCCGTCGCCGGTGCCATCGCCATCGTCGGGGTCCGTCTCCGCGGACACGAGCGCCGACTCGTAGCCCGTCAGGTCGTGGCCCTCGGTGAGTTCCTCGAAGAGCCGGGCGGACCGCCGCAGACACCAGTAGGGCTCCCGGTCGTCGGCCCCCTCGATGACCTGACAGACGAGCGCGGCGTCGCTGATGAGTCCGAGCGCGGTGATCCAGTTCTGCCCGGCGTGTTTGGAGCGGAACAGCATCAGCATGGGGAAGGCCGTGTGGGTCTCGATCACTCCTGCGATCCAGTCCTCCCACTCCTGGAAGTACGACCGCAGGGTGGCGACGTCGGCGTCGGGGGATCGAGCGATGATCAGGCTCTGCGGCGTGATCCGACCCTCGTTGCCGTCATCGAGCGTCATCAGCTTGCGCTCATGCTCGCTGTAGGCGCTGTAGAGCGCAGGCAGATAGCCGATGACCAGCGCCGTGGTGAGCACCCCGCTGAACGCCTCGATCAGTGCACCGAACCGGGGGATCTCCTCGGTGGGGACGACCTCGCCGAAGCCCAGCGTGAAGTAGACGACACCGGAGTAGTACATGTCGTCCACCAGCGTCTCGGCTCCGCTGATGCCTCCGAGACCCCACCAGATCAGACCGAAGCCGATGATCTGTTGCACGACCCACAGGGTCAGCAGCAGGAGTACCGACACCGGGGCGTAGACGCCGAGGAACTGTTCACGTCGGCGCTCGGTCTCGATCCGGAGCGCGATCGCCCGCACGATCTTCCACGAGCGCCCGTAGAGCTGCATCGTCAACCAGAAGCGCCGCCGGTTCGTCTGGGTCGCGACCAGGGTGTTGACGAGATCGGCAAGCACCGTGATGACAAGGATGATGCCGAGGACGATGGCGAGCGTGTGCATCCGGTCGCGATCCTAGAGCGTCTTGACCGCCGCCGAATATACGGCGTATATTGACGCCGGATGTCGACGACGACCGCACCGGCGACCGGCCTACAACCGGAGGAGATCGTCGAGGTCGCGCGCCGGCTGATCTCCGAGCACGGTCTGGAATGGTTCTCCATGCGCAAGCTCGCTGCCGCGCTCGATGTCAACCCGATGACCGTCTACCTGCGCTTCGACAGCAAGGACGATCTGCTCGACGCCGTGGCCCGCCAGAGCCTGACCGCCGTCGATCTGCCCGAGCTCGGCGACGGACCGTGGGAGGACCGGGCGACGGCATTGTGCGTCACGCTCCGGGCGCACCTCCTGGCCGACCGGAATCTGCTGTCCCTCTACGCCACCGCGAACCGGATGTCGGGCGCGGTGCTGCAGACGGTCGAGCGAGGACTCCTCCTCGTGGAGGAGATCGGGTACCGCGGCGACGACGCCGTGACCGCATTCCGTGCGCTGTTCTGGCACACGGTCGGGTTCACGCTCGTCCACCACAACCACGAGTCCTTCCCGGCCGACCGACCCGGCGGACTCGGCGACGTGATCGAATCCCTCGATGCGGCGACACACCCCGCGTTCGCCCGCCACCTGCTGTCGTTCACGGCCGTCGACGGTGATGCCCTGTTCGCCCATACCACCCGACTGGTGGTCGCCGGTCTGCGCGGCGCCGCCCAGCAATCAACGGAGAAGCCATGACCACGACGGAAAACCACGACACGGTCGAGGCCGGAACCTCCGATCCGGCCGGCAACGTCACCCCCGGACGGATCCACATCGAACGGTTCGGGATGTCGCTGGGTCCGTGGCTGCACCTCGCCGACGAACGCCATCGCCTCGCCAACCCGCAGTTCGACCACATCTCGGTCATCCCGCGGGGCGCAACCCTCGGGGCCGAGATCGGAGGCGTCGACCTCACCACCGACCTGTCCGACGCCCAGATCGCCGACATCGTCCGGGCTCTCGCCGACTACAAGGTCGTCTACTTCCGCGACCAGCCGATCACGTCGGCACAACACGTCGCCTTCGCCCGCCGCTTCGGCGATCTGGAGATCCACCCGTTCATCACCGGCAACCAGGACCACCCGGAGCTGGTCCGCTTCGAAAAGGGTGCCGACACCGGTGGCTTCGAGAACGGCTGGCACCACGACGTCACCTGGCGCGAGGTGCCCTCGATGGGTGCGATCCTCCACGCGATCCAGGTCCCGCCGACCGGAGGCGACACGCTGTTCTCCGACATGGGCGCGGCCTACGACGGCCTCACCGACGAGTGGAAGCAGCGCATCGAGGGGATGCACGCCATCCACGACTACATGCTCGCCTTCTCGGCCCAGGTGCCCGACGACAAGAAGGACGAGATGCGCGCCCGGTACCCACTCGTGCGCCATCCGGTCGTGCGGACGCATCCCGTCACCGGGCGCAAGCTGATCTTCGTCAACGGCTACTTCACGTCGCACATCGAGGGCCTCGACGACGCAGAGAGCCGCGAGGTCATCACCCACCTGATCGCGCAGGCCGGCGTGCTCGAGTACCAGTTCCGCCTGACCTGGGAACCCGACACCGTCGTCTTCTGGGACAACGCCGCCGTTCAGCACTATGCGGCAAGCGACTACTACCCCGACATCCGCATCATGGAGCGCGCGAGCGTCGTCGGTTCCCGTCCCGTCTAGCGTCGTCCGAATGGCGGCGACCACCGACTGGAACCCCGTCCTGCGAGGCGAGTTCGACAAGCCCTACTGGAGCCGACTCATGGAGTTCGTCGCGCGGGAACGGGCGAGCCACGAGGTGTACCCGCCCCACGACGATGTGTTCGCCGCGCTGCACCTGACCCCGTTGGCCGACGTCAAGGCGGTCATCCTCGGCCAGGACCCCTACCACGGTCCGGGGCAGGCCCACGGCCTCTGCTTCAGCGTGCGGCCCGGAGTCCGTGTGCCGCCCTCGCTGCAGAACATCCACAAGGAGCTCCACGACGACCTCGGCGTGCCGATACCCGACCACGGCAATCTCGAGGTCTGGGCCCGTCAAGGTGTCCTGCTGCTCAACACGACGCTCACCGTCCGTGCCCACGAAGCCGCCAGCCATCAACGCCAGGGATGGGAGACGTTCACGGACGAGGTCATCAACGCCGTCAACGCGAAGACCGACCGCGTGGTCTTCATCCTGTGGGGCTCGGCGGCGCGCAAGAAGGCGGCGCTCGTCGATCGCCGCCACCATGTGATCGAGTCACCGCATCCGTCACCGCTGTCGGCACATCGCGGCTTCTTCGGGAGCCGGCCGTTCAGCCGCGCGAACGCCGCCCTCGTGGAGGCCGGGCGGACCCCCGTCGACTGGATGATCCCGACGCGCTGAGCGACGCACGGAGCGCATCGCGTTCGCCGTCGGTCAGGGGCTGCCATTCGCCGGGGGAGAGGCCGTCGAGCCCGATCGGACCGATCCGCTCCCGCACCAGCCGCAGCGTCGGATGGCCGACCGCCGCCGTCATCCTTCGAACCTGGCGATTCCTTCCCTCGGTCAGCGTGAGCCGGATCCACCGGTCCGGAACGGTCTGACGAACCCTGATCGGGGGGACGCGTTCGGGCAGGTCAGGGGCATCGTCGAGCAGCTCTACGGTCGCCGGTCGGCTCCGTCCGTCCTTGAGATCGACGCCCCGTGCCAGCCGATCGAGCGCGGCGGCCGTCGGGATGCCCTCGACCTGGACCAGATAGGTGCGGGGATGCCCGATGTCGGGCCGCATCAACTGTGTCCGGAGGGCCTTTCCCCTGGTCAGGAGCAACATGCCTTCGCTGTCGCGGTCGAGTCGACCTGCCGCATAGACGTCGGGCACGTCGATGTGATCGGCCAGGGTCGCTCGTCCGTCGCGATCGGTGAACGCCGTCATCACCCCGTACGGCTTCCAGAACCGCAGCACGAGATCGGGGTCGACGGAGGTCACACGCCTCCTAGAAGTACCAGGGGAAGGCCGACCAGTCCGGCGGTCGCTTCTCCAGGAAGGCATCGCGACCCTCGATCGCCTCGTCGGTCATGTAGGCCAGCCGAGTGGCCTCGCCGGCGAACACCTGCTGACCCACCAGCCCGTCGTCGATGAGGTTCATGGCGAACTTCGCCATTCGCTGACCCGTGGGGGACTTGGCGTTGATCTCCGCGGCCCATTCGAGCGCGGTCGCCTCGAGCTCGGCGTGGGGGATCGCGGCGTTGCACATTCCCATCGCAACCGCCTCGTCGGCGGAGTAATCGCGCCCGAGGAAGAAGATCTCCCGCGCCCGTTTCTGGCCGATCTGGCGAGCGAGGTAGGCCGAACCGAAGCCGCCGTCGAAGCTGGCGACATCGGTGTCGGTCTGCTTGAAGATCGCGTGCTCGGCGCTGGCGAGGGTGAGATCGCAGGTCACATGCAGGCTGTGGCCACCGCCGACGGCCCAGCCGGGAACCACCGCGATCACGATCTTCGGCATGGTGCGGATCAGCCGCTGGACCTCGAGGATGTGGAGCCGGGCCGCCCTGGCGGGGTCGACCGTGTCGGCGGTCTCGCCCTCCGCGTACTGGTAGCCGGCCCTGCCACGGATGCGCTGGTCGCCGCCGGAGCAGAAGGCCCACCCGCCGTCCCTGGGCGACGGGCCGTTGCCGGTGAGCAGCACACACCCGACATCGCTGGTCATCCGGGCGTGGTCGAGGCAGCGATAGAGCTCGTCGACCGTGTGGGGACGGAAGGCGTTGCGGACCTCCGGACGGTGGAACGCGATCCGCACCGTCCCCTGGTCGACGGCCCGGTGATAGGTGATGTCGGTCAGATCGTCGAATCCGACGACATCACGCCACCGGCTCGGGTCGAAGGTCTCGGAAACGTCGTTCGCCGTCATGCGTGGTGCACCGTCATGGGGGTCGCCCTTCCTGCAGGTCGACACGGATGGCGTGCCGACTGCCGCCGCACGTTAGCGACGCTCAGGCGGCGATGCGCCCGAGGCGGCCGTCGAGGCGAGTGACCATCTTGTCCACGAGATCCCGCCCCCGAGCATCGCCCATGTCGAGCAACTCCACCGCGGTGAGCGAGCCGAGCACGACCATCAGGCCGTCCTCGTAGTCGACGAGGAACCGGTCGTACGGGTAGTCGTCGACGCCCGCGGCGACGAGTGCCGTGTGGTAGCGAGCCAGCAGCGCATCGACCTCGGACTCGGTGACCTCGGGCTCGACCGAGCCGGCGATGAAGTACGCCACGTCGACCACGGCCGGACCGATGCGGGTCAGCTGCCAGTCGATCAACGCCGTCACGTCGTCGCCGGCGAAGAAGATGTTGTCGAGCCGAAGATCGCCGTGCACGAGGCATTGCGGCAGGTCACGATGGATCCGGCGACCTCGCTCGATGCCGTCGATCCCCATCCGATCGAGCAGCGTCTTCATGTGCGGGCTCACGTGTTTGCCCTCGCTCTTCAGGAACTTCTTGCGGGTACCCAGGAAGCTCGCCTGGAAGATCTTCGGTGCCACGCCGCCCGAGACGAGCCACGGGCCCGGATCGGGCGCCTTGTCGCCCCATGTCGCGGCATGGACACCGGCGGCGGCTTCGAGCACCCGCCCGACTCGTTCCAGCGACGCGCCGGCGACCTGGTCACCGATCTCGGCGGGAGCCAGATCCTCGAGGAGCAGCACGCTGGCCCGTGGTGTGGGGGTCACGAACCGCTGGAGCACCCAGGTGACGAAACGCAGGAACCAGACGGGCAGCCGCTCGAGCTTCTCGATCGCGTCCATCTGCTTCTCCCAATCGGGATTCGCGTCGACGTCGGCGTAGTAGAGCGACGGCACCGGCGCGCCGAGGGCCGGCAGGACCTCCTGGTACATGCGGACCTCCCGTTCGTACACGCCGAGCAACTCCGAACCGCTGCGGTTGTCGTTGGCCGACGTGGGGATCTTGGCCACCATCGTCGCCGGACCATCGCCGCCTTCGTAGCGCACGGTGAGGCGGGCCAGATCCCCGGTGAAGCCTTCCCCGGTGCCGAGTACCACGGCCTCGCATGCGACCACCCTGGTTGCCGCGTCGATCACGGCGCCGGCCCGGAGCGCTCCCGTCAGCCAGTCGGGATGGATGTCGTCGAGACTCTTCGGAATCGTCCTGTCCATGCCGAGACCGTAGCCCCGAGTCGTTCCACGGGAAGAAGAGGCGCCAAGGCGATCCCGAGCAGGTGATAGGGGAACAGGATGGCCATGAACACCAAGATGGCGACATGGAAGGCCCAGGCCGCGCCACTCCAGACCAGCGCCACACGTCCCCGCATGAGGGCGAGCGGTGCCCCGAGCTCGACGAGCATCGTCATGACCGCCGCCGGGGCGAGCAACCACCCCTGCCGAAGGATCCATCCGGCGAAGGGCGACGCGGTGTCGCCCAGCACCTCCTTGCGCGCGTTGTCGAACGCGATCTGGTGCCGCAGCACATCGCCGTCGATCCACGCCGACCCGCTGATGCGCAGCTTTGCCACTCCCGCGAGGAAGTAGGTACCGACCGTGAGCACCGCCATTGCGTCGACCGCCCATGTGCGGTCGCGGTCGCGGCCAACGGCCCGCACGCGTGCGACGAACGGCGCCGCGGCAAGCACGGCGAGGTGCAACGCGACCAGGTTCTCGGTGTGGAGGAGGTGACCCCACGAGTTGCGGTAAGTCGTGAGGAACAAGAAGCCGGCCGCCGCGATCGGGCCGCTCACCATCTCCCGTCGACCCAACGCGAGCAGTGTCGCGGCAACAGGAGTGACGAGCACCGCGACGACCACGATCGGGTCGGCCACCGGGCCGTCGAGGAACGCCAGCGGACCGACCGGATCGAAGCGCCGCGGCGCGAAGTCGAACGTGTCGAACGCCGCCGGCCCCCGCACCAGCGCCCAGATCGCCGCATAGCCGGCGATCAGCACCCGCAGCACCGAGTAGCGCGTGAACTCACGCACCGCCACACTCCGCGTGGACCTCGATGGCGATCGGCGGTGCACCATCGGCGACGAGATCGATCACGTCGTGCAACTCCGTCTGCACCCGGGCCCGCCGACCTGCGCCCAGACGGTCGGCAACCTCCGCGCAGAGCGCATCGACCTGGCCGTCGCGCACCGCACGACTCACGGTGACCGCCGTGAGCACGAGCTCGTCGGTTCCGGCGATCAGCTCCGGCGAGAGGCGCGCCGTGGTCCCGTCGCCGAGAACCTCGACCACCGTCGGGATCCGGTGCTCGTCGCCACGATCCGTCGCGAACATCGGGTAGGTCGACAGGGGATAGGTGTCGCTCTGAGGAGACCGGACGAGCGGCGAGAGGACGACCATCGCGGCGAGGCCGAGGAGCAGCAGGCGAACGGACCGGGGCACGCCAGCATCGTAGGAGGTGGAACGCGGGCGCTAGGTTTCGGCCGTGCACGGGTTGGGGATGCGTCTCGCGAGAGCGGCGGCCGGGTGGATACTCGTCGCCGGCGTCGTCGCCGTTGCGGTCCACCCCGAACGCTGTCGGCGACCGACCGACGAGGAACTCCGCACCGCCGCCGGGCTCGCCGTCGACTGGTTCGCGGACAACATCGGAGCCGATGGACGCTTCGTGTACCGCTACGACCGCGATCGCGCCGTGGAGGAGCCCGGCTACAACGACACGCGCCACGCGGGCGTGATGTGGTCGCTGTGGCAGGCCGAGGCCGACGGCATCCCCGGCGCCGGCGACGTGGCCGAGAAGGCGTTCGACTACGTGTCGTCCCGTATCCAGGACACCGTCATCGGGCCGGTGTTCGGTGTCGGGAGTCGCCCCGGGAGCGGGTCGACCGGTCTGCTCGTCGCTGCCCTCGACGAGCGCCGCGTGGCGACCGGACGCACCGACCTCGACGAACTGCTCGTCGACCTCGGCCACACGCTGGTCGGTGTCGTCAACGACGACGGCAGCGTGAGCGCCGACATCGGCGTCGAGTCGGGGCCCGGCCCCACCCGGTCGCCCTTCTTCACCGGTGAGGTGATGTGGGCCCTCGCCCGGCTCCATCTGGGGTTCCCCGACGAGGGTTTCGACGAGCCGGCCCTTCGGGTCCGCCGCTATCTCGTGGCCGATCGCGACCGGGTCGAGTCGCCCTGGCCGCCGGTGTCGGACCACTGGGGCGCCTATGCCTTCGAGACCATGGACCGCTGGCCCGACCCGCCCGCGATCACCGCGGCGGAGGAGGAGTGGCGGTCGCGTCAACTCGGACTGTTCAGCCTCCAGGTCCGCTACGAGTCCCAACGCCAGGGGGGGATCACCCGGATGACGCGTGGGCCGATCGCACTCGCCGCCGGCGTCGGGACGCTGGGGGAGGGGCTCGGCAACCACATCCTGCAACTCCAGCGCAACGGTACGCGCACAGCCGACCTCAGCGCCTTGAGGGAGCGAGCCGATTGCGCCGCCGGGCTTCTCGTCGATCGCCAGGTGAGCCCACTCGACGGCGAGGACGACACCCACCCCGAGCGCACGACCGGTGCCTGGTTCCGGCTCGGCGACACACAGATGGACGACCAGCAGCACGCGCTCAGTGCGCTACTCCTGCTGCTCGACACCCGACATGGAGCCGACCCATGACCCTCACCCTGCTCGTTCTGGCGATGATCGCGGCGGCCAACCCGTTCCGAGCGTTGGCGGCCCGCCCTGCCGCCCCGAGGTACGAGGTCGTGGTCGCCGCAATGGCGACCACCGGCGCGCTCGCCCTCTTCAGCGCGGCTGTGTCCGACCCGCTCCTCGATCTCGTCGACGTGACGGGACCGAGTGCGCGCATCGCGGCCGGCATCGCGCTGTTGGTCGTCGCGCTCAAGGACGTCTTCGTGGCACCGCCGCAGGCCGAACCCGGCCTCCGGGGGAGGCGGGGCGGCGTGATCCCCCTCGCGTTCCCGGTCATCTTCAGCCCGGCACTGGCCCTTCTGGTGCTGGCCGGAACGGCCGAACGCGGGGTGGCGGTCGCCCTCGCAGCGGTAGCGATCGCGATGGTGCCGGTCGCACTGGTGCTCGTGTTCGGGTCCGCCCCGACCCGAGTACGGGCGATGACATCGTTCACCGGCGCACTCGGAGCCGGGGTCGCCGCGCTGGTCGTCCTCGACGGTGTCTACGCGATCTGAACGCCGCCGGAGTCAGCCGAACTCGGCGAGCAATGGCGCAGCCGCCGCCTGGTCCAACAGGAGCACGTCGGCGCCGCCGTCGGTGAAGAAGCGCGTGGTGGGAAGCGTCGCCGTTGCCGGGTCGGCGCCCCGGATCGTCAGACCCAGCGACATCACCGTCCGGATACCGAGATCGTCGTCGACTCGCACAGTCCCTGCGACACCGTCGAGCGCACCGAGCAACGTGAACGGATTGCGGGTGTCGCCGAGCTCGGCGAACACCGCCGACAGGAATGCCTGCTGCCGGGCGACCCGGCCCAGGTCGGCCGTCGGATCGCGCCGTTCGACCCCGTCGATGATCTCGGTGTAGGCGCGGGAACGGACATAGGCGAGCGCCTGGGAGGCATCGAGTTCGTTGATGCCCGCAGTCGGCAACGAGAGGCCCGACTTCGGATCGTACGCGGGATACGGCACGTCGATCGCGACCGTGCCCAGCGCATCGACGAGGGAGAGGAACCCTGCGAAGTCCACCTCGAGGTAGTGGTCGATGCCGATTCCCAACTGGTCCTGGACGGTGCGGATCAACAGC
This sequence comes from Acidimicrobiales bacterium, assembly GCA_041394245.1. Taxonomy (NCBI): domain Bacteria; kingdom Bacillati; phylum Actinomycetota; class Acidimicrobiia; order Acidimicrobiales; species Acidimicrobiales bacterium. Next base: position 775,685 of record JAWKIR010000002.1, read on the forward strand.
TCCGGACCGCCGACAGCGAACGCTGAGTTGATCCGGCGGTTGGTGCCGTCGACGGGTACCCACAGATCCCGGGGAATCGCGAGCAGGCGAACGTCGTCGCCGTCGACCCTGAGCACGGCGATCGTGTCGGTCCGTTCGCCCTCGGCACCGAAGATGACGCCGGCGTTCTCCACATCGGCATCGACACCCTCGCGGGAGTCGGTCCCGACCACGAGGTAGTTCGTCGCGCCGGTGCTCCCGACCATCACGTCCGACAGCTCGAGCTTCTCGACCCCGGCCCAGGTCCACCATGCGGACCCGGCGAGGTAGAGCGGCACGAGCGCCACCACGGCCAGCAGGCCCACGACCCACGGCCAGCGACGCCGCCGTGGGCGCGGGCGCGGTGGCGGGCCGGTCGGCGCGCCGCCGTCGGCGATCTGTGCGGGGGCGACGGATGCCGCGTCGGCGGGAACGTGGAACGACCGAGGGTCGAGCGCTGGGCCTTCCATCCCCACAGTCCACCACGAGCGGGCGCCGGATACGCCGCATGACGGTGACACTTCTGTCACAACGTGGGCGGGTACCCTTGCGTTCGCGTGCCGATCGGGCCAGGCCGCACGACTTTGCCATGCACCGACACCAGCCTTTCTCCTCCGCCCCACGATTCCGAGCCGGCCTCGTGGCCCTCGCCGTGGTGGCCACGATCGCGGTCGTGGCGCCGGTCGCCGCCCAGGACGACGAATCCATCGGCGACATCCGGCGGGAGCGGGAAGAAGCGCGCGACGCCGAGGCCGCGGCGCTGGAGGAACTCGAACTCCTCGAGCTGGAGGACGAACGCGTCGCGGAGATCCTCGCCGAGATCCAGGCCGCGGTCGACAACCAGGCCGCCCAGGTCCAGGCCGCTCGTCTGCAGCTGAGCGATGCCGAGGCCGAGGTCGAGGCCCGTACCACCGCTGCGTTGGACGCCGCCGATGCCATCGTCGTGACCCGAGCCGCCATCGAGGACCGAGCGGTCGACGCCTTCGTGGGCACGAATCGCGAGGCCGAGCCGTGGCTCACCTCGTCGGACCTGAACCGCACCGCCATCCGCCTGTCGATGCTCGACTTCGCCGCCGGCTCCGATCGGGATCTCCTCGACGAGCTGCGCACCATCCAGGCAGCCCGCGAAGACCACCTGAAGGCCGGTGAAGAGGCCCGGGCCGAAGCGGACCGGCTCCGTCTCGTTCTCGAGAGCGAGCTCGCCGAGCTCGAGGCCCGCCGCGAGATCCAGGCCGACATCCAGGCCGAGCTCCAGACGCGGATCGACGAGTGGCAGCGCGAAGCCGATCAGCGAGCCATCGAAGCCGAGGAGCTCACCGAACTCATCAAGGAGAAGCAGGCGGAGGCGCTCGGCTTCGAACCCGGCGACCCGGGGGCGGCCTCACTAGAGGGCTTCATCATGCCGACCCAGGGTTCACCGGGATCCGGCTTCGGCCTGCGCGTCCATCCGATCTTCAACACGACCCGCATGCACTCCGGTGTCGACATCGGTGCACCATCCGGGCAAGCGGTATGGGCGGCGAAGGAAGGCCGGGTGATCTTCGCCGGCCGCAAGGGCGGCTACGGCAACGCCGTGATCGTGCAGCACGAGGGCAACGTCGCCACCCTCTATGCCCACCTGAGTGCGTTCGAGACCAGCGAAGGCGACTGGGTCGACACCGGCGAAGTCATCGGTCTCGTCGGCTCGACGGGGTGGAGCACCGGACCCCACCTCCATTTCGAGACCCGGGTCGACGGCGTACCCAAGGACCCGTTGCTCTTCCTTCCGGGCTGACCCGGCGGCCGGGGTCGTCGCGATCCCAGCGTGCGAGGCGGGGCGGGCTCCCGGCTATGTTGCCGTCGTGCTTGTCTGCGTCGGCGATCTGCTCGAGGAGGTGCTCGTACGTCTCCGCGACGACCCCGTCCGAGGCGGCGACCGCGTCGTTCGCGCCGCTCGGGTCCGGGGCGGCAGCGCGAGCAATGTCGCCGCGCTGACCGCTGAGCTCGGGGGACGACCGCGTTTCGTGGGCCAGGTCGGCGACGACCACGTCGGCCACACCCTCGTCGAGGACCTCCGACGGCGCGGCGTCGCCGTCCATGCGTCGTTCGCCGGTGGCACCGGGGTGATCATCACGATGGTCGGACGCGGCGGACGGAGTCGGCTGATCGACCGGGGCGCCAGCCGTCGACTGTCGATCATCGAGCCCGAGTGTCTCGACGAGGCGAGCCAGCTGTACATCGCCGGGTCGGCCTTCACCGAGGATCCGTTCGCGAGCGCGATCGATCAACTCCTCGGCGAGGCCGCCGACGCCAGCGTCCCTGTCACGATCGGCGGCCCGTCCGTCACCGATCTCGAGAGTCTCGGTGCCGACGGCTTCCTGGCCCTGTGCGCCGCCGTCGAACCCGTGCACGTGGTGCTCGACCGCGCCGAACACTCGGCCCTCGGGCTCTCACCTCGAGAGGGCATCGTCGGTGCTGCGACCACGGTGGTCACGAACGGTCGCCGCCCGACCCTCGTGATCGACCGCGACGGCGCCCGCGCCGTCGAGGTCACGCCCGTCGACGATCTCCTCGACCGCACCGGTGTGGGCGACGGCTTCCTCGCCGGGTTCCTCCGGTCGCGTGCGTCCGGAGCGGATCCGGTCGCCGCGACCCACGCCGGCCACCGCTGTGCCGCCATGGTGCTCCGACACCTCGGCCCGACCACCGGGAGCGACACGTGACCCACGAACCCACCGCCCGCGAGGCGATACGCGATGTCCTCGCCGCGTACTGCCGCGGCATCGATCGCCGCGACCGGCCACTCGTGCGGGGGTGCTTCCTCGACAATGCGACCGACGACCACGGAACGGGACCGCGCTCGGTCGACGACTTCCTCGACTGGTGTTTCGATCTCCTCGACGGCTACGACTCGACATTCCACTTCCTCGGCCAGTCGTCGTTCGACTTCCGATCCGCGGACGAGGCGATCGTCGAGACCTACGGCATCGCGTCGCACCGGACCGAGGGCGGCCCCGACCATCGCAACCTCGTGACCGGGTTTCGCTACCTCGACACGTTCACCACCGACCCGCACACCACCGACGGCGCTCCGCGTTGGCGGATCCAGCGTCGCGTGTCGGTCACCGACTGGTCGCGCATCGACCGGGCGGGAGACTGGTGGCGCGTGCCGGACTCGATGTTGGCCGGCCGCGCCGGAACTGACGATCCGAGCTACCACCACTAGGTTCTCGCAGATGCGCGGCGCACTGCTCACCGGTCCGAATGCTCCACTCGAGATCGTCGACGATCTCGACATCGAGGAACCCCGAGCCGGTGAGGTGCTCGTCGGCGTGTCCAACTGCGGGATCTGCCACAGCGACGTGACCGTGCAGGAAGGCGGCTACGCCGTGCCCGCGGTGCTGGGCCACGAAGCCGCAGGAATCGTCGAGGCGGTCGGGCCCGGCGTGACCCATCTCCGGGTCGGCGACCATGTGATGCTCACCCCCCTCGCTCCCTGCGGCCACTGCCCGGCGTGTGCCCGTCACGAGGCGACCGCGTGCCCCGACGCCCTTTCGTTCTCCGCCAACACGCGACCCGACGGCTCCACACCGTTCTCGCGCAACGGTTCGCCCGTCTACCGAGGTCTCGGTGTCGGGGGCTTCGCCGAGCAGACCGTGATCAGCGCGAGCGGCGCGGTGAAGATCCCCGACGACATCCCACTCGACATCGCCTGCGTCATCGGCTGTGCCATGCAGACCGGCGTCGGTGCCGTGTTCAACACGGCGAAGGTCGAACGGGGGAGTTCCGTACTGGTCATGGGGCTCGGCGGCATCGGCCAGGCGATCGTGCAGGGGGCCCGCATCGCCGGCGCCACGACCATCATCGTGTCCGACCCGGTCGAGGCACGACGAGAGGCTGCGTCCGGGTTCGGCGCGACCCATCTCGTGGATCCGACCAGCGGCGAGCTCACGGCCGCGGTCGCCGATGCGACGTCGGGTGCCGGTGTCGACTACGCGTTCGAGGCCGCGGGCCGGGCTGCGCTCGTCGAGGAGGGCATCGCGAGCACGCGGGTGGGCGGAACAACCGTCATGGTGGGAGCGTCGCCCATCGAGGAGAACGTCACCATCAACGCAGCGGTGCTGTTCATGACGTTGCAGAAGCGACTCATCGGCAGCCTCCTCGGCCACTGCTGGCCCGACCGCGACATCCCGCTGCTGCTCGACCTCTACCGCAACGGCAGTCTCGACCTCGCCGGCATGGTCAGCCATCGACTCGGGTTGTCGCAGGTCAACGAGGGCATCGGCCTGCTCCACGCCGCCGACGGCATCCGCACCGTCCTCGACATCAGCGCCTGACCGCGGCCATCAGCGCGTCGACGATCGGCCCGATCGGCGGCGCCGGCGTGACGCCCAACGGTTCGAGAGTGAACGCGACCTCCGTCCCCGCGCCGGAGGTCGCCCCGACGGTTGCCGCGAGCTGCCCGACCGCCGGCGCCTCGCCGACGACGATCTCGAGGATGCCGCCGTGCGGATCGACGAAGACCACCTCACCCACGGCATGGCCGGCCTCGGCGAGACGAGCGAGGAGTTCGCCCGGCTCGACGTCGACTCGGTAGTAGCCGTCGACATCGGGTGGCCGTTCGGCCGACACCGGTGTCGGCCTCGGGGCGCGGGGACCGGCATCCGCGGGCGGAGGGGCAGCCGGATCATGGTCACGCAGCAGCGCCCACGCGGCGTTGACGCCGGCTGCGGCGGCCGCCGAGCCTCCGGCATCGGGGTGGGCGCGACGGATCTGGCGTCGGTGGGCGGCGCGCAGCGTCTGCTCGTCGGCGGTCGCGTCGACGCCGAGGATTCGCCGTGCCTCGTCGATCTCCACCTCGACAGTCTGGCCCACCCGGGCCAGACCGCCGCAGGCGGACGGCAGGGGAGCGTCAGATCTTTCCGCCGGCCCGTCGGGCGAGGGCGGTGTCGAGCGCGGCATCGGCACGGGCCGCCGCGGACGCAAGCCCTCCGGCACGCCGACGGATGCTGTAGGCGACGTCGACGTCGAGACCACACGACCGAAGGTCGCGATGCAGTTCACGCGCTCGGCGCGACAACGCCAGGGCACCATCGATCGGGACCACGACGACGCCCAACCGGCCGGGCGCGATGGCCTCGGATCGGTCGGTCCACCCGAGACGACGTTCGATGATCGACAACACCGCGGCCTCGGTGAGCGCTCGCGTGTCGTCGTCGACGTGACGCAGGAGCTCGCCGCTGAAGTTGATCACGAGCACGCCGGCGGCGAAGCCCTGCGCCGCTGCATGACGTTCCTCGCTCTCCAGGAGCTGTGCCCAGCCGCCGCTGACGACGGGAGTTGTCGGTGTCGCTCGTCTGATCGAGAGCATGGTGTACCTCCCGGTGCGTTCCGTCCATCGGATGTCCGTGGCTCCCCATCGGCGTTCTCCGTCCCGCACCCATGACGAGCCTGCGTTCGTTACGGGACCGTCACCAAAGTTCGACGCTGCGACATGATCACGAACACGCAGCGTGGGATCGGGCCGCGGACACGCCGTACGCCCTAGCATCGCGGGCGTGGAGGCCGAGCAGTTCACCTTCGTCGGAGGCGCCGGCGCCGAACTCTCCGCAGCCGTGCGACGTCCCGGCGGTCCGGTTCGTGGCAGCGTCCTGATGGCGCACTGCTTCACGTGCTCGAAGGACCTGCACACGATCACTCGGCTCGCGAGACGGATGGCCGAAGCCGGGTGGATCACCTTCACCTTCGACTTCACCGGCCTGGGGGAGAGTGCCGGCGACTTCGCGGCGTCGTCGGTGAGCACCAACGTCGGCGATCTCCGCCGAGCGGCGGTCGCGATGCTCGAGCGCGACATCGGACCCTGCCTCCTGCTCGGCCACAGCCTCGGCGGCACCGCCGCCGTGCTGGCCGCTTCGTCACTCCACACGGTCGATGCGGTGATCTGCATCGCGTCGCCGTCCGATGTGGACCATGTCCGCCACCTCCTGCCCGACGATGCCTCGGCTCACGACAGCCGATTCGCGATCTCGGTGGGCGGACGCCCGTTCGAGCTGGACCCGCAGTTCCTCGCCGACCTCGACGACCACGACGTCCTCGAGGCTGCTGCCCACCTCGGTCGCCCGATGCTGGTGGTGGAAGCGGGCGACGACGACGTCGTCGGACCGGAGCAGACGCAGGCGCTCGCGACCGCGGGAGCGGCCGACCTCGCTTGTGTCGAGGGGGCCGATCACCTCTTCTCGAATCCCGACCATGCGCGTCAGTTGGGCGACATCGTGGTGAATTGGGCGTCCCGCCACGCGACTGGATAGCGTGTCCCGGTCTTTGACGCGGCTCGCCACATCCGGCGAGCCGTTCCACGAGGCGACGAACAGGAGTATTCGTGAGCGCCGTTCCCTATCTGGCTCTGATCTCGGCATTGGCCGGGCTCGTACTGGCCGGTTTCTATTACAAGGCCGTCGAGGCCGCACCCCCGGGCAACGACCGGATGGTCTTCCTCATGGAGGAGATCCAGAAGGGCGCCAGGGCGTTCCTGAAGCAGGAGTACACCTGGGTCTCGGTGTTCGTCGTCATCATGATGATCCTGCTGGCGATCGTCATCACGCCGCTCGCCGCCGTGAGTTACCTGATCGGTGCGACCCTCTCGGCATCCGCCGGCTACGCCGGTATGACGGTTGCGACGATGGCCAACGCTCGCACCACCGAAGCGGCGAAGGACGGGCCGGGCAAGGCGCTCCCGATCGCCTTCCGCGGCGGTGCGGTCATGGGCTTCTCGGTGGCGGGTCTCGCCCTCGGTGGCCTGATGCTCGTGTACCTGATCTTCGTGGTCTGGGCCCAGGTCGACGATGCCTTCGAGATCGTCACCGCCTACGGGCTCGGCGCATCCTCGATCGCCCTGTTCTCCCGCGTCGGCGGCGGCATCTACACCAAGGCCGCTGACGTCGGCGCCGACCTCGTCGGCAAGGTCGAGGCCGGTATCCCCGAGGACGACCCGCGCAACCCCGCCACCATCGCCGACAACGTCGGCGACAACGTGGGCGACGTCGCCGGCATGGGCGCTGACCTGTTCGAGTCGTACGCCGGCTCGATCATCGCCCCGATCTCGGTGACCGCGTTCGCGTTCGCCCTCGTCGCAGAGGACGCCGACTCCGTCGGCATCGTGTCGCTGCTGACCTTCCCGATGGCGATCGCCTTCGTGGGCATGGTCGCCTCGATCATCGGATCCTTCCTCGTGAAGGGCGGCGAGAGCACCGACTCGAAGGCGCTGAGCAAGGCCCTGCACCTCGGCACCAACGTGGCCATGGGCATCACTGCCGTTGCGACGGTCGGTGTCGCCTACTGGATGTTCGGCGACAGCAACGACTTCGCCGAGGAGGCCCCGTACGGCCTCGCGATCTCCGTCATCGGTGGCCTCGTCATCGGTTGGGCCCTCGGCAAGACCGCCGAGTACTACACCTCCGAACACTTCGCCCCGGTCAAGAAGATCGCGTCCCAGTCCGAAACCGGCCCCGCCACCACGGTGCTCGCCGGCATCAGTGCCGGCATGGTCTCCGTGGCGTCGTCGGTCCTGCTCATCGTCGTGGGCGTCGGCATCGCCTACTGGGGCGGCGAGCAGACGCTCGGCAGCGAGCTGCCCAACGGCTTCGGCGGCATCTACGGCATCGCCGTCGCTGCAATCGGCATGCTGGCCACCACCGGCGTCGTCGTCTCCGTCGATGCCTACGGCCCGATCGCCGACAACGCCGGTGGCATCGCCGAGATGGCCGAACTCGATCCTTCGGTCCGCGAAGTCACCGACGCGCTCGATTCACTCGGCAACACCACCGCGGCAGTGGCCAAGGGGTTCGCCGTCGGTTCGGCCGCCCTCACCGCCCTGGCGTTGTTCAAGAGCTTCGAGTTCGCGATCGCCCAGGCCAGCGACGGCACGGAGTTCCTCGATCTCAACGTCGGCGAGGTCGACGTGTTCATCGGCCTGTTCATCGGTGCCGGTCTGCCCTTCCTCTTCGCCGCCCTCACCATCGACGCCGTCGGCCGAGCCGCCAACGCGATGATCGAGGAAGTTCGTCGCCAGTTCCGCGAGATCCCCGGATTGCGGGAGGGCAAGGAGGGTGTGGTCCCCGACTCCGCCCGCTGCGTCGCGATCTCGACCGAGGCGTCGCTGCGAGAGATGATCATTCCGGGCGCACTTGCGGTGGTCGTCCCCCTGATCACCGGATTCATCAGCGTCAACGCACTCGGCGGCCTGCTCGCCGGCGCCCTCGTGACCGGTTTCGCCCTCGCCATCTTCATGGCCAACGCCGGCGGTGCCTGGGACAATGCCAAGAAGTACATCGAGGCCGGTGCCCATGGCGGCAAGGGCGGCGATCCGCACAAGGCAGCCGTCGTCGGCGACACCGTGGGCGATCCCTTCAAGGACACCTCCGGTCCTGCGATGAACATCCTGCTCAAGGTGATGACCATCGTGTCGCTGGTGTTCGCCAGCGCCTTCGTCTAGCCCCAAGCGTTTCGCCACTCCGCGCGAGACGAGTCGGAACGGGGGCCCTCCGGGGCTCCCGTTCTGCGCGTTCGGGCCGAACGGCCCCTTCGAGCCGGGGGAAGTGGCCGATACCGTGCGAGCCGTGAGCGACACTGCCGCGGCCCGATCAACACTGCGCCTCGAACTGCGCCGACAGCGCGCCGACCTCGACGACGACGATCAGGCGGCCGCATCGATGGCCGTGATGGCCCGGCTGGCCCGGATCCCCGTGCTCCGGCGCGCCGGCCTGGTTGCGGGGTACCGCGCGGTGCGGGGCGAACTCGACATCGATGCGTCACTGATCCTGCTCGCCGAACGGGGCGCGTCGATCACCGTGCCTCGCGTCAGCGGCGAACACCTCGAGTTCATCCGATGGCGACCGGAAGACGCGGTGGTGCCCGGTTCGTTCGGTATCCCGGAACCGCTCGCCGGCGAACGTGTCCCACTCGGCCTGCACGATGTGGTGCTGGCGCCGCTCGTCGCGTTCGATGCGCTCGGCAACCGACTCGGCCAGGGTGGTGGGTTCTACGATCGCGCGCTCACGGCCTGCGGGCCCGATCGACCGGTCGTCATCGGCATCGCACACTCGTTCCAGCAGGTCACGGCGATCCCGTCGGAGGACTGGGACGTCCGAGTGGACGCAGTGGTCACCGAGGACGAGATCCTCGAGTTTCGTCCCGGCGCCCTCGATCCCGCCATCTGACCGCTTTCTCGCCCGACCGGCTAGAAATTCGCTGTGCATGTCATCGTCGTCGGTGCCGGAGAGGTCGGCTCATATGTCGCGGATCGTCTGAGTCGCGAGGGGCACGACGTGGCGATCATCGATCTCGACGACTCCCGGCTCCGTCAGCTGGCCGACGGCCTCGACGTGCTGACGGTGCGGGGGAGCGGCACCCACCCGCGCACCCTCCGCAAGGCCGGCGTCGAGCAGGCCGACCTGCTGGTCGCCGTCACCAGCAACGACGAGGTGAACCTGATCGCGTCACTGCTCGCGAAGTCCATCGGAGTCGAGCGGACCGTCGTCCGTATCGAGGCCGCCGACCTCCGCTCGCCCGAAGCGCAGGCCGTACGCGACGCATCCGGCGGTGATCTCGTCATCGATCCCGATGCCGAAGCGGCCGCAGAGGTCCTCGAATTGCTCGACTTCCCCGGGGCCGACGAGGTCGCCTACATGGCGGGCGGCGAGGTCATCGTGATCGGGGCGCGACTTCCGGCGGAATCGCCGCTGGTCGGGCGAACCCTGAAGGACATCGGCGAGGAGTTCGAACCCGACTGGGACTTCGTCGTCGGTTCGATCAGCCGCGGCGACGAAACGATCATCCCGCGCAAGGACCACGGTCTCGAGGCTGGCGATCATCTCCGGGTCGCGATCAAGCGACGGGCCCGGCGATCCGTGATGCAGCTGCTCGGGCTCGACCACGGTCGACTGAACCGACTCATGCTGCTCGGCGGCGGACGCACGGCCGAGATCCTCGCCGAGCGGCTGACCGCGCGGGGCGTCGAGGTGGTCATCGTCGAGCGGAACCCCGAGCGGGCCCGCACCCTCGCCGAGAACCTCGACGACGTCCTGGTGTTGGAAGGCGACATTGCCGACGCCGACCTCCTCGAAGAGGCCGACATCGGACGCTACGACATGGTCGTCGCCCTGACCGGCGAGGACGACGCCAACATCCTCGCCTGCCTCTACGCGAAGTCCGCCGGTGCCGGCGAGACCGTCGCGATGGTGCATCGCCTGGCACTGCTCACCCTGCTCGGCCAGGCCGGCATCGACGTCGCCCTTTCGCCCCGCACCGCCACGGCCAACGGGGTCCTCCGTTTCGTGCGCGGTGGCGTCGCCGCCGTCGCGACGTTCCTCCAGGGCGAAGCCGAAGTGCTGGAACTCGAAGTGGCGATCAACAGCCCCGCCGACGGTGCACTCGTGAAAGATCTCGGACTCCCAAAGGACGTGCTGATCGGTGCGTTCGTCCGTGACGGGAAGCCCCAGATCGCCCGCGGTCGCAGCCGGCTCCGGGGACGTGATCACATTGTCGTCTTCGCCATGCCGACGGCGGTCGACGAGGTCCACCGAGTACTGGGGTGAGCTACCAGCCCGCAAGGGTCCGGCGCGGGCCTCGCCAGGGGAGCAGCGGGTTCGGTCGGCCGCAGTCGTATTCCCGACTGGCGGTCACCGACGGCCTGCTCCTGCTCGGGATCGGCGCGATGCTGTCCGGCCTCGGCGGCGCATTCGACGATCGCGGCGATGCAGTCGCGCTGGTCATCACCGGGCTCCTGGCGACCGGCATCGGCGTACTCGGTCACCGCTCACTCGAACGCCGGCATCGACCGGCGCCGGGTCGCGTGCTCGGCGGACTCGCGCTCACGTGGCTCGTGCTCGTCGTCATCGGAACCGGCATCTACCTCGTCACCGGAGGGATCGGGCGAGTCGACGACGCCCTCGTGGAGTCGGCGGCCGGTTTCAGCAGCACCAACCTCACGACCGTGAACCACGACGAACTCTCGGTCGCGGTACAGCTCTGGCGTGCGGCGACACAGTGGATCGGCGGCCTCCTCGGGATCCTCGCCGGCGTCGTCGCGCTGCCACTCGCGCTCCGCGGAACGATCCGGACGAGCGACGACCCCCGCGACACCGGCGTGCGCATCGCACCCACGGCGACCATCGGGCGCCGACGCATCCTGACCATCTACGCGACATTGACCGCCGTTCTCGCGGTCGCATACGCGATCGTCGGCCTCAGCCCGCGCATCAGCGTGATCCATGCGCTGACCACCATCTCCACTGGCGGCTTCTCGTCGGAACCCGATTCGTTCGCCGGCCTCGGGACCGGGGCCCGTCTGGTCGCGGTCATCGGAATGACGATCGCCGGCACGAGCTATGTCGTGATGTGGTGGGCCATTCGCGGCCGGATCGAGCCGGTGTGGCGCAGCACCGAACTGCGGGCATACCTCGGAATCCTGGCAGGCGGCTCGCTCGTCGTGTTCCTCTTCGCCGACGGGATCGCGGCGACCGACGCGATCTTCACGACGGTCTCCGCCGTGACGACCACCGGCTTCGCCGTGAACGACTGGACCGTCCTCGACGGGTCCGTTCTCATGGTCCTGCTCATGCTCGTCGCCACCGGAGCGATGTCGGGCGGGGCGGGAGGGGGACTCCATGTCGCACGCGCCTGGATGCTCCTCGGTTTCAGCTCGAGAGAACTGCGTCGCCAGCTCGATCCCCAGTCGGTGGTGGTGGTCAAGCAGAGCGGCACGCCCATCGACGAAGGCACTCTCGAAGGAATGACGGGCTACCAGATCGCCCATCTCGGGTTGTGCGCGTTGGCGGCCGTCGTCCTCGCGGCGGCCGGGTTGGGCGTCATCGACGCGCTGTACACGGGCATCTCGGTGCTCTCGACCTTCGGGCCGGGCGTCGGCCCCGGTGCCTTCGGCGACCTCGGCGACTTCTCTGCGCCGGCCCGTGTCCTGCTGGTCCCGTTCATGCTGGCCGGAAGACTCAGCGTGCTCCCGCTGCTCCTGGGTCTCGCGTGGCTCGTTCGCGTCCGACGCTCCGTCCAGCGCCGATCGCGTCGACTGGCCCGGGCGGTGCGGCGATGACCACACCGCTCACCAGCGCCACGACGGTCGGCGCAAAGCTGTCGCAACCCGATCGCGGGCACCCGAGCACGCCGCTGCATCTGATCGGCATCTCGGTCGGCGTCTTCTCGGTCGGGCTCGGTCTGTGCACCCTGCTCGAGGCGCTGTCGACCAATCGCGACACCACACCGATGCTCGTGTCCACCCTCGTGTGCGCCACGATCGGTTTCACGCTCTGGCGCTTCACGACGACGGGGGGCGTGCGCAGCCGTGACGTCTTCGCGGCGGTCGGCTGGACCTGGCTCGCGATGACCGTGATCGGAGCGGTTCCCTACGTGCTGGCCGGCTCGTTCGCACTGCCGGGCGTCGATCTCGTCGAACAGATCGTCGACTCCCTGTTCGAGTCGGCGTCAGGCTTCTCGTGCACCGGGTCGACCGCGCTCATCGACTTCGAGACTCCCGGACGCGGCCTCATGATGTATCGCCAGTTCACCCAGTGGTACGGCGGCATGGGGATGGTGGTTCTCGCCGTCGCCGTGCTCCCGTTCCTCGGTGTCGGCGGACTCGACCTCATGACGGCCGAAGCACCCGGCCCGTCGTCGGATCGTCTCGCACCCCGGGTGTCGGAGACGGCACGCCGACTGTGGACCATCTACCTCATGTTCACCGTCGTGATGATCGTCGCGCTCTGGCTCACTCCCGGCCCGACGCTCTACGACAGTGTTGCCCACGCCCTCTCCGCCACGTCCACCGGCGGATTCTCCCCCTACTCCCAGTCGATCGGCTACTACGACAGTGTCGCGGTCGAGATCGTGATCATGGCCGGTCTCCTCTTCGGCGGGACCAACTTCGCGCTCCACTGGCGGGTCGCCCGGGGCGACCGGCGCGCCTACGTCCGTGACCCCGAGTTCCGGGGCTACGCCGTGATGGTGACCGTCGTCGTCGGCCTGGTGGCACTGGCGCTTTGGCTCGATGACGGACTCGCCTTCGCCACGTCGCTGCGATTCGGCGCCTTCAACGTCATCTCGCTGGCCACCAGCACGGGTTACGGCAACGCGACCGGTCCCGGCGCGCACGGCGACTTCGTCATGTGGGCTCCGGCGGCGCAGATCCTGCTGCTGTTCATGTTCTCCGTCGGCGCGTGTACCGGGTCGACGTCGGGCGGTATCAAGGTGATGCGCGTCCAGGTGCTCTTCGCCCATGCCCTGCGGTCGATTCGCCGCACCCAGCAGCCCCGGGGCGTCCTCGTCGTCAAGCACGGCACAACCCCCGTCGACGAGGACATCGTCTCCCGTATGGCCGGATTCTTCGTCCTCTACGTCCTGCTCGTCGTGCTCGGGATCGTCGTCGTCACGTCCCTCGGCGGCGACTTCGAGACGTCGGTCGGCAGCGTCGTCGGTTCGCTGGGCGGCATGGGTCCGGGATTGGGCGAGGCGGGACCCACTGCGTCCTTCTCCGATGCATTCTCGCAGCCCGCCCGGCTGGTACTCGCGCTCCTGATGCTGATCGGGCGGCTCGAGATCTTCCCGATGCTCCTGATGTTCGCGGCGTCGTATCGGGCGCTGAACGACCGCCTCAGGCGCTGAGCAGCTCCGTCAGGGCCGCCCGGAACCACCCCGGATCGTGGCTCCCGGCCATTTCGCGGGCCGAGTGCATGGCCAGCTGGGCACAGCCGGCGTCGACGACCGCGATACCCAGCTGACCTGCGGAAACGGGGCCGATGGTCGATCCGCAGGCCAGATCGGTGCGAGTGACGAAGCGCTGCATCGGCACCTCGGCCCGCTCGCACGCGAGCGTGAAGGCGGCTGCCGTCTCGGCATCGGTCGCGTAGCGTTGGTTCGCGTTGACCTTGAGTACCGGGCCGCCGTTGACCTCGACCATGTGGCCGGGCTCGTGCCGGTCGGCGTAGTTCGGGTGGGTTGCGTGGGCGCCATCGGCCGACACCAGAAGGCTCGAGGTCCTGCTCCTGGCCCGATCCTCGAGATCGCCGCCCAGCACCGCCCCGATCCGGTCGATGAGGTCACCGAGCAGGGGAGACCCGGCCCCGGTGCTGCTCACGCTGCCGACCTCCTCGTGGTCGAACAGGCACAACATGGGAATCGAGGGTCCGGGATCGTCGGCCACCGAGAGCAGCGCATCGAGCCCCACGAAGCACGAGAGAAGGTTGTCGATCCGACCGGAGGCGAGGAACTGCTCGTCGAGCCCGGTGAGCGCCGCTGGGGTCAGATCGTGGGCCATCACCTGCCAGGAGAGGACCTCGTCGGGAGCCACGTCGAGTTGTTCGGCCAGGTACACCGGGAACGCCGGGGCCTCGGGACCGGCAGCCCAGATGGGCACCATGTGGCGCTGCCGGTCGAGGAGCAGCCCCTTGTCGTTGATCTCGCGGTCGAGATGGACGGCGAGTTGCGGCACCCGCAGCAGGGGGCGATCGTCGCGAAACAGCATCGACCTCGCCTCGTCGCCGTCGCGGACGACGACGCACCCCGCCATTCCGAGGTCGCGATCCAGCCAGGAGTTGAGCAGTGCGCCGCCGTAGATCTCGACGCCCAACTGACGCCAGCGGCGATCCCCGGCCTCGGGCTGCGGCTTGATGCGCAGGTTGGGGCTGTCGGTGTGGGCACCGATCACCCGCACGGGGCTCGATGCCCGGTGGGCATCGTCGACGACCCACGCGACCAGGGAACCCCCGCGGCGGGTGAAGCATCGCCCCCGGACCGGAATCGGTGTCCCCGGCGTGAATTCGGCGAAGCCGGCGTCGGTCAGCTCGCGCGCCACGGTGGCGACCGCGTGGAACGGGGTGGGGGACTCGTCGAGCAGGCCGAGGAGCCGCCGAGAAATCGAGAGGTCGGGAGCACGCATCGGCCTATGATGACCCACCGGCGGCCCGAGTTGGTCGTCCCCAGCGGGGAATCGGTACGATTTCCCGTCCTGGCAGCCGGGCCAACGTCGTCCCTGCTCCATAGTGCACCGGGCAGTCATGCCCGGACGTTGGAGAACCCGAGGAGACCCCATGGCTGGCGATCTGCCACCCCGTCAAGGCCTGTACGACCCCCGCCACGAGCACGACGCGTGCGGTGTGAGCTTCGTCTGTGACATGCACGGCCGGGCCACCCACGACATCGTCATGACCGGCATCGGTGCACTGTGCAACATGGAGCACCGTGGCGCCCAGGGCGCCGACATCAACACGGGCGACGGCGCCGGAATCCTCATCCAGGTGCCCGATCGGTTCTATCGCGACGTGCTGCCGTTCGAACTGCCACCGAAGGGCGAATACGCCACCGGCATCGCCTTCCTCCCGCAGGACAAGGCCGTGGCGATGATCGCGGCGGAAGCCGTCGAGCGCATCCTCGACGAGGAGGGGCTCGAGGTTCTCGGCTGGCGCGACGTCGCCACCGACGAGTCGATGCTGGGTTCGGCGTCGCTGATGACGATTCCGACGTTTCGTCAGGTCTTCGTTCGCGGCTACGACGCCGACGGTGCGCCGCTCTCGGGCATCGCCCTGGATCGGCCGGCTTTCATCGCCCGCAAGCGCATCGAACACGAGATCTCCGTCCCCGCCGGCGCCGACGAGCTCAACGAAGCCATGGGCGGCGCCTCCGAGACCCACGACGGCGTCTACTTCCCGTCGCTCAGCAGCCGCACGATCGTCTACAAGGGCATGCTGACCACCCCTCAGCTGGCGGCGTTCTATCCCGACCTCACCGATGAGCGCGTCGAGAGCGCACTCGCACTGGTCCATTCCCGGTTCTCGACCAACACCTTCCCGTCGTGGCCGCTGGCCCATCCCTACCGGATCGTCGCCCACAACGGTGAGATCAACACGATTCAGGGCAATCGCAACTGGATGCGGGCCCGCGAGGCGCTGCTGTCCACGCCGAACCTTCCCGGGCTCGAGCGGGCGTTCCCGATCTGCACTCCGGGAGCATCCGACACCGCGGGCCTCGACGAGGCGCTCGAGCTGTTGGTCCTCGGCGGGATTCCGCTCGAAGAGGCCGTGCTGATGATGATCCCCGAACCGTGGGAACACCACGAGGAGATGGACGCCGGCCCCAAGGCGTTCTATCGGTACAACGCGACCCGGATGGAGCCGTGGGACGGCCCCGCCTCCATCGCCTTCACCGACGGTCGCGTCATGGGCGCGGTGCTCGACCGCAACGGACTCCGCCCATCGCGCTACTGGGTCACCGACGAGGGCCTCGTCATCATGGCGAGTGAGGTCGGCGTCGTCGAGATCCCCCAGAGCAAGGTGGTCGAGAAGGGCCGACTCCAGCCCGGTCGGATGTTCCTCATCGACACCGAAGAGGGACGGATCGTCCGCGACGACGAGATCAAGGCCCGCATCGCCGCGGCGCGGCCCTACGGCGAGTGGCTCGATCAGCACCTCGTCACGCTCCACGACCTCCCCGAGGGAACACCACGCCGCGGTGAGGAGGGGACACTGGTCCAGCGCCAGCAGACCTTCGGCTACACCCTCGAGGAGAAGAAGCTCCTCATCGCACCGATGGCAAGGGACGGCTACGAGGCGATGGGTTCGATGGGCACCGACACCCCGATCGCCGTGCTCTCGAAGCGTTCGCGCCAACTCGGCGACTACTTCCAGCAGCTCTTCGCCCAGGTGACCAACCCGCCGCTCGACGCGATCCGCGAGCGGATCATCACCTCGACCTTCGCCCGGATCGGTCCCGAGGGGAACCTGTTCGACCCACAACCCGACTCATGTCGCACGATCCACCTCGACAACCCGGTTATCGTCGACGAGGACCTCGCCCGCCTCGCCGCTCTCGACGGCAGCGACGGCCCGGACGGCTTCCGATCCGAGATCATCTCGACCCTCTATCCCGTGGCCGACGGCGCCGACGGCCTCGCCGCCGCGATCGAGCGGGTCCGGATGGAGGCATCGGCCGCGATCGCGGCCGGCGCCACCGTGCTCATCCTGTCCGACCGCGGAACCAACGAGACGATGGCGGCGATCCCGTCGCTGCTCGCCACCAGCGGGCTCCATCACCACCTCGTGCGTGAGCAGACCCGCACCCGGGCCGGACTCGTCGTCGAGACCGGCGACGTCCGGGAGTGTCACCAGATCTGTCTGCTGATCGGCTACGGCGCCAACGCGATCAACCCGTATCTGGCGTTCGAGACCATCGACGAGATGATCGCCAACGGCGACCACGGCCTCGACCCGTCGATGGATCGCGACACCGCCCACCGCAACTTCGTGAAGGCCGCCGGTACCGGGATCCTCAAGGTGATGTCGAAGATGGGGATCTCGACGGTGGCGTCGTATACCGGTGCACAGATCTTCGAGGCCATCGGCCTGCACTCGTCGGTCGTCGACGAGTACTTCACGGGCACCGTGAGTCGACTCGACGGCGTCGGCCTCGACGTCCTCGCCGAAGAGGTCGCGACCCGCCACCGGCTCGCCTTCCCGAGCAACCCCACCGAGCGGGCCCACCGCACGCTCGAGGTGGGCGGCGAGTACCAGTGGCGCCGCGAGGGTGAATACCACCTGTTCAACCCCGAAACCGTCTTCAAACTGCAGCACGCCACGCGTGAGGGCCGCTACGACATCTTCAAGGAATACACCAGCAGGGTGAACGACCAGGCCAAGAACCTGGGCACGCTCCGTGGCCTGTTCAAGCTCCGTTCCGCCGAACGCCCGTCCGTTCCGCTCGAGGACGTCGAGTCCGTCGAGTCGATCGTGCGCCGCTTCTCGACCGGAGCGATGAGCTACGGGTCGATCTCTGCGGAGGCGCACGAGACCCTCGCCATCGCGATGAACCGAATCGGGGCGAAGTCCAACACCGGCGAGGGCGGAGAGGATGCCCGACGGTTCTCGCCGGACGAGAACGGCGACCTTCGCCGTAGCGCCATCAAGCAGGCGGCGAGCGGACGCTTCGGAGTGACGAGCGAGTACCTCGTCAACGCCGACGACATCCAGATCAAGATGGCGCAGGGCGCCAAGCCCGGCGAAGGCGGCCAGTTGCCCGGCCACAAGGTGTATCCGTGGATCGCCGAGACCCGGCACTCCACACCCGGCGTCGGGCTCATCTCGCCTCCGCCCCACCACGACATCTATTCGATCGAGGATCTCGCCCAGCTGATCCACGATCTGAAGAACGCGAATCCGAAGGCCCGGATCCACGTCAAGCTCGTCGCCGAGGTCGGCGTCGGCACCGTCGCCGCGGGCGTCTCCAAGGCCCACGCCGATGTCGTCCTGATCTCCGGGCACGACGGCGGGACCGGTGCCTCCCCGCAGACCTCGATCAAGCACGCGGGCGGACCCTGGGAACTCGGCCTCGCCGAGACCCAGCAGACGCTGTTGCTCAACGACCTCCGCGACCGGATCGTGGTCCAATGCGACGGCCAGCTCAAGACCGGCCGTGATGTGATGATCGCGGCGCTGCTCGGTGCCGAGGAGTTCGGATTCGCCACGGCGCCGCTCGTCGTCATGGGCTGTGTGATGATGCGGGTCTGCCACCTCGACACCTGCCCGGTGGGCGTCGCGACCCAGAACCCCGAGCTGCGAGCGAAGTTCTCCGGAACTCCGGAGTTCGTGGTCAACTTCTTCGAGTTCATCGCCGAGGAAGTCCGCGAGCTGATGGCCGAGCTCGGCTTCCGCAACCTCGACGAGGCCATCGGTCAGGTCGAGGCGCTCGACGTGACCGATGCCGTCGAGCACTGGAAGGCCGACGGACTCGATCTGTCGCCGATCCTGTTCCTTCCCGAGATCGCCCGGGAGTCGCGTCGACACCAGTGGAAAGACCAGGACCACGGTCTCGAACGGGCCCTCGATCAGACGCTCATCCAGCTCGCCGAGGGTGCGCTCACCGACGGTCGTCCGGTGACGATCGACATCCCGATCCGCAATGTGAACCGCACCGTCGGCACCCTCCTCGGCTTCGAGGTCACCACGAGGCACGGTGGTGCCGGCCTGCCGAACGACACGATCGTCGTGAACTTCACCGGCTCGGCCGGCAACAGCTTCGGTGCGTTCCTGCCACGCGGGATCACGCTGCGACTGAGCGGCGACGCCAACGACTATGTGGGCAAGGGTCTGTCCGGCGGCCGCATCGTCGTGCGTCCGTCCGACGACGCGCGGTTCCTCGCCGAGGAGAACGTCATCGCGGGCAACGTGATCCTCTACGGCGCCACCGGGGGAGAGGCCTTCCTGCGCGGGGTCGTCGGCGAACGCTTCTGTGTCCGCAACTCCGGCGCGATCGCCGTCGTCGAGGCGGTCGGCGACCACGGATGCGAGTACATGACCGGCGGTCGAGCCGTCATTCTCGGCCCGACCGGACGCAACTTCGCCGCCGGCATGAGCGGCGGCATCGCCTACGTCCACGATCCCGATGGGGTCTTCCCCGCACGGGTCAACCACGAGATGGTCGATCTCGAAACCCTCGACGACGAGGACCTCGCGTGGCTGCGCGACCGGGTGGAGAAGCACCGTCACGAGACCGGCAGCGAGGTGGCGGCCCGGATCCTGGCCGACTGGGGCACCACGGCCGGCGAGTTCGTGAAGGTGATGCCCACCGACTACCGCCGGGTGCTCGAGGCCGCCGCTGCAGCCCGTGAGGCCGGAGAAGACGAAACCGAGGCGATCATGGCCGCCTCGCGAGGCTGAGGAGCAGACGATGGGCGACCCACGAGGATTTCTGAAGCACGACCGTGAGCTCCCGACCCGCCGACCCGTTCCGGTCCGGTTGCGGGACTGGAAAGAGGTCTACGACCCGTTTCCCGAGGAGAAACTGCGCGAGCAGGCCAGCCGCTGCATGGACTGCGGCATCCCGTTCTGCAACAACGGCTGTCCACTGGGCAACATCATCCCCGACTGGAACGATCTGACGTACCGGGGGCACTGGCGCGACGCGATCGACCGGCTCCACGCCACCAACAACTTCCCCGAGTTCACCGGCCGGCTCTGCCCGGCCCCGTGCGAGACCGCGTGTGTGCTCGGCATCCACGAACCCCCGGTGACGATCAAGCGCATCGAGGTCGAGATCATCGACCGCGCGTGGGCCGAAGGGTGGGTCAAGCCGGAGATCCCGGTCGTCTCGACGGGCAAGTCCGTCGCAGTGGTCGGGTCCGGCCCAGCCGGACTCGCAGCGGCCCAGCAGCTGACGCGGGCCGGCCATCGGGTCGTCGTCTACGAACGAGCCGACCGGCCGGGTGGACTGCTGCGCTACGGCATCCCGGAGTTCAAGATGGAGAAGCGCCATCTCGACCGTCGGCTCCAGCAGACGGAGGCCGAGGGAACCGAGTTCCGCTGCAACATCAGTGTCGGCGTCGACGTCTCGGCCGACGAACTGCGCGCCGAGCACGATGCCGTCGTGCTGGCCTGCGGCGCAACCCAGGCGCGCGACCTCTCGATTCCGGGGCGCGAGCTGGGCGGAATCCATCAGGCGATGGAGTTCCTCCCGATCGCCAATCACGTCCAGGAGGGCGACCTCGACGCCCCGACCCTCTCGGCCGAGGGCAAGGACGTCATCATCATCGGAGGCGGCGACACCGGCGCCGACTGTCTCGGCACCTCGCTGCGCCAGAACGCGGCATCGATCCACCAGTTCGAGATCATGCCCCGCCCGCCCGACGAGCGACCCGACGCGAACCCGTGGCCGACATGGCCGGTGATCTACCGGGTCAGTTCCGCCCACGAGGAGGGCGGCGAGCGGGAGTACGCCATCAACACGGTCGAGTTCGTCGGCGACGACGACGGGAACGTGGCGCACCTGCGGACGGTACGGGTCGAGCAGGTGTTCGAGGACGGCCGGATGAGCTTCGAGCCGATCGCCGGCTCGGAGCAGGACTTCCCGGCGCAGCTGGTGCTGTTGGCCATGGGCTTCACCGGGCCCGAGCAGGGTGCGCTGACCGAGCAGTTCGGCGTGGAGCTCGACGGCCGGGGCAATGTCGTTCGCGACGATTCCTGGGCCACCAACGTCGACGGTGTCTTCGTCTGCGGCGACATGGGACGGGGCCAGAGCCTCATCGTCTGGGCGATCGCCGAGGGCCGCTCCGCAGCCGCCGCGGTCGATACCTGGCTGATGGACGAGACCCAATTGCCGGCACCGATCCTGCCGACCGCGGCCCCGCTTCGGTAGCCGTCGCGGCCCGAGTGGGCCGAACGGACCAACTTCACCGGGCCGGAATCCTCGGAGACCTCAACTCTGCGCCCGGACGGCCGACCTGAGCCGGGAGGCACCACCACGGGTGCTCTGACGCTCAGAGGCCGTCCGCATGCTCAAGAGGATCAAGGTTCGAGGCAAGCTCCTGCTGCTGCTCGCTACGCCGCTCGTCGCCGTCATGGTGTTCGCATATTCCGGCATCGTCGATCGCACGGAGCGGACCGACTTCCAGGAGGGTGAGGCCCGCATCGCCGAACTTGCCGACGCGGGCGCCGATCTCTCCCTGTCGATCCAGATCGAACGCATCCGGGTCCTCGAACTCGAACGTGGCCTCGTCGAGGGCGACGACGTCCTCACCGCCGAGCGGGCGCAGACCAACGCCCAGCTCGCGCGATGGATCGACGCCATCGACAACGCCCGCGGGGAACTGTCCGATGCGCAGCTCGTCGCCGAGTTCGATGACCTCGCCGAACGACTCCCGACCACGCTGTCCACCGAACGCGGGTCCGACGCCGTCATGGGCACGCTCCTCGCCGGCGCCAGCCGTGCCATCGACGATGCCACCATCGCTCTGGCCGGCCAGGCCGGGGACCTCGACCTGTTGCGATCGTTGACCGACCTCAACGAGCTGATCCGGATGCAATCCGCCTATGCGACCATCACCTCCGTGGGTTCGGAGGCGATCTTCCAGGACCAGCTCAGCGCCGTTGCGGTGACCCTCATCTCGGAAGCCGAACGCAACGCCGAGAACAGCACACTCGCCTTCTCGGCCAGCGCCGACGCCGCCTACCTGACGAGTCTCGAGCGCCTGAAGAACAGCGGCGTCATCCCGAACGCACTCACCCGTATCGACACGGTCGCCGACATCCAGAGCTACATCGGCGGAACGACCGAGGGCGGCGCGCTCGCATGGCTCGAGCAGGGCGAAGCCCAGCTGCGGGGCCTCAACGACATCATCGGCGACCTGGCCTCGGACGCGACCCTGCGGGCCCAGGATGAAGCCGCGACCGCCAACGAGGAAGCCCAGTCGTTCCTCATCCTGGCGGGATCCGTGGTGCTGCTCGCCCTCGTCATGGCGGTCATCATCGGGCGCTCCATCAGCCGGCCCCTCATCCGTCTGACCCGGAGCGCAGAGCAACTGTCGGCCGAGGAGCTGCCCGCACTCGTCGAGTCGATGCGCAGCGCCGGTCGGGCCGAGGCCCCCGTGCTCACGCCGATCGAGGCCAAGGGGCGCGACGAGGTCGCCCAGCTCGCCCACGCCATCTCCGAGATCCAGCAGGTGACGATCGACGTGGCCGAGGAGCAGACCGATCTGCTCCGCCGAGGCATCGCGGACATCTTCGTGAACCTGGCCCGACGCAACCAGAGCCTCCTCGACCGCCAGATCGACTTCATCGACCAGCTCGAATCGCGAGAAGAGAACCCCGACCAGCTCGAGAACCTCTTCCGGCTCGACCATCTCGCCACCCGCATGCGCCGCAACGCGGAGTCGTTGCTCGTGCTGGCCGGCGCGGAGCCGACCCGTCGACGCGGCCGCCCGGTCGAGATCGCCGACGTGCTCCGTGTGGCCATGGGCGAGATCGAGGATTTCAGCCGTATCCAGCTCATGGATGTCGACTCCTCGACCGTGGCCGGTTCGGTCGCCGTCGACCTCGCGCACCTGATGTCGGAGCTGATGGAGAACGCGACACAGTTCTCACCCCCCGATGTCAGCGTCGAAGTCGTCGGCTACCGCATCGCCGACGACAGCTATCAGCTCACGCTGACCGACAGGGGCATCGGCATGAGCGCGGAGCAGATCGCCACTGCCAACAAGACCCTGGCCGAGCCGCCTCTCGTCGGCCTCGACCTGAGCCGTTCACTGGGCTTCACCGTCGTGTCTCGGCTCGCCCATCGACTCGGCGTCACCGTGCAGCTGGCCTCCGGCGCCGAGGGCGGTGTCACCGCCGTCATCACGATTCCGTCCGAGATGGTGGGTCGAGGCGACGAGAGCATCGACGCACCGACGGCCGATGAGATCGCCGACGTCGTCTCGGTGGAGGACCCGACCGACGAACCGGCATCCACGATGGACCCGGTCCCCTCGGAAGCGTTCGGCCTCGAAGCCCTCGCCGAGCCGACCCCGTTGCCGGACGAGCTCCAGGCCAACCCGTTCTTCGGTGGTCCACCGGTCTTCGACGCCCCCGCCGCGGCGGCCGAGACCCCCGACACCACACCCGAGCCGGTCGACGCATCGAACGACGGGCTGGCCAAACTGCCGACCCGCCAGCCGAAGACGCCCCAGGCTTCACCCGAGCCACAGACGCCCGCGGCGGCCGCACCGGCCGCACCGGCCGACGGCGATCTGTTCGCCGCCTTCGGCAGCCCGGCCGGCGTTCCCGCAGCCCCGAGCGATCCGGCCGCCGACCTCTTCGCCCCGATCGACGCCGGTTCGAGCTTGCCCCAGCGCACGCCGACGGCACCTGAGGCCGATCCGCCCACCGCACCTCCGCCGCTGCCGACCCGCGATCCCGCTGCCGTCGGGACCGTGTCGCCCCAGGTCACCAGCGCAGGGCTGATCCGCCGCACCCCCAAGCAGATCGATGTGCCCGAGGAGTCGAAGTACTCGCCGGGCGCGAGCTCGGCGACGTCACCGTCGTCGCAAATCGCACCTGCGGCCAACCGGTCGCCGGACGAAGTCCGCCAGATGCTGTCGCGATACCGCGCCGGTCTGCGCAAGGGACGAGCCCCCGAACCGGGCAACGATCAACCGAACCGACGGAGCTGAGGAGCCCCGATATGAGCAACATGAGCACCGCAGCGACGAACGTCAACTGGCTGGTGGCCAACTTCGTCGAGCGGGTCCCTGGTGTCAGCGAGGCCGTCGTGGTCTCATCCGACGGCCTCCCGATGGCGATGTCCGGCGGTCTCGACCGCGACGCCGCCGACCGGTTCGCCGCAGTCGCCTCCGGTCTGATCGGACTCGCCTACGGCGCGGCCGGTCGCTTCGGCGGTGGCCGCGTCAACGAGATCATCATCGAGATGGAGAACGCGTTCCTCTTCGTCACCGGGGTCAGCGACGGGTCCTGCCTCGCCGTGGTCGCCGAGTCGGACTGCGATGTCGGACTCGTCGGCTATGAGATGGCCGTGCTGGTCGACAAGACCGGTCCGTTCCTCACCCCCGAACTCCGCGCCGAACTCCAGAGCGCACTTCCCCGATGACCGACCAGCCCCGCGACAGCCGGCTGCGCGTACGCCCGTACGCGTTGACCGGCGGACGAGTCCGATCGTCGACCGAGCTCGCGCTCGAGACGATCGTGCGCGTCACGCCCCGGGGCGACGACGGTGCCGCCGATCTGCCGACCGAGAGTCGCCGGATCCTCGAGGTGTGCGCCGAGCCCACGTCCATTGCCGAGGTGTCCGCGCACCTCCATCTCCCCCTAGGGGTCGCCCGCGTGCTCGTGGGCGACCTGGTCACCGACGGGCTCCTCGATTCCCATGCCAACCCGGCATCGGGTCAAGAGGGTTCCCGCCCCGACCTCCGACTCCTCGAAAGGGTCCTCGATGGTCTTCAAGCGCTCTGAGAAGCACGAGGCCGCACCCAGCGGCAACGTCCCTCTTCCCGTCAAGATCGTCGTGGCCGGCGGCTACGCGGTCGGCAAGACGACCTTCGTGGGGTCGATCTCCGAGATCGAGCCCCTCACCACCGAGGCGTCGTTGACATCGCACAGCCAGGGCGTCGACATCGCCGGCGAAGCGGCGAAGAAGTCGACCACCGTGGCGATGGACTTCGGTCGGATCAGCCTCGGCGACGACCTCATCCTCTACCTGTTCGGTACGCCGGGGCAGGATCGGTTCCACTTCATGTGGGACGACCTCGTACGCGGTGCGATCGGCGCCGTCGTCGTGGTCGACACCTCCCGTCTGGAGGACTGCTTCGCCGCCGTCGACTACTTCGAGTCGGCCGGCATCCCGTTCGTCGTTGCGATCAACGCGTTCTTCGGCCGGATCCACCACTCGATGGCCGATGTCCGTGAGGCCCTGGCCATCCCGGCCGACGTGCCGATGATGGTCACCGATGCCCGCGACCGCGCATCGACCAAGGGCGTCCTGCTCGAACTGGTCCAGCACGCCCTCACGAAGGCCACGACGACCGTCTAGTCGCCCTCGGGCCTGACGATCGACGCGAGATACTCCGCGGCGAGCAGCAGCAGCGCAACGACCCCCCACACGTGGAGGTCGGCGAACTGCTGTGGCCAGCCGAAGTCGGGCGGGTACCGGAACCGCTTCTGCGCGACCATGATCGCGACGGAGGTCAGGCCGAGGACCAACGCGGCCAACGTGGCCGGACGAAGCCATCCGATACGCAACCGCAAGAGAGCGACGAGCGATGCCGCGACGACGAGGGCGAGCCCGGGCAGACGCGGGAGGTTCAGCCACGAGAACGCCGCCAGCACCGTGCCGGCGACGACCACCGCTCGCCAGCTCGCCTCCGGGCCGCGCCGAACCGGATCGATGAACGGCAGCAGGCGAAGCGTGGGCTGCTCCGGCCCGTCGGCCCGAGCCGGGACGAGGCTGTCGCCCGGCGGGCGGCGCCGCAACGCCAGGCCGAGCACGACCAGCACGGCCAGGGCCGACACCACGAGACTCCGACCAACGAGACGTTGCGGTGTCCAGTCGAGATCGACACGTAACGCGGGCCCTGCCGGCAGCAGCCAGCCATTGGCGAATCCGTCGATCACGACCGGTTCGCCCAGCGCCGCTCCGTCGACCGTCGCCTCCCAGCCGAGGTTGTGACTCTGCCCGAGCACGAGCCATCGCGGCGCGGTCGACGCGGGGACGTCGAGTGAGTAGTGGGTGTCGTCGTGACGGACCACCTCGACGGGTCCGGCCGACGTCTCGGCGACGGTGCCGTCGCCGTCGCTGAGCAACGTCAACTGATCGATGTCGAGGCCGACGTCGCGTCCGAGGGTCTCGACCGTGAACGCTCCGTTGGTCTCGATGGGATCTTCGCAGCCGCGCAGGTCGAGTTCGCGGCGTTCGACGGCGTCCTCGGCGGACCCGGTGACCCGCGCGGCGATCGGCACACCGTCGACGAGCACCAGCCCGACGCATCCGGTGTCGACGGGGGAGGGCGGGCCGAAGAGGGGAGCGCCGCCGATGCTCACCTCGGCCACCGACACAGGCATCGCGACGAAGTAGCCGGCGTACCAGTCGCGCGTCGGGCGCTCGTCGACCGCCGCGACTCGAATCACGATGCTCGACGCCGTACCACGCACGGGGACGACGACCGACGCCGTCGAGCCTCGCGGCCCACCGGTCGCCGTCAGCCCCGTCGGGTAGGTGCCGACCGGGTCGCCGTCGAGTTCGACGACGACCTCGGTGGGCACGGAATGCAGGTCGTCGACGACGATGTCGAGCCCGACGGAATCGAATGTCAGTGGCTCGTCGAGGTCGAAGCGGAGCCACTGTCCGGCCTGGGGTCCGAACACGCCGGTCCACGCCGTCGTCACGTCACCGTCGGAGGCGAACGACGCGATGCTCGCCACGTCGCCGGGCAGGGCGCCAGAGGACGCCGCCACTGCGCCGACACCACCGAGTGTTCGATCCCGACCCAACAGCGCATCCACGAGGCGCTCGTCGACCACCGACGACACCCGGACCGACCCCTCCAGCGCGAACTGGCGGGCCGAGGGCAGCTCGACGACCCGGCGCATCTCCGCCTCCGGGTCGCTGCGCACCGGCTCCTGAGGATTCGAACGCTCGCGGGTCATGACGACCGCCAGATCGTGACGGTCGAGATCTTCGCCGATCGTGTCGGTGAGGGCGACCGGCAGGCGCAGGAACTCCCGGACCGGGGCAGTGTCACCCATCCGGACCTCGGCGAAGCCGACGGGGGAGACACCGCCGTAGGAGGGGCGGCGACCGAGCGACAGATCGGTGAGCTCGATCTCGTAGACGCTTGCCGGGTCGTGGGCGGGGAGCGTGATGAGCTGACCGGTTCCGCGGCGCGACTCCTCGCCCAGCGCGACCACCGAGAGCACGCGCCCGTCGGCACGGATGGTGACCTCGGTGATGTGACGGTTCGCCTCGGCCTGTGACTGCAGGAGCGTGATCGTACGGAGGCTCGTGGGCTGCTCGTAGGCGAATTCGAGCCATTCGCCCCGAGCTTCGGCGAACGCCGCGACGACCCACGCCGTCGTCGGATCGCCGTCGATCGCCTGCGCCGGGCGGTCGTCGTTGGTGTAGGTGACCGGGTTGCCGTAGTTCGAGGCCCGCATCGCGAACGGGGCGTCCTGCCTGCTCACGGTCATCGCGTCGTCGGGATCGACACCGGCGTCGGCGAGCCCCGGGAAGATCTCGAGCCGGCTGTCGGTGGGATCATCGACCAGAGGGACCTCGCCGGGACGCTCGGTGTAGCCGAGGTTCTCGCGCAGTGTCCCCCAACGGCGCGCCCGCCGCTTGTTGGTGTCGGTGACGACGATCGTGGCCGCCTGGTCGAGCACCGTCGAGCGCAGTTCGTCGTCGGCCGCGAGATCGGCGCCGAACCAGATCGGGCGCTCGGGATCGATGAGACCCGCTCCCGCCGCGTCGACCAGGCCCGTCCCGTCGCCGACCACGACGAGCGCACCGTCGACCGACTTGGTCCGCACGATCTCGAGCGCATCCGGAACCCGATAGGTCTCCACGGCAGCCGGCGCCCGCAGTCCGGGATCGATCGCGAGGTGGACCTCGTCGAGCAGTGTCTGTTCCGGCCCGGCGATGTTGGCACCCACCGGGCCGAAGGCATCACCGGTCTCGAGGCCGGGGGTACGGTCGAGGAGATCGGCGGTCGGCTCCGGTCGGGGGGTCCGGAACCGCTCGAACGTCAGATCGGCCCGATGGACCACGTCGTCGACCGACATGAGCTGCGCCACGGGGACGATCGAGTCGAGATCGACCGAGTCCTCCTGGAACCGACGGTCGAAGGCGGTTAGCAGATCGGCCGACTCGGGAGAGCCGAACGGCACCAACTCGCGGGCGACGTAGCCCCGGTCGAGGAACGCCGGGGTGATGGGGTCGACGGTGTTGCCCCAGCGGTACGACGCGAAATCGCTTCCCGGCAGCTCCATGACCCGACCGTCTCGCCCGCTGTCGTTCAACGCGTCGATCGCCTCGATCCAGTAGTCGGGCAACTCCTCGTCCCGCTGGAGATGCTCCTCGATCATGCGCACGCGCCACATCGCCGGGTTGTTGAGCACCACTGCGGCCAGCACGACAACCGCGAACACGCGGGTGAAGCCCGGCCAACGACGGTCGAGCCCGTTGATCACCGTGCCGAGGAGGACCGACGTGGCCAGCACCAGCATCGGAAGTGCCCGAGGCGTCGAGCGCAGTGCGAGGCCCGCGTCGGTGGCCGTGAAGTCCTTGAAGAGCGAGCCCAACGGCGATGGCGCATCGAACGGATGACCCCCGATCGCGATGAACCCGGCGAGCACGATCAGCAGGACGAAGAAGC
Organism: Acidimicrobiales bacterium; assembly: GCA_041394245.1. NCBI lineage: Bacteria > Bacillati > Actinomycetota > Acidimicrobiia > Acidimicrobiales > Acidimicrobiales bacterium. Next base: position 804,366 of record JAWKIR010000002.1, read on the forward strand.
TCCGGTGCCGCCAGCGGACCAGTGCCGCGCCGAACAGCGACAACACGACGAGACCGAAGCTGATGAAGAGCAGCCAGACGCCCTGCGTGTACTCGACGCTCGGCTCGATCCACTGACCGAACTTGTCGTTGCCGTAGAAGAACCAGTAGCCGAGCCCACGGAACACCTCCGGCGCGGTCGAGGCCGAGGCGACCGTCTGGTACGTCTCCGTGTAGCGGGTGACGGGGAGGCTGTAGCCACCCTGGAGCACGAGGCCGGCGATCCACCACACCGACACGCCGAGACTCAGCAGCCCGATCCGGAGGGCCGCCGCCATGCCCTGACGGGTGGTGAGCGACCGCTCCGCGAACCGGGCGTGGACGAGCCAGGCGACGGGCGCGAGCCCCACCAGCAGCAGCGAGGTGGCGTTCACCGATCCGACGGTGAGAACCACCAGCGCGAACCATGCCGGATACCTCCAGGTCTGGGTCCGCGCTGCCCGGATGGTGAACGCGATCATCCAGGGAAGACCAGCCCAGGGGAGCAAGACCGCGGAGATCCGGGCGCTGTAGTCGAGCAGGTACGGGCTGAGCTCGTAGGCCAGCACCGCGACGAGCATGCCGCGTCCCTGCCAGTCGAGGGTGCGCAGGAGGTAGCGCACGCCGGCGCCGGCGGCGAAGAGCACGGTCCCCAGCCAGATGCGCTGGGCGAACCAGTCGGGGCTCCCCAGCGTCTCGAAGACCCAGTAGAACGGGCCCATCGGCCACAGGTAACCGATGTTCTGGTGCGTGACGGTGCCGAGCGCCACATCGCTGTCCCACAGACTCGTCGCGCTGCGGAGCACCCGACCCGGGTCGAGGTAGAGATAGGTCTTGGTGTCGGCCCCCACCACCCCCGGACTCGAGAACACCACCGGCAGGTAGGCGCACGCTGCGGCGGTGAGGAGAACGCCATGGCGGCGAACCCGGCTCAGGAGCGTGCGCAACATCGACGCGCCGTCAGCCGGATCGTCGAGAGGCATCGGCCGCCAGCACAGCCAGCGTCTCGTAGGCGGTGCGATCCCAGGTCAGTTCCTGGGCGGTTCGCCGGGCGCCTTCGCCGAGGCGCTCGCGGAACGAGGCATCGCCGAGGACCTTTCCCAACGCCGCCACGAACTCGTCGTCGGAATCGACCAGCACACCGCCGACGCCGTCGCTGACCGCATCGCGATGACCGGGGATCCGGGTCGCCACGGCCGGCGTCGCACACGCGGCCGCCTCGGTGAGAGTCATGCCCCAGCCTTCGCTGCGCGATGCGCTCGCGACGACCCAGGCCCGCTGGTAGTGCCCGACCAGTTCGTCGTCGTCGACCCGCCCGACGAGCTCGCACCACTCCTCGGCTCCGAGCGCGGCGATCTGACGTTCGAGTGCGTCGCGCTCGTAGCCCTCACCGACGATCACGAGCCGAGCCGGGATCTCCCGGCGGACCTCGTCGACCGCCGTGATCAGCGAGTCGAACGCCTTCGACGGCATGAGCCGGCCGACGGCGAGCACCGTCGGCTCGGGGGCCTTCGTCTCGGCGGGACGGAAGCGGGTGTCGATGCCCGGCGGGACGACGTGCACGTTGTGCGCCGGGAGCCGCAGGCGGGCCAGCAGGTGCTCGCGCGACGACTCACTCAGGGTGATGACCGGCGTCCGACGATAGAACGGTGGCGCGATGCGGCGCTCCAGGAGCTGACCGGCACGAGCGAGGCCGGGTGGCAGTACCAGCGGCCACATGTCCTCGTGGACATGGTGGAGCCAGGTGACGCGCGGGCCACGGGCCCACACCGGCGAGAAGAAGGGGACCCCGTTCCAGATCTCGACCAGGCCGTCGCGCCGACCGTGGCGACCGGCGATCTCCGCGGCCACGGCACGCGGGAAGACCAGATACCGCCCGGCCCGGCGAATCACCTTGTAGCCGTCGCGGACCGTCTCGGGAGGCGCACCCTGTGCGTAGCTGGTCCGCATCGTCACCTCGATGCCTGCATCGGCCCACCGCGACGCGACCATCGACGCGTGGAGTTCAGAGCCTCCGGCCTCGACATCGGCGAGATCGCGCCATGCCAGCATGTGGATGCGATGCAGGCCGGCCTCCGCCGCCAGATCACCGATCTTGCGCGACGCCGCGTCGTTGTCGTTGTCGCGTGGATCGGTGGACTGCACCGGCGCATGTTAGCGGCCGGGTTGCCGACCGATCACCACGAGGTGCACACTTCGCCCGCATGTCCACGCCACCCGTCACGGTCGTCGTCATCCATCGGAACCGCCCCGATGCCGTCGGGCGCACCGTGGCTGCGTTTCGCGAGCAGACCGTCGCCACCCGAGTCATCGTCGTCGACAACGGTTCCACCCCTGCAACGCAGACTGCGCTGGCGAGCCTGGTCGGCGATGCCGAGCTGATCCTCACCGGCGACAACCTGGGCTTCGGTCCCGGCGGCAACGTGGGCCTTCGCCGATTCCTGGCCGACGGCACGGGCGAGTGGGTCGCGCTCGCCCCCCACGATGCGCTCCCCGACAACGACACGATCGAGAAGATGCTCGCCGAGGTCGACCACCGTCCGTCGGTCGGCCTCATGAGCGCCGACGTCGGCGACGGCATGCGGCCCATCATCCAGCCCTATCTCGGCACGATCGACGCGGCGCCGACGGTCGAATCGGGGTTCGATCCCGCGGACTATCCGCACGGCACGCTGATGATGTGCCGGCGCGCCTGCCTCGAGGAGATCGGCCTGTTCGACGAGCGCTACTTCGCCTACTGCGAGGAGTCGGAACTCGCGATCCGGGCGGCGCGGGCGGGATGGGACTGCGGCGTCATCCGTGGCGCGATGGTGCGCAATCCGGGCATGAGCGCCTCGATCGAACGCGTGGCCTACCTCCAACTCCGCAACACACTCCTGATGCTGAAGGAGCACTACGGCCGCCGCAACGAATGGTTCCGGATCGGTGTCGCGCTCGTGCAGATCCCCATCGGCATGGTCCACGTGCCGTCACGCGGCCTGCACTGGTCGCCACGAGGACGGCTGAAGGCCATCCGCGATCATCTCCGCGGCCGTTACGGGCCGCCCCCCGACGACATCGAGGGGTGATCGCTCAGCTCGGAGCGACGGGTGTGGTCTTGCGCAGCTTCGGAAGAACGACGGGAGCCGGCTCGGTGGTGCCCACACCCGCCGGCGGCGTGTCGAGCGCTGCCGGCGCGGTCGAACCCGCCGTGTCGAACTGACGACTGAGCAGACTGGCGATGATCGTCGGCGGCTGTGGCTCGGAGAAGAAGTAGCCCTGCCCGAGCTCGCAACCGATCTCGAGGAGACGTTCGACCTGTTTGGCGTCCTGCACCCCTTCGGCCACGGTTGCGATACCGAGCGAACGGGCAAGCGAGGCGACATGGCGCACGATTGCCTCGTCGGTCTTGCGTTCCCCGAGGCCGCTGACGTACGTGCCGTCGAGCTTCAGGAGTTCGAAGTCGAAGTTCCGCAGATGGCTGAGCGACGAGTAGCCGGTGCCGAAGTCGTCGAGGGCCATGCCGACGCCGAGTTCTCGCGCCGCGGACAGTGCAGTCCACGCGGCCCGTGGATCGGCGATGAGCGACGTCTCGGTGAGTTCCAGGTAGAGCAGTGACGGATCGACCCCCGCGGTGTCGATCGCGCTACGGAGGTCGTCGATGAAGTCGGACTGTCCGATCTGGCGGGGCGAGACATTCAGCGTCACCCGCAGCGGTGTGTGACCGGAGGGTGTCTGCGCGGCCCAGACCGCGGCCTGGCGGCACGCCTCCCCGAGCACCCAGCGACCGACCGGAAGGATCAGGCCGGTCTCCTCGAGCGAGGAGAGGAAATCGCCCGGCGGGACCATCCCGCGCTCGGGGTCGTCCCACCGCAGCAGCCCCTCGCAGCCGACGATGCGGCTGGTCCGCAGGGCCACGATGGGCTGGTAGAGCAAGCGGAACTCCCCGTCGTCGAGGGCCCGCTGCAGTCGCTTCTCGGCGGTCGCGGGAGTGAGCCGGGTCCGCATGCTCTCGGAGAACACCGCGGTCCGGTTGTCGCTGTGCTTGGCGTCGTACATTGCGGTGTCCGCGTCGCGCAGCACATCGTCGGGATCATCGCTGATGTCGCCGTAGGCGACGCCGATGCTGGCCGAGATCCGAATCCGGTCAGCGCCGAGTTCGAAGGGCGTCTCGATGTCGCTGATCAGCTCGCGGGCGAAGCGGACGGTGTGGTCGAGCGTGGTGGGAGCGGGATCGATGATGACGAACTCGTCGCCCGCATATCGGGCGACCCAGCGATCCTCGCCCGCCGAACGCACCAGGCGCTCGCCGACCGCGACCATCAGCCGGTCGCCGACCTCGTGGCCGTAGGTGTCGTTGACCATCTTGAAACCGTCGAGATCGACGAAGAGCACGCCGGCCTTCGTGTGGAAGCGCTTGGCGTGGTGGAAGGCCTCGGGCAGCACCTCGCGGAGATGCCGACGGTTCGGCAACCCGGTCATGCCGTCGTGGAGTGACAGGTGCGTCAGTTCCCGCTGGGCGCCGACGGCGTCTCGGTAGCGACGAAAGGCGAACGCGGTGGCCCCCAGGGGAACCACGGTGGTCAGGGCGAGAATGCCGTTGACGTTGAGGCCGCTCGTGTCGGCAACGCGGTCGAGCACCGCGTCCGGTACGGCGAACGCGATGGCCAACACGCACAGGATCGTGCCGAACACGACGATCCAGGCGAGGTCGACGCCGGCCTTGTGCTCGGTCTCGACGAGATGATCGATCCGGAGCGGATGCGGCTCCGGTTTGGTCTTGCGAGCCATTGCGGACCACCTCCCCGTCGGCTGCCGTCTCGTCACGCGCCGGATGCGCGTCGAGTCGTTGCTCTTCCCGTCGGCGCGCGAGGGTCCGCTCTTGAGGCTCTCTCCGAGGAGCGAACGCCGTTCAGCGCCGAACCGGCGCGGCGCGGCGGGGTGATCCGAGGAGCGCGACGATGAGCCGGGCGTAGTGATAGGCGAGTCGGAACGGCCGCTGCGAAGGCACACCGCCCGCCCGCTCGCGCATCAGTGTCGGGACCTCGACGACGTGGTACCCGCCACGACACGCGTTGACGAGGGTCTCGACCGAGTCCATGTATTCGACCGGATACTCGGTGGCGAACACCCCGAGGAGTGGCTGCTGCACCGCACGGAACCCAGAGGAGGTGTCGCTGAAACGCTGACCGGTCAGGAGGCGCACCCCGACACGCAGCAGGCCCATCGCGAGTCCTCGACCCCGGCCGACCTCATAGCCGCCTGCGGCGAAACGGCTGCCGCAGGCCATGTGGGCGCCGTCGTCGAGGGCGGCGAGGAGCAGGCCGATCTGGTCGGCACGATGCTGGCCGTCGGCATCGAATTGCACCGCACGCTCGTAGCCGCCGTCGGCGGCATACCGGTAGCCGGCCCGGAGCGCGCCGCCGATGCCCAGGTTGAAGGGGAGCGAGACGCACGGGAGACCCGCAGCCCGCACGACCTGCGCCGTGCTGTCGGCCGACCCGTCGTCGACGACCACGACGTCGAGCTCGGGGACGATCTCGTGGAGTTCCCGGAGGACCGCGGGGAGCGACTCCTCCTCGTTGAAGGCGGGAATGACGACGATGGTGCGCACGTCAGACCCTGAACTCATCCGTCGGACCCGCTGATTTCCTCGTGGTACTCGGCCTCGACGTTGACCTCCCACACGTCGTGGGACGTTCCCTTGACGATGTTCTCCACCGTCAACATCGCGGTGTACATCGAATGGTCCTGGTTGTTGTAGCGATGCATTCCGTTGCGCCCGACCGGGTGCACGTTGGGGACGTTCTCGGCGAGCCAGGTCCGCAGGACCTCGACGTTCTCCTTGTAGGACGCGTCGTACATCGGATACGCCTTGGGCATCCGCACGACATAGCCCTTCTCCACCCTCCCGGGGGAGAGCAGGCCGAGCTGGACCATCTCGGCCTCGGCCTGGAGGATCAGATCGGCATCGTCCTTGACCCAGAGATGATCGCCCTCGTTGACGAAGTACTCGAGCCCGAGGCAGGTCTTGCCGGGGTCGGGGATCATCTGCGGCGACCACGACCCGAAGTTCTGGATCCGACCGACATGGACCTCGGGGGCGTGGATGTAGATCCAGTTGTCGGGGAAGCCGTCCTCTTCCGGGACCACCAGGGCGACCGTGAGGAAGTCACGGAACTGAAGGGCCTTCGCGGCCAGCAGCACGTCTTCGGGCGCCGCCGGGTCCATCGCCTGGACGAGCCGGGGAATCGGCATCGAGGAGATCACCTCGGTGCAGGCATGGCTCACCTCGCCGTCGGGAGTGGTCGCGACGACCTCGAATGCCGCCCCGTCGCGGTGGCGGATCCGCCCGACGGGCTGATGGAAGTGCACCTCGCTGCCCTGGGCTTCTACGAGCTCGTGGCAGCGCTCCCACATCATTCCGGGGCCGTGGCGCGGATACTCGAACTCCTCGATCAGGCTGGTGATGTCCTTCTGGTTGCGCTTCGGGGTGATCGCGTTCCAGATCGCTCCGAACAGGCTCAGGTTCTTGATTCGCTGTGCGGCCCAGTCGGCTTCGAGTTCATCGGCGGGAACGCCCCAGACCTTCTCGGTGTAGGTCTTGAAGAAGGTCCGGTAGAGGCGCCAGCCGAACTTGGCGGCCACATAGCCCTCGAACTTGGTCTGGTCCTTGGGCGGGTTGATCCGCGCCCACGCGTAGGACAGGACACAGCGGACCGCCTCGATGATCCCGAGGTTCCCGAGCGCGTTGAACGCCTTGAGCGGGTAGTCGTAGAACTTCCCCTGGTAGTAGATCCGGCTCATGCGCGGCCGCAGGAGGAAGTCCTCGTCGGGCAGGATCTCGTGCCAGAGCGCCGACACGGGCTTCACCTTCGTGAAGAAGCGGTGCCCGCCGATGTCGAAGCGCCAACCGTCTCGCTCGGCGGTCTGGGAGATACCGCCGACGACCCCCTCCGCCTCGAGCACGGTCGCTGTGCGACCGGCCTTTCCCAGCTGATAGGCGGCGGTGAGCCCTGCGGGGCCCGCGCCGATGATGACGGTTCTCGCCGCCGTCGCAGTGTTGTCCTGGTCGCCCATTCGACGCCCCCTCCCCGGGGCTGCGGGATCTTAACCGGATTCCGCTGTGGACCAGTCACCCGTGCGACACTGCGGTATGGACATCACCTGCCCCCGCTGCGACGCCGCCGTGACGGTCGATTTCTACGGCCCGTGCGACGCGTGCCGCGAGCAACTTCGGGCCACCATGGGGTCCGACGGCGGCGACGTGGCCGACGCGGTCGAGTACGAACCCAAGATGAACGTCACGCCCAACGCAGTCGCCCTCAAGGACGACTGAAACCCTTCGGGGTTTCTCCGAGTTCGGCTGCGCCGACTCTCGGGCAGGACACCGGAAAAAGAACAAGGCCCCGAGTAGCCTCCCGGCTTGCACCGGTCAACTCCTCGGGGCCTCGAATCGGCTCCTCACCCGGCCGGACGCCCCGTCGGAACGTCCTGCCACTGGAGGCGTGCCCTTGCGGGGCTCGCCCTGACTCCCGGATCCGTTCGTCTCGGTCCCAGTCGCCTGAATCGACCATCGGTACCCGGCGGTACCGGCCCGCTCCGACCCGTCGCCGCTCCCGTCGGAACGACTGCGTCTCGGTGCGACCCCGACACGTACCCGCCGTCGGGTTTGTTCCGGCTCCCGGCCTCACACCCCGCGGTGTGCGCCTGACGGTGACGGACCCTCCGGCCGGCGGTGTTCGTCCTTCACTTCCGAGTGGTCCCCGTCGGGAACCGTCCCGGTCGTTCCGGCCGTGCACCTCCGTGCCTCCGGTCGACCCGCCGGATCCCTCACGGGTTCCGGCCTGATCTTGCCGTGCCGTCGCATTCCCTTGCGCCCCGAGGAACCCGAGCCGTTCCTTCGGGACTCTCGTCCCTCCGGTCCGTTTCGGCATCCCGGAACGTTCGTTCCTGCGTCGACAAGTGGCATCCTGCGCTGGTCGTGCGGGCCGGTCAAGAGGCCGGAGCGAAATCCCCAGGAGATCGAACGAAACCCACCGGCAATCCCCAAGTCACTCGGGGTTCTCCACAGTTTCGGCCACAGGAGGCTCCTCCGGCAGTGGCTCGGGCAACTCGAATTCGGCGTAGCGATCGGCGTGGCCGATCACGTCGTTCACGTACTGCGTCGAGGTGTTGTAGCCGAAGTAGGCGGCACGCAGTGACGCCCGGGTCGAGAGATCCCCACCCAGGGCGCAGAGGTAGCGCCCGGCGCTGTAGGCGGCGTCGTAGAGGTTCTGGGGGTCGGCCCGGCCGTCGCCGTTGCCGTCACGGCCACGTCGCAACCACGTCTCGGGGATGAACTGCAGCGGACCGACGGCACGATCCCACTCGATGTCGCCGTCGTAGACGCCGTCGTCGGTGTCGACCATCGCCCGCACTCCGGGCCCGCCGTCGAGCGCGATGCCGATGATGGGCCGATCGACACGGCCGTCGGCCTGCAGGCTGCGGCCGCCGTAGCGTCCGTGGCGGCTCTCGATCCGCGCCACTCCCGCGATCATCCACCAGCGGAGGTTGCAGCCGCTCGCCGTCTCGGCCAAGAGCTTCTCTGCATTCAGGTAGGCGTCGAGGGCGACGACGGAGAGGTCGGTGCCCGGGATCGTGGCGCCCCACCGGGCCGAGCGCACGGCGTCGGTCGCGTTCTCGACCTCTGCGTCGAGGGCTTCGACCGCGGCGCGCCGCTCCTCGATGACCGTCTCGGTCGATCCGATCTCCGCACTCAACTCGACGGCGCGTCCGAGCAGATGACGCTGCTCGGCATCGGTGCGGGCCTGACGGTCGAGCAGTTCCGCCCGGGTCGAGAACTGCACCTCGTCGGCCCGCTGGGACAACTCGGCCGACCGTGCCTCGTCGGCGGCCTCGGCGGGATCATCGATCGCGAGCAGCGGATCCGACCCGAAGTTGACGAATCGATCGAGCGCCCGGGCCCGCAGCACGTCCTCGACTTCGGCGAGTCGGTGGACGAGTCCGTCGGCTTCGGCGACGACGGCGACCAGCTGGTCCCTCACGGCGGCCGACTCCTGATCGAGCTGGGTCAGTCGTTGCTCGGCGCTGCTCAGCCGGCGGGTGTTCTCGGCGCGTGCGAACCACGCGGCGTCGAGCCGGGCAACGGCTCGATCCCACCCTGTCCCGCTCAGATCGATCGCCGCGATGCGGGGATCGAGGCGCTCGTCGGGCACCAGCAGCGCGACGGACGCGATCGCGTCGGCCGCGAGCGCGGCGTCGTCGGCGGCGGCACGGTCCGGGGAGCCCGGACGGGTTGCGACCATGGCGGCGACGACGGCGACGACGACGCCCAGGACGACCGCACGACGGCCACGCGAACGCAGCCACCGGCCGCGGGGAGATCGGATGTCGAACACGGGAAATGCCACCTCGAGGGCGCTGCCGCCCCGGATCGCCCACGTGACCCGGGGAGTACTCTACTCAGCCCGACGAACGACGGGGTGACGGTCACTGCCGTGGCCGCAGGCCGTCACGAACCGCAATCACGAACCCGTCCACATCCCGCGGTCACGGAGCACGTCACGCAACAGCTCGGTCCGGTCGGTCATGATCCCGTCGACGCCGAGGTCGAGCAGACGATGCATCTCGTCGACCTCGTTGACGGTCCACACGTGGACGTGCATGTCGCGCCGATGAAGATGCTCGACGAAGCGTCTCGTCACCAACGGGACCCCCCGCATCGTCACGGGCACCTGGGCGGCATGCATCCACTCGGCCCGTACCCGCAGCCCGCGACTCTGGGCGACGAGCCGAGCCGTCAACCTGGGTCCGGCGCTCACGGCGAGTTCGGGGCCGACCAGGCGCCGCACCTCGGCGATCCGCGCGTCGCTGAAGGAGCCGACCATCACGCGGTCCACCGACGCCGTCGCCACGATCGTCTCGGCCAACGGCTCCACCGCACTGCCGTGTTTCGGATCGAGGTTGATGCGCGCGTCCGGAAACGTCTCGAAGAGCTCGTCGAGCCGCATGATCGGTTCGGTTCCGCCGACGCGAGCCTTCTCGACCTCCGCCCACGGCAACTCGGCGATCACGCCCGCGGCGTCGGTCACCCGGTCGAGCCGATCGTCGTGGAACGCGATCGCGACACCGTCGCGGGTCACGTGGACGTCGGTCTCGAGGTGGGTGTAGCCGAGCGAGAGGGCGTGACGAAACGCCTGCTCGGTGTTCTCCGGATACAGGCTCGTCCCGCCCCGGTGCGCGAACGCGATCGGTCGAGCGACGGCCAGGTAGGGATGGATGCTCGGCACGCGCCCACCGTAGTTGGCTACGGTCGCCCCGTGACCGCCGCCGATCGTCTGACCGCTCTGCTGTCGGGCAGCGACGCCATACCGCTCGACGAGTCGCTGCTGTTGCTCGCCGCCGCCCGTCCCGACTCGACGGCCGACGTCGACGCCGGCCTCGCCACGCTCGATCACCTCGCCGCCTCCTGTCCTGAGGCAACGGTCGACGCCCTGATCCGCCATCTCTTCGGGAGCGAAGGATTCGACGGCGACCGCCACGACTACCACGATCCCCGCAACAGCTATCTCGACCAGGTCCTCCAACGACGCGTGGGGATGCCGATCACGCTCGCGGTGGTGCTCGTCGAGGTCGGTCGACGGCTGGGGATCGAGCTCGTCGGTGTCGGCATGCCGGGCCATTTCCTCGTTCGCGAACGCAGCGACACCGACGGCTTCATCGATCCGTACCACCAGGGTTCGCGCATCTCGGCCTCCGCATGCGAGGCGCGCTTCCGAGCGCTCCACGGCGCCGACGCCGTGTTCGATCCGAGCTATCTCCAACCAGTGGCGCCCCGGTCGATCGTCCAACGGGTGCTCAACAACCTCACCGTGAGCTTCCGCTCGCGCAGCCCGAGAGATCTCGACTGGCTTCTCGCCATCCGCGTGCGCGTCCCCGCCGACCCACCCGACCTGCAGGCACTCGCCGAACTCTGCGAGCTGCGTGGACGCTACGACGATGCGGCGGATCTGCTCGAACGGGCAGTGGTCGGGAGTCCGGACCACCCGGCCGGCGGTCGAGTCCTCGAACGGGCAGCACGACTTCGCGCTCGCCTCAACTGAGGCTCCCACCACCGGGCGAGAGCACACGCACGCGTCCGGTGGCAAAGGCCGCGCGGCGCGCTGCACTACCATCCGAGCATGCATCGCCGTACAAAGATCGTCGCCACCATCGGGCCCGCGTCCCAGGACGAGGGCACCCTTCGGGAGATGATCCGCGCCGGCATGGACGTCGCCCGTATCGGGCTGGCCCACGGAACCATCGACGACGGACTCGAGCGGTTCCACCGCATCCGCAAGGTCGCCGCCGACGAGGGACGCCGTGTCGGCATCCTCGTCGACCTGCCGGGGCCGAAGGTGCGGGCCGCGTCATTCGGCGAGGACGGCATCGACATGCCCTCCGGTCACACCGTCGAACTGCGGACCGGGACCGACGCGTCCACCTCGGCGGTGATCGAGGTCGACTACGAGGGGATGCTCACCGACGTGCAGATCGGCGACCGCCTGACCGTCGGCGATGGCGGGGCGATCCTCGAGGTCACCGAGAAGTCGACCGACAAGATGCTGGCCACCGTGGTCCACGGCAGCCGCCTCCGCGGTCGACCGGGGATCCATGTACCGTCGGACCGCCTCCAGATCTCGACGCCGACCGACGAGGACTTCCTCGCCCTCGACGCCTTCGTCGACGTCGGGGTCGACATGATCGCGATCAGCTTCGTCCGCTCGGCCCACGACATCCGCCGCGTCGGCACCGAACCGCATCCGCGCGGACCGCTGCTGATCGCCAAGATCGAGACCCGCGCCGCGGTAGACAACCTGCCCGGCATCATCGAGGCCGCCGGGGCGATCATGGTCGCCCGTGGCGACCTCGGCAACGAGTGCAGCCTCGAGGATCTTCCGCACCTCCAGAAGCAGATCATCCGTGATTGCATCGCCGGCGGCCGACCGGTCATCACCGCCACCCAGATGCTCGAGTCGATGGTGACCAGCCCCGCACCCACCCGGGCCGAGGCATCCGACGTCGCCAACGCGGTGTTCGACGGCTCCTCCGCGGTCATGCTCTCGGGCGAGACGGCGATCGGAACAGACCCCGTCAACGTCGTGCGCACGATGAGTCGCATCGCGCGACGCGCCGACGAGGAGATGGACCACGAACAGTGGGCGCAGATGCTCGCCGACTTCCGCATGACCGACGAGGAGGCCGGTGCCGCGTCGGTCACCGACGCCATGACCATGGCGACCTGGCGGGCCACGCAGGAACTCGGTATCGAACACGTGTTGTGCATCTCCGGCTCGGGATTCACGGTGCGATCCATCGCCCGGTTCCGCCCGGAGGCCGAGATTCTCGGCTTCTCGGTCAACGAGGCGACCGTGCAGCAGCTGACCCTCAGCTGGGGCACGCTCCCGATGCTCATCGAGCCCCGCGACAGCAACGAGGACATGGTCGCCGAAGCCATCCGCCACGCGAAGGCGGAGGGTCACATCCGATCGGGCGAGACGGTCGCCGTGCTCGCCGGCTCCGACAGCCGCAGCCGATCGACCAACGTGCTGCGGATCGAGCGCGTCCCTTAGGCGTCGACCTCGGGCGGGACCCGGCATCCGACCTCGCCGTCACCGAGACGGACCCGGACGTCTTCGGGCAACTGCTCCCACGGCACCTCGACCGTCTGGCCGTAGAGGCTGCATTCGCACGTGCGGGCGCAGTCCTCGAGGTCCGTTCGCTGCACCCACAGCGAGAGCCCGATCCCGCCGAGCAGGACGAACAGCGTGAGCTTGAGCGCGATCCGATGCACGAAGCGCACCACGACGTACATCAGATAGAGCACGACCGCGATCACGACCAGGATGATCCACGTGAGGAGTTCGGGGTCGAGCCAGTCGGGGAGTGCGGCGAACATCACGACGAGATCGTAGGGCCGCCGCCCGACGCCACCGGGTCATGTCGGTAGGATCCCGGCCATGACCGACGTCAACCTGTACCGAGAGGGTCCGCCCGACACCGTGCTGGCGCCCGAACCCGACGAGGCGCTCGCCGCGCTCGACGCCGCGCTGGCGGCCGACGACAGGGTTGCCGCCGTCGGTGCCGTCTGCGCCCGCTGGCCCACCTTCCTGGCGGCATGGGCGTCCCTGGGCGATGCCGTCGACGAGCCTGCGCTGGCCTACGCGGCCTACCGGACCGGCTATCACCGCGGCCTCGATCGGCTCCGGGCCAGCGGTTGGCGGGGGAGTGGGTATGTCCGCTGGCGCAACGAGACGAACCGCGGCTTCCTGCGCGCCCTGAGCGGCCTCCAGCGCATGGCCGCCGCGATCGGCGAGACCGATGAAGACGAACGCTGCGCCCTCTTCCTCAAGCAGCTCGACCCCGAATGGCCGCCCGCAGAGTGAACCACGCGGCACCCGCGAAGCGAGCCGAGTCGTTCGGCGGGGCGGTTCTCGCCGGAGGACGATCCCGCCGCATGGGCACCGACAAGGCCCTGATCTCGCTCGACGGCCGCACCCTCGTCGAAGGTGCGGTCCAGGCGCTCGCCTCGGCGGGTGCCGATCCCGTCGTGGTGGTCGGCGGCAACCGGGCCGCGATCGAAGCACTCGGACTCGAGGCGGTCGGCGACCTCTGGCCCGGCCAGGGTCCGCTGGGAGGCATCCTCACGGCGCTGCAGTCCGTACCGACCGACCTGGTCGCAGTCCTGGCCTGCGATCTGACCCACGCGTCGGCGATCGCGGTCGGCAGCGTCGTCGATGCCCTCGGCAGCGCCGACGTCGCCGTCCCCGTCGTCGACGGCGAGATGCAATGGATGCATGCCGTGTGGCGCCGATCGGCGCTCGACACCTTGCGCGCTGCGTTCCTCGCCGGAGTGCGGGCCCCACGCGAGGCGGTCGGGTCGCTCACCGTCGCCCGCTTCCTCGGGGGCGACCCGCGCTGGTTCCGCGACGCCGATCGCCCGGAGGACCTGGACGGTGAGGGCCGGTGAGTCCTGTGCCGGCTCGCCTCGCTAGCATCGCCGAGATGGACTTGCCCGAAATCGACGTCGACGAACTCGAACGCCAACTTGCCACCGGAGCCCCGGTCTTCGATGTCCGCGAGGACGACGAGTGGGAGAACGTCCACATCGAGGGGGCGACGCTGGTCCCTCTCGGAACGGTGACCGCTGCAGTCGAACGCTTCCCGACGGACCGACCGGTCTACGTGATCTGCGCCAAGGGCGGCCGCAGCGCCCGAGCGGCGGAGTTCCTCCGCTCGCAGGGCATCGACGCCGTCAACGTCGCCGGGGGCATGGGGGCCTGGGTCGAATCCGGCAAGCCCAGCGTCTCGGGCGTCGGCGGCTGAGACGGGTGGTCGACTACCGCATCATCGACCGCCAGGACGACCTCGACCCCGTGGTCGAGGCGCTGCTCGAGCAACCTCGTTACGCGCTCGACACCGAGTTCCACCGCGAGCGGACCTATTGGCCCAAGGTCGCGCTGGTCCAGATCGCCTGGCCCGGCGACCTCGTGCTGATCGATCCCCTGGCCGTCGACCTCGCGCCGCTGCGAGCCGTGATGGACAGCGATGCGCTCGCAGTGCTGCACGCCGCGTCGCAGGATCTGGAGGTGCTCGAGCTCGCCACGGGGGCGGTCCCGAAGCGTCTGTTCGACACACAGATCGCAGCCGGGTTCCTCGGCATGTCCACCCCGTCCCTCGCCTCGTTGCACGAACGCGAACTCGGAGTCCAGCTCCCCAAGTCGAACCGGCTCACCGACTGGCTCGATCGTCCGTTGGGCAAGGCACAGCTCGACTACGCGGCTTCCGACGTCGACCGCCTGCTCGAGATCCACGACCGCCTCTCGGCCCAACTCGAGGAGCGGGGGCGGACCGAATGGGCCGCCGACGAATGCGAGATCATGCGCACCCGCTGGCGCGGCCCGCGCGACCCCGACGAGGCATGGCGCAAGATCAAGGAGGCCCGCCATCTCAAGGGCAAGGCGCTCACGATCGCCCGCTCGGTGGCTGCGTGGCGCGAGCGGCGTGCGGCCGAGATCGACCAGCCCGTACGCTTCGTGCTCTCCGACATCGCCGTCGTCGGCGTGTCCCAGGCCGCGCCGACCGACCTCGAGGGGCTCACCCGGGTGCGAGGCATCGACAAGGGTCTCGCCAAGGGGTCATTGGGGCCGGCCATCCTGGCGGCCGTCGCCGAGGGGATCGCGTCCGACTGGCAACCTCCTCGACCGCCCCGGCGACCCGCCGACAAGCAAGATCTCCGACCCGCGGTGGCGCTCGTCGCTGCGTGGGTCAACCAGGTCGCCCACGACCGGGCGTTGGACCCCGCGCTTCTCGCCACCCGTTCCGATGTCGAGGCGCTGGTCCGCGGCGACGACGACGCCCGCCTCGCCACCGGCTGGCGGGCCGCGGTCGCCGGGGGACCGATCCGTCGGCTCGTGTCGGGCGACGCGGCACTCGCATTCGAGAACGGGGCGGTCGTCCTCGAGGAACGATCCAAACGACCTGTCGTGTGACGTGGGCGCACGGCTCGAACGGGGCTACAATCGGTCGTCTTGACGTTGTCGAATGGGAGCTCATCAGGTGAAGAAGGGGCGACACCGGCGCTATGAGGAGGCCCGTGAGCTGAAACGCTCACATGACGGCGATTTCGACGCCCTCCTCGACAGCTTCAACGAAGACGACGATGGCGAGCCCAAGCCGGAGCACCTGGCATGGGCCGACGAGTTCGAGGACGCCGAGTCCGACGACGGCTGACCGGTCGGATCAGCCGCCGGTCTCGTCGAGAATCTCGTCGAGCTTGAGGATTTCGTCCTCGGTGACCACACCGATGAAGTGACCCTCCCCGTCGGTGACGGCGAGGACGTCGGTACGCGACGCATCCATCGCCGCGACCGCGTCGCGCAGCGTCCACGACGGGCGCCCGGTGGGGAGATCGGTCGCCATGCAGTCGCCCACGGTGGTCTCCTCCCAGAGATCGCGGTCGAGTTCGGAGATGTCCTCGAGGCGGGCCATGCCCTCGAACCGGCCACCGTCGACCACCGGGACGATCCGCTCGCGTCGACCCAGCACATGGACGTAGACGAACTCCGAGACCGTCGCGTCGGACGGCACGGTGAACACGTCGGTCGAGAGAATCGAGGTCAACGGCAACTCGAATCGCCGCTCGAGATGGCCGAGCCGCCGGGTCCGCTGGTAATCGGCGATCGACGACGGCCCGGCCACGACCTGGCTCACCGCCGCGGCGACGAGGGCGGGCACCACGAACGACCCGACACCGCCCGTCGACTCGGCGACGAACATCACCGCCGCGATCGGGGCTCGATAGCCCGCCCCGAGGAACGCGGCGAGACCGAGGATCGGGTAGAGCGCCGTGTCGTTCTTGCCGATCGCCGACCCCACGAACTCGCCGAGCACCACGCCGAGCGCGGCGAGCGGAATGAACATCCCGCCGACACCGCTGGCGAAGGCCGTCGCCATGGTGGCAGCGACCCGTAACCCGAAAAGGAGCGCGATGAGACCGAGCCCGTGCCCGCCGACGACCCAACCCATCGCCTGCGTGCCCGGGCCGAGGGTGAGCGGCTCGTCGAACGCTTCCTGGGCGATCCACGCGAGTGCGGCCATCGACGCGCCGGCGACGAGGAGCCGGGTCGGGAGCGGGACCGTCTTGGCGCCGGCCTTCGCCCGCCGGATCAGCCAGGCGAACCCACGACCCGCAAGCCCGGCCGCGATACCGAGGAGCAATGCGCCGAGCAGATCCGAGAGGTTGACCCCGAGCACCGACACGCTGCCCTCCTCCTCGAGCAGGACGCTGCCCTCGGCGAAGAACGGGATGACGGGCTCGGTACCCACCAGCGACACGAATGTCGCATAGCTGGCTGCCGCCGCGAGCAGCGACGGCAGCAACGCCTGCGGTGTGACGTCGTCGCGATAGGGCGCCTCCAGCGCGAAGATGACGCCCGTCGCCGGTGCCTTGAACACCGCGGCCACGCCAGCTGCGGCGCCGGCGGTCAGCAGCAGGCGCGCTTCGTCCCGACGCAGGAACCCACCGAATTTCTCGTGGGTCCAGAGTCCGATGCTCGACCCTGCGTAGATCGACGGACCTTCCAGCCCGACCGCGCCACCCATGCCGATCGTCGCGACCCCGGCGAGCAACTTGCCCGGGAGTTCGCCGATCGGGAGCCGAGGGTGTCGGTCGTGGAAGACCCGGATGTACTCGTCTGATGTCGACGCGGTCGTCCCCCGTCCGAGAAAGCGCAAGATCAGCTGGGCGGCGGTGAATCCGACCACCGGCGCGAAGACGATCACGACGAGCGACTGTTCGAGCAGCCATTCGAAGAGCACCGGCTGGGTGAGCGCCTCGAACATCGCCACGATGACCGCGACGACGACACCCGTCGCAACGGAGGCAGCCAGGAGTCGGAGGTCGTGGCCGCCGGCGACGGCAGCGAGATACTTCTTCACGCCTTCTCTTCCTACACCCGCGACGGGCGGCTCACACCGATGGGGAGCGACTCAGCCGCCTCGGGCCGCGATCACGGCGACATCGACGGCGTGGACGATGTCGGTCGGCTCGACGATCGCCACCACCCGTCGCCCGTGTGCTCGGGCTTCGAGTTCGAGCTCTGTGGCCCGACGATCGCGGCTCTTGAGCCGCTCCGGCACGTCGACCAGCACATTGCCGATGAGGATCCCGTGCAGCCGGGATCGATCGCCTCGCCGGCGAGGATGCACGAACTCGACCGGACCGGCGAAGAGCGATCCGCCCTCGGCGCGCAGGGCCGGTACCCGCATCCCCCGGGCCTCGAGTTCTTCGATGACCCCCACGAGCACGCCGTGCTGCACACGGGTGCGCTGGTCGCAGTAGGGCGAGAGCTCGTCGAGCGACAGCGGCTCGTTGACCCGCTCGAGCATCGCGAGCGCAGGCAGATAGGCGGCTCTCGACTTCCCACTACGGGTGCGCTTGATCGCACGGGCCGATGGCCGGCCGTCGACCCGCACCGCTTCGAGCGTGCGGTGGTCGAGGTAGCGCCGAGCCACCTTGGCGTTGTGGCGAGCGCGCCGAAGGCCCTCGTCCTCGTAGGAGTCCTGGTCGACGATGTCGACGCCGGCACCCGCTCTCGCCACGGCCTGCAAGGCGCCGACGAGGACCTGGTTCTCCTCGATGTCGTAGGCCCGGCGCGTCGAGGCGCAGACGTAGACGTCGCGGTTGCCGAGACTCGACGCCTGGGCCGCCAGGGTTTCGGACCACTGGATGGCACCGCGGAGCTCTCCCACACAGCGTTCGTTGTTCGATCCGACGGAGGTCTTCAGGGTCCGCAGGGTCCGAGGCATGTCGTGCAGGAGCGTCTCGGCTTCGTCGCACGTCGCGAGGAGCACACCCACGAGCTGCTCGACGACATCGGTCGACAGGCCGAGGAGTGCGTCGACCGTGTGGGCCATGTCGAAGGGACGGGCCAACCGGTTCCACAACTCGGCCGTGGGCTCGAGCGAGGCATCGAAAGGATCGAGCCGAGGGGTGCTCACACCACGAGCTCGACACCGAGGATGTCGCTGATCGTCCGCTGTGCCTCGAGCTGTTCCGGCGGATCGAGGTGTTCGGCCACGGTGCGGTAGAGGGTCATCGCCCGCCGTTCCTCCATGCCCTCGAACTGGGGCAGGAAGTAGGCGTAGAAGACCTCGTAGATGAGTCGCGACTCGGTGATGCCGTCGCGGGCACGGCGGGCTGCGTACTTGGCCGCGTCGATGTAGACGGCCGGGCCCAGATCGCTGAACGCCCGCAGGCCGAGCAGATGCTGGACGACCTCGCCCTTGCCCTGGAGCAGTTCGCGGTAGGCGCTCTCGGGCGGCGTTCCCACCTCGATGAAGGCGAATCGGCGCATGAGGGCGTACGACATCTCGAAGAGCAGGTTCTTGTCGAACACGTTCATCGTGGCGATGATGCGCCAGTTCGCCGAGACCCGGATGACGTCGGTGTCCTCGGGCGCTTCCACCCCGCTCGGCACGAGCGAGATCGGGTGGGGCTGGCCCTTGCGCTTGAACGGCAACACGACGGCGGATCCGGACAGCACGGTGAAGAGCTGGCCGAACGCCCGGTCGAAGTTCGACCGGTTCAACTCGTCGATCACGAGCCAGCGCCCCGTCTCGATGGCTTCCACGAACAGGCCGGGCCGGAAGATGAGTCCCTCGGCGGTGGGCTGCAGACCGCCGATCGTCTCGAACGTGGTCCACTCCGTCGTGGCCGTGGTCGGCAGGTAGCCGGTGCAGAACATCGCCTTGCGGGCGACCTCCGACGCGATGTAGGCGAGGGTGGTCTTGCCGGTACCCGGCGGGCCCGTGAGGATCACATGCTTGCCCGAGTCGATGGCCGCGACCAGTTGGTCGATCACGTAGGCGGGGAAGATCATTCCCGCTTCATCGGCCGCGGCGTTGAGATCATCGCTGGTAAAAGCAGTCACAACGCTCCTTTCGGCCGAACGAGGGCCTACCTGAGCGTCATGTCAGGGGATTCTCGTCGCGACGTCGGACCTGAGGGTGGGGGAGGAACACCGGGGCCTCGGGATGTGTGGCCTCGCGATGCACGAGATAGTCGACGAGCTTCTCGTAGGGACCCTGGCCGACGAGCTCGACGATCTCCTCGCGTAACGATCGCCACACGGGCCGATCCTCGTTGAAGGCCAGAGGATCGTCGGTGCACCACCAGGCGAACTCGGCGCCACCCTCACCCCAGTCGTGGCGCTTCCATTCCCGCAACAGGTAGGTGGTGACGCCGTTGTCGTCGGTCCACTGATCGAAGCGCAGCGGAACCTGCCAGCAAACCTGGGGTTTCCAGTCGAGCGGGCGCTCACCGCGGGCGACGGCGGCCTGGTGGAACGCGCAGCCCGCACCCTTCGCGAAGCCGGGCCGGTTCAGAAAGATGCAGGCATCGTCGACCGTCTGGGTCACCCAGTCGCCGTCGTCGTTCTTGTGGATGGCGCCGCCCATCTCCTCTGCTCGGTCGCGCAGCTCCCACTCGTCGGGCCCGAGCTCGGCCGCGCGCTTCGCGGTTGCCTCCCGGTCTGCCTTGTCGACGAAGTGTGCGCCATAGGTGCAGCAGCCGTGCTCGTACTCCGGAGCGAGCTCGGTGAACACGCCGGGACAGCCTCGGCCGTAGATGCAGCCGTAGTTGCTCATCATGAACGTGACGTCGAACTGCCAGCTGTGGCCGTCGTCGTCGGTGAAGGTCACCCATTCGTGCAGGTCGGCCGCATCCATCCCGGCGACGGTAGCCCTGTCGTCACCCGATACGGTCTCCTACGTGGCAGGAGAGTTCGACGAGATCAAGAACCGGCTGGAAGTGATCGCCGAGGACCTGGCCGACCTGGCCATTCAGCGACTGCGCGAATCGATCGACGCGGGCGGTACCGAACTCCCGGTCGACGAGAAGCGGCTCACCCGGGCCCGGCGCGCCGTCGAGAAGGCGATCCACCTCCTCGACGAACCCAACGACGACCCGTTCGCCTAGGCCGACCTACGACGCAGCGTTGAGGGCGTCGATCATCTGACGCACGCCCGCCCAACTCCGCTTGTCGAAGCGGAAGGCCAGCCGGAACAGGTCGACGTGGTCGTCGTCGCGTCTCTCGGCGTCGGTCGCGTCGATCCGCTCGATCCGCCCCTTCGCCACGATGTGGCCGAAGCGATCGTTGAGCGTGTCCAACTCCTCGTCGCCGATGTCGCGGTGGAGGCGTAGCACCAGGCGCGACCCGACCTGGCGGATGGAGTGGTAGGTGCGGTAGAAGTCGCAGATCTCGTCGACCGCCTCCTGGATCGAGTCGGTCACCCTGACCAGCGAGAGATCGTCCGGGGTGATCATTCCCTCGTCACGCAGCTCGATCTCGACGAACTCCTTCCATCGCTTCCAATAGGTCCCTCCCGGCGGATCGAGCAGAACGATGGGGGCCGGCGTCGACTTCCCGGTCTGTACGAGGGTCAACAACTCGAACGCCTCGTCCATCGTGCCGAAGCCGCCCGGCAACATGACGTAGCCGTGCGACTCCTTGACGAACATCACCTTGCGGGTGAAGAAGTACTTGAAGTTGATGAGTTTGGGGTCGTCGGCGATGACCGGATTGGCCTCCGACTCGAACGGAAGGACGATGTTGACGCCGAAGCTCTTGTCAGCGCCGGCACCTTCGTGGCCGGCCTCCATGATTCCCGGGCCGGCGCCGGTGATGACCATCCAGTCACGGGCGGCGATCGCTTCGGCGAAGTCGTGGGCGCACACGTAGGCAGGGTCGCCCACCTTGGTACGGGCGCTGCCGAACACGGTGCACTTTCGGATGCCCTCGTAGGGAGCGAAGACCCCGAAGGCGTAGCGAAACTCCTTCACGGCCGCCGCCACCATCTTCAGTTCACCCCGATCGACTTCCTCGCGAGACAGCCGGATCGCCGACACCATCAGTTCGAAGACGAATTCGCGATCCGCGGGGTCGACATGCGCGTCGAGCAGGGCGACCAGTTCCCGATCGAGGTCGTCGTCGCCGGTCCGATAGTTCGAGGGGAAGTCGGTCACCGTCCGAAGATAGCCGCCGTCAACTCCCGCGTAGTTCCTTCCGGACCACGACCTTGAGTCCCGACCAGTCATCGTCGATCGCGCAGACCTTCACGTCGACGAGCCCGTCGGGCAGCACGACCTCTCTGACCTGGTCCTCGGTCAGGTCGACGAAGCGCGGGCTCGACTTCTTCGGCCAACACACCCAGACCGACCGGTCGGGGAAGGCCAGCGTCCACAGCTGACGGCGGCGGCGATCGAGCGCCCGGCGGTCGGCGCAGAAGACGAGACTCACGTCCGGCTTCCCGCGGGCCGACTCGCGCAGCACCACACCGTCGGGGAGGGGAGCGAGCAGCGCTTCGAGGTGCCCCGGTGCGTCCAGCGCCGCGACGACATGGCCGGCCTTGATTCCCAACTTCTTCGGCAGCGGTGTGCCGCTGTAGCCCGCGGTCACGGCACCAGGTCCGCGACGCCGTTCTTGCCCTGGAGCGAGCCGCGCACGGCCACGGGCCGGAAACGGATGAACGCCGACTCGTGGTGGAAGTCCTTCCTCGCCTGCTCGGTCATCGCGTCTCGATGGTCGCCCGCGCCACGGACCGTCGCGTCCATCGCCGCCTGGTCGTGCCACCACGACACCGTGAAGAGTGTCCGCCGCTCCGGGGCGGCGAGACCGGTCGCCCAGGTCAACCCGGGTGAGGCGAGGATGTGTCGTTCGGCCTTGGCGCCGGCTCGGAAGAAGCGGGGCGCCTGGAGCAACCGGAGCCGTCCGATGGTGATGACCAGGACGGCGCCGTCGTGGAGTGGCTCTGGGCCGGTCGGAAGGTCGGTCGGCACACCCGGCCAGCTGCCGATGGCTCGCTCCGCGGTCGCGTCGATCCGAAGCCCCTCGAACTCACCGGATGACCATGGGCCGGTGATGCCCGCGTCGGCCGCCTCGGCATCGTCCCAGAACGCGACCAGCGTCGCTCGGCCGAACTGGGGGCGCGGGACACCTGTCCCGAGCGGCGCCGCCGTGGCGACGACCGAGTACCGCAGGCCGAGCGTCGATGCCGTACGTGGTGCTCCACGCCGCAGCGACAGTGACGTCCGGGCCGTTCCCCCGGCGATCAGGACGGTTGCATGCACGATGATCCCTTCTGCGCCCGGACCGGGTGCCAGGAATGGTCTAGTCTCTGCCCATGACCCTTCGCGTGCGAATGCTCCGACTCGTCAAGCGACTCCTGCGAATCGGCAAACCGGGCGACTCGTTCTACGCCAGTCGCTCCAGCCACAACGCCTCGGCCGACGCCGGGCGTGCGGAGTTCGACGCCGACACCCGCAGCATGCAGGGCCTCTAGGCGCCCGCCACCGGAATGGCGATCCGGGTGCGCCGGGTGGTCCGGAGCGGCAACGCATCGAGATCGGGCCGTCCGTAGAGCGTCGTGCGCTGGACGAGCCGTCGACCGAGCGGCTCCACGACCCGCCGGAAGTCGTCGGGAGTGACACCGGTGCCGTGATCGGCGCCGGCCGCCCGAGAGATGTTCTCGTCGATGAGCGTGCCGCCGAGATCGTTCGCGCCGGCCTGCAGCAGCTGGGCGATCGAGCCGAATCCGAGCTTCACCCAGGAGCCCTGGATGTTGTCGATCCGACCGCGGTAGGCGATGCGGGCGACAGCGTGCATCAGGAGCACCTCGCGCCAGGTCGGGCCCCGCCGAGCCATCCTGCGCAGATAGATCGGCGACGCCATGTGGACGAAGGGCAGGCCGACGAACTCGGTGAACCCGCCGGTCTCCTCCTGGAGCGCCCGGGTCCGCAGGATGTGGTGGACCCAGTGCTCCGGTCGCTCCATCGAGCCGAACATGATGGTGACGTTGGAACCGAGGCCCACCGAGTGCGCGACCCGATGGGCCTCGAGCCATTCCTCGGTGTTGATCTTGTCGGGGCAGAGCGTCTCACGGACCTCGTCGTGGAGGATCTCCGCCGCGGTGCCGGGCAATGAGCGCTGGCCGGCGTCGCGCAGACGGGTGAGGTAGTCGACCAGGGGCTCGCCGTTGCGCTTCGCCCCCTCGGTCACCTCGAGCGCCGTGAAGCCATGAATGTGCATGTCGGGTACCGCGGCATGGACCGCCCGGGCGACGTCGATGTAGTAGTCGCCGTCGAAGTCGGGATGGATCCCACCCTGGAGGCACACCTCGGTGGCCCCGAGTTCGGCGGCCTCGATCGAACGATCGGCGATGTCGTCGAGCGTGAGGAGGTAGGGGGTGCCGCGGAGGTTGAGCGACATCGGCCCCTTCGAGAAGCCGCAGAACCGGCACTTGAACGTGCACACGTTGGTGTAGTTGATGTTGCGGTTGGCGACCCAGGTGACGTCGTCGCCGACGATCTCGGCACGGAGCTCGTCGGCCACCTCGGCCACCGCCGCAACCTCGGGGCCGCGTGCCCGGAACAGCGTGAGGATCTCGTCGAACCCCACGTCCTGGCCGTCGCGCACACCCTGGAGGACCTCGGCGACCGCGCTCCCGGCGCGGGCGGAGACGCGGCCGGGCACGAGTACCTGCGGATCGCCGCCCGCCCCGACATACCACTGCGTCGAGAGGTCGCCGACGAGATCGAACTCGGCGCCGTCGCCGACCTTGGCCTTCTCCATCG
Source organism: Acidimicrobiales bacterium (assembly GCA_041394245.1). NCBI lineage: Bacteria > Bacillati > Actinomycetota > Acidimicrobiia > Acidimicrobiales > Acidimicrobiales bacterium. The sequence continues at coordinate 828,537 of JAWKIR010000002.1, forward strand.
TGCGTTCGGGCCAGACCGAGCCCGGATCATCGCGAGCGAACCCGTCGCTGTCGGAACGATCCATCACCGCGAAGCGCAGGCCCTCGTCGATCCAGGTGTCGGGATCACACGCGAAGCGTGAGTGGATCGTGAGCCGCGGCGCGAGCGTGTGGCCTCGCGCCTCCGTCACCTCGCGGAGACGATCGAGATCGGGCCACGGGCGCTCCGGGTTCACGTGGTCGGCAGTGACGGGCGAGACGCCACCCCAGTCGCTCACACCGGCGTCGAGCAGGTCCCCGAAGTCGTCGGAGAGGTTCGGCGGCGCCTGAACGTGCACGTCGGCGGGCAGGATCAGCCGGGCCAGCGCGATCGCCTCGAGATAGTCGGGGCGGGGACAGGGCGGCGCATTGTGCATCGCCGTACCGTCCTTGGGCAGGAAGTTCTGCACGATGACTTCCTGCACGTGTCCGTGGCGGACATGCGACGCGGCGATCGCCTCGAGCGCCGCCACCCGGTCCTCGCGGTCCTCACCGATGCCCACGAGGATGCCGGTCGTGTAGGGGATCTTCTGCTCACCGGCCCACTCGAGCGTGTCGAGTCGCCGTTGTGGTTCCTTGTCGGGCGCGCCCCGGTGACAGTCGAGATCGTCGCGCAGCGACTCGATCATCATCCCCTGGCTCGGCGAGACCGCCCGCAGGCGGGCGAGTTCGTCGGCGTACATCGCGCCGGTGTTGGCGTGGGGGAGCAGACCGGTCTCGTCGAGCACCAATCGTGCCATCGCGATCACATAGTCGACCGTGGTGTCGTAGCCGTGGCGTCGGAGCCAGTCCTTGGCCACCGGATACCGCTTCTCGGGTCGTTCACCGAGGGTGAAGAGCGCCTCGTGGCATCCCATCTCGGCGCCGCGCCGGGCGATGTCGAGCACCTGCTCGGGATCGAGGTACGGCGCGTCGAGCCGGGCCGGCGGTTGGGCGAACGTGCAGTAGCCGCACTTGTCCTGGCACAACATGGTGAGCGGGATGAAGACCTTGGGCGAGAACGTGACCACGGTGCCGTGGGCCTCGTCTCGTACCGCCCGGGCGCGAGCCATGAGCTCGTCGAGCGGAAGGGCCAGGAGATCAGGACGAGGCATGGACTGCTTCCTCGGGGGTTTGACGGCCGGGACCCGGTCGTGACGAGATCTGGGTGGGGGAGACGGGGAGATTGCACGTGGTGCACCACGGCTGGAGTTCGAGCCGGGTGCCACATTCGTCGTGCACGAGTTCGGTGGGCGCTCCGTCGTCGCTGCACCAGTCGTCGCCCCACCGCATCAACGCGAGCAGCGCGGGCGACAGGGCTCGGCCCTTCTCGGTGAGGCGGTACTCGTGGCGCAGCGGCCGGTCCTGGTAGGGAACCTTCTCGACGACCTCGGCCTCGACGAGAGCGGAGAGGCGATCGGTGAGGAGATTCCGGGCGATACCGAGGTCGTGCTGGATCTGCGAGAACCGGCGCACCCCGCGAAAGACGTCTCGCAGGATCAGCAGCGTCCAGCGATCGCCGATCACGTCGAGCGTGCGTTGGATCGAGCAGTCGCCGGTCGAGGACATCGTGCCGGGACTCTAAACCGGGTCAGTTTCGAATTGCAACCGACTCCGGGGGACGACCGGGCGTCAGGACGCGAACACGTGGGTGGCGTGCCACCCGCCGGAATCCGACCGCCAGAATCCGACCCCCACCGCCGTGTAGTGCGGATTGGTCATGTTGGCGTAGTGCCCCGGGCTGTTGACCCACAGTTCGTGCATCTTGTCGGCCGCCGCCTCGGGCGACGCGTATCCCGCACTCCACCATGCGATGTTCTCACCGTAGGGGAGATCGCTGTGATGGAAGTCGCCGGTCACGTCCATGGTCCGGGACCAGTCGCGGGCATCGGCATCCATCGACGCGAGGCGGACCAGCGGCGCGAGCCCGAGACCGGCCCGGAGCTCGTTGAGCCGATTGAACGACTGGGCCTCGGCGACCGCCAGTTCCACCTCGGCCGCGGCGGTCGCGCAGTCGCCGCCCGCGATGACATCGACGTCAGGGCTGCCGGCCGCCCGGTAGAGGAACGCAGCCACCTCGCCGCGGGTGACGTAGCGGGAAGGGGAGAAGGTGGTGGCGGAGGTACCGGTGGTGATGCCCTCGGCCACCATCCAGCCAACGGCGTCGGCGAAGAAGTCCGTAGCTGCGACATCGACGAACGACTCGCTGCCGCTGGCCGGCGACCCCGCAGCCCGGTAAAGGAACGTCGCCAACTCACCCCTGGTCACGAGCCGGTCCGGTGCGAATGTCATCGGCGTCGTCCCGGTCGTGATCCCGTCCTCGACCATCCAGCCCACCGCGTCCGCGTAGTACGCGCCAGGGGCGACATCGACGAAACCGGAGTCGCCGCCGGCGGGTTCTCCCTGCACACGATGGATGAACGTGGCGACCTGACCGCGCGTCGTCGCCGTTCCGGGGGAGAAGCAGCCCGGCGAGGTCCCGGAGGTGATGTCGTTGTCGACCATCCACTGCACGGCCTCGGTGTAGAACTCGTCGCCGGCCACATCGCCGAACCCGGCGACGGCCCCGGCGGGCATGACGCTTCCGAGCGTGACGACGAGCGCGCCGATGGCCACCGTGGCTGACCGAAGGCTTCGTCGCATGGTTCACCCCCTGTGGCGCGATTCGTCCAATAGGAGTCGACGCGTGGGCAACCCCGCTTTACCAGAATCGCAGCCACTGACGGTGGCGGCCCGCAATGACGCACCGTGAGGTCGAAAAAGGGGCCGGACGACCTATCCGTTCTCGGCCGAATCGTCGACTGCTTCGAGGGCGCCGGCGGCGGCGAGCGCGCCGGCGAGGAACGCGGCCCGCTCGTAGACGAGCGAGAACCAATGCTCGGCCGGCGTCTCGTTGCCGGTCAGCGGAGGGCGACCCAACGACGTCAGCACGGCACGCACGTCGGGGGAGTGCCGGATCCCGTCGATTCGATCGGGCAGGAGCTCGGGGTCGCCCCAGAACTCCCGCAGGTCGACCTTCGGTGCGTCCTTTTTCTGGGCGCCCTGACCCGACGCCGGCGCATTCGCGCCACCGCTGCGATTCCGCGAACGCGGTCGCTTGCGGCGGGACTGATTCCGCTCGTTCACGACACGACCTCCTCGGACGTGGTCGATTCTGTGATCTCACCCTCGACGTCGAGGAGCGCCGACGCATCGATGCCGAGCGCCATCTGCAGCTGGTTGGCATCGAGATCGCCGATCGAACTCGACTTCGGAAGGGTGAGGTTGGCGATCTGCCGTTTGCCGGCGACGACCTCCTCGACGCGCTCGTCGATGGTTCCCGGACACACGAGGCGATGGCAGATGACCGTGTTCTCCTGGCCGATGCGCCACACCCGGTCGCGAGCCTGATCCTCGACCGCCGGGTTCCACCATCGGTCGTAGAGCACCACATGGTTCGCTGCGGTCAGGTTGAGTCCGGTGCCGCCGGCCTTGAGCGAGAGCACCATGGCACCGGCGCCGGGGGACTTCTGGAACTCGTCGACGAGGCGGTCACGGGCGCCCCGGGCGAGGCCGCCGTGATAGCAGTGGATCGTCTTGCCGGTCCGCTCGCTGAGATAGCCGGCGAGGGTCTCACCCCAGGTGGCGAAGTGGGTGAAGACCAGCACCTTCTCGTTGGCTGCGAACACGTTGTCGATGATCTCGTTGAGCCGCACGAGCTTGCCGGATCGCCCCTCGATGCCCCGGTCGTCGGCCTGATAGTTCACCGGGTGGTTGCAGATCTGCTTGAGGGCCGTGATCGCAGCCAGCACGGCACCCTTGCGCTCGGGGGTCCCCGGCTCTCGCTGCTCGCTGTCGGCGATCAGCGTGTCGATCACGGCCTGGTAGAGGCCGATCTGCTCGGGGGTCATCGCGCAGTGCTCGAGCTCGTCGATGCGGTCGGGGAGTTCCTCTGCGATCGCCGGTTCGGCCTTGGTCCGTCGGTAGACGAGGATGCCGTTGAGCGCCCGCAGCGCCTGCTCACCCTCGTTGGACGCGTGGCTGTTCTGCTTCTCCGGTGTGAGCTGCGAGACGAAGGCGGCCCGCGGTCCGAGGAGTCCGGGATTGGCCCAGTCCATGATCGCCCAGAGATCACCGAGCCCGTTCTCGATCGGTGTGCCGGTCAACGCGATACGAGTGTGCGCATCGAGGCGTCGCAGCTCGCGACTGGTCTCGGCGGCCGGGTTCTTGATCGCCTGCGCCTCGTCGATCACGACCTTGCCCCACGAGAACTCGCTGAGCTCGTCCATGTCGCGCACGGCGGTGCCGTAGGTGGTGATGACGAGATCGGCCTTGCGGATCGCTGCACCGAGGGCGGGCCCCTTTGCCCGTGATGCGCCGTGGTGGACGAGGATCCGCAGATCGGGAACGAACGTGCGGGCCTCGCTGGCCCAGTTGCCGACGACCGCCGGCGGCGCGATGACGAGCGAGGTGCCGAGATCACGAGCCGCCAGCAGATTGGCGAGGGTCGTCGGCGTCTTGCCGAGCCCCATGTCGAGGGCGAGACACCCGCCGAGTCCGGCATCGCCCAGGAAGTTGAGCCACGCCAATGCGTCGGCCTGGTAGCTGCGGAGCTCGCCGTTGAACCCCTCGGGCGTGGTGTCGGGAGACTCCGGCAGCGCTTCGACGCTGCGCAGGAGATCCGCAGCCCAGCCGTCGCCGACGATGTTGATCCCACCGGCGAGCGGCGACCCCTCGAGGCCGAGGGCATGGCGGAGCATGTCGGCGCCCGTGAGCCGGGTCTTGTCGGCCCGCTCGGCGAGCGCCGCGGCCGCCTCGACGAGGTCGGCCCGGTCGATCTCGACCCACTGCCCGCGGGACTTCACCAGGGGTCGGGCCTCTGCGGCAAGCTTCGATATCTCGGCGGCGGTGAGTTCGACCTCGTCGAACACCGCCGACCAACGCACATCGGCCAGCTGCTGGGCCCCCACGACGCTTCCGTCGGCCTCGGAGGTCAGGCGCAGCGAGGCCGTGGCCTTCTGTCGCCGCAACTGGGGGACACGCACGTCGAAGCCGGCAGCCCGGAGGATGTCGCCCGATGTGGTCATGAGCTTCCACGCCTCGTCCTGCGACAAGATGACCTCACCACGGCGACGTCCGCCCAGACGCAACAGCTCGGGAAACAGTCGCTCGAGTCGGGCGAGCTGGGCGGCCGTCTGCTTGGCTCGGGTCTTGGTGCCCGTCGTGACGGCGACCTCGACCGGTTCGAGCTTGCCGTCGTCCGACGGCGCGAGGACGGCGACGTGCCACGCGTCCATCTCATCGGGCGGGTCGAGCTGCACGACGAGTCGACGCCCGACCGCACCCATCACCGGCTGGGCCCAGACGCCCATGCGGCGCACCAGCTCACCGCCGGACTTCGTCGGTGCGAGGAACGGCTCGCCGTCGAGCCGACAGAGGGCCGCCTCGGCCACGTCCTGCTTGGTCGTGACCTGGGGCGGCATGGCCGGGGTCTCGAGCTGACCGGCCGCGAACGACACGATCGCGTCGGTGAGATCGGTCAGCGCGGCGAGCGTGAACTTCTCCTTCTCCTGCTCACGACTGCCGAGCATCGCTGCACCCGGAACGGAAGCGACGAGCCCTTCGAGCACGGTGTCGTCGATGAGCGCCGGGCTCCAGCGCATCCGGAACGTGCCCTGATCCGGTGTGGAGGGATCCTTCCGGCGACGCTTCTGCTGGACCAGTTCGGGTACGTAGCGGCCCTGCATGACCATCTCGATGGCGGCCGCCGTGGCGATGCCCATCCATGTCACGCTCACGCCGACGCGCTCGTCGTCGGCGGTGCCGCCGAGTGGAGCGAGCCACCCCAGGACCTTCGCGATCGGGGCGGACACGGTCGCCACGCGACCGTTGCCGGGAATCTTGACCGTCGCCCGCTCATCCCAATCATCGACCACTCCGCCGAGATCGCGGATTCGTTGCAGCACCTGCTCGTCGGTCTCGGGCCGCTGCCCGGGTCCGGACGCCCAGGCCACGATCCGCCCGTCGGAGCGCGACAGATGGAGCTGGACCGTGCCCACGACCTCGGGTGGCGCCGCCGACGCGTGGCGTTCGTCCTCGGGCTGGAGGTCGGACGGATCAGGCTCGCCTTCGAGCTCGGTCAGCACTTCGTCGATGCGCCAGCAGTCCCGGTCGAGATCGGCGAGCACGAGCGCCCGTTCGGCGCCGCGCAGGTCGCGCCGCGCGGTGGTCAGCTTTGCCTCGGCCTCGTCGAGAAGCCGCCAGAGGCTCGCGGACCAGGCGGCGCGGCGCTGATTCAGATAGTCGGTCTCCTCGGCGGTCGCACGACCGTCGAGATGGGCTTGGACCAGACGATCGAGCTGGCTCGACGTCAGGACCGCCCCGTCGGTGCTGGTAACGGTTTTCTCCTACGGCAGGCGAAACAGGTGCTTCACGAGGAAGCGTTTCGGACGAGAACCACGCCTTCGTCGCCCGCAGGGGAGCGGCGCCTGACCTGGCCACCCGGCGTCGGTTCCGTGATCCGCGCCGGTATGTCCGTTGCATGCCCTTCGGCAGCAACACACTGGCGATGAGTGTACGCGAATCCGAGCGAGACCCACCCCTCAGGTTGGTCTGGGCTCCTTGGGCAGCCCCAACACCATCTCGCCGAGGATGTTGCGCTGGATCTGCGACGTTCCCGCGTAGATCGTGCCGGCGCGGGCGTTGTAGAACGCACCGAGCCACGACGCCGTGTTGTTGCCGGATCCGGGGAGATCTCCCCAGAACGAACTGCCGGCCGGCTTGCCCTCCGACACCATCGCCGCCGCACCGAGCACGTCGACAGCAAGCTCGGTGAGCCGCTGGTGATACTCGCTCCAGTAGATCTTGAACATCGACTCGGTGGGCCCGGGCACGCCGCCGGCGAGGAAGTTCGTCAGCGATCGCTTGCCGAGGTACCCCATGATCTCGACTTCGGTGTGCATCCGGGCGAGACGATCACGAAGCACCGGATCGGACGACGCGCCGGTCTGCTTCGCGAAGGCCAGCAGCTTCTCGGCTTCGGCCTTGAACATGATCGGCATGGTCGCGGCGGCTTCGCCGCGCTCGTAGCCGAGCAGGGTCATCGCGACGGCCCACCCACCGTTGACCTCGCCGATCACGTTGTCCCTGTGGGTCCGCGCGCCGGTGAAGAACGTCTCGTTGAACTCCGAGTCGCCCGAGAGCATCGCGATCGGACGGACCTCGACACCGGGCTGCTCCATCGGACACAGCACGAAACTGATGCCACGATGCTTGGGCGCGTCGGGGTCGGTGCGGCACAGCACGAAGATCCAGTTGGCGGTCATTCCCGCCGAGGTCCAGATCTTCTGACCGTCGATGACCCACTCGTCGCCGTCGAGACGAGCGCGACAACCGAGCCGTCCCAGATCGGATCCCGCGTCGGGCTCGGAGTACCCCTGGCACCAGACGTCGTCGCCGCTGATGATGCGGGGCAGGAAGTGGGCCTTCTGCTCCGGCGTACCCCACTGGAGGATGGTGTTGCCCACCATCTGGATGCTGAACGAGTCGTTGAGTCCACCGGTCGGGACACCGGCCCTCTGGAACTCCTCGGCCAGCACGACCTGCTCGAGCTCGCTCAGCCCTCCACCGCCGTACTCGGTCGGCCACGCAGGTGCGAGGTAGCGGTTGTCGGCGAGGGTCCGCCGCCAATCGGCGGTGAACCGATCCGCTTCGTCGCGCTCGAGCGCGCCGATTCCCTGCCAGTTCGACGGGAGCTTCTCGCCGAGAAACGTCCGGATCGTGTCCCTGAATGCCTCGGCCTCGGTGCTGTACGACGGATCCATCAGCCGAGGGCTTCCGCCTTCGTCGCGAGAACGCTCAGGAGCTCGTCGAAGCTCTTCTCGAATGCCGCGACACCCTCGTCCTCCAGGAGTTGGGTGACGTCGTCGATGTCGACGCCGACGGCAGCGAGGCGGTCCATCACGTCGCGCGCCTCGTCGAGGTCGGCATCGATGGTCCGCGCGACCGTGCCGTGATCCTCGAAGGCTTCGAGCGTGTTGTCGGGGAGGGTGTTGACGGTGTCGGGGCCGATCAGCTCGTCGACATAGAGCGTGTCGGGGTAGTCGGGATTCTTGGTCGACGTCGACGCCCAGAGCGGTCGCTGCACACGCGCGCCCCGTGCAACCAGGGCCTCCCAGCGCGAACCCGAGAAGGTCTCGCGGAAGAGGGCGTAGGCGAGCTTGCCGTTGGCCACCGCTGCCTTGCCCCGCAGCGCCAACGCCTCGTCGGTACCGATCGCGTCGAGCCGCCGATCCACCTCGACGTCGAGTCGACTGATGAAGAACGAGGCGACGCTCGAGATGTCGGACAGGTCCCCCTCGGCCCGCTCGAGACCGGTGATGTAGGCCTCCATCACCTCGGCGTAGCGGGCGAGCGAGAAGATCAGCGTGACGTTGATCGACCGCTTCTCGGCGATCATCTGCTCGATCGGCGCGAGGCCCTCTGCCGTCGCCGGGATCTTGACGTAGAGATTCGGCGAGTCCAACTGCTGGTCGAGCGCGCGTGCAGCGGCCTCGGTACCGGCGCTGTCGCGCGCCAGTCCCGGGTCGACCTCGACCGACACGTAGCCGTCGAGCCCGTCGGATTCGTCGTAGACGGGACGGAGGATGCCGAGCGCGGAACGGATGTCGCTGGTGACCAGCTGCCAGTACGACGCCTCGACGTCGAGGCCGCCCCGGATCGCACCGGTGAACTCCTCGTCGTACTCCTCGGAGCCCTGGATCGCCTTCTGGAAGATCGACGGATTGGAGGTGAGACCGCGAACCCCCCGCTGCACCCATGTCTCGAGCTCACCGCTCGTGATCCATCCGCGGCGGATGTTGTCGAGCCAGGGGCTCTGACCGTGCTCGGAATAGAGGTCGTGCAGGCGGGACATGGGTCCTCCGGGATCAGGGTGCGAGAAGCTCGCGGGCACGGGCGACGAGGTTGTCGGCGCTCATGCCGAGCTCGTTCAAGACCGTACCGCCCGGAGCCGACGCACCGAACCGATCGATGCCGACCACATCGTCGACCCAGCGGTGCCACCCCTGGGTGACACCGGCCTCGATCGCGATCGACGGGACCGAACGGGGGATGACGGTGGCCTGCACCTCGGCACCCGCCGCCTCGAAGAGCTCCCACGACGGCATCGACACCACGCGAGCCGCGACGCCTTCGACCGCGAGCCGGTCGGCGGCGTCGACGCACAGCGCCACTTCGGAACCGGTGCCGACCAGCGTGATGGCGGCATCGGCGGCATCACGCAGGACATAGGCGCCCTGGGCCACGCCGTCGGCCGAGGTGCCCTCGAGCACCGGCACGTTCTGACGGGTCGTGATCAACGCCGTCGGCCCGCCGGACCCGACGGCGACGCGCCATGCCGCTGCGGTCTCGTTGGCGTCCGCGGGCCGGATGACTCGCAAGCCGGGAATCGCGCGAAGCGATGCCAACTGCTCGACCGGCTGGTGGGTGGGGCCGTCCTCGCCGACGCCCACGGAGTCGTGGCTCCAGACGAAGAGCACGCGCGCCTGGGAGAGCGCGGCGAGCCGCACGGCGCCGCGCATGTAGTCGGCGAACACGAGGAACGTACCGACCACCGGGATCGCGCCGCCGTGCAGCGCCATCCCGTTGGCGATCGCGCCCATCGCGTGTTCGCGTACACCGAAGTAGATCTGGCGACCGCCCGGATTCGCCGCGGAGAACACGCCCTCGTCCTTGATGACGGTGCCGGTGTTGCCGGTGAGATCGGCGCCACCGCCGGTCAGCCCGGGGACCAGCGGTACCAGCGCCTGGAGCGCGACATTGCAGGCCTTGCGGGTCGCGATCGAGTCGCCGACGTCGAACGAGGGGAGCGCGTCCTCCCAACCGGGCAGACCGGTGCCGGCCAGTTGGGCCTCGAGCACGCTGCGGTCTCCGGTGAACGCGGCCACGCGTGATTCCCACGCCTCTCGGGCAGCGGCGCCGCGCGCACCCCGGATCCGGTACTCGTCGAGGACATCGCCGGGGACCTGGAACGACTCGTCGGGCGGCATGCCCATGACCTGCTTGGTCGCCGCGATCTCTTCTTCGAAGATTGCGTAGCCGTGCACCTCGGGGGTGTTGGCGGACTCGGTGGCGGGTGTGCCGATGATCGTGCGGATGATGACGAGCGACGGCTTGTCGGTGACCGCCATGGCCGCGCGGATCCCGGCCTCGATCGCATCGAGGTCTTCGCCGACCGCGCCCAGTTCGTGGACGTCCCAGCCGTAGGCGCGGAACCGGGCCGCCGCGTCGTCGGTGAGCGCCAGTTCGGTCTCGCCGTCGATCGTGATGTGGTTGTCGTCGTAGCACAGCACCAACTTGCCGAGCCCGAGGTGACCCGCCAGCGACGCGGCCTCGTGGCTGATGCCCTCGGACAGATCGCCGTCGCCGCAGATGCCGAACACGTGGTGATCGAAGATCTCGGCGCCGTGACGGGCGCGGAGTTGGGCCTCGGCGATGGCCATCCCGACCATGTTGGCGACACCCTGGCCGAGCGGACCGGTGGTGACCTCGACGCCCGCGGTGTGACCGACTTCCGGATGCCCCGGCGTCGCGGAACCCCACTGCCGGAATGCCTTCAGGTCGTCGAGCGCGAGGCCGAACCCGGCCAGGTGCAGGAGGGAGTACTGCAGGATCGACGCGTGGCCGGCCGACAGGACGAACCGATCGCGGTCGACCCAGTCGGGTCGACCGGCGTCGTAGTTCATGACCCGGCTGTAGAGCACGTGCGCGAGGGGCGCGAGCGACATCGCCGTGCCCTGGTGGCCCGAGCGGGCGGCGTGTGGCGCGTCCATGGCCAGGCCGCGAATCGTGCTGACGGCGCGCGCGTCGAAATCGGTCATTCGTACTCCCAGGTGACGGAACCCGACGGACCCTATCCGAGCGATCGCGACTCGGTTCGGATGATGCTCAGCCGTAGAACAACAGGATCGAGGCGGTCAGTCCGTGGACGTGGTTTCGCCCTTGCACCGGCCCCAGTTCGCCGGCGCAGAACATGCCCGCGACGGCGCCGCCGTGGACTGCGGCGTGCACCATCTCGGCGTCGTGGTCGGGTTCCCCGAACAGGCGCACGCCGCGCCCGTTGCACGTGAACACCAGCGCAGCATCGGCACCGACGGGTGCGAGCATCTCCCGGAGGTCCTCGGAGGCACTCGCTGCGTCTCGCACGTGGAACTGCAGCGTCGTGCCGACGGGCGCGTGGTCGCCGATCCGGATCGCACCGGCCTCGTGATCGGCCCCCAGCACCCCGCGGATCAAGAAGTCGCCTCTTCCGAACTCGGCCGCTCGTTCGTCGATCACGAGACCGACGTGGAGGCCGCGCGACAGCAACTCGCGCTCGTCGCCGTCGGCATCGTCGATCACGCCGCGCAGGCGTTCGAGGGCCGGCCGCGAGGCCAGCTCGTGCACCATGTTGCGGTCCGACGACGTGACGATGAGCGGGGTACCGACCGGCCGGCAACCCTGCGAGACGATCGTCGTGTCGTCGAGACCCTCGGGCAGCAAGATGCCGACCGCACCGTCGATGTGGGTCTCCCCCTGGACGACGAGACGATTCGCTCCCGGGCCACCCGCCGAGGCCATCCCGCCGACGATGGCGAGGCCGGGGTACTGCTCGTTGCCGGCCTGGAGGAACGCCTCGGTCGGGAACGAGTACGGCTCGGTCAGCAAGATGAGCGTGCGTCGACCGATCCCGGCGCCGTCGGGCATCCCCACCACGGCGGTTCCGTCGGGTGAGCGCACCACCTCGAGACGGACGGCCTCGGCCGGTCCGGTCCGTCCCGCCCAGACCGACACGGCGGGCACGTCCTCGGTCTCCGTGGGTCCGCCGATCACCCCGACGGCGGTCGATCCGATGAGTGCGCCCGGCTGGAGGATCGCGTTGACCGCCGACGCGATGTCGGTGATGGCGTCGGCATGCGCACCGGCGACGAACAGCAGCACGACGTCGGCGCCGGGACCGACCTGATCGAGCACGGCGCCCGCGGCTTCGGCCACGGCATGCGCGGGGTCTGGATGCTCGCTGATCGCGGCGCCGAACGTCGCGGCGCCGGCAGCGGTCACGCGGTCTCCACCGGCGGGAGGAGCGTGTAGGGGACGGTGGTGTGGGGGCCGTGACCGATCCGACAGCGGGCCTCGATCGAGCCGTAGTCGTCGAACTCGAGCTCGGCCCGCACCAGCCGGTAGGTGAACTTCCCGGGCTCCACGTCGAACGGTTGGACGTTGCGGGCGATCTGCTCCTCGCCACGATGGAAGGTCACCTCGAGCACGCCCTGCCCGGCCGCCTCGAGCGGGCAGCGGATGATCACGCAGAGATGCGGCGCCCAGGTCAGCGGCAACGGTGACGGGGCCGGCGCACTGAACTGGATGCCCTTGAGATCGATCCTGGTCGACGGTCCCGCCACGGGGCGGAGGTCGATCTCGTCGATGAAGAGGGCAGAGACGATCTGCATGTCCGTTGCTGCGTCGGTGGCCATGCGCGCACGCTATCGGGGGCTGTGTCGCTCGTCCCACTACGATGCGACCGGTGACGGGGACAACGACTGCCGACTCGGAGATGACGACGCGTGAGGCGATCGTCACCGCGTCGCGCCGCCTGTTCGCCGAACGCGGCTTCGACGGGACGTCGCTCAACGACATCGCCGCGGTCGTCGGCATCCGTCGCCAGAGCCTGCTCCATCACTTCCCGTCGAAGGAGGCGATGTACCGCGACGTCTTCGAACGGGCGCTCGCCGAGTGGTACCAGCGGGTCGAGTCCGCGGTGTCACAGTCGTCAGCGAGCGGGTGGGATCAGGTGGACTACGTGCTCACCGCCGGTTTCGACTTCTTCCGGGACAACCCCGACTTCGTCCGCATCGTCCGTCGAGAGGCGCTCGCCGAGGAGGGAACCGGCCACATCGAACTCGGAGTGGCCCTGCAGCCACTGTTCGCCCGGGCGGTCGAGTACTTCGAACGAGAGATGGACGCCGGGCGTTTCCGGCGCCACGACGCCGAACAGCTGCTCCTCACGGGCTACGGCGCACTCCTGTCGTACTTTTCCGACGTCGCCTTCATCGGCGATCTCCTGCTGCGCGATCCGCTCGACGATGCCTCGCTCGACGCCCGCCTGACCCACGTGCGCGAGCTGTTTCGAGCCGCGCTCGAACCCGCGGCGACGTGACCCTGAGGGGGGCGGCACGATCCGCGCCGTCCGGTTGCGTAACCTGACCCCACATGCGTCGGTTCCTCCTTCCTGCAGCGGTCCTCGCGGTCGCCGTGATCGCGTCCGTCCTGGCGGGCGGCGCCAACGACGCGGCCGCTCCCGACCAGGCGTCGACGGGCGAGACCGTCGACAGCCTCGCCACGCCGCTGTTCAGCGTTCGTCGCGCACCCGAGTGGCTGCGCCAGCCGACCACCGACAACCTCCTCGACACCGCGGTGCGGGCACCGGTCGAGGCGCTGGCCGGCACGGGGTTCGCGTGCCTGGCGGTTCACGTCAACGGCGAACCGGTCACCGAGGTGGCCAGCGATGTGCCATTGATCCCCGGCGAGGTCCAACGACTCCTGACCCTGGCCGCCCTCGACACCGTGGGCACCGGCGGCTTCACCACCGAGGTCGTTCGCTCGAGCGGTGCGGTGATCACCGAGGAGGGCGTGCTCGAGGGTGACCTCTGGCTGCTCGGCGGCGCCGACCCGGTGCTGTCGACCAACCCCTACATCAGCCGATTCGACGACGGACGGGCCTTCACCTCGCTGGAGGAGCTCGCCCTCACGACGATCGTCGCCCTCCGCGATGCCGGCATCACCGAGATCGGGGGCCGCATCATCGGTGTCGACACCAAGTACGAGGGCAGCCCCCAGGTCTTCAGCGACACCTACTGGACCGCGGCGGAACGACGGTCCGGGACCGTCGGTCTGACCTCCGGGCTGCTCGTCGACAACGGGTTCACATCGTTCCCGGCCGACGCCGGCGACCCATCGGCGAACGTGCGCTCCTCGGATCCCGTGGGGCACGCCGCGTCGACGTTTCGCGACGTACTCGTCGCGCTCGACATGCCCGTCACGGGTGGAGCCGAGGCGGGCGATGCGCCGTCGGCCGTGGATCGTGAGCCGGTCGCGCGCATCGAGTCGCCCGCCCTCGAGGAGATCGCGCAGCGGGCGCTCGCCGATGGGACCACCGCCGAGATGCTGTGGCGAGAAGCCGCGCTGAGGGGCGGCAATCCGGCCGATGGCCTCGGGGCGATCTTCTTCGTCAACGCCGCGATGGTCGAGCTGGGCCTCCTGGGTTCGGACGAGGCCGGCAACTTCCCGAAGGTCGACGGCTCGGGTCTCTCCCTCGAGAACCGGGCCCAGTGCGGGACCCTCGTCGGCGTGCTGGATCCGCAGACCGCCGGGCTCGCCGAGGCGGCGCTGCCCGCCGTGGCCGACTCACCGCTGGCATCGTGTGCGCCGTCGTCGCTCGCGTCGCTGCGCGTCACCGCCGCGGCCCGGCCCGAAGTCACGTCGATGGCGGGCATCGCAACGGCCGCCAACGGCGACCTCATCACGTTCGCCGTGATCGCCGACTGGCTACCCGACGCATCCGGCGCCTTCGGGCCGCAGGCCGTGTGCGACGGACTCCTGCCGGCCGTACTCGAAGCGATCGCCCAGCACCCGGCCGGGCCGGACCTCGCCGATCTGACCCCACTCGATCCGGTTCCCGCCGAGTAGCCGTGTACGAACTCCCGATGTTCCCACTGGAACACGCGATTCTCCCGACCTCGGTCATCCCGCTGCACATCTTCGAGCCCCGCTACCGGGCGTTCGCGGCCGACGTGACCCCCAGACCCGATCCCGAGTTCGGCATCGCGCCGATCGAGCGCGGCCGAGAAGTCGGTGGCGACGATGTCCGGGCCGATGTCGCAGTGGTCGCACGGGTGCTGCAGTTCGAGGAGTTCCCGGACGGCCGCTGGGCGGTGATCTCCGTCGCGACGCGCCGCATCCGCGTCGTCGAGTGGCTCGACGACGACCCGTATCCGCGCGCCATGGTCGCCGACTGGCCCGACGACGACGCGCTCGACTACCTCGACCAGCTCGGGGCCACGCCCCTCGCCGGGATCAACGAGTCCATCGAACGGATTTGTCGCGCCGCAGAACGCATCCAGCCCGACCGTCCGGTGCCGCCACCGATCCTGAACGAGGATCCGGCGGTTGCGACCTGGGAGGCAGCGGCGTTCGCGCAGCTCAATCCGTTCGACGCCATGAGCCTGCTCCGCGTGCCCGGAGCGGCCGCTCGCCTCGCCGCGGCCGGTCAACTCATCCGCGAGCGCGCCGAGGTACTGGAGGCTCTCGCCGATCAGGGCGGATAGGGTGGGTGGCCAGATGGCAGATCGAATGGGCCCGGGCGACTTCTTCGAGTTGGTCAAGGCATACGCGAAACAAGAAACCGTCGAGCCACTCCGAGGCGCCGGCCGATGGGTCGGATTCGGCGTCGCCGGCAGCTTCCTGCTCATGCTCGGCGGTGTGTCGCTCACGCTCGCCATGCTGCGGGTCCTCCAGGAGGAGACCGGCACCGCGCTCACCGGCAATCTCTCCTGGGTTCCCTATCTGGCCACGCTCGTCGCCGCCCTGGTCGTCATCGCACTGCTCGTATGGCGCATCACGAAGAGGAGCCTGTGATGGCACCCGACAAGTCGGCCGACCCCACACGTATCACCCGTGACGACATCGAGGCCGGCCTGCGCAGCGTCGTCGGTGAAGCGGAGCAGAAGGCGGAGGCGACGGCGAAGAAGATGCTGCCGGTCGCCGTCGGCGGGGTCCTGCTCGTCCTGTTCGTCGCCTACCGGATCGGCAAACGGGTCGGCACCACCAAGTCGACCGTCGTGGAGATCCGGCGGATCTGATGGCCGGTCGCGGCTTCGGGCCCACCTACATCAAGCGCACGGTGCGGATGAACAGCGTCCGCAAGGGCCTCCTCGGAGGCTCGCGGTTCTGGTTGGCGATCTTCGGCCTCGGCTATGTCGCCCGCTGGTCCGGCAAGGTCACGAAGCGGGGCGAGATGCCCATCCGCTTCTCCGAGCCACTCGCGCCCGGTGAAGAACTCGTGATCCGTCACACCCACGCCACGCGCCGGTCATCTGAGTGAAGGTCCTGCTCCGCAACCCCAGCCGAGAACTCGAGATGGAGGGCCCCGTGCAGGTCTCCGTGCTGCTGGCGCGGCTCGACCTCAACCGCGAATCCCACCTGGTGATCGAGGACGGACAGCTCGTGCCCGGCGACAAGACCCTGGCCAAGGACGCCGTCGTGGAGATCCGATCCGTGATCTCCGGCGGCGCCACGTGAAGCGGACGCTCCGATGAAGTGCCAGGTCTGCCGAGGTCCGGCCGTCATCGACGTCCGCCGACACAACGCGAACTTCTGTCAGGAGCACTTCCTGCGCCTCTGCCGCGACCAGACCAGGAAGGCCATCGACGAGTTCTCGATGCTCGACGCCGATGACCACGTGCTCGTGGCCGTCAGCGGCGGCAAGGACTCGCTGGCGGTCTGGGACATCCTCTGCGAGCTCGGGTACCGGGCCGACGGCTTCTACATCGGTCTCGGTATCGGCGACTACAGCGACGAGTCGCGGGGCTACGCCGAACGCTTCGCCGCCCAGCGGGGGTTGACGCTCCACGTCGACGATCTGCTGCGCGATCACGGGTTCGACGTCCCCCATGGCAGTCGCGCCGCGAAACGCGCGCCGTGCTCGGCCTGCGGCCTCTCCAAGCGCCATCTGTTCGACGAGGCCGCCCGGCGCGGCGGCTACGACGCCATCGTGACCGGCCACAACCTCGACGACGAAGCCGCCGTGTTGATGGGCAACGTGTTGCACTGGCAGACCGACTATCTCGGTCGCCAGTCGCCGCATCTGCCGGCCGCCAACGGCTTCCCGAAGAAGGTCAAGCCCCTGGTGCGCCTGACCGAACGCGACACCGCCGCCTACTGCCTGCTGCGTGGCATCGACTATCTCGTCGACGAGTGCCCGATGGCCGTCGGCAACAAGCATCTGTCGTACAAGGACGCGCTCAACGACATCGAGATCGACTCCCCGGGGGCCAAGCACGCGTTCTTCTTCGGCTTCCTCGACCGGGCCGCCGACCGCTTCGCGGCCCCGACCGGCGAGACTGGCGACGTGATCATCTCCCCCTGCGAGCGCTGCGGTTCCCCGAGCTCGAACGACGTCTGTGCGTTCTGCCGCCTGTCCGAACGGGCCACGCAGGCAGTCCCGATCGAGCTGGGGCGAACCCGCCGCCGGACCGGAGCCCGACGATGAGCGGCAGCGGACCCCTCCGCGCCGGCGAACCGGTGATGCTGATCGACCGGAAGCTGCGGCGGTATCTGATCGATCTCGCCGATGGGGGAGAGTTCCACAGCCATTCCGGCGTGCTCCCGCACGACGACATGATCGGCTCACCCGAGGGGACGACCTTCCGCTCGACCCGCGGGATGGTCTTCACCGCGCTGCGGCCCACCATCACCGACTTCATCCTGAAGATGCCGCGCGGCGCTCAGGTCATCTACCCCAAGGACATCGGCCCGATCCTGATCCTGGCCGACATCTTTCCCGGTGCTCGGGTGCTCGAGTCGGGATTGGGAAGCGGCGCCCTCTCGACCGGCATGCTGCGCGCCGGCGCCGAGATCACCGGCTACGAGATCCGCGAGGACTTCGAGGCGAAGGCACGCGAGAACGTCGGCCGCTTCCTCGGACCCGAATCGCTCGATCACTACCAGACCCACATCCGCGACGTCTACGAAGGCATCGACGAGACCGACCTCGACCGGATCGTGCTCGACCTTCCCGAGCCGTGGCAGGTCGTGCCCCACGCGGAGAAGGCGCTGCGGCCCGGCGGAATCCTCGTCGCCTACACGCCGAGCATCATCCAGGTCTCCCAGCTCCATCAGGCGCTCGACGAGTCCAAGCTCGGGTTCGCCGAGACGGTGGAGGTCCTCAACCGCGGCTGGCACGTCCAGGGAGCGGCGGTGCGGCCCGACCATCGCATGGTCGGGCACACGGGCTTCCTGACCCACGCCCGACTGCTGGAGGAATGACCACCCGGCCTCGGGATCGGCGCGCACCCGCCCGCTTCGCCGCGGCCGTGCTCGTGTTCGCCCTCATCGCCGGAGCCTGCGCCGACGACACCGAGTCCACGGCCGACACGCCGACCGAGCCGAGCGGGGTCCCCGACGACCACGGTCTGTCCGACGCCACCCTCGCCCGGGTGCTCCGATCGACCGTCGGCATCGACGGTGTCGCCTGTGGGCGGCGCGCCTCGGGGAGCGGGTTCGCCCTGACCGATCACCTCGTCGTGACCGACGCCCACGTGATCGTCGGCATCGACGAGAACCAGGTCCACACCTTCGACGGCCGTGCGCTCGCGGGCATCCCGGTGGCGTTCGACCCGGTGGCCGATCTCGCCATCCTCGACGTGAGCGGCGCCGCCCTCGCGCCACTCCCGTTGAGCGACGACGCCGAACCGGGGAGCACCGGCGTGGTCGTCGGCTGGGAATCCGGCCCCCCGGGCCCCGACCCGACCCCGTACCGGGTCGAGCGACGGGTCACCGTGCGGATCGAGGCGGTCGGCACCGACGAGCGCGTCGAGCGGCCGGCGTGGCTGGTCGCCGCCGACATCGAGGTCGGCGACTCCGGCGCTGCGCTCATCGACCCGACCGGCGAGGTCATCGGTGTCGCGTTCGCCACCTCGACCCAGGGCGAAGGCGTCGGCTACGCGGTGCGCAGCTCAGCGATCGAGGAGCTGCTCGCGGCCGGACTCGACGCCAACCTCACCATTCCACCCTGCTGATCCACCCCTGCTGATCCACCCCTGCTGATCCACCCCTGCTGAGCCCAGACGCGAAGCGAGGGAGGCCGAAGCCCCCCTCGTTCATGTCGTCTCAGCGCCGGGGAGTTCGACGCAGCCGAACTCCGAGGAACGCGAAGCGTTCCCGGTGCCTCAGACCTCGATGAAGATGCACTCGCCGGGGCACTCTTCGGCCGACTCGATGGTCGCCTCTTCCTGCCCGGCCTTGACCACGGCCAGACCCTCGGGACCACCGGGGTCGGAGAAGATCTTGGAGCCTTCCTTGACGTAGGCGAGACCGTCGTCGAGAAGGGTGAAGACGTCGGGGGCGATCTCCTCGCAGAGTCCGTCGCCGGTGCAGAGATCCTGGTCGATCCAAACCTTCATGAGCGGTGCTGACCTCACTGTGTTCGGCGGGAGAACCCCGCTCGGTCGTCGGATGTCCCGGATACGGGACCATTCACTGGTCGGCAGCATAACTGCCGTTCTGAAGGAAGACCGGCATCCAGCGGCGTGAAAATCGGGCACGCCGAACGCGCCACGGAGCGTGAGAAGCCTTGTGGATCGCCGCGAGGCGTCCGACGACAGAACAGGAGCGGCGTCTAGGGTGACGATCCGAGCAGAGCCAGCCGAACGCAGCCGACGAGATGGAGATGCCGTGGACGACCAGGACGCAACCGCCGAGATCAACCGGCTCCGCATGGTCGCCGCCGAACTCGAGGACGAGGTCACCGCGCTGCGCCGCCGCCTGCAGGACTCGCCCAAGCGGGTCCGCACACTCGAAGAGCGCCTTCTCGAAACGAAAGGCCAGCTCAGCAAGGCCATCTCGCAGAACGAGAAGCTCACCTACACCCTGCGCGAGGCCCGGGAACACATCTCGACGTTGCGAGACGAGGTCGACAAGTTGACCCAGCCGCCGTCGGGCTACGGCACCGTGCTCGGCGCCAACGACGACGGCACGGTCGACGTCCATGCCGGTGGCCGCAAGATGCGGGTGGCCGTACAGCCCGAACTCGCGGATCGACTGCAGTTGGGCCAGGAGGTCGTGCTCAACGAGTCCTTCAATGTCGTGCTCGCCCGCAATCCCGACCGCACCGGTGAGGTGGCGACGCTGAAGGAACTGCTCGACGGGGGCGACCGCGCGCTGATCATCGGCCGCGCCGACGAGGAACGGGTCGTCGAGGTGGGCGACGCAGTACGGACGCAACCGCTGCGCAGCGGCGACACCCTGCTGATCGACCCCCGAGCGGGCGTCGTTCTCGAACGACTACCCCGTCCCGAGGTCGAGGATCTCGTCCTCGAAGAAGTCCCCGACGTCTCCTACGACGATGTCGGCGGACTCGACTCCCAGATCGAAGAGATCACCGACGCGGTCGAGTTGCCGTTCGTGCACAGCGCGCTGTTCGCCGACTACGACCTGCCGGCGCCGAAGGGGATCCTCCTCTACGGCCCGCCCGGGTGCGGCAAGACCCTCATCGCCAAGGCCGTCGCCAACAGCCTGGCCAAGAAGGTCGCCGAGGTGTCGGGCGACAAGGAAGCGCGCAGCTTCTTCCTCAACATCAAAGGACCGGAGCTGCTCAACAAGTACGTGGGTGAGACCGAGCGCCAGATCCGTCTGGTGTTCCAGCGAGCCCGTGAGAAGAGCGAGGAGGGCTGGCCCGTCATCGTGTTCTTCGACGAGATGGAGTCGCTGTTCCGTACGCGGGGGAGCGGCATCAGCTCCGACATCGAGTCGACCATCGTTCCCCAGCTCCTGGCCGAGATCGACGGTGTCGAAACCCTGCGCAACGTCATCGTGATCGGTGCCTCGAACCGCGAGGACCTCATCGACCCGGCGATCCTGCGACCCGGCCGCCTCGACGTGAAGATCAAGATCGAGCGACCCGATGCCGAGGCCGCCGTCCCGATCTTCGCGCGCTACCTCACGTCCGATGTGCCGATCGACGAGGGGATGATCGAGACACAGGGCGGCGGCGACATCGACAAGGCGATCCAGGCCATGATCGAAGACACCGTCCGCGAGATGTATCGCGAAGACGACGCCAACCGCTTTCTCGAGGTCACGTACCAGAACGGCGACAAGGAGGTCATGTACTTCAAGGACTTCTCGTCGGGGGCGATGATCGAGAACGTCGTGCGGCGAGCGAAGAAGCTCGCGATCAAGCGTGAGATCGCCGGCGGTGATCGCGGCATCCGTACCGACGATCTCCTCGCATCGATCCGTCAGGAATTCAAGGAGCACGAGGACCTTCCCAACACGACGAACCCCGACGACTGGGCGAAGATCTCGGGCAAGAAGGGCGAGCGCATCGTCTACGTCCGCACCCTGATCCACACCAACGAGAACGCGTCCGGGGGCAAGTCGATCGACTCGGTCGCCACCGGCCAGTACCTGTAGCCCGGCCTGATCGAGCGACACATGCCCAACGGAACCACCGCCCGTCTCTACGAGGAGGCGACGGCCAATGTCGAACAGGCCGCCGAGGCCATCGACATGGACCCGAAGGTCCGCAGGATCCTGTCGTCGCCGATGAGCGAGCTGATCATCAACTTCCCCGTCCGCCGCGACGACGGCGACTACGAACTCCTGCAGGGCTACCGGATCCAGCACAACAACGTCCTCGGCCCCTACAAGGGCGGGATCCGCTTCCACCCCGGCGTCGACCTCCACGAGGTGCGGGCGCTCGCCACCTGGATGACCTTCAAGTGCGCCCTGCTCCACCTTCCCTTCGGTGGCGCGAAGGGTGGCGTGGCCATCGATCCACGCCAGTACAGCGACGCCGAACGCGAGCGGGTGGTCCGGCGCTTCACCCACTCACTCGGCGAGAACATCGGCCCGGAGTTCGACATCCCGGCGCCCGACGTCGGCACCGACGCCCAGACCATGGGTTGGATGATGGACACCTATCTCAACAGCCGTGGTCCCGGTGAGCGCCAGAACGCTCGTCGCGTGGTGACCGGAAAGCCTCTCGAGCTCGGTGGCAGCGCCGGCCGCGTCTCTGCGACGGGAAGGGGAGCGGCCTATGTGCTGCGCCATCTCTACGGCGAGTTCGACCGCACCCTCGCGGGCCAGACCGCCGCCGTGCAGGGGTCGGGCAATGTCGGCTCCCACGCCGCCCTCGCGCTGGCGGAGCTCGACATGGACGTCGTGGCCATCAGCGACGCGAGCGGCGGGATCCACGACCCCGCCGGCCTCGATGTCGAAAAGGTGCTCGCCCACGTGGCCGAATACGGCGGCGTGGCCGGCTACGCCGCAGCCGACGCGCTCACCTGCGAGGAATTCTTCGCGCTCGACGTCGACGTACTGGTCCCCGCTGCGCTCGAGGCACAGATCACGATCGAGAACGTCGACTCCATCCGTGCGTCCGTCGTCCTGGAAGCGGCCAACGGCCCCGTCACCGCCGACGCCTCCGCGGTGCTCGAAGCGGGAGGCGTTCATGTGATTCCCGACATCCTCACCAACGCCGGTGGCGTCGTCGTCTCGTACTACGAATGGGTGCAGAACAAGACGAGTGACCGTTGGACGGCCGCCGACGTCGACGCACGACTCCGCGATGCGATGTGGGAGGCCGCCGACCGGGTCGCGATCCGTCGCCAGCAGCGTGGCTGTTCTCGGCGACAGGCCGCCTACATCGAGGCCGCGGACCTGTTGCACACGGTCTACGGACTGCGCGGCATCTTCCCCTGAGCGGCCCCGGCCGAGGCTTCTCGGAGCGGCCACCGTGTGAACGCCGCGTGTCCATTCCCTGGCCACAATCGAGCCAATCGGACGGGACCTGCTGACAGACGGCCCTCGGGCGACTATTCTCGGCACTCCCGAATCCCGGGGATCAACTTGGAGGGAATATGCGAAAGCATTGGACACTGCGGCTCTTGGCCGTCCTATTCAGCTTTGCGCTGGTGGCAACCGCCTGCGGCGACGACAGTTCTGACGACAGCTCGAGCGGCGACAGCGGCAGCGACAGCACCGGTGACAGCGGCAGCGACAGCAGCGACGACACCGTCGACCTGGTGCAGGACGGCGGAAACACCGTCCAGACGATCATCGACCGCGGCGTGCTCAAGTGCGGCGTCAACGGCCAGCTGCTCGGCTTCTCGAACGTCGAGGACGACGGCTCGTACACCGGCCTCGATGTCGACTACTGCCGGGCCATCGCGGCCGCCCTGCTCGACGATCCCGATGCGGTGGAATACACCGATCTGACCGCCGAGACCCGCTTCACCGCCCTGCAGTCCGGTGACATCGACGTCCTCATCCGCAACGGCACCTGGACCTCGTCGCGAGACGGCGCCCTGGGCCTCCAGTGGGCCGCCACCACCTTCTACGACGGTGCGGGCATGCTCGTGAACGCCGACTCCGGCTTCGAATCGGTCGCCGACATGGACGGCACCATCATCTGTGTGCAGACCGGTACGACCACCGAGATCAACCTCGAGATCTACTTCGACAACCTCGGTATCAGCTACGAGCCGTTGAACGTCGCTGACGAGGCCGCGGTCACCTCGAACTTCTCGAGTGGAGCCTGCGACGGCTACGTGACGGACAAGTCCGGTCTCGCATCGTTCGCCGCGACCTACGACGGCGACGTCACCATCCTCGACGACACCATGTCGAAGGAGCCCCTCGGGCCGGCCACGCGTGAAGGCGACGACGATTTCTTCGACGTCGTCCAGTGGACGGTGTTCGCCACCTTCAACGCCGAGGAGTTCGGCATCACGTCCGAGAACGTCGGCGACTTCATCGGGAGCGAGAACGGCGCCATCGCGAAGTTCCTCAACGACGAAGAGTCGGGCCTCGCATTCCCGACGGCCGACTGGGCGGTCCGGATCATCGAAGCGGTGGGCAACTACCAGGAGATCTACGACCGCAACATCGCCCCACTCGGGATTCCCGAGGGAGTCAACCAGCTCTACACCCAGGGCGGGATCCTCTACGGACCCCCGGTCAACTGATGTCGGTCCAGGTCCTCTGACCTGAACTCTGCGAACGAACCGAGGGGCAGGGCTCCGGGCCCTGTCCCTCGGTCGTCGCCGGACTCACCCTGAAAGAACTTCCTTGACCGTCGTCGAGCAAGAGATCCACACCCCGACGAAGCCGCCGTTCTATCGCGACGTGCGCGTGCTGCGATGGCTGTTCCAGTTCGCCGTCGTGGGCGTCGTCGCCTACGCGCTCTACCGGCTCTACGACAACGCCATCACGAACCTCGAGGATTCCGGTCTGCCCACCGGGTTCGACTTCCTCGACAACCAGGCCCGTTTCGCCATCCCCGGCCTCGCCGACAGCGCCGACTACTCGATTCGCAAGGCCTACTGGGCCGGGTACCTCAACACGCTGCGGGTCATCGTCGTGGGCATCCCGTTGTGCACCGCGCTGGGCGTGATCATCGGCATCATGCGCCTGAGCGACAACCTGCTCGTGCGGGCCGTGGGCACCATCTATGTCGAACTCTTCCGCAATATTCCCGTCCTGCTCTGGATCTTCATCACCTACCTGGTGATCATTCTTCTGAACCTTCCCCAGATCACCGACGACGTCACCCCGTTCAACGCCTTCGTGATCTCGAACCGCGGCATCGGCATCCCCTGGTTCAACCCCGATGCGAGTCTCCTCACATTCCTGGGATTCGTCGGCATCGGCCTCATCGCCGTGGTGGGCGTCAACATCTGGCGCCGCACGGTCAACGAGAAGACCGGCCAGCCCTCGAGGGGCGGCCTCTACGGGCTCATCGCCTTCCTGATCGCACTGGCCATCGGCCACTTCGTGTCGGGCAAGGCCCTCTCGTACGAAGCGGCAGAGATCGCCGAGAACGGCCGCCAGATCGAGGGCGGGATGAACATCTTCCCGCCCTACATCGGCCTCACCATCGCGCTGGTCCTCTACACGGCGAGCCATGTCGCCGAGATCGTGCGCGGGTCGATCCAGGCGATCCACAAGGGACAGGCCGAGGCGGCGCAGGCCATCGCGCTCTCCACCTTCCAGCGCTACCGCTACGTCATCCTGCCCCAGGCGTTCCGGATCATGATCCCGCCGCTGGCCAGCCAATACCTCAACATCACCAAGAACTCGTCGCTGGCAGTCGCCATCTCCTACGTCGAGATCACGTCGATCTTCCAGCGGGTGTCGAACAACGCCACGCCCGCGTTGCAGGCGCTGATCATCCTGATGTTCTGCTACCTGACGTTCAGCATCGGCATCTCGCTGATCGCCAACTTCTTCAACCGACGACTGTCGCTGGAGACCCGCTGATGGCACAAGACGACCAGCCACAGCCGATCGGCGTCGTCGGCACCGACGAACCGAACCCGATCGCGGCCGAGCCACCTCCGCTCGTCGAGAGCGGGTGGGGACTGAGCGACATCCTCCGGAAGAACCTCTTCAAGGACACGAAGAACTCGATCCTCACCCTGGTCTTCGGTGCGGTCATCCTCTTCGTGCTCTACAAGACGTTCACCTACGTCTTCATCACGGCCCGCTGGGAAGTCATCTACAACGGCCCACTCGAGTTCTACATGGTCGGCAAGGACTTCGGCCGGACCGGAATCTCCTACGAGATGTTGTGGGCCGGCATCTACACGGCCGTGCTCGCCATGGGCATCGGGTCCGGACTCGGCTACAACGCCGAAGCGCCTCCGATGCGCCTCGGCGCTCGCGCCGCGATGATCGGCGGTCCGCTGGTCGGCATCGTCTTCATCCTCTCGATGACGCGCACCGTCATACCGACGCTGCTGACGCTCGGCGCGGTCGGGATGCTGATCGCGGGCAACCAGATCGGACGACGGGCGCCGGAGGGCATTCGCCGTCGATCCAGCTGGATCCTGCTGGCGATGACCTTCCTGGCCTTCGGGCTCATCACGGACTTCACGCCGTCCAACATCGACGAATTCGGTGGGCTGCTGCTCACCATCGTCGTGGCCTTTGCCGGCATCTCGCTGAGCTTCCCGATCGGCGTCGTCATGGCGCTCGCCCGACGATCGACCTTCCCGCTGATCCGTCCGCTGGCGGTCGGCTACATCGAACTCGTGCGCGGCGTGCCGCTCATCAGCCTGCTCTTCATGGGCCAGTTCGCTCTCGGGTTCCTCTTCCCTCCGAACGCGGCACTTCCCGGGCCGATTCCCCGAGCGATCATCATGATCACCCTCTTCTCGGGTGCCTACGTCGCCGAGGTCGTTCGCGGCGGTCTGCAGTCGGTCCCGGCCGGGCAGATCGAGGCGGGCAAGGCCCTCGGACTCTCGCCCTTCACCATCACCCGCCAGATCGTGCTCCCGCAGGCGCTGCGCAACTCGATCCCGGCACTGATCGGCCAGTTCATCTCGTTGCTGAAGGACGTCTCGCTGCTGGTCGTCATCGGCCTGCAGGAGATGCTCGGCATCGTCGACGTCGTCCTCGCACGCCAGGAATTCGTCAACCAGGGCTACGTCCCGGAGGCCTACGCATTCGTGGGAACCATCTACTGGACCTTGTGCTTCTCGATGTCACGGGCCGCACAACGTCTCGAAACCCGACTCGGAGTAGGAACGCGATGAGCGATCAGCCAACTGACCACGGAACTTCAGCCTCGACCTCGCTCACGGGTGCGGCCACCGTCGCCGGCGGCACCGGCGAGCCGATCATCACGGTGCAGGGGGTCGACAAGTTCTTCGGCGAGTTCCAGGCTCTGAAGAACGTCAACCTGGTCGTCGGCAAACAGGAGGTCGTCGTCGTCATCGGCCCTTCCGGGTCGGGCAAGTCGACACTCATCCGCTGTGTCAACCATCTCGAAGAGCACACGAACGGCACGATCATCGTCGACGGCGTCGAACTGACCAAGGACATCCGCAACATCCAGGAGATCCGCCGCGAGTGCGGGATGGTCTTCCAGTCGTTCAACCTCTTCCCTCACATGACGGTGCTCGACAACATCACCCTCGGGCCCCGCCGTGTGCGCAAGAAGCCCAAGGCGGCGGCGGAGAAGGCGGCGATGGAGCTGCTCGAGATGGTCAAGATCCCCGAGCAGGCCAAGAAGTACCCGGGCCAGCTCTCGGGCGGTCAGCAGCAGCGTGTCGCCATCGCCCGGGCACTCGCCATGGAACCCAAGGTCATGCTGTTCGACGAGCCCACCTCGGCCCTCGACCCCGAGATGGTCAAGGAGGTGCTCGATGCGATGCAGGACCTCGCCGAGTCGGGCATGACGATGATCGTGGTCACCCACGAGATGGGATTCGCCCGCGCGGTCGCGGACCGCGTCGCGTTCATGGCCAGCGGCGAGATCGTCGAGGTCGGCACACCGGAGCATTTCTTCACCAACCCCCAGGAAGAGCGGACCAAGCTCTTCCTCTCGCAGATCCTCTGAGCGACCCGTTTGTCGCAACGCTGGTCAGCCCTGACGTCGGGCTAGGGTCGCTCCGATGGCTATCCCGAAGACACTCGGCATCGAGACCGAGTACGGCATCGTCCACAAGGGGACAGAGGATCCGAATCCGATCGCGGCGTCGTCCGTGCTCATCAACGCCTATCTCTACGACGCCGGGTACCGCACCGACAGCCGCCACGAGTCGGTCCACTGGGACTTCATCGACGAGACCCCTGGCCTGGACGCGAGGGGCTACGCACCGACCGGCGCGATGCCACCCGACGTCGAGACCCATCTGGTCAACGCGGTGCTCACCAACGGCGCCCGCTACTACGTCGACCACGCCCATCCGGAGCTGAGCACACCCGAGTGCGCCGATGCCCGCGCCGTGGTGCTCTACGACAGGGCCGCTGAGCTGATCGCGGCTCGCTCGATGCAGGCCGCGGCCAATCTCTTGCCGCCGGGCGAAGAGCTCGTCCTCTACAAGAACAACAGCGACGGCAAGGGCAACAGCTACGGCTGCCACGAGAACTATCTCGTCGATCGGTCGACCCCGTTCGGCCGCATCGTCAACCGGGCGACCGCCCACTTCATCACCCGTCAGATCTACACGGGTGCCGGCAAGGTGGGTGCCGAGGCGCCCGGGATGCGCCTCGACGACATCGACTTCCAGCTGACACAGCGCGCCGACTTCTTCGAGGAGGAGGTCGGGCTCGAGACGACGCTCAAGCGCCCGATCATCAACACACGCGACGAACCCCACGCCGATGCCCGCAAGTATCGGCGGCTCCACGTGATCGTCGGCGACGCGAACCCGTCACAGGTCGCCACCTTCCTGAAGGTCGGCACGACCGCGCTGGTGCTCGCCCTCACCGAGGACGACGCCTTCACCAGGGACTTCACATTCCGCACACCCGTGCCGGCGATGCGCCAGGTCTCCCACGACATGTCGCTGCGCCAGACCCTCGAGCTCGACGACGGCACGACCGTCACCGCGCTCGAAATCCAGTGGGAGCTCCTCGACCAGTCGAAGAAGTACGTCGAGGCCCACGGCACCGAGAACGTGGGCGGCGACGTGGCCCTCGACGTGTTGCATCGCTGGGAACACGTCCTGACAGGGCTCGAAACCGACCCGATGTCGCTGGCCACCCAGCTCGACTGGGTCGCCAAGTACCGCCTCATCAACGGCTACCGGGAGCGCCACGACCTGGCGTGGTCCGACGCCCGCCTGCGGGCCATGGACATCCAGTACAGCGACATGCGTCCCGACAAGTCGCTGTCGGCGCGGGTCGGGCTCGAGACGATCGTCGACGACGACGAGGCGCTGATCGCGACCACCGAGCCGCCCCACGACACCCGGGCGTTCTTCCGCGGCCGGTGCCTGCAGAAGTTCCCTACCGCCGTCGTGGCCGCGAACTGGGACTCGCTGGTCTTCGATGTGGGCACCGACGCCCTCCGACGCGTGCCGATGATGGAACCATTGCGCGGTACCGAAGCCCATGTGGGTACCTTGTTCGATGAGTGCGACTCAGCGGCAGAGCTGCTCCGCCGTCTGGGCAACTGAGTGAGACCGAGAACGAGGAGACGCCATGGCCGAGCGTGAACAGATCCGAAAGCCTGCACCGTCCGAGCGCGAAACACACACGACCGACGCACCGTCGTCGTCGGAGCGGGGCGAGGAACTGAAGGCGGAACTCGACGACCTCCTCGACGAGATCGACGAGGTCCTCGAGACCAACGCGGAGGACTTCGTGAAGTCCTACATCCAAAAGGGTGGACAGTAGCCCCGTGAACCTCCCACTGTTCCGGGCCCACGACGACCCGGGCCCGAACTTCGCCGAACTCCTCCGACGCACCGGCTTCGGCGAACCCGTCTCCTTCGAGGGAACGGTCCCGGCATCGGAGTTCCGCCACGGCACCACCTGCGTCGCGGTGCGCTACGCCGACGGCGTGCTTCTCGCCGGTGACCGGCGGGCCACGTCGGGCCACTTGATCAGCCATCGCGGCATCGAGAAGGTCTTTCCGGCCGACCGGCACAGCGGCGTGGCGATCGCCGGCGCGGCCGGCCCCGCGATCGAGATGGTCAAGCTCTTCCAACTCCAGCTCGAGCACTACGAGAAGGTCGAAGGCGGCATGCTCAGCCTGGAGGGCAAGGCCAACCAGCTCGGCCAGATGATCCGCGGCAACCTGCCCGCCGCCATGCAGGGCCTCGCGGTCGTGCCGATCTTCGCCGGTTTCGATGTCGCCCGCGACGAAGGCCGCCTCTTCGAGTACGACGTCACCGGCGGCCGCTACGAGGAGACGGAGAACGCCAGCACCGGATCGGGCAGTCTCCACGCCGGCACCGTGTTGCGCATGGGCTATCGCGACGGGCTCGACGCAGCCGCCGTCACCGACCTCGCGCTGGAAGCGCTGTTCGAGGCGGCCGACCAGGATTCCGCCACCGGGGGACCCGATCCCGTCAGGGGCATCTATCCGATCGTCGCCCTCATCACCCGCGACGGCTATCGCCGCCTCGACGACGACGAACTGGCCGACCGCACCCAGGCGCTCATCGAGCGTCGCCGGAACCGCTAGGAGATCGCCATGAACATGCCGTTCTATGTTGCGCCGGAACAGGTGATGAAGGACCGGGCCGACTACGCCCGCAAGGGCATCGCCCGCGGCCGAAGCCTGATCGCCTTCCGCTTCGACGGAGGCATCGCGATCTGTGCCGAGAACACCTCGTCGACGCTGCGAAAGGTCAGCGAGATCTACGACCGCATCGCGTTCGCTGGTGTCGGCAAGTACAACGAGTTCGACCAGCTCCGTATCGCGGGTGTGCGCCACGCCGACCTCAAGGGATTCTCGTTCAGTCGCGAAGACGTCGATGCCCGCAGCCTGGCCAACCAGTACGCCCAGAGCCTCGGCCAGGTCTTCACCCACGAGATGAAGCCCATGGAGGTCGAGATCCTCGTCGCCGAGATCGGCCATGCCGAGGACGGCTCCGGCGACCAGCTCTTCCACATCCTCTACGACGGCACGGTGATGGACGAAGACATGTCGGTCGTGCTCGGCGGCGAAACCGAGACCATCTCCGACCGCTTCGGCGAGCTCGAATCCCCGCCGGGCCTCGGCGAGGGCCTGGTCAAGGCCGTCGCGGCCCTCGGCGGACCGGATCGACAGCTCGAGGGGTCTGATCTCGAAGTCGCGATCCTCGAACGCGGTATCGGCCGCCGCGCCTTCCGCCGACTCGACGGCGACGAGCTGGCCGGGCTGCTGGCCACCTGATCCACGCTGCCTGATCCACGCTGCCTGATCCACCCACTGCACCCGTCGGCCGTTAGGTTGTCGACGTGCAACGTCGGATCTTCGGTATCGAGAACGAATACGGCGTCACCTGCACCCTGCGCGGCCAACGGCGACTGAGCCCCGATGAAGTCGCCCGCTATCTGTTTCGCCGCGTCGTCTCGTGGGGTCGCAGCAGCAACGTCTTCCTGGGCAACGGGGCCCGCCTCTATCTCGACGTCGGCAGCCACCCCGAGTACGCCACGCCCGAGTGCGACTCCGTCCACGACCTGGTCGTCCACGACAAGGCCGGCGAGCGCATCCTCGAGCAGCTGCTGACCAGCGCCGAGGAGCGTCTCGGCGACGAAGGCATCCACGGCGACATCTACCTGTTCAAGAACAACACCGACTCGGCCGGCAACAGCTACGGCTGCCACGAGAACTACTGCACCACCCGCAAGGACGATTTCAGCGCCTACGGCGAGGTCCTGATCCCGTTCCTCGTCAGCCGGCAGATCTATGCCGGCGCAGGCAAGGTCCTCCAGACGGCTCGGGGCGCCATGTACTGCGTCAGTCAGCGGGCCGAACACATCTGGGAGGGCGTCTCGTCGGCCACGACCCGGTCACGGCCGATCATCAACACCCGCGACGAACCCCATGCCGATGCCGAGCGCTACCGACGCCTCCATGTGATCGTCGGCGACTCGAACATGAGCGAGTACACCAACTTCCTCAAGGTCGGCGCCTGCGCACTCATGTTGCGCATGCTCGAGGAGCCCCAGGTCGTCCTGCGCGACATGACCCTCGAGAACCCGATCCGGGCCATCCGCGAGATCAGCCACGACATGACCTGCACCCGCCGGGTCCGGCTCGCCAACGGCCGTGAGGTCTCCGCGCTCGACATCCAGACCGAGTACCTCAATCGGGCCATCCGTTTCGCCGAGCATCACGACCTCACCGATCAGGAGCAGATGGCGCTCGACATGTGGGAGCACTGCCTCACCACCATCGCCGACGATCCGCTGAAACTCGACCGCGAGATCGACTGGGTCATCAAGTACAAGCTCATCGAGAACTACCGGGAACGCCACGGCATCGAACTCAACGACGCGAAGGTGGCGCTGGTCGATCTGCAGTACCACGACGTCAGCCGCGAGCGGGGTCTCTTCTACCGGATGCAAAAACGAGGCATGGTGGAACGGATGGTCACCGATGAGGAGATCTCCCACGCGGTCGAGAACCCTCCGGAGACGACCCGCGCCCGCCTCCGCGGCGAGTTCATACGGCGAGCCAAGGAACAAAAGCGCGACTACACCGTCGATTGGGTCCACCTGAAGCTCAACGACCAGGCGCAGCGGACTGTGCTGTGCAAAGACCCGTTCAAGGCCCACGACGAACGCGTGGAAAAGCTCATCGCCAGCCTCTGATGGACAAGCTCGAACGCCTTCTGAACCTCACCGCCGCCCTCCTCGACGCCGATCGGCCCATGACCGCCGACGAACTGCGGGATCGCATCGGCGGCTACCCGGAGGCGAAGGCATCGTTTCGCCGCACCTTCGAGCGAGACAAGGACGACCTGCGCGCGATGGGGCTGCCACTCGCAGTCGAACCCGTGCCGGGGACCGACCCACCGGTCGACGGCTACCGGATGCGCCGCGCCGACTACTCCGGCACCGAGCTCCGCCTCGAACCCGACGAGCTCGCTGCGCTGCATCTCGCCACCAACCTCGTCCGCCTCGACGGAGCCGACACCGGGCTGCGCAAGCTCGGCGGAGGCACCGGCGACGCGGCCGACGAGGTCGGCTATGTGCCCTTCGACGACGCCCTCGCCGTCATGATCGCCGCCGCAGCCGACCGCAAGGCCGTCACGTTCACCTACAACGACACGCTGCGCACGGTCGAACCGTGGCGTGTCTCGTTCACCCGCGGCCACTGGTACCTCGCCGGATTCGACCGCACCCGCAACGACGAACGCCTCTATCGCGTCGACCGCATCACCGGGGACGTCGCGGTCGGCGACGACGCCACCGCGGAGATCGGCACCGTCAACGACCCCAGCGATCTCCGCGGTTGGGAACTCGGTGACGGTGAGCCGATCCGGGCACTCGTGCACATCGATGCCGTGCAGGCCGCACACGCCCGTCTTCTCCTCGGGACCGTGCAGGAACTCGACGACGGGGGAGTGGTCGCCGAGCTCTCCGTCCGCAACGAGGACGCGTTCCGTTCCTTCGTGCTCAGCTTCCTCGATCACGCCGAGATCCTCGAACCGGCCGAACTGCGCGAGGGTCTGATCCGCTGGCTCGAGGCCCTGACATGAACGCGAAGCTCACCGCCCGCGACCGGATGACCCGCCTGTTGGCGGTGATTCCATGGGTCGTCGAACAGGACGGCGCGCCGCTCGACGAGATCGCGGCCCGGTTCGACTATCCCCGTAAGCAGCTGGTCGACGACCTCACCGAGGTCGTCCTCTTCGTCGGCGTGCACCCGTTCACCCCGGATTCGCTGATCGAGGTCGACATCACCGACGATCGCGTACAGATCCGCTACGCCGACTGGTTCTCACAACCCCTGCGCCTCACCCCCGAGGAAGGCGCCCGGCTGCTGACGGCCGGCCGAACCGTCCTGTCGCTCAGCGACGACGAGCAGACCACACCGCTGCTCCGAGCGCTCGCAAAGCTCGGGATGGCGCTCGGCGAGAGCGCCGACAGCGCGGTCGACGTTCGCCTCGGCGATGCCCCCGAAGCCATTCTCCACACCCTGCGCCGTGCGGTCGGCGACGGCACCCAGGTGGAACTCGACTACTACACCTATGGACGCGACGAGCTCACGACACGACGTGTCGACCCGGCCCGAGTGTTCAGCGACCACGGCAACTGGTACCTCCACGGCTACTGCCATCGGGCCGAGGACGAACGGGTCTTCCGAGTCGACCGGATCCGCGATGCTCGATCGACCGGCGATCCCATCACCCATCCCCTCGAAGGGGGTGGAGTCTCGTTCTCCCCGGACGGTGACGATCCCCGCATCCGCATCCGGCTGCAACCCGGGGCGAACTGGGTCGTCGAGCAGTACCCGACCGAGGAGATCTCCGCGACCGACGACGGCCGGGTCGAGGCCGTGATGGCGGTTACCGCAGTCCCGTGGCTCGAGCGCTTGCTGCTGCGGCTCGGGCCCGATGTCGAGGTCGTCAGTGTCGACGAACCGCTCGACACCCGCCTGGCCTCCGCGGCCGCGTCGAGAATCCTCGCCCGCTACAGGAGCTGAGCACCAGGGTCGACGGCTCCACGCCGGCGGGCCGGTACCCTCGTGTTTCGTGACCGATTCCGGACTGCCTCCCACGAACCCCGGCGATCCCGGACCCGCCTCGATCGGGCCCCGACCGCGGGTGGGGGCCGGCACACCCCCGATCGAGCCGCCCGAGACCGACGACTTCTGGGACGGCGACGAGCCCGAACCGCTCCCGCCCCGCAGCCTCCAGAGCCAGATCCGCACCTCGATGGAGTGGGTCGCCGTCGCGATCGGCGCCCTCGTCGTCGCCCTGCTCATCAAGGCGTTCCTGCTCCAGGCCTTCTACATCCCGTCGGCGTCGATGGAGCCGACCCTGCACGAGGACGACCGCGTCCTCGTCAACAAGCTGAGCTACAAGATCGGCGACATCCAACGCGGCGACGTCATCGTGTTCGAAAAGCCCGAAGGGGTCGGCGGCGACATCGACGACTTCATCAAGCGCGTCATCGGCCTCCCAGGGGAAACGGTCTCGTTCAGCGGCGGCAGCGTCTTCATCGACGGCAGCGAGCTCAGCGAGAGCTACATCGACGGCGTACCCACCAACTCGGGCGCGGTCATGAACGGCTGCGCCAATGCCCCCGCGGTCGCCGACACCTGCGTCGTCCCCGAGGGGATGATCTTCGTCCTCGGCGACAATCGCGGGTCGAGCCAGGATTCGCGCTACTTCGGCCCGATCGACGACGACACGATCGTCGGCCGTGCCTTCCTGAAGGTCTGGCCGATCGGCGACATCGGGTTCCTCTGAACCCCGCAGGTCACTCGAACGTGGCGGCCACGGCGACCATTCGATCGACATGATCGCCGCTGACACCGTCGATCCCCATGTCGATCAGGCGGACCAACTGCCGTTCGTAGTGCGCGTCGTCGGCGAACGCCAGCACGTCGAAGCGGTGGAAGAGCGTCACCAGGCCACCTGACCAGTCGCCCTCGGGCAACGCAACCGCGTCGACCCGGGCCGCCGCCAACTCGGCGGCACGGCGCTCGGGCCCCATCGGAAGGGCCTCGACGGACGCGAGGTTGACCAATCGCACCAGCGGTGCCGCGTCGCGCCATTCGGCCAGCACGTCGAGGTCGGGGTGGACGAGCCAGACGCGATCCACGATGCCGCGCCGCTCGGCCGCCGCGACCACCGCCATGGCACTCGTGTGGTCCGCGGCGCCGACCCGAAGAGGGACGTCGTGGACCGTGTCGAACAGATCGTCGATCGTGACCATCGACGAGGCGACCTCAGCGTGGTCGACATCGGCGATCCGTCGCTTCGGAAACCGACGAACCAGTCCCGATCGATCGAGAACGACCACGCCGTCGCGGGTCGCCCACGCATCGACCTGGATCCCGGTCGCGCCCAGACGCAGCGCCAGTTCGAAGGCTTCCAGGGTGTGTTCTCGTTCGTTGGCCCGCGCTCCGCGGTGGGCGAACAGGATCGCTCGATCGAGCAGGGGAGGAAGTCGCGTCGCCATCCACTCATCGTCGCACCTGTGTCGCGTCCGGGCACACCTGGCCGTTCCCACACCGATCTGAGCCGAACGGATCACACAAACCGGGTCCGAGGGCCCTTTACCAGGCCTCTGGGAGTGCCGATGGAACCCAGCACACGGGTACACGAACGGGGCACGACGCACACCATGGCTACGATCCGAGCGAGTTGTGAAGACTGCGGCGACGTCGAATTGACGACCGCCGACGTGCGCGTGCGCGTCTGCATCAACGACAACCGCGGCGAGTACAGCTTCCGATGCCCGACCTGCGCGATGACGGTCGTGAAGGCCGCCGAGCCTCGCACCATCGACCTGCTCGTCGCCTCCGGGGTCGCGATGGACACCTGGTCGTTGCCGGCCGAACTCGAAGAGCTCAAGCACGGCCGACCGATCACCCACGACGACCTGCTCGAGTTCCACGACAAGCTCCACGACTCCAGCTCGTGGAACGAGGCGCTCGCCCACCTCCTCGACAACTGAGTCGCCATCGCTGTCCACCACGGCGAGGCTCGGTAGCGTCGTGTTCGTGAGCTGGACCCTCCTCGCCCCGGCTGTGGCCATCGTCAGCACGCTCTGTGTGCTCGCCTGGTCGATGCACCGGGTCGAACTCGAGCTCGCCGCGCTGCGACTGTCACTTCGGCGCAGTCGGGCCGCAAGCGTCGCGCTCCACGAGCTGGAGCGCGACACGAGCGCCACGATCGCCAACGCCCAGCAGCTCGGCCGGACCGCGCAGGCGAGGGCCGACCTGCGCCGAACCCGACGCCGACCGCAGCGTCGGTAGGCTGGGCTGATGTTCTCCAACATCGGAGGCCTCGAGGTCCTGTTCGTCATGGTCGTCGCGTTGATCGTGCTGGGCCCCACCAAGCTGCCCGAGGCCGCCCGTCAGGCCGGCCGCTTCATCAACGAGGCCCGCCGTATCTCCGCCGGATTCCAGAGGGAGTTCCGCGAGGCGGTGCAGGATCCCATCATCGAGGCCGAAGCCCGGGTCCGCGGCTCGATCGCGAATGCGACGAAGGCCGTCAGCGAGCCGTTCGACGAGATGAACAAGACGTTCAGCGCTCCCGTCGAGCCGTCGGAACCCGAGGCCGCCTCATCCGATGACCCGGAACCCACCGATGACTGACACCGAGGAGCGGCCCGTCAACGAGGCGCGGATGTCGCTCATCGAACACCTGACCGAGCTCCGCCGACGTCTGGTGATCTCGTTCGTGGCGATCGCGATCGGCGCCGTCATCGGCTGGTTCGCCTACGACTGGATTGTCGATCAGCTGCTCCGTCCGTACTGCAGCATCGTGGAGACCGACCAGGAATGTCGCGTCGTTGCTCGGGGACCACTCGAGTTCTTCAACGTGAAGCTCACCATCGCCGGCTACAGCGGCATCATCATGGCGATGCCCGTCGTGCTCTGGCAGGTGTGGCGCTTCGTCGCCCCGGGGCTCTACACCCATGAGAAGAAGTACGCCGTGCCGTTCATCGCGTCGGCGGTGGCGCTGTTCTTCCTCGGTGCCGGGCTCGCCTACTGGAGCGTTCCCAAGGCGCTCGACTGGCTGATCAGCCAGGGTGGTGAGAACTTCGAGGCACTGTTCGCCCCCGAGGAGTACTTCGGCTTCATCGTGAAGATGATGCTGGCGTTCGGCATCGGATTCGAGTTCCCGATCGCGTTGGTCTTCCTGCAGATGTTGGGCCTCGTCAAGAACGAGACGCTCCGCAAGGGTCGCCAGTACGCCATCGTCGGCATCGTCGCCCTCGTGGCGGTCCTCACGCCCAGCGGCGATCCGTTCACCCTCGCAGTCCTGTCGGTGCCGATGTATGTCTTCTACGAGCTGTCGATTCTGTTCGGACGTCTACGGATCAGGCGAGCCGACAAGCCGGCCGCGGCGGCGTGACCGGCCCGGCCGAGCGCACCTTTCGACTCGACCGGTTCCAGATCGAAGCGATCGAGCATCTCGACGCCGGTCGGTCGGTGATCGTGAGCGCGCCCACCGGTAGCGGCAAGACCGTCGTGGCCGAACACGCAATCGACCGGGCCGTCAGCGAGGGCCGGCGGGCCTTCTACACCACTCCGATCAAGGCGCTCTCGAACCAGAAGTATCGCGACCTGGCCGAGCGCATCGGCACCTCGCGGGTCGGACTGCTCACCGGCGACAACGCGATCAACCCCGACGCCGACGTCGTCGTCATGACGACCGAGGTACTGCGCAACATGCTCTACGAGGGGCGCGACCTCCACGAGCTCGCGTTCGTCGTGCTCGACGAGGTCCATTATCTCGAGGATTCGTTCCGGGGTCCGGTGTGGGAGGAGGTCATCCTCCACCTTCCGCCCCACGTCGCCCTCGTGTGTCTGTCGGCGACCGTCTCCAACAGCGACGAGGTGGGGGGCTGGTTGGAGTCGGTGCGCGGCCCGACCGGGATCGTGGTCGAAACGGCTCGACCGGTCGAGCTCACCAACCTCTACGCCGTCGG
Organism: Acidimicrobiales bacterium; assembly: GCA_041394245.1. Taxonomy (NCBI): domain Bacteria; kingdom Bacillati; phylum Actinomycetota; class Acidimicrobiia; order Acidimicrobiales; species Acidimicrobiales bacterium. The sequence continues at coordinate 866,168 of JAWKIR010000002.1, forward strand.
CGACCGCCGGGGCGACCGTCTCCACATCCTCCCGACCCTGGTCGACGGGCGCCCGAACCCGGAGGGCGATCGATTCGACCCGGACCTTCGTCGGGGGCGCAACCAGCACCCCAAGCAGAAACGACCGCCGTGGCGCGCACCGTCGCGACTCGAGCTCCTCGACGAGCTCGAGGACAAGGACCTCCTCCCGGTCATCTGGTTCGTGTTCAGCCGCAAGGGCTGCGACGAGGCCGCGGCAACGGTGCGCCGCGCCGGTGTTCGCTACACCGACAACGACGAGGCCATGCGCATCCGGGCGATCGCGCAGGACCGTCTCGCCGGACTCGATCCCGGTGATCTCGCACTTCTCGACACCGCCGGCTGGCTCGACCGTCTCGAACGGGGGATCGCGAGCCACCACGCCGGGCTCGTCCCCGCCTTCAAGGAGGCGGTCGAGGTCTGCTTCGCCGAAGGCCTCGTCCGGGTCGTCTTCGCGACCGAGACGCTCGCCCTCGGCGTCAACCTGCCCGCCCGCAGCGTCGTGATCGACAAGCTGACCAAGTTCACCGGCGAGCATCACGAACTGCTCACACCGGCCCAGTTCACCCAGCTCACCGGCCGGGCGGGCCGGCGCGGGATCGACGAGCGCGGCCACGCGATCGTGCCGTGGTCGCCGTTCACCCAGTTCGACCAGGTGGCGTCGCTCGCCGGGAGCCGGGCCTTCAAGCTGCGCTCGGCGTTCCAGCCGACCTACAACATGGCGGTCAACCTCCTGCAGCGTCACGAGCCCGACGCCGCACGGGCCCTGCTGGCCCGCAGCTTCGCCCAGTACCAGGCCGACGCGGGCGTCGCCCGGCTCGAGGCCCGTCTGGTGCGCGAGCGGGCGAAGCTCGACGACCTCCGCGCCGAGATCGCCGCCGAGTTCGGCGACGAGGCCGAAACGACGCCGGAAGAGGCCGATCCCACGGCCATCGCCGATGCCGTGTCGCGGCTCCGGCCCGGCGACATCGTCGTCGACGACAACGGCGACCGGCTGGCCGTCCTCGGGGTTTCTTGGCGAAAAGGGGGTCGGGCCCGCATCCGCCTGGTCAGCCAGAGCGCCCACGAGTTCCGTTGGGACCTGACCGATCTGGTCGAACCCCCGCTGACCATCGGCCACATCGATCTGCCCCAGCCGATGGCCGCGGAGCGGATCGATTACCGCCAGGAGGTGGCGACCAAGCTGCGCCGGAGCCGGGGCAAGAGCGGCGGGCGGGCCCAGCGACGGGTGCGGCAGCGCAACGACCCGCGCGCGACGCTCAGTCGGCTGGAACAGGAAGTGGTCCACCTCGAACGAAAGGCGCGACGCGACCAGGGATCCGTCGCTCGTCGATTCGACGCCATCTGCGAGGTCCTGCGCACCCGTGGTCTGCTCGACGGGTGGATGGTCACCGATCGCGGCGTCATGCTGGGGCGGGTCTACCACGAGTCCGATCTGCTCATCGCCGAGTCGATCAACGAAGGTCTGCTCGACGGTCTCGACCCCGCAGCCCTTGCATCGCTGGTGTCGTGCTTCACGTACGAGCACCGTCGTCCGTCCCCGCCACCGGAGCCCTGGTTTCCGTCCAAAGCGGCCAAGGAGCGGTTCCGCGACATCGACCGGCTGGCTCGCGAACTCGCCGCGTCCGAACGCCACAACGGTGTTCCCGAGACCCGGCCACCCGAAGCAGGGTTCGCCCCGATCGCCCACTCCTGGGCAGCGGGGGAAGAACTGTCCGTGCTCCTCGAGACCGATGACGACCTCACGGCCGGCGACTTCGTTCGCAACATCAAGCAGTTGATCGACCTGTTACGCCAGATCGCCGCTGTCGCACCCGAACCCGCCACCGCACGGGCCGCGCGCCACGCCGCCGACGCCATCCACCGAGGCGTCGTCGCCCTGTCGGGCTCCGTGGAGGTCGCGTGACGATCCGCAAGGGCGAGGACTGGGGCAGCTCCGAGCCCGTTCCCGACGACGCCGTGGTCGTTGCGTCGGACCGAGACGCCGCGGAGGTCGCCGCGTCCCACCGGCGGGCCAACACGCCCATACCACCCATGCTCCTGACCGGCGGCGATCTGGCCCGCACGTTGGGGGGCGGTGGCGCACGCCCGTCGGAGAGGCGCACCCATCTCGTCGTCGACCTGGGTGCGGTGCTCCTCGACGGCAAGCTGCAGTGGTTCGTGGCCCACCTCGTCGCCCGACGCTCGTGGCTGCTCGGCAGGGTCCTCGTCGTCGCCAACGCGGCGTTCATGGGGGAGTGGAACGTGGCGCCGCGGGCCCATCCCGGCGACGGCCGGCTCGACCTGCTCGACGGCGACCCGTCCTTCGGCGATCGCCTGAAGGCGCGCCGCCGCCTCCCACTCGGCACCCACGTCCCGCATCCGGCGATCGCCGTCCGGCGGACCGACGCCGCACAGATCGATCTCGAGTCACCGACTCCGATCCGTCTCGACGGGCATCCGGTGGGCTCCGCCCGTTCGATCAGCGTCCGCGTCGAACCCAGCGCGCTCGACATCTGGATCTGACGCTGCGGGCCCGACGCCGAAGGGGTCGGTAGCATGGCGCACATGGACGTGATCGAGGCCAAGCAGAGGATCCGCGACGAGATCGATCGTCTGACACCGACGCTGCTCGAGGTCTCCCATCAGATCCACGCGAATCCCGAGCTCAATTTCGAGGAGCACTTCGCCCACGAACTACTCACCGGCGTGCTCACCGACGAGGGACTCTCGGTCGAACAGGGCGCCTACGACATGCCCACCGCCTTCGATGCACGCGTCGGCACCGCCGGTTCGACCATCGCCGTCTGCTGCGAATACGACGCCCTGCCCGGTATCGGTCACGCGTGCGGCCACAACATCATCGCCGCCGCCGGACTCGGCGCCGGGCTCGCGGCGGCGACCGTCGCCGAGGCCCTGGGCGGTCGCCTCGCCATCCTCGGCACACCGGCCGAAGAGGGGGGAGGGGGCAAGGAGTTCATGATCCGCCGCGGCGCGTTCGACGATGTCGACGCGGCGATGATGGTGCACCCGGCCGACCACGACCTGCGCTGGATGCAGACGATCGCCATCCACACACTCGACGTCGAATACCACGGTCGGGCCGCCCACGCCGCCGCCGCACCCCAGAAGGGCCGCAACGCGCTCGACGCGGCCGTGCTCGGCTACAACAACATCGCGGCGTTGCGTCAACACATCCTGCCCGACGAGCGCATCCACGGCGTGTTCACCGAGAGCGGCGACAAGCCCAACATCGTGCCCGAGCGGGCCGCCGCCGAGTGGTACGTGCGCTCGACCGACATGGCATCACTCGAGCCGCTCAAGGCCCGTGTGTTGGCGTGCCTCGAGGCCGGCGCGATGGCCGCCGGATGTTCGATGCAACATCACTGGAACGATCCGCCGTTCCTCGACATGGTCGACAACACCCCGCTGCTCGACCTGTATTGCGCCAATGCCGGTGAGATCGGTCGGGCGGTGGCGGAGCCCGACCCCACATCGATCGTCGCCGGAAGCACCGACATGGGAAACGTCTCCCATGTCGTGCCCGCGATCCATCCGATGATCAAGGTCGCACCGCAGGGTTGCGCGATCCACACGCCCGACTTCGCCGGCCATGCCCGCAGCGAGGCCGGCGACCGTGCCGTGATCGACGGGGCCCTCTCGATGGCCCTCACGATCGTCGACCTCTGGGCCGACGGCGAATCCCTGCAATCGGTCCGCGACGCCTTCCCAGAGAACCAATAGGCTCACGGACCGATGACGGTCTACATCGCCGAGGAGTTCACCGCCGAAGAGGCCGACATCCTCCGCCGCTACTTCACGAACCTCGACCAGCCGGTCTTCGCTCTGGTCAATCTGCCCGAGGTCGTGAAGGGCGCGCTGTTCGCCCGCTACTCCCGTTCGCCGCTGAGCCTCCGCCGGCTGTTCCTCCAGGAATTCGTGGGCGACCTCGACATCGAGGGCGACCAGACCATCGACGCGACCGTCGGCCTGCGCCGGGCCGAAGAACTCTACGACAAGGTCTTCTTCGAGTACGGCGACGACAGCGTGGCTCAACTCGGCGGCGTCCACCTCGCCTGTGAACAGGCCAGCAACGTGCTCACCAAGGTGCTCGAGTGGGGTCGGCTCATGGCCTATCTCGAACAGAGCACCCGCTACATCGCCTACGACCAACGACTGGGCGGGCGCTATCGCTACTACCGCGACCCCGACATCCTCGGCAACTCCCTCGGTACCCGCTACATCGCCGACATGGACCGCATCTTCGACGCCTATTCGAGTCTCGTTCCGCAGATGCAGGAGTTCTTCAAGGCCACCACGCCCAAGGACCCCGCCGACAGCGACTTCGCGTACCGCACCGCCATCAAGGCACGCGCGCTCGACGCCATCCGCGGCATGTTGCCGGCATCGTCGCTGTCCAATCTCGGGATCTACGGCACCGGCCAGGCCTACGAGGCGCTGCTCCTGCGGATGCGTTCGCACCCGCTGCCCGAGAGCCGCGCCTACGCCGACATGATGCTCACCGAACTCCGCAAGGTCGTGCCCTCGTTCCTGAAGCGAGTCGACCTTCCCGATCGGGGCGGTCGCACCAGCGCGTACCTCGCCGACGTCCGGGACTCCATGGATGCAGTCGTCGACAATCTGTTCGGCGACGAGACCGGGGGAGCGGTCGACGACGATGTCGTCGAGCTCGTCGACTTCGATCCCGACGGCGAGATCAAGACCGTCGCGGCCATGTTGTATCCCCACACCTCGTTGTCGGAGACGACCATCGAGGCCCGGGTGCGGGCGATGTCGGTCGAGGACCGTCTCGACGTCATCAAGGCCTACGTGGGTCACCGTGAGAATCGTCGCCAACGCCCCGGCCGCGCGTTCGAGCGCACCGACTACCGCTTCGATGTCCTCTCCGACTACGGCGCCTTCCGCGACCTGCAACGGCACCGGATGCTCACCATCGACTGGCAGCCGCTGTCGCCCCGCCACGGCTACGTGTTGCCCGATGCGGTCCGTGCCGCCGGGGTCGAGGACGAGTTCCGGGGCGCGATGGAGCGCTCTGCGTCGCTGCACGACGCGCTGCTCGCGCAACACCCCGACCAGGCGGCCTACGCGGTCTCGTTGGCCTACCGGGTGCGCTACTCGATGCAGTTCAATGCCCGAGAAGCAATGCACATGCTGGAGTTGCGCACCACACCCCAGGGCCACGAGGCCTATCGCCGTGTGTGCCAGCGCATGCACACGGCAATCGCTGAAACTGCAGGCCATCGGGCCCTCGCCGAGGCGATGCGCTTCGTCGACCACTCCGGCGAGCCGGCCCTCGGTCGGCTCGATTCCGAGCGCCGCGCCGAAGAGCGTCGCCGCAGTCGCGATCTGGGCTGATATTCTTTCCCCGCACGCGGGCGGAGCCGTAGGAGGCTCCCCGTGTACCCCCACCACCAGATCTGGCGCCCGCTGGCGCTGATGAGCGCGCTGGTCGCTGCGACGGTGTTCGCCACGTCGACGATCACCGTCAGCCCCGGCGACACCCTCTCGGAGATCGCCGAACGTCACGACGTGACCGTCTCGGACCTGATGGACTGGAACGACATCGACGACCCCGATCGCATCGTCGCCGGGGAGACCCTCATCGTCTCGGCTCCCGAGGGCTCGTCGACGCCCGCCACATCCGGCACGGGCGCGGGCACCCACGTCGTCACGGCCGGCGACACCCTGTCGGCCATCGCGGCGCGGTTCGGCACGTCGATCGCCCGGCTGATCGCCGCGAACCAGCTCGCGAACCCCGACCGGATCTACGTGGGTCAGCGACTGGCGCTCACCACGGCAGCACCGACGACCACGACGCCCGCGCCCGCCCGCACCCACACCGTCGTCGCGGGTGACACCCTCGGTACCATCGCCGCCGCCTACAACGTGAAGACAGGGGTGCTCGCCGCCGACAACGGCATCGCGAACCCCGATCTGATCGTGGTCGGCATGGTGCTGACGATCGGCGCACCGGCTCCCACGACGCCGGCCCCCGTGTCGGCGCCGGCGCCGACGCCGCCATCGACACCGACGAACGCCCGTCCCGCCGACGAGGTGCTTCTGGCACCGATCTTCGCCCGCTGGGCAGGCGTCTACAACGTCCCCCAGGATCTCCTCGAGGCGATCGCGTGGAAGGAGTCGGACTGGACCCCCGGCGCCGTGGGGCCCAGCGGGCATCAAGGCATCATGCAGCTCAGCCCGGCGACAATCGAGCTGATCGAAGGTGGCCTGCTCGGTCGCGACATGGATCCCCTCGACGCCGACAACGGCGTCCAGATGGGTGCCCGCTTCCTTCGCTACCTGCTGGATCGCACCGACAGCGAACGCGAAGCAGTGGCCGCCTGGCGGCAAGGTCTGGGCAGCGTCCAGGCCAACGGCATCAACTCGACCGGAGGCGGATATGCCGACGCGATCGAGGAAATCCGCCGCCAACGGGGCTGAACCAGGCATGATCCCGGGGTTGATTGCAACAATTCGGGCGTCGACGTTGCGGTAGCCGCCGCAGTGTCTATGATCCGCCGCAACATCTGAGGCGCAGGAACCATGGCTGACGAAGATCCCCCAGAAGACGAGATCGAAGAAGCGGACCTCGACGACGACGAGATCGACATCGACATCGATGACGAGGAACTCGACGACGCCGACATCGACGACGAGTTCGCAGTCACCGACGACGACGTCGTGGACGACGACGACGAAGACGACGACGACGTCGTCACGCCGACGCGACCGGCGAGCGATGACGACGACGAGGAAGACGACGACGATGTCGAAGCCGATCTCGATGCGATCCTGAAGGACCGCATCGCGGCCGGCGATGACGAAGAAGAAGACGACGACGAGGACGACAACAAGCCGGCCAAGGTCGCGCCGACCCCAGCGGGAGATGCCGAGCCGATCCTGGCCCGCCAGGAGAACGAGTTCTCCTGCCCCCACTGCTTCCTGCTCGTCAACAGCCGCGCCGTCGTCGACAACGAGTGCCCGCACTGCGGCGGGCCGGTCGAGGTTCCGTGAGCGACGACGATCGTCTCGCGGATCAGGTGCTCGACCTGTTGGTCTATGCGCCGATCGGTCTCGCGCTCGAGGCCCGCGAGCTGATCCCGAAGCTGGCCGACCGCGGTCGCGGCCAAGTGGCGCTCACCCGCCTCGCCGGCAAGGTTGCCGGGCAGCGCGGCCAGGGTGAGGCGCGCAAGGTGATCGATCAGGTCATCGAGGTCGTCGGAACGGTGCTGGCCGGCGACGCCGGCGATCCTCCGATCACCGACGAGGAAGTCCTCGATCTGACCGAGGAGATCGACGGTCTGCCGATCGACGGCTACGACGACCTCACCGCTCCGCAGCTGCTGCCGTTCCTGTCGCCGCTGAGCGGCGACGACCTCGACACCGTCCTGCGCTACGAGCAGGCCCATCGCAGCCGGGCCACGGTGATCAACCGTATTCGTCAGCTCCAGGGCTGATCCGAATGGAGATCGCGGCGCGAACGGCCGGCGCCGACGACCTCGACGTCGTCACCGCGTTGAGCCGGGCCGGTACCGCCGAGCTCCGTCCCCACCGAGGAGGGGAGATCTGGAGCCAGTGGGAGGCCCGCCCGGAACCGGTCGATGCGGCCCTTGCGGAGCTTCTCGCCGGCGACGACGCGTCGATCCTCGTGGGGACCATCGATGGAGTCGTCGTCGGCTATGCCGTCGTGACGATCCAACGACTGCACGACGGCCGACTCATCGGGCACCTGACCGACCTCTATGTGATGCCCGACGCTCGCGGCGTCGGCGTCGGCGAGGCGCTCATGGAACGCACCACCGACTGGTGCCGCGACCACGACTGTGTCGGTATCGACTCGGTCGCCCTGCCCGGCGACCGGGCGACCAAGAACTTCTTCGAGACCTTCGGCCTGGTGGCGCGCGCGCTGCGCGTCCACCGAGCGCTGTAGGTCAGCGGCCCGTCCAGTTGGGTGCCCGCTTCTCGATGAAGGCTCTCGGACCTTCGGCATAGTCCGCCGTCGCGCTGAGGGCCACCATGGCCTGACCGGCGGCCCTCATGCCTTCGCGGTCGGTCTGCCCCGGGGCATCGAGGATCAACTGACGGCTCATCCGGACCGCGAGCGGCGCATTGGCGGTGATGCGGGCAGCCAGCGCCTTCGCCGCTTCGACGGATCGGCCGGGTTCACACAGATCGTTGATCATGCCGAAGTGGTGGGCCCGCGTCGCGTCGAGCGTGTCGCCGGTGACCGCCAGCTCCATCGCGATGGCGGGCGGGAGCACCCGAGGCAGACGAACGAGGCCACCTGCGGCGGCGACGAGCGACCGCTTCACCTCGGGGATACCGAACTTCGACGTGTGCGAGGCGACGCGGAGGTCGCACGCCAGGGCGATCTCGGTGCCACCGGCAACCGCGTGGCCGTCGACCGCCGCGATCAGCGGCTTGGTGCGTTCACGGGCCACGATCCCTGCGAATCCGCCCCGCTTCGTGGCCAATGCGCCGACATTGCCGGCTGCGATCTCCTTGAGATCGGCGCCGGCACAGAACACGGGCCCGTTGTGGGTCAAGATGCCGACCCAGAGATCATCATCGTCTTCGAGTCGATCGACCGCACCCTCGATCGCCTCGGCCATCGCCGCGTTGATCGCGTTGCGGGCCTCCACACGGTCGAGGGTGATGACGGCCACATGGCCGTCGACCTCGAAGGTGATCACTCTTCTTCGGTCCCGTCCCCGGCCGTCTCGACAGCCTCGATCGGCTCGACTGCCTCGATCGGCTCGTCAACCTCGATCGGCGCAGCGGCCTCGACGGGAGTCTCGACCGGTGCCGCAGGCGTCTCGACCGGTACTGCGGGTGTCTGGGCGGCGGGAGCCGGCACGGGCGGCGGCGGGGGAGTGGGCTTGCGGCCCTTCTTGCGCGGCGCAGGAGCTTCGATTCCGAACAGGGCGGCGATCGCCGGCACCTTGCTCGCGTGCTTGCGCACCGCAGACAGGAGTTGGTCGTTCGGCGTGGCCGGAACTCCCTCGGGAACGACCTGGCCCTTCACCGGCGAGAACGCGATGGCATCGAGCACCGTGGCCCAGCGATCCTGGGTGATCTCGCTGGTCAGCGAGGCCGACGCCGCGGCAGCGAGCCGCTCAGCCATGTCGACCGGAAGGGGAGCGCCGGCCTTGGGGGGCCGCGAGCTGTGGCGCAACGCACGGACGGTGCGGCCCTCCTGGATGTTCTCGGCCAGCTCGTCGAGCCACTTGCGGTGCTCGGCATCGACGCGAGCCGTGAGACCGTCGCGCAACTGATCGGCCAGGGCGCGGGACTCCTCGTCGCGGGCGCCGGTGTCGGCGGCGACCACGACACTACGAATGTCCTTGATGTCGATCTCGGTGATGCCGGCAAGGGCGGCCTCGGCCCGATCGCGCCACTCGGCGGCTTTCAGCGAGGGGGCCAGCTTCTCGGCCAGTGCCACCAACGGCTCGCTCTTGATCTTCGGCATGCCTTCGGCCGCCGCCTTCTCGTTCATCCGGTCGACGGCCTGACGCACGCCGGGCACGCCGCCCTTCAGCACTTCCTCGGCGAGGGGATGCTGGAGCTCGGGAAGCGCCTTGAGCGCCGCTTGGCGGTGGGTACGCCCCGGACGCAGGCGCGGTGCCTTCGGGCGGGCCGGCGCCTGCGGGCGCTCTCGTCGCTCGCCACGGGCGCCCTGGCCCCGCTCACCGCGCTCGTTGCGATTGCCACGACCGCCCTCGCGACCGCCCTCGCGACCACCCTCGCGACCACCCTCGCGACCACCACGGCCACCGTCACGGCCCCGACCACGTCCGCGATCACCGTCGCGACCACGACCGCCTCCGTCGCCGTCGCGGCCTCGTCCGCGACCCTTCGGCGCCAGAACCTGGGTCACGAGCGGTTCGTCGCGACCCGAGCCGAGGAGTTCGATCTTCTCGGGCTCCTTGCGGGCGCCCTTCGGCGGGAAGACGGTGGTGATCTCGAGGCCTTCGAGGTATGCCTCGGCCTCGACCTTCACGACGTCGCCGACGCCGACGCCACTCGGGATCAACGATCCGTCGAGCACGCCCTTCGGCTTCTTCGCCCCGGCGGCACGCCATGTCCAGGTGCCGTCGTCGCGAGTTGAGGTGAGTTCGATGTCCAGCCTGCGTGCCACGGAGCGCAACGGTATCGGCGTGCGCACCCCGAGGCGACTCCCCGGGGTGCGTTCACCCAGATTTCAGAGCTGGAGCGCCTTGGTCTGGAGGAACTCCTCGATGCCGTACGGTCCGTTCTCGCGGCCGTAGCCCGACTGCTTGTAGCCACCGAAGGGCGCCTGGATGTTGAAACTGCCACCGTTGATGTCGACCGCTCCGGTCCGCATGCGGCGGGCGACCTTCATGGCCCGCTCGTCGGAGCCCCACACGCCACCGGCGAGTCCGTAGAGGCTGTCGTTGGCGATGGCCACGGCATCGTCGTCATCGTCGTAGGCGATGATCGACAGCACGGGGCCGAAGATCTCCTCCTGGGCGATGGTCATGGAGTTGTCGACGTCGGCGAACACCGTCGGCTTGACGTAGTAGCCCGTCTCGAGCCCTTCGGGCTTGCCCAGGCCCCCGGCGACGACGCGGGCCCCCTCGTCGATGCCCTTCTGGATGTAGCCCTGCACACGGTCCCACTGGGCCTGCGAGATGAGCGGACCGAGGTGCATGCCCTCCTCGGTGGGCGACTTGACCTCCATCGCCGACGCGGCCGCGGCGGCGATGGCGACGCCTTCGTCGTAGCGCGAACGGGGGAGCAGCATCCGGGTGTGGGCGGTGCAGGTCTGACCGTTGTTGAGGTAGGCGGCGAAGACCCCACCACCGATGGCCGCCGCGTAGTCCTCGACATCGTCGAGGATGATGTTGGCCGACTTGCCGCCGAGCTCGAGGGCGACCCGCTTGACGGTGCCCGCCGCGACCTCGGCCACCCGCTTGCCGGCCCGGGTCGACCCCGTGAACGACACCATGTCGATGTCGGGGTGGGCGGCGATGCGCTCGCCGACTTCGGGCCCGGTACCCATCACCATGTTGAACACGCCGGCGGGCAGGCCGACGTCGTGGATGATCTCGGCGAGGATGTAGGCGTTGAGCGGCGCGACCTCGGTGGGCTTGAGCACGACGGTGCAGCCGGCGGCGAACGCGCCGCCGATCTTGCAGACGATCTGGTGGAGTGGGTAGTTCCACGGCGTGATGCAGCCGACGACGCCCACCGGCTCCTTGACGACGAGGCTGTTGCCGATCGTCTCCTCCCACTGGATCTCGCCGAGGAGGTTGGCGTAGCTCTCCATGTTCATCATGGGGAGACCGGCCTGGATCATCCCGGCCCAGGTGATCGGCATCCCGACCTCTCCGGCGATGACCTCGGCGATCTCACCGCTGCGGGCGGCGAGCCCCTCGTGGAGGCGGCGCAGGTACTTCTGGCGCTCCTCGACGTCGGTCTGGCTCCAGGCCGGGAAGGCGGCCTTGGCCGCGGCGACCGCCTTGTCGACGTCGGCCGCGGTGCCGTTGGGAATGCGGCCCATGACCTGTTCGGTCGCGGCGTTGATCACGTCGATCGTGCCGGAACCCTCGGAGGCGACCCACGCCCCGTCGATGTAGATCTGGTCGTATTCACGCATAGGGTGCCTCGTCTCGTGATGGGCGGATGTTCCCCACTCTGCCACGACGTCGGCGGGATTTCCCGGGTGTCGCTGGACACGTGTCCGTCTCGGCTCGTCATGAGGGCGATTCGTCCTGGCGAGGCCCTGACCGCCCCCGACCTCTCCCACGGTGGCAGACTCGACCGCATGAACACCGGTGAGCCGCGGGAGGGGGTGGACGATGTCGACCGGCCGCTGCCCTTCACGTACCGCAGGATCAAGGGTTCCTCAGCGTCGTTCGCGCTCGGCGCGGCGATGATCGCGGTGGGGGAGATCCTCGAACCGTCGAAGACGTCGGTCGACATCGAGATACCGGCCGACGACGAGCGCGGTGACGACGGGTTCGATCTGCGCTTCGGCTCGTTGCCCGACCTCGACTGACCGACCTCGCCGACCCCTCAGAGGTGACGGGGGGAGAAGGCCATGCTGTAGGTGTCGGTGGGCTTCTCGGCCAGGGGAGTGGCGACCTGCGCCACCGTCGGGCCGATACCGAGGGGCTCGAGCGCGGCGATGTCGAGGTCGTAGACCTCGGCGGCCGTCTGGCCGAGCACCTTGCGCAGGTCGGCCTCGGACCAGTCGTGGAACGTGTGTTGCAGCGATTCGAGCGTGTACGGGTAGGTGCCCTCCTTGTGGGGGTAGTCGCTGCCCCACATGACCCGGTCGACGCCGAGGCACAGGATGGCATCGGCTTCGTCTGGCGACGGCATGCTCGCGCCCATCCAGCAGTTGCGGTGGAAGTAGGTCGACGGGGCGTGGGGGAGGAGGTCGGCGGGTGCGGGCATCTCGCCCACCCGTCCGTTGTCCCGGAAGAGGCCCCAGTAGACGTCCATGCGGGCCAGGACGTCGGGGACCCAGCCGACGGCCTGCTCGGTCATGACGAACTTGAGGCCGGGGAACCGCTCGAAGACGCCACCGATGATCAGGTGCCACAGGCTCCGGTTGGCGAAAAAGGGCACTTCCATGAGCATGAGCATGTTGCGGCCCGGGGCGCCCTCGATGTCGGGGATGCCGGCGCCGCCGTGCTGGTTGATCGGTAGCCCCGTCTCCTGGGCGGCCGCCCAGACCGGGTCGTAGATCGGGTCCCACAGGGCCGGTACCCCGGCGTCGGGCGGGATGGCCGAGAAGAGGATGCCCTTCAGACCGTGTTCCTTGGCCCAGTGGATCTCGGCGACCGCGGCCTCCACGTCGTTGGGGAAAATCTGGGCGAGCCCGCCCCGCCGGCCCGGCAGCTGCGCACACCAGTCGGCCAGCCATCGGTTGTGCGCGGTCAACCCGGCCTGACGCTGCTCGTGTTCGAGCCCGCTCGCCGGCGGCCGCACGACCAGCTGGCCCGTGGGGAAGAAGGGCGGCACCGTGTTGGGGAAGACGATCTCCGCCGACTGCAGGTCGGCCTCGAGCTCGCGTTGGCGGTACTCGTTGTCCCAGTTGCGCACCCGGGTCGGATCAGTGAGATCCGAGAACGGGTTGACGTAGGCCGCGGCCCAAGCCTCGAAGTCGTCATGGTGGCGACTCGGCAGGTACGCCTTGTAGTCCGGGATGTCGGCGCCGGCGTGACAGTCGGCCGAGATGATCGTGTAGCGGTCCTGAGCCATGCCGCGGTTCTAGCGCAGCTCATGCCCACAATCACCATGGGCCGCCGGAAATCATCGTTATGTAAAGTTATGCCCATGAGTGGGGCACCCTCACGGAAGCCCCATCGACCGCTTCAGGTCGAGGCCGCGACAGCCGAAGAGATTACGAACCGGTTACAGTCGGACTCGCCGCGGGCGGGAGGACCTTCCAATGTCGCTTTCGCATCTGAAATGCCGAACGGTGATCGCCTCGGCGATCACCCTCGCTGTGTCGTTCTCTGCCGTCGTTCCCGCATCCGGCGCCGAGGCGGCGCCCGAGCAGGTCCTGTTGGCCCCGTTCGCCTGCGGAACCGAATGGCAGGGAACCACCTACTCCGGGCACGGTCAGGGAGATCTCACGCTCGACCTGAACCGGACGAGCCTGGTCTGGCCCGACCCGCTCCACGATCTCGGCCAACCCATCCTCGCCCAGGGCGATGGTGTGGTCGTTCATGTCGCCCAGGATGGCTGGAACAGCGGCGCAGGCACCTACGCCGAGGTCGACTACGGCGACGTCACCGCGGTCTATGTGCACCTGGTCGAGAACTCGATCGCCGTCGAGGTGGGCGACGTCGTGACGACGGGACAACTGCTCGGCCTGTTGGGCAACAGCGGCAACATCGTGAGCAGCACGGCCGAGAAGCTCGCCCACCTGCACCTCGCCTACTGGGACAGCACCGGAGTGGAGAACGCCCGCGCCTACCAACTCAGCACCCAGATCCCGGTTCGGATCAGCGGTGTCGACTATGTGGCAACAGCAAGCCCGCGGACCCCCTCCGCCGCCTTCGTGTCGACCAACTGTGAGGGCGAGACGTTCACTCCGCCACATCCGTTCACCGATGTCGACACCGAATCGTTCGCCTACGACGACATCGCCCTCTTGTACGAGCTCGCGATCACCCAGGGAACCGGAACGTCGAGCTACTCCCCCCACGAATCGGTCGACCGCGAGCAGATGGCCGCATTCCTGGCCCGCATCTGGCGACTGCTCGCGCCCGAGACACCGGTCCCCGAGGGCGAGTATCCGTTCGACGACGTCGATCCCGACTCGTTCGCCTACGACGACATCCACCTGATCTTCGAGCTGGGCATCACGACCGGGACCGGCCATGCCACCTACTCCCCCGACGACGAGGTCAGCCGGGAACAGATGGCCGCGTTCTTGAACCGCCTCCACGAGTTGCTCGATCCGCCGGTGGCCGCCAGTCCACCGAACCCCGACCCCGATCCGTTCCCGGACGGGCCGATCTATCCCTTCGACGACGTCGCCCCCAGCTCGTTCGCCTACGACGACATCGCCCGGATCCATCAGCTCGGGATCACCACGGGGACGAGCCGGTCGACCTACTCCCCCGCCGAGGTGGTCGACCGCGAACAGATGGCCGCATTCCTCGCCCGCGTCTATCGCCTTCTCGCTCCGCCCGTCGCCGACTGAACGCCGTTTGCCCCTCGCGCTTGCGGGTGTGATCATGGTCACATGCGCAACCTCACACGGTCAGTTTCGATTCCTCTCCTGCTGCTCCTCGCCGTGCTGGCGGCGGCGTGCACGGTCGACGTCGGGGCGACGTCGTTGACCGTTGTCCAGGCGCAGGAGGACGGCTTCTTCGAAAACGGTGACGAACCCTATGTCGCAGTCATCAAGTGGCGGGTCATCCCGGGCACGCCCGGATCCGCCTCGGCGGAGTTCATCGGCAATCTCACCGAGCTCGCCAGCGGCGCCGACGACGGTGCGGTTCTGGCCATTCCCTCGGCGATGGGTGCCGTCACCTTCGAGAACGTACAGAACTCGACCTTCGAGGACCTGCTCACGAAGGGCGTCGTGCCCGAACTGGTGGGCACGGTGATGGTGGTGATGGAGAGCGACCTCACCCCGTGGGGAACGATCAACAACCTCATGAACGATGTGGAAGCCGCGCTCGAGGCCGAACTCGTCAGCCAGGTCGAACCATTGACGATCGCGCAGCTCACCGACCCGCAAGCCGTCGCCGACGCGCTCTCGGCCGCCGCCGCCAACGTCGAAGCGGCCGTGACGCCCGGCGTGTGGGACTCGATCCTGTTGTTCCTCGGATCGCTCGGGAACCCCGACGACCCGATCGACATCGGCTTCACCGTCTGGGTCGCCGCCTACGGGCCTCTCGGACAGCTGATCGAGAACAGTCTGGTGTCGGCGCTGCCCGCCGGCGCAACCGGTGGCGTGTGGTGGAACACGGTCGACCCGATCACGACGACGATGCGATTCGCCGGCGACGGTGCGATCTACGACGTCTCCATCACTGCCACGACCGGCCTCTGAGCAGACCCGACACAACCGGCCGGAGGTCGTAGGGTCGACGCCATGACCGACCGCCTCCGGTTTCCCGACATCAGCCCGACCAGTTGGGAACACCCGACCGACCGCGCCGCGCTCAATGCGCTCCGACGCATCCCCGGTTTCGATCTGGTGTTGCGCAAGCTCGTCGGGATGTTCGGTGAGAAGTCGATCCGGCTGAGCTTCAAGGCCAACGCCGTCAAGGTCGGCGAGTCCCAGTATCCATGGATCCACGAGCGTCTCCTGCGAGTGTGCGACACGTTCGATCTCCACGAGATCCCCGAGCTCTACGTGTCGCAGACCCCGCTCGTCAATGCCGGAGCGGTCGGGTTCGACCACCCGTTCATCGTCCTCAACTCGTCGACGCTCGAGATTCTCGACCGCGACCAGGTCGAGGCGGTCATCGCCCACGAAGTCGCCCACATCATGAGCGGCCACGCCGTCTACCGGACGATGCTGTTCATCCTCATGCGCTTCGCACTGACCCGCTACCCGCTGGCGGGCGTGGCGGTCAGACCGGTGCTCTACGGCCTGCTCGAGTGGTCGCGCCGCGCCGAGCTGTCGTGCGACCGGGCCGCCCTGCTCGCCACACAGGACCCGGAGATCGTCATGGGTGCCCTGATGCGCATCGCCGGCGGCACCCGGGGCGAGGAGCTCGATCTCGAGGCGTTCATCGCCCAGAGCGACGAGTACCGAGACGACAAGGACACGCTTGCCGGCATCTACAAGGTGCTCGCCGCCCTCGGGGCGACGCACCCGTTCTCGGTGGTTCGCGTGGCCGAACTCCGCGACTGGATCGACGGCGGCGACTACCAGGCCCTTCTCGACGGCGACTTGCGCACCCCGTCGACCGACGACGAGACGTCCTACACCGAGGATGTGGGCGATGCCGCGGCGGGCTACGCCGCCGGCGCCCGCAAGCTGGTCGACGAGGTCGGCGCGAAGGTCGGCTCGGTCGCCGGCCGCGTCTCCACCGCGTGGCGCAACGAACGCGAGACGTCCGGCGAACCGTAGGCCCGGGGCGACTCAGGCGTCGCCGACCTCGGCGCCCTCGGCTGAACGGTGCGGTTCTCGGAGGTCGCTCGCCATGCCCCCCGACACGACACAGTCGCGCCCGCTCTCCTTCGCCTCGAGCAGGGCCGTGTCGGCCACGGCGAGGGTGCGTTGAAGCTCGGCCGGTCCGACGGCGACTCCGAGACCGACGCTCGCCGTCACCTCGAGGGGGCCGACCGTCGATCCGATCGGACTCTCGCCGATCGCCCGGTGCACCCGATGGGCGACTTCCAGTGCCTTCGCCGGGGTGGTCTCCCCGATCACGACCAGGAATTCCTCGCCACCCACCCGACCGGCGCGGTCGCTGCCGCGCAGCGCCCCCGCGATGCGCTGCCCCACCTCGTGGATGACCTCGTCGCCGACCTGGTGACCGTGGGTGTCGTTGATCGCCTTGAACCGATCGAGGTCGATCATGATGGCCGCATGCAGGTCGGCTTCCTTGGCGATCTGGGCGCCCTCGGCGAGGATTGCCCCCCGGTTCAGCAACCCCGTCAGCGTGTCGAGCTTCGCCCGCCGCTCGAGGCGAGCCAGTGGTCGCGTCGCCGGGAAGGCGACCACAGCCAGCAGCACGAATCCGAGCAGGCCGACCACCATCATCAGGCGCCGCTCGTCTCGGCGGGCGTCGGTGAGATCCCGCACCAAGGCGCCGTCCTCGGCGTGGACGGCGATCGTCCACTGCTGATCACCGACCGGGAGCGTCCGCGACGCGACAACGCCCGATGCCTCGTCGGTCTCGAAGCGGGTGGATGCCCGGTCGAGTTCGGTTCCGGCGCTGATCATCGACCCGATGACGGCCCGCGCCCGCGGGTCGTCGAGCTCCGATGCGGAGACCGTCTCGCTTGCGTCGCCCGCCCCGGCCTGCACCAGGGTCGCATCCGGATGTGCGATCACGGTGTCGGCCTGGTCCACGATGACCGCGCTGCCCGTCGGCCCGATGCGCAGCCCTGCCAACAACGTGGAGAGCGAGCCGAGCTCGATATCCGCCCCGACGACCACGAGCATCCCGTCGTCGGTCTGCACGGCCGCCGACGCGGTGACGCCGAGTTCCTGGGATGTGAAGAACACGTAGGGCGCGGTCCAGGACACATCGGTCGAGCCACCACGAGCCGCGTTCTGGAACCAGGGCCGGGTCCGCGGATCGAACGTGTCGTCGGCGAGCACCTCCGTCGGCCCCTCGACGCCGTCCGGACCGCGGTCTCGGACCGTGACCGTCCGACGGCCGTCGTCGTCGATGTCGATGGTCTTGACGCGATAGCCGTCGGCGACTCGTGAGACGAAGAAGAAGGTCCCGTCGTCACCGCCGAGATACACGCCCGACAGCTGCGGCGAGCGTTCGAGCTCACCGAGGAAGGCCCGCTCGAGCCCCGCGATGTCGACGGCTCCCCCATCGATCACGTCGGCGGTCGTGGCAACCAACGACGATGCGGGCGCGAGATAGTCACGGGTGTGATCGAGCGCTTCGAGCGCCGACGTCTGCAACAGTGCCACCGTGTGATCGGCTTCGGCGTCGGAGGTGAGGCGCCCCGAGACAAGGAGAATGAGGATGACGGTGGCGAGCTGAACAGCCAGGAGCCCGCCGACGACGAAGCGACGCGCCCTGGTTTTCATGCGCTGCCCGGTCCGATCATGGCCTCGAACCGTAACAGCTCGACCACCCGGAGTCCTCAGCGCAAGAACGAACCCGTCGCCTGCAGTTGCTCGACCAGGGCACGGCCGTGGGCGACCTGGGCCGTGTAGAGCGACCCGCCGAGGCTGATCCGGCGCGCACCCGCCTCGGCGACCTCGGCGAACCCGAGGTTCGATCCGAGCGGAACGAGCGCATTGATCGGTCCTCCGGCTTCCGCCGCCACCGTCCGAATGCTTTCGAGGTCCCAGGTCCCCGGGGCGTAGAGGCACTCGGCGCCGACCTCGGCGAACGCCTGGAGACGGGCAATCGCCTCGTTCATGCCACCGTCGAGACCGTAGAGCAGGACCTCGGTGCGGCCGGTGATGACGAACGGGCGGTCGAGCGCTCGAGCCGCTTGCACCGCCGCCTCGATGCGGGCGACGGCCAGCGCACGATCGTAGAGACCTCGCTCGGGGTCGCCCGACCAGTCCTCGATCCCCATTCCTGCGGCCCCCGTGGCCGCGAAACACCGCACCGCCGCCACCATGTCCTCCGGCTCGTGACCGTAGCCATTCTCGGCATCGACGTTGAGCGGCACCTCCGCCGCGGCCACGAGTGCGGCGGTGTGGGCGGCGTGTTCCTCCATCGACACATCGCCCGCGGCGTCGGAGCGACCGATCGTCTGGGCGTGGGCCGAGCTCGAGGTGGCGATCGCATCGACGCGGGCGTCGCTCAGCGCGGCGGCGGTGCCGGCATCACCCACGTTGGCGAGCAGGAAACACCCCGACTGGTGCAGTTCGCGGAACCGGGCGCCGAGGCGGGCGTGGCGTTCATCCGTCATGACTCCGGTCTACTCCACTGGGGCGCGGGCCACCTCTGGATAGCGTCACGGGGTGACCGTCGACCTCGCCGCCCTCCCCTCCCCCGGCGACAAGCGCATGGCGGTGCGACTCAGCAAGGACGCGATGCGCCATCTACGGCGTGGTCACCCCTGGGTCTACGACGAGTCGGTCACGTCGATGTCGCACGAGGGCCGACCCGGCGACCTCGCCGTGATCTTCGACGACGACCGCAAGTTCGCGGCGATCGGCATGTGGGATCCGGCCTCGCCGATCTGCATCAAGATCCTCCACGCCGGCAAGCCGACCACCATCGACTCGGCCTTCTGGGACCGCCGGGTGGCCGAGGCGATCGAACGTCGTCGCCCGCTGATCGACGACCCGGGTCACAACGCCTATCGCCTGATCCACGGCGAGAACGACGGGATGCCGGGCATCGTCGTCGACGACTACGACGGTGTGGCCGTCGCCAAGATCTACACCGACGGGTGGATCCCCCACCTCGCCACCCTCGTGCCGGTGCTGGTCGATCGCATCGAGCCGACGTCGCTCA
The DNA here is from genome assembly GCA_041394245.1 of Acidimicrobiales bacterium. NCBI lineage: Bacteria > Bacillati > Actinomycetota > Acidimicrobiia > Acidimicrobiales > Acidimicrobiales bacterium. The sequence continues at coordinate 885,796 of JAWKIR010000002.1, forward strand.
TCATCCGGTTCGCCCGGTCGGTGGAACAACGACCGGAGCTCGGCCTCGTGGAGGGCGCACCGCTCTACGGTCCGGCACCCGACGAGCCGATCATGTTCCTCGAGAACGGGCTCGCCTTCGAAGCCCACCCCACCACGGGACAGAAGACCGGCTACTTCCTCGATCAGCGCGACAACCGGGCGAAGGTGCGGTCACTCGCCGAAGGTCGACGAGTGCTCGACGTCTTCAGCTGCACCGGCGGGTTCTCCGTGCACGCAGCCGCGGGCGGCGCCCACGAGGTGCACTCGGTCGACCTCTCGCTGCCCGCCGTCGAAGCGGCCGCGCGCAACATGGCCCACAACTCCCATGACCCAAACGTCGCGGCCTGTCGGCACCTGGTGCACCACGGCGATGCCTTCGAGGTGATGGAAGGCCTGCTCAGACGCAATGAACGATTCGACCTGGTGATCATCGACCCACCCTCGTTCGCCCAGCGTCAGGCCAGCGTCGACGGTGCCCTCGCCGCCTACGAACGACTCTCGAAGCTGGGGCTCGCCCTCACCGTCGACGGCGGCACCCTGGTGCAGGCGTCGTGCTCGAGCCGGGTCACGGCCGACGACTTCTTCCATGCCGTGCACTTCACCGCCCGACGCGAGGGGGTCGAACTCGAGGAGTTCGACCGCACCGGCCACCCGATCGACCATCCGATCGGCTTCGCCCAAGGCGCCTACCTCAAAGCCCTCTACGCCACCGTCCGCCACTGACCCTGCCATGCGGTGCCGACGGCTACGTTGGGCCGCGTGGACGACGGCAGCCGAATCGAATTGACCCTCCAACTGTGGGGGACGGGCGCGCCCGACGCGCTCGAGGAGTACATCACCAAGCTCGTCGGCCTGCTCCCCCGCAACCGGGGAAGGCTCGAACGGCGGGTGGCCGAGATCGACGCGGGGCCGGCGCACCCCGACGTGCTCCTCGTGGTGTCGTTCCCCGACGCGGCATCGGTCGACGGCTTCATGCGAGACCCGCTCCGCACCGACATGGAGGAGCTCGCAGCCGCCGCCCTCAGCCACTCGCTCGTCGTCGACAGCCACCACCGCGACCAACCCGACCTCGATACCGTCGCCGACGTGGTGGCCTTTCCCCCCGACCACGATCACCACACGTGAGCGACCTCGTCGAGGCGCGGTCCTCGGAGATCCACGGCACCGGGGTCTTCGCCACCACCGCCATCCCCGAAGGCGCCCTGGTCGGCTCCTACGAGGGCGATCCGACCGACATCGACGGCACCCATGTGCTCTGGATCGAGGACGACGAGGGCGGTTCGTGGCGCGGCATCGACGGCACCGGCGTGCTCCGGTTCCTCAACCACAGCCGGACCCCCAACGTCGAGTTCGACGGGCCGGAGCTCTACGCCCTGCGAGACATCGCGCCGGGCGAGGAGTTGCTCTTCGACTATGGCGACGACTGGGCCCACGTTCCCTGAGCCCCGACGGCGACTACTCGCAGGTGAAACGGTGCGACACCGGGCCGACCGATCCCTGCGGACCAACGGTCCAATCGGCGCTGTCACCCAACTGTCCGGCGACGAACGCCTTCGCTCGCCGGGCCGCCGCCTCCAGGCCGTCGCCGAGCGCCAGGCCCGAGGTCATCGCCGCCGCGAAGGTGCAGCCGCTCCCGCGTACGTTGGCCGTCTCGATCCACGGCCCGAGTAGTTCCACAGTTGTCGCGTCGGGCCACACGAGCAGGTCCGTCGCGCCGGCGCCGCCACCGGTCACGACCACGAGGCCTGCGCCCAGTGCCGCCAGCGCGGCCGGGTCGGCTCCCAGCAACGCCGCCTCGGCTCGATTCGGGGTGAGCGCCGCAGCGCGCGGAAACAGCAGATCGCGGGTCGCCGCCTCGATCTCGGCAGCCACGAACCGGTCGCCACGCCCGTCGACCATCACCGGATCCACGACCGGGGCGGGCAGTCGCCCGTCGGCGATCCGCTCGGCGACCACTGCGACCTGAGCAGCATCGAACAGCAACCCGACCTTCACCGCCGCGACCGACGCAGAGGCGATGATCCCGTCGAGCTGATCGGCCAGGAGATCGGCCGGTGTCGCCACGACCCGCTCCACCGCGTCGAACCGTTGCGCGGTCACCGCGGTCACCGCAACCATGCCGTGCAGCCCATGGGCGGCAAAGGTCGTCAGGTCGGCTGCGATCCCGGCTCCGCCGAGCGGATCATGGGCGGCAATGGTGAGGACAACAGACGGCGTCACGATGTCGATGGTGCCACAGCACCAACCGAGCTCCCCCACACGCGAGACTGCACATGATGCACGAGTCCACACGAGGTCGACTGCTGGTGGCGACACCGGCCCTGCTCGATCCCAACTTCGAGCGCACCGTCGTCTTCATGTTGGAGCACAACGACGAGGGCGCCATCGGAGTGATCCTCAATCGTCCGAGCGAGCTCCCGGTGGCCACGACGATCGAGCCGTGGGCCGGGCGCACGGTTCCGCCCGGCGTGATCTTCCTCGGGGGTCCGGTGTCGCCGTCGTCGGTGATCGCCCTCGCCTCGGTGAATCTCGACGATGCCGGCGCGCACTGGAATCCCGTCCTCGGCCGCATCGGAACCGTCGACCTCGAGGTCGATCCATCCGATGTTCCCGGCCTCGACGAGGTCCGCATGTTCGCCGGCTACGCGGGCTGGGCGGCCGGGCAGCTCGAAGCGGAACTCATCGACGACGGCTGGTTCGTGCTCGATGCACTGCTCACCGACATCCACACCGACGACCCGTTCGAGCTGTGGTGGGAGGTGCTGGGCCGCCAGCCCGGCCCGCTGGGTCGCCTCGCCCAGTACCCGAGAGACCCGAGGGACAACTAGCTCAGCACGGCGAGATCAGCTCGCGAAGTCCCAGTACGTCGCGAGCTCTGCGAAGACCATGTCGGCGACCCACGAGGCAGCACTTCGCGTGAGATGGACACCGTCATCGATCCGGGCTCGGATCTCGTCGCCGTCCGGACCGGTCACACGTTCGGCGAACCCCGACTCGCCGCCGAAGAGCGGCCAGATGTCGATCGCGGAGACGAAATCCCGTTCCGCGATCACTGCGTCGGCGAGGTCGTTGATCTGGTCGATGCCTGCATCGAGCGCACCGTCGCGCATGGGCGGTTGGGTGACCCAGAAGATGTGACGGCCCGGCTGCTCGAGCAGGTCGAACGTGATCGCCAACCGCCGGCTCCACTCGAGCTGCCAGTCCTCGCTGCCCTCGACGAGCCGATTCCCTTCGGCGTCGGCCATGTCCTGATGGTCGTTGGCACCGATGAACAGCACAACCGCCTCCGGGTCCTGCTCCTCGTCGATCACGCGGAGCCGGGCTGGCCAGTTGAAGTAGTCGGGTCGAGCCAGGCTGGTGGAGATCTCATGCTGGGACTCGACCACCAGAGCGAGGTCGGACTCGGTGGTGACGGCCTGGGCGAGGTACTCGGCCTGACTGTCGCCCCCCACGAAGACCCGAAGTGGACTGTCGACATCGACGGAGCGGATCGGGCCGATCGGTGCGGCCGTCGTGGTCGTCGTGCTGGTGGTCGAGGTGGTGTCGGTCCCCGTCGACGAATCCTCGACCGTGTCGTCGACCTGAGCGATGTCGGGCACGTCGACGTCGAGGCCGAGATCGGCAGCGACGTCGTCGATGCTGTCGATCTGCTGGGCGGCGCTGTCGCCGACCCCGCGGATGTCGTGGATCAGGTCGTAGGGGCGGTTGAGCGAGAGGAAGTTGGCCACCCGATCGATGCCCTGGGCCACATCGAGCTGTCGGTCGCGCGTCTCGCCGAATTCCTGGCGGGCGGCGATCTCGACGATCTTGCCGGAGGTCAGCAGCGTCGCGAGCAACAGACACGTCAACGCGGCGATGACCGCCGAGCGCGAGTCGGAGGTGCGCTGACGAAGATCCTGCTCCCGGGCGTCCTTGAACTTCTCGTCGTCCCAGGTCTCCCCGATCTCACGGACCTCGGTCGCCCGCTTCAACGGATCACTGTGTTTCATCGCACACCTCCTCTCAGAACTGGAAATAGATGAACTCGGAGATGCCCTCGGGTCCGAGGGCGACCACCACCATGATCCACAATGCGAAGGCCACGGAGACCGCGACCGGGTGCACGACGGAGAACATGGCCGACCATTGGCGGGCCAAGAGTGGCGGCACGTACTGGGCGGCGATCGAAGCGGCGATGACCAGCACGACCAGCGGGTTCACCAATTCGGGCGTCTGCGTCCAACCATGGAAGACGGCCCACAACACGTCGCCGGCCCGACCGAGCGACTCGCTGTTGAAGATCACCCATCCGATGCAGACGAAGTGGAATGTCACGACGCGGCCGAGCCAGAGCGACCGCACCTCGAGCGGCGTGAACGGCACCGGCGACGACGGGTCCTCCCGCCACGCGTCGACAGCCGCGCCGGAATGGAGCCGGGCGATCTCCTTGATCCGCACGTCGCGCGAGTCGAGTGGCGTGTCCTTCTCGCCGCGCAGGTCGGAGATGAAACGCTCCCCCGCCATACCGAGGCCCTGGTAGAGGCCCCAGACGACGAAGGTGCCCGCGGCGCCGTGCCAGAGTCCACCCAGTCCCATGGTGATCAGAAGGTTCCGATAGGTGGTGAGGCGCCCCTTCCGGTTGCCGCCCAGCGGGAAGTAGAGATAGTCCCGCAGCCACCTCGACAGCGTCATGTGCCAGCGACGCCAGAAGTCCTGGACCGAGATGGCAGCGTACGGCCGATCGAAGTTCTGCGGGAAACGGAACCCGAGGAGCAGGGCGATGCCGATCGCCATGTCGGTGTAGCCGCTGAAATCGGCGTAGAGCTGAATGGCGTAGCCGTAGATCCCGAAGAGGATGTCGAGCCCGCCGTACTCGCCCGGCGTTCCGAAGGTGTTGTCGACGATCGCCCGCCCGAGGAAGTCGGCGATCACGACCTTCTTGAACAGGCCCCGACCGATCAAGACGACGGCCCGACCGGCCTCGACCTGGTTCGGGACGCGGTCGCTGCGTAGCTCGGGGAGGAACTCGACCGCCCGCACGATGGGGCCGGCAACGAGTTGCGGGAAGAACGACAAGTACACCGCGAAGTCGAGCAACGGCGCCGGCGGCGTGTCCTTGCGGTACACGTCGACGACATAGCTGATGCCCTGGAACGTGAAGAACGAGATCCCGATCGGCAACACGACATCGAGGGCCGGACTCGACAGCCCGAGGTTGCGATCGAGCGAGTCGGTGAAGAAGTCGTAGTACTTGAAGAACCCGAGCACGATGAGGTCGAGTGCCACGGCAACCGTGATCGCGGTCTTCCGGGCCGCTGCGTTCGTGCTGCGATGGACGGCGATCGCCGCGATCTCGTTGCCGACGGTCATTCCGGCGAGCAGGAACAGGAAGCGCACGTCCCAGTAGCCGTAGAAGTAGTACGAGGCGGCCAGGATGAAGAGCTTCCAGGCGGTGACGCGTTCCCTCAACATCCAGCTCACGGGGAGCACCACGGCGAAAAACGCCGCGAAGGTGAACGTCGGGAACAGCACGGAAAGTGGACCTCCTGTGGCCGCCCAGTGCGCAGGCTATCTCCGTCGGCCGCAGGCGCCGGGGAGGCTAGGTTCCACTTCCATGTCGGACGGGCACCCGGACCACGCTGCCGAACAGGCATACCTCCGCCGAGCCCGCGCCGCCCTCGATTCGATGGTCGAGCGCTCGCAGCGTGCCCTCGAGTTCGCCGACCAGCGCGTCCGCGACGAGGACTCCGCCGATGCCAGGATCGCCTGGGCCCACATGGCCGACCGGCGCAGCGCGGTCGACGTCGGCAATGTCGCCCTCTGCTTCGGCCGCATCGACGAGGACCCGGTCATCACCGCCGGCGACCATTGGTATGTCGGCCGCCGCCACATCGAGGATCGCGATGGCACCCCGGTGGTGGTCGACTGGCGGGCCCCGATCGCCATCCCGTTCTACCGGGCCACTGCAGTCGATGCGTTCGGGCTCGCCCGTCGACGCCGGTTCTCGTGCGAGGTCGACGAACTCGTCGCCATCTTCGACGAACACCTCGACGACCCAGAGTCGATCACGGCCGCAGGGATCCCCGACCCCGTCCTCGCGGAGATCGAACGGGGCCGCAGCGGCGAGATGTCCGACATCGTGGCGACGATCGCAGCCGAGCAGGACGAGATCATCCGTGCCCCGCTCGACGAATGTCTGCTCGTGCAGGGCGGTCCGGGGACCGGCAAGACCGCCGTCGGCCTGCACCGGGCCGCGTTCCTCCTGTTCGAACACCGGGCCGCGCTCTCGCAGAGCCACGTGCTCGTGATCGGGCCGAACCGGGTGTTCCTGCGCTATGTCGTCAACGTCCTTCCGTCGCTCGGTGAGACGGCCGTGAGCCAGGCGACGATCACTTCGCTGCTGAGCTCGCGGGTCCGGGTGCGGGCCGAAGATCCCCCGGAGGTCGCCGAGGTCAAGGGTCGAGCCGAGATGGCCGAGGTGATCCGCCGTCTGGCCGATGCACGTATCAGGGTCCCTGCCGATGAGCAGGTGGTCCCGATCGGGCTCCGGTCCGTGCGCTACTCCCCCGCGGTCGTCGCCACGGCGATCACGACGGCTCGCGACAACGAGCTCCCGCTCAACGACGCGAAGGGCGTGTTCACCGAGGTGCTCCTCCGTGACGCCCGACAGCAGCTCGTCGAGCGCGATGTGGCCCAGGAGGACCTGGCCCGACTGATCCCCGAGCTCCGGAAGAGCGACGCCTTCAGGAAGGTGATCGATCGGATCTGGCCCAGCCTGAGTGGCGCTCAACTCGTCCGATCGCTGCTGGGCAGCCCGACCAACCGCAAGAAGGCGGTCGACGGTCTGCTGTCGCCTGCGGACGCCGACCTGCTGCAACGTTCGTCGGCCAAGAAGATCGCCGACGAGGCATGGACGGCCGCCGACCTTCCCCTGCTCGACGAGGCGAACGCGCTCACGACCGGTGGCGGCCGACGCTACGGCCACGTCGTGGTCGACGAGGCCCAGGACCTGTCCGCCATGGCGCTGCGGGCCGCCGGTCGGCGGGCGACGGCCGGCTCCATGACGATCCTCGGCGACATCGCCCAGGCGACGGGCGTCGGCGCCCAGACCTCGTGGGACGCGGTCACCGCCGGCCTGGGAATCGACCGCTCGATCGTCCGGCGTCGGGAACTGACCGTGGGCTACCGGGTGCCGGGGCCGATCCTCGACTACGCCAACCGACTTCTTCGGGTGACGGCGCCCGACATCACCCCGTCGACATCGATCCGCAGTCGCGGCATGGGAGCGGAGCACCACACGGTCGAGGCACACGACATCGCGGCGACGGTCGCCGACCTGGCCGCAGGGCTCGGCGGCGACTGGTCCACGATCGGCGTGATCGCCATGCCCGATCGCATGGACGGGGTCCTGGCCGCCCTCGCCGAGGCGGGGGTCGACGCCGGCGACACCAGGGCAGCCGTCGCCCTCGATCACGCCATCTCCGTCGTCGACCCTCCCACTGCCAAGGGCCTCGAGTTCGACGCAACCATCGTGGTGGAGCCCGGCGAGTTCGTGCAGCTGCCCAATGGTCTGCGACTCCTCTACGTCGCGCTGACCCGCTCGGTCCAGCGCCTCCTGATCGTTCGGACGGGCCCCATGCCCGCGCCGTTGGAGTCGTCCACCTAGGGTCGGCTCCATGCAGCACAGTCCCCCGCGTGCCTCATCGAGTGTCGGCGACGTCGTCGACACGCTCGTCGACGAGCTGCCCGAGGGCGCGAACCTCGTCATCCCGATCGCCAACGGCGAGCCGGTCCACGTGCTCGACGGGCTCGAGGCCCGGGCCGACCGGCTCCGCCATGTCCACATCCACCAGATGCACGCGCTCCGCGATCGCCCCTACCTCCACGGGGCGTATGCCGGGCACCTCGAGCACGTCTCGTGGTTCCTCTCCCACGTGACCCGGCCCGCGTACCACGAGGGCGGATGCGAGTTCGCCCCGGCGAACTTCAGCGAGGTACCGCAGTTCATGATGGCCAAGCGACCATTCGCGGTGATCGCCGCGGCGAGCCCGATGGACCGGCACGGCTACTTCTCGCTCGGCGTGAGTGCCGGCTACTCGGCCGCGATGATCGGACGAGTGCCGTTCATCCTCGAGGTCAATCCGAACATGCCCTCCACCCATGGTGCGCATCGGATCCACGTCAGCGAGGTGCACCATTGGTGCGAGGCCGAGACCGCCCTGGTCGAGATGCCGCCGGCCGACATCGGGACCACCGATCGGGCTATCGCCGAGGCGATCGCCGACCGGATCCCGAACGGTGCCACCATCCAGCTGGGGATCGGTTCGATCCCCTCGGCCGTGGCCAACCTCCTCGTCGGCCATCGCGACCTCGGCGTCCACACCGAACTCCTCTCCGACCCGATCGCCGAACTCGCCCAGGCCGGGGTGATCACCGGCACCCGCAAGAAGACCAACCGCCGCCAGATCGTCACCACCTTCGCGCTCGGTTCGCAGGCCCTCTACGACTGGTGCGACGGCAACGACGCCGTCCAGTTCCTCCCCGTCGACGAGGTCAACGACCCGCGACGCATCGGCGAGGAGCCGAACTTCATCTCGGTCAACGCCACCCTCGAGGTCGATCTCTTCGGGCAGTGCGCATCGGAGTCGCTGGGCAGCCGCTACTGGTCGGGAAGCGGCGGCCAGGCCGACTTCGCCCGCGGCGCCCAGTACTCCGACGGCGGCAACGGCTTCGTGGTGTTGCCGTCGACGGCGAGGAACGGCACCATCAGCCGCATCGTGCCGACCCTCACCCCGGGCGCCATCGTGACGACCCAGAAGAACACCGTCGACAACGTCGTCACCGAGCACGGTGTCGCCGAACTCCAGGGTCGTACGCTGCGAGAGCGCGCCCGCGCGCTCATCGCTGTGGCCGACCCTCGGCACCGCGAGTCGCTCGAGCGCTCAGCCACCGAGATGGGGCTGCTCCACGGGCGAGCGACGGCCTAGGGGCAGGTTGCGGTGAACGTGCCCGGGATCTCCGCGAAGTCGTCGGAGGTGCCGTCCATGAACCCGACCTCCGCGGTCACGTCCTTGCCGTCGAGTTGGATGAACTCACCCGCACCGAAGGCCGAGGAGAGATCCACCGACGGGTTCTCGAAGTCCTTGATGTCGTTGAGCGAGAGGCTGTGGCCGAAGCTGTCGATCGACGCATACATCTGGAGCCCGTCCTGGATGCTCGAGAGGTTGAACACTGCGCCTTCCTGGCCGATCATCTCCTCGCCGAACGCACACAGCACGGAGTCGAACGTCCACGTCTGATCGCCGACGGTGAGCGTCGCCGAACCTCCGCCCTGGTCGGCTTGGACCTCGGCGAGATCGTCGGCCATGTCCTCTGCGAGATCTGCTGCGGCATCCTCTGCCGACTCCTCGGGTGTCGTGTCACCCTGGCTGGAGGCGTCGGATGCAGCGACGTCGGACACGTCGGACGACGCCGTGTCGGCGCCTCCGTCGTCTCCACAGGAAGCCGCCAACAGGGCAACAGCGGCGAACAGCGCGATGGTCGATCGTTTGAACATGGGAGACCTTTCGTCGAACCGAACGATAGCGCCACACACCACCTCGTCCAGGCGAAGGCGCACGACTACGGTGACATCGAGACGGCGGGGGGACGGCGATGCAACGAACCGAACACATGGTCAACGGCACCTTCGCCTACCGCTTCGAAGGACCCGACCCCGACCACGCCGTCATCGTGATCCACGGCATGGGCGGCCATGGCGGCATCTACGACGAGTTCTGCGCCCATCACGCCGAGAAGGGCATCGACGTCTGGTCGATCGACCTTCCCGGACACGGACGTTCCGCCATGGCGAGCCGCCAGGGCAAGTGGACCGTCGACCAGTGGGTCGACGCCTGCGCCGACCTCGCCGCCCACATCCACGACCTCACCGGTCTGCCGGTGTTCGCGAAGGGCTCCAGTCTCGGCGTCATGCCCGCCTACGCGGTCGTGGGAGCCTCCGAGCACGTCGTCGGCGCGGTCCTGATGGGCTTCGCGGTGCCGGGCACGGCGGCGGCATTGCAGTCGCCCTGGCGCACCGACGACGGCCGACGGATCCTCGCCGAGGTCGGCGAGACCGCCCGCTTCGACATCCGCCGCTTCATCGACCTCGACGAGGACTACGGCTTCAAGGGCGCGCTCGAGCAGAAGGAGACCGACCCGCTGAACACGTGGTTCTTCGACCTCGCCTCCTACGCCACGCTCTACACCTACGACCCCGTGGTCAGCCCGGGCGACAACACGAGCCCGATCCTGTTCACCGTCGGCGAGAACGATCCGATCGCGTCGCCCGACACCGTCCGTCTCGTGGCCGGCATGGTCGGTGGCCCTGTCGACGTCTACGAACACCCCGGCGGCGTCCACCAGCTCATGATGTTCCACACCCACGAGTACTCGCCGGTCGTCGCCGACTGGTGCCGGAGGCAACTGCAATGACCGTCACCCACCCCAACGGCGTCCATCACCTCGCCATCTCGACCGCCGACGTGAAGGCACAGATCGAGTTCTTCACCCAGGTACTCGGCGCTGAACTCGTCGCCCTCTACTGGATGCACGGTGTCGACGCCTGGCATGCGTTCGTCGAACTGAACGACACCTGCTCGATCGCGTTCGTCGAGATGAGGGCCAACCATGACATCGACCCGATCGCCGGCGTCACCCACTCGGGTACCCCCGCCGATGCCTCGGCACCGGGGACGATGCAGCACGTCGCGTTCAACACCGACACGCTCACCGACCTGCTGCGGATGCGTGACCGGATCCGCGGCGCCGGCGTCACCGTGTTCGGCCCGGTCGACCACGGGATGTGCCACTCGATCTATTTCGCCGGACCCGAGGGGATCACGCTGGAGTGCGCGACCTCGCCGGCGCCGATCCCGTCCGACAACTGGATCGACCCCGAGGTCGTCGCGCTGGCGGGCATCTCGGCCGCCGATCTCGCCCGCTACCGAAACCCGCCGGCCGACCCCGAAGTGGCGCCGGGTTCGGTGGCCCAGCCCGCGCTCGACGCGACGAAACCGGCATTGGGCTACCCCGAGGAGGTCCTCGCCATGATGGCCTCGATGTCCGACGACGACATCGCCGCCGCGATGAACTATCCCGACCCTCCGGTCCCGAACCCGCCGGGTTGAGCTTCAGGTCGCCTTGCTGCCGCCGCGGCCCGCGCCTCCGGCGAAACGGGCGGCGCCTTCCAGCGACTCGCCGCTGAACAGGGTGACCCGGCCGAGTTCCGACTCGCGGATGATGGCCTCGTCGATCGGCAGGTCCCACTGGTCCTTGGACGAGCGCAGGTCGTTGCGCATGCAGATCGGCGGGAGCTCGGCCAGCTCCCGCGCGAGCACCTTGGCATCGGTCAATGCCTCGCCCGGCGCGCTGAGCCGGTTCACCAGGCCCATGCGCAATGCCTCGTCGCCACCGACCCCCCGGCCGGTCAGGATGAGATCGTTGGCGTGCGACGCACCGATGAGTCGGGGCAGGCGGATGGTCCCACCGTCGACGAGCGGCACACCCCAGCGCCGGCAGTAGACCCCCAGGATCGCGTCGGTCGCGGCAACCCGCAGGTCGCACCAGACGGCGAGTTCGATGCCACCCGCCACGGCGAACCCCTCGATCGCCGCGATCACCGGCTTGTCGAGATTCAGCCGGGTCGGCCCCATCGGGCCGGGGCCATCGAGGTCGACACGGTTGCCGCCGCCCTCCGCGATCGCCTTGAGATCGGCGCCCGCGCAGAACGTGCCGTTGGCGCCCGTGAGGATGGCGACCCGCAGATCGTCGTCGGCGGCGAACGCCTCGAACGCCTCGAGCAGCTCGGTCGCCGTCGCCCGATCGACCGCATTGCGCCGTTCGGGCCGATCGATCGTGACGATCTGGACGGCATCCTCGATTTCCACATGCACAGCCATGGCCCCACCGTAGGCCGGGTGCGAGGCGGTTGTCATCGAACATCTGTTCGCCTAGAGTGCCGACATGGCGGCGCTCGGCTCCTACCAGACCACCCTGTTCGCCCAAGGCCGACCGGCTGTGGTCGCCGACGCCGCCGTCCAACGCATCACACTCGACGAGTGCAGTTGGGTCGACGTCAGCCGCAACTGGATGGACGGCGCCGACCAACTCCTCGAGAAGCTCGCCGACGATCTCGAATGGCGAGGGGGGAGACGGCCCATGTACGGCCGTCTCGTCGACGAACCCCGCCTCCACGGCCGGCTCGACCTCGATGATCCCGAGCAGGCCACCCTGGTCGATGCCATGCGGTCCTGGCTCGAATCCCGCTATGACGGGGAGATCAACCACAACTTCGTCAACTACTACCGGGACGGCAACGACTCCGTGGCATGGCACGCCGACCGCATCGGGCTCCTGCAGATCGACCCGATCGTCGCGATCTGCTCACTCGGCGGTCCACGGCGGTTCGGCCTGCGGCGCATGGGGGGCGGCGAATCGGTGCGCCTCACCCTCGGGTCTGGCGACCTGCTGGTCATGGGCGGCGCCTGTCAACACGCCTGGGAGCACTGCGTGCCAAAGATGGCCCACGCGGCTCCCCGGATGTCGCTCACGTTCCGCCACATCGACGACAACGGTGGCGAGATCGTCGGCCGCCGGACGTCCTCCGCACCAACGACGAACTAGCGCATCTCAACGAATCGCCTCCGAGCCACCACAGCAGGTCGGCGAGGCGGCCCGTTGATCCAGGCGATCACGTGTTGGAACCAGTATCGCTCCACCCCTGACAGGTGCCGCCGAGTGAGTTGCTCGGGGTTGAGACCGTCCGATGTCGATGCCCCAAGTCGCTATGGGTGCGCGCGGCCGCTGGACTTCGCGTGGCGCCAGCGACACTCGACTGAACCCGAAGTGGGGACGGCGAGCGACCTCGACTCGCCCCCTATCGCTTCTTGCCGTCGGCGAAGCGCCCGATGCTGCGTTCGATGCGTCGGGCTCGGGTCTCGGCGGTCTTGGCGTCGTTGATCATGTCGACGTGGTATCTCTGCAGGCTGTTCGACAGCGTGTCGAAGAACGCACGGGTTCCTGGTGCTGCGTCGAGCGCTGCGATGAAGTCGGCAGGCAGGTCGACCTCTCGTGGTTCAGTGGCGAGGGTCAGGGTGACGTCGATCGGGTCGCCGGCGGCGAGGCCAGTCTCGTTGCGGATCGCCTTGCTGACGCTGATGAGCGACTGTCCCTTCATCGAACCGACCGTGGACCGGTAGCGGTAGCCGTTGACGTCGACCTCGACGGCAGGGCGCTTGCCGGCTCCGAGCGTCTCGAGCGCGTCGGGTGGCACGACGATGCCGGTGTTGTTGCCGAATGCGGCGAGTTGCGCGTGGAACGTGGCCGAGGGTGACGACATGGGTCTACTGCTGGGACGGGTCGAACATCTGGCCGATCCTGATCGCGTTGCCGAACGGGTCTCGAATGCCGAAGTCGATCCCGTACGGCTTCTCGGAGGGTTCGTCGGTGATGTCGACCCCGCGCCCTTTCAGCGTCTCGAAGGTGCCACGGGCATCATCCGTCGTGATGCTGAGCCAGCCAGACATCGCTCCCTTGGACAAGAGCTCGCCCACCGCTTCGGCGGTGTCGGGGCTCATCGCCGGCGGCCCCGGTTTCTCCAGGAGGATCTCGCGTGCCGGGTCGTTCGGCACGCAGACCGTCAGCCATCGCATGAAGCCGAGATCCAAGTCGGTGACGACGTCGAATCCGAGCGTTCCCGTGTAGAACTCGAGCGCTTGGTCCTGGTCGAGGACGAACAGCGACGAGCGAGTGATCGCGTTGAACATGCCTCTACGCTACGTCGCCCGAGATGAGGGGACTTCTCCGAAACTGCTCGGTCTCGCCCAGGCCTTCACGAAACACGACGGGACCTCGGTGGGCATGCTTCGCGTACGAAACAGACCGGGAGACTCGCCCACGATCTCAGTGAATGTCCGCGTGAACGAGCCGAGACTGGAGAAGCCGACCGACATGCAGACGTCGGTCACGGATCGATCCGTCGTCCGCAGGAGGTACATCGCCCGTTCGATCCGCCGACGCTGCAGATAGCGGTGCGGGGTCTCGCCGAACACTGATTTGAACGTCCGGATGAAGTTCGACTCCGACACGCACGCCACGAGCGCGAGGTCTCCGATCGTGAGCGGCTCGGCGAAGTCCCGGTCCATCACATCGCGCGCTCGCAACATTCGGCGGTTCACCTGGACGGTGGTCGTCACCGAACAAGTGAATCACACGACCTCACGCCTTGTGCTCAGAACTCGCCAAGCGATTCGAGTACGACGAACCCAGCCCCGGCTGTGAGCGCCATCTCCTGGCAGCGCATCGGCGAACTGCTCGGCACATCCGCCCAGGCCACGCAGCAGCGATACGGCGCTGTCATCGAGACAAGCTGACGACGCTCGAGAGAACGCTCAGGACGTGCCGATCTAGGCGGGTCGATGAGCTGAGAGGGGGAACGGTATGCGTGGGCCGGTTCGGGTCCATGCGGTCGGCTGGGTGCGGCGCCGGGTTCAGTTGGTCGGGTCGTCGGGCAACGCGGCTGGTGGGCGGTGTCGCCGCGGTGCGGATGGTCGCATGGTCCGCCGAGTTGGCGGCAGGTCATCGTCTTCATCAGAACGTCTCGTCCCCGGGCAGTTGGGCCGCTTGGCGGATCCAGTCGCGAACCTGTTCGTCGTCGATCTCGTCGTCTTCGTGGATGTTCGAGTATCGAACCGCCGGATGCTTCGAACTCTCGGGTGGCTGCGGGTCGAGATCGCCCCCATTGAGCCAAGTGACTTTCACGTACTTCGTCATGCAGTGCATGCTCAGGAACCAGCCGTTGTCCTCGATGCCGTAGAACGGAGAGTTCCAGCGAACCGCCTGGGTCACGTCGGGCACCTGGTCGAGGATCAGCGCATCGAGATGGCGGCCGATCTCGCCCTTCCAGCCCGGCATCGCGTCCAGGTACGCCTGGACCGGTGCCCGCCCGTCACCCTTGGCGATCTGTGGGTTGCCGCCGGACAACAGCACCGTCCCGTCCGGCAACTCTTCCATCGGCATGTGATCACACTCCTCGCAGTGGGGTCAGGGCTCGGCATCAGGGGCGCTGCTGGATCCGGATCAGATTGCCGGCCGGGTCACGAACGGCGCAGTCCCGCAGGCCGTAGTCCTGGTCGAGAGGCTCTTGGACGACGTCCGCGCCGGACGCTTCGATCCCTCGCACGTCGCAACAACACGAGATCCTCAGCCACCTGCACGCAGACCAGTATCGCCGAAAGCTGCGGCAGAACCTGCGCGTCTTCCGTCCGCCGGCTGTCGACGATCAGAGCATCACACACCACCCGACCGCTACCCGTCCGCGAACCGGCAGTAGCGGGCGGTTCATCGTCCGACGAGACGCGCTCCGACCCACTGTCTCATCCACCGGTCCCGCTCCGTGTCAGTGAACACCAGAGGTGTCGTGGATCCTGCCCATGTGTCCAGGTGTTGACGCTTCGTGGTGGTGAGCGTCGTGTTGCATCGCGTCCCCGCGGGGACGTTTTCGCCGGCTGAACGATCCGCAGACCGAGGATGGCCCACGCGGCTCCCCGAATGAAACCTCACCTTGCCCTACGTCGACGACGGTCCGAGCGACGATCGGTGCGACGAGCCGGCTTCAGCGACTCGCTCCACCCCCTGGCAGGGCCGCGCTGCGGATGAAGATCCCTTCGGCTTCGACACACAGCGTGTCGCCATGGTGGATCGTGCCCTTGGCGAACACCTTGCGACCCTCGCTGCGGTCGTGCCATCCACGCAGGGTCAACGGCTGCGAGAGCGGCGTGGTACTGCGATAGACAACATTGAGCGTGCCGGTGAAGCCACCGAGCCCGTTCGTGACGCAGACGCAACCGAGCAGTTCGTCGAGGATCTCGGCGATCACACCGCCGTGCACACAGTCGGGCGGGCCGTTGTAGGCCGCACCGATCGTGGCCGAACCGTGGACCTCCCGGGAGGCCGCACCGTCGACGAGCCACATCTCGACGGGTGGCGCGATCGGATTGAGGCGGCCGACGACAGGGCTGTATGGGAAGAACTGGTTCGGGTCGCTCATGCCCCCGCCCTCGCTCGCATCTCCCGTCACGTCCTCGTACCTCAGCGCCGCCTGCATGCGCATGCCCTCGTGGCGGTGGGGCCGCAGAGCGGCCACCAGTGCTTCGATCGAGCGAACATGATCGTCGAGCTCGACGCCCTCGAGATCCGCGGTACGGACCATGTCGATCAGGTCTCGCAGGGCGTTGTTGAGGTCCTCGGCGCGGTAGGGCATCCGGTGAAGGTATTCGGTGGTTCGCCGGGACACGCAACCCACCGATACGCTCCGCGCCGTGAACCGCTTCGAAGGCAAGACCGCTCTGCTCACCGGCGCCGCATCCGGTGTCGGCCGAGCCACCTCCATCCGCCTGGCGTCCGAGGGCGCGCAGATCTACGGGCTCGACGTCAACGCCGACGGTATGGCCGAGACCAAGGCGACCGTCGAGGAGGCCGGTGGCACGATGGCCACCCGCGTGACCGACATCCGAAGTGTCGCCGAATGTCGTGCCGCCGTCGCCGACTGTGTGACCGAGTTCGGCGGGATCGACATCGTCGGCAACATCGCCGGCATCGCCAACCAACGCCACGTCCATCAGGTCACCGAGGAAGAGTGGGACGCGATGAACGACGTGAACCTGAAGGGGATGTTCTTCCTCACGCAGGCCGCGCTCCCCCACGTGCTCGAACGCGAGGGCAACATCATCAACATCGCCAGCAACGCCGGGCTGATGGGCCAGGCCTACACCGTGCCCTATTGCGCGACGAAGGGCGCCGTGGTCAACATGACCCGGGCCCTCGCCATGGAGTTCGTCAAGCAGCCGATCCGCATCAACGCGATCGCGCCGGGCGGCATCGACACGCCACTGGTCCACAACTTCGAGATCCAGGCCGACGTCGACTTCGCCCTCATGCAGCCCTACATGGGCTTCCGCAACGCCAGCACCCCCGAGCAGATCGCCGCCCTGTTCGCCCATGTCGCGTCCGACGAGGCCGGCAACATCCACGGGAGCATCATCAGCGCCGACGGCGGCCTCACGGCCAGCTGAAGGAGATGACCTCGATGGGACGATTCGACGGCAAGGTCGTCGCCCTCACCGGGGCGGCGAGCGGCATGGGCCGTTGCACCGCCCTGAGGATCGCGGCCGAGGGCGGAACCGTCTTCGGCATGGACATCAACCGCGATGGCCTCGACGCGGTTGCCACCGAGGTCGCCGACGCCGGCGGCCAGATGACGATTCGTGTCACCGACATCTCCGACCACACCGAATGCGCAGCCGCCATCCGGGAGTGTGTCGACACCCACGGCCGGCTCGACGTGCTCGGCAACTTCGCGGCCATCTCATGGATGCGCAACACGCACGAGGTGACCTACGACGACTGGCGTCGCATCTTTGCGATCAATGTCGACGGCACCTACTTCATGTGCCAGGCCGCGCTCCCCCACATCCTCGAGAGCGAGGGCAACATCGTCAACATCGCATCGAACGCGGCGTTCATGGGGCAGGCATATCTGGTCCCCTACTGCGCCACGAAGGGTGCGATCGCCCAGATGACCCGTGCCCTGGCGATGGAGTACGTCAAGCAGCCGATCCGCATCAACGCGATCGCGCCGGGCGGCACCGACACCCCGATGAACGAGGGGTTCACGCTGGCGGCCGACACCGACTTCGATCTGATGAAGCCGTCGATGGGGTTCCGTGGCTTCGGGGCGCCGGAGGAGATCGCGGCCTTGTTCGCCTTCGTCGCGTCCGACGAGGCCGGCAACATCCACGGCAGCATCATCAACGCCGACAGCGGCCTCACCGCTTCCTAGATCGCGTGATCGAGTCGTTCATTCTCGGCGTCGGTCTCGACGGCGTCTGCGCCGAGACCCCGCGTGAGGATTGCCGATACCGCGATCTCGCACCGGTCGAGGGCGCCGCCGAGGCGCTGTGGCGGCTGTCGGACGCCGGGGTATGGATCCGCGTGGTCACCAACCGACTCCATGCGAACTGGGGTCACCAGACGGCCGTGGTCGACACGGTCGAGTGGCTGGACCGGGCCCACATCCCCTATCGCGACCTCTGTTTCCTGGGCAGCAAGCCGCAGGTCGAGGCCGACCTCTATGTCGACGACTCCGCCGAGACCATCGCCGCGCTGCGCAAGGCCGGCAACGAGGTGATCGTGTTCGACAGTGCCGGCAACCAGGGCGAACGCGACCCGCGGGCCGCGAACTGGGCGGAGGTCGAGGAGATCGTGATGGAACGCTTCACCGAACGCCAGGGCGTCCACGGCGTGCAGCCCCAGCTCCCCGGCGTCGACGGAACCCTCGGCCGGCGGCTCGGTTCCGGCTGACGCCTCGCTTCGCCGCGCCTACTTGCGCTGGAAGTTGGGAGTGCGCTTCTCGGCGAAGGCCTTCGGGCCTTCCTTCGCGTCCTCGCTCGCCATCACCGCGCCCGTGTAGGTGTCCTCGTGGGCGAAGGCTTCCGCCTCGGTCATGCCCGGCGTGTCGTGGAGGGTCTTGAGCACGGCCTCGACCGCCAAGGGGCCGTTGCCGGCGACGATCTCCGCCACCTCCATCGCATGCTCCAGAGCCGTGCCGTCGGGCACGACCCGGCTGATCAGGCCCATCGCCTTGGCCTCGGCGGCGGTGATGTGCTTGCCGGTCAGGAGGATGTCGGCCGCCTCGGCGTAGCCGATCTGGCGGGCGAGACGCACCGCGGATCCGCCCATCGGATACA
This sequence comes from Acidimicrobiales bacterium, assembly GCA_041394245.1. Taxonomy (NCBI): domain Bacteria; kingdom Bacillati; phylum Actinomycetota; class Acidimicrobiia; order Acidimicrobiales; species Acidimicrobiales bacterium. Next base: position 904,580 of record JAWKIR010000002.1, read on the forward strand.
GCGACCACTTGACCTCGCTCACGCCGAACTTCGCCGATTCGGCCGCGATGCGGATGTCGGTGCCCTGCAGGATCTCGGTACCACCGGCGATGGCGACGCCCTCGACGGCCGCGATGACCGGCTTGGTCGGCCGCGATGTCTTCAACAGACCCTGCCAGATGAAATCGGCACCCTCGGTGGCCATCGCCCCTTCCACGTCCCAGTCGTCGGTCTCGGCCTTGTCGCCCGAGAGACCGCGGAGATCCATCCCCGCGCAGAAGTCGCCACCGGTGCCGGTGAGGACGATGCAACGGATGTCGTCGTCCTCCGACGCCTCCCTCCAGGCGTCGCGCATCCGCCCGAACATCTGGAGCGTCATCGCGTTCTTGCGTTCGGGGCGGTTCATGGTGGCGACCATCACGGCGCCATGGCGTTCGACAAGCAGATCCGGCATGAGCGCAGACCGTACGGCGCTTCCGACGAGATTCGCCAGTTGGCTCCATCTCGACCCATGAACGGCCGATGAGAAGACATGCGCACCAAGGTCGAGATCGTCCAGGTCAGGGTGGCCGACGTCACGAGCGGCGATGTCGTGAACAAGCGCGGCCCGGAGAAGAACGGCTGGATCGAAGTCGAACGCCTCGAGCAGCTCGAATCCGGCGACTATCTCGTCCACGACGCCCGCGAGATCGACAGCTTCACCGCGACGGGCTACGACCTCGTCTGGCTCCAGATCGTCGTGCGCCTCGATGCCAACAGCCACATGGCGTTCCACTGATCACCTCGGCCACACCGGCCACACCGGTCACACCGGTCAGCGGGTGCTGATCCGCCCCTGAGCCGGCCGCGCGGTGCGACCCTCCACCTCGCCGAAGAACTGTCCTGCCGTCTTCTGGATCGCGTACGACCAGGTCGGGTAGGCGTGAACGGTCTGGGCCAGACGCCCGGTGAACATCTTCGTGCGCATGGCCAGCGCCACCTCGTGGATCATCTCACCGGCTCGGGGCGACACGATCGTCGCGCCGAGCAGCTGCCCGCCGAAGGCGCGACGGGTGAGGGGCTTCGGTCCGGCGATGAGCTTGACGAACCCCTCGACGCGCCCGTCGGTGATGGCGCGATCCATCTCGGTCATCGGGAGCTCGGCCACCCGCCCGCCATGGGCGGCTGCCTCCTCCTCGGTCATGCCGATCCGGGCGACCTCCGGGTCGGTGAACGTCGCCCACGGAATCCAGGACGCCCGGAATCGCCCCCGCACACCCTTCTTGAGCGCATTCCCGGTGGCGAGCCGGCCCATCTCGTCGGCGGCGTGGGTGAAGGGCAGTTTCCCCGTGACGTCGCCGACGGCATAGACCCCACGCACGTCGGTCTCGAGGCGATCATCGGTGACGATGTGACCCCGCGCGTCGAGTTCGACACCGAGTTCCTCGAGCCCCATGCCAGCCGAGTTGGGCACACGTCCCACCGCGAGCATGAGTCGCTCGACGACCGTCTCGCCGTTCGCGGTGATCAGCGCGACACCCTCCGGGCGCGCCTCGACACGCTCGATCGCCGTACCCGTTTCCACCTGCACGCCCCGGGCGGCCAGCGCGGCCTCGACCACGGCCGACGCGGCGGGTTCTTCTCGCGACAGCAGGCGTGGGAGTCCCTCGAACAAGGTGACGGCGACACCCAGGCCGGCGAACGCCTGGGCGAGCTCACAGCCGATCGGTCCGCCCCCGACGATGCCGAGGCTGGTCGGTCGGGTCGTGAGCGAGAAGATCGTCTCGTTGGTGAGCACGTCGACGTCGTCGAGGCCCGCGATCGGCGGCACGCTCGGGCGACTGCCGGTGGCGACGATGATACGAGGGGCGCTGATACGTCGATCACCGACGACGACGGTGTCGTGGGTGACGAGACGGCCACGTCCTTCGGTGACCTCGACGCCCTCCCCACGCAGGACGTCGGCCGTCTCCGTCGCCGCGATCCGATCGACGGTGTCGCCCACCCGCGTCATCGCGTCGGCGAACGAGAGCCCTTGCGCCGACGCGGCCAACAGCGTCTTCGACGGCACACAACCGGTGAAGGTGCAGTCGCCGCCGAGCGGGCCGTCGTTGACCAGCAACACATCGGCCCCGGCCCAGCGGGCGGCGCGGGCGGCACCGAGTCCGCCGGCGCCTCCGCCGATGATGATCAGGTCATGATGCACGGAGCGGGGAACCGTCGCCGGCAGCTGCGCATTCCCCCATGGGCTCAGGCGTCGAGCGCGGCACGGAACTCGGCGACGAGTTCGGCCACGCCTTCGGGACCGCCGCCGTCGAGCATGCGTTGCACGATGGCCGAACCGACGACCACGCCGTCGGCGATCTCGCTCACCTCGACGGCCTGGGCCGGGGTGCCGACGCCGACCCCGACCAGCACCGGCTTGTCGGTCACCTGCTTCACCCGCCGCGCGATCACCTTGGCGCTGTCGGCCAACTCGGTCCGCACACCGGTGATACCGAGGAGCCCGACGGCGTAGACGAAGCCGTGGGAGCGCGCACAGATCCTCGGGAGACGCTCGTCGGGCGCAGTCGGGGCCGCCAGCATGACGGTCTCGATGCCGGCCTCGTCCGCCGCCTTCGTCCATTCCCCGCTCTCCTCGAGCGGAATGTCGGGCAGGATGCAGCCGCTCACGCCGGCGCCGACCAGCGTGTTGGCGAACCGGTCCCAGCCCATGCGGTACGCGATGTTGCCGTAGGTCATGACCGCGGTCGGGACGCCGATGTCGGCGCTGCGGACACGGTCGAGGATCGACTGTGGTGTGGCGCCGGCGGCCAGCGCCTTGTCGTTGGCGAGCTGGATCGTGGGACCGTCCATGACCGGGTCGGAGAACGGGATGCCGATCTCGATGGCATCGGCACCGGCCGCAGCGACCGCCTGCATCGTCTCGATCCAGTCGTCGCCGAGCCCGCCGGTCAGGTACGGAACGAGGCACTTGCCTCCCGACTCCCGTCGGGCCCGGAGCGCAGCCTCGAGCGCGCCGCTCATCCGAGGATGTCCATCATCTGGGCGACGTCTTTGTCGCCGCGACCGCTCAGGTTGAGCAGCACGGTCTTGCCGCCGAGTTCCTCGCGAGCCCGGCTGATCCACGCGAGGCCGTGGGCCGACTCCAGCGCCGGGATGATGCCTTCGGTGCGGGCCAGCAGCTGGAACGCCTCGACCACTTCCGCGTCGGTGACCGGCTCGTAGCGGGCGCGCCCGATCGCCGCGAGATGCGCGTGTTCGGGACCGATACCGGGATAGTCGAGACCGGCCGAGATCGACTCGGCTTCGAGGACCTGGCCCCACTCGTCCTGCATCAGATAGGAGAACGAACCGTGGACGATGCCGGGGACCGCCCGACCCACTGCGGCGCCGCCGGCCGGTTCGGCGCCGACGAGCATCGCATCGGTGTCGGCGAAGCCCGAGAAGATCCCGGCGGCGTTGGACCCACCGCCCACACACGCGACGACCACGTCGGGGACGCCGCCGAGGAGACGCTGACACTGCTCGCGGGCCTCGTCGCCGATCACCCGATGGAACTCGCGCACCATCCAGGGATACGGGTGGGGACCCATGACCGAACCCAGGCAGTAGTGGGTGCTCTCCACCACGGCAACCCAGTGGCGCATCGCCTCGTTGACCGCGTCCTTCAGCGTCTGTGAACCCGACTCGGCCGCTCGCACCTCGGCCCCGAGGAGCTTCATGCGGAACACGTTGAGCTTCTGACGCTCGATGTCGACCGTGCCCATGTAGACGATGCAGTCCATGTCGAAAAGGGCAGCCGCAGTGGCGGTGGCCACGCCGTGCTGACCGGCACCCGTCTCGGCGACGAGGCGGGTCTTGCCCATCCGCTTCGCCAGCAGGGCCTGGCCGAGGACGTTGTTGATCTTGTGCGAGCCGGTGTGGTTGAGGTCTTCGCGCTTCAGGAGCACCTGACAGCCGAGCTCCTCGCTCAGGTTGTCGCACACCGTCACCGGCGAGGGACGCCCCGCATAGTCGGTGAGCAGGCGGTGGAGTTCGGCCCGGAAGGTCTCGTCGGCCCAGGCCTCGCGGAACGCCTTGTCGAGTTCCTGGCATGCGGGCACGAGGGTCTCGGGCACGTACATGCCGCCGAAGTCGCCGAAGCGGCCCCCGTCGGTTGGGTCGGTCATCGCCATCAGAGGTTCCGTTCCATCAGAAATCGTCCTGCCAGTCGTAGGGGGCACCGTCGTCGTCGTAGTCCTCGGGACGGATCTCCTCGCCCGCGGCACGGGCGGCGTCGATGAACTCGCGCAACTTCACCGGATCCTTGCGTCCGGGCTCGCGCTCGACCCCGGACGAGACGTCGACGCCCCACGGTCGCACCTGACGGATGCCGTCGGCAACGTTGCCCGGATGCAAGCCCCCGGCCAGCAGCACGCGATGGCCGGCGCGCGGGGCGTCTTCGGCGAGGCGCCAGTCGAACACTTCGCCGCTGCCGGGCTTCTCCCCTTCGACCAGCACGATGTCGGCGCCGTACTCGGGGATGTGGGAGAGGCCGGGATGACCGGCCGGGAAGCCCTTGATCACCAGCGGCAGACGGCTGCGGACCTGCCGGGTGTGCTCGGCGCTCTCGTGCCCGTGGAGTTGCGCGGCGCCCAGGCCCGCCCGCTGCACGATCTCGACCACCCGATCCGGGAGCTCGTCGCGGAACACCCCGACGGTGAGGATCTCGGCCGGGAGACGACGGGCGATGTCGCGCGCCCGATCGACGGCAACCTGACGAGACGACGGCGCGAAGACGAACCCCACGGCATCGGCCCCGAGGGCGACGGCGAGCAGCCCATCGTCCTCGGTGGTGATTCCGCAGATCTTGACGAACACGCTGTGGACGCTACCGCCCGAATGGGGCGCTGATCGCCTGATTAGCGCCGGAACCCGGCCCGGAGCTCGGCCACGCCCTGCTCGGGATCACCGTGCTTGACCAGCGTCTCCCCCACCAGCACGGCGTGGTACCCGGCCGCACCGAGGACGCCGACGTCGTCAGCGCCGCGCACGCCCGACTCGGCCACCCGCACCACGCCTGCGGGCATGAGCGGCGCCATCCGCACGGCCCGCTCGGTGTCGACCTCGAAGGTCACGAGATCTCGCTGGTTCACCCCGATGAGCGTCGCGTCGACGGCCAGTGCCCGCTCGAGCTCGACCTCGTCGTGGATCTCGACGAGCACATCGAGCCCGACCTCGACCGCGAGTGCGTGCAACGCCGCGAGCTCGACATCGTCGAGCGCGGCGACGATCAGCAGCACACAGTCGGCACCCATGATCCTCGCATCGAGCACGTCGTGGGGATGGACGGTGAAGTCCTTGCGCAACACCGGCAGCGAAACCGCCGCACGGGCCGCCTGGAGGTCGGCGACGGAGCCGCCGAAGTGATCCTCGTCGGTCAGAACGGACAGGCAGCTCGCACCGCCCCGTTCGTACTGCTGGGCGAGCACGGCCGGATCGAGGTCGGGGAACAGATCGCCCTTGCTCGGCGAACGGCGCTTGACCTCGCTGATCACGGCCATGCCGTCGATGTGGGCGAGCGCGTCGCGAAAACCGCGACAGGGCGCGGCCGCGCGGGCGGCGGTGAGGAGTTCGGCCGTGGACCGGTCGTCGAGATCCGCCGCCGCCCGGTGGGCGGCGAGGATCCGATCGAGGTAGGTCGTGCTCAGCTCAGAGACCCTTGCCGGAGTGCGGCGTCAGGACGATCATGTCGGGCGCGCCGTCGAGGACGTCGCCGAGGGAGCCGATGAGCGCGGCCATCGCGTCCGACGAACTGTGGACCGTCATCGCCTCGGCGTCGGTGTAGAGCTCGTAGACCCAGGCCACGTTCTCGTTGGCCTGCTCGAAGTTGAGGATGTAGATCTCGGTGCCCGCCTCGTCGTTGACGGCCTCGATCATGCCGCCGAACTTCTCGACGAACTCGTCCTTCTTGTCGGCCTTCAGGGGGAGCTTTGCGATCAGGGAAACTTTTGACATCTCGTGACTCTAGGGCGGCCCGCGGGCGGCGCGGAAACCGGAATGGTCACGGCCGGGGATCGTCGCGCCGGCTCAGCGACAGCGCGACGAGCGGTGCGGCGAGGAACAACATGAGCGACAAGAGCACCGCGAGCATCCCGAACCGTGCCATCTCGTCGAGACCGACGAGGCTCCCGAAGATCAGCGCGGCCATGCCGAACAGCACACCGAGCGCCGGGCCGGTCTTGAGCCAGCTCGGGAGCTGGCTGTTGGTGATGGGACGGTCGTCGTGTTCGTCGAACCCGGCAACGGGACCGTCGTCGAACGGTCGCCACGGATCCGGCTCGTCGACCGCTCCGTGGCTGCGGGCGTGAAACGTCGGACCCGGTTGACCGGCGAGTCGCCGACGGTCGTAGGCCGACCGGGCATCGACGTCGCTCAGCACCGCCCAGGCCGCGTTGATCCTGCGCATACGCTCCTCGGCCCGGCGACGGTCGCCGTCGCTCCCGTTGTGGAAGTCGGGGTGCTCCTCGCGGGCCAGACGCAGGTAGGAGCGACGGATCTCCTGCATCGACGCCGACGGATCGACCCCGAGGACCTCGTAGTGCGCTGCGCCGTCGTTCGCCACCGTGGGAGGTTAGGTCCCCGAGTACCTCCACACGCCATCATGATTTCCTCACAGTTGTGAGCCAGCATCCGTTGTGAGAGATGAGCGGGCACCAGTGCCGACCGACCGAAACGAGGCAGTGTGAGCGAGGAGACCGTGGTGGTCATCGTCGAGGACGACCCCCACATCGCTGACCTCATCGAGCTCTACCTGCGCCGCGACGGCTTCCGGCCGTTCCAGGCGGGCACCGGGGAACGGGCGCTCGAAGTGATCGCCGAACGCCGCCCGAAGCTGGTACTGCTCGACATCGGCCTGCCCGGCGATCTCGACGGGATCGACGTGTGCCGGCTCGTACGGGCCGAGTCCGACGTGCCGATCATCTTCCTCACCGCTCGCGACGACGAGATCGACCGGGTACTCGGCCTCGAGCTCGGCGCCGACGACTATGTGACCAAGCCCTTCTCCCCCCGTGAAGTCGTCGCCCGGGTGAAGGCGATCATGCGCCGGGTCGAGGCGGCCAACGACCGGGGCAAACCGCCGGTCATCGACGTGGGCGAACACATCGTCGTCGACACCGGTCGGCGCGAGGTGCAGGTTCGCGGCCAGGCCGTCGCCCTCGCCACCCGAGAGTTCGATCTGATGCGCCACCTGGCCGAACGACGGGGCCTGGCCCTGTCGCGGCGCCAGCTGCTCGACGGAGTGTGGGGAGCCGACTGGATCGGCGACGACCGCACGGTCGACGTCCACGTTCGTCAACTGCGCAAGAAGCTCGGCGACGACCTCCGGCTGGAGACCGTCTGGGGCGTCGGGTACCGGCTCGACTGATGCGGCGTCGACTCGGGATCGCGTTGATCGGGCTGGTGACGGCCTCGTTGCTGCTGGCCGGCCTCGGCGCGATCCTTCTCGCCAGCGTCACCGACCGTCAGAACGACGAAGCGGATCTCCGCGAGCAGACCGATGCGCTCCGCGGGCTCCTGGCGGAGGTGACACTTGTCGGCAGCGGCAGTGCGACCGAGACGCGGCTCGAACAGGTCAGGCGTCTCAGCACCACGATGAGTCTCGAGGGCATCGGCATCGTGTTCGTGCCGGCCAACGGGCCGTCGCTCGGCTCGTTCCCCGCAGGGATCGAGGTCGCCGACCTCGACATGGATCTCATCCGGGCGGGCGGGGTCGACAGTGGCCACAAGGACGGACTCGTCTTCGCCGCGGGCGGGACCAACAATCGACTCGGCGGGCAGACGCTGCTGGTACTGACCCGGCAACCCAACCCCGTCATCCAGCCGGCCTTCCGATGGTTCCTCGTGGCCGGCCTCGCGACGATCCTCGTCGCCGTTCTCGTCACGGTGCGGCTGAGCCGTCGGCTCATCGAGCCGATCGTCGAGACCAGCGACGCGGCGATGCGCATCGCGGGCGGTGACATGACCGCCCGGGTCGACGACAGGTACGCCCAGATGGGCGGCGAACTCGCCGACCTCGTCGGATCCGTCAACCGCATGGCCGGCAGCCTGGAGCGTGGCCGGGCCCTCGAACGACAGTTCCTCCTCTCGGTCAGCCACGACCTGCGGACGCCGTTGACGAGCATCCGAGGCTACGCCGAGGCGCTCACCGACGGCGCCACCGACGATCCGGTTGCGGTGGGACGGATCATCGAGACCGAGTCACGACGTCTCGAACGGCTCGTGGGCGACCTCCTGCTCCTCGCCCGTCTCGAAGGCACCGACTTCGCCTACAACCTTGCCGACCACGACCTCGGCGTCATCGTCGACGACAACATCGACGGGCTGCGTCAGGAGGCCGTCGAGCGCGGCGTCGAACTGCGGGTCCGACGTCCTGACACCGCCATGAGGGCACGAGTCGACGTCGACCGCTTCGGGCAGGTCGTCGCGAACCTCGTCGGCAACGCGATCCGCTTCGCCGATCGCGAGGTGCTGATCACACTCTGGGCGGCCGAAGGCAGGATCCACCTGGCCGTCGCCGACGACGGCCCGGGCATCAGCGACGCCGATCTCCCCCACGTCTTCGAACGGCTCTACGTCGCCCAGCACAACCCCAAGGTGCAGGAGAGCGGCAGCGGTCTCGGTCTGGCGATCGTGCGTGAGCTGACCGAGGGCATGGGCGGTTCGGTCATCGCCCGTCGCGCCACCGGTGGCGGCGCCGAGCTCGTCGTCAGCTTCGACCCGTCACGCGTCTGAACGACGACGGCCTAGCCGACGATGGCTTGGCCGACGATGGCGGCGATGCCCCCGACCGCGACCGTCGTGCCCGGTTCGGCCTTGCGCAGGACCGGGGCCAGCGCGACCGACCCGGCGACCGAGGTGACACGGCCGATCTCCTGACCGTCGAGCACGACCTCGGCCCCGAGGGCCAACGGCTCGTCGGCGGTCAGCACCCGGACCGGCCGCGGCACGTTGCCCCCGCGACTGTCGATGCGGGCGACCAGTTCCTGGCCGGTGTAACACCCCTTGGTGAAGCTGACCGCCCGCTCGATGAGGGGTGCGCCGCCCTCGGCGGGGATCGTCTCGACGCCGAGATCGACACCGAACCGCGGTACCCCCGCACGAATGCGTGACGCCTCGAACGCCGAGGCATCGAGTTCGAGATCGGGATCGGGGGTCGATGGAGCCAACAGCACGTCGGTCCCCTCCCATCCCGGCCACGTGACCTCGGCGACCAGATCGCCCTCGGGCGCCGTCGCGCCGCCCCGAGTGCTGGCGAGACGCCAGCCGCTCTCGCCGGCGAAGTCGACCTTCGTGCGAAGCCTGAACCGTTCGAGCCGGGCGATGGTCGCCTCGGCCGCGCCGGACTCGAGATCGAACAGGAACTCGTTGTCGGCGATCCGATGGATCCGGAACCACGACACGAGCTTGCCGGTCGGGTCGAGCACGAGCGACCACGCCGATCCGCCCACCTCGATGCGATCGATGTCCTGCGAGACCTGACCCTGCAGGTAGGTCGCAGCATCCTCGCCGGTCACGCGGACGACGTCTCGCGGTTCGATCGTGGCGACCATCAGCCGACCTTTCGTCGTGCGGCGCTCATGCGGCGAGCCGCAGGAACCGCCGCGAGCAGGGCTTTTGCCTTGTTCTGGCACTCGAGGTGCTCGTCGGCGGCGACGGAATCGGCGACCACGCCGGCACCGGCCTGGATCGACGCACGATTGCCGCTGACCAGCATCGTCCGGATCGCGATCGCGGTGTCGATGTTGCCGGAGAAGTCGATGTAGCCCACCACGCCGCCATACGGACCCCGCTTGACCGGCTCGAGTTCGTCGATGATCTCCATGGCCCGCACCTTCGGGGCGCCCGACAGGGTGCCGGCCGGCAGGGTTGCCCGCAGCACGTCGATCGGTGTCTTCCCCTCGGCGAGCGCGCCGGAGACCTGTGAGGTCATGTGCATCACGTGGCTGTACTTCTCGAGCGTCATCATCTCGTCGATCTGCAACGAGCCGAACTCGACGACGCGACCCACGTCGTTACGGGCGAGGTCGACGAGCATGACGTGCTCGGCGATCTCCTTGGGATGCTCGATCAGCTCCGCAGCCAGCCGCTTGTCGTGTTCCTCGGTGGTGCCCCGCTTGCGGGTACCGGCGATGGGTCGCGAGATCACCCGGCCGTCGAGCAGCTGCACCATCGGCTCGGGCGACCCACCGACGATCTCGAGATCGCCGTGGCGCAGGAAATACATGTAGGGGCTCGGGTTGACCTGGCGGAGCACCCGGTAGAGATCGAAGGCCTCGGCGTCGAGCTGCAGATCGAACCGCTGAGCGAGCACGACCTGGAAGATGTCGCCCGCCAGGATGTAGTCCCGAGCCGCTTCGACGGCCGCGCAGTACACGGCCTCGCCCATGGTCGAGGTGACCTCCGGAATCTCCTCGTCACGGGTCGCCGGCTCGACCAGCGGCTCGTCGATCGACCGGGCGCCGTCGGCGGCCAGCGCGTCGAGACGGGCGAGCGCGTCGTCGTAGGCCGCGTCGATCGCTGCCGCGTCGGCATCGTCGGCGATCAGCGCGTTGGCGATCAGCACGACCCGCTGCTTCCAGTGGTCGTAGACGGCGAGCTCGCCGATCATCGACACGACAGCGTCGGGATAGCCGAGATCGTCCTCCGGCACGTCGGGCAGGTGCTCGACCTCGCGGACCACGTCGTAGCCCAGATAGCCGATCAAACCGCCGTGGAGCGGGGGAAGTCCATCGATCTCGGGCGCCCGATAGTGGTCGAGCAAGAGCTCCAACGCGGCGAGTATTCCCTGGTCAGAGGGTATGTCGATGCCGAAATCACCCTCGATCCGCAGGGTGCCGCCCTTCGACACGAGCGTTCCGTGGGGTCGACGGCCGATGAAGGACCAGCGGCTCCAACGGTCGCCGCCCTCCACCGATTCGAGAAGGAATCCCTCGCCGTCGCCGACCACCCGGGCGAAGGCCGCCACAGGAGTCGTCAGGTCGGCGAGCACCTCACGCCAGACCGGCACGACCCGATGGTCGGCGGCAAGGCGGCGAAACTCGTCGATCTCGGGGAGGACGGGCACCGGATCAGCCGAACTCGAGCGAATCGACGTCGGTCACCGTGCGGTAGTAGCAGGTCTGGCGGGTACCGCCGGTCTCGTCCTTGGTGTGGCAGACCCCGGTCCCGGCCTTGCGGACCCGGTAGAGCAGGCTGTTCTGTTCGCAGTTGACCCGCACGTCGACGAGCTCGAGCGTGTCGCCGCTCGTCGCCCCCTTGTGCCAGATCTCCTCGCGAGACGTGGAGTAGAGCACCGCCGACCGGCGCTCGAGCGTGAGCCGGTAGGCCTCCTCGTTGGCGTAGCCGATGAACAGCACGTCGCCGGAGTCGGCATCCTGCAGCACGACCGGCACGACCTGATGGCCGGCTCGGCCGATCTTCGCGACCTTGTCGAAGTCGAGCTGTTGGACAAGGCCCTCTTCGAGCGCGGCGTGATCGGTGGACGACGTCATGGCGCCCGATTCTACGGACACCTGACGCGCTCGCCGTGCCCTTTCGCCAATGCGGCGCGGTGGAGTCGTTCACTCCCCGACGATGCGCTGCGCGATCTCCTCGAGCACCGTCGATCCGGTGCCGTTCCCCCTGGCCAACGATTCGGCCAGGTCGGCGACGGCATCCGAGCGTGTCGCGGGGTGTCGGCTCAAGGAGACCCCGAGTCGCAGCGCCCACCCGTGTGCACCACGAGCCTCCACCAGGGCGCGACCCGAGCGGTACACCTGTCGAGCGGCATCGAGGTCGCCGAGGTCGAGCAGTATCTCCACTTCGGCAGCAAAGAGCTCCTCCTCACAGAAGGCTCCGCCGTTGTCCGCCGCGTTCCGACGCAGATCTCGCAGCAGTGCGACGGCCCGCTCGTGCTCGCCCGCTCGTGCGCGGGATCGGGCCAGCTCGGCGTTGCCGAGATAGCGGACGGTGGGTCCCGATCGAGGGTTGTACTCCTCGACCGCCGCCTCCAGTTCCTGGCCGGGCCCTGGGGACTGGTCGCGTCGCACACGAGCGATCGCAGCGAACACCCGAGCGCTCCACTGCAGCCACGCCACTCCCTGTTCGTGACCGAGCCGCAACGCCGCGTCGGCGTCCTCGCGCGCCTCGTCGAGATTCTCGGCGAGCAGGTGCACCCACGCTCGGTACAACAGGCTGACTCCGACCCCCTGCGGATCGGCGACACCGTCGCCGAACCGAAAGGCCGCGCCTCGGTCGGCGACGGCGATGGCCCGGTCCGGTTCGCCGACAGCCCAAAGGGCCAACCCCTGCGCTGCGGTGCACAGGTACGCGGGGTTGGTCACGGCTGCGGGGAAGGGATGGTCGACCTTCTCCAGGGCCAGTAACCCATGCTCGGCCGCCTCGATCGTCTCGCGATAGCTGGCGGCCATCGCACAGCAACCGCTTTGGACACTGCGCGCCGAGAGTTCGAGATACGGGATCCCGAGCTTCTCCGCTCGGTCGACCATCGCCTGGGACGACGAGATCGACCGCGTCGATTCACCGAGCGACATGTAGCGAGAGGCGATGTAGATCTGTGCGATCACACCACCGAGCGGATCGCCGACCCGATCGGCGACCTCCAGATAGCGATCCTGCACCGGCACCGCCGAGGGGTCGGCGTACCCCGACTCCGTGTGAATCGCGTTGAGCTGGATTGCGAGTAGTTCCATCTCTCGCCGGTCGCGTTCGGCGCCGGCGGGGAGATCCTGCAACAGCTCGAGCGCCCGACGGGCGAGCGAACCGGCCTCGGTTTGTGCATAGCGCTCCGCATGTTGCTGCGCGGCGGCGAGGAACAGCCCCACCGCCTCGTCCACGTCGCCCGCCCGCTCGTGGTGATGGGCGAACACTGCGGGTTCCCGGCTGCGAAGGTCGGGGAACTCGGCAGCGATCGATGCCATTGCCCGGCGGTGCAGCTCCTTGCGGCGCGACCGAAGCATCGACTCGTATGCCGCCCGTTCCATCAACGAGTGGGTGAACCGGAAACGAAGCCCGTAGGGGGAGTCGGACCGCTGCAGCACTCCCGCCGTCACGAGGGCGTCGAGTTGCTGTCGGAGCGCCGGGATCTCGGGTGCCATGCGCTCGATCACCCCCACGACGAACTCGCGGCCGAGGACCGATGCCGTTTGGGCGACGTCTCGCGCGTCTCCCAGACGGTCGAGACGCGCCATCAACGAGTCCTGGAGCGTGATGGGAATGGCAGCGAACCCGGATGCGGTACGGGCTTCGGCCACCCCTCGGCCGAACTGCTCGATGTAGAGCGGAATGCCTTCGCTCGCCCTGACGATGGCGAGGAGCTCCTCTCTGTTGAGCGCGTCATCGCCGACCGCCGACGCGAGCAACTCGCTCGCGGTTGCTTCATCGAGCCGCGACAACAGCACCGAAGTCGCCCGCAACGGCCGGATCGACACCGGGAGCGCGGCCTGACGGCTGGAGAACAAGAACAGCGCCCCGGTCGACCGCGCCTCTTCCTGCGAGCGGATGCGTTCGAGGACCTCGCAGGTCGACGAGTCGGCCCAGTGCAGATCGTCGACGAGGACGAGAAGCGGGCGTCGCTCGATCGCAGAGGTCAACCAGGTGGCGACGATCTCGATGAGTCTGGTCCGCCGACCCTCGGCACTGATCTCGGGAAGGCTGAACGCATCGTCGGCCCCGAGGCCGAACATCGTCGCGAGGAACGGGACGACCTCTGCGGGGTCGAGGCCGCGTTCGCCACACTCCGCTGCCAGGGTTCGCCGCACCGCATCGTCGGGTTCGTCGATCGACAACTCGAGCTCCTGGCGGACCAGCCGGGTGATCGGTCCGAACGCCGTGTGCTGCTGGCTCTCCTCGCATTGGAGTTCGATCCGCGCTCGATCATCGACCTCGAGCCGTTGGGCGGCCGCGTGGATGAGCCGTGACTTCCCGACCCCGGGCTCGCCCGAGACCACCACGACCTCGGCGGCGCCGCCCTTCACGGCCGCCCACTGCTCAGCGATCACGCCGAGCTCGACATCGCGGCCGACGAACGGGAGCACGTAGCGGCCAGACGCCTTCGGCCGGTCCGCCCGGAACACTTCGACCGGCTGGCTGATGCCCTTCAACTCGTGTGTGCCCAAGCTCGTCGACTCGAACTCGTCGGCGACGATCGATCGGACACCGGCGCTCATCACGACCTCGCCCGGTCGGGCCAACGACTGCAGCCGGGCGGCGATGTTGGGAGTGTCGCCGACGACGTCTGCTTCTTCCATCCGTTCGCCGTGGCCCATCTCGCCGACGAAGACCGTGCCCGCGTGGATCCCCACTCGGGCCGACAACGAGACCGGCGCAGCGCCGTCGGCGGCGACCTTGTCGGCGATGAGCTCGCTCACGCCGGCGGTGATCTCGAGGCTTGCCCGCACCGCCTGAGCGGCCGAGTCCTCCTCGGCTCGCGGATAGCCGAAGTAGATCAACACGCCGTCGCCCATGTAGCGGGCCACGTGTCCACCTCGCGCGGCGACGACCTCTCCGCAGTGCTGCTGGAACATCCGAAGGACGTCGCGCATGTCCTCGGGATCGAGACGATCGGCCATCCTCGTCGAATCGACGAGGTCTGCGAACAAGACGGTGAGATGGCGACGTTCGCCGCCGCCGACGCCCGACCTCTCGGCTGGAGCCTCCGGCGAGTCAGATCCGCTCGGCTTGGCCGCAAGGCCACACTCGGGACAGAACTTCGCCGCGGGTGGCAGGAGTGTCGCGCATCGCGCGCATGCTGCGTCGAGCGGAGCGCCGCACTCCATGCAGAAGCGGGCACCTTCCGGCGACGCCGCACCACACGCGGCGCACCCACCCGAAACGGGCGAATCCCGAGTCATCGCTCAGCTCGATTCGCCGAAGAGCATCCGAGTGAAGTCGTTGAGGAAGATGCCGTTGGGGTCGCACTGACGTCGGATCTCGTTGAACTGCTCCAGACGGTCCCCGTACCAGTGCTGCCAGACCGTCGGGTCGGTGAGCGGATTCCCCCACATCTTTCCCCAGTGAGGGCGTCCGCCGAGCTGGCGGAGCTTCAGGCCGAGCGCTTCGAAGAACGGTGCGTAGTGCGTGTTCGCTGCGCCCGTCGTCACCTCGAAATAGCAGGTGTGCTCATTGGTGTCGGGGGCCGTGGACAGGTAGGCCGACGACCCACCGAGGAAGCGACAGTTGAGCATCAAGCTCTGAGGGAACGTCGCGTCGGACGGATAGTCGAGCGGATCGATGCTGTTGCAGTTGCCGTACTTCGGCTTCGCGCTGTCGCACACGAGCGTGCGCGCGTAGCGCCACGCCGCTTGCACCGCGGAGAAGTCGCCGTCGGTGATCGGCAGCGCGTAGCAGAGGTCCCAGACCTTCGGATAGTCCATCTGCCAATGGAAGACCTCGGCCGAGGGCGCGATGGTCTCGTTGCCGTTGGTGGTGACGGTGTCCATGATCAGTCGGAGAAACGCAGGCGTCAGGCGCGGGTGCTCGGCGACGAAGTCGAGCCCGGCACTCCCGAACTCCTTCTGGGCCACGTCGTAGGGAATGCCGTGCACCGTTCCCTTGTTCGGCGTGTCCCAGGGAACCCTGTTCCACACCTTCAGCCATGCCTTCGGGTTGAACGGGAACCACGACATCTCGACGTACGGGTTCGCTGCGTCCGTGACGATGGACGGCATCTGATCGATCAGATCGTCGGTCTCCAGGATCGTGTCGACGGACCGCAGTTTGAAGCGGTCTTCGGCCCGGAAGGTTGCGTTGGTGACGATGCCGAGCGAGCCGAGGTGCACACTCGCCGCGTTCCACCCCGCGGGAGACACGTCACGGTCGTAGGTCCTGACGTGGCCGGTCCCCGTCACGATCTCGATCGACTGGAGCTGATCGCTCAGGGTGCCGAGATTCCACCCCTGACCGTTCGCGCCGACCGCCGTGGCTCCGCCGACCGAGATCCACGGAATCAGGGTGGTGGTCGCGAGGCTGAGACCCTGCTCGTTGGCCTGGTTCGACAGCTGCCACGTCGTCGCTCCCGGTCCGGCGCCTATGAGGTTCGTGCCGGGACGCCTCGTCACATCGGCCATGGCAGCGGTCTGCACGATGTGTTCGTTGTCGTTCGTCACGATCGGGCTGTACGAGAACGAGCCGCTCTCGAGTGCACCCGGGTGCGAGCCGCCGTTCGCGGCGCGTATCGTGCCACCCTGCGCCGTGATCTGCGCCACGAGATCGACCACCTCTTCCGTGGACGCCACATCGTGGATCGTTGCCTGGCAATGCTCGTTGCCCGCCCAGTTCTGCCAGTTCCCCATGTGCAACCCCCTGCGATGAGCGGAGACCAAGCTCCCGAGACGCGCGGCACGCCGCCGAGAGCCTCTCAGACGGGACCACGCGCGTCGAGCGCGCCCGTGTCCTTGATCGGGATCACAGCAGCAACGCAGCGCGACGCTCGAGACCCGTGGTTCCCGAGCCGCAGACGAGGTGAAGCGATGCGGCCACCGTCGGCTTGGCATCGTCGGCGAGCTCCGGGAATTCCGCAGCCGCCACCGCCAGCCGGAGCGACCAGGCCGGCGCCGAACGCGCCGCCGCGAGCTCCTGGCCCTCTCGGTGAAGCGCCGATGCCTTCTCGAATGCACCCTCAGAGGCATGGATGATGAGCTGCGATCGAATCAACTCCTCTTCGCAGAACGCCCCGCCGAGTCGCGCCGCATCGGCCCGAAGGAGTTCGAGCTGGGCGAGCGCTGCCCCAACCTCGCCGCGCCGATACATGCCCAGCGCCAATTCGGCATACCCGTGGTACCGGACCGATGGTCCGCTCGTCTCGTTGTACTGACCGACCACGTCGGCGAGTCGAGCATCTGCTTCGGCTGATGGCTCGAGCGCGCAGACGGCGATTGCACCGTAGACCTCGGCGCTCCACACCAACCACGCAATGCTCTGCTCCCGGCCGATCCGGAGCGCATCCTCGGCATCTCGTCGAGCGAGGGCATGGTCGTCATTGAGCAGGTGTACCCAGGCTCGGTAGACGAGCCCGACACCCAGGCCCTGGGGATCCGGCGCACTCGCGCCGAATCGAGCATCGACGCCCTCGTCAGCCGTGCGAATCGCCTCGTCGATCTCGCCCATCGCCCAATGGGCGAGCGACATCGAAGACCAACACAGACGAGCCGGGTTGACCACCCCCGCGGGAAACGGATGATCGACCAGCGAGAGAGCCTCGAGGCCTCGGACTCCCGCTTCGATCGTGGCCGGATAGTCAGCCGTCATCGCCAGGCACCCGGCCTGCACGCTGCGAGCCGCGAGTCGGAAATACGGGATTCCGAGCTCGTCCGCGCCCGCGATCATCGCCGCACAGGTCTGTCGCGACGGCTCGGCCTCACCCGTCGCCACGTACCGAGACGCGATGTAGATCAGGGCCACCGTTTCCGACATCTGGTCGCCGAGCCGGCGAGCAACGGCAAGGTACCGATCCTGCGCGGCGACGCCTTCGGGGTTGGCGTAACCGTGTACGGCGTTCACGGCCGCGACCTGTAGCGAGAGCAGGTTCAGTTCGGTCCGATCGCGCCCGTCACCTACCTCGAGCATCGCCAGGAGGTCCAACGCGCGACCGACAAGGGCGGCGGACTCCCCCATCGCGTGGCGGCTCGCGGCCCGGCGGGCTGCCTTTTCGTACATTGCGATCGCCGCTTCGTGGTCGCCGGCCTGCTCATGATGGCGGGCGACGACTTCCGGCTCCTGTTCCACCAGATCCGGTCGCAGGGCTTCGAGCGCCGCCACCGCCCGTCGGTGCAACCGAACCCGGGCGTCGCGGAGTTGCGACTCGTAGGCGGCCTGCTCCATGAGCGAATGAGAGAACCGGAACCGAGTTCCCGACGGGGTGTCGAGCCGCTCCAACAGTCCAGCGGTCACGAGACTGTCGAGCCCGACGTCGACCGCTCGGAGTTCGGGCGCCATGTGCCGAAGCACCTCGGGGTCGAACTCGCGGCCGAGGGCCGACGCAGCTTGCGCGACCGATCGCGCCTCACCGAGTCGATCGAGTCGGGCAAGCAACGAGTCCTGCAACGTGATCGGGATTGCCGCTCGGCCGGTGGCCGATCGAGTGTCGGCGACACCACGGGCGAACTGTTCGATGAACAGAGGAATTCCCTCGCTCGCCCGAACGATCGCAGCGATCTCCTCGCCGTTCAGTTGCTCGACTCCGGGCAGGCCCAGAAGCAACTCGGTCGAAACTCCACGATCGAGACGCGAGAGCGGCAATGTCGTCAACCGCGGTGGCTGCATCGACACGGGCAACGAGGGTTCACGACTGGTCAGCAAGAGCAGTGCCCCGCGCGGGGCCAGCACCACCCGAAGCCGATCGAGCACCTCAGCCGTCGACGTGTCGCACCAGTGGAGGTCATCGACCACAACTGCGATCGGTGTCTCGTCAGGCATCTCGTCCTGACCGGGACCACTCGTCGCCAGCCAGTTCGCGGCGGCCTCGATCATCCGTACCCGCCGGGCTTCGAGACTGACATCGGGCACGGGATACCGATCGGGAGCGACGCCGGCCATCAAACAGAGCCACGGGGCCGTGTCGTCGGCCGCGAGACCACGAGCGACACAGCTCGCTGCGATCTCCGCCTCGGCCAGACCGTCCGGCGCGTCGGACGCAATGCCGAGCTCTTCTCTCAGCACGCGCACGATCGGCGCGAAGGCAGTGTGCTCGCGGTTCTCCTCACCGCGCAGGTGCACGACCTCGGCGCGGGGTCCGCTTCGTTCGAGCGCGGTGCGGATGAGGCCCGACTTGCCGACACCGGGCTCGCCGGCGACGAGGACCACATTCACCTCACCGGCGACCGCGGCGGTCCAGGCGCGATCGATCACATGCAGCTCTGCATCGCGACCGACGAGGCGCGTGACTGGGGGCGCCTCGTCCACTGCCCGAACAACTCGAAAGACCGACACCGGTTCGGCGATGCCCTTGAGCTCGAACTCACCCAGGCTCTCGGCTTCGAAGCCGGCACCGACAATGCTCTTCACGGTGCTGCTCACCATCAACTCACCTGGTCGTGCCAACGCCTGGAGCCGGGCGGCGATGTTCGGAGTGTCGCCGACGACGTCGTCGATCTCGCGCCGTTCACCGTGACCCATCTCGCCGATGAACACGGTGCCGGCATGCACTCCGGCGCGGACCCGGAGCTCCGTCACGACAACGCTCGGGCGCGACCCGACCCTCGGCGATGGGTCGACGATCTCCAGCCCGGCTGCCAAGGCCCGAGCTGCGCTGTCCGGATGGGCGTGAGGAAAGCCGAAGTAGATCAGCACGCTGTCACCCATGTAGCGAGCGATGTGCCCGCCACGGCGTTCGACCGCTTCGGTGCAGCGTTGCTGAAACGCTCGCACCACATCGCGCATGTCCTCAGGGTCGAGTCGATCGGCCAGCATCGCGGCATCGGCGAGCTCGGCGAACATCACGGTGAGATGGCGGCGCTCTCCCGTCGGCGCCGGCGCGAGCGACGCCGTCGTCCCCTGGCCGCACTGAGGACAGAACTTCGCACCCCCAGGCAGGTCGGCACCGCAACCTTCACAGCGTGGAGCCACCGGTCGACCGCATTCGACGCAGAACTTCGCCATCGCGACGAGACCCGCACCACAGTCGCATCGCGTGGGTTCGGCTGGTGTCGCTTCGCCGCTCACAGGACCCGGGCCATTCGTGCACATCTCCCCCGCCGCGACTGACGGGGAAGACTAGCTCCACACCACTCTGGTCGCATTCCGCATGGCTTCCGACGTCAGATAGGTTCACCCGATGAGCGAACTCGCCCGTCATGATGCCGTCGGTCTCGCGGAGATGATCCGCAGCGGCGAGCTGTCGCCCGTCGAGTTGATCGACGACACGATCGACCGCATCGAGACACTGAATCCCCAGGTCAACGCGGTCATCCATCCCGCCTTCGACAAGGCTCGGGCGGCTGCGTCCGGCGATCTTCCCGACGGTCCGTTCCGCGGCGTCCCCATGCTCATGAAGGACCTGTGGCCGGCCGAGAAGGGGGAACCGTTCCACCAGGGCGTCCAGGGCCTGAAGAACGCCGGCCACCGGGCCGATGTCGACGCCAACATCGTGACGGCCTACAAGCGGGCCGGCTTCGTGATGAGTGGGCGGACCAACACCCCCGAGATGGGGCTGGCGGCCACGACCGAGCCGATCGCGTACGGGCCGACGCGCAATCCGTGGGACCTCGAACGGGGTTCTGGCGGGTCCTCGGGCGGCGCCGCCGCGGCCGTGGCCGCGGGCATGCTCCCGGCCGCCAACGCCAGCGACGGTGGCGGTTCGATCCGCATCCCGGCGGCCATGTGCGGCCTGGTCGGGCTCAAGCCGAGCCGGGGACGGATCTCGATGGGCCCCCAGCGCGACGAGTGGGGAAACTCGGTCCAACACGTGGTGTGCCACACGGTGCGCGACAGCGCCGCGATCCTCGACGCGACGGTGGCCCCGTTTCCCGGCGACGGGGTGATCGCCCCGATGCCGGAGAAGCCGTTCATCGACTATGTCTCGCTCGATCCCCGGCCACTGCGCATCGGCGTGCTCGACCGATCGATCCGCGACGGCATCCCCATCGATCCCGAGGTGGCTGCGGCGGTGCGCGATGTCGCTGACCAGCTGGAACGCCTCGGACACGAGGTGATCGAGAGCACTCCCCCGGCCCTCGACGACCAGGCCCTTATCGCCTCGTACGGCGCCCAATGGACGGCCGACGTCGCCGCCGCCCTCGACATGTTCGCCGAGTGGATCGGCCGCGATCTCACCGCGGACGATGTCGAGCCCATGACGTGGGCCCTTGCGACGAGGGGGCGAGCGATGGGAGCTGTCGAGTCCGCCAGAGCGGCCGGTCACGCCATGGTGTTCCGCCACCGGATGGCCGACTGGTGGGCGACGACCGCCGACGTCCTGCTGGCACCGACGTGCCTCCGGCCCGCTCCCCTGATCGGAGAGTCCTCGGGGACCGCTGACAACCCGTTCGCCAACATCCACGTGACGCTCGCGTATTCGACGCTCACCGCGCCGTTCAACAGCACCGGCCAGCCGGCGATCTCACTGCCGCTGGCTCGGTCGTCGTCGGGGCTGCCGATCGGGATCCAGTTCGTCGGCGCCTACGGCCGCGAGGATCTGCTCCTCCAACTGGCCGGTCAACTCGAACGGGCGACGCCCTGGGCCCACAACCGGGCACCGATGCACCCGTGACTCAGAGGTAGAGGCCCGTGCTGCCCTCGTCGAGGCGCTCCGCGGCCACGGCGTGGATGTCGCGCTCACGCAGGATGATGTAGTCCTTGCCGCGAACCTCGACCTCGTAGCGATCCTCGGGGTTGAACAGCACCTGGTCGCCCGGCTCCATGCTGCGGACGTTGGGCCCGACGGCCACCACCGCAGCCCAACTCAGACGCTTGCCCATCTGCGCCGTCGCAGGGATGAGGATGCCGCCCGTCGACCGACGCTCGCCCTCGGCCTCTCCGAGGTGCACCAGGATCCGGTCGTTGAGCATCTTGACGGGAAGGCCGTCGTCGGCACCGAGTGTCTCTGTCTTCGCCACGGCGGCTCACGCTAGCGGTAGCGTCGCCACATGGAACCCGTCGACGTGAGAGTCGTGGAATTCGAGAGCGCCGATGGCACCAGGCTCGAGGGCGACCTGCTCGCTCCGGCCGACGCGATCGGGAGCGCCGTCGTGTGTCACCCACACCCGCTCTACGGCGGCTCGCGTCACGACGCCGTGGTCGCCGCTCTGACCCGGGCGCTCGTCGGCGCCCGTCGGCGTGTCCTGCGTTTCGACTTCCGGGGTTCGGGCGGTTCCGGCGGCACTCACGACGGCGGCAGCGCCGAGCGAGACGACCTGCGCGCCGCGATCGATGCGGTCGACCCCGTCGCCGGCCCGCTCGCGATCGCCGGCTACAGCTTCGGGGCCGACATCGCCCTCAGCGTCGCTCATCCGGCCGCCGACCGCTGGATCGTGGTGGCCCCGCCGCTGGCGAGCGTGGCGGCCGATGATCTCGTCGCCCCCGCCGACCCCCGTCCGGTGACGGTGATCGCCGCGGGCCACGATCAGTTCAACTCGCCCGAGCAGCTTCGGCCGCGTATGGCCACGTGGACCAACGCCACGCTGCAGATCGTCGAGTCGGCCGACCACTTCTTCGCGGGCGCTCACCGGCAAGTGACCGATCTCACATCCGCCATAGTGCGCTGACGGCTCGATCCGGCGGCCACGGGGTCGCGAGCGCGCCGCCGAAATGCTCCGGTCACGTGCACCGACGGACCCTTCGCTGCCACACCCCCTCGGTAGGTTGGATCCTGCTCGGTCATCGGCCCTGATCGGGCGTGCGCGGTGCGCGCCGAACGGGCCACGAGCTGGTCCGTGAACGATCAGTCCGGCGGGCGGACCACCACGCCGGCGTCGAGGAGGACGCGCTTGGCCTCCGCCACGGTGAACTCCCCGTAGTGGAAGATGCTCGCCGCAAGCACGGCGTCGGCGCCACCCTCGGTGACGCCTTCGACCATGTGGGCGAGCGTGCCCACGCCACCCGACGCGATCACCGGGATGTCGACAGCTGCGGTGACCGCCGAGGTGAGCGGGAGATCGAAGCCGTCCTTGGTGCCGTCCCGGTTCATCGAAGTGAGCAGGATCTCACCGGCACCGAGGCGCTGGCACTCGACTGCCCACACCACTGCGTCGATGCCCGTGCGGGTGCGTCCGCCGTGGGTGTAGACCTCGAACCCGCTGGGCGTGTCGTCGCTGCTGCGAGCGTCGATGGCGACCACGCAGCATTGCGCGCCGAACTCGCGGCTGATCTCCGAGACGAGTTCGGGGCGTTTGACGGCCGCGGTGTTGATGCTGACCTTGTCGGCCCCGGCCCGCAGCAGGCGGCGGGCATCGTCGACCGTGCGGATACCGCCACCGATCGTGAACGGGATGAACACCTGCTCGGCGACGGCCCGCGCCATCTCCTCGGTCGTCGCGCGCTGATCCGACGATGCCGTGATGTCGAGAAACACCAGCTCATCGGCACCCTGCAGGTCGTAGCGGGCGGCCAGCTCGACCGGATCGCCGGCATCGCGGATGTCGACGAAGTTGACGCCCTTGACCACACGCCCGGCATCGACGTCGAGACACGGGATGATGCGGATGGATCTGGTCATCGGCCCGCTCCCAGGAGCGTCACTGCCGCCGAGACATCGACGTGCCCCTCGTAGATGGCCTTGCCGGCGATGACCCCGGACAACCGGCGCCCGTCGACCTCGATCGCGTCGAGCGCCTCGAGGTCTTCCATCCGGCCGACGCCTCCGGACGCGATCACGTCGACCGGCGTGGCGCCGAGCACGTCGGCGAGCCCGACGAGGTCGGGCCCCTCGAGTGTCCCGTCGCGGGAGATGTCGGTCACGACGAACGCGTCGACTCCGGCATCGGCGAACGAGCGGGCGACGTCGAGCACACTCCGGCCGCTCCCGACCAGCCAGCCATCGGTCGCCACTTCGCCCGACTTGGCGTCGAGACCGACCGCCACCCGGTGGTCGAGCGCCAGGGCCCTGACCAGGTCAGGGTCCTTCAGGGCTGCCGTGCCGATCACGACCCGCTCGACGCCGGCCGAGAACAGCGCGTGGGCGGCCTCGATCGATCGCACTCCCCCGCCGGTCTGCACCGGCACGTCGACGGCGCGGGCGATCGCCGCGACCACGTCGCGGTTCTCGGGGATCCCCGAGCGGGCGGCGTCGAGGTCGACCACGTGGATCCAACCGGCACCGGCATCGGCGAAGGCCCTCGCCTGAGCGACGGGATCGTCGCCATAGACGGTCTCCTGGCCGTAGTCGCCCTGATGGAGACGGACGCAACGTCCACCGCGAAGATCGATGGCGGGATAGAGGTCCATCAGTGCGCTCCTGCGGCGGTGACGAAGTTGCGGAGAATCCGGATGCCGTTGGTCCCCGACTTCTCGGGATGGAACTGGGCGGCCCACACGTTGTCGCGGGCCACGGCGGCCACGAGGTCGGTGCCGTAGTCGCAGGTCGCGACGACATCGTCGCCGTCGGCGGCAGCGTAGGAGTGCACGAAGTAGACCCACGCCTCGTCGGGCAGGCCGTCGAACATGTGGTGCTGCCCCCGGCGATCGAGCACGTTCCACTGCATCTGTGGCCGCTTGACGGTGTGGGGGATCTCGATCACCTGCCGATCGAAGACGCCGAGCCCGGCAACGCCCGGAGCCTCGTCGGAGCCGGCGAACATGAGCTGCATGCCGATGCAGATCCCGAAGAACGGCACGCCGGCCTCGATGCGCTCGAGTGCGATGTCGTCGAGACCGGTGCTGCGCAGCGCGGCCATGCACGGGCCGTAGGCGCCGACGCCCGGAAGAACGACACCGTCGGCCTCCTCGATCAGTGAGCGGTCGGCCGTCAGACGCGTGTCGGCCCCCGCGTGCTCGAATCCCTTGTGGGCCGAGTGCAGGTTGCCGATGCCGTAGTCGAGCACCGCGATGAGCGGGCGTCCCTGGTCTCCCGAGAAGCCCACGGTCAGAGCGTGCCCTTGGTCGACGGCACCGCGTCGCCCTCGACGCGTACGGCGTCGCGCAGGGATCGGGCCACACCCTTGAACGCGGCCTCGATGATGTGGTGGGTGTTGCGGCCACGCCGACCGACGATGTGGAGCGTGATCCCCGACGCCATCACGAAGGCCCGCCAGAACTCCTCGACCAGCTGTGGGTCGAACGGCGGGTCGCCCAGGATCTTCTCGCCCGGGAACTCGACCTCGTAGTGGAGGTACGGGCGCCCGGAAAGATCGAGCACGACCTCGACGGCTGCCTCGTCGAGCGGCACCACGATCGACGCGAATCGTCGCACACCCCGCTTGTCGCCCCAGGCGCTGCGGAATGTCTCACCCAGCGCGATGCCGACGTCCTCGACCGTGTGGTGGGCGTCGATCTCGAGATCGCCCGTCGCCTTCACCGTCAGGTCGAAACTGCCATGGCGGCCGAGCTGGTCGAGCATGTGATCGAAGAACGGCAATCCGGTACCGACGTCGGTGGTACCGGAACCATCGAGGTCGACGCTGATGTCGATCGACGTCTCCTTCGTGGCGCGGGACGTGGTGGCGCTTCGACTCATGTGAGGATCTCCCTGAGTGCGGTGAGGAATCGGTCGTCTTCGTCGGCCGTGCCGATGGTGACGCGCAGGCATCCGTCGAGGCGGGGCCACGACGAACAGTCTCGGACCAGTACCGACCGTTCGGTGAGCTGCTGCCACACCTCGCGTCCGTCGATGTTCTCGGGCCGGAACAGCACGAAATTCGCGCCCGAGGGCCAGATCTCGACCGGAAGTTGCGCCATCAGATCGACCAGGCGGCCTCGTTCTTCGACCAGCGCGGCGACCCGGGCGTTCATCGCGTCGAGGTGGTCGAGGGCGACGGTGCCGGCGATCTGGGTCATCGCGTCGAGGTGATACGGGAGGACGACCTTCTCCAGCTCGGCCACGACCCACTCGGGGCCGATCAGGTAGCCGAGGCGGGCGGCCGCCATGGCCCAGGTCTTCGAGTAGGTGCGGCTGACGACGAGCGGTGTCTCGGGACCGAGCAACGCGGTGGCCGAGTGGGGGGCGAACTGGCCGTAGGCCTCGTCGACACACAGCAGCCCGCCGGTTTCCTCGACGAGCCGCAACACCGCAGCGATCTCCTCGGCGCTGTCGACGACGCCGGTCGGGTTGTTGGGAGAACACAGGAACGTGATCGCGGGTCGGTGGGTGCGGATGACCCGCGCCACTTCGTCGAGATCGAGCGCGAAGCCGGGGCCGCGCTCCCCCTCCGCCACGGTCGTCGCCGTGATGCGGCTCAGGTGGGAGTGCAGCGCATAGGTCGGCTCGAACATCGCCGCCGTGCGACCGGGCCCGCCATAGGTCAACAGCAGGGTCTGGAGGACCTCGTTGGATCCGTTGGCCGCGAAGATCTGCTCCGGACCGACACCGTGGAGCTCGCCGATCCGGGTCCGGAGTTCCGTCGCAGCACGCGCGGGATAGCGGTGCCAGTCGACCTCGGCGACCGCAGCGGCGACTGCCGCGGCGAACTCGGCCGGGGGTGGTTCCGGGCTCTCGTTGGTGTTGAGTCGGACGTCGACGTCGATCTGGGGCGAGTGGTACCCGTCCATCAGCGCAACG
Organism: Acidimicrobiales bacterium; assembly: GCA_041394245.1. Taxonomy (NCBI): domain Bacteria; kingdom Bacillati; phylum Actinomycetota; class Acidimicrobiia; order Acidimicrobiales; species Acidimicrobiales bacterium. Next base: position 930,729 of record JAWKIR010000002.1, read on the forward strand.
GAGTCGCGGGGTTGCGGACGGCCGCTCACGACGTCGCCCCTCGCCGGATCCGGATCGACGCGGCGTGGGCATCGAGCCCTTCGGCTCCCGCCAGGGCCTCGACATGGTCGGCCATTGATTCGAAGCCGGCCTGATCGACGGTGACCACGTGGACGTCCTTCATGAAGTCGCGCACCGTCAACGCGCTGGCGAACCGGGCCGTGCCGTTGGTCGGGAGCACATGGCTGGGACCGGCGACATAGTCGCCCAACGACGCCGGCGACCAGGGCCCGCAGAACACGGCGCCGGCATGTCGCACCAGTGGGAGGAGCCCCGCAGGGTCGGCGGTCTGGAGTTCGAGGTGTTCGGGGGCGATGAAGTTGGAGACGGCGAGGGCCTGTTCGGGACCGTCGCACACGACGGCGTAGCCCGACTTCTCGAGCGTCGCCTCGATGTCGGCCCGCCTCGGGGCTGCGGCGACCAGACGCGAGATCGAGTCGGTGACCGCGTCGGCGACGGTCTCGTCCCAGGTGACGAGCCACGCGAGACCGTCGGGGCCGTGCTCGGCCTGGAGGATCACGTCGATCGCGGCGAACTCGGTCGGCGCCGAGCCGTCGGCCACCACCACCACTTCGGACGGGCCGGCGAACGACGACGGCACGCCGACCACACCTGCCACTTCCTGCTTGGCGATCGCGACATAGACATTGCCGGGTCCGACGATGACATCGACTGGCCGGATCGTCTCGGTCCCGTAGGCCATGGCGCCGATCGCCTGCGCGCCGCCGACCGGGATCACCTCGTCGACGCCGGCGACCGCGGCGGCAGCGAGGGTGACGTCAGGCACCCGCCCGTCCGGACCCGGAGGCACACACAGGACGATCTCGGCAACCCCGGCGACACGGGCCGGCACTGCGGTCATCAGCACCGTCGACGGATACACGGCCCGCCCGCCGGGCACGTAGCACCCGGCCCGTTCGACCGCCCGGTGCATTCCGGCGATCACGACCCCGGGGCGCCGGAAGTCGACATCGGCGGGCAGCTGGGCCTCGTGGTAGGCGGCGATCGATGCCGCGGCAGCTTCGAGAGCGGCGAGCACGTCGGCCGGGATCCGCGCCTTGGCGGCCTGGATCTCGGCCGGGTCGACGTGGGTGGTGACCAGGTCGACACCGTCGAAGCGCTTCGTGAAGTCGACGAGGGCGGCATCGCCACGAGCTTTGACCTCGGCCAGGATCTCGCGGACGGCGTCGACCGGCCCGTCGGCCGGAGCGGTCGGCCGGGGCAGACGGTCGGCCACGTCGCCGATGAAGCCCCGAAGGTCGATCCTGGTGAGCACCCGACCACGCTACCGGGCCATGTCAGTGGCTCCCGCCGCATTACGCGCCAGACTGCGGGCCATGAACTCCGATGCCGCCGAGCTGTCCTCGCTGACCACCGTCGTCGCCGACGTCGCCGCCCGCATCGGCAAGCTCGCCGAACGTCGGGGCGTCGACCCCGACGACCCGCTCGTCGGTCGCCTCCACGAGATCGAACGGGCGCTGATCACCGCGGAACGGCGCCTCCGATCCACCGCCCGCGAACTCGACTGACCACAGGACGACGCCACGATGACGGCCGCCTCCGAGCGTCGACGGAACTGGTCGTTGCGCCACCAGTTCCTGGCGCTGGGCCCATTGCTGTTCGTGTGGGTGTCGACGGCATCGCTGCTGTGGCTCTCGGCCGCGCAGGACCAGGTCCCCACGGAACGCCTGTTCCTCGACCCGGCGACATTGAGCGGGCAACCCTGGTACACCGGCCTGCTCCACGAGCTCGGCATCCTCGGCTGGACCGTGGGGGCGACCGCGGCGGCCGCCGGCGCGTGGATCGCCTCGCTCACCGGCCGACGCAGCGCGGCCTGGTTCCTCGCCTCGGGGTCGCTGCTCACCCTCACGTTGCTGAGCGACGAGCTCACCGGGTTCCACGCAGTCGTCGGCCCTCGGCTCGGCGCACCGAAGATGTGGACCATCGGCGCCCTGCTCGTGCTCAGTGCCCTGTGGGTGGTCGTCAACTGGCGTGAGATCCGGCGCACGCGGTGGCTGACCCTGGCGGTGAGTCTCGTCGCCCTCGCCGCGTCGGTGGCACTCGACTACGAGCGACGCACGTCGAGCTTCAACGTGTTCTTCGAGGACGCACCGAAGCTCCTCGGGATCGCCGGCTGGGCGACCTACTTCGTGTTCGCCACCGTCGACATCACGCGGTCCGCCGTAGGAAACCACGAGCGCGGCGTGCCCGCCTGACGATCACGAACCCGACGAGCGCGACCACGACCGGGAGTCGGACCCACCGGTTGCCGAGCAGGTCGACGAGTCCTCCACCGATCGTCGTGGCGAGCACGATGCCGGGGATGATCCCGAGCCCCGTACCGATCAGGAACGAGCGGAGCGGGACCGTGCTCACGCCGAGCAGCCAGTCGGCCGGGGTGAGCTGACCGGTGACCACCCGCAACAGGAACACCTGGGCGAGCCCACCCTCGGCGAGGCGCCGGTCCCAGCCCTGCAACCTGGTGGGCATGTGGTTCTGCCCAGTCGCGAGCGAGGTAGCGGGCCATCGCGAAGGCGATGGTCGACGCCCCCATGTTGCCGACCCACGACAACGCCATCGCCGTCGGCAGCGGCCACACGACGGCGGCGGGCACCATGAAGACCAGTCCGGGCACACCGGCCGGCTGGAGCACCCACATCGCCAGGATGAACACGATCGGTCCGACGGCGCCGCGTTCGGTGAAGAAGGCCTCCACCCGCTCGCCGTCGCTCACGAAGTCCCATCCGTCGAGGACGACGAACAGCACCCCGGCCACGATCACGAACGCCAGCACCAGCCATCGACCACGCACGGCGAGCAGTGTGACACGCAACGAGCGCTGCGCAGCACAGAAGCTCGGCAAAAAGACAGCGGCCGCTCCCGTGCACAGGAGCGGCCGCTAGACGACACAGGGCGGCGGATCCCTTATGCCGTCGACCCAGGCTGAGCGACAAGCGCACAGCCGGGAGTCTGAATATAGCCGGACAATTCATCCACACGCGACATCGACCCGTCAGAAATCTCCGCGACCGCCCACGACTCGGTCGCGGCCGAGCCGTCGGTCGACCTACACCCGACTCGACGGACAGAAGTCGTTCAGCACGCAGTCCTCGCACTGGGGCCTTCGGGCGAAACACACGCGCCGTCCGTGCAGAATCATGCGCAGACTGAACTCACCGCGCTCCATGGCGGGCACCATCGGGTTCAGCTCGAGCTCGATCTTGACGGGATCGGTCTCGGTCGTGATCCCCAGCAGGTTGGACAGCCTGATCACATGAGTGTCGACGGGAAGGCCCGGCTGGCCGAGGGCGACGCTGCGGACCACGTTGGCGGTCTTGCGGCCCACGCCGGGCAAGCGCACGAGGTCCTTCATCGCGCTCGGGACCTGGCCGTCGTACTCGTCGACCAGCATGCGGGCCATGCCAACGAGGCTCTTCGACTTCTGTCGGAACAGTCCGATCGTGTCGACATAGGGCTCGACCTGCTCCGGCTCGGCCTCGGCCAACGTCCACGGATCAGGGAACCGCGCGAACAGTCCCGGTGTCGCCTTGTTGACGCCGACGTCGGTCGCCTGCGCCGACAGGATGGTCGCGGCCAGGAGCTCGAACGCATTGCGGTGATCCAGCTCGCACACGGCGTCGGGATACTCGAGAGCGAGGCGTTCGTGGGTCCGCTGCGCGCGTCCCTTCGGCGTCCGGGGCTTGGCCATCCGGCGACACTAGCTACGCTGACCGCGTGGAACTGACCGTCGAAGGACCGAACCCGGGTGAGTTCCGTTGGACGATCCTCGTCGACGACGCGTCGGCTGCGCTCGAGGCCGACCTGCGTCGAGCGCTCGAACGCCACCCCGACGGCACCGTCCAGCTCTGGATCAGGCAGGTCGACGAGCGAAGCGACGACGTCGCGACCGGTCTCGGGTTCGTCGCCTACCGGGACCTCTGGCAGCTGCGATGCCCCCTCCCCAACGAGCCATCCGGTCTCGACACGCGGGCCTTCACCGATGCCGACATCGACGACTTCGTACGGGTCAACAATCGGGCGTTCCACTGGCATCCCGAGCAGGGCGGTCTCACCGCCGATGCGGTGCGAGCCACCATGACCGAACCGTGGTTCGATCCCGAGGGGTTCCGCCTGCGCCACGACGGCGACGAGCTCATCGGCTTCTGCTGGACGAAGGTCCACGCCGACGTCGATCCACCACTCGGCGAGATCTACGTGATCGCCATCGACCCGAGCCGGCACGGACGGGGCCTGGGCAAACCGATGACCCTGGCCGGCCTCGAATGGTTGAGCGCCCAGGGTCTCGAGCACGGCATGCTCTATGTCGAGTCCGACAACGACCCGGCCAACGCGACCTACGCCGCGCTCGGGTTCACCCGACACCACACCGACCGCGCCTATCGGCTCGACCGATGACCGCCGACGACACGCCTGTCGCGGCCGGACGAGCCAGCCGCACCGCGCCCACGCTGCGCTACGACCTCGACCGCCAGGAGTTCGCCGCCCTGCTCGCCGACGAGCCCGGCTACCGACTCGACCAGGTGTGGGAAGGCATCCACCGGCGTGGCACCGAGCTCGACGAGCTGACCAACGTCCCCAAGGCCCTCCGCCAGAAGCTCGCCGACCTCCTGCCGCTCGGGTTGACCCCCGACACCGAGTCGATCAGCGACGGCGGCGAGACCGTCAAGTGGCTCTGGGAGCTCCACGACGGCCATCGCATCGAGACGGTGCTCATGCACTACGACGACCGCACCACGGTCTGCGTGTCGTCACAGGCCGGTTGTGCGATGGGCTGCGGCTTCTGCGCCACGGGCCAGAGCGGGTTCGACCGCCATCTGTCCGTCGGCGAGATCGTCGAACAGGTGATCCGGGCCCGACGGACCTCCGAACCTCGCCGGGTGAGCAACATCGTCTTCATGGGAATGGGCGAGCCGTTCGCGAACTACGACCGCACCTGGGCCGCCGTCGAACGGATCCACGCCGACCTCGGCATCGGTGCCCGCCACATCACCATCTCGACCGTCGGTGTCGTGCCCGGCATCGAGCGTCTGGCGCAAGAGGCGCTGCCGGTCAACCTCGCCGTGTCGCTCCACGCGGCCAACGACGACCTGCGCGACGAGCTGGTACCGATCAACCGTCAGTACCCCCTCAACCATCTCGTCGATGCGTGCGAGCGTTATCTCGACGCCAAGAACCGGCGGCTCTCGTTCGAGTGGGCGCTCATCGACGGGGTCAACGACCAGCCCGTCGATGCCCAGGAACTCGCCGTGCTGTGCCGCCGGCTGCGCGCCCACGTCAACCTCATTCCCCTGAACCCCACCCCCGGCTATCTCACCCGGGGCACCCCGCCGGCCCGGGTCCGGGCCTTTCGCGACCAGCTCGAGAACTACGGGGTCAACACGACGATCCGCAACACCCGCGGCAGCGAAATCGACGCGGCGTGCGGGCAGCTGCGGGCCAGCCGCCAGCTCGTCGACCCACCGCGTCGCCGATGAACCACTCCATACTGGGGGCGTGAACAACCAGGTCTGGATCAACAACCGGCAGCCGCAGACGCTCTACATCGCGCAGATCCTCCTCTACGTGAGTGCGGTCGGCGCGCTGATCTTCCACAACACCGGTGCCGGGGTGATCGACAACTCCCTGGGCCAACTCGTGGTCGTGTTGCTGTTGACCTTCGGCGCCGCCGGCGGGGCGTTCGGGATCGCCAACGAGCGGAAATGGGGCTACCGACTCGGGATCGCCGCGGCGATCGCGCCGTTCATCGTCCGGCTGGTCGTGTGGCGGCGATTCGGCCTCGACGATGCCATCCAGAGGAATCTCTTCGGCCTGGTCTTCGACGTCGCCGCCCTCGCTGCGCTGCTGCACCGCATGAGCGGCGAGTACCAGCGGATCTACTTCCGGTGAACGAGCCCGGCCCGAGCGACCCCGACGAGACGATCCGGCAGGGCGGCGTCACCCTCGACCCCGAGAACCTGCCGCAGGGCGAGGAGAAGCGCGAGGCGGTGCGCTCACTGTTCGACACGATCGCCCCCCGCTACGACCTCGTCAACCGCATCATGACCTTCGGACTCGATGTCCGGTGGCGGCGCAAGGCCCTCACTGCGCTCGCCCTCCCGCCCGGGTCGCGGATCCTCGACCTCGCCTGCGGCACGGGCGACTTCTGCCGCGAGTCGGCCAAGGCCGGCTACCGGCCGATCGGGATCGATCTCTCGATGGGAATGCTCGCCGCGGCCCGCACCGATGCCCCGCTCGTCCACGGCGACATCCTCGCCCTCCCCCTCGCCGACGGTGCCGCCGACGGCGCGACCTGCGGCTTCGCCCTGCGCAATCTCGTGGAGCTCCCCGGCTTCTTCGACGAACTCGCCCGGGTGATCCGGCCCGGTGGGCGGATCTCGCTCGTCGATGCGGCCGAGCCCGAGAACCGTCTGCTGCGGTGGGGCCACGGCATCTACTTCGGCAAGGTCGTCCCCCGCATCGGTGGGCTCCTGTCGGACCGGACGGCCTACGCCTACCTGCCCAAGTCACTCGCCTACATGCCTCCGTGGGCCGAGATGAAGGCCCGGCTCGCCGAGGCGGGTTTCACCGACATCGAGCGCAAGGTGTTCGTCGGCGCCCATCTGATCACCGCGACACGGGGCCGGTAGGGTTCGCCGATGACCACCGACGACCGCACCGACATGTTCACCAAGGGTGTCCACCACGTCTCCGTCAATGTCGACGACGTCGAGGCGAACCGGGCGTTCTATGTCGACACCCTCGGCTTCGAGCAGATCGACCGTCCCGATCTCGGAATCGGCGGCGTGTGGCTCCAGATGGGTCCGCAGCAACTTCACCTGGTCGAACTCCCGCTGATGGAGGGGTTCGGTCCCCACTTCGCGATCCGGGTCGACGACATCCGCGAAGCCCGCGCCGTGTTGGTCGAACGCGGTGTCGAGGTCAGCGAACCGAGTCCGATCGAGGGCGTCTGTCTCCAGGCGTTCTTCCGCGACCCGGCCGGCAATCAGATCGAGCTCAACCAGCCGCTGGCCTCCGCCGAGCGGGTCGCCACCTGACTCGGGACTAGCCCGTCAGAGCGAGACCGAGGGTCATGCCCAGGCCGCCGAGCATCTGCGCCCGAGCGGTCGCACCGAGCACGGCGATGAGGGCGGGTCCCGACGCACCCGCGCGCACGTCGCGGATCGCACGCCACGCCATCGGCGCGGCGGCCAGCGCCCCGACGGCACCCACCCGCGATGTCGCTGCGGCAACCAGCGCCACGCCGAGCGCGACGACATGGAGCAGCACGTAGGCGTCACGCGTCTTCGCGTCCCCGAGGCGCACGGCCAGCGTCCGCTTTCCGGCGACGGTGTCGCCGGGGATGTCGCGCAGGTTGTTGGTCACCATCAGGGCCGTGGCCCACAGGCCGACGGTGACACTGCACCAAACGGCCAGCGCGTCGACCCGTTCGAGAAGGACATAGGTGGTGCCGACGGTGGCCACCAGCCCGAAGAACACGAAGACGAAGACCTCGCCGAGCCCGAGATAGCCGTAGGGCCGGGGGCCGCCCGTATAGGTCCATCCGGCCACGAGACACAGCGCGCCCACCACGAACAGCTCCGGACCGACGAGCAGGGCGAGCACCGCGCCGAGGACACCGGCGACCGCGAACGAAGCGGTCGCCGCGAGCTTCACCTGCCGGGGCGGCACCAGACCGGAGCCCACGAGGCGGAGGGGCCCGACCCGTTGCTCGCCATCGGTACCGCGCACACCGTCGGAGTAGTCGTTGGCGAAGTTGACGCCGACCTGGAGGGCCACGGCGACCACCAGGGCGAGGCCGCCTCGCCACCATTGCGTGTCGACCCCCTGCCCCACGGCAACCGCCGTGCCGACCGCGACGGGGACGATCGCGGCCGGAAGGGTCCGCGGGCGGGCACCGGCCAGCCAGAGCGCCACGCCGGAGGGGACCGTCGACGCGGTCACGATGCCACCAGATCGGCCACTGCCGCGACGAGCAGTTCGTGCTCGAGGGCGTGGATCCGTTCCTCGAGACGATCACGGGTGTCGCCGGGTCGGATCGGCACCTCGGCGCTACGCAGCACCGGGCCGTCGTCGACGCCTTCGTCGGGCACGAGATGCACCATCACACCGGTGCGATCGAGCCCGCGCTCGACATGGGCCGCCCACGCGTCGTCGATCGCGTGGGCGCCCGGGAACTCGCCGGGAAGGGCCGGGTGAAGGTTGACCACCGGCGCGTCCACCTCATCCAGGAAGGCACAGGTGAACAGATGCATCCAACCGGCGCACACGACGGCATCAGGTCGGTCGGCGTTGATCCGTACGGCCAGATCGCGGTCGTACGCCTCGCGACCGGCCCGCTCGTCGCCGGCCTCGTCGAGATAGGGCCGCATCGGCACGAAGTCCTGCGGAATCCCGGCATCGTCGGCCCGGGTCCGGGCGAGGGCGGAACGACGGTTCACGTAGACGGCGACGATCTCGGCGTCGAGCCTGCCGTCGCCGATTGCGTCGATCAGCGCTTGGAGGTTGGACCCGGACCCCGACGCGAGGACGACGAGTCGTCCCGTCACCGCCACCCTCCGACGAGGGCCACCCGCTCGTCGCCGTTGCGGGCCCGGAGGCGGCCGATCACCGGCAGGCCGGCGTCGAGCACCGCACCCCGCAGGTCGGCGGGCACGACGACGACCATGCCGATGCCCATGTTCCACACCCGGAACGCCTCGTCGTCGGGGATCTCGCCCCACTCGACGAGCGAACGGAAGTGGGCGGGGACGTCCCAGCTCCCGAGCTCGAACTCGGCAGCGAGGTGCGACGGCAACACCCGAGGCACGTTCTCGAAGAGACCGCCACCGGTGATGTGGGCCAGCGCCAACGGCTCGATTCCGCCGGCCTGCATCTCCTCGATGTGGGTGATGTAGGGCTGGTGCGGGGTGAGGAGCCAGTCGAGCATCTCGGCGCTGGGTTCGTGGTCCTCCAGCAGCAAGCGGATCAGCGAGTAGCCGTTGGTGTGGGGGCTGCGACTCGCGAGACCGACGAGGAGGTCACCCTCGGCCAGATCGTCGGTGCGGGGCCACAGCGACGCACGGTCGGCCACACCCACGATCGTGCCGGCGATGTCGACCGCGCCCGGCATGTAGACCCCTGGCATCTCGGCGGTCTCACCGCCCAGGAGCGCACAGCCGACGGCCTGACAGGCCTCGGCCATCCCGGTCACGATCTCGGCGACCACCTCGGGAACGAGCGATGCGGTGGCGATGTAGTCGAGGAAGAAGAGCGGTCGCGCGCCCTGCACGAGGATGTCGTCGACACAGTGGTTGACCAGGTCGGCGCCGACACCACGCCAGCGCTGGTGTCGGGCGGCGAGCTCGACCTTGGTGCCCACGCCGTCGGTGGAGGCGACGAGCACCTTGCCGGGGCCGAGGTCGTCGGCCGCGAACAGGCCACCGAACGCCCCCAACTCGGACAGCACCGACGGCGTGTTGGTCGCCTTCACCGCATCGGCCAACAACTCGACGGTGCGGTTGCCGGCGTCGATGTCGACCCCGGCGTCTCGATAGCTGGTCATTGGCGTACCTCGGCGGTCGCTCGGGCGATGTCGGCGCGGTGTTGGGCGCCTTCGAAGTCGATCAGGGCCACACCGGCGTGGGCGGCATCGGCTGCTGCGCCGAGCGACTCGCGCACCGCGGTGACGGCCAGGACCCGGCCTCCGGCGGTGTGGGGGATGCCGTCGACGGCGGCCGTGCCGGCGTGGAAGACGGTGCAACCGACATCACCGACCGACTCGAGGCCGGTGATCGGGACGGGCGAACTCCCGCTGACGGGATAGCCGGCGCTGGCCATGACGACGGTCACCGCAGCCTGCGCGCTCCAGCGGACGTCGGTGCTCGCGAGCGTGCCGTCGATGCACGCATTGCACACGTCGACCAGATCGGATTCGAGCAGCGGGAGGACGACCTGCGTCTCCGGGTCGCCGAAGCGACAGTTGAACTCGATCACCTTCGGGCCATCGGCGGTCAGCATCATCCCGGCGTAGAGCACACCCCGATAGGGACGACCTTCATCGATCATCGCCCGCAGGGTGGGGGCGATGACCTCCTTGCCGACCCGTTCGAGCAACGCCTCGTCGGCGATCGGCGACGGGTGGAACGCCCCCATTCCCCCGGTGTTCGGACCGACGTCGCCCTCGCCGAGGCGCTTGTGGTCCTGGGCGGCGGGCATCACGTGGAAGTCGACGCCGTCGCAGAACGCGAGGATCGACACCTCCGGTCCGTGGAGACGCTCCTCGAGCAGCACCTCCGCGCCCGCATCGCCGAACGTGCGGTCGACCAGGATCGCGGTGATCGCAGCCGCCGCCTCGTCGCGGGTCTCGGCGACGATCACGCCCTTGCCGGCGGCGAGGCCGCTGGCCTTGATCACCGGGACGGCATCCGAGGCGTCGAGGTGGGCGAGTGCCGCCGCCGGGTCGGTGAACGTCGCGGCTGCCCCTGTCGGGATGCCGTGGCGCAGCAGGAAGTCCTTGCAGTGGGCCTTGGACCCCTCCAGCTGGGCGGCGGCGGCCGAGGGACCGAACGCGCGGATCCCGACGGCGGTGAGACGATCGACGAGGCCGGCGACGAGCGGGTCCTCCGGCCCGACGATCACCAGGTCGACCTGCTCGGCGAGCGCCAGTGCGACCAGCGCCTCGAGATCCGCAGCACCGACATCGACGTTGCGGCACTTCGATTCCCGCGCCGTGCCGGCATTGCCGGGCGCCACCAGCACCTCGTCGACCTGCGCAGAACGGGCCAACGTCCACGCCAGCGCGTGTTCGCGCCCGCCGCCGCCGACCACCAGCACCCGCTGACCCACCGTTCAGTCTCCCCAGACCTGGGCGAACTGTTCCTTCGTGGTCAGTTGCAGCTGCACGAATCGCTCGGACTCGAACGGGTAGACACCGGTGAAGCACGCATTGCAGTAGCCGTCCTCGGCCCCGAGGCCGCGCATCATGGCGTCGATCGAGAGATAGGCGAGCGAATCGGCCCCGATGTGGGCGCAGATCTCCTCGACGCTCATCTGGGCGGCGATGAGCTCGTCCTGCGACGCCATGTCGACGCCCATGTAGCAGGGATCGGTGATCGCCGGGCACGCGACCCGGACGTGGACCTCCGTCGCCCCGGCATCGCGCAGCATCTGGACGAGCGGGCCCGAGGTGGTGCCCCGAACGATCGAGTCGTCGACCATGACCACCCGCTTGCCGAACAGGTTGTCGCCCAGCGGGTTGAATTTCATGGCAACGCCGGCATCACGCAGCTGCTGGGTCGGCTCGATGAATGTCCGCCCCACGTAGCGGTTCTTGATGAGACCCTCGGTGTAGGGGATCCCTGCCTCCTGGGCGAAGCCCACGGCATGCGGCGTCCCCGAGTCGGGCACGGGCACCACCAGGTCGGCTTCCACCGGCGCTTCGCGGGCGAGCTCGCGGCCGAGGCGCTGACGGGTGGAGTGCACCAGGCTGCCCGTGTGCACCGAGTCGGGTCGTGAGAAGTAGATCTGTTCGAACGTGCAGAACGACTTCTTGCGCGTGACGGCGCCCTGCTCGATGTAGAGACCGTCGTCGTCGATCCTCACGATCTCGCCGGGCTCGACCTCGCGCACGAACTTCGCGCCGATGGCCGAGAACGCACACGTCTCCGATGCGAGCACATAGCCGCCGTCGATCTCTCCGATGACGAGCGGGCGAAACCCCCACGGGTCGCGCACGCCGTAGAGCCCGTCGCGAGTCAGGATCGTGAGCGCGAAGGCTCCCTCCGCTCGGCTCATCAGCACCCGGATACGGCTGAGCCAGTCGCCGCCCGCCCCGGTGAGGAGGTGGACCATGACCTCGGTGTCGCTCGAGGTCTGCAGGCCGACGCCGCGCTCGAGGAGCTCGCGACGCAGCAGGTTGGCGTTGACCAGATTGCCGTTGTGGGCGACTGCGAGCGGACCGTCGATCGTCTCGATCACCTGCGGTTGCGCATTGCGGATCCCCGAACCACCGGTGGTCGAGTATCGGGTGTGGCCGATCGCCAGGCCACCGCGCAGCGTCGAGAGGTTGTCCTCGTTGAAGACACTCGACACGAGTCCCTGACCCTTGTGGACATGGGCCACGCCCTTGTCGACACTCACGATGCCGGCCGCCTCCTGTCCGCGGTGCTGCAACGTGTAGAGGGCGAAGAAGGCGAGACGAGCCGCGTCCTGCCCGGGAGCGTGGACGCCGACGATGCCACACTCCTCGTGGAGATCATCACCAGTGGGAAACACGGATATCACCGTCCGGAGAGCGCGACTCGGGCGTCGACCGCTCTTTGTAGCGTGTCGGCGGCGTTGTCGCCCACACAGGTCAGATGTCCCATCTTGCGGCCGGGCCGTGCGTCGGCCTTGCCGTAGAGATGGAGATGGATGGAGGGATCGCGCAACGCCGCGATCCAATCGGGTTCACCGTCGGTCCACAGATCACCGAGGAGTTGCACCATTGCCGCGGGGCGACAGGTGCCGTCGCCGAGCGGGAGGCCACAGACGGCCCGCAGTTGCTGTTCGAACTGGCTCGCCGGCGCGGCCTCGATCGTGCAGTGGCCGGAGTTGTGCGGTCGCGGTGCCACCTCGTTGACCAGCAGGTCGGATCCCGTGTCGAAGATCTCGACGCACAGCACACCCACCAGCGCCCACGAGTCGGCGATCCGATGGGCGAGTGCGCGGGCCGCCGCCGCCCGCTCGGGATCGATCGCCGCCGGCACCATCGTGGTGTCGAGGATGTGATCGACGTGATGGTTCTCCATCACCCCGTGGTCGACGATCTCGCCCGCAGCACCGCGAGCGACCACCACCGAGAGCTCTCGTTCGAACGGGATCACCGCTTCGACGACGAGTCGTTCGCGGCCCAGCGCCTCCCAGGCGCCATCTGCTTCGGTGGGGTCGGTGATCCGCACCTGGCCCTTGCCGTCGTAGCCGAACCGGGCCACCTTCGCGATGACCGGCGCGCCGAGCGCCAGCACTGCGGCGCGCAGTTCCGCGATGGTCTCCGCCGGCATCCAGGGGGCGACGGCGACACCGGCCGCGGCGAGTGCCCGCTTCTCGCGCTGGCGATCCTGGGCGTCGGCGATGATCTCTCCGGACGGATGGACGGGCACACCGGCCGCCGCGGCCGCCGCAGCGAGCGACGGATCGACGTTCTCGAACTCCCAGGTGACGACATCGACCTCGGACAGGAATCGCTCGACGCCCGTCTCGTCGTCGAAGGGCGCCGCGATCTCGATCTCGGCCACGCCTCCGGCGGGAGTGTCCTTCGCTCCCCCGGTGAGCACCGCGACCCGGTAGCCGTGCTGGTGCGCCACCTGCGCCAGCATTCGTCCGAGCTGCCCGCCGCCCACCACGCCGATCGTGGAACCTGGGAGGAGCGGGCCGGTCACCGTCAGTGGTCCAGCTCGATCGAGCGGACCTGGGCGTTTCGCTGGGCCCGGTAGGCGTGGAGGGCGTCGGCGAGTGCGTCGTCGTGACGAGCCAACATGGCGACCGCGAGGAGGCCGGCGTTGGTCGCCCCGGCAGGACCGATCGCCATCGTGGCAACCGGGACACCGCCGGGCATCTGGACGATCGACAGGAGCGAGTCGATCCCGTTGAGTGCCCGGCTCTTGATCGGGACACCGATCACCGGGACGATGGTGTGTCCGGCGACCATGCCCGGCAGATGCGCGGCGCCGCCGGCGCCGGCGATCACCACCTGCAGACCGCGGGTCTCGGCCGTTTCGGCGTAGTCGACCATCAGGTCGGGTGTGCGATGGGCGGAGACCACCCGGGCCTCGAAGGCAACACCGAAGTCGCGGAGGATGTCGGCAGCCCCGCGCATCGTCTCCCAATCGGAGTCGCTGCCCATGATCACGCCGACGAGCGGATCGTCACTCACGCGGTCGTCCTCCCGAATTCCCCGACCAGTCTGCATCCTCGCGCGCCATCACCCACCCGCGTTGGATGACTTCCGGGCCGCGAACGCGGTGGTCGTTGGTCACTGCGACGCAGCCCGGATCGCCGCGGCGACCCGCGGCGAGGCCGGATACGCGGCCGGTACCAGTGGCGCACCGGTCAAGGCGGCGAACGCTTCCTGGTAGACGCCGGCTGCAATCACCGCCAGGTCGCGATCGAGCGGCGGCGGGTCGCCCTCGCCCCGGTACCCGCGCTCGGCGTAGACGAGACGCACGACCTCCTTGTCGAGGTTCTCGGGTTCGCGGCCGTCGGCCAGCCGCTCCTCGACCGTCGATGCCCGCCAATAGCGCGAGCTGTCGGGGGTGTGGACCTCGTCGATGATCGTGAGCCGACCCTCGTCGTCGATCCCGAACTCGTACTTGGTGTCGACCAGGACCAGACCCGCCTCGGCCGCGAGCTCGCTCCCACGATCGAAGATCGCCAGCGCCGTCGTGCGAACCTCGTCCCATCGCTCGGGCGCCACGAGCCCCCGCTCGACGATTCCCGCCTCGGTGATGGGCTCGTCGTGGCCACCCTGCTCGGCCTTGGTGGTCGGGGTGATGATCGGCGCCGGCAGCGGATCGTTCTTGCGCATGCCGTCGGGGAACGTCAACCCGTAGATCTCACGCTCCCCCGCCGCGTACTTCGTCCACAGCGCAGTCGACGTCGAACCGGACAACCGGCCGCGCACGACCACCTCGACCGGCAGCGTCTCGCACTTCCGCCCGATCGTGACGTTGGGATCAGGCACGGCAACGACATGCGACGGAACGATGTCGGCGATGCGTTCGAACCACCATGCCGCGAGCTCGTTCAGCACCTGCCCCCGGTAGGGAACGGTGCCGAGCACCCGGTCGAAGGCCGAGATCCGGTCCGTCGCCACCAATGCCAGCCGGTCGCCCAGGTCGACGATGTCGCGGACCTTGCCCCGGATCAGGGGGCCGAGAGCCTCGAGGCCTTCGCCATCGATGCCGTCGAAGGGCGATTCCAACGCCGGCGTGAGATCGATCGTCATCCCGCCGCCCCGACGAACGCAGCGAAGATGGGGAGACCCGACCCTTCCTCCGGGCCCGACGGTCGCTGCCACCACAGCACGTGGTCCTCCGGGTGCGGCATGAGCCCGACAACGGAACCCGACGCGTTGCAGAGTCCGGCGATGTCGCGCACGCTGCCGTTGGGGTTGGCCGGATACGCGCCGTCGGCCGGGCGGAGTGGATCCTCGATCGGGGCAGCGCCGGTGTGCATGTAGCGGAACGCGACCTGGCCGGCGGCGTCGAGCTTCGATGCGACCCCGTCGTCGAGCACCGCGACCCGACCTTCGCCGTGTGCGATGGGGCAGCGCACGACCGCGTCCTTCGCCGCCGACAGCCAGCTCGACGACACGCCGACCTCGACCCGCAGGGTCACCCATCGGCACTCGAAGCGACCACGGGCGTTCTCGGTCAGGGTCACCGAGCGGTCGGTGCCGGCCGGGCCCGGCAACAGACCGGCCTTGACCAGCACCTGGAACCCGTTGCAGATACCGAGCACCGGCTTGCCCGCATCGACGAACGCGGCGAGCTCGTCGGCGAACCAGGTGCGCAACTCGAGTGCGAGCCGACCGCCGGCACCCAGGGCATCACCGTAGGAGAAGCCGCCGGGCAGCAGGATCGCCGCGTGGTCGGCGATCTTCACGCGACCGCTGCGCAGCTCGTTGATGTGGGCGATGCGGGCGTCGCCACCGGCGAGCGCAACCGCCTGGGCGGCCTCACCGTCGCGATTGGTGCCCGACGCGTGGGGGATGAGGATCGGTGGTCGACTCATCTCGAAACCCCCGTGAACGCGGCTACCGCATCCTCGATGGACACCTCGACGATCGTGGCGCTCGCACGCTCGAGGCCCTCGGCATCGTCGGGAGCGTCCGGCACCCGCAGCACGATCCGTTCGTCGGCCATGACTTCGCCGATGCGTCGGCCGTGGGCACCGAGGGTGTCGGCCACCGCGTCGCGGTCCGACGGGCTCGCCGCGAGGACGATCCGACCCGGCCCTTCGTTGCCGAGCGCCCGGAAGGGGTCGAGGCCGTCGGCGGGAACGACCACATGCACACCGCATCGCGCCGCCAGCGCCATCTCGGCGATCGTCACGGCGATGCCTCCGTCGCTGCAGTCGTGGGCGGCACGGACGAGACCGCCGGCGATGGCGGCGTGGACCGCCCGGTACCGCGGGAGAGGATCGTCGAGCGGTGCGGGCGGATCGGTCGCGCCGAGTCCGAGGAGCGTGTCGGCGAGGGAACCGCCGAGCGCAGCGCTCCCCTCGCCCACCAGCCAGAGGTCGTCGCCGGGCGACATGCCGGCACTGTCGATCGCCCGGTGCAGATCGGGGACGATCCCGACCGCGGAGATCAGCAGGGTTCCGGGAATC
The DNA here is from genome assembly GCA_041394245.1 of Acidimicrobiales bacterium. Classification (NCBI taxonomy): domain Bacteria; kingdom Bacillati; phylum Actinomycetota; class Acidimicrobiia; order Acidimicrobiales; species Acidimicrobiales bacterium. The sequence continues at coordinate 947,136 of JAWKIR010000002.1, forward strand.
GCGGTGCCGTCGAACTCGTTGAAGAGACTGTCCTTGCCCGAGATGAACGGCATCCGATAGCGCCGGGCGCCGTCGGTGCAGCCCTGCACCGCACGGACGAGACCGCCGAGGCGGTCGGGTTTCGTCGGGTCGCCCCAGCAGAAGTTGTCGAGCACCGCGACGCGGTCGGGGTCGCCGCCGACGGCCACGAGATTCCGCACCGCCTCGTCCATGGCGAGCAGTGCCATCGCCCATGGATCGAGCAGACCCACGCGCGGACAGATGCCGTTGCTCACCACCGCGGCGATGTCGTTGTGCGACGTGCCCAGCGGCTTCAGTACTGCGGCATCGGCCGGGCCGTCGGCCGCGGGTCCGACGAAGGGCCGTACGACGGTGCCGCCGCGCACCTCGTGGTCGTAGCGCCGGACGATGTCCTCCTTCGACGCCACGTCGGGGTGACGGAGCATGTCGAGCAGGAGGGCCGCATCGAAGACCGGGGTGGTGATCTCGACGGGCGCCGGGTCGGTCCACGCGCCCACCATCTCGCGCCGTGGCAACCCGTCGTGGAGAAACTCCATGGGCATGTCGACCACACCGACGGCGCCGTGGGTGACGACGAGGCGCTGGTCGCCGGTGAACTCGCCGAGATCGGTCAGCTCCACGTCCCAGTCGTCGCAGAGTTCCCGCAATGCCGACAGGTTGGCCGGCGGCACGGCCATGACGATGCGCTCCTGCGCCTCCGACAGCCAGATCTCCCACGGCTGCAGGCCGGGATACTTCAGCGGCACGCCGGCGAGATCGACCCGCACCCCGAGGTCTTCGCCCATCTCCCCCACCGCCGACGAGAACCCGCCGGCCCCGCAATCGGTGATCGCGGTGTAGAGCGCAGCGTCGCGAGCCCGCTCGACGACCTCGATGCACCCCTTCTCGGTGATCGGGTCACCGATCTGCACGGCGGACCCGACGTTGTCGACCGTCGAGGCGTCCATGCCGGCCGACGAGAAGGTCGCGCCGTGGATCCCGTCACGGCCGACCCGGCCCCCGATCGAGACGACACGATCGCCCACGTGCGCCCGGGTCGGGTGCGAACCGTGCGGCAGCAGGCCGAGCGCTCCGCAGTAGACGAGCGGATTGCCGACATAGCCCTCGTGATAGATCACCGCGCCGTTGACGGTCGGCAGGCCGAGCTTGTTGCCGTAGTCACCGATGCCGGCCACCACGCCGTCGCGGATCCGCCGCGGATGCAGCACCCCCGTGGGCAGGCGGTCGTCGGGAAGGTCGCTCGGGCCGAAGCACAAGACGTCGGTGCACGCGATGGGGCGGGCGGAGACGCCCAGGATGTCGCGCACCACGCCGCCGACCCCGGTGTTGGCTCCACCGAAGGGCTCGAGCGCCGAAGGATGGTTGTGGGTCTCGACCTTGAAGGCGAGATCGAGACCCTCGTCGAACGCGATGATCCCGGCATCGTCGACGAAGGCCGATCGCAGCCACCATGGAGCGAGCTCCTCGGTCACCTCGCGAAGCGCGGGCAACAGGCCGTCGTGTTCGGACACGGTGATCGTGCCGTCCGACGCGGTGTGGGTCAGCTCGATCCGGGCCCGGAAGGTCTTGTGCACGCAGTGCTCCGACCAGGTCTGCGCCAACGTCTCGAGTTCGGCGTCGTTCGGTGCGCGACCCTCCGCGTCGAAGTGCGCCTGGATCACCCGCATCTCCGCCACGTCGAGCGACAGCACCCGCGCCCGGCTGAGGGCGGCGAGTTCCGCGTCGGCCAGGCCGGAAAGGACGACGGTCTCGACGGTGAGGTCGACGACCGCCGAACCGGCGAACGACGGCGCGAGCTCGCCCTCTGCGGAACGTTCGATGGTGTCGTTGGCGAGCAGACGGCGGGTCAGCAGTGCCACGTCGTCGTCGCTCAGCGAGCCGATCAGGTCGTAGCGGCGAGCGGTGGAGACCTGGATCGGCGGGAGACCGAGCTCGACCGCCGCCCGTTCGAGTTCACGAGCGTCGGGATCGGTCACACCGGGCATCGGTGCGACCTCGACGGCGCGCCCTTCGGGAGCCGGCGTGGCACCGATCGTGTGGCGATCGACCACCGGATCGACCAACACTGCCGCACACAGCTCGTCGATCTCCGTCGGGTCGATGTCGCCGGCGACGTGGTACACCCGGAAAACCCTGCAGGCCTCGAGGCCCTCGACCCCGACGAGAGGGGCCGCGCTCACCACCCGGGCGCCGTCGGGGTCGTCGGTAGCGATCACGTCGATGCGTAGCGTCACTGGGCCGAACCTAGACGCGCGTCCGAGGGCCCGCGCGCATCGCGCGACCTGCGTCGTCGACGAGTTCTCAGCCCGGGACCCGCAGGGTCCGGCGGAGCAACGCACCGATCGTGTCGACCCCGAGCGAGAGGACGACCAGTGCCCCCACGACCCCGAGCACGGCCGGAAAATCCCTCGCCGCGAGGTGTTCCTGCGCGAGCCGCCCGAGACCACCGGCCCCCACCACGCCCACCACCACGGTCTCTCTCAGGATGACCTCCCACCGGTAGAGACCGATCGACACGAGCCTCGGCCCGGCGGCCGGGAACGTGGCGTAGGCGAACCGTTCCGTCGGCGAGGCGCCGGACACGGCGAGTACGCGGGCGGGCGCCGGATCGGTGTCCTCGAAGGTCTCCGCGAACAGTCGGCCGACGACGCCGAGGTTGTAGATGCCGAGCGCGACCGCGCCGGGCCACATCCCGGGAAACAGGACGAGCACGAACACGAACGCCCACATCGGTGCCGGCACGGCCCGCAGCAGCAACAGCGTCGTCCGGACGACCAACCGTGAGACCCGCCCGGCCAGGGTCTCGCCGTCGACGGACGAGCGTGGACGGCTCGCCACCGTGCCGAGCAGCACGGCGCCGCCGATCGCGATCGTGGTGGCGAGCACCGACATCGCCAGCGTCTCGATCGACGCGGAGAACAGCTCGCCGAAACCTCCCGGACCGAGCCGCGGCGGCAGGAGATCACGGCCGAACTCGACGGCCAGCCGACGGGTTCGCTCGGACCACAGCGATCCGGGGTCGATGCCGGTCCATCGCCACGAGAACGGAACGAGAACCGCCACTACCACCATGGACCATGTACCGATCCTCATGCCGGTGCCATGACGCACCCGGGCCGACCAGCCGTCGGCAAGACCCGACAGGACCATCAACGCGGCGATGAGCGTCCAGATCTCGCCGTACCGAAGCGACTGGAAGCTGAGGTCGAGCTGGAACCCCAGACCACCGGCGCCGATCACGCCGAGTACGGCCGCCGAGCGGATCGCGCACTCCAGGCGGTAGAAGCCGTACGAGATCAGGTCCGCCTTGACGTTCGGCACGATGGCGAACGAGAGCGCCGCCAGGCGACTCGCACCACTGGCCCGCAGCAGGCGGTACGGACCGGCATCGGCGTCGTCGATCGTCTCGGCGAAGACCTTCGCCGTGACCGCACCGAACGGCACACCGATGGCGAGCACCGCCACCATCGGGTCGAACCCGAGGAACTGGATGAGCAGCAGCGCCCAGAGGACCTCGTGCACCGCTCGGGGCAGCGTGAAGAGCGCGCGGAAGAACCATCGGCCGCGTCGCCCTTCCCAGAGCAGTTCGGAGAGCACGAGACCACCGAGCGACCCGAGGACGAGGGCGAGCACCGTCCCGAGCACGGCGAATGCCAGTGTCACGCCGGCCGCCTCGATCGTCAGCCGAACGAACGTCCCCCCGAGCTCCGGAGAGGCGATGGCGCCCCAGAAGCGGCGAAAGCTCGGCCAACCACCCGAGTTGACGATGTCATCGCCCACGCCTGCGGTCTGCACCGCCCAGGCCAGCGCCGCGCACAGCCCGATCAGGATGCGACGGCGGGTCGTCGCCGACGCGGGTCGCGATGCGCTCACGCCGGTTCGGCGCGATACAGATCGGCGAGGTCGTCGTCTGTGACGGCGGCGGCCGGCTGATCGAACGCGACCCGCCCACTCCGAAGGCCGATGATCCGGGTCGCGTGGCGCCGGGCCAGCGCCGGCTCGTGGAGGCTGACGACGGTCGTCCACGCCGCGGACGGATCACAGAGCAGCGCGAGAACGTCGTCGCTCAGGCGGGGGTCGACGGCCGAGACCGGTTCGTCGGCCAGCACCAGGCTGGGTTCCTGTCGCAGCACTCTCGCCACCGCGACGCGTTGTTGCTCGCCGCCCGACAACGTCCCCGTCGGCTTCGCGACCACATCGTGCAACCCGACCTGACGCAGGACCTCCTCGGCCTCCTCGATGCCGTCCGGCCGGATCAGCGACAGCAGGGACCTCGGGGTGGAACGCCGACCGAGCCGACCCGCGTTGATGTTGTGGATCACCCGCAACGACCCGGGAAGATGCAACTGCTGGCTGACGATTCCCACCTGGGTCCGATGTGCACGCAGGCGCCGGCCGCGCAGCGATTCGAGGTCGGACCCCAGCACCGTCACCGAGCCCTCGGTCGGCGTCACGAGCCCGGCGACGATCGACAGCAGCGTCGACTTCCCCGCACCACTGGGGCCCACGAGCGCGACCCGCTCGCCGGACGTGACCGAGAGGTCGACGCCGGCGAGCGCAGCGATCGCACCGTGACGAACCGTGACCCCGCTCAGGGTCGCGGCGTCGCCCGTGGTGGTGCCGGGATCAGGGGCGCGTCGCCGAGGCTCAGCGGATGAGTCCGACGGCACGACCCACTGCCTCGATCGCGTCGTAGTTCCCGTTCTCGGTCCGGATGAACCCACCCGCACCGAACAGGTCGAGAATCTCCGCGTCGGCGGGATCGTCGGCGTCGAGTGCGAGCAGCGCCTCGACGAACGCCTCCGTCGCGCCATCGCCGAGCCGATCGTCGATGTCGGGCCGAGCGACCCAGTGGTAGTCGTAGTAGGTCGGGGTACGGAAGACCTCGATGACCTTGTCCGCGTCGACCACGCCCTCGACCGACCGATCGTCCCAGACCTGGGAGTTCAGGGCCCCGACCTCATAGGTCCCGGCGCTGACGACCTCGATCGTCGCGTCGTGGGAGCCGGAGAAGCCGACCTGACCGGCGAAGCTGGAGTCGATGTCGAGACCGGCCTCGCCGAGGAAGTACTGCGGCATGAGCCGACCGGACGTCGACGACTCCGAGCCGAAGGTCAGCGAATGGCCGCTCAGCGCGGAGAGCCCGTCGACATCGGCGATCGGGCCGATCCCGGAGTCGGTCGACGCGATGAACACCGTCGTGAAGGCTTCGTCGATGTCTCGCTGTGCGATTGCCTGTGCACCGTCGACCTCGAGTCTGGCCTGAACGCCGGTCAGACCACCGAACCACACGATGTCGAGATCACCGACACGGAACCCGGTCACGGCGCCCTCGTAGTCGGTGACGGGCACGTACTCGACCGTCACGCCGGGCATGGCCGACTCGACATGGTCGGCGAGGATTCCGTACGTGCGTTGGAGTCGCTCGGGATCCTGATCGGGAATCGCCCCGATCGTGAGCGTACCCTCGAAGCCGTCGACGGATCCCGTGTCGTCGGGCGGCTCGGATGTGGACGTGTCGTCGCCGCATGCTGCGGAGAACACGGCCAGAACCAGTGTTGTTGCGATCAGTGCCCGCCAACTGGCGTGCCGACGTCGAGCCTTCATGCTCGTCCTCCTTGGTATGACATCAGGACCTCCGTGGACCTGTCGTGATGGATGTCGGGCGGGCACCTGTCGGAGTCCGCTCGGCCGCAGGACCCTAGTCCGCCCGGCCGGGCAACGGGAAAGACCGCGGCGCGTCGTGTCGCGGTTGGACCACCCGCAGATCGACGGTGACCTCGTCGATGGTGGCGACCCGCGCCGCGATGGTGTCGACCACCGTCCGCCACCGTCCCCACGGACTCCGGCTCTCGACGAGCCCCTCCATCGCCATCAGCAGGCCGAGCATCGCGCCCGACCGACCCGGCCCGAGGTGTGTGCCGATCGGCTCACCGTCGGCGGGGTCCACCAGCGGCCAGGCGCCGACCCCGACCGCCTCCTCGACGACGGCTCGCAGTTGGGCCAGATCGTCCGGGCCGGACACGACGATGCAACGGGAGGGATCCCATTCACCCGGCTCGTATCCGAGCCGGAGGTCGAGGGCACCGGCGGCGAGCAGGACCGCGGCCGGATCGTCGCCACCCAGGAGCGCGACATACGCGCGACGGGCACGGTCCCAGCTCCCGGAGGAGCCGGGCCGTGCCCGCAGCGGATCGTGCATGTGGGTTCGGGGCTACAGACCGGACTTCTCGAGCACGTGGATGCCACATGCCGAACCGAGCCCGATCACATGGGCCAAGCCCACCTTGGCCCCCTTGATCTGGCGATCGCCGGCCTCACCGCGCAGGTGGGTGGCCACCTCGTAGATGTTGGCGACACCGGTGGCCCCGATCGGGTGGCCCTTCGAGATGAGGCCGCCCGACACGTTGACCGGCGTCGAGCCGTCGCGGAACGGCGCGCCGGAATCGATGAACTCGCCGGCGCCACCCTTCTCGCAGAGCCCGAGGTTGTCGTAGTGGATGAGCTCGGCGGTGGCGAAGCAGTCGTGGAGCTCGACGAGGTCGAGGTCCTTCGGGTCGACACCTGCGGTCTCATAGGCCTGCGTCGCGGCATTGCGAGTGAGCGTGTTGACGTCGGGCTGGACCTGCGCAGACTCGGTGTAGGGGTCCGAGGTCAGCACGGAGGCCGAGATCTTCACCGCTCGCTTCTGCACCGCCTTCGGCATGCTCTTCAGGCGCGAGCCCGAGACGAGCACCGCGGCCGCCGCGCCGTCGCCCGTGGGGCAACACATCAGCAAGGTGTTGGGATAGCTCATCGTGGGCGCACCCATGATCTCCTCCATCGAGAACTCCTTGCGGTACTGGGCAAGGGGGTTCAGCGTGGAATGGAGGTGGTTCTTGTAGGCGACCTTGGCGAACTGCTCGAAGCCGACGCCGTCGTACTCGTTGGCGTACTCCATGCCCGCCTGGGCGAACACGCCGGGCATTCCCTCGGTCCCGATGTAGCCGTCGACACCCGTCACCGCGCCATAGCGCCCGTCGGGCTCGTAGACGTTGCTCTCCTTCTTGGTGGCACCGGTGAGCATGCCCATCTTGCCCATCTGCTCGACGCCGAAGGCCAGACCCATGTCGGCCTCACCGGCCTTGATCGAGAGATAGACCGTTCGGATCGCCGTGGCACCGGTCGCGCACGCGTTGGCGACGTTGAACACCGGGACGCCGGTCTGGCCGATCTGCTTCTGCACCCGCTGGCCCATGCCGGTCGACGCCTGGAACAGGGTTCCGGCGCCGATCACGTCCATGTCGTGGATGGTGACACCGGCGTCGTCGAGGGCATTCATCGACACGGTCGCGGCGAGATCGACCGCGTCCTTGTCGGGGTACCGACCGAATGCCGTCATGTCGGTGCCGATCAACCAGACACTGTCATCGTCGATCTTGGAGGCCGCCGTCTTCTTGCGGGCCGGGGCCTTCTTTGCGGGGGACTTCTTCGTTGCGCTCTTCACTGCCATGTTCAGGTGCCTTTCTGCGCCGTCAGACGGGTTCGTAGCCGAACGCGATGGCTTCGGTGCCCTCGTCGTCCTTGCCGATCGGATAGGTGGTCAGCTTCAGCTTCATCCCGAGGCTGACGGCCTCAGGCGTGGGTTCACAGTTCACCACGTTGGAGCGAACGGTGGTGCCATCGTCGGTCTCGACGATCGCCGAGACGTAGGGCGCCGGGATACCGGGGGCCGCGCGATGCACGATCGTGAACGCCTTGAGCTTCGCGCCGTTGCGCACACGGGCCTTCTTGAACTCCCGCTTTCCGCAGTTGGCGCAGGCGTTGCGGCGGTCGAAGAACCGGGCGCCGCAGTTCGTGCACTCGTTGGCCGAGAGGTAGGGCCGCTGGCCGAGGCGCAGGTAGTCGACGAGGGGGACCTGCGGCGTCGCCTTCGCAGGCGCTCGCTTCGCAGCCGGCTTCTTCGCCGCCGCCTTCTTCGCGGGTTTCTTCGCGGCCATCGTGCCTCCGGATTCGGGGAAAGGGTGAACGATGCCGAGGGTAACGGCGCAGGCCGCATTCACACCAACCGCCCGTCCCATCGAGTCCGTCCCGGCCTGCGCCGGTCTCACGAGCGGGCGGTTCACCACGTGCCGCGATGGACCACCGCGTCGAGAGACGGTCGCGGTCGACCCGCCGAGGCCGACGGCCGGTCCGGGGCACGGTGGCCGATGGCGATCGCACCCACGGCCCGCCGGTCGGCGGGCACCGCGAAGCGTTCGCGGACGGCGTCCTCGTGCTCGAAGAGACCGAACAGGAGCGCCCCGAGGCCCTCCGCCTCCGCGCCGAGCAGCAGCGACATCACCGCAGCACCGCCGTCGACGAACCAGTACGGGACCGTCCAGTCGTCGATCGAACTGCCGAGGCCCGTGCGGGCTTTGTCGGGTTCCGCGTAGCGAGCGACATAGGCGGCGGGCGCCACCCACGGGATCACCAGCACGGGCGCATCGAGCAGCTGCGGCCACGGAAACGTCGCGCGCCGCGCGTCGGGCAGCGTCGTGCTCCAGTAGGCGTCCACCGACGCCGGCTCGTCGAGCACGAGGAACTCGATCGCCGCGGTGTTTCCGGCCGAAGGCGAGCGCCGCGCCCCATCCAGGAGACGGTCGATGGTTTCGGGCGCAACGGCGGTCGGCAGAAACGCCCGCGTCATCCGTCGACGGCGGACGACTTCGGCGAATGTCGGGCGGAGCCGATCCGGCCCGTCGCCTCCGCGAGACGTGTGGCTCAGAGGAGCTTCTCGAGGTCCTCGGCCATGGCCCAACCGAACGCGATCAGCGTGTCGCCCGCGGCGATGTCGAGTGCGTCGAGCTGGGATGCCACATCGGCATCGATCTTCTCGGGCTTGGCGCTGGCGTGGTCGAACAGCACCGGCTGCGCCCCGCCGCCCCGCACGACGAACTCACGGTCTTCGTAGTTGGCGGAATCGATGCCGAAGCGCTTGGCCAGGCGACGGCCCCACGCGCGTTCCTCACCCGATGCCTTGTGGCCGGGACGGGGCACGATGTCGTCGAGCGCCTTGTAGGCCTCGAACGCGCCGGCGTCGTTGATCTGGGCACCGACGAGCACGTCCTCGTCGGGGAAGGCGAGGACGCTGCGCCGGAGTTGGTCGGTCATGATCGCGCGCAGCACCGTGTCGCGCTTGGTGTTGCGACACACGTGGCCGGCGCCGATCAGGATGCTGGGCGTGCCCCCGATGCGCTCCAGCGTGCAGAACGAGAACCCGCGGATCTTGCCGGCCTCGCTGGCGACCGTGACGAGGACCCATGCCTCGCACTGCTTCGACAGCAGCCCGACCTCGAACGCGTTGGGCGACTCCGCACAGAGATCCGCCATTTCCGCGAGTTCGGCATCGCTGACCGCCGTGCAATCCTTCGTTTCGACTTCAATCGCCATCGGCTGCCGGGCCCCCACTCGCGTACTTCGGACCCCGTCAGTTTTCAGGGTGAACGCGCGAATCGCAACCTCACGGTCGGTGAACGTGCCGCGCCGCTGCGTCGACCTTCGCTCAGACGAGGATCGAATCGGGCCCGAGCAGCACCCGGAGCTCGGCCACCACGCCGTTGGCGTTGTTGACCGCGTAGTCGTCGGGCAGGCGGATCACCCGACGGTCGCTGAGGTGCAGCTCGACCGGCGAGTCGCCCGGGTGCGCACTCAGGATGCTCTTCAGTTCGGCGATCTTGCCCTCGGAGCCGCCGGACGGGTCGAGCCGCACCCGCACCGGCTGGTTGTCGGACAGGTCCTCGATGATCTCGATGTCCTGGGCGAACAGCTTGGGCAGATCACCGTCGTTCTCGAGCCGTCCCCGCACCAACACGATGGTGTCGTCCTCGAGCTTCGGACCGTGCTCCTGCATCGTGCGCGGGAAGACCATGACCTCGACGGACCCCTCGAGGTCCTCGAGCTCGAACACCGCCATCAGGTCGCCCTTGCGCGTCCACTTGCGCTGCAGGTTGGTGATGACGCCGCCGACCTTCTTGATCGCGCCGTCCTCGCCTTCGGCCAGCTCCCCGATCGAGCAGTCGACCTTGCGCCGGACGTGCTGTTCGAACCCGAGCAGCGGATGATCCGAGATGTAGAGGCCGAGCATCTCCTTTTCGTGCGCGAGCTTCGGCATCTTGTCGAACTCGACATCGGGCACCTTCGGGCGCTCGTCGAACGAGGGGCCGTCGTCGAGCTCACCGAACAGCGACATGACGCCCATGTCGTGTTCCTTGCGGCGCTGGACCGTCAGGTCGATGATCTGTTCGTGGACCTGGAGCAGGCCCTTGCGCGGATGACCGAGTGAATCGAACGCGCCGCCCTTGATCAACGACTCGATCGTGCGCTTGTTGAGCGCATCGAGGTCGACCCGCTCGACGAAGTCGACGAACGACTCGAACGGACCGTTGGCGTTGCGTTCCTCGAGGACCTTCTCGACGAACCCGACCCCGACGTTGCGGATCGCCGACAGCCCGAAGATGATGCTGCCCGGCGTGAGCTTGCGATCGGCGACGTCGGCCGGTCCCCACTCGAGGTTGGGCACCGGCGTGAAGTCGGATTCCGACCGATTGATGTCGGGAACCTCCACCTCGATGCCCATGAGCCGGCACTCGTTGAGATACACGGCCGCCGATTCGAGCTTGGTCTTGACGCTCGTCAACAGCGCCGACAGGTACTCGACGGGATAGTTCGCCTTGAGATAGGCGATCTGGTAGGCGACGTAGCCGTAGCCGTAGGAATGGCTCTTGTTGAACGCGTAATCGGCGAACTGGGCGATGATGTCGAACATCTCCACGGCGAGCGAGTGCTCATAGCCGTTGGCGACGACGCCGTCGGTGAACTTCTGGCGCTCCTTCTCCATCGCTTCGCGGATCTTCTTGCCCATGGCCTTGCGCAGGGAGTCCGCTTCGGCGAGCGAATAGCCGGCGAACTTCTGCGCCATCCGCATGACGCTCTCCTGATAGATCATCAGGCCGTAGGTGTCGCCGAGCAGTTCCTCGGCATCGGGATGGATGTATTCGACGGGCTTGCGGCCGTTCTTGCGATCGGCGTAGTCGTTGTGCATGTTGGCCGCCATCGGCCCGGGCCGATAGAGCGCCACGAGGGCGGCGACGTCGTCGAAGGAATCGGGTGCCAGGGAACGGATCAGCGCCCGCATCGGCCCGGACTCGAGCTGGAAGACGCCGATCGTCTCGCCCTTCTTCAACAGGTCGAACGTCGGACCGTCCTCGAGGGTCACCGCGTCGATGTCGAGGTCGATGTGCTGGGTCTCCTTGATCAACGCCAGGCAGTCGGAGATCACATCGAGGTTGCGCAGGCCGAGGAAGTCCATCTTGAGCAGGCCGAGGTCTTCGACCCCGTGCATCTCGTACTGGGTGACGACCGGGGCTTCGTCGATCGACTTGCCGGCTTCGGGCTTGCGCTGGATCGGCAGGTACTCGGTCAGCGGTTCGTTGGTGATCACCACGGCGGCGGCGTGGATGCCGTCCTGTCGACGCAGGCCCTCGAGACCCTTCGCGACCTCGACCACCCGGCTGATGTCGGCGTCGGAGCTGACCATGTCGCGCAGTTCGCCGGCCGCCTTGTAGCCGTCGAGGTACTTGGGATGCTCCTCGAAGCAGTACTTCAACGGCGTGTCGCGGCCCATGATGAGCGGCGGCATCGCCTTCGCGACCTTGTCGCCGACCGCGTAGGGGTAGCCCAGCACCCGGGCGGCATCGCGCACGGCCGCTCGGGCCTTGATCTGGCTGAAGGTGACGATCTGGGCGACATTGTCGCGCCCGTACTTCTCGGCCGCGTACCGGATCATGTTGTCGCGGTAGCGAGTGTCGAAGTCCATGTCGATGTCGGGCATCGACACGCGCGAGGGGTTGAGGAACCGCTCGAACAGGAGGTCGTACTTGATCGGGTCGAGATCGGTGATCCACAGCGTGTACGCCACCGCACACCCTGCCGCGGACCCACGGCCGGGGCCGACTCGGATGTCGTTGTCGCGGGCGAACTTGATGAGATCCCAGGTGATCAGGAAGTACGCCGAGAACCCCATGCTGTCGATGACACCGAGCTCGTAGTCGAGGCGTTCGACGATGTGCTCGGGCAGATGCTGACCCCACCGCTTCCGCGCCCCCTCATAGGTGAGATGACGCAGGTACGCCGTGTCGGTCTCGAACCCCTCGGGGAGCGGGAACTCGGGGAGCTGGGGTTGGCCGAACTCGATGGTGACGTCGGCGCGCTCCGCGATCCACAGCGAGTTGTCGCACGATGACGGCACCTCGGCGAACAGGCGGCGCATCTCACCCGCACTCTTCAGATAGTGCTGATCGCCGTGGAACTTGAAGCGATCGGTGTCGCTCAGCAGCGAACCCGTCTGCACACACAACAGGGCATCGTGGGCCTCGGCGTCGTGCTGGTGGGTGTAGTGGCTGTCGTTGGTGGCGAGGACGGGCGCCTGGATCTTCCTGGCGATCTCCAGGAGCATCGGGTTGGTCTGGCGCTGCTCGGGGATGCCGTGGTCCTGGATCTCGATGAAGAAGTTGTCGCGCCCGAAGATCTCCTGGAAGCGTGCCGCCTGCTGCAACGCCACCTGCTCCTGGCCCTGCATGAGGCTCTGGAGCACGTGACCGCCGAGGCAGCCTGATGTGATGATCAGGCCTTCGTGGTACTTGTCGAGCAGCTCCCAGTCGGCGCGGGGCTTGTAGTGGTAGCCGGTGAGGAACGCCTGACTCGAGAGCTGGATCAGGTTCTTGTAGCCGACGTCGTTCTCGGCGAGGAGGATCGCGTGGTAGTAGAGCTTCTGGCCGCCGCCGGTGTCGCCGCCGGAGTCGTCGGCCTTGCCCCGCCGGTTCGGGCGCTCCTCGCGTGACTCGTGGGCGAGATACACCTCGGTGCCGATGATCGGCTTGATGCCCTGGTCGCGACATCCCCGGTAGAAGTCGAGAACGCCGTACATGTTGCCGTGATCGGTGATGCCGAGGGCCGGTTGTCCGTCGACGACGGCGGCATGGATGACATCGTCGAGGCGCGACGCACCATCGAGCATCGAGTACTCGGTGTGGACGTGGAGATGGGTGAACGAATCCCCCACGGACTCCCCCGTGTTTCCCGCTTGTGGACCGGCCTGTGGACACCGTGTGGACAAATCACACGGCTGTGATTCGACCCTATCCGCGCGGCGCGGGAGTGCGCCACCCCTCGACTAGAGGTATGTGCCGGGTCGCTCGTCGGGCGCGGGCCGGCCGTCGGCTCCCGGAGGGCCGAGCTCGGCTCGCATCGACTGCAACTGCTGCTGCGCGGCCATCTGCTGGGCGAACAGCATCGCCTGCATCCCCTGGACGAGACCCTCGAGCCAGCCGACGAGCTGGGCTTTCGCGATCTGGAGTTCGGCCGCGGACGGGACCTCACCGTCGGAGAACGGCAACGCGAGACGGTTCAGTTCACCCCGGAGGTCAGGCGACAGCGCCGAGCCGAGTTCGGAGATCGAGGTGTCGTAGATCTCGCGGAGGCGATCGCGCGACGGCTCGTCGAGGGTGGCCACCCGCACCTCCTCCAGCAACTGCTTCATCATCGTGCCGATGCGCATCACCTTGGCCGGATGATCCACCGTCTCGTCGAGGTCGTCGTCAGGCCCGTCACCGGCCTCGAGCACCTCCGGGCGCTCGAGCAACTCCGGGGTCAGGGGTCCCGCTCCGTCGCCGTCCGTGGCGTCGGACTCCTGCTCGGCGACGGGTTCGGGTACTCGGTCGGTCACGGGATTCCTCGACTCAGCTCGCGAAGGTCAACATCGGGACGAACATCTCGTCCGCCGTCAGTGAACCATGCCGCCCGACCAATTCGACACGCGGCGAATCGGCCGGGTCGAGGAAGTAGTGGCGGCCCCGGGCGACGATCGCGACGTCGCCGAGCCGCCTGCGGGCCGCGTCGGTCACCTCGGGTCCGAACCAACCGTCGTCGATGATCTGCTCGACGGACCGCACCCAGGCGACATCACCGTGGACGGCGCTCGCGGTCTCGAGCAGATCACGGTGGTGGCCGGGCTCGGCGTGGAGCCACCGGAACCGTGCCTCGCCGCTCTGGCGCTCGACATGACGCTCGACGTCGTGGGTGAGCGACACCCCGTGTCCGAGGCAGTCGACGATGCCGTGGTCGGCCGTCACCACGATCGCCGTGCCGCGAGGCAGCGACATCATCAGCTCCTCGACCATCCGGTCGCACGCCGCGAGCTCGGCGTCGTAGTGCTCGGCGAAGCCGTGCACGTGCGCGGTCTTGTCGATGCCGTCGTAGTAGGCGTAGACGAACGGTTCACCGGCCGCGACGGCCTGGCGGATGTTGACCGGGAGCCCCGGGAGTGTGTGCCACCCCCTATGCCGCACCCCGGCGAGGTGGGCCATGGTGAAGCCGGTCCCCTCGAAACCGGCCATCGTGATCACGAGCGGCCGTTGACCGAGGAACGCCGGTTCGGGTTGGAAGTCGCCGGGAACGATCCGCTCCCGGGCATCGCCCCGCGGCGTTGTCCAGCGCAACGCGTTGAGCACCTCTCCGTCGACGTCGATTCGGTAGCCGACGACGCCGTGCTGTCCGGGCGTGGTACCCGTCGAGATCGATGTGAGCGCCGTCGCCGTGGTCGAGGGGGCGACCGTGGTGACCGGTCCGCCCGCCATCGATGCCAGCGTCGGCGCGATCGAGGCCCGCTCCCGGAGCTGATGCCATCCCAGCCCGTCGAGCACGAGCACCACCACCGACGACGCCTCGACGATCTCGGGACCGACGATCGGCTGCGGCCCCGGTTCGTCGGCCGGTTCGAGAAGCGCAGGGATCAGATCGGTGACGCAGCCCCGGCGGTAGGCCGGCAGGATCGGTTCGTCATCGCTCATCGCGTCATCTTCCGTAGCGCTCCGGTTCACCCGCATCGGCGGGACCTCCCCAGTCTCGCAGCCATTCGGGTCGGACCACGACCCCTGCGTCCGTCGGATCGGCGACGAACGATCTAGGCTCGGACCGATGCGTGTCTCGACCAGAGGTGACTATGCGGCCCGGGCGTTGTTGTCGCTCGCGCTCCACACCGAGGCTGCCCCCACCTCGGTCCGCGAGATCGCCGAACGAACCGGACTCCCTCAGCCCTACCTCGAACAGATCCTGCTCGCCCTCAAGGGCGCAGGCCTGGTGCGCTCGAAGCGAGGGGTCGGGGGCGGCTACGTCCTCGCCCGCGAGCCGGGGACGATCCGTCTCTCCGAGATCGTTCGAGCGGTCGACGGCCCGATCACGGCCGGCGACTTCGGCGAGCCCCACACCGACGGCGCCTGCGATCACGAGGGCCAGTGCGTGCTCCTGACGATCTGGGGCGCTGCGGGCACCCACATGCGTACCTTCCTCGACTCCTTCACGCTGGCCGACATCGCCGAAATGGCCGGCGGGCGGGCGCCGTGGCCGGCGCTCGAGGAGAGCTGACGGTTCAGCGCCCGCGACCCCCTAGGAGCGGCACTGCCCGAGACACTCGACGAGGTCGGGAGGGAGGGGAGTCTCCACGGCGATCGACTCGCCCGTGGCCGGATGCACGAAGCGCAACGCGCCGGCGTGCAGAAACGGTCGCCCCGGGTCGAGACCGGGCCGACCACCGTCGTACTCGCGGTCGCCCACGATCGGATGGCCGATCGCACGCAGGTGCACCCGGATCTGGTGGGTCCGACCGGTCTCGAGGCGGCACGTCAGCAGCGTGGTGTCGCGAGGAACGGAGAACCGTTCGTCGACGCGATAGTGGGTCACGGCACGGCGCCCCTGATCGCTCACCGCCATCCGGGTGGGATGACGCGGCGACCGCCCGATGGGGGCGTCGATCGTCCCGCTGTCGCTCTCCAGATGACCCCAGACGAGGGCGGAGTAGATGCGTTCGGGCTCATGAGCCGACATCTGTCGCACGAGCTCGTCGTAGGCCGCCGCGGTGCGGGCGACGACCAGCAGGCCCGAAGTCCCGCGGTCGAGGCGATGCACGATCCCCGGTCGGTGCGCCTCGCCGACCTCTGCGATCTCGGGGTAGCGATGGACGAGACCGTGGACCAGCGTGGCCTCGGCGTGACCGGCACCCGGATGGACCACGAGTCCGGCCGGCTTGTCGACCACCACGACGTCGTCGTCCTCGTAACGGATCGAGAACTCGACGCTCGGGTCGGGTAGCGGCCGCGGATCGACGGGTTCGGGCAGATCGACCTCGAGTAGCTGACCTTCACGCACCCGAGACGACGCACTGCGGACCGGCACACCGTCGATGCGCACCGCTCCCTCACCGATCAGCCGGGCGACGACGGATCGACTGATGTCGCCCACCAGCGCGACCGCGCGGTCGACACGCTCGCCATCGAGCACGGCCGGGATCGTCTCCTCTAGGTGGTCACTCATGGCAGAGGCCACCGACGGACGCGGCTCAACGCCGTCCGAGACCGCCGACCTTGTATTCGACGCGCTCCGCCGCCCACGGAATGGCGCGGAGCCGCTCCTGGGGAATCGGCAGGCCCGACATGACGCACACGCCGTAGGTTCCGGCCTCGATACGCAAGAGGGCATCGTCGATCTGTTCGACCGCAGCGCGTGCCTGCGCCGACAGTGCGAGGTCTCGTTCGCGTTCGACGGCGAGCGTGTCGCCTTCGCCCGACTCCTCGTCGAACTGGACGTCGCCGGGCTCACGGCCCTCGATGAGCGCCTCCGCCTCGGCCCGGTACTCCTCGGCCGAGTGGAGATACTTGGCGCGCTCGTTGATGAGTCGCTCCTTCATCTCATCGACGAACTTCTTGCCGAAGGGCGACTTGGCCGCCTTCTTCACCGGCTGGGTCACAGATGCCTTCTTCGTGGTCGACTTCTTCGCCGGCGCCGCCTTCTTGGCGGCCGCAGCCCGAGGGGCGGCCTTCTTCGCTGCTGACTTCTTCGCAGGCGACTTCTTCGCGGCGGCGGTCTTCTTCGCGGCCGACTTCTTCGTCGCGGTCTTTGCTGCTTTCTTTGCGGTCGCCATGCTGCAAGGCTCCTTGCCCCAACGAAACGGGGCCGTCACCCCGGTTCGAAGCGCAGAGTCTACGCAGACTTTCGTTGGATGTCGCGCACCCTCGGGCCGAGGGGCCCGATCAGGGGTCTCAGCGACGGCGACCGAACCAGGACCGACCGGCGTCGTCGTCCTCCTGGTCGAAGAACGCACTCAGCGCTTCCTCGTCGCGTTCGGGCATCGGCTCGCTGCCCACCGCGTCACGGAGCTGCGCGAGGAAGGGGTCGTCGTCGATCTCCGGCTCGGCGAACAGCGAGCCCTCCGGCACGATCGGCATCGCCTCTGTGGCCGGGCCGGCATCGTCGTGGAAACGGTCGACCGTCGACGTCTCGAAGCCGAATCGGCCGGCCGACGCGGTCGAGCGCTCGAGGTCGGCCGCAGTGACCAGCCGCTGCGGTGCAGGCGCTTCGGCGAACGTGCTCTCCGCCATTCCTGCGAACGCCGGTTCGCCGCGGCCCCCGAGGTCGGGCTCGACCGGCGACCCGGGATCGGTTTCGGGCTCGGGTTCGTCGAGACGGATCTCGGTGGGGACCACCTCGTCGGCCTCGTCGGCGGACCACCCGTCGTACCCTGCGTCGGGGGTCGGTTCGGGCCCGGCCTCGGCGGCCACGAGATCGATGGTGTGGTGCTGCTCCTCGGGCTCGAACACGGGCGCAGGCTCGAAGACCGGCGCGGATTCGGCCGCTTCCTGGGCGGTCTCTTCCGGCTCGATCTCCTCGGGCTCGATCTCGTCTCGTGCGATCTCGTCTCGTGCGACCGCGAGATCGTCGGCTACGACATCGTCGACCGCGGCCTCCTCGTTCGCCAACAGGCGATCGAGGAGATCGGTGTCGATCTCGACGCCACTCGTCGCGGGGACACGCGCCGCACGGAACGCTTCCGGGGACTCGAGCAGATCCGTCAACGCCGACAGCGACGCCGTGAGCTGATGGCGCTCGTCGGCCAGGTGGCGCTCGAGGATCTCGATGTCGTCGGCCAGGAACGCTCGGTACTCGTGCAGCTCCGCCACCTCGACGGCGAGGCGCTCACGCTCGGCCGACGCGGCCTCGCTCGCCAACGCTTCGGCCTCGGCCACCATGACGCGGCGGTCGGTCTCGGCCTCGGCGAGAATCAGCCCGGCCCGGTCGACGGCATCCTTGACCGTGGCCGTCGCCTCGGCGTGGGCCTCCCGCAAGGACAGTTGCGCCTCGGCCTCGGCGGCCGACAGGATCGCCTGCGCGCTCGTTGCGGCATCGGCGGTCAGGCGATCGGCTTCTTCACGCGCCTCCGCGATCGCGGCATCGGCCGTGCGCTGGGCGAGCACCAGCGTGCGCGTCAACGTTTCCTCCGTGTCGGAGGCGGTTGCCGAACCACCACGGGCCTCGGCCGCCTCGACCCGCTCGTGCAGTTCGCTGATCCGTCCGCGCATCACCGCGGCAGCACGTGCGACACGGTCCACGAACGCGTCGACCTCATCGGGGTCGTAGCCGCGGTAGCGCTCGTGGAACTCGATCTCCTGGAACAAGGGTGAGAGTTCGTCCATGGGCAGATCGTAGACGCTCACATCCGCGGGATCGGGGAGCCTCTGCCACGGGCCGAGGGTCGCTCAGCAGACCACGCCCTGGAGGATCTGGAGGCCGATGAGGACGATGATCGGCGACAGGTCGAGCGCAACAGAACCGAGCCGGACCGGTGGCAGCGCCCGGCGGAGCGGACCGAGCACGGGGTCGGTGATCACGAACAGGAAGCCGGCCACGGTCGCCATGGCGCCGTTCGGGTCCAGCGGGAACCAGGTGAGGACGATCCGAACCAGGATGACCAACATGTAGATCGAGATCGCGAGACAGACGATTCCCATGAAGCGGCGCGATCGCTCAGTCGAGGGCGCGGCGGGCGTCGTCGGACGACACCTCGACATCGGCCGGCGTCAACAGATACACCTGATCGGCGACGCGGTCCATCTTGCCGCCGAGCGCGTAGCAGAGCCCGCTGGCGAAGTCGACGAGCCGGCGACGCAGGTCGCGCTCGACGCCCTGGAGGTTGACGATCACGGGTTGCCCGACCTTGAAACGATCGCCGATCGACTGCGCCTCGTTGAAGCTCGTGGGTGTCACCGCGTGGGGCTTGGTCGGTGCGCTCTCCACGATGCGAATCGCCGACGCGCCGTCGATGCTGGACGGGCCGCCGGAGCGCGAGCCGGGTGCCGCCGTGCTCACGCGATCGCGCACCGGTGCGGGCTCGCCTGCGGGAACCACACGCACCGTCGACGGCTGCGAGTTCGTCGGGATGGGCCGCACGGTCGAGCTGGGAGGTCGACTCGTCGGCTCTGCGACGGCGCGCACCGTGGGCCGGTCGACCTCAGCGCCGCCGGCGGCACCGGCGGGTGCGAACTCGTCGTACTGCTCGTATTCCTCGTCGGGACCGAGCCCGAGATAGATCAACGCCTTCTTCAACATGCTGATGCTCCTGCGCTTGGCATGAGGCTAGCCGCCCATGGGGAGGGATTTCCCGCATCCCCGCTGGTCACGCCATATACGTCCTGCCTGCGAGGATCAGTGGCGCGGCGGACGGGGGCCGAACAGCGCCGTTCCGACCCGGATCATGGTGCTCCCCTCCTCCACTGCGACCTCGAGATCACCCGTCATCCCCATCGAGCACTCCCGGAGGCCGAACCGGTCGACGAGGGAGCGGAGCTGTCGAAAGCCGGGGCGGGAATCGCCCGGATCTCCCAACGGGGCGATGCCCATGAGCCCGACCACGTCGAGGCCGGCGGCTCGTGCGTGCTCGAGCAGGGCGGCAACGTCGTCGGGTGAACACCCGCCCTTGGTCTCCTCGCCCGAGATGTCGACCTGCAACATCACCGGCGCGCCCGGCGCGCGCAACGCGATCTCGTCGGCGAGCTCGGGCCGGTCGACGCTCTGCCACACGTCGACGATTCCGGCGAGCTTGCGGACCTTGTTGCGTTGCAGCCCGCCGATGAAGTGCACGGTCGCGGCGACGTCTCGACCCCCCAGCTTCGCGACGGCCTCCTGGGCGTAGCTCTCACCGATGTCACGAATCCCGCACGCCACGGCAGCGTCGACGGCATCGATGCCGAATGCCTTCGTGACCGCCACTACCCGAACGTCGTCGCCTCCGGCTGCGTGGAGTCGGTCCTGCACCGCGGCGAGGCGCTCCCCGACCTGTTCGGGCCCGATCATGGATGCCCCTCCTCCGACGCTGCCACCGTCTCCAGCCATGCCACCGTCACCTGGCGTTCCCGGTCGCCACGCACCCGGTGGGAGAACCAGCCGGAATCGGCGGTGTCGGCATCGAGCATCTCCACGATCCCCACCCTCTCACCGGCGAGCACCGATCGCACGGCCGCCGTCATGTCGAGCGCGGGTTCGCCGTCGTGGGTGATCGAGCGCACACCCTCACCAGCCACCGCGGCCACCGCATCGAGGTCACGCGCACCGAACGCGTAGCGCGAAGCACGGATGTGGGGTCCGACGAAGGCGGTGATGTCGCCCGACGCACGCGAGCGCAACGCAGCGGTCGCGGCGGGAATCACACCCTCGACGACGCCACGCCAGCCGGCATGCACCACGGCGAACGCGCCATCGGCGCTCATCACCACGGGGACACAGTCGGCCGTCTGCACCGCCAACACGGCACCGACGACGTCGGTCACACCGGCGTCGGCGTCGGCGCCCGAACCGCCGCCGGGCTCGGTGACACAGACCACGGTCGAGCCGTGGACCTGACGAAACCACGTCCACTCCCCTGGCGCGAACGCCTGTCGACGCGCGGCGAGCTCATCGGCGGGCAGATCGACGTGGAAGTCGCCGTCGGCCCGCTGACTGCAGCGCACCCTGACCTGGTGACACGGCCCCGCAGGGAGGAGCCGCTCGAGCATCGGCTACTTCAGGAAGGACGGGACGTCGAAGTCGTCGTCGCCGAGATCGAGATCGTCGTCGTCATCGCTGGCGAAGACGTCGGCGATCGGGACCTCGCCCGTCGGTTCACCGGGGTCTGACCGCCGAGCGCTGGCACCGGACGACGCCGATCGCGGGCTGTCGTCCCAACGGTCGAATCCGGCGGCGATGACCGTGACCCGGACGTCGTCGCCCATCTCGTCGTCGATCACGGCCCCGAAGATGATGTTGGCGTCCTGGTGGGCGACGGCGTGGATGATCTCGGCTGCCTCGTTGACCTCGAGGAGACCGAGGTCGGGACCGCCGCTGATGTTGAGCAGGATGCCGCGGGCGTTCTCGATGGATGCCTCGAGCAACGGGCTGGAGATGGCGGCGCGGGCGGCAGCCACCGAACGCCCTTCGCCACTTCCCTGGCCGATGCCCATCAGCGCACTGCCGGCATCGGTCATGACCGTGCGGACGTCGGCGAAGTCGGTGTTGATCAGGCCCGGTGTCGTGATGAGTGTGGTGATGCCCTGCACGCCCTGGAGGAGGACCTCGTCGGCCATCTTGAAGGCGTTGAGCACCGAGGTGTTGTTGTCGGCCACCGTCAGGAGGCGATCGTTCGGGATGACGATCAGGGTGTCGACCTTCTCCTTGAGCTTCTGGATGCCCTGCTCGGCCTGCACCGAACGGCGGCGACCCTCGAAGGCGAAGGGGCGGGTGACCACGCCGATGGTGAGCGCACCCTCGGACTTGGCGACCTCGGCGATGACCGGGGCGGCGCCCGTGCCCGTGCCGCCACCCTTGCCGGCGGTGATGAACACCATGTCGGCGCCGCGAATCGCCTCGCGGATCTCGTCGATGTGCTCCTCGGCGGCCTGGCGACCCACCTCGGGGTCGCTGCCGGCACCGAGGCCGCGGGTGAGATCCCGGCCGATGTCGAGCTTCTCGTCGGCATCGCTCATCAGCAGGGCCTGCGCGTCGGTGTTGGCAGCGATGAACTCGACGCCCTTGAGCCCGGCGTCGATCATCCGGTTGACGGCGTTGACACCGCCGCCGCCGACGCCGATGACCTTGATGACGGCCAGGTAGTTCTGCGGATCAGACATCGGAAACGAATCCTCGTTTGGTGAGCGGTTGGAGAGCCGACCGCCGCACGACGAACGTGCGAATCAACGACCGACGGTATACGAGTGAACAGCGGTTTTGGCGGACTGTCGGTGCGATCGCGACGTCACCCATCGACGCCACCCTCGCACGCTTCGTCGCGAGTCGTGACCGGACTGTCGGCCACCGCCACGTCGATCACGTCGAGACACGCGAGCTCGACCCGTTGCAGGACGGCCCGCACGGCGGCGAGCTTGTCGTCGATGAAGTCGCCCGATCCGAGGACGGCCTCGGCCGATCCGATCAGGTCGAGACCCAGATGGACGGGTTCGCCGGACCCGCCGTCGATCGTGACGGCGTCGACCCACGGCCGCAGGTCGTCGGGCACCGCGATCGCGACCTCGATCGCGGGCAGCGCGTCGACCTGTGTGCCGCCGAGACCGGCCGTCGGCTCCACCGCGACCCTGGGCAATCCCGAATCGGGACTCGCCGGCCGGATCAGGACCCCGTCGACGTCGGCCAGGAACGCCGGACCCGACCCGGCGCCGACCACCGCGACCGCTTCGCGGGCTACGACCACGATCCGGACGGTGCCCGGCCAGTCACGGCTGGCCGTCGCGGACGAGACCCAGGGCAGTGCCATCAGGTCACGCTCGACGCCGCCGAGATCGAGATCGAACATCGCCGTACCCGGCTCGAGTCCGGTCGTTGCCGCGACTTCCGCCGCGTCGGCGTCGGCGACACCTTCGTAGCGGACGTGGTCGAGATCGAGCAGCGGTGTGCGGGTCAGCCCCCACGCGGCCACCGCGAGCGCGATGAGACCGACCGCGCCGAGGAGGAATCGGAGTCGACGGCGACCCTCCTGGCGACGAACGGCGACCCGACGGGCGCGTATGCGGGGATCAATCGCCATCGTCGAAGCCGACCAGATGCGTCTCGGCGTGCAGCACCACGCCGGTGCGGTCGAGAACCCGGCGCTGGATCTCGCGCATCAGCGCGAACACGTCGTCGGCGCGACCGTCGACATCGGCCTGGATGAAGTTGGCGTGCTTGTCCGAGACCTCGGCCGTGCCGACGCGCAGACCCTTCAAGCCCACGTCGTCGATGATCCGCCCGGCGCTGTCGTCGGCCGGGTTGGTGAACACCGAACCTGCGTTCTGCCCGCCCGGCTGATTGTCGCGACGCCACTGCACGATCTCGGCCATCTCGAGCTTCCCGGCCGCGGCGTCGCCGGCGGCCAACTGCAGGCGCATACCGAGAACGAGATCGTCGCGGCCGACGGCGGACGTCCGATAGCCGAACCCCAGATCGGCGTTGTCCCGGGTGGCGAACACCGCGCGGCGCAGGTCGAGGATGTCGACATCGAGTACGGAATCCTTCATCTCGGCGCCGTGTCCGCCGGCGTTCATGCGCACTGCGCCACCCGCCGAGCCGGGCACCCCGACCGCCCACTCGAAGCCGGTGAGGCCGGCCTGGACGCTCGCACGGGCAACCACCGGCAACTTGGCCGCCGCGCCACAGGTCACGATTGCGGCCTCGTCGTCGATCTCGATCCCGGCGAGACCGGACCCCAGGACGACGGCGATGCCGTCGAATCCGCGGTCGCTGACGAGCAGGTTGCTTCCCCGACCGATCGCGACGACGGCGACGTCCCGGTCGACGATCGTCTCGGCCAGAACCGCCGCGTCGGCACGACTCTCGACGGTGACGAGCGCCGCGGCCTTGCCCCCGACCCGGTAGGTCGTCAACTTGCCGATCGGCGCATCGACCTGCACACGCCGCGCGAGCGGACCCGCCCGCAGCGCAGCGATGGTCGCCGCCAGGTCCGTCGTCATCCGGCGAGCCGGTCGGCGATCACGGCGTCGGGAACCGCCGTGAGATCGCCGGCGCCGAGGGTGAGGCAGAGATCGCCGGGCGCGAGCCGCGCCGCGAGCCAGGTCTGCACGTCGTCGAGGCGGGGCATGTAGGCGACATTGGCCCACGGATGGGCATCGAGCACGGCGTCGACGAGCAGCTTGCCGCTCACGCCCGGGCGCGGGGTCTCGCCGGCGGCGTAGACGTCGGTGATGACCAGCTGGTCCGCTGCGGTGAACGAGTCGGCGAAGTCCCGCCAGAGCGCCGCCGTCCGGCTGTAGCGGTGCGGCTGGAACACGCAGACCACCCGGTTCCAGTCGCCGTCGCGGGCCGCCTGCACGGCGGCGGCGACCTCGGTCGGGAGGTGTGCGTAGTCGTCGACGAAGACGACGCCGTCGGCCTCACCGCGGAACTCGAAGCGACGGGCAACCCCACCGAAGCGACCCAACGCCCGGATCGCGGCGTCGATCGGCGCGCCCAGCAAGAGTCCGGTGACGACGGCCGCCGCGGCGTTGCGGGCGTTGTGGAGACCCGGCGTGGGCAGCGTGATCCGTCCGAGTTCCTCGCCGTCGTGGGCGAGCGTGAAGGCCACCGACGATCGACTTCGCGCCACGTCGAGCATCCGATAGTCGGCCTCCTCGCTGGTTCCGTAGGTGACCCCGCCGACCGCACGAGCGAGGGCGGCCGATCCCTCGTCGTCGGCGCAGAGGACTCGGATCTCGGCCGCGCCGGCGAACTCCTCGAAGGCGCTCCGCAGCACCGCCGGGTCGTTGCCGTAGGTCTCGAGGTGGTCGGGTTCGACGTTGGTGACGATCGCGACCTCGGCCCCGAGCGCGAGGAACGTCCGGTCGGACTCGTCGGCCTCGATGACGAACCACTCGCCGTCGTCCCAGACTGCACCGGACCCGATCTCGTTGACGTCGCCGCCGATGACGAACGACGGTCGCAGCTCGGCCTCGACCAACACGAGCGCGAGCATCGAGCTGGTGGTCGTCTTCCCGTGGGTGCCGGCCACCGCGATCGTTCGGCGTTCCGCGGCGATCGCCGGAAGGATGTCGCTGCGACGCAGCACCGGTAGCCCCCGGTCGAGCGCGGCGACCACCTCGACGTTGTGATCCGGGATCGCGGTGCTGATGGCGACCAGCTCGGCATCACCGATGTTGGCGGCGTCATGACCGATGGCGATCGCGATGCCGTCGGCCCGGAGACGGTCGGCCACCGGCCCGTCCTTCAGGTCGGATCCGGTGACGGAGTGGCCCATCCGGTGCAGCACCGATGCGATCGCTCCCATGCCGGCACCTCCTGCGCCGATGAGGTGGATGCGTCGCGGGGCACCGAGGTCGGGGGTCATGAGTCGCTCCGGGGAAGGGGATCGCGGGCGTGCCGCTCGACGAGATCGACGATGGCGGCGGGGGCGTCGGGCCGGCCGATGGATGCCGCCGCCGTCGCCATCCGATCCCGACGATCGCTGTCCGACAGAAGTATCTCGACTTCCCGGCGCAAGCGGTCACCGTCCAGTTCATCATCGACCACGATCGTCGCGGCGTCGATGTCGGCGAGAACCCGCCCGTTGGCGGTCTGGTGGTCGCTCGGTGCGCCGGGCAACGGGACGAGCACCGATGCGAGGCCGACGACGGCGATCTCGGCGACCGAGTTGCCTCCCGCCCGGCAGAGCACGAGGTCCGCGGCGGCATACACCGAGGCCATGTCGTCCTCGTATGCGACGAGGCGGTAGTCGAGCGCGTCCTCCGCAGAGATCGGCACACGCGCCGCAAGCTCGTCGTGATCTCGCCGTCCGGCGATGTGGTAGACGCACAGATCGCTGCGGTCACGCCAGGCGGGCAGGGCGTCGTAGAGCGCGTGATTGATCCGGCGGGCGCCCAGCGAGCCGCCCATCACGAGCAGCATCAGTCGGTCGGCGCTGATGCCGAGCCGGGCGCGGGCACCGTCACGCTGCACCGACCGGTCGACGGCGACGATCGCCGGCCGCACGGGATTCCCGGTCCATGTCGCGTGCCGCAGCGCGGTGTCGGGAAATGGTGCCGCGCTCGCCTTGGCGAAGCGGCCGGCGAGCCGATTGGCGACCGAGGGCACCGCGTTCTGTTCCGTCAGCACGATCGGGACCCGCCACAGCACGGCGGCGATCACGCCGGGCACCGAGGCATAACCTCCGAGCGCGACGAGCACCGAGGGGCGGCGGCGAGCGAAGCCCGCGATGGCGCGCGCGATCGCGACGAGCAGCCCGAGGACCGAGACGATGTTGACGGGAGTCAGACGGCGCTGGATGCCGCGACCGGGAAGTGCCTGCAAGTCGAAGCCCGCCTCCGGAACGAGGCGCGCCTCGAGTCCGCGGGAGGAACCGATCCAACGGATGTCGCGACGATCGGCGCCGCGGGCGACGATCTCCTCTGCGATGGCGAGTCCGGGCGACACGTGGCCCGCGGTCCCGCCGCCGGCGATGGCGGCCCAGGGTCGACGGGCGCTCACGGCGTTCACCGTCCTTGACGAGCGACGTTGAGCAGTACACCGACTGCCGCCATCGTGACGACGAGCGAGGTGCCACCGAACGACAGGAACGGCAGGGTCACGCCGACCACCGGCACGAGCTTGGTCACCGATCCGATGTTGAGGAATGCCTGCGACACGATCCACATCGTGATGCCGAGGGCGAGCAGCATGCCGAACCGATCGGGAGCCCGAAGGGCCACCACCACACCGACGAAACCGATGGTGATGAACAGCCCGACGACTGCGCCGGCGCCGAGCAGACCGAGCTCCTCGGCGATGATCGCGAAGATGAAGTCGGAGTGGGCGAAGGGCAGGAACCCCCACTTGGCCTTGCTCGCGCCGAGACCGACGCCGGTCAACCCGCCGACGGTGATCGCATGGAGCGACTGGAGCGGCTGGTAGCCGAGCCCCGCCGGATCCCGCCACGGATCCATGAACACGTTCCAACGATGACGACGCCACGGGGTGCCGGCGATGACCGCGACCATGCCCATCGCGCTCACGATCGAAAGACCGCCGAGGTGCAGCAGCGGGGTGCCGGCCAGGAACAGCATGCTGCCGACCGCGATCGCGATCACCACGGAGTTCCCGAGATGCGGCTGCAGCATGAGGAGACCGATGAAGAGTCCGGTCACTGCGACGACGGGGCGGAGGGTGGCGGCGGTGTTCTCGATGTCGCGAGACGGGCGGCTCAACAGATCCGCGGTGAAAAGCACCAGCGCGAGCTTGGCGACCTCGGACGGCTGGAAGGAGAACGGGCCGAGGCGGATCCAGCGGGTCGCCCCGTAGACGTTGACACCGAAGCCGGGCAGCAAGACGACGACGAGCAGCACGAGCGAGCCGACGACCGCCGGCATGGCGAGCACCCGGAGTCGCCGATAGTCGACGCGCATCACGACGAGCATCACGACGGCTCCGAGCGCCGTCCACATCAGCTGCCGCCGGAACAGGCTCCAGGCGCTGTCGGAGGTGTTGATGCTCACGACCGCCGAGGCCGAGAGGGTCATGACCATCCCGAGGAGTACGAGGGCGGTGACCGAGAGGAACAGCACGAGGAACGGCCCGGTGCGACGACCCACCGGGCGCTTCGGTCCGCGACCGTCGGGCGCGACGCGCGACGCCGGATGGCGGCCACGGGCGGCGACCTTTTGTTGACGCCGCGGTCGGTTCTCGGTTGCCGTCATGATCCCGTCTCCAACGCCCGCACCGCTCGGGTGAAGTCGTCGCCTCGTTCGCCGTAGTTGCGGTACCAGTCAAATGATGCACACGCCGGACTCAGTACGACGGGACACCCACCGATCGCGAGAACCCGTGCCGCCGCGACCGCCTCGTCCATCGAATCGGCGCGCACCACCGTGTGGGTGGGTGCGAACACGGCAACAATGTCGTCGGCCGCCTCGCCGATCGCGACGACGGCGTGGATGTGCGCACCGCCCTCCGAGAGCTCGCCGAGATCGATCCCCTTGTTGCGACCGCCGGCGATCAGCACCACACGGTCGAACCCCCGCAACGCAGCGACCGTGGCATGCGGTGTCGTCGACTTCGAGTCGTCGAAGTACATCGACCCGTCGATCTCGGCGACAGGCGTCACGCGGTGCGGCAGACCCGAGAACCTCTCTGCGGCCGCCGCGACGGCGGAGACCGGCGCACCGAGCGCGACGACCGTCGCCGCCACCGCCAGGAGGTCCTCGATGTCGTGCGGAAGCGACCGCCACATTCGGTCGGTTGTGGTGAACGGACCGTCGGGGCCGACGAGCTTGTCCCCGGCCTGGTGCCAGTCGGCCCCAGGACTCCCGAACGTCACCACGGTCCGATCGGTCGGCAGATGGCGCATCACGGTCGGATCGGACGCATTCGCCACCGCCGTGCCGCCGGGCGCGATCCGGGCGAACACCTGCGCCTTGGCCGCCTCGTAGGTGGCCAGGTCGCGATGGATGTCGAGATGATCGGGAGCGAAGTTCAGCCAGGTGCCGACCTGCGGCGCGAAGCTCTGCACCTGCGCGAGGCGAAACGACGACGCTTCGACGACGAACACGTCGATGTCGACCTGATCGATCGCGGCGACGAGCGGCACATCGGTGTTTCCTGCTGCGATCGCCCTGATCCCCGCCTGTTCGAGCGCGGCCACGCACAGCTCCACCACAGTGGTCTTGCCGTTGGTTCCCGTGATCGCAGCGATCGGGCGTTTGTCCCAGGCGGCGGCGAGATCGAGCTCGCTGACGACGGGCAGCCCCAGGGAGAACGCGACGTGGGACTCGGGCAGGCCGGGAGCCGGGACCACGAAGTCGGCGTCGACGGCGAGATCGCGCAACGTCTCGGTGGACGGCGACTCGACGAGCTCGAGCCCGAGATCGGCCGCCGCGGTCCGCAGCTCGTCGTCGACTCGATCGTCGATCGCGACGATCCGGTGGCCGCGCCGGAGCAGCGCGCCGGCGACCGCTCGATTGGTGATGCCCATGCCGACGAGAAGGGCACGCAGCGGGCGGGCGTCGGACCCGGTGGCCTCGAGACGGGCGACGAGCTCGCTCATCAGGCGATCCCCTGCGCGATCGAGTCGGCGTAGAAGAGACCGAGTCCGACCGCTGTGCACAACCCCGACATGATCCAGAGGCGGATGATGACCGTCGTCTCGGGCCACCCGCTGAGCTCGAAGTGGTGATGGACCGGTGCCATCCGGAACAGCCGGCGTCCGTTGAAGCGGCGGAAGACGAGGACCTGCAGGATCACCGACACCGTCTCGACGACGAAGAGGCCGCCGATGATCGGCAGGAGCAACTGGGTTTCGGTCGCGAGCGCCAACGCGGCGAGGCCGCTTCCGATCGCGAGCGAGCCCGTGTCGCCCATGAAGATCTGGGCCGGCGCCGCGTTCCACCAGAGGAACCCGATGATGCCGCCCACCATCGCCGCCGACACGACGGCGAGGTCGAGCGCAGCCGTGTTGTTGTAGACGTCGAAGTGGCGGAACTGCCAGAACCCGATCATCGTGAACGCCGCGAAACAAAACGCCGCCGCTCCGGCGGCGAGCCCGTCGAGTCCGTCGGTCAGATTGACGGCGTTGGTCGTCCCGGCGATCAGGAGGACGGCCCATGCCATCCAGACCCAACGACCGACATCCCAGTTCGGGTTGTCGTAGCGGGTGAACGAGATCGTGTAGTTGATCTCGGTGAACTGCGACATGAGGAACGCGAACCCGACGGCCACGACGAGCAGACCGAGCATCTTCGCTCGCTTGTTGAGACCGAGGTTGCGCGCAGCGACGACCTTGATCCAGTCGTCCATCAGGCCGACGGCCCCACCACCGATGATGGCGAGCACGACGAACATCCCGCGGAGTGTGAAGATGCCGCCGAACACGTCGGAGACGACATAGCCGGCGACGACCCCGAAAACGAGGGCGATCCCGCCCATCGTGGGCGTGCCGGCCTTCACCTGGTGGCCCTCGGGCCCGTCGTCGCGGATCGGTTGCCCGATCCGGTGCTCGGTCAGCCAGTTGATCAGCGCCTTGGTGCCGAAGAGCGAGACGCTCATGGAGATCGCCGCAGCGATGAGGAGACGGGTCACGGACGTCGTCCTCCCAGCCGCCGCAGCTCGTCGCGGGCGACGTCGCGGTCGTCGAACTCGGTGACCTCGTCACCGATGGTCTGTGTGGATTCGTGACCCTTGCCTGCGATCAGCACGACATCACCTTTGCGTGCGCCGGCCAGTGCGTGGCGGATCGCGGCGCGACGATCGACTTCGACCAGCTCCGGTGGTCGCTCCATCCCCGACACGATGCCGGCGATGATCGCCTCGGGAGACTCGCCCCGGGGGTTGTCGCTGGTGACCACGACACGGTCGGCGAGGCGGCGTGCCACCTCGCCCATCTGGGGCCGCTTCGACCGGTCGCGGTCGCCACCGGCGCCGAACACGACCACGAGTCGCCGTTCGGTGATCTCACGAGCAGCCGCCAGTACGGCCTCGAGCCCATCGGGCGTGTGGGCGTAGTCGACCACCACGACGAAGTCCTGGCCCTCCTCGATGGTCTCGAACCGGCCGGGCACCGTTGGCGCCCGGGCGAGCGCGCCGGCGATCTCGGCCGGGCCGAAGCCGAGGCCGTGCACGATCTCCGCGGCCATGATCGCGTTCGCGACGTTGAACATGCCGGCGAGCGGGAGGTCGACCCTGACGCCTCGCCACTCGAACGTCGACGACAGTGGACCGGTCTCGGCACCGACGAGGTGCGCGGCGTCGATGGTCACGTACGGCATCTCGAGACCGTCGGCCAGGGAGCGTCCCCAGACGCCGCGAGTGTCGATGACCGCCAGCTCGCCGAAACCGTCGGTGAAGAGCCGGCGCTTCGCCGCGAAGTAGTCGTCGATCGTGCCGTGGTGGTCGAGGTGATCGACACCGAGGTTGGTGAAGCCGACGACCCGGAAATGGGTGCCGTCGACGCGATACTGATCCAGTGCGTGCGACGACACCTCCATCGCCACGACCTCGTCGCCGGCCCGCCGGGCATCGGCGAGGATGCGTTGCAGCTCCGGCGCCTCGGGGGTCGTCCTCGCTCCGGTGAGTGTGCCGATCTCCCGAGCCCGGACCCCGAGTTCGCCGAGGATCGCGGTGACCAGCCGAACGGTGGTCGTCTTGCCGTTGGTCCCGGTGACTCCCACCACCGAGATCGCCCTGCTCGGGTCACCGTGCACGAGGGCGGCCGCCGGTCCCATGGCGCGCCGGACGGACGGCACCACGATCTCGGGTACCCCCAGACGCAGCGGACGTTCGACCAACAGTGCGACGGCACCGGCCCGCACGGCGGCGGGCGCATGGTCGTGTCCGTCGGCGTGGACGCCGGGCACGCAGCAGAACAGGGCATTCGGACCGACGTGACGGGAATCGTGGTGGACGTCGTCGACCACCACGGCCGAGTCGCGCGCCGGGGGTTCCACATCGAGACGCGCCGCAACGGCATCGAGCCGTGCGCTCACGGCTGTCCCGAGCCGTTGCCTTCGTCCACGCCGGTGCCGGGCAGCGCGGCAGCCGGCGCGCGGACTCGGTCGTCCGATCCGACACCGTCGGAGAGCGGCGGGACGCGCATCTGCTGGAGTGCGTATTCGGCCAACTCGGCGAAGACCGGCGCAGCAACCGAGCCGCCACCTGCGTACGCATCGGCGAGGTGGTCGACGACGACGATCGCGCTCAATGCGGCCCCATTGTCGTTCGACACGATGCCGGCGAAACTCGCGGTGCGATGCTTCGTGCCGTCGTCGCACACGTAGCCGTGGTCGCAGGCCTGCCAGGCGGTGCCGGTCTTGCCCGACACCGTGTAGCCCGGGATCGCGGCGCGATGCCCGGTGCCGTCGACGACCACCTGGGTCATCATGCGCATGAGGGTGTCGGCGGTCTCCTCGGAGAGCACTCGCTCCGCCGGAGTCTGCCCGACCTGATCCCTCACGACGACGGGATCGACCTTGATGCCGCCTGCGGCGAGGGTGTTGTAGGCGACCAGCATCTGGAGCGGCGTCACCGCGATCCCCTGGCCGATCGCTGCGTTGCTGAGCTCGAGCCGGTGACTGTCGAGTGTGTCGAGGATCCCGCTCGCCTCGCCCGGAAGATCCAGCGCCGTGACCTCACCGAGCCCGAGGTCGACGAGCGTCTCGTAGAGCGCGTCGGGACCGAGCTCCTCGGCCATGAGGATGGTGGCGTTGTTCGAGGACTTGCGCAGCGCCCATGTCGGCGTGTGGGACTCGGTGCCACTCGCGACGTTGGGGTCCTCGAACCAGAAGGTTCCCTCCGCCCCGAGATCGATGGGCAGCCGGTGGGGCACCTCGATCGGATAGGACTCCGGCCACGCGTCGTTCTCGAAGACCGAGGCGAACGTGAGCGCCTTCATGATCGAGCCAGGCTCGTACGCGTTGGCTGCGGCGAGGTTGGTGGTGGTGCAACGGGCGAGGCCTGTCTCCTCGTCGCGCACGACGTTGGCGATGGCGAGGATCTCGCCGGTGTTGGGGTCCGACACCACGGCGATCGCGTGATCGCCGCCGGCGGCGTCGAGCGCCTCGATCAACAGTTCCTCCGCCCGCAGCTGGATACTGCGATCGGTCGTGAGGACGACATCGGCGCCCGGCGTCATCTGCTCGACCACCTGGAAGCCGCCGGGGATCTGCACGCTGCCACCCGCCTGGGTCTGGCGGACGGCGCGTCCCGGCGTGCCGGTCAGCACCTCGTCGAAATCGTGCTCGATGCCGGAGATGCCGACCTGATCGACGTTGACCCGTCCGACGAGAGAGATCCCCGAGCAAGCGCCGTGGGGGTGTTCGCGACGCTGCTCTTCGATCAGGTACACGCCGGGGATCGACAGCGCCTCGACGGCGTCGCCGACCTCCTGGTCGACCTGCCGGTCGAGGTTCACGAACGCCCGGTCGGCGCTGAGTCGCTCTCTGATCACCTCGGGCTCCGTCGACAGCAGCGGCGCGAGGCGCTCGACGGCGTCGGTCAGGAGATCGGTCGTCTCGTCGGCGATGTCGGCGGCCTGGAGTAGACGGGGATTCGCCACGACGGTCGGACGCGGCAGCGAGAACGCGATCGGACGGCCGTAGCGGTCCAGGATCTGGCCACGAGGCGCGGGGATCTCCGACTCCGTGACCCGACTGCCGACATCGCCGGCCAGGGCGGCATCGGGAGTGAGCTGAAGATCGACGAGCCGCCAACTGAACGCACCGCCGACCACCGCGAGCATCACGAGCAGCACGAACACACGGGACTTGCTGACCGTCGGTCGAGCCGCCACGACCCTCTTCCCAGTGCGGTTGCCGGAGCGGTTGCCGGCGCGCGTGCGGGCCCGGCGGTGAGCGTCGGTCACCGCGTGGTCCCGTCGGGCTTGCCGGCGAGCGCAGCGCTGCCGGCCAGCGGCGCGCTCGACCCGACCGGAGCGAACGGGTCGACATACTGCGGGGCACTGAGCTCACCCGGGGCGACCGGGGTCAGGATGATCGCCGAGTCGGCGGCAGGGACGAGCCCTGCGGCGAGGGCCGTGGTCTCGAGTCCCACCGCGGAGTCGGCCCACGCGAGGTCGGCGAGTCGCATCACCCGCTGCTCCTCGAGCGAGGCGATGTCGGCGTTGACCCCGTCGAGCTCGGCCTGGGTCTGCACCACGACGGCGTGGAGTCCGGCGAGGGCGAACAGCACGACGAAGAAGAACGACGCCACGATCGAGCTGATTGCGCCAACGGTCCGGGCGCGGTCCTCGGCACGGACCACGCGCAACTCGGCGTTCCGGGGCGCCGGCTTCGGTGCCGACTTGCGGACGGGGCGGGCGACGCGACGCGCCGTGCTGGACTGGGCCATCAGGCCGCCGCCAGCTTCTCGACGGCGCGGAAACGCGCGGCCTCGGCGCGGGGGTTGCGCGCGATCTCCTCGGCCGACGGCTTGCGGGCGCCACGCCACAGGAGCCGAACTTCCGCGACATAGTCCGGCGGTGGCGGCAGATCGGGGCGCGGCGGCGGACGTTCGCCGGCGGCATCGCGGAATCGCCGCTTCACGATGCGGTCCTCGCCCGAATGGTACGACAACACCGCGCAACGACCCTCCGGCGCGAGCAGCGCAAGCGCCTGGGACAGCGCGTCGTCGAGGATCTCGAGCTCCTGGTTCACCTCGATGCGGATGGCCTGGAAACTGCGACGAGCGGGATGTCCGCCCTTGCGTCGAGCTGCGGCCGGCACCGCATCGCGGATGACGTCGGCGAGTTGTGCGGTGGAGGCGATCGGTCGAGCGGCAACGATCGCCCGGGCGATCCGACGGGCGTGCGGCTCGTCGCCGTGGCGCCGCAGCAGCGATGCCAGCGCGCCCTCGTCGAGGCCGTTGACCAGATCGTCCGCCGACACGGCGGCCCGCTGGTCCATGCGCATGTCGAGTGGGCCGTCATTGCGGAAGCTGAAGCCCCGGTCCGCGAGATCGAGCTGGGGCGAGGACACGCCGAGATCGAACAGGCAACCGGAGAGTCGATCGATCCCCAGCTCACGGAGGACGTCGGAGATCCCGTCGAATCGACGGTGGCGGAGGGTGACCCGGTCGCCATGGGGAGCGAGCCGGGTACCGGCGGCGTCGAGCGCCATCTGATCCTGATCGAGACCGACCAGTGAGAGGCGCTCGTTGGCCGCGAGAAGCGCAACGGCATGGCCGGCCCCGCCGAGGGTGGCATCGACCACGTACCCATCGGGAACGTCGGTGAGCACGTCGACCACCTCCGACAGCATCACCGGATCGTGCAAGAAGTCCGCGGCGGTCGGACCAGCGGCAGTGGGGTCGTCCATGACGAAAATCGCCAAATGCCAACGAGGCCGACTCAGGGGTCGACATCGGTCATCTGCAGTCTCCCGACCGACGGCGCTCGCCGGGATTTCTCCCCGGTCGAACTAATGGCAAGCGGGCGGAGTACGGGTCTTCCATTTGTCGGTCGGAAGACTGCAGATGATCGAGTCGTCGAGGTCAGACCTGGAGGTCCGGCGCGCTCCTTTCCTGGCTCGGGGAAGGCACGGGAAGCGACAGGTGCGAGATCACGGGCGAGCCGCCAGACCGTGCCCACGCTCGATGGCGTCGGCCAGCTTCTCGGTGCCCTCGGGCGACACGTTCGCCCATCGTGCGGGGTCCCACACTTCGATCCGACGCAGCGCGCCGGTCACCACGACCGCCCGGTCGAGACCGGCGATCTCGCGAAGGTGCGGCAGCAGGCGCACACGGCCCTGAGCATCGGGCACGACCTCGTCGGCCTGGCTCGCGAATGCCCGTAGCGCGTTGACGTTCACTTCGCCGGCAGCCACTCGCTCCTCGAGCGCATCGGCCATCCGGTCGAACTCGGCTGCCGGGAGAATCGCCAGGCAGTGGTCGAGCGGCGTCACGAACGCCCCTTCGGCCAACTTCGCACGAAACGAGGCCGGAAGGATGAGGCGACCCTTGTCGTCGAGCGTGTGCTCGAAGTTCCCGACGAATCGTGCGTTGCTTCCCGACATCGTCGCCACTGTGGTCCCCCTTTCCCCTCGGCACTCCCTGGCCCTCCATGTCGCTCCACACTACTCCCATTCACACCACATTCGCAAGCGTTTCCTCCACAGGGAGCGCGAACGAACGCACGTTCGGTGACATTCGCGCCCGCGGCGCGTCGCGGCCTGCGGTCGACCACGCAAGGTGTGAACCCCGGTCCGGGGCCGGATTCAGCGCAGACGAGCGAGCGCGTGGTCGACCGCGGCGACCACGTCGCGGCCGCCGATCCCGGCAACCCGGTCACGCCACGACCCACCGGCGAGCCCCGAGCCGGGGAGCGTCAACAGGCCGAACGTCGCCTCGGCGTCCCACCGACGATGGACGAGACACTGGAAGCGGGCCCACTCCCGCGTGCGCCGCTGGCTGATCCCGACCAGCTTCCGGCCCTCTGCCGTCACCTCTCCGGGGCCGAGGCCGGCGAAGCACACGTGCGGCGACCAGCTGGTCGACTCCATCGGACCGTGATGGGCCTCGAGCCCGATGATCCCGAGCCCGTCCAGGGCGTCGACCCACACCTCGGCGAGCCAGTCGGCGGCCCTGCTCACGTCGTCGACCCACAGCGGATCGCCTGCCGGAAGCCAGACATCGAGCCACACGTGCTCGTCGGGCACGAGGAGCACCGCTCCCCCGCCGCTGCGTCGACGCACCACCGAGATCCCACGCGATGCCGCGACGGCGGTGTCGACGTCACCCTCCGACTGGCTGCTCCCGAGCGCGACCGCGGGCGCATCGACGACCATCTCCTGCACGGTGCGCCGCCGGACCGACGGCGGTGTCGTCTCGTGCAGAACGGAGGCGGGACCGTGCCTCGTCTCCCATGTGAACACGGCCGCGGACGTCACGCGCTCCGACGGTCTGCGGTGAGGTACCGCGCCCACACATGCGGCACGGAGCCTGCGGCCACCTCGATCCATGTGCTCGGTGGCGGTGGCCCGGGCCGGCGGGTGAGCCGCATGGTGGTCTCCCCGAGGAGACGATCACGCTTGGTCCCGTTGCAGCGATGGCAGGCGGCGACGACATTGTCCCAGGTGTGCCCCCCACCACGACTGCGCGGCACCACATGGTCGACCGTCTCGGCGTGGACACCGCAGTACTGGCAGGTGTGCGCATCCCGCACGAGCACGCCACGACGGTTGGGAGCACGATGCGTCGGGTACGGCACGTGGACATAGCGGCTCAGACGCACCACCGACGGCTCGTCGAGCGCGAGACGTTCGGAGCGGATGCGCCGACCCGAGGCGTGGAGCAACTCGACCTTCTCGGCGAGGATCAGACACACCGCTCGGCGCGTGGGCACGACCGACAGCGGCTCGAACGTCGCATTGAGAACGAGTACCCCGGCCATCCGCAGAACCTACCGAACCGAGCGACGCCGGTTCTCGGCTTTGCACCACGACAACCAGGCGATCAGATCGTCGGGTTCGAGTGGATGGGCGGGATCGCCGTATTGCGTGGTTGCCCGAAACGCGAGCATCGCAGGATCGGGCACGGGAAGGAAGGGCCGGCGTCGCCACCAGCCGTCGGGGATCATCCGCCGGAACTGGACGAGAGCGGTGACCCAGAGGCCGGGTTCGCGCACGACGGCGGCGGCGGCCCGGCGAACCTCACCCATCGATCGTCGCATCCGTCTCGTTGCCCAGCACATCGATGCCCAGGCCGACGAAGCCGACCGCCGCCGCCCCCACCAGTGGCCCGTCGGCGCCGAGCGCGGCCGGCCGGATCACGGTGCCCATCGAGTGCTGAAGTGTCGCAACTCGATCGATCTCCGCCTGCGCCGCGGCGAAGAAGATCTCGCCATAGCCGAGGGCGACCGAACCGGCGACCACGGCGAGTTGGAGGTCGAGCAGGTTCGCGACCGAACCGACCGCTCGGCCGACCATCGTGCCGGCGCGGATCCGTTCGTCGTCGTCGGCCTCCTCGGCGGGCGCACCGGTTCGAAAGGCGATACCCGTCCCGCTCGCCTCGGCCTCGAGCACGCCCTGCACGTGGCCGGGCAGCGACGTGCCGTTCGGCTCCACCACCATGTGACCGATGTGACCGGCATTGCCCTCGTTGCCATCGAGGAGGCGACCATCGAGCACGATGCCGCCACCCACACCGGTCGAGACGACCATCCCGATGTAGTTGCGCACGCCCCGCGCCGCGCCCTTCCAGCCCTCGGCCAGTGCCAGTGCCTTCGCGTCGTTGTCGACGAAGGTCGGGAGTCCGGTGAGGTCGGCGATCCGACCGTGGAGGGGAAAGTCCCGCCAGGCGGTGATGTTGAGCGGCGACACCGCCACGCCGCCCGCCCGCATCGGACCCCCGGACCCGACGCCGCACACGTCGACACCCGAGAGGTCGATTCCGGCGATCAGCCCGGCCAGACGGTCGAACAACTCCTCGCCGTCGGTGGCACCGGTCGACGCGACCCGCGCCCGGTCGCGTACCCGTCCGTCGATCCCGACTAGGGCCACCTCGAACTTGGTGCCTCCGATGTCGATCGCGAGCGCGGTGTCGGGAACGTCTGCTGCCACCCGCTCAACATACGGCCTCACGCCATCGCGGTGGTGTCCCGCCGCCCGCACCACCACGATTCGTCCTACGCTCTACGCCGACACGACCGCGTGCGGAGGCTCTGTGACGACAACCGATGAACACCCCGAGGCGGCCCGGGGCGGCCACGCGACCTCCCACGGCGCCTGCGAAGGGTTCGCCGAACGGTTCACATCGATTCGTCACAACGTCGAACGCGTCGTGCGGGGAAAGACCGACGTGATCCACCTGATGGTGCTCGCGCTCGTGTGCGACGGGCATGTGTTGGTCGAGGATGTGCCCGGCGTGGGGAAGACCAGCCTGGGAAAGGCGTTGGCCCGCAGCGTCGACGGCAAGTTCGGCCGCGTGCAGTTCACCCCCGACCTCCTGCCGACCGACGTCACCGGGGTGTCGGTGTGGAATCGTTCGCAGGACGCGTTCGAGTTCCGTCCCGGCCCGATCTTCTCCGATGTCCTGCTCGCCGACGAGATCAATCGGGCCTCGCCGAAGACCCAGTCGGCCCTGCTCGAGGCGATGGCCGAGCGACAGGTCACCTCCGACGGCGTGACCCACCTCCTCGGATCACCGTTCATGGTCATCGCCACACAGAACCCGATCGAGCACGAGGGCACGTATGCATTGCCCGAAGCCCAACTCGATCGGTTCCTGATGCGGCTCAGCATCGGCTATCCCGCCCGCGAGGCCGAGGCGACCATTCTCGAATCCCAGGGCGGGACCACACATCTTGCCGACACGCTTCCGCCGGTCGTGACCGCAGCAGAAGTTTGCGAGATGTCGGAGTCGGTCGAGAACGTCTATGTCGCTCCGGCGTTGCGTTCGTACCTGCTCGACCTCGCCGAGGCGACCCGTCGGCACGGCTCATTGTCGCTCGGCCTCTCCCCGCGCGGGGTACTCGCCCTTCAGCGCGTGGCCCGGGCCCAGGCCGCGTCGCAGGGGCGGACCTATGCGACACCCGACGACGTGAAGGCACTCGCTCGCGTCGTGATGCCGCACCGCCTCCTCGTGACCCCGGAGGTCCGCATGCGCGGTGTGAAACCCTCCGACATCGTCGCCGAGATTCTCGACGGCGTGCCCGTGCCGCGGCCCGAGTCGAGCTGACATGCCGACCCGGGCCGGCTGGGGGGTGCTGACCGCGGGGATCGTGATGCTCCTCGCGGGCCGCATCGTCGGCGGGCTCGAATTCATGGTTCCGGGCGCTGCCGCGATCCTCGCGGTGGTCGGGGCCGTCGTGGTGCGGCGCCTCCGCCCGTCCCGCATCGCGATCGCGAAGCAGCTCACCCCGCCGCGCGTGCCGGCGGGCGACCCGGCCCGCGTCGATCTCGAGATCATCAATCGCTCGAAGCATCGGTCACCCTTGCTGCGGCTCCACGACGAGGTCACCGGCACCCGCGGCGTCCAGCTCTCCATCGCCTCCCTGCCCGGCGAGGGATCGGCCCGGGGCGCCTACCGGCTGCCGACGACCCGCCGGGGGGTTCTCGCATTGGGACCGACCCGGATCGACGACGTCGACCCGCTCGGCCTGGCCCGACGATCACACGTGCTCGAGTCGACGGTTCGCCTGATCGTGCACCCGCTGATCGAGGCGATTCCCGTCCGCCGGGTGCCGTCCGGCGACGACCCTCTGCTCGGCGAAGAACTCCGGCGCTCGTTGGGCCTGAGTGACGAAGAGTTCGACGGACTCCGCCCGTACTCCCCGGGCGACGACCTTCGCCGGATCCACTGGGCCTCGTCGGCACGGCAGGACGAGCTGCAGGTTCGTCAGTTCCGACCGCCGCGCCACGGGCGACTGACGGTCGCGATCGACACCCGCCCGCCGGGCGACTCGCCCGAGGCACTCGACATCACCACCTCGATCGCCGCGTCGATCACTGCCTCGGTGCTCGCGGCGGGCGACGCCACCCGGGTCGAGACCACCGATGGCCGATCGACTCCCCTCGTCCACGGCAACGCCCAGCTCGATCACATCCTCGAGTTCCTGGCCCTGCTCGAGGACGGCAGCCCCACGGTCCATCCGGCGGTGCCGACCGATGCCGGGACCGTCGTGGTCGTCACCACCGACGCCACGATCGCCGCCGACCGGGCCGCCCGCCAGACGTTGGCCCAACGGCTCCGGGCCCGAATCGTGATCACGTGCGATGCCACGGCGTGGGGTTCGGCGGACACCGGCCACTCGTCGGGCGACTGGATCCATCTCACCGGCCCCGGCCAGCTCGCCGCGCTCTGGCGACTCGAGCACCACCGCAGCGCGGCCACCCTCTGATGTCGCTGCGTCGCAACGTTCTCCTCGCCGCCGAGATCGCCCTGGTCGCCTTGACGATCGTCGCCTCGATCTCGCTCGAGCGGCTGTTCGCCGACACGTCGTTCCTGCGCGACCTGCTGATCCTCGCGGTCGGCTCCCATACCGTCGCCGCCGTTTGCCGTCGGGCCCAGCTGTCGATGATCTGGGCGACGGTGATCAGCGGCCTCTCGCTGGTCGTGCTCGCGACGGCGGTCTTCTATCCCGACAACTCGGCGCTCGTGTTCCCGACGGCGGAGACGCTGCGCCTGCTCGGCGACGATCTTCGCGAGGCCTGGCGGGTCTTCGGCGAAGACGCCGCCCCGGTACCGCCGCTGCGGGGGTTCCTCGTGACCACGTCGGTGCTCACCTGGTACGGCGTGTTCCTCGCCGACTGGGCCGCGTTTCGGCTGCGCTCGCCGCTGGAGGCCGTGGCGCCGGCCACGGCATTGTTCGTCTTCGCGTCGCTGATGGGCGTCGACCGCAACGAGATCGCCCACGGCATGCTCTTCGCCGGCGGAGTGTTGGCGGTGTTGCTCACCATGCGGGCGGAGCGGCAGGTCCGTGAGGAGGTGTGGGTCGCCGGCGGAGCCTCCGCCGGCGTGCAGTCGACGCTGCGGATCGGCGGGGCCGCCGGCG
The DNA here is from genome assembly GCA_041394245.1 of Acidimicrobiales bacterium. Lineage (NCBI taxonomy): Bacteria > Bacillati > Actinomycetota > Acidimicrobiia > Acidimicrobiales > Acidimicrobiales bacterium. The sequence continues at coordinate 987,985 of JAWKIR010000002.1, forward strand.
TCGTCGTCGTGATCCTCGCCGCCCTCGTCGCACCGCAGGTCCCGGGGGCGACGGCGCAACCCCTCATCGACATCACCAGCATCAATGACGGCCCGGAGACCCGCTCGGTGTTGAGCCCGCTCGTCGAGGTTTCCGCGTCATTGGTGAACCAGCGTGACGTCGAGCTGTTCTCGGTGCGGGTCGACCGCGACCGACAGGACTACTGGCGCATGATGGCGCTCACGAGATTCGAGGACGAGATCTGGCGCCGGAGCTCGAACTTCGACGAGGCCCGTGGTGCCGTCGACAGCAACATCGATGCGACCGTCCCGACCAACCCGGTGATCCAGGAGTTCACGATCACCGGACTCGGCAACATCTATCTGCCGGCCGCCTACGAACTGAGCGAGGTCATCGACAACGGCGGCATCGACCTCGAGTACGAAGTGGCCACCGGCGCCCTCGTGGTCGAGCGGGGGCTCGACCAGATTCCCCGGGGTCTCACCTACACCGTCGAGTCACAGGTCCCCGACTACTCCCCCGGCGATCTTCCGGCCGACGCCACCGAGGGGCTGAGCCGGGGCTTCGTCGAGGAGCACACCCAACTCCCGCCATCGTGCGCCACCGGCGAGTCGACGCTCGACACGGGGTGCTGGCCGACCGAGGTGAGTGATCTGGCCGCCGAGATCGTGGCGGACGCCACCACCGACTACGAGCGGGTGCGTGCCCTCCAGAGCTTCTTCCTCGACCCGGCCCGCTTCACCTACGACATCGACGTGGCGTTGCGTCACGACATCAACTCCATGACCGAGTTCCTCGACCGCGGGCGCGGCTATTGCGAACAGTTCGCCTCCACGTTCGCGGCGATGGCCCGCTCCCTGGGGATCCCGTCCCGCGTGGCGGTCGGGTTCACGTGGGGCGAGTGGAGCCCCACCCGCAACGAGTTCGTGGTGCGGGGGGAGCACGCCCACGCGTGGCCCGAGATCTACTTCGCCGGTGTCGGCTGGGTGATCTTCGATCCGACACCCGGTCGCAGCCGCGGCCTCGACGGCGACATCACCGGCCTCGACACGCCCCAGCAGACGGGCCCCCAGGACGATCCGAGCTTCGTCGACGAGACCCCGACGACCACCACCGAGCCGGCGACACCCGACCCGAACGCAGGGGACTTCGGCCTTCCCCCCCGCAGCACCACCACGCTCGCTCCGAACACCGCAGCCGGCGCCGGTCCGGCGGCCACCCCGCCCGGCGACAGCGGCGGCTCGTTCCCCGCGGCCGTCGCCGCGGTCCTCCTCGGCATCGTCGCGCTCGTCGGGTTCGTCCCTGCGGTGCAGTTCCTGCGTCGACGTCGCCGACTCGGTCTCGTCGCCGCCGACCCCGTCGGGCGCGGCGAAGTCGCCTGGGACGACGCCGTCGGGGCGTTGCGCCTGCTCGGACTCACCGGCTCCCCCGATCAGACCCCGCACGAGTTCGCGTCGATGGCCGAATCGCGGCGCCGCGAGATCGGTCCGATCCGGCTCCTGGCGGATCAGGTCACCGCATTGCGCTACTCCGAGGGGGCCGACGCCGTCACCCACGCACTCGCGGCGCAGGAGTCGGCGGCCGAGATCGTGGGCCGCTGCCGACGCCAGGTGGGTCGGACCCGCCTGCTCGGCGAGGCACTCGATCCCCGCACACTTCTCAGACCGGCTCCGGCGCCGCTGTCGCTGCGGGCGGCGGGAGGCTGATCAGTCGAGATCGTCGGGCCGCTGGAACCGCTCGCGCATCCGCGAGCCCGCACCGCCGAGCGCATCGCCGAACCCGCCGCCGCGAAAACTCTGCGTCATCTGCTCGAGGCCGACCCGGCCCAGCTTGCGGGCGTTGTTCTCGAACCAGAGCAGGCTGGCGAGCATCAAGAGGAAACCCCCGAAGGCGAGAATGAACGAGGTCGACAGCAACGCCACCATCAACACGGCGCCGACGACGAACCCGAGCGACGCCCACTTCAGGTTGCGGAACGCGTGGGTGTAGACGGTCGTCTGCGCGACCTCGCGAGCGAGCGCGGGATCGGACTCATACAAGTGATCTTCGATCTCGCTGAGGATGCGTTGTTCGTCCTCGGAAAGCGGCACCGACCTACTCCTCCAGCCCTGACCTTCTGGCGTCCAGTGTCGCACAGCGCCCACCCTTGGACAACGCGCGTGCCCGTTCGATTTCCCGAATCCTCGAATCGGGTTCGCGCGCAGCACGTCGGATGATCACGATGCCGACGTCGTCCCCGGTCCCCATTGCTGCTGTCCGACCTCGAACCGGCGGAGTCCCTCGCCCTTCGCGGCGAGCGCTGCCGGCCCGATCGCGCTCGAACCGAACCTCTCCCGTATCTCGTCGACGACGCTGTCGGCGTCACTCCAGGCCGGACCGGCCACCTCGTCGAGGGTCAACTGCCGAACGGATCCGTCGACCAGTTGCGACAGGCTCACGCCGAGCAGGCGAACCCCCGGGGTCGGGTCGAGCCGGCGAAGCATGGCCTCGGCCTCGATGCCGATGGCTCGGGCGCCGTCGAGCGGTTCGGGCGTCGTGACGGAGCGGGTGATCGTCGTGAAGTCGGCGAACCGGACCTTGATGGTCACCGTTCGGCCCATCACGGCGGCGGAGCGAAGCCGACCTGCCACGGCGTCCGCCATCCGCATCAGTTGGGGACGCAGGTCGTCGTGGGTGCACAGGTCACGGGCGAACGTCTCCTCGTGTCCGATCGACTTCAGTTCCTGATCGACCACCACCGGTCGGTCGTCGCGCGCCTGCGCCAGTGCGTGGAGATGGGCACCGGCCGCCTTTCCGACACTCGCCTCGATCCGGCGACGGGGTTGGGCAGCGAGGTCGCCGACCGTCTCGATCCCCAGGCTCGAGAGACGACGCCCTGTCGCAGGGCCGACCCCCCAGAGATCACGCACCGGCATCGGATGCAGGAAGTCGAGTTCGGAACCCGGCTCGACGACGTGGACACCGGAGCCGAAGACGGGACCGCGCCGCGATGCCGTCGGCTTCGCCCGCTCGGTCGCCAACTTGGCGAGGAACTTGTTGGTGGCGACGCCGACCGAGCAGGTCAGATGCTGCTCAGCCAGCACCCGCGCCCTGATGGCCGCCGCGATCTCGGCCGCGCGCTCCTCCCCGTGCAGGGCGCCGCGCACATCCAGGAAGGCCTCGTCGAGCGACAGGGGTTCGACCCACGGCGTGACGTCGCGCAGGATCGTCATGACCTCACGGCTGACCTCGGCATAGTGCGCGTGGTCGCCGGGAAGGAACACCGCATGGGGGCACAGCCGGCGAGCCCTCGTCGACGGCATCGCCGAACGGATCCCGAAGACGCGCGCCTCGTAGCTCGCAGCGGCGACGACGCCGCGATCGCCGGTGCCTCCGACCACAACCGGCTGACCCCGCAGCTCGGGCCGCCTCCGGAGCTCGATGGACGCGAAGAATGCGTCCATGTCGACATGGATGAAACCGAGTGTGCCGTCGGGCGGGCGACCGGCCGTGCTCACGGCTGGATGCGTTCGGCGGACATCTCGGCGGGCACCCGTCCGAGCGCTCGGTACGCGAAGTGTCGGCTCTCTCGCCATGGTTCCGCGATCCAGCGACGCATCGGCTCGGCGACCCAGGGCGGGCTGGCGCCGAGGCGGTCGTGGACCGTCGCCGCGTCGAGGAAGTCGGCCTCGATCACGATGCCGTCCGGATCGTCGACGACGATGTCGCCGAGGTAGGCCTCGGCGAGATGCACCTCGACCTCGAGGTGCATCTCCAGATCGACGAAGTGCACCTCGGTCGTCCAGCACAACTGTGACCAGGTGGCGACGGCCAGACCGGTCTCCTCTTCCACTTCGCGGCTCAGCGCGCCGAGCAGCGTCTCGCCGGCATCGACGACACCGCCCGGCGTCGACCAGTCGATCCGGCCGTCGCGACGACGGTTGGCGACGAGAAGGAGACCGTCGTCGTTGGTGATCAGGCCGCCGGCCACCTTCCATTGCCGCATGCCCTCAGCATGCCAGCCACAGCCCCGCCGGGGGCGTTCAGCTGTCCGCGTTGAACTCCACCGCGCCACCGGCGCCGAGTTCGGTCTGCACCGGCGCGATCTCGATGGCGGGCGTCGAGATGCGAGCGGCGCCGAGTTCGGTCGACACCCCGACCGGCGCCGCGGGCGGCGCGTCCCGGTCGGCGACGAGGACCAGTGTCCCCATACCGGTCGCGGCGATGACGACGCCGACGAGCGGAAGCAGCAGCTGGCGCCGAATCCGCCGCTGGTCGGCCGCGACGTCGGACCCTGAGTTCATGAGGCGGCGGAGTCGGGCATCGACGTCGTCGCCGGCGAGGGACAGGGCGACGGACAGCACGTCGACGTCGACATCGCGCAGCTGCAACGGTGTGCCGACCGACAGATCCCGCAGGCGGTAGACGAGTGCCAGGTAGCGGGTCAGGATCGCGTCGGGTCCGAAGCTCGGGTCGACGTCGATGTCGGTGCGGTTGACGGCGATGCGCCCCTCGTCCAGGTCGATGACCAGCTGCGAGCGTTCGGGTACCAGTCCGGCGCCGGCGATGCCGTAGGCGTCGACCAGGGCGGCCAGCATCGGCTCGTCGAGATCCCGACGACCGTGCTCGACGTCGTCCAACTCCACGACCGAGAGGCCTGCCCCCGACGCGAGATCGGCCAACTCCCGACCCGCGGCCAGGCGAGCCTGGCGGAGCAGAGCGCCGAGACGGCGCGGCGGAACGAGACTCGTGGTCGTGCTCATACCCTCACGGGTCGGCAGTCAGCGGCGGAATCTGAGCAGGCGGTCGCGCACGCCCCACCAGGTGACGAGCACGAGTGCCTCGACCACGATCCGGCTCGACATCTTCGAGGTGCCACGCACCCGGTCGACGAACTGGATCGGCACTTCCTCGACCGTGCCGCCGCTCTGCAGCACGCGATGGGCCATCTCGATCTGGAAGCCGTAGCCGTCGGCGCGCACCGTCTGGAAGTCGATCTTCGCGAGGGCGCTCGAGGCGTAGGCCCGAAAGCCGCTCGTCGCATCGTTCACACCGATTCCGAGCACGCGGGATGCGTAGCGGTTGCCCCATTTCGACAATGCACGACGATGCCACTTCCAGTCGGGAATGGACCCACCTGCGATGTAGCGGCTGCCGATCGCCAGGTCGGCGCCCGCCTCGACCGCGGCGAGCAGCGACGGCAGCGCCGCGGGATCGTGCTGGAGGTCGCTGTCCATCTCGACCATCACGTCGAAGCCGTGGATCAGGCCGTGGCGGAAGCCGTCGCGATACGCGGACCCCAGACCGGACTTCGACGGTCGCCGCATGACTTCGACATTGCCGATCTCGGCATCCATCGACTCGGCGATGTCGGCGGTGCCGTCGGGCGAGCCATCGTCCACCACGAGCACGCTGGCATCGGGGCATGCGGCGCGCAGCAGGCGAAGCACCTCCCGGATGTTCGCCGCCTCGTCGTATGTGGGAAGAACTACCAGGGCACGCACCGCCGGGAACTCTATCCTGGGGCACCGGAGGGGCGCGCCGCCTCGGTCCGTGCCGTCTCGCGTCGGTAGGCTGCGGCCGTGGCTTCCTCCTCCCCCAACCCGTCGACCGCCGGGTCACCACAGACCGCCGCGCCACCGCTGCTGGCTCGGGTCCTCGCGATCATCTCGATCCTCATCGGCGGACTGTGCGGCGGCCTGATCGGCTTCGCGGTGACCGACGTGTCGTGCACCGACGGGTGCACGACGACCGCCGGCGTCGTCGGATTCGCGAGCGCGATCGGCTGTGCGCTCGGGGTCGCCGTCGTGGCCGTGCTCGCGCTACGAGCAATGGCCGAGTGGGACGAGAAGGAAACCCGCCGCCGAGCCCACGAAGAATGAGCGCCCGCCCCGACGAGCCGCTCGCGCACGGGTTGCTCGCGCTCGCGGATCGTGCCATCGACCTGGTGGTACCCGGCCTCCGCGAGGCCCTCCACACGATGGACCTCGATGCCGGCACGAAGTCGAGCCAGACCGACCTCGTGACCGAGTTCGACACCTGGTCCGAACGCACGATCGTCGATGCGATCACCGCGGCTCGACCCGACGACGGCTTTCTCGGCGAGGAAGGCGCCCGCGTCGAGGGGTCGACCGGCGTCGTCTGGCTCATCGACCCGATCGACGGGACGACCAATTTCGTCTACGACCTCCCGGGCTGCTCCGTGTCGATCGCCGCGTCGGTCGACGGTGTGATGACGGTCGGTGCGGTCCACGACCTGGTACGCGACGAGCGCTTCCGGGCGACGCTGGGCGGTGGCGCGACCCGCAACCACGAACCGATCGCCGTGAGCCGGCGGCGCGACCTCGCGACCTCTCTCGTCGCGACCGGCTTCTCCTACGACGCCGACCGTCGCAGAGCCCAGGCCGCCGCCCTCACGATCCTGCTTCCCCAGGTGCGCGACATCCGCCGTCTCGGCGGTGCCGCCGTCGACCTCTGCGCGCTGGCGTGCGGACGTGTCGACGCGTACTACGAGCGAGGACTGCAACCGTGGGACTCGGCCGCCGGGGCCCTGATCGCCACCGAGGCCGGCGCGGTGCTCGAGGATCGATCCGCCCTCGACGGCGCTCTGGTCGGCGCGGCACCGGGCATCTCCGAAGATTTCTTTTTGCTCGTTGATGCGGCAGGAGGCCACACCGCCTGAGCCGATTCGCCGTGTGGTCGCCATTCGCGGCCGGAATCTGGCACGATCATGCATCGTGGGAAGCCGAATTCTTACCGTTGAGGACGACGAACGCATCCGCACCTCGGTTCGCCTCGCCCTCGAGGACGAGGGATACGACGTCGTCGAGGCCGAGTCGGGCGAGGACGCGCTGCTCGCGTTCGGCCAGAACCCGGCCGACGTCGTACTGATCGACATCATGCTCCCGGGCATGGACGGCTTCGAGGTCTGTCGGGCCATCCGCAAGATCTCCGACGTCCCGATCGTCATGGTCACCGCACGAGCCGACACCCACGATGTGGTGGCCGGACTCGAAGCCGGCGCCGACGACTACCTCACGAAGCCGCACGCGCCGAAGGAGCTGTCCGCTCGCATCCGGGCGTTGCTGCGTCGAGTCCGACCCGCCGAACCCGGCGCTCGCCACCTCGTGTTCGGTGAACTCGAGATCATCCCCGACGAGGGCGTGGTACGCGTCGGGACCCGAGAGGTCCACCTCACGAAGACCGAGTTCCGGCTGCTCGTCGAACTCGCATCGAACGCCGGCCGGGTGTTCTCCCGCGAGGTGCTGCTGGAGCGGGTGTGGGGCTACGGCTACTTCGGCGACGGTCGCCTCGTCGACGTGCACATCCGACGACTCCGCACGAAGATCGAGCCGGATCCGGCCAATCCGCGCCATGTCGTCACCGTTCGGGGCCTGGGCTACAAGCTCCAGGCCTGATCCGCCATGAAAACGCGGTGGGAACGACTCGGCCTCCGCGCCCGCGTCGCGCTCCTCTTCGCGCTCGGCGGTCTGCTGCTGTCGGTCACGATCTCGCTCGTCACGCTCACCTTCAGCCGACAGTCCCTCCTCGAGCAGCGCGAGGACGCGGCGCTCGAGAACTTCAACTTCAACGCAAAGATCGTCCAGGAACAACTGACCGAGGAATCCGACGCCGTCGCCATTCGCGGCATCATCGAATCGCTCTCGACCCCACGGGGCGAGTTCCCCCTCCTGCGTGTCGACGAGCTCTGGGACGGTCGCAACACCACGCGTTTCAACCAGGACAAGCTTCCCGAGTCGCTCGTCAGCGTGGTGGGGCTGGAGGGAGGCAACGCGGCGATGATCCGGGCCGAGATCGACGGAGTGCCGGCCATCATCAGCGGCATCCCGTTGTCCAACAACCCCCGGAACGCCAACTACTACGAAGCCCTGCTGCTCGACGACGTGGAGGACACGCTGTCCTCGCTCGGCGCCGTCGTCGCCGGCGCCAGTGTGGTGACGACCCTCCTCGCTGCGGCGATCGGCGTGTGGGCGGCGCGGCGGGCCCTGTCGCCGGTGAGCGATGTTCGCCGTGCTGCGGAGTCGCTCGCTGCCGGCGAGCTCGACACCCGCCTCGACATGCCGGCCGACCACGACCTCGCCTCGCTGGCCTCGTCATTCAACGAGATGGCCACCTCGCTCGAGGACCGGATCGAGCGCGACGCCCGATTCGCGTCCGAGGTCAGCCACGAACTCCGTTCACCCTTGATGACACTGAGCGCGTCGATCGAGGTGCTCAACAACAGTCGCGAGTCGCTTCCCGAACGCAGCCAACAGGCCCTCACCCTCCTCAACGACGACGTCACCCGCTTCACGCAGCTCGTCGAGGACCTCCTCGAGATCAGCCGGTTCGACGTCGGCACGGCGTCCCTCCAGATCGACGCGCTCGACCTGGTCGAATTCGTGCGCCAAGCCGTGGAGCACTCGAGCCGCCCCGACGCGATGCTGACGGCGTCCCACGACGTCGAAGGCCTGGTCATCGCGGCCGACAAACGGCGGCTCGCGCAGGTGATCGCCAACCTCATCCAGAACGCCGACAAGTACGGCGACGGCGCCATCGACGTCCTGATCTCCGTCGACGACGACACGGTGCTGCTCGCAGTGCAGGACGAGGGCCCGGGGATCCCCGAGGCCGAGCGGTCGGTCATCTTCGACCGCTTCAGCCGAGGGTCCGCCGGCGGCCGCCGCGGCTACGACACCGGCACCGGCCTGGGGCTCTCGCTGGTCGCGGAACACATCGGATTGCACGGGGGTACGGTCTGGTGCGAAGACCGGCCCGACGGAAGGGCCGGGGCCCGCTTCGTGATCGCGATCCCGGTGGGCGACGTGTCATTGGAGGAACTCGCATGAAGCGCTTCATCTCGGTCCTCGCGCTCGCGCTCCTGGCCGTCGGTTGCTCCCTGCCCACCGACGACAGCGCCCAGGTGATCCCCGAAGCCGAACTGGCGCCGTCGCTCCAGAAGGTCCCCACCACCACGACGGCGCCGCCCCCGGAGTTCCAGACCCGCGACTTCGCCTACTTCCTGCTCGAGCAGAAGCCCGAAACCGAGCAGCGCGTGGTCCGCCAGGTCGTCGTCCCGATCCCGGTGGGTTCAGGTTCGTTGTTCGATGCCATCGAGCCGATGGAGATCGACGGCTTCAAGGAGACGATCGGCGCGGATGCGGCGTTGATCAACACCGTCAACCAGTACGACATCGTCGCCGTCGAGATCAACGACGACATCGCGACGGTGTTTCTCGAGTCGCTCGGCAGCGAGCCACCCAACGTTCCGGTGCTCCGCGACGTCGCCGCCCAACTGGTGTGGACGCTGACCGGCGACGGGCAGGTCGACGGTGTCCTCTTCAACGTCGACGGCGCGCCGCAGTCGATCCCCACGTCTGCCGAGTCGGTCGATCGGCCGGTCGACATCGACGACTACGCGACCTACAACGAGCAGAACACAGGCACCACCACGACCCTCCCGACGGGCTCGACCACCACGACGACGACCGTGCCCCCCGACGACTCGGTGCCCCCGACGACGACTAGCTGAAGAACGTCCGGTTCGCGTCGAGCAGCTCCGGGTGGGTGTATTTCAGCTCGGAGATGCACTCGGCCAAGGGGGCTCGAACGACCTCGCCGTTGCGGAGGGCGACCATCGTCCCGAAGTCACGGTCGTGGGCCGCCTCCATCGCTGCGACCCCGTACCAGGTCGAGAGCACCCGGTCGAAGGCCGTCGGTGTCCCCCCGCGTTGCACGTGGCCGAGGATGGTCACCCTCGTCTCGAAGCCGGTCCGGGCCTCGATCTCGGAGGCCACGACGTTGACGATGCCGCCCAGACGTTGATGCCCGTACTCGTCGATCGAGGGTTCGGGGATCTCGATGGTGCCCGGCGCCGGCACCGCACCCTCGGCGACCACCACGATCGACGCGAAGCGACCGCGATGGTGACGACGGAGGATCGAATCGCAGACCGCCTGGATGTCGAACGGTTCCTCGGGGACCAGCGTCACGGTCGCCCCGCCGGCGATCCCGGCCCATGTGGCGATGTGGCCCACATGGCGCCCCATCACCTCGACCACCATGACCCGGTTGTGCGACTCGGCGGTGGTGTGCAGCCGATCGATCGCGTCGGTGGCGATCTGGACGGCGGTGTCGAACCCGAACGTCATCTCGGTGCCGCCGATGTCGTTGTCGATCGTCTTCGGCACACCGATCACGGGCACGCCGTCTTCGACCATCAGGCGGTTGGCACACGAGAGCGTGCCCTCACCCCCGATCACGATCAACGCCTCGACCCCGTTCTCCGCCATCGTCGCCTTCACCCGCTCGACCCCGTCGTCGACCATGTAGGGCGTCATCCGGGTCGTGCCGATGATCGTTCCGCCCCGCGGAAGCAGCCCTCGGCATGCCTCGACATCGAGCGTCCGGAATCGGTTCTCGAGCAGACCCTGATAGCCGTCGAGGAAGCCGACGACCTCGTCGCCGTAGTCGCGTTCGGCCTTGCGGACCACGCCGCGGATCACGGCATTGAGTCCGGGGCAGTCGCCGCCACCGGTCAGCACTCCGACTCTCATCGCATCTCCTCGGGTTGGACGGGATGGTAGCGACCGACGACCCACCACCGCCGGAGTATCGTCGCCGGGCATGGGAATCGTCATCGCCATCGACGCAGGAACCACCGGTGTCCGTTCGTTCGCCATCGACGAGCACGGGGTGCCGCTCGGCTTCACCTACCGCGAGTTCACGCAACACTTCCCGCGCCCGGGGTGGGTCGAGCACGATGCCGATGAGATCTGGGACGCCGTCGTCGCGACGCTGGCCGAGCTGCTCGCCACACTCGACCGACCGGTCGCAGCGATCGGCATCACCGACCAGCGCGAGACGGTCGTCGTCTGGGACAAGCGGACCGGTCGCCCTCGTCACCGTGCCATCGTCTGGCAGGACCGCCGTACCGCGGCTCGCTGCGAACAGCTCGAGGCCAACGGCGCACTCGATCTCGTGCGCTCCACCACCGGCCTCGTGCTCGACCCGTACTTCTCCGGCACCAAGCTCGAATGGCTGTTGGGCGAGGGCGGTGTCGAGGCCGACGACGACCTGCTCTTCGGCACCGTCGATTCGTGGCTCGTCTGGAAGCTCACCGGCGGAGTGCACGCGACCGACGGCTCGAATGCGAGCCGCACCATGCTCTACGACATCCGGACCAACGACTGGTCGGCCGAGATGTGCGAACTGCTGCACATCCCCATGCGCATCCTTCCCGAGGTACGCCCGTCGTCGGGCCGATTCGGCGTCACGACCGCCGACCTCCCGACCGGTGCCGGCATCCCCGTCAGTGGGATCGCCGGCGATCAGCAGGCCGCGCTCTTCGGGCAGGCGTGCTTTTCTCCCGGCCAGGCCAAGAACACCTACGGCACGGGTTCCTTCGTGCTCATGAACGTCGGCACCGCGTGTCCTGAACCGGTCGAAGGCCTGCTCACCACCGTTGCCTGGACGCTCGACGGTCCGAGCGGCCCGGAAACCACCTACGCGTACGAGGGGGCGATCTTCGCGACCGGTGCCGCGATCCAATGGCTGCGCGACGGGCTCGGCATCATCGCCGCCGCCTCCGAGACGGGCCCCCTCGCCGAATCGGTGGCCGACAGCGGCGGGGTCGTCTTCGTCCCTGCGCTGGCGGGCCTCGGCGCCCCGTACTGGGACCCGCGGGCCCGGGGCACCATGCTCGGGCTCACCCGCGGGACCGGCCGGGCCGAGATCGTGCGGGCGACCGTCGAGGCGATCGCTTACCAGAGCCGCGATGTGGTCGACGCGATGGCCAGAGCGGCCGGCCGAGGGGTGACCGAACTCCGCGTCGACGGTGGTGCCTCGGTCATGGATCTTCTCCTGCAGCTGCAGGCCGACCAGCTCGGCGTGCCCGTCATCCGCGCATCCGTGCCCGAGACGACGGCGCTCGGTGCCGCGTACCTCGCCGGTATCGCCGAGGGCGTCTGGGACGGCACTGCCGACGTTGCGGCCAACTGGTCCGCCGACCGGACGTTCTCACCGTCGGCCGACCGGACCCGCGCCGACGCCGACTACGCCCGCTGGCGCCGCGGCGTGGAACGCTCGCTCGACTGGGACCTCGACTGAGCGTCGCCGTCAGCCCAGGCGTGTGAGGGCCCGGCCCAGATTGCGGGTCGCCTGATTGATGCGCTGTTCGTTCTCGATCAGCGCGAACCGCACGTGGCCTTCCCCACCGGGACCGAATCCGACGCCGGGCGACAGCGCGACATCGGCTTCACGCACGAGCATCGACGCGAACTCGACGCTGCCCATCTCGCCGTACTGCTCGGGAATCTGCGCCCAGGTGAACATCGTCCCCCGGGGCGGTTCGATGTTCCAGCCGATCCGGGCGAGGCCGTCGATCAGGGTGTTGCGCCGACTCTCGTAGATCGCCCGCGCCAGATCGGGGTATTCGGGCGCCTCGTTCAGCGTGACCGTCGCCGCGATCTGCACCGGCTGGAACGTGCCGTAGTCGAGATAGCTCTTGAGCTTCTGGAGCGCGGCGACGATCTCGGGGTTGCCGACCATGAACGCCACTCGCCAACCGGCCATCGAATAGCTCTTCGTCATCGAGTACAGCTCGACGGCGACCTCCTTGGCCCCTTCGGCTTCGAGGATCGACGGCGGCATGTAGCCGTCGAAACCGAGATCGGCGTAGGCGAAGTCGTGCACGAGGATGACGTTCTTCTCGCGCGCGAAGTCGACGACCTTCTGCATGAAGTCGAGATCGACACACATCGTGGTCGGGTTGTGCGGGAACGAGAGCACGATCACGCGGGGCCGCGGCCACGAGTACTCGAAGCGCTCCCTGAGCGTGTCGAGGAAGGTGTCCTGGTCGTTGGTGACCGGCATCTCGCGCACATTGGCGCCGGCGAAGAGCGGCGCGAACAGATGGATCGGGTACGACGGCGCCGGAACGAGGACCGAGTCGCCGGCCTCGAGCAACACCCACATCAGGTGGCTGAACCCCTCCTTGGCACCGATCGTGTTGATCACCTCGGTGTCGGGGTCCAACGAGACGCCGAAACGACGGTCGTAGAGGGTCGCCACGGCTTCACGCAGCTTGGGGATGCCACGGCTCGAGGAGTAGCGATGGTTCCGCGAGTTCCGCGCTGCCTCGACCAGCTTCTCGACGGCGATCTCCGGTGATGCCAGATCGGGATTCCCGAAGCCGAGGTCGATGACGTCTTCGCCTGCCCGACGGGCTTCGATCTTCAGCGAGTCGATGATGGTGAAGACATAGGGCGGCAGCCCGTTGATTCGACGGAAATCCATCGTGACAGGCTAGCCAGCCGATGTCGTGGCTAGACCAGAGTTCCCGCGTCGATCTCCGCTGCGGTGGCATCACCATTCGTGTCGATCCACTCGCGCATCCCCAGTCCCTCACCGATCACGAGGATCTGGACGTCGTCGGGGAAGATGGCGAGTCGATCGAGCGTCGACGCCGGGGCGTCGCCCATGACGACGACCACCGGAATCGGGCCGGCCACACCGCGCGGGACCCGATCGGCCAGGGCAGCCGCGGCGTCGGCACCGGCCCGGCCTTCCTTGCGCCGGATCGCCAGGTCCAGGAGGACCTCCGCGCTTTCCCGCTGAACCAGGCGATCGTCGTGTTCCTCGGCGAGATTCAGCTCGGTCGCGGCCAGCATGTGCAGTCGGAGCCGCGCGTCGACCACCCGGCGGAGCGCGTCGCGGCTCTGTGCAACGGCCACCTCGGCTTCGTGCACCGCAGCGCGCTCCTCGTCGAGCCGATCGACCCGCGAGCCGTCACCGAGACCCTCGAGCGCTTCGAGTTCCTCCGCCGCCCGTTCGCGATCTCGCAGCAGCCGCACCGCGAGGTCGTCGGCAGCCATGAGGACGTGGAGCCACGAGTCGCCGAGCGCGACGATCGCGGCATCGCTGGTCAACGAGTCGTGGCCGGCGGCGCCGGCCGCCGCCAATGCGTCGCGGAGATGGGCGGCAGCGGCTTCGCGGGCCACACCGACCGAGGCGGCGTCGACGGTGACCGCTTGCAGCGCCGCCATGACCGGATCATCGGTGTCATCGTCGGCTTCGGACTGTGGATCGAATCCGAGCAACTGGGTCGCGTGCTCGAGGGCGCGGTCGATGCCCGACAGCACGTCCTGGAGCTCGGTGTCGCGCTCGATTCGGGCCATGAGCATCGCGAGTTCGAGCTCGGCGGCCTCGAGTTCGGCCTGCGCCTGCTCGTGTGCCGCCAGCGCTTCCGGAGGAACGGCCGCCATGCCGTTGCCCATCCGGTACGCCGCCCACGTGGGATAGCCCAACGGATCGAGTGCGTCGTGGAACTCTTTCGCGGCCTTGTCGAACGCGTCCTTCGCTGCGCCGCGGCGCACTCCACGGCTGGCCTTCTGTTCGGCCTGGATCATCTTCTCGTGGAGCTCGCCGAGCCAGTCGGACTCGTCCTGGGAGATCTTGCGGGGGACGGCCGCGTCCTCGGCACGTCGGGCGACGCGGCGGGCCTCGTCGAGTCGGGCGGCGACGGCTTCGGTGCCACCGCCGGCCGCTTCCATACGCGACTCGAGTCCGCGGAGCCGTTGGTGCAACGACGACCATGCCTGTGCGAGCGCCATGGCCTCGGGGCTCGGTACCTTGCCGGTCACCAGGCTGGCCCGAGCCGTGGCGACGGCGGCGGCCAGCGCGGGTCGGTCGCCGGAGGGAAGGCCCGCCAGCATCCCGTCGAGTTCTTCGACCTTCGCCCTCAGCTCCTCGATGCGCTCCGGAACGTTGCGCATGCCCGTCCACGGATCGGGACGGTTGGCCAGGCGAGCCGCTCTACCGAGCGCGCCGTCGGCCTGGTCGAGCACGTCGAAGGCCGACGCGTCGACCTGGGCGAGGGCCGAGGTGAGGTCGGCCATCATGTCGGCGCGTACCGTGCTGCTCGCTGCGAGCTCCTCGGCAAGGCCGGCGATCCGCGCGTTGAGATCATCGAGCCGTGCGGTCGCGACCTCGAGGCTCGCCTCCTCGTCGACCGGATGGTCGTCGGCCGAATCGTCGACGTCCTCCAGATCGAGCGAGACGGCGGCGGGAAGACTCGCTGCGTCGATGATCAGTGCCGAATCGGCCGTCTCGCCGATGCGGGCGAGCGCGTCGACGAAGTCGGACTCGACCCCGTCGATCTCGACGGTGCCGTCCCAATCCGGCACCTGACCGAGGGCGGCGTCGTGCGCGAGGCCGACCACCGTCACACGGGCGGCCGGATCGAGGCCCTTGAGCCACGTGATTCGGGGGTGGAGGCGGAGCGGTGATCCCTCGGGTGTGGGCCGCAGTTCGACGAAGCGCATCGGGCACCTATCGGCACCGCCACCGGGCGATAAAGCCCGTCGAGTCAGCTTTCGGAACCCGGTGTTTCCGGCCTGGTCGGCGGCGCCGCGGTTTCGTCCGTCTCGTTCGCCTCGTCGGTCTCGGTCGGGGCGGTGAAACCTCCGACGAACGCCTCGACGACGCTGCGCCCACCGTCCACGATCTGGGAGAACGTCTCCGGGTCCTGGACCACCCGTTCCGTGGCCTCGATCAGCTTCTTGAGCGACGCGATGACGTCGCTCGCCGCCGCACGGACCTCGTCGAACGAGGCATCGTCGTGCGCGGCATCGTCGGGTGTGCTCACCCGGCCCGCGACTCCCCGGCGCGCGACTCCACGTACCGGGTGAAGTCGTCGAGCGCGGTCCGCACGATCCGGGCCTCGGCCCGCCGCTTCACGAAGCCGGGGAGCGGGACCGAGAGATCGACGGCGAGGTGATAGACGACATCGCACGCGCCCGATTCGGACACGACCGGAAGGAACTCGTATTCGCCGTCGAGGCGACGGGTCACGTCGCCCCGTTGGAGACGCCAGGCGAGCCTCAGCGGGTTCGAGCCGTAGAAGTAGCGCAGGGTGTAGGTGGTGCTGCGCCCCATGGCCGCGGCGCGGAACTCGACATCGACGGCACGGCCGTCGTCGTCTCGTGACAGGACACGCGCCATCTTGATGTCGGACGCCCATTCCGGATAGCGCTCGAAATCGACCGCCGCCTCGTAGCAGGCATCGGGGGGCGCCATGATCGTCGTCTGCTCGGTTGTCTGATCGACCATCGGGACCTCCCCATCAGCGGCGCGGTGAGACCCTACCGGGCCGCGTCGGCGCGGGGTGCGAACTCCCCGTGGCGCGCGCACCAGAGCCCGGCCATTCCGAGCCCCCACACCGGTACCAGGATGCCGAACGCGAGACTCGTGAAGACCCGAATGGACGCGGTGACGAGGGCGACCGCGACCTGGATCGCCAACGACGCCATGAGGTGACCCTGCACCCGCTTCGGCGCCGATCCGGCCCCGAAGTAGAGGCCGCCGATGCCGATCGCGACCTCGCGGCTGCGTTGCACGGCGATGAGGAACGCCCAGAACATCGCCACGCTTCCCGCCGCGAAGAGCACCAGCGAGACGACGACGGCCGGCGCTCCCAACGAATCCGGATCGATGGTGGCGATGAGCGCGACGACGGTGAAGACCGCGGTGCCGACCCAGGAGGCCGTGATGATGCCGGAACCGTCGCGGGTCACGCCGACACCATCGCATCGATCGCGACCCGGAGGCGGTCGGCCAACACGTCGTAGCTGAACTCCTCCACCGCTCGCCGTCGGCTCGCGATCGACATTTCGGCCCGCCGGGCATCGTCGTCGAGCAACGTGGCCAGTGCGTCGGCGACCGCGGCATCGTCGGTCGGATCGTCGACCACCAGCCCGGTTTCCCCATCGGCGACCGCCTCGTGCGCTCCCCCGCTACGGCCTGCGACCTGGGGCACTCCCGCCGCCGCCGCCTCGACGAACACGATGCCGAAGCCCTCCTGTTCGAGTCCTCCCCAGCGGGTGCGGCACAGCATGGCGAACACGTCACCACACGCGTAGAGCGCCGGCATGTCGACGTCGGGCAGTCGTCCGAGGAGGGTCACCGGCGCGCCGAGTTCGGCGACCAGACGCTCGAGCCGACCGTGATCGCGCCCGCCACCCGAGACGGCGACGTGGACGTCGGGGTGACGCTCGCGCAACCGGACCGACGCCCGGATCAACACGTCCATGCCCTTGCGCGGCACGAGGCGACTGGCCGACGTGACCAGCGGGCCGTCGACCGGAAGGCCGAGGTGCGCCCGGGCGGCCCGCTTCTGTGCCGGGTCGAGCGGCACGATGCGGTCGGTGTCGACGCCGGGGGGCACGATCGTGGTCGGCAACGAACGCCCGAGCGACCGCTCCCCCTCCGCCGCCGGATACCCACCCGCGGCGATCACGCCGACGGCGCCGCCGAGCACCCGGTTGAGCAGCGTGTGGGTGACCGGGAGCCGTCCCGGAATCGTGACCTCGGCACCGTGCAACACGACGCCGTAGGGCACATCGAGATGCGGACCGATCAGGCCGACCGGCACCGCCGGATCGAGGATGACCAGCTCGGCGCCGTACTCGCCAGCCAGGGCGTTGACCCGACGGGTCAGCACGGGCTGGGGCAGCAACCATGGTTCGCGGCTGCGCACGATGGTGAACGCCTGGTCGGCGTCGAATGCCGCTGTGCCCTCGTAGGGCGTCGTGTGCACGATCACGTCGTCGGACGGCAGCCGGCGCCACAGCTCCCAGAGGTAGCTCTGGATGCCTCCGACCTTGGGCGGAAAGTCATTGGTGACGAGGAGGTGACGCACCACAGCGGCGGACCCTACGCCGTCGCGGGCCCGGACGGGACGTCGGCGAGCGGCACGTGAGGGCGCTCGAGCTCACGCCGAACATCGAGATCGGGGTCGTCGACAACCGCGGCGAGCAGGCCATCGAGGCCGAGTCGACGCGCCGCCCACACGCCATGGGCCCGCACCAGCGGCCGCTCGTCGCCGAGCGCGGAACGCACCGCGGCGACGACCCGGGGGTCGCGTGAGTCGCCGATGTTGGCGAGTACGACGAGCAGATTGCGGCGCAGGTAGACGGGATCCCGATCGGGGATGTACCAGCGTCCGAGCCGCTCCATGAGCCGGTCGTCGGGGAGGGCGAGCGCGTCGAGCAGGGGCACCCAGGCCCCGTCGTCGCCGGCGTCGGACGGGCGACGACGACGGACCTGGTTGGGCGGGCACACGTCCTGGCAGTCGTCGCAGCCGTAGAGCCGGTCACCGAGTGCCACCCGGTAGTCGACGGGGAACGGGCCGTCGGTCTGGAGCAGCCACGCGAGACAACGGGCGCCGTCGATCACCCCCGGCTCGATGATCGCGCCGGTCGGACAGCCGTCGAGGCACTTGGTGCAGGAACGGCACCCGTCGTCGACCATCGGTGCCGGTGGGACCACGACGGGTGCATCGGTGAGCACGGAGCCGAGCACGACGAGGCTGCCCACACCGGGCACGAGCACGTTGCTGCTCTTGCCCCACCACCCGATGCCGGCACGATGCGCCGCGGCGCGGTCGACCAGATGGTTCTGATCGGCGAGCACGATGGCCCGGTATCCGGCCGATCGCAGCACCGCCGCCATGGCATCGAGCCCGCGCCGCAGCTCGGCGTAGTGATCCTCCCAGGAATAGGCGGCGACGCGCCCGACCGGGCCGCGGTCTGGGCGAGGGGGCTCGAGGCGTTGATAGTCGTAGGCCCCGACGATGAGTGTGGTGGCGCCGGGCAGTGAGCGCGCGGGGTCGGTGGACCGGGCCGGATTGCGATAGGTGAACTGCATCCCGGCATCGAGACCCCGCGCCTTGCGCGTCTCCAGATCACGGAGCGTCGCGGGAAACGGGTCGGCGGTCGTCGCGCCGACGGCACACAGCCCGGCATCGAGACCGATCGTTTCGAGTTCGGCGAGGGTCGCGACCACACGGCCATCGTGGCACGACTCTGCGGTCGCGCAGCGGTGGACGGCTCACGCGACGCCGGGGCGCGGGGTGAAACGGCTTGCCGGCACGAGCCCCGCATCGGCCAACAGCTCCACGGCCCGCTTCTCGTCGGCGTCGAGCACGACGGGAGTGCCGATCTCGTGGCCGACGAGATAGCTCACGACACAGTCGTCGCACGCATCGGTCTCTCGGACCTCGCACACCGCACAGTCGATCGTGAGGGCGGGAGGGGCGCCACGGTGCTCGGTGGAATCGAGACAGTCGACGCCGGTGGGAACCAGGCGGAGGTGGGAAGTGTGTGCCATGTCCCGACCCTACGGATGGGGTGTGACACCACTAGATTTCCCGCCGTGCCCGTTTCCCGCCGCGATGCCCTCCGACTCGGTTCCGGCGGTGCCCTGGCCCTCGTGATCGGTGGTGGCGCCGGCTTGCTCGACCGCCGCAACGGCGACGACGTCACGACCGACCCGATCGCACCGCCCGGTTCCTCCACGACCACGACGACGAGCACGACGACCACCACCGGGGCGCCGGTGGTCATCCCCGATCTCCCCGACGCCGTCGATCCCGCGATCGTCGCCCTCGGCGAGCGGGTCATCGCCACCACGGGCGAGAGCGACCTCACCGCCCTGCTCGCAGCCCTTCCGGGGGTGAGTGACGACCCGCTGGTCGACGCCGCCGCGGTCGTGCGCGCCGAGTTCGCATCGAGCGACACTGTCGACGTCGACGGCTGGATCCTCGCCGTGTCGGAAGCCCGAGCCGCCGCCGTCATCGCCCTGCTCTGCGCGACCGCCGAATGCTGACCGACGCCCGTTCGCTCGACTCCGGCACCCGCCGCGAGGTCGACATCTGTGTGATCGGCGCCGGCGCGGCCGGCATCACGCTGGCGCTGGAACTCGACGGCAGCGGACTGTCGGTGCTGGTGCTCGAGTCCGGCGGTACCGACCTCGAGCCGGCCACCCAGGACCTCCACGCCGGCGAGGTCGTCGGCCGGCCCCTCACCACGCTCGACAGCACCGTGCGCCTCGATCAGACCCGGCTCCGGTACCTCGGCGGCACCACCAACCACTGGGCGGGCTTTTGCCGGCAGTTGCATCCGATCGACTTCGAGGAGCGCGACGGGCTCCGCCTCTCGGGCTGGCCGATCGCCCACGCCGACGTCCTTCCCTACTGGGACCGCGCGACCGAGTGGGTACGGATCACCGACAACGACTTCCGCGTCGAGACCTGGGAAGAACGGCTGGGTCTCCCGGCGCCGACCCTGCGCACCGACAAGGTCGAGCCATTCGTCTTCCAGACCACCTACCCGACCGTGTTCGGGCGGCTCTATCGCCGAGAGATGGAGGCCAGCGAGAACGTCGAGGTGATGCTGCACGCCAATGTCGTCAACCTGGCGACCGACACGGGGAGGTCCGTACGGGCCGTCGACGTCCGCACCCTCGAGGGAACCGCCCTCGAGGTCACCGCGTCGGCCTTCGTGCTGGCGACGGGCGGGATCGAGAATGCCCGCATCCTGCTGTCGTCGACCGATGCCGATCCGGGCGGCCTCGCCAACGGCACCGACCAGGTGGGCCGGCACTTCGCCGAGCACCTACAGGTCTACGCCGGCTTCGGTGTCGCCGCCGACGGCCCCGAGGAGCTGGCCGGGCTCACGGGCGGCGAGGTGGCGATCGAGTCCGGACGCCACGCCGGCGCCCGCCACGGCGTCAAGTACGCGATCGGGCTGACCGACGACCATCTGCGATCGACCGACACCACCGGCGTCGAGGTCCAGATCCTCGCCGGCGACCTCGCGACGGCGGGCCCATTCGAACCCGAGGACGCCATCGACACGACCGACGTCGGCGCGCTGCTCGGCCACCAGTCCACGCCGCCGGGCAGCGCGATCTACCTGCAGGCACTCGCGGAGCAGGAACTCGACCCGGAGAGCCGGGTCGGTCTCGGCGCCGCCACCGACGCCCTGGGCATGCGGCGTGTCGAGCTCGACTGGCGCTACAGCGCCGCCGACCGGGCCCGCATCGTCGACGGACTCCGCACGATCGCCGAGGCCGCCGGCGAGACGGGGTGGGGCCGGATGCAGCTGCTGCCGGGCGGCGTCCACGCCGACGCGGTCGACAACATGATCCGCGGCGAGTTCCTCACCGTCTACCGCTCAGCGCCGTCAGAACGCGATCTCGAGAACTTCCCGATCGGTATCGGCTACCACCACATGTGCACGACGCGGATGTCCACCGATCCCGCGGTCGGTGTGGTCGATGCCGACTGCCGAGCCCACGAGGTCGACAACCTCTGGATCGCCGGAAGCTCGGTCTTCGGCACTCCCGGGGTCGCGACACCGACCTTCACCATCGTCGCTCTCGCCATCCGGCTGGCCGATCATCTGAAGGCGGTCCTCGCGTAGCGGCCACTTGACGGCGAACGGACGTTCGACCATCCTGGACCGATGCCCGAACAGACGTTCGTCGAGTCACAGCGCAGTTTCGACGACCTCGGCACCGCATTGCACGAGGTCACGTTCGTCGTGATCGATCTCGAGACCACCGGCGGGTCCGCCACCGACTGTGCGATCACCGAGGTCGGCGCCGTGAAGCTGAAGGGCGGCGAGTGCCTCGGCACCTATCAGACACTCGTCGACCCGGGCTGTGCGATCCCTCCCCAGATCACGATGATCACCGGCATCACCGAAGCGATGGTGATGCGGGCGCCGAGGATGGAAGCGGTGATGCCGTCGTTGCTCGAGTTCATCGGCGATGCCGTGATCGTCGGCCACAACATCCGCTTCGACCTCGGATTCCTCAACGCCGCCCTCGAGCAGCAGGGACGCCCTCGGCTCGCCCACCGCTCGATCGACACCCTCGCGCTGGCCCGTCGGCTCCTGCGAGACGAGGTGCCGAACTGCAAGCTCGGCACCCTGGCCGACCGGCTGCGTCTGTCACACGCGCCGAGCCATCGCGCGCTCGACGACGCCCTGGCCACCGGCGATCTGCTCCACCACCTGCTGGAGCGGGTCGGGTCGCTCGGTGTCACCGGGCTCGACGACCTCCTCGTGCTGCCGAAGCTGGCCGGGAGTGCCCAGGCCCGCAAGCTCCCGCTCACCGACGGACTCCCCCGGGAACCGGGCGTCTACCTGTTCGTCGATGCCCGCGGCGAGATCCTCTATGTCGGCAAGGCCGCCAACCTCCGCTCCCGGGTACGCAGCTACTTCTCGACCGACGAACGCCGCAAGGTCGGTCAACTCCTGCGCGAAACCGCCCGCATCGACCACCACGTCTGTCGCAACGGGCTCGAGGCCGCCGTGCTCGAACTCCGCCTCATCCACCGTCATCTCCCCCGCTACAACCGGCAGGGCACGAAGTCGAGCACCTACCCCTACGTGAAGCTCACGCTCGACGAGCGCTACCCGCGGCTCTCGGTCGTTCGGGTCGTGAAGGACGACGGTGGGCTCTACCTGGGCCCGGTCTCGTCGACCAAGCGGGCGAAGCGCATCATCGAAGCGATCGAATCGGCCGCACCCATCCGCCGCTGCACCGCACGATCGAGCAGTGCACTCAGTCGTCCCACATGTGCCCCGGCCCAGATCGGCGTTGCCGCGTGCCCGTGCTCCGGTGCGATCTCCGACGACGACTACGCCCGTGTGGTCGACGACCTGGTCGACACGCTCACGCGCGATCCCGCGCGTCTGCTGGCCCCCCTCGGCGAACGCATCGAGATGCTGGCCCGAGATGAACGCTACGAAGAGGCGGCCGACGTCCGCGACCGGGCCGAGGCGCTGGCCGGAGCGCTCCGACGCACGCGTCGCTTCGACCTGCTCCGCCGAGCCGGCGACGTGCGCGTGTCGATCGGCGATGCCTGGGTCGAGCTCCACCACGGCCTGCTGACGGCCTGCGGGGCCGAGGGCGAGACCGGTTCACTCTGGGGCGACGGCCTCGCGGTCGATCCTCCGACCGCGTCGAGCAGTGGCCCGGGCCGACTCCCCGTCCCGGGCCGCGACGAGGCCGACGAGTTGTTGACCATCGCCGCGTGGCTCGACCGCAACGCCGCCAAGATCCGCCTCGATCACGTCAGTGGTGTGCTCGTCGAGCCGCTCCCACGCATCCCGTCCTACGCACCGCAGGGCAAGGGACCGGCCCGCCGCACGACCGAACGAACCGGGGTCGGCGCACCCGCCGGGCATCGGCGACGCGGTCGGATCCCGGTGCGGCGGGTCTAGCGCGACCCGCTCCCTCAGCCGGCGAGTGCGGCGACCTTTGCTGCGGCGCGGCCGTCGTCGATCGCTGCTGCAGCGGCTTCGATCCCGGCGCCGAGGTCGGCGACCACGCCGGCGGCGAGCAGGCCGGCCGCGGCGTTGAGCACGACGATGTCGCGCTTCGGGCCCGGCTCTCCGGCGAACACCGCCCGGGCGATCTCTGCGTTGCGCACTGCGTCGCCACCCGCCAGGTCCTCGGGCGTCGCCGGGGCGAGGCCCAACGCAGCGGCGTCGACGGCGATCTCGGTGATCTTACCGCCGTCGAGCGAGAGCATCTTCGACGGCCCGGTGGTCGTCAGCTCGTCGAGGTCGCCTTCGCCGTGGACGACCAGTGCCCGCTGCGACCCGGTCGCCTGCAAGACCCGGATCATCCGGTCGGCGATCGCCCAGTCGGCGACGCCGATCACCTGGCGGGTGAGGCGCCCCGGGTGGCTGAGCGGACCGAGGATGTTGAACACCGTCGGGATGCCGAGCTCGGCCCGCACCGGGCCGACGTGGCGCATCGCCGGATGGAAGGTCCGGGCGAAGGCGAACCCGATCCGATGGTCGCGCACCTGGGCCTCGAGGGCCTCGGGGGCCACGTCGACATCGACCCCCAACTGTTCGAGCAGATCGAAGCTCCCGGATGTCGACGACGCCTTGCGATTGCCGTGCTTGCAGACGGTGGCACCGGCGGCCGCGGCGACGAACGCGGCCATGGTCGACACGTTCAAGGCGTGTTTCCGACGGGTCGGCGCGCCGCCCACCCCCACGATGTCGATCGTGTTCTCAGGCACCGAGAGCGGCGTGGCGGCGTCGGTCATCGCACCTTGGAGGCCGGTCAACTCCTCGACGGTCTCGCCCTTGATCCGCAGACCGACGATGAACGCGGCGATCTGCGCATCGGTCGCGTCGCCGGCGAGGATCGTGCCGAGGACTGATCGGGTGGCATCGGAGGTGAGGTCGTTGCCGTTCGCCAGGGTGCCGAGTATCCCGGGCCAGCCACCGTGGGCGTCGAGTGTGCTCATTCGGAGGACCGTAGCGCGCCGCTAGCATTCGCCCCGTGCTCGATTCTCTCAACCGGTCGGTGATCTTCGCAGGGGCGATGATGACCCTGCTGATCGCCGTCCCAGCGGCGATCGTGACCGCGTGGCTGTCCGACGACGGCGCGACCGACGAGTCCAACTGGACACTCCTCGCCCTTCTCGCCATCGTGATCGCCTATCTACTCGGCGGCGCGCTCGCCGGCCGTGCCGTGCCGAGCGCACCCTTCACCAACGGGGCGGCGGCAACCCTGCTCGCGTTCCTCATCGTGCAGGGCATCGGCATCGTCCTTCGCCTCAGCCGCGGCGACGACATCAACCTGATCGCCCTCGTCTTCAACGGCCTCCTGGCCGCGTCGTTCGGCACGTTCGGCGCATGGTTCGGCGCCCGCTGGGCCGCTCGGCATCCCCACCCCCTAGCCTGAGAGCGGTGGCGGGGAGCCGGCTGGATGGCTGCGGCCCACTTCGGTGGGTCGAGGAAAGTCGGGGCTCCGCAGGGAAGGGTGCTGGCTTGCGCCAGTCGAGGTGACTCGCAGGAAAGTGCCACAGAAAGCAGACCGCCGATCGGTTTCGCCACCGGTCGGTAAGGGTGAAACGGTGCGGTAAGAGCGCACCAGCATCCCGGGCGACCGGGATGGCTCGGCAAACCCCACCCGGAGCAAGGTCATACAGGGAGAGGGCGTCCCGTCCGCAGACACTCCCGGGTAGACCGCACAGATGGATGGTCATCCACGGAGACATCGGCTTCCACCCGGTGTCTCCCGGACAGAACCCCGCTTACAGGTCGACTCCCCGCCACCACCAGCCGAAACCCATGAGAACAAAGGGAATCTCCGCCATTCAGCCAGCCGAGATGCGGCCGCTATGGAACAAATCTGGAACAAGAGCTGAAACCCGCCCATGTCTGCCGAGCCGACCAGCAGCCGCGATCGCTTGAGCGCAACGCCGGACGATCGTCTTCGCAGAGCCCCGGGGCGGGCAAGACGACCATGTCCGCGGCACTCGATCCGATGCTTCGAGTCGTCGTGGCCGAGGCGGTCTTCGAGACCGACATCCCGCTAGTCAACGTCTCATACACACCATGCAGTCGAGCTATCGCCTAATCCAGTTCCATATTGCGGGTTGAGAGTGGGGTGGGTTCGCCGCCGTTGCGCGTGCTGCTGACACACTGCGAGTTATGGGTCGAGTCTGGTCGTGGGCTTCGTCAGCCGGCGAGGTGGAGGAACGGAGAGCGGAGGCTCGGGCACTTGTTGGCGAGACTCTGTCGGAGGTCCGGTACTTCACGCTCGACTACAAGCGGGACGAGCTGGCGCGAGATCACTCGGGGCCACGGCTCATCACCAGTGACTTCGAGTGGTCTGACCCCTGCTGGGCCTCCGAGGCGTGCGACAGCCTCGAATTCGGCGTCGAGCTGCAGACCGCCGACGGAGTGACCTTCTCCGTGACCTGGGACCCGCCGGGAGTACAGGAAGGCATCGGCATTCAAGCCCAACCCCTGGGTACCACGCTTCATCCTGAGGCGGAGATCGCGATGTGGGAGGTTGGTGTACGAAGCCGGTGGTTCTCCGCTATTGGCCAGCGGGTCGCCGATGTGGACCTTCACTACATCCCGTGGACACGAGACGGTGGCGACTTCTGGTGCCCTCGAATCACCGTCACGTTCGGCGACGTTCCCGTCGTCTTGATGCTTGGTGAGGCCAGCGAGGATGGAGGAATCGGTCCTTCGGCGGACAACGTTGCTGTCCTGTTCGAACCACATGCCGTGCCGGACTGGGCGCTGCGGTTGCCATTCACCGCCTAACCACGCGTGAGCCCCGCGGAAGCGTGGCGAGTACACCCGGGCGCCACGCGCGAGAACGGCACATGGAGCGGGTGTCAGCCTAACCAACGTCACTCAGAGCGTATGCAACCCGGAACCTGGGCTCTGTCACGCCCCCTTGTCAATCCCATCCGTGTTGTTGGACAGACTGACTAACGCTGCTGGCAGGCGATGCAGCGTGAATTCGAGTGATAGCTCGTCTCGAACGAAGC
The DNA here is from genome assembly GCA_041394245.1 of Acidimicrobiales bacterium. Lineage (NCBI taxonomy): Bacteria > Bacillati > Actinomycetota > Acidimicrobiia > Acidimicrobiales > Acidimicrobiales bacterium. Next base: position 1,014,125 of record JAWKIR010000002.1, read on the forward strand.
CGCGGTGGACCGCGAAATTCCCGTCGTCTCGAACAGCGCTGAAGCAGTCGCGCGTGGCCGCGTGACTCAAGGGCTCCACCTTCCAATGCTTCGGTCTGACCGTCTCAAACAACTTCTGTATCAGGCGCGCGAGGTTGGAGTCGGCGTCATCGTCCCCCATCGCTAGCGCTGCTCTGACCGCCTGCTCGACGGCTGCCCGAAGGACAACGGCGGCGGCGACATTCAGGCCGGCCCACCGCGCCTCTCTCGCCTGGAAGTACAGCGATCGAACCTGCTCCCATTGGATCTCGTCGAGGTTCGCCAGGCCCGTTCGCTCGCTGCGCTGGTCAAGGAGCTTCTGCTTCGCCATCACGAATCGCGGAACCCGGAACTCGACAACGTACGGCTCGGTCGCTGGCGGCCACCCCATCGTCTTCCAGAGTTCCCGCGTGAGCCATGTCTTGCTGCCGTTCTCCAGATCGATGCGAATTAGTCCTTCGGAGTGGAGCTCCTCCAGCGCCTCGACGGCCAGGTGCTCGACCTCTGCGAGCTCGTTGAACCTGGGATGCGCGGCGACCCTGCCACGGTCGACGTCCTTGATACCCGCGAGCGCTTCCGCAATCTCCAGAATGAGGCCCGCCCCCTCGACCGGCTTGCCAGGCTCCAATCGGCCCGCCACGAACTCCTTCGCCGCAGCGATGCGAGCGCGCCAAGTCGAGGTATCGAACGTGCTCGGTCCTACGTCGCTAGCCACCGCGCAGACCGTAGCCGGTTGAGTCAAGTGGGCCGCCACGCCCCGATCGTCGAGCAGAAGCAGCCGCTGCCCCCGAGTGGCCGGGGCCAGCGAGGCCGCGACCCGTGGAGAGTAGGGTCGGAGTGATGATCCCCGGGTTGCCGTCGTTGGCTGGAACGCAGCGCTACCTAATCTACGGCTACGCGCTCCTGCTCTCGGGCTGGCTTGTCGCCGAGCCATTCGACTGGTCGACATCTTCGGACCGGCACCCAGTGAGAATGGTCGGAGATCTGCTCTCCTCGATGTCCGGCACCGCTACGTTCGCAGCGATCTCGTCGCTCGCGTTGGTCGTCGGGTCCGTTGTCGCTGCCGTGCTTCCATCCGACTTCCTTGCCGATTTTTTCCTCGGACGGATGGCCGGGGATGAGGAAGAGGTCGACTCGATGGCGAAGCTCGTAGACGTACGCAGTGAACTCATGGCCCAAGGGCTCACTACACGCTGGGATGGCGGAATGGAGTTGACCCGGTTCGGTGGACACGGGCTTCTGTCAGTTGATCATGCCGCCCGGGAGGCGGTGTAGGTCTCATCCGGGGTGCGGTGGCCGAGGCGGGCTTGGTGTCGGCGTCGGTTGTAGAAGGTCTCGATGTAGTCGAACAGCACGGTGCGGAGCTGGGATCGGGTCATGTGTTCCCAGTCGCCGTGGATGTGACGGATCTCCTTCTTGATCGTGGCCCAGGTGCTCTCCATGGCGGCGTTGTCCCAGCACACTCCGGTGCGCCCGAACGACGCGGATACGTCGTGGTCGGCCATCGTCAACGCGAGGTCTCCGGAGACGTATTGGCCGCCCCGATCCGCGTGGTGGATGACGTCGCCGTCGGGCTGGCGTCGGGCGAGCGCCATGACGAGGGCGTTGACGACGATGTCGGCCGTGGCTCGGGTTGCCATTGACCAGCCGGCCAGACCCCGATCGTGGAGGTCGAGCACCCCTGCGAGGTGCAGCTTGCCGTCGCGACACTTGAACTCGGTGATGTCGGCAACCCATCGCTGGTTCGACGCCTGCGCGGTGAAGTCTCGGCCGATCAGGTCCGGCCCCGGGGCAGCACCGGCCTTGCGGCCTCGGCGCCATTTCTTGCGGCCGTGCACCCCGACGAGGCTGCACTCGGCCATGATCCTCGCGAACCGTTTGCGACCAACGGCGATGTTGCGATGCTGAAGCTGCCCCAGCACCCGAGGGGTGCCATAGGTGCGCTGCGACGCGACATGAATTTCGTAGATCTCGTTCGCCAGCTCAGCGTCGGTCACGTAGCGCTCTGACAACGGCCGGCTGCGCCACGCGTAGAACCCCGACCTCGAGCACTCCACGAGCTCGCACAACCGCTTCACCGGATAGCCGGCCTGATGGTCTTGGACGAACCGGAAGCGGGTCACCGGGTCGTCTCCCTGGCGAAATAGGCGGCCGCCTTGCGGAGGATCTCACGATCCATCCGAAGATCCGCGTTCTCCTTGCGAAGCCGCGCCAGCTCGGCCCGCTCGTTCGCATCGAGCGCCCCCGGCTCGTCCGCCGCGTCAGCCTCCTTGACCCACGCCGCCAACGACCCATCGCTAATCCCGAGCGACTCCGCTACCTGGCATCGAGGACGATCCGAGCTGCGATACAACTCCACGGCTTCACGCCGGAACTCCTCGGGATACTTCGATGGACGACCCATCCGGGCCTCCTTCCCCTCGACTCACGTCAAGGATCAGGTGTCCACCGAACCGGGTCAACTCCACATGACGTATCAGCCACTTGTTGGTACACAGCCACAGTTGAGCCATCGGCGACAAAGGCCTCATGCGCGTCATCCGAGACATAGAGTTCGCGCTGCCCCTCGACAAAGCCTGTGAATCGGGCGTCCTCGATCAGGTCAAGTCCGCCAGTTTCGCCCGTGGGAACGAAGCTCGCCCTTGGCGGACCCTCTGAGCTAGGGCGGTCAGTATCGAGTGCGACCTGGATCCAAAAGCGGTCGGCCGGGCTGCAGCGCGCCTCGATAATGACGAGGAAGTCGGCGCATGACCCGTCGGCGTTTTGCCACCGTATCGCCTCGACACCGAAACCCTCGGCGCTGCATTCGCCCGCGATCCGGGGGGGGCGAATCGGTCTGATCGGACGCGCAGCCGGAGCCGACCAGTAGGAGCCACGCTAGTGCTGCGAACGTGGAGCGGCTTCCGTTAGTTCGCAGCCGCAAGGCCGACGATCTCCTCGACCAGCTCGCCGAGGCTGGCGTGGCTGAAGATGCGCGACTCGCCCGAGTGCTCGCCCAACACCAGGAGGTTGCCTGTTTGACCGTGGCTATGGTCCTCCTCGCCCGTGTGTTCGTGCAGGGGATCGGAAGAATGGGACTCCATCAACGCACCCTCGTATCCTGTCAGCACATAGACCGACGGCTCGTCGAATCCTTCAATAAGGCGCGCTGGATCCATCAGGAACAGCACAGCATCAGAATCACCAGCGTCCGGAAGAAGCGAGGTCAGGGATTCGACGTCCTGGTTCGACGGAAGCGGATACTCGAGCTTCACTTCGCTCAGCTCTCCGTCCGCTTGCCCAGCAAGCACCTCACTCACATCGAAGTGAAGGTAGACAAACGCAACGGACCGGTCTACATCTGCATCCACCTGGACACTTGGCCCGAGAGATACCCGAGAAAGACTTGCTCGAACCACTACGTCGGACTCTGCGATGTACGCGTCAAGCGAGTCCCGCTGGAAAGTAGGGTCACCGTGAGTGCCCCACCCCAATGCCGATGAGAACGCGTCGACACCGCTGCTCACCGCTGTGGACTCTGCCCCGGAGTCGCTCGCGGATCCAGATTCTGAGCAGCCTGTTGCTGCGAGGAGAGCGGCGACCAAGCCTGACCATACCAATCGAATCACTCGTGCCGGAGGCACGCAATCGACTGCTGCTGCCATTGGGAGTTGGCCTTTCGACAATGTTCGGGAGCGCCTTCGGAAGCCCGAAGAAGCCTCCCTTTGACACCTTAGTACTTCGCGTTCACATGATCGATGTCGTGGGTCGCAAGCTGGTTGCTCGTCCGGCCATCTGCAGCTGTAACCATGCAAGACGATGCGAGGAGGTGATGCTTGAGGCCGACAGTGTGGCCAACCTCGTGGCATCCGAGTTCCTTCAGCTCGTGAGAGGACCAGCTCACCTAGTTGACCGTCTCCTCGATGTACCGGATGAGCGACTTGGAATACTGGCCGTCCGTGGCCTCGAGAAGATGTAGGCGTGCCGGTGAGTCGGATCGAAGTGCTTCGGCGAAGATGAGAAAATGGCGCAGGATCTTGGGGCCGACTGACTTGAGCCAGATGTTCCACTGGAACGGATCTTTGGTGGATGCGTCGAGCCGGTCCAGTCCAATATGAGCCAATCGGCTATGGATAGCGTCCACGCTGACACCATCGGGTAGCGGGATGGCCCAATCCCGCAGACAGTCGCGAGCACCGACCTGGTCGCTCTTAGGTCTCTCTGGCTTCAGGAAGTACACGAGATTTCGAAAATGCGTGAGTGCGGCTTCGAGGGCGCTCTGCTGAGCGAAGTTGTCGAGAGGCGGGGGGAGTTCGCTGCACCAGCCATCGTTGCCGTACCTGATGAAGTCGGTCGCACGACGTGCCTCGTAGCCGACGTGTCGGAGCATTCCATCGAGGACCGCCGGGTCGTTCTTGTCGGCAAGCGGATTCTCGACATTGTCCATTGAGCGATTCTCGCATGGCACGTCGTACGTGACACGGGCGCCGCAGACCCGTCGTGGACCGCTCTCTCATGAGATGGCGCGGCCAGAGAACGACGGGAAAATCCATCCCCGTAGATGCGACTCGGCTTGCTCTCGCGGTGAGGGCCGCCAGCGCTGAGCAGCGAGCCAGGTCGCGGCGTAGTCGCCGAGCGGGCCCCGGCCGGCGGTCCGGTCGGTCCAGAGTCCGCGGTCGGCGTCGGTGGCGAGCGACCGCGCCCATGCATCGGCGTCGGCCTTGCGATCGAACAGCCTGGTCCGCCGGCGATGGTTGGGCATCTGCACTGCCGCTCACCAGCGCCGGCCGTGTCGGTAGATGGAGGCCATCAGCCGACGTCCTCGCAACTCACGACGTCGGTTGTGAGCGGGCCACCCGGAAGTGTGCGCTCCCAGATGATGAGGTTCTTGTTGGTCAGGCGGTCGCACTACGCAGCAATCTCGGCGTTGGTCGGCCCGCACGACAGCCCCGTGTCGATCTCGTCGCACACCTGCCGCTCGACGAACGGGCTCGGTACTCCGTACGTAGTGGTGCCTAGGAGAGCCAGTGTCGCGGCGGCCGGGACTCCGAGGAGGACTCCGACGCCGAGGAGTGGTCGCGCTCGGCTGGACCGCTTCCAGACCACTAGAGCGCCCGCGAGGAAGGCCAGCGCTGCACAGCACACCGCAACTGCTACGAGGGTCATCGTCGGGTAGCGTTCGAATCCGTCGACCTGGCTACTCGCGATCAAGCTTGCTCCCGTGTGCAGAGACGCTGTCACTTCTGGACCGCAACATCCGCCGGGTGGACCGCGACGAGCGGAACATCACCCCAGCGAGGTTCGAGGTGGGCGCGTCAGTGCGAGTCGAAGGCCTCGCGGGTCGATGGTCGCCACGGTCGGGACTCGAGCCAGCCACCGTCACGGGTGACGTAGCGGCCGACGGTGAGTTTCCGATCAGCAGCGGTGGCCGATACCCCGGCGTCGAGGTCGGACTCGATGCGGCGGCGCTCGGCGTTGGCGTCAGCCTTCGCGGCGAACGTCTGTGATGACTGCCACTTGCCGTCGATGCCTCGCCACTTCACCCGATAGCGGCCGCTGGGAGCTTCTCGATCGACGCCATGGCTATTCGATCTCCCGCTTGGCACGACGCGCCGACACGAGTCTGGGTAGCCCGACTCCGCCGACGATTGCGCCAACGATGTCGCCGATGGTGTCGGCTGTGCTGTCTCTCACTCTGTCGAGGTCGTCCGTCCCGACATCACCGCGGACTATCTCGGGCACGAGCATGACGCCCCACACCACATAGTTGGCGATAAGCATGCCGAGGAAGGCGCCCACAAGGACGAGCCCGGCGATCTTCAGCGTTCGGGTGATCTGCATACAGAGGCTCCCACCTGGAACAAACGCGGAACGACAGTAGCGCTGTATGGGGTAGTTGTGCGCAGACTGTAGGTGGGTTGACCTGCGGTTTTCTGCGGTTCTTGCTCAGGTACAGGCCAGTCGGCCTATCGCCCGCTTACAGGTCAACTCCCCGCAACCCCGCCGATCCAACCACCTCGAGTATCGAGAGGCCGAAGATAGCCGCCGCGGCGATGTCCGCGCGCCATACCGCGCCGGCGACCGGCTGGCCGCCCAGATGCCGGCGCATCGGTCGCCGCGGCGCCATCAGAGTCCATCGAGAACCTCAACAAGCAGCAAGATCCATGAGAGAGCAGTGAATGCCAGCAGTCCCCAGAACTCCCGACTACGTGGCGCTGTCAGCGCGAGATGGACGAGAGCCACGGTGACAGCCAGGCAAAACACCAGCACCCAGGCTGCTGGATATGGGGTATCCGGAAACCGCTTGCTCGCGAACAAGGCGATTATGGGAAGTCCGACTTTCATGCTGGACTTCCCCGCCTAGGAGATCCACCAGGCCGTTGGCGGGGCGAGGTACGGAGGTAGATACGTTCAACGAGAGAGACCACACGTACCTCATCGACGGCTGGCAAGGAACTGGCTTCCGGATGTTGGATTCTCCCATGGACTTCTGGCCGTTTCCGCCACCAACGCATCCGATCACTACGCCGGCCGACCCGACTGGAACCTCCTCGCCACCATCAGACCCCGCTGAAATCCGAAGAGCCGGTTGTTTGGTTGGCGGCGGCCAGGCGGTCGCCGTAGTGGATGGTCAAAGTGTTCAGGATGGACTTCCATCCGTTGATTCGTCCAGTGGGGTTCTGGCGGTTCTTCCGCCGTTCGATCGCGGTCAGGGAGAGCACCTTCAGCGCAGCGTGCTCGGAGGCCGTCAGCACCGAACCGGCGGCGACCTGCCCGGAATCCTCGATCCAGTGTCACACCCCCGTCGTAGATTCGGGTCATGGCACTGGCGGAGTTGGACGATCTGAGCGAGGCGATACGGCTGGCCGCGAAGGTCGACTATGCGCTGCTTCCCAGCGGCGAGGCGCAGGCGGCGGCCGAGAAGGTGCAGCGGCTGAAGGCGCAGCTCGTGGCGCTCGAGGCCGAGGCGTTGGGCGCCTACGACGCGTCGATGGAGTGGACGGTCGGCGGCCACCGCTCCCCTGCGGGAGCGCTGCGCCATCGGTGTCGGCTGCGGGGCAGTACCGCACGTGCTGCGGTCTCGTTGGCCCGCAAGCTCCGATCGATGCCGGCGACGTCGCTGGCACTCCACGACGGAGCCATCTCCGAGTCACACGCACGGCGGCTCTGTCTCGCCGCCACCCGTCCTGAGTTCGCCGAGGCCGAGGCGTTCCTCCTGCGCAAGGCTGCGTCGCTGTCGTATGCCGACTGGGACCGGGCCGTCAGCTACTGGGAGCAGGTGGTCGACGAGGCCCGCCGAGGTGATGATCCCGAGCCGCCCGACCCTCAGGAGCAGGACCGTGCCTTCCACTCGTCGAAGACGCTGGCGGGCATGGGGAGACTCGACGGATGGCTCGATCCGATCGGCTTCGACGAGTTCTCCGAGGGACTCCACCGCATCGAGCAGGAGATGTTCGAAGCCGACTGGCAACAGGCCAAGGCCGCCCACGGCTCGCGGACCACAGCCGAGCTGCTGTGGCGATCGCCGGCGCAACGGCGGGCGGATGCACTGGTGGAGATGGCCCGACGATCGATGACGGCACCAAAGGACGGGAAACAACCCCGCCCACTGGTGATCGTCCACGTCGACCACGACACCTTCGAGCGGGCGCTCGCCCAACTCGCCGGCGAACCCGCCCCGGAGCCCTTCGGCACCGATCGGCGCTGCGAACTCGACGACGGCACCGTGATCTCCCCCACCAAGATGATGGAGCTCGGAATCGTCGGCGACGTCCGACGGCTCGTCTATGCATCCCCCGGTGTGATCCTCGACTACGGACGCAAGGTTCGCCTGTTCACCGGTGCCCTGCGCGAGGCCATCTGTGCCCGCGACCGCTTCTGCACCCACCCGGGGTGCGAGATCCCGGCCCGTCGGTGCGAGATCGACCACGAGATCGACTGGGACCACGGTGGACCGACGAATCACCGCAACGGACGAGCCAAGTGCTCGTTCCACCACCGCCGCCACAAATACGGCGCCGGATAGCGGGAATCGGCAGGTCAGCCGACAGTGGCGTAGGCCCGCACGGTGAACGTGCCCGCGCCTTCGATCTTCGGAGGCACCGCCGTGAAGGTGAAGCCGCTCGGCCCGAGCGCGTCGAGGTTGGTGAGATGCTCGATGATCGGGATGTCGGCGGCGAGAAGGATGCTGTGGACGGGCCGTTGGCCGTCGTCGGTGGCGTCGATGTTGAGCGAGTCGATGCCGACGCAGGCGACGTCGGCCGCCACCAGGGCCTCTGCCGCGGCGGCGGTGAGATGGGGGTGGTGCTCGGCGTAGGCCGGCGTACCGAAGAGCCGGGAATGGTCGGTCCGGACCAGCACCGCATGGCCGGCCAGCGACGACAGATCGGTCTCACCCAGGTCGATGGCAGTCACGCCGAGCGCATCGAGACAGACCGCAGGCACGGCGGCGACACGGTCGAGTGCCAGCTCAGCGAGGTCGTGACCGTGCGCGTAGCGATGGAACGGCACGTCGATGTAGGTCCCGGTGTTGGTGCAGATCTCGATCATGCCGATGTGGAACGTGATGCCCGGGCCATACGCCTGTTCCGCCGCCTCGCGGGACAGATGCGTGCCGATCACCGGCGCCGGAAGCCCCGGATAGGTGTCCATCCCATCGGTGATCCGATGGCTGAGGTCGATGTGCTGGGGGCCGGCGTCGCTCATCGGGCGATCCTACGGACCCCGGCGCCGGCGACGCCGAAGATATTCACCGCATCGCGTCTAGGGTCGGGTTCAATCGACGCAGGGCACCTGATGAACGATCCACACGATGGCGCAACCGAGACGACCGGGACCGTGCACCCTCCGGACCCACTGCCGGTCGAGGCGCTTCGCTGGCTCGAACACATCGCCGTACTCGAACTCCACGCCGGCCGACTCCCCCGCCGTACCGGCCAGGTGGCCACCGCGCTGGTCTTCCTCGATCGCGACCTTCCGATGAGTTCACGCGAGATCGCGAAGTTTGCACGAGCGGGGCACGAGACCGTCCGCCGCTCGGCCGATGCGCTCGAAGCCGAGCGCCTCATCGACCGTCACCGCCGGCCGCTGTATCAGGCTCGAGCACCGCTGACCGGCACGCTTCGCTGACCCGTACGGCTCACTCCTCTGTCGACGGTCGGCGCCGTTGTCGCTTCACATCGCCGCGCTTGCGCTTGGCGTCGAGACGCCGACGCTGACTCCCCCGGGTCGGCTTCGTGTCCCTGCGGGGACGTTCCACCTTCGCCGCCGCATCGACACGGGCCTGGATCCGCTCCAGGGCGAGTTGGCGATTGCGGTACTGGGACCGTTCGTCGTCGACGGTCACCCGAATGACCTCGCCGAGCTTGGCCGACACCCGTTCTTTCAGAAACGCCGGCATCGACGTCGATTCAGCGATACGGAAGACCGCCTCGACCTTGGTGTTGGACCGGTTGGCGTGCTGACCGCCGGGTCCTCCCGACGCCATGTAGCGCAGCGTCACCTCGTCCTCTGGAACCGTCCAGCGTGACGACATGCGACCACTCTCTCATACCAGGTGGTGCACCTCGTTGAAGCTGTGCAGCGACGGTGCCGGTCCTCCCACCGCGATGCGGGAGATCGACGCCTGTTGCACGAAGCACCGCCACTGGGATTCGATGCCGATACCGAGCGCCCACGCCACGGCGGCCTTGATCGGCGAGACATGGCTGACGACCGCCACATCACGGGTCGATGCCTCGGCGATCAGATCGGTCAGCGCCGGCCAGACACGAGCGGCGAGGTCGTCGAGGCTCTCCCCGGCCTCGGGGCGCCAGCCGGTGTCGGCCCGCCAGGCCGCCCACGTCGACGCGGGCACGTCGGCCACCGGGGTTCCTTCCAGCGCGCCATAGTCGAGCTCGATGAATCGCTGGTCGGTGTCGACCGGGAGGCCGATCGCCTCGGCGGTCTCCTGGCACCGGCGCAACGGGCTCGAAATGACCCGATCGACTCCTTCCAGCGCGCGCCCGATCGCGGCGGCCTGGAGACGGCCCGTCTCGTCGAGACCGGGGTCACGACGGCCCAGAAGCTCGCCCGAGGCATTGGCCTCGGTGCGGCCGTGGCGGACCAGGATCAGCATCAGGACATCCTCGGGAGTCGACCGGTGCGTCGGAGCTCGGCGAGATGCTCCGGTCGGGTCAGATCGAACCGACGCACCAACCACACCAAGGCTCCGATCCCGACGAGTTCGAGCAGCACGAGCACGACCGGGGCACGGTCGAACTCGGGAAGCGGACGTTCGGCGATGCCGTCGAGGCCGCCGACAGGCCACCAGAAGAGGTCACGGCGGGTCCACGTGCCCGCCGCGACGAGGAACACGAAGGTGCCGATCGGAATGCCGAGCAGTCGCCGTCGGAGAATGCGGCGGCCCACCGTGAGCGCCATCACGACCGCCATCAACCCCACTGATCCGAGCAGCGTGTGGAGGAGCAGGGGTCGGCCGCTCAACGCTTCAGCCAGTGGCAACACGCCGCCGAGCGCGACGAAGCGATAGTCGATCGCCGGGCTGTCGAAGACGAACAGCACCGCGAGCACTGCGGCGGCCACGAAGAAGAAGAACAACGAACAAACCGATCCGACGCGTCAGGTGATGACGATGCGACCGCACTCGTTGCAGCTGAGCACGGCCCCCGCGTCGGCATGCTTCATCCGGTCGAGTTCCATCGCCGGCATCGTCGACGGGCAGCCGACACAGTTGCCACCATCGAACCCGACGACCGTCGCCGAACCGAAGCCGGGCCGAAGGCGTTCGTACTCGGCGAGGTCGGCCTCGCCCACCTCGGCGACCGCGGCCGCGCGCGCGGCGACGACATCGGCCAGCAAGGCGTCGACTTCGGCTTCGCTCGACGCCAACTCCGCTTCGAGCGTGGTGATCCGGGCGGCGACCGACTCGAGCGCTGCCTCGGCAGTCGCCTGTTCATCGGAGAGCGACTCGGCCTCCTCCATCGCCTCGAGCGCACGGTCCTCGAGTTCGGCCTGCCGTTCGCGAAGACCCTTGATCTCCTCCTGCAGCGGCTGAAGGTCCTTCATGCCGACCTCACCGCTGTAGAGCCGCTTGTCGTCCTGGTCGGCTTTGGTCGCGAAGATCTGCGCCTCGTCCTCGAGCCGCTTCTGACGCGTCGCGACCTCGACCCGAGACACGCCGAGGGTTTCGATCTGGCGCTCGAGCCGGAGTCGCTCGTCGGCCGCTTCGGCGAGCGCCTCGCGTTCGGGAAGCGTCGCGTGGCGGTGCCGGAGCTGGTCCCCTTCGGTGTCGAGTCGTTGGATGTCGAGGAGCGGGTGTGCGGTCATTCAGCCTGAGGTCGTCGTGGTCGGTGGAACCGTCGTCGTAGTCGTCGGTGGTTCCGTTGTTGTTGTCGTCGTCGTGGTGGTCGAGGTCGTCGTGGGTGGATCCGTCGTCGGTGGCGGTTCCGTGGTCGTCGTCGTGGTCGTCGTGGTCGTCGTGGTGGTCGGCGGAATACAGGTGTCGAACTTGCCGTCGTCGTCTTCGTCGAACGGCACCAGCAGTGTCGGGCACCGTCCGATCGAGGGGTCGAAGACGAAGCCGGAATCCTCGCAGAAATCGACGACCCCGTCCTCGTCCTCGTCGACCTCGCTGGAGCTGTCGCCACACGGGCTGCCGACCAGCTGCTTGTAGCGGTCCTCCTCGTCGTCGGTCCGCAGCCGTTCGCCAGGCCTCGTCGGCGCCGGAGCATCGAACGATCGGGGTTCGAGATCGGCATGGTAGAACTCGTTGAACGCCTGCCAGATCGCGGCCGGAGCCGAGCCGCCGGTCACGCCGCTGCGGTAGCCGAGCTCGGGAATGCGAACGCCTCGCATCTCCACCTCGGCCAACGGATTCCCCATCCACACGGCCGTTGCGAGATAGGGCGTGTAGCCGACGAACCATGCGTTCTTGAAGGACTGGCCGGTACCGGTCTTGCCGGCCGCCGTCTGGCCCGGGATCTGTGCGCCGGTGCCGGTGCCGCCGCGCACATTCGCCTCCAGTACCGAGGTGACGAGCCGGGCCGATTGGGTCGAGATCGCCCGAGACGGGTCCGGCTCGTTGACGAAGACGATGTTGCCGGATCGGTCCTCGACCCGCTCGATGAAGATCGGGTCGACCTGAAGGCCGTCATTGGCGAACGTGGCGTACGCGGTCGCCATGTCGAGCGGTGTGATGTCGAGCGGCCCGAGCGGCATCGAGATCGGGAGCGACGAGAGATCGGCGGTCACGCCGAGCGCCCGGGCGGTGTCGGCCACGTTCGAGAGGCCCACGATCTGACCGAGCCGGAGATAGGCGCAATTCGACGACGACAACGTCTGACTGCGGACCGTGCGGACCGAGCCGGAGCTGCCTCCACCGAAGTTCGTGGCTCGATACGGATCGGGACTCCCGCCCGGATTGTCGAACTCGCACGGGCCGGCGCCGTTGATCTGATCGGACGGAACGATCCCCTTCTCCATCGCGGCGGCCAGAACGAACGCCTTGAACGAAGAACCTGTCGGTCTGCCGCCCTGGGTCGCGATGTTGAACTCACCGAAGCCCGGCACATCGAACCCCGGCCCCCCGATGATGGCCCGGACCTTCCCCGTTCCCGGTTCGACCGATGCCAGCGCGGCGACGAAGCCCCGGTCGTCGTCGGGGGTGAAGCGGTCGACGGCCGCCCTCGCCGCGTCGTAGGCGGCGGGGTCATAGGTCGTGTAGACCCGAAGGCCGCCGCTGAACAGGGCCTCGGCCCGCTCCTCGTCGGTCGTGCCGAGACGCGGGTCCTCCAGCAAACGACGGCGAACCTCTTCGATGAAGTAGTTGTCGGGCTGCCACTCGGACGGCACGAAGCGGGTCGTCGGGACAGGCACCGCCCGATAGCGCTCGGCATCTTCCTCGGTGATGTCGCCCGTCGCCACCAGACGACGAAGCGCGACGTCGCGCCGGTCGCGTGCCGCGATCGGGTTCAGGGTCGGATCGAAGCGCGACGGGTTCTGGATGAGGCCGGCGAGCATGGCCGCCTGCGGATAGTCGAGCTCGGCCGGGGTGATGCCGTAGTAGATCTCCGCCGCGGCGACGACGCCGTAGGCGCCGCCGCCGAAGTAGACGGTGTTGAGGTACTTCTCGAGGATCTCGTCCTTCGTGAACTGGCGTTCGAGTCGCCGTGCCAGCGCCGCCTCGGCGATCTTGCGATCGACGTCCTGGTCGTCGCCCACAACGGCGTTCTTGATCAACTGCTGGGTGATCGTCGAGCCGCCCTCCTCGATCCCGCCGGCGTTGACGTTGCGGATGAACGCACGGGCGATCGCCTTCGCATCGATGCCCGTGTGCTCGTAGAACCCCTCGTCCTCGACCGCGATGACCGCCTCGATCATTGCCGCGCTCACGTCGTCGAGCTCGACGAGCTGTCGATTCTGCTCGCCGTACAGCACATCGAACTCGTCGCCGTTGGCGTCGTAGACGATCGTGCGCAGCGCCAACTCCTCCAGATTGATCTCGACGGCGGTCGACTCGTTGGCGCCGTAGATCTCGACGATGCGGGGCCCGAGGGCGGCGAGCGTGAACGCAACGGCGATGCCGCCGCCGATGATCACCGTTGCGAATCGGAGGAGACCGATGAGCCCACGCACCGCACCAACGGTACTGGCCGCCTCCGCGAGACGGCGGTCAGGGCATCGAGGTGCGAACATGTCGACGTGACCAGGATCGCGATCGTCGGCGGGGGGCGGGCCGCCACACTCCACGCCGAGGCGGCGATCGCCGTACCCGGCGTCGATCTGGTCGGTGTCGGCGGGCGCCCGGGAAGCGCCGGCCCGCTGGCGGAGGCGGCGCGGGTACCCGACCTCGATCTGGCCGAGATGGTGGCGCGGGCCGACGGTCTCGTGATCGCCGTCGACCCCGACGCGGCCCCGGAGATCCTCGATCGAGTGCCGGAGGATCTGCCTGTCCTCGTCGAGTCACCCGTGCGGGTGACCGCCCGTCGTCCCAGGGCGATGACGGCCGTCAACCTCCTGCACGCCCCCACCGTGAAGAAGGGGTTGCGGGCCATCGCCGACCTCGGCGATGTCCACCACCTCGCGCTGCGAGGCCGGGCGATCCGCCGAGATCACGTAACAGACCTCTTCTCCGAACCCTTCGCCGGGGCGTGGCCGGTACTACTGATGGCGGGCGGCGCAGCTGCGCTGTCGGTTGCCGCGACGCTCCACGATGCCCAGGCGACGGCCAGCGTCACCCTGACCGACGGACGCACGGTGACGGCCGCGCTGGAGTGGGTCGGATCAGACCGCGACGAGTACACCCCGGACGCATTCACCGAGCTCGAGGCGGCGAGTGCCACGGGGGTGGCAACCATCGGGCTGTGGCCGCTCCCCACCCTCGAACTCGACGGCCGCGCCGTGGCCACGAGCGACGAACACCCGCTCGTCGCGCTCGGCTTCGTCGAGCAGATGCGGCGCTTCGCCGCCGTCTGCGACGGGCGCAGCGAACCCTGGCCGTCACTCGACGTGGGACTGGGCGTGACCTCGCTGACCCGGGCGGCCGGACGGAGCGCCGCCGCCGGCGGATCGCCGGTCGACCTCTGACCTCAGCCGTAGGCCGCCTCGTGACGCCCGAGGGCGACGAGCCGCCGGTCGATCGTGAGGAACTCGATCACCGGATCGAGTGGCGCGTCGGTCGGGTCGTCGAACGCCAACCCGAGCCGGACGCCCCCTTCGGGGTCGGCATGACGGTGGGCGATCCGGACCAGCGCCGAGACGTTGCGCCACGCGCCGTCGGCGTCGGGAATCCGGAACGCGACGGTGGTGACATCGTCGACATCCGGGATGCTGTCGGCGGTCGCGGGCACGACGATGCCGGCACCGCCCGTCGACAGGTCGACGAGTTGACCCTCGATCTCCTCGATGCGGCAGGTGACCAGGCCGAGCCGCACCCGCTGGTTCGACCGCCGCTGGTGACGGACCACGGCATCGAACAACACCTCCATCGCGACGGCGAGGAATCCGAGGGTGAGGGCGAAGGCGATCACGGCAGCGGACACCGGAAGACGGTTCGTCCAGTCCCGCCACACGGAGACGGCCCCGATGATGACGGCGACGTCGAGCACCAGAATCATCGCGACGAGTGCCCCCAGCCCGGCTCGGTTCGCTCGATGGCTGAGGTTGCCGAGCGGCATGAGATCGACGCCGAGCGAGCGCAGGTCGCTGCGCAGGATCGACAACGGTCCCAGACGGCCCCGGCCGAACTGACGGTGTGCCCACCACCGAAGCAGGTAGCTCGGGCCGGCCAGCGCGGCGAGAACGGGCACCGACGCGTGCATCGGCACCCGGCCGAACGCCAGGGTGAGGACTGCGCCGGCGACGAGGAGCACCCGCTGCAGGGCGGCGATCGTGGGCACGAGGGCCTCGAGGTGGGCCAGCTGCGCCGGGCGCGGAATGCCCCGGAGATCGTTCGGACCGAGGGCCCGCAACGCCCGGGCGGCTCGGCCATGGCGTCGGGCCAGGCTCTCACCGAGGCCGTGCGGCCCCCGCACCCGGGCGAGGGTCAGCGGCAGGTGGGTCACGATCATGCCGCTGCGGATCACGTCGAGCCCGACCCTTCGTGCATCGTCGAGCATGTGGCCCGCGCCGACCGAGTCCAACCGGGCGAGCGCGCTACGCCGCACCAGCACCGGACCGTCGCCGTACCAGGGAACCGATCCCCGGGCGGCGAGCCGCGGCCGGACGACCTGCTGCTCGAACGGCTCGAGTGACCAGTGCCCGTCGGGGTCGTACTCGAAGGACGTGGGATCGGCCTCTTCGATCCCCACCTGGATGACGGCGATGTCGGGCGACGAGCAACGCGCCGCGGCAACCGACACGAGGTCCGGCATCGGAAGGTCGCCGGACCGCAGGAGGAGCACCCAGCTCGTCCCCGAGGACATCACCGCTTCGTCGAACCCGGTCGACGGGTCGACCACGGTCGCGTGGAGACGCTCGGCGACGGTACGCAGTCGCCGCGAGTCGTCGCCGTCGACGACCGACACCCGATCGATTCCGGCGACACGACGCAGGGCGACCAGGGTGGTGCGGAGCTCGTCGACCGATGTCCCGGTCGCGTCGATGACTGCCGCGATGTCGGGCATCGGTGCGCCGGGCGACACGACGACCTCGATCGGCTGGTCGCGAGCCGAGTGGACCCGTGCCGCGAACACGACGACGGCGAGAACCTCGGCCGTGAACAGGACGGCCGCGGTCGGTGCGTCGGCGCCGCCGAGGGTGAAGACGGCGCGCCACAGCAGATAGACGACAGACCACGCCAGGGCGACACGGGCAGCGAGGTCGACGACACGTTCGTCGGTCGAGCTGGTGCGCGCGAAGGGATCCACGACCATCCCGTCGGAAGCGACGGGTCGAAGTGAAGGACCGTCGCCGCCGGTGTTGTCCGCGACCTCGGCCGAGAACGAGAACGGCACCCCGGACCGGGGTGCCGTTTCGTACCTTCGAGAGGCGGACGATCAGGTGCTCAGATGACCTTCACGCCGAGGGCTTCGTCGCCCTTGCGGCCCGGACCGACCTCGAATTCGACCTTCTGGCCCTCTTCGAGAGTTCGGAAACCCGAGCCGTCGATGTTGGAGAAGTGAACGAAGACGTCGTCGCCGTCTTCCCGGGAGATGAACCCGTATCCCTTCTCGTTGTTGAAGAACTTCACTGTGCCCGTCGGCATTGGGCATTCCTTTCGATTACCGCCGGACTCAAAGTGAGCCTGGCGTCGTCAGCCTAGAGAAAATCGGACACGAACCGGCATCAGGTCGTCTTGGAACGCGAGTCGACCCTCCGCGAGACTCCGCGCGATGGACACCCACGCCGCAGCTGCGCCCTCCGACTGCACGATCGTCGAGCTGCGGGTCGCCGTCGGCGACGAGGTGGCCGCCGGCGACGTGCTCGCGGTGGTGGAGGTGATGAAGATCGAGCAGATGGTGAACGCGGACGCCGATGGGATCGTGGCGACGATCGAGACCGAGGTCGGTGACGTCCTTGCCAAGGGTGCCGTCATCGCCACGGTGACCGCCGGCGCGATCACGCCGCGGTCGCCGACCACCCGCCGCGCCGACCCCGACGCCGACCCCGACACCGACCGGGAGCGTGCGGATCTTGCCGAGCTGCGGGAACGACGGGCGATGCTCGACGACACCGCCCGACCCGACGCCGTCGCGAAGGTCCACGCCCGCGGGCGACGCACCGCTCGCGAGAACCTCCGTGACCTGGTCGACGAAGGCAGCTTCGAGGAGTACGGCTCGTTCATGTACGCCGCGCAGACGGCGCGTCGTGAACGCGACGACCTGATCGCCAACACGCCGGGCGACGGGATCGTGGGCGGGATCGGCCGGATCAACGGCGATCGGTTCCCCGACGAGACGAGCCGCTGCGCCGTGATGTCCTACGACTACACCGTGCTGGCCGGCACCCAGGGCTACCGGGGCCACCAGAAGAAGGACCGGCTCTTCGACATCTGTGAACGGCTGCGGCTCCCTCTCGTCTTGTTCGCCGAGGGCGGCGGTGGTCGACCCGGCGACACCGACATCCCGACGGTCGCCGGGCTCACCGTCCCTTCGTTCGCGGCGATCTCACGGCTGAGCGGGCTCGTCCCCACCGTCGCCGTCGTCTCCGGACGCTGCTTCGCCGGCAACGCGGCACTCGCCGGAGTCTGCGACGTCATCATCGCAACCCCCGACGCCAACCTCGGCATGGCCGGGCCGGCGATGATCGAGGGCGGCGGTCTGGGTGTGTTCGCTCCCGAGGAGATCGGACCCGTCGACGTGCAGACGGCCAACGGGGTCATCGACGTGCTGGTCGACGACGACGCCGCGGCCGTCGCCGCGGTGAAGCACTATCTGTCGTTCTTCCAGGGCCGGGTCGAGACGTGGGACTGCGCCGACCAGGCCGAGCTGCGCGACGTCGTTCCGGAGCGCCGCAAACGCGCCTACGACGTCAGGGAGGTCATCCGCGTGATGACCGACGTCGGCTCGCCGCTCGAGCTCAGGCCCACATTCGGTGAGGGCATGATCACCACGCTGGCTCGCATCGAGGGCCGGCCCGTCGGCATCCTCGCGAACAACCCGTTGCATCTCGGCGGAGCGATCGACGCGAACGGCGCCGACAAGGCATCGAGATTCATGCAGCTGTGCGACGGACACGGACTGCCGCTCCTCTTCCTCTGTGACACGCCCGGGTTCATGGTCGGTCCCGAGGCCGAGAAGCAGGCGCAGGTGCGCCGTTTCGGGCGCATGTTCGTGGTCGGGGCAAGCCTCCGCGTCCCTTTCGCAACCGTGGTGCTGCGCAAGGCGGTCGGACTCGGTGCCCAGGCGATGGCGGGCGGCAGCTTCCATGCCCCGCTGATGACGGTCGCCTGGCCGACCGGCGAGGTGAGCGGCATGGGCATCGAGGGCGCCGTGACCCTCGGGGCGCGTCGCGAACTCGAGGCCATCGAGGATCCCGACGAGCGGGCGGCGGCATTCGACGCGCGCGTGCAGGCGATGTACCAGCGATCGAAGGCCCTCAACGCCGCTGCGCACCACGAGGTCGACGACGTCATCGACCCGGCCGACACCCGCCGCCGGATCGTGAACCTCCTGCGGAGCACACCCGCCGACCCCGAACGGATGCCCCGCCCCCACATCGACACCTGGTAGCGGTCGGCGACGACTGTCAGGTGGCGGCTCGGAACGCCGCCACCATCTCCGCGATTCGTTCCTCGGCGTCGGCCGCATCGGGCGCGAGGCGCAGCATCGCCCGGAAGTCGGTGACTCCAGCCGCGGCGAGATCGCCGACACCGGCCATCGAGCCGGCAAAATCGGGAACACCCGCATCGTCGGTCGCGATGGGCAGGTTGGCGACGACCTCGATGTCGTCGGGATCGCGACCCTCGGCGGCCACGGCGGCCCGCATCTTCTCGATGCCGGTAGGGAGATCGGCGGCGTCGGGGCCCCACGGGATCCACCCCTGTCCGAACCGGGCGAGGCGCCGCATCGAACGGGGATTGACGGTGCCGCTCACCCAGATCGGGACACCGCCGGGCTGCACGGGCTTCGGCATCTGGTGGATGCCGTCGAACGTGAGCCGGTCGGAGCTGATCGATGCCCGTTCCTCACGCCACAACGTCTGGATGACCTCGAGGGTGTGATCGAGCTGGGCGCCGCGGTCGGCGAAGTCCAGACCGGCCGCCTCGTACTCCTCGGCCTGCCACCCGACCCCGACGCCGAGGTCGAGACGGCCGCCGCTGAGCACGTCGATCGTCGACGCCATCTTCGCGAGCACGACCGGGCGCCGCAGCGCTGCCAGGAGGATGTTGGTCGTGAAGCGCAGGCGCGTCGTCACCGCGGTCAGATGGGCGATGGTCGTGAGCGGTTCGAGCCAGTGGCCGTCGGGCCCGGTCGGCTGCTTGCCACCGGCCGTGCCCCCCGCTTTCGGGTCGCCATAGGCATCGAGTCGCTCCCCGAACGCCACATGATCCGACACCGCGATCCGGTCGAGCCCGGCCGCGTCGGCCGCCTTGACCCGGGCGGTGAGGTGCGCCCACCCTCCCGGGTCGTCGGCCGAGAAGGTGACGAGGGTCATCGAGATCTTCGGTGTGACAGAGATTCTCGGTGTCATGCGGACACATCCTGTGTGAGAGAGACGCGGCGGGTGTGACGCCACACCAGCGCCGCGAAGACGAACTGAACCGGAAGTCGGACGAGATTGCGCGTCCGGACGCCCTCGGCGTTCTCGACCCGCTCCATGCGCCCGTCGTCGCCCGGTGACATGTCGACATCGTGGAGATACATGTCGACGTTGGCGGGAAAGACCCCGGCCAGGATGCCGAGGAGCCCGAACGCCGCCCATCGGCGGGTCCGTCGGGGGAACATTGCCAAGCCACAGACGATCTCGGCGGCGCCCGAGGCCTGGTTGGCGAACTTCGGATTCGGGAACCAGCGGGGAACGATCGCCTCGAAGAAGTCGGGTCGCGCGAAGTGCGCAGACCCGGCCCCGGCGAACATCGCGCCGATCACCCGTGCGGAACGGTCGGATGCGGTCATCGGCCCATCATCGCGAACGCGCCACCGTCGAGCAGACCCCGGCGGATCGGCTTGAGGAGTTCCACGAAGCGCCGGGCCTCGTCGACACCCACGGCATCGACCATCGGGATGCACGCCACGTTGGTCCGGTGCTCGATGTCGTCACGAAACGCCCGACCCTCATCGGTGAAGCGCTCCTCGGCATCGACGAGTCCGCGGGATCGGAGGCGAGCCACACCGGCAGCCCAACGGTCGTCGGGCCACTGCCTGGTCGACACCAGCGTTGCCCGGGGCACCTGATCGGTGGCGGCATGCAGGATCAGTGCCTCGACCGCGTCGACCGGCGCCGCGGTCAGCGCGGCGACGTGCACGTCACCGCGCCACTCGCGCAGGATCGTGATGCGTTGCCACAGGAGCGCCCACGGGTCATCCGGCTCGGAGACGGCCCGATTGGCGCCGGCCAGCGGCTTCCCCTCGTAGCCGAGCGGGGCGAGCATCGCCGCGGCGAGTTCGCCGGCCTCGGCCACGGCGGCCGCCTCGACGGATGCGCAGCATCGGGCCAGCACGGCCGACGCAGCGCGCATGCGGGCGTCCTGGATCGCCGCAGGCGACGCCGACTCCCACGCAGCGGGAATCGCGTGCCGCACCATCTCCGGGTTGAAGTTGAAGAAGGTCGCGATCACCACCTCGGCGGGGACCGGGCCCATCGGTGCGGCCCGACTGGCGAAGTACTGGTGCTCCGGCGCCAGACCGAGCGCCGCGTACTCCGTCGCCGCTTCGGGCGCGAAGTAGATGAAGCCGTGGACGAGATTGGTGATGGCGCCGAGCGACGCTGCGAGTTCGAGCTCCGATGACACGAGTGCACCGTAGATCGAAATGGCTCGCACCCCCGGATCCTGATCGGCAAGGATGGCGCCGATGAGCAACCACCCAGTTCCCGACACGCCGGTTCCTGACACACCGGTACCTGATGAGAAGGACTGGACCTGGGTCCTCCACACTCCCTGCGCCGAATGCGGGTTTTGGGCCTCCTCGGTCGATCCCGTCGGCGTGGGTGCGATGATCCGGGAGAACACCGAACAGTGGCTCGAGGTCCTGCGGTCGGCCGACGTGCGGACGCGCCCGGCACCGGCGGTGTGGTCGCCGCTCGAATATGCCTGCCACGTGCGTGACGTCCACGTGCTCTACCTGGCCCGGCTCGAGATGATGCTCACCGAGGTCGACCCGCACTATCCGAACTGGGACCAGGACGAGACCGCGATCACGCAGCGCTATCACGAGGCCGACCCGGCGGTGGTCGCCGAGGAACTACTCGCGGCGTCGACTGCGCTGGCCGATCGCTTCGATCAGGTGCAAGGCGACGAGTGGGACCGCACCGGAGTACGCAGCGACGGCGCCGAGTTCACGATCGCGAGTTTCGCCACGTACCTCATCCACGATCCCATCCACCACCTGCACGATGCGGGGGTGGGCGCCGAGTAGGTCAGCCGCGACGCCGGCGAGCGCGGCGGGCGGCGCCGTCGCCCGAGGCGCGTTCGGGAGCGAGCGCGACCTCCACGTCGGGAACCGGGATCGTTCCGTCGAGCACACCGCGGATCGCCGCGACGTGCGCCGGAGAGTTGCCGCAACATCCGCCGATGATCTCGATGCCCGCGGAGCGCACACGATGCGCATGGGCGCCCATGACCTCCGGAGAGCCGCTGTAGGACAGCTCGGCACCGTGCCACTCGGGAATGCCCGCGTTGGCCTTGGAGATGACCGGCACGTGGGTCGCAGCACGGATCTCGGCGAGGGCGGCTTCGGTCTCGGCGAGGTTGTTGCCGCAGTTGGCACCGATCGCGGCGACACCGAGCTCGGTCAGCCGCTCGGCGGCCAGTGTGCCGGTGACCCCCATCATGGTGCGCCCGGCGGTGTCGAAGCTCAGGGTGACGGTGACGGGGAGGTGGCTGACCTGACGGGCGCCGGCAATCGCGGCTTCGATCTCCTCGAGCGAGCTCATGGTCTCGATCCAGAGCAGATCGGCGCCGCCCTGAGTGAGTCCTTCCGCCTGTTCGGCGAACGCAGCCTGCGCGTCGGCCGGCTCGAGCGAGCCCAGCGGGACGATCAGTTCCCCGGTGGGC
Organism: Acidimicrobiales bacterium; assembly: GCA_041394245.1. NCBI lineage: Bacteria > Bacillati > Actinomycetota > Acidimicrobiia > Acidimicrobiales > Acidimicrobiales bacterium. Next base: position 1,036,278 of record JAWKIR010000002.1, read on the forward strand.
CCCATCGATCCGGCCACGAGCACGCGGCGTTCGGCTTCGTCGGCGGCGGCACGGGCGTTGCGGGCAGCAGCCGCGTTGATCTCGACGACCCGGTCGTCGAGATCGTGGAGCGCGAGCCGGAACTTCGTGCCGCCGAAGCTGTTGGTCAAGATGATGTCGGACCCGGCTTCGACATAGGCACGGTGGACCGCCTGGACGGCCTCGGCCATGTCGAGGTTCATGCGCTCCGGCGCATCACCAGGGGGAAGGCCACGAGCGAAGAGCTCGGTTCCCATCGCTCCGTCGATCACGAGGTGACCGCGCTCGGCGATCAGCTCGTCGAGAACGTTGCCCGCCGCGACGGGGGTGGTGTCGGATCCTGTCGTCACGGATGGTGATGGTACTCGCCCGCCACCGCTGCCGGGCACTGGCAATTCGGCCCACACGGCCCCGGTCGAAGGGCCTACGCCACTGCGGAACCCGACATGGTCTGGCCCGCACAAACCGATCATGGAAGAGTGACGCCCGTGCAGTCCCATCCCTGGAACGTCGACTTCGCCTGGACCAGGGCGGAGACCGCTCCGTGTTTCCTCACCATGCCGGAGATCGACCAGTTCCACGAGGAGGGCTGGCTCGTCGTCGCGGACCTCATCGACGACGACACACTCACGACGGTGACCGCCGAACTCGACGCGATCGAGGCGGAGGTCGACGCGGCCCTGAAGACGCTCCCCGACGAACGTCTCTCGATCGCCGAGTCGGGGGCGATCGTCTTCGCGCCGCATGCGGTCGCCCGGTCCGCGGCGGCACGGGCACTCAGCGCCCACCCCGCGATCGCCGGGCTGTGCCACGACCTCATCGGCCCGGATGTCCGCCTCTACTGGGACCAGATCGTCTACAAGAAGCCCGACAAACCCCGACGGTTCCCGTGGCACCAGGACAACGGGTACACGTTCGTCGAGCCACAGCAGTACCTCACCGTGTGGTTGTCCCTGAGCGATGCGACGGTCGAAGCCGGCTGCCCGTGGGTGGTTCCCGGCCTCCACCGCGGCGGCACCCTCCTCCACGACTATGTCGACCCGCTGGGTTTTCAGTGTTTCGCCGACCATGCCGATGCGATTCCGGCCCCCGTCGGTCGGGGCGGGGCGGTCGTCTTCTCCTCGCTGACCCCCCATCTCACGGGCCCGAACACGACCGACGCCGTCCGCAAGACCTACATCCTCCAGTACGCCCCGGACGGCGCGGTGAAGCTCGACGGCGATCCCGCCGCCGGCGCCGAACCGGTGCGCATCCCGCAGGACGATCCGCATCGGCAGTACGTCGTCGTCGAACAAGGGGTGCCCGTCGCGTGAACGTCCCGTCGTTGCCCGACCGTCTGCAGGAGCGTGTCGGCCCCATGGTCGCGACACTCGGGCCGGCTGCAGCGGTCCTGGCGGTACAGACAGTGCTGTTCCGCACCGATCTCGGGTTCATCCTCCAGGGCGCCACGATCGGCCTGTTGACCGCGTTGATCGCGGTCGGCATGGCCCTCATCTATCGGGCCAACCGGGTGCTGAACTTCAGCCAGGCCGACCTCGGCTACATCCCCGGTCTGCTCGGCGTGATGCTGGTGGCCGTCACCGGGCTCAACTACTTCCTCGGCTTCTTCGCCGGACTCGCGGTGGCGATCGTCGGTGGGGCGCTCGTCGAACTCATCGTCATCCGGCGCTTCTTCCGATCGGCCCGGCTGATCCTCACCGTCGTCACCCTCGGTCTGAGCCAGCTGCTCGTCTTCCTCGCGTTCTGGATGGCCGACCTCTGGGACGCCGAGTCGCGTTCACAGAAGGTGCACTTCCCCGTCGAGTTCAAATTCCAGGTGGAGTCGATCATCTTCCGCGAGGACGACGTCGTCGCCTGGGTGGTCGCCCCGCTGGCAATGGCCGCCGTGGCCCTCTTCCTTCGCGGCACGGTCATGGGCACGGCGATCAGGGGCGCAGCGGAGCGCGCCGATCTCGCCGGCCTCCTGGGCGTGCCGGTGCGCCGACTCCACACGATCGTGTGGTCGATCGCCACCACGCTCGCGTTCATCGCCATCTGGCTCCGGGCGGGCATCCTCGGGTTGCCGGTCGGCGCCGCCCTCTCGTTCGGTGTTCTCCTCCGCGCGCTGGCGGCGCTCACACTCGGCAACCTCACGAATCTCCCGGCCATCGCCACCAGCGCCGTCGCGCTCGGTGTCCTCGAGACCAGCATGGTCGCCAACAATCGCAGTCCGGCCGAGAGCGGCGCAGTGCTCGCGGGGGTGATCATCGTCGCCCTCCTGGTGCGTTCGCTGGTCGGCCGCAGCGACAGTCGGGCCGATGCCGACGACACCTCGACCTGGCAAGCAGCCGAGGAGATCCGAGACGTACCGCCGGAGCTGCGTCGCGTGCCGGAGGTGATGGCGACCAGGGCCGCGCTGGCCCTCATCCTCGCCGCGGGCACCCTCTCACTGCCCCTCTTCCTCGGCACCGCAGACCTCATCAAGGCCACCGCGGTCGCCGTGTTCGGGATCATCGGCGTCTCGGTGATCGTCCTGACCGGGTGGGCGGGCCAGGTGTCGCTCGGGCAGATGGCGTTCGTGGCGGTCGGCGCCGCAGTGACGTCGAAGCTCAGCCACGAGTGGGACGTCGACCTGATCCTCGCGCTGCTCGCCTCGGCTGCCGTCGGCGCGGTGGTGGCGGTCGTCGTCGGGCTTCCGGCGCTGCGACAACGGGGCCTGTTCCTCGCGGTCACCTCGCTCGGTTTCTCGCTGGCGACCACCAGCTACTTCCTCAACGACGAGTTCTGGGTCGGCTCCTGGGTCCACGACAGCCCGTTCCAACGCCTGCCGCTCTTCGGCCGGCTCGACATCGACAGCCCCACCCGCATGTACTACGTCGCCGTTGTCGGGCTCGCGGTTGTGCTCGTCGCCGTTCGCGGCGTGCGCCGCACCCGAACGGGTCGGGTACTCCTCGCGCTACGCGAGAACGAGGCGGCCGCGCAGACCTTCGGGATCAGCCCGCTGCGGGCCAAGCTGACCGGCTTCGCACTCTCGGGGGCGGTCGCCGCGGTGGCCGGCGGGCTGTACGCCTACACCCTCAAGATCTACACCGCGACGAGCTTCGAGCCCAACGACAGCATCGAGGTGTTCGTGATGGGCGTGATCGGCGGCCTGGGCAGTCTGTCGGGCGGCGTGATCGGCGCCGTCTACCTCCAAGGCATGGGCTGGTTCCTGCCGGGCGAGTGGGTGTTCTTCGCCACCGGGGTCGGCGTGCTGGTCGTACTCCTCGTGGTGCCGTCGGGCATCGGCGGCCTCCTCTACTGGCTACGGGATCAGTGGCTGCGCTGGGTGGCCACGCAGCGCGGCATCATCGTGCCGAGCCTGCTGGCGGACGTCGCGCCGACGAAGGCCGAGGAAGCGGCCGTCCTCGGCGTCGATCCACTGCCGGACACTGAGGAGCCGACATGAGCCGTATCGGCCCGATCGCCCGCGCCATCGCGCATCCGGCCCGGACCCTCGACGGGATCACCGGCGGCGGACCCGTCTATCCGTTGCTGATCCTCTTCGGCCTCAACGCGGTCGACGAGCTCGATCGCACCGCGTTCAGTGTGCTGCTGCCGGAGATCCGTGAGGAGTTCGGCCTCAACCTCACCGGCGTGCTCGGCATCGTCGCCGCAGTGGGTGCCGCGGCACTGGTTCTCCAGGTCCCGATCGCCCAGCTGGCCGACCGAGGCTCGCGAACCCGCCTGACGCTCATCGGTGCCGCCATCTGGGCCGTCTTCTCCTTCGTCACGGGGTTGGCATGGGTGTTGTGGGCCCTGGCCGTCGCCCGAGCGGGATCAGGGATCGGCAAGGCCGTCGTGGACCCCACCCACAACTCGCTGATCGCCGACTACTACGCGCCCGAGCACCGCAACAACGTCTTCGCGTTCCACCGTGCGGCCAATGTGGTCGGCCAGATCGTCGGCCCGATCGTCGCCGGCCTCGTCGCCTACCAGTTCGGCTGGCGCTGGCCGTTCATCATCTTCGCCATTCCGACCATGGTCCTCGTCCTCCTCGGCCTGCGGATGAAGGAACCCATCCGCGGCGCCCACGAGCGACGCGCCATGGGGGCGAGCGACGAGGCCATCGCCACCGAGGAGGACGCACCGTCCTATGCCGAGGCGTGGCGGATGATGTGGAAGATCGAGAGCCTGAAGCGGATCTGGTTCGCACTCCCCTTCCTCGCCGCATCGCTGATCGGCTTCGGCACGTTCGCCTCGCTGCTCTACGACGAGGTGTTCGGCTTCGACGAGCGGGCCCGAGGTGTGCTTGCCGCCGCGGTCGAGCCGGCGGGCCTGATCGGGCTCGTCATCGGCGCCCGCATCGGCACACGGCTGATGGCCCGGGACCCGGGCCTCGTCCTTCGCTTCCTCGCGGTCACAGCGTTCTTCAACGCCGGGATCATGGTCGTCTTCGCCAGCGCCCCGGTCTGGTGGGTGGCCACCGGTGCGGCGGCCGTCGCCTCACTCGTGAACGCGATGTTCGTCCCGACGATCTTCGCGGTCCTGTCGATGGCGATCCCACCGCGGGCCCGTGCCCTCGGTTTCTCGATCGGTTCGCTGTGGATCCTGCCGGGTCTCATCGTGCTTCCGTTGATCGGGGCGATCGGTGATGCCTGGGGCATCCGCTGGGGCATGGGCATGATGGCGCCCGTCTATCTCATCGGTGGACTGGTCATCTCCACCGCGGGACTCGTGATCAAGGACGACATCGCCCAGGTCTGGCAGACGGCAGCGGCGCGGGCCGAGGTCGCCAGCGAGCGGAGAGCGGGCCGCAGCAAGCTGCTCCTGGTTCGCGGGCTCAACGTGTCCTACGGCGACGTCCAGATCCTCTTCGACATCGACTTCGAGGTGGAGGAGGGTGAGATCGTCGCCCTCCTCGGCACCAACGGGGCCGGCAAGTCGACCCTGCTCAAGTCGATCTCGGGCGTCGTCGAAGCCGACCGCGGCGCGATCATCTTCGATGGCCGGGAGATGACCTTCGCGCCCCCCAACGAGGTCGCCCAACGCGGGGTGATCCAGGTCGCCGGCGGGCAGGGAGTCTTCCCGTCACTCACCGTCCAGGAGAACCTCGACGTCGCCGGTTGGCTCCGTCGCCGCGATCCGGAGGGACTCGCGGCCGAGGCCGCACGCGTCTACGAGCTGTTCCCCGCGCTCGACACGCGACGCGAGGAACCCGCGGCGAATCTGTCCGGAGGTCAGCAGCAGATGCTGGCGATCGGCATGGCGCTGCTCGGCCGACCTCGCCTCCTGATGGTCGACGAACTCTCGCTCGGGCTCGCGCCCGTGATCGTCGAACAGCTCCTCCCGGTGTTGCGCCAGCTCGCAGACGAGGGCGTCACGATCATCCTCGTCGATCAGTCGGTCAACGTCGCCCTCACGATCGCAGAGACGGCCTACTTCATGGAGAAGGGCGAGATCCGCTTCCACGGACCCACGGCCGAGCTGCTCGACCGCCCCGACGTGCTGCGTTCTGTGTTCCTCGAAGGCGCGGGTGCCGCGGTCGGCCAATCGGTCGGCAGGACTCACGATCGGCCTCGCCGCGCCACCGTCGACCCCTCGCCCGGCTTCGATGCCGACGCACCGCCGATCCTCGAGACCATCGAGCTCTCGCGGAGTTTCGGCGGCATCCGAGCGGTCGACGACGTCAACCTCCGAGTCCAGCCAGGCGAGATCATCGGCCTGATCGGTCCGAACGGCGCCGGGAAGACCACATTCTTCGATGTGGTCACCGGATTCACGCCCGAAGACGACGGCCAGGTGATCCTCGACGGTCGTGACGTCACCGGCCTCGCACCGTTCCAACGAGCCCGACGGGGGTTGGGGCGGTCGTTCCAGGACGCCCGACTGTTCCCGTCGTTGACCGTCGCCGAAGCGATGGCCGTTGCGCTCGAACAGGAGATCGAGGTTCGCAGCGCACTCGCCGCGATGCTCTATCTCCCCAACGTCCACGACGCCGAGGAGAAGGTCCGGCTGCGAGTCGACGAGCTCATCGAACTCCTCGGGCTCGGCGCGTTCCGCCACAAGTTCCTGCGTGAACTGTCGACCGGCTCACGACGAATCGTCGACCTCGCGTGTGTCGTCGCTCATGCGCCGCAGGTCGTGCTGCTCGACGAACCGTCGAGCGGGATCGCCCAGCGCGAGACCGAAGCGCTCGCCCCGGTGCTCACGCGTATCCGTGACGAGCTCGGTGCTGCGATGCTGGTCATCGAACACGACATGCCGCTCGTCTCGGCCGTCGCCGACCGGATCATCGCGCTGGATCAGGGCGCCGTGATCGCCGACGGCACGGCCGACCATGTGCTGCACCACCCCCAAGTAGTGGCGTCCTACCTCGGAACGAACGAGGATGTGATCGCCCGTTCGGGGGAACGGGGTACGTGACGACATCCGATGACAGTGGGGGAATGACATGACCGACGTCGAAGAAGCCAATCTGGGCCGACAACTCAGGCGATGGGGGCCACTCGGTGCGATCGCGTTGATCGTCGTCATCGTCGTGGCCGTGCTCGTACTGTCGGGAGGCGACGACGGCGACGGCGACGTGCAGACCGATCCCGACACCACCGACCCCGACACCACCGACCCCGACACCACCGATCCCGACACCACCGATCCCGACACCACGACGTCGGGTCCCGTCTCCGGCGATCCGATGGAGGCGATCACGGCCGACGGGCGGGTCTCGTGGACCGAGGCCGACGCGGTCGGTCTCACCGGGGAATTCGACTGGGGCGACAAGTGCGACACCGACCGGGGCACCTATGCGTACCCCGACTTCTTCGCCGGTGAGTGCGTCGTCCCGTGGGAGGGCGACAACGGCGGCGCGACCGAGACCGGCGTCACCGCCGACACGATCACGATCGTCGTGTACACCGCCCCTGAGGTCGATCCCGTGCTCGACTACATCACCGGCCCCATCGCCAACGACGACACTCCCGAGGAGGTCTTCGACACCCATGTGGGGCTGGCCGAGTTCTACGGTTCGTTCTTCGAGACCTACGGCCGCGATGTCGAACTGGTCCGCTACGCGGCGACGGGCACGAGCGACGACGAGGTCGCAGCCATCGCGGACGCCGAGACGATCGCCCGCGACTACCAGCCGTTCATGGTGTGGGGCGGTCCCACCCTCCAACTCAACGTCTTCGGTGAGACCCTCGCCGCCAACGGCATCATGTGCAACTGCCTCGGCGGCGCGACCGCGCAGGAGAACTACCCCTATCTCCACACCGTCACGAAATCCGCCGAACAGAGCCGGATCCTGTTGGCCGAGTACATCGGCAAGCGACTGGCAGGCCGCAACGCGATCCACAGCCCGGACTTCGCCGACCAGGAACGCTCGTTCGGCTACCTCTACCTCGAGACCGACGACGTCTCGACCCAGGTGGCCGAGAACTTCCGGGACCTCCTCGCCGAGGAGTACGGCGTCACCCTCGACCCGTTGATCCCCTACAAGCTCGACCCGTTGACCCTCCAGGAGCAGGCGACCACGATCATCGCGTCGTTGAAGAGTGCCGGCGTCACCAGCATCGTGTTCGCCGGTGATCCGATCGCGCCGCGCGACTTCACGATCGCGGCGACCGAACAGGAGTACTTCCCGGAGTGGGTCCTGTCGGGCACGACACTGGTCGACACCTCGGTGTTCGGCCGCACCTACGACCAGCAGCAGTGGGCGCACGCGTTCGGGATGAGCAACACGTCGGTACCCATCGCGCGTGAGGTGGGTGGCAACTACTTCCTCTACGAGTGGTTCCACGGGGAGCCGCCTCCCGCCGGCGACACCATCGGGATCCAGTGGCAGGCATCGCTCACGTTCGCCCTGCTGCAGGGAACCGGGCCCGACCTCACCCATGAGAGCTTCGCCGACACGATGATGAACGCCGCGCCCACGCGACGGGGAGCGATCACCGCACCCTCGATCTCCTTCGGCAGCGACAAGGGGCTCTGGCCCGACGACATCCTTCCCGACGTCAACGGCATCGACGACGTCTCCGAGGTGTGGTGGGATCCCGACACCATCGGCACCGACGAGCTCGACCGGGAGGGACCCGGTGTCTACCAGTACGTCGACGGCGGCATCCGCTACCTGCCCGGCGAGTGGCCCGACACCGACTCGAAGGTCTTCGATCCCGAAGGGGCCATCGATCGCTACGTGACCAGGCCGGAGTCGGAGGACCCGCCGGACTATCCGAGCCCGGCCGGCTGAGCCTCGGTCGGGGTGCCGGCGCTCCAGGTGACCTCCACCTGGAGCGCGTCGGTGAGCGCCACGAGATCGGCTCGACGACCGGGGGTGATCGACCCCCGGTCGTCGAGCCCGAGCACGCGAGCCGGGTTCGTCGAGGCCGCAGCCAGTGCGTCGACGAGAGCGATCCCCACGACATCGACGCAATAGCGAACGGCGGCGTCCATGCGCAGGGCGCTTCCGGCGAGGGTTCCATCGGCGAGCCGCGGGGCACCGTCGACGAGCGCGACCCCCGCGTCGCCCAGACGACCCGCCCGCCACCCCGTCGCGTCGGTGACCAGCACGATCCGGGACGGCCCCTTGGCCCGCCAGGCGAGGCGGAGCACCCGTGGGTCGACATGGATGCCGTCGGCGATCAGGCAGATGGCGAGCCGGTCGTCACTCAGCGCGACACCCAGCGCGCCGGGCTCGCGTTGGTGCAGCACGCCCGACGCGTTGAACGCGTGGGTGAACAGCCGTGCGCCGGCATCGATCGCCCTCTCGGTCTGGCCCGCGTCGGCGGTGGTGTGGCCGAGTGAACAGACGACTCCCCGACCGTCGAGCCGTGCGATGGCATCGACGACTCCCCCGCACTCGGGGCCGAGGGTCATGAGGCGGACCGAGGTCGGCAGCGCGTCCAGCCAGGCGAGGTCGACATCGATCGGACCGTCGGCGGGGTGGGCGCCGCGGGCTGCGCCGAGGAACGGGCCCTCGAGATGGATGCCGACCGGATCCGGACCCGCGTCGACGGCCATGAAGCCGCGCAGACGTTCCACTCGCTCGCTGAGCACCTCCAACGGCGCCGAGATGAGGGTCGGCAGCCACGACGTCACGCCCTGTTCGAGCAGGAGACCGTTGATCCGGCGCCACCCGACCTCGTCGGCCGTGGCGAGGTCGACGTCGTCGTGACCGTTGACCTGGAGATCGATGAACCCGGGCGCGACCAGATGGTGCTCGGGCCGGGCGCGGCAGGGCCGGACGTCGACGATCGTCCCGTGGTCGACCACGACCTCGTGGTCGACGAGGACGCCGTCGGGCGTGACCAGGCGACCGGCGCCGATGACGTCGATCAGTTGTCCCGATCTCTGAGTTCGCGGCGCAGGATCTTGCCCGACGCGCTCTTGGGGATGACGTCGATCTCTTCGAGCAGACGGATCTGCTTGTAGCTGACCAGGTGCTCTCCGACGAACGCCTGGACCTCTTCGAGGCTCAGCGATGCCCCGGGAGCCAGCGTGACGAACGCCTTCGGGAGCTCGCCCACCGCATCGTCGGGCACGCCGATCACCGCGACATCGACCACCGCCGGGTGGGTGATCAGGAGGGCTTCGAGTTCCGCCGGCGGCACCTGGAAGCCGTTGTACTTGATCAGCTCCTTGATCCGGTCGACGATCGAGTAGTGCCCGTGGTCGTCGATGATGGCGACATCGCCGGTGTGGAGCCACCCGTCTTCGTCGATGGTGGCCGCGGTCGCCTCGGGGTTGTTGAGATAGCCCGTCATGACCATCGGACCACGCACCCAGAGTTCGCCCCGCTCGCCGACCGGCTGGTCCTCGCCAGACTCGGGATCGACGATGCGACACTCGACGTTGGAGATCGCCACCCCGCTGGTGCCCGGTCGTCCCTGCCCCTCGACGGTGCTGTGGGTCACGGGGCTGAGCTCGGTCATGCCGTAGCCCTGGATGACCTCGACACCGATACGGGCGCCGGCCTCGTTGGCCAGCTCGGCGCCCAACGGAGCTGCGCCGGAGAAGACCTGCTTGAGCGATGACAGGTCGTAGTCGTCGACCTGCGGCGCCTTGGCGAGCCCGAGGACCATCGGCGGCACCGCGAAGAAGCGGGTGATCTTCTCGTTCTGCACGAGAGCGAGTGCCTGATCGAGATCGAAGCGGGGCATCGTCACCACCCGAACACCATTGGCGATCAGCCCGTTCATCAGCACCTGCATGCCGTAGATGTGGAAGAAGGGCAGGGCGGCCAGCCCGGCCTCGTCGTCGCCGTAGTCGAGGACGTGCTCCATCTGGCAGATGTTGGCCACGAGGTTGTAGTGGGTGAGCATCACACCCTTGGGCAGGCCGGTCGTACCCGACGAGTAGGGCAGCACCACCACATGGGTCCGGGGGTCAACCTCGACCTGGTCGATCGGGTCGGCGAAGAGCGACGCCATGGGGGTCGCCCCCTCGGCCTCGCCCATGACGAACAGCTCCTCGACGTCGGTTCCTTCCATGGCCGTGGTCGCCACGTCGGCGAACATCGGCACGGTCAGCAGCAGCGACGCGCCCGCATCCTGCAGCTGGAAACGGACCTCTTCGGCGCCATACGTGGGGTTGATGGTGGTAATCGTGCCGCCGGCGACGGCGACGGCATGGAACACGATCGCGTATTCCGGGACGTTGGGCGCCATGATCCCGAGCACGGAACCCGGCCCGAAGCCACGGGCCTGCAGGCCACCGGCCATGCGGTGCACGGCCTCGCGCAGCGCCGCGAACGTGTAGCCCGACGAGTGGCCGTCGGTGATCGCGATCTTGTCGGGCGTGGACGCCGCTCGGCGCAGCACGAACTCGGTGACCGGCATCACGGGGATCTCGACGTCGGGCAGAGGGCTGGTGTGGATGATGGGCATGTCGGGACCTTTCTCGCGGCGGCGAATGGTAGCCCAGTTGGGTCGAACGGCACTTTCCCCTGGGCCGAACGAATTGCGCCTCTTCCCTGCCATCGTTGCGAGTCGTACCGTGAGCTGCATGGGAATCGAAGCACCACACATCGACCGGCTTCTCCCCCGTCACGATCCCGCGATCAATCTCGATCTCTCGTGGAACGTGCGAGTGGAACGGAGCGGCTTCTTCAAGCAGCACCGTGAGGAGGTCTCGGCGGCCGCCTGGATCCGTGACATCTCGCTCGAGGGTGCCCTCGTCGAGGTCCCCGACAGCAACGTCCACGCCGTCGGCGACCACGTCAACGTGCGCTTCCGCGGTATCGACGGCCGGGCGATGATCCGTCATTGCCGGCAAGGCAACGACGGCATGCTGCTCTATGGCGTCCGGTTCCTCCCCGTGCCGATGTTCAAGGAGGCCATCGACGCGGTCGTCGGCGATCTCCGGGGCCACTCCGCCGAGCTGAGCACGGCCTGGCAGCGCCAGAACTGACAACACCAGCCCGAAGAATTCAGGCGGCGGCGTCGAACTCGGCGAGCACCCGATCGGCCTCGGCGTGCGTGGCGATCCGCTCGAGCAGGATGCGTCGCGACTCGTCTGCGGCGAGCGCCGGTTGGTCGACGGTCGCCCATCTCACGAGTCCGTCCCAGAATCGATCGATGATCTCGGCTCCGGAGACGGACCCACCGTCGAGGGTCCTGAACCACACGGACCGCATCTCGCCCAGGTAGAGGTTGAGCGACCGCACGTGGATCGACTCGTCGGTGCGGATCCGCTCGACGATCTCGGCCGCGAGTTCCGCCTCGTCGCGGCGATCGAGGAAGAGATCCGGGGTGCGGAGCACCTGCTGCGTGTCGGCGAACCCGAGCTCGGCCCGGAACTCGATGATCAGCAGGTTGGCGAGGAACGAGACCATGCCCTCGATCTCGGGCGCGATCTCCGGCACGTGGCGGGTCCCGGCATCGGCGCGGCCGATGTTCTCCGGCGGATCCACGTCGGGAAATGCCCCGGCGCCGAGCGCAAGGTCGCGGGCGGCGAACCACATCGCATCGTGACCCCCGATGCCCTGGTCGGGGAGTCCACCCTCGTCGAGACCGTGGGCGAGCAAGAGGCCCTTGTTGAGGTGTCCGATCGCCATCTCGGAGATGTCGTCGACGATCGCGTCCTGAAGATCGGGGAACGACATCTCGGCCAAGAGTCGGCCCCGAGCCTCGATCTTGCCGATGACGGTGAGCGAGTTCCAGAACGGCAGCCCGAGGCCGTTGCGCAGGAGCACGGCCTGCTGCTCCGCGTTCGGGATCCGCAGACCTTCGAGCAGGTCGGCCGACGCCCCGAACGGTTCACCTCCCCGAGAGCGCAACGCGGCTTCCCATGCGGCCAGCGCCGGCTCACGGACCAATGCCCGCGGCGGCTGGTAGGTGCCGTCGGCCAACATGCCGCCGTGGAGGCGCTGCCCGAGGACCACGTGGGGATCCGCGTAGTCGTGGTCGGCGAGGAGTTCTTCCTGGCTGTAGGTCAGGCGAGCAGACATGTACTCAGCCTAGGTCGACAGCCAATTCGTCGAGGCCTCGCAGATTCATCCGACCGTTCCACACCGGATCGCCGATCACTCGGGCGCTCGGGAACCGACGGAGGAATCCACCGATCGCCACCTGCCCCTCGAGCTTCGCCAGCGACGCGCCGAGGCAGTAGTGGATCCCGCTGCCGAACGACACGTGCTGCCCCGCGTCGGCCCGGCGAATGTCGAGCTCGTCGGCCGAATCACCGAACTTCTCGGGATCACGGTTGGCCGAAGCCAGCCAGGTCTGGATGAAGCTCCGCGCCGGAATCTCGACGCCTCGCAGCTCGAAGTCGGTGACCGCGATACGCCGGGAGAACTGCACCGGGGAGATGTAGCGGAGCAGCTCGTCGACTGCGCCGGCATCGAGCGACGCGTCGGCCCGCAACTCCTCGCACTGCTCGGGGTTTCGCAGCAGCTTCCAGATGCCGGTGCCGATGAGATTCACGGTTGTCTCGTGTCCGGCCACGAACAGGAGCGAGACCTGGTCTCGCAGTTCCTTCGCGGTGAGTCGATCACCGTCCTCCTCGGCCTCGATCAGGGCCGTGAGCAGGTCGTCGGCCGGGTTCGCCCGCTTCCACTCGATGACCGCGTCGAGGTGTTGGTTGAGCGCGGAGTTGGCGGCGAAGGCCGCCGACAGCTCGTCTTCGCTCAGGATCGGATCGAGCGTCTTCACGATCGCGCCCGACCAGTCGCGGATCTGGTCCTTGTCCGCTTCGGGCATTCCCAGCATCTCGGAGATCACGTCGAACGGGAGCGGAAAGGCCAGCCGATCGATGACGTCGGTGATGCCCTCGGCGGCCATCGTCTCGAGTGCGCGGTCGACCATCTCCTCGACGCGCGGGCGCAACGCCTCGATGGTCCGTGGAGTGAACGCCTTGCTCACGAGTCGGCGAAGCCTCGTGTGATCGGGCGGATCCATGCCGAGGATCGACTCGAACTCCTCGAACTCCGCCAGCCCCTCGCGCAGATCACCTCTGGACATCTCCCCGAAGTCGGCGTTGGCGTCGTCGACGCTCAGCGACGGGTCGCGCAGCACGGTGAAGACGTCGTCGTAGCGGAACAGCGAGAAGCCGCCGATGACCAGTGGATGCACCGGGTCCGCGGCACGCATCTCGGCCAGATGTGGCCACGGGTCCTCGGCGAATCCGTCGTGGAACGGGTTGAAGATGGGGCCGGTCATGGTCCGACGCTAGCCGGGTAGCGTCAGCCGCATGGATGAGGTCATTGCCCCTTGGGACGGTCGCCGGGTGCCGGTGACCCTGCTGGGCGGCTACCTCGGATCCGGCAAGACGACGATCATCAATGCCGTCCTCGCCAGGACCGATCGCCCCATCGCCGTTCTCGTGAACGACGTCGGCGCCGTCAACATCGACGCGTCGCTCGTGCGGCGACGCCACGGTGACACGATCGAACTGACCGACGGTTGTGTCTGCTGCAGCCTCGCCGGAGGGCTCGCCGCGGCGTTCGACAGCCTCCGAGCCCGCCCCGAACCTCCCGACCATGTCATCGTCGAACTGAGCGGAGTGGCCGACCCGGCGAGGGTGGCCCCGTGGGCCGGCAGCGACGGCTTCCGCCTCGATGGCATCGTCGTGCTGATCGACAGCGAGCAGTTCGTGGAACGACTCGACGACCCGACCACCGGGCCATCGGTCCGCCAACAGATCGAGGCTGCGGATCTCTTCGTCCTCTCGAAGCTCGACCTCGCCTCCGCCGATCGACGACAGGAGACCGAACGCCGCCTGAGCGACCTCGCGCCGACGGTGCCGATCCTCGACGCCGCAGACGCGATCGCCACCGCATCGTTCCTCGATCTCGCGACCCGCCGACCGGGAGGTGTGGCCACCACTCCCCCGCCCGAGCTGTTCGACGCCCACGACGTCCACCTCCTCCCGGTTCCGCACCCGATCGACCGGACCGATTTCGAGGGCATCGTCGCGTCGCTGCCGGCATCGACACTGCGCGCCAAGGGCATCGCCGTCACCCCCGACGGGACACGCCTGCTCGCCCAGGTCGTGGGTCGCCGCCGCACGGTGACCGAACTCCCCGATGCCGAGGCTCAGCCACCCACCGATCTGGTCGTGATCACCCCTCGAGGGGCTCCGGCTCCGTGAGGTCCTCGAACCAGGGATCGACCGGCGGACCGTCAGCGCTCCGCACGAGCGCCCGGCCGGCCCGGCGACGCCGCTCCGCAGTCACGGTGCGACCTCGGCCTCGAGACGATCGAGGAAGGGCAGCATCCCCTTCACCAGCTTCTGTCGAGCGTCGTCGAGCCTCATCCACGCCGCCCGATCGACCTCCGGGAACACCTCGGTGCGGCCGGACTTCGGCGGCCACTCCATCTCGAAGGTGTTGCTGACGACCTGCGACGCGTCGAAGTCGGCCTGACGGGCGAACACATGGTTCGTCTTCCGGCCCGCCCGGCAGGGACCCAGATCCGTGGTGGGACCGTCGGCCGGCGCCGAACCCATCTCCTCGGCGAACTCCCGCAGAGCGACTGCGAGAAGGTCGTGGTCGTCATCCTCTCGGAGTCCTTTGGGAATCGTCCACGCGTGGTCGTCCTTCGTCGACCAGAACGGCCCACCCATGTGCGCGAGCAGCACCTGCAGATCGCCGTCGACCCGGCGATACAGGAGAAGTCCGACGCTCAGGAGCGGTGTGCCCATCGGTCCTCACCGTAGGTCGTGGCGACGTGGCGGGAGCGCGAGACCCGCCCGCGCTTCATTTCCCGCCGTCCGGCTGCCGATAGAGGTTCCGTGACCTCCACCGCGCGTCGCGCCACCTCCGCTCCGCACTCCGGTGCCGACTGGCAGCCGATGGGCTTCGTGCCAGGGCTCGACGGCATCCGGGCGATCGCCGTCATCGTCGTGGTCGCCTATCACGGCGGCTGGTTCGGGCTCCACGGAGGGTTCGTGGGCGTCGATGTCTTCTTCACGCTCAGCGGATTCCTGATCACTCGCCTCCTGCTCGACGAGCACCATCGTCGCGGCGGTGTGTCGATGAAGAACTTCTACATCCGGCGCGGCCTTCGTCTCCTCCCGGCTCTGTTCGCCCTCGTCGCCGGCGTGTGGCTCGCCGCCGCGCTGCTCGACGTGCCCCGTATCGAGGACCGGCTCGGGGAGCGGAGCCTCTGGGCGCTGTCGTACGTCGCCAACTGGCGCGACGTGGTGACGGGAACCCACGGCGGACCGTTCAGCCACCTTTGGTCGCTCAGCGTGGAGGAGCAGTTCTACGTGGTGTGGCCGGTCATCGTCGTGGTGATGCTCCACCGCCATGGTGTCGACGCCGTTCGTCGGCTCGCCGGAGGACTTACCGTCGGCCTCGCCCTCATGACGGTGTGGCGGCACTGGAGCGGCGCATCCGGATTCGACATCTACTTCGCCACGCACTCCCACGGCGGCATCCTCCTGCTGCTCGGGGCGTGGCTGGGATGCTCCGTCGACCTGGTGGCGAGAGTCGGACGTGACCTCGGCCGCCGCCTGACGATGCTCGGGGTGACCGGCATCCTCGTGATCTCGTTCGTCCCCGACCGATTCGGCGACCTCCACGCCGGATTCGGCTATCTGCCCATCGCCGCAGCCTCGGTAGCGGTCATCGTGGGCGCGGTGGCCGACGACCGCCACTCGCCGCTGACCTGGGCTCCTTTGTGCCGGATCGGCAAGTCCTCCTACGCGATCTACCTGTGGCACATCCCGATGTTCGCGATCTCCGCGGCGATCGTCCCCGACGTGGATTCCCGGATCCGCATCGTCATCGGCACCGCGATCGCGGTCGCGATCTCCCACTGGCTCGTCGAACGACCCGCTCTCAAGCTGAAGCACCGCTGGGCGTGATTCCGCGGTCGGACGAGCGGGCTGCGAGAGACTGCACCGATGGGATCCCTGCTCGTCGGCGATGCGATCTTCTCCTTCCTCGCCGAGGGCCGGATACCGCCATGGCTTGTCGAGTCGCACGATCGGAATCGTGTGGTCGCCGACGCCTGCGGGCCTGAAGGCGGGCGCTTCTGCGCATCGAGGATCGACCCCCGCCCTGTCGTCGAGACGCGTCGTACCGACGGCGCCGTGCGGGTCGTGCGATGAATCGGCGGATCGTCGTTCTGGCGGTCCTCCTCCTCGTCGCCATCGGTGTGTGGTGGTCGCTCCAGGAACCCGAACGGGTCGAACGCACTCCCGCCGAGGTGGGCGCGAGCGTGCAACGAGACATCGCGTACGGCCCCCACGAACGCAACCGCCTCGACGTCTACACGCCCGATCTCCCGGGCCCCTTTCCGACCATCATCTGGCTCCACCCGGGCGGCTGGACCTCGGGCGACAAGGCCCGGTCGATGCCCGTGTGGGACTGGACGGAGCGGGGCTACGCGGTGGTGGCGGTCGATTACCGCTACGCGATCGCGCCCGACACCGTCGCCGACTCCGTCGACGATGCGCTCGCCGCCGTCGGCTTCGTCATCGACCATCACGCCGACTGGAACCTCGACTCCGACCGCATCGGTGTCTACGGCTTCTCCGCCGGCGGTCATCTGGCGGCCATGGTCGGCCATGCCGACCTCGCCGTCGCCGCGATCGCGATCGCCGGCGCCCCCACCGACTTCGACCCACTCCTCGACCCCGGTGTGACCTTCTTCGACGGCAAGCGCGGACCCGCCGTCGTCGATGCCGCCCGGGCGCTGCTGGGCTGCACGGCATCACCGGGCACCTGCGACCGCCTCGCCACCGAGTCGAGCCCCGCCCAGCTCTCTCCAGGATCGGCCGACCTGTTGATCGTGCACGGCGACCGCGACCCCATCGTCGACATCGACCAGGCATACCGCCTCCACGACCATCTGGTCGCCGAGGGAGCGGCACCCCTCCTCGTGATCGTCGAGGGCGGCAGTCACGAGCCCCACGTCACCGAGGGTGGCATCGACGTGTTCTTCGACGAGCGGCTGCTCAGCTGACGTCTTCGCGGCGCCCGTCGGCGTGGATCGCGAAGCGGTCGGCATCGGTGCCGTGATCCGGCGACGGTGACGGCCACGGCCAGCCACCGAACTGTGTCGCCTGGTAGTCGGCGTAGGCCTCGCGGATCTCGTCGTCGGTGTTCATCACGAACGGTCCGTAGCGGGCCACGGGCTCGGCGATCGGCGTGCCCTGGAGGAGCATGCAGTCGATGCCGTCCGGCCCGGCCACGATCGGGAGGTCGCGATCGGCGCGAATGTGGGCGCCGGTTCCCGCCGGGAGCGGTTCGCCGCCGTCGATGCGGATCGTCGAGCCCTCGAACGCGTAGAGCACCCGCTGCGTCTGCTCCCCGAGCGCCCGGGGAAGGGTCCACGCGGCCTCCGGTTCGAGCCCCAGGTGCCAGATCGCCACGTCGGCCTCGGCCTTGGATGCCCAGGAGTCGGGCGGTGGGGTGGGCCCGGACTGCTCACCGATCCGACCGGCGATGATCGTGATCTCCGTGGTCCGCCCATGTTCGTCCGTCGCGAGGTGGCGGGGCGTGCGATGGTCCCAGAGCATGGTGAAGTAGGGGTCGACCATCTTGTCGGCGGCGGGCAGGTTGATCCAGATCTGGAACAGCTCGAGCGGATTCGGCGCATCGGTCCGCACGAGCGGGAACATCTCGGCGTGTTGCACGCCGGCGCCGGCGGTCATCCACTGGGTGTCGCCCCGGCCGAAACGGGCGGTCGCACCCAACGAATCGGCATGATCGACCAATCCCTGGCGGACATAGGTGACCGTCTCGAACCCGCGATGGGGGTGCTGCGGAAAGCCGGGCACGTCGGAGCCGTGGTACATGCTCCAGCCGTCGGTGCCCGAGAAGTCCTGACCGATCGACCGACCGCCCAGCGACGCGTCGGGGCCGAGCGCGCCATCACCACGTGGGTACATGTCGTGGTGGTGGGCGACGAACAGGAACGGATCGATCGTGGGCCACTGGGGACCGAGCGGAAAGGTCTGGAGCACGGCGTCGGACACGTCCCCAGGGTAGAGCGGCCGCATCCGCCACCCTCGGCACCACCTCGGCGGCAGGGTCACGGCGGAGCGGCCGACCGCCGGCACGTAGAGTCCGTGGCATGGAGATGCACTTCGCCACGATCTGGGAATCGATTTCGGACCGGATCGGTGACCGGCCCGCCATCACGCACGGGTCCGACACCCGCACGTGGGCCGACTACGACGACCGGGCCGCTCGAATCGCCGCGGCCTATGTCGCGGCCGGCCTCGGACGGGACTCCAAGGTCGGCCTCTTCCTCTACAACTCCAACGAGTACATGGAGGCCCAGTACGCAGCGATGAAGATGCGGGGCGTCCCGATCAACATCAACTATCGCTACATCGACGAGGAACTCCGGTACCTCCTCGAGAACTCCGATGCCGAAGCCCTCGTCTTTCATTCGTCGCTCGGCGATCGGGTCGCCAACGTGATCGATCGGCTTCCCAAGTTGAAACTCGTCATCGAGGTCGACGACGGCGGGGCCGGTCAGGTCGCCACCGCCCGCCGCTACGAGGAGATCGTCGCGTCCCACGATCCACTCCCTCGGGTCGAGCGCGCCGAGGACGACACCTACATGCTCTACACCGGTGGCACCACGGGCATGCCCAAGGGGGTCATGTACGCGATCGGTGGCCTCACCGCCGGCCTCGCCTCCGCCGCGTTCCCGCTGCTCGGGCTGCCGGCGCCGACGAGCGCCCATGATGTCGCCGACGCGGCCGCGGGCACCGATGGATCGCTCGTGTCGGTACCGTGCGCGCCGCTGATGCACGGCACCGGTCTCTGGCTCGGCTGCTTCATCCCCCACCTCCTCGGGTCCCACGTGGTCACGTTGACCAACCGGAGCCTCGATCCCCACGAGGTCCTCGACACGGTCGAGCGCCATCGTGCGAGCTCGGTGACGATCGTCGGCGACAGTTTCGCCAAGCCGCTCCTCGGCGCGATCGACGAGGGTCGTCCCGACGGATCCCCGTACGATCTCTCCTCGATCGCGATCATGCAGTCATCGGGGGTCATGTGGACCTCCGAAGTGAAGCAACAGCTCATCGAACGCATGGAGCAGGTCATGCTCGTCGACGCCATGGGTTCGACCGAGGGTTCGATGGGCACCCAGATCACGATGAAGGGGTTGGCGCCCGAGACCGGCACGTTCACCCAGTCACCGACCACGAAGGTGTTCACCGACGACGACCGGCTGGTCGAGCCGGGCTCCGGCGAGGTCGGCATGGTGGCGGCCGGCGGCAACGTGCCGTTCGGCTACTACAAGGACGAGGAGAAGTCGGCCAGGACGTTCCGGGTCATCGACGGGGTTCGCTACTCCTTCCCCGGCGACCTCGCGATGGTCGCAGCCGATGGGACGCTGATCCTGCTCGGCCGTGGCAGCCAGGTGATCAACTCCGGTGGCGAGAAGATCTTCCCCGAGGAGGTCGAAGAGGCCGTCAAACGGGTCGACGGCGTCGTCGACTGCCTCGTGGTCGGTGTCGACGACGACAAGTTCGGTCAGGCAGTCAGCGCGGTGGTGAGCACCACCCCCGGGGCGACGGTCGACGAGGCCACGATCATCGCGTCGGTGAAGGGCGAGCTCGCCGGCTACAAGGCACCGAAATCCGTCGTCTTCGTCGACGAGGTTCCCCGGGCCCCCAACGGCAAGGCCGACTACACCCGCGCCCGTCACTACGCCGTCGACGCGCAGGGCTAGCAGGAGCGGCCGGCGGGGCGCTCAGAGCCCGGCCCAGAATTCGCGGATCAGCGCCGCAGCGTCCTGCGCGCCCGTGGTCATCCACCAGTGGCCGTGCTCGGGAAGCACTGCCGACCGCGCGCCGGTGCGGGCTGCGAATGCGGCGGCGGAGCCGGGCGAGCGGAACGGATCGAGCATGGCCTCGATCGCGAGGATCGGGATGCTGATCTGGTCGATGCCGGGGCCCCATTGCGGGCCGATCTCGGTCGCCGAGCGGTAGAGCGCGAGGATCGCGTCGGCCATCACGGCGTCGACCTCAGGGCTCAGCCGCGCCGCGGTCGACGGCTCGATGCCGAGACCGCCGAGGAGCTCGGCCCGTTCGCCGTCGGACATACCGAGGATCGTGTCCATGAACGCCTCGCCCTCTCCGGGCGTCTGCCAGGTACGGGCGGTGTCGTGCCACTCGAAATCGGCGTCGAGGTTTCCCATGTCGGTGACCCACGAGCGCACCAGCGAGGGATGCTGCGCGGTCACGCGCGTCGCCAGCAGCGCACCCCAGTCGTGGCTGACCAGGTCGATCGGACCGTCGATGGCCGCGAGCTCGTCGCTCAGCCAATCGGCGTAGCCGTCCATCGTCGGCTCGAATCCGGCGGGCAACGCGCATCCGAACCCCGGCAGGCGGAGGAGGATCGCATCGGGCTCCGAGAGCGCGTCGATCAGCGGACCCCAGATCACCGGGGTCTCGGGTACACCATGGACGAACACGATGGGCATGCGCGGACCGTACCAGCCCGTCGATGCAGTCAGCCGAGGACTGCGTCCTCCACCGGGGCGAAGAGCTGCTCGGCCAGTCCCTGGCCGAGGATCGATGTCGCCTCGATCACCAGGTAGGCGCCGTAGCCATCCTCGAGATCGAGCCACGGGACCGTCCCGAACGCGCCGGCATCGGAGATGCGTCCGGACTCGCGGTCCACCCACCAGCCCATCCCGTACCCCGGATTGTCGATGGCCGCGTCGCCCGCATAGGCCTCGGCGACCCGGTCGCTGTGCATCCGGTCCAGTGCATCGGGGCTCAGCACCTGCGTGTCACCGCACATTCCGTCGCGCAGGTGCAGCAACAACAACCCGGCGTAGTCGCCGGTGGTCGTGTAGGCACCGCCTTCCATGTTGGGGTTGTCGACCGGAGCGAGCGTGGTCGGGTCGCCGTCGAACGCCGTCGGGTACGAGAACCCCGCAACCCCCAACTGCAGGAAGGGGTTGTTGTAGGCGAGCGTCCGGAGGCCGCACGGCTGGACGAAGATCTCGTCGACCAGCTCGTCCCACGACATGCCCGAGGCGGCCTCGGCGACGGCGCCGGCGACCTGCCACTGGGCCCCGCCATAGCGGAACTCGGTGTCGGGAGGGATGACATCGGCATCGTCGTCGGGTGTCGTGAAGATCGACTCGCCGCACGCCTGGAGCGTGGTGGTCGGCGAGAACTGGCACAGGTACGGCACATACCCGGTGTTGAGCAGGCCGACCAGGCCGGAACTGTTCGAGATCAGTTGGGCCGGTGTGATGTCGGGGTTCCCGCTCCCCCACTCGACGGCATCCGCCACCGGGGCATCGATGTCGAGCACACCCTGATCATCGAGATGGAGGAGGACGCCGGCGGTGATCATCTTCGTCGACGACGCGATCAACGAGATCCGGTCGGCGCTGAACTCTCCCCAGTAGTCCTCGTGGACGACACCGTCTTCGCGGTCGACGACGATCAGCCCCGCACCGTTGAGCCCGTGCTCGTCGATGTACGCCTCGACGATCGGCGAGATCGCCGAGAAGTCGCGCTCGGCGGGCGGCGACTCATCGCCGACATCGGGTGCCGCGGTCTCCGTCGGCACGGTCTCGGCGGGCACGGTCTCAGCGGGCACGGTCTCAGCGGGCACGGTCTCAGCAGGCAGTGCATCGGATCCGCCGTCGTCGGCGCATCCGGAGGACGCGAGCACCGCAAGCCCGATGACGCAGGTGAGGAGTGATTTCAGAGTCGAGCCCATCCGCGCGACGCTAGCTCCGATGACTTCTGCTCCCTTGCCCACCTACGAGACCCTGTTGTACGAGATCGAGAACCGGGTGCTCACGATCACACTCAATCGCCCGGATCGCCTCAACGCGTTCAACCCGCAGATGGCGAAGGACCTCCTCGACGCGCTCGACCACGCCGACGCCGACGATGACGTTCGTGCGATCATCTTCACCGGCGCCGGCCGCGCCTACTGCGCCGGTGCCGACCTGAGCAGCGGTGGCGACACCTTCGATCACACGGCGCAGGGCGCCTCGGGCGCGTCGGATCGCGTCCATCGCGACACCGGCGGACTCGTGAGCCTGCGCATCTACGACTGCCTCAAGCCCACCATCGCCGCCATCAACGGCCCGGCCGTGG
Source organism: Acidimicrobiales bacterium (assembly GCA_041394245.1). NCBI lineage: Bacteria > Bacillati > Actinomycetota > Acidimicrobiia > Acidimicrobiales > Acidimicrobiales bacterium. The sequence goes on from JAWKIR010000002.1 coordinate 1,058,790, forward strand.
GTGTCGGCATCACGTCGACGCTGCCGATGGACATCCGCATCGCCAGCGACAACGCCCGCTTCGGTTTCGTCTTCGCCCGCCGCGGCATCGTCCCCGAGGCCTGTTCGTCGTGGTTCCTTCCTCGTGTGGTGGGGATCAGCCGTGCCGCCGAGTGGTGTTACACCGGTGAGGTGTTCGATGCAGCCGAGGCGCTCGACGGTGGCCTCGTCCGGTCGGTCGTGCCCGCCGACGACCTGCTGCCGACTGCTCGCGCCCTCGCCGAGAAGATCGCCGACAACACGAGCGCGGTCTCCGTGTCGCTCACCCGGCACATGTTGTGGCGGCTGCTCGGCGCGGACCACCCGATGGAGGCCCACAAGCTCGACAGCCGCGGTGTGCAGTACATGGGGAGCACGGCCGATGCCCGCGAGGGCGTCGAGTCGTTCCTCGAGAAGCGCGAGCCCGACTACCGACTGTCGCCCACGACCGACATGCCCGACTACTTCCCCTGGTGGGTGGACCCCGAGTTCAGCTGATTGACTGACCCCGTGACCGGCAACCCGCAGCAGGAGATCTTCCGACGACTCAATCGGGTCGTGAAACCGCTCGTGAAGGCCGGTCTGGGTTCGCCCCTCCCGATCGGTCTGGGCGCGGTGGTCCTCGAGAGCACCGGCCGGGTCAGCGGTCTGCCTCGCGAGGTACCGGTGCTGGGATTCCGCGTCGGCGATCGGGTTGTCGTGTCGACCGTGCGCGGCAATTCACAATGGGTCAAGAACCTCGAGGCCGACGATCAGGCCGCCGTCTGGTTCGGCGGCAAGCGCCACGAGGCGACGGCCACGGTACGGCGGGGTCCGCTCAACGTGGTCAGCCTCGAGCGTCGCTGACCACGACGTCAGGCCTGTTCCGACCAGCGCCGCAGCGCCTCGAACGGGTAGATGCCGGTGGAATGGCCGTCGCTCCAGGTGATGTTGAGGCCCCATGCGCCGTGCAGGCGTGCATCGGCGATCCGCAACGGCGACATCGGCGACGGCGACCAGACCGGTTGTTCTCGATCTCGTAGGGCACGACAGGTGGCGCACGGGCACGCGAGGCGGAGTTGCTCCAGTCCGAAGGTCGCCACATGTCCGTCGGCGAACGACGCCGTGACGCTTGCTTCCCTCTCGACGACCAGATCGACGAGTTCATCCCGCGGCTCCATTCCCCCACCCTCCCACGGTTGACCGCGTCCGCTAGGGCAGATGTCGCCCCCACTCGTTCGGCACCACCTCGTGGAACGGCGCGGCCAACAGCGGACGCGCCCCATGCTCGTGCCAACGCGCCTGAAGCGGCGCTCGCAGACGTTCGGCGACCGCGACCGGATCGTCGTCGAGGAACAGATACGTGAGCTGGAGTCCCCGATGATCCGTGTCGAAGGGCGCCGGACCCTCGCGCCCGTCGAGCCACCACGCACCGGTGACGCCCGGGGTGTCGACCAACGTCACCGGCGAACTCCCGCCCTCCTCGATGAGCAGGTAGGCGCCGGTGGTCGGTCGCCACGGCACCACGTCGGCTCCGACGACGACCCTGGGCGCCGCGACCATGCCGGCCCGTTGGAAGACGCCGAGCTCGACGCTCGGGAGCCGGAGCGGCATCCGACCGCCCAGCCGCAGCGCGGCGCCGAGCGCCGCGAACGGAGCGAGCGCGGCATCGTCGGCGAAGAAGTAGCTCATGACGTGGTCGACGGCCGTGAAGCGAGGGTCGTCGGCCGCTCGGGCGGCTCGGCATGCGGGTGTCGACACCAGCCGTTGGGCGTGACGGAGCCCGGCCACGCGGTACTGCTCGGGCCGGTGATCGAGCGAGTGCCACTCGATGTAGTCGGCGTCCCGGCCGTCGGCGGCGCGTGCGGACAACGAGACGAAGACCGTGCTCACGTCGGTCGTCCCCGTGGCGAGGACCTCCGGGAGATCGTCGGACGGCTTCCCCGAGAACACCATCGCCATCAGCAGTTCCCCTCTCGACCCACCCATGCTGGCACGACCCGGTGGTACGACCATGCCGGCCGCGAGGCCGACGGATCGGTCTTGATGGAATCTTGCCCCGAACAGAAGTACTGTAAGCGGTTGCATCGCCGCACACCTGGGGGGACACGTGGCCGAAGTCAAGCTCGAGGGCATCGAGAAGAGCTATCCGAACGGGTTCAAGGCCGTCACCGACCTCAACCTCGACATCGCCGAGGGCGAGTTCCTCGTGATGGTCGGTCCATCGGGCTGCGGCAAGTCGACGACCCTGCGCATGATCGCCGGCCTCGAGGAGATCAGCGGCGGCAAGCTCTACATCGGCGGCGAGGTGGTCAACGACCTCGATCCGCGCGATCGCGACATCGCGATGGTCTTCCAGAACTACGCCCTCTACCCGCACATGACGGTCGGCGAGAACATCGGGTTCTCCCTGAAGCTCGCTCGACGACCCAAGGCCGAGATCGTGGAGCGCGTCAACGAAGCGGCCCGAGTACTCGAGCTCGGTGAGCTCCTCGACCGCAAGCCGGGCGAACTGTCGGGCGGCCAGCGCCAGCGGGTCGCGATGGGTCGGGCGATCGTTCGTCGTCCGAAGGTGTTCCTGCTCGACGAGCCGTTGTCGAATCTCGACGCCAAGCTGCGCGTCCAGATGCGAGCCGAGATCACGGACCTCCAGGAGAAGGTCGGGGTCACCACGTTCTACGTGACCCACGACCAGGTCGAGGCGATGACGATGGCCGACCGGGTCGCCGTGATCAACCGCGGCATCCTCCAGCAGGTCGCGCCACCCCAGACGCTCTACGACGATCCCGACAATCTCTTCGTGGCCGCCTTCATCGGATCGCCGTCGATGAACCTCATGGAGGGAACGCTCACCCGCGCCGGCGACGATTTCTCCGTCAGCGTCGGGTCACAGACGCTCACCGTTCCCCGGTCTGTGCTCGACAGCCGCCCTGCGCTCGAGCGCTACCTCGACCGACCGTTGGTGGTCGGCATCCGCCCGAAGGAGCTCGAGGACGCGAGCATCGTGCCGGACCATCCGGCCGATCGCCGGCTCCGGTCCACGATCGAGAACGTGGAAGCTCTCGGCTTCGAACGCATCGTGCACTTCGGCATCGATGCCGTCCCGGTCGTGTCGGAGGATGCGCTCGATCTTCCCGAAGACGTCGCCGGCACGACACTGGGCGGCTTCGACGACGTCCGTCGCGAACACCCGTCTCGGATCGCGGCCCGTTTCGATGCGCACAGCACTGCGGCCAAGGGCCAAACCGTGGAGATCGCGGTCCGCACGGATCGCCTCCACTACTTCGACACCGAGTCGGGCCTCGCCATCCGGTCCTGAGAACGGCCCCGGTCTCTCAGCCCTTGACCGACCCCGCCAGCGGGCCTCACGCCGTGCTTCTGCAGGGCGAAGAACACGATCAGCGGCAACAACATGACGATGAAGGCGGCGGGGAACAGGGCTGGAACCCGTCGCCGAACTGACCGACCATGTTGACCAGGGTGACCGTCAGCGGTTCGTTGTCGTTGAGGAACACCGAGGCCACCAGGAAGTCGTTCCACGTCCAGAGGAACTGGAACACTGCGAACGCCGCCAGGGCCGGCTTCGACAGCGGAAACGCGAGACGCCAGAAGATCGTGAAGTGGTTGGCGCCGTCGATCCGTGCGGCTTCGAAGATGTCCTTCGGCAGCTGGCTCATGTAGTTGTGCAGCAAGAAGATCGCCAGCGGCAACCCCGGGCACGATGTGGGTGAGCCACACCGCAGCGGCGGTGTTGCGAAGGCCCAACTCGGGGAACAGCACGAAGGTCTGGCCGCCGAGCGTGATGTGGGCGCCGTTGTTGAACAGCTGGAGCAGCGGGATGAAGGTCATCTGGTTCGGCAGCGCCAGCATCGAGACCGTGGCGATGAAGAGCCAGTTGCGGCCCTTGAAATCGATCCACGCGAATCCGTACGCCGCGAAGGCGGCGATCGCGATCGGGATGACCGTCGCCGGTATCACGATGGCCAGCGAGTTGACGAACGACTCCGGTATCGACGCGACGCCGGAGCGCTCGTCGAACACGTCGACATAATTCTGGACCGTGAAATCGCCCCAGTTGGCCGGGTTCAGCGCCGTCCACCACCCGCTCGTGTTGATCGCCTCGACCTTGCGGAACGACGAGACGAACAGGCCGAATGTCGGGATCGTCCAGACGATACGATCATCCACAGGATCCAGCTCGGCAGGCCGCCGAGGGTGAACTTCACCCGTTCGCCGACAGGCTGCGACAGCTTGGCGAGCGCCTCGTGCTCGGGTGTGCTCAGGCGGGCGGCGTCGTGGTGGCCATCAGGAGATCTCCTGTTGCGTCCGACGGATGTTGTAGATCATCACCGGGAGGGTGAGGACGAAGATCAGCACGGCGAACACTGGAGAGCGAAGTTCGCGTCTAGAAGCTGGTTGAACATGGCGTTGGCCAACACGTCGGTGTTGTTGTTGCCGTTAGTCGTCGCCTTCACGAGGTCGAAGACCTTCATGACGATGATGATCAGGGTGGTGAGCACCACGAGGATCGTCGAGGTGATCTGGGGCACGATGATCCGCCAGAACGCCTGCACCTCGTTGGCGCCATCGACCCGGGCCGCTTCGAGCAGATCGTCGGGCACCGCCTTGATGCCTTGAACAGCACGACGAGGGCCGAAACCGGTCTGGATCCAGATCATGATGATCATGATGAAGATGTTGTTCCAGGGGATCAGCGACGCGTTGATGAAGAAGCCGCGGGGCTCGAACCCGAGGCCCTGGAGGATGGCTTGAAGAGGCCGATCTGATCGTCGCCGGGGCGGGCCGTGTAGACGTAGTCCCAGATCACGGCCGCACCGACCATCGAGATCGCCATGGGCATGAAGATCATGGTCTTGGCCCACTTCTCGGTGGGCGAACGATCGGCCAGCATGGCCAGGAGGAGGCCGAGCACGGTCGACAGACCCGCCACCGTGACCACCCACCAGAGGTTGTTCCAGATGAGGGCCTGCAGCGTCGACAGCGCCGCGAACAACATCAGGATCACGCCGACGACGATCACGAGCGACGACGAGGGGGAACTCCAGTCGAGTTCGGCCATCTGGTCGTCGGCGGTCGACGGACGGAGGCGGAGGTAGACCAACCCGACGAGAAGGAGCGCGGCCACGATGACGATCACGCTGAGCGTGATCCGGCTCGACACCAGAACGGTGAGCCAGTCGTAGATCGTCGACCGGTTGGGCTCGCGCACCACACCCTCGACGAAACCGACGACCGCGAGCACTTTGATGCGCGACCCCGGTGATGCGCGCATCAGGACGGTGGCGTTGCGGGCCTACGTGCCGTGGAAGCGCTGGGTGCTCGCCGCGGCGAGTACGGCGAAGACGATGGCGAAGAGGCCGACGATGAAGAGTCGGCTGGGTGAAGATGTTGCCGAACCCCTCGACGCGTTCCAGAGATCGTCATCGGTGAAGATGGTCTCGTACTGGTCGAGGCTGAAGCTACCGTCGCCCCGCTTGCCCTCGCGGAACGACACATTGATCGTGCGGATCGAGGCGCCACGAGCCCGAAGAAGACGAACAGCACGGCGGGACCGACGAAACCGGCCGAGTAGACGGCCCTCCATCGAGTCCTGGATGCCAGATCGGGCTCGAACAGCCGGCGTGGGAATGGCAGCCGCAGTGAGGGCGACGACGCCGATGACGATGCCGATGATGCCACTGGGCAACCATCCGTTGTGCTGCAGCACGGCGCCGACGATCACGCCGAAGGCGCCACGGGCTCGTTACCGTGGGCACCGACCAGCGGGGGTCAGGCCTGATCGACGAGCAGGTTGTAGCCGATGAACAGGCCGGCCGCCAGGTCCGCCCACGACGCTGGCCACCATGAGTAGCAGCTGCTCCACGATCCCCTCACGGTCCCCGACCGTTGTTACTTCGGCCGTGCTGCGGGTAGCGGACCAGAGCCTGCACCCGCGGCACCACTCCTCCACCGGGTCAGCTGTCGGCGCGACCCGGTCTTCCTCGATGTTGTCGAGCATCTCGGTGAGCGTCTGCGCACCCGAGACGTAGTCGATCGCTCACGCCAGAAGGGCGCCGGAACCGATCTCGCCCGGCACATCGGTCGCCGCCGTCGTAGCGGGCCACGTCGGCCCCGACGAAGGAGTTCGACGGCTTCTCGAGCTCGTTGGTGTAGAGGCTGGTGTCGTGCGTGGTGTTGGCCGACAGGTAGCCGCTGCCCTGCGCGACGATGCGGGCGTTGGCGGCCTCGGCGGTGGCAGGCTGTCGACGACGGCGTGCGACGCCGGGGTGTCGGTGTAGAGAGCCACGGCGTGGGTACCGGCCGTCAGCTACCGCGTTACCGAACTCGTCGGTGATGAGCGGCAGCTTGAAGGCGTTGTGGGTGCCCTCGGCGCCGACCACGCCACCGTTCTCGGTGATGGGAGCGCCGTAGAAGCTGGCCTGCTGCACCATCGCGCACTCGCCGCTCACCAGCAGGATCGCCGCATCACGGAAGGAAGTTGGTGGTCGAGATCTGGTCGGTGCCGCCGAACGGCGCCGTCACGGAACCAGATGTCGTCGATCAGCTCGGCGGCGGCGGTGATCTCCAGGCCGTTGAACGGGATCTCGTGGGCGACCCACTGGTCGTAGACGTCGGGACCGGCCTGACGCAGGACGACGTTCTCCATCCAGTCGGTGTAGACCCAGCCGGTGGCCTGCGATTCCATGGCGACGCACACAGCGGGGCGATGCCGTCGGCGATCATCTGGTCGATGAGGGCATCGAAGGCGTCCCAGGTCTCGGGGATCTCGTAGCCGCCGTTCTCGAAGACCTCGATGTTGTACCAGACGAGGCCCTTCACGTCGCCCTTGATGGGCAGGCCGCGAACGGTGCCGTCGAGGCGGCGCGATCTCGAACCAGTTGGCGTCGTACTCGTCCGCCAGAGCGGTCGAGGCCTGCTGGCACACCGATCGCGTCGCCGTCTTCGCAGAACACCTGGGTGCGGCCGGGCTGCGGGACGACCACGACGTCGGGCGGATCGCGCCGGCCTCGAGGTTGAGCTCGGTCGTCGCGTCACGAGTCGAGTTGAAGTTGATCTCGACGCCGGTGGCGTCGACGAGCGGCTGGAGGCTGGCGAGGAAGCCGTCGGCTTCACTGGCGGTCTCCGGGGTCAGGATGTTGACGGTCTGACCCGACAGGTCGAGCGCCATGATGTCGCCGGCGTCGGCGCCAGCAGACCGGCCCGCTACCGCTGTCGCCGCTGTCGCCAGCGTCGCCGCCGTCGTCGCTGTCATCGCCACAGGCCGCCGCGAGCAGTCCGAAGACTGCGAGCAGGGTGATGGACTGAGCCATCGAGATCTACGCATGGCTGTTCCTCCAGGAATTCCGTAGGTCGCACAGCCGACTGCCGCGTCTTAGCGCTTACAACGCTCCGTACGACATTAGGCAGTGTGTCGGCGATGAGTCAACGACCGCGTATCTGAATGCGGCGCCGCTGTCGTTCAGCGAGGGCGTCCGCGACTGGGTCACGCACCATCAGCTCGACCGGCAGGTCGACAGCCGGCTCCGCGGGCTCGTCGCCGGCGATCAGCCGGAGGAGCAGTTCCGCGGCGGTCGCCCCGAGCAACGCGACCGGCTGCCGCATCGTCGACAGGCCGACACTCTCGGCGATGTCGTCGTCGTCGAACCCGACGATGCAGAGATCACCCGGCACGTCCATCCCCCGCCGGCGGGCCTCGTCGAGCGCACCGAGACCGCGGTCGTGCAGAACACCGCGGTCGGGGGATCGTCGAGTTCGAGAAGCTTCGACAGACCCGCTGCGCCGCCGGCGACCACGAATCCGCCGTTGAAGACCAGCGCCGGATCGGCCGGAAGACCGGCCTCGACGAGCGCCGAAGCCCAGCCCTGCCGTCGACGTTCGGGCACCGGCGACGAGCGTGTTGTGCTGGACACCACCGATCAGGCCGATGCGGGTGTGTCCGAGATCGAGAAGATGACGCGTGGCCGCGGCTGCCGCCGTCTGGTTGTCGACGCTGACCGAGGGCCAGCGACCGAGATCCTCACCAACCGACACTGCGGGCACCCCAAGGGCGGCAAGTCGGTCCAGCTGATCGCCGCCGGCGTAGAGATCGATCAGGAGCGCGCCGTCGATCCGACGTCCGAACGACCGCGCCCGCCCCAGGAACAGCTCCAGCGCGTCGACATCTCGCACCGAGGTCACCAGGAGGTCGTAGCCCTCCCGGGAGAAGACGCTCTCTGCGCCGACCACGACCTGATCCGCATACCAGAGACCGAAGAGCGGGGCGACGAGACCGATCGTCATCGTCTTGCCGGTTGCGAGCCCGGAGGCGTGCGGATCCACTTCGTAGTCGAGCGCGAGGGCCGCCGCCTGCCGCACTTGCGCGTCGCGGGAGCAACGTTGGGCAGATCTTGCAGGGCCCGCGAGACCGTCGCGACCGAGACGTTCGATGCGGCGGCCACGTCCTCGATCGTGGGTCGGCTGCGGTACGGACTCACGGTGCCACGAGGTAGACGGAGGTCTCCGGTCCCACGGTCACCGCACCGGTCCCCACCTCGACGGCGCCCGGTGACGAGGAGAAGACGAGGTCATGGGATCGGTCGAGATCGATGGTCAACGATTCGCCACCGAGGTTGGCGATGACCGTGACGCTCCCTCGGCGCCCCACCACCGCGTCGTCGCGGTCGACTTCTGCCCATTCGGCGGGGCTCGATGGAATCGAGGTGAGCACGGCGCACGGCGATCAACTCACGGTAGGCGTACAGCGACGAGCCCTCCGTTTCTCGCTGGTGCACCACCGAGTCCTCGGGCGGCCGCTCCGCGGCCGGCAGCCACGGCGTGCCCGTGGTGAAGCCGTTGTTCGGTCCGTCTGTCCAGGGCATACCGCCGCGCGACCCGTCGCGACCCACTTCGTTTCCCTCGTTGCGGGTGAAGATCCGGGTCGGCAGTCACTCGCCGAGCGGCATCCGAGAGGCCGAGTTCCTCACCCTGGTAGAGGAACGGCACCCGCCGGCGCGAACTGGAGCGTGGTGACGGCTTGGGAAGTGAGCGGCGACAGCCCATATTCCCCCGCCGTACCGGGTCACACTTCGCGAGGTGTCGTGGCTGTTCATCGTCCATGACACGCCGGTGGGGTCAGCATCGTGCATCGCCCGCAGCATGGCGATGAGCGCCGCCGGCTGCCAGTCGGCCCAGGCCGGCTTCAGGAAGAAGACGGTGTGGGCGCGCCCATAGCGGTGCCAGCGGGCAGGCGTTCCGGCGAGCGGACGTTGACCTCACCCACGAGCATCGCGTCGTAGGGAAGCGGTGACGTCACGCCACCGACGGAAGATCTCACCGTTGGAGGCCTGGTCGAGATCGTGATCGTGATCGAACGATTCGAAGATCGCCGTGGGTCCGGCGTCGGGCGACCGGATGCGGCTGGGGGTTGTCCCGCAGGGCCGGGTCCTTGCGCAGGGAATGGGCGACATCGATGCGGAAACCGTCGGCCCCTCGTTCACACCAGAAGCGCAGGATGTCGTCGAACGCCCTCCACCACTGCGGGATTGGCCCAGTGAGATCGGGCTGCTCGGGAAGGAAGAGGTGGCAGTAGTACTGCCCGGAAGCCTCGTCGAGCACGACCGCACCGGCCCTCGAAATAAGCTGGCCCAGTTGTTGGGGAGTCCGCCATCGAGGCGCCGGATCGCCAGACATACCGGTCGCGATGTGCACTGTCGGGGCCGCTGACTGCATCGACGAACCAGGGGTGCGACGAACTCGTGTGGTTCGGCACGAGATCGACCAGAACCCGCAGCCCCAGCTCGTGGGCCCGGGCCACGACCCTCTCGAAATCGGCGACCGTGCCGTGGGTGGGGTCGACGTTGCGATAGTCGCTGATGTCGTAGCCGTGGTCGAACCCGGGCGAGGGCATGAACGGAGTGATCCAGACGATGTCGGCACCCAGCCACGCGATGTGATCGAGGTGTGCCTCGATCCCGGCAAGATCACCGATGCCGTCGCCGTTGCTGTCGGCGAATGACCGAATGTAGATCTCGTACCCGACTGCCCCGTCCCACCACACGGAGTCCGCCCCGTAGCTGTTCGAACCCTCTGACACGCAGATCCCCTCGATGAAAGCGCTTGCAGGTGGACAATAACCGCGGTCGACCATCACACCGTGATCGCGGCTCGCGCCGCTCGACGGGGGCACGAGACCGACGGGGTCGTCGGCTACTCGCCGGTCGGCGAGACGTCCGGATCGAGCCAGTCCTCGAGGCTCGCCTCGTCCCAGCCGGGCGGACCGTAGACGGTGCCCGGCAGCGGCGTCATGACGTGGGTGTCACCCCCGGTGACGTAGCCCGCCGAGATCCGGTCCCAGGCGACGAGACGCTCGTCGGCGACACCGCTGTCGTCGAGCCCGAGCGCCGTGTCGCGGGCGGCCTGCAGCGCCACCCACGCCTCGACCGACGTGGCCCAGATCATCACGACCTCGTGGGCGTTGTTGGTGACCTGCCAGAGCCCGGTCGCATCCACACCGTGCTCGGCCAGCAGCGGGCGTCGCTCGTCGACGACCGCGGCGAGGAACTCGAGCTGGGATCCCGGCCGGACGGTGAGCACCTCGTTGACGAAGAGCGTTCCCGTGATGCCCCGTTCGGCGATCTCCGCCGTCGCCGGCGAGCCCGGCACGCCGGCGCACACCCGGTCGAAGCCACCGGTTCGCCACGCGGCGGCCTCGTCCCACCAGTCGCCGTAGAACGCTCGCCGCCGCTTGAGGTTGAGCCGGTCGAGATTGCGGCCCCACCCGTGCCAGCCGTCGTCGCCGCAGTCCCAGATGTTGACGACCTGGGGCCAACGGCCACCGCCGAAACCGAGCACGTAGAACGAACCCTGCAGCGAGGTCATGTCCGGCATCCGCAGTACCGGATCCTGCCAAAGGTGTTCCATGTAGTCGTACTGGCCCTGACCGACGATGTCGATGGTCTCGTGGACGAAGACAGGGCGGGGCATCGCTTTCGAGGCTAGCGGCCGACCCGGACTAGGTTCCGGACGCAACCGACCGCTGCACCCGGGAGAACCGACATGACCACCTGTCGAGGCGTCGTTTTCAACGGCGACGGCAGCTACGAGACACGGAGCTTCCCCATCCCCGATCCGCTTCCGGGCGGGGCCGTGCTGAAGGTCGAGGCGGTCGGGCTCTGCGCCAGTGACGTGTCGCAGCTGCACGGCCACAAGCACGTCCCCGGCGAGGTGTGCCCGGTGGTGCCGGGCCACGAGATCGTGGGGCGGGTCCACGCGCTCGCCCCCGACGCGGCGCTCGGTGTCGAGGTCGGTCAACGGGTCGGCGTCGACCTCGTGGTCATGGGCGGGCGAACGGGCAGCGGCCTCGACATCTACGGCTACACGATGGGCCCCGACCTCGACCACGGTTTGTGGGGCGGCTACGGCGAGTACATGGGCGTGCTTCCCGGCACCCACCTCGTGCCACTCACCGACGACGTGCCGGCCGCCGAACTCAGCCTCTTCGAGCCACTCGCGAGCATCGTCAACTGGGCCGAATCGCTCGGCCTCCACGAACGCGACCGCCTCGTGATCCAGGGCCCCGGACACATGGGCCTCATCGCGGCGGCGTATGCCGCCAGCCAGATCGGCGTGCGGCAGATCATCGTCACCGGCACATCGAACGATGCCCTACGGCTCGAGGCCGCGACCGCGGTCGGCGCCCACGAGGTCGTCAACGTCGACGAGCACGACGATCTGGTCGGTCACCTACGCGACCTGACCCGCGGCGGGCCGAGCGCGGTGATGGAACTGACCGCGCTGGCCACCAAACCCGTGTCCGATGCGATCGAGATGGCGAACTTCGGGGGACGGGTCCTGCTCGCCGGGCTGAAGGACGAACGCCCGGTCGAGATCGTCAGCGACCACATCGTGTTCAAGTCGCTCCGGCTGGTCGGCGGTTCGGGCTCGACCCCGGCGACCATGGATCGGGCCGGCGAGGTGCTCAACAGCGGGACCTTCCCGACCGCCGCGCTGGTGGGCGAGACCTACACGCTCGATCAGCTCGACGAGGCGCTGCAGATGCTGCAACGCCGCATCCCCGGCCGCGACGCCGTACGGGTCGGACTCGTTCACCCCTGAGCTGTTCCAGTCCGTGGGGAACTAGGCCGGCTGCGGCTCGCGGTCGATCTCGTGGCACGTCTGGGCGGCGGTCCACGCGGCGTCGGCGTCGGCCTCGCCTCCGCCGGAGACCGTGACGCCATGGTCGCGAAGGTGATCGACGAGGACGTCGACCACGGCCGTATCCAGGTGGGACCCGCGACTGGCCACCACGTGGGCGAGTGCCTCTTCTTGGCTCATCGGATCGCGGTACGCCCGCCGCGACGTCAAGGCATCCCAGACGTCTGCGACAGCGACGACGCGAGCCTCGAGCGGGATGTCCGTGCCGGAGAGACCATCGGGATACCCGGCGCCGTCGAGCCGTTCGTGGTGGTGGAGGATGACCGGCAGGACTTCGTTCAGCGACTTGACCACCGAGGCCATCTCGTAGCCGAGACGAGGGTGGGTCTCGATGACGGCGCGCTCGTCGACGGTGAGGCGGCCCGGCTTGTTGAGAATCTCGTCGGGGATCCCGATCTTGCCGAGATCGTGGAGGTACGCGCCCCGAGCGATCACCCGGAGCCGATCGGCTCCGAGCCGCATCCGCTGACCGAGCTCCACCGCGAGTTCGGCGGTTCGCGCACTGTGACCATGGGTGTAGGCGTCCTTGAGTTCGACCGCTCGCACCATCGACTGGAGCGCCTCCGGATAGCCGGCGACGATGACCTCGAACGGGTCGTGCTCGAACGTGCTGGCCAAGATGTCCGTGACCGCTCGCGCCCGCCGTCCTCTCGTCCACAGGGCGTAGGCCGTGCAGCCGAATCCGGCCAACAGATATGCGTGATAGTCCCACCACGACAGATGTGCGAAGACACCGTGTTCGAACGCAGTCAGGGCGGCAATGCACATCGCCGCCGCGAACACGAGCGCCAGTTGCACCTCGTCCTTGCCCAGGAGCCAGCGTCGCCAGTGCACCCCGATCACGGGTATGAGGAGAACCACACACCCGATTGCCACCACATCGAGGATGACTTCCTCGCCCGGCACGCTGCGGTCCCCCCACACGAGGCGAGGATCCGCGGCGGTCACCACAACCAGAGCGGCCAGGGGAACGGTCACCGCGGCAAGGGCCGATTTCGGTCGGGATGCCAGGAGGCGGTTGACCGCCCACCGTGGTGACGTACTTGCACCGACCAGGCTCACCGCCAGCGCCGCCATCGCGATGTAGGGAAAGCGACCGACCCAGAGGTTGAAGTCTTGGCGTCCCCACACCCCGGGTGTTGTCAGACCGTGCCCGACCATGGCCACGCCCACCACAACGCATCCCGCTGCCAACCACACGACGCCGTGCTTCGCCAGTCGGATCCCGATGAACGTCGATACGGCGGCGACTCCGAGCGCGCAGGCGGCGATGGTCGAAACCACGAACAGATGGCCGTACGCCGAGAACCAACGAGGATCGAGCCCGCGGTTCGCGCGGAGAACGACCAAGACCGCAAGCGGAAGCGCGAGCATCCCCAGCAGAAGCGACGAGCGCCGGATCCCATTCATCGAGATCCTCATCGGCGCCCAGCAACCCGACTTGAGCGGGCCGGGTGGCCGGGCGGCCGCGTTGCTCAGCGGCGGGTGACGGTGACGGGGAGGTTCGTGTAGCCGTGCACGAACGAGGAGAAGGTCCGCTCGGGCTCGCCCTGGATCTCGATGCGCGCGAACCGCTGGAGAATCTCCTCCCACAGCACCCTCAGCTGGAGCTCGGCCAGACGGCTGCCCATGCAGTAGTGGATGCCGTAGCCGAACGAGAGTTGGCGATCGGCGTTGTGGCGCTCGATGTCGATCGCGTCGGGGCTGTCGAAGACGTCCTCGTCACGGTTGGCCGACACGTACCACATCAGCACCTGATCGCCGGCGAGCACCTTCTTGTCGCGGATCTCGCAGTCCTTCGTCGCGGTTCGGCGCATGTAGGAAAGCGGCGTCTGCCACCGAATGATCTCGGGGACCATTCTCGGAACGAGCCCGGGGTCGGCCATGAGCTTGTCGTACTGCTCCGGGAAGGTGTTGAGGCCGTAGACACTGCCCGTCATGGTGTTGCGGGTCGTGTCGTTGCCGCCCACGATCAGCAACAGCAGGTTGCCGAGGTGGGCCAGCGTCGGCATGTCCTTGGTTGCCTCTCCGTTCGCCAACATCGAGACCAGATCGAAGCCGGGGTTCTCGCGACGCTCGGCCCAGAGCCCCTCGAAGTAGCCGACGCACTCCATCAGCTCCTCGACCTTCTGCTGCTGCGACTCGACGATGCCACCGGGTTCGGGAATGGCGAAGACGATGTCGGACCAGCGAGTGAGCTTGCGCCGGTCCTCGAGCGGGAAGTCGAACAGCGATGCCAGCAGCAGCGTCGTGAGTTCGATGGAAACGGTCTCGACCCAGTCGAACGTCTCGCCCTCGGGCAACGACTCCAGCACATTGATCGTGCGTTCCCGGATCACCGGTTCGAGGTTCTTCAGATTGCTCGGCGCCGACACGGCCCGGACGGTCTTTCGCTGTTCGGTGTGCTTCGGGGGATCCATCGAGATGAACGACTGCAGCCGCGCCAGCTGAGCATCGACCTCGGGGCTGGGGCGAAGGCCGAGGGTCATGCCACGGGCCGACGAGAAGGTCTGCCAATCGCCGTCGACCGCCCGCACGTCGTCGTACTTCGTGACCGACCAATAGCGACCCGAGGTCTCCAGCTCGTTGAAGTGCACCGGATCCTCGGCCCGCAAGCGGGCGAAATGGTCCTGCCAGCGATCCTCCTTGAAGAGGTGGGGATTCGCAGGGTTGATGTCGTCGAGCTCCATGTCGGCCGCGGCGGGCACGCCGGCGCCGAGCTCGGCCATCTCCATCTCGGGGGTCCGGAAGTCGGCGTTCAGGTAGGTCGCCTTCTCGTCGGTCGCGTCGCTCATCGGGCTACTCCTCGGTAGGCGTTCAGTCTGGCGTATGGAACGGCCCCGATGCGACCACCGCCCGACGGTGCCCGTCAGCGCGCCCGAGTCGTGGCGATGACCGCCAGCCGGTCGTCGCGGCCCTCGTCTCGGACCACGACGTTGCCGAGACCGTCGCGCACCTCTGCCACCGCGACCGCAGGGCCCGTGCGTACCGGCGACACGAACCGCATCGTCATCGACTCGAGCGGTCGGCCGTCGCCGCCGGACAGCGCGGCCTCCTCGACCGCGAGTGCGAGGAGGCCACCGTTGAGCGTGCCGGCCGCGTTGAGCCCGTCGGGGCGCATGGGGATCTCCACCACGCCCGGACGCCGCGGTTCGCACCCGGCCCGCTCGGCGAAGGGCACCGTAAGCCGCGCGGGGTGCGGTTCGAGCAGACCCTCGTCGCTCACCACCGTCGGCATCTTCAACGATGGATTCGGGGCCGCCATGAACGTCGCGTGAGCGAACCCGATCGCCGAACCGTCGGCCTCGATGTCGACACTGAGCACCGCGACCGACCGACCGGCCTTCTGGGTTCGGCCGACCATCCGGACCACTCCGACGCCGACGGCCTGGTGGTGGAGGTGGACATCGAGATCGAGGGTGACCGGCACACTCGGCGTGAACAGATCGATGGCGAGGTGTCCCGCGACCATGTCGACCCAGGCCGCGAGGATTCCCATGCGCACCGCCTCGGAACCCGGGACCCACATCTCGGGCACCACGCGGGCCGATCCGTGCATCTCCTCGCCGACGAGACCCACGCTGAAGCCGAGGTCGCGCATGATGTGGTGATCGATGTCGCCGGGGTGGGGCCGCTGCTCCATCGACACGTCCTACCACCCACGCGCGCCACAGAGCATGACTATTGTCGGTGCCTCATGACCACTCCTCCGACCGGCTCGGTCGAGACCGAACTCGCCAAGGAACGCACGTTCGGCGGCTTGGGGGTCGACGTCGAGCGCGACATCCGTGTCATCGACATGTCCGACCCGACGATGACCCGGGCCGAGCTCGACGACGCCATCTGGCGTGCCGCGTCCGACACCGGGTTCTTCCAGGTGACCGGGCACGGCATCGCCCAAGCCGACATCGACGCCGCCTTCTCGATCACCGAACAGTTCTTCGACCTGCCCGCCGAGGTCAAACAACGCAGGGCGATGCCACCGCGAACGAACAGCGGGTGGGAGTTCAAGTCGCAGAAGCGCCCCTCGACGGGCACCTACGACCACAAGGAGACGTTCCAGGTCACGATCTCACGGATGGACACCTACGACCTCTGGCCCACCGATGTCGAGATCGCCGGATTCCGGCGCATCCTCGAGTCGTTCGAGGCGGCCAACCACGCACTGGCGATGCGCATCCTGTCGTCGTTCGCCCGCAAGCTCGGCCTTCCCGACGCCTTCTTCACCGAGCGCCACGATCGCACCTCACCGGAGTACCAGTCGACCCTGCGCATCCTCCACTACCTGCCGCTCGAGGCTGTCGACCTGCAGCCGGGCGAGTGGCGGGCGGGCGCCCACACCGACTACGACTGCCTCACGCTGCTCCATCAGCGCGATGGGCAACGGGGCCTCCAGGTCTGCCCCGGAAGCGACGCCGCCGCGAGAGACTCCGACGCGCCGCTCGGCTGGACCGACGTCGAGCCCACTGCCGGCACCATCACCTGCAACATCGGCGACATGCTCATGCGGTGGAGCGACGATCAGCTTCCCTCGACCCTCCATCGTGTCCGCATGCCACGCCCCGACGAGATCGACGGCGACCATGTCGAGCCCCGCTACTCGATCGCCTACTTCGCCCAGGCCGACTGCGACACGCTCATCGAGAGTCCGAGCGGCACCCATGCCCCGATCACCGCGGCCGACTATCTCGCGCAGCGCATCGCCGCGAACTTCGCCGGATAGCGAACACCCCGGAACCGGAGGAGACGCCCGTGACCACACTGACCGATCGCCCGTCCACCGGCCTGCTCGTGATCGACATGCAGAACGATGTCGTTCGCGACTCGCCGAACCGAGACGCCGTGGTGGCGAACATCGCGACCCTGGTCGATCGTGCCCGTCGAGAGGGCATCGTCGTGGTGTGGATCCAGCATCACGACGAAGGACTGGTGCCCGACAGCGACGGCTGGCAGTACGTGCCGGAGCTGGTGCGCATGGAGAACGAGCCCCTCGTCCACAAGAGCTACGGCGACTCCTTCGAATCGACAACCCTGGAGACCGTGCTCGCCGACCACGCCATCGGTCATCTGGTCGTCGCCGGCGCGCAGACCGATGCCTGTGTCCGTTCCACGCTGCACGGCGCATTCACCCGGGGCTACGACGTCACCCTCGTGAGCGATGCACACACCACGGAGGACCTCACCGAGTACGGCGCACCACCACCCGACCAGGTCATCACCCACACCAACCTCGACTGGGGTTTCCAGAGCGCCCCCGGCCGCACCGCGAGCACCGCGGCGACCGCCGAGATCGAGTTCGGTCCGGCCGTAGCCGGGTAGCAGTACCTCGACGCGTCAGTCGCTTCGATGCACTGCCGCGTGGAAGCCGTCGAGGCTCCGCACCGCCCCCGACGTCAGCGCTCGAAGACGTATTCGCTCGTGATGGTCACGTCGGTCTGATCCATCTCGAGCATCTTCGCGACGGTGTCGACCATCCGCCCGATGTTGGAGGAGAACTTCTCGTCGTCGCCGACGGCGTCGAAGAACACGTAGGGATCGCTCATCGCCTCGATGGGGAACGACTCCTCCACGATCGCCGCCCACGGCGGAGCCGAGCCCGACAGGGGGCGGACGATCTCGTTGCGGACGTACTGGAAGGTCGATTGCGTCTCGATGGCGCAGGGGCGTTGCTCCTCCTGCCAGATCCGGATGAACTCGTCGTAATCGAGTCCCTCCTTGCGCACGATGCCCGTGACCTGCACCATCCCCGGCGTCCGCTCCCCGAGCGCAGCGACGGACTCGGTGTTGACGATCGGCCGTGACTCGACCACCAGGAACGACGCCAAGCTCGCCACGCGCGGCGACAGCACCGCCTCGATGGGCCCGCGGTCCTCGCTGCACTCGACCCAGTACGACACGATCCCCGACTTCGGCGGCGGTGCCGCGTTCATCCGCAATGCGTCGCCGTCGACATGGTCGTCCTCGACACAGACCTTCAGTTTGCGGGCGCCGAGCCCGACCATCTCCGGAGCAGCGTCGTGCAACAACACGTCGGCGAACTCCTGCTTGCTCATCCCGTCCGGCTTCCACAGCACGGTCACGATCTTCTCCACGACGAGGCCTCCTCTGGTGGCGAGCGAGACGCTAGGTGCGGTCGCTGCGATAGCTGCTGAACCGCGCGGTCAGTTGATCGCGCAGCTCGACGGACGACAGGGCATCGGGGCCGGTGGCGGCGATCGGTTCGTCGATCACTTCGGCGAGCCGATCGAGCGCGTCGGCCAGACCGATGCCGCCCACGCCCGCCTGCGCCGCGTCGGCCGAAGCGCCGTCGGCATACACCTTGGCCTTCCACGACAACGACAGGCGAACGTTGAGATCGTCGAGCCGCCCGAGCTCGGCCCCCTCGTCGGTGACGACCCAGTCGGTGCCGTCGTGGTCGAGCAGCGAATCGATCGACAGGCCCTGGACCGGCACGGCGTCGGGCTGGCCGACCTTCTCGACCTGATGGTGCATGAAGTCGTTGTCGCCCATCACGCCGGTGTTCCACATGTCCTCGTGACGCACGCTCGGTGCGTCACGCCCGTCGGGCCAGTAGCGGAAGTAGCCCCGGTCGCCGCGATGGAACCAGCACACCGCCGTGGCGATGTTCTTGCGCACGTCCTCGAACTGGCCCGAGACCCCCATGGCCGACAGGAACCAGCCGGGCGCGTTGGATCGGTCGATCCCGACGAACTCGGGGATGTCGGTGTGACTGAACGAGTCGCCACCGCGGGGTCCGGTCAGGTTGACGAACAGCTGCTCGGGACGCACGACCTCGGCATCGAAGAGCTGCCGTGCAGCCTCGATGAAGACGGTGGAATGCAGCAGCTCGTCGGCACCGTCGATGCGGGCTTCACCACCGATCGCCCAGTCGCCGCGCCATACCGGACCCGTGACGCCGGGCGGCACGTTGCCGTGCTTCAGGATGGTGCCGTCGGCCGCGGCGTGCGCCGTGGCGCCACCCACGAGGTAGCGCCCCGGCATGAAGTAGGGACCGTTGCGTTCGGCCATGGCGCGGACCCCGTCGGGATCGTCCACGACCCGCTCGATCGTAACCGGAGGCAGGCAGCCTGCGGAGCGCACCACGGTCATCGTCATGGGCCGGACGATACGGCAGCGGCCCGCTGGGAAGCCAGCTCGCCCTCAGGCCATCGTCTGACCGGAGGCCCGGAGCAGGGCGCTGTTCGGCTCGGCCGGCAGCTCGGTCAGCGGCTGGGAGATCTCCTCCGGAGTCGGGCCGTATTGCGCAGCCAGAGGCGCCAGCTTCTCGAGGTCGAAACCGTAGAGACGGGCTGCGTTGTTGGCGAGGATGTCGCGCATCTCCGGTTCGGGGACCTCGGAGAAGACCTGGCGCAGGTGCTCGCGGGTGTAGGGCGGGGTGCCTTCGTCGTGGGGGTAGTCGCTGCCCCACATGAAGCGATCGTGGCCGAGCACCTCGCGTGCCTCCAGGTCCTTCGGGCCCGGGAAGCTCGCACCCACCCAACAGTTCTGGTGGAAGTACTCGGTGGCCGAACGGGGAAGGCTGTTCTCCTCGGTGTACTTGAGCTCGCCGATCTCGCCCTTGCGGATGTTGGCGATGATCTGGTCGAGCTGCGCCAGCAGCGGCGGCAGCGACGCGGCGGATCCCTCGGTGAAGACGAACTTCAGACGCGGGAACCGCTCGAACACGCCGGAGAGCAGCATGTGCACGAACGGTCGCACGCCGTAGAACGGGATCTCGCTGATCATGATGGCCGGCACCGAGGGGAAGCGGCCATAGTTGGGCGATCCCGTGCCGGAGTGGAGGTTGACCACGAGCTCGAGGTCCTGGATGGTCGCCCAGAGCCGGTCGTAGTCGGGGTGGTAGAGCGGCTTCACCCAGTGCACGTCGGGTGGGACGTTGGGCAGGAGCACGCCGCCCCGCAACCCGTTGTCGGCGATCCAGTTGACGTCCTCGATGGCATGGTCGATGTCGTTGAGGAAGAACTGGCCGATCCCGGCCCGCTGGTCGGGCTTGCGGTCGCAGAAGTCCTTCATCCACCGGTTGTGGGCGTGGATGCCCGCCCGACGGCGCTCGTACTGCTCCGGCTCGGGCGGGCCGGCGAACAGGACGAACCCGGGATAGAACGGCGGCACGGTGTTGGGAAAGATCACCTCGGCGACGACGCCATCGCTCAGCTGGTCGGCGTCTCGGCGATCGTCGTCCCAGTTGCGCACCCGCAGATCGGTGTCGCGCAGGTCCTTCCAGGGGTTCTTGTACTCCCCGCGCCAGGCGTCGAACTCGGCCTGGTAGCTGGGGTCGAGGTACTCGCGGTAGGTCTCGTGATTGGCGCCGGCATGGGTGTCGGCGGAGATGATCGTGTAGCGCTCGCTGGTTGCAGGTGCCATGGTTCCTCCCGAGAGATGGCGTTGGTGCGATCCTAGAACTAGATTCTAGTCTTTGTCACATCCAGCGCCAGGATCCTGCCCCCATGCCCCGCCATTCGACCCGACCCCGATCCGCCCCGGAGCGACAGATTCCCGATGCCGACGCGCTCCCCCGCGACCAACGCGCCCGACGCGACGCGATCGTCGCTGCCGCGGTCGCACGGATCGCCACCACCGACTACGCCGACATCTCGGTGAAGCAGGTGGCCGAAGAGGCGGGCGTCGCCCTCGGCACGCTCTACCGCTACTTCAGCTCGAAGGACCACCTGATGGCGTGCGCGCTCCTCGCCTGGGCTTCGCGCTTCGACGAGGGAATCGAGCGCGAATCGGCCGTGCCCCGCAGCGCTCGGCTGGCGGCCATCTATCGGCGGGCGGCGCGGGCGTTCGAGCGCGAACCCCGCGTCCACGACACCCTGCTCCAGCTGCAGGCGAGCCGAGACCCCCACGCCATGGCGGCATTCACCCGATTCGCCGAGCGCCAACTCGCCAGCTTCGAATCGGCCCTCGGCGACGCGCCGGAAACGACCCGCGCCGATGTCACCATGATCATGAGCGCGGTGCTCTCGGAATCGCTTCGCAGCTGCCAGTCCGGCTCGTGTTCGCGCGCCGAGGTGTATCGCCGAATCGACCGCGCCGCCGAGCTGGTCACCGCGGGGGTCGACGGGTGAGCGACGTGGCTTCCGATGACGTCGGTGGCATCGTGAGCCCATGAGCACGCCAAGACGCCCTCGAACGCGACGACGCGTCGCCCTGATCCTCGCGGTGACGCTGGCGTTCTCCGGATGTGGGAGCGGCGACGGCGAGGCCGTGACGGAACTGCCGGTCATCGGACTCGCCGAGACGAGAGCGATCGGTGCTCCGTCGGACCTGCCGAGGGTCGTGAACCTGTGGGCCACGTGGTGCGCCCCCTGTCGACGGGAACTACCCGAGTTCGATGCGTTCGCTGCCGCGAACGGCGACGTCGTCGAGGTGATCGGAATCAACGTCGGAGAGGACGAGGCTTCGGCACTGGGACTGGTGCGGGAACTCGACCTCGGGTTCACGCAGCTGCTCGATGTCGACGCAACGCTGTCGGAACGTTTCGCCGTGGTGCTGATGCCGTCCACGGCGTTTCTCCGATCCGACGGTTCTGTCGCGTTCGTCCAGGCGGGCGCGCTCGACCGCGAGGGGCTCGCCGAGTTGACCGTCGAGCATCTCGGGGTCGATGTCGACGGGTGAGCGGCCGATCCGGGCCCGGTGGCGACCTACGAGTCGGGGCTCGGCTGCGGACGACCGATCGCGAACAGGTCGATCAGCGAAACCACGGCGACACCGAGACCGACTGCGGCCGCGACGGCGATGCCCAGTCGGTCGAGGAGCTCCGGCGCGTTCGACGGGATGATGGCCGACCGGATGGCGTCGCGCCGCGAGAGCCCCCAGAACAGCAACTCTGAGCCGGCCAGGAACACGAGGGCCGCACGGACGAGCGCCGCACCCACCGTGGATCGGGCCCGGCTCGCGGCCGCCGCGGCCAGTGCGATGAGTGCGATGAGCGGGAGCAGCCACAGCGAACGCGGCGGGCCGGTCTCGGCCGGTACCGATTGATACGCCACGAGTCCGAGCCCCAACGCACCGACACCCACCCCGGCGGCAATCCCCCAACGCCACACGCCACGGGCGACGAACACACCGACCAGGGCGACGAGCGCGGTGCCGAACACGAGCGTTGTCGACCAGGCTCCCGGCGCCGGCAACCAGTACGACGCGACTGCGATGTCGACATCCTGTCCATCGATCACCAGCGGCACGACGGCCTCGAGGATCTGATCGCCCGGCGACGCAGCCGGAGGTCTCGCTTCGTTCATCCAATGGGTTCGATGGTCATGCCACGCGTACCGGCCCGCCGAGCCGACGGCGCTCCACTGCGGCTCGGCGTCGGCGTCGGCAGCAGCGGGGATCTCCACGGCGGCGAAACGGTCCTCGTTCAGGTAGCGAGTCGGCGACGCAGTGTTCTCCCACACCGTTCCGTCGGGATCGAAGCGAAGATACGGCTCGCCGTTGTAGCCGAGCACGAGGACCTCGTGGCCCTCCTCGACGACGAGTTCGATGAAGCTGTCTCCGCCGATGAACGCCACCGAGATCACATCGGTCGTCGGCGAGATCGACACGACTCGCGATTCGTAGTCGGTGGGTCCCGGCGCGTCGGCGGAGGCCGGCGTCGCGACGGCCAGCAGGATGCCGATCATGCCGAGAAGCGACGCGGGGAAACGGATGATCCAGCGGCGGATCACGACACGACGACGACGATCTGGCCGCTCGGGTGCACGGTGCAACCGCCGATGAACTCACCCTTCGTCGTGAATTCCTGACGAAGGACCTCACCTTCGCCCACGAAGAACGGGCCGATCAGATGACCGCGGTCGTCGTCGTTGCGGATCTCGATGACGTCACCGACCGACACTTCGAGTCGCGCCGGAAGGATCTCGAGCGGGTCGCCGGCGTCGAACGCCTCGCCCGCTCCGGCCGGCACCACGAACATCAGGTCGGGATCGGCTTCGAGAAGGCCGGCCTCGCCGGTGCGAAATCCGGGATCGTCGCCACACGCCGTCACGACGAGTGCAGCGGCGAGAAGGAAGGGAAGGATGAGAAGAACGGCCGGTCGACGCATGCGATCTCACGCCCCCACGGGGCTCGACTCCAGGTTCGCCGATGCGTTGTCCCTGCTCATCATCCACAGGACGACGAGAGCGAGCACCTCGGGGAGATGCAGGAACTCGGTGGTCAGGCTCACGGTTCGGTCGATCACGTCGATGATCGCCGACAGCGCGAGCGCAGCGACGAGGACCTGCCCGACTCCCAACATCGTTCGGGCCCGGGCCGGGCGGCGGGCGACCAGCAGCAATCCGACGCCGTAGGCGGTCGCGAAGGCGCCGAGGTGGCGCGCGTCGTGAGGCGTCGTCGACGTCGTGTCGACGAACAGCAGCGCCGGCGCGGCGAGGACGATGATCTGCAGGCCGAACAGGACGAGGGCGTAGCGCAGAATCGTGTCGTGTCGGCTCTGGTCCTCACGCACGGCGGCTCGGCGCACCGAGGCAGCCAACGTGCCGGGTCCCATGGCGGTGATCGGCCCGCGCCCCTCGAGGGTGCGGCGGTACTCCCGGCAGTCCGGGCACTGCCGGACGTGGCTGTCGAGAAGCGCCGGCTCGATCGAGGCGTCGGCGCCAACCGCGATCGCCGTCATCTCGTCGACCCACGACGTGCAGTCCATGGAACCATTCTCGTGGAGGCCGGAGCCGGACCGCCAGTGACCGTTGTCTCGACGTCTCATCTTTCCGGTCACGCGAGTTGGCGCTCCCGCTCGCCGGGGCAAGACTCGATGGCATGGAGGATCCGCTGCGCCGAGTCGTCGAGGCCGCTCGCGAGGGCGACGACCGTGCCCTCGAGTCGTTCGTCACGGAGACCCATTCGGCAGTCCTGGCCGTCTGCCTGCGCTTGGGGACCGACGGCGAGGTCGACGATCTCGTGCAGGACGTCTATCTCCGCGCCGTGCGTGCACTCCCCAACTATCGAGGCGATGCTCCGGTCCTGCCGTGGCTGCTCACGATTGCTCGCAACACCTGCGCCGACCACGTCCGGCGCAACCAGCGCGACCGTCGCATCGTCGAACGGGTGAAGGGCGAGCCCGCCGCGAACGCGGTGGCGCCGCAGTTCACCGACGACATCCTCGACACGCTCGACCCGGAGCGGCGCGACGCATTCGTGCTGACCCAGCTCCGCGGCTACTCCTACGACGATGCGGCCGAAGAACTCGGATGCCCGGTCGGCACCATCCGCTCGCGCGTCGCTCGTGCCCGTGCCGATCTGCGGTCGTCGCTGGCCCGCGAGGCCTCCTGACCGAACGCGCCGCGCCATCAGGTTCACGCTTGATCGAGCAAGAGCCCGATGTCGTGCTGGTAGTCGGCGGCGGGCACTCCGAAGGGCCAGGTGAGGACGAGCCGACCAGTGTCGTCGACGGCGTAGAGGAAACCCGTGTGGAAGACCTCGGGCTCGCCGTCGTCGTTGATCTCGACCCCGTAGGACGCGCCGAAGGCGTCGGCGGCGGCCCGGAGGCGTTCGTCGTCGGTGGTCACGAGCGCGTGGGCGTCGGGGACGAAGGTCTGCACGTAGCCGGTGAGCACCTCGGCGCTGTCGCGGGCCGGGTCGATGGTGGCCATGGCCAGGCTCACGCGTTCGGCGTCGGCGGCGTCGAGCCCGCCGATGGCCCGCTGGACGTCGGCCATCGTCGTCGGGCACACGTCGGGACACGAGGTGTAGCCGAAGTAGACGAGCAGCAGCTCGCCGTCGGCGGCTTCGAAGGTGAAGTCGGCGCCGTCGGCCGTCACATCCGGCAGGGAGAACCCGGACACATCGGGCGCAGGGGTGCGCACGATCCCGCGGAGGCTGTCGGCTTCGCCGTCATCTCCGCAGGCGACAGCGATCGATGCGACGGAGATCCCCAGGAGCAGGAGTCCCGAGCGGAATTGATGTTCGAGGGCGGGCATGGTCAGCGTCCTCCGATGTAGGCGACGACGGCTTCGGCCTCGTCCTGGGTGAGATCGTTCGGCGGCATGCGCAGGTTGTAGCCCGCGACGAGATCGGCTGACGGGTCGAGGATCGAACGAAGCAGGTAGGCCTCGTCGGCGACCACCACGGAACCGTCGGCGAGCTCGACCTCGGAGCCCGCGAGACCGGTCCAGGCCGGACCTGCCCCGCCTCGACCCTGATCGCCGTGACAGGACTGACAGCCCTTCGCCTCGACGACTCGGAGTCCTTCGGCCTCGTCCGGGGTGAGGTTCGCCGCCGGATCGTACTGCGCGCCACAGCCGACCACGGCGAAGGCGAGAACCGCGGAGAAGAACAGCCGGCACAGAGATGTCACGTCTGGGTAGTCGCTGCGGCACCCATTCCAGTTCCCCGATTCCGCGCAGCCGGAAGATTCTCGGGAACCAGAACCCCCGCAGCACCGACTAGCTCCGCATGAAACGCATTCCCTTCCTCGCCCGTGTTCTCGTCGCCGTTGCGGCCGTCGGCTTGTTGGCCGGCGCCTGCGGGGACGACGACGAAGCCACCGACAGCAGTAGCGAACAACCCGCGAGCGAACTGCTCACCATCACCGATCCCTGGTCGCGTCAGCCCGCCGACGGTCAGACGGCGACCGCCGTCTACGGCGTGCTCTCCAACCCGAGCGACACCGACGTGCGGGTGGTGTCGGCCGCGTCCCCCGTCACCGGGACCGTGGAACTCCACGAGACCCTCATGGACGATGACGGCGTCATGAGCATGCAGGAAGTCGAAGAGGGCTTTGTCGTTCCTGCCGGTGGCGAGTTCACCTTCGAGCCGGGCGGTCCCCACATCATGCTGCTCGGCATCGATCCGGCGACCTACCCGACCACCGTCGAGATCACGCTCACGTTCGATTCCGGCGATCCGCTGACCTTTTCCGCCGAGGTCCGAGAAGTCGAGAGCTCCATGGACATGGGCGACAGCGACATGAGCCACGACGACATGGGCGACAGCGACATGAGCGACAGCGACATGGACATGGACATGGACATGGACGAGGCCGGCTGACGCCGATCGACGTCGCCCGCTACCATCGGGCCTCGATTGCCGTCAGAGCTGCACGGAGGACTGTGCGATGGGAACGCTTCGTTTGCGCCGCCTCGCGGTCACCCTCGCCGTGGGCCTGTTGGCCGCCGCGTGCAGCCAGCCGATCGAGATCATCGGGCAGGGCGACGTCGTGTCCGAGAGCGGCGCGCGGGACTGCTCGTTCGAGGACCACCAGACCGGCGCTCCCAACTGCACCGACAACGTCATCACCGGTGCGTACGACGAGACCTACCGGGCCGAAGCCCGTCCGGGCTGGCACTTCCACCGGTGGGCGAGCTACTGCACCGAGGCGACCGACAACACCTGCAGCTTCGACATCTCGGCCGATGTCGTCGCCCAGGCCTTCGGTCAGAGTGTGCCCCCGCTCGTCGCGGTGTTCCGGCCCGACGTCGTCACCGGGTTCGACTCACTGTTCATCGGGCACAGCTTCTTCGTCCCCTTCGCGGACGGCATGGCGATCCACGCCCCCGATGCCGGATTCACGGACCACACCCAGTCGGTCGTCTTCTCGGGGGTGCGTCGGGAGCGCCCGAGGCGCTGTGGAACAACACGACGAAGCGGACGCAGATCCAGGGGATCCTCGAGGGCGGTGACGTCGAACTGTTCGGCATGACCTACCACCCCGACTACCCATCGCTCACCGGGTACCGCAACTGGATCGACGAGGCGCTGGCGGCCAATCCCGACACCCGGATCTTCGTCGCCCTGCCGTGGCTGCCGACCCCGGCCAGCTTCGGCGCGGCGAACTTCGCTTCGATCTGGCATGGCGCGCACGACACGCTCTTCCACACCCTGATCGACGATCTCCGGGCCGAGTATCCGGGCATCGACATCTTCGGCATCCCCTACGGTCAGGCCGCGGTCGAGCTGTACTCCCTCTACGACGCCGGCCAGCTGCCCGACGTCGACACCCTGGTGAGCAGCACCGGCGATGCCGTCTTCCGCGACGCGTTCGGGCACGCCGACGACATCCTGGTGGAGCTCGGTCGGCTCGTGTGGCTCCGGGCCGTCTACGGCGTCGACCTGTCGACCTACGACTACGACCCGGGATACACGACCGACCTCAAGGCGATCGCCGACGCGATCATGGACGAGCACGACCCCGCCTACGACGCGCCGTGGCTTCCGACCGCCGGACAGTGAACGGCGTGGTCCCGATGGATCACCTCGGGCGGCGCGACTTCCTACGCCTCACCTCGCACGGCACGATCGCCCTCGCGGTCGGAGGGGCATCGCTCGTGCTGGCCGCCTGCGACCCGGTCGACCTCGCCCCGGCCGACGCCTCGGGGCTTCGGCTCCACCCGTTCTTCACCAGTCGCGTGATCGCGACCACCGGCGAGCAGGTGGCGGGCACGAACCACATCTGGCACACCAACCCCGATGGCGGCGCCTGCTTCCCGGCACCGGACGGCGGGTGGACCTACGTCAGCAACAGCGAGAGCCTTCCCGGCGGTGTGGGATTCGTGAGGTTCGCCGCCGACGGGACGATCGTCGAGGCAGGCAGCTCGTTGACCGGTTCGATCGGAAACTGCGCCGGCGGGGCGACCCCGTGGGGAACCTGGCTGAGTTGCGAGGAGTGGTTCGGGGGCCGGGTCTGGGAATGCGATCCGACCGGTGCCACACCGGCGGTCGTGCGTGGCGCGATGGGGCTGTTCACCCACGAGGCCGCGGCCGCAGACTCGGTGAACGAGGTCATCTACCTCACCGAGGACCGCCCCGACAGCGCCCTGTACCGCTTCGTGCCCGACACCTGGGGCGACCTCTCGTCGGGCGCCCTGGAGGTGCTCACCGAGACGTCCGGGGTGTTGAGTTGGCAGGTGGTCCCGGACCCCGACGGCAACCCGACGCCGACGAAGGACCAGGTCGCCGACACGGTGCGCTTCGACGGCGGCGAGGGCGCGGCGATGACCGAGGGCCGACTCGCGTTCTCGACCAAGGGTGACGGTCGGGTCTGGCTCTACGACCCCACGGCCAACACGCTCGACATCGTCTACGAGTCCGGTGTGCAGGCCGGCGAACTCACCAACGTCGACAACGTCGCGACGTCGTCGAGCGGTGTCATCTACGTGGCCGAGGACGGCGGCGACCTCCAGCTCGTCCTGGTACGAGAAGACGGCTCGACGTTCCCCGTGCTCCAGCTCACGGGCGTGCCCGGCACCGAGATCACCGGACCGGCCTTCAACCCGGCCGGTGATCGACTCTACTTCTCGTCGCAGCGCAACCCGGGCCGGACCTACGAAGTCAGCGGTCCGTGGGCCGCGTTCACCGACCCCGGACCACTCTGACACCTCGAACGCCGTCGACTACGGTCGGGCCGAGGAGCAAGGGGACGCGGATGCGGAATCGATTCTCGATGTTCGCTGCGGTGACGGTGTTGGCGCTCGTCACGGGGGGTTGCACGCTGTACGGATGGGGGTCCAACGGCGTCGGCCAGCTCGGCGACGGGACGCCGCTGGATCGCTCGCAACCGGTCGCCGCGGCCCGAAACCCCGATTGGCTCACTGTCGCCGCGGGATCGGGCTTCACGTGCGCAGTGTCGAAGTCCGGATCGCTCTACTGCTGGGGACTCAACTCCGACGGCCGGGCGGGTGCCCCCGCGACCCCGAGCAGCCTCGTCCCCCGACGGATCGGTGCACAGTCCGACTGGTCCCAGGTGGCGGCGGGCGCAGCGCACGGATGCGCCATCCGCGCCGGAGGGCAGCTCTACTGCTGGGGATTCAACGGTGACGGCCGTCTGGGTCTGGGCACCACCGGCGAGGCCCAACCGCCGTCACGGGTCGGCACCGCCACGGACTGGACGCAGGTCACGACGGGCGGCAGCCACACCTGCGCTGTCCGCGGTGGCCGCGACCTGTACTGCTGGGGGACCAACGATGTCGGCCAGCTGGGCGACGGAACGACGACGGACCGTTCGTCACCCACGCCGGTCGGCACCGGCTCCGGGTGGCGCAGCGTGAGCGCAGGGCATCAGCACACCTGTGCGATCCGCGACGACCGCGTCGCCTTGTGCTGGGGCGACAACGACTCGGGCCGGTTGGGCGACGGCACCGAGACCGACCGCCCCTCCCCCACCCCCGAGGCGTCGGGTGGTCAGTGGCGACAGATCTCCGCCGGGAGTGCCCACACGTGTGCGATTCGTGTCGACGGCGGCTTGTTCTGCTGGGGCGCCGGCCTCTCCGGTCGACTGGGTGACGGCGCCCAGGTCGACCGGTTCACGGCCACCCGGGAATCGACGGGGTCCACGTGGAATTCCGTGAGCGCGGGCGGTGCCCACACCTGCGCGGTGGCATCGACCCGCTGGCTGTACTGCTGGGGCGACAACGGTGCAGGCCAGCTCGGCGACGGCACGCAGACCGCACGATCGAACCCCACCGTGATCGGCGAGGACTTCGGTGGCTACGTCGAGCCGCTGCGCGACTGGATCGTCGTCAGCGCCGGGTCGAGCCACACGCAAGGCCTGCGCGACGTCTGATCACTCGGTTCCACCGGGATGCGGACGCCGCACGATGCTGCCATGATCACGTCCGCCGATCACAAGGGGGCGCCGTGAACCAGCAGGTCGAATCATCCGTTGCGTACGACCCGTACGACGTGGGCATCAATGCCGACCCGTATCCGGTGTTCGGTCGACTCCGCCGGGAGGCGCCCCTCTACTACAACGAGGAGTTCGACTTCTACGCGGTCAGCCGCTTCGACGACGTCGAACGGGGTCTGCGCGACAACGTCAACCTGATCTCCGGACGCGGCGCGATCCTCGAGCTGATCCAGGCCGACATCGAGTTGCCGTCGGGCACGGTCATCTTCGAGGACCCGCCGACCCACACGATGCATCGCAAGCTGATGTCGCGGATGTTCACGCCGAAGAAGGTCGCCGCGCTGGAACCCCAGATCCGACAATTCTGCGCCCGGGCACTCGACCCGCTCGTCGGCGGCGACCGCTTCGACTTCGTCAAGGACCTCGGCGACCACATGCCGATGCGGGTGATCGGCATGCTCCTCGGCATTCCCGAGGACGACCAGGAGGATCTGCGTCGGGGCGCCGACGGTGGACTGCGCACGGAGGCGGGCAAGCCGATGGAGTTCTCGACGGAGGCGCTCACCAACGAGCGGTTCGCCGAGTACCTCGACTGGCGGGTCGACCATCCCTCCGACGACATCATGACCGAGCTCCTGACGGTCGAGTTCGAGGACGAAACGGGAACCGTCCGCCGGTTGGATCGTGACGAACTGCTCACCTACATCACCGTGATCGCCGGGGCCGGGAGCGAGACCACCACCCGGCTCATCAGCTGGATCGGCAAGGTGCTCGCCGACCATCCCGACCAACGGCGAGCGATCGTCGAGGACCGCTCCCTCATCCCCGCGGCGGTCGAGGAGGTCCTTCGTTTCGAACCACCGGCGCCCCACGTGGGCCGCTATGTCGCCAATGACGTCGAGTTCCAGGGTCGGACGGTGCCGGCCGGCAGCGCCATCCTGCTGTTGCCGGGCGCCGCGAACCGCGACGAGGAACGTTGGCACGACAGCGAACGGTTCGACATCCACCGCGACGCGATCCCCCACGTCGCGTTCGGCTACGGACCCCACTACTGCCTCGGCGCATCGCTAGCCCGCATCGAAGGCCAGATCGCGCTCGACGAGGTCCTCCGTCGCTTTCCGGAGTGGGAGGTCGACCACGACCACGCCCGCCTGTCCCCCACGTCGACCGTGCGCGGTTGGGAGACCCTCCCGGTCGTCGTCCGCTCGGCCTGAGGCCGGCGGCGCAGCGTCGTCCCCGCTGCCCTAAGGTCCGGCGCACGTCGACAGGGGGAACATGACCGCAGCGAGCATCACCGCCGACTACGTGATCAAGGGGGCAGGGGCGGTCGGAATGGCCTTCGCCGACTCGGTCTTCACCGAGACCGATGCCACGATCGTGCTCGTCGATCGCAACGACCGGCCGGGCGGGCACTGGAACGACGCCTATCCCTTCGTCCGGCTCCACCAGCCGTCGAGCTCCTACGGCGTGAACTCGGCGCCGCTCGGTTCGGCGCAAATCGACGAGCTCGGGCTCAACGCCGGCTACGAGGAGCTGGCCTCGGGCCAGGAGGTGTTGCACCACTTCGACGGAGTGATGCGGCGCCGGCTGCTGCCGTCCGGACGGGTTCGCCACTTCCCCATGAGCGAGATCGACGACGACGGCGTCGTGACGTCGCTCGTGTCGGGTGAACGCTTCCGCGTCGACGCCGGCCGATTCGTGGACGCGACCCACTCGGCCATGAAGGTCCCGTCCACGACTCCGCCGTCGTATGCCGTGGCGCCCGAGCTCACCTGCATCCCGCCGAACGGCCTGCCCCGGACCGCGGCGGGCTTCGACGAGTACGTGGTCATCGGCGCCGGCAAGACCGGGATGGACACGTGCATCTGGCTGCTCGGCAACGGCGCGCGCCCCGATCAGATCCGGTGGATCGTCCCCCGCGACTCGTGGGTGCTGAACCGGGCCAACTTCCAGCCGGGCGCCGCGTCGTTCGCGCGATTCTGCAAGAGCATCGCCGATCAGGCCGAGGCGGTCGCGCGGGCCGAGACGCCCCGCGACGTCTTCGCTCGTCTCGAAGCCGCCGACGAGCTCCGCCGCATCGATCCGACGATCGAGCCGGGTGCCTACCACTGCGCGATCCTCAGCGACGGCGAACTCGCCGAGCTGCGCCGCATCGAGGGCGTCGTGCGCATGGGTCGTGTCCTCGCCCTCCACGCCGACCGCATCGAGCTCGAACACGGCGAGGTCCCCACCGGTCCGCGCACCCTGCACATCGACTGTTCGGCCGCCGGCATCCCCACACACCCGGCCACACCCGTCTTCGACGGTGAGCGGATCACGCTGCAATGGGTCCGCACCTGCCAACCCACGTTCAGCGCGGCGATGACCGGATTCGTGGAGTCGACCTTCGCCGACGACGCGACGAAGAACCGGATCTGCACGCCGATCGTGCCGCCCACCGTCCCGGGCGACTGGTTGCGGATGTTCCGGGTGGAGCTGGGCAATCGGGCGTGTTGGAACGAGTACCGGGAGATCGACGACTGGCTGGCGGGATCACGACTCGACGTCTTCACGAAGACCAGTCGGGAACGACTGGGCGTCGACACCGAGGCCGCCGAGCACATCGGCCGCTACCTCACCAACATCGCGCCGGCGATCGACAACCTCGAGCGGTTCCTGGCCGACCCCACGACCATCGTCTCCGCATGACCGAGGAACGGTTCGTCCAGAACGGCGACATCACGCTGCGGGTCGAGGTGACCGGTGAAGGGCCGACGATCCTCTGCGTGCACGGCTGGCCCGAGCTCGCCTACTCGTGGCGTCACCAGGTCGACCACTTCGCGTCACGGGGTCATCGGGTCGCGGCGATGGACGTCCGCGGCTACGGCGGGAGCTCGGTGCCGGTCGACGTCGAGCGCTACACGCTGCGGGAACTGGCCGGCGACGTCGCGGCGGTCGCGCGAGCACTCGACGACGAACCGGTCGTCCTGGTCGGCCACGACTGGGGTGCCCCGATCGTCTGGAACACGGCGATCCGCCATCCCGACCGCGTCCGTGCGGTCGCCGGGCTCAGCGTTCCCCACTCGCCGCAGCTTCCGATCTCGCTGGTCGACATCTTCGACCAGTTGTACGCCGACCGGTTCTTCTACATGCTCTACTTCCAGGAGCCGGGGGTGGCGGAACACGACTTCGGTGTCGACCTACGCGCCGCGTTGCAGCGCGTCTACTTCGCGCTCTCGGGCGAGGCGCCGCCCGGCAGCTTCTCGCCCGACGCACCACGCGGTGCGTCGTTGCTTCCCGAGCTCCCCGATCCTCCCGCCGGTCCCCTCGGGTTCCTCGACCAGGACGACCTCGACGTCTACGTCCGGGCCTTCGAACGCACCGGCATGGTCGGCGCGTTCAACCGGTACCGGGCGACGGGGCTGGACGTGGAAGCGTCGGCCGACATCGTCGGCGCCACCGTCGATCAGCCGTCCTGTTTCATCGGCGGCGAGCTCGACATGGTGCGCACGATGATCCCCGGGGTCGATTCGTTCGCCGATCCCGGGTCGGGTTGCACCGATTTCCGCGGCAGCACGATCGTGGCGGGGGCCGGCCACTGGGTCCAGCAGGAAGCACCCGCCGAGGTGAACGCAGCCCTCGAGGCCTTCCTCGCCTCCGTGTGAATCCGTCGTACTCTGGGGTGGTGGCGCACGCGCAGATGTTCGACGACGACGATCCCCTGCTGGCTCGCGTGCGGGCCGCCGCCGCCGGCTTCCCCGGAGCGAGCGAGAAGGTGTCGCACGGCCGCCCTGCGTTCTTCACCAAGAAGGTGTTCGCCTACTACGGCGGCTCCATCCGGGTCGGAGAGGAGTGGGTGCAGCACCCGCAGGCGATCGTGGTGCTGCCGGACGAGGACGACCGGCTCGCCCTCGGAGAGGATCCGCGGGTCTTCATCCCCGCCTACCTCGGTCCGTCGGGATGGATCGGCTTCGACCTCCACAAGGGGGACGACTGGGACGAGGTGGTCGAGCTCCTGGATGCGTCGTTTCGGCGCACCGCGCCGCGTCGCCTGATCGACGAGCTCGACTCGAGGTAGCCGCAGAATCTCATCAGGAGGGCACCTGGAGGGGAACGGCAACAGGGTGCGAGCAGGCGATGGGGAATCGTTGGCAAACTTTGCCAAGACTGGCTACCGTGAAGCCGTGACCACGATGAACATCTCGCTCCCGGATGAGCTCCGCTCCTTCGTCGACACGCAGGTCAATGAGGGCAGCTACGGCTCCACCAGCGAATACGTCCGTGAGCTCATCCGGCGCGACTTCGATCGTCGACAGCTTCGAACCGCGCTCCTCGAAGGGGCTCGGGGGCCCGTCACCGCCAACGCCGACGCCGCCTACTTCGCGTCACTTCGAGACCGAGCGCGAGCGACGGACTGAGTCCCCGGAGTGCACGCTGAGCTTCGTGCAGCCGCGGAGCGAGACGTCGACGAAGCGGTGGCCTACTACCGCGATGAAGCCGGGTCGCAGACGGCGCTCGACTTCATCGACTCGCTCGAAGCAGCGATTGCGCACCTCTGCGCCTATCCGCTCAGCGGATCCCTCCGGTTCGCCTTCGAACTTGACATCCCCGACCTGAGGAGCTGGACCCTCCAGCGATTTGCCTACCTCGTCTTCTACGTCCCCGACGACGGCCGCATCGACATCTGGCGAGTCCTGCACGGAAGCCGCGACATCCCCGCCTTCTTGGCTGGCGACCCGGACAGCCCCGGTTCCTGAGCCGCGCGGACCCGCGCGAACGCTGGCAGGTTCACAGCGCGCTTCAGGCACCCGTGACGAAAGGCCGGATCTCGCTCGGAGTAGGAACCGGGAGGGGTTCGCCGAAGCTGTAGACCTCCAACGAGTCGAAGTAGCCATCGGCCACGAACAGGATGAGACCGCCTGGCGGATCAGCTGAGAGCACCGCAGCCTCGCCCGGCACAGGCCGGCTCTTGGTGACTGGTGCGGGTGGGACTGCTTGTCGCTCCATTCGCAGGTCGATCGTGCCGCGGCCACACTGGCAACCTCGCCGTGCCTCGGCGAAAGGGATCTGGTCGCGCAGCTGACGAGCACCCGCGTAGTCGAGTGAGGTGAGGACTTGGAGTAGTGCCACCTCGTTCTCGCCAACGTTCCCGATCGTCGGTCACCTCGTCCTCCGCGGCATGGCCACCCGACAAATCTGCCCACACCGATCGGACTCGATCAGTCCGTCGGTCCGCACGCCGCGGTTTGAAAGAGCGCGTTAGGTCCCGAAGCGACGGAACGGGTCGCGTGGGCTCTGACCTGCACGAACGTTGTGAAATCACAACGAGTGGACGCTAGAGGACAGCTTTCAAATCCTGAATGGCCTAGTGAGGGCGTTGTGCCCTCCCGATATCGCGCCGAAAGCGGTGGTTATACCACAGCGAGTCCTCGGCGGGCGCGACAGAAGCAAACCAGGCTCTCCGTCCCTCAGATCGAAGATCTCGTCCGAGAACGCGCGGCAGGTGTTTCGATCCAGGAACTCGCCGAGCGATTCGGCATCCACCGCACCACCGTCGCGGCGCATCTCCGCCGACGGGCAACCGCTTGAATCGCCAACTCACGACCTGCGCGAGGTCGGGGGCGGCACATCGGGGATGCGCAGATGGCAGGCACTCTTACTCGACTCTCACTGTGAGAGTGCTACTCTCACCGATGTGAGAGTGAAACTCTCATGAGCTCGACACCGGAGCGACACTATGAGCGACGAATCCACCGCCATCCGCCGTCCACCTCCGACCGCGCGTCGGGAGGCGGCGGTCGACGCGTTCGTCGATCTCCTCCTCGAGGGGCGGACGCCTCGGCCGGAGGAGGTCGCCGACCGGGCCGGTGTCTCGATGGCGACGCTGTATCGCTACTTCACCAGCCTCGATGAACTGCGTCACGACGCGATGGTCCGGGTGCTGGAACGATTCCCCCATCTCCTCACCGTCCCGCAGATCGGTGTCGGATCACGG
Organism: Acidimicrobiales bacterium; assembly: GCA_041394245.1. Classification (NCBI taxonomy): domain Bacteria; kingdom Bacillati; phylum Actinomycetota; class Acidimicrobiia; order Acidimicrobiales; species Acidimicrobiales bacterium. Next base: position 1,094,560 of record JAWKIR010000002.1, read on the forward strand.
CAGCAGCGGATCCGCCGCTTCGTGAAGGCAAGGCTCGATCTCCACGAGACCCTCCATCCGCTTGCGCTCCTGCAGCGGGCCTCTGCGTTCGGCGACGTCGGCGCAGCCACGATGGTCACCAACTCGCGGACGTTGATGGCCGATCAGATCCGGCTCCACTTCGACGACGAGCTGCGCACCCTTCCTCCCGCCCGGCGCGAGGGCACGATCCTCGCGCTGGAGATGCTCACCTCGGTCGAGTCCTGGCAGTCGTTCCGCGTGAGCCACGACCAGACGGTCGCCCGCACCCGACGAGCGTGGACCGACGCCGTCGACCAACTGCTTCCGACCCCCTAGTCCCCCACGACCAACCAGAGGATCACCATGCACCCCACCATCCGCCGAGTTCTGGCCTGCTTCATTGCCGTCATCACGTTCGCAACGGCGTGCGGCGACGACGCTCCCAACACCGAGCCGGTCTCCGAACCGAGCGACGACGACCCGTCCGACAACGAAGAAGTGGCAACGGAGTCCGAGTCGACCGGGGCCGAGTCCACTTCGACTGCGGCGGTACCGTGCGATGCCGAGCCGGAGGTGTTGACGACGGCGGACGGGGTCGACTTCGTCCGCACTCCCGACGCCTGTTTCGAGGAGCTGCCGGATTGGCCCTACGAGCCGCAGTACGTCGAGATCGACGGGCTCCGCCAGGCCTATGTCGACGACGGGCCGACCGACGGCGAGGTGGTACTGCTGTTGCACGGGCAGCCCTCGTGGTCGTACCTGTACCGCGACATGATCCCCGCACTGGCCGACGCCGGCTACCGCGTGATCGCCATGGACCACCTCGGCATGGGCCGATCCGACAAGCCGATCGAGCGCGACGCCTACTCCTATCTCGGCCACAACGACCGTCTCGAAGCCTTCATCGACGAACTGGCGCTGGCCGACATCAACCTGTTCGTCCAGGACTGGGGCAGCGTCGTCGGGCTCCGAGTAGCCGGACTGAACCCCGACCTCTTCGCCACCATCGCCGTCGGCGACGGGATGTTGCCCAACATTCCGGCGGGCGCCGAGTTGTTCCCGCCGGTGGACAACCCCGACGTACTGGCCGACATCCCGTCGCCGTTCGCGGCAATCCCGGAACAACAGGTCCCCTTCTTCGATGGCTGCGAACTGCTCGTCGGTGGCGATGACGTCGGGGGCGGGGCCGGCGACTTCGGTAGCTGGATCGTCTACTCGATGACCGCCGAGACGTTCCACGCCTCCGAGGTGGTCGAGGCGATGACGTGGTTCGATCTGACGCCGGAGGAGGAGGCCGCCTACGACGCGCCCTTCCCGAGCCGGATCTACATGGGCGGGCCCCGCACCTTCCCGTCGCTGGTCAACGAGGTACCCGGTGAGACCGCAGAGGCGTGGGAGGGTCTGATGGCTTTCGAGAAGCCGTTCCTCACCCTTTGGGCCGCCAACGACCCGGGCAACCTCGGCCAGTGCGCCACCCAGCAAAACCTCATCGACTCGGTACCCGGCGCCGCCGGCCAACCCCACGACCGCCTCGCCGAGGCCAGCCACTTCCTCCAGGACGACCAGGGAACCGAGATCGCCACCCGTCTCGTCGACTGGTACCAGTCGCTACTGGAAGTTGGCACCGAGCGGGTCGGCTTCGAGCTCCTCCAGCGCATGGACGACGGCACGCTCCGCGCCTGGGTCTCAGCGGACCCGATGACCCTCGAGCAGTTCGAGGCCATCGAGCTCCCTCCGGGCTGGATCAAGAACCAGCCCCGGGAGTCGTCCGTCGACGGCGGCGTTCGACGCCTCGCCTGGTGCCGACGAGGTCGTGTTCGAGGAGTACTTCGGGTTCCGTTGGTTCCACTCGGCGACCGTCGTCGAGGTCGGTGTGCCGGTCGACGACGAGGGCCTGCTGTCGGGCGCGCTCGTCGAGAAGGTCCACGAGATCAGCTACGAGCCGGGCAGCACCGTGTTCGCGCTGGTCTCCCCCGAAGGTGAGACCTACGTGCGGATCGGCCGCGACGCCGGGCGAACGACCGACGAGGCGACCCTGCCCACCGGCTGGGAAGTGGTCGAGATCGACATGCCCGACGGCTTCACCACGATGCTCCCCGTGCCGACCCTCGTCATCCGAACCGACAACGAGGACTCCTACCAGGGCCCGGTGAACGGGCTGTGAGGTGGTGGATGGCGCTGTTCGTCGGCGTGGTCGTGGTGACGGCCTGCAGCGACGACACCGACGCCACACCGGCTCCCGAGGTTGAGCCGAGTGCGCCCGCTGCGGATGATGCCGCCCCGACTCCGGAGAACACGTCGAACGTGGAGCCGGAATCCGGGACCGACCGCGAACTCCTGGGCTACCGGGCGTCGCTGTATCCGACCGACTTCCCGACCGAGCGCAAGAGCCTCAGCGGCACCCACGAGATCGTCGACGCCGGCTTTCCTCGCGACGTCACGATCGACGACATCGAGAGCGAGACGATCGAGATGCCCTACCCGGCCCTGATGTACACCCGCGATGACGACGAGATCTTCGTGATCGGTGGCACCCCGCTGGCGATCGACAACTACGTGAGCCTGATCGACGGTCTTCCGCCGGGGGAGAACGAGACGAATCCGTACTTCGCCAAGTACGACCCGACGACCGGGAACATCGTCTACCTCGAACTGGATCGGGGGTCGGGCGTTCCCTACCTCGGCGGCGCCCTCGTGCACGCCGACAGCTACATCTACGTCGTGTCGCAGTCCCATTTGTACCGGGTGGAGCCGGAGTCGATGACGATCGAGGCGTCGGTCGATCTGCCGACCGACGGCCCGGCGACGGTCTACAACGGCCTGGCCGTGAGCCGCACCGGACAGCTGATCCTCAAGTCACTGTCGTTCACGGGAGGAGTCGCGCAGCTGTCGCTCGTCGACCCGGCGACCCTGGAGACCGTCTTCTCCCTCGACTGCGACTGCCGCTCACCGCGACTCACCCTCGCGGTCGACGACAACGGCGTCGAGCACCTGTATCACCTCAACCGCGAACAGACCTTCCGCTACATCGTCGAACAGGACTCGCTGACACTGGACGAGACGTGGATCGCCCGCTCTGACCCCGACGGCACCGGGACCAACCGGGAGCCGACCTCACCGGTCGTCGTCGACGGCCAGGTCTTCTACACCACCAACACCAGCGTCGACGCGACGCTGCCGATGCGGGTGTTCTGGCAAGACCAGAACGCCACCTACACCCCGGACATGCCGCCCCTGCAAGGCCCACTCCTGTTCGAGGACCCCGACGATCGCGCCGGCTGGAGCTTCTCGGGACTTGCGGCGGACGAGGCCACCGGCATCTTCATGGCCGTCGACCAACAACGAGGCCTGACCAACGCCTTCCGCCCGACCGACGACGGCGGGATCGACATCCTCTGGCAGCGAAAGCTCCGGGTGAGCGCCAGCAACACCCATGTGACCGATCGCCAGATGGTCTACCTGACCGACTTCGTCGACGGCTCGAACCACCTCGTGGTCCTCGACCTGTTGACCGGCGAGGAAATCGTGCGGGTCCCGACCCCGGCCACCCGGGCGACGATCGGAGCGATACTCGTCACTGCCGACGGCGACGTCTACCTCGCCAGCAACGAACCCGGAGAGCCCACCGGGTTCCTCGTTCGAATGTCCGTCTCCCAGGAGTAGCGCCATGCCCCGACTCCTTGCCGTCGTCCTCGCCCTCACGCTGACCGCCACCGCCTGCGGCGACGATGCCGACAGCGACTCCCCCGCCGCCGATGTCGTCGCAGACGAGCCCGCAACGCCGTCGACGACCGAACCGCCGTCGACCACCGCACCGACCACAACGCAAGCACCCGTGGAGTCGGAAGCGTTCCCGCTCTCCGATGCGTTGTGCGACGACCCCGCCAACATGACGACCCTGCTCGAGTCACCAGCCGCCGACGCGGCCCTCTCCGCCGGAGAGTTCAACGCTGACGAGATCGAGCGGATGGCCGCCGCACCGACCGACGGCCCGATCTACCTGTTCACCGCGACCTCGTACCGGGAGTCCGCCGAATACCCCGACAGCCGCGACAGCGATCTCACCGGCCGGGACGCGGCCGAGTTGCACGACCCCGCCGAGCTCCTCACCGCCATCGGCGCCCGAACCGTGTACGAGGCCGACGTCGACAACCAGATCGACGGCGACGACATCGTCTGGGAGTCGATCACCATCGTCGAGTACCCGTGCCCGGTCGCCCTCCTCACGATGATCACGCACCCGGACTACCAGGCCAGCGCCATCAACAAGACGGCCGGTGCCGACAGGAGCGTCTCGATCGTGGCGGAGCCCCTCCCCATCCCACCGCCCAACGATCCGGACCAGTCCGAGGCCGCCTTTCCACCCACGGCCGAGGACCCGTCATTCGATCTGATCCATCTGATGGACTTCCACGACATCGCCCAGTACGAACCCGGCGCAAACGAGCCGGAGCGGACCGGGCGAGAGGCCTGGGAGACGTACCAAGCCGGCGGCACCGGACCCTCGGCCCAACTGGGTCACTACCCGACCGCCGTGCTGGAGGTCCAAGGAGTCCTGTCCGGCGACGATCGCACCTTCGACCAGATCTTGATGGTGCACATGTCCAGCAGAGCCGGCTTCCAGGCACTGCTCGACGACAACACCCGCCAAGACGGCCGCTACCACCGCTACGCCGCCCTCCAGAACAACTACTCGATGATCACCTACCCAGACCTCTCCCAGATCCCGTACGCGGGCAGCGGCGCGGAACCCCAGGAGTAACGCCATGCCCAGAGCCCTCGCAATCCTCGTCGCCATCGCCGTGCTGGCCACCGCCTGCGGTGCCGACGCTGTCGACACCACCGCCGACGCCGTCGCCGATCCCGACCCGGCACCCTCGACCACCGAGTCAATCGAGACGACCACCTCCACCACCGTGCCGCCGACGACAACGGTCACACCGGCGACCACCACCTCCACGACGGCGGACACTGCAGCGAACGGGCCGAGCTTCGGTCAGCTCGATGCCGACCTCCTGCCGAGCCTGCTCCAGTCGGGATACGACGGTCCGTTCTTCATGATCAACCTGATCGAGTTCCGCGACCAGGCCGTCTACGCCGACGGACGCGAAACCGACCTCACCGGCGAGGAGGCCAACAACATCTACGGAAAGACCGGCGTCCAGGTGCTCATCGGAGCCGGCATGCGACCGGCCCTGCAAGGACGAGTCGTCCCCGACCCGGCCGCCCCGACCACCCCCGCCTGGGACCAGGTCGCCATCGCCCGGTACCCGAGCTACCGGGAGTTCCTCGCGATGACCCAGAACCCGGCCTTCCAGGAAGGCGTCGAGCACAAGGATGCCGGCGTCGCAGTTACGACCGTCATGCCGTCGCTCCGAATCGGCGACGCCCCGTTGCGCACTGAACTGCCACCGGCCGACGACCCGGTGGTGCTGTTCGAACTCTTCTCCCACGACGGCACCGGCACCGCTGACCGGCCCGATCCCCTGACCGACTACCTCGACGGCCTCGCCGCGTCAGCGACAGGCGCCGGGGGCATCGCCCTCGGCTCGTACGACGTGCAGGGCACGATGATCGGCGACGGCCGGGAGTGGGACGAAGCCCACCTCTGGTGGTTCGCCGACCAGGCCGATCTCGACGCGCTCCTGACCGGCCCTGACCTCGGCGACCTCACCGCCGCCCGCGACGACGCCCTCGCCGATCACTACCGGCTCGTCCTCGACGGCGTGAACGTCGAACCCCTCGGGCGGGAACCGTGACCGGCGCCGATAGCGGGCGCCTGACCCGACGCCGGCTCCTCGAGCTGGGCGGACTCGCCGGAGCAGCGGCGCTCGTCGGCTGCAGCGACGACACGACACCCGACGCTGCGCCGACGACCACCAGCGCATCACCGCCGAGCACGACCACATCACCGCCGACCACGTCACCACCCACCACCACGGAGGTCTCACCCGTGCCCGAGTTCGTCCGCACACCCGACGAGCGGTTCGAAGGGCTGGTCGGTTTCGACTACGAGCCGCACTACCTCCAGACCGCCGAAGGCCTCCGGCTCCACTACCTCGACGAAGGCCCCGGCGACGCCGGCGTCGCCCTGCTCCTGCACGGCGAACCGACCTGGAGCTACCTCTACCGCAACGTCATCCCGACCCTGGCCGGCGCCGGCTACCGCTGCATCGCCCCCGACCACATCGGCTTCGGCAAGAGCGACAAGGTCATCGAGGACGACTGGTACACCCTCGACGCCCACGTCGCCACCCTCCAGCACGTCATCGAGGAGCTCGACCTCAGGCAGATCACCCTGCTGTGCCAGGACTGGGGCGGACCCAACGGGTTGATCACCGCCGTCGACCTGCCCGACCGCTTCCAGCGGCTCGTCGTGATGAACACATGGCTGCACCACGACGGCTACGACTACACCGACCGGCTCATCGAGTGGAACACCCTCAGCCAGACCCCCGGCTTCGACTTCGGGGTCGTTGGCTTCCAGATGGCGCCGTGGAGCGTCGACGACGCACCGACACTCCACGCCGCCTACGCCGCACCGTTCACCGACGAAGCCTCCAAGACCGGCGCCCGACGCTGGCCCTGGATGCTCCCGTTCGCGGAGCCGGAGACCGGCGGCGCCGACCGCCAAGCCGCCGCCTACGCCGCCCTCGCCGACTGGGACGGCCCCGTCAACGTCATCTTCGGCGACTCCGACGATGTCTTCACCGCCGAATGGGGCCGACAGTTCGCCGACCGCCTCGGCGCCACCTTCGACCTGCTACCCGGAGTCGGCCACTTCGTCCAGGAAACCGGGCCCCTCGTGGCCGAACTCATCCTCGAACGTGCATGAGCGCCGAGACCCGAAGGCGACGGGCGAGACCAACGTGTGCAATCTCAGACCCTGCCGCTGACCAGGGGTTCTTCACGCAACCGTTGTCGTTTCGACAACGACGAGTGGGCGCAGAGGGACTCGAACCCCCGACATCTTCCTTGTAAGGGAAGCGCTCTAGCCAACTGAGCTATGCGCCCGGAGCCTCGAAACTAAGGGGCCGGCGGCGAATCCACCACCTCTTTGGGACGAGCACACGGGCCGGGCGTAGGGTGCATCGCCATGAGTGACTACACGCCGTTCCCGCTGGAGGAGTTCCTCGGCTTCACGATCGAGCGCCGCGACGGCGTCGCGGTGGCGACGCTCGAGCTCGACGAGCGGCACATGAACCCCAACGCGATGGCCCACGGCGCCGTGGCCTTCACGCTGATGGACACCGCCATGGGCGGCGCCGTGATGAGCGTGATCCCGGAGGGATCGTTCTGCGCGACGATCGAGTTCCACACCCGCTTCCACCGTGGCGCGACCGAGGGGACGCTCTCGGCCGAGGCGAAGGTGATCACCGCAGGCCGTCGGGTCGTGCACCTCGAAGCTCGCACCACCGACGGTGAAGGACGACTGGTCGCCAGTGCCACGGCGAGCTTCGCCGTGATCCAGCCTCGCTGATCGGCGAGACTGCACCGCCATGAACGTCGCCGAGCTCAATGCCTTCTTCGGGCCACTCGCCCCCGGACTCCACGGCGTGGTGTTCGACGAGGCCACCGACGAGCGCGTCGTCGGCCACATCGACGTGACCGCGCCACTGATCGCCGGCACCGGCTTCCTGTTCGCCCCCGCCGTGATCTCGTTGGCCGACACGCTGTGCGCGGCGGGATGCGGCAACCACATCCCCGAAGGCCACAGCTTCACCACCGTGGAGCTCAAGGCCAACTTCCTCTCGAGCGCCCGCGTGGGCGAGCGGGTGGTCGGGGTCGCGACAGCAGCACATCTCGGCCGGCAGACCCACGTCTGGGACGTCGAGGTGACCAACGAGACAACGGAGCGAACGATGGCCCTCTTCCGGTGCACACAGATGGTCTTGAGCCCTCGATGAGACGTCTCGCGGCCCTCACAGCCCTCGTGCTCCTCGTCGGCGCCTGCTCGTCGGACGCCGACGACGCGACGCCGACCACCTCCACCTCGGCCGCCTCGACGACGACCGTCGCGACCACGACGACCGGGACGACACCGGACGAGACGACCACCACCGCCCCGCCCGCCGTCGAGATCGAGCTCCTCACCTACAACGTGGCCGGCCTCCCCGACCTGCTGTCGGGCAGTGAACCGGCGACCAACACGCCGCTGATCGGGCCCCGGCTCAACGACTACGACATCGTGCTCGTGCAGGAATCGTGGCTGACACCTGCCGACACCCCAGATGACCAGCGGACATACCACGAGATCTTGGTCGAACTGGCCGATCACGAGTTCGAGTCCGAGTCGCTCCCGGCGCCGCTCGGCACCGACCCCGAACGTCCCTCCGCGGCGCTCAGCGACGGACTCAACCGGTTCAGCGACTTCCCGTTCACCCCCGTCGAACGTCACCGATGGACGACGTGCGGTGAGGCGTCGGCCGACTGCCTGTCGCTCAAGGGGTTCTCCGTCGCGACGACCACGCTCGCCGACGGCATCGAGGTCGACATCTACAACCTCCACCTCGATGCCGGACGAGCCGACTTCGAGATCCGAGCCGACAACGTCGCTGAGCTGACCGCCCACATCCTCGAGAACTCCGCTGGCCGCGCCGTCGTCGTCGCCGGTGACTTCAACCTCCACCTCGACCGCGACCCCGATGCCGACCAGTTCGCGTCCCTCCTCGCCGACACGGGCCTGAGCGACGTCTGCGCCGAACTCGGCTGCGACGACCCCAACCGGATCGACAAGGTGCTGTTCCGCTCCGGCGACGGCGTCGACATCACGCCGCTCGAGTGGCGCAACGACGCCGACGCGTTCACCCGCGACGATGGCGAACCACTGTCCGACCACGACCCGGTCATGGCCCGACTGCGATTCGAGCCAGCCTGAAACGGCGCCGATCGCCGGGATCAGCCGACGGCGATGATCTTCGAGATCCGCCCGGAATGGGAGATCGCGTAGACCTCGCCGTCGAGATCCTGCACGAACGACGTCACCGAACCACCCGGCACGTTGGTGCCGAACCAGATCGCGCCGCCGCTGAACTCGTCGTTGTCGCCCCGCAGCTCCGGGTCCTTGTAGTCCGCCCACAGATACGTACCGTTGAGGCCGACGATGTCGTCGCCCCGATACACGAACCCGCCGGTGACCGAACCACCCTCCGGCCCGTTGGTCGTGTACTCGTAGGTGGGCCCGACATGGGCTTCGCTCGTGGGGGAACCCGGCTCGTGCTGCCGACTCCCCTCCCAGGTGTCCCAACCGAGGTTGGCGCCGAGGCCTCCGCCGAGTGCGGCTTCGAGCCGGGTGATCTCTTCGCGATTGTCCTGGCCGACATCGGCCACCCACAGGTCACCCGTGCCCGTGTCGAACGAGAACTTCCACGGATTGCGAACGCCGACGGCGAAGATCTGGTCGAAGCCGGGGATAGCACCGAAGAACGGATTCGTCGGCGGGATCGAGTAGCCGGGTCCGCCCGACGGATCGACACGGAGGATCTTCCCGAGCAGGGTGTTGATGTTCTGACCGTTCTCCAATGGGTCGCCGCCGGAGCCACCGTCCCCGAATGAGGCGTAGAGGTAGCCGTCGGGGCCGAAGGCGATGTGGCCTCCGTTGTGGTTGTTGAACGGCTGGTCGACGTCGAACAGCTCGTCGGGACTGCCGAACGGGGCACCACCGAAGAGCGAGTACTCGAGCACCACCGATCGTTGCGCGGCAATCGGGTCCGTCGCAGTGAACGACAGGTAGATGTGGGATCCATCGGGCGACACCGCAACACCGAGCAGACCGCACTCGTTGCAACCGGTGAGGTCGTAGCCGCCCGGTATCGACCACACGACCGAGGCGCCGGCACCCCAGTCGGGCACCCCAGACTTCCCGGGCACCCGCAGCAGGGTTCCTCCCTGCTCCGCGATGTACATCGAACCGTCGATCGGGTGCACGGCCGCGGCCACCGGGACCGAAAGGCCGCTCAGGACGGTGTCGAATCCGAGATCCAGATCGGCGGGATCGATGATGCCGTCGGCCAGCAGGTTGAGGCGGTACAGGAACGTCACCGCTTCCGCCCTCGTGATCGACCGGTCGGGGTCATACGTCGTCGGCGTCGTTCCCGTCGTGAGACCACGCCACTTGAGCCAGTCGACGGCGGCCTCGTAGAACGAACCGTCGACCACGTCGCCGAACCCGCTCGTCGGCGCGCCCGCGGGTTCGCCGGCCAACCGGAAGAGGAACGTTGCGAATTCGGCCCGGGTGAGCGAACCGTTGGGGGCATAGGCGGTCGGCGTCCGCCCGGTCGTGAGGCCCTCGCTCCAGAGCCAGTCGACCGCCGCCTCGTAGAACGACGGCGTGACCACATCTTGGAACGGAGCCGCGCCGCTCGCCGTGGGTTCGCACACCATGCGCCACAGGAAGGTCGCGAACTGGGCTCGGGTCACAAGAGCGTCGGGCGAGAAGCTCGAGGCGCTGGTCCCCGTCGTGATCTCGTTGAGCGCGGCCCAACCGACGGCGTTCGAATAGAAGCGGCCGGGAGCGACATCGGTGAAACCGTGCGAACCCACCGCGTTGACGAGACACGAACCCGGCGTGTAGCCGTCGACCGATCCCGACGCCGACGACGTCGCGTTGGCAGGGCTCGCCGCCAGCAGACCCACTCCCAGCGTGAGGACGACGAACGCGGCAGCAACGGATCTCATGGCGCGCGAACGTACTCCGCAGCTGTCAGCTGTCGTCGTCGGCCATGAACCGCAGCGACGATCCGCCGGCCGCGACCTGGCGGGCGAGGGCCATCACCTCGCGTGTCTCGTCCTCGAGGTCGGGAGTCTCCGACGGGTGGAACCAACCGAGTCCGGCCAGCTCAACGGTCGTGATCTCGATCGCGTCGGGGTCGATGCCATCGGCGAGTGCCACCCGGAAGATCGTCTCGATGCGCCGGTGTTCGGGGTCGACGACGACCCATCCGCCGCCCACGATCTCGACGGTGAGGCCGAGCTCCTCGCGGATCTCGCGGACCACAGTCGTCCTCGGGTCCTCGCCTCGGTCGACGAGCCCGCCCGGCAACGCCCAGCCCTTGCGGTAGATCGGACGAACGAAGAGCCATCGGCCGTCGTCGCGTTCCACGATGGCGACGGACCCGGCGGTCCACGACGGTCGGATGGTGCGGATGAGCCAACGCCGGAACGCTTTCGGCAGCACGCCGAACAGTCGGAAGGCCGTTCGCTTGAGGCTGGCCGACGGTCCCGAGTTCACCCGCCGAGGCTAGTTCGCCGGGGCCTCGCCGGTCCGGAGGGTCGCCAGCGCGCCCAACAGCGCCGACGGGGCCGCGATCGGCGAACGCCGAGCGAGGTGGTCGACGACGACCAACTCCCTGCCTTCGGCATCGACCATCTCCACGCCGACCTCGGCACAGATCAGCAGCGCGCCCAGGTAGTCCCACACTCCGAGACCGCCGTCGAAATCGACATAGGCGGCGAAGCGGCCGTCGGCGACCGCGCACAGGTCGAGCGCCGTCGCGCCCATGCATCGGAACTGCGCCCAGCCGGCATCGGTCGGAGGCACACCGTTGACCGCAACGATCGCATCGGCCATCGCGATTCCGGGTCGCCGGGCCAGCGCCTGACCGTTGCGGCGCGCCCCCCCGCCCCGCACCGCCTCGAATCGGTCGCCCGATGCGTGGTCATGCACCACGGCAACCAACGGCCCCGCGGCATCGACGACACAAAGGCTCGTCGCGAACCAGGGCAGGCCGATCGACGCGTTGGTCGAACCGTCGAGCGGATCGACCACCGCGACCGGCCACGCCCCCAGGTCGTCACCGTGACCCGCACCCAGGCCGCTCTCCTCGCTGAGGACCCTGATGCCGGCCTGGCCCAGGACCTCGAGAACCGCCGCGTCGGCGACCAGGTCGGATGCGTACTGACCGGAGCGAAGGCCGGACGGTCCCCAGTCGACGCCGACGGCCAGAGCCGCGACCACGCGGTCGGCGGCGCGGTGCAGCACCTCGAGTATCTCGTCAGCGGTCACCGGCGCAGTGAACCACGCCGCCGGGCACTCGGCACGGACTCGGGCGTCGTTTCCCGACGAATTCCGTGGCAGGCTTGGAGCAATGGCAGTGATCGACCTCCAGGGCTTCGTCGCAGATCTCAAGGACCACGTCGCCGAACACGGCTTCCACGTACACGACGAACGCCACTTCATCGAGACCTACACCAACCGCCAGACGTGGGAGATCGACCTCCATCCGGACCGTGCCTGCGACGGCCCACTCGACATGCACGTCGCGCTCGAGGTCGACCCCCGCTCCCTGATCCACTTCGAGGACGAGGTGACAGAGGTCGGCGAGATGGGCGAGCCGTCGAACGACATCAAGCTCCCGGTCACCCTGAGCTTCGCGCTCCCGCCGCTGCCGGCCGGACCTGACCTACTCGTCCTCGCCACCGACCTCGCCGGCATCGGCGGCACCGATCTTCCGCTCGAAGTCAGCGCCGTCGACTCGTTCGCCGCCGTCACCGACGCTGCCGAACGCGCCGTCAGCATCGTCGCCCGCGTCGAGGTCCCACTCGCGCAGATCTATCTCGGCCAGGAGGTGCTGTGCGACGTGCTCGACCGGTGCCAGAAGGTCGGCGAGTTCCTGCTCGATCGCGCCCCTGCCTGGCTCGACGAGATCTGACCCTCTTGCTCGCCCCGTCAGCGCGCCCGGAGGGCCTCGAGCGCCTCGTCGGCGTGGGTGAGCATGTTGGTCTCACTGCGGATGGCCCGCACGAGTCGCCGGTCCGTGTCGATCACGAACGTGGCCCGCTTCGACGGCAGCGGGCCCATCCGCTTCACACCGAACGCCTTCGCCACCTCGCGGTCCGGGTCGGACAGCAACGGGAAGCCCAGTGAGTTCTTGTCGTCGAATTCCTTCTGCCGATCCACCGGATCAGCGCTGATTCCCACTCGCTGCGCTCCGAGTTCCGAGAACTCCGACTGCAGGTCGCGAAAATGGCAGCTTTCCTTCGTTCAACCGGGGGTCATGGCCTTCGGGTAGAAGAACAGCACGATCGGCCCTTCGGCGACGAGGCTGCTGAGCCGCACCGACGCCCCGTGCTGATCGAGGAGCTCGAAGTCGTCGATGATGTCGCCCTCGTTCATGGGCGAACCCTACCGGCGGCACGGGGTACAGGGGTAGCGTCGTCGGATGGCCGACCAGTTCGACGAGGTGAGGGCGATCGCACTGTCGCTCCCGGAGACCAACGAGCGGGTGAGCCATGGCATGCCGACGTTCTTCATTCGCGACAAGAAGGTCTTCGTGTCGTGCGTCGACGACCACCACGGCGACGGCATCTTCGGAATCTGGGTCGGCGCCGCACCCGGTGTGCAGCACGAACTCGTGACCCAGGAGCCGCACCGCTTCTACGTGCCGCCCTATGTCGGACATCGCGGTTGGGTCGGCGTGCGACTCGACGTCGACGTCGATCTCGCTGAGCTGCGCGAGATCATCACGGACTCCTACCGGCTCGTTGCACCGAAGACGCTGGTGAACACGCTGGACGGGCGATGATCCGCCGCCTCGTACCCGTTCTCGTGGGCTGTCTGATGGCGAGCGCCTGCGTTTGGCCCGTCCCGCTCCCCGGCGAGCCGGTGCCCGCCATCGAGTCGACGGCGGTGTGGAGCGCAGCGAACGGCACGATCAGCCTCACCGTCACCACCACCGACCTGACACCGAGCCGGGTCCGCGTGTGGCCGGGCGGGACGAACGAACCCTCGATGGTCGACACCGAGGCGCCGTTCGTGTTCGAACTCGACACCGCGCTCATCCTCGACGGCCCCGACGGGATCCTGGTGGCCGCCGACGACGGCACCACGTTCGTCGTCGAGATCGAACCGATCCCGGCGAGCGGGTGCAACGGTCATCGAGAGCTGTGCGCCGTCGCCTACGACGACGTCCGCAACATCACCACCCACAACGCCATGTCCAACGCGGCCGACGGATGGCTCGGCCCGAACCAGACCCACGACGTACCCACCCAACTCGCCGCCGGCGTGCGCGGACTCATGCTCGACACGTATCGCGCCGGTGACCTCAATGGCGTCGGGAGCCCCCAGGTGCCCGGCGTCGACCCCGACACGGCCTACCTCTGCCACGCCTACTGCGCACTCGGTTCACAGACCCTCGTCGAAGGGCTCGGTGAGATCCGCGAGTTCCTCGAGACCGACCCGGGCGCCGTTGTCACACTGATCATCGAGTCGTACCTCAGCCACGACCTCACGGCCGCCGCTTTCGACGCCGCCGGGCTCACCCCCTACACCTACGTGCACGGCGGTGGCCCGTGGCCGTCGCTGGGCGAGATGATCGACGCCGGCGATCGCCTCGTCGTCCTTCAGGACCGAGCCGTCGACCCCGCCTACCCCTGGCTGATGAACGTCTGGACGCACTCGTTCGAGACCCACTTCTCGGCTGCGGCACCCGAGGACTTCTCCTGCGCCCACAATCGCGGGACGCCGTCGAACGACCTGTTCATCCTCAACCATTTCCTGACCGAGGTCTTCGGCTCGCCGGCGCTCGCCGCCCAGGTCAACGGGAACCCCTTCCTGCTGGACCGCGCCCTGACATGCGAGGCATTCCACAGCACCGCCGCCACCTTCGTCACCGTGGACTTCTTCGAGATCGGCGACGTCGAGGCCGCCGTCGCCGGCCTCAACGGGGTCTGACGCCGCCGGTCTCGTCTCCACAACGCAGCGTCGAATCGCCGTAGCATGCAGCGAGATGGAAGGCTGTCCGTGCGATCGAGCACGTCACAGCGAGACACAGCGCGGAAAGAGGACAGCGATGAGCGACCAATGGGGTTTCGAAACCCGTCAGATCCATGCCGGCCAGGAGCCTGATCCCACCACCGGGGCACGGGCCGTCCCGATCTATCAGACCACCGCCTACGCGTTCCGCGACGCCGACCATGCCGCCAACCTCTTCGCGCTCTCCGAGATCGGCAACATCTACACCCGCATCATGAACCCGACCCAGGCCGTGGTCGAGGCCCGCCTCCAGTCGCTCGAAGGTGGCACCGACACGGCCGTCGGCATCCCCGGCGCGCTGATGACGGCATCGGGTCAGGCGGCCGAGATGCTGGCGATCCTCAACCTCGCCGAGTCGGGCGACCACATCGTCGCCGCCGCCGCCCTCTACGGCGGCACCTACAACCTCCTGCACCACACGCTTCCGAAGATGGGCATCACCTGCACCTTCGTCAACGACCCCGACGACGAATCCGAGTGGAACGCGGCGGTGAAGGACAACACCAAGGCCTTCTACTGCGAGTCGATCGGCAACCCGAAGAACAATGTCGTCGACATCCGCAAGATCGCCGATGTCGCCCACAGCCACAGCGTGCCGCTGATCGTCGACAACACCGTCGCCACCCCGTTCCTCATCCGCCCGATCGAGCACGGCGCCGACATCGTCGTCCATTCCGCCACGAAGTTCATCGGCGGTCACGGCACCGCGATCGCCGGCGCGATCGTCGATGGCGGCACGTTCGATTTCGGTGCCTCCGGCAAGCACCCGATGTTCACCGAGCCCGACCCGAGCTACCACGGCCTCGCCTACTGGCCCGGCCTCGGCAAGGGGTCCTACATCATCAAGGCCCGCGTGCAGCTGTTGCGCGATCTCGGCCCGGCAATCTCGCCGTTCAACGCGTTCCTGTTGCTGCAGGGCCTCGAGACGCTGAGCCTGCGCATGGAGCGTCACTTCGCCAACGCACAGAAGGTGGCGGAGTACCTCGACGCCCACGAGCAGGTCGAATCGGTCGCCTACGCCGGTCTTCCCTCCTCGCCGTGGCACGAGATCGCCACCTCGCTCGGTGGGGGCATCGGCTACGGATCCGTGCCCGCGTTCACCATCAAGGGTGGTCTCGAGGCCGGCAAGAAGTTCGTCGAAGCGCTCGAACTCCACAGCCACCTCGCCAACATCGGCGACGTGCGGTCGCTCGTGATCCAGCCGGCGGCCACCACCCATTCGCAGCTGACCCCCGAGGAGCAGGAGTCGACCGGTGTCGCCCCGGGCCTCGTGCGTCTGTCGGTGGGCCTCGAGTCGATCGACGACATCATCGCCGATCTCGACAAGGGCTTCGCCGCCGCTCAGTAGACGGGCGCCGTCTCCGACTCGAGCCGGGCCTCGCGCCCGGCTCGATGATCGGCCAACGCCTGGATCGTCGCGGCCAGCAGCGGCCCCAGACTCAGCGCGACCACGATCGTCATCACTCCGAACCGGCCGCCGGCGAGGATTCCGGCCATCAGCACCGACACCTCGAGGCCGGTCCTGACGCGCCCGGAATGGACGCCTCGGCGCTCGGCCGCCTCCATGATCGCCTCGAAGGAACCGCCCGTGGCCGCCGTGTGCACGATCAGGGCGATTCCCGCGGTCAACAGGAACAGTCCGGACGCGGCCATCATCAGGCGCAGACCGAGCGTGTCGGGAGTGACGATCAGCTGGCGAGCGAGATCGACCGAGATGCCGTTGACGAACACGAAGACGACGCCCACGAAGGTGGGCCGGACGCCGAGGCCCGACGCCACGACGAAGAACGCGCCCGAGGTCGCCCACGCGGCCTGACCGTGGCTGAGCGGCGTGCGCTGGTCGACGGCGGAGAGCCAGACGTCGAAGGGCGCAAGGCCCAGGTCGGCGGCGAGGAGCAGCGCCACGCCGAGGCCGATGAGCGCGCTCGCCGGGAGCACCCAACCGAGCCTGGCCGCGGCCGAGGGCAACGGCGAGACACGGAGCTTGCGCGCGCCGGCGATGACGCCATGGCGCGAGATGCCGTCGCGCGCGACACGGGCCAGGAATGCGGGGGATCGAAACGTCACTTCGCCATCTTCGGCTGCCGTTGCCTCCGCCACGACCTCTCTGCCGGGGTCATCGGTCACGCGGCACGAAACGGTCAGGCTGCGGGCGCGTAGACCATCCGGTGGCCGCGGTTCTCCGCACCCCGACCCACCTCGTCGAGTCGGAACCGGAGGCTGTGCGCCATCCGCCGTGAGACGAGGGTTCCCGCGGATCTACTGAAGCGGTGACCGGGAAACCACGTCTCCGTCCCCTGGTCGGAGCCCTTGCTGTCATCCAGCAGGGCGGTGCCCGACCGGTGCCGCAACGCCTGGAGCATCATGTACTCGGGCGGGCTCATCGGCCGTCCCGCAACGCCCTTGGCCGCCGCGTCGACGACGCTCGCCCGCACACGCTCGGTCGACTCCTCGAGCGACAGACCCAACCCCTCGATGCCGTCACCCTCGCCGAAATCCTCCGCATAGACGGCCACCGCCAGCCCCGGTAGCGGTGACGCGTCGAGAAGATGATCGACGACCGACTGCCCGCTCGATGTCGACACCTGCTCGACGAACCGCGAGATCTCGCTGCGGTCGTCGGAGCCGATCACGGTGTAGTCATTGAAGCCGATGATCTTGCCGATGCCCTTGATGACGCGCGTGTCGGCCAGCGGGGTGAGGACGAGTTGCAGGCGGTCGGCGCCGGCGAGGTAACCGCACACGTTGGGAGTCAGCACCCGCTTCGCCACCTCGTCGAACGTCGGCATCTCCTTGGCCAGTCCGCCACCACGACCATGGATCTGCACCGTGCGGCCCCGGGGGTTGTAGAGCCCCTGCATGGTCAAGAGATCGAGAAGGCCGTCGAACTGCTCCTCGAGCTGATGCCGTTCGACGATCGCGTCGATCGAGGGTGTGGGGGCCTCGCCGCCGACGCCGGCCTCCTGGACCTCGGGCTCCAGTGATCGGGCGAGCCCCTTGATCGCCGCATCCATCGCCTGCGACTGTGTCTCGAGTTCCCGTTGGATCGACTGCAACACGACGAGGCCGGCCAGCGTCGCGGCGTCGAGCTGGTCCTGGGCCATGGTCCGGAGTTGATCGAGCTCCCCGATCCGGCTGTGTGCCGAACGGCGAAGCTCGTGCAGACGATGCGCCTCCTCGGCCAGCTTCCGCAGACCGGGCGCGCGGAGAACTGCAGGATGATCGAGGCCGATGGCGGCACTCGCGTCGGCCCAGTTGCCGAGGTCCGCGCGCTTGGAAGCCATGCCCCTCCATCGGCACGAACAGGGGGTCGCCTGGATGGGGCGACCGGGCACTTCGTCCGGTGACGAACGTCATCTCCGCGGATCCGTCGTGGGCTCGGCGGGGATCGAACCCGCGACCGAAGGATTATGAGTCCTCTGCTCTGACCACTGAGCTACGAGCCCAGCGGGACCCTACCGTCCGCCCCGGGGCCGAACGCGAAGCGGACCGCCCAATGGGGCGGTCCGTTCTTCCTTGCTCCGGGGGTGGGGATCGAACCCACGACCTGCGGATTAACAGTCCGACGCTCTGCCAGCTGAGCTACCCCGGAAGGATCGGGGAGGATGGTACCAGCACAAGTCCGTCCATCATCCCCTTGATTTCCCGAATCGCAGCCACCGATCCGTAGCGGACGTGGCAGCAGCCGTTGACATGCCGATTGCGCCGAACCGTAGCTCGCGATGTGGCGCGATACGTCTTGAAGAACTGGTGCCGCGGGATCCCCGTCAGCTCGGCCCAGAATCGCTCGGCCGCACCGACATCGAGATCGTCGTGGAGGTACAGAGAGACCCGCATGCGAGCTTCGTCGACTGCGAAGAAACGACGGAACCACGCACAGAAGAACCTCACCAGATCCGGATTCGAGTTGGCGAACGCGACCTCATTGTCGCCCTTCGCGCCGTCGCCGGCGTAGAGACCCAGGCCGGCCATGAGGAACTCACGGTCGGTGAGCGCGCCCACCCGGGCCATGCCCTCCGCTCGGCACCGTTCGATCTCCGCCGCCTTGGCCCGCTGCAGCTTGTTGGGCGGACGGTTGCGGGCGGTGCGGCGCGGGTTGGGGACGAAATCCACATCGCGCACCCAGCGCGACACCGAAGACTTCGCGACACCGAGCTCGGCGGCGATGTCGGCGAGCGTCCACGACTCGGCCCGCAACCGACGAGCACGTTGCTGTTCCTCGATCTTGCCGCCGTATCCCACGCCCTCACGTTAGGGAGCGGGTGTGACAGCGCTCAGCCGTTCTCCAGATAGTCGCGGAGGCGGTCGCTGCGGTGGGGGTGACGAAGCTTCGCGAGGGTCTTCGCTTCGATCTGGCGGATCCGTTCGCGTGTCACACCGAACTGCCGACCCACCTCTTCGAGGGTGCGAGGGCGTCCGTCGTCGAGCCCGAAGCGGAGGCGAACGACTTCCTGCTCGCGCTCGGAGAGCTCGTGGAGCACTTCCTCGACGGCGGCGGCGAGCAGGTGCCGAGCGGCGGCGTCGATCGGCGCGATCGCGTTCTGGTCCTCGATGAAGTCGCCGAGATTGGACTCGTCCTCCTCACCCACCGGCGAGTCGAGTGACAGTGGATCCTGGGCGATGCGGAGGATCTCGCGGATCTTCTCGACCGGCTCGTCGACCTCCGCGGCCAATTCCTCGACGGTCGGCTCACGCTCGAGATCCTGGTGCATCTGACGCTGGACCCGCTTGACACGATTCATGGCCTCGACCATGTGGACCGGGATGCGGATGGTGCGGGCCTGGTCGGCGATCGCCCGGGTGATCGCCTGTCGGATCCACCAGGTGGCGTAGGTGGAGAACTTGAAGCCCTTGGTGTGGTCGAACTTCTCGACCGCACGCATCAGGCCGAGGTTGCCCTCCTGCACGAGATCGAGCAGGACCATGCCCCGGCCGACATAGCGCTTGGCGATCGACACCACGAGGCGCAGATTCGCCTGCGTGAGTTCGTCGCGCGCCCGCTCCCCGTCTCGCACGACCCGATTCAGTCGGGCCCGCTCACCGGGATCGAGGGTGTCGAGCTTGCCCGAGGCAGCCAGTTCGGCGAGCTCGATCTCGCCCTCGCCTCCACGGCGGATGCGGGCGGCGATGCGCACTTCCTGGCGAGCATCGAGCAGCGGGACCTGCCCGATCTCCTTGAGATACATGCGGACGGGGTCGTCGGAACTGCCACCCTCCCCCCGCTGGCGGTGGAGTCGACGGCGCGACGGTTCCTCGACGTCGTCGCCGATGCTGGCGGCGAATGCGGCGGCACGGGCCACCCGGGCGTGATCGACCGGCGCGGCGTCGAGCTCCTCCTGGGAAGGTTGCTCCGAAACGGCTCCCGGGACCACGATCTCCGGTGGAACCGGCGACGACTCGTCCTCGTCGATGACGATCCCTTCGACCTCGCACACCGTGCGGATCTGCTCGAAGAGGTCCATGTCGAACTCGACATCCTTGAGCGTGTGGACCAGCTGATCGAGCGAGAGGTGGCCCGAGACCTTGCCGGTCTCGAGCAGTGCGGCGAAGAGGACGGCGGCGTCGTCGGGGAGCGGAAGCTGTGCTGCGGTGTCGGTCATGTGCTCCTCCCCTCCTCGTAGCCGATGAGCCACGGTAGCAAGTGGCTGATGGCCTCTTCCCGCGTCTCACGTTCGTCGAGCCGTTCGATCAGCAGCTTGAGCGGGCCGATCGAGGCCACGGCGTGCCGCTTCTGCTCGTCGGTCGAGTCGAGCGCGCGCTGCACTCGACGGAGATCGTCGAGGGTGCGACGGCCGGCGAGACGGGCGAGTCCGCCGAGCACGTCGTCGGCTTCGGCGTCGGAGGGATCGACGGCGAGGCGCCGCAGCAACGACGCCGCCCGTTCGCCGGCCCGTTCACCGGCACCGAGCAAACCACCCGTGCTCAACGCGTGGAACGCCTCTCGACGAACCGGATCGCCGAACAGCACGGCGTGCAGCCGGGTGATCTCCTCGGGCCGGTGGATGGCGAGACGCAGCGCTTCGTCCTCGGCTGCGGTCGAACCGGACTCGGCCTCGATGAGCACGTCGGCGGGCAGCATGCCCGGATCGTCGGCGTAGTAGTCGTCGGGCTGGTTGGGTACGGCGCGAGGCTCGTCGCGAGCGGGCTCCTCGCGGCGTCTCGGCGGCACGGTCTCGCGTTCGACCGCCCTCTGCCGGGGGGCTGATGCCAGCTCGCGCAGCCGGGAGAGGTCGACGCGACAGCGGTCTGACACCTCGAGCAGATAGGCGTCGCGCACGAGCGGATCGGGGTGTTCGGTGATCACGTCGAGCGCGGCCTCGGCGGTGCGGGCCCGACCCTCGACCGTCGACATGTCGCCGGCGGACAACACCCGTTCGAGACGGAAACTCAGGAACGGGATGGCCTCGTCGACCGCTCGCTGCAGCTCTGCAGGATCTTCGCGTGCGAGATCGGCGGGATCGACACCGGCAGGCAGGTCGGCGACGCGCACCTCGAGCTCGTGCTCACGCTCCCATTCGTAGACCCGGGCCGCGGCGGCCAGGCCGGCCGCGTCGGCGTCGAACGCCAGCACCAGGCGACTGGCCGAGAACCGCTTGAGCAGCTTCACGTGGTCCTCGGTCATCGCGGTGCCACACGTGGCCACGGCCCGGGGGATGCCGGCATCGGCGAAGCCGATCACGTCGGTGTAGCCCTCGCAGATGATGGCCTCGCCGGCCTTGACGATGCCCTCACGATGGGTGTGGAGCCCGTAGAGCACCCGGCTCTTGTCGTAGACAAGCGACTCGGTGGTGGTGTTCTTGTACTTGGAACCCTCGTGACCTGGGAGTATGCGCCCACCGAATCCGACCGCATCGCCGCGCTCGTCCTGGATCGGAAACATCACCCGGGCCCGGAACGCGTCTTGTTGGCGGCCGGCCTTGTTGACGAACCCCAGGCCGCTGTCGCGCAGATCGTCGGCGCTGAGCCGCAGATGACGGGCGAGCTGATCCCAGGCGTCGGGCGCCCATCCGATCCGGTAACGCCGTACCACCTCGCCGTCGTAACCACGAGAGCGAAGGTAGCTGCGGGCCTCGCCCGCTTCGGGAGAGGTCAACAGCCGGTCGTGGTAGAAGGCGACGGCCTTCTCGACCGCATCCAGCAGGCCCCGCTTGCGGGCCCGCTGGGAACCTTCGTCCTTGCTCGTGTAGCGCAGCTCGATGCCGTAGCGGGACGCGAGCGATTCGACCGCGCCGGCGAAATCGAGATTGTCCATCTCCTGCACGAACGAGATGGCATCGCCGCTGCGCTGACAGCCGAAGCAGTAGTAGACACCCTTCTCGGGGCTGACCGACAACGACGGGGTGCGTTCGCCGTGCATCGGGCATCGGGCCATCCACTGGCGCCCGGATCGCTTGATCTCGGTGTGTTCGCCGATGAGCGCGACCAGGTCGGCCGAGGACCTGACCTTCGCGATGTCATCGTCGTGGATACCCATTGATTCGCAAGCTAGCAGTGCCCTCCGACACGCCACCCACGCAGTGCAGTGGCAGGATGGTCGCTCGATGTCCCGCTCGACCCGCACCCTGCTCCTCGGCGCCGCCGCACTGCTCGCCGTCGCACTGGTGATCGCCCTGACCGGAGGCGACGACGCCCCGGAGGCATCGACGGGATCCGCCACCACCGGCACCACCACCGTCGGGCCGACCGACGGGGTCCCGTCGAGCACGACCTCGACGACGACCACGACGAGTACGACGACCACGACGACCCTGGATCCTCGCGCCCCACATCTCGAGTCGATCGAACGGGCCCTGGGCTTCCTCGACGACACCGCGCTCGCCTACCGCCTCGTCGTGACCGGGCTCACCGGCACGGATCTGACCAGCCGGCTCTTCGACACGGTCGGCGACCCGTGCGTCGGCGGGGTGTTCCTCACCGAGACGAACGGCAACTGGTCGCCCATCGACGACCTGGAGGCGTTCCGCGTCGCCGTGTCGACCCTCGACGCGAACGCATGGCATCGACGCGAAGAATGCCCCGACCCCCTCGTGGCGACCGACGCGGAACTCGGCGCGATCGTCCGGGTCCCGGTCGAGTCACCCCCGGCCGCACCCTCGTGGACGAGCCGCTACATCAGCGGTGAGCCCTACAACGTCCTCCTCGACCTGCAGGAGCGCTCGGCCGAGTACGCGGCGAGCCTCCGTTCCCTCGGTATCACCCTCAACTTCGGCGCCGTGGCGGATGTCGACACGGATCCGGGCCACTTCATGGCCGGTAGCGGCCGCACCTTCGGCGACGATCCCGGCATCGTCGCCGCATTGAGCAACGCGGTGGTGCAGGGCCACTGCGAGGCCGGGCTCGCGGTCTCGCTGAAGCACTTCCCCAACCAGGGGGCGACCCCGGAGGACCCCCACCGCGAGCGCAGCACGGCCATCGGCGGGGTCTCCCTCTGGGAGACGACCGGTCGCCTTCCCTACGAGACGACCGTCGCGCCGATGGTGATGACCGGGCACATCTTCCTGACCGACGTCGATCCCGAACGTCCCGCGTCGATGTCACATGCGATCACGACCGGATTGCTCCGTGATGAGCTCGGCTACGACGGCGTCGTCATCACCGACGACCTCTCCACCATGCGGGGCGCGGCCGACGTGGTCGCCGATCCGGGGGAGCGGGCGGTGGCGGCGGTTCGCGCCGGGGCGGACCTCGTCCTGTTCGTCGACGATCGCGACATCGCAACGGTCGTCGGCCACCTCGAGGCCGAGATGGCATCCGACCCGGCGTTCCGATCGCGGGCGGAGGACGCCTACGTCCGGGTTGAGCGGATGAAGCTCGCTTCGGCGCTCCCCGACCTGTTTTCCCTCTGTGGAGCGGTCGGCGACTAGCCCAGACGCTCCGCGAGATACACGTCGAGCTGGTCGAGGCTCACTCGGTCCTGCGCACGGGTGTCGCGTTCGCGCACGGTCACGGCGCGGTCATCGAGCGTGTCGAAGTCGACGGTGATGCAGAACGGCGTGCCGATCTCGTCTTGGCGGGCATAGCGCTTGCCGATCGACTGGGTCTCGTCGTAGTCGGCCATCCACCGTCCCTTGACCGCGTCGAAGACCTCGAGCGCCGTGGGAGTGAGCGTGTCCTTCTTCGACAACGGCAGCACCGCCACCTTGTAGGGGGCGAGGCGATGATCGAGACGCAGGACGGTGCGGGTGTCGTCGTTGACCGTCTCCTCGTCGTAGGCGGCCATCAGGAACGCCATGGCGGTGCGGGTGGCACCCGCGGCCGGCTCGATGACGTGGGGCGTGTAGCGCTCCCCCGAGGCCTGGTCGAAGTAGTCGAGCTTCTCGCCCGACGCGTTGGCGTGCTGCGTGAGGTCGAAGTCGCCGCGGTTGGCGATGCCTTCGAGCTCGTCCCAGCCCCACGGGAAGAAGAACTCGACGTCGGACGTGCCCGACGAGTAGTGGCTGAGCTCGTCGTCGTCGTGGGGCCGCAGCCGCAGATGGTCGGCCGGCATGCCGAGGTCGAGATACCAGTCCATGCGGGCCTGGCACCAGTACTCGTACCACTGCTGCGCTTCGTCGGGCGGCACGAAGAACTCCATCTCCATCTGCTCGAACTCGCGGGTGCGAAAGACGAAGTTGCCGGGCGTGATCTCGTTGCGGAACGACTTGCCGATCTGGGCGATGCCGAACGGCGGCTTCTTGCGACTCGTGTTGAGCACGTTGGCGAAGTTGATGAACATGCCCTGCGCCGTCTCGGGACGCAGGTAGACCTCGGCGGCCGTCTCGACGACGGGACCGGCGTGGGTCTGGAACATCAGGTTGAACTCGCGGGCCTCGGTGAACGAACCCGTGGCGCCACACGACGGGCAGGTCTCGGGATCCTCGAGCTTGTCGAGCCGGTGTCGGGCGTTGCAGTTGGTGCAATCGACGAGCGGATCGGAGAAGTTCGACAGGTGACCCGACGCCTCCCAGACCTGCGGGGGCGACAGGATCGAGGCGTCGAGACCGACCACGTCGTGACGCATCTGGACCATCGAACGCCACCACGCGTCCTTGACGTTGCGCAGCAACAACACGCCGAGCGGCCCGTAGTCGTAGGTGGATCGGAAGCCGCCGTAGATCTCGGCCGACTGGAAGACGAAACCTCGGCGCTTCGAGAGGTTCACGATCTTGTCGAACAGCTGCGGATCCGCTTCAGGCATGGCCACGAGGCTAGCGGCGACGCGCGAGCATGGACCCCGTGATGACACAGACTGCACTCCCCCCTGCCGACCCGACCGCGGTGGTCGGCCGACGCGTGGTCGCGTACCTGATCGACGGCGTGATCCTCGTCGCGTTGATGGTCGCACTCTTCGTCGGGCTGGCGTCGTCGGAGGACCAGGGTTCGGCGTTCCAGGCCGAACTGGTCTGCGACGTCATCAACAACGCCTCGTCGAGCGACTACGTCTGCATCGCGGCGGACACGACCGCCATCCTGATCAGCAACGGCGACCTCGCCCTGATCGCCCTCCTCGCCCTGCTCTACGGCTTCGTCACCCAGATGCTGCTCCCGTCGATCACCGGGTTCAGCCCCGGCAAGGCGATGGTCGGGCTGCGCATCGTGAACCAGGAGTCGTTCCAGCGGGCCGGGATCGGCGCCAACCTCGTCCGCTGGCTGCTCTGGATCGTCGACAGCGCACCCTGGTGCTTCCCGCTGGTCGGCCTGATCACCGGACTCTCCAGCAACGGTCATCGCCGAGTCGGCGACATGGCGGCCAAGACGGTGGTCATCGACAAGAAATGGGTCGGCCAACCGCTCGCCATCGCCGGCGTCAACTCCGTCTCGCCGCTCGTCCCGCCGCCGGCGACCGCTGCGCCGTTCGGCGCGTCCCCGCCACCTCCGACCGGTTCGACCATCGGGGCACCCACCCCGCCGCCACCGCAGCCGCAGGGGTTCCCCTCCGCACCGCCGGTCGCCCCGCCGGCACCGACGCCACCGACCGTGACACCGCCGCCGCCGCCATCGACGTTCACCCCGCCGCCGCCGTCGACGGCCCCGATCGCCCCACCGGCCATGCCCCCCGAGCCGGCACCCGAACCGTCCGCCGCATTCGATGCCACCAGCGCGCTCGACGCCACCACCGCGTTCGAGCCCGAAGTCATCCTCGAACCCGAAGGGATCGTCGAACCCGAGACGATGCCCGAACCCGAGACGATGCCCGAACCCGAGGCCGTGACCGCTCCCCCGCCACCGCCACCGCCCGCGCCACCGGCTCCGGCCGCGCCCCGACCGGGTATCGACGCGCCCCAGTGGGACGTGGCGCGCGACACCTACATCCAATGGGACCCCGAGCTCTCGGAATGGATGGAGTGGAGCGAATCCGCCGGCGCCTGGATCCCGATCTCGCGCTGAGCGACGGCCCCGCCCCGAGAGAAGAGGGCGACGGGTTCAGTGCGGGTGTTGATCGAGCACGGCGACCGACCGCAGCCGTCGTTCGAGGTGGTGTTCGAGAAGGGCCGTCGCCAGCATGTCGACCTCGCCGGTCGCCGGGCCGACGGGTTCCTGGAGCACGCCGCCAAGGCCTCCACCGAGCACCCGACGCATCAGGCTGATCGCTCCGTCGCTGATCGGTCGACCGCGACGACAGTCGTCGCAGCGCACACCACCGTCGTCGAAATCGAACGCCGCGAACGGCCCGCGGCTCGCACACTCCACACAGAGGTCGAGCTCGGGTTGCACGCCTTCGTGGGCGAGCAGCTTCAAGAAGAACGCAGCGACGACGAGGGGTGAGTCGCGCTCGTTGAGCGTCCGCAACGCCCGCACGAGCATGACGTGGAGCCCCCGATCGGGTTCTCGGTCCTGGGCGACCTGATCCACCGCTTCGAGCATCGCCTCGGCGCGGGCGAAGCGGTCGGAGTCCTCGCGGAGCGTCACGAATCGGTCGACGGTCTCGACCTGGGTGATCGTGTCGAGGTCGCCGCGCCCCCGGTAGAGCTGGATCGAGACATGACTCAGCGGTTCGAGCCGGGCCCCGAACTTCGACTTGGTGCGGCGCACGCCCTTCGCCACGCCCCGGACCTTGCCGTGGTCGTGGGTGTGGAGGCTGATGATCCGATCGGCCTCACCGAGCTTCCACGACCGCAACACGACGGCATGGTCGCGGTAGAGCGCCACGGGGCTCAGGCCCCGCCGTTGACGCCGCCGAAGCGGCGTTCGCGTTCCTGGTACTCGCCGATGGCAGTGAAGAGCTGCTCGCGTTGAAACGCGGGCCATGGCGTGTCGGTGAAGATCAACTCGCTGTAGGCCAACTCCCACAGCAAGAAGTTGGAGATCCGGAACTCGCCGGACGTGCGGATGACGAGATCGGGGTCGGGCATCTCCGGGTCGTAGAGGTGCTTGGCGATGGTCGACTCGGTGATCTTCCTCGGCGAGATCCCACTGGCCGCGATCTCGCGCACGGCGTCGACGATCTCGGCCCGCCCGCCATAGTTGAAGGCGATCGTGAAGGTCAGCTTGGTGTTGTGCTTCGTGAGTTCCGACGCCTCGTCCATGCGCTTGATGAGACGTTTCGGGACACGCCAGTCGCGCCGACCGATGAAGCGGATGCGGACGCCTCGCTCGTTGAGTTCGTCGCGGCGGCGGAGCAGGATCTCTTCGTTGAAATTGATGAGGAAACGGACCTCGTCCTTCGGGCGACGCCAGTTCTCGGTGCTGAACGCGTAGACGGTCAACCATTCGACGCCGGCTTCGAGGCACCCGTCGACGACCTCGAACAGCGAGTGCTCTCCGGCCTTGTGACCCTCGGTGCGGGGCAGGTTCTGGGCCTGGGCCCATCGTCCGTTGCCGTCCATCACACAGGCGATGTGGCGGGGGATCCGTTCCGGATCGAGGGCGTCGAGTGGCACCCCGCGAACCTATCGGGTCAGCCCTCGCGGGTGGTGCTGCGTGGCCTCCGCCGACCACTAGGCTCCGGCGGGTCGCAGACCCCCGGAGCACCCCCAACGTGGACCTCACCGAGCAGACGCTCGAAACACTCGACGAGGTCACGAGCGCCCTTCCCAGCGGCGGCGAACGTCGCGAGGGCCAGCGGGAGATGGCCACCGCGGTCGCCGTCGCGATCCGCGACCGGGGCCATGTCGTCGTGCAGGCGGGGACGGGCACCGGGAAGTCACTCGCCTACCTCGTGCCGACCGTGTTGGCCGGCCAGACGGCCATCGTGGCCACCGCCACCAAGGCGCTGCAGGACCAGCTCGCGGGGAAGGACCTTCCGTTCCTCGACGGTCTGATCCCCGGCGGCGTCGACTACGCGGTGCTGAAAGGACGGTCCAACTACCTGTGCCTCCAGCGCCTCGACGAAGCCGAGGCCGACGACCGACTCGGCCTCGACCTCGACGACGACAGGGGGACCACGCTCGACACCGAGTTGCTCTCCCGCCTCCGGGCGTTCGCGGCGACGACGGAGACGGGCGACCGTACCGAGTTGCCCGACATCGACGACCGGACCTGGCGCCTCGTCAGCGTCGGCCGCGACGAATGTCCCGGCGCGGGGCGATGCCCGGTCGGCGACGACTGTCTCGCCGAGCGAGCCCGGCGCAAGGCGGCAGAGGCGAACGTCATCGTCGTCAACCTGCACCTCTACGCGATCGAGATCATGGTCGAGGGGATCCTCCCCGACCACGACCTGGTCGTGATCGACGAAGCCCACCAGCTCGAAGACATCGTCTCCGAAGCCGCCGGCCGTCAGATCAGCCCCGCCCGGCTCCAGGCCGCCGCGCGTGCCGCGAGCGCCGTGTTGGCCGATCGCGATGCCCCCGTCGGCGTCGAGGAAGCCGCCACGCTGCTGCACTCGATGCTCGACGGCATGGTCGGTGAGCGACTGCCCGATGGACTCGACGAGGAATCGGGCCGGACCATCGATCTGATCCGAGGCCGCGTCGACCAACTCATGAACGCCCTCCGAGCGGTTCCGAAGGACGCCCCGCCCGACACCGCCGCCAAGGCACTGCGGGCCCGCCAGGCCGTCACCTCGCTGCTCGACGACATCGACTACGTGCGCTGGCCCATCGACCACGAGGTGCTCTGGGTCGACGGACCGACCAGCAACCCGAGCCTGAGGTCCACCCCGATCGCGATCGACACGCTCCTCGAAGAGAACCTCTGGTCGAAGCGACCCGGGGTGTTGACCTCGGCGACGCTGTCCCCCGCCACCACATCGGTCCTCGGTCTCCCGGCCGGTACCCCGATGATCGATGTGGGCAGCCCGTTCGACTACGAGAACAACGCACTCCTCTACTGCCCCACCGACCTGCCCGATCCTCGCGCCGACGGGCACCGCGAGGCGCGACTGGCCGAGCTCGAGGCGCTGATCGTCGCCGCCGGGGGCCGAACGCTCGCCCTGTTCACGAGCTGGTCGGCGATGCGCGACGCCGCCGCCCATCTCGAGCCGCGACTCCCGTGGCCGGTGTTCGTCCAAGGGGAAGGATCGAAGATGGCGTTGCTCGACGCGTTCGTCGACGACGACGAGGCGTGCCTCTTCGCGACGATGTCGTTCTGGCAGGGCGTCGACATCCCGGGCTCGACGTGCAACCTCGTCGTGATCGACCGCCTCCCGTTCCCACGCCCCGACGACCCCGTCCTGCAGGCCCGGCGCGAGCGAGCGGGCAAGGCGGCCTTCCGCACGATCGACCTACCCCGCGCCGCGACGATGCTCGCACAGGGGGCGGGCCGACTGATCCGTTCCGCGACCGATCGCGGTGTCGTCGCCGTGCTCGATCCGCGCCTCGCGACCTCCCGGTCGTATCGGTGGGAGCTGATCAACGCGCTGCCGCCCATGAAGCGCACCAAGGAACGGTCCGAAGCCGAGGCATTGCTGCGCGAGCTGCGCGACGCCTGATCCTGCTCAACTCGGCGACGATGCATGCCGATCTGGCCACAGTGAGCCGTCGTCGTCGCCCGCATCCCGCCCGCCGCGCCCGGCGCGCCGTGGGGGTCTCCGCGCTCGGCGCCTACGCGGGCCTCATGGCGACGATCGGGTGGGCCCAACGCTCGGCCGAGGCCGAGACACCCACACCCGAACCCACCCCCGGTTCATCCGCGACGAACGCCGGCATCGAGCGGCTCGACCTGAGCGGCGCCGCGATCCTGCGCCAGCCGGCAACACCGCACGGCCAGGCCACACCGTCGAGCGCACCCGCGGTCGCGCCGACGCCACCGCCGCCGCCGAGTCTGGCGGCGACGACCACGACGTCGCGGGTCAGCGCGCCGCCCACCACCACTCGCCCGACCCCGACGCCGTCGGGCCCCGCTCCCACTGCCGCACCGGCCACGACGACCACCGCCGCCGCGCCGCCGACCACCACGAGCATCGCTCCGCCCACCACCCCGCCGCCGACCACGATTCCGACCGGTGGCTCCTGACCACGAGGTCCGGCGCTGCGGCCGGGCCATGGGCACCTCCTACCTGCTCGTCGTTCACGACCGCGACGAGCGACTGCTGGACGATGCCGAGCGGGCGATCGCCGACCTCGAGCGGCGCTGGAGCCGGTTCCTCGCCGATTCCGAGATCTCCGTGATCAACCGGACCCCGGGCGTGCCGGTGCTCGTCAGCCCCGACACGTTCCAGGTCATCCGGGCCGCGGTCGACGGCGCCATCGCGACCCAGGGACGGTTCGACCCGACGGTGCACGACTCGATGGTGTCGCTCGGCTACGACCGCACCTTTGCGCAGATCCCGGCCGCCGCGAACCCGAGCGACGCGGCCGTCGCCGCTCCGGGGGTGGACGGCATCGAGTTCGACGATGCACTGCACGCGGTCACACTGCCGCCCGGGGTGCGGCTCGACCTCGGCGGCATCGGCAAGGGCAGCGCCGCCGACCTGGTCAGCGATGACGCGATCCGCCGCGGGGCGGCCGGCATCGCGGTGTCGATCGGTGGCGACGTCCGCGTCCGAGGAGAGGGCCCGTCCGGACGCGGCTGGTCGTTCACCGACGACCGCGGTGCGCTCGACCTGCCGGAAGTGACCGACGGCGGGGTGTGCACCAGCACCACCCGTCGGCGACGGTGGGCAACACGCAGCGGCGAGGTCCACCACATCCTCGATCCGGCGACCGGTCGACCGACGACCAACGCCGTCGAGTCGATCACGGTCATGGGTGCCACCGCACAACAGGCCGAGGTGTTGACGAAGGCCGCGATGGTGGCCGGCGACGACGCCGAGGCCTTCCTCGCCCCGTTCGGCGTGCAGAGCATCATCCGTCGCCGTGCTGCGGCCTGACGCCGGTTTCGGCGAATTCCTCGGATTCCTCGACCAGATGCCGACTGGGACGCCGTGAGTGAACAGGTGTGGTGGTACGCCACCCGTGCAGCCGGGCTGATGACCTGGACGACGGCGACCGCGTCGGTCGTCGTCGGGCTGATGCTGTCAGCACGCGCCATCCGGGCCCGGACCGGGCCCTGGTTCCTGGATCTCCACCGTTTCCTCGGCGGCATCACCGTGGTGTTCCTCATCGCCCACATCGCCACCCTTTGGGCCGACTCCTATGTCGACTTCGGCCCGCGCGAACTGTTCGTCCCCGGGGCATCGGAATGGCGGTCCGAGGCGATCGCCTGGGGCATCGTCGCCGCCTACATCATGATCGCCGTCGAGGTCTCCTCGCTCGTGCGCCCCCGGATCGGCGTGAAGGTGTGGCGCGTCATCCACGTGCTCTCGTTCGCGGCGATGGCCGCAGGCTCGTACCACGCGTGGTTGGCGGGCAGCGACGTCAAGAACCCGGTCACGTGGGCGATCGCCGGCACCGGCTCCATTCTCGTGTTGGGCCTCGTCTCGCTGCGTCTGCAGCGCAAGGATCCCGACGATCCCGGCCCGACGGGGATGAGCGACAACCGATCGATCCTCGAGGAGATGCGACGTCGACTCGAGGAGCTGCCGATCCCGGAGTCGACTCCGCAGCCGCAACTCTCGGTCTCCCCGAACGCCACCCTCCCGCGCCGGGCTCCCCTCTCCGATGCCCTCCCGGGGATCGCGTCGTCGCCCGCCGGCGCCCCGTCGGGCGGACCGGTCGGCTTCTCGGACGACCCGTTCGCTGCGGTCCCGCTTTCATCCAGCGAGCCCGAACTGGGCGACTGGGCGGCACCGTCGCCGGCCGACCCGTTCGGGGTGGCACCCCCGCCCGAGCCCACACGTTTCCGAGCCCGCCCCTTCACCGACCGCGACGCGTGGGCCGATGACGGTGCCGACCTGTTCGAGAACCTCACGGGCGACCCGTTCGAGGCGCTCGGCGCGAACCTGTCGCCCGACTCGGACGGCTTCCCGGAGCTTCCTCCACTCGAGGAGAAGCGCGATCTCTTCGCTTCGGCCGCCGACAGCGATCCGTCGGTCGGCTTCGCCACGAACCCGTTCGATCCGGCCCGCCCCGCGGCATCGGTCATCGAGGCGGCCGCGCCGCCGGCGACTCCCGCGCTCACCGGCCCGCCGCCGCTTCCCGACGCGATCGATCCCGTGACCGGCGAGCCCGACGAGGCCGCCTACACGCAATGGCTCAAGGAGTGGTTGTCGTACGCCGAGCGCTACGGCGACGAGGCTCCCGGAGACCCGTCACGGCAC
The DNA here is from genome assembly GCA_041394245.1 of Acidimicrobiales bacterium. NCBI lineage: Bacteria > Bacillati > Actinomycetota > Acidimicrobiia > Acidimicrobiales > Acidimicrobiales bacterium. The sequence continues at coordinate 1,126,872 of JAWKIR010000002.1, forward strand.
TGAGGTTCAGTAGCCGAGCCGCTCGACCGAGTGTGCCTGATGCTGCCAGTTCTTCTCGACCTTGACGAAGAGCTCCAGGAACACACCCTCCGGGAGCTGCTCTCGCACGGCGATCCCGACCTTCTTCAGGTTCTCGCCCTTCTTCCCGATCACGATCCCCTTCTGGGAGTCGCGTTCGACGATGATCTCGCACCGGATCCGCGGCCACTCCCATTCGGTGACCCGGGTGGCGATGCTGTGCGGCAGCTCCTCACGGGTCACGGCCAGGAGCTGCTCCCGGACGAGTTCGGCGACCCAGAACTCGTCGGGCACGTCGGTGATCACGTCGTCGGGATAGAAGTGCGGGCCTTCCGGCATGCGCGAGCGGAGATACTCGACCAGCGCGTCGACGCCTTCGCCGGTCGTGCCCGAAACCGGGAACCACGCCTCGACCGCGAGGTCGGACGTGGCGTGCAGCTGGGCCAGCACCTTCTCGGGTGAGGCCAGATCGGCCTTGGTGACGACCACGATGGAGCCCCGGGGAAGCCGCTCCGCGATGAACGCGTCGCCTCGGCCATAGGGCGCGGTCGCGTCGAGCACGAAGCAGACGACGTCGACCTCGGTGGTCGCCTGGTTGGCGGTCGCGTTGAGGCTCGTACCGAGGGCCGTACGGGGCTTGTGGATACCGGGCGTGTCGACGAAGACGAGCTGCACGTCGTCGTCGGTGAGCACCCCGCGAACCTGGGTCCGGGTGGTCTGCGGCTTGTCGGAGACGATCGACACCTTGTGGCCGAGGATGCGGTTGAGCAGGGTCGACTTGCCGGCGTTGGGGCGGCCCACGAGGGTCACGAACCCCGATCGGAACTCAGTCATCGGTGGGCTCCTCGTCGTCGGGCTCTGCGACCGGGGTGAGACTCACACGGGTGATGCGGCGTCCCTCCATCCGTTCGACCTGGAGGCGGACGCCTCCCTCCTCGATCCATTCGCCGACGCTCGGAACGTGACCGAGGGTGTTGAAGATCAGACCACCGACGGTGTCCCAGTCGCCGTCCTCGATCTCGGACGGGACCAGTGTGTGGAGCTGATCAACCGGCATCCGACCGTGGACCAGCACCGCGCCACCGGCCAGCGGCTCGACCAGCGGTTCCTCCACGTCGTACTCGTCGACGATCTCGCCGACGAGCTCCTCCACCACATCCTCGAGCGTCACGAGCCCGGCGGTGCCGCCGTATTCGTCGACCACGATCGCCATGTGGTGCTGACCGACCTGCATCTCGCGCAGCAACGCGTCGGCGTGCTTCGTCTCGGGCACGAAGCGGGCCCGCCGCATCAACGACCGCACGGGCCGGTCGCCGCTGCCCGCTCGCTCCGCTCGGATCAGGTCCTTGATCAGACCGACGCCGACGATGTCGTCGATACCGTCGCCGCACACCGGCAACCGACTCAGCCCGCGATCGATGGCGAAGTCGAGTACCTCCGACACCGGAGCCGCCGCGTCGGCGGTCACCATGTCGGTACGGGGAACCATGACCTCACGCACGATGGTGTCGCCGAGCGCGAACACCGACTCGATGAGGTCGCGTTCCTCCACCTCGATCGCCTCGCCGGCGGCCGCTGCGCCGGTGAGGGCGATGAGTTCGTCCTCGGTCACGACCGGCGGGCGGGCGGGGCCGGGCAACAACACGTTGGCCACGCCGTTGAGTGCCCGGCTGGCCCAGCGCAGAGGCGCGATGAGCAGAACGGCCCGCACGATGGGCGCCGCCCGGCACGCCGCGGTATCGGGGTTCTGCAGCGCCCAGGTGCGGGGCATCGCCTCGGCGAGCACGTAGAGCACCACGACCTCGAACACCACTGCGACGACGACCCAGCCGGTGCCGGCACGGTCGATCAGCAGCACGGTGACGATCGCTGCGGCCGCGAGGTGGAACACCACCCGCAACAACAGCAGCGGTGCCAGGCTCGCTTCCCGGTCGGTCAAGACGTCGGCCAGGGCGCCGGCTCCCGGAAGATGCTCCGCCGCGAGCGACTCGGCGCGGGCATGGCTGATGCGGGTGAGGCCGGTCTCGGCCGCCGCAACCAGCGCGGCGATCACGACGAGCACGACGACGGTGAGACCACCGAACACGAGTCCGCTGGTCATCGTCGCGATGCCGGCCGGTGGTGGGCATCGAGGAGCCGGTCCTCGGCGGCCCGCATGCGAACGGTCTCGTCGGGCTCGGCATGATCGTGACCGAGGATGTGGAGCACACCGTGGACGATCAGGAGCGCCAGTTCGTCGTCGACCGATCCGTCGTGGCCTCGCTCACCGGCATGCTCGGCCGCCTGGCGGGCGGCGTAGACCGGGCAGACGACGATGTCGCCGATGAGGTTGTCACCGAACGGGTCGTCGTCGGCGCCGTCGAGCGGGAACGACAAGACGTCGGTCGGCCGGTCCTCCCCCATGTGTTCGCGGTTGAGCTCCGTCATCACCGTCTCGTCGACGAACAGCAGGTTGAGTTCGCCTGCACCGACACCCTCGCTGACCAGGCTGTCGACCGCGATCCGGGTCCAACGTTCGAGGTCGATGGCCATCTCCGATTGCTCGTCGACCGCAACGACGACCGGTCGGCCGTCGGCCGAGTCAGGCATCGATGCCGGCCTTCTCGTAGGCGTCGACGATGTCCTGCACGATCCGGTGGCGGACGACATCGCGCGAACTGAGGCGCACGAAGCTGATCCCGTCGATCGCGCCCAGGATCGGTTCGAGTCCGAGGAGCCCGCTCTTGCCGGTCTGCACGTCGACCTGGGTGACATCGCCGGTCACGACGGCCTTGGAACCGAACCCGATGCGGGTCAGGAACATCTTCATCTGCTCGGGCGTGGTGTTCTGCGCCTCGTCGAGGATGATGAACGCCGAGTTGAGGGTGCGTCCACGCATGAAGGCCAAGGGCGCGACCTCGACCACGCTGCGATCCATCAGCTTCTCGACCCCTTCCATCCCCACCATGTCGTGGAGCGCGTCGTAGAGCGGACGGAGGTAGGGGTCGACCTTCGCCATGAGGTCGCCGGGAAGGAAGCCGAGTCGCTCACCGGCCTCGACCGCCGGGCGGGTCAGGATGATCCGCTCGACCGCGCCGGACTGGAGCGCAGCGCAGGCCATGGCGACGGCGAGCCACGACTTGCCGGTGCCGGCGGGACCGATCCCGAAGGTGACGACATTGCGGTCGATGGCTTCGACGTAGGCCTTCTGCCCGCTCGACTTCGGCCGGACGATGCGCCCCTTGTCGGCCTTGAGGATCTGATGGGTCAGGATCGACGACGGGCGTTCGTTCTGGCGAACCATGTCGATCGTCCGGTCGAGCAGACGCTCATCGAGGCGCTGACCCTGCTCGGCGAGGACCACGAGTTCCTCGAACAGGGTCTGCACGATCGGCGCGCTCGGGCCAGAGAGGTGGACCTCGTTGCCCCGCACGGTCACGTCGGTGTCGGGGAATGCCGCCTCGACGCGCCGAAGGTGCCGGTCGTGCTCGCCCAGGAGGGCGCCCATGAGATGGTTACCGGGAATACGGATGGTGATGGGGTGCTCGCTCATCGTTCACCGGGAATGGTACCGGTACCCTCGTCGCTCGTGGACGGTGAATCCCCGAGCGGGCCGATGAGACTGACCGGCGACGATCCGCTGGCGGGCCTCGAGAAGTGGCTGGCCGACGGCCGGGTCGATGCCGCGGCCGCGGAGCGGGCCCGTCGACGCTGGCTCGAGCGGCAGGCGACCGAGGATGCATCCGTCGCCGGCGTGTGCCTCGATCTGGCCGAACGGAACGAGCCGGTCGCGGTGCGGACCAGCGGTGGACGGTCGACGCGGGGCCGGGTCACGGCGCTCGGCGCCGACTTCGTCGTGGTGCGCGAGGAACGCGTCGGCGACGTCGTGATCCCGCTCCGCTGCGTCGCGACCATCCGAGCTGCACCCGGAGGCGGCGCCGTCCCGGGCGAACGTTCGGCCGGCTTCTCCGTCGTCCTCGCCGAGGCCCTCGTGGAGCTCGCCGCCGAACGGCCGCTCGTGCTCGTCTCCGTCGGCGGCGACGAGATCAGGGGCGAGCTGCGCAGCGCCGGCACCGACGTGGTCGCCCTCGCGACCGCCTCGGTGGGGAGGGATCTGGTCCATGTCGCGATCGCCGCGATCGACCACCTCGTCCTGCTACGCGGTTAGCGCCCGCGACTTCGGCGCTGACGCTCGAGGAACCGGTAGACGTCGAGCAGGTCGATGCCGGGGAACGGGCTGAACTCGCGCTCTGACGGCGGCAGGGCCGACAGCACGTGGCTGCGTTCCGCGGCCGATGGCCAGGCGATGTCGCGCCACTCCTGGACCAGCTGCGGATCGGGTTCGATCTCGCGATCGCGGGCGAACTCGCGGCGCAGGGTGTCGGAGCCGCGAAACACCGACGCGTACTGCGACGTCGTCCCCAACGAGATGGCATGGGGCGTCCGGTCGGTCTCCGTCTCGATGTAGGTGGTGCAGAAGTACTCGTCGTCGTCGGCGACCGTGAACTGGCTGTGGAGCAGGAAGCTCCCGTGGGCGTTCCATGCTTGACGGCTTCCCCACTGCCGCGGCACGCGCTGGCCCTCGAGTCCTCCGTCGGAGGCGGCCGGGAAGACGATCCCGTCGTTCTCGTAGGCCTTGTTGATCACCCCCTCGCTGTCGGTGCGCAGGAAGTGGCAAGGGATCTCGAGATGGCGCGTGGCGAGGTTGGTGAACCGGTGCGCCGCCATCTCGTAGGAGATGTAGAACACCTCCTTCAGGTCCTCGACCGAGATGTCCTTCTGCTTTTGTGCCTCACGGAGGAAATCGACCGCAGGCGCCTCGGGCGCGAGCACCGCCGCGGCGAAGTAGTTCGACTCGATGCGCTGGCGCAAGTACTCACCGAAGTCGGTCGTGTCGACGTGTTCGAGCACGAAGTGCCCGAGCGTCTGGAGGACGACCGAGCGGGCCTGGCGGATCCGCAGGCCACCGCGATCGGGGATGAAGATGATCCGGTCGCGGGTGTCGGTGATGCTGCGGGCCGTGCGCGGCATCGCACCGACCCGTTCGATCGTGAACCCGTGGATCGCCGCGATCTCGGTGAGCACCCGCTCGCTGATCGGCCCGGTGCCGCCGTAGCCGGCTCGCCGCAGCGTGGCGTTGGCGACCTCTTCGATCTCGGTGAAGTAGTTGTCGCGGTCCCGCATCTCGGCCCGCAGGGCGGTGTTGGCGGCACGGGCGTGGTCGGCGAAGCGTCGATGATCGGTCGACGAAGGCTCGCCGCCGTCGGCCGACGCGACGACGTTCCAGAGTGCGAAGATGTGTTCGAGCACATCGTCGCCGACCTTGGCCGAGGGCTTCAGGTACGGCAGCCCGAGCGCGGCGTAGCGCGGATCCTCCTGCGCACGGGCGACGCCGATCTCGAGCTCGGCCCGCCGGTCCGGCGGCGTCGGATCGAGCAGGTCGGCCGTGGTGGTCTGCAGTGCGTCGGCCAGTTCGGTGAGAAGGCTGAGCTTGGGCTCGACCTTCCCGTTCTCGAGCTGGCTGAGGTAGGGCGCGGGCCGCCCCACGAGTTCGCTGACGTCGGCCAGCGTCGCGTTCCGTCGACGTCTCGCATCGCGGATGCGCGCGCCGAGGACGAGGGGGTCGAAATCCTCTGCCATCGGCCGAACTTTGACAGATCTTTCGATCGATGGAAAGGAAACTGCCGAAATTTGTTTCCTACATGTCTTGTTTTGTCCCCGAAGAACCCGCAAACTTGGACCACGACGGGAAAGGGGGTGGAGTGATGACGACTGCGCATGCCGTTCCGAGCAGCTCGGCTGCCGCCCACCCGCTCGCGCCCGTCGTGCTCACGCCCGGTGCGTTGGCATTCCTCGGGGAGCTCCATTCGGCCTTCGAACCGGCTCGCGCTCGCCTCATCGACGCCCGGGTCGAGCGCCAGAAGTGCATCGACCGCGGCTACCGGCCCTCCTTTCGCGCCGACACCGCCCACATCCGCTCCGGCGGCTGGACCGTTGCGAGCGCGCCCGCCGATCTCACCAATCGACGGATCGAGATCACCGGGCCGGTCACACGCGACTTCATGATCGACGCGCTCGACAGCGGCGCCGACGTGTTCATGGCCGACTTCGAGGACGCGACGGCCCCCACCCTCGACAACCTGCTGCAGGGCCAGGCCAACGTCGCTGCCGCGTACCGCGGGGAGCTCACGCCGCCCCCGTACGAGACGACGCTCATGGTCCGCACCCGCGCCTGGCATCTCGAGGAGAAGCACCTGAGCGTCGACGGTCAGCCGGTCGCCGCTGCGCTCGTCGACTTCGGGCTGTGTGTCTTCCACAACGCCGCCGCCGCGACCGGTCGTGGCACCGGACCCTACTTCTACCTTCCCAAGGTCGAAGGCCAGGACGACGCACGGCTCTGGAACGAGGTCTTCGACTTCGCCGAACAGCACCTCGCCCTCGGACCGGGCACGATCCGGGCCACCGTGCTCATCGAGACCATCCTCGCCGCATTCGAGATGGAGGAGATCCTCTACGAGTTGCGCGATCACATCACCGGGCTCCACACGGGCAACTGGGACTACCTGTTCAGCGTGGCCAAGACGTTTCGTGAGGACCCCGCGTTCGTACTGCCCGATCGCGATCGGATCTCGGTCACCACACCGTTCATGCGGGCGTTCACCGAACTCCTCGTCGCCACCTGCCACCGCCGCGGCGCCCACGCCATCGGCGGGATGTCGGGCGTGATCCCCGACAGCGACAACCCCGAACGCCTCTCGAGCGCGCTTCGCAAGGTGATCGTCGACAAGCGTCGCGAGGCCGGCGACGGTTTCGATGGCACCCGCATCGCCCATCCCGGACTCGTCGCCGTCGCTCGCGCCGAGTTCGACAAGGTCCTCGGCGACCGCCCCAACCAGATCGCCCGCCAGCGCGACGACGTCTACGTCACGGCCGAGGATCTCCTGACCCTCCCGGGGTCCGACGGGGCGATCACGCTCGACGGCGTTCGCACCAACATCCGGATCGTGATCCGCTACCTCGGCGAATGGTTGTCCGGCACCGCGGCGGTGGCGATCGACGATCATCTCGAGGACACCGCCATGGCCGAGGTCTGCCGAGCCCAGCTGTGGCAGTGGCGCCGACACGCGGTCGAAGTCGCCGACGGCACCGTCCTCGACGTCGCCCTGCTCGAATCGCTCATCGAGGAGGAGTTCGCCGCGCTGCCTGCCATCCTCGGCGCCGACACCTGGGCGGCCGGCCGCTACGACGACGCCAAGGAACTCCTCCGCACGCTCACCCTGAGCGACGACTACCCCGAATTTCTCACCATTCCGGCCTACCAACTCCTCTGAGTTGGAGGCCAGGAACCCCCACACATCTCACACGAGATCCAATACACAGGAGAAAGCAATGAACCCGAGCTTCGCCGAACAGGTGGCTGCCCTTCAGAAGGACTGGGACGAGAACCCCCGGTGGAACGGTGTCCAGCGCGACTACACCGCGGAGGACGTCGTGCGTCTGCGGGGCTCCGTCACCCCCGAGAACACGCTCGCCCGCCAGGGTGCGGAGAAGCTGTGGGATCGCATCAACAACATGGACTACGTCCACGCGTTGGGCGCGATGACCGGCGGCCAGGCCATCCAGTACGCGAAGGGTGGCCTTCCCGCCATCTACCTGTCGGGCTGGCAGGTCGCCGGCGACGCGAACCTCGCCGGTCAGGTCTACCCCGACCAGTCGCTCTACCCGGCCAACTCGGTGCCGTCGGTCGTGTCGCGCATCAACAACGCGTTGCGTCGCGCCGACCAGATCGAGTGGAGCGAGACCGACGGCAACCCGTCGATCGACTACATGCTCCCGATCGTGGCCGATGCCGAGGCCGGCTTCGGCGGCCCCCTCAACGCCTACGAGCTGATGAAGGCCATGATCGAGGCGGGCGCGGCCGGTGTCCACTGGGAAGACCAGCTCAGCTCGGCCAAGAAGTGCGGCCACATGGGCGGCAAGGTCCTCATCCCGACCCAGCAGCACGTGACCACGCTCAACGCCGCTCGGCTCGCGGCCGACGTCGCCGGCGTGCCGACGATCGTCCTCGCTCGCACCGACGCCCTGGCGGCCAACCTGCTGACCACCGACGTCGACGAGCGCGACCGCGAGTTCCTCACCGGCGAGCGTTCGTCGGAAGGCTTCTACTACACCGAGCCCGGGATCAAGACGCCGATCAAGCGGGCCCTCGCCTACGCGCCCTACGCCGACCTGATCTGGTGCGAGACCGGCACGCCCGACCTCGCCCAGGCCCGTGAGTTCGCCGAGGCGGTCAAGGCCGAATTCCCCGACCAGATGCTGAGCTACAACTGCTCGCCGTCGTTCAACTGGAAGGCCCACCTCGACGACTCCGACATCGCCAAGTTCCAGCGTGAACTCGGTGCGATGGGCTACGCCTTCCAGTTCATCACCCTGGCCGGTTGGCACGCGCTCAACTACTCGGCGTTCGAGCTGGCCAAGGGCTACACCGCCAGCGACATGTCGGCCTATGTCGACCTCCAGGAGCGCGAGTTCGCGAGCGAGGCCGACGGCTACACCGCCGTCAAGCACCAGCGCGAAGTGGGTGCCGGCTACTTCGACAAGATCGCCACGATCGTGTCGGGCGGCGAGGCCTCGACCCTCGCCCTCACCGGCAGCACCGAAGAAGAGCAGTTCCACTAACCCCCACTTCCGCAAATCAAGGCGAGTTGGCCACCGATTCGGTGGTCAACTCGCCTTGATTTCGTTGGGGTTGGGGGTGGGGCGGGGCGGACGGGCTTGAGGCCGGGTCCGCGGTGCCGACAGGTAGCTAATGTCCGGTCCCGTCCCGTTTCGCGTCATCGCGGCATCGTTGGCCGTCGGCGCGATGGTGATCGTGGCGACGCTGGTGAGCCACGACGGTGACATCACCGGCCTGATCAAGTTCGGCGACGCTCCGGTCGCGCAGCCGGTCGCCCGCCACGCGGCCGCCGAGATCGGCCGCGAGGTGGTGATCGTCGGCGAGGGCCACGACGGCATGTACTTCTTCCTCCAGGCGCTCGACCCGTTGCTGCTCGCCCCCGACCGACACGCGGCCCTGCTCGACCGACCCGTGTACCGCGGTCAACGCATGCTGTTCCCCCTGATCGCCGGCGGCGGCGGGGTCGTACCCGCGGCGGCGCTGCCCTGGACGATGGCGCTCACCAACCTCCTCGCCCTCGGCCTCGGTACCGCGGCCACCGCCCGCCTTGCCCGGCGCGCCGGCGGCAGCGAATGGTGGGGGCTGGCGTTCGCGTTGAACATCGGCATCGTGTTCGAGTTCGACATCAGCGGCGCCGGCATCCTCGCCTTCGCAGCGGCGCTGTGGGGAACGGTGGCGCTCGAGGAGCGCGACGATCGGCGGGCCGCGGCATGGTTCACGGTCGCGGTACTCGCCCGGGAGGTGATGTTCCTCTACCTGGCCGGCGCGCTGCTGCTCCGACTCGTCAGGACCCGCCGCATCCCATGGCTGATCGGCATCCCGCCCACGGTCGCCGCGCTCGGGTGGGCCGTGTACCTGCGAGTCCGGCTGACCGAGGGCGCAGGAGTCGACGAGGTCCAGGAGTTCGGGGCCCCGTTCGCCGGTATGGCGAGGGCCTTCGAGAACTGGATCGACAATCCGGTGGACCTCGCCGTGATCGCCGCGCTGATCACGGTCATGCCGCTGCTCGTCGTCCGCGCAGTCCGCCGGCCGACCTACCTGAGCTGGGGGTCGATCGGTTTCGTGGTGCTGGCCGTCTTCTTCAGTCGCCAGGTCTGGTGGCGGTTCTTCGACATCTCCCGGGCCGTCGCTCCGGTGATCACCGCCTACCTGCTGGCCACGTTCGCGACCGGCGACGCATCACCGGCCGAGATCAGCGGACCGACCGATAGGTCGGACGCCGCTGCCGCGACGGTGTGAACACCACCTGGAACAGCTGCGCCGAACGCGAGCGGAAGGCCGCCGCCGACGCCTGCAGGTAGTAGTTCCACGTCCGCCGGAATCGTTCGTCGTAGCGAGGAATCTCGTGCCATCGCTTCGCCAGATTTCCGTGCCATTCCATGAGGGTCGTGTCGTAGTCGGGGCCGAAGTTGTGGACGTCCTCGATCGACCAGTGTTCCTCTGCCGCCCTACCGATCTGTCCGAGCGACGGGAGCACGCCGCCGGGGAAGATGTAGCGATCGAACCACGGGTCGCCCACGGTCTTCCAGTCGTTCGAACCGATCGTGTGGTGCAGCATCATCCCGTCGGGGTCGAGCACATTCCGGCACACCTCGAAGAACCTCCGAAGGTTCTTCGGACCGACGTGCTCCATCATCCCGATCGAGGTGACGCGGTCGAACGAGCCCAGCTCCGCGGCCACGACGTCGCGATAGTCGAGCTCCTCGATGCGAACCGGCAGCGTTGCGGTCCGTTTGCGTGCGACCACGACCTGCTCTCGGGCCGGCGAAATGCCGGTGACGTGCACGTCGTAGCGCTCGGCCGCGAACTGGGCGAACCCACCCCATCCGCAGCCGATGTCGAGAACACGCATCCCCGGCTCCAGGCCGAGCTTTCGACAGATCAGGTCGAGCTTGGCCTCCTGGGCGGAATCGAGGTCGCCGGCCTCGTTCCAGTAGCCGCAGGTGTAAATCATCCGCTTGTCGAGCATGCGCTCGTAGAGGTCGTTGCCGATGTCGTAGTGGGCTCGCGCGTTCCTGCGGGCCCGAGCCCGTGTCTGCTGATTGCGCACCCGGGCCAGCGCGGCCCGGCCGACGAGGCCGAGCCCCGGCCGCACCATGGCGCGCAGGTCGGCGATCTGCGCGACCGTGAGGAACTCGTCGAGCTGATTCGCGTCCCACCAGCCGTCCTGGTAGCTCTCGCCGAGGCCGAGTTCCCGGTCGCTCAGGACCCGGTCCCAGAAACGATCGTCATGGATCGTGATGTCGCAAGGCGCGTCGCCCCCGAGGGTCACCCCCGCGGCGTCCAGAATGCGCCGCCCGATCTCGGGCACGGCCATGGCAAAAAGTTTGGCACCCGGGAACGGGGCGTGCACGCGGCACGGGCGCCCATCCGCAGGTAGCGTCTCGGACCATGGCCGTGACCGAGCAGAACTCCACCGACTCCCTCCTCGACGAGCTCAACACCTGGCTCGAGGAGAATTGGGACCCCGACCTCACGATTGCCGAATGGTGGGAGCGGCTCGGCCTGTCCGGCTGGTGCTCCCCCACCCTGCCGACCAACGCGTACGGCAAGGGTCTGTCCCGCAGCGACGCGAACAAGGTCGGCAAGGCGATCGCCCAGTTCGGTGCCGTCGGCGCTCCCGGTGGCCTGGGCCTGCTCCTCGCCGCACCCACCATCGCCACCCACGGCACGCAGGAACAGATCGACCTCTATGTCCGCGAGATCGTGACCGGCCAGAAGGCGTGGTGCCAGCTGTTCTCCGAACCCGGTGCCGGATCCGACCTCGCCGGTCTCACCACCAAAGCGGAACTCGATGGCGAGGAGTGGATCGTCAACGGCCAGAAGGTGTGGACCTCGCTCGGGCAGACCGCCGACATGGGAATGCTCATCGCCCGCACCAACCCCGATGCCCCGAAGCACCAGGGCATCACCTGGATGGCGTGTGACATGCACCAGGACGGTGTCGACATCCGCCCGCTGGTCGAGATGACCGGCCACGCGATGTTCAACGAGGTTTTCCTGACCGACGCCCGAGTGCCGAACGATGCCGTGATCGGTGAAGTCAACAACGGCTGGGCGGCAACCAACACGACACTCGCCCACGAACGGGCCGGTCTCGGCTCGGGCGGCGGTGGCGGCGGGAGTGGCCTCACCCCCGGCACGGTTGCGCAGATGCTCGGCAAGCGGGTCGGCGACTTCGCTCCCGATCCGGCCAAGGCGAAGACCACCGGCCAGGGCCCACGCCAGCGGGCCGGATCGTCGATGATGAGCGACCTCGCCAAGATGGTCGGCAAGAACACCGACCCGGTGATCCGCCAGGATCTGGCGCGGCTGCACACCATGAACCGCCTGGGCCAGATGAACACCGACCGGCTCAAGGCGGCCAAGCAGGCGGGCAAGGACATCCCCGGCATGGCCAACATCTCGAAGCTCGCGATGAGCGACCTGATGCGTCTCACCCGCGATCTCGGCCTGAAACTGGTCGGCCCGGCCGGCACACTCCACGGCTACACGGCCGAACAGAGTGCAGCCCTCAACGAGGCCACCGGCAACCCGATGCTGCCGTTCGTCACCGGCCAGGCGCTCTACGCACAGGCCCCGCCGATCTACGGCGGCACCGATCAGATCCAGAAGAACATCATCGGCGAGCGCGTCCTCGGCCTCCCCAAGGAGCCGGGCGACTTCAAGACCACGCCGTTCTCGGAGCTTCCGAAGAACGCCTGACGGTCGGACCCGGCGTTTTCTCGAACGGGTTCAGCCCGAGGGAGGCGAATCGCGGATGATGAACAGGCCAGCGCCGAAGAACGTGTCGGTGTCGAGCGTCGCCCCGACAAGATTCGAGAACTCCACGATGCCCCATTCGCCGCCGTAGAGCGGCGGCTCGACGATGCCGTCGCCGAGGATCTCGATCGGGACGAAGGCCTCGGTCTGACCCGGTTGGAACGTGAGCGTTCCCGAAGCGGCGACGAAGTCGGAGCCCGACGTCGCCTCCGGGGCAGGACGATCATCGACCGTGTTCCAGTCGACGGTGACGACATCGTCGCTCGGGGCGGAGAGGGTCACCGGCAAGAACCCGGTGGCGGTGGTGCCGGCCGGACCCTCCACTGCGATGAAGCCGTAGGGCGACAACACGGGGATGAGCGAGCTGGTGCATTCGACGACCCAATCGGCCGGCACAGCCGTCGGCACGTCGGCGAACGCGGTCCAGCGCGCCGACGTGGGGCCCTCGCTGACGAACAGGTGCTCGATGACGGTTTCGGGTGGTTGCCCCACGAGGATCCGGCTGCTGTTCACGAACATCGCGATGACGCTGACGGCGGGATCGTCGGCGTGCACCGTCAGGACCTCACCCGTATCGAAGCCGGCGAGCAGGCCCGGACCGTCGATGGCGGAGTCGGCGTAGCGCCCGTCGTAGATCGGGTCGTTGGCGGCCACGCATGCGTCGCTGAGCGCCACACCGGCCGATGCGCCGGCGGACGAGAGCCCACCGACGAGAACTGCGGCCAGAACCGCCATGCCAGTTCGTTGCCGCATGATGTGGCCCTCCGACCCCCGGTGTGCCACCCAGCGTGCTCACTTCCGGCGATGCGGTCAAACGCGTCAGGCCGCCCCGGGCTCACACCTCGGAGGTCACGCCCCGGTAGGTGATCGTGCGCGTCGGCGTCTTCGATCCGAGCTGGGGAAGGTCGTCCTCGTAGCCGAGCACGATCAGGCGGTCGCCGATCGCCAGCCGCAGGTCGGGCGGCGGGTGCATCACCGTGGTGCCGTCGACGCCGCGCACGGCCACGATGAGATAGCCGTAGGCGCCCCGTACCTCGAGGTCACCGATCACCCGGTTGGCCAGCGGCGACGAGGCGTGCAACTCGATCTCGTCGAACTCCAGGCCCAGCTGCACGAGATCCAGGTCGCCGGTGGACCCGATCGAGTCGAGCATCTCCTCGGCCGTCGGGCGCACGATCAGCTGCGAGATCCGGGTCGCCCCGATGTCGGTCGGGAGGACGACCTTGTCGGCGCCGCACGTGCGTAGCTTGGTCTCCGTGTGCCGGTTCTCGCCGCGGGCGATGATCGTCAGATTCGGGTTCATGGCTCGGGCGGTGAGGGTCACGAACACGTTCGAGGCATCCTCCGACAGCACGGTGGCCAACACCCCGGCGCGGTCGACCCCTGCGAGCGCGAGCACCTCTTCATCGGATGCGTCGCCCTCGATCACGTTGGCGTAGCGGGTCCGGGCGCGCTCGACGGTGTGCGGGTCGGCGTCGATCGCCACGAAGGTGTGCCCGGCGGCATGGAGCTCGGCGGCCAGCGAGGAGCCCATCCGTCCATGACCGCAGATGATCGTGTGCCCTTCCATCTTGCCGATCTCCTTTCGTATCTTGCGAGCGCCGAACGCCTGGTTGAGCTGGCCGTCGATGACCATCTGGATGAAGCCGCCGACCGTGTAGATCACAGCGCCGTAGCCGGCGACGATGACGAAGCCGGTGAGCGCCCGCACCGACCAGGTGTCCACGGGGCGGACCTCGCCGTAGCCCACGCCGAAGATGGTGATGACGACCATGTAGGTCGAGTCCTTCACCGACCAGCCGGCGGCGAGATAGCCGAGCACGCCGGTCACACACACCGCGACGAGGATGGTGATGCCCGCAACCATCTTTCGCATCGAACCGGCCGACGGCGCCGGGGGCTCGGCGCGCCCATCGGGTTTGGCACTCATGGCGGCACGGGGTTCTCTCTCACGATGCGAGAGCCCATCATGGGTGACGATTGTTGCCGACGCGTTGCCGGACGCTGTCCAGTTCCTGCCGGGAAAACGGACGAGTGATTCGGCCGTGTTACGGCTGCGCGAACACGCCCCGGCGGCGGGGACTTCGCCACCACCGCCTCGCTAGGTTCCGCTCACCCGTTGCCGAGTCGATGGCGCCGGGCACTCCTTTTCGAACGAAAGATCCGACCATGAGTGGCAACGAAATCCGGCTCCAGGCCATCAACGAAGTGACCAACCGCGGCGTCGTCCCGACACCCGCCGCCGGCGGGCCGCTCAGCGAGATCTGGGCGACCGACGTGTTCAACCTCGCCACGATGGAGGAGTCGCTGTCGAAGAACGCGTTCAAGGCGATGAAGGCGGCGGTGCAGACCGGCGCACCCCTCGACCCGGCGACGGCCGATGTCGTCGCCGCGGCGATGAAGGACTGGGCGTTGTCCAAGGGCGTCAAGTTCTTCTCGCACGTCTTCTACCCGCTGACCAACATCACCGCGGAGAAGCACGACGGATTCATCGTCACGAACTCCGACGGCAACGCGATCACCGAGTTCACCGGCAGCCTGCTCATCAAGGGCGAGCCCGACGGATCGTCGTTCCCCAACGGGAGCCTGCGCACGACCAACGCCGCCCGCGGCTACACGGCCTGGGACCCGACGAGTCCCGCCTACGTGAAGCACACGGCCAACGGCGCCACGCTCATGATCCCTTCGGTCTTCATGGCATGGACCGGCGAGTCGCTCGACAAGAAGATCCCACTCCTGCGCTCGAATGCCGCCATGGACAAGGCCGCGCAACGGGTCCTGACCCTCATGGGCGAGACCGACATCGAAACCCTGAACTCGAGCTGTGGCGCCGAGCAGGAGTACTTCCTCGTCGACGCCCACTTCGCGAACAGCCGGCCCGATCTCCTGCTCGCCGGCCGGACGCTCTTCGGGGCGCCGTCGGCCAAGGGCCAGGAGTTCGACGACCACTACTTCGGGGCGATCCCCGAACGGGTGCAGGTCTTCATGCAGGACTTCGAGGACAAGCTCTTCCGCCTCGGCATTCCCGCCAAGACGCACCACAACGAGGTCGCCCCCGGCCAGTTCGAGATCGCCCCGTACTTCGAAGCCGCCAATGTGGCCGCCGATCATCAGCAATTGATGATGACGATCATGCAGTCGACGGCGAAGGCCCACGGGTTCATGTGCCTGCTCCACGAGAAGCCGTTCGCCGGCATCAACGGCTCGGGCAAGCACGTCAACTGGTCGGTCGGCAACTCGACCCAGGGCAACCTGCTCGACCCGGGCAACACTCCGGCCGAGAATCTGCACTTCCTCCTGTTCTGCGGGGCCGTCATCCGTGGCGTCCACCTGTTCGGACCCCTGCTGCGGGCCGTCATCGCCTCGGCCAGCAACGACCACCGGCTCGGTGCCAACGAGGCGCCACCGGCGATCCTCTCCGTGTACCTCGGCGAGCAGCTCGAGGCCGTGTTCAACGACATCAAGGCGGGGACGGCGTCGGAGCTCGCCGAGGGCGGGGTGATGGACCTCGGCCTCGCCCAGATCCTCCCCTTCCAGCGCGATCCCGGCGACCGCAACCGCACGTCGCCCTTCGCCTTCACCGGCAACCGGTTCGAATTCCGGGCCGTCGGCTCGTCGCACTCGGTGGCCGGCCCGCTCGTCGCGATGAACACGATGCTCGCCGATTCGCTCAACTGGGTCGCCGACAAGCTCGAGGAGGCGCTCGGCACCGGCATCGGAACCGCCGAAGCCGTCGCGACCGTGCTCAAGGAGCTGATGGAGCTGCACAGCGACGTCATCTTCGGCGGCGACGGCTACTCCGAGGCGTGGCACCGCGCCGCCGTCGAGGAGCGGGGCCTGCGCAACCTTCCGACGAGCGCCGACGCGCTCCCCGTGCTCATGGAGGACGACGTCGTCGCCCTGTTCGAACGCACCGAGGTGCTCTCCCCCGTCGAGCTCGAGTCGCGCTACGAGGTCTACGCGGAGCAGTACATCCTCTCGATCGGTGTCGAGGCCAAGCTGGTCGTGGAGCTGGCCAAGACCTGGCTCTACCCGGCGACGATGTCGTACCTGGCCGACCTGACCTCCACCATGAAGCGGGCGTCGGGCCTCGGTGTCGATCTCGACACCTCGATCGTGAAGTCGCTGGGCGGTGAGGCCGACGCCATGATGTCGGCCGCCAACGAACTGGCCGAGGCGATCGGCTTCCACGACTTCGACACCACCGAAGCGCACATGCGCTACTGCGCCGACACGATCCGGGGGCTGATGGACACCGTCCGGCTCCACGCCGACCGGCTGGAAGCCGAAGTGGCCGACGAGTACTGGCCGCTCCCGAAGTACCGGGAGATGTTGTTCATCAAGTGAGGGGCGCCTCGGGCAACGACGCCTGAGACGCCGTCTGCGGAGGGGCCGACCGTTGGAAGCGGCTCCTTCGCAGGCGGAGCCATGCCGCGATCTCTCGCGCCGCCGCATCGGGGGTCGCCGACGACGTGTCGATGGTGAGTTCCGTCCCCGGGAGCGCCGATGGGTCGAACGACGACAGGATCTCGCGCATGCGAGCCGGGTCGGTGAGCTTGTGGTGGCCGCGGCGCGACTCGCCACCGACCCGATCGACGAGGTCGTCGGTCTCGCCGGTCAGCTGCACGAGCACGGCCTGCCCGCCGTGCTGTTCGACGGCCTCGACCATCCGCGCCGCGAACGATTCGAAGCGGGCCCGCCCGTCGTCACCGCCCCAGGCCGAACTGTTGGTGAAGATCAGCGACGTCCCCTCCGCCATTGCCGTCGCGCACACGTCGATGCGGAGCCGCTCGACGACCGCGTTGAACGCCGCCGAGCCGAGGTCGAAGATCGGCCGGACGGCGTTGACGCTCAGGTGGTTGTGGAACAGACGATGCCCGGTCAGTTCGGCCAACGGCGTCGCGACCGTCAACTTCCCGACGGCCGGCGGGCCGTAGAGGTACGTCAGCGTGGGCGAGTCGTCGCCGTCCATGTGCCACCCTCGATCGGTTCGGTTCGCACCCCCGACAGGACTCGAACCTGCAACCTGCGAGGTAGAAGCTCGCTGCTCTATCCAGTTGAGCTACGGGGGCGAGATAAGGGTAGGCCGCTGCGCTCTCGTCCCGGTACACTCCTCCTTCGCCTGGCCTCTCGGGGTCGGGCAGTTGGCTTCGGCCAACATGGTGGGCGTAGCTCAGTTGGTTAGAGCGCCTGGTTGTGGTCCAGGAGGTCGGGGGTTCGAATCCCCTCGTTCACCCGTAGAATTTCTCTTCGGAGTAATTCCTGCACCTCTAGCTCAATTGGCAGAGCATCGGACTCTTAATCCGCAGGTTCTGGGTTCAAGTCCCAGGGGGTGCACAGAAGAAACCCCAGGTCAGGCCCATTGTTCGGGCGACCTGGGGTTTCTACGTTCAGTCTATAGAGCGCCGAGAATGCCACCTCGGGTGCCATAGACTGTCCATAGACTGCGCTATAGATTCCTCTCATGGCGGAACTCCGAGACGTCTTCGAGGCCAAGGTCGACCGCACGGGCGAACATCATTTGTGGCTCGGTTCGCGGACCAAAGGTGGTGGCGGCCAGATCCGCGTCGACGGAAAGCTCCACACCACCGCACGGGTCGCCTGGTTCCTCGAGCACGGCGAGCCACCGGCCGGCAGCCGAATCCGGTCGTGTCCGTTCGACCCGCTGTGTGTTCGAGTCGAGCATCTCTCGATCACCGCCAGCGCGGCAAAGACCCCCGCATCCCGAGCACCCCGAGGCAGCGGCTCGGTCACCCGCGTCGACCGCAACAAGTGGAAGATCGTCGCTGACGCCGGCCGCGACACCACCGGAAAACGCCGCCGTCTCACGCGCACTGTGCTCGGCACCAAGTCGCAAGCCAACGATGCGCTCGCCGCCCTGAAGGTCAACCTCGCCGAAGGCCGAACCCGGCCCACACCTGCCGGTGGTTCACTCACCGTCGACGACCTCATCGACTGGTACATCGAGTTCGCCCGCGAGGTCAGGGGTCTCGAGCATTCCACCGTCTTCGGCTACAACGACGCCTACAAGAAGTGGCTCGCCGACGAGATCGGCAGTCACAACGCCGACCGCCTCTCCCCCGCCGACCTCGACAACGCATTCGGCCGCATGCGCCGCGCCGGCCTCTCCCACAGCCGAATGAACAACGCCCGAGCAGTCCTGAGCGGCGCCTACAAATGGGGTCGCCGCCACCACAAGGTCGCCACCAACCCCGTGGCCGGATTCGAACTCCCAATCAGCTCCAAAGCTCCGAGGACGACCGCAACCCCAGAGGTCGAAGAACTTCTTCGGATTCTCGACGGCGCGGACGAGCACGACCCCGACATCGCACCGATCCTGAAGCTCGCCGCCACCACCGGCATGCGCCGCGGCGAACTCGCAGGGCTACGGCGCGACCGACTCCACCTCGACCGCAACGAACTCGTCGTCGACACCGCCGTGAACGACGCCGGGGGCACGATCGTCATCAAACCAACCAAGACGAAACAGAGCCGCGTCGTCAGTCTCGACGTCGGAACCATCGCGATGCTCGCCGCCCATCGTGACCAGATGAATCAGCGAGCCGCCGAATGCGGAGTCCAGATTCCCGTTGACGGGTTCGTCTTCAGTCTCGACCCGACCTGCGCCGAACCGATGCGGCCCGAGTTCATGACCCGACGCATGCGCCAACTTCGCGCCGCCCTCGGCATTGGCACCGGAGACTTCGACGCAACCATCCTCGCCCTTCGCAAGTGGACGAGCACCGAGCTCATGGATGCAGGTTTCAACCCGTCCGCAGTCAGCGAACGCCAGGGCCACACCGTGCAGGTCATGCTGACCAACTACTCCGGAAGGCGCCGATCCGCCGACAAGGCCGCCGCGGACCACCTCGGCCAACAAGTCCACAACCGATAGTCGCCTCGATATCAGTCCATGTCTCAAGTCGCTCCGGAGCTGGCCTTGACTTCACCCACGGCGGCGGTCTACTGGCCGCCGATCGAGGCGAGCGTGTCAGGCGGCGAAGCGTTGAAGTTGTGATGGAACACAGACCGCGAACTCGCTCAGGACGGTCGTATCTCCGAAGACCGGGAGTGGTTCTCCTCCGGCGCCGGGTCTTGAGGATGGGTGTCGAGCACACCGAGCCGCGCGGCGATCGCGATCCCCTCCGAGCGATTCGCGGCACCGAGCCGTATCCATATCGACTTCGCCCGCCGGTACAGAGTGCGTTCCGACCACCCGAGCCGGGCGGCGGCATCTACCATCGGCTCCCCGTTCGCGATTGCTCGAACGAGGCTGACATCCTCCGACGTGAGCCCGCCGCGAGAGGGTGCCCATCCATCGCTGCTATCCAGTACGACGACCAAGCTGTGAGCGGCCCAGTTGAGTGCCCACACCGCGTCGCGAGTCACCGTCGCCGCCAGTCGTGCATACGGCAGGTTCGGAAGAAGTCGGTTCGTCGTTCGGTCCGAAGATGTGGGCAAATGACTGCTGGTGGCCGCGGGTGGTACGGCAGTCCCGAGACTTCGCGAGACCCCCAGAAGGTAGGCATTGACCGCTCGAGAGGACGGCGCCAGCGACGGGGGAATGTCGGATCGTTCCGACAGCTCGACGGCAGCGACTCCGTACGAGGCTGCTACCGACACCCGGTCTGCCTCGCTAAGGAACTCGGCATAGATCTTTGAGGCGGCAGTGTGGAACGCCATTCCGCCGAGATCGTCCAGGGGCCCAGGAGCGCAGCCCAGCTCGTGCGCTTCCGCCAGAAGCTCGCTGAACACCGCGACGCGATGCAGTGTAACTACAAGCGTGCCGCCGCGGCCGACGTTCCACCGTTCCACCGTTCATCCTCCGCCTCCACCGTCCCGCCGCTGCCAACGTAGCAAGGTCGCCCTCCCGTGTGTCCGCGCGGGAGTTCGCGACACAAAACTCTGAGTGTCGGAATCTATGGACTTCCGCGACCGGGCCTCGCCCACCGGCGCCGGGCGAATGAGAGACGGTCGCTCTCGTCGTCAACGACCTCCGCAAGGCCCCCACCCAACGAGACGCGGTCTCCGAGATCCCCACCACGCGGACGCGGTGGGGATCTCGGGCCAGCTCGCTGACCGGCACTCGCTATCGCGGGTCGGATCGACCGGTGACCGCGTCGACAAGGCCGCTATGGACAACCATCCGTTCACACGTAGCGCGCCGGTCCGCCTAGTGGTCGAGGATTAGCGAAAGAAGACCCGAGTCGTGCGGAGTGCCAGTGACCCAGAATCTGTGACTATGCAACACACGCTCTTTCGACGAGTCGGCACAGCTTGTGAATCGGAAGGCAGTTCCCGTGAATGCACGGGCGTAGTCGGAATCACACACGGCCCACGCACCACCGACCCATCTGTACTGCCACGCTGCGACCTCGACGTCGTAGCCATTCACGCCACTTTGGCAGGCGGCACCGTCCAGATGACCGAATGTGTACGTGAGTCCCACCGCGTTCACGCCTCCGTTGTCCGAGATGATTGCGTGCTCCGTACCTTCGAACGCTCCAACATCGTAGAACGGTGCGCATACCGCGGAGGTGGTTTCCGCCACCGCGTGGACTGCGAGCGGACCAGCAATCATTCCGATAGTGGCAGCCACGACCAGCGAGATCCACCTGCGAAGGTGGCGCTTGTTTGAATCGGTCTGTAGGGGCTGCGCTCGGGTATCGGTCACTGAGGTCATGGTGTCTCTCCTTGATCATGAACGTCTCCAAGGACGCTCTCCGCGCACTCGCGATTGTCGGGATTGCAGCCATAGCGCTCGGCTCTCAATCGATGTGCATCGAGAACGCCGGAGTCGGCTGTGGCCAGATCTACGAACCCAAGCGCTGGTACCAGGTAGCCGACGACCGCGCCGTCAGGCGCGTCGAAGAGCGGGGACACCGTGCCGAGGCCCGGAACGAGAACGCGCCCGGACCAACCATCACCGGGGCGAACGTCAGCGGGCACTGACATGTCGACTTGCAGCCAGAGTTCGTGAGGCACATCAATGCCTTCGACCGCCGCAGCAGGCGCCGCTGGGAGCCAACCGGACGCAAACTGTGCCTCGATCTCCGCGAGGTCGGCGCTCTCCTCCTGACTGACTGGAGCAACTGGCGGTCCGTCGGCCCCGGCTGGCTGTAGCGCGAGCCATCCAGCGCCCGAGGCAAGGGCACTGATCACCGCGACCCCGGCCGCGGAGCCAGCAAGCTCCCGGACTCTCTTCGATCTTGGATGCGTGGACATAGGACCTCGCTCTTTCGCAGTGTTCGCCGGGCTACTTGCCCGACACACCCAACGTAAGGCGTTGTCTTGGCAGGACTCTGACAGAGTGCCGACAGCCCGAGGCGCCCATCCGCGAGTTCCGCATCGGGTCTCGACTATCTCCGTCAACCAGTCGCGCGCAGCACGGTGGCCACCCGGACCCGGGCGAAGTGGCCTGTCTCCTTTCAACGACTCCACCCCATCGCGATGAGTCGGCCACTCGACCTCGAGTCACGGATGCGACGCCGTGACCAGCTGTCGATGCCGAGCCCAGTCCCGGTTCGAGCCAGAATGCAGACTCTCCGCTGGACAGGCCTCTGCGCCAAAGGTTCTCCTGCCGCCGTGCGACGGGCCCCCTGACCATGAGATCAGAATCCAGCTACCCCAACTTCATCGCACCCGCAGGCCGGATGAAGCCTCGGTCCCTACTCAGCCTCGGAAACGTCGTCGAAGCCCGCAGACGTCCCGTGCTATCGCCGTGGGCCCCAACTTGTCCCCTCGAGCGCACCCTCTACTGGGAGGTCCCCGTCCCCAACCCGTCAAGAATCGAATCCGCGCTAGCCGTCATGAATCGAGGCCGAGCAAGCTGTCGCCGCGCCATAGTCCGGATCAAGGGGGTCGCATCCCCAGATCAAAACTCTCTCCTCTGGGGAATCCAGGTCGTCCAGATCTTCAGCGGAGAGATACCCAGTCCTCGGCAACATGTAGCCGATGACATTGCCACGCGGGGCGTCATACAACGCCTGCGCTCCCGGTAGCAGTTCGGTTAGTTTGGCTGCGGCGACGAACTCGATATCACCGACCGGAAGCCATAGTTCCACGGGCACAGTAGCGCCGGGGATCGCAGCCCTCGGGCTAGCAGGAACCCAACCATCCAGAATCTGAGCGTCGAGTAGATCATTCGCATCCTGAAGTTCCTGGGCCGGATCGACCGTGGCGGGAGCGAGGGTAGAACTCGTCCCATGGCTCGCCGGCTCGCTGCTGATGGATGGTGCACCCTCGCTGTCGGGAGCTTCGGTCGCAGTCTGGACCGATCTGGGCGCGAACGGGTCCGCTAGGGCGGCTGCTGATACAGCCGCCCCAAGCGCCACCACGGAGACCACGACTCGTAGGCGTCGCACCTTCCGACGTCGAAGGTCCGTACTTCTCACGACGATTGCTGAGTAATCAGGACGTGAAATGGGCCGCGGATCGCTCGCGAGCTGACGAAGCTTGCTTTCGACAGAATTGGGTTCAGACATGAGTGCCCTTCGGTTGGTCTATGTTGAGTTTCTTCTCCAGCGCGCCGAGCGCTCGGTGGATATGCGACTTGACGGTTGACTCCGAAACTCCGAGTTCGATGCTCACCTCGCGCATGGTCAAGCCGGCGACGAAGTGGAGAAGTGTCGCTTCTCTTTGCCTCCGAGGAAGGCGGGCGATCGCGGCGCGGAGCCGATCCAACTCGTCAACCTCATATCCGACAGTTTCCGGTGTCTCGGATATCAGCCGACGACCAGCTTCGGTCTCACGCAGCGGTCGGAGTTTGCGGCGGCGTAGCCGCGAACGAGCGAGGTTGAGGGTCGTGGTCCGAAGGTAGGCTGCGCCATTTCGGGGCGCCGCTGATGGCCACCGGGCCAAGCACCGCACAAAAGCTTCTTGCACAACCTCTTCGGACGCCGATGTGTCGTCGAGTAGTGCCCTGGCGACGCGGACAAGTGCGACATACTCGGTCCGAAACAGATCTTCCAGCGGTCGCAGCTCACTCTCGCGCACGCACGAGCCTACAGAGCTGGCCCCAGCAGATCGCTTCGGCGACCCGCCGATATCCACAGGATGCAATCTAGGCGGCGCTAGGGCAGGCAGTTGATTCACACACACTACGACTCGACGGACGGCCGTTTGGTCGACACATCCGAGATGAATTCTTCGGCGACGGCGCTGGAAATGCATGAGCGCCCCGGATGCCCGAGACCTTTGCAGGGGTCAATGCCGGTGGACCTGCGCGGATACGTGCCTCAGATCGGTCTCGGATAGGTCCGAGAAGGCGATCCCTCCCGGATCGCTTCGCTGACGATCGGCATCCGGTGTCCCAATCGGCGCAACCGGTGGGTCACAGGTGGGCATGGTGCTCGCATTCAGAGAACTCTGCGCTGCTCCAGCTCAGAACAGAGCAGTGTCCCGATTCTGGCCGGCGACGTCGCGTTGGGCTCCCGTAGATGTCCCTGTGACAGAGGTGAGGGACTGGACCGGACTGGAGGACGGCGATGCGGTCGGGTGATCTCCGCTTGGTCTACACGGTCGCGGAAGCGGCCGAGCTTCTTGGTATCGGCCGGTCGACGGCGTACGAGCTGGTTCAGCGCGGTGAACTCGCCACGACTCGGATCGGTAGTCGCGTCGTCGTCACCCGGCCAACGTTGACGACGCTTCTGGGCATTGAGCCGCCGCTTCCCGGCGAGCTCGATCAGACACGACGAGCGGCGGCCAGCGCCGACCGACGCGTCGCTGCGCCTAGCAGCACGGCCCGCCGGCGCCGCCCGCCGGTGGACGCTCAGACCCACCTCCCGTTCGCGGACTGAGGACGCGGTCATGCCTCTCCCGGCCATCTCCCGACAAGGCGACGAGGAAGTGACAGACGGGTGCACAAGTGTGTGCGGGACAGGGTTGTCGCGGTCGCGGCGGTGGTTGCGGTGACGGCTCGGGTGACGACGTTGAAGGGCGTCGACGCGGGCGCGTACTACGTGGAGGCGTTGCCGAACTACTACCTCGATTCGGGCGAACCGGCCGGTGTGTGGCACGGCCGCGGGGCCGAGCTGTTGGGGCTCGAGGGCGCGATCGTCGACGGCGAGTTCATGCGAGTCATGGCCGGCCTGCAGCCTCATGCCGGCGCTGAGGTTCCGTTGGGTCGCGGGTATGGCGATGAGTCGGTTCGGGGGTTCGATGTGACGGCGTCGGCACCGAAGTCGGTGTCCACGCTGTTCGCGATCGGCGACGACCAAACTCGCGGCGAGGTGCTCGATGCGCACGACACGGCAGTGGCAACGATGCTGGGTTGGGTCGAGCAGCAGGCCCACACCCGCTACCGGATCAACGGCGAAGTGGCGGTCGTGGATGCGCAAGGGATCATCGCGGCGACGTTTCGTCAGCACACGTCACGATCACTCGACCCGCAGCTTCACACCCATGTGGTCATCGCCAACAAGGTTCGATCCCCCGACGGCCGCTGGCTGGCCCTCGACGCGCGGACGTTGAAGCTGGATCAGCGGACGTTGTCGGCGATCTATCACGCGACACTGCGCTCGGAGCTGACCGAGCGGCTCGGTGTCGAATGGCTACCGGTCGAGAACGGCATCGCGGAGATGGCCCATATGCCTGATGTGGTGTTGGAGGAGTTCTCGACTCGCACTGCCTGTGTGCAGCGTCGCATCGATGAGAAGATCGACCGGTTCATCGACACCCTCGAACGCGACCCGACACCGAGGGAACGGTGGCGGCTCGAGCGCGAAGCCGTCATCGACAGCCGACCAGCCAAGACCCACGCCGTCAACGCCGCCGAACTCCACGCCGGCTGGATCACACAGATCGAAGCGCTCGGCCACACCCCAGCTCAGCTTGTCCACAACGCGGTCGACCGAATCCGTGGTCGGGTGTTGGATCGTGAGATCGTCGCCAAGATGACGGCGCAGGCGATCGCGGCGCTGTCGGAGAAGCAATCGACGTGGCGGCCCGCCCAGTTGACCCGCGAGATCGCCGCCGCGCTCCCCGCTGACGTGCACGTCGATCCGGCCGACATGGACCCAATGCTCGACGGACTGACGACAATCGCCATTCGCGACTACTGCGTCGACATCTCCCGCCCCATCCCCGACAACGTGACGTTGCGTCGTGATGGCCGACCGATCACCGAGTCGACCGCCGACCGGGCCCTAACCACTCCGGCGATCCTCGCCCAAGAGGAACGGCTCCTCGCCTGGGCCGAGCGCCGAATAGCCCACGAAGGAACCGACTCCGCCGACGCAGTCGAACGCAGCAGCATCGACCTGACCGGCCCACAAGCCGAAACCGCCGCAGCGGTCGCCGGAGACGCCGACCTCGTCCTCGTGGTCGGCCCGGCCGGAACCGGCAAGACCACCGCGCTCGCACCCGCCGTCGAACAACTCCGAGCAGACGGTCGCCCCGTCTTCGGCGTCGCACCCTCAGCAGCGGCGGCCGACGTACTTGCATCCGAAACGGGCCTCGCGGCAGACACGATCGACAAGCTCCTCACCGAACACTCGCTACGCCGACCACCCGACCACCGCTACAACCTCCCGGCCGGAGCGACCGTGATCGTCGACGAGGCCGGCATGGTCGCCACCGACCGCCTCGACCAGCTCGCCGCGCTGGCCGACGATCGAGGCTGGCGCCTCGCGCTGGTCGGTGACCCGATGCAGTTCTCCGCCGTCGGACGCGGCGGCATGTTCAACCACCTCATCGACACCCACGGCGCCATCGAACTCGACCAGGTCCACCGCTTCACACACGACTGGGAACGCGACGCGTCCCTCCGGCTCCGCCGGGGCGACCCCACCGTTGCCGAGGTCTATGACCTCGAGGGCCGCCTCCACGGCGGCACCGCCTCCCGAATGGACCGCGAGGCCCTCGACGCCTGGTGGGGCGCCCGCAAACGCGGCGAGACCGTCGTGCTCGCCGCCCCCACCAACGAGACCGTCGCCCGCCTCAACCACGCCGCCCAACAACGACGCATCGACGCCGGCGAACTCGACACCCGGAGCCGCAGCATCGACGCCGGCGGCTACCAGCTCCACCTCGGCGACGAGATCGCCACCCGCCGCAACCACCGCCAACTCCACACCGACCAAGGCCTCATGATCCGCAACCGCGACCAATGGACCATCGACACCATCCACCGCAACGGCGACCTCACCGTGCACGGACGATCCGGCACCGTTCGCCTCCCCGCCGACTACGTCCAACACCACGTCGAGCTGGCCTACGCCCAAACCAGCCACGCCACCCAAGGCCGCACCGTCGACCGGTCCATCCTCGTCCTCGACGGACCCACCGACGTCCGCGGCATCTACGTCCCCATGACCCGCGGCCGCCACCACAACGACGCCTACATCGCCACAACCGGCGAAGACACCGCTCTCGACATCTTCACCGACGCCATCACCCACAGCTGGATCGACCAACCCGCCTTCGCCCGCCAAGCCGAACTCGCCGGCACCAACCCCCACCGCCCCGGCAACCTCCCCACGCACGAACTCCAGACGCTGCTCGCCCAGCAGGCACAGCTGATCGACACCCTGACCCAACTGCGCACCGACATGGATCAGCTACCCCGCGCTTACCAGAGAGCGGTCGACGAACGAGACCGCACTCGAACGCAACTCGATGCTTCTCGCGAGCGACTGCAGAACGCAGCCGACACCCTTGCTCAACACGATCGGCCCTTCCGCCGCAAGGGTCACGAGAACGAGATCCACAGCGCGCAGCGGGCCATCGAATCCCTCGCCGACCAGATCAGGGATCAGAGCGCTCAGATCGATCAGCTCACCGACAAGATCCACGACATCGATCGACGACTCCACCGAGCACAGAACCTCGACAAGACACGCCCGGCAATGGAAACTCAACTCGCCGACACCGACGACCGCCTCGGCGACGACCGACGCAACCGCAGCCGTGGCATCCGACGCGAACAACCCCAACGCATCACCGAAAGCCTCGGCCAACGACCCGCCGGAGGAGAACCTGCAAACGCCTGGGACCTGGCCGCCGGACAACTCGACCAGCACCAGACCGCCTTCGGCCTCGAACAAGGACTCGGCCCCGCGCGCGGCCCGCGACTCCCCCTCGGGTTCATCCACAGCCGCGGCCTCGTCGAAGACGCCAACCGAGGCCTCGACCAAGCAGTCAGCCGGCAACAACAGACCGCACGCGAGATCGAGGGACCAGCACTCGGAATCGGACGATGACGCAGCCAAGCTCCGCCCCAGGGCGAAGCCGATTCGATCATGTCCAACCTGTTCGGCGTCAAGGGCCGGCTGCGGGACGCCGCTGCGCTCCGTGTCCTCGCCTCCTCCCTCCGGGCGATCCCTTGACCCCTCGAGGGCCTCGCCGCGCCAGCGCTTCTCTGGCCGGCGATCTTGGACTCCACCGATCCTCCACCCCGGCGAGTGCCAAACTCGGTGCCCAACTTGCTGTTATAGACTGGACTAGGTCGGATTGACCGGACAGCCACTCGGACAAATGACCTGGTCAGCGGACTCCACCGGACCACACCGGAATCTTTTTGATGGACTCTTAATCCGCAGGTTCTGGGTTCAAGTCCCAGGGGGTGCACAGAAGAAACCCCAGGTCAGGCCCATTGTTCGGGCGACCTGGGGTTTCGACGTTCTGGCCCGAGATGGCCCCGTGGTCACCCGGTGGTCACAGAAGAGGGTCCACCGGAACCAGCCGGCGCAGCTGGGTGACGTGGGCTGGTTCGAGTTCGTCGAGTGTGCGCACGCCGAGCAGTTTCATGGTGCGGGTGATCTCGTCGGCGAGGATTGCGATGGCCCGGTCGACGCCCGCTCGTCCGCCGGCCATGAGGCCGTAGAGGTAGGCGCGGCCGACCAGGGTGAACCGGGCACCGAGCGCGACGGCGGCGACGATGTCGGCGCCCGACATGATCCCGGTGTCGATCATCACCTCGGTGTCGGTGCCGAGCTCCCGCACGACGGCGGGCAGGAGGTGGAACGGCACCGGCGCCCGATCCAGTTGGCGACCGCCGTGGTTGGAGAGCAGCACGCCGTCCACGCCGAGGTCGACGCACTTCTTCGCGTCGGCGAGCGTCTGTACACCCTTCACGACGACGCGGCCGGGCCACTGGTCCTTGATCCACACCAGGTCGTCGAAGTCGACGGTCGGGTCGAACATCGAGTCGAGCAACTCGGCGACGGTGCCGTCGAACTCGGTGAAGGTCGAGAAACCGATCGGCTCGGTCGTGAGGAAGTCGGTCCACCAGCGCACGCGAGGGATGGCGTTGAGCACGGTGCGCCCGGTCAGCGTCGGCGGAATCGTGAGCCCGTTGTAGCGATCGCGCAGCCGTGCACCACCGACGGGCACGTCGACCGTGAGCAGCAGCGTGTCGAACCCGGAGGCAGCGGCGCGGTGCAACACGTCGAGCGAACGGTCCCGGTCCTTCCACATGTAGAGCTGGAACCAGTTGCGACCCTCGGGGTTCGCCTCGGCGACCTGCTCGGGGGTGGCGGTGCCGACGGTCGAGAGCGAGAAGGGGATGCCGGCGGCGCCGGCCGCGGCAGCGCCGGCACGCTCGCCGGCGGTGTGCAACATGCGGGTGAAGCCGGTCGGGGCGATACCGAATGGCAGGGCCGATGAAGCTCCGGCGACCGTGCACGACGTGTCGACACCGGCGACGTCGCGCAGGATCGACGGATGGAACTCGATGTCCTCGAACGCCTGGCGTGCCCGGGCGAGCGAGAGCTCGGCCTCGGCCGCGCCGTCGGCGTAGTCGAAGGGCGCCCTCGGGGTCACCCGCTGCGCGATGCCTCGCAGATCTGCGATCGTGTGGGCGCGCGAGAGACGGGCGGCGGTCCGATCGAGCGTCGGCCGTTGGAACCTCAACAGTTCGGCGAACTCGCGGGGTCGCGGGATTCGGCGGTCGGTCATCTCTGGTGCTCCTCGGGTCGGGTCCCGGTGCGCGATCATGGTCGACATGTCCACCTCGATGCTCGTCGTGGCTCGCCTGGCGGCCCTCTCCCACCTGGCGCTGATCGTCGTCCTCATCGTGGGCGGACCGCTCGGGGTGCGCGTCCCGTGGATCCGCCGCCTCCACGTCGGCCTCGCGATCCCCACGGCGCTGGTCTTCCTCGCCGGCGCCGCGTGTCCGTTGACGGTGGCCGAGAAGTGGTTTCTCCAGCGTGCCGGCCGGGCCACCTACGACGGCGGCTTCATCGACCACTACCTCGTCCAGCCCGTCCACGAGCCGGGCATCACCCCGACGATCGCGATCCTCATCCCCCTCGTCTGGCTCGTTCCGACGGTCTACGCCTACGGCGTCGCGTCGCGAGCCGGCGCCGAGACGGTTCACGGCTGACTTCATCGCGGCGTTACTGTTCGACGATGAGCGGTCGCCCGAATCTCGTGTGGTTCATGCCCGATCAGCAGCGGGCCGACACGGTCGGGTGCTTCGGCAACCCGATCGTGCAGACACCCACGATCGACGCGCTGGCGGCCCGCGGCACCCGCTTCACCAATGCCTTCGTGCAACACTCCGTCTGCGGTCCGAGCCGGGTCAGCCAGATGACGGGCTGGTACCCGCACACCGCCGGACACCGCACCCTCGACAACCTGATCAAGCCGTGGGAGCCCAACCTGCTGCGGTCGGTCAGGGAGGCCGGCTACCAGGTGGCGTTCGCCGGCCACCGCGGCGACGTGTTCGCCCCCGGCGTCACCGAGGACAGCACCGACTTCTGCGGGATGCTCGAGCCGCCCTCACCCGAGGGATTGGCCGCGATGTACCGGGCCTCCGTCAAGGAGGGATCACCCCTCTACCGAGCGTTCTACTTCGGCAGCGCCGGCCCCGTTCCCGTGATCGACACCGACGAGGCGACGGTACGCACGGCGATCCGGTGGATCACCGAGGCCGCCCCGTCGGATCAGCCCTGGTTCCTGTGGGTGCCGTTGCTGTTCCCCCATCCGCCGTTCGTCGCCGACGAACCCTGGTTCTCGATGCACGACCGGGCCGACATGCCCGCCCCCATCCCCGCCGCCGCGACCTCCGCCGGCGCCGGCAAACCCCGGTTCATGGACGCCTATCGCGACATCTACGGTTGGGACGAAGTCACCGACGACGAGTTCCGCGAGATCCGGGCCACCTACTACGGCATGGTCAGCCGCACCGACGACCAGCTGCGCCGCATCATGGAGGCCGTCGACGCCGCCGGTCAGACCGACCGCACCGGCTGGATCTACGGCACCGACCACGGTGAATACCTGGGCGACTACGGCCTCGTGGAGAAGTGGCCGTCGGGCCTCGATCCGCAGCTCACCCGGAACCCACTCATCATCTCCGTTCCCGACGCCCCGGAGGGCCGGGTGTGCGACTCGATGGTCGAGATGGTCGACCTGCTCCCGACCGTGCTCGAACTCGCAGAGACCGAGGCACACCACACCCACTTCGGCCGCAGCCTCGTCCCCCTGCTGCACGATGCCGACGCGCCCCATCGCGACGCTGCGTTCTGCGAGGGCGGCTTTCGCAACACCGATGCCGACCTGCTCGAGGCGGCCGGGTGGATCTACGAACCGAAGGGACGCCTCCAGAAGGAGCAGATCGAGCTGGTCGGCAAGGCCACGTGCATCCGGACCGCGGAGTGGTCCTACGTCCACCGGCTCTACGAGAACGACGAACTCTACGACCGCACCGCGGACCCGTACGAGACGACCAACCTGATCGACCAGCCGGACACGGCCGAGATCGTCGACGAGCTCCGCGCCCGAGTGTTCGATTGGTACCTCGACACCAGCGATGTCATCCCGTGGGACGCCGATCCGCGGTTCCCCGACATCGAGCACGGCTACCGCTGAACGCGGCCGGCCGCCGGCTTCGGCTGCCGACGAGAGAGTTCGGGTGACCAGGCAGGTTTGGCGGCGTCCTGCCCGGCCACCCGGGACTGCGCCGTGGTGGAACAGCGCACTCCGATCGTTGCCCTCTGGGGGCCACAGTACTTACGAGCGCACAGTTCCTACGAGCGCCCGGAGTCGTCCCGCGAGGAGCCACCGCCATGGTGGTCATCGTCATGGTCATCGTCGCCATGATCATCGTCGCCATGATCATCGTCGCCATGATCATCGTCGCCATGATCATCGTCGCCATGATCATCGTCATGGTCATCGTCGCGTGGGGACGTCGCGTCGTGATCACCGATCTCGTCGTCGTCACGGTCGTCGTCGTCCGACTCGTCGTGATCCTCGCCGTGGTCCGAGTCGTCACGATCGTCATCGTCGTCGTGGCCGGCGGTCAGCACGGGGGCCGGTGCAGGCGTTGCGGGAGCGGCATCGACGTCGTCGGAGCCCTCGTAGGCCTCGATCTCGTCGGACTCGTCCTCGTACTCGTCCTCGTGCTCGTCCTCGATCTCGTCCTCGTCGCCGTCGACCTCGACGTCGGTCGAGTTTTGGGACGCGGACGACTCCTGCCAAACCTCGATGAGGTCGTCGTAGGCGTCGATCGTCGCCGTGTCGATCTGTGCCTCCGGAGCCTCCGGTGGAGCGACTCGCCCTCCCGTTGATGCCGCCGCCTGGGCCGAAGCACCACCGGCGATCACCGCTGCCACTGCGAGCGGCGCCAGCACTCGACCTCGCGCTATCCGCTGCATCGGTTGGTTCGTCATCGCGTGTTCCTCGCCCTCGGCGGCATCTGCGCCCGTTGCACCCGGACCGAGGCCGGATTCCCTGCGTGCGACCCTAGGGAAGGGCGGTCAACGACTTGGCAAGCGCAGGGTTAGCAAATGGCAAAGGTGTCCGACCGACGGCTCGGGGAAAACGCCAAAACCCCAGGCCACGAACAGGGTTCGTTGGCCTGGGGTTTTCGACATTGCGATGTGCGCCGAGCCGCTCGATGCGGATGGGCACACACCGAATCGCGACGGTTCAGCTGAGCGACGAATCGACTTCCGAGAACTTCGACGAGGCGGACTCGCCGAGAGCGGTCACGGCAGCGATGCACACGACGGCGATGAGCGCGACCAGCAGGGCGTACTCGACGAGGCTGGCGCCCCGCTCGTCGTCGATGCGGCTGGTGATCCAAGCGCTGAGGAACTGAAATGAGGTGGTCATTGTGGACTCCGTTGGTGATGGCAGCATCACTCGACGAGCGATGTCACGATCCCCATCGACCCGCCGAGGACCAATCCTGAGCAGATTGAGCCAAAACTCCCAGACGTCATGATTTCACGCGAGCGCCGGCGGGTGCCTCCACCGAGGAGACGAGCGGCAGTCTGCGCCGGTTTCGGGCGGCACCGCACGGCGGGGCGCTACGTGGGCCCGATCCAGCGACTCGCCGTCGCGCGGGCCCGACGGAGCCGATCGCGCCGCGACGAGAGCGCGGCGGTCGCGTCCGACGCTGCCGGTGGGGGCGCGTCATCGCGAGCCGGTGCGGCCGGTCGTCGAGGACCTCGCTGCGCCTTCAGTTCGCGCAACTGCTCCTTGAGGAACTCGTTCTCGGTCTCGGCCCGCGCCGCCCGTTCGCGGGCCTCGGCGACCTGCTGACCTGCCTCGTGCACGTGACCGACCTGTTCGAGAATGCGGGTCCATGCATCGATCGGGACGAGCATCTGCCCGGCCGCGACGTCGATCGTCGCCTCGACCACCGCTTCGTCGCGAGCGGCGGGTTCGCCGACCGACTCCGGTGCGGGCTTCGGTGGCTTCGGGTCGACCACGTCGGCCACGACCTTCCAGATGCCTGCAGTGTTGCGAGCCATCTCACCGGCGATGCCACGAAGAGCCATACGGCGATGCTAGCCGAGGCGCGAAAAACCCCTGCCGAAGCAGGGGCAGTCCGCACGGCGGGAAACCGTGTGGGTCGACGGCTCCTCAGCCACCGACCGTGCCCGTAGGCTAGATGGGCCAGACGGGAAATCCCTCGTCACGAGGGAAGCAGCGGTCAATGCCCGACACCGACACCGACACAACCGAAACCGAAACCGAGACGCTCGACACGGAATCCGGAGCGAGCGGCTTCGCCTCACTCGGACTCCGGCCCGAGCTGATCGCCACGACGGCGGCGCTCGGCTACGAAGAGCCCACCCCGATCCAGCGCGAGACGATCCCGATCCTGCTCACCGGCGTCGACCTCGTCGGCCAGGCAGCAACCGGTACGGGGAAGACGGCCGCGTTCGCGCTCCCCATTCTCAACCTGATCGATCCGGGTTTGCCGGCCGATCCCATCGCGCTCGTGGTCGTCCCCACGCGCGAACTCGCCGTGCAGGTGAGCGAGGCGATGTTCAAGTACGGCGCAGGCCAGGGCGTGAAGGTGGTACCGATCTATGGCGGCCAGCCCATCCAACGCCAGCTCCAGGCACTCGACCGCGGTGTGCACGTGGTCGTCGCCACTCCCGGCCGAGCGATCGACCACATCCGTCGCGGCTCACTGAAGCTCGACGGCATCCGCACCGTCGTGCTCGACGAGGCCGACGAGATGCTCGACATGGGCTTCACCGAGGACATCGAGACCATCCTCGAGGAGACACCGAGCGGGCGGCAGACGGTGATGTTCTCGGCCACCATGCCGCCCCGTATCGAGGCGATCACCAAGAAGTACCAGCGCGATCCGGTGCGCATTCGCATCGGCGCAGGCCAGACGAAGGCGGGCAAGACGCTGGTCCGCCAGACCGCCTACATCGTGTCCCGGGCGCACAAGGCATCGGCCATGGGCCGCATTCTCGACATCGAGGGCGCATCGTCGGCGATCGTCTTCTGCCGAACCCGCACCGAGGTCGACGAGTTGACCCAGACCATGAACGGCCGCGGTTACCGGGCCGAGGCGTTGCACGGCGGCATGGATCAAAAGCAACGCGACCGGGTGATGGCCCAGCTGCGTGACGGATCCTCCGAACTGCTCATCGCCACCGATGTCGCCGCCCGTGGGCTCGACATCGACACCCTCACCCATGTCGTCAACTACGACGTGCCCTCGGCCTCGGAAAGCTACGTCCACCGCATCGGCCGGGTCGGACGGGCCGGGCGCGAAGGCATCGCCATCACGCTCGTCGAACCCCGACAGCGGCGGCTGCTCGACAACATCGAGCGGTTGACCAAGCAGAAGATCGACATCCAGAAGGTCCCATCGGTCGCCGACCTGCGGGCCCGCCAGATCGAGGTCACCGTCGAGGCGATCCGCGAAGCACTCGCCGCCGACGACCTCGACGATTTCAACCCCGTGCTCCACGGTCTCGCCGGCGAGGACAGCGACCGCAACCTGGCCTTGGCCGCGATCAAGCTCTATCACGAGGCCCGGGGAGCGACGATCGACGAGCGGGAGATCCCCGACGCGTCCGATGACCGGCCCAAGAAGCACAAGAAGAAGGATCGCGACGGCGAGCGCTACGGGCCCGGCAGCAAGTTCACGAAACCGAAGGACCGCCCGAGGGGCAACGTCGGCCCCGGCACCTCGCTCGTCTACATCAGCATGGGCCGCAAAGCCGGCGTACGACCCGGCGACCTCGTGGGCGCCATTGCCAACGAAACCGACCTGGTCGGGCGCGAGATCGGACCGATCCGCATCGCCGACAGCTACGCCGTGGTCGGCGTGCCGGAAGCCGCCGCCCAAACCGTGATCGATGCCCTCAACGCCACCACGATTCGTGGCAAGAAGGCGAAGGTTCGGCCCTACGTCGACTGACCGGGGCCCGCGCAGCGACTAGGAAGGGCGGATGCAACACCCGCTCAAGTTCGGCTGGCTCTCCCCGTGCATCGGCAACCAGTGGAGTGACCACCGCCCCATCGTGGTCGACCAGTGCCGCGACATCCTGCCGACCGCCACCCAGTACTTCGATTCGGTCTGGATCGCCGACCACTTCTACGGCTTCGACCAGAAGACCGACCCCTTCGTCGAAGCCTGGACGACCCTCACCTGGATCGCCGCGAAGTTCGACAACGTCGAGCTCTGTCACCACGTCCTCGGCCATGGCTACCGGCCGCCCGCCCTCACCGCGAAGATGGCGGCGACATTGCAGGTCTTCTCCGAGGGCCGCTTCACGCTCGGGATCGGCGCCGGCTGGCGGGCCGACGAGTACGAGGCCTACGGCTACGACTTCCCGCGCCCTGCGGTGCGCTTCGCACAGCTCGAGGAGTTGGTGCAGATCTGTCGGCTCATGTGGACCGAGGACTACCCCAGCTTCGAGGGCACGCACTATCGCATCACCGAGGCATCGGCCCCTCCCCTGCCCGAGACCGTCCCGCCGATCTGCATCGGCGCGTTCGGGGAGCAGATCGGCCTCCCGCTGGCGGGTCGCCGGGCCGACATCTGGCACTGCTTCGTCGGCAGCGACGACGACTGGAACCGCAAGAAGGGCATCGTCCACGACGCCGCCGCCGGCGCCGGTCGCGACCCCGACGACATCTCGATCGCCACCACCATCGAACGGGCGCTCCCGGAATCCGACGACGAGTCCGACCAGTTCGTCGAGATCATCGCCCGACAGCGAGACCTCGGCGTCAGCCACTTCGTGATGGACTTCGGCAACCCCAAGGACACCGAACCGATCCTCCGTTTCCACGAGCAGGTCATCACCCCCCTGAGGAACGGATGACCCGCGTCGTCTTCGTCGTGATCGACGCCCTGCCCGTCGACCTCGTGGGGCCCACCCACACGCCGAACCTGGCTCGGCTCGCCGATGAGGGAGGGACGAACCCGCGGGGCGGACGGGCGGTGCTGAGCACGGCGACCTACCCGAACCATGCCACGTTCGTCACCGGGCTCGCGCCGGTCGGCCACGGCATCCTCGTCAACCGGGTGTGGAACGGTACGGAGTTTCGGCCGGCGTCCGAGATCGGCCCGAGAGGCGACACGATCTTCGCCGCCGCTCGGCGAGCCGGTCGATCGAGCGCGATCGCGGTCGGCGACCATCACCTCATCGGCGTCATGGGGGGCCTGGAGGCCGACCGCCACTGGCCCCCCGACGGCCGTCGACCCGAGGTCGAACTCGACGAGTTCCGCTATGCCACCAACGCGGCGGTCCTCGACGCGATCGACGAGGTCGACCTCGTCGAGGCCGACCTCGCTGTCGTCCACTTCAACGAGCCCGACACCGTCTCGCACCGCTTCGGGCCCCACTCAGCCGAGTTGGCCGAGTGTGCCCAGCGCACCGACGCTGCGCTCGGCGAGCTGCTGGAGCGGCTGCAACCCGGCTGGGACGACACCGTCGTCATGGTCGTGAGCGACCACGACCAGGAGCAGGTGAGCGCCCACGGCATCGACCTCGAGGCCGAGCTGGCCGCCAACGGTCTCCCCGGCAGCGTCGAAACCGAGGGAACGGCGGCGCTGGTGATGCACGGCCCTCCGGTCGAGCGCCTGCGCCAGCTCGACTGTGTCGAAGGCGCCCACATCATCGACGACGCCAACACCATCGTGTGGGGCGCCCCCGGCGTCGTCTTCGGACTCTGGCTCGACGAACTCCACGGTTCGCACGGGAGCCCGCGCTGCGACCGTCAGGTCGCCGTGATCGGCGGTGGTGCGTCGGCCGTCGCGCCCCTGGCCGAGGCGTTGCGCGCCGCCCGCCCGGACGCGACCTGGTGGGCGCCGACGATCATCGAGCTGCTCGGTTCGGCGTCGGCCCCCCGCTGAGGGAATCAACGGTCAGGCGTCGGTGAGTTCCCAGTCCTGACCGACGAGACCGATCGGGCAGAAGAGCCCGGTCGGTACCGCAAGACCGGCGTCGGAGGAGCCCGGTACCGGGGCACCTGCGGGCGGGAGCTCGTCGTGACACGGATCGTTCATGTCGAAGATGGTGCCGCCGCCCTTGATGCAGGGGTGGGTCGGCGCGTACACGTCGGCGTGGAGTTCGACGTTCGGGACGATCCACGCGTGGAGCATGTAGAAGTTCTCGAGGTGCACGTTGACACCACCGCGAGTCTCGCAGGCACTGTCGGAGAGGTTCACCCCCAGCGTCGCCTTCCCGGTCGCCGGATCGTGGCACAACCGGGGATGGTGGTGCCACCAGTCGTTGTCGCCCGCAAATCCTTCCGGGGGAAGGCCCGTGTCGGTGTAGACGTAGTACGACATGCCGACGAGCGGTGCATCGGGACTCGTACCGTCGTACTGGAGGAACTCGGGGCGGCCGGGCTCGAAGAGGCCGTCGACATGGCCGGGCAGCCCGGAGTTGAGTCGTTCCTCCGGATGCGTCGGGTCGAATGTCGGATCGGCGAAATCGGCTGCGGTCAGCACGCCGAGCCCATGATGGGTACCCATCCCCGGGATCCGCTCGAAGGTCTCGAAGTAGCCCGCCGCCTCGGCATCACCCCGCGTGGGGTACTGATTGGCGAAGGACTGGGCGAAATCGAGCTGCAGACCGAGGGTCTTGCAATCCGCGTAGCTCAGCGGACCACGGGTGATGCCGGCATACCAGTCGACCGAACCCATGGCCGGATTGACGACCGTGTTGAACGCGGTCGGGTTGCAGTACCACGGGACCGGTTCGGCCTCGTTCTCGGCGACCACCGCGTCGAGGTAGTAGCAGCTGCTCGCCACCACGGCCATCAACGCGCAGACCGCCACGAGTCGGATCCTGCGCAACATGAGTCGCATCTCGATTGTCCCCCTCAGGAGCCGGTCCACTTCGGCTCACGCTTCTCTGCGAATGCCGCGGGTCCCTCCTTGGCATCGTTCGAGGAGAATACACCGGCGACGAGCGTCGACTGCAAGGTCCACAGATCGGCTTCGGGCGCTCCCTGGCTCGCACGGATCATTCGCTTCGAGGCCGCGACGGCCAGCGGGGCATTCCTGGCGACCCGCTCCGCCAACTCGATCGCGACGTCCACGGCGGTGCCGGGCGCTGCGAGCTTCGACACGAGACCGAACGTGTGGGCTTCTTCCGCGGAGATCGGATCGCCGGTGATCGCCATCTCCATCGCCTTGCCGTAGCCGACCCGGCTCGGAAGTCGCAGCACGCCGCCACCGGCCGCGAACAGCCCGACCTTCACCTCGGGGATGCCCAGACGGGCACCTTCGGCAGCGACGAGGAGGTCGCACGCCAACGCGAGCTCGAGCCCACCGGCGAGAGCGAAGCCCTCGATGGCCGCGATGATCGGCTTCTCCGCCCCGTTCTGGAAGAAGTGGGTCGCCGGCCCGATGTCCTCCCCCTTGGCGAACCCTTTCAGGTCCATGCCGGAGCAGAAGGCCCCGCCGGCACCGGTGAGGACGCCGGCGGTGAGCGACGGATCGGTGTTCAACTCCTCGACTGCGGCCCAGAGGCCGGTCGCCAGTGCGCCGTTGATGGCGTTCTTCGCCTCGGGCCGGTTCATCGTGATGATGAGCACCCGGTCGCGGCGCTCGGTGAGGATCGCTTCGGTCATCTGGTCTCCAGTCGTCGGGTCGGAATCACTTCGGCGGCAGGCGGATGCCGCCGTCGACACGGATGGTCTCACCGTTCATGTAGGGGTTGGTGATGCACTCCATCACCATGAACGCCAGTTCCTCGCCGGAACCGAGACGCTTCGGGAACAGCACCGATTGACCGAGGTTGTTCTTGAACGCTTCGGACCCCTCGCCCTCGCCGTAGATCGGTGTGTCGATGAGGCCGGGGGCGATGGTGTTGACGCGGATGCCGACGGCGCTCAGATCGCGGGCGATCGGCAGGGTCATGCCGACCACACCGCCCTTCGAGGCCGAGTAGGCGCACTGGCCGATCTGACCTTCGAACGCTGCTGCCGAGGCCATGTTGACGATCGCACCGCGACTGCCGTCATCGTCGAGGGGCTCGGTCTGGGCCATCGCCGCGGCCGAACGGCTGAGCATGTTGAACGAGCCGATCAGGTTGACCCGGATGACGAACTCGAACTGCTCGAGTGGAAACGGCTGATTGGACCGGTCGATCGTGCGTCCGGCGGAACCCAGACCGGCCGAGTTGACCAACGCCCGCAGCGGGCCCATCTCCGAAGCCGCAGCGATCGCGGCATCGGCGTCGTCGGTCTTGCTCACGTCGCACTTGACGAAAAGGCCTCCGAGCTCGGAGGCGATCTCCTGACCGCGCGCCTCGTTGAGGTCGGCGATCACGACCCGAGAGCCGGCATCGGCCAGCTGCCGGGCACTCGCCTCCCCGATACCCGAGGCACCGCCGGTGACGATCGATGAGGATCCTTCGAGATTCATTCGTGGCATCCGGACAGTCTCACATGCACCGATGCCCCGGGCCTAGCCTGGGCCGCGTCGGAAACGGCGAAGACGCAGGCTGTTGGTCACCACGAACACCGACGAGAGGCCCATGGCGCCGGCCGCGATCATCGGGTTGAGCACGCCGAGCGCAGCCAACGGAATCGCCGCCGAGTTGTAGGCGAACGCCCAGAAGAGGTTCTCCTTGATCGTGGCGAAGGTACGACGCGAGAGATCGATCGCGTCGACCGCCGCCGACAGCTCACCGCTCACCAGCGTCAGGTCCGAAGCCTGCATTGCGATGTCGGTCCCGGTCCCGATGGCGATGCCCAGATCGGCGGTCGCGAGCGCCGGCGCGTCGTTGATGCCATCACCCACCATCGCCACGCGGCGACCTTCGGCCTGGAGCCGCTCGATCTCGGCCGCCTTGCCATCGGGCAGCACGCCGGCCATCACCCGATCGATCCCCACCGCCTCGGCGACGACCGCGGCGCTCACAGGATTGTCGCCGGTCAACAACGCGACCTCGAGTCCCCGGCGCGTCAACGCCGCGACGGCGGCAGCGGAGGAGGCCTTGACCCGATCGGCGAGGACGAGCGCACCGGTGGCGGTACCCCCACGCCCGACGAGGACGACGGTGCTCCCGTCGAGCGCCGCGTCGTGCAGCACCGCGGCGATGGGCTCGGGAACCTCGTCGAAGAACTCCGGGCGACCGACCCGAACCCGGACACCGTCGACGGTGCCGGCGACGCCTCGGCCGGCGTCGTTGGAGAACCCGGTGATCGTTGCGGCCGAGGTGTCGACTGCGGCCGAGATCGCCCGGCCGATGGGGTGCTCCGATCCCGACTCGAGCGCGGCGGCGAGCCTGAGCAGCTCCTCGCCGTCGCCGTCGGGGGCTCGCACGTCGAGCAACTCCATGCGGCCCTCGGTGACCGTGCCGGTCTTGTCGAGCACGATGGTGTCGACTCGGCGGCTGTCCTCGAGGACCTCGGCCCCCCGAATGAGGATGCCGAGCTGCGCGGCCCGGCCGGTTCCCACCATGATCGCGAGCGGGGTGGCGAGACCGAGGGCGCAAGGGCAGGCGATGATGAGCACGGCGACCGCCGCCGTGAACGCGTCGGACGTCGGGTAGCCCAGAGCCAGCCACACGACGAGGGTCACGACGGCGATCCCGATCGCGGTGGGGACGAAGACCGACGCCACCCGGTCGGCGAGCCGCTGGATCGGCGCCTTGCTCCCCTGCGCCTCCTCGACCAGCCGAATGATCTGGGCCAGGGCCGTGTCGGCGCCGACGCGGCGGGCTTCGACCAGCAGCGAGCCGTCGGTGTTGATCGACGCACCGACGACCGTGTCACCCTCGGCGACCTCGACGGGCACCGACTCACCGGTGATCACGGAGGCATCGATCGCGCCGCGTCCGCTCACGACGACGCCGTCGGTGGCGATCCGTTCGCCGGGCTTCACCCGAAAGCGCATCCCCACCGCGAGATCGTCGATCGCGATCTGCGTTCCGTCCTCGAGCACGGCGGTGCGGGCTCCGAGATCGGCGAGGGCACGAATGGCATCACCCGACCGTCGGGTGGCGCGGACCTCGAACCACTTCCCGAGGAGGATCAGGGTGACGATCACGCCCCCCGTCTCGAAGTACACCGGCTCGTCGATTCCGGCGACCAGCACCACCATCGACCATGTCCAGGCGGCCACCGTCCCGACCGAGACCAGGGTGTCCATCGTGACCATGCGGTGCCGAAGGTTGCCGACCGCCACGCGGTGGAACCGCCATCCGGCACCGAACACGACGGGCGTGGCCAGCGCGGCGGCGACCCACTCCCAGCCGCCGAATCGCAGCGGCATGATCATCGAGATCGCCACCAGGGGAACCGTCAGCACCGCCGCGATCCGGAGACGGTTCCAGAGGTCCGTCTCGCGTTCGGCCTCCGCGGCGTCGTGATCGCGCTCCACGGGGGCTCGGTAGCCGAGCGCCTCGATCGTCGCCCGCAATTCATCGACGTCGACCGAGTCGTCGTAGCGCACCGAGGCCACGCCGGTCGCGAAGTTGACGTGGGCCTCTTCGACGCCGACGTGGCGGGAGAGGCCGTCCTCCACGGCGCGTGCACAGGCGCCGCAGGTCATCCCTTCGACGGCGAGGTCGGTCGCACGGACGGTGCTGCGGGGAGAAGCCATGCTTCCATCGTAGACCTTCCAGTCAACAGGAAGGTCAAGGGATCGGGTTCACCCGTCGACGTCGATGACCTGACACCGGTTCGGGTCGGTGCAGTCCGACGGGTCGAGGGCACCCGCCCGCTCGGCCAGTTCGACCAGTTCACGGCGCGCGTCGACCAGGCGGGCGATCTGTCCATCGAGCTCCGCCAGGTGCCGTTCGAGCAGCGACCTCGTGTGGGCGCAACTGTTGCGACCGGCGTCCTTGAGTTCCAGCACCGACTGGATCTCGGCCAGGGTCAGACCCGTCGCCTGGGCATCACGGATGAACCGCAGACGCTCGGTGGCGGCGCCGTCGTAGTCGCGGTAACCCGACGGTGTCCGGTCGGGCTCGGCCAGCAAGCCGATCGACTCGTAGTAGCGAATCGTCTTCGTCGAAACCGACGCCAGGTCGGCCAGCTCCCCGATCTTCATGGGCAGGAGCGTACGACTCCCTAGGCTGGTCGTCAGGAGGTGCTGCCATGAAGCTCGACCAGCTGGAGTTCGACAACTCGTTCACCGCCGAACTCGCGGCCGACCCCTCGACCGAGAACCGCCCCCGCCAGGTCAGCGAGGCGGCGTTCTCGCGGGTGACCCCCGTGCGTACCGAGTCGCCCCACCTCCTTGCGGCATCGGTCGAGACGCTCGACATGCTCGGCATCGATCGAGACGAGGCGACCGGCACCAACGCGGCCCGCTTCGCCGCGGTGTTCACTGGCAACGAACTCCTCCCCGGCATGGATCCCCACGCGATGGCCTACGCCGGGCACCAGTTCGGCAACTTCGCCGGCCAGCTCGGCGACGGGCGCGCCATCACCCTCGGCGAGGTCGTCACACCCGCCCACGGTCGCCAGACCCTCCAGCTGAAGGGTGCCGGCCCCACCCCCTACTCGAGAAACGCCGATGGGCTCGCCGTCCTGCGGAGTTCGGTCCGCGAGTTCCTCTGCAGCGAAGCGATGCACCACCTCGGCGTGCCGACCACGCGGGCGTTGAGCCTGGCACTGACCGGCGACAAGGTCATGCGCGACATGTTCTACGACGGTCGACCGGCGCTGGAGCCCGGCGCGGTCGTGTGTCGCGTCGCACCCTCGTTCATCCGCTTCGGCAACTTCGAGCTCTTCTCGTGGCGACAGGACACCGACAACCTCCGCCGCCTCGCCGACTACACGATCCGCACCCACTTCCCCGAGCTCGGCGAGCCGTCGCCCGAGGTGTATGCCGACTGGTTCGCCGAGGTCAGCCGCCGCACGGCCGACATGGTCATCCACTGGCAGCGGGTGGGCTTCGTCCACGGCGTGATGAACACCGACAACATGTCGATCCACGGCCTCACGATCGACTACGGGCCCTACGGCTGGCTCGAGGACTACGACCCCGGGTGGACCCCCAACACGACCGACCGCCAGTTCAAGCGCTATCGCTTCGGTGCCCAACCGGCGATCTGCCAGTGGAACCTCACCCAGCTCGCCAATGCCCTCTATCCGCTCATCGAAGACACCGAGCCGCTCCACGCCGGTCTCGAGCTGTTCGTCGACCGGTTCAACACCGACTGGCCCGCGATGATGGCGACGAAGCTCGGCCTCGACGACTTCGACGCCGACGGCGACAGGGAGCTGATCGAGTCGCTCACCGGGATCCTGCCGGCCATCGAGACCGACATGACCCTGTTCTT
Source organism: Acidimicrobiales bacterium (assembly GCA_041394245.1). Lineage (NCBI taxonomy): Bacteria > Bacillati > Actinomycetota > Acidimicrobiia > Acidimicrobiales > Acidimicrobiales bacterium. The sequence goes on from JAWKIR010000002.1 coordinate 1,170,270, forward strand.
CCGGGCCCTGGCCGATGTGCCGTCGTCCACCGACGACGAGGATGCGCTGATCACGCCATTGCTCGGCGCCTACTACTCCCCCGCCGAACTCACCGGCGACGTGCGGGCGGCGACCATCGCGTGGTTGCGCGACTATTCGGCCCGTGTGGCCCGCAACGGCCGCTCCGACGACGATCGCCGGATGGCGATGCACGCGGTGAACCCGAAGTACGTGCTGCGCAACTATCTCGCCCAACTCGCCATCGATGCCTCCGAACAGGGCGACCACACGATGATCACCGAGCTCCTCGACGTGCTCCGCAACCCCTACGACGAACAACCCGGCAACGAACGCTTCGCCGAGAAGCGACCCGACTGGGCCCGCACCCGCGCCGGCTGCTCCATGCTCAGCTGCTCCAGCTGACCCGCCACACCGGTGTCAGACACCCGCTACCGGCGCGTTCCATCCGGGGTCGCGGCCGGCGAACCCGAGCAGCCTCTCGAGTGGTGAGGCGTCGTCGGGTACCACGACCTCGCTGTCGAAGAAGCCGGAGTCGGGCCCGCGGTACTCCGGAGCGATCATCCCGGCGAGGAACTTGTGGGCCGGCACGACCACATCGTCGGGTGCCGAGTACGGGCGCCCGGTGGCGGCGGCGAGGTCCCAGGCATGGATCACGTACTCGCCGAGGGCCATGCCCAGCACCCCGTCGCCCTGCATCCGCGACGAGGTCATCGTGACGAGACGGCCGGCCGCGCCCGCGGCGATGGCGTGTCCGATGTCGGCCGACGAGCGACGGACGATGTCGCTCGCCCGAGTGCCGTCGGCCAGCACGAACGACTCGGGGTCGGGTCGCGGTGAAGCCGCCATCGGGTCCGACAGCGCGGCGGCGAAGTAGCCGAGCCACCCGAGGACATGGGTCCGCAGCTCGCCGACACTCATTGCCGTGCAGGGCGTGGGGCGATCGAGGTCGTCGTCTCCCACGTCGACGATCTCGGCCAGGCGCTCCAGGACCTGGGTGAAGAGCTCCGCCGCCCGCTCGGCGTCGCGGAACACGGAGGGCGCGGTGGTCGGGAAGATCGGCAGGTCGCTGCTGTCGGGGCTCATGCCCGAACGCTATGTCCGAGGCAGGCGCGCGGTCTTGAAGATTCACGCCAGACCGGGCGGCATACTCGGCTGTGATGTCCCGTCCCATCCCCTCCGACACCCGCGGCATCATCGACCCGGCCGCCATGATGCGCGACGTCGAGTTCGTTCGCTTTCCCGCGGGCGACGTGCTCTCCGGCCTGGTCGACTGGTTCTGGTCGGTCGAATGGAATCTGTCCGATGACCTCACCCGCGACCAACAGGTACTCAACCATCCGGCAGGCAACATCAGCATCGGCACGCTCGACGACGCCGGGATTCCGCTCGACCCGGCCGAGGGGCGGGTCTATGGAGTGATGACCGGGCTCAGTCATCGGCACCTCGCCGGAGCCGGTTGGACCGTGGCCGCTCGCACCACGGTCGGAGGAATCGGCGCGCTGCTCGACGTCTCGGCACGGTCGATGGTCGACCGTCAGATGAGCCTCGACGCGGCGCTCCCCGACATCGGCGGCTCCCGACTGGTCGCTCAGGTCTCGGCCGAGCCGACGAGTTCCTCGCGCGTCGAGCGGCTCCGAGACGCGCTGGAGTGCATCGTGGCCCGCCGAGACCCGGCGCTCGTCGCCGAGGCCCGCAGCGTTGCGGAGATCGCCGCTGCGTCCGAGACCGACCGATCGATCCGACGAGTGGAACAGCTGGCCGGCCTGGCGGGGGTCAGCGTTCGGACCCTCCAGCGCCTGTTCGACGTCCACGTCGGCGTCAGCCCCTCGTTCGTGATCCGACGGTGGCGGATCATCGAGGCGGCGGAGTCCGCCCGACACGCGATCGATCACGACGGCGAATGGCGGGGTTGGGCCGAAGTGGCCGCAGAACTCGGCTACGCCGATCAGGCCCACCTCACACGCGACTTCTGCGCCCACCTCGGTGTCTCACCCGCGGCCTACCTCGCCCAGGTAACCAAGCCCGACGACCACTGAGTTGACGGGCATCGAGTCGGTTCCCTCCGACGGTCACCCGAACTCCCTCGGCCGAACGCTCGCAGCCTCCTGGATCAGGTCGGCGACACGCCGAAGCTCAGACCTTGCGGATCCGATCGCCCTGGCGGATCGCACCAGCGGTGATCACCCGGGCATTGACCCCTCGGAGCTTGAGCTCCTTGCCGATCTCGCTGTTGACGAAGCGGTGGGCCTCGACGCCGAACCGCTGACTGAACTTCGCGCAGCCGGTGTGGGGTTGGTCGGTGATCTCGATCACCGCGTCGCCGATCGCCAGCTTCGTCCACGGCGGGAGGTTGGCTTCGGACAGGTCCATGTCGACGATCAGCTGATCCCCCGCCAGCGGCATCCGATCCGGCGATTGGGCAATGGCGGAGAGGATCCGCGAGTTCATGATGTTGAGCTGCATGTCGGGGTGCGGACTGCCGTCGTCGGTGCGCTTCGAGCCCCGCTGGTTCCAGGTGTCGCCCTCGAGGCCCTCCTCGATCGTGAGGCGGGCCTCCCCGAGCACGACCCGTTCGTCGACGGCGGGACGCTGGACGATCAGCTCGAGCGAGCCTTCCGCGGGCGAGGCGCGGACGTGCTCGATGGTCGCCTCGAGCTGTTCACGGTCGAGATGCTGGATGTCGGTGGAGGCCATGGCGGCCATTCTTGCTCAACCGACCGGGGGAACACCGGTCAAATTCGTCTCGCAGAGCAGGCCGCCATCGATCTGGATCGCCTGACCGGTGATCGCCGTCGACTCGTCCGACGCGAGGAACAGCACGAGATCGGCCACTTCCTCGGGTCGGATCGTCCGGCCGATGGCGTGCATGGCCGCCACTTCCTCGCGGGTCTTGAGGCCGATTCCCAGGACCGCCTCGAACATCGGCGTCTCCACCACCCCGGGGCAGATCGCGTTGCAGCGGATGCCCTTTCGGCCGTATTCGACAGCGGTGACCCGGCTGAGGTTGATGAGCGCGGCCTTCGCCGCGCAGTACGGGGCATTCGCCGCGCCGGCCACGAGGCCGTAGACCGACGACGTGTTGATGATCGACCCTCCGCCCTGCGCGATCATGTGGGGAATCGCGGCCTGCATGCCGTGGAGCGGCCCGTTGAGCATCAGCTTGATGCTGTCGTCGAACCCGGCCAGATCGAGATCGGCGACATAGCCGCCCGTGGAGGTCGCCGCATTGTTGAACAACACGTCGATCCGGCCATGGTCGGCCACGCACCGGTCGACCGCAGCGCGGACCTGCTCGGGTGAACGGACATCGGCTTCGACGAAGGTGACCCGGTCGGGGCCGATGTCGTCGACCATCTCGGCGCCACGGTCGACGTCGATGTCGACGGCGACGACCTTCGCCCCCTCGGCCACGAACTTCCGAGCCGTCGCCCAGCCGATACCGCCGGACGCGCCGGTGATCACGGCCGCTCGACCATCGAGTCGACCACTCAAGACGGAACCTCGGTGATGCCGATGAACCCGTTGTTGAAGGCGTCGATGTCGTCGATCACGTTCTCGATCGGCAGCGTCGAGGTGCAGTCCTGCAGCAGGTAGTTGCGCCCCGCGAGACTCGACGCGACCACGGTGTCGACCGTGCCGCGGATCACCCCCGACGGGCAGGTCGGGATGTTGATGTTCGTCACCACCGAGACGTCGTTCATGATCTCGCCGAGTCGGAACTGCTCGAGTACCTCGAGCGTTGCGTCGGCGCCGGCCGCGAAGTCCACCGGCGTGCCAGTGCCCTGACTCGTGGCGATCGCGGGCACCCACCCGCGTGACGCCCACTTGGCGGCGCCGACCGTTCCCGAAAGGGGAATGATCGGACCCATGTTCTGGCCTTCGTTGATGCCGGAGATCACGAGGTCGGGGGCGAGCCCCATCGCTCCGAGCGCGTACAGGACCGAGTCTCCCGGGGTGCCGTTCACCGCCGTTCCCGGGTAACCGCTCGCCGTCGTGCCGGGAGCGGCAGTGGCGCCACCCGGCGTCGTCGAGTCTCCGGTGCCCGACTGGTTGACGGCCGGCGCGACGACCGTCACATGGACGCCGGGGACGAGCCGCAGGGCCTCGACGAGTTCGTCGATCCCGTCGGCTCCGATCCCGTCGTCGTTCGTCACGAGGATCTCGAGATCCCGAGTGTGCGAGGCGAGGAAGCACGCCGACGACGTCGAGGTGTAGTCGACCCCGGGCACCAGGCACGGATGCGCCGGCGCGAACACGTTCGGATGGTTGAGATAGCCGCGCACGATCCAGGCGGTGAGGAACCATCGGCCGTTCACGTCGGTCCACACATCGAGATCGCCGGCGAACCCTGCGGGTTCAGCCCCGTCGACACCCCAGCCGACACCCACCAGTCGAGACGAGGGCGCCGTTCCGTCGTAGAGGAGCAGGCTCGGCGTCGCCGGGTCGAACGAGGTGCAACAACCGGGGAGCGCGAACGGCACCCCGATGTCGGCCGGGCGTCCGGCGACCTCCGTTGCGCCCGCTGCGACGAAGTCTCCGAGCGACCGAAAGTCGGCGGCGTAGTCGAGTGCGAGGTCGAAGTAGGCCGACATCGTGAGGCAGTCCTCCGCCGAGAGGTCGGTGCCGCCCTGACACCACGGCGCCACCTCGGCTCCACCCGTCGCGGTGTCGACACGCCACGCGAACGGGAAGTAGCAGCTCGATGCCAGCACGGCGATGACGGCAACCATCGCCAACACCTTGATGCGCGACAGACGAGTTCCACGATTGTCGTTCATTGTCCTTCTTCTCCCCCTCGACCACTCCACGTGAGCAGTCCGTCGGAGGAGTCTGGCTCATGGCGAACGCTCTCGGCCAGACTGAACACCAGTGAGCCATCCACCCGAACCCGGAGACCCGGCGACCATCGCCGCCGTCGACCATGTCCTGTCGACGACCCGTGCGGTCCGCAAGCGCCTCGATCTGCAACGCCCCGTCGAGGACCAGGTCCTGTTCGACTGCATCGACCTCGCCGAGCAGAGCCCGACCGGCGGCAACCAGTCGACGCGGCGATGGCTGATCGTGCGTGATCCCGCGCAGAAGAAGGCGCTGGCCGAGCTCTACCGCGAGGCCGGCGGTGACTGGATCATCGCCAGCCACAAGGGTGTCGAGGGCACCGGCCACCACAACGAGAAGGTCCTCGGCTCCGCGGCGTACCTGGCCGAGAACCTCGAGCACGTCCCGGCCATCGTCCTGGTCAGCATCTGGGGTGAGCACGACAACAGCGGACGCCCCGGCCTGTTCGACTCGGTGATCCAGGGCGCCTGGAGCTTCTGTCTCGCGCTGCGGGCCCGAGGCCTCGGCAGCGCCTGGACGACGTTGCATCTCAGCAAGGCCGACGAGTTCCGCCGGCTGCTCGGCATGCCGGAGGGCCTCACGCAGATCGTGCTCCTGCCCGTCGCCTACACCGACGGGACCGACTTCAAGGCGGCGCCGCGCATCTCGGCGAGGACCATCACCTACATCGACCGCTGGGGCGACACCCTGGCCGCCAACGCCGATGGTCCGGTCACGTTCGCTGCCGGCCCCGGTGTGACCGTCGAGGTCGAGATCGACGCCAAGCCCGCAGAGATCTGGCCGTTCATCTCCGACCCCGACCTTCTCAGCCGTTGGAGCGACGAGTTCCAGGGCGCGACCTGGGACGGTGAACCGGGCGAAGGCACCCGCTTCACCGGAAGGAATTTCGCCGAGGGCTTCGGCGAGTGGGAGACGTCGAGCATCTGCGTCGCCTACGAACCGGGACGCCTGTTCGCCTGGAACGTGCAACGCCCCGAGGCAGCTGAACCGGGGACCCAGTGGCGCCTCGAGCTCGTCCCCCTCGCCGGCGGCACCCGCCTGCGCTTCGCCATGCGCTTCGGCCCCGGCTCGTCCGGGCTCACGTGGAGCATCGAGAACGACCCCGACAACGAGACGCAGATCATCCGCGATCGCCAGGACACCCACCGGGCCAACATGCAGCGTTGTGTCGAGGGCATCCGCGACCTCGCGGAGGACGCCGCGGCGGCCGGCGACTAGGGTTGCACACGTGCGTTGGCGGATGACACGACTCGCGATGGCGGCGGCACTGGTTGCCGCATCGGTGCTGCTGCTCGCGGAGCCGGCCGGCGCGCAGGTCGACCGCGACACTCCCGCAGGACCCGTGATCTTCACCGAGCCATCCGGCCTCGACACCGCCGGACCCGACTCCGACGGATTCATCGCGCTGATGGTCGTCGCGATGCTGATCTCGGCGGGCATCGGCATCTGGAAGTTCGCCACGCTGCGCGACATGGGCATCCGCCGCGGCATGAGTCCGGAGGACGCCACCACTGCCGCACTGTTCTCGCAGGACCGCGTGACGAGCGCGATGGTGCTGAAGCCCGAAGTCGACGACCGGCGCAGTCGCCCGCGTTCTCGGCCTGCCACGACATCCCCACCCGAAACCGAGCCGACGATCGAGGAGCGACTCGCCAAGGTCGAGGCGCTGCGCGCGCAGGGGCTGATCAGCGACGAGGAGGCGGCATCACGCCGCGACGAACTCCTCGACGAGATCTAGACATCCTCCGCCGCGACGGTGTCCGCCGGGTCTGCAGCGAGCCAGCCGGCCACTGCATCGGTGGGCGCAAAGCTCTCGATCAGTGAGTTGTCGGCCAGCTGACGCAGGCCATCCTCATCGAGGTCACACAGCTCCCAGGCGTGGCGGTACTCCGACAGCAGATCGGTCTGGAAGAGCGGCGGGTCATCCGACCCGAGCGTGACAGTGATACCCGCGTCGAGCATCGCCGGGAGCGGGTGGTCGGCAAGCGACGACACCGCCGCCAGCGCGAGATTGCTGCCGGGGCAGACATCGCACGCAACGCCCTGGTCGACCAACATCGCCACGACCTCCGGGTCGCCCATCGCGCCGATGCCGTGCTGGATGCGTTCGGCCCCGAACACCTCGAGGGCGTGGCGCACCTCCCACGCCGGGCCGTGTTCGCCGGCGTGGCTGACCGTGTGCAGGCCCGCCTCACGGGCCCGGGTGAACGCCGAACCGAAGTCCTCCGTCGTCCAGTTGTCGGCCGGCCCACCCAGCCCCACGGCGGCGACCCGCGGATGGAGTTCGGACAGGACCACGTCGAGGGCCCGATGTGCGGCATCGGCGCCGAGATGGGGCGAAAGATCCGGGATCAGCAGCGACGAGATGCCGAATTCGGCCTCGGCCCGTTCACAACCGGCCACGACACCGGCAAGGACCTCGGACCAGTCCGCCCCCCGTTCCACGATGTGGTAGCTCGACGAGACGTGGAACTCGACATGCACCACGCCCTGGTCGTGGGCGGTGCGCAGGTAGCTGTGGGCGATGTCGGCGAAGTCGTCCGCGTTGCGGAGGAGTCCGCAGACCCAGAAGTAGCGCTCGAGGAAGCTCGGGAAACCGTCGAACTGCAACCATGCGTGCATCCCGTCGACGTCGCCGGCCGGCGGTTCGACCCCGTGGCGGTCGGCGAGTGCGAGCATGGTCGACGGATCGACGCTCCCCTCGAGGTGGACGTGGAGCTCGGCCTTGGGCATGGCTCGGGCGAGCGCTTCGGGGAAGATCATCGGGACCATCCTGTCATCCGTAGAGTCCGAGCAGTCGTCCTGCGAACACGAGGACGGCGACGACGAGCACCGGTCGGATCACTTTCTCGCCACCGGCGACCGTGATGTGCGCGCCGACGAAGCCGCCCGTGCCGAGGCCGACGGCCAGGACGAGCGCGGGTGCCCAATCGACATCGCCGTTGACGATGAACACCGGCAGGGCGAACACCGTGAACACGAATGTGACGATCGACTTGATGTTGTTGGCGATGACGAGGTCGACGCCCGCTCGGGAGAGCGCCACGATCATCATGAGGCCGACGCCGGCCTGGAAGGCTCCGCCGTAGAGCCCGATACCGAAGAACACGAGCGTGGTGAGCCATGGCGGCCACTGAGGACGGTCGGCCATCGCCTCGACGTCGGGCTTGCGCAACGACATGATCAGGATCGGGATCATCACGAAACCGAAGATGCGCTCGAATGTGTCGTCGGCCAGCTGCGACACCACGACCGACCCGATCAGGGATCCGACCACCGCCGGACCGAGGATGCGCCCGATGCCGGCGAGGCCCGCCACGCCGAGACGACGGAACGTGCTCGCCGCGCTCAGCGAGTTGGCGAGCACGCCGACACGGTTCGAGCCGTTGGCCGTGTTGCCGGGCACGCCGGCGAAGACGAGCAGGGGCACCGTCAGCAGTGATCCGCCCCCCGCCATCGCGTTGACGATGCCGGCGACGAGACCGCCGCCGAGCAGCAGCACCACGTGGACGAATTCCATCGGGGCACGCTACTTGTGCCGCTGCGCTACAACTCGAAGGCGCCCTTGCCCATCTGTTCACGGATCGGGACAACGGTCGGGTTGGTCATCGCCCGGCGCTGCCAGTTGGCACCGTCGACCACGAGCGTGTGGCCGGTGATGAACTGTGCGTAGGGGCTGGCCAGGAAGGTCGCGGCCCAGCCGAACTCGCGCCGCGTGCCGACGCGCATCGCCGGCTGGAGGGCGTCCTTCACCGGGTCGGCACGAGCCAGGTTTCCCTGGATGTCGGCCGTCATGTCCTCGTGCGGGATCAAGCCCGGCACGAGGCCATTGACCTGGATGCCATAGGGGCCCCATTCCACGGCGAGGCTCTCGACCATGTTCTTCACGCCGGCCTTGGCCGCCGCGGAGTGTGCGAAACCGGGCCCACCCGTCCACGCGTAGCTGGCGCCGATGTTGATGATGCTGCCCGGTGTCCCCGCCGCGAGGTGGCGGCGACCGAACTCACGTGCGACGAAGAAGGTCCCGTTGAGCGTGATGTCGACGACGGTGCGCCACGCGTTCGGCGACATGTCCTCGGCGGGGACCGGAAAGTTCGCCGCTGCGTTGTTGACGCACACCTGCGGCAGCCCGAAGGCCGCCTCGGCCGCGTCGAACGCGGCGGCGATGCTGTCGGGTTCGCGGATGTCGCAGGCGACCGTCTCGACCGGTGCGCCCAACTCGTCCATGGCGGCCCGACCGGCATCGAGATGCTCCGGCTTGCGGCTCGCGATCACGATCGACGCCCCGAGCCGGGCGAACTCCTGGGCGATGCCCTTGCCGAGGCCGGTACCGGCCCCGGTGATAAACACGCAGACACCGTCGAACGTCCCCTCCGGGAGGGCGGAGGCGCCGAGCGGCGGAGGTTCGGGGAGGCCTCGTACGTCGTCGCTCATGTCAACTCCCCCGGTAGTTCGGTTCGCGTTCTTCGGCCCGGGCGGCCTTGAACTCGGCGAAGTCGTCGGACTTGTTGAGGAACGTCTGGTAGATCAGCTCGTCCTCCATCGATGATCGGATCTCCGGGCGGCTCAGATGGCTGATCACCCGGCGCGCGAGCTTCACCGTCACGGCGGGCGACGCGGCGATCTTCTCGGCCATCTCCCGCGCGGTCGTGTCGAGCTCGTCGGGGGGAACGATGCGGCTCACGATGCCGTGCTGGAGCGCCTCCTCTGCCGACAGACGTCGCCCGGTGAGCACCATGTCGCTGACCAGACCGTGGCCGCACATCTCGTAGAGCACACCCATGCCGCCGGTGTCGGGGATCACCCCGTGACCGACCTCGGGCAGCATGAAGCGGGCACCCTCGGCGGCGATGCGGATGTCGCACATGAGCGCCCGCTGGAACGAGCCGCCGATGGCCCAGCCCTGGATGGGCACGATGATCGGAGCTTCGAGCTCCCAGATCTTCTGGATGCCCCGGTGGCCCCGGCTCATCAGCTCGTGATGGGTGAGGTCGGTGACATTGTTGCCGATCGCAGCGACATCGCGGCCCGACGACCAGCTCTTGCCCTCACCACGCCAGATCACCGCCCGGACCGTCGGCGTGGCGATCAGCTCGTCGAAGATCTCGAACAGGCGAGCGTCCATGTCGTCGTCGAACGCGTTGTGCTTCTCGGTGTTGTCGTTGGTGATCGTGGCGACGCCGCCGTCGATCTCGAGTCTGATCTTGTCGGTCACCCGCTGATCTTGGCCGATTCGCCGCGTTCGGGCACGTCGGAGAGACTCCGGGGATGCAGATCACCTCGCTCGGCAACTGCCCGTCCACCCTGCTCGCGGACATCATGTCGGTCGACGGTGACTCGTTTCGCGACTATCTCGACGCGACCGCCGTGGCCGGCTTCGACTCGGTCAGCCTCTATCCGTTCCACCTGATGCTGGCCGGCGACGGTGCGGAACAGGCCGTGAAGGACTCGGGCCTCAGGGTCGAGGCGGTGGAAGCGGCCATCGGCTGGACCAACGGCCCGAGCGACATCGTGACCCAGGAGATCGACGGCCTCATCGCCAGCGGCCAGGACCTCGGCGCCCGCATCATCGGCGCCGCCTGCCTCGGGCCGCTCGACGACCGATCGGCCGCGGTCGAGGGTCTCGCCTCCATCGCCGCTCGCGCGGCCGAAGCCGACATGGTCATCTCGCTCGAGTTCCTGCCGTGGACCGGCGTGGCGACGATGGCCGCCGCCAACGATCTGATCCTCGACGGCGGTGAACCGAACGCCACGATCCTGCTCGACACCTTCCACTGGATCCGCCAGCCCGGCGGCCCCGACCTCGACCTGCTGCGCTCCCTCCCCGGCGACCGCATCGCCTACGTGCAGCTGTGCGAGCCGTCGGCCGCGCCGGAAATGCCGCTCGACGAGGTGGAGGACGAAGCCATGCACCGTCGACGCCTTCCCGGCGCCGGTGCCGTCGACTTCGCGGCGATCTGGGAGGCCCTCGACCACATCGGGAGCGACCCGTTCGTGGCCGCCGAGGTCTTCAACGACGATCTCCTCGCCGCCGGCCGCCACGAGATGGCCCGGACCGTTCACGACGCCTCCCGCACCCTCCTCCCTCCCCCCTCCACCGCAAACTAAGGCGAGTTCACCCGCTGATAACGGGTGAACCGGCCTTCAGAACGACCGCGTGGCCGGGGGTCAGGCCCGGCCGAGGGCTCGCACGGCCTCAGCGACGGCCGGGTTGCCGAGCCCCGCCGCGACCGTTGCAGCCTCGTCGAGGACCGTCCCGTCGAGTCGCCCCGCCAACGATGCGAGGATCGTCGGCAGATCATCGAGCCGGCCGCCCCAACGCAGCGCGATCGCGAGCCATCGGGCGTGACGAGCGGTCGGTTCTCGGCGCAGGATCTCGACGAGCTCACCGATACCGTCGCGGCCCTGGCTCTCGGCCGCGAAGACGAGCGCGTAGAGACCGGGCGACAACGGCTCATCGATGGGAGCTGAATCGAGTAGCCGACGCGCCCCAGCGGCATCGCCGGTTGCCGCTGCGGTCTCGATCGCTACTGCGCGGAAAGCCGCGGACTGCGGCCGCAGATCGGCGAGCATCCGTTCGATGTCGGACACCGCGGTTGCCTCACCGTGGCCAAGGCGGGTCAGCGCGTCGCGGGCGGCGTCCTCTGCCATGGTCCGCCTCCCGGCGGCTCGTTGCACATTGAGGGTCGAGAGATTGGTCATCACGATCCAGCCGAGGATCAGCGCACCGAAGACGATCCCGATCGACGCCAGCCAAACGATCGCGATACCGGCGACGACGATCGACACGACCGCAGCCCTACGATTCCTGGTTGCCCGATCGCCGGGCAGGAGCTCCGCGAGGATGTGCCCACCATCGAGGGGAAGAACCGGCAACAGGTTCACGAGCCCCCATCCGACGTTGGTCCACAGCACGGCAAGCACGAAGTAGCGCACGTCGCCCGTGCCGACACCGCCGGCGAGGGCCACGCCGACGCCCAGGACAGCGCCGATGCTGAAGCCGGCCAGCGGACCCGCGAACGACACACCGATCAGCTGCCATCGAGTGGGGTCGGTCGGAGGACGCCACATCGTCGCGCCGCCGAACCCGTAGAGCTCGATGGTGGGCGACGCACCGAGGCGGCGGGCCGCCCTGGCGTGGCCGAGCTCGTGCCACATGATCGCGGCGCTCGCGACGACGACCCAGATCGCCATTCGGGCCGCAGTGATGTCGGGATACCAGCCGACGAGCGCGATCAGGATGAGAAACGTCGGCCGGACGCGCGTGGGGAATCCGGCGACCCGAAACGTGGTGCCGACCGTCGACCCACCGGACTGCGATCGACCCGGGATCACAGCGTCACGTGATCGCCGAGGGTCAGCGTGCCGCCGGCGATCACCCGACAGATCACCCCGGCCCGCCGCCGCATCGCGGTGCGGGCGCCGTCGCCGATCTCCATGTCGAGCATCTTGCACGGCGCCGCGTCGCGGACCACCTCGAGCTCGACCTCCCCTAGCTTCCAACGGTGTCCGGGCGTGCGCGGGATGTCGCCGTGGCTGATGGTGACATTGCGCCTGGTGAGGAGCGGGTCGATCGGCCGACCGAACTTCTCCTCGGCTTCGGCCAACTCCGTCTGTGACTGCACGCTGAGCTGGCGGTGCTTCGATCCGTGGTAGCGATCGCCGACCAGGCCTGCGGCTGTCTCGATCTCGGCCATCCCGACCGGCTGCATGCCGAGCCGCGACGCCTTCGCCAGCTGAATGCCGACCACAGTCGGTGTCGTCACGGTGCTCGCCATTCGACAGTGCCGGCGTCGCCGTCGACCGTGAGCTCGTGGCCGACCTCGAGTGCGGTGCCGTCGACCTCGATCCCGTCGGCGCCGATCGTCAGTCCGGGGACCACGACCGCCGGCACACCGGCCGCGTTGGCGATGATCGCCGTGTGGCTCTGGGCGTCACCCGAGGCGGCGACGACCGCGCTGGCCCGGATCATCGCCGGCACGTCGGCGGGGGACGACACCGCGAGGGCGAGCACCACCGGCCGACCGCCGTCCATCGCGTCGAGTGCGTCGTCGACATCGACCCGCAGCTCACCCGATCCGCGGCCGAGAGCCACGCTGATGCCGGACACCCGCCGCGTCGTTGCCATGGCCCGAGTCTACGACCAGTCGCGTCACCGGCCCGATCGTTGCGCCGTGTGGCGGGTGTCTGACACCGCTGTAGCGGGTGTCTGACACCGGTGTGGCGGGTCAGTTCTTGGGGAGGTCCTTGTACGGGGTGTTCTTGTCGGGGCCCGGCTCGCGGGGCAGACCGAGGATGCGCTCACCGATGATGTTGCGCTGGATCTGGTCGGTGCCGCCATAGATCGACGGGCCGGGCGAGAAGGTCGCCAGTTCGCCGATCGTGCCGCCGGAGGTGGGATCGCTGGCGCCCCAGAGCATGCCGTCGGCGCCGATGACCGACAGGCCGACCTCGCGGAACTGGCGGAAGAGTTCGGACATGTGAAGCTTGCCGATGTTGGGTTCGGCGCCGGTGCGCTGGCTGGGATCCTTCGCCCGCAGCGTGCCGAGGCGGTTGATCTCGATGAGCGAATAGAGCTTGATCAGCTCCTGCCGCAGCACCGGGTCGGTGATGCGACCGGACTTCGTCGCGAGGTCGACATAGTGCTGCCAGAGGCCGGGGCCGAGCGACGGCACACCGCCCTCGGACCGCTCCTTCCTGGCGAAGTCGGTGACGGGGCGCTGCAACGCCTTGCCCTTGGAGCCCGGCGTCGCCGTCTGCGGCTTCTTGCCCGCGGACCCGAGGGATGCCCGTTCGAACATGAGCGTCGAGTTGGCAACCGCCCACCCGTTGTTGAGGCCGCCGATCATGTTGGCATCGAGCACCCGGGCCTCGTCGATGAAGACCTCGTTGAAGAGTGCCCGGCCCGTCATCTCGGTGAGCGGGACGACGGTCACCCCGGGCTGATCCATCTCGAACGCGAAGTAGCTGATGCCCTTGTGCTTCGGCGCGTCGGGGTCGGTCCGGGCGATGAGCATGCCCCAATCGGCGACCTGGCCGCCGGAGGTCCACACCTTCTGACCGGTGATGACCCATTCGTCGCCGTCCTTCTCGGCCTTGCAACCGAGGCCGGCGAGGTCGGACCCCGCACCGGGCTCGGAGAAGAGCTGGCACCACCCGACCTGGCCGGTGAGGATCGGCGGCACGAACTGGTCGATCTGCTCCTGGGTGGCGTGGGCCGCGATGGTGGGCGCAGCGAGCATCCAACCGAGACCCGACGACGGCGGGCCCATCACCTCGCGCTCGGCCATGACGGTGTTGACCACCGCGGCGAGGTCGCGACCCCATCCCTTGCCACCGGCGTTCTCGGGCAGCGTCGGGTGGGCATAGCCCGTGGGCGCGAGACGGGCCCACCACTCCTCGACGGTGAGGCTCTCATCCCAGTTCTCATCGAGCCAGGCATCGAGATCGGCGCGGACTTCTTCTGCAGACGGCAAGGGCGTGCTCATACGGCACATTCTAGCAAGAAGTTAATGGCCGTTCACTTCGCGCGGAACGGGTTCGGCGTCAGCCCTGACAGCTCGTGGCAGCCGAAACCAGCAGGTCCCGATAGGCATCTCTCCCCTCGGGTGTGAGATGCGGAGAGGAACCACCTCCGGTCCATGCCGCCAGGGGCTCCCACGCGACATATGTCGCGTTGGCGTGCGCCGCGGCCGTGGCGACCAGCATTGCGTTCCAGCCCGGCCCGGTGACGTCGAGACCCCAGCCGGCGACCGACTCGGCAACGCCGACCAGCCGCACACACGCGTCGGGAACCTCGGCGAGCCAGGTCCCCAGCACGATGGCTGCGGCCTCGGGGGTCGTCAGCGGGAGTCCGGTCTGCGGGTCGACGTGCATGTCGTTCGTGCCGAGCGCCACCACGAGCACGTCGGGGGTGATCCCTTGGCGGCTCGGCTGGTTCCAGAGGTGCAGATACGTGAAGTCGACGGTCACCCCGACCAAGCCTGTGAGATAGGCCTGGAACCCGCCGGCGATGAGTTCGTCGGTGATCCAGGTCTCGGTTCCCGAAAGGCTGGATGCCTCGCTCAAGAACACCAGTGAATCGCCCATGACCACGACGGACGGCGCAGCGGACTGCCGATCGACCCGTTCGGGAGTATCAGCAGTCGGGTTCGTCGCAGGGGTGACACTCGGCCTGCAGCGTCACGTGGGCGATGCCTTGGTCGGCGAGCGCCTCGCTCAAACGGTGGGTGACCCGTTGGGCATCGTGGAGTTGATCGGTGGCGACCCGCACGTGGCCGGTCAGGCTCAAGGTGTCGCCGTCGAGCGCCCGCACGTGGAGATGGTGGACATCGGAAACCATCGGGTCCGACACCAACAGCGCCCGCAGCTGATCGAGGTCGACACCCACCGGCACGCCGTCGAGCAGGACGTGCAGCGACGCTCTGGCGCGGCGCCACGCCGACCAGACGATGATCGCGGTGACCAGCAGTGATGCGACCGGATCCACCCAGTCGGCATCGGTGAACAGCACCACCGCGCCGCCGACGAGGACGACCAGTGAACCGAGCGCATCGGCGACGAGGTGCAGCACCGCGCCCTCGACATTGAGCGAATGGCCGTGGCCGGCGTGCAGCCAACGGGCGCTGAATCCGTTGATGAGCAGCCCGACGGCGGCGAGCACCACCACGCCCAACCCGTCGACGTGGTGTTCGCCGTCGAGTCGACGAATCGCCTCGACCACGACGAGGACCACGCCGACCGAGAGCAGCAGGGCGTGTGCCAACCCGCCGAGCGCGTCGGCCCGGCGGAGCCCGAACGTGTAGCGGGTCGAAGCCGGACGAGCCGTCAGCGTCGCGATGCCGACGGCGAGGAACAGCGAGACGACGTCGCTGGCCTGATGGACCGAATCGGCCAGCAATGCCAGCGAACCGAAGGCGAAGGCCCCGACCACCTGCACGACCAGCAGGACGCTGTTGGCACTGGCGGCCACCACCAGATCACGGCGCGCACCACCGGGCGGGCCGGGGTCGTGCGCGTGATGGTGTGAGTGGGTCACTCGGTGACCCTCCGGGTCAGACGGGCTGGGGCGTGTTCAGGAACGTGACGTTGTCGAGCAGGATCTTCTTCTGATCGACGGCATCGAACTCCTTCAACTCAACCAGATAGTCGAGCGGCTTGGGAAGACCCTCGATGTGGGGCCAGTCGGAACCGAAGATCACGTGATCGGCGCCCATCAACTCGGCGACCTCGTTGACGTCGTCCTCCCAGAACGGGTTCATCCAGACGTGGTTCTTGAAGGTGTCGACCGGGTGGTCGTTGAACCAGCCGAAGCTCTTCTTCACCGTCTGATCGAACTTGCGGAACATCGGGGCCAGGAAGTCGGACCCGTTCTCGACCGATGCGAAGCGCAGGTTGGGGAACCGGTCGAAGATCTTCTGGAACACGGCCTGGATGAGCCAGTCCTGGGCGGCACGTTCGATCGAGAAGCTGCCGATCGACGGACCGCCGTAGTTGCCCTTGCTGATGCCGGCCGCGGAGAAGCGATTGTCGGCATAGCCCTGCGTCGAGTAGCCGGAGTCGGACGCGTGGATCACGAGGGTCACGCCCGCCTCGTTGATACGCGACCACACCGGATCGAAGTGGGGATCGAACGGCGACTTCATGCCGGTCGCCGTCATCACTGCGGCGGGCCGCATGACCAGCACGCGGGCTCCGGCGGCGATGACCTTGTCGACCTCGGCCGCGGCCGCATCGACATCGCCGAGGCAGAGGTAGGGAGCCCCGTAGATCGTGTCCTTGTAGTCGTAGCCCCAGTCCTCGAGCAGCCACTGGTTGAACGCGGTCATCATCGCGGCGCACGCCTCGACGTCTTCCTTGATCAGCTCCTCGTAGAGGACGCCGAGCGTCGGGAACAGCCAAACGGCCTGGAGACCCTGCTGCTTGACGAGTTCGACCCGGGCGTCGTTGTTCATGTAGTAGTCGGGCAGCGGCTCACGCTCCTTGAGCATCTCGAGCGGGCTGCGGCCGTTGGGGTTGCCCTTGAAGTACTCGTGGAGCGCGCCCGGCATCGCGACCGGATCCCACGTGGGGTTGACCACGGCATGGCTGATCCGACCGCCGACCAGGTGGTACTTGCGCCCGTCCTGCTCGACCCATTGCACCACCCGGGGCTGCATCTCCGCCGGCACGTGCCGGGTGAACGCGTCGAGTGCCTCGTAGAAGTGGTTGTCGGCATCGAACGGGAGATAGTCGAGATCTTCAGGTGTCATGGCAATCGCTCCTGGAGCCTTCGGGAATGAACCTTCCTGGGAAGACATGCTACCGCGTGCTCACATCGGACCCCAGTTGGGCTCCCGACGTTCGCCGAACGCACGCATCGCCTCGGTCATGTTGCCGGTGAACGTACCGAGCACCTGCTGGCGATTCTCGAGTTCGACGGCATGGCGGATCGACGGGGCATCGATGTTGGCCCACATACCCCGCTTGGTGAGCCACAGCCCGTACTCATTCTGCTTCGCGAGGCGGCGGCCATAGTCGAGCGCAGCTTCGAGGTGTGTGCCCGCGGGCACGAGCCGGTTGATCATTCCCATGCGCTCGGCCTCCTCCGCAGCCACGTGGCGACCGCTCAGCATCATGTCCATCGCATGGCCCGACCCGACGAGACGGGGCAGGAAGTAGCTGGTGCCGATGTCGCACGAGGTCAGCCCGACATTGATGAAGACCGACCCGAAGTAGGCCGTGGTGTCGGCCACCCGCAGATCGCTGGCGAGCGCCAAGGCGAAGCCTCCGCCGACGGCCGCGCCGTGCACGGCCGCGATCACCGGCTTGTCGCATTCGTGCACCGCCATCATGAAGTCGACGATGTGCTCCTGGCTCCGGTAGACGCTCCCCACCGGACCCCGGCCCTCCGCGTCCGGCGCCGGGCTCCCGCCACCCTTCAGGTCGGCGCCGGCGCAGAAGCCGTCGCCGGCCCCGGTCAGCACGATCACCCGCGCATCCCGGTCACGATGCAGCTCGCGGAACGCGGCGATGCCGTCGCTCACAAGATCCATCGAGAGTGCGTTTCGACGTTCGGGACGGTTGAGCGTGACGACCGGAACCGCCGGCTCCGATCGATCGATGGTGACGTAGTTCTCGCGTGGGCTGGTGCTCATGTCGTCGGACACTAGACGCAGGCGCTACGTTTTCTTCTCGTGCCGAACGCAGCCGCCACCACCGCAGAACTCCAGGCCACCCCCTACACGCGGGGCACCAAGGTGCGCTTGGTCGACGACATCCCCGGCTACCCCGCGGGCAGCAAGGGCAAGGTCGCCGTCGCCAACGGGTTCGCCTGGCAGCGTTACTGGGTCCGCTTCGACGATGGCAAGAGCGTGGGCCACATCGACCACGGCAGCCTGGTGAAGGCGAAGGACTACGACCGCTTCCTCGTGCAGCGCGAACGTGAGGCGATCGAGGCCGAGCAAGCCGCCGAGGCGGCCGCGTCGGCTCCCGCCGGCGGCGAGGCCAGCGGCGGCACCACGGCCGCGGCCGGTGGCAGCGTCGAGGTCAACGGCGTGGTGATCCCGCAGCGCCTGCTCGACGCCAGCGCTGCCGCCCGGGCCCGCCTCGGCGCCTGACCCCGTCCACGAGCGACGGCTGGCCCCGTTCTGAACTAGCGGGTCTTCGGAGCGATCCGAGCGCCGGAGGCGAACGATTCGGCGCCGGCTTCCATCCCGGCGCGATCGAAGCCGGTCGTGAGGATGGCCGGAGCCATGGCGATCGCGTTCAGGCGCCCCATGTCGTTGGCGGCCCAGATGGCGCGCATCGTCGCCTGCACGGCCACGGGCGGCTGGGCCGCGATCGCGTCGGCGACCCACTTCGCCCGTTCGCGCAACTCCCCCGCCGGGCAGACCTCGCTGACCAGACCGATGCGGTGCGCGGTCTCCGCCGACATGCGCTCGTAGTTGCCGAGCAACGACATGCGCAGCACCTCGCCGAGCGGCATGCGTTGCAGCATCTTGATCGGCTCGTAGACGGCAGCCATGCCATAGGTGACGTGCGGGTCGAAGAAGGTGGCGTGGTCGGCAGCGAGGATCACGTCGGCCTCGGCGATCATGTAGAACGCGCCGCCGGCCGCCATGCCGTTGACCGCACAGATCACCGGCTTCCACAGATCGCAGGCCTTGGGCCCGAGGTTGTCGCCCGGATCGTCGTACATGAAGTTGTTGGACGTGCCGTAGAGGCCGGCGCTGTCGTCGAGAGCGGTGAACTCGCCCTCGTTGCGATCGATCCCGACGCAGAACGCCTTGTCGCCGGCGGCGGTGAGGACGATCGCCCGCACGTCGTCGTCGCGCCGGAACGCCTCCCACGTCTCGCGCATCTCGCGCTCCATCGTCGGGCTGAAGGCGTTGTAGGCCTCGGGACGATTGATGGTCACCCACGCCACATGACCGTCCATCTCGACGGTGAGGGTTTCCAGCTTCGACGGGTCGTAGGTCATGGCGTCCAATCTCTCAGTCGGGCGACGGCTTCTGCCACATCCGCCTCGACACCGGCAAACGAGAATCGCACGAACCGGTGGCCGTCGACCGGATCGAAGTCGACACCAGGTGTGGCCGCAACGCCGAGTTCGGCGAGCCAGCGGGCGCACAGCGCCTGCGAGTCGTCGGCGAGATGGTCGGTCCGGGCCCACACGTAGAAGGCGCCGTCGGCCGGAGCGAGGCGATCGATCCCCGCGTGCGGGAGACCTTCGAGGAGGATTCGGCGGTTGCGGGCGTAGCGGGCGACGTTGGCCTCGCACTCGTCGTGGCTGTCGAAGGCGGCGACTGCGGCCAGTTGCGAGAGCGTCGGCGCGGCGATCGTGAGATTCTGCCCGATCCGGGTCAGCGCGGTTCGCAACACCGGAGGGGCGATCAACCAGCCCAGGCGCCATCCGGTCATCGAGAAGTACTTCGAGAAGCTGTTGATCACGATCGCGTCGGAATCGAACTGGAGCGCGGTTGGGGCCGATTCCCCGAAGGTGATGCCGTGATAGATCTCGTCGGAAACGAACCAGACGTCGTGGTCGCGGCACCAGGCGGTGATCCCGTCCATGCGTTCGGCGTCGAGCATCGTGCCCGTCGGGTTCGACGGCGACGAGAGCACCAGTCCGTCGAACGGTCCGAGCTCGTCGAGCTGTGCGACCGTCGGCTGGAACCGCGTCTCGATCGTCGTGGGCAGATCGACGACCTCCACGCCGAGCACCTCGAGCGCGTTGCGGTAGCAGGGGTAACCGGGCGACGGCACCACGACGCGATCGCCCGGATCGAACGCGGCCATGAACGCAGCAACGAACGCGCCCGACGCCCCGACGGTCAGCATGACCGCATCGGGATCGACCGTCGTCCGGTACCAGTCGAGATAGTGCTCGGCGATCCGCCGCCGCAGGGGCTCGATGCCGGTGGCGGTCGTGTAGCCGAGCACGTCGTCGTCGAGCGCCCGGTGCGCGGCCTCGCGCACGGGTGAAGGCGCCGGGGTCGACGGCTGACCCACCTCGAGATGGAGTACCTCATGACCGGCGGCGATGCGCAGCTCTGCGGCCCGCATGACCTCCATCACGTAGAACGGGGCGATGTCGGCCCGGGTGGCGGGGCGACGACTCACCGTCTCGGGCCGATCGACGGACGTTGGAGCCAGGACCGCACCGCCACCTCGACGGCGTCGGGCTGTTCGGGCAGAAGCGCATGGCCGGCATTGTCGACCGTGACCATCGTGGCGCGATCGCCGAACTCCTCACAGATCCGGTGCGCGTTCTCGGGCACGGCCATCACGTCCTGGAGCGGCTGCACGACCAGCAGGTCCTTTCCGCCCGCTCCCCACCAGTGCTCGACCGCCTGCTTCGTCGTCGCCGCGGCCTGGCCCGCCGCCGCGGTCGCGTGCCATCCGTCGACCCACACCGCGGCATCGTTCCCGGGCGCGAAGAAGGCGCTCGCGACCGCGGCGAGGTGGTCCTCCTCGGACGCCTCGGCATCGAAGACCTGCCGGAGCGCGGCCGCATGCTCAGGCGCCGGCGGCACCAACCCACCGCAGCAGAGCAGCACCACGGTGTCGACGAGGTGCGGGTAGTCGGTCGCGGTCATACGGGCCACCCGGTTCCCGAAGGCATGCCCGACGATGGTGACCGGACCGCCGACCACTGCCTGGATGACGGCGGCGGCGTCGGCGGCCAGGTCGGCCATCGTGAGATCGGTGAGATCCCCGGTCGAGCCACCGATGCCCCGCGGCTCGGGGTGGATGGCGTGGTAGCCGGCTCGGGCCAGCCGCAAGGCGAGGTCGTCGAAGTCGGCCGCCCCGCGCCCGAGCGACGGGATCATCACGACCGGTTCGCCGTCGCCGTACTCGTGCACCTCGATCGGGCCGGCCGGACCGGCGACGGTGGTCGTGCGGCGAAACCCGACGGCGTCGTGGGAGGCCTGCACCATGGCGACGACGGCATCGAGTTCGGGATCCGGCTCGGCCTCCTTCAACACCCGCCCGAGGAATCCGAGCGCATCGACGGTTCTGGCCATGAGCGTGTGACCGACGTGGTCGGCACCGCGCACCGACCGGTACTCGTGACGCAGGCCGATGTCGAACAGCCGTCGATGGAGCGCCTCGGCGCCGTGGTACAGATCGAACATGTCCTCGTCGCCACACTCGAGGTAGATCGCCAACCCATGGGCCGCGATGTCGACCGCATGCTCCTCCATCACCGCGATGGGGTGGTTGTGACGGAACCGTGCCGCGTCGACGGGATCACCGAAGAGCTCCGACAGGGCGTCGTGCCGATACGCGGTGTCGCGCCGTCGGACGCTGTCCCACTCGGCGGTCGGTTCGATGGCCGGCTCGATCGCGACGACCGCAGCAACGCGCTCCGGATGTCGGAACGCCATCCGCAGGGCCCCCATGCCGCCCATCGAGATGCCGCCGACCGCCACGACATCACCCGCGTCGAAGACCTCTCCCACATGTGCGATGAGCTCGCCGGTCAGCATCGACTCCCACCCCGAGTCCTCCCCGATGCCGTCGAGCCAGAACGAGCGGGTCGAGTGCGGCATGACGACCCGCAGCGGCGGGAGGGTTTCAGCGGCCCAGCATGCCTCGAATGCCGGTGCCGTGACTGCGGCGAAGTTGCCGGGCCCGTTGCCGCCATGGAGCCAGATGAGGACCGGTGCGCCGGCCGGCAGATCCTCCGGCTCCAACACCTCGTAGGTCACGGGCGAAGGAACGAGATTGCTCGGCATCTCGTGGCGGGTCAGGACGGAGGCACTCATGGCGCCGATCCTGCCACGTCGCACGCCGTCGGCGGTACGGTGTGCGCCCGTGGCAAGGCTCTTCGGGATCTGTGGCGGCTCGGGCGCCGGGAAGACCACGCTCGCCGTTCAGCTGATCCAGCGGCTCGGACCCGAACGGGTCTCGGCACTGGCCTTCGACGCCTACTACCGCGACCTTTCTCACATCACCATGGACGAGCGGAAGCAGGTCAACTACGACCACCCCGACTCGCTCGACAACGAGCTGTTCGCCGCCCACCTCGCCGAGCTCAGGGCGGGGCGATCGGTCGACGTTCCCGAATACGACTTCGCGACCCACACCCGCCCCGGCGGAACCATCCGGGTCGAAGCCCGCGAGGTCGTGATCGTCGAAGGCATTCTCCTGTTCTGCTTCCCCGGCATCCACGAACTCCTCGACCACGCGGTCTTCATCGACGTCCCCGAACACATTCGCCTCGAGCGTCGGATCCGTCGCGACGTCGCCGAACGGGGCCGCGATGCCGACGACGTCCGCCGCCAGTTCGCCGAGTTCGTCGCACCGATGCACGACGAGTACGTCCAGCCGTTCCGGGAGCGGGCCCACCGCGTCGTGACCGTCGACGAGGACCTCCACCGGGTCGCCGACGAAGTCGTCGGCCAGCTCCGCGTCTGATCGCCACAGCCGGCCCCGGCCGACATCCGCGGCGGCGTAGCTCAGGCGGTGAATGCCCCGACGGTCTCGACGTGGGACGTGCCGGGGAACATGTCGACGACGGTCATCCGGTCGAGGGTCATGCCGGCATCGATCAGCCGCTTCGCATCGTTGGCGAAGGCCGACGGGTCGCAGCTCACCAGGACGAACAGACCCGGTTCGGCCCGCAGGAGCGACCTGACGCCGTCCTTGCCGAGCCCTTCCCGGGCAGGGTCGGCGATCACGACCGCGGCAGGGCTGGGCCGCCAGCGTTCGACCGACGACGCGATGATCTTGGTGTCGGGGTCGGTGAGGTTGACCCGGGCATCGGCGATGGAGTCCTTGCCCCGCTCGATGGCGTGGACCTGACGACCGCGCCCGATCGTGCCGGCGAAGATGCCGACTCCCGCATAGGCATCGACGAGCGGCCCGTCGCCACCGAGGGCGGACACCATCTCACCGACCTCGTCGACGAGCGCGTCGACTCCTGCCGGCCGGTTCTGGAAGAACGATCGGGCCGACACACGCCAGCGACGCCCGCCGGCCTCCTCGTGGATCCACGCCCGCTTCCCCTTGGCGAGTTCGTCGGCGCCGACCAAGAGCACGTCGTCGGGCAACTCGACCCCGAAGCTGCTGCCTTCGACCATGACGAGGCGCTCGCCGGTGCGAGAACCCACCCGGATCGTGATCTCGTTCGCATCACCGAATCGACCGTCGACGAGGAGCTGCTCGGCGATCGGGTCGACGGCATCGCAGACCTCGGGAATCACGATGTCGTGGGAGCCGCGGATCCGATAGCCGGCCCGACCGTCGACCACCGCCGCCCGCACCGTCGTGCGACCCTGATCGTCGTCGAGGGAACGCAGCGCTGCGTCGGGTGCATCGACCTCGGCCCGCACCAGCTGGTCGATGACCATCGACGACTTCATGCGCAGCTGGGCGTCGGGCGCCACGTGCAACAGATCGCAACCGCCGCAGCCTTCGAGCTGATGGGTACACGGCACCGCCACCCGTTCGGGCGACGGGTCGATGACCCGCACCACGCGGGCGCGAGACCATCGCTTGTCGACCCTGATGAGCTCCACCAGCACCGTCTCGCCGGCGAGCGCGCCTTCGACGAAGACGATTCGGCCATCGTCGGCTCGGGCCACTCCGGCCCCGTCACGCGCCGTCGCGGAGACATGCAGTTCCACGGGCAGGACGGTATCGCCACGCTGCCCGGATGCTCCTCGCGCGTGCACCTCCCGCGATTAGGGTCGACCGTGTGAATCGCCCCATCGAGATCGCTCCGTCCATCCTCCCCGCCGATTTCGCCCGCCTCGGCGAGGAGTGCATCGAGCTCGAGAAGGCCGGTGCCGATCGCATCCACTGGGATGTGATGGACGGCGTGTTCGTCCCCAACATCACGGTCGGACCCGACGTGGTGAAGAGCATCCGCCCGCTTCTGTCCATCCACTTCGAAGCACATCTCATGGTGGTGAAGCCCGACGAGATCGCGCCCCTCTACATCGAGGCGGGCTGCGAGACGGTCATGGTCCACGCCGAGGCCTGCACCCATCTCCACCGGTCGCTCGGCAACATCCGCAAGGAAGGCGCTCGCAGCGGGGTCGTGCTCAATCCCCACACGCCGGCCGCCGCGATCCGACACGTCCTCGACCAGACCGACCACATCCTCGTGATGACCGTCAACCCGGGCTTCGGCGGACAGGCCTACATCCCCCTGCTCGACAAGATCGCCGAACTGCACGCGATGGTCGATGCGAGCGGATACCCGATCGACATCGAGATCGACGGCGGCATCAGTGCCGCCACCATCGGCGAATGCGCGGCCGCCGGGGCCAACGTCTTCGTCAGCGGTTCGGCGCTGTTCAAGTACGACGACAAGTCCGAAGGCATCACCGAACTGCGTTCGGTCGCCGAGGCGGCCCGCTCGTGAGCTTCTACGACGAGCACCACATCGAGTTGCAGGAACGGTTCGAGAGCCGCGATCTCGCGGTGGCCATGGAGTTCTCGATCATCCAACCCCAGCTCAACGACGAAGCGATGGCGTTCATCGCCGATCGCGAGTTCTTCTTCCTGTCGACGCTGCGAGCCGACGGCCAGCCGACCGTCTCGCACAAGGGAGGCCCCCGCGGCTTCGTCAGGGTCGTCGACCCCACGACACTGGTGTTCCCCAGCTACGACGGCAACGGGATGTTCCTGTCGATGGGCAACATCGCCGCCACCGCGAAGATCGGCATGCTCTTCATCGACTTCGAGGTCCCCAACCGCGTTCGCGTGCACGCCGACGCCACCGTCAGCGCCGACGACCCGATGCTCGCCGAGTTCCCGGGTGCCCAGCTCGTGGTCCGGGCCACGGTGACCGAGTCGTTCATCAACTGTCCCCGCTACATCGTCAAGCACCAGCGCGTCGCGGCGTCCCCCTACGTGCCCGATGCCGACGGCAACGCGCCCGTCCCCGCGTGGAAGAAGATCGAAGACTTGCGGCCCTTCCTGCGGCCGCAGGATCAGGGCCGCGTCGAAGACGGCGGCGAATCGGTCACCATCGAGGAATATGCCGAACTGGTGAAGCGCGGCGAAGCCTGACCTCCGAGGAGGGTCAGATCATCTCACCGCGCTTGACGATGACATGGTCGATGATGCCGTAGTCCTTCGCCTGTTCGGCGGTGAACCAACGGTCCCGGTCGGAGTCGGCCTCGATCTGCTCGACGGTCTGACCGGTGTGGAAGGCGATGCGCTCCTGGAGCAGCTTCTTGGTGTAGGCCATCTGCTCGGCCTGGATCGCGATGTCGGTGGCCTGGCCCTGCACACCGCCGAGGGGTTGGTGCATCATGATCCGGGCATGGGGCAGGGCGTAGCGCTTGCCCGGGGCGCCGGCGCAGAGCAGGAACTGGCCCATCGAGGCGCCCATGCCCATGCAGATGGTGCCGACTTCACAGTCGACGAACTGCATCGTGTCGTAGATCGCCATGCCGGCCGAGACGGACCCGCCAGGAGAGTTGATGTAGAGCCAGATCGGCTTTTCCTTGTCCTGACCTTCGAGGTACAGGAGCTGGGCCGTGATGTAGTTGGCGATGTCGTCGTTGACATCGGTGCCGAGGACCACGATGCGGTCCTGGAGCAGACGGTGGTAGATGTCGGTCTGCGGGTTGGCCACCGCGCTGGAAGCCATGAACTGAGCGTTCTCGGGGAGCTGCGTCATGGAGCGAAGGGTACCGTCATCCATCGCTAGCCTGGCGGCATCGCTCCAACCGGTAGCTGGAGCGGCCACGCGGACGTGGTGGAATTGGCAGACACGCCAGGTTTAGGTCCTGGTGCCCGAAAGGGTGTGGGAGTTCAAGTCTCCCCGTCCGCACGCAAGCCGAGGCGGTGGGCGGCGGCGTCGACCTGATGGGCGAACAGGTCGTCGGCGTCGTCGAACACGTTGGCGAACTGACCGAAGAGCTCGAAGTTGAGCATGCCGAAGAGCTCGGTCCACGCGCCCACGCCGGCCAGCATCAGTGCGTCGTCGGCCCGCCCGCCCACCTGGCTGCGCATGGTGGCCAGCTGGGCCGACAGGCCGGCGGACACGGCGCCGCCGGTCTCGGGCGCTCGCGAACCGGTCGCCGAGATGTCGTCGAGCAACGCCAGCAGCAGGATCGGGACTCGTGTCGCCGGGTCGATGGTGTCGTCGGGGGCGGCATAGCCAGGGACCGGCGAACCGTAGATCAACGCGTATTCGTGGGGATTCTCGAGGGCCCAGGATCGGGCTGCGTGGGCGACGCTGCGCCAGCGGCCGAGAAGGTCGGTGGGGTCGACTGCGGCGTGCGCCCGCTCGCAGGCGTCGCCGAGTGCGTCGTAGGACTCGATGATGAGCGCGGTCAACAGCGCGTCCCGACTCGGGAAGTAGCGATAGATCGCCGACGACGCCATCCCGAGATCGCGCGACACCGCCCGCAGGGAGAGGGCCGCTGCGCCGTGGTCCGCGAGCTGATTGCGGGCGCTGCGGGTGATCTCGGCGACGAGCTCGGCCCGGGCCCGAGCCCGGACGCCGACGCTGGCGCTGGTGGAGGGGTCGGCATCGGTCACGGCACCATCATGCGACATTTCGAGAGCATTGGCAACAAACGAGAGCACTGCTCTTGACAGGCGGCCCGAACGGGCGCACAGTGCATTCGAGAGCACTGCTCTCGTTCAAGAACACCACTCACACCAGGAGAATCCCATGTCGCTTCACGTGATCGTCGGCGCCGGTGCCGTCGGATCGGGCACCGCCCGGCGCCTCGCCGAAGCGGGCCACGACGTCCGTCTCGTCACCCGCTCGGGCAGCGGACCCGACCACCCCGCCATCGAGCGCGTCGCCGCCGATGCATCGGACGCAGCTCGGCTCACCGAACTCACCACGGATGCCCATTCGCTCTACAACTGTGCCAACCCGCCCTACCACCAGTGGGCGACCGCCTGGCCCCCGCTCGGCGCCGCCTTCCTGGCCGCGGCCGAAGCGACCGGGGCCCGACTCGTCACGATGAGCAATCTCTACGGCTTCGCCGCCGGTGCGAGTCCCATGCGGGCCACCGATCCGCTGGCGCCCGGCAGCCGCAAGGGGCGGATCCGCACCGACATGTGGCACGACGCCCTGAGGGCCCACGACGCCGGCCGCATCCGGGCGACCGAGGTGCGGGCGTCGGACTATGTCGGCCCCGGCCTCGGCGAGACCAGTCACCTCGGCGATCGCGTCGTGCCCCGCGTGCTCGCGGGCAGGCGCGTGTCGCTCCTGGGTCCGGCCGACGTGATCCACAGCTGGTCCTACATCGGCGACGTGTGCCAGACCCTCGCCACGCTCGGCACCGACGACCGCTCGCTCGGACGGGCCTGGCACGTGCCGACCCTTCCCGCGGTCACCGCCAGGACGATGATCGATGCGATGGCCGACGCGGCCGGCCTGCCCCATGTCGGCGTCGGCCGGATTCCTCGACCCGCCCTGCGGGTCGCCGGTCTCGTCTCCCCCGTCATCCGGGAGCTGTGGGAGATGCGCTACCAGTTCGACGCCCCGTTCGTGATCGACGCAGCCGACACCACCGCGGTGTTCGGGCTCGAACCCACACCGCTCGACCGCCAGATCGCCGAGACACTCGACGCCTACCGGAATCCCGCGGTCGCCCCCTGAGGACGCTGCCCCGACCGGGATCCACGCCGCTCTCTCGCTACGCGCCCGCCCGGCGGTCGGTATGGGTCAGCGCCTCGGCCAGCGCCCGGAACGCACGACCACGATGGCTGATCTCGTGCTTCTCGGCGCCCATCTCGGCGAACGAGCGACCGTCGCGCTCGAGCGGCACGAAGACCGGGTCGTAGCCGAACCCTCCACTGCCCTGACGGGCCGGCGCGATCACGCCTTCCACGACGCCCTCGACGCTCAGCTCCGTGCCATCGGGCCACACCACCATGACCACCGTGCGGAACCGAGCCGTGCGCTGTTCGGGGGTGAGGGCGCCGACCCGGTCCAGCTCGTCGAGGAGCCGCTGCACGTTGTCGTCGTACGTCGCGTCGTCGCCGGCGTAGCGGGCCGAGTAGACGCCGGGCGCGCCGTCGAGCGCGTCGACCTCGAGGCCCGTGTCGTCACTCACCGCGGCCGCGCCTGCCGCCGCGCACACCGCGACCGCCTTGAGTCGGGCATTGCCTTCGAGATCGGGGGCATCCTCGACCACATCGGCCAGCCCCTCCGGACGAGGGAGCAGGTCGACCAGACCCTCGAGCACGAGCGCGATCTCGGCGACCTTGTCGGGGTTGGCGCTCGCGCAGACGAGGCGAGGCAGAGCGAGGGCCTCCACGGTCAGCGTCCGGGTGTCCGCGGGGAGGGAGCCTCGGCCAGCACCGCGCGCTGGGCGGCCGTGATCGTGGCGATCCCGGACTCGGCCAGGTCGAGCAATGCGTCGAGTTCGGCGCGGCTGAACGTATTGCCCTCGGCCGTTCCCTGCACCTCGATCAGCTCACCGTTGCCGGCCATGATCACGTTGAAGTCGACATCGGCCGTCGAGTCCTCCGGATAGGGCAGGTCGAGGACAGGGCGCCCGTCGACGATGCCGACGGAGATGGCGGCACATTCGGTGACCAGGGGATTCTTCGGAATCGCCCCGCCCTGCACCAGACGCTCGCAGGCATCGTGCAGGGCGACATAGGCGCCACAGATCGACGCAGTGCGGGTACCGCCATCGGCTTGGAGCACGTCGCAGTCGAGGCGGATGGAGTTCTCCCCGAGCGCCCGCATGTCGGTCACGGCCCGCAGCGAGCGCCCGATGAGCCGCTCGATCTCCTGCGTGCGGCCCTTGGCGCCGTTGCGCTCACGATTGACCCGTTCAGGCGAAGACCCCGGCAGCATCGAGTACTCCGCGGTCACCCAGCCCTCGCCCTTGCCCTTCATCCACCGAGGAACGTCCTCCTCGACCGACGCAGTGCACAGCACGCGGGTCTCACCGAAGGTCACGAGGGTCGAGCCCATGGTCATGTTCGTGAAGTCACGGACGAAGGAAAACGGTCGGAGGTCGTCGGGCTGACGGCCGTCGTAGCGAGTGGACACGAAAGTGCGCTCCGGAAGTCGAGGATCAGAACTCGAAGACGGAGCCCGGAAGGGCCACGTCGACCGGGCCACCGTAGGCCGCGGCGGCCTCGTCGCGGTGGGCTTCGGCATCAGACCCCGGAATGAGGTGGGTGAGGACCAGGCGCTTGGCGCCGGCCGCCTCGGCCCGCATCGCCGCTTCTCTGGCGCTCAGGTGCGGGATGCCCTGGCCCTCGAAGCCGCAGAGATGGCTCGCGTCGCAGAACGCGGCATCGGCATCGCGACCGAACTCGTCGAAGTCCCACTCGGGGCCGGTGTCGGAGCTGAACATCACCGACGTGCCGGCCGATTCGACCCGAGCCGCGAGCGTCTCGACCGGATGGTCGGTTCGATCGAACGTCCACCGCTGGTCGGCGATCGTCAGGCGGGCCGACGAGTCGATGACGGTCCAGTCGAAGGGGCTCGGCACGCCGGCAACGGGCACGGCGACCGCAGCGTCCATCTCGGCGGTACGGGCCGTGCCGTAGACGGGAAGGCCCGAACGGGGCACGAACCAGGTGAACACATTGCGCAACACGGGGAGCTCGAGCCAGTGGTCGGGATGGCAGTGGCTGATGACGATCGCCGTGAGGTCCACGAGATCGATCGCCTTCTGGAGGGGTCCGGTCGTGCCCGGACCGCAGTCGTAGAGGACGGCCGCGTCGCGGCTCTGCACGAGGAAACCCGTACAGGGGTTGTCGGCCGCCGCGTAGGAGCCCGACGATCCGAGGACCGTCACCGTGAGCGCCGTCATGGGCTCACCATTGGTGCGCCTCCACGGCGTCGAGTTCTGGGCCGAGGAGTCGCCGCCCCAGCCGGGCGAAGCTCTCGACATCGCCGCTGGAGACGAAACGCCGGATCGACGGGCCGCCACCGCGCCGCTCCGCTCCCATCTCCTCGATGGCGCGCTGCACCTCGAACGCGGTCTCGTCGGCGGAGGACACCAGCACGACGTCACGACCCATGACATCGCCGATCGTGCGGGCGAGGAAGGGGTAATGGGTGCACCCGAGCAGCAGGCTGTCGACCTTGGCCTCCTGGATCGGTGCGAGCAGCCGCTCGGCGAGCACGTGCACCTGGTCGGATCGGGTCTCCCCCCGCTCCACGAACTCGACGAAGCCCGGACACGCCGCACAGGTCAACGAGATCCCGGGCGCGAGCTCCTCGGACAGTTGCTGATAGGCACCGCTCGCGACCGTGCCGACCGTCCCGATCATTCCCACGCGGCCCGTGACCGTCACCTCGATGAGCGAACGCAGCCCCGGCTCGAGCACGCCGATCACCGGCACGTCGACCATCTCCTGCAGCTCCTCGAGCGCAACGGCGGACGCCGTGTTGCACGCGACCACGATCATCTTCGGATCGTGCGCGGCCATCAACCACTCGGTGATCTGGACGGCGAAACCCCGCACCTCGTCGTGGGTGCGGGGACCGTACGGGTACCTGGCGGTGTCGCCGAAGTAGACGAGGTGCTCGTCGGGCAACAGGTCGATCACCGCCCGTGCCACGGTGAGCCCACCGAATCCCGAATCGAACATCGCCACGGGGCGATCAGGGGAGACCATCCCGTCAGGCTAGAAGCCCCCGACGCCGTAGTCGGGGAGCCACGAGCCTTCTAGCGCTCTTCCTTGAAGATCACGTGCTGACGGATCTTGGGATCGTACTTCTTGATCTCGATGCGCTCGCGAGTGTTGGCCTTGTTCTTCGTGGTCACGTAGGTGTAGCCCGTGCCCGCGGTCGAACGCAGCTTGATGATGGGTCGCTTGTCGCTTCCAGCCATGATTTCCTCAGACTCTCCGGCTCAAACCCGTTGTCCGTTGCGGCGCATCTCGGCAACGACGGACTCGATCCCGCGCTTGTCGATGGTCTTGATGCCCTTGGTGGACACGTTGAGCTTGATCCAGCGACGCTCACTCGGCAGATAGAAGCGCTTCACCTGCACGTTGGGATCCCAGCGACGGCTGGAACGACGGTGCGAGTGAGAAAGCTGCTTGCCAAAGTGGGGCTTCTTGCCCGTGACCTGGCAGATCTTCGACATCGGGGTTACTCCTGGGCGAACTTGAACGACAAATGTTACCGGTGTCCCCTCAGGACTCCACCCTTCCGATGACCTCGTCGAGACGCTCGCTCACCCACGTGTCCATCGTCTCGTTCGCCCGTCGGGCGAGCTCGGCCGGAAAGGCGGTGAAGCCGTGCGGACAGGCCGGATACACGGCGACCCGGGCGGGCGAGCCGGCGGCGTGCCATCGCGCTGCCATGAACAGCGAATCGTCGAAGAGGTAGTCGGCGGTACCGACCGTGAACAACGCCGGTGGCATGCCGCCCAGATCGCCGTAGATGGGCGAGATGTCGGGGTCGTCGCGATCACGGCGCTCGATCGTCGGCAGGTAGAGGTCCCGAAACGTCGGGATGCCGAGGCGATGCTGGCTGGGCGTTCCGGTGAGGTCGTAGACCCCGAACACGAGATTCGCCGCGACGATCTCACCCAGGGCATCGTGGCGATCCCGCAGGCGCTGCAACGTGATGGCGGCGATGTTCGCCCCTGCGGAGGAACCCATCACGACGACGAGCGGAACGTCCCACTCCGCGACGGCGTGCTCCAGCAGCCACAGCGCCGTCGCTTCGGCATCGTCGGGG
Source organism: Acidimicrobiales bacterium (assembly GCA_041394245.1). Taxonomy (NCBI): domain Bacteria; kingdom Bacillati; phylum Actinomycetota; class Acidimicrobiia; order Acidimicrobiales; species Acidimicrobiales bacterium. Next base: position 1,202,237 of record JAWKIR010000002.1, read on the forward strand.
CCCGCGGGATACGGCGCCTCGGGTCCCAACCGATAGGTCGCGGCGACGGTCACACAGCCGGTCGCCGCGGCGTGGCGAAGGTTGGCGACGTCGTCCATCTCCGGGCTGCCGAGGTAGAACCCGCCACCGTGCCAGTCGAGCACGACACCGCGTCGCGGGCCGTCGGGCACATGGACCCGGAGCCGGATCGGCCCGTGGGGACCGTCGATCACCCGCTCGGAGAACCGGTCGGTCACCTCCGCAGGCTGGCGTACGTACGCGTCGAAGTTGCGGCGGGCCGCCGCGACGACGTCGGCGGTCCACTCGCTCGGCGATGCGCCCTGCAAACCCGCAACGAGTTCGGCGATCCGGTTCATCTCGTCGACGTGGGCGTCGAGTGCGGGGTCGTAGAGCGGGTCTGGGATCGGTCCGGGCATGGCACCGACCGTAGACAGTCGATCAACGGGCCGCCACGCCACAGCCGCGCCGAGTCAGTAGCCTCCGCCGGGTGACGGTTGATCAGGTTCTGCTCGCCTCGCCCCGGGGTTTCTGCGCCGGTGTCGAGATGGCGATCAAGGCGCTCGCCTGGATGGTGCGAGCGTTCGAGCCGCCTGTCTACTGCTACCACGAGATCGTCCACAACCAGCTCGTGGTCCGACGCTTCGAGGAGTCTGGGGTCGTCTTCGTCGACGACATCGCCGAGGTGCCCCCGGGCCGCCCGATCATGCTCTCCGCCCACGGCTCGGCTCCCGAGGTCGTCGCCGCGGCCCGTGCCCGAGGCGGCTATGTGGTCGACGCCGTGTGTCCCCTGGTCACCAAGGTCCACCACGAGGTGAAGACCCGGGCCGGCAAGGGGTACCAGATCGTCTACGTGGGCCACGAGGGCCACGAGGAGGCGATCGGGACCATGGCCGTGGCGCCCGAGGCCATCCACCGCGTCGAGACCCCCGAGGAGGTCGCCGCGCTCCCCGAGTTCGAGACCCCCGTCGCGGTGCTCGCCCAGACCACCCTGTCGCATCGGGAATGGGCGGGCGTGCTCGAGGCGACCCGCGAGAAGTTCCCGCTGCTGTGGCAGCCGGAGCGCTCCGACCTGTGCTTCGCCACCACCAATCGACAATCGGCGCTGATGGAGATCGCGCCCCGATGCGACGCGATGGTCGTGATCGGTTCGGCCAACTCGTCCAACACCAACGCCCTCGCCGCGCTGGCCGAGGAGGCCGGGTGCCCGCGGGTGTTCCGGGTCAATGGCCCCGACGAACTGCCCGACGACATCTCGGGCGTCGTCGGTGTGACCGCGGGAGCCTCGGCTCCTGAAGATCTCGTCCGCTCGGTGATCGACCGCCTCTCCCCGGTCAACGGCGTGGAGGAGATACGGGTGACCGACGAAGACGAATACTTCCCGCCGCCGCGCAACCTCCGCGAGCTCCTCGGCGCCGTCGATGCCGTCGCCGGGGTGACCATGCCGACCGCGGTACCGGGTCTCCCCCTCGACGACCGCAACATCGATGCCAGCGACGTGCTCGAGTCGCTCCACATCCGGGGATGACCGTCCGACCGACCGCCATCGCGGTTCCCCTCGCGTTCGGGGCCGCCACCGCCCTGCTCCTCGGCGTCTACGCGTCCGCCCACGAGCCGACCGGGCGCGACTTCGTGATCGAAGGGTTCACGACGGCGAGTGCGTGGAAGAGCGCGTTCGCGTCGGTCGCCATGTTCCTCTTCGTCATGCAGGTCAGCCTCGGCCTGCGTATCACCGGACGGATCGGGCCGCGCCATGCCCCGCCGGCGTGGACCAGCGATCTCCACCGACTCCTCGGCACCCTTGCGTTCGGCATCACGCTCCCCGTCGTGTTCCACTGCGTCTGGACGGTCGGCTACCAGTCGAGCGACAGCCGACTCGTCGTCCACTCGATCGTCGGCTGCATCGCCTACGGCTTCTATGTCGCGAAGATCCTCGCCGTGCGCCGCGACGACCTGGCGCCGTGGGCAGTACCGCTGACCGGCTCTCTCCTCGGCGTCGCGATGCTCGTCGCGTGGTGGACCAGCGCACTCGTGCACTACGCCGGGGGCAGCTCGTGAGTGCGCTACGCAAGGCCACCTCCGTCGTCCAGTGGATCGTCGGGGTCGGCGCGGCCACGGCCGTCGTGTTGCTGTTCAGTCTCCGGGGCGCCCCCGACGACACACCGACGGCGTCGACGGCGGCCGGACCGGACACAGGCCAGGTCCTCGCCGGCGGCGCCGAGATCTACGAGCAGCGCTGCGCGAGTTGCCACGGCAACGAGGGTCAGGGCGGCCAGGGCCCTCGCCTCGCCGGAACCGTGGTCCTCAACTATCCCGACGTGACCGAACAGATCGACCTCGTGACCGACGGGCGCAACGGGATGCCCCCGTTCGCGATGACGCTCACCGACGACGAGATCGCCGCCGTCGTGAGCTTCACCCGCTTCGGGCTGTCGTGACGGCCGCCGGTCGCCGTCAGCTCGGGGCCGGCTCGTCGCCGGCCAGGACCCGCGCCTCGATGTAGAGATCGCCGAGCTCGGCGAACAGCGTGTCGGTGAGGTCCTTCACCGCCCGGCGCGGGACCTTGCCGTTGACCCGCTCGGGCGGCATGATCGGCTCGCCGATCACCGCGACGATCTTGCGAGGCCGGGGGATCTTCGCGCCGAGCGGCAACGCCTTCGCGCTGCCGCCGATGCCGACCGGCACGATGGGGACACCGGCACGGGACGCGACGAATGCGGGCCCGTCGTGCAGCAGCGCTCGGTCGAGGCGAGGTCCTTCCTGACGGGTTCCCTCCGGGAACATCACCAGGGGTTCGCCGAGGGCCAACACGTCCTGTGCGGCGCGAAGGGCGGTGCGGTCGGCGACGCCTCTCTCGACCGGGAACCCGCCGAAGAACGTGAGGAACGCGCCCAACGGCTTCGAGTCCCAGAGGCTCTCCTTGCCCATGAACCGCAGCCGCTTGCCGGTGATCACCCCGACGATCGGCGTGTCGACGAACGAGCGATGCACGGCGGAGAGGATGAACGGCCCTTCGGGAAGCCGTTCCCGGCCCTCGACCTGCAGGCGGAACAGCAGCTTGCACAGCGTGTAGACGAACAGCCAGAACGGGCGATACATGATGCGCCCGAGAAGCCCGTGGCGGCTGCGCTCGGGAGTGTCGATCTCCTGGGATCCGTAGACATTCGCCCTGGTCACGACGCGTTCTTCTCCTCCAGGAGACGGGTGATCTCGGCAACGACCTCGTCGATGCTGAGCCCGGTAGTGTCGACCAGTACCGCGTCGGCCGCCTCCGACAGCGGATCGGCGTCGCGGGTACTGTCGAGGGTGTCGCGGCGGGCGAGGTCGGCGGCGACGGTCTCGTAGTCGAGATCGGTGACCTCCTTGGCCCGTCGACGCGCTCGCTCCTCCGCGTTGGCGGTGAGATACACCTTCAGCTCGGCGTCGGGGAAGACCACCGTTCCGATGTCGCGGCCCTCGAGGACACCCCCACCCCGGCGAGCCGTCCACTCCCGCTGGCGCGACACGAGTTCGACCCGCACCTCGGGGTTGGCGGCGACGAGGCTCACCGAGCGGGTGACCTCCGGCCCGCGGATCTCGACGGTCGCATCGGTGCCGTTGACGAGCACGCGGTCGGGTCCGACATCGAGCTCCATCGATCGCGCGGTGTTGGCCGCGAACTCGCCGTCGGCGGGATCACCCCCGGCGCACAGCACGGCGAAGGCCACCGCCCGATACATCGCCCCGGTGTCGAGGTACGCCAGACCGAGGCGCTCGGCGACGGCTCTCGCCACAGTGGACTTGCCGGACCCTGCCGGTCCGTCGATCGCGATCACACGCATGAGGGCCAATCTTGCCGCGTCACCGCAGCTGATCCAATGCGGCGAAGAAGCCCGGGAACGTCTTCGCGACACAGCCCGGGTCCCGCACTGCGATGCCGGGCACGACGAGCCCGATCAGGGAGAACGCCATGGCCATCCGATGATCGTCGTAGGTGTCGAAGATCGCCGCCGTCGGCCGCCCGTCGGGGCGGATCACCAGGCCGCCGTCGATCTCCTCGGCGTCGACCCCGCAGCGTTGCAATTCGCGGACCGGCGCCGCGATGCGATCGCTCTCCTTGCCCTTCACGAACCCGATGTCGGTGATGGCCGTCGGGCCCTCGGCGAAGGCAGCGACCACCGCGAGGGTCGGTGCCGTGTCGGAGATGTGGCGGAGGTCGACCTCGACACCACGCAGCGGCGCGCCGCGGACCTCGATGTGGGACGGACCGATGTCGACCGCCGCACCCATCTCGGCGAGCACCGACGCGAACCCGACGTCGCCCTGGAGCGAACCTGATCCGAGTCCTTCCAACCGCACCCTGCCGCCGGTGATCGCCGCGGCAGCCAGGAAGTACGACGCCGCCGACGCATCGGGTTCGATCACGTAGGTCCCGGGCGAGGTGTAGCCGCCGCCCACCGCCCAGGCCGTGCCGTCGTCGTCGCTGACGTCGGCGCCGAACGAGCGCATGACCGCCGTCGTCATGTCGAGATACGGGCGACTGACGGCCGCCGTGGTCAGTCGGGCGTCGAGGCCGCGGACCGCTCCGGCGAGCAGCAGACCCGACAGGAACTGACTCGAGACATCAGCGGCGAGGGCGATGCTCGCGGCGCGGAGCGGGCCCGTCAGGCGGAGCGGGAGTCGCCCGGGATTGCCCAACTCCTCGACGGTGACCCCCATCTCCCGCAACGCGGCGATCTGGTCGGCCATCGGCCGGTCGCGGAGCTGCTGGTCGCCATCGATCACCACCGGCGCGGCACCGAGCGCGGCGATCGGGGTGAGGAACCGGCCTGTGGTGCCCGACTGACGGGCGTCGACGGTCGCGTCGAGGCCGGGCAACTCTCCCCCACAACCCTCGACGCGGGCGACGGCCGACGCGACGTCGGTCTCGATCGCGATGCCGAGCGCGCGCAGACCCTCGATCATCGCCTCGGTGTCGTCGGCGTAGAGCACGCCCTCGAGCGTGGTGTCGCCCTCGGCCATCGCCGCCGCGACCAGCGCCCGGTTGGTGATGCTCTTCGAGCCCGGGAGCACCACCGTCGCATCGGGCGGGCGGATCAATGGCTCGATGGGATACGGGTCGGGAAGGCGGCGGGGATCGTCGACGGACATCGGTCAGTCGAGCGTTCGGATCGACGGGCGGTACCCCTGCACCATCAGGCCGCCGCGGAACCGCTCGGCCATCGCCGATTCGACCAGGACGACCACGACACCGCGTGGCCCTTCGGCCGAGTGGGCGATCTCGAGGTCGTAGATGTTGACGTCGAGATCGGCGGCCAGGGTCGCGATCGCGGCGATCTCCCCCTGCCGGTCGAGCACCGGAATCCGCATCTCCGCCATCTGCTCGGCCACCGGTGCTGTCGTCGGCAGGTTGAGCCGGGCCGACCGCGCCGACTCGAGATGATCGAGGAGGGCGTCGGTCGCGCCCTCGGCCACGATGTCGCGCAGGCTCCCGAGCTCCCTGATGAGCTCGTCGAGCACATCGGTGATCGCAGCCTGGTTCTGCGCACAGATGTCGGGCCAGATCGCCGGATGGCCGGCCGCGATCCGAGTCATGTCTCGGAAGCCGCCCGCCGCCAACCGCAGGAGGGAGCGGTGCTCCTCGGCCCGGCCGTTGGCGAGGCGCATCAGCGTGGCCGCGGTCAGGTGGGGCACGTGCGAAACGACGGCGACGAGCGTGTCGTGGCGATCGGGCGGCATCACGATCACCTGGGCGCCGAACGACGACACGACCTCTCTGACCTCGGCAAATGCCGCATCATCGGTCGAGTCGGTCGGGCACAGGACCCACATTGCGCCACTGAACATGTCGGCGAAGGCGCCGTCGAGACCGTCCTGCTCGCTCCCGGCCATCGGGTGCCCGGGAACGAACCGGGGGTCGTCGATGCGGGCGGCGATCGGGCCCTTGACGCTGCCCACATCGGTGACGACCGCCGCGCCCGCGTCGAGCGCGGCGCGGGCGAGCGCACCGACGGAACTGACCGGGGTGGCGATGACCGCGAGGTCGCATTCGCCGAGCCCGCCGGCGACGTCGATCGCGCCGGCCTCGATCGCGGCGGCCAGATGCTCGTCATCGTGGTCGACGCCGATGACGTGCCACCCGGCATGGCGCAGGGCCATGCCCACGGACCCGCCGATCAGGCCGACACCGACGACCATCGCGGTCCGCGTTTCAGTCACGGGTGGCGATGTTAGCGCTCGTCGGTTTGGCCGCCGACGGCGATTTCGAGGGTGCGGACCTCTTCACGGCTCAGCTCCCGCCACTCCCCCGGCTTCAACCGATGATCGACGATCGGTCCGATCCGGGTGCGCACGAGCCGGATGACGGGATGGCCGACGGCCTCGCACATGCGCCGGACCTGGCGGTTGCGTCCCTCGTGGATCGTGATGCGCAACAGCGAGTCGTCGACCGCAGTGACCCTGGCGGGTGCAGTCGGCCCGTCGTCGAGCTCGATTCCCTCGCGCAACTGCCGAATCGCGCCGCGACTCGGCGTGCCCGTCACGCTCGCGAGGTACTCCTTCTCGACGCCGAACGACGGATGGGTCAACCGGTGGGTGATCTCGCCGTCGTTGGTGAGCAGCAGGAGCCCCTCGGAATCGGCGTCGAGGCGACCAACGGAGAACACCCGCGGTTCGCTCGGCACCATCTGCACCACGGTCGGACGGCCCTGCGGGTCGTCGGCCGTCGTGATCACGCCGGTCGGCTTGTTGAGCAGGTAGTAGACGAGGCCGGGCCGGATGCCCACCACGGCGCCATCGACGGCGACCTCGTCGGCGTCGACATCGACGCGTCGCCCCAGCTCAGCGATGTCGCCGTTGACCGTGACCCGACCGTCGGCGATCAGATCCTCACACACCCGTCGGCTCCCGAACCCGAGGCGAGCGAGGACCTTCTGGAGCCGCTCGCCGTCGGTGTTCACGACTGGTCCGGCTCGTCGCCCGCCCCGTCGTCGGGCTCCTCATCCGGCTCGGACACGGTCTCGTCGTCGGACGTGTCGCTCGCCGCGTCGGAGCCCGCCTCGGCGATGACCTGCTCGTCGGGCACGACGCGCAGACCCCGTTCGAGCGCCTCGACGATGTCGGTGGTCGGGAAGAACTCGCCCAGCGGCGGGAGGTCGTTGACGGAATCGAGGCCCAGGCGCTCGAGGAAGGTCGGGGTCGTCCCGTAGAGGACCGCCTGGCCGGGGCCCGGGTCGCGGGCGACCTCGTCGACATAGCCACGCTGCTGCAACGTCCGCATCACCCCGTCGACGTTGACCCCGCGTATCGAGGCGATCTGGTTGCGCGACACCGGCTGCTTGTAGGCGACGACGGCGAGGGTCTCGAGGGCGGCGGCCGAGAGCCGCGACGACTGCCCGTCGAGCACGAAGCGCTCGACATAGGGCGCCTGCTCCGTGGCCGTCTGATAGCGGTAGCCACCGGCGACTCGGGCGAGGACGAACCCCCGCCCCTCGACCTCGTACCCGTGGGCGAGCGCCTCACAGGTCTCGTCGACCTCCGCGACCGACGCGCCGACGAGTTGGGCGAGGAGTTCGGGCGGGAGCGGCTCTTCGGCCACGAGGAGGATGGCCTCGAGCGCCGGCGGGATGTGTTCGGCAACCATTGCTAGCCCTCGTAGGTGTCGATCGAGATGGCGTCGGCCGAGACGGTGTCGTCACCGATCCAGACCACGGTGATGTCGCCGAAATTGCCCGGCTGGTCGAGTTCGACCACCCCTTGCTTGAACAACTCGAGCACGGCCAGGAAGCGCACCACGACCTCGATGCGGTCGACCAGTTCGGCCGTGAGCTCGCGAAAGGTGAGGCGCCCGGCCCGGGGCAACTCGTCGAGAAGCTCCTCGACGGCCTCGGCCACCGTGACCTTGATCGGCGTGACATGGGACAGGTCGACGCGCACCACCGGCTTGGGTGCCGTCGCCTTGAGGTAGGCGGCCCGCAGGTCCTCCGGCGTGGTGTTGTCGAGGAGATCAGGAGCGAGACCGATGAACCGCTCCTCGACCGGACCGACGCGGCGGGCGTAGGAGCGCGCCGCGTGGGCCGACAGCTTCCGCAGCACCAGAGCGGCGTCCTTGAACGTCTTGCACTCGACCAACCGGGCGAGCAGGAGATCTCGCTCTTCCCAGAGGCCGAGCTCGTCGTCGAGATCGATGTCGTGATCGTCGGGCAGGAGTCGACGGGCCTTCAGCTCGACGAGCGTCGCGGCGATCAGCAGGAACTCGGTGGCGACCTCGAGATCCAGCCGATCCATCTTGTCGAGCTCTACGAGATAGGCGTCGACGATCTCCGACAGGTTGATCTCGTAGAGATCGACCTGTTCACGCAGGATCAGATGCAGCAGCAGATCGAACGGCCCGTCGAAGACCGATGTATGCACCTCATACGACATTCCGGTGACCCTAGACGGCAAAGACCCGAGTGCGATGGTCCTGCCGCGGCCTTCTAGGTTGAGGGCGTGACCTCCACTTCGATCGCCTGGTTCCGGCGCGATCTTCGCCTCCGCGACAACCCGGCGTGGGCCGCCGCCTGCGGCGCCGACGAGACCGTCGCCCTGGTGGTGATCGAGCCGACGCTGCTCGATCGGGCCGGGCCGTTCCGGCGAAACGCCTACCTGGGCGGGCTCCACGCGCTCGATCGGGAGCTCGCGGCACTGGGGGGCCGACTCCGCGTCGAGATCGGGCGCCCCCAGGAGGTCGTGCCCCGCGTCGGTGCCGAGTGCGACGCCGACGAGATCCACGTCAACGCCGACGTCACCCGGTGGTCCCAGCGGCGCGACGATGCCGTTGACCAGGCGGTTTCGTGTCCGTTGCGTCGACATTGGGGGACCCTGGTGCAGCCGCCGGGGTCGGTGCTGACCAAGGCCGGCACGCTCTCGCGTGTCTTCACCCCGTTCTACAACGCGTGGTCGCAGGTGCCGGTGGCGCCCGAGGCCGTCGCCCCGCCATCGAGGGTCGCGTCCGCCACTTCCGCGGGCCTTCCCGTCGTCGGCGACGGGGCCGCACCGGTCGATGTCGCGACCCTGCTCGCCCGCGCCGCCGATCGCAGCGCCGACTACCCGACGGTTCGCGACCTCCCGGGTGTCGAGGGCACCACCGAACTGTCGATCGCCCTCCGGTTCGGGTGGGTGTCGGCCCGCGAGGTGGCTCGGACGCTGTCCGACGCCGGGCCGGGAGCCGATGCCGTGGTGCGGCAGCTGGCCTGGCGCGACTGGTACGCCCACATCACCCTCGCCCGCCCCGACATCGACCGCCTCGCGCTCCGCCCCGAGTACGACGCGATCCGTTGGGAGACGGGCGCGGATGCCGACCGGGCGTTCGCCGCGTGGACCGCAGGCCGCACCGGCTACCCGATCGTCGACGCCGGCATGCGCCAGCTCGCCGAGACCGGCTGGATGCACAATCGCGTGCGGATGATCACCGCGTCGTTCCTCGTCAAGGACCTGTTGATCGACTGGCGTCGGGGCGAGCGCTGGTTCCGCCATCTCCTGGCCGACGGCGACATCCCTCAGAACGCCGGCAACTGGCAGTGGGTTGCCGGCACCGGCCCCGACGCCGCCCCCTACTTCCGGATCTTCAATCCCACGGCCCAGAGCCGCCGCTTCGATCCCGAGGGCGACTACATCCGCCGGTGGGTGCCGGAGCTCGCCGGTCTGAGTGACCGTGCCATCCACGAGCCGGCCGGAGTCGCTCCGCTCGATCTCGCCGCGGCAGGCATCACCCTCGGCGACGACTACCCGTTCCCGATCGTGGACCATCCGGCGGCGCGAGAGGAGACCCTCCGCGTCTACAAACAGGCCCTCGAATCGGCCCGCGACGAATAATGCCCGGCACCACGGCGCCGCGGCCGTACCATTCGACCCCATGACTCGCGTCTTCTCCGGCATCCAGCCCACGGGCGAACTCCATCTCGGCAACTATCTGGGCGCGATCCGCAACTGGACGCGCCTGCAACACGAGACCGATGCGATCTTCTGCGTCGTCGATCTCCACGCGATCACGGTCCCCAAAACCCCTGGTCAGGTGGGTCATGACTCCCTCCGCCTGGCCCAGCTGCTGATCGCCGCCGGCCTCGACCCCGAGGTCTGCACCCTGTTCGTGCAGAGCCATGTGCGAGAGCACACCGAGGGCGGCTGGTTGATGCAGTGCAGTGTGTCGTTCGGCGAGCTCAGCCGCATGACCCAGTTCAAGGACAAGTCCGACCAGCACGACTTCATCTCGGCCGGCCTGTTCACCTATCCGGCGCTCCAGGCCGCCGACATCCTGCTCTACGACACCGACGAGGTGCCTGTGGGCGAGGACCAGCGTCAGCACATCGAGATCACGCGCGACATCGCCGAGCGGTTCAACTCCCGCTACGGCGACACCTTCGTGCTTCCGAAGGCCGTCGTCCCGAAGGCCGGCGCACGGGTGATGGACCTCCAGCGACCCGACGCCAAGATGTCGAAGTCGCACGACTCGCCGAAGGGCACGGTCGGGCTCCTCGACGACCCGAAGCAGATCGCCAAGAAGATCAAGAGCGCAGTGACCGACAACGACGGCGAGGTCCGCTTCGACATGGGCGAGAAGCCCGGCGTGTCGAACCTCCTGTCGATCCTCGGCGCGGCAACCGATCGCGATCCGGAGGCCTTGGCCGGAACCTACGAGCAGTACGGCCAGCTGAAGGTCGACACCGCCGACGCCGTCGTCGCCCTGCTCGAACCGGTCCAGGCCCGCTTCCGGGAGCTCGAGGGCGATCCGGCCGAGACCGCCCGGCTGTTGAAGGTCGGTGCCGACAAGGCCCGCACCATCGCCGCGCCCGTCCTCGCTCGGGCCAAGGGCAACATCGGCCTCCTCGCCGACTGACCCCAGCGCCCCCCAAATTAAGGTGAGTTCTCCCGCTCAGAGCGGGTCGACCCGCCTTCAGAACGTCGGGGTGGACGGGTGTCAGTCGTCGTCGACGTCGTGGAGCACCTGGGCGAGATGGGCGTCGATCGTCCACTCGTCGGCCGGCAGGTGGTGCTCGGCAGCCCATGCAACGGTCAACGGGTGGCTGCCGGCCATCTCGAGCATGTCGGCGCCGATCGCCGGGTGCTGGAGGTAGAGACCGACCCGGCGGGTGAATCCCGAGCTCTTGGACCACAGCATGGCAGTGTCGCGACCAGCGACCTTGGCCGACAACGTGGCGACCACCCGGCCCCACGTGCCGAGGTCGGCATCGATCTTTCCGATGTCGTGCAGAAGGGCGGCGGCGATCACGGCCGGGGTGGCCTCGTGGCCCAGTCGCCGCTCGACCTCACGGGCCACCGACGCGGTGTGGCGACGATCCGGCCCGTACTGGCGCCGCCAGAGGGCGTATTCGGCCTCGGACAGCACTGATTCGACCCAGGCGCGGTCGACCTCGGGAGGCCCTCCCGGGCGCAGTGCGCCGAAGAACCGCCTGGTCAGGTGCACTACACCGCCCATCACGAGCCTCGCTCGGAAGCCAGTGCGCGGGGGTGGGCGGCTCTATAGACCGACAGCAGGCGCTCGGTCGACACCTTGGTGTAGATCTGCGTGGTCGAGATCGACGCGTGGCCGAGAAGTTCCTGCACGGTACGAATGTCGGCGCCGTGATCGAGCATGTGAGTGGCGCACGAGTGGCGCAGCACATGGGGTGTCAGCTCTGCGCCCAAGCCCACCGACAGGCCGTGCTTGCGGACCACCCCCCACGCCCCCTGACGACTGAGCCGACCGCCCCGCTGGTTGAGGAAGACGGCTTCGGCGTCCTCGCGGCGAGCCCAGCGGTCGGGTTCCATCGCGCCCCGCCCCGCGCTCGCCGTCCACTCCGTCAGGGCGACGGCCGCATGGCGCCCGATCGGGACGATGCGTTCCTTGCTCCCCTTGCCGAGCACGCGCACCAGGCCGTCGTGGAGGTCGACATCGCCGAGCGACAGGCCGACGAGCTCGGAGATCCGCACGCCCGTGCCGTAGAGGGTCTCGAGAATGGCCCGGTCGCGGCGGGCCACCGGATCGTCGCCGGTGACGACCTCGATGAGCGCAGTGACCTGCTCGAGGGTCAGCGCCTTCGGGAGCCCACGGGGCACGCGGGGCATCTCGACCTCGGCGGACGGGTCGTCGGGCCGCACGTCCTCGGCGACGAGGAAGCGGTGCATCCCCCGCACCGCGACCAGGGTGCGGGTGACCGACGCGGGGGCCAGGCCCTCCCCCACCAGCACGTGGACGAACGCGATCACGTCGTCCTCGGTGGCGGTGGTCACCGACTGCTGTCGACGACGAAGATGGTCGCGATAGCGCAGCAGATCGCGCCGGTACGCCGACAACGTGTTGGTCGAGCGCCCCTTCTCGACCGCGAGCCAGACGAGGAAGTCCTCGGCGTCGGGATCGAGGCGACTCTTCGCGTCGACCACGGACCCGGTCATCAGCGACCAAGGTGGCGGAGGGCGGCCAGCAGGCCGATGACGGTCTTGCCGTCGGTGATGTCGCCGTCGGCGATCGCGGCGGCGATCGAGTCGACCGGCCATCGCTCGATGGTCATGTGCTGTTCCTCCGGTCCCTGGCGGTCGAGCGGCACCGGCTCCAGATCGGTGGCGAGATACACGTAGGAATACTCATCGGAGAAGCCGACCGAGTTGTAGAACTCGACGAGCGGCACGAGCGGTGTCGACGTGGTGAAGCCGACCTCCTCGGCGAGCTCGCGCAACGCGCCCGTCTCGGGCGGTTCGTCGGCCACATCGCGCTTTCCCGCGGGGATCTCGAGCAGGTCCTGCTCGATCGCGGCCCGGTATTGACGCACGAGCACGATGTCGTCGCCGTCGAGCGGCACGACCGCGACAGCGCCGGGATGGCGGACGACGTCGCGGCTGACGATCTCGCCATCGGGCGTCTCGAAGTCGGCCACGACGACGTCGATCGACCAACCCTGATGGATCCGACGTTCGGTGATGCGGCGGAACCCCGAAGCCGAGCGGGGCCCCGGTTCGGTCACGAGTCGGCGGCGGCCGACTCCGCCGCCGCCGAGACCTCGGCGTCGGGGTCGATGAGCTGAGGGTTCCGACCGGCGGCGCGCTCCATCGCCGCCTTGACGAACTCGCGGAAGAGCGGCGACGGGCGATCAGGGCGGCTCTTGAACTCGGGATGGGCCTGTGTGGCGATCCAGAACGGATGGTTCTTCAGCTCGATGAACTCGACGAGCCGACCGTCGGGTGACTCGCCGGAGAGCACCAGATCGCTGTCTTCGAAGCGGCTGCGGTACTTCGGGTTGAACTCGTAGCGATGGCGATGACGCTCCGAGACCGTCTCCTTGCCGTAGGCCAGCGCGACACGGGACCCGGGCAGGAGCTGGGCAACATAGGCACCGAGACGCATGGTGCCACCCATGTCGGTCACATCGCGTTGGCTCTCCATGAGATCGATCACCGGATGCGGCGTGCGGCTGTCGAACTCGGTCGAGTTGGCACCGGCCAGGTTGAGCGCATTGCGGGCGTATTCGATCGTCATCACCTGCATACCCAGGCACAGCCCCAGGCACGGGATGTCGAACTCGCGGGCGTAGGCCGCCGCCGCGATCTTGCCCTCGACACCACGTTCGCCGAAGCCGCCGGGGATGACGATGCCGTCGAGATCCTTGAGACGACCCGCCGCGAGCAGACCCTCGACCTCTTCGGCCTGGATCCATTCGATCTGGACATCGCCGCCGTGGTGGAGCCCGCCGTGGTTGAGCGACTCGACCACCGAGAGATAGGCATCCGGCAGACTGACGTATTTGCCGATCAGGCCGACGCGCACCGGCGTGGTCGCCGCTTCGACCTTCGCCACGATCTGCTTCCACGGCTCGAGATCGATCTCGTGGTCGTCGAGCCCGAGCATCCGGCACACATAGTCGTCGAGCCCTTCGTCGTGCAGCACGAGGGGGATGTCGTAGAGGCTCGACGCATCGGCCGCGTTGACCACCCCTTCCATCGGGACGTCGCAGAGGTTGGAGATCTTGCGGCGCAGGTCGGCACTGATCGGATCATCGGAGCGACACACGATCGCGTCGGGCTGGATGCCGCGGCTGCGCAGCTCGGTGACCGAGTGCTGAGTCGGCTTGGTCTTCTGTTCCGACGACGGGCCGATGTAGGGCACCAACGTCACGTGGATGTAGAAGACGTTCTCACGGCCGACATCGAGCCGGAACTGACGGATCGCCTCGAGGAACGGAAGGATCTCGATGTCGCCCACCGTGCCGCCGACCTCGGTGATGATGACGTCGACGTCGTCGGAGACGAGTCGATTGATCCGGCGCTTGATCTCATCGGTGATGTGCGGGATGACCTGCACGGTCTTGCCCAGGTAGTCGCCGCGCCGCTCGGCTGCGATCACCGCGGAGTAGATCGAGCCGGTGGTCGCGTTGGAGTCCTGGGTGAGGTTCTCGTCGACGAACCGCTCGTAGTGACCGAGGTCGAGGTCGGTCTCACCGCCATCGTCGGTGACGAACACCTCGCCATGCTCGAAGGGGTTCATCGTCCCCGGATCGACATTGAGATACGGATCGAGCTTCTGCATGGAAACCCGCAGACCCCGAGCCTTGAGCAGTCGACCGAGCGAGGAGCCACTGAGCCCCTTGCCGAGCCCGCTCACCACACCACCGGTCACAAAGATGTGCTTCGTCATCGGGATCTCAACATAACCCTTCGAACGGGTGGTGGCGCGCACGGCGCGGCACCAATCTCATGATCGACCCGACCCGAGCAGTTCGATCGCGTGCTCGCGTGCGGCTTCGGAGTCGGGCGACCCCGACAGCATCCGGCTGATCTCGGTGATCCTCGACTCGCGATCGAGCAGGCCGGCGGCACTCACCGTCGCGCCCTCGACGGAATGCTTCGAGATCGCGACGTGATGATCGGCCACCGCCGCGACCTGGGCGAGATGCGTGACCACGAGCACTTGGTGGGTGTCGGCCAACGCGGCCAACGAGCTGCCGACCATGTTGGCCGCCGCGCCGCCGATGCCTGCGTCGACCTCGTCGAACACGAGCGTGGGCGGTCCGGCGCTCAGCACCAGACGCAGCGCCAGCATCGTGCGGGCGAGCTCGCCGCCGGAGGCGACCTTCGCGAGGGGCTGGGGATCGTGGCCGGCGTTTGCGGCCAGGAGGAACGTGACCTCGTCGCCCGCCGGGCCCTCGACCGCCACGGTGAGGCGGGCACCGGCCATGGCCAGGCCGGCGAGGTGGCCCTCGACCGCGGCAGCGAGCCGCGGCGCGGCCGCGACCCGTGCGGCCCGAACCCTCGCCTGCTCCTTGGTCAGCTGCACCAGCAGCTCCCCGCGACGGGTGTCGAGTGCGGCAGCACGCTGGTCGTGGCTGCGCAGCTCGGCGAGACGCTCGGCCGACTCCCTCGCGAACGATTCGACCTCGGCGAGATCGTCGCCGTACTTGCGGCGCAACTCTCGCAACATGGCGCGCCGCTCACGCAATGCCGCCAGGCGTTCGGGGTCGTCGTCGATCCCCTCGGCCCGGTCCCGCACCTCGGCCGCCAGATCGGACAGCTCAGCCATCACGGAGCGCAGCCGGACCTCGACATCGGCGAACGGGGCCCGCCCCTCGACCGCGGCGAGCGCCTCGGCCACCGCGCCGGCCGCCGCGCCATCGGCGTCGAGGAGGCTGCGCGCCGCCGCAGCGGCCTCCCGATGGGCTGTGGCGTCAGCCAGCAGGTCTTCCTCCTGGTCGAGCCGCTGGTCCTCGTCGGGGCCGGTGATGCCGGCCGCCTCGATCTCGTCGAGCTGGTGTTGCAACAGGTCGATCTCGCGGGCTCGCGCCCGCTCGTCACCGCCGAGCTCGGCCAGCGCGGCATCGACTGCCCGCAGATCGTCGATCAGGACGGCGAGCCCCGACGTGTCGATCACGCCGAAACGATCGAGCGCGGCCCGCTGGACCGGACCCTTCAACAACGACTGATGGGCGTGCTGCCCGTGGAGGTCGACCAGATCGGCGCCGTGCTCGCTCAGCGCGGCGACCGTGGCCAGCCGCCCGTTGAGATAGACCCGCGAACGGCCGTCGCGGGGAATCACCCGCCGTACGATCACTTCCTCGTCGTCGTGCACGAACCGGCCCTCGATCTCGGCCTCGTCGGCTCCGGGCCGCACCAGCGACGCATCCGCTCGCCCACCGGTCAGCAGGTCGATCGCCCCCACGATGAGCGTCTTGCCGGCACCCGTCTCACCGGTGACCGCGGTCATTCCCGGCCCGAGCACGAGCGAGAGCTCGTTGATCACGCCGAGGTCGCGCACGACCAGCTCGATCAGCACGGCCGGTTCCCGACGGACAGGAGGTGGTGGTTATCGATCATTCAGCCCGAACTTCGCTTTCAGCACTCGATGGAAACGACGTGGCCCGAGCGACACCAACCGGGCCGTGTGGGCGGCGGCGGTGCACTCGATCGTGTCGCCGTCTCCCACGATCGCCACCCTACGACCGTCCACTGACACTGCTGCCGGCCGATGCCCGTCGACCGTGAGCGTGCAGCGGGTCGTCGGGGCGAGAACCAGTGACCGATCGAACAGCATGTGGGGCGAAACCGGCGTGAGCAGCAGCGCCGAATGGCTCGGGTCGACGATCGGGCCGCGGGCCGAGAACGCGTATGCCGTCGAGCCGGTCGGCGTCGCCACGATGAGTCCGTCGGCGGCATATGTCGTGAAGAACTCACCGTCGAGGTCGACGGTGAGGCGGATGGTGTTGACCTCGGCGGACCGCTCGACGACCACCTCGTTGAGGGCGAGGTGGTGCTGCACCTCGTCGCCGGTGCGGATCGCGACGTCGATGAGCATGCGCTCGTCGAGTTCGTGGTCGCCACGCAGAACACGCGCCACAGCCTGCTGCGCTTCTCCGGGTTCGACCTCGGTGAGATAGCCGAGCTGTCCGTGGTCGACGCCGAGAATCGGCACGGAGGCCCGGTCGAGCAGTTCCACGGCGCGCAGGATCGACCCGTCGCCTCCCAGCGTCACGACGAGGTCGAGGCCCGGAGCGAAGTCGCCGGTGTCGACCTGGTGCCGCTCGAGCCCGCTGACCGCCGCGTCCTCGGGCGGGATGCGCACACGATGGCCCTCGCCGACCAGCCACGTGGCCAGATCACGAGCGTGCGCAGCCGCTTCTTCACGTCCGAGGTGCACGATCAGCCCGACCTCGGCCATCAGCGCCCCTCGACTTCTGCGAGCGCTGCGGCCACCTGGGCATCGACGTCGCCAGGCGCGCCACCGCGTCGGGCATGGACGAGGAACTCGACGTTGCCGTCGCCACCGGTGATCGGGGAGGTCATGGCCCCCATGATGGCCGCTCCCCGCTCCTGGAGTGCGATGCACACCTCCGTGAGCGTGCGGGACCAGACCTCGGCATCGCGTATGACGCCCTTGGCCCGGTCGGCTTCCGCCTTGCCCGCCTCGAACTGGGGCTTCACGAGGAGCACCAGATCGCCGCCCTCGACGGTGAGCGCCAGGAGCGAGTCGAGCACCGTCCGCAACGAGATGAACGAGAGATCCCCGACCAGGACATCGCCGGGCCCGCCGACCGCTTCCGGGTCCAGCGTTCGGATGTTGGTCTGTTCGTGGACCGCGACGCGCCGATCGGCCCGCATGCGTTCGTGCAGCTGGTTGCGGCCGACATCGATCGCGACGACGTGCGCCGCACCGGCCTGGAGTACGCAGTCGGTGAATCCACCGGTCGACGACCCGGCATCGACGACCCGTCGGCCCTCGACATCGACCGCGAAGCGCTCGAGCGCGGCCGCCAGCTTCTCGCCGCCGCGCGACACGAATCGGGGGCCGTCGCCGAGCAGTTCGATCGCGTCACCCGGGTCGACCTGACGCGCCGCCTTCTCGGCGACGGCACCCCCCACGAGGACCCGTCGCGAGACGATCAGCTCCTGGGCCCGGCTCCGGCTGTCGGCGAGTTCTCGACGCACGAGCTCCGCGTCCAGGCGTCGACGGCGACTCATCGCCCATCCAGTGCACGTTGCCACGGTGTGTGTGTCACCGACATCCCCACGGAAATACCCGGAAGCCGTCACTCTAGGCAGTTGCGCTCCCTAACATGGCCTCTCTGCCGACAGGACGGCAGAATTCGCAGAGCAGGCCCCAACGAGCGCCTGCGCGGCAGAGAAGGGAATCATGGCGGCAGATCCAGACGACGCGATCCGAGAACAGGTCGCGGGGTTCCAGGCCGATTTCGCCAAGATCGCCACGAACGTCGAGCACGTGCTCAAGGGAAAGCCCGACGTCGTACGGCTCGCCATCACCTGCATGCTCGCCGACGGGCACCTTCTCATCGAAGACGTTCCCGGCGTCGGCAAGACCTCGCTCGCCCGGGCCCTGGCCGAGACCATCGACGGATCGCTGCAACGCATCCAGTTCACGCCTGATCTCCTGCCGACCGACGTCACCGGCGTCCAGATCTACAACCAGGGCGAGAACACCTTCGAGTTCCACGACGGGCCCGTGTTCGCCAACGTCGTCGTGGCCGACGAGATCAACCGGGCGTCGCCGAAAACCCAGGCCGCCCTCCTCGAGGTGATGGAAGAACACCAGGTCACCGTCGACGGCATGCCCCGCCCCGTTCCCGAACCCTTCATCGTGCTCGCAACACAGAACCCGATCGAACTCGACGGCACCTACGAACTCCCCGAGGCGCAGCTCGACCGCTTCCTCATGCGCCTCCACATCGGCTACCCCGACGCCGACGCCGAGATGGAGATCCTCGACCAGCACGAGAAGCGCTGGGACAGAACCGAACTCGCGCCGGTCGTCGACACCGAACGCTTCGCGCAGATGACGCGTATCGCCGACCGGGTGCACGTCGGTCCGCTCGTCAAGGAATACCTCGTCACCCTCTCCACGGCGACCCGTGTTCGACCCGACATCCGCATCGGCGTGAGCCCCCGCGGGACCATCGCGCTCGCCAGCGCAGCCAGGGCCTGGGCGGCCAGCAACGGCCGCCACTTCGTCGCGCCGGACGACGTCCGGCTACTCGCGCCGCACGTCCTCCCCCACCGGATCGTCGTGACGCCCGAAGCGGAACTGCGGGGCATCACCGGCAACGCCATCGTGAACGAAGTGTTGAGCCAGACCCCGGTGGACGAGACCACCCGGAGCTGATCCGGTGACCCCCGCCGGGCGCGGCGCCCTCTTCGCCGGCGTCGTCCTCTCCCTGATCGGTCTGGGCATCGGCTATCCCACGCTGACGGGAATGGGGGCAACGCTGATCGCGGCGGTGTTGATCGCGCTGATCCTCGTCGGACGTCCGCCCGACATGCGATGCGATCGTCGGGTCCTGCCCGATCGGGTGACGGCAGGCGAGAGTGCCATCGCGGAGCTCACCATCACGAACCAGGGCCGGCGGACCAACGGCGCGCTGCGCGGCATCGAACACTTCGGCGACACCGGCCTTCCCATCGAGATCCCGGCGCTCGACCCCGGAGAGTCGGTCGTGATCACCAACGAGATCCCGACGGAGCGCCGAGGCATCTTCGCCGTGGGCCCGCTCACGGTCCGGCGCGGCGACCCGATCGGCCTCGCCCGGCGCGGCGACATCGACTCCGGACTCAGCCGACTGGTCGTCCATCCTCAGGTCCACGACGTGTCGCCGTTTCCCGCCGGGATCCGCCGAGACCTCGAGGGCCTTCCGTCGGGTGAGGCCGCCGAGGGCGGGATCACCTTCTCCAACCTGCGCGAATACGTACCGGGCGACGACCTCCGGCTGGTGCACTGGCGATCTTCGGCCCGCGTGGGCCAGCTGATGGTTCGCCACAACATCGACGTCCACCGACCCCGCACCACGGTCATCCTCGACACGAGTCGCGATCTCTACGACGACGAGTCCTTCGAGGACGCAGTTCGCGCCGCGGCGAGCGTGATCGTCTCGGCGATGATCCGGCGCTTCCCGTTCACTTTTCGCACCAGCGACGGCCACGTGATCGACGACCGCTCGTCCCGACTCGCCGTCATGGATCTGCTCGCCGGCCTCCAACGCCACGACGACGAGACGATGGACCTCGGCGAGGCCGCGGTCGCCGCCAGCAACGATCCCGCCGGGCTCTCGTGTGCCGTGATCACCGGACGGGCCGGAGTCGATGCCCTCCGCAGCCTCGGCCCGATTCGCAAACGATTCGATCAGCTCACGATGATCCGCATGGGGTCGGGAACCTCGTCGGAGGTCTACGACCTCGTCGGCGCCGTGCTGATCAACGCCAACACCTCGGCGGACTTCGCCCAGGCCTGGAACCGGCGGATGCGACGATGACGCTCAGGCCGTCGTTCACGACGTCGCTCAGCATCGCGGTGATGGTGGCTGTTGCGGCGCTCCCCCTTCGAGAGGCATTCGGCGACTGGGATTGGGCCTTCAGCGTCCTCGGGGCGGCCCTCGCCGCCGCGCTCGTGGCCAGCGTCCTCGAATCTGCCGAGTCCCGCCCCTCGGGTACCGCCGCCGCGCTCGCGGCCGTCCTCGGGTCGCTCGTCTGGGCGGTGACGGTCTCGATGCGAGGCATCTTCTGGACGGATCCGGTGTCATGGGCGGTCGGCCGCGAGCTCGGCGAGGGGGTGTTCTCCGGCTGGGAGGCTCTGCTCGACGAGGAATTCCCCCTGACCGACCGTCAGAGCGCGGAGACCTTCACCGCGATTCTCACCTGGATCGCGGTCGCCCTGGGCGTCCATGTGGCCGCGCGACACCGCACGGTGCTCGCCGGTGTGGCCGGCGCAGCCGCGGTTCTCTGGGTGTCGACGACCGCCGCGCTGCCCCGCGACCTCACCTCGGCGATGGTCGGCATCGGTGTCGGCGGTCTCGCGTTGCTCGCGATCGCCACCACGACCCGGTCGAGCAAACAGCATTGGCGTCCCGGACGGGCGGGCTCCCTGCTGCTCGTCATCGCAGGGTCCGCCGGGCTCGCGATGGTCGCGGCGACGGTCGCCGGCCTCGTCGATCGCGAACCGGTCGACCCGCGCGCGGCGCGCACGACCGAAACCGTGACCGAAGTCGTGCCCGACATCCTGGCCGAGTTCGGGATCTCGGTCACCGACGATCGAGTCGTGCTCCGCCTCGACGGCCCACCGATCACGAGCCCCCTCCGGCTCCGCCTCCAGGTCTACGACACACACAACGGCGAGCGCTGGCTCCCGGCAACCGACTACGAGGATGTCGCGACCTTCCCCACCCCCGAGATCCTCCCGCCAGGCGAGATCGTCAACTACGCCGTCGAACTCGAGTCGTCGACGGGTCCCTGGATCCCACTCCCCGATCGCCTCATCAGCCTCGACATCAACGACATCTTGTGGAACGAGCAGGCGCAGACCGCGCTCGAGACCACCAGCGTCGACACCTACGAGTTCACCGGCACATCGGTCGACCGAACCGAGCTCGAAGGGCTCGAAGCCGACCGCAACGCGGTGTCCGGGACCTTCAGCCAGACCCCTTCCGCCCTGCCCGAGGAGATCCGGGCGGCGGCGGAGGCCGCTGCGCTGGGCAGCACCGACGCCATCTCGACGATCAACGCCATCTCTGCACGGGTTCGCGAGCTCGAGCGCAACGAATCACGGCCCCCCGGCAACTCGTTCGGGCGTCTCCGCGCCGATCTGGTCGACGGGCGGGCGACGGGAGCGGAGCAGATCGCGTCGCTCCACGCCCTGATGTTGCGGGCCGTCGGCATTCCGAGCCGCCTCGTGGTGGGCTATGTCGCCACGGGACCGGTCGTCGAGTCGAGTGACCTCCACGTGTGGACGGAGGCCGCGCTGCCCGGTGTCGGATGGGTCGCCAGCGACCCGGTCCCGCCGGTGCCCGACGTTGCGCCCGATGTCGCCGATGACGCGACGGTGACCACGACGTCGCTCGTCGAGAACCCGGTGGTGCGGGCGCAGGCGCTCCCTCGAGAACTCGGCCCGGGTGAGGACCCCGACGAGACCTCGATCGGCGGCGACGACGACATCACCTTGCGCGACACGGTCGTCTACGCGGCGATCGCGATCGCCGTGCTCCTCGCCGTGCTGATCGTCGTGCGCGTCGCCCGACGGCAGTTCCGTCACGCGACCAACCGGCGAGCAGCGAGTCGGGTCCTCGGGGCGTGGGCCGAGTTCGTCGACCGACTCCGTGAGCTGGGAGCGACGATCACGGCGACGTCCACCATCGGCGACGTCGTCGCGACCGCGCGGTCGATGGACGACGAACTCGGTGACGAGGCCCATCTCCTCGGCGAGTTGGCGGCGCGTGCGCTCCACGGCCCCACGGATCCCACCGTCGACGACGGGACCCTGGCGTGGGAGGAGCTGCGGCGCGTCGAGTCGACGCTGCGCGAGGTCAAGGGCGGCTACACCGTGATCCTGCGCCTCATCGACCCGCGGGTCCTGCGCTACCGCCCACCGCGACCGCCGCGGTCTCGCCAAGGCCGCCAGCCCGTCGGATTCCTCAGGTCACGGTGATCGTTCGGCTCACCGAGTCGCTCTGGGCCCCCGACCACACGGTCAGGGTCACGAGATAGGCGCCCGGCGCCGGGAACGACACGACGGGGTTCGGGGCGGCGGTGTCGCCGACCCCGCCCGAGAAGCTCCAGAGCCACGTGTCGGCCGACGCTCCTGTCGAGGCATCGGAGAAGCTGATCTGGAGCGGGCCGGTCTGGGAGTGGTCGAACTCCGCGACGAGCGGGTCCTGGACGGTCACGAACGTGATCTCCTGATCCGACACACCGTTCTGGTCGACCGCGGTCACCGACACGGTCCAGCTGCCCGCCCCGGTGAACTGGTGGTTGATCGAGGGCCCTGCGTTCGGATAGGTCGGAGACGACGGCGGCGTCTGACCGGTGGGATAGACCCGCCAATTCCAGGTGAGGCCGGTGAGACCGTTGCTGTCGGACGACGAGAGGGCCGCAGTGGCACCCGTCTGCACGGTCGACGCCGGCGACACGGAGATCGGGGTCAACGACGGTGCCGGATTCACCCGCACCTGCACCTGACCTTGTGCCGTTTGGCCGACCGCGTCGGTGACACGAAGCCGCACGTTCTTCACGCCTGTCGTGTTGAAGACATGTTGGCCGGTGGAGGTCCCGGTCTCCCAGGTGCCCTCGTAGTTCCACTCCCAGAGCGCGACCGAGCCGGAGACCTGCGTCGAGAACGACACCTGCACGCCCGCGGTCGCCGGGGTGGGGGTCGCCACGATCCCGTCGATCGACGGTGGCGGTGGCGGCACGATCTCCAGACCTCGCGAGACCACATCGTCGGGCACCGCGGCCACCGGGCTCTCGGCGGTCAGGGTGACGGTGTGCGCACCCTGGTCGGTGAACGTGTGGGTGATCGACTGCCCCGTGTACTGACCGACGACGACCGACCCGCGCCGTATCTCCCAGCGCCAGACGCCGACCGGTCCGCCACCCGTCCTGCTGCCCGAGAACGCGACCGGACCGAGCTGTTGGGGGTCGGCGAAGGGGTTGATCGTCACCTGGGGCGCCGGCGGGTCGACCACGGTGACACTGCGAGAAACCCACGGACTCCACTCGGAAAGGCCGCCGAACGCTCGCATGCGGACCGTGTAGACGCCGGCGGCGGCGTAGTCCTGGGTGAACGTGGCCGAGCTCCCACCGAAGATGCCCGAGCCGTCACCGAAGTCGATCTCGTAGAGCTGGATCGGTCCCGAATCGGCGGCGACGACCGCGGTGAACGCCACGGTCTCGAGTGTCGTCACGACGCCGTCACCGCCGGCCGCGAGGCCGACGGAGTCGAGGACGGGTTCGGCCGGATCGACGCTGATGACGATCGGGCCGTAGGTGGACGCATCGCCCAGACTGTTCTCGATCGTGAGGGTCACCGGGTAGGTGCCGGTCGCGGCGTAGGTGTGTGTCGGGTTCCGGGCCGCGCTGGTGGAGCCATCGCCGAAGTTCCACGCCCACGAGGCCGGTCCCCCCGTGGAGGTGTCGGTGAACGTGACCGAGTCGCCGGCGCGGATGAATCGCGCACTCGCCTCGAACGACGCGATCGGCCGGATCCGAGGCTCCACGACCACCGTGGTCGTGTCGGAGCCGTTGCGATTGGTCACCGTGAGCGTCACCGTTTTCTGCCCCGGCGACGTGTACGTGTGGAGCGGGTTGGTCGCCGTCGAGGTCGACCCGTCGCCGAAGTCCCAGCGCCACGACGTTGCGTCGAGGCTGGCGCTGAGGAACTCGGTCGCTTCACCGACCCACGGGGTCGGATCGAAGTCCGCGATCCGAGCGACGGGTGGCGGTAGCTCCGCGACCACCTCGATGGTCTCGGTGACGCTGTTGGAGCCGGCGATGTTGGTCGCCGTCAACGTCAGGAGATAGGTGCCTTCCGACGTCCAGGTATGGGTCACGTTCGCGCCCGACGCGGTCGCGCCGTCGCCGAACGTCCACTGCTCCGTGTCGGGGCTGTTGGTCGACAGGCTGCTGAGCGAGACCGGATCGCCGACCTCGATCACCGAGGGCAACGTGCCGATGACGGCCGTCGGTGCCAACGTCGGCGGCGAAACCACGACGGTGACCTCGGCCGTCGACCTGCCGGCCGCATTCTGCGCCGTCAGCGTCACGGTGTAGGTACCGGTCGCCAGGAACACGTGGACGACGTCGGCACCGTTGCTCGTGCGACCGTCACCGAAATTCCAGGTGTAGGCCGCAGGGCTCGTGGTCGACGAGCCGCTGAACCGCACCGCTTCGCCGAGCGCGGCCCGTGTCGTGGACGCGGTGACAACGGCTCGGGGGGCCTGGAGGCCGTCGACGACCTCGATCACGACGGACGCCCGGTCCGATCCCTGGTCGTTGGCCACCGTCAGCCGAACCGTGTACCGACCCGGCGCAGACCATGAGTGGGACGCGTCCGGCGTCGTGGCACTCTCGCCGTCGCCGAAGTCCCAGCGCCAGCGATCGATCTCGCCGTCGCTGCGATCCTCGAAACGCACGTCGTCGCCGACCTCGACCACCGTGGACGAGAACACGAAGTCGGCGGCCGGCGGCAGCGCGACCTCACCGGGGACGACCGTGATCGACAGGCTGATCTCGTCCTCGTCAGTCCCGCGCTGGACCGTGAGCGTGACCGGATAGGTCCCCGGCTCGTCCCATGACTTGTTCACCTCCGGGCCCTCGTCGCCGGTCCCGTCGCCGAAGTCCCAACGCCATGACTCGGGTCCACCCGTGGAGTTGTCGACGAAACGCACTGGTTCGCCGACCGCCACCGTGGTCGCGCTGAACGAGAAGTTCGCGACCAGTTCGCCGTCGGAGACCACGTCGGGCGCGTCGTCCGTCGGATCCTCGATCGTCATCGCCAGGACATTGGCGTCGAGCACGTCGTCGCCGTTGGCGGCGACGACGGAATCGGCACCCTCGATCGCGACGGCCGGGGCATCTCCGACATCCCCGGCAGCCGCGTTGTCGCCATCACCCGGCGTCGTCGAGATCGAGAGGGACTCGACCGAGGTGTCGACCAGCACCGCATTGCCGTCACGATCGATGAGCGCGGCCAATGGACCGGCGACGTCGAACGCCACCACCATGTCGTCACGGGAACGGAGCCGCAACAGGCCGGGGGCGAGGACCTGATACCGCGTGAACTCGCCATCGTCGGGATTGATCACGTAGACGGCGCCAGTGGTCGTCTCGGGCACGAACACCCGCCGATCGGCGACCACCGGCCGGCCGAGCGCGCCCGCACTGTCGCCGAGTCGGACGACGGCACATTCGCCGTTGGTGAGATCCGCCACGTGCACATTCGAACCGTCGATCGCCACGACCCAGCGTTCCGCTGTCCCGATCGCCTCATCGGGGCCCGACAGGTTGTTCTCGAAGCAGCCGACCTCGTCGCCGCTGAGATCGGTGACCCGATCACCCCGCAGCGCAACGACGCGATCGATCACCCGCACGACGTGACCGGACGACGTCGACGCATCCACCGTCCCTTCGGCACCGACGGAGAATCGCTGGAGCTCGTTGTCGACGACTGCGTCCGTCCCGTTCGCAGCGACCGATCGAATCGTGCCGTCGATCGGCACCACGGTCGAACCGGTGATCAGTGGATCGATCAACGCGACCGACGCGCGATCGGCGACGACGATCACCTCGGGTCCGATGTCGAAGGTCGAACCGTCGGCGGGGAGGCCGCCGACCTTGCGAACGACCTCGTGCAGCCCGGGATCGACCAACGAGACGCTCCCGGTGCTGCGGTCGAGCACCACCACACCGTTCTCGGTCTCGGCCACGTCGAGCGTCGCCCCCGAGTCGGCAACTGCGACACGAGCGGTCACCTCCCCGCTCGCGGCGTCGACGTGGACGATCTCGCCGGTGACCGGCGCCGGCACCCAGAGTCCGGTGGACGGGGTCAGGACGTCGGTGACGACATCAGGCCCGATCTGAAATGCAGCCGCGCCGGCGCCCGTGGTGGCAACGAGTGCCATGACACCTGCGATCTGCTTCCATCGCCTCCGCACAACGGCCCAGAGTACCGCACCGGTGCCCCGTGGCATGGGGCGCGCGCCCCATGTTGTCGACCGCGTTCCGTGAGAAACGGCGGCGGATCAGTGCACGCGTCGCACCAACGACAAGATGTCGTCGGCCACGAACTGTGGCGTCGGCTCCACGGGCAGGTCCCCGACGCCGACGACGCCACTGAGCACCAGGGCGAAGTCGTAGCCGACCGAGACGGCGAAGCGCCCGTCGGTCTCGGGCCGATCACCGACCATGATGCCGGTGTCGCCCAACCGATCGCGAACGAATGCAGCGATCGGCGCGTGGGGCTTCCCGGCGATCTCCGGCACTTGCTCTGCGCATGTGGCGATCGCTGCGACCAGCGCGCCATTTCCCGGGAGCAGTCCGTCGGCGTCGGGAAACGTGGCATCGTCGTTGGTCGCGATGAACCGAGCCCCCGAACGAACAGCCCGCATCGCCGCGGTCATGGCCGCATAGTCGAAATCGGGCGTGATCCCGACCGCCACCACATCGACCGTTCCCGACTCGACCAGGTCCGCGCCGCGCTCGAGCAGCGCCTGACGAAGCCCGTCGCTGCCGACCATCAGGACCCGCTGCCCGGGTTCGACCATCGCCGCCGCCGCCATGGCGGCGGTGACGACGAAGTCCTCGGCATCGGGAATCCCGTGCGATGCGAGCTTCTCGGCGACCTGACGCGGCGTGCGGGCTGCGGAGTTCGTGACGAACGCCAACGGCGCACCGTCGCGCCGAAGCAGTTCGATCGCCTCCGGCGCACCCGGCACCGTCTCTGTCCCGCGCCAGATCACACCGTCGAGGTCGATGGCCCAGGCGGTCAGCTGACCTCCCAGGTCGGGAGGCTGTGGAGCAGACCCTTGAGATCGCCGCCACCCTTGGTGGTCTGCGCCGCAGCGAGCTGGGCGTCGACGCCGGCGCCGTAGTCGGGCCGCTCGACGGCGCGAAACACCCCCACCGGGGTCGGACTGTGGCGGTCCGACGCAAGCCGGCTGAGCGCGAACGCGACCGACGGGTCGGGGGCTGTCTCGTCGTGGACCACGATCGCATCCAGACCGACATCGGCCACATCGACGATGCGAGCGCTGCCCTGGTCGAGCATCACGCCGTGCTGGCCCTCAGAACCGAACGTGACCGGCTCGCCGTGGACGAGATCGATGAGCATGTCATCGCGAACGTCCTTCTTCGTGATCTGGTCGAACGCGCCGTCGTTGAACACGTTGCAGTTCTGGTACACCTCGACGATCGCCGCGCCCTTGTGGTCGTGGGCGCGGCGAAACATCGCCTGCATGTGTGCGCGGTCCATGTCGTGAGTGCGGGCGACGAAGCTCGCTTCCGCACCGAGCGCCACCGAGATCGGATTGAACGGCGTGTCGAGCGAGCCCATCGGGGTCGACTTCGTCACCTTCCCGACTTCACTGGTCGGCGAGTACTGGCCCTTGGTCAATCCGTAGATCTGGTTGTTGAACAACAAGATGGTCAGGTTGACGTTGCGGCGCAGGGCGTGGATCAGATGGTTGCCGCCGATCGACAGCATGTCGCCATCGCCGCCGACGACCCAGACGTCGAGATCGGGTCGAGCCAGCGCCAGGCCGGTCGCGATCGCGGGAGCACGCCCGTGGATGCTGTGCATCCCGTAGGTGTTCATGTAATACGGGAACCGGGCGGCGCAGCCGATGCCCGAGATGAACACCGTCTCTTCTCGACGGGTGCCGATCTCCGGCATCAGCAGTTGCATGGCCGTGAGAATGGAGTAGTCGCCGCAGCCGGGGCACCAGCGCACCTCCTGATCGCTCGACCAGTCCTTCTTGGTGGTTGTTGCGGTGTCGCTCACTTGACTATCTCCTCGATACGAGCCACGAGTTCGCCGGCGGTGAAGGGCTGGCCCGTCACCTTCGAGATCGACTTCGCGTCGACCAGGTACTCCGCGCGCACCAGCGCCGACAATTGGCCGAGGTTCATCTCGGGAATGATCACCTGGTCGTATCTCCCCAGGATCTCCCCGAGATCGTTCGGCAACGGATGGAGGTTGCGAAGGTGGACGTGGCCGACGCGACGGCCGCCACGACGCAGCCGCCCGGCGGCTCCGGTGATCGCTCCCCAGGTCGATCCCCACCCGAGCAACAACAGGCCGTCGTCGTCGCCGACGATGTCGGTCGCCGGGTACGACTCGGCGATCTTGTCGATCCGTTCCTCGCGCAGGTCGACCATGTGCCCGTGGTTCACCGGGTCGTAGCTGATGTTGCCCGTACCGTCCTGCTTCTCGATTCCGCCGATGCGGTGCATGAGTCCGTCGGTCCCGGGGACGGCCCAGGGGCGGGCGAGATCGTCATTGCGCAGGTAGGGCCAGAAGACGGGATCGCCGTCCTCGTTGAGTGCATTCATCCCGGACGCGAACTCGACCGGGATGTCGGGCAGCGAGTCGACATCGGGCAGCCGCCACGGCTCGGTTCCGTTCGCCAGGTAGCCGTCGGACAACAAGATGACGGGCGTGCGGTACCGCAGTGCGATCCGAACCGCTTCGAACGCGGCGTTGAAGCAATCCGACGGGGAGTTCGCCGACACGATCGGGAGGGGCGCCTCACCGTGACGCCCGTAGCGGGCCATCATCAAGTCGGCGGCCTCGGTCTTGGTCGGCAAACCGGTCGACGGACCGCCACGCTGGATGTCGACCAGCACCAGCGGCAGCTCGAGGCTGACAGCCAGTCCGAGCGTCTCGCCCTTCAGCGCGACGCCGGGCCCGCTCGTGGTGGTCACACCGAGGAGGCCGCCGTAGCTCGCGCCGAGTGCGGATCCGATTGCGGCGATCTCGTCCTCGGCCTGCAGCGTGCGCACCCCGAAGTTCTTGTGCTTGGCGAGCTCGTGGAGGATGTCGCTGGCCGGCGTGATCGGGTACGAGCCGAGGAAGATCGGAATCCCGGCCTTCTGCGACGCAGCGATGAGACCCCACGAGAGCGCGGTGTTGCCGTTGATGTTCGTGTAGGTGCCCGGCGGCAACTGCGCCGGCCGCACCGCGAGCCGGCTGGCGCTCAGCTCCGCGGTCTCGCCGAACGCATGCCCGGCCTTGAACGCCGCCTCGTTCGCCGCGATCACGAGATCCTTGCCGGCGAACTTCTCGCGAATCCAGTGCAGGGTCGGATCCGTCGGCCGGGTGTAGAGCCACGACACGAGACCGAGGGCGAAGAAGTTCTTCGACCGCTCGGCGTCGCGAGGCTTGACGCCGAGGTCCTTGCAGACCTCCTTGGTCAGCTCGGTCATGGGCGCACGGATGACGGTGAAGCCGTCGAGCGAGCCATCGTCGAGCGGATTCGCGTCGTAGCCGGCCTTCGCCAGATTGCGTTCCTCGAAGGCGTCGGTGTTGACGATCACCGTTCCGCCCGGCTCGAGCTTCCCGAGGTCGCTCTTCATCGCCGCCGGATTCATCGCGACCAACACGTTCGGCGCATCGCCGTGCGTGTGGATGTCGTGATCCGAGATGTGCACCTGAAACGCCGAGACGCCGGCGAGAGTGCCGGCTGGGGCACGAATCTCGGCGGGAAACTCCGGCAGCGTGGCAAGATCGTTTCCGAACAACGCACTTGCCGAGGTGAAACGATCGCCCGTCAGCTGCATGCCGTCGCCCGAGTCGCCCGCGAATCGGACGACGATCTGATCGACTTCCCGGATCTCGGACGAGCGCTCTTCTGTGTTGGTCACCGTGCCCCCTTGCCCGCCAGCGACACTGATGACAGGCAAGCGCCACCCTAACCACACGGACGCGAAGGTGGTGCATCCCCCGTCAGCGCTTCGACGGGCCCGGCCCATGCAATCTCGCCGCGGCGGCTTCGACAGCCTTCGCGGACCGAATCGACCCCGCCTTGGCCACGCAGTCGGCCAACAGCTCGGTGCGGCTGTGGCTTGCACCACCGGCCCGAAACCATCGG
Source organism: Acidimicrobiales bacterium (assembly GCA_041394245.1). Classification (NCBI taxonomy): domain Bacteria; kingdom Bacillati; phylum Actinomycetota; class Acidimicrobiia; order Acidimicrobiales; species Acidimicrobiales bacterium. The sequence continues at coordinate 1,232,593 of JAWKIR010000002.1, forward strand.
CGCCGAACCGCACCCACGACCACGACACCGTCACCACGCCGCAGCTTCGGCGGCCGGATCGGGTCGTGCCACGCGACCGGCACGGTGTGCGCCTCGCCATCGGCTCCCGCCCGCATCTCGAAGTTGTGCACGACCCCACCGGCGGGCAGGTCGGAGACTCGCACATCGGAGGTCAACTCCCCTTGCACGACGCAGATGTTGAACGATCCGTCGAGCGGACCCACGGTGTCTGTGGCCATTGGTTTCCCTTCACCTCGCGGCAGTCGCCGCGTCGAGAGGGGAAGTGACGAACCCGACGCTAGCGAACGGGTGTGACACGCCGATCAGCTCAGCTGCTTGACCCGGGTCTTGACGTCGACGAACCGCGGCTCGTGTCCGGCGATCCACTTGAACAGTTCTCTCGCCCGGGCGGCCTTGCCGGCCCTGTCGTAGAAGTCGGCCAATGCGTAGGCACGACGGAGATGCTGATCCCCCGGGTTCTTCGGCAACTTCCAGCCCGATTGCAGTGTCCGGATCGCCTTGGCGAGGTCACCCTCGTCGGCATAGGCGCCGGCGAGGACGATGCGCCCCTCGGTGACGATCTCACCGCTCGGCGATGCGTCACCGAGCTCCTGCCACAGAAACTCGACATCATCGAGTCGCCCGAGCGCCCGATAGCAGTCGGCCAGCACCGGGTGCTGCTCCGTCGAATCGGTGAGCTCGCGGAAGATCTCCAACTGATCGATGGCCTCTCGCCACTTTCCCAGCCGATACAGGGTCAGCCCCATGAGCTCACGGCCTTCGGGGAGCGACGGCGCCTCCTTGACCACCGGGCGCAACAATGTCCGAGCGTCGGCGAACCGCTCCGCCTGAAACGCACGGCCGCCGTCGTTCAGCTTCCGGCTGAGGCTCTTCGCTCGATCGGCACCGACGAGCCGGGCCAACACGACCGCAGGGTCCTGGACCCGTTGCGGCCGCGACCCCAGTGGCTTGCGTTCGCGGGTCGCCTTGCCGCGACCTCGGCGAACGGCGTCGCTGGCGTGCCGTTCGAGATCAGCAGCCCCCGGCAAGGAGCGTTCCCTCTTCGGCGGCGCCTTGCGCTCCGGCCGTGTCTCCGACGTCGTGGATCCGAGCGGACCGGCCGTGTCAGCGGAATCCGCATCGGCATCGGTGTCGATGGCCGGGGAATCTCGGTCCGACGGGCCATCGGTCTCGGAGGGAGTGCGAGGCTTGCGAGGCCGCTTCGCCGGGAAATCATCGAAGCCCTCGGTACCGATCGCCGGAGACTCCATGCGCCCCGCACCGCCTCGTGCGATCCGCCCCCATTTGGCTGGACCTGCGAGATCGGGTCCTGGCGGGCGGCGTTCACCTTCCTGCCCGTCGCGACCGCGCCCGTCGCGCCCCTTCGGCCCGCCGGTACGGCCGGTGCCGCCGCCGGGACGTCCCTTCGCCGGCCCGCGCGATGACGCGCGAGAACCTGCTCGACTGTCGCGGGAACGTTCGTTGGGCATGGCGACCGATCCTATCCGAGCAAAACGTACTCGGGCCCCGCCGAAGCGGGGCCCGAGCTCATCGTTTCTGTGCACTGCTCGAGCCCTGTGAACGGGCGAGCGGCGTGAGAAATCCGGCGGCGTCCTACTCTCCCAGGGACTGACGTCCCAAGTACCATCGGCGCTGACAGGCTTGACTTCCGTGTTCGGAATGGGAACGGGTATGACCCTGTCGCTATCGCCACCGAAACTGTTGAGTTGGCATTGTGTGACCGCAAAAGCCGTCACCAACGCCGAAAGGGTGGGGTCGGTGGACCCCTACCTCTTCAGAACTCCATAGCGAGCACGAACAACCGTACATGAAATGCGAAACCAAGCCCTCGGCCGATTAGTACCGGTCAGCTGAACACATTGCTGTGCGTACACTTCCGGCCTATCAACGTGGTGTTCTACCACAGGCCTTACCCGGTTAACCCGGTGAGAGATCTCATCTTGGAACAGGCTTCCCGCTTAGATGCTTTCAGCGGTTATCCCTTCCGTAGGTCGCCAACCAGCCATGCCCTTGGCAGGACAACTGGCACACGAGAGCTACGTCCATCCCGGTCCTCTCGTACTAGGGACAGATTTCCTCAAATCTCTTCCGGCTACAGAGGATAGGGACCGAACTGTCTCACGACGTTCTAAACCCAGCTCGCGTACCGCTTTAATGGGCGAACAGCCCAACCCTTGGGACCTGCTTCAGCCCCAGGATGCGATGAGCCGACATCGAGGTGCCAAACCTTCCCGTCGATATGGACTCTTGGGGAAGATTAGCCTGTTATCCCCGGGGTACCTTTTATCCGTTGAGCGACGGCGCTTCCACACGCAACCGCCGGATCACTAGCTCCTACTTTCGTACCTGCTCGACTTGTAAGTCTCGCAGTCAAGCTCCCTTGTGCCATTGCACTCGACGACTGATTGCCAACCAGTCTGAGGGAACCTTTGAGCGCCTCCGTTACACTTTAGGAGGCGACCGCCCCAGTCAAACTACCCACCTGGCACTGTCCCTGACCCGGATAACGGGCCGAAGTTAGATTTCCAGCATGAGAAGGGTGGTATTTCAAGGACGACTCCACACCAGCTGGCGCCGATGCTTCCTAGTCTCCCACCTATCCTACACAACTCAGACCAAAAACCAATACCAAACTGTAGTAAAGGTCCACGGGGTCTTTCCGTCCTTCTGTAGCTAACGAGCATCTTTACTCGTACTTCAATTTCGCTGGGTCTATGGTTGAGACAGTTGGGGAGTCGTTACTCCATTCGTGCAGGTCGGAACTTACCCGACAAGGAATTTCGCTACCTTAGGACCGTTATAGTTACGGCCGCCGTTTACTGGGGCTTAGGTTCAGAGCTTCGCTCGAGAGCTAACCCTTCCCCGTAACCTTCCAGCACCGGGCAGGAGTCACAGCGTATACAGCGCCTTACGGCTTCGCACGCTGCTGTGTTTTTAGTAAACAGTCGCTTCCCACTGGTTTGTGCCACCCCTTCGAGCTCAGACAGCAAGTGTCGTCACCCTAGTGGGGTCGTCCTTCTCCCGAAGTTACGGACGCATTTTGCCGAGTTCCTTAACCATAGTTCTCCCAATCACCTTGGTATTCTCTACCTGCCCACCTGTGTTGGTTTGGGGTACGGGCACCACACGTACTAGCTAGCGGCTTTTCTTGGCAGCATAGGATCAGTGACTTCACGACAATTCGTTCGGCGTCGCGTCTCAGGATTCATGAGGACCGGACTTACCTGGGCCTCTCCCTACACGCTTACCCCAGGATAACCATCACCTGGGATCACTTACCTTCCTGCGTCCCCGCATTGCTTGCCGCCACAACCTGGGTCGGTTCGTCTGCCGGCCGTTTTACGGGCTAGCAGCATCCCCTTAGCAAAGTTGCTTTGACATGGGCGCATAATGTGGTGGTACTGGAATATCAACCAGTTGTGCATCGACTACGCCTCGCGGCCTCGCCTTAGCTCCCGACTCACCCTGGGAGGATTAGCCTTCCCCAGGAACCCTTGGGCTTTCGGCGGAGGGGTTTCTCACCCCTCTTTCGCTACTCATGCCTACATTCGCACTCGACCACGCTCCACGACGGTTTCCACCGCCGCTTCTCTGCGAGATCGACGCTCCGCTACCACTCGTACTTGCGTACGAATACACAGCTTCGGCTCTGTACTTGAGCCCCGTTACATTGTCCGCGCAGGATCACTCGACCAGTGAGCTATTACGCACTCTTTCAAGGGTGGCTGCTTCTAAGCCAACCTCCTGGCTGTCTGTGCAATCCCACATCGTTTACCACTTAGTACAGAATTAGGGGCCTTAGCTGGTGTTCTGGGCTGTTTCCCTCTCGACCACCGAAGCTCATCCCCCGGGGTCTCACTGCCGCACTCTGGAACCATGGCATTCGGAGTTTGGTTGGGGTCGGTAACCTTGTGGGGCCCCTAACCCATCCAGTGCTCTACCTCCATGGCTGAACATGCGACGCTGCACCTAAATGCATTTCGCGGAGAACCAGCTATCACCGAGTTTGATTGGCCTTTCACCCCTAACCACAGGTCATCCCCTCCGTTTTCAACCGAAGTGGGTTCGCGCCTCCACGGGGTCTTACCCCCGCTTCACACTGCCCATGGCTAGATCACTCGGCTTCGGGTCTACAGCATGCGACTGAACGCCCTGTTCAGACTCGCTTTCGCTCCGGCTTCCCCTCACGGGTTAACCTTGCCACACACCGTAACTCGTAGGCTCATTCTTCAAAAGGCACGCCATCGCGGCCACCGAAGTGACGACGCTCTGACTGCTTGTAAACCAACGGTTTCAGGTACTATTTCACTCCCCTCCCGGGGTACTTTTCACCTTTCCCTCACGGTACTAGTTCACTATCGGTCACTGACGTATACGTAGCCTTACGAGGTGGTCCTCGCAGATTCACGCCGGCTTTCCCGGATCCGGCGCTACTCGGGAGACACGATCGGAGGCAAGATGCGTTTCGTGTACGGGGCCATTACCCTCTACGGCCGACCTTTCCAGGGTCGTTCCACTACACACTTGCTTTGTAACTCCGTGAGGACTCTGACGCGTCCTCTATCGGTTCCCACGACCCCAATGTGGCAACGCCGTCAGGCTTTCCACCACACTGGTTTAGGCTCATCCCGTTTCGCTCGCCGCTACTCAGGGAGTCGCTGTTGCTTTCTTTTCCTCTGGTTACTTAGATGTTTCAGTTCACCAGGTTCCCTCTACCTGCCCTATGTGTTCAGACAGGAGTAACACCCCATTACGAGTGCTGGGTTTCCCCATTCGGTCATCCGCGGATCGACGCTTAGTCGGCAGCTCCCCGCGGCTTATCGCAGCCTCTCACGACCTTCATCGGTAGTCAGTGCCAAGGCATCCACCGTTGGCTCTTAGTAGCTTGGAATTTCTACATTTCAAGAAATTGATATTTATTCGTCTACTCGAAAGTAGACGACATCTATTTAAAGATGCTCGTGCTCGCTATGCAATTCTCAAGAGGCGTACACGACGAATGCCCCGCACCGACCGAGGGCCGTGTGAGGGGCAGAGCGTCTGTGAAGAGCGGCCGGATACGACCACGCCTTCAAAGCGGAAGAGACGAACACCGACACTGCGCTCCTACTCGCCTGCATGCAGGTTTTCGTGAGGGCAGTGAACGAATAGCGAGTGCCTAACTGGGAACCTACTCGAGTCGCCGGCTCATATGAGCCGGATCATCGAGAGGAGCTCCTTAGAAAGGAGGTGATCCAGCCGCACCTTCCGGTACGGCTACCTTGTTACGACTTCACCCCAATCACCAACCCCACCTTCGGCAGCTCCTTCCCCGGGGGGTTAGGCCACTGACTTCGGGTGTTGCCGACTTTCGTGGTGTGACGGGCGGTGTGTACAAGGCCCGGGAACGTATTCACCCCGGCGTTGCTGATCCGGGATTACTAGCGACTCCAGCTTCATGGAGTCGAGTTGCAGACTCCAATCCGAACTGAGACCGGCTTTATGGGATTCGCTCGACCTCGCGGTCTCGCAGCCCTCTGTACTGGCCATTGTAGCATGTTTGCAGCCCTGGATATAAGGGGCATGATGACTTGACGTCATCCCCACCTTCCTCCGAGTTGACCCCGGCAGTCTCCTACGAGTCCCCACCATTACGTGCTGGCAACATAGGACGAGGGTTGCGCTCGTTGCGGGACTTAACCCAACATCTCACGACACGAGCTGACGACAGCCATGCACCACCTGTGTACCGCCCCGAAGGACACCATATCTCTATGGCTTTTCGGTACATGTCAAACCCAGGTAAGGTTCTTCGCGTTGCCTCGAATTAAGCAACATGCTCCGCCGCTTGTGCGGGCCCCCGTCAATTCCTTTGAGTTTTAGCCTTGCGGCCGTACTCCCCAGGCGGGGCACTTAATGCGTTAGCTACGGCACGGAATCCGTTAGAAGATCCCACACCTAGTGCCCAACGTTTACGGCATGGACTACCAGGGTATCTAATCCTGTTTGCTCCCCATGCTTTCGCTCCTCAGCGTCAGTACCGGCCCAGAGCACTGCCTTCGCCATTGGTGTTCCTCCTGATATCTGCGCATTCCACCGCTACACCAGGAATTCCACGCTCCCCTACCGGACTCTAGTCACCGCAGTATCAGATGGCGTCTCGGGGTTGAGCCCCGAGTTTTCACATCCGACTTACGGAACCGCCTACGAGCTCTTTACGCCCAATAAATCCGGACAACGCTTGGTCCCTACGTGTTACCGCGGCTGCTGGCACGTAGTTGGCCGGACCTTCTTCTGTGACTACCGTCATTTTCGTCGTCACTGAAAGTGGTTTACAACCCGAAAGCTGTCATCCCACACGCGGCGTTGCTGCGTCAGGCTTTCGCCCATTGCGCAATATTCCCCACTGCTGCCTCCCGTAGGAGTCTGGGCCGTGTCTCAGTCCCAGTGTGGCTGATCGTCCTCTCAGACCAGCTACCCGTCGATGCCTTGGTGAGCCGTTACCTCACCAACTAGCTGATAGGCCGCGAGACCCTCCTAGAGCGCCTGAGCTTTCTTCACTCGGCCATGCGGCCATGTGAAGGCATCCGGTATTAGCCGTCGTTTCCAACGGTTGTCCCGGTCTCTAGGGCAGGTTTCTCACGTGTTACTCACCCGTTCGCCACTGTCCCCCGGAGCAAGCTCCGGGATCTCGTTCGACTTGCATGTGTTAGGCACGCCGCCAGCGTTCGTCCTGAGCCAGGATCAAACTCTCCGTCGAGATCTCCAGACCAGCCGAAGCCGGTCCTTGAATCGGGTTGCTGCCTCTCCAACCACCGGGCAAGCCCGGTGATCGCATGGAGAAGCCGCGTACTGAGAGCCGGCCACCGCTGGCTGCAGTGACCATTTTGTTTTGCCCCACGATCCGAAGACCGTGTGACGTGGCTCGCCGGGGCCGTTGAGAGCCCCGGCATATTTGAATTGACAGATGCCGTTCTGGATTGCGAAACCCAAAACGTCACCCGCACTCGCTTTTGCGTCCGTCTCTTCCGTTTTCAAGGTGCGATCGACACGTTGGCTCGCCGCGACATCGCTGTTGCGGAGATTGTGTGCCGGGCACGCGGATCGAGCGGACTCGATTGCCGTCGGTGCCTTGCAGAAGCTTCCAGGGGCTATTGCCCACAGAGGCGAAAGGTCACGCTACCGGGAGAGTGTCGGAGCGTCAACCCCTTCACTCACGATTTTTCCGGTGGATCCGGCCGATGGGCCGCACTCACCTTCAAGCGCCAGAGCACACTACCGGCGCCACCCTGATCGCGCGCCGGGGATCTTTGTGAACCACGTCACACGCAGCGTTCAGACCCGCACCGCGAGGTGGCGCTGCTTCTTTCCCCGCTGCACGAGGGCGTAGCGGTCGTCGATGAACGCCACGGAATCCGCGGCGGCCGCCACCTTCTCGCCGTTGACACGGATACCACCCTGTTCGATCGTGCGCCGCGCCTCTCCCTTCGAGGCGCACACCCCCGTCGCAACCAAGAGCGCGACCACCGGTTCATCGGGATCGAGTGGCTCGGAGAGTTCGGTCTCGGGCACGATGCCGCGGAGCGACTCGAGGCCCTCACCGTCGAGCGGGTCTGCACCGAACAGGGCGCCGGCAGCGCGGCGGGCCCGCCGCACCTGGTCGTCGCCGTGCACCAAGGCAGTCACCTGGTCGGCGAGTACGCCTTGCCCATGACGGGCCTCCGGCGACCGCTGGTGCTCGGCCATGACGTCGGCGACATCGGCGACGGGTAGCAGCGTGAGTTGGAGCAGGAACCGCTCGACGTCTCGGTCGTCGGTCCGCAGGAAGTACTGATGGAACTCGTATGGCAGCGTGCGGTCGGGCGACAGCCACACCGCGCCATCGGCGGTCTTGCCGAACTTGGCGCCGTCGGATCGGGTCACGAGCGGCACCGTGAGTCCGTGGACGTGGGCCTGGCGGCGCCGACGGATCATGTCGATCCCTGCAGTGATGTTGCCCCACTGGTCGGATCCACCCACCTGCAACTCGCAGCCGTAGCGGGCATGGAGCTCGACGAAGTCGTTGGCCTGCAAGAGCATGTAGCTGAACTCGGTGAACGAGATCCCCTGCTCGCCCTCGAGCCGACTCCTGATGGACTCCTTGGCGAGCATGGTGTTGACAGTGACGTGCTTGCCGACATCGCGCAGGAAGTCGAGCACTTCGACCCCGACCGTCCACTCGCGGTTGTCGACGAGCTGACCACCGTCGTCGATGTCGACGATGGCGGCCAGCTGGCTCCGGATGGCCGCCAGGTTGCGGCCCAGGGTGTCGGCATCGAGGAGGTTGCGCTCATCGGAACGCCCGGACGGATCGCCGACCATCCCGGTGGCGCCACCCGCCAGGGCGATGGGCCGATGACCGAAATCCTGGAACCTCCGAAGGAGCAGGAGCGGAACGAGGTTGCCGATGTGGAGGCTGTCGGCGGTCGGATCGAAGCCGCAGTAGAGGGTGATCGGACCCTCGTCGAGGCGGCGACGAAGAGCAGCCTCGTCGGTCGAGTCCTGGATCAACCCCCGGGAACGGAGATCGTCGAGGATGGCGGAACCGGACCCAGGCGTTGTCACGGCACCGAGGATAGGCATGTGCGACTGCGGTGGATCGTGAATTCGGATGTTCGCGCGTCCCTGCCGTGGATCACCGCGCGTTCGCGGACAGAATGGGCGCTCATGCGCCGCCCACGTCGCCTCCTCCTCGCGCTCTTGGTCCTCGCGTCGCTCTCGGCTGCGTGCAGCTACGAGACGCAGGACTTCGAAGCGCTCTTCGGCGAGGACTTCTCCGTCGACCAGCTCGAGACCGCGCAGTCGTCCCGGATCTTCGACCGCAACGGCACCACCATCACCGACCTCCGCGGCGAACAGAACCGCACCGACATCCTCTTCGAGCAGATCCCCGAGGTCGTCTACAACGCCGTCGTCGCCATCGAGGACGAGCGGTTCTGGGACCACTCCGGCGTCGACTTCAAGGCGATCCTGCGCGCCGCCCGATCCAACGTCAACGCCGGCGGCATCAGCCAGGGCGGGTCCACGATCACCCAGCAGTACGTCGGCAACGTCTTCCTCGAGCGCTCCGACCAGACCGCGGGACGCAAGGTCGAAGAGATCTTCATGGCCCGTCGCTTCGAGCAGAACTTCAGCAAGGAGTTCATCCTCGGGCGCTACCTCAACTGGGTCTACTTCGGCAACGGCGCCTACGGCGTCGAGGCCGCCGCACGCGAGTACTTCGGGCCGCCCGACTGCGCCCGTCAGGCAAGCCTCGACCAGGCCGATGATCGGGACTGCCTGAAGGTCACCGAACTCACCCTCGTGGAGGCCGCCACCATCGCCGGCCTCATCCAGGCACCGGGCCGCTTCAACCCCTACGACAACTACGAAGCCGCCCGCGACCGACGCGACCTGGTCCTCCTGCGCATGTTCGCCAACGACTACATCACCGAAGACGAGTACAAGAACGCCCTGCTCCAGCCGATCGAGCTCGTGGAGGACATCCCGCTGCTCGAGGAGCGTTACCCGGCGGCGCACTTCGTCGACGAGGTGAAGCAATGGTTCCTCGGAAACGAACTGTTCGGGGAGACCCGCGAGGATCGGGCTCGCCTGCTGTTCGAGGGCGGCCTGACGATCCGTACCACCATCGATCTCGACCTCCAGGCGAAGGCGGAAGCCGCAGTGGCCGACGTGCTGCCCGACATCGCCGCCGACGGGCGCAAGAACCCCGATGCCGCAGTGGTGACACTCGGCACGACCGCCGCCGACGACGGCCATGTTCTCGCGATGGTGGGCGGTCGCGACTTCTTCGGCGACAGCACCTACGCCAAACTCAACCTCGCCACAGGCACGGGGCGCCAGGCCGGCTCGTCCATGAAGCCGATCGCGCTCGCCGAGTGGCTCCAGAGTGGGCGGCCGGTCACGAGCATGTGGGACGCTCCGGTCCGGCTCACGATCGACAACCCCCAGGTCTGTGGTGGCCCGTGGAACGTGCGGGGCGGAACCGGCGGACGGGTTTCGCTGATTCGCGCGACCCGTAGCTCGCTCAACACCGTGTTCGCCCAGGTGATGGTGGCGATCCGGCCAGAGAAGTTCGTCGAGCGGGCCGAGTCGCTCGGTATCGGCGAGGACCGGATCAAGCCCGTGTGTGCGGCGGTGCTCGGTAGCGAGAACGTCAACATGCTCGAGATGGCCACTGTGTACTCCACCTTCAGTCGCAGCGGCACGAGGGTCGATCCCGTCTTCGTCACCCAGGTCGTCAATCCCGACGGCACGCTGCTCTACGAGTACTCTCCGTCACCGCAACCGGTGCTGACCCAGAGCGTGGCCCACCAACTGACCTGGGTCCTCGAGGGTGTCGTGAGCGGCGGCACCGGTACCCGAGCCCAGCTGGCCGACGGCCGGACCGCAGCGGGCAAGACCGGCACGACACAGAACAACGTCGATGCGACCTTCGTCGGCTTCACCCCCCAGCGCACGACCGCGGTGTGGGTCGGGTTCCCGACGGAGGGGCAGATCCAGATGACCAACTACTTCAACGGGGGCAGCGTCCAGGGCGGCACGTTCCCGGCGATGATCTTCAAGGCCGTGATGGACCTGGCCCACGAGGGGCTGCCGGTCGAGGCGTTCCCCGCCCCACCACCGAGCTCGACCACCACGACGATCCCCCTGCCACCACAGTCCGTCACGGTGACCATGCCCGACCTCGTCGGTCGTACCGTCGACGACGCGCTCTATGCCGAGATGGATGCGGCGCGGCTACAGCTCAACGCCTTCGAGGTCGTCCGCGACGACGTTCCCGAAGGGCAGATCGTCTCTCAGGTTCCGGCCGCCGGGCTTGTGGTGCCGGGCGGGACCGTGGTCTCGGTGGGCATCGCCGTCGCACCGATCTCCTCGCCGGTACCCAACGTCATCGGAATGACCGAGGCCGTCGCCCGTCAGGCACTCGGCGGCGACGGATTCCTCATCGAGGTCAGCTACGAGACCCAACCCGAACCGGGCGACAGCGGCGTCGTCGCCGGCGAGGTGTGGGCCCAGGATCCGCCTGGGGGCACCGAACGCGACGGCATCGACACGGTCCGCCTGAAGGTCAATCCTCCCTCCGAGGGCGGTGACGGAGGATGACCACTGCGTACGACGCGCCCCACGACGAGCTCGAGGGGCGCTACTGGAGCCCCACGCGCATCGCCCTCGCTCTGGTGGTGCTGCTGATCACCGCCATGTGGGTGTGGATCTACCTGTGGGCGCCCCGCAGCAACCCCGACCGGCTCGACACCCGCGCATTCGCCGACGCCGCACAGGAGTGGTGCGAGCCCTTCGCCGCCGATCTCGACGCCTTGCCGATCACCACGACCGACACCACGATCGCCCAGCGAGCCATCAACGTCGCCGAGGGCACCCGGCTCACGGTGGCGATGGTCGAAGGATTGAAGGCCGAGGCCGCCGCGGTCACCGACGAGAACGACGTGCAACTCCTCACCCTCTGGTTCGACGACTGGGACGCCTACGTGGCCGACCGCGAGGCGTATGTCGAGCTACTCCGCGACGCACCGGCCGACGCCGATCGCAAAGATCTCGCCTTCACGCTGACCGAGCGCGCCGCCGGTGGCATCTACACCCGAACGATCGACGGCTTCGCCGAGGTCAACGACATGGCCTCGTGCGCCGTGCCGCGCGACATCTAGGCGCCTCGACACCCAGACATCGGCGACCCACACCTAGCCGGCGAGTTGCCGACCGGCGAGCGCGAATCCGCGGCGAGCCATGCGCTGCAATCCTTCGTCGACGCCGAGCGCCGCGAGTTGGTCGGCCCGAACCCATCGTTGATCCTGCGACTCGTGGTTGGCTGCGAGCACCGCGTCGTCGGGGGCGATCACCAGGAAGCGAACGTCGAAGTGGTCGTGGGCGTCCTCGTTCGGCGGGTCGACCCGATGGATGTCGAGATCGAGCGCGATCGGCCAGATGCGCAGACCATCGATCCCTGTCTCCTCCTGAGCCTCGCGCAGCGCGACCGCGGGGAGGTTCGCATCACCATCGGCGTGGCCGCCCGGTTGCACCCAGATCTGCAACTTCGTGTGGAAGAGCATCAGCGTGCGTTGTGCCGACGCGTCGACGACGAATGCACTCCCGGTCAGGTGACCCGGGCGCTCGGAGCGATCCAGGGGTTGGGGCCGTTCCTCGAGCAGTCGCCGCATGCGGTCGCGGGTCTCGCGGAGGTCGTCGTGGTCGACCGGAGCGATGGCGGCCCACGCGTCGCCGAGCCATGACGACCGTTGCAGGCGAGGGTCACCGGCCTGGAGAAACGAGGGCGCGGACATGAAACCGACGCTATCGGCCCGGCACGGGACGGCTCACCTCCGCCACGCCGGGCACGGCGAAGCGCCACGGGAGATCGATCCCCTGCGACAATCCGATCCGCGTACCCACCGCGGGACGGTCCGGAGGCGGTGTGCCGTCGTCACGAATCGACACCCCGTGGTCAGCTCGCACCAGATCGGCGCCATCGTGCTGTCCGCCGATCCCGAACGCCTGCGCGAGTTTCGCCGGGCCGTTGGCGAGATCGCGGTCGCGCCGGGCGGCGGGGCGACGCAGTCGCATGCGCGGGACGCCCCGCAGCGGCGTGACTGCCCGGAGCAGCACTGCGCCGGAAACACCCGACCGATCGGTGACCACGTTCGCACACCAGTGCATCCCGTAGGTGAAGTAGACGTAGAGGTGCCCGGGCGGACCGAACATGACCTCGGTGCGGGGTGTGACACCGCGGTAGGCGTGGGAACCCGGGTCATCGCTTCCCCGATACGCCTCGACCTCCACGATGCGGCCGGCGACACCCGGCGCCACGAGCACCTTGTTGAGCAGGTCGGGGGCGACTTCGAGCGTCGGTCGGGCGAAGAACCGCCGACCGAGCCGTCGGCTCATCCGCCGAGATGGGCGCGGAAACGTCGGAGCTGATCGGCGACGGCAGCCGGAGATCCGCCGCCGTGGGTGGTCCGCCGGGTGACCGACACCCCGGGGGCGAGCAGCGCCGCGGCGTCTGGTCCGAGGTCGTCGTGGGCCGCGACCAGATCCTCGAGCGATCCCTCACCGGCGAGTGCCTTGCGCACCAGCTCGCCGACCACGGCGTGGGCGCTCCGGAAGGGCATTCCCTGGGCCACCAGCCACTCGGCGAGGTCGGTTGCCGCTGCGAACGGCGACGAAGCCGCCTCCTCCATCCGCTCGGTCCGGAAGCTGGTGGACGCCACCATGCCGTCGAGCGCGAGCAGGGTGAGACGGACCGTGTCGACCGAGTCGAACAGCGGTTCCTTGTCCTCCTGGAGATCCTTGTTGTAGGTGAGGGGCAGACCCTTGATGGTCGTGAGCAATCCCGTGAGGTGGCCGATCAGACGGCCGGCCTTCCCCCGAGCGAGTTCGGCGATGTCGGGGTTCTTCTTCTGCGGCATCATCGAGGACCCGGTGGAGAATGCATCGTCGAGCTCGACGAAGCCGAACTCGGTGGATGCCCACAAGATGAACTCCTCCCCCATCCGACTCAGGTGCACACCCAGGAGGGCCAGGGCGAAGAGCGTCTCGGCCACGAAGTCGCGATCGCTGACCGCATCGAGCGAGTTGTCGAACACGGCGGCGAAGCCGAGTTCGGCGGCCGTGATCGACGGATCGAGCGGCAACGACGACCCGGCGAGCGCGCCGGCGCCCAACGGCGACACGTCGAGGCGCGCCCGCGCGTCACGCAGGCGCGAGACGTCGCGGGAGAGCGCCCAGCCGTGGGCCAGGAGATGATGGGCCAAGGCCACGGGTTGGGCCTGCTGCAGATGGGTGTAGCCGGGGAGGTAGGCGTCGCCTGCGGCCTCGGCCTGGGCGAGCAACGTCCGTTGGAGGCGCTCGACCAGCGAAACGACCTCGTCGATCGCCGACTTGGTCCAGAGGCGCAGATCGGTGGCCACCTGGTCGTTGCGACTCCTCCCGGTGTGGAGCTTGCCGCCCGCGGGTGCGAGTTCGGTGACCCGCCGCTCGACCGCGGTGTGGATGTCTTCGTCGCTGGCGACGAACACGAAGGAGCCGTCGGACATCTCGGCCTCGACCGCATCGAGTGCGTCGAGCACCGCATCACGTTCCCCGGCGTCGAACAGCCCGACATCGGCCAGCATCCTGACGTGGGCGCGCGAACCGGCGATGTCCTCACGGAACATCCGACGATCGAACGGCAGGGAGTCGTTGAGCGCCTGGAGCGCCTCGGAGGGCCCGCCCTCGAAGCGCCCGTGCCAGAGCTGGCCACGTGCGGACACGATCAGCCGCGCTTTCGCGCGAGGTTCCGCAGGCGCAGTGCATTGAGCTTGATGAAGCCCTCGGCGTCGGCCTGGTCGTAGGCGCCGCCGTCCTCTTCGAACGTGGCGATCTTCTCGTCGAACAGCGAGTCGTCGGACTTGCGGCCGGCGATGCCGACGTTGCCCTTGTAGAGGCGGACCCGCACGTCGCCGTTGACGTACTGCTGGCTGTGGTCGATCGCCACCTGGAGCATCTCGCGCTCGGGGCTCCACCAGAAACCGTTGTAGATCAGCTCGGCGTACTTCGGCATCAACGAGTCCTTGAGATGCGCGACCTCGCGATCGAGGGTGATCGACTCGATGGCGCGATGGGCCCGGAGCATGATCGTGCCGCCGGGGGTCTCGTAGGCGCCACGACTCTTCATGCCGACATAGCGGTTCTCGACGATGTCGAGCCGGCCGACCCCATTGGCCCCGCCCACCCGGTTGAGTTCGGTGAGCACCTCGGCCGGCGACATCGCGTTGCCGTCGATGGCGACGATGTCGCCCTTCTCATACGTGAGATCGAGGTAGGTCGCCTCGTTGGGTGCCATCTCCGGGCTCACCGACCAGCGCCACATCTCCGCCGGCGGCTCGGTGAAGGGATCCTCGAGCGGGCCCCCTTCGAACGAGATGTGGAGCAGGTTGGCGTCCATCGAGAACGGCGACTTCTTGCCCCGCTTCATCTCGATAGGGATGTCGTGCTCGGCGGCGTAGTTCATCAAGGACTCGCGCGAGCCGAGATCCCACTCACGCCACGGGGCGATCACCTTGATGTCGGGCGACAGTGCGTAGGCCCCGAGCTCGAAACGGACCTGGTCGTTGCCCTTGCCGGTGGCGCCGTGACTGATCGCGTCGGCGTCGTGCTCGGCCGCGATCTCGACGAGGCGCTTGGCGATGAGCGGGCGGGCGATCGAGGTGCCGAGCAGGTATTCGCCCTCGTAGACGGTGTTGGCCCGAAACATCGGGAACACGAAGTCGCGCACGAACTCCTCGCGCACGTCCTCGATGTGGATGTGCTCTTCGGGCACTCCCATCTGGAGCGCCTTGGCCCGGGCCGGCTCGACCTCTTCGCCCTGGCCGAGGTCGGCCGTGAACGTGATCACTTCCGCGTCGTAGGTCTCCTGGAGCCAGCGCAGGATGATCGAGGTGTCGAGACCGCCGCTGTAGGCGAGAACAACCTTCATGTCAGTACCACTTCTTTCGAGAGTTCCTAGAGCCCGGCCAGATCGCGGAGACGAACGGCCAGATCGGTGCCGCTGATGGATTCGGCGGCGACCACGAGCAGGGTGTCGTCACCCGCGACGGTACCGAGGATGTCCTCGATGCCCGCACGATCGAGCGCCGACGCGACGACATGAGCCGAGCCCGGAGGGGTGCGGAGCATGACGATGTTGCCCGACGACGCGACGTCGGCGACCCAGTCGCCCATCACTCGCCGGAGGTGGTCGTGCGGCGCGATCCGGTCGACCGGGTGCTCCGGGATGGCGTAGACGGTTTCCCCACCGGGCACCCGTACCTTGATCGCGCCGAGATCGTCGAGGTCGCGCGAGACCGTCGCCTGGGTGGCGACGATGTCCTCCGCCTCGAGAAGCTCGACCAGCTGGGTCTGGCTGGTCACCGACTGCTCCTCGAGGAGCGACGAGATGCGGTGCTGGCGGCGTGCCTTGCTCATCCGCCCTGCCCCTCCCCCATCAGCCACGCCAGGAGACCACGGGCGGCGTGCATGCGGTTGGCGGCCTGCACCCAGATACGGCTCCGCTCGCCGTCGAGCACACCGTCGACGACCTCCTCACCCCGGTGGGCGGGCAGGCAGTGCAGGAAGATGGCACCGGCCGATCCCAGGGCCATCAGCCGCTCGTCGATCTGGAACCCCTCGAAGTCGCGACGGCGCTGTTCGGCCTCGGCCTCCTGCCCCATCGAGGTCCAGGTGTCGGCGTAGACGGCATCGGCGCCGGCAACCGCGTCCTCGGGGCGATCGAAGATCTGGGGTTCGCCGCTGACCCGGATCCGGTCGAGGTCGGTCTCGGAGAACGTGTAGCCGCCGGGACTGGCGATCCGGAACTGCATGCCGGAGAGCGCCGCGCCGATCGCGAGCGAGCGGGCGACGTTGTTGGCGTCGCCCACATACGCCACCGTGCGACCCTCGAGGGCCCCGAACTCGCGACGCATGGTGAGGAGATCGGCGAGGGCCTGCATGGGATGCCCTTGATCGCTCAGCAGGTTGACCACGGGTGCCCGATCGACCTTCGCCATGCGCTCCACGACCCCGTGGTCGAAGACACGGGCCCCGATCGCCGCGTGGAACCCGGCCATGGCGTTGGTGACGTCCTCGACCGATTCTCGGGTGTCGAGGCCCACCTCCTCGCCCTGGATGTAGACCGGATGACCACCGAGCTGCACGACCGCCATCTCCATCGAGTTGCGGGTACGGGCCGACGGCTTCTCGAAGATCAGCGCCATACCCTTGCCGGCCAGCAGGCGCGGTGGGTCGGGAAGCGTCGCGAGGTCGAGCACACGGGCGAGTTCGTTCGACGACAGGTCGTCGACTTCGAGGAAGTGACGCATCACTCGGCCTCCGGGGGTGTGGAGAGGACGGCGGCGATGATGCCGACGGCCTCGTCGATCTGTTCGTCGGACACGATGAAGGGCGGAGCGATCCGCAGTGCGGTCGGTGTGATCCCGTTGAGGATCAGGCCGCGGTCGAGACAGGCACGGGCGATCTCGGCTCCGGTACGACCGGCGAGCGCTTCGGGGGTCAGCTCGATGCCGAGCAGCAGGCCGCTGCCGCGCACATGGTCGATGCCGTCGACCTCGGCGAGCCGAGCCCGCACCACCGTCTCGCGGTCGCGAACGAGCGCCGGCGCGTCGAGCTCCTCGTAGCGGCCGATGGTCGCCCTCGCCGCGGCGAGGGCGAGCGCCTGACCGGCGTAGGTGGATCCGTGGTCGCCGGGTCCGAACGATGCCGCGACCTCGTCACGCGCCCAGATCGCCCCGACGGGCATGCCGTTCGCGATGCCCTTCGCCAGCGCGACGACATCGGGCCGCACACCCGCGTGCTGGAACCCGAACCACTCACCGGTACGGGCGAACCCGGTCTGCACTTCGTCGAGCATCAACAAGATGCCCCGCTCGTCGCAGATGGCCCGCACGCCACGGAGGTACTCGGGGTCGGCGGGATTGACGCCGCCCTCTCCCTGCACCGGTTCGAGGAGGATCGCGCCGACTTCGGGACTCAGCGCCCGTTCCAGCTCACCGAGGTCGTTCCATGCCACGTGACGGAATCCCTCGGGCATCGGCTGGAACGGCTCGTGCTTCTCGGGCTGACCGGTCGCGGCGAGGGCCGCGAGGGTGCGGCCGTGGAACGAGCGCATGGCGCTCACCACGACATGACGGCCGCGCCCCTGGTACTTACGGGCGATCTTGATCGCGGCCTCGTTGGCCTCCGCCCCCGAGTTCTGGAAGAGCACCTGACCGGGACCGGCATCGATGAGTTCGGAGATCTTCTCGGCCACGGGCGCCTGATGCTCGTTGGCGAACAGGTTCGAGGTGTGGGTGAGCGTGGCCGCCTGGGTCGCGATCGCCTCGGTGACCACCGGATCGGCGTGGCCCAGCGAGGTCACGGCGAGGCCGCACAGGAAGTCGAGATGACGCGTGCCCTCGCGATCCCAGAGTTCCGCCCCACTGCCCTTCACGAACAGCCTCGACGGCGACCCGTAGTTGTTCATCAGCGGGCTGTGATCGCCCGTCGCTCCCCACGCGGCAGCCTGCTCGGCGGTCATGTCGACGCTCCCGGGGTCACCATGGTTCCGATGCCGGCATCGGTGAACAGCTCGAGCAGGAGCACATGGGGGATGCGGCCGTCGAGCATGTGGGCCGACTTCGCGCCGGCCTGCACGGCATCGATGCAGGCCCGGACCTTCGGGATCATGCCCCCGCTGATCGTGCCGTCGGCGATCATCGACTCGATGTCGGCGACATCGGCCCGGGCGATGATGGACGACACGTCGTCGACATCGGTCAACAAGCCGGGCACGTCGGTGAGATAGATGACCTTCTCGGCGCCCAGGGCACCGGCGAGCGCGCCGGCGACGGTGTCGGCGTTGATGTTGTAGGCCTGGCCCGAGGCATCGGAGCCGATGGTCGAGACGACCGGGATCATGTCCTCGGCCAGGAGGCGCTCGACGATGCCGGGCTGCACCGATTCGACGTCGCCGACGAACCCGAGCGCCGCGTCGCGGGCTCGCCGTGATCAGGCCGCCGTCCTCACCGGACAGGCCGACCGCATACGCTCCGTGGACGTTGATCGCGCCGACGATGTCGCGCCCCACCTTGCCGACGAGCACCATGCGGGCGACATCCAGCGTGTCTTCGTCGGTGACCCGGAGGCCGTCGACGAACTCGGTCTCCTTGCCGAGACGCTTCAACATCTCGCCGATCTGTGGCCCACCGCCGTGGACCACCACCGGCTTGAGACCGACAGAGCGCAGCAGCACGATGTCTTCCGCGAAGGTGGTCGCCAACGACGGGTCGACCATGGCGTTGCCGCCGTACTTCACCACCATGACGGCACCGCGGAACCGCTGGATGTAGGGCAGCGCCTCCACCAATGCGCCGGCCCGTCGGCCGGGTGCGAATCCGCGGTCGGACAGTTGTTCGGTCTCGGTCATGAGCGGTACCCCGCATTGATGTCGATGTAGCCGTGGGTGAGGTCGCAGGTCCAGATGGTGGCCGATCCGTTGCCGACGCCGACATCGACCACGATGCGCACCTCGTCGCCCTGCAAGTGGGCGGTGGCCCGCGCCTCGGAGTAGCCGGCGACCTGCACACCGTGCGCAGCCACCTGCTCGGGACCGATCCAGATGGCGAGTTCGTCGCGGTTCGCCGCCTGGCCCGCCTTTCCGACGGCCATGACGATGCGACCCCAGTTGGCGTCCTCGGCCGCGAGCGCGGTCTTGACCAGCGGTGAGTTGCCGATGGCGAACGCGATGGTCTCGGCGGCATCGTCGGACGCGGCACCGGTCACCTCGACCTCCACGAACTTCGTGGCTCCTTCGCCGTCGCGCACGATCTGGTGGGCGAGATCGAGCAGCACCGCGTCGAGCGCGGCCTGGAAGCGGCCGAAGCGTTGGTCCTCGACGCTCGCGAGTGCGTGGTCGACCTGGCCGGTGGCGAAGAGCAGCACGGTGTCGCTCGTCGATGTGTCGCTGTCGACGGTGATCCGGTTGAACGAGGCGGCCACCGACGCCGACAGGGCGTGTTGGAGGACATCGGGGGCGACAGCCAGGTCGGTGAACACGAAGCCGAGCATGGTCGCCATGTCGGGGGCGATCATCCCGCTGCCCTTGGCGATACCGACGACGTGGGCGCCGGTCCCGGGGACCGACCGGAATGCCGCCTTGGAGAAGGTGTCGGTCGTGCGGATCGCCCCTGCGGCATCACGCCAGGTCTCGGCGTTCGAGCCGTCGAGCTTCCCGGCCAGGGCGGGAAGGCCGGATCGCAGCGCGTCCTCCGGCAGTGTCTCGCCGATGACGCCGGTCGATGCCAGATAGATCCGCTCGGGATCGATTCCGAGCGCCGCACCGACCAGTTCCGCGGTCAGCGCAGCAGCGGTGTCGCCCGCCTTCCCCGTGAACGCGTTGGCGTTGCCGCTGTTGCACACCACCGCGCGGGCGGTGCCGTCACCGGCGGCGAGGATCCGCCGACACCAGTCGACCGGAGCGCTCGGGCACAGGCTCTTGGTGAACGCGCCGGCCACCGTTGTCCCCTCCACCATCTCGGCGAGGAACAAGTCGGCTCGCTTCGCGTAGCGGATGCCGGCCTCGTGGGTCGCGAGCCGGAGCCCGGCGATCGGAGGGAGATCGGGGAACGATGCCGGCGCGAGCGGGGAGATGTCGGTCATGACGCGGACCTAGGGGTAGAGGCCGGCGGCTGCCAGCCCGGTGTCTTCGGGAAGCCCCAGCACGGCGTTGGCGCACTGCACGCCCTGACCCGAGGCGCCCTTGACGAGATTGTCGAGGGCTCCGATGGCCAGGACCGTGCCCGTGCGCTCGTCGACGCGGGCGGTGAGATACACGCTGTTGGATCCGAGCGTCGCCTTCGTCGAGGGCGAGCGCTCCGACACGACCACGAACGGCTCATCGGCGTAGGCATCGTGCAAACATGACATCACGTCGCCGGTGGTGACCGACCGTGCGGGTCGGCCGTAGCAGGTGGCGAGAATGCCCCGGTTCATCGGCGCCATGTGGGGGGTGAAGAGCACCTGGGCGTCGACGCCCGCGTGGCGGCCGAGCGCGAACTCGATCTCGGGAGTGTGCCGATGGGTCAGCAGGCCGTAGGCCGTGAAGTCCTCGTCGACCGCGCAGAAGGTGGTGTTGGGCTTGGGCGGCCGCCCGGCGCCCGACGCGCCACTCGCCGCATCGACGATGATCCCGGTCGGCTCGATGAGTCCGGCGGCCAGCAGCGGCGCAAGGGTCAGCGAGGCCGTCGTGACATAGCAGCCGGCGACCGCCACGAGCTCCGCACCCGGTAGCTGGGCCCGGAAGAGTTCCGGCATCCCGAAGACGAACTCGGGAAGCAGTTCGGGAGCCGCGTGGGGTTCGCCGTACCACTCGGGGTAGATCGCCGGGTCGTCGAAACGGAAGTCGGCCGAGAGATCGACGATGTGGGGCACCTTGCCGCGGATCTCGGGCACGAGGGCCTGCGAATGCCCGTGGGGCAGGCCCATGAACACGAGGTCGATTCCGTCGAGGACCGCCGCCTCGTAGGGGGCAAACACCATGTCGGGGTAGGCAGCGGCCAAACTGGGGTAGAGATCGGCGATGCGACTGCCGGCTTGGGTCTCCCCCGTTGCGACGACCACCTCGAGATCGGGGTGACCGGCGCACAGTCTGAGGAACTCCGCGCCAGTGAATCCCGACGCGCCGATGATCGCTACCCGGTGCATTCGGACACCCTACCCGGGTCTGTATCTTTATGCAACTGTTTGCATGATCATGTCATCGGACGAGTTGCAGGTCGCACTCGACGGGAGCGGTGACCGGATTGCACACCGCCGGGACGTCGACGACATAGCCGGTGCCGAAGGATGGATCGGCCACGTAGTAGTCGGTGCTCAGGTATTGGGCACCGCTCCCGACCGCGGCCTCGCGCCGCGTCGTGTCGCCCGTTCGCGCATCGGCGGTCGGCGAGTCGGTCCGGGTCCGGATGAGATACCCCTCGGCGGCCCGTCTGGCGATCTCCGCGGCCCCGTCGACCGGATCGTCGATCCTCAGGAACGCCGCGTCCGGATCACCCGGCGAACTGGTCGTGAACATCACCCGACCCTCGAGGATCGCGCTCGGCACCCGGTAGAGGTCTCGGGCAGCCCCCGTGTTGACCATGGCGAACATCACCATGCCCCGACTCTCCTCGATGGTCGGCCACCCGTCGGCGATCACCGCCTCCTCCAGCGTCGCGCGCTCGCCACGCACGTCGTCGGGACGGATGATGCGGTCGAGACCCACCGCCTCGATCAGCTCGGCGTCGAGTGCGTCGAGGACCGCTGCGTCGGTGGGAATCGGCTCGGTCCACGCGATGCCGAGGTCGGGCAGCTCGAGATCCGACGCCGCAGCTGCGGCGGGAACCGACTCCTCCTTCAGCTCGATCATGATCATCAGCGGGACGTGGTCGGGATTGGCATCGGACCACGCGACGATCTCGCCCAGGCAGAGTTGCAAGGTGAGACATGTGGTCCCGAAGTCGAAATCCTGCGTGTGGAGCACCTTGAAACCGGGTTCGTCGAGCTCGGGCAACCCCGACTCGGCCGGGAGACCGACGACCGGCAGCGCCTGCCGTGACGCGTAGAGGCCCCCGTCGGGGTCGGCGAAGACGTCGATCTCGAATTGGCGGACGCCGAACTCCTCGAGCTGCTCGGTGAGCGAACGATGCGAATAGTCGATCGACTCGGCCAGCTCCCGACTCACGAGCTCGATGGCGGCATAGACATCGGGCTCCGGGCGCAGGTGGTACGAGTTGTGCGAGCCGAGGACCTGGAGGTCGTTGATCCGTAGCGGCTCGGGGCCGATCGTCGTTGTCGTGGTTGTCGAGACTGTCGTGGGTGTCGTGGTTGTCGAGATCGTCGTTGTCGTGCTCGTGGCGACGGCGGCCTCGTCAGCGTCGTCGCCACAGGCTGCGGCGATGAGCGCCAGCACGAGGACGAACGGAACCAGACGAGTGGTGACAGAACGCATGGCGCGAAACCTACACCGCGGCGCCGATGCGGCGGGGCGTCGGCTCAGCGGTCGCCGGCGAGCCAGTCGGAGGTGCGTTCCAGCACCTGATCGACCCTCGACAGCAGATCGTCGAACACCACGGTGTCGGCGACGAGCGGCGGCGAGATGGCGATGAAGGTGGCGCCCCGGTCGTCGGGACGAACGAGCAATCGGGCGTCTCGGAGCAGCCGATTGAGCACACCGGTCTGCAGCGCCAGGGCGTCGTCGGCGGAGAGATCGATCTCGTTCGCTCGATCGGCCATCAGCTCGATGGCGTAGAAGTAGCCCGTTCCGCGCACCTCGCGGACACAGTTGTGGCGATCGGCCACCGCCACGAGGCCCGACCGGAGGAGGTCTTCGTTCGCCAGGACGTGCCCACACACGTCCTCGGCTCGCATCGCCTCGATCGTCGCACAGGCGACAGCGGTGGCAACCGGATGACCACCGAAGGTCGACCCGTGGACGTAGGAGCCCGCCGGCGAGTCCCAGAGCGCCTCGACCAGCGGTGTGCGAGCGACGATCCCACCGAGCGGCTGATAGGCGCTCGTGACCCCCTTGGCGAACGTGATGATGTCGGGAACGACGTCGTAGCGGATGCTGCCGAAGAAGTGCCCGAGTCGTCCGAACCCGTTGATCACTTCATCGGCGATCAACAAGACGCCGTACTCGTCACAGACCCGGCGCAGCTCCTGCCAGTAGCCGGGCGGCGGCACGACGGCGCCGCGGCCGTTCTGCACGGGTTCGGCGATCACCGCCGCGATGGTCTCGGGGCCCTCGGCGAGGATCATCTCCTCGATCGCCTTCACCGAGGCGAGCTGGCTGGCCGGGGTTCCGTCGGGGACGCTGTCGCCATAGGTGTTGCGCACATGACGACCGCCGTCCCACAGCATCGGGAGATACGGCGCGCGGAACTTGGGGATCCCGGTGACGGTCAGCGCCCCGAGTGTGGTGCCGTGGTAGGCCCACTCGCGGGCGATGACCTTGTAGCGCTGCTCGTCGCCCCGGCTCAGGTGGTAGTTGCGGGCGAACTTCAGCGCCGACTCGACCGCTTCGGAGCCCGAACTCACGAAGAACACCTCGTCGAGGTCGCCTGGTGCCTCCTGCGCGATCATCGTGGCCGCGGCCGCTGCAGGCTCGTTGGCGAAACCCCAGTTCGGATAGAAGGCGAGCGTCTCCATCTGCTTCATGGCCGCCGCCGCGAGGTCGGTACGCCCATGACCGAGGTTCGTGCAGAAGAGGCCCGACAACCCGTCGAGGTACTCGTTGCCATCGGTGTCGTAGACGTAGCAACCCTCGCCGCGAGAGATCACGACGAGATCGTCGTCGCGCCATGCCGCACCCTTCGTGAAGTGCGGAATCAGATGGGCTTGGGCGTTCGCCCGGATGTTGTTCACCACTACCCCTCGAAGCGTTGTCGGCCGCTCAGACCTCGACGACGGCCTTACCGTAGACCTTGCGATCGGCAAGATCCTGGAGGGCTCGGGCTGCGTCCTCGAACGCGAACGGCGGGTACAGCGGCGGCGCGACCCGACCCGATGCAGCCAGCGCCATGACCGCCGCCATCTGCCGACCGACCGCGTCGGGGTCGCGCATCAGCGATGCGCCCCAGTGCACGCCGACGACGCTGTAGTTCTTCAGCAGGATGTGGTTCGTCGGGGCATCGGCGATGCCGCCGACGAACCCGATGATGAGCAGGCGACCGTCCCACGCCATGCAGCGTCGGGCCTTCTGGTACGCGTCGCCACCCACCGCATCGAAGCAGACGTCGACGCCGCCGCCCGACATCGTCCGCACCGCATCGACCCACTCGGGCGTTTCGCGGTGGTCGACCACGTGCTCGACGCCGAGACCGCGCACCAGCGCCGCCTTCTCCTCACCGCCGACCACCGCGATCGGCGTCGCCCCGGCCGCCAACGCCAGCTGGATGCAGGCCGTACCCGTGCCCCCGGCCGCACCGGTGATCAGGACGGATTCACCGGGCTGGAGGTGGGCGCGGTCGTGCAGCGCGAACCACGCCGTTCCGTAGTTGACCGGGATCGCCGCGGCCTGGGCCGCGCTCAACATGTCGGTCGGATAGGGAAAGACGCTCGCGGCATTGGCGACGTTGACCTCTCGGAGTCCGCCGCCGAGCACGGTGACCGCGGCGCCGATCTCGATGCCCTCGACCCCGTCGCCGAGTGCGGTGACCACCCCGGATGTCTCGCCACCGGGCGTATAGGGAAGGCGGGTGGGCACCTGGTACTCGCCGCGACAGCTCAGCACATCGGGGAAGGTCAGACCCACGGCCTTGGTTTCGATCTGCACCTCTCCGGGACCTGGCACGGGAGCGTCGACCTCCTCGAGGGCGAGGACGTCGAGTGGGTTGCCGAGTTCGTGCGAGCGCCAGATTCTCATGAGGCGCACGGTACCCGGTTCGCCACTACCGTTCGCGGGTGCCACCGTTCGATCTTCCCCTGTCACCCGACGGCGTCCGACACTCGCTTCGCGACGGCACCCAAGTGGTGCTGCGACCGATCCGCGCATCCGACGTCGATGAGCTGCGTCGAGGCTTCGGTCGCCTGTCGGACCGAAGCCGGTACCTGCGTTTCTTCAGCCCGTTGCAACGGCTTCCCGACGAGTGGGCGCAGCGGCTCACCGACCTCGATCACCGCACCCACCGCGCCTGGGTGGCATACGACCCCGATGTGGACGCTCCCCCGCCCGGTTTCGGGGTGGGTGTGGCGCGACTGGTCGAACTGCCCGAAGACCCGTCCAGCGCGGAAGCCGCCATCTCGGTGACCGACGACTATCAGGGGCGGGGGGTCGGACGGCTACTCCTCGAGATCGTGACCGGAACGGCGGCGGCCGCCGGCTACACGACACTGGTCACCAACGTCCTGCGGGAGAATCGTCGCATGCTCGACCTGGTGGCCGAGATCGGTGGCAATCAGTCGCGGATCGGCGACGGTGCATCGATCCGGATCGAGATCCCGCTGTCGTCCACGCCAGACCGTCAGGTCGCCGACGGCGCCCTCTACGACCTGCTCCGACTGGCCGCCGGCCTCAACCCCTGAGCGTCGCGGCCTGCTGCTTGGCGACGGTGTCGATGCAGGCCTGTCGGGCCTCGGCCACTTCGGCATCGGTCAGCGTGCGGTCGTCGGCTTGGAACCGCAGGCGGAACGCGAGGCTGCGGGCGCCGGTGGCCACGCCCTCGCCTCGATACACATCGAAGAGTTCGACGTTGCGCAGCAGCGCGCCGCCGCCCTTTCGCAGCGACCCCGCGACCTGCGCGGCGGCCACCTCGTCGGGCACCTCGAAGGCGAGGTCGACATCGCTGGAGGGGTACTTGCTCACCGGCGTGTACTTGCGGTTGCCGTGCGGCCCGTCGAGCACCGCACCGAGGTCGAGTTCGAGCCAGGCCACACGACCTTCGACGCCATAGTTCTCGAGCGCGGCCGGATCCACCTCGCCGACATGGCCGCGGGTCCGCCCGGCGATGACGACCTCGGCGGTCCTGGTCGGATGGAGACCGGGCGGCCCTGCCGGCCTCAGCTGGACATTCGGAAGGGCGAGCGCCCGTTCGAGCAGATCGAGCACGGCGACCGCGGCAGGCGCCTCCTCGCCGGCCAGGGCCACGGCGAGGAACTCACGCTCGTCGGGCAGCAGCTGCCCCTCGGGTGCCGGGAGGAAGACGTGGTCGATCTCGAAGAAGCGGATCCCCGTCGCGCGATGCGACTGGTTGTAGGCGATGGCCTTCAACTGGCCGGGAAGCAGCGACGTCCGCAGGACCGATTCCTCCTGAACCAGCGGGTTCGTGAGGGTCACGCCGTCCTCGGGAAGCCCTGCGGCCCGGAGGTCACCGGGGGCGAGGAACGGCATCGGCTGGGTCTCGTCGCAGCCGGCCCCGAGCAGCACCTGGCGTACGAGCCGACGGGCCTGCTGGTAGTCGCTGAGCCCGCCGGCGTTCTCACCTTTCGGGACCGTGCGGGCCACGTTCTCGTAGCCGTACATGCGAGCGACCTCTTCGGCCACATCGGTCTCGGTGGCGGTGTCCCAGCGCCAGGTGGGGATCACGACGTCGAGATCGCCGTCGACGATGTCGACGCCGAATCCGATCGAGACCAGGTGAGCGGCCATGGCGTCGGCCGACAGATCGGTCCCGATGATCCCGTTGATCTTGCTCGTGCGCACCCGGACCGGCGAACGATCCGGCAACGTGCCCGCGACGTCGACATACCCTGCGACGGCGACCGCCCCCTGCTCGGTGGCGAGTTGGATGAACCGGTTCATGGCGCGATCGACGTTGTCGCCCCAGTCCGCCCCGCGCCGGAACCGGGTCGAGGCCTCGCTCGGGAGATTGAGCCGCTTCACGGTGCGCGAGATCGAGGGCGGGTCCCACCAGGCCATCTCGAGCAGGACATCGGTGGTCGACTCCGAGATCTCCGTGCTCGCGCCGCCCATGACACCGGCGAGCGACACGACGGTGTCGGTCTCGTCGGCGATGACACCGTCGATCGAGGTGAGGGTGCGTTCGACATCGTCGAGGGTCGTGAGCGTCTCGCCCTCGGCGGCGCGCCGCACCCGGAGCCGCCCGTTGGGGACGGTGGCGAGATCGAAGGTGTGGTTCGGCTGACCGAGCTCGAGCATCACGTAGTTGGAGATGTCGACGATCGAGTTGATCGGACGCATCCCGAGCTGGGTGAGACGGTTCTGCATCCATGCCGGCGAGGTGCCCACGGTGACGTTGCGCAGCACTGTGGCAACGAATCGGCCGCACAAGGAGGGGTCGACGATCTCGATGTCGAGCAGATCGGTTGCCGACTCGGCACCCCGCGGGGCGTCGTAGGTCGGGAACGAGAACGGCACGCCGAGCGCGGCGGCGAGGTCGCGGGCGACGCCGGCGACCGACATCGCGTCGGGGCGATTGGCGTTGACCTCGAGATCCCACAGGACATCGGCCTCGATGCCCAGGGCCTGGCCGAGCGGCATGCCGAGCTCGGCGCCGTCGACCACCCGGTCGTTGAGGATCAAGATGCCGTCGTGGTCATCTCCGAATCCGATCTCGGCACCGGAGCAACACATGCCGTTGGAGGTCTGACCGCGCAGTTCGCGCTGGGCGATCTCCATGCCGTTCGGCATGGTCGTCCCGATCGTGGCGAACGGGATGAGGTCGCCGACCGTCATGTTGAACGCACCGCAGCACACCTGCAGCGGCACGCCATCGCCGCAGTCGACATCGACGAGCTGGATCTTGTCGGCGTCGGGATGGGGCCTCAGGTCGAGCACCTTCGCGAGCACGACGCCGTCGACCACGTCGCCGATGATCTCCATGTCCTCGACGGCGAGGCCGAGGGCGGAGAGGGTCTCGCCGAGCTCGACCGGATCGCCGTCGATGCCGGGCGCGAACTCGCGCAGCCAGGAAAGGGTGACCTTCATCAGAACTGCCTCAGGAAGCGGACGTCGTTGTTGACCAGCTCACGGATGTCGTCGAGCTGGTAGCGCATCACGGCGAGACGGTCGATGCCGAAGCCGAAGGCGAACCCCTGCCATTCCTCGGGGTCGATACCGCAATTGCGCAGCACGTTCGGGTGGACCATCCCGCAGCCGCCGAGCTCGAGCCACGAGCCGTCGGGAAGGGAGATGTCGAACTCGGCGCTCGGCTCGGTGAACGGGAAGTACGACGGCCGCAACCGCGTCTTCACCTCGCCGCCGAAGAAGGCCCGAACGAACTCGTCGATGGTCCCGGAGAGATCACCGAGGGTGATGCCCCGGTCGACCACCAAGCCCTCGATCTGGTTGAACGCCGGCAGATGGGTGGCATCGGCAGTGTCGGTGCGGAAGGTGCGACCGGGCGCCACGATGTAGATCGGCGGCTCGGTGTTCTCCATCGTGCGGATCTGCACCGGTGAGGTGTGGGACCGCAGCATCACCTCTTCGGGCTCGCCCAGATCGACGAAGATGGTGTCGAAACTGCCGCGGGCCGGATGCCACTCGGGGATGTTGAGCGCCTCGAAGTTGTACCAGGCCGTCTCGACCTCGGGTCCTTCGGCAACGGTGAAGCCCATCCCGACGAAGACGTCTTCGAGCCGGTCGCGGGCCTGCGTCACCAGGTGGGTCGATCCGCGGCGGATGGTGTCGCGCAGCTCGGTGAGATCCAGCCGCTCGGCCTCGAGCTGCCGGGCGCGTGCCGCGGCGGTGAGCCGGGCGCGGGCATCGGCGATCTCCGCCTCGATCCGCGTGCGGATCTCGTTGACCGCCTGACCGGCCGCCCGGCGATCGTCGGGCGCGAGCGCCCCGAGCTGCTTCTTGGCCGCTGTCAGCGCCGACTTCTTGCCGAGAAACTCGGCGTCGATCGCGGCGAGCGCGTCGAGGTCGGCCACATCGGCGAGGCGGGCACTGGCCTCGGCCGCGGTCTGTTCGAGCTCCTGGATCATCAGGGCATCAGGTTAGGGCGTCCGCGCCAGGGTGCCGTTCACATATCCGGGGCCGGAGCCTGTCAGACTGCACAGGTGATCCAGCCGGACGAGGAGATCGACCACACGGTGCGCGACAATCCGGGCCGTGAGCGCTACGAACTGATCGTCGACGGCCGCATCGTGTCGATCGCCGACTACCACCTCGACGGCGCGACGATCGTCGTGCCCCACGTCGAGACCGACCCCGCCATGCGGGGTCGCGGGATGGCCGACCGGTTGATGCGCGGCATGCTCGACGACATCCGCCGCCGGGACCTGACCATCCGACCGATCTGTTCGTACGCGGCCGGCTTCATCCGCGACCACCCCGACGACGCCGACCTGTTGGCCTGACCCCCAACCCCCGGGTTCTCGAGGCGAGTTGACCACCGTGAGGGTGGTCAACTCGCCTCGAGAACGCACAGCAACCAACGGGTCGTCCGTTGACCTCAACCGCGGTACGCGTGCGCCCGATGGGTCATTGGGCCCATTGCGGGTCTCCCCGACGGCGTCCAGCCTGGGGACGGGAGGCGGAAGCCATGCGGAGGTCGCCGCCGGCGCCGTCCACTCCTGCGAGCTCCGGGCCGACCGATCCGTGTGGTGCATCGGCGACAACCAGTGGGGCCAACTGGGCACCGGCGACCTCGAGCCCGTCACCGGCGCGATCCAGGTCGGCGCCGCGACCGACTGGATCTCGATCACCGGTGGCGAAGTCCACACCTGTGGCCTCCGGCCGGGCGACGAGCTCTGGTGCTGGGGTGCCTATCCCCACCACGAGCAGGACCCCGGCGGCACCCTCGTCACTCCCACCGGCCCGGTCGAAGTGGATGGCGATCACGCATGGCGGTCCGTCGCACCGGGGACGACGCACACCTGCGGGATCCTCGTCGACCACACACTGCGGTGCTGGGGCCTCAACCTCTGGGGGGAGGTCGGCGACGGCACCACCTCGGTCGCCGGAGCGCCCCAGGCGGTCGCCGGCGGCCCGTGGCGCACCGTGGCGACCGGCCTCACCAGCACCTGCGCCATCGGCGCCGACGGCACGTTGTGGTGCTGGGGGGCCAACTCCCACCCCGACCCCGACCCTTCGCCGATCGTCCCGACCCGACTCGGCTCGGACGACACCTGGGTGTCGATCGCCGGACGCGGAACTCACTATTGCGCGACCCGCACCGACGGCACGTTGTGGTGCTGGGGCGCCAACCACGACGGCCAGCTCGGTCAGGGCACGGCAACGACGAGCTCGATCAGCCTCCCGACCCAGGTCGGCACCGACACCGACTGGCGGTCGGTCGGCACCGGTCCGGCCCACACCTGCGCCAACCGGCTCGACTGGTCGCTGTGGTGCTGGGGCCGCAACAACGAGGGCCAGGTGGGTGACGGCGGGTCCGTCGATGCCCTCTCCCCGGTGCTCGTCGACGACAGCCGACGCTGGATCGGTTTCGAGCTCGGCTACGAGTTCACCGTCGCCTTCTCGCTGGCGTAGCGCGTCAGCGTCGCCGGGCCTCGTAGGCGAGCAGGGTGCCGGCCATCGCGACATTCAACGATTCGGTGTTGCCGGGCATGTCGATGCGGACCCAGGCGTCGACGTCGGTCCCGGCCCGATCGAGCCCGTGCGGTTCGGAGCCGAGCACGATTGCGACCGGACCGTCGAGCACTCCCCCGTCGTGCGGTTCGCCGTCGCGCACGTCGGTGCCGATCAGTCGGGCGCCGGCGCCGCGAAGACGGGCCACTGCGTCGTCGAGCGTGTCGAGCTGCACCACCGGCACCCGCAGGACCGATCCGGCCGACGACCGCACCGTCTTCGGGCCCCACGGATCGGCGCCTCCGACGCAGACGACGGCCGCGGCACCGACCGCGTCGGCGACGCGGATCAGCGTGCCGACGTTGCCCGGGTCGCTCACCTCGGCGAGGACCAACACGAGGTCGTCGACCTCGAACACCGCCGGCAACTCGCCGGCCGGGCGGGGCACCAGGGCCAGCATCGGCTGCGGCGACACCGAGGGAGCCAGCCGTTCGAACGCCTTGTCCCGGGTGACGACGATCTCGACCGAGGCGGGGAGTTGGTCGAGCAGGGGATGCCCGTCACCGGTCTCTGGCACGATCACCGTGGTCGGCACATGGCCGGCCTCGAGGGCCTCGCGAACCGCCCTCGGCCCTTCGAGCACGATCTCGGCCGAACGCGAACTGCGCCGCCCGATCAGGCGACGCAATTCAGCGATTCTGGGATTCTGTGCCCCGAGCACATGTGACTCGGCGGCAGGAGCCATCAGGCGTCGGCGAGCGCCCCGTTGGCCGCCTCGACCAGCACGGTGAACGCCGCGGGGTCGTGGATGGCCATCTCGGACAGCATCTTGCGGTCGACCTCGATCTCGGCCGCCTTCAGACCGGCGATGAACCGGCTGTAGCTGGTGCCGTTCTCACGACACGCGGCGTTGATGCGCTGAATCCAGAGCTTGCGGAACTCACCCTTGCGAGCACGGCGATCACGGAAGGCGTAGTTGCCCGCGTGCATCACCGATTCGTTGGCGGACTTGAAGGTCCGTGAGCGGTTGCCGTAATGGCCCTTGGCCCGCTCGAGGACTACCCGGCGGCGCTTCTTGGAGTGAACAGACCGCTTGACGCGTGCCATGAGTCTCCCTTTCTCTCTCTATCTCGCCGCACGCTTTCGGCGTGCGGACTTGATCGTGTGCAGTGCGGACCGGCTCAGACGCCGAGGTCGCGCAGGTTCTTCTCGTCGGCCGGCGAGACGATGGCCGTCTTGCGGAGCTGACGCTTCCGCTTCGGGCTCTTCTTCTCGAGGATGTGGTTCTTGTTCTGGTGCCGGCGCTTGAGCTTGCCGGTGCCGGTGCGCTTGAACCGCGCGGCTGCACCCTTGTGGGTCTTCATCTTGGGCATGTTGTGTGCTTTCTCAGGATTCGGAGCTGGACTCCGGGGCCTCGGCGGCGGCTGCCGCCTCGGCTGCTTCCTTTTCCTTCTGCTTCTGGTGTCGGGCCTGCGCCTGCTTGTCGGGAGCGAGCACCATCACCATGTTGCGACCGTCCTGGCGGGGGTGGAACTCCACCTTGCCGACGTGGGCGACCGTGTCGGCGACCCGATCGAGGATCTTGCGACCCAGCTCGGGGTGTTGCATCTCTCGGCCACGGAACATGATCGTGACCTTGACCTTGTGGCCTTCGCCGAGGAAACCCTCGACCTTGCGTGTCTTGGTGTCGAAGTCGCCGGGACCGATCTTGGGCCGGTACTTCATCTCCTTGACCGACAGGTTCGAGGACTTCTTCTTGGACTCCTTGGCCCGTTGGTTGGCCTCGTACTTGAACTTGCTGTAGTCCATGACCTTGCACACCGGCGGGTTTGCCTCAGGGGCAACTTCCACCAGATCAAGGCCAGACGCCCGCGCGATGTTCTGCGCTTCTGGCAGCGTCTTGACTCCGATTTGTTCGCCGTCGTGTCCGATGAGTCGGACTTCTCGGGCGCGGATCCGGTCATTGATCCTTGGCTCGTCGTTTGGCGGTGCTATCGCCCTGTACTCCTCGTGAGCACGGAACCTCCGTTGGTTGGCGGGAGCCCGTTGTACTGTTCTCCGGAGAAAACGAAACAACGGACGTCGGCAAGCCGACGTCCGCGAACAAACCCGAGGGTTCAGCCGTGTGGTCGACCTGGGCGCATCTGCGATTTCCACACCGAAATGTGGTGAACCGGATGGCCAGGTGGGGGGAGCCCCGCTTGCCATTCAATTGTGACCGTTAGGGTACCAGCCATGAGTTCTCTCTGGACACCTGGCGGCGAACACCCTGTCGACCGCCCCGCGCCGGGCGCGCCTGCGTCGGATCTTCCGGCCCCGGATCCCGCACTCGACGACGAGATCGCGGCCGCCCTCCCCGAGGGGGTCACCCTCGACGAGTTGAGCCCCGAGGAACGGGCCCGCGCCGAGGAGATGGTCCGCGAGATGGCCGAAGCCCGCGGCCGGCTGCTCCAGACCTCGGCGGCGATGATCGTGGCCAATCACGGGATGGGCCTGTACGAACTGGCCGCCCTCCATCTGTCGCAGGAGTCACCGAACTTCACCGAGGCGACGGTCGCCATCGACGGGCTCGCCGCCATCGTCGAGAAGCTCGAGGGTCGCCTCGGCGACGCCGAGCCGACGCTGCGCGAAGCCCTCGACCAGCTCCGCATGGTCTACGTGCAACTGAAGTCGCGCAAGAGCGGCGAGTAGCCCTCGGGCCACCGTCCTCAGATCGCCACGAGCACCGCACCACCGACGACGGCGAGGGCTCCCAGCGCGAGTCGACGCGTGACCGTGCGTCGAACCAGGAGGAGCCCGAACAGGATCGATGTGCCCCGCAGCGTCGCCACGTTGGCCGCATCCGCCCGGTTGTAGGCCAACAGGATGAGTGCGTAGGCGGCCGTCGAGAAGATCCCGATCTGTAGCCCCGGCCGCCACGATGCCCGCAACCGGGCCAGCGGCGCCCGCTCGGACGCCAGCACGAGCACCGTGGCGACGATCGAGGCACCGGCGTAGTAGCCCAGCTCCCCCGTCTCCTCGACGCCGCGGGCATCGAGGAGCGTGTAGCTCGCGATGAACGCACCGGTGAGGATCGCCATGCCCATCGCACCGCGCTCCCCGATCCCCCACGCCACACCGCCGATCACGGCGAGTCCCACGGCGACGACCGTCGCGCCGATGACAGTGGCGAGCGACGGCGACTGATCCAGCAGCCACACCCCTGCGGCGGCGACGAGCAGGGGTGCGGTACCCCGGGCGAGCGGATAGGTCGTCGCCAACCCGCCCCGGCGGTACGCCTGGGCCAAGAACGCGATGTAGCCACCGTGGGCGATCCCGCTCAGCAGCATCAACCCGATCACTTCGGTGGGCGGATCGGTGACCAGCCAGGGCGACAGCGCGATCGCACCGGTGGCGTAGGCGATCGCCAACTCGACGGCACGATCCTGTCCCTCGTTCGCCCGCGCGTTCCATGTGGCGTGCAGGAACGCCGAGCCGAGAACCAGGACGATCGCGACGCCGGTCACGAATCAGGCAGGACGGATGTCCCGCGCCTCCATCCGTCCGAGGTGCCCAGGGGCGAGGACGAAATCGCCCTCGGCACCGGGTTCGACCGTCCGGGTGCCGTCGGCGATCTCGGTGCAGTGGAAGAACCACTGGCCGTCGACATCCGCGACGGTCCCGTAGCCGGCAGCGTCGTCGAACTCGGTCACCCGTCCGCGGCGCCGTCGCGACGAGCCACGGATCACGGAACGATCTTCGCGATGGGCAGCTCGACGATGTCGGTGGCACCCCCGTCGCTCAGCGCCGGGATCAAGATGTTGATCTCGTTCTTGGGCACCACGGTCTCGACCGCGTAGCCCGCACCGCGAAACAGCTCGTTCACCGTCGGTGCCTTCATCGACGGCAGGAGAGCGATGACGGTGTCGAGTGCGTCACTCGGCACGTTCATCTTCACCAGCACCTTGCCCCGCGCATCGAGAACACCCTGGAGGAGCGTGTGGATCTGGCGCATCGCGTGGGCCTTGTCGGGATCGGCGAACGACGTCGGGTTGGCGATGAGCTCGGTGTAGGAGGTGACGAGGGTGTCGATGATGCGCAGACCGGCCGCGTTGAGCGCCCGCCCGGTCTCGGTGATGTCGACGACGACGTCGACGATGTCGGGCACCTTGGCCTCGGTCGCCCCGTAGCTCAGGCGCACGTCGGCGTCGACGCCCGCATTCTCGAGGAAGCGCCGGGTGATCTCGGGGTACTCGGTCGACACACGCACACCCGATGGAAGATCAGAGACCGTCTGCCACGGCGAGTCGGCGGGCACGGCCATGACGATGCGCACCGGCTTCGCGGTCGCCTTCGAGTACTTCAGCTCCCCCAGCGACTCGACCGTGCTGCCGGTCTCCTCGATCCAGTCACGACCGGTGATTCCGATGTCGAAGAGGCCATCGGCGACATAGGTCGGGATCTCCTGGGGGCGGAGAATCCGCACGGAGTCGATGCGCGGATCGGCGATCGTCGCCTTGTAGGCGACCGACGATGAGCGCTCGACCGGAAGATCGGCGGCCTCGAAGAGCTCGAGCGTCGCCTTCTCGAGCGATCCCTTTGGGAGAACCAGCTTCAGCATGGGCGTGAAGGCTATCCCTGTGGATCGGCGGGCAGCATCGTGACGCGCAGGTCGGCGCCGAGCTGGACGACCTCGTCGAAGCGGCCGCGCCAGATGCCGTCGATCGACATGGCACCGGCGCCGGCGAAGAGTCCGGCCGCGTCGCTGCCGCCGAAGAGCGCGGGGGCGACATAGACCACGTACTCGTCGACCAGCCCGGCGCGGTGGAATGCGTGGGCGACCCGCGGCCCCCCTTCGACCATGAGCTGCACGACATCGTCGGCCCCGAGCTGATCGAGGAGATCGGGGATCTCCCCGTCGAACTCGAGGCAGGGGTGGATCTTCGCCCCCTCGGGCGCGGTTCCCAGGACGATCCGACGCGGATCGCGCACACCGTCGGGATCGATCCGCAGCTCGGGTGGCGGCCAGTCGCGCACGGTCAGGGAGGGATCGTCGGCCCGGACGGTTCCGGCCCCGACGAGGATCGCGTCGCTCTCGGCCCGGAGGCGATGGGTGTCGGCCCGAGCCTCGTCGCCGGTGATCCATCGTGACGAGCCGTCGGGAGCGGCGACACGACCGTCGATCGTCGCGGCGAGCTTCAGGACGACCCAGGGGCGGCCCGTCCGACGATGCTGTAGATACGGGCGGAGCTGACGCGTGACCTCCTCCGCGGCGATCCCCACATCGACGCGGATGCCGGCCTCGCGGAGTCGGGCGATGCCGGTCCCGGCAACCTGCGGGTCGGGGTCCTCGATCCCGACGACGACCCGAGCCACGCCGGCGTCGATGAGGGCCTCGGTGCAGGGTCCGGTGCGGCCATGGTGGTTGCAGGGCTCGAGGGTCGTGTAGACGGTCGCTCCGACGGTGTTCTCGGCCGATGTGAGCGCCTCGATCTCGGCGTGGTTCCCGCCCGGCGGTTGTGTCGCCCCCCATGCGACCGAGCCATCGGTCTGGACGAGCGTGACGCCGACCCACGGGTTCGGCGAGGTCCGATGCCGCGCCCGGCCTCCCACGTCGACCGCTCGCAGCATGCGATCGCGATCGACCACCGGCGAGACGTCGCCGGTCATGCGCGACCCGGCCCGTCGGTGCCAGGGTGTGGATCGGCAGGGTGTGGATCGGCAGGGTGTGGATCGGAATTGTCGACCAGCAGCCGCACCGCGTGGGGAAGCACGTCGATGACGGCATCGATGGTCTCGATGCAACCCTTCGACGAACCGGGCGTGTTGACGATGAGCGCTCGGTCGCGGGTTCCGGCGACCGCTCGACTCAGCCGACCGAGCGGGCTCACGAGCCGCATCGCCTCGGCGAGACCGGGCGCCTCCCGGTCGATCACGGATCGGGTGCCTTCGGGGGTGCGGTCTCGGGGTCCGAACCCGGTGCCACCGGTGGTCACGACGAGTCCGTGGAAGCCGTCGGCCAGCCGTCGCAGCGCGTCGGCCACCGGACCCTCGCCGTCTTCGGTGACGGCGCGTTCGATCACCGACCATCCGGCGGCGGTGAGATGCTCCTCGAGGATCGGGCCCGACGTGTCGTGGCGGGTGCCGTGCACCACGCCGTCGGAGACCGTGAGGATCTTCAGGAGGAGTGGCCGGTCGTCGTCGTGTGGGTGGTGATGCCCGTCTGCCATGGACCGACGATACCGAGTCCGCTCAGCTGCGCTCGAAGAGGGCTCGACACATCCCGTCGTGCTCGGCACCGGGTTCGAGCACCTCGACGCCCTCACCGAAGCGACGCCACCCGTCGCCCTCGCCACCGGTGCCGGCGAAACCGAGCTCGCCCAACAGGTCGGCGTTCGCGGCGACGACGTCGACCGACTCCCGCCGGGTCAGTGTGCAGACGCTGTAGACGAGGGTGCCGCCGTGGCGAACGAGTGGCGCCGCGGCAGCGAGGAGCTCGGTCTGGAGCACTCCCAACGCGTCGATGTCGTCGGCGGTGATCCGCCAGCGGGCATCGGGGCGCCTCCGCAGGGCGCCGAGGCCCGAGCACGGCGCGTCGACGAGCACTGCGTCGAACGACGCGGGAGCGAAGGGTGGGGCCGTGCCGTCGGCCTGGACCAGGGCGACACCGTCGAGGCCGAGACGGGCCACGTTGCCGGCGATCAGCCCGACGCGTCCGAGGCGCATGTCGGCCGCCACCACCATGGCGCCCCGTCCCGCGATCTCGGTCGCCTTTCCGCCCGGGGCCGCGCACATGTCGAGGACGAGGTCGCCGGGCGACGACGGCACCATGGCCGCGACCCGACGTGAGCTCTCGTCCTGGACGTAGCCGTCGTGACGACGTTGGACGGTGGCCGCCTCGTTCATCGTCCGCAGCGCGGCCTGCGCCGCATCGTCTCCGAGTTCGTCGGCCAATCGTGCGACCATCCAGTCGGGATAGCTGAGCTCGACGGCCAGCGACGGATAGTCGATGCCGTTGTTCGCGGCGGCCGCGACCTTGCGCAGTACCGCGTTGACCATCCCCCGGAACCGCTTCGGCGCGGCGGACACGGTGGCCGACACCGCCGCATGGGGCGGCGTTCCCATCTCGATCAGCTGATGGGCGCCGATGCGCAACGCGGCGCGGGCCGCCGACGGCAGATCCTGCAGCAGAAAGCGATCGACGACATGGTCGAGGGCCCGTTTGCGACGGGTCGACCCGTAGACGAGCTCGGTGACGAAGGCCTTGTCGCGGGGCTCGAGGTCGGTCTCGGCCAGGAGCTTCGGAAGGACGACGTTGGCGTAGGCGCCCCCATCCTCGATTCGGACGATCGCGTCGATCGCGACCCGACGGGCATCGGTCGTGGCCGGAGCTTCGGACATCAGAGGAGCCGATCGTCGGCGGTGGGTTGGGCGCCATTGCGCCACGCCGCCGCGCCCTGGCGGCCCTTGCCCTCCGTCTGGACCTCGATCAGATCGAGCGCGCCGTCTGCGGCGAAGACACGCGTGCCGACGATGGTCCCCGGCGCCCCCGTCGCGTCGACCACCGCCGCACGATGGACCTTCAACCGCTTGCCGCGGAAGGTGGTCCAGGCGCCACCGACCCGGATGCGACGGTGGATGGCGACCGCCGGCTCCGTCCAGTCGATCCGGCGCTCCTCGGGCGTGATCTTCGCGGCGAGGACGGCGTCGCCCCGCTGCGGTTCGGGCTCGCCGAGACCATGGCCGAGTGCATCGAGAAGCTGGGCGACACCGATCTCGACGAGGCGTCCGCGGAGTTCCTCGAGGGTCTCGTCGGGGTCGATGTCGACCTCGTCACGCCGATAGACGGCACCCGTGTCGAGCCCCTCCTCCACAGCCATCAGACACACGCCTGTGGTCTGGTCACCGGCGAGAATCGCCCGCTCGACCGGCGCCGCACCGCGCCACCGCGGGAGGAGGGAGAAGTGGATGTTGATCATGGCGAGTCGATCGAGCACATCGGCGGGAATGATGCGCCCGTAGGCCACCACGACGCCGAGATCGACATCGACGTCGGCGAGGTCGGCCAGGTCATCGGTCACGCGCAGACCGAGCGTCGACGCCGCCATCTTCACCGGCGAGGGCTGGTGAGCGCCGCCACGGCCGCGCCGGGTGTCGGCCCGGCTCACGACGAGGGGTACCTCGTAGCCGGCCTCGACGAGGGCGCGGAGCGGAGGAACCGCGAGCTCGGGCGTGCCCAGATAGGCAATGCGTCGGATCTCCGCCGGGGGCGGGATCGTCACGGGAGCGTCAGCCCGCCGCCCGAGGACCGAGCCTTCTCCGACGCGCCCAGTTGCAGGTCGCGAATCGTCTTGAGCGCCTGCTTGCGAGTGTCGTCATCGAGGCGTTCGATCAGCAGGGTTCCGTCGAGGTGGTCCATCTCGTGCTGGAAGAGTCGCGACTCGAGCTCGTCGGCCTCGAACGACAACTCGTTGCCGTCGAGGTCTCGACCGATGATGTGCACGACCTTCGGACGGACGATCTCCCACGAGAGACCCGGCACCGACAGGCACCCTTCCTCGAACACCCATTCGCCGTCGCTCTCGACGATCTCGGGATTGACGATCGCCTCGGGACCCGCACCGATGTCCCAGACGAACAAGCGCTTCTGCACACCCACTTGCGGGGCGGCCAGACCGATGCCGGGCGCCTCGTACATGGTCTCGAGCATGTCGTCGACCAGGCGAACGAGAGATCCGTCGATGTCGGTGATCTCGCGCGCCCGCTGACGCAGAACGGGATCACCGATGATGCGGATGTCGTAACCGGACATGCAGCAAGGTTACCGTCGACCGCATGAGCGTCGGGCACTACTTCGATGACGACCCCGACAGCGAGTCGTCGCCCCACCCGGTCGAGATCACCCTGCCCGACATCTCCCTCACCCTTACGGCCGATCGCGGCGTGTTCTCCGCCGACAAGCTCGACACCGGCACGAAGTTGCTCCTCCTCGAGACACCGCCGATGTCGGAGGCGGCGACGATTCTCGACATCGGCTGCGGCTGGGGGCCGATCACGTGCGTGGCGGCGATGCGAGCGCCCGAGGCGACGGTGTGGGCCGTCGACGTGAACCGCCGGGCCCGTGCCCTCACCGAAGCGAACGCAGCATCGATCGGCGCCGCCGACCGGGTCCGCGTCGCCGCGCCCGACGACGTTCCGACCGACGTGCGGTTCGACCGGATCCTCTCGAACCCGCCGATCCGCGTGGGCAAGGACATCCTCCACCAGATCTTGCGCCGGTGGTTGCCACGTCTCACGCCCGACGGCATCGCGCATCTCGTGGTTCAGAAGCATCTCGGCAGCGACTCCCTGGCGAAGTGGCTCGACGACGATGGCTTCCCCGCCACCCGCCTGTCGAGCCGTGCCGGCTATCGCGTTCTCGAGGTCCGCCGGGGCGATTCCGACCGCATCGGTGACGACTCCGGCGAGACTGTGTGATGGCGCAACTCGACGGCACCGGCATGAAGCGACTCCACCGCGAGTGGCGCAGGCGCACAGCGGGCCGTCTCGCCCTCATCCTCGACGGCGTACAGAACCCCTTCAATGTCGGGTCGGTGGTGCGCACCGCAGCGGCCGAGCGGGTCGACCACATGTGGATCGCGGGCGGGACGGCACCGAACCACGACAAGGTGCACAAGACCGCCCTCGGTACCCAGCGATATCTGACGTGGACCGAGGTCGCCGACGGCCCGGCCGCGGTGGCCGCCGCGAGAGCCGACGGCTATCGGGTCGTCGCGATCGAACTGACCACCGACGCCACTCCCCTGCCCGACGCCGATCTCGCCGGCGACGTCGCCCTCGTCATCGGTCACGAAGACCGCGGTGTCACCCCGGCCACCCTCGCCGTTTGCGACGAGACGGCGTTCATCCCACAGCTCGGCAAGGTCGGGTCACTCAACGTCGCCGCGGCGACTGCGATCGCGATCTACGAGGCCCGGCGTCGCAGCTGGGCCGGGTAACGGTTCAAGCTGCCAGCGCTTCGCGCCATTCCGCCGCCGAGGCTCCGCTACGGGCACTACCCGACGACAACCGTCGACTCACAGACCTCGATGATCGCGTCGGCCAGACGCTGGTCGGCATCCAGCCCGAGTCGGACCGAACAGGCGACATAGTCCTCGGCACCGTCGGTGAACGCGGCGACGAACACCAGGCGGGCTGCCGCCTCGGTCTGGGCTCGCATGATCCGCGCATCCGATCGGCTCTCGACCTCGACGTTGAACGTGTCCTCGCCTTCCGTCGCCGCGATACCGGTGAAGGTCGGGAGATCGGGGGCGAGCGCCATCCACTCGTCGAGCGAACGCTCACCACAACCGTCGGGCGGACACGCCCGAGCCACGGTCCACTGATCGAAGGCCTGCCCGTCCGTGCCGGGAACGAAGTCGAACGGGAACTGCTCCGAGACGACCCACCCCTCCGGGATCCGGGTCGCGAGTCCTTCGGCGGTGGTGATCTCTTCGAGCGCCACCACGTCGGCCTCGTCGGCGGTCCAGATCAGCACCGCTCCCACGAGGGCAAGTGCGATCAACGCAGGGACGATCCAGGGGCGACGCATGCCGTCATACTCGCAGCGGATCGACCTCGACCCGCAGCCGGGCCGCCGGCCGTGCGGTGGCGGCCAGCGCATCGAGGAGGGGTGCGTGCGTGTCGGCTCGCAGCAGCCAGCGATCATCGACCGGGCCCCGGACCCGGACACCGGCAGGCGTCCCGAACGACACGATGAACTCGCCGGCCCCGGCACCGGCGACGAGCGCCTGGGCGCCGTAGGGAGGTGTCCCGAGCGCTTGGCGGCGGTCTCGCTCCGCGACTGCCACGAGCGACGGGTCGGCCCGCACCACCGCCTGCACCACCTCGTGGTCCGGCTGACGGGTCTGCAGAACGAGTCGGCCACCAGCGGACCTCGGCCCGAGGAGCCGAGCGGCCCGGGCGAGGAGCGCCATCGCTTGCTCGGACGCCCGCTGGCGGGGAGCGAGCAGCTCCTGGTCGAGATCGAGGAAGACGACGACGTCGGCCCGGTCGACGCGATAGAGGACCGCCTCGGTGCCGATGACCACGCGGTTCGTGGGCGGATCGTCGTCGGCCCCCGTGATCTCGTCGACGGGCTCGCCGACCAGCGCCTCGAGCTCCTCACGGGCGCGAGTGACTCCGGCTCGCAGGTTTTTTAGCGTGGTCGAGCCGCAGTGGGCGCACACCACCGGACGAGACTCGGAGCGATCGACGGTCTCGAGGCGATCGTCCATGAGGATCATCGACTGCGTGCCGTCCTCGGAGCGCACCAGTTCGCCGCAGGTTGCGCACGCGAGCAGTCGGGAACGTCCCTTTCGGTTGAGCACGCAGACCACCCGGCCCGACGACAGGCGTTCGCTGAGTCGCTCCGCGAAGAGTCCGGCCCGCACCGGGTCGTCGTCGCGGCGGTCCAGGACATCGACGATCGGCCAACCCTCGCGCTCGGCGGTACGGCTCGGCCGCAGCAGCCGACCCGCCCGCAGGGCCTCGAGCGTCGGGGTCGGCGAGGCCAACACCGCCGGGACTTCGCGGCGGCGAGCCCGCTCGAGGACGACGTCACGGGCGTGCCAGGTCGGCGTCCGTTCCTCCTGGAGCGACTCGTCGTGCTCGTCGATGACGACGACCGCAGCCAGATGGGGCATCGGCATCCACGCCGCGGATCGGGTCCCGACGACGGTTGCGCCCGCGGCAGCGGTCGCCCATTCGTCGGGTCCGAGCGCAACGGTCACCCCGGCGCGGCGCAGGGCGATCGCGAGATGACGGGCGCGCACGATGTCGGCGACGAGCACGAGGGCGTCACCCCGGCGACAGGCGGCGAGGGCCAGCGAGACGCCGTCGTCGGCCGGTGGCGTGCGAACGACCGACACACCTTCCGTGAACGCGTCGTCGAACACGTCGGACGGGCCGGCCGGCACGGCCGATCGGGGCCGCGCCGTCGGCACACCCGCGACCATCCGCGGCGGCGAAGCCGCCCGCAGGAATGGCACCCGCCGCCCGGCCCAGCGCCATGCGGCCCACGAAGTGAGATCGAGGATCTCCTCGTCGGGTCCGACGCCGCTCAACTTCCGGAGTTCGGAGTAGCGCACGCCATCGATCGGCTCGACGTCGAGCGCCGTGATCCATCCTGCGACCCGGCGACCGGCCAGGTCGACCCGGACCATCGACCCGATGGCGACTCGGGCGGCTCGGCCGTCGGCCTCCCACACCGCCGGGACGACATAGTCGAACTCCCGATCGATGGCCGCCACATCGGGGAGCACGCGGACGACCCGCCCTGCAGGGCGGGTCGTCGCGGCGTTCGGTTGCGGCTCGGGCTCGGCGGGCTCGAACTCACCGAGTTCGAAGAGGCCGCGGGCCGCCGTTTCGGGGTCGGTCGGGGTCAGAGCCCCAGCGCCGACTTGAGGTCGTCGACCCGGTTGGTCTGCTCCCAGGGGAACAGCCCGCCGTCGGTCGAACGACCGAAGTGCCCGTAGGCCGCAGTCGGCTTGTAGATCGGTCGACGGAGGTCGAGGTCACGCATGATGGCGCCCGGACGGAGGTCGAACACCTCGTCGACGGCCTTCTCGATCGCAGCCCGGTCGACCTTCTCGGTCCCGA
This sequence comes from Acidimicrobiales bacterium, assembly GCA_041394245.1. Classification (NCBI taxonomy): domain Bacteria; kingdom Bacillati; phylum Actinomycetota; class Acidimicrobiia; order Acidimicrobiales; species Acidimicrobiales bacterium. Next base: position 1,275,743 of record JAWKIR010000002.1, read on the forward strand.
AGGTTTCGACGAGCACCGACATCGGACGGGCCATCCCGATCGCGTACGCGACCTGGATCTCACAGCGGCTCGCGGCGCCCGAAGCGACCACGTTCTTCGCAACCCAGCGGGTGGCGTACGCGGCCGAGCGGTCGACCTTCGACGGGTCCTTGCCGGAGAAGGCGCCGCCACCATGACGGGCCATACCGCCATAGGTGTCGACGATGATCTTGCGGCCGGTGAGCCCGGCGTCTCCCACCGGACCACCGATCACGAAGCGACCGGTCGGGTTGACGTGGACCTCGTAGTCGTCGTCGGCGAACTGCTCGGGGATCACCGGGCGGATCACGTGTTCGATCAGGTCGGGGCGGATCATCGTGTCGCGGTCGACACCGTCGTTGTGCTGCGTCGACACGAGCACCGTCTTCAGCCGCACCGGGACGTTGTCCTCGTACTCGAACGTGACCTGGGTCTTGGCATCGGGGCGGAGGTAGGGAATCGTCCCTGCCTTACGGACCTCGGCGTGGCGTTCGGCCATGCGGTGCGCGACATGGATCGGCAGCGGCATGAGCACGTCGGTCTCGTCGCTCGCGTAGCCGAACATCATCCCTTGGTCGCCCGCGCCCTGCTTGTCGAGCTCGTCCTGCTCGCCGGCGACGCCCGAACGGACCTCCTCCGACGCGGTGACACCCTGGCTGATGTCGGGGGACTGCTCGTCGATCGCGATCATCACGCCACAGGTGTTGCCGTCGTAGCCGAACGACTCACGGTCGTAGCCGATGTCGTTGATGGTCTGACGCACCGTGCCGGGGATGTCGACATAGGCCTCGGTGGTGATCTCGCCGGCAACGATGGCGAGACCGGTGGTGACCATGGTTTCGCACGCCACCCGCGACATCGGGTCCTGCGCCAGCATGGCGTCGAGAATCGCATCCGAGATCTGGTCGGCCATCTTGTCGGGATGGCCCTCGGAAACGCTCTCCGAAGTGAAGGTCCAGCGGGTCACACTTGCTCCTGATTGGTGGGATCTGATTCGAGACGGGCACGGGCCGCGTCGAGCACGGCGCGAGCAACGTCGCGCTTGTCGGACAGTGGTACATGATGCCGTGCGCCGTCCGCCATGAGCACAATGACCTCATTCGTCTCGTGCTCGAAGCCCACTCCGGGCTTGGAAACGTCGTTGGCGACGATCATGTCGAGGTTCTTGCGGCGCAGCTTGCTGTCGGCATTGTCGATCACATCGCTGGTCTCGGCGGCAAAACCCACGAGAACCTGGCCCGAGGGCTTGCGTGCACCCAGCCCGGCGAGGATGTCGACGGTCGGCACCAGCTCGACCTCGGGCGCGCCGTCGTGCTTCTTCAGCTTGCCGTCGGCCGGCGACGAGGGCCGGAAGTCGGCCACCGCCGCAGCCATGACGACGATCTCCGCGTCCGGCGCCTCGAGATCGCATGCCGCCGCCATCTCGGCGGCCGTTTCGACCGGAATGACCCGTACGCCGCTCGGAGCGCTCCCGGGCCTGGTGGTCACCAGCACGACCTCGGCGCCGCGAGCGGCGGCTTCGGCCGCGACGGCATGTCCCTGCTTGCCGGAGGACCGGTTGCCGACATAGCGAACCGCATCGATCGGCTCCCGGGTGCCGCCGGCCGTGACGAGCACCCGGCGAGCGACGAGATCGCCGGGAACGAGCGCACGCTCGGCCGCCGCGACGATCGTCTCGAGCGAGGCCAGACGACCGTGCCCGATGTCGCCACCGGCCAGCCGGCCGGACTCGGGCGGCACGATCAGCACACCCCGGGCTTCGAGCACCTGGAGATTCTCCTGCACCGATGCCTGCTCCCACATCTCGGTGTGCATCGCCGGACAGACCATCACCGGCGCCCGCGTGGCCAGGATCGTCGCCATCAACAGGTCGGCGCTGCGACCGGTCCGGATGTCGGAGATGATCCGTGCGGTTGCCGGGCAGACCAGGACGAGGTCGGCCCGCTGACCCAGCACCGTGTGCGGGATCGGCGTCTCGGGATCGTGGAATAGCGACGTCCGGGCCGGCTCACTCGCGAGTGCAGAGAACGTGGTGGCGCCCACCATCTCGAGCGCGCCGTCGGTGAGAATCGGCGAGACGTGGGCGCCGGCATCGACGAGTCGCCGACAGACCTCGACGGCCTTGTAGGCCGCGATGCCACCGGTGACGCCCAGTACGACGCGCCGACCGGAGAGGGAGCCCATGGCCAGAGGGTGGCTCAGGCGCTGTCGTCGTCGCCCACGGCGGCGGCGGCTTCGGCTTCGGCGATCGCGAGGGCGGCAGCAGCGGCTTCGGCTTCGGGATCGATCTTGATCGCTTCGATCTTGTCGGCCGCGATCTCCTCGAATGCGATCGACAGCGGCTTGCTCGCCGTCGAGGTCACCTGCGGCGGCACCAGCGAACCGATTCCCTGGCCGAGCTGGCCGACATAGTTCGTGATTTCGCGGCTGCGCATGGCCGACAACGTGACGAGGCTGAACTTGGAACCGGTCTCCTCGAGAAGCGACTCGATCGCCGGGTTCATCATCGTGTCGTAGCCGTGGGCCATGGGATTCTCCGAAGGTCTCACGCTCCACAGCACAGTGGAGCCGGCTGACAATGCTAGCAGTCGTCCACGCCGGCGCGGCGCGAGACGATGAGCGCCTCCACCTCGTCGACGGCCCGTTCGAGATCGTCGTTGACCACCATCGCGCTGCCGAGCCGTCGAGCCACCGCCACTTCCTCCTCCGCCTTCGCCAGGCGGGCCCGCACCTTGTCGTCGGGATCGCCCCGTCCCCGAAGTCGCTCCTCCTGGTGGGCCCGACTGGGCGCATCGATGAAGATGAGCAGGGCGTCCGGGACCCGCTGCTGGATCTGCTCGGCACCGTAGACGTCGATCTCGAACACGACGTCGTGTCCGGCCGGCGGGTCGGGTACCGGCGTGCCCTGGAGGTAGTCGAGGAACTCGACCCACTCGAGGAACCCGTCGTTCGCGACATGGTCGAGGAACATCTCGCGGTTCGTGAAGTGGTACGCCTCCATGTGCTCGCCCGGCCGTCTCGCCCGTGTCGTCCAGCTCCGGCTGAGCCACAGTCGCGGATCGCGATCGAGCAGGCGCGCGACGATCGTCCCCTTGCCGACCCCACCGGGGCCGGAGATGACGATGATCAGGCGGTCGTCGAGCTCGGACACTCAGCCGAGCGTTGCCAGCAGCTCGCTGCGCTGGTTGTCGCCCAGACCACGGAGGCGGCGGTTCTCGGCGATGCCGATCTCTTCCATCGTGCGCCGCGCCTTCACCTTGCCGAGGCCGGGCAAGGACTCGAGCACTGCGAGCACCTTGGTCTTGCCGATGACCTCGTCGGTCTCGGCTTGGTCGAGCAGTTCCCGCAGCGACAGCGACCCCATCTTCAGGCGTTGCTTCAGCTCAGCACGCACCCGACGCGCTTCGGCGGCCTTGACCAGCGCGGCGGCACGGGCCTCGTCGGACAGGACGGGTGGCTTCGACATGCCGCGACACTAGCTGACCTGGCGTGTCAGGCGCCGGAACCCGCAGCGATGAGCTCATGGACCCGGGTGGCGGCCGCGACCGGATCGTCGGCTCGCGTGACGGATCGACCGATCACCAAGAGATCGGCCCCGGCCGCGATCGCCTCGTCGGGCGACGCGGGACGGGCCTGGTCGTCGACACTGTCACCCGGTAGCCGGATACCGGGGACGACCCGTGTCATCCGGGGGGCATAGTGGTGGGCCTGCTCCAGGTCCGCCGCGGCGCAGACGATGCCACGACAACCCGCCTCGGCGGCCACCATGACCCGCTTGGGCATGATGTGTTCGGGGGCGTCGGCATCGCTGGTCAGCACCGTGATGGCGAGCGACGTGGGTTGGACGAGACCCGCGTTGCGGGCACCTTCCTCGAGCCCCTGGACACCGGCCTGCAACATCTCGACGCCGCCGTGGGCGTGCATGGTCAGGTACTCGACGCCGAGGGCGCCGAGTACCCGGGCCGACTTCCCGACGGTGGTCGGGATGTCGTGGAGCTTGAGGTCGAGGAACACCCGATAGCCCAGATCGGCGATCGCCCCGATCGCTTCGGGCCCGGCCGCGCTGTAGAGCTCGAGCCCGATCTTGGCCACACCGAAGTAGTCGTTGAGCTGGCGACCGATTCTGATCGCGACGACCAGGTCGTCGACGTCGAGCGCCAGGGCGAGCTTGCTGCGGATGTCGGCGTCGATTGCGTCAGCCATGAGCTGCTCCGATCAGTTCGGCGATGTCGACCACTCCGTGCTGGTCGCACCAGTTCGAGAATTCCTTGAGGATCCGCCGAGGGGCCCGTGGATCCGCGAACGTTGCAGTGCCCACTTCAACCGCCGAGGCCCCGGCGAGCAGGAACTCTACGACATCGGTCCCGTCGGCTGCGCCACCCACGCCGACGATGGGGAGATCGGGCGCGGCCTCGTGCACGTCGTAGACGGCGCGGATCGCGACGGGATGCATCGCCGATCCGCTCAGCCCGCCCTTCTTCGCGCCGAGGACGGGACGGCGGAGCTCGGTGTCGATGACCATCCCGAGCAAGGTGTTGGTGAGCACGACGGCCTCCGCGCCGGCTTCGTGTGCGGCGATCGCGATCTCCGGCAGGTCGGCGGCGTTCGGGCTGAGCTTCGCCCAGCGCGGACGACCGCACCCGGCGGTGGCGGCGATGGCCTCACGCGTCGACGCCGCCGAGTGGGCGAACATCTTGCTGCGATCCTCGAGGTTCGGACACGACACGTTGACCTCGACGGCCACCACCTCGGGCGGCGCCCCGGCGAGCGCAGCGGCGGCTTCTCGATAGTCGTCGATCGAGTTGCCCCAGATGCTGGCGACCACGGTCGCACCGGTCGCGACGAGATCGGGCAGCTCGTGCTCGAGCCAATGGGGAATGCCCTTGCCCTGCAACCCGACACTGTTGATCATCCCGGCCGCGGTCGGATGCACGCGTGGCGCCGGATTGCCGGCCCACTCCCCCGCCTTCATGGACTTCACGACGACCGCACCGAGCGTCGCCGGCTGCATGTAGCGGGCGAACTCGGCGCCGTGGCCGGCCGTCCCCGATGCGGTGAGCACCGGAGCCCGCAACCGGACCGAACCGATCGTGGTGGCCAGGTCGGTCACGAGCCTCCGAGCTCCGCCACCGACGCACCGGCGTGGTACTCCTGCAGGCTCCTCACCGCGAGCGGGTGGGTCTTCCAGTCGTGCATCCCGTTGGCGGCGGCGACGGCGGCGGCGCCGGTCGTCAGCAACGGCACGTTGGCAAGGCCCGCAGCTCGCCGGATGTGTTCGCCATCGGCACGGGGGCCACGGCCGCGTGGCGAGTTGACGACCATCTGGACCTTGCCCTCCTGGATGAGCGACACCGCGTCGACGCCCTCTGCCTCGGCGTCACCGAGCTTGGCGACGTCGATCGACACCTCGATGCCCTCGGCCCGCAGTGCCTCGGCCGTCCCGCTCGTGGCCGCAAGGGCGAACCCGAGCTCCCGGAATCCCTTCGCCGCGGCGATGCCGACGGTCTTGTCGCGGTCGGCGAGCGACATGAAGATCGTGCCGGACTCGGGCAGGCGCGTCCCCGCGCTGAGCTGGGACTTCACGAACGCCAGGCCGGGGGTCAGGTCGATGCCCATGACCTCGCCGGTCGACCGCATCTCCGGCCCGAGGACGGCGTCTGCCTCCGGGAACCGGTTGAACGGCAGGACCGCTTCCTTGACGGCGAAGTGGTCGCCCTCGACCGGGTCGCGCAGCAGGCCTTCCGCCCGCAGTTCCTCGAGCGTGGCCCCGACCATCACCCGGCTGGCCACCTTGGCCAGCGGCACGCCGGTCGCCTTGGCCACGAACGGGACGGTGCGACTGGCCCGCGGGTTCGCCTCGATGACGAAGACCTGGTTGGCCTTCACCGCGTACTGCACGTTGATCAGACCCCTCACGTCGAGCGCCGCCGCGATCTTGAACGTGTAGTCCTCGATCACGGCGATGGTCTCGTCGCTCAGCCGGTTGGGCGGGATCGAACAGGCGGAGTCGCCGGAGTGCACGCCGGCCTCCTCGACGTGTTCCATGACCGCACCGATGACGGCGGCGCCGGTGTGGTCCCGAATGGCATCGACATCGACCTCGGTCGCGTCCTCGAGGAAGCGGTCGACCAGCACGGGCCGTTCGGCGCTGAGGCCGCCCTCCTTGCCGAGCGAACCGAAGTTGGCGAGCTCGGCCATGGCCCGGGTCAGGTGATCGTCGTCGTAGACGATCTCCATCGCCCGCCCGCCGAGCACGTACGACGGGCGGACGAGTGCCGGATAGCCGATGCGGCCGGTGATGGCGAGCGCCTGTTCGATGTCGACCGCCGTACCACCGGCCGGCTGCGGGATCTCGAGTCGGGCGCACAGGGCGTTCCACTGCTCACGATCCTCGGCGAGGTCGATCGACGCCGGCGACGTGCCGAGAATCAATTCGGGCGGCAGCCGGTCGGCCAGCTTCAGCGGCGTCTGGCCGCCGAGCGACACGATGACACCGAGCGGCTTCTCGCTGTCGATGATGTCCATCACGTCCTCGTAGGTGAGCGGCTCGAAATAGAGCCGGTCGGAGGTGTCGTAGTCGGTCGAGACGGTTTCCGGGTTGCAGTTGACCATCACCGTCTCGTAGCCGGCATCACGCAGGGCGAAGCTCGCGTGGACGCAGCAGTAGTCGAACTCGATGCCCTGTCCGATCCGGTTCGGGCCGGATCCGAGGATGATCACACGCTCGCGCTCGCCCGGGCGGACCTCGTCGGTGTCCTCGTAGGTCGAGTAGTGGTACGGCGTCGTGGCCTCGAACTCCGCGGCACAGGTGTCGACGGTCTTGAACGTGGTCTTCACGCCGAGGGCGAGGCGAGCGGCGCGCACTGCCGCCTCCTCCACGTCCCAGAGATAGGCGAGCTGGGCGTCGCTGAACCCGAGCTGCTTGGCCCGCTTCCAGCTGCGCTTGGTCATCGCTGCCATACCGAGCTCGGCCAGATGGGCCCGTTCCTCGGTGATGATCAGCATCTGGTCGAGGAACCACGGATCGACCCAGGTCGAGGCGTAGATGTCGTCGACCGAGATACCGCGTCGCAGCAGTGCCTCGAGCTGGAACGGCCGGTCGGGGGTTCCGATGCTCGCGGCGGCCAGCAGTGCGGCGTCGTCGAGCTCGTCGAATGCCATCTCGCCGGGGTCGCAGTTGAGACCGAAACGACCCTGTTCGAGCGAGCGGAGCGCCTTCTGCAACGACTCGGGGAAGGTGCGGCCGATGGCCATGACCTCACCCACCGACTGCATCGACGTACCGAGCACACCACTGGTGCCGGGGAACTTCTCGAACGCCCATCGGGGGATCTTGGTGACGACATAGTCGATCGACGGCTCGAAACTGGCCGGCGTCTTCTCGGTGATGTCGTTGGGGATCTCGTCGAGCGTGTAGCCGACCGCGAGCTTCGCGGCGATCTTCGCGATCGGGAAACCCGTGGCCTTCGATGCGAGCGCCGACGAGCGGCTGACCCGCGGGTTCATCTCGATGATCACCTGGCGCCCGGTGCCCGGTTCGACCGCCCATTGGACATTGGACCCACCGGTCTCCACCCCGACGCGGCGGATGCAGGCGAACGACCCGTCGCGCATCTTCTGGTACTCGACGTCGGTGAGCGTCTGCGCGGGCGCCACCGTGATCGAGTCGCCCGTGTGTACGCCCATCGGGTCGAAGTTCTCGATCGAGCAGATGATCACGCAGTTGTCGGCGTTGTCGCGCATGACCTCGAGCTCGTACTCCTTCCACCCCGAGATCGACTCCTCGATGAGGATCTCGTTGATGGGGCTGCACTCGATGCCGTAGGCGGCGACCTTCTCGAACTCCTCCATCGTGTGCGCCATACCGGTGCCGCGACCACCGAGGATGTAGGCGGGTCGGATGATGATCGGCAGGCCGACCTCCTCCACGACCCGGCGGGCCTCCTCCATCGTGTGCGCGGTGCCCGAGCGGGCCACCTCGAGTCCGATCTCCTGCATGGCGACCTTGAAGCGCTCACGATCCTCGGCGGTGGCGATCGCCTCCGCGTCGGCGCCGATCAACTCGACCCCGTGTTTCGCGAGGACACCCGCCTCCTCCAGCTCCATCGCCAGGTTCAAGCCGGTCTGGCCTCCCAGCGTCGGCAGGACCGCGTCGGGCTTCTCCTTCTCGATGATCTTCTCGAGCACGGCCAGGTCCAGCGGTTCGACGTAGGTCGCGTCGGCGAAGTCGGGATCGGTCATGATCGTCGCCGGATTCGAGTTGGCGAGGATCACCCGATAGCCCTCCTCTCGAAGCACTCGGCAGGCTTGTGTGCCCGAGTAGTCGAACTCGCACGCCTGTCCGATGACGATCGGCCCGGAGCCGATGATGAGGATCGAGTGGATGTCGGTGCGTTTGGGCATCAGGCTTCTCCGTTGGCATCCATGAGGGCGGCGAACTCGTCGAAGAGGTACCGGCTGTCGTGCGGGCCGGGTCCCGCTTCGGGGTGGTACTGCACACTGAAGACCGGCAACTCGTTGTGGACGAGACCTTCGAGGGCGCCGTCGTTGAGGCACACGTGCGTCTCGGTGACGTTCGGGACCGATCCCATCTCGACCGCGAAATTGTGGTTCTGGCTCGTGATCTCGACCTTGCCGGTTCGGACGTCCTGCACCGGCACGTTGCCGCCGTGGTGGCCGAACTTCATCTTGAACGTCCTGCCGCCCAGCGCGAGGGAGAGCACCTGGTGGCCGAGACAGATCCCGAAGATCGGCACCCTCCCGATCAGGTGCGGCAGTTCTGTCACGATGCTGCCGGCCTCCTCGGGATCGCCCGGGCCGTTCGACAGGAACACCCCGTCGGGTTCCATCGCGAGCACGTCTGCCGCGCTGGTGTCGGCCGGCACCACCGTCACGGTCGCCAGCTCGCCGAGATGGCGCAGCATCGTCGCCTTCACGCCGAGGTCGTAGGCGACGACCCTGCGCGGTCCGTTGCCCACCGTGTAGGAGGCGGCGGTCGTGACCTGGCTCACGAGATCGATTCCCGCGGTGCCGGGATCAGCCTGGGCGGCGGCGCGCAGCGCGGCTGCATCGGCGGTCCCGAAGGCTCCCGGCATGGCGCCGCTGTCGCGGATGTGGCGGGTCAGCCGCCGGGTGTCGATCCCGGCGATGCCGGCGATGCCGTTGCGGCGCAGGAACGAGTCGAGGTCGCCCTCGGCTCGCCAGTTGCTGTGGCGGCGGGCCAGATCGCGGATGATCACCCCCCGGCAATGCGGGCGACCGGCCTCGTCATCGGTCGCGTTGACGCCGTAGTTGCCGATGTGGGGATAGGTGAAGGTGATGATCTGTCCGGCATAGGACGGATCGGTGATCACCTCCTGGTAGCCCGACAGCACCGTGTTGAAGACGACCTCACCCGACGCGATCCCGTCGACCGGGTCGGCACCGATGCCTTCGCCCTCGAAGACTTCACCGTCGGCGAGGACGAGTTGGTACTCACGAATCATCGCTGTGCTTCTCCATCGATCACGACTGCTTCACCCTTCAGAACCGTGTGCCGCACACGACCGCGAACGGCCATGCCCTCGTACGGCGTGTTCCTGCTCCGGCTCGCCATGGCATCGCCCGACACCGTCCACGTCGTGTTCGGATCGATGATCGCGAGGTTCGCGGGCGAGCCCTCGACGATCGGCCCACCGTGGTCGGCCTGGATTCCCGCGATCGCCGCCGGCCGCCAACTCATCGCTGCGAGCAGCGCCTCGATGGGCATGTCGAGGTGCGTGTTGGCGATGGCGAACGCGGTCTCGAGTCCGAGCATCCCCGGCGGTGCGTCGGCGAACGTGCGCTCCTTGTCCTGCTGCGTGTGGGGCGCATGGTCGGTCGCGATGGCGTCGATCGTGCCGTCGGCCAGCCCCTCCTTCACCGCGGCGACGTCGGCGTCGGTGCGCAGCGGCGGATGGACCTTGAAGAGCGGGTCGTAGTAGGCACAGCACGCATCCGTCAGGCAGAAGTGATGGGTCGCCGCTTCCGCCGTGACCGGCAGACCGGCCGCCTTGGCCGCGCGGATCATCGCGACCGAGCCGGCCGTCGACATGTGTTGGAAGTGCACGCGGGTGCCCGTGAGGCGGGCGAGGGCGATGTCGCGCATCACCATCAGCTCCTCGGCCTCGGCCGGCTGACCGGGGATGCCGAGCCGACTCGACCACTCCCCCTCGTGCATGTAGGTCCCCTCGCTGAGCGCGCTGACCTCGCAGTGCTGGGCCAGCACGATCGGCTGACCGCCCGACAGGTGGGCGAGCGATCCCGCGTACTCGAGCGCCGTGCGCATGAGGCGGTCGTCCTGCACGCCCGTGCCGTCGTCGGTGAAGATGCGCACGCCGAGCTTCACCAACTCGGCCATCGGCGTGAGCGACTCGCCGTCACGACCGACGGTGATCGCGGCAGACGGACGAACGTCGCAGATCGTGTCGGCGGCGAGGTCGATCACCTCGCGGATCACCGCCGCACAGTCCATGGCCGGCGTCGTGTTGGGCATGGCGATGACCGAGGTGAAGCCGCCGAGCGCAGCACCACGGGCGCCGGTCTCGATGGTCTCCGCCTCTTCCTTGCCAGGTTGGCGCAGATGCACGTGGAGATCGACGAATCCGGGGGCAACGACACAGTCGGTGGCATCGAGCGTCCGGTCACCGTCGAGGCCCTCGCCGACCGCGAGAACGGTGCCGTCGTCGGAGACGACGACGTCGGCGCGGCGGCTACCGCTCTGATCGACGACGGTGCCGCCCTTGATCACGGTGGCCGTCATCGCCCCTCCCTCCCCCGAGCGATCTCGGTCGGGAAGACCCTCGCGACACGTCGGGGAAGTCGACACAGATCGGGTGGTGGGGTGGGGTTGCCGCTCATGCGACGTGGGCCCTTTCGTCGACGAGGTCGAGTCCCGACCCCAGGAGCAGATACAGCACGGCCATCCGCACGGCGATGCCGTTCGTGACCTGTTCGGTGATGACCGCGTTGGGTCGATCGGCGACCTCGCCGTCGATCTCCACCCCCCGGTTCATGGGCCCGGGATGCATGATCAGCGCGTCGTCGCGCAGCCGGGATGCGCGGGCCGCCGTGAGCCCGTACTCCTCATGGAATTCTCGAAGGGTCGGGACGACGGGCTTGCCCTGTCGTTCGAGCTGCATGCGCAGCAGGTAACAGATGTCGAGGTCGTCGATGACCTCGTCGAGGTCGTGGGTGACCGTCACCGGCCAGCCCTCCAGGCTGGGCGGGAGCAGCGTCCGGGGCGCCACGAAGGTCACCTCGGCACCCATCGTCGCGAACCCGATGGCGTTGGAGCGGGCGACTCGGGAGTGCTTGATGTCGCCGATGATCGCGATGCGGCGCCCGTCGAGGTCACCGAGGTGACGGGTTGCGGTGTAGATGTCGAGCAGCGACTGCGTCGGATGCTGGTGCCAGCCATCGCCGGCATTGACGACGCGGGCATCGGTCCACTGGGTGATCCGGTGTGGGGCCCCCGCTCCCGCGTGGCGGATGACGATGCCGTCGACGCCCATGGCCGAGATCGTCTCGACCGTGTCGCGCAGCGACTCGCCCTTGTTCACCGAGGAGGAGCCGACGCTGAAGTTCATGGTGTCGGCCGAGAGCCGCTTGGCCGCGGTCTCGAACGAGAGCTTGGTGCGCGTCGAGTCCTCGTAGAACAACCAGGCGATCGTCTTGCCCCGCAGCGCGGGGACCTTCGGGATCTGGCGCTCGCTCACCTCCGCGAACGACTCGGTCAGGTTCAGGAGCTGCTCGATGTCGTCGCGATCGAGGTCGGCCATCGAGAGCAGGTGTCGCATGGCGCTCACGACACATCTCCGAGATCCACGCCATCGTCGTGCACGTCGACGAGCTCGTCGCGTCGGGTCGGCAGGTTCTTGCCGACATAGTCGGGGCGGATCGGCAGCTCCCGGTGACCGCGGTCGACCATCACCGCGAGCTGGATCGCCTGCGGCCGCCCGTAGCTGTGGATCGCGTCGAGCGCGGCTCGGACGGTGCGTCCGGTGTAGAGCACGTCGTCGACAAAGACGATCACCTTGCCGGTCGGGTCGACGGGGATCTCGGTCGGGGCCTCGAGCTTGACCGGCCGCAGCCCGAAGTCGTCGCGGTACATCGTGGCGTCGAGGCTGCCCACCGGCACGTCGCTGCCCTCGATCTCGCGGATGTCGTCGACGAGACGCCGGGCGAGACCTACCCCGCCCGTTTGCAACCCGATGATCATCAGGTCGGCGGCGCCGTGGTTCCGCTCGAGGATCTCGTGCGCCATCCGACGAACGGCTCGGGTGACATCGTCCGATGTCATCACCCGGGTCCGGGCCCGGAAATCGCCGCCGGATGGCGGCGCAGCCAGGCGACGTTCACGCTCTGCCACGTTGTCCTTCTCTCGTCCGTATGAGCCTCTCCGGACTCATTTCACGGTCGGAAAGGGAACGTAACAGACGCGTACGCCGCGACCCCGCGCGGTTTCCTGTGGATATCGCGCGTCCCACGGATATCGAGCGAACCCCGGTCCGCTCCCGCCGGCGCAATCAGGCCGACCGGCGCCACACGCCGGGGGCGAGGGTTTCGAAACCGGCGGCGCGGGCGACGGCCTCGGAGGCGTGATTGTCGGCGGCGATCTCCGCGAGGACGTCGGTGATCTCTCCGGTCGAGAAGGCCCACTCGAGCACCAACGAGACGGCCTCGCGAGCGAGACCACGACCACGCCGGTCCTCCTGGAGCCACCAACCGATCATCGCCGCCTGTCGGCCGGCGTCGAACGCGGAGAAGCCGATCTCACCCATCACGGCATCGTCGGTCGGGTCGGCGATCACGAGATCGAAGGCGAGACCGGCGAGTCGACGCGCCTCCCAGCCCGCGATCCACCGGACGGCTGCCTCGACCGAACGATCGGGCGGCGGTTCGGAACCGGCGGCGATCCGCACGTCGTGCCACGCCGCCGAGAGAGCGGCGGCGTCCCCGATCGCCCACGGGCGCAGTCGGAAGCGATCAGTGGCGAGGTCGGGGACCTCGAGGACGACCGGACCGGGAGTCACGCCTCGCGGGGACGGAGTTCGTCGGCCACCGAACGCAGCACACCGTTGAGGAACCGGGGTGAGTCCTCACCGCAGTACTGCGTCGCCAACTCGACCGCTTCGCTCAACACCGCGCCGGTCGGCACGTCGGGCCGTGACCGCAGTTCCCATGTCGCCATGCGCGCGATGACGCGGTCGACGACCGCCATGCGGTGGATGGTCCAATTGGTCAGGTTGCGACCGATGATCTCGTCGAGCTGGGCACGGTCGGCGTCGACCCCCTCGACCACGGCGACCGCGTAGTCCTCGAGCGGGATCTCGCGCGACGCGAGACCTTCCGGCACCGGATCACCGGTGAGCTCGGTTTCGTAGAGGAACGACAGCGCCTCTTCACGCGCTTCGCGACGGCCACCGAGGCCCGAGCCGGAAGGATTCACGCTCGGCTGAGGTATTCCCCGGATCGCGTGTCGATCTTGACCCGCTCCCCGGTCTCGATGAAGAGCGGAACCTGGATCACGAGGCCGGTCTCGAGCGTCGCCGGCTTGGTGCCGCCCGACGAACGATCGCCCTGGAGACCGGGTTCGGTCTGCGCGATGGTCAACTCGACGGACGCCGCCATGTCGGTGCCGACGATCTCGGTACCGAACATGAGCAGGGTCGCGGTCGAACCGTCGACGATGTAGTTGCCCGTGTCGCCGAGGGCTGCGGGCGAGACATGGATCTGCTCGTAGCTCTCGTTGTCCATGAAGACGTAGTCGTCGCCGTCCTTGTAGAGGAAGTTCATCTCGCGCTTGTCGATCGTGGCGCGTTCGACCTTCTCACCGGCACGGAAGGTGCGCTCGACGGTGCCACCGGCGCGGACGTTGCGGAGGCTGGTACGGACGAAAGCGTGTCCCTTGCCCGGCTTCACGTGCTGGAAGTCGACGATCTGGAACAGGCCGTCGTCGAGCTCGAGGGTCATCCCGTTCTTCAGATCGTTGGTGGTGATGGTCGGCACGGGAACTCCTGGCTGTCTTGACTTAACGCGAGGTCAGCGAGATCTTCGGGGAACGAGTCAGCGGTCGGCAGCCGTCGTCGGTGACGACCACCATGTCTTCGACCCGGACGCCGCCGATGCCGGGAAGATAGATCCCGGGCTCGACGGTGATGACCTGGCCGGGCTGGAGGATAGCGGTGTTGCCGGCCCGGACCGAGGGGAGCTCGTGGATGTCGAGTCCGACGCCATGACCGGTTCCGTGGCCGAACTCCGGGCCGTAGCCCTCCTCGGTGATCAGGCTGCGGCAGACCCGGTCGATCTCACCGACCTCGATGCCGGGCCGTACGGCGGCAACACCGGCGGCCTGGGCCCGGGTGACGAGATCGTGGATCGCGATCGCGGTCTCGTCGGGTGTGCCCACGACGAAGGTGCGGGTCATGTCGCTGCGGTAGCCGTCGACGACCGACCCGGCGTCGATCACGACGAGATCACCGTCGACGAACACCCGATCGCCGGGTCGGGCGTGGGGAAGCGCGGCATTCGGTCCGCCGGCGACGATCGTCTCGTAGGCCGGACCCGAGGCTCCGCGGGCTCGCATGCCGTCGTCGAGCGCGTCGGCGAGTCGACGTTCGGTCGTGCCCGGGACCAGGAGGGGGGCCACTTCGGCCAGGACCTCGTCGACGATCTCGGCCGCGCGCTGCATGCGGGCGAGCTCGGCCGCGTCCTTGACGCTGCGCAACTCGGTGATCATCGACTGCGTGGCCACGAGGTCACCCTCGAGCACCGCCTCCCACCGTTGCTGCGCGGCCCAGCTGATGTCGTCGGCCTCGAGGGCGACCCGGCCCAGCCCGCGAAGGCGCACCGCGCCATCCCCCACCACATCGGCGCTCACCTGGACCTCGACCGGCGCACCGCTGTCGGCGATCTGGGCTGGTGCCTGGGTGGCGTAGCGGCTGTCGGTGATCAGTGTCGCCGCGCCTGGTGTCACCACCAGGACGCCGAACGATCCGGTGAACCCGGTGCACCAGCGAACGTTGGTGAGGTCGGTGATCACGAGGGCATCGGCCCCGGCGTCGGCGGTCGCGGCACGGACCCGGTCGAGCCGGCCGTCGACGCGGATCGGCGGCAGACCGGTCGTCACGCGAGGAGCTCGGCCATCGCCTCGGCGGCGAGTCGATAGCCGTCGCCTCCGAACCCCGAGATCGACCCGGTCGAGACCGGGCTGACGACCGACGTGCGCCGCCACGGCTCCCGGGCATCCGGGTTGGACAGGTGGAGCTCGATCACCGGGCCGTCGAAGGCGGCCAGCGCATCGTGGATCGCCCACGACGAGTGCGTGAACGCACCGGGGTTGACGATGATCCCGGCATGAGCGACGCGGGCGGCGTGGATCGCGTCGATGAGCTCACCCTCGTGATTCGACTGGAGCGCCACGATGTCGAAGCCCCGGGCATCGGCCGCGGCGGTGGCCGTGCGCACATGGTCGTCGAGGGTCGCCGTTCCGTAGATCTCCGGCTCCCTCGAGCCGAGCAGGTTGAGGTTCGGTCCGTGCAACAGCAAGACGGTGGGTCGACTCATCGGATGGCCTCCATGGCATCGGCGAGCACGGCACGATCGACCCCGACGACGGTCTCGACGCCGTCGTCGCCGTCGAGCACCAGGGTGATGCCGTCGATCGCCTTCTTGTCGCGGCTGAACAGGTCGAGCAGTTGCTCGGGGTCGAGATCGGGAGGCAGCGAATGCGGCAGGTCGTAGGCCGACAGCACCCGGCGGTGCTCGGCCATCCGGGCCTCGTCGATCCGACCCAACCGCAGCGCGACCTCGCCGGCGTAGGCGATGCCGACCGCGACGGCCTCCCCGTGGCGCAGGTCGTAGGCGCCGGCCGTCTCGATCGCGTGCGCGAGCGTGTGGCCGTAGTTCAGGATCGCCCGGCGACCGCCCTCGCGCTCGTCGGCGGCGACCACCGCGGCCTTGATCCGCACGCACGCCGCGACCCGCTCCTCGATGTCGAGTTCGTCGAGGCGACCGCCCCCGAGGAAGTGGTACTTGGCCACCTCGCCCACACCGCTCCGGTACTCACGGGGCGGAAGGGTCTTCAGCGTGTCGGTGTCGCAGAGCACCGCCGACGGCTGCCAGAACGCTCCGACGAGGTTCTTGCCCTCCGGAAGGTTGACGCCGGTCTTGCCACCGATCGCGGCGTCGACCTGTCCGAGCAGGGTCGTCGACACACTGACGAAGCGGATCCCGCGGTGGTAGACGGCGGCCACGAAGCCGGCCAGGTCGGTGACGACGCCACCACCGACGCCGACGATCGCGTCGGCTCGCGTGAAGCCGGCCTCGGCCATCCGGCGGCACACCTGCTCGACGACGGTGAGGGACTTCGCCGCTTCCCCATCGGGGACGGCGATGACCTCGTGATCGACCCCCGGATCCACATCCCACGGGATGCCCGCCTGAGTGATCACGGCGACCCGCCTGGCCCCCTGGGGAACGACCTCGGGCAGGAGTTCACGAACGCCGGCACCGACGTGGACGGGGTAGCTCCGCTGCTCGAGATCGACCGAGATGGTGATGGTCATGCCGGGGCTCCTTCCATCGCCGCCACGATCGCGTCGACGCAGTCGACGTGGCGCATCGAGGTGGTGTCGACCCGAAGATCGGCGACCTCGAGATAGCCGGGATTTCGCTCGTCGATCTTGTCGCGGAGCGCGGCCCGGACGTCGCCCTGCAGCAGCGGCCGACCTCGTCCGGATCCGACACGGGCGGTGAGCGCGTCGATCGAACCATCGAGCCAGACGACGAATGCGTCGACATTGCGCAGGAGCTCACGGTTCGCGGCGGTGACGACGATGCCGCCGCCGGTCGATACGACCGCCGGCGACGCGAGAGCTTCGCCGAGCGCTTCGGTCTCGAGTTCTCGGAATCGCTCCTCGCCGTCGTGCTCGAAGATCTCGTCGATCGGCGCGCCGGCCGCCTCGACCACGAGTTCGTCGGTGTCGACATGGCTCATCTCGAGCCGCCGCGCCAGGGCGCGCCCGACCGTCGACTTGCCCGACCCCATGGGGCCGACCAGCACGATGGCGCGAGACGACATGCCGTGAAGGGTACCGGTCGGCCACCGGCCCGTCGGGATGGGTTTCGCCCGATCCCCGCGTCAGAGGATCGCGTCGGCGAAGAAGACGACCACGACGGTGCCTGCGGCGAGGGCCGGTCCGAACGGCATCGACTGCGAGAGCAGACGAGCGGGCTGACCGTCGTCGCCGGCCTCCGGATCGGGAAGGACGTCACGCGAGAGCCGACGACGCAGAACGGCGATGAGCAGACCGCCGATTCCCCCGACGAGGCAGGACAGGAGGAGGGCGTAGAAGACGAGGCGGAACACCGGCGTCCACCCCACCCACACCGAACCCGCGGCCCAGCCGAGGTGCAGCCCGAGCAGGAGGGCGAGTTTCACGTCGCCGAACCCCATGCCACGGGGTGAGATCAGGTGCATGACGAGCAGGAACCCTCCGTAGAGGGCCATGCCACCGAGCGCCTTGGTGATCGCCGACGGCCGGTCGATGCCGATGCCGGCCACCACCATGGTGAGCAGCGACAAACCCAGCGACGGGAACACGAGTCGATCCGGCAGCCGGTAGACGTACATGTCGATCACCGAGAGACCGAGCGTCGACGTGACGAGCACGAGCGGTGGCAGCAGCGTCCACTCCCAACCGTGGTCGACGGCGACCGCCACCCACAGAAGCATCGTCAGGACCTCGACGACGGGGTATGCAGGCGTGATCCGGTGACCACAGTGAGGACAACTGCCCTTCAGCCGTACCCAGGACAGAACCGGGATCGTGTCGGCATGGCCGAGTGTCTGATCGCAGAACGGACAGCGTGAACGCAGCGTGAGCGGCGTCTTGTCGGGGATCCGATCGACGAGCATCGTGACGAATCCGCCGACCACCAGACCGATCGGGACGGCGAGGAGGATGACCAGGAGGTCCATGGGAAACGGACCCTAGGGCCCCGAGCTCAGCTGTCGACGGAACCCAGGAACTTCAGGAGAAGTCCGCGGTTGACGCTGTCGTCCTCGGCCTCGACGGCTGCGAGGGCGGCGTCGCGTTCGGCATCGGTGGTCGCCCGGGCGGCGGCCGCGACGGCCTTGGCCGCCTTCGGGCTCAGGTTGGCGAGCTGACGGGCCATCTCGGCCGGGTCGAGCTCGTCGTCACCGTCGATACCGGCGCGTGCACCGGCGAAGATGTTCTCGCCGGCATCCGTGTCGTCGAATCCGCCCTCGTCGGCCTCGATGGCCTCGAACCCGGTCTCGTCGGCGACGAGGTCGTCGCCGTCGAACGAGGACAGGTCGTCGAGCGGATCCTCCGACGACGACAACGCGGCCAGGCTGGGCTCGACCTCGTGACGGGGGGCCTCGGGGTCGAAGTCGTCGTCCTCATCGGTGGCGAATGTCGGCGCGTCGTCGAGGGCGTCCAGCTCGTGGAGCAGCGCCTCGGGCTCGCCCGGTGTCGCGTCCTCGAAGACATGTGCATCGGCGGTGGCGACGGCCGACTCGTAGGAATCGTCCTCGATGGGCGCAGGCTCGAAGCTGGAGGGAGCAGGCATGTCGGCGGGCTCGTCGATGAACTCGACCAGGCCGAGCTCAAGCAATTCCTTGACCAGACGACAGGAGTCGATCTCGTTGAGCTTCAACGCCTCGGAGACCGCGCCCACCTGGCAGCCGGAACCGATCGCCGCGATGCCGCTCCAGCGGTGCTGGTCGACCATGACGTCCGGGCCGCTGAGGGCGGGGCACAGACCGACCCACACGTCGAGCGACGGGATGACCTGTTCGATCGCCCGCCATTCGACGAGCATGTTCTCGGCTGCACCGAGGACGGGCTCCATGGCGAGCGGCTCGCCGGCGTTGGGTGACTGGGCATCGGCCTCGAAGGTGAACGAACCGGCCGAGAACCGCAGCAGGCCGAACACGACCTCTTCGTTCGTCGGTTCGTAGCTGACGGCCGAGGCGAGCTCTGTCGCCACGACGTCACCCTCGGCGACCCACACGCTGCCCGAACCACGGTCGCCCGTGATGCGGAGTCGGCCGGTCTTCGCGGTGGACGCGAGCAGCCGTAGTACGTCGGGTAGGGCAAAGGTGTCGAGTGTGCCCGAAAGCGCCACGGTGACCTCCGAAGTCGTGCGAACACCTGACCATCGGCACGGGGAACCGGGGAAGTGAGGACTACGCGAATTTGTTCTCGACGACGGCCCGCATGGCCGCGATCGGCGCGTCGACCCCGGTCCACAACGTGAATGCGGCGGCCGCCTGACCCACGAGCATCGACAAACCGTTGTGGGCGGTCATCCCGCGATCGCGGAGCGCGGCGAGCCACGGGGTCTCGATCGGCTCGTAGACGAGATCGACGGCCACCTGGTCGGGGCCGAGCAGCGACGGGTCGCACGGCATCGACAGATCGGCGCCCATCCCCATCGATGTGGCGTTGACCACCAGGTCGGCGGTCGGCACTTCGGCTTCCGAGCCGGTGCGCCCCACCGAGCCGGCGAGGGCGGCGGCCACCGCCCCGCGCTCGGCAGTCCGATTCACGACGGTCACGGTCCTCGCGCCGGCACCCGCGCACGCGTGGACCACGGCCCGCGCCGCCCCGCCCGCGCCGATCACGACGACCGTGCGGTCACGCACGTCGAATCCCGCATCGACGCGGAGGCCGGACAGGAAGCCGGCGCCGTCGGTGTTCTCGGCCCGGATCCGACCGTCATCGAGGCGGACCAGACAGTTGGCCGCGCCGAGCGCCTCGACCGCGTCGGAACGGTCGTCGGCCGCCGCGGCGACCGCGTCCTTGTGGGGCATGGTGACCGACATGCCGCCCAGCCCGAGCACGCGCATCGCGTCGACGGCCGCGGCGCCGTCTCCGGCGATCACGGGCAGCGCGACATAGACCCAGTCGAGCCCGGCTGCGGCAAATGCGGCGTTGTGGATCGCCGGCGACAACGAATGACCGACCGGATCACCGATGACGGCAGCAACGGTTGTCTGGCCGCCGATCATCCGCAGCCGAGGTTCTTCTCGACACAGATGGCGACATTGGCGTTGTGTTCCTCGATGGTGACGGCGAAGGAATGGCTGCCGTCCTCGTCGGTGAGCACGTAGAAGAACCAGTCGCCTTCCTCGGGATTGAGGGCGGCATCGAGGCTCGATTCGCCGGGCGCTGCGATGGGCGTGGGTGGTAGGCCGGCCAGACGACGGGTGTTCCAGCGGTTGTCGGTGTTGTCGAGATCCGCCTGGGTGATGTCCTGGCACGAAATGCCGGCACCGAAGCAGACGGCTGCGTCGACACCCAGCGGCTCGCCTGCGGCGAGCCGGTTCCAGATGACACGGCTGATCTTGGGTCGGTCCTCCGGGACCTTCGCCTCCTCCTCGATCAGCGAGGCGATGATGACGATGTCGTATTCGTCGTAGCCGAGCTCGATCGCCTCGGGGGGCAGTCCGCCCGACTCCTCGAGCAGCCGGTCGATTCGGGCATCCATCTCGGAGGTCATCCGGCTCACCATCAGGCGCTCGTCGGCGATGTCCTGCTCGGGGACGTCGTAGAAGGCAGGGAACAGCAGCCCCTCGTGGGGGAAGAAGGCGGCGTTCTCCTCGCGGAGGTACTTCGAGAACAGCTCCGGGTCCTGGAACGCGACCCGCAACTCCTCCTCGTCGAAGACGTCGTTCTCGTCGAGGAGCCGCTCGAAGGTCTGGGCGAACGTCAGACCTTCGGGGATCTTCACCGTGAAGATCTCGGGCACATACGGACCCTCGGCGAGGACGTCGACGACCTCCTGGTAGGTCATGTTCTCGAACATGGTGTAGTCGCCGGCCTGGAACTGGACCTCGGTGTCGCATCCGAGGAATCCGGTGATGGTGATCTCGCCGCCGTTGGGCACGTCGCAGCGCAACCAATAGCGAAACACGGTCGCGTTGTTGATGATCCCCGCATCGGCCAGCTTCGTCGCAACGTCGTTGACCGCGGCGCCCGATTCGATGGTGAACGCGATCTCCTCGCCGTGATCGCCACCGGCGTCGATCTGGTCATCGATCCACGCATAGACGCGATTGCGGGCGGTCACGACCACCACGAGGACGAGCACGACCAGACCGATCACCCGGAGGAAGCCACCCCAACTGGTGCGGTAGCGCACCCAGTTGCGATCGTCGGCGTCGTAGCGCGGATCGACCAGCGGTTCCGCCCCCGGGTCGTCTTCGAAGACGTACTCGACGCCATTGGCGTCGTAGCCGGCCGACACCACCACACCAGGAGGCGCGGCGTAGTCGGGCAGGGCGACGATGGGCACTTCCTCGCCGTCGGGCCCGACCGCCATCGGGGGCGGTGTCCGCGGGACCGCCTGCGCGGGCCGGACCACACGGGTGGCCGGACGGCGGGGCTCGTCGGTCGGGATCAGCGGGAGGTCGGTCGCGCTGGGCGCGACCGGTGGAGCTTTCGCCGCCTCCGGGATCTCCTCCTCGGCCTGGCCGGTCAGGAACGCGGCGAGGCTGCGTTTCGGCTTGCGCGGCTCAGCCACGGGGCATGCCTCCGTCGAGCCAGGCCTGGAGCATCACTGCCGCGGCGACCTTGTCGACGACCCGGCGGCGGGCGTCTGCCTTCATCTGCTGTTCCATGAGGGATCGCTCCGCGGTGACGGTCGTCAGCCGTTCATCGTAGGGAACAACGGGCACGTCAAGGGTGTCGCCCAGCACCTTTGTTTCGGCGAGGTACTTCTGGGCCTGGGGTCCGATCGATCCGTCCATGTTGTAGGGCAGCCCGACCACGACGATCTCGGCCTCCCATTCCTCGACCAGCGCGGCGATCTCGCCGTGCTCGCGACGACGATCACCCGAGCGCTTCAGCACCTCGATCGGCATGGCCAGCGTGCCGTCGGAATCACTCACCGCGACCCCGATCCGCTTGCTGCCCAGGTCGAGCCCCAGGGCTCGCACGTCAGGCGATGCCGGCCGCGGCGCGGGCTTGGTCGAGTGCCTCGTCGAGCGCAGCGGCATCCTTGCCTCCGGCCACGGCGAGATCGTCGGCCGGCTTGCCGCCGCCGCCGACGGTCTTCTTGGCCTCTTCGATGAGGGCTCCGGCCTTGTGGGCGCTCTCCGGGGTGACCGCGGCGGCGAGCGCCACGCCCCCACCGCCGAGCTCGGCCCCGAGCACCACGGCATTCACGCCGCTCTGATCGCGGACCGAGACGGCGAGATCGCGCAGACCGTTGCGGTCGACCCCGTCGACGCGGGCGACGACGACGCCGTCGATCGCCTGCGCGGCGAGCGCCGGAGCTTGCCCGACCGCCATCTGCTGCTTGAGCTTGGCGACTTCGGTACGCAGCGCCTTCGCCTCGGCCTGGAGCCGTTCGATCCCCTCGGCGAGCTCGTCGGGCTGCACGCTCAGGCTCCGAGCGGCCGCCGTCGCCGTGGCGTCGATGCTGCGCATCAGTTCGATCGTCGCCATGCCGGTGACGGCTTCGATGCGACGGATGTTGCTGCCGATCGACCCTTCGGAGACGACACGGAGCGCGCCGATGTCGCCCAGCGCCCGCACGTGGGTGCCGCCGCACAGCTCGATCGAGTTCGGTCCGGCCTCGAGCACGCGAACCACATCGCCGTACTTGTCGCCGAAGAACGCGATCGCGCCGAGCAGTTGTGCCTCGTCCATGGTCGTCTCGAAGTGACGGCACGAGGGATTGCTGATCACCTCGGCGTTGACGAGGTCCTCGACCTCGGCGATCTGCTCGGGGGTCACCGCCTCGTAGTGGCTGAAGTCGAATCGGAGGCGATCGGGACCGACCCAGGATCCCTGCTGCTTCACGTGGTCGCCCACGACCTTGCGCAGCGCCCAGTGGAGCAGATGGGTCGCCGTGTGGTTGCGTCGGATTGCGGCGCGACGGTCGTTGTCGATGGTCGCAGTAGCCGACTGACCGGTCGAGATCTCGCCCTGCAGGTCGCCGATGTGGTGAACGACGAGGCCGGGGACGCCGTAGCGGGTGTCGGCGATCGTCGCCTCGCCCGTCTCCGTGCGAATGGTGCCGGTGTCACCGATCTGCCCACCAGACTCGGCGTAGAACGGGGTGCGGTCGAGCACGATCACCCGGTCGTCGGCATGCAGGACGGTCGCCTCGGTCGCGACCTCGTCGCGGCCGGTGAAAACGGTCTCGCCGTTGGCCGCGACAAGGGCCGACAGATCGCCCGTGTCGCCGGCGGAGGCCACCTTGCGGGCATCCTTGGCCCGCTTCTGCTGGTCGGCCATCGCCGCACGGAAGCCCTCGACGTCGACCTCGACGCCCCGCTCGGCGGTGATCTCCTGGGTCACCTCGAGCGGGAACCCGTAGGTGTCGTGAAGGAGGAACGCGGTGTCGCCCGGGAGCGGTTCGCCGGCGCCCAGCGCGTCGATCTTGTCGTCGAGGATGGTCTGGCCGGTGCGCAGGGTCTCGCGGAACCTGACCTCTTCTCGATCGATCACGTCGCGCACGAAACGATGGTTCTCGACGAGGGCCGGGTAGTCGCTCCCCATGACCTCGACGACGGCATCGACCATGCCGCCCATCACCGGGGTCTCGACGCCGAGGAGGTACGCGTGGCGCACCGCCCGGCGCAGGATGCGGCGCAGCACGTAGCCGCGGGCCTCGTTGGACGGGAACACCCCGTCGCTCACCAGCATCGATGTGCTGCGGGCGTGATCGGCGAGGATGCGCAACGACACGAGTTGTTCACCGTCGACGGTCGCCGGGTCGAGGCCCGTCAGGTCGGCCGCGGCCTGCTGGAGGGCGCGCAACTCGTCGGTGTCCCACACCGAGTCGACGCCCTGGAGGACCGAGACGGTCCGCTCGAGCCCCATGCCGGTGTCGATCGATGGCTTCGGCAAGGGGGTTTTCGACCCGTCCTCGGCCTGATCGAACTGCATGAAGACGAGATTCCAGATCTCGATGTAGCGGTCTTCGCCGCCGTGTTCGGGCCCGCCGTCGGCCCCGAACTCGGGGCCCTTGTCCCAGAAGATCTCCGAGCAGGGACCGCACGGCCCGGTGTCGCCCATCTTCCAGTAGTTGTCCTCGTCGAGTCGCTGGATGCGCCCGGCCGGGACACCGACCTCGTGCTCCCAGATCGCCGCGGCCTCGTCGTCGGTGATGTGCACGGTGACCCAGATGCGTTCGGGGTCGAGGCCGAGGGTCTCGGTGACGAATTCCCAGGCCCACTTGCAGGCATCGGACTTGAAGTAGTCGCCGAAGCTGAAGTTGCCCATCATCTCGAAGAAGGTGAGGTGGCGCTTCGTTCGTCCGATCTCGTCGAGATCGTTGTGTTTGCCGCCCGCCCGGACGCACTTCTGGATACTGACGGCCCGCTCGTAGGGCGCAGGCTCCTCGCCGGTGAAGTAGGTCTTGAACGGAACCATGCCCGCGACGGTGAACAGCAGCGATGGGTCGTGGGGAATCAGGCTCGCGGACGGCTGGTAGGTGTGGCCGCGCTCGACGAAGAAGTCGGTGAACGCTCGGCGAACTTCGTTGGCCTTCATGAGCGAACAATCCTAACGATCGCGGACGGAGACAGGCGATCCGGTTTCGCCCGTCGATCCGGACTCAGGCCTTGCGGGGCCGGGTGGGTCGTCGATGGGGGCGCGCCACCGTGCCCGCCTCGCCGGGTACGCCGGGGGCGTACTCCCTGCGCAACTCGGCCTCCCGTTCCCGCATCGCCTCGGCTCCCTCGGCTGCCGCCTCGCGGAGATCGATCACAACGTCGCGCGCCCTGTCGGCAGCCTGGCGCCCGAGGACGGCCACGTCACGTCGGACCTGCTCGGGGGTGTAGTACTCGACAGCGCGGCGCACCCTGCGCTGGACGTAGACCGACGTGCCGAGACCGGCGGCGTAGCCCACGGTGGACCAGAAGACCCGTTTCATCTGAGGCGACTCCCCACGTCGATGGCGCGGCGGCGAGACCGAGTCCCCCGCATCCGCCAGGTCGCCCGCCCGGCGCCGGCCACGATCGACGCGGTCTTGATCAGCGGGGGCGCCACGGCCCGGTACGCCAGCCGGGACGCGACATCGGCCGTGGTCGTGATCCGCTCCGCCTTGTCGAGCACGGCATCGACCCGCTCGAGCTCATCACCCGCCTTCGTGACGGTGTGCTGGAGATCGTGGACCATCGGCAGTGTCGCACCACGCAGGTCGTCGACCGTCGCCCGGAGTTCGCGCAGCGTGCGCACCAGCGCCTGCACGGCGAGCACCATCACGACGACCACGGCGAGGCAGACGACCGAGACGATCACGGCAGCGAGGTCGGCAGCGGACATCGCACCAGTGAACCCGTCGCTCCCCGCCCGTGGGGGGATGGTCAGGTCGTTCGGCCGGGCCAGTGCTCGTCGAGTTCAGCCTCGTGGCCGTGCGACGTCGGCTCGTAGAACACCGAACCGACGAGTTCGTCCGGGAGGTACTGCTGGGCAACCCAACCCTCGGGCGCCTTGTGGGGGAGGCGGTACCCGTTGCCGTGGCCGAGGCTCGCCGCTCCCTTGTAGTGCGCATCGCGCAGATGTGGAGGAACCTCGCCGGTCCCGGCCGAACGTGCCGCTTCACGCGCCGCGAATATCCCCTCGGTGACCCGGTTCGACTTGGGTGCGGTGGCGAGATGGATCACCGCCTGGGCCAGGTTCAGCTGTGCCTCGGGGAGGCCGACGAACTCGACGGCCTGCGCCGCCGCGTTCGCGATCAGCAGCGACTGCGGGTCGGCCATGCCGATGTCCTCCGAGGCGAGGATCACCAGCCGCCGAGCGATGAAACGTGCGTCCTCGCCGGCCTCGAGCATGCGGGCGAGCCAGTAGAGCCCGGCATCGGCGTCGCTGCCCCGGATGCTCTTGATGAACGCCGAGATGACGTCGTAGTGGCCGTCGCGGCCGTAGCGAACCGCTTTCGCGTCGACCGCGCCTTCCGCGTCGGGGAGGGTCACGTGCAAGGGTCGGCCCCGCTCCGAGGCCAGAGCGACCGCGACCTCGGTCCCGGTGAGCGCGTGTCGCCCGTCGCCGCCGCTGCGCGCCGCCAGGTGGGCCACGGCGTCGTCATCTGCCGTCGCGCCCTCGATCTCGAGCCCCCGTCGGATGAGCTCGGCGATGTCGTCCTCGCCGAGCGCCTGCAGCCGGAACAGCGTCGAACGCGACATCAGCGGAGGGTTCACCTCGAAGTGGGGGTTCTCCGTCGTCGCCCCGATGAGGACGATCAGACCCTCCTCGACCGCGGGAAGCAGCGTGTCCTGCTGGGCCTTGTTGAACCGGTGGACCTCGTCGAGGAAGAGGATGGTCCCCTGGCCCCGCTCGCCGAGGCGCTGACGGGCCTTGGCGATGACCTCGCGGACGTCCTTCACCGACGCCGTCACGGCCGACAGTTCCTCGAAGACCTTCTCGGTCGTCGTCGCGACCAGACGAGCCAGGCTCGTCTTGCCCGTGCCCGGCGGACCCCAGAAGATGACCGACGACAACCGATCGTTGTCGATGAGGGCCCGCAGTGGTTTTCCCGGCGCGAGCAGATGGCGTTGCCCGACGACTTCGTCGAGGTTGCGGGGCCGAAGCCGGGCCGCGAGCGGCGACCGCCCCTCGAGGCGGGACTGTGCCGCCGCGCTGAAGAGATCGTCGCTCACCGCGACGACCCTAGAGCAGTGCTCAGGCATCCCCCGCAGTTGCCGATAGGGAAATGGTGAGAGACATCATTCCTTTCATTTTCTGGCCGTGGTTCGCCGTGTCGTGCTTCATCCTCCTGCGTCGCCGTGTGTCACACGGCAGCTGGCGGGCGATGGGGCCGAAGGAGACCTTCGAACCGATCGAGTTCCCGCCGCCGCCAGGTGACACGCTGCCGGAACCGTCGACACTCGTGCCACGACCGGAAGGAGTCGGCCCCGAGACCGACCAGGCGAATGGCCCGGCCGTCGCCGTCATGGCGCAGATCGATCCCGACCGGCCACGGGCCCGCTCGCTGGCCGACGCCGTCGACGGGATCGCCATGCCGTGCGACCTGGCCCCGCTCATGGGCTCCGGCCCGCTCAACCCCCGCGAGGTCGCGTTCTTCACGACGGGGTTCACGCCGACCACGGTCGGCGCCGCGCTGGCCGACGAGTTCGAGCGCCTGGGGTACGAGATCACCCCGCTCGACGATCGCTCGATCCGAGCCGCTCGTGGACCGGACTCCATCGAGGCCCGCCTCCTCAGCCACGAGCTCACCGCACCCGAAGTGATGCGCGAGCTGCACCCCAGCGCGCCGCTCGATGCCCTCGTCGTGGAGATGAAGCTGATCTGAGTCAGGTCGCGGGTGGCAGCACCCGCAGACCGAGCTCCTCCAGATGGGTGGCATCGATCGGCGACGGCGCATTGGTCAACGGGTCCGCCCCCGACTGGGTCTTCGGAAAGGCAATCACCTCGCGGATGTTGGTCTCACCGACGAGCAGCATCGTCAGACGATCCGTGCCGAACGCGAACCCACCGTGCGGTGGGGCGCCGAAGCGGAAGGCATCGAGCAGGAACCCGAACTTCGCCTGCGCTTCCTCTTCGCCGATGCCGAGCAGCTCGAAGATCCGGCGCTGCACGTCGGGACGATGGATCCGGATGCTCCCCGACCCGAGCTCGACGCCGTTGAGTACGAGGTCGTAGGCCTGAGAGCGCACGTCGAGCAGCGCCTCACCACCCTCGTCGAGGAGATGCACGTCGTCGGCGTGGGGCATCGTGAAGGGGTGGTGTGCGGGGATCGGCTTGCCCCCGTCGCCCAGCGCCTCGAACAGCGGGAAGTCGACGACCCACAGGAACTGGAGTCCGCCCTCGTTGACGGGGGGACGGCCCAACTCGAGCCGGAGCAGGCCGAGCACATGACGCACGAGGCGCCGTTCGTCGGCGACGAGGAACACCATGTCGCCGGGTGTGGCTTCGAGCGCGGCGATGACCTGCGTGGACTCCTCGGGTGACAGGAACTTGGCGACACCGGCGTCGAGCGCCGGCCCGCCGTCACCTTCGACGACCTTCATCCACGCGAGGCCCTTGGCGCCCCAGCGCTGGCAGGTCTCCACGAGCCCGTCGATCTGGTTGCGGCTGAGCGCATCGACCCCGCCCTCCATCCGGATGCCCTTCACGCAGGGTGCCTGGAAGACCCGGGCCTCGGTGCCTTCGAAGATCGGCGTGAGCTCGACGAGCTCCATGCCGAACCGCACATCGGGCTTGTCGGAGCCGTAGCGCTCCTGGGCATCGAGCCAGGTGATGCGGGGGAAGTCGGTGGGACGCTCACCGGTGACCGCCTCGGCGGCCTCGGCCACGGCGTGGGAGATGACCGAGAACACGTCCTCCTGGTCCACGAAGCTCATCTCGGCGTCGAGTTGCATGAACTCGAACTGCCGATCGGCGCGCAGGTCCTCGTCTCGCAGACAGCGGGCGATCTGGTAGTAGCGGTCGATCCCACCCACCATGCACAGCTGCTTGAACAGCTGCGGGCTCTGGGGCAGGGCGTAGAAGCTTCCCGGCTCCTTTCGCGAGGGCACGACGAAGTCGCGGGCGCCTTCCGGCGTCGACGCGATCAGCATCGGGGTCTCCACCTCGACGAACCCCTGCTCCTCCATGCCGCGGCGCAGCGCGCTGTTGACCGCCGCTCGGGTGCGCAGGTTGCGCTGCATGCGGTCCTTTCGCAGATCGACGTAGCGATGGCGCAGCCGGATGGTCTCGTCGACCTCGGTGCGCTCGTCGAGCGGGAACGGCGGCGCCTCGGCCTCGGCCAGGATGATGATCTCGGTCACCTCGATCTCGATCTCACCGGTGGCGAGATCGGCGTTGGCGGTGTCGTCGGGGCGCAAGCGCACCTCACCGGTCATCGATGCGACGTACTCACTGCGGAGGTCGTGGGACCGGTTGACCACGCACTGCACCACGCCGGTGCGGTCGCGGAGATCGATGAAGGCGAGGTGTTCACCGTGCTCGCGCCGCTTGTCGACCCAGCCGCAGACGGTCACGGTGCGCCCGACGTCGGCTGCGGTGAGCGTGCCGCACATGTCGGTTCGTTGGGAGGTGGACAGATCCATCGTGTTCTCAGTCTCTCTGGTTCAGTTCTCGGTGAGTGCGCGGATGTCGCGCACGAGATCGTCGAGGCCGACGCGGCGTTGGCCGCTGTCGCCGCGCAGGTCGCGGAGTGTGACTTCGCCGGCCGCGACCTCGTCTTCGCCGATGATCGCCGCGTACGGGGCACCCGAGCGATCGGCCACCTTCATCTGGGCCTTCATCGAGCGCCCGCCGTAGGCACGATCGGCCCCCACTCCCCCGGCCCGCAGACGCTCGCAGACGTCGAGGGCGTGGTCGCCGCCGGTGACATCGACGACGAACACCGACACCGCCGACGGCGGGGCGGGGAAGACCCCCTCGGCATCGCAGGCGAGCAGAATCCGATCGACGCCGAGCGCGAACCCGATACCCGGGGTCGGCGGGCCGCCGAGGTCTTCGACCAGGCCGTCGTAGCGGCCGCCGCCGCCGACGGCGTTCTGCGCGCTCTCGAGCGAGGTCGCCGCGAACTCGAAGGTGGTCCGGGTGTAGTAGTCGAGCCCGCGGACGAGCCGGGCGGAGATGGTGTAGTCGACGCCGAGCGCATCGAGCCCCGACCGGACTGCGGCGAAGTGTTGTGCGGTCTCGTCGGCGAGGAAGTCGACCATGACGGGCGCGTCGTCGATGATCGCCTGATCCTCGGGCCGCTTGGAATCGAGGACCCGCAGGGCGTTTCGTTCGAGGGTGACCTGCGACTGGGTCGAGAGTTCGTCGCGGTGATGGCCGAGATAGGCCGTCAGGGCGTCGAGGTAGGCGGGCCGACAGGACGCGTCGCCGAGGCTGTTGAGCGAGAGTTGCACGTTGCGGAGTCCGAGCGACTCGAAGAAGCGCGCCGCCAGTGCGATCACGTCGATGTCGGCCTGTGGGTCGTCGGCGCCGAGCACCTCGACACCGACCTGGGTGAACTGGCGATAGCGGCCCGCCTGCGGCTGCTCGTAGCGGAACTGTGGCCCCTCGTACCAGACCTTCCACGGCGGCACGGGGCGGTGTTCGGCGTAGGCCCGGCAGATCGAAGCGGTCAGCTCGGGCCGCAGGGCGAGGTGTTGCGGCGGATCGCCCTTGTCGAGGAAGTCGAACATCTCCTTGGTGACGACGTCGGTCGACTCACCGATGCGTTTGAAGACGCCGAGATCCTCGAAGATCGGCGAGACCACTTCACCGAAGCCGCCGAGGCCGGCGGCCAGTGCGAAACGCTCGACGAGCGCGCGACGTCGGCCTGATTCGGGCGGAAGGATGTCGCGGGTGCCTTTCGGGGCACGGAAGGTCGGCTCGGCCACAGCCGCTCAGGCTACCGGTGGCGTCCGCCGACCTCGTGGAGGTTTCCCCGAGAGTTGGCGCGTCAGTCGTCGGTACTCGAGGTGCCCCCGCCCGGCATGAGCCGATAAGCGTCGTAGACGGCTTCGACGGCGAGCAGACGCGAGAGCACCGTGTCGAGCTGGCTCAGATCGGCCAGTTCGAACTCGAACTGCATCTTGGCGATCGCGTCGTCGCCCGTCTCGGTGGCGACACCGATGACGTTGAGTCCGTGCTCGGCCAGCACCTTGGCCACGTCGACCAGGAGCGAGGTGCGGTCGAGGGCCTGCAACTCGATGGTGGTCGCGAACCGGCCGTCGTGATCGGCATCCCACTCGACCTCGATCAGTCGATCGGGCTGGCCCTCCTGGAGCGTCGTCGCGTTGAGGCAGTCGGCCCGATGGACCGAGACCCCCCGGCCCCTGGTGACGAAGCCGACGATCTCGTCGGGTGGCACCGGAGAACAGCACCGGGAGATGCGGATCATGATGTCGTCGAGTCCCTCGACGTGGACACCGGCCGAACCCGTCGCCCGTCGCTTGGCGCCGATCCGTCGACTGACGTTGGCCGGCAACCTCGGCTGGTCCTGGTCGCTCGACGGCTCGTCACCGCGCAATTCCTTGGCGATGCGATCTGCGACCGTCGAACCGGCCACATGACCCTCACCGATGGCCGCGTACAGCGAATCCTCGTCGGCGTAGTTGAGCTGCTCGACGACACCGACGAAGACCGCTTCCTTGACGATCCGCTGCGCCGGGAGACCTTCGCGCCGCAGGGCCGACAGGAGCTCGTCGCGCCCCTGCTCGATGGCATCCTCGCGCCGTTCACGGGTGTACCACTGCTTGATCTTGTTGGCGGCCCGGCGACTGGCGACGAACTTCAGCCAGTCGCGGCTCGGGCCTGCACCTTCGACCTTCGAGGTGAAGATCTCGACGCTGTCGCCCGACTCGAGGCGGGTGTCGAGCGGGACGAGCCGACCGTTGACCTTCGACCCGATGCACGCGTGGCCGACATCGGTGTGGACGCTGTAGGCGAAGTCGACCGGGGTGGCCCCGACGGGCAGTTCGAAGACCTTGCCCTTCGGGGTGAAGACGTAGACCTCGTCCTGGTCGAGATCGACCTTCAGGTTGTTCATGAACTCCGACGGGTCGGAGGTCTCCTGTTGCCACTCGACGATCCGGTTCAGCCAGGCCATCTCGCTGCCGGCTTCGCCGTCCTTGTAATCGGAGTGGGCGGCGACGCCGAACTCGGCCCGCTGGTGCATCTCACGGGTGCGGATCTGCACCTCGATCGACTTGCCCTGCGGGCCGACCACCGTCGTGTGCAACGACTGGTAGAGGTTGAACTTGGGCATCGCGATGTAGTCCTTGAACCGACCCTGCACCGGCCGCCAGGTCGCGTGGATCGAGCCCAGGGCGCCGTAGCACTCGCGAACGGAGTCGACGATCACCCGGATGCCCACGAGGTCGAAGATCTCGTCGAACTCCCGCCCCTTCACGACCATCTTCTCGTAGATCGACCAGAGGTGTTTCGGACGGCCGTCGATCTGGGCGACGATGCCGAGCTCGGCGAGGCGGGCCTGAACGTCGCCGAGCACCTGGGCGAGATAGATGTCGCGTTCGGGGGCCCGCTGATGGACCATCTGGTCGATCTCGGCGTAGCGCCGCGGATGCAACGCCGCGAACGACAGGTCCTCGAGCTGCATCTTCATCTCTTGCATGCCGAGGCGATGGGCCAGCGGGGCGTAGACGTCGAGTGTCTCGCGGGCAGTGCGCTCCTGCTTGAACGCGGGAAGCCCGGCAACCGTTGACAGATTGTGGAGGCGGTCGGCGAGCTTGATGATCAGCACCCGCATGTCGGACGCGATCGCCACGATCATCTTGCGCATGGTGGCTGCCTGCTGTTGCTCCTTCGTGTCGTACTTGACCCGTTCGAGCTTGGTCACACCGTCGACGATGCGCGCCAGGTCGGCCCCGAACTCCTTTTCGAGCAACGCGAGATCGACCGAGGTGTCCTCGACGGCGTCGTGGAGGAGCGCCCCGGCGATCGTGATGTCGTCGATCCCCTGCCGGGCGACGATGGTGGCAACGGCCACCGGATGACGGACGTAGGGCTCCCCGGACTTGCGGTACTGGCCTTCGTGGGCGCTGGCGGCGAGCGCGAACGCCCGCTCGATCAGGGTCGTGTCGCCCTTCGGATGGTGCTGCTCATAGGCCGCGAGCAGTCCCGCGATCTCCTGCGACGTGGAACGGTTCGGGCCCCGCCGCCACGGAAGGACACGGGTGACGGTCGACATCAGTCGCCTCCGACCGAGACCACGCGCTCGATGCGCGCACCGTCGAGGCGATGGCGGCCTCCGAGGAAGTCGAGTTCGATCAGGAACCCGAACCCGACGAGGACACCGCCGTGTCGACGCACGAGCTCCGCCGTCGCCGCTGCCGTGCCGCCCGTGGCGAGCACGTCGTCGATCACGAGCGCCCGCTGTCCCTCGCCGATGGCGTCGGTGTGGATTTCGAGGGTGTCGGTTCCGTACTCGAGGCCGTAGTCGACCGACGAAGTCGAGAACGGCAGCTTGCCGGGCTTGCGGACGGGCACGAAGCCGAGCCCGAGCTGACGGGCGACCGTCGCACCGAACAGGAACCCGCGTGCCTCGATACCGATCACGACGTCGACGGCGGAACCGGACCACGGCTCGGCCATCGCGCCGATCGCGGCCTCGAAGCCGATGGGATCGGCGAGCAGCGGCGTGATGTCCTTGTAGACGATCCCGGGCTCGGGAAAGTCGGGGATGTCCCGGATGAGTCCTTGCACGATTCCGGCTGCGGCCATACCGCACACCGTACCGCCACTAGCGCTTCTTCTTTTTCTTCCTCGGGCGGGGCGGTGCGGTACCGCCCGGCCGGGGGCGGTCGGTCGTCGGCCGGGCCGGCGTGGCCCCGACCGAGACCTCGTCGATGGTGACCGAACGGGTGGACTCGCCGGCGAGTCCCTTCGCCTCGATCTTGCGGGCAACCGCACGATGACCGTCTTCGCGTTCCTTCAGGAACGCCACGACCGCGGAGGCGACCGAGATCGACGAGTAGGCGCCGACGACGATTCCGATGAGCAGCGCGATCGCGAATTCCTGGAGCGTGAGCGCGCCCAGGAACAACGAGCCGACCACGAGCATCGAGAGCACCGGGATCACCGAGGTGAACGAGGTGTTGATGGAGCGCATCAGCACCTGGTTCAGGGCCGAGTTCATCATCTCGGTGTAGGTGTAGCGCCCACTCGCCGAGAGTCGACCATCGAGTTCCCTGACCCGGTCGTAGACGACGATCGTGTCGTAGAGCGAGTAACCCATGATCGTGAGGAAGGCGATGACCGTCGCCGGGGTCACCTCGAACTGGAAGATCGAGTAGATCCCGACCGACAAGATGATGTCGTGGGCGACGGCGACGAGCGCACCGACGGCCATCTTCCACTCGAGCCGGACCGCGATGTAGCCGGCGATGATGATGAAGAACCAGATGAGCGCATTGCGAGCCTGGTGCGTGATCTCCGTGCCCCACGACGGGCCGACCGTCGTCACGCTGACGTCGGTGGTGTCGGCGCCGGCCAACTCCGCGAGTACGGCGGTCACCGCGTCGATCTGCTCGGGTGTGTCGAGATCGGCGCGCACCCGCACGCTGTCGCCACCGAGGATCTGGATCTTCCCGGCCGCAGCGTCGGTGTCGGCGAGCGCGTCCCTCGTGTCGGCGACCGACGCGTCGGGGGCGAAGACCTCCCACGAGGTGCCACCCTCGAACTCGATGCCGAGGTTGAGGCCCTGGGTCAGCAGCGAGCCGATGCTGAGCGCGACGACCACCCCGGACACGGCGAGCATCCATCGCCACATCCGCGGGAAGTCGAACTCCTGCTCACCGCGGTACATGAGTCGAAGGGTCTTCACGATGCGACCTCCGCCGGGACGATGCCGTAGCGGCGCGGGTGTTCGGTCATCGATGCTCTCTCGGCCATCAGACGTACCAGCGGCCCCATGAAGAAGTAGGTCGCCACGAGGTCGAGCACGGTCGCGAGTCCGAGGAAGAGCGCGAAGCCCTTCACCTGCCCCACCGTCAGGACATAGAGCACCACCGCGGCGATGAGGCTGGCGACGTCGGCCTTGACGATCGTCGAGAAGGCGATGGGGAACGAGCGTGCCACGCCGGAGCGAACGGTTCGCCCCCGTCGGACGTCTTCCTTGAGGTGCTCGAAGAAGACCACGTTGGAATCGACGGAGACACCGACCGAGACGATCAGGCCGGTGACGCCGGCCAGTGTCAATGCGAGGCCCTGTGAGTCGCCGAGCCACGCGATGATCGTCCAGAGCATGGCGCTCGAGATCACGAGGCTCGCGATCGCGACGAGACCGAGGATCCGGTAGTAGGCGATCAGGTAGAGCGACACGAGCAGGAGCCCGAGGATGCCGGCGGCGATGCCGGCGTTGAGCGCGTCCTCGCCGAGGCTCGACGAGACGGTGCGGCTCTCCTGAGGGGTGAGCTCGACCGGCAACGAGCCGAACCGCAGGATCAGGGCGAGATCCTTCGCCTCACCCTCGGTGAAGCTGCCGGTGATGCTCACGTCGCGACCGAAGTCCGTGCCCTGGACGGCCGGCGCGCTCTCGACTCGACCGTCGATCTCGATGGCGATCCGCCCGGTCGGACAGTCGGCGGACCGGGTGAAGCAGATGGTGGCGAGCGCATTGAAGTCGTCGGCACCCGGGCTGCCGGCCCGGAGCTCGACGCCCACCGACCATGTCGGGGGCGTGCCACGCAGGAGGGCGGTTGCGCCGCTGACGACCTCACCGGTCGTGCGGCCGTCGGGGTGGGCCACCTGGTCGATGAGGAGCGGGGCCGGGCCGAGCAGCAGTCGGGTCTCGAGCGCCGATTCATCGGCGAGCGGGAGCACCGAGAACTCGTCGGCGCCGGCATCGGGGGTCAGCGTCCAACGGTCGACGAACGCCTGGGCCTCGGCGATCGTCGCGTCGTCGACCTCGTTGTCGGGGGAATCGGCATTCTCGAGAATCGTCATCGACGACTCCAGGACCAGCTGACCCTGGAGGTCGAGGGCGTCGACCACCGGGCGGAACCGCAGCTCGGCGGTCTGCCCGACCAGATCGAGCGCCCGCTGCTGATCGTCGACGCCCGGGATCTGGACGAGCACGGTCTGGCCCTGGCGGCTGATCTCCGGCTCGCGCACACCGAGACCGTCGACCCGGTTGCGGATGACGTCGATCGCCTGGTCGAGGATCTCGTCGGACACCGGCGACCCGTCGGGATTGGGTTCAGGCTCCAGCACCACGGACGCGCCGCCCTGGAGATCGAGCCCGAGGAGCGGCTCGTTACCGACCGCAAATGTGTAGACGAGCCCCGCGACGGCGAGCGCGACCATGCCGATCGCGTAGGTGACCTGACGCCGCATCGTCAGACGTCGCCGTCGTCTGCGTCGACGTCGACGAGTTCGTCGTCGTCATCGGCGTCATCCTCGTCGTCGGTGTCGGAGATCCGCTCCGCGATGGCGGACTTCGAGATCTTGAGCTCGACGTCGGGAGCGACCTCGAGCCACACGACGGTGTCCTCGACCTCGGCGATGGCACCGAAGATCCCCGAGTTGGTCACGACGAGGTCGCCCTCGGCGAGCGAGTTGACGAGCTGCTGGTGGGCCTTCATGCGCTTCTGCTGCGGAAGGATCATGAAGGCGTAGAGCGCGCCCATGAGGACGACGAGAACGACAATGTTCATAGGAAGCCGAGGCTAGCTGCCCCAGACCCCATGGATGCCACGCCGGAAGGACTCGAATGTGCCCGACCGGATCGCGTCGCCCATCTCGTCCATGAATCGCAGCAGCCAGGCCACGTTGTGCAGCGTGATGATCCGCGCCGCGGTCGGCTCCTTCGTCTGCAACAGATGCCGCAGATACCCCTTGCTCCAACGGGCGGCAGGGCTTGCGGGCCACGACGGGTCGAGTGGCTCGTCGCTGCGGGCCCATTCGGCCCGTGTGAGGTTGTAGCGACCGGCATCGGTCAGCACCGTCCCGTGGCGGGCCAACCGGGTCGGCAACACACAGTCGAACATGTCGACACCACGAGCGACGGATTCGACGATCCCGATCGGGTCGCCGAGCCCCATGAAGTAGCGGGGCTGATCGGAGGGCAGGATGCCCATGCACGAGTCGAGCCCGTCGAGCATCTCGCGACGATCCTCGCCGACCGAGAGACCACCCACCGCGTAGCCGTCGAAATCGAGCGAGACGATGCGCTCGGCGGACTCGCGTCGCAGCGCATCGTCGGTGCCGCCCTGCACGATCCCGAACTGACTCTGCCGGCTCGGTGCATCTGCGTGGTCGAGGAAGGCCCGGCGGCCCCGCCCGGCCCACAACGACGTGCGGTCGACTGCGTCCTTCACCACGGACAGGTCTGCGACGGAGCTGGGACAGACATCGAGGACCATCTGGATGTCGGCCCCGATCAGCGCCTGCACGTCGACCGCGCGCTCCGGGGTGAGGAGGTGCGTCGATCCGTCGTAGGTCGACGTGAAGGTCGCGCCCTCGTCGGTGAGCTCCGGCCCGAGCGAGAAGATCTGGTAGCCGCCCGAGTCGGTCAGGAAGTGGCCGTCCCAATCGGCGAAGCCGTGGATGCCGCCCAGCTCGGCGACGACATCGGCGCCGGGTCGCAGCATCAGGTGGTAGGTGTTGGCGAGGATGACCTGGGCCCCCAGCGCCTCGACGTCGTCGGAGGCCAGATGCCGGATCGCGCCCCGGGTGCCGACCGGCATGAACCGGGGCGTGGTGAACTCGCCGCGCGCGGTGGTCACCACGCCGGTGCGTGCCCCGCCGTCGCGGCCGGTCTCGGTGAACACTGCCCTCACACGGCCAGGCTACGGGGTGAGGAGGGCGGGTCAGTCGGCGAGCGCCCGCCCGATCGCCCGGGCTGCGGCATGGGCTCCGCGGAAGTAGCGACGCGGATACCGCACGCGTCGTCGGGTCCGCAGTTCGACCGTCACGATCGACTGCTCACGCCACCACGGCTCCACCCGGATGGCGACGGGGAGCCTCGGCCACGAACCCCGCAGTCCCAACGACGCCTCGGCGCGGTGTCCACCACCCGGCAGAGGTGCGAACCCGGACGAGAAGTCGACCGTCACCCCCGGCTGGGTGACGACCCCGTCACCAACGGCCGCGAGCCGCTCGACGACCGTGTCGAATCCCACGAACACGTGCTGGCGCACCGCCGAGGCCCGACGGGGGTTGCCATCGGCACGGGTCTGCAGCGAACGTTCGTGGGCCACCCGAGCGGTCCGTCGGATCGCGGCTCCGGCACGGTCGACACGCCGTGCGAGCGGAGCGGTGAGTCGGCGCACGCCGGCGCCGGCGTCGGCGAGCGACCTGCCCCATTCCTCGATGCCCGGCGACGGCGACGCCACCGCCGCGTGGCCCATCCATCCCGCATCGAGCGGGTGATGGACGGGATCGACGATCTCGATCCGCAGCGGCGCGCGGGGGGTCGACATCGTGATCAGCGTAGATCGTCAGCCGGCCAGCGAGTAGCGGATGCCGGCCCGCGTCCGTCCGACCTCGCGGAAGAGTCCGAGCGGGCGCAGGCAGTAGGCCATCCGCTGGGCGACGTCGCGACCGATCCCCGCATGCGCGGCGAGGTCCGCCGTCGTGAACTCGATCGGGAGGTCGTCGGGCACCAGCGTGAGCAGGTCGACGGTCCGATCGAAGCGATGACGCTCGATCACTTCGCGCAGGACCCGGTCCGTCGTGCGGAAACCGCCACGTCCACGACGCATCGTCGGGTCGGGCTCCTGGACCTTCGTGACCGAGACGAGCGCGACCTCGAGCGAGAGGTTGGGATGGTCGAGCAGCGTCGGAATGCTGACCAACTCCTCGAACAATCCGTAGATCGACCCCCGCTTCGGCGACCTCCGCGGCTTGGCCCCCGGCTTCTGGAGATGCGTCTCGACCGCCACCGGGTGAACGAGGAGTATTCGGTGTTCGGCCAGGAGGTGGTCGAGCTTGTTGCCCATCGCGGCGAACGACCCTGTCTGGATCTCGATGAGCAGGCCGTCGCGGCGGATGTCGATCACGAATCCGTCGAGCGGGACCTCGAACTCGTCGCCGGGCCGGGCGTACTCCGCCTTCAACGCCGCGTGGAGCGAGCCCTCGTTGAGCGTGCCGATGTGGGGTTCCGGACCGATCGGGTGATCGTAGGCGCGGTGCTACTCGACGGGACGCAGGACCACGCCGGTCTGGGCCGGCACCGTACCGATCCACGGCCCAGGGTCGAGTCCGTCGCTGCGGACCTCCACCACCCAGTCGCCGGGAACGGGCAGCTCGTCGACATCGGTGTCGCCCATGTTGACCGCCACGACGCGACGGTCGTCGTCGAGGGCCCGGGCGAAGGCGAGCACGGTCGACGGCCCGTCGAGCAGTTCCAGCGAACCGGCCCGCAGTGCCGGTGACCCCGCCCGGGCCGCGATGACCGACCGGTACAGGTTGGCGATCGACCCGGCGTCGGCCTGCTGTGTCTCGGCGTTGCGCACCTCGGCCTCGGGCGGGAAGGGCAGCCAGTTGTCATCGCGCATCCAGCCGTGGGTCGGCGTGGCATCCCACGGGATCGGCGCCCGACACCCGTCGCGTCGACCGGCCGGGTCCTGCTGTTGGGCCGCAGGCACGTCGGCGTCGAGAAGGCCGAACTCCTCCCCCGCGTAGACATACGGCGCGCCGCGCAGGGTGAGCAGGAGAACGGCGGCCGCCCGGGCGATGCGTTCGTCGCCGCCGTATCGGGTCCGGTGCCGGGGCACGTCGTGGTTGGACAGCACCCAGGTGGTCCATGCACCGACCGGATCGAACGCCTCGGCCGCCTCGATGACCTGCCGGCGCCATGCCTCGGGATCCCAGTCCGACCACAGGGGGAGGAAGTTGAACGAGAGGTGGAGTTCATCGCCGTCGCCGTAGAAGCGGGCGACCTTGTGCGGGTCGAGGATGTAGACCTCGCCGATCGACATCCGGTCCCCGTCGTACTCGTCGAGCACCGAACGGATGCCGCGCAGGTGATCGTGGACGACGTCTGTGTCGAACTCGACACCGTCGAACTCGAGCAGCACGCTGCCCGGCCCCCGACGACGATCCGGCAGGCCGTCGGGCTTGCCGATGGCGTGCACCACGTCCATCCGGAAGCCGTCGACACCGCGGTCGAGCCAGAATCGGAGGGTGTCGTGCATGGCCGCACGGACCTCGGGGTTGGCCCAGTTGAGATCGGGTTGCTCGGGGGTGAACATGTGCAGGTACCAGGCATCGGTCGCCTCGTCCCACCGCCACGCCGGCCCTGCGGGAAACTCGGCCTGCCAATTGTTCGGCGGCACGTCGGGGTCGCCGTCACGCCAGATGTACCAGTCGCGCTTGGGGTTGTCGCGTGACGAGCGCGACTCGACGAACCAGGGGTGCTGATCGCTCGAGTGGTTCGGTACCCAGTCGAGGATCACCCTGATGCCACGTCCGTGCGCCTCTGCGATCAGTCGATCCATGGTGTCGAGATCACCGAACAGCGGGTCGATGTCGCAATAGTCCGCGACGTCGTAGCCGTGATCGACCATCGGCGACCGGAAGACGGGCGACAGCCACACGGCACCCACTCCGAGCCACTCCAGATGATCGAGGTGGGCGATCACCCCGTCGAGATCGCCCACGCCGTTGCCCGTCGTGTCGCAGAAGCTCCGCGGATAGATCTGATAGGTGACGGCGGTCTTCCACCAGGGCGTGTTCATGGCCCGAGCGTCCCTCATGGCCACGGACGGCGCAACGGTTCCGCGCCGTTAGCGTCTCGGCGGTGACCCGCTCCGCACCGACGAACGATTCGCCGACGGCGGTGCGGTCGGCGGCGGTCGCGTTTCTCTCCTTCGCCGTGCCCATCTCGATGCTGGGCATCATCTGGCCGGAGGTGCGCGAGCGCTTCGACCAGTCACTCGGGGCGCTCGGACTCGCCGGTCTGCTCTACGGCCTCGGCCGTCTGTCGACCGCGCTCACGGGGCCTCGGCTCGCTCGGGTGTTCGGGCCGGGTCGCGCATTCGTTCTCGTCCTGGTGCTGCTCTCGCTGTCGTGTGTCGCTCTCGCACTCGCTCCCACCTGGCCGGCGTTCCTCGCCGCACTCGTCTGCATCGGCTGGATGTCCGGGTCGCTGGATTCGCTCGGCGCAGGGTTCATCACCTCGATCCGCGACGTCGGCAGCGCGGGCCTCGTGCACGGGGCCTACGGCGTCGGCGCGACCCTCGGGCCACTCGTGGTGGTGGCGGTGTCGAGCTGGCGGCTCGCGGTTGGAGTCGCCGCCGCGCTCGCCTTGGGCGCCGCCGCCCTCGCCGTGTGGAGCCGAGATGCCTGGCCCGAGATCCCGACGCATGTCGATTCCGGCCGGGGCCGAGCCCCGCTCGGGCCGATCGTCCTCTCCCTCGGGGCCTTCTGCGCGTTCGTCGCGATGGAGGTCACCGCCGGCCAATGGGCCTTCACCCACCTGACGAAGACGCGTGGCGCAGGCGACACCCTTGCCGCGATCGCGGTGTCGCTCTACTGGGGCGGCATCACCGTGGGCCGTCTCGCCCTCGCCAGGCCGTCGGTGCGCGACCTCGTCGATCGGCTCCGCCTGGCTCGACTCGCCGCACTGGCCTTGGTGTTCGTCCTGGCCCTCGCCGTGCTGCCGCCGGTCCTGACCGCGCCCGCCCTGGCGATGACCGGGCTCGCGCTGGCACCGATCGTCCCATCGCTGTTCGCCTCGACTGCGACCCGCGTGGGAGAGGCGTTCGCCCAGAAGCTCGCCGTGTGGCAACTGGTCGCCACGAACCTCGGCGCCATCAGCGTCCCCTTCCTCACCGGCGCGCTCGTCGACGTCATCGGCCCTTCCGTCATCGTGACCGTCGCCGCCGTCACCGCGGCGACCGGCGCGCTCCTGCTCGCCGCCATCGATCGCCGTGCCGCGCCGACCCGTCCGCTCACGGGCTGACCGCGCCATCGGCCGCCGACGGTTTCAGGCGGCCAGCACGCCGTCGGTGATGTGGACGGTCCGGTCGCAGTAGTCGGTGATCCGTTCGTCGTGGGTCACCACGATCGCGGACGTGCCACGAGCCTTCATCTCGGAGCGGATCAGCTCCATGACGTGGGCGCCGAGCTCGGTGTCGAGCGCCGAGGTCGGTTCGTCGAAGAGAACCAGCTGCGGCTCGTTCATGAGCGCACGACCGATGGCGACCCGCTGCTTCTGGCCACCGGAGAGCTGGCCCGGAAGGTTCTTCGCCCGGTCGGAGAGGCCGAGCTCGTGCAGGAGCCGGTCGGCGCGGTCGCGGGCCGGGCGGCCCTCGCGGCGCCCCATCTCGTCGACCACCAGCAGGTTCTCGCGGGCGGTGAGAAAGGGCACGAGGTTGACGGTCTGGAACACGAAGCCGACCTGGTTCTGACGGAAGGTGGTGAGCTCGCGGTCGCTGTAGTGGGTGATCTCCTCACCCCCGACGACGACGGTGCCGGAGGTCGCCGACAGGATGCCGCCGGCGATGGAACACAGCGTGGTCTTGCCCGACCCCGACGGGCCGACGAGCGCGACGATCTCGTCCGCGGCGACGGTCAGGTCGGCGTGATCCAACGCGACGACCTCGTCATCACCGACGCGGTAGGTCTTGCGCACATCGACCATGTGGAGGGCCGGTGCGGAGGATGGATCGGTCATTGGGAACTCCCGAGAGCAGAAGCCGGGTCGACGTTGAGTACCCGACGCAGTGAGAACGCGCAGCCGAGGATCGCGGCGACGAGCAGGAGCACGACGCTGCTGACGATCCGACCGGCGGAGATGAACAGCGGAACCGAGCCGGGCGGAATCAGCAGGTCGAGCACGACCACCGCGACACCGGCGATGAACGCGGCGATCGCCGTCACCACGACGGCCTGGACCACCAGCCCGGCGAAGATCGTGCGCGAACGCGCCCCGACCGCCTTGAGGACGCCGTAGAGCGCGGTGCGCTCGACGGTCAACAACGCGAAGAACAGCGCCACGACGACCAGCGCGATCACGACCGTCACGGCGAGGATCTGGTTGAAGGTCCCCTGTTGTTCGGTCACTCCCGGAATCGCGTCGATCGCCTCGGACACGGTGAGGGCGACGACCCCACCGTCGAACAGGCCCTCGACGGCGTCGGGCACGGCACCGGAAGCGAGATCGGCATCGCCCTTGCGCACGACCAGCGCCTGGAAGACACCGTCGGCGAGTGCGGCGTCGGAACGATTCGCGTTCAACACCGACCGCCATGTGTCGACATCGGTCCAGAGCCCGGCCTGCCCATTGTTGTAGGAGGTGTTCTCCGCCCATCCCGTGACGACGATCGGCGTGCGGGCAGGCCCGACGAGCAACTCCATCCCGATCTCGACACCGTCGGCCTTGAGGATCTCGTCGGCCCACGCCTCGCCCGGCGGCGGAGGTGCAGGCACTCGACTGGGAGCGAGCTCGTAGCCCCACACGGCGACGTTCGCGAGGTCGCGTGGACCGTTGCCGGGAACCCGCGCGCCCAACAGCACGACACCGAGTCCGCCCACGTCGACGCCGAGTTCGGACTCGATCGTCGCCCGGACATCGGGCTCGATCCTGCTGCGGAGGAACGACGCCTGCGACGACTCGGAGAAGACGAGCGCGTCGGCATCCTGGGCGTCGACCGCGCCCGTCGACGAGCGGATCAGCCCGTCGAGCAGTCCGCCCAGGAACATCAACAGGATCGCGATCAGCGTCAGGATCGCCGTCGCCGTCGCGAACCGCCCCGGGCGCCGGACCAACTCCTTGAGTGCAATCTTCATCGGTTCGCACCACCCGTCGTCGCCTCGATGGGGTCGATCGCCAGCACTCGTCGCGCCGCCACCAACGAACTCCCCACGCCGAGCACCAACAGACCCACCGCCCAGAACACCACGGCGCCCGTTTCGAAGCGCAGCGGGATTCCGCCGAGACGCTGCTGCGACACCGGCGTGTAGAGCGCCAGGCCGATGCCGAACCCGCACGCGATGATGATCACCGCCTGGACGAGCATCGAACGCACGAGGCGGCCGGCGGGCGCACCGATCGCCCGGAGCAGCGTGAGCGCACCCGACTTCTGGAACGTGATGATGAGGAAGAACAGGCCGGTCACACACGGGATGACCAGGCCGTACAGCAGGAAGATGATCTGGAACGACTGGCGAACCTGATCGACGCCCGGGGTCTTGTCGGCCGCGTCGGCGCGGGTGAGCGCGTCGAGATCGTCGGACTCGGCGTTGATCCGCTCGACCACCTGTTCCGGGCTGGTGCCGTCGGCCGGACGGACGGCCAAGACGTTCGGCAGCGGCTCGCCGGCGTCGGGGTTCACCGAGCGGACGGCGTCGACATAGGTCCCGTAGGGGACGAAGAGGGTGACGCCGGCGTTGAGTTGCACATCGCGGGCGAGACCGACAACGGTGATCGCCATTCCCCCCGGCTGGACGACGACGGTGTCGCCGATGCCGAAACCCTCGGCCGCGTCGGCATCGCTGCCAACCGCTTCACCCGGGTTCGTGGGGTATCGGCCCTCGACCAGCGTCTCGGGCGCACCGAGGGCGCGGTCCTCGTAGCCGAGGATCGTCGCGTCGAACGGCGTCGAGTCGGCCAGAACGGTGAAGGTCCCCTGCCCGACCCGTCCGACGTCGCCGACACCGTCGACGGCACGCACCGTCTGCTCGAGGTCGGGGGTGATGATGCTGCCCTGGATCACGCGTTGACCGTCGACGGAGTACACGAGCACCGGGGCGGACTGGTTGCGGATCGCGCCCACGAACGACGTGAGGAGCCCGTTCTGCAGCGACTGCTGGAACAGGATCAGGAACACCAGCATCCCGATCGCGGCGATCAGGAGACCGAAGCGTCCCTTGGCTCGACGCATTTCCTTGAGGGCGAGGAACATGT
Source organism: Acidimicrobiales bacterium (assembly GCA_041394245.1). Taxonomy (NCBI): domain Bacteria; kingdom Bacillati; phylum Actinomycetota; class Acidimicrobiia; order Acidimicrobiales; species Acidimicrobiales bacterium. The sequence goes on from JAWKIR010000002.1 coordinate 1,320,101, forward strand.
CGGGCTCATTCTGGTTCGCGGGACCGGGTCAGGCCCAGCCAGGCGCGTTCACTCACCGTCTGTGGCAGAGTCCACCGCGATGACTCGCGACAACGCCACGAGCACGACGACCACCAACGCCGAGCCGCGGATCCGCTTGCGCCCGGTCACCCCCGACGACCTCGACTGGATGGCCACCATGAGCGCCGACCGAGCGCTGGTCGGCGATCACAACTGGGCCGGTGAGCCGAGAGACCGGGCCGAGATCCGCCGCGAGCTGGCCGAGCGTCTCGCCGACGACGGGATGCTGTCGCCCGGATCGGGCACCCTCGTCGTGGAACTCGACGGCGAGACCCCTATCGGCGAGGTCCAGTGGCGGACCGAACGGTGGGGGCCGTCGGCGCGCAGTGCCTGTCCGGCGATCGGGATCGCGCTGTTGCCCGACTTCCGGGGCAAGGGCCATGGCACCGTGGCGCAGCGTCTCGTGGTCGATCACCTCTTCGAGAGCGACGAGTCGGTGCACCGCGTCCAGTCCGACACCGCCGCCGACAACCCGGCCGAACAGCGAGCGCTCGAGAAGGTCGGCATGGTCGTCGAGGGCCGGGTCCGCAACGCGGAGTTCCGTGACGGCGCCTTCCACGACCACCTGCTCTACAGCATCCTGCGCGAGGAGTGGGCGGCGACTCGCGTCGAACGGACCCGAGGCCGCGCCGCGCCGAACGGTCTACCGTGAGTGGATGGCATTCACGGGCTGGCCGATCGAGGCGATCGAGTTCTTCGAGCGGCTCGAGGACGACAACACGAAGGCGTTCTGGAGCGAGCACAAACACGTCTATGACGAGGCCGTCAAAGCGCCCATGGAGGCGCTCCTGGCGGAGCTCGCACCACGATTCGGTGAGGGGAAGATCTTCCGGCCCTACCGGGACGTCCGTTTCAGCAAGGACAAGACTCCCTACAAGACCAACATCGCCGCGACCATGGAGAAGGGCGCCTACGTCAGCCTCTCGGCCGACGGTCTCTTCACCGGCACCGGCTACTACATGATGGAGAAGGACCAGCTCGCGAGGTTCAGGTCGGCGATCGACGACGACACGACCGGACGACGACTCGAGCGGACCATCGCGAAGCTGGAGGACGCCGGGCTCGAGGTGACCGCTCACGAACACCTGAAGACGGCACCCAGGGGCTACCCCGCCGACCATCCACGCATCGAACTGCTCCGGATGAAGGGCTGCATCGCGTCCCAGAGCTGGGATGTCGACGCCTGGTTCGACACGCCCGAGCCCAAGGATCGCATCGTCGCCTTTCTCGCGAGCGCGAAGCCGCTCGTCACCTGGCTCGACGAACACGTCGGGCCGGCGGCCGATCGGGAGTGAACACGCCCACCTCCGACCGGCCGACGGCATCGACGATTCAGTCGACGGTGTTGGCCACGAGGACCTCGGTGTCGACGTCGTTGTTCCACTCGTCGCCCGCATAGCCGAGCGCCTTCGAACGCTCCACCGACACGCGGCCCACGCCGGCGTCTGCTTCTTCGATGTCGGTGGCGTTGCTGCCGTTGTTCGACAGGTCGCTGCTGACGACGTCGACCCGGAGATCGCCGTTGCCGGACTCGTCGGCCTTCACACCATCGCTGTCGTTGCCGGTGATGGTGCTCTTGACCACGTTGACGACGACGTTGCCGTCGTCGACCTCCTCGACCTGCACCCCGTCCTGGCTCGCCGAGTCGGTGCTGGCCGAGTAGACGAGATCGAAGCGCAGATCGCCCGGGCCCTCCTCGTCGGCCTTCATGCCCTCGTCCTCGTTGCCGTCGGCGCGGGTGGCGACAACCGTCGCCACGACATTGCCGGGCCCGGCCTCGTCGAAGTCGAGGCCTTCGTCGAAGTTCCCGTCGACCGTCGCGTTCACGACGAGGGCGAGCAGGTCGCCGGCGCCGGTCTCGTCGATGTCGAACCCGTCGTCGAGGTCCTCGGCGAATCCGCCGTCGAAGGGCACGGGTACGGTCTCGCCGTTGCCACTGAAGCTGGCGCCGAACACCCAGGCCGCCACGGTGCCGTCACCGGTTTCGTCGAGCTCCATGCCGTCGGCGAGGTTGCCGTCGAAACTGCCGCCGATCACGAAGGCGCTGAGCGAACCGGTGCCACCCTCGTCGACGCGCACACCGTCGAAGTCCTGCGGGCAGCCGGTCTCGATCGAGACGTCGTAGTACGGGGCGAGCGAACCGGCCCCGGTCACGTCGACATCGGTGAGCGACACCCTGACCGACGCGGCGGAGTCGAACGGGTGCGGGTCGACACAGTTCGGGTGGGGGACGTCGTCGGTGTTGAAGCCGGCGAAGTTCTGGGCGTCGACGAGGATGCCGTGGAACTGGGCGCCGTCGACCGCGACCTTGCGGAGGGTGACGTTCAGGGTCCCGGTCTGGTCCTCGGGAACGAACACTGCCATCCCGTTGTTCGGGCTGTCCTCGAACGTGAGATCGGTCACGGTGAGGCTGCGCGAGTCGCCCGCGGAGACGAACAGGCCGCCATCCCACGTCGCCGCGGGGTGGAGACCGGCCCCGGTGACCGTGCTGCCGTTGCCGTCGACCGTGAGCCGCTGACCGCCGTCGAACACGACCGAACCGTCGACCTCGACGGTGAGGCCCCGGTCGAACACGATGCGCCGGATCGACGCGTCGTGGTTGGCATCCTCGACCGCCTGGGCGAACGAACCCGGCCCGGAGGCGTTGCCGTTCGTCACCCGGGCATTCGACGATGCCCCTGCCGGTGATGCCACCGCCAGCGGTGCGGCCAACAACAGTGCGGCGAGTGCCGCCTTGACGAGCTTCCTCATTCGTTGATCTCCCTCGATCTCTCGGTCCGCTCGGACCATGGCGAAACCTAGGAAGCGTCGAAGAACCGCGACCGTGGCCGGGGTGACATCGAGGTGTACGCCGAGTGAACCCTCCGTCGGGGGCGACGGCACGAGGCGACGACCGTCAACGGGGTCGGTGTTCGGTGCCCTCGCCTGCGGTGATGAACAGCGCGGTTGCCGTGTCGTCGACGTCGGCGGTGTGCCATGTGCCCGGCGGGTTGATCGCATACTGCCCCGGTCCGAGGGTCACGACCGCCGTGGGGCCGTCGGTGTGTTCCTGGTGCAGTGTGATCGCGCCGGCGGTGCAGAGGACGACCTCGCTGCCGACCGGATGCATCTCCCAGACGTCCCACGATCCGGTGAACGTGTGCATCGTGACGAGTCGGCCTTCGGCGCCGTCGTCGGCGTGGCGGTCGGTGTAGCCACCGTACCAGCTCAACTCGCCGGTGAAGACGGGCTCGCTCACCGCTGTCGCGCCGAGTCCGAGGTGGATGGGATGGGTGCCGATGTCGATGGGTTCGCCGCTCATCGTCGCAGTCTCGCAGGCTGGTCGACGCGACGCAGCCCTGCGAGGATGCGGCCGTGACCTTTCAGACCGTGTCCGGATACTGCTGGCCCCAATCCGTCGTCCCCGGCGCCGAAGTCGGTCTCCACCTCTCCTCGCCGGGTGGACGGCCCGTGTCGGTCGAGATCGCCCGGGTCGGTGCCGAACGGACATCGGTGTGGTCGGGCTCGGTTTCGGCCGGCGATCACCCGACGCCGCGCGACGCATCGGCCAACGGGTGCGCATGGCCGGCCGCATCCACCATCACCGCAGGCGACGACTGGGCGTCGGGCTACTACGAGGTGCTCCTCACGGTCGACGTCGACGGCAAGCAGCGCCGGAGCCACGCATTCTTCGTCGTCCGTCCGACCGCCGACTCGACCAACACGATCCTCCTCCAGCTGGCAACCAACACGTGGCACGCCTACAACGACTTCGGCGGCCACAACCTCTACAACGGTGGCACCCACGCCTCGCTGCAACGCCCGATGGCCCGGGGCTACCTGTTCAAGCCCGAGGGCGCCGGCCGACGGGTGACGACCACCCACCCGCCGGACCGCGACATGAACACCCATGTCGGCTACATCCGGATGAACCACCTCTCGGGCTGGGCGGGGTCGGCCGGCTGGCCCGACTGGGAGTGGCCGTTCCTGGCCTGGGCCGAACGCAACGGCTACGGCGTCGACGTGATCACCAACGCCGACCTCGAGGAGCACCCGACGATCGTCGACCGCTACCGACTCCTGCTGTCGGTCGGGCACGACGAGTACTGGTCGGGGCCGATGCGCGACACCGTCGAGGGGTTCATCGCGGGCGGTGGCAATGTCGCCTTCTTCTCGGGCAACACGTCGCTCTGGCAGGTCCGACTCGAGGAACTCGTCGACGGCATCGCCACGGTCATGGTCGGCTACAAGGGCCAGTTCAAGAACGATCCCGTCTACGGCACCGATCGCATCGGGGAGCTCACCAGCATCTGGTCGGATCATCTGATCGGCCGCCCGGAGAACGAGATGACGGGGGTGAGCTTCACCCGCGGTGGCTACCACCGCATCGGCAAGCGGGTCACCAACGGGGCGGGTGGCTACACCGTGTACCGACCCGACCACTGGATCTTCGAGGGCACCGGCATCGACTATGGCGACGTACTCGGGGCCGCGGCCACCGCCGTCGGCTACGAATGCGACGGCTGCGACTACACGGTCGTCGACGGACTCCCCCACCCGACCGGCTCCGACGGCACCCCCGACTCGTTCCAGATCCTCGGCATGGTCCCGGCCGCCCACTTCACCCGCACCACCGCGGCCCGGCCGCCCGCGCCGCACGAGCCGTCGGAGATCGAGTTCCTGGCGTCACGCCTGTTCGATTCACGAGACGAAGCCGCCGTCGAACGCATCGCCCACGGCCAGGCCATGCTCGGCGCCTACACGTCGCCCGGCGGCGGCACGGTCATCACGTCGGGTTCGACCGATTGGGCCCACGGCCTCGCCGGACGCGACGAGCAGATCGAACAGATCACGCGGAACATCCTGGACCGCCTGGGCTGAGGATCCGCTTCAGGCACCCCACGAGGCGACTCGCGCGGTCATGCCGAACACGCATCCCTCGTCGGTCCCGAATGCCGCAAGCCGGACGCGGGCAGCCTCGATGAGCTGCTCGAGTCGTTCAGGGGACACGTCATCGCCGAGCGTCCAACCCCGCACCTCGGTCGTCACCCACTGGTCGATGCTGTCGAAACGACCGGTCCCCGTGACCGTGGCGAACTCGGGGGTGTCGATCCCGGCGGCCTCGACGACACGCTCGAGCACCCCTGGAGCACCCATCGCGAACGGCGCGTCCAGTGAGGCGGCGGCATCGTCGCCGAGCTCGTCTCGGAACAGATCCTGCATCGCCGAGTAGCCCTCGGAATCGCCGATCCCACCCCACACCGCGATCACACCCCGCCTCGCGACCCGGGCCATCTCGCGCGCGCCGCCGGCCGGATCCTCGACGAACATCAAGCCGAACTGCGACGTCGCGAGATCGAACGCCCCATCCTCGAAGGGCAGGGCCAGCGCGTCCGCCTGCTCGAACTCGATGCCGTCGTCGGCTCGGCTCGCCACCGCCAACATCGCCGGATTGAGATCGACCCCGACGACGCGGCCAGACGTACGCGCCCGGATGGCCCGCGTCAGCGCACCGGTGCCACAGGCCACGTCGACGACGTCGTCGAGCGGTCCGATGTCGGCCATTCGGGCGATGTCGTCGCTGAACCGGCCGAAGAGCGCCGGAACGAAGAACTCGTCGTAGACCTCGGCAGCGCCCGTGTCGACCTGACCGGTCTCGTGTTCGGCCATGGCATCGATCCTCCCGCGACGCCGTGTGGAGGTCAACGGCGACCGGCCGAGACGGTCAGCGGATGATGTCGCCCAGGACCAGCTGCCCGGCGACGTTGGTGTAGTTCGGGAGGTCGCCGGCGATCGCGGCGCCGTGCTCACCGAGAACCGCGTCGAGCGCCTCCTGACTGGTCACGTTGCACCAGCCGATGGCTTCCCACGGCCCGGCCTTGGGCTTCGAAGCCCCCCACCCCGTGCACGCGTCCCCGAGGAAGTCGGCCAGCATCGGCATGTGGGTCGAGCAGTAGTACTCCATGTCGAACGTGGAGTCGTCGGTCTTCGGGTACAGGATGTGCATCGAGATCATCGGCCGAGTCTTGCAGACCCGACTTCGGCGGGTCAGCTGTCGATGCCGTGCTCCTGGACCCGCTCGAGGACCACGACGAGCCCGCCCATGTCGGGCCGGGTCCACACCATGTGGCCGTCGTCGTCGAGCCGCCGGGTCACCTCGATCCCGGGAATCCCGACCGGCCGGAGAACGAACACCTCGTCCTCGTAGGAGGCGACGACATGGATCGGCGTCTCGTAGTCGAACACCGAGACGTCGTGCACGCCGTTCTCCTCTGTCCCGTCGGCGCGTGCGTCGGCGATGGTTCCGCCGCCCATGTCGACGATGCGGTTGCCGCACTGCTCGATCCGCTCCGTGTAGGAGAGGAGACGATCCCCCTCGGGTACGGGCTCGCCCGCCCGCTCGGCCCGCAGGACCCGCCACACGCCCCTCAGGTCAGGCGCACCCTCCACGAGTGGCTCGGTGCAGCCCTCGAGCACAGGAGGCGGGAACTCGGTTCCGTAGCCTCCCGGCGGCGTGTGGGCGATGGGAATGTCATCGGCCTTCATGCCCGGCGACCCTGACCTTCGAACATGTGCTCCATCACTTCTCGCTCCATCACTTCTCGCTCCATCACTTCTCGCTCCATCACTTCTCGTCCGAGCCGGCACTATGCCGCACGAGCTGGCGAGCGGGAAGACCGGCAACGGCGACCGTGCTGGGAAGGCCGAGCACTCGCCATCTAGCGTGGCCCGATGACCGCGAACTCGATGCAGGCGCTCGTCTACACGGGCGCCGGTGAGCTGGAAGTCCAGACTCTCGCCGCACCGGAGCCTGGGCCGGGCGAAGCCCGCATCGAGATCGCACGGTGCGGCATCTGCGGGACCGATCTCCACATGGTCCTGGATGGCTACGCCCGCCCGGGCTCGGTCCTCGGACACGAGTGGTCGGGCCGCATCATCGCGCTGGCGGACGACGTGCACGGATGGGCGATCGGCGATCGCGTGGTCGCGGCACCGCCGCCGGCCTGCGGCGAATGCCGATCGTGCCGTCGAGGTCGCCCGGCGGTGTGCCGACAGCGAGGCGCGACCGACTACCTGTCGTTCCGGGGCGCATTCGCCGAGTACGTCATCGCCGACGCCGCCCACCTCCGACGCATCCCTGAAGCGGTGAGCGATCGCGCCGCCGCGCTGACCGAACCCCTGGCCGTCGTCCTTCACGCGCTCAGCCTCGCCGAGGCGGAGTCGGACGATCGCGTCCTGGTCACCGGAGCAGGGCCCCTCGGTCTGCTCGTGATCGCCGCATTGCGAGCCCGCGGTGTCACCGACATCACCGTCAGCGAGCCGATGCCGCTGCGACGGGACCACGCGGGCAAGGTTGGCGCGAGACGACTGATCGGGCCGTCAGACCTGCCGGATCCCCCGATGGGCGAGCCGGTTGCCGACCCGTTCGACATCGTGTTCGAGTGCAGCGGCCGAGCCGACGCGGCTGCCTCCGCCCTCGGTCAACTCGACCGCGCCGGCACGCTCGTCCTCCTCGGCACCGGCAGTGTGTCGCCGCAGTTCAATCACAACCGCATGATCGTGCTGGAGCTGGTCGTCGTCGGATCCTTCAACTACGACCACGACGGCTTCGATGATGCACTCGAGATGCTGGCGTCCGGCGTCCTCCCGATCGATGACATCATCGATCCCGTCGAGGTCGGACTCCTCGGCGTCGCCGCAGCCATTCGAGAGAGCGCCGAAGGTCTCCGCCGTGGCAAGGTGCTGGTCGACCCCTGCAGCCGGAATGAGGACACGAACCCGTGACCGGACCGACACTGAACCACATCGCCATGACGATGGATCCGGCACTCCTCGACGACACCGGTCGGGCCGAACTGCTCGACTTCTACGGCGAGGTGTTCGGCTGGACCGAGGGTGACAACAGCGGCGAGCGAGGCAACCCGCTGATCCTCCTCACCGGAGTGTTCGGACACTTCATCTACCTGCTCCCCGGGGATCCGGCCCTCGATGCCCCCGCCATGGATCACTTCGGAATGATGGTCGAGACGGAGCAGGAACTCGACGAGATCCTCGCACGGGCCGAGGCTCGAGCCGAGCGCGACGAACGCGTCCGCATCATCCCCAAGGGCACGCAGATCACCCGCGGGCCGACGCACGACTACACGTTGACCAACTGCTACATCGGTTTCGGGATGCCCATGCTCGTCGAGCTGCAGCACATCACCCGACACGAACACGCCCGCGGCGACTGAGGCCCGACGATCACCACGCTCGTCGCTCTCGGCTAGCGGCGCTCGAGAAGGATCAATGGGATGACCCTGTCCGTATTGGCCTCGTACTCGGCGAACTGCGGCGCCTCGACCTTCTGGGCCTCCCAGATCCGATCGCGTTCCGCACCGGTGACCTCGGTCGCGGTCACGTCGACGTGTTCGGAACCGACCTCGATGGTCGTCGCCGGATTGGCCTTGAGGTTGTGGTACCAGTCCGGGTTGTCGGGTGCGCCGCCCTTGGAGGCGAAGATCACCCATCCGTCACCTTCCGGGCGGTAGACGAGAGGTGTCACCCGCTCGGTGCCCGAGCGAGCTCCGGTGTGATGGACCAGGATCATGTTGGCGCCTTCGAAACCGCCGCCGACCTTTCCATCGTTGGCCCGGAACTCGTTGATGACATCGGTGTTGAAGTCGTTCATGCTCATCGCGTCACGCTACTGGTGCCCTGAACCGGACGCTGCCGGCGAGACGCCCGTAGCAGCGAGACGGGGCGCGGCACGACCGAGTCTTGGCGGCGACGCCATCGACACCAAGGACCCGCGAGACTCGGCATGAGTAACTTGGTCTGATGGATTTCGACGAGACGATCACCACTGTCGAGGATCTCCGCGAGATCATCGCACCGCCGAACGAGGTCGTGTTGGCCAAGGAGGTCGGCGAACTCGACGACCACTGCCGCGACTTCATCGCTCGATCACCCTTCATCATCATCGCGTCGACCGATGGCGCGGGATCGATCGACGCCTCCCCGAAGGGCGACCCGCCCGGCTTCGTGAAAGTCCTCGACGACACGACACTCGCCATTCCCGAGCGTCCCGGCAATCACCGCGCCGACACGCTCGTGAACCTCGTGCAGCATCCCCACATCGGCGTGATCTTCCTCATCCCCGGCACCCGCAACACCCTGCGGGTGCGCGGTAGCGCCCGCATCGTTCGCGACCGGGCCCTCCTCGACTCCATGGCCGTCGGAGGCAAAGCCCCGGAGCTGGCCATCGTCGTCGACATGACCGTCGCGTACTTCCACTGCGCCAAGTGCATCATCCGGTCCAAGCTCTGGTCCGCCGAGCAGGAGGCCGCCAACGCGGGCCGCGACGACCGGCTCCTGGCCGAGGCCATGGTCGACCATGGAAACCTGCCCTTCTCGGTCGACGAGATGCAGGCGATCATCGTGAATGACGAAGCGAACCGCCTCTACTGAGCGCTCCGCCTACCGCGGGGCGAACTCCGGATGGAAGCGCTCCCGCTCACGGGCCAGGTAGTCGTCGGGGATGAGCATCGAGCGCCGGGCATCGATGTCGAAGGCGAGGTTGACGACCTCGAACGCGACGAGCACGTCGCCCTCGGCGAGGTCATACGCCCACATCGTCGATCGGGTGGTCTTGCGCTCGATCGCCGTGGTGGCCCCGAAGCTCTGGATCCGCGCGCCCAGCGGGGGGAGCCGATTGACGCGCAGGCGGGACTCCATGGTGGCCCATCCCATCCGCTCGCCGTTCGGTCCCTTCTGGATCCAGTCGCGCTCCTCGTCCTCCGAGGGCGGCCCGCCCCAGATCAGCGCGGCGCCGGTCGCAGGGGTGACCTCCTCGTCGACGAGGCGGGGCGGCCGGGCCTCGAGCCCGAGCGACTGGAGGACATCGAGTGGCGGCGCCGAGCCGATCGGGTCGGTGGCGAGGTCGAGGGATCGGGGTCGACCGTGCTCGGGGATGGGCGCCGCCGGCGCCTCGATCCGAGGATGGTCGAGGACGTGGACGAAGGTTGCGGCGAGGTCGTCGTCGGCTGCGTTGCGGAGCTCGTGATAGATGGTGAGACCGCGGCCGACGTCGACGAGTCCGCTGCGCACCTCGAGTGCAGTGCCGAGCAGCTGTTCGTGGTGATGGCGGGTGTGAAGGTCGACGATCGACGTCCCCGCGGGGACGCCCAGCTCCTTCAGCATCGAGCGCGTGCCGGCTGCGGCGTTGAGGCCGTAGAACCGCACATTCATGTGACCGAGGTGATCGATCTGGTCTTCGGTGACCTGGCTCGCGTGGGTCACCTGGAGTTGCGAAGACATCGCCGGTCAGTGTGGCGGCATCGGCTCCCAACCACACGCGAGACACCGAGGCTGCTGGGGTGCACTCGCCTCGATCGGCGTCACCAGGGGGCGGGTCGTGCGGTGGCAGGTGCAAGGTCTCCGCTACTGTCGGCCGATGGCCACAACCGCTGTCGAGACGCTTTCCGTGGGGGTTCGGCGCAACGCCTGGTGGATCGCTCCCCAGGTTGTGGTCGGTGTCGTCCTCGGCCTCGCTGTCGGGTACTGGGCCGCGTGGCTCCTGTACGTCGCCGCCAACTCCACCGGCGTCTGGCTCTACACGAGCACGAGCGGTTCAAGCCGCCCGCGCCGCCAGTTCTGGATGAAGGCCATGGCAATCCCACTGCTCCCCACGGGCCTCCTCGGTGTGCTCGCGAGCCGTAGACGGATGACTCCGGATGAGCGCGCCAAAGCCGCCCGCCCCGGGGGTTTCGTTTAACCGGCAGGCCGTCGCTGCCTCGAACGGTTATCGAACCCTGGAAGATCTTGGATTCTCCGTACCGAGAAGCATCGCGTCGCCGAAGCGGACACCAGGAACCGTACGCCGTCGTCCCGCGGAGACCCCTCCATCAGATCCGCTCAAGAATGCCGGATACCGGGTGGGTGCCTGGCCTGGGAGCCGCGTTCATGCCATGACATTCTGATCGGGTGACCAGCCGACACCCCAATCAGCGAGCGCCGTCCTCGCTACCGGTCGAACTCCGTCGCACCACGGTGCCTCCCGCCGTGCGGGCATGGGTGCGACGTATGACAGGGCGCAACGTTGTCCGGGTCCGGCGGTTGCCCGGGGCTTCGAGCGCCGCGGTTCACCGCCTTGACCTGGACGACGCGACAGCGGTCGTACTCCGTCGCTATCTGTGGAAGGGCTTCTTGGAGTCCGAGCCCGATGCTCCGGCACGCGAGGTCGACTGCGTTCATTTCGCCCGAGCAGCGGGGCTCGCCGTTCCAGACGTGATCGCTGTCGATCTGGCCGGAGATGACATCGGAGATGGCGTCCCCGCCATCCTGATGTCGTTCCTCCGAGGTCGAGTTGTCGCGGTCCCCAACATCTCACGCCTGGCGGAGGTCGCAGCATCGATACATGCCATCGACGCCGACCAGCTCGGCCACGACTACTTCGCCTGGTACGACAGCGAGATGATGACACCGCCACCCGGGTCGTCATCACCCGAGTTGTGGGACCGAGCGATCGAGATTCGGCGAACGCAGCTCGCTGAATACACGCCGACCCTGATTCACCGAGACTTTCACCCGGGCAACGTGATGTGGTTGCGGGGTCAGCTATCAGGAGTCGTCGACTGGGCAAACGCCTGCCGTGGTCCATTCGGATGCGATCTGGCTCACTGCCGGTCCAACCTGCGCGAACTCGCGGGAATCGCCACCGGCGACGAGTTCGTCGCGGCCTATCAGTCGCTGACCGGTGACGAGCTGCACCCCTACTGGGTCCTCGCCGGCCACCTTGAGCACAGTCACAGGCACTGGAACCCCGAACGACTGGCTCGAGACGAGCCGGACCTCGCTTTGGCGGTTTCCGAACTCGGTTGACCCGGTGAGCACCCATATCCCCGCGTTGTCACGTAGAGAACGCTCCGACCATGCCTTGCCGCACCCCGATCGGGATCGGCACTTCTGTTCGGACGATCCTCAGCCGGTCGCCCGCGAGCCCGCCCCCAGACACGAGGGCTGACTGAGGCAACAAAGCCGCCGTGTACCATTCGGGCAGTTGGCCGAGGAGGTACTGATGATGTCGCGCTGGTTGGGCCTTGTCCTGGTTTTGGCGCTCGTTGGCTGTTCGGGCGACGACAGCGGATCGGCCGCGGGACCATCCGACGGCAGCGACGTGACCACGGCACCGGCCGCCGATCAGCCCTCGGACGCCGACGCCGACCCCGCCAGCGACAGCGGCGATGGACCCGGTGAGTGGGGCGCCGACCTCACGGGGGCCGAGGTGTGCGCGGCCGGCGACGCCGCAGCGATAGAGGCGATCGTCGGGACCGCGCTGGCTGAGGCTGGTCCGCTCGACACCGGTGGTGTCGCCACTTGCGTGCTCGACTTCGACGGGGAGAACGCGATCTCCACGAACTCGGTCAATGTCGTCGCCTGGCCGGCGTCGACCTGGGACGGACGCTCGCCCGCCGATGCCTACGACTATCGATACGACATCAACGTCGGCCCCGGTGGCATCGAGGTCGAAGAGGTCGAGGTCGGAGCGCGGGCCCACCTCATGGTCGGCGCCAACGGCGCATGGGTGACGGTGCTGACCGGCGACCGTGTGTTCGAGGTGAAGAGCTCGACCGTCGACCCGTCCCGGTTACGCGAGCTCGCCGGCGTGTTCGCGACGAGGCTGTAGGTGGGGATGAGCGACGGTCACATCGGGCCGTCATCACGCGACGGCTTGGCCGATACTGCGTGGCAGCAGGTCGCCGTCAAGCACGGCCGGTGGACGACGAAGTCGGCCCCACAGATCGCCGCCGGCGAACAATGCCGCTTCCGACAACAACCCGCTCCGTGCCGTGGTGCTTGGTGAGCCCACGCGGTGTCGGCACTTCTCGCGCTGCCGGGGTGCCCGCCCAGCTCACCTGTCCCTGTCAGCCCCAAGGAGCATTGCGTCAGAACGGCTGTCCGTGGTGACCGATGAAGAAACGCACTTGTGACCAGGGCAAGGACGGTGATTCTTCGTCCTCCAAGCTCGACCGGCTGTGGAACCTCGCTCCCTGGACTGCTGGTGTACACACCGCCCAATATGTGCCGTTCCGGAGCGGCCAGCCTGCAGCCGTCGAACCGGCTCGACTGGACCCGGCCCACGATCGCGCCTACAACCGCGATCGGCCGAGGAAGCACGACGGTTGGATGAGATGGCCACCAATGCAGCGATACGACAGCAGGCCTTCATCGAAGAACTGCCCGTGGTCTTGCGACTTGCCCTCGTCGCTGCGGTGGCGGGGGTTGCGAATCGGTGGCCGGGGGCGGTGGCATCGACCATCCTCGTGACCGTGTTGGCGCTGTGGCCCATGTCGATCGTCGCCCCTCGACGGTGGCGCGACGAGATTTCCGTGGAGCGCTATATGGCACTGTCTCGCTGGCACTTCGGCGGTATTGCACTCATCGTTGTCGCGGCCTTCGGCAACTCTCGAGGTGATGATTTCCCCACAGCGGCCTTGGTCGCTCTTGGCGCTGTCCTAATCACTGCGTCCGTTGCTCTTGCAACGCGATTACGAGTGGCACGACCAACGCTCGCCGTGGGTGTCAGTGCATCCGTGTGGGGTATAGCAGCGGCACTCTCCGAGCTCCCAGACACCCTCGGTGTGACGTTTCTTGCCTTCACCCTGCACGGCGCCACGGCGGCTGTCGTCGGAATCGGGTTGCTTCGATCTGAGTGATGTTCGCAGGCGGTTGGTGACGAACGGCAGCCTCCGTATCCCTCGCGGATTACCGACGTGCTGCGAGTGACAACCCGGCATATCCAGCAGTATGGAGCTGCCTCCAACGGTTCATCGAACCGTCCGAGATCGTGGATTCTCCGTTCCGAGGATCATGGCATCGCCGAAGCTGAGGAAGCGGTAGTCCTCGCGCAGCGCCTCGGCGTAGAGGTCGCGCCAGCGGGGGCCCACGAACGCATCGACGAGGCAGAGCAGGGTCGAGCGCGGCAGGTGGAAGTTGGTCATCAGCGCGTCGACCACCGACCACTCGTAGGGGCGGCGGATGAAGATGCGGCTTCGACCCTCGGCCTCACCGGTGGTCCCCCAGGTCTCGAGGGCCCGGACGCTGGTGGTGCCGACGGCGACAACCCGCCGAGCCTCGGCGATCTTGGCGATGGTTGCGGACGGCACCGAATACCACTCGCTGTGCATGACGTGGTCGTCGAGCCGGTCGACCTGCACGGGGCGGAACGTGTCGAGACCGACGGCCAGTTCCACGGTGGCGATGTCGACCCCACGCTCGCGCAGCCGGGCGAGCACGGTGTCGGTCAGGTGAAGCCCGGCCGTTGGCGCGGCGGCCGACAGGGGCCGATCGGCGAAGACGGTCTGGTAGCGCTCCGGATCGTCGATCTGTTTCTCGATGTAGGGCGGCAGCGGCGGGAGGCCGACCTCGCCGAGCACGTCGAGCAGCGGCCGGTCGCCGGCGTCGGGGCGCACCACCCGGCGCCCTTCACCGAGGTCGTCGCCCACCCCGACCGCGAGCCCCTCCGTGGTCAGAAGCGTCCCCGCGGGGACCTTCTTCGACGGTCGGACCAGCGCTTCCCATGTGCCGTCGTCGCGAGCCTCCAGCAGCAGCACCTCCGCGGCGCCACCGGTCGGTCGGCGGAGCGGAATTCGCGCCGGGAGCACGCGGGTGTCGTTGACCACGAGCAGGTCGCCCGGTTCCAGGATGTCGGGCAGGTCGACGACGCGGCGGTGCTCGATCGAGTCGCCACGGTCGACAAGCAGCCGCGCCTGGTCGCGCTCGGCCAACGGCGTCTGCGCGATCGACGACGGCGGGAGCTCGTAGTCGATGTCGTCGAGTGTCTCGGGTGGGCCGTCCACGACGGAGAGGGTACGGCGCCCCACCGTTGACGGGGGGCCGGTCAGTCGTCGGTGTCGAACAGACCGGGTGCCGGCGGGTGCCCGGACGGAGGCGGCATCATGCCGAGATGCTCGTAGGCCGCAGGCGTGGCCACGCGCCCTCGCGGGGTGCGCATGAGCAGCCCCTGCTGGATCAGGTACGGCTCGTAGACGTCTTCGACCGTCTCGGTCGGTTCGCTCACACTGATCGCAAGGGTGGACAGGCCGACCGGGCCCCCGCCGAACCGGCGACAGATCGCATCGAGCACGGCCCGGCTGGCCTTGTCGAGACCGAGCACGTCGACACCGAAGAACTGCAGACCATCGGCAGCGACGCCGGCATCGATGTGCCCGTCGCGCTCCACCTCGGCATAGTCGCGGACCTGGCGCAGGAGACGGTTGGCGATTCGAGGTGTGCCCCGCGAGCGGCGGGCGATCTCCCAGGCACCGTCGGTGTCGATGTCGACATCGAGGATCCGCGCCGCCCGCATGACGATCGACTGGAGATCGTCGACGTCGTAGTAGTCGAGCCTCGCCACGAGCCCGAACCGGTCACGCAGCGGACCGGTGATCAGACCGGTGCGGGTCGTGGCACCGACGAGCGTGAACTTCGAGAGATCGAGTGGAATCGAACGGGCGGCCGGGCCCTTGCCGAGCACGATGTCGATACGGAAGTCCTCCATCGCCGGATAGAGCACCTCCTCGACCGGACGGGGCAGGCGATGGATCTCGTCGATGAAGAGCACATCGCCCTCCTCGAGTTTGGAGAGGATCGACGCGAGGTCGCCGGCCCGTTCGAGCGCAGGGCCCGACGTGACCTGCAGATGGGTTCCCATCTCGGCCGCGATGATGTTGGCGAGGGTGGTCTTACCGAGGCCCGGCGGACCGGCGAACAGCAGATGGTCGGCCGGGTCGCGGCGCTTGGCCGCCGCCCCGAGCATCACGCCGAGGTGGCCCTTCAGCTCGGCCTGACCGACGAACTCGCTGAGCGTCCGCGGCCGCAGACCCGGCTCATCGATGATCTCCACGTCGGTTTCGGCCGGCGACATGAGGCCGTCGCCCAGCAGCTCCTCGCGCACCTCAGACCCCCGAGGCCAGACGGCGCAGGGCTTCCTTCAGCAGATCGCCGGTGTCGCCGTCGGCCGGAAGACCCGAGAGCACGCCGTGGATCTCGTCGGGGGCGTAGCCGAGACCTTCGAGCGCCGCACGAAGATCAGCGCGAGCGCCGCCACTCGAGACCGAGGTGCCGTCGTCGCGGATCGTGATCACCGGACCGTCGGGCAGATCGAGCTTCGACTTCAGTTCCATGATGAGACGGGCGGCGGTCTTCTTGCCGACACCGGGCACGAGACAGAGGGCGGCGATGTCGTCTTCGGCCACCGCCACACGCAAGGCGTCGGGCCCGTGCACCGACAGGATCGCCATGCCCAGCGCCGGCCCGACCCCGTGGGCACTGATGAGCGACTCGAAGATGCGACGCTCGTCGACGGTGGCGAAGCCGTAGAGCGTCTCGCTGTCCTCGCGCACCGCATGGTGGGTGTGGACGAACACCTCGCGATCGATCTCGCCGATCATGACTGCCGTCGAGGGGGTGACCTGCACGCGATAGCCGACACCGCCCACCTCGATGAGCAGCTCGGCATCGAAGCCCCGGTCGAGGAGCGTTCCCCTGAGCGATCCGATCATCCTCTTCCTCCTGCGACAGTTCTCGATGATCGCGCGGGAATCCGCGCGAGGTGGCACAAGGCGACGGCCACCGCGTCGGCGGCATCGGCCGGGGCCAGCATCTTCGGCAGGTCGAGCAGGGTCTGCACCATGCGTCCGACCTCGTTCTTGTCGGCCCCGCCCCAGCCGGCGACCGATTCCTTCACCTCGTTGGGCGAGTACTCGATCACGTCGCAACCGACGCTCGCGGCCTCCGCCATGACGATGCCACTGACCATGCCGACCGACATGGCCGTCGACACGTTGTGTTGGAACAACACGCGCTCGATAGCGACGGCCTGGGGACGGAACTCGCCGATGAGCGCACGGATCTCGGCCTGCATCTCGGCGAGCCGGAGCGGCCGATCGGTCGCCGGATCGGTGCGGATCACCCCGGCCGCGACGGCGCGGGGCTTGCGACCGGCCTGTTCGACACAGCCGTAGCCACACCGGGACAGGCCCGGATCGATTCCCAGTACGAACACATGTACGACCCTAGTCAACTTCTGTGCTGTGTCACGGCACCCGCGACATGGCAGCCTGACAACCGTGTCGACCCGCCGCCGCATCCTCCTCTCGACACTGGCTGCCCTCGTGGTGCTCGGCGGGTTGCTCACCGAACGATGGTTCGTCCACCCTCACAAGGACGAGCCGGGCACCGCCGACGCGATCTTCGTGCTCGGCGGCGGCGGTGACCGGGTCGGGTACGCCCTCGACCTCGCACGCGACGGCGTGGCGACCGAGGTCGTGTTCGCGTCGCCGTTCGTCGCCTCGGAGAACGTCTGGGCGGCCCGCCCGTGCAACAGGGTGCGCCCACCTCGCTTCTCCGACGAGGTGACGTTCACCTGCTACGAGCCCGATCCGGCCACGACCCGGGGCGAGGCCCGCCTGCTCCGGGACCTTGCGGCCGAACGGGGTTGGGAGACGGTCGTGGTCGTCGCGAGCACCGATCAGATCACCAGAGCCCGGCGCTTGATCGCACGGTGCTGGGACGGCGAGGTGCGGGTGACCGGACCCGACCACGACGATCCCTGGCCGATACGGGCGCTCTACGAATGGGGCGCCGGCATCAAGGCGACGCTGCTGCGGGGCTGCTGACCCCTACAGCGCGGCGCGCAGGTGCCGATATGGGCTAGGTGAGTTCGCACCCCGCCCCGCCCGCGGTGTCGCTACGCGGCATCCACAAGTCGTTCAACGACTCCCCCGCCCTGGTCGATCTCGACGTGGTCGCCCCCGACGGGCAGATCACCGTCCTCCTCGGTCCCAACGGTGCCGGCAAGACCACCGCGATCCGGATCGTGACCGGTGCCATGTCGCCCGAGCGCGGCACGGTCCGCACGCTCGGACTCGACCCTGACGTCGACGGAGAAGACGTGCGCCATGCGTGCGGCGTCGTCTCGGCCAAGCCCGCGCTGTACGACCGCCTGAGCGGCACCGACAACCTCCGCTATGCAGCACAGCTCCATGGTGTCGACAAGCGCATCATCGACGATCGCATCCGGGCCGCCGCCGGACGTTTCGGCATCGAGCACGCGCTCCACTCGCAGGTCGGGGGCTACTCCACCGGCATGAAGACGCGCCTCGCCCTGGCCCGCTCGGTCCTGCACGAACCGCAACTCCTGCTCTTCGACGAGCCGACATCGGGCCTCGACCCCGAGTCGGCCCAGGCCGTGCTGCAGTTGATCCGCGACATGACGAGCGACGGCCACACCGTCGTCATGTGCACACACCATCTCGTCGAGGCCGAGGGCCTCGCCGACCATGTCGCGGTCCTCGACAACGGCACCGATCTCGTGTCGGGTCGACCCGACGACCTCATCAAGGGCTTCTGGCCCGACGACTCGGTCGAGATCGCGGTCGAGGGAAACCCGTCGCTCGAGGACCTGACCGTGCTCGGCGGAGTCCTGCGGGTCGAGCCGAGCAAGCGCGGCACCCGCGTCATCCTCGAGAACCCGGACGTCACCCCCGACGTGGTCGACGCGCTCGTCCGAGCCGGCCACCGCATCCGCATGGTCAACCCCCACGACCCGACGCTCGAGGAGCTCTACTTCGCCGTGCGACGGTCGGCTCGCGAACTCGGTGAAGCCACGACTCAGGAGGTCATGTCATGAGCGGCTCCTCGATGAACTGGTCGCGAACCTTCACCGTTGCCCGCACCGACGTGAAGCAGCTGGTGCTGGCCAAGGACTTCTGGATGCCGATGGGCATCCTCGGCAGCATCTTCTTCGTCATCGTCCCGCTGGTCCTGCTGTTCAGCATCACCTCGCTCGGCGATGTCGAGGCGGTGCAGAACATCGCCAACACCCTCGAGGTCCTCCCCCAGAAGGCACAGGATCAGATCCTCGGCGACACCCCGCAGGGCCGCACCAGCTATGCCCTCGCCGTGTTCCTGTTCGCCCCGATGGCCGTGGTCGTGCCCCTCACGATCTCGACCGCCGTCGGCGCCGCCACCCTGGTCGGTGAACGCGAGCGCGGCACCGGCGAGTTCCTCGCCCACTCCCCCGCCGGGACCAAGGAGATCTATCTCGGCAAGCTCATGGCCAGCCTGCTCCCCGGCTACTTCACGACGATGGTCGGCTTCACCGCCTACTCCCTCATCGTGAACCTGATCGTCGGCCCCGAGGTCGGCGGCTGGTTCTTCCCCACCACCCAGTGGTGGCTGCTCATGGTCTGGGTTCTCCCCGGCTTCCTGCTGATCGGCCTGTCGCTCGTCCTTCGCCTCTCGGGTCGGGTGAAGTCGACGGCAGCCGCTCAGCAGGCGTCGGGGCTCATCACGCTGCCGCTGATCGCCGTCTCCTACGCCCAGGCGTCGGGTGCGATCTACGGAACGCCGATGACGACGATCATCATCGGCGCCATCGCGTGGACGATCGGCATCACATCGACCTGGCGTGGCATGGGCGCGGTGAAGCGCCAGCGCCTGTTGGGCGTCGCCGACGGCGTCTGATCGAAGTGACGCAACCCCGACTCACTCGCGCGCGAGTTGCGTCCTGCCGGCCTGCTCGTGATCGACGTCCTGATCCTGCACCATGTCGACCACCACACGCCGGAGCGTCCCCGTGAACACGTTGGGCGCCGCATAGTCGCCGACGGGGCTCGATCGGTCGAGGCCGATGTCGAGCCCCGAGAACGAGATCATGGTGAAGAACGTGTCGCTCGTGGTCATGGAGCCGACATCGGTGCCGTCGATCTCGAGCGTGCCGGTGCCGACGCCGTCGACCCGGTCCATACGGAACCCGAGTTCGCAACGGCCGACGGGAACCGGCCGGTCGGAACGGACAACCTGATGGGACCCGCCGATGTTGAGGTCGTGGACCAGGTGCCCACCGTCGAGGTACAGCGAGTATCCGCTCGTCGCGTCACCGTGGGCGACGAGGACCCCGTCGGCACCGGTCTCGGGGATCTCCACCTCGGCGACGATGCGATAGCTGCGGCTCCGCAGATCCGGCGCGACGTCGGTCGGCAGATGACCCATCCCGGCCCAGAACTCGTAGTGCACCCGGTCGCCGTGCACCCGCGCCGCGTTCTCCGCGAACCGCTCGCCGAACCGGTCGTCGAGGGGCAACACCTGGTGGTGCTCGGCCTCGACCCACCATCGTTCGATCATCTCGGCCAGGCGGGCGGGCTGCGCGGCGGCGAGGTCGTGGACCTCGTTGAAGTCCGTGCGGAGGTCGTAGAGCTCCCAGACGTCGTCGTCGAGCGGCGTGCCGGGTGCGTGATACGCGACCGCCTTCCAACCGTCGATCCAGATACCGCGATGACTGAACATCTCGAAGTACTGGACGCGCTTGCCGGTTTCGGCTTCGGGGTCGGCGAACGTCGACAGGAAGCTCGTGCCCTCGATCGGCTGCTGCGGGGTGCCGTTGACCTCGGCGGGTGGTTCGATCTCCAGGAGTTCGAGCAGCGTCGGGACGATGTCGCTCGCATGGGCGAACTGGTGGCGGAGCCCGCCGGCATCGCCGATGCCATCCGGCCAGGAGACGACGAGCGGGTCGCGGACACCGCCGCCGTGGGTGTTCTGCTTGTAGCGCTTGAGCGGCGTGTTCGCGACCATTGCCCAACCCCACGGGAAGTTCGAGTGCGTGTCGGGCCCGCCAATGTCGTCGAGCCGGGCGAGTTTCGCGTCGGTCGACTCGTGGATCAGGTTGTAGGGACCCATCGCGTTGACGAATCCCTTCGGCCCACCCTCCTGCGATGCGCCGTTGTCGCTCAGCACCATCACCAGCGTGTTGTCGAGACGACCCGTCCGCTCGAGGAAGTCGATCAGCCGCGCGAGTTGCCGATCGGTGTGGTCGAGCATCGCGGCGTAGGCAGCCTGCAACCGCTGGGCGACGCGCCGCTCGTCGGCGGGCAGGTCCTCCCAGGGCTTCACCCCCGGATTCCGCTCCGGCAACCGCGTTCCCTCGGGAACGATCCCCATGTCGGCCATGCGGCGGAGGCGACGATCTCGGGCGACGTCCCACCCCTGTGCGAACTGCTCGTCGTAATGGTCGATCAGCTCCTTCGGTGCTTGATGGGGCGCGTGGCAGGCGCCCGGCGCGACATAGGTGAACCATGGCGTGTCGGGCGCGCCGGCCTCGTGCTCGGCGATCATGCGAATGGCCTCGTCGACGAGGTCGGCGGTGAGGTGATAGCCGTCCTCATAGGTTCCGGGCGGCGCGACATGGGTGTTGTCTCGCACCAGTTCGGGCGCGTACTGGTCCGTCTCCGCGTCGAGGAATCCGTAGAACCGGTCGAAACCGCGGGCGAGCGGCCAACCGTCGGTCGGGCCGGTCGGGCCGGTCTCGTAGAGCGGCGTGACGTGCCATTTTCCGGCCATGTACGTGCGATAGCCGTGGGCCCGCAGCATCTCGGCGATCGTGCCGGCAGACTTCGCGATCTTGCCCCGGTAGCCGGGGAACCCGCTGTCGAAGTTGGCCAGACAACCGACGCCCACGCTGTGGTGATTCCGACCGGTCAGCAGCGCCGCACGGGTCGTCGAACACATCGCCGTCGTGTGGAAGCCCGTGTAGCGCAGGCCCCGCGCCGCGAGTCGGTCGATCGTGGGCGTGGCCGCGTCACCGCCATAGCAACCGAAGTCGGAGAACCCGACATCGTCGAGCAGGATCATCAAGATGTCGGGCGCGCCCTCACGCGGCCGGGGCGGGTCGGGCCAATGTGGTGTGGACTCGGCGACGGTGCGGCCGATGAAGGCGTTCATGTGACGAGCATGGCCGATTGGCGGCGGTCCTGTCGCTCCCGAGTCGTGTGGTCACGACGCGCCCGGCCGGCGGGCCGGGCATGCTGAGGACCGGACGACACCGAGGAGCTGCCGATGATCGACTCACCCGAGACGTGCGCGCAGTGCGGCTTCGACTCGACGGAGTGGAACCTCCTCGACACGCGCCGCACGATCGGTCTGGCGGCTCCGCTGTTCGATCTCTGGACGGAGAGGATGTCCCCCGAGGCGGTGAACCAGCGCCCCGCTTCCGACACGTGGTCGGCGCTGGAGTACGCCGACCACACCCGCGAGACCCTGTTCGGCGTGCGCGTCCTGTGTGAGGTCGCGATCGAGTCGCCGGGCACCGACCTCGGCGAGGGCATCGATCCCGCAGCAGCCGGCCCCGCCCGGCGACTCGACCGCGAGTCGGTGTTCGCCGCGCTCGACGCCGAGGCGACCACCTTCGCGTCACGGCTCGCCGAACTCGACGACGAGCAGTGGCATCGGTGCGCGGTCATCGGCGGCGAGACCCGCAGCGTCGCGTGGGCGGCCCGCCACGCAGTCCACGATCTCTGGCACCACCTCGTCGACATCGCCGATGGGCGCGTCGCCACCGGCGACGCCACGCCCACCGACGCGGGGACGGTCGTGCAGGTCAACGCGTCGGGCGGCGGAGTGCCGAAGGCGCCGGTCGAGGTCGGCCGCATCGGCCGCCGGGGGATCGACGGCGATGTGCAACGCGCCCGCCTGCACCACGGTCGTCCGTGGCAGGCGCTGTGCCTGTGGTCGGCCGACGTCATCGACGAGTTGCGAGCGGAGGGACATCCGATCACGGCCGGCGCGGCCGGGGAGAACCTCACCCTCCGCGGGCTCGACTGGAACGCGCTACGGGCCGGGTCGGTTCTCGAGATCGGGGCGGCCCGCTGCCGGCTGAGCGCGGCGGCGGTGCCGTGTGGGAAGAACGCGCGATGGTTCACCGACGGCGACTTCGAGCGAATCCTCCACGACCGCCACCCCGGGTCCAGTCGCTGGTACGCCGCAGTGCTGGCGCCGGGTGAGGTCCGCGCCGGCGACGAGGTCCGAGTGGTCGCCTGACGAGCGACGAGAGTGCGGCCGTAGCGGGTGTCTGACACCGCTGTGGCGGGTCAATCGGCCTGGGCGGCTTCCATCACGTCGTCGGGGGCATCCATGTTGCCGTGGACGTCCTGCACGTCGTCGAGGTCGTCGAGGAGATCCATCAGATTGATGAGCTTCTTCACGTCGCTCACATCGGTCATCTCGACTGTCGACGTGGGCAGCATGACGAGATCGGCCGACTCGACCGGCACCCCTGCTTCGTCGAGCGCGTCGCGCACCGAGTTGAGGTCGGTCGGCTGCGAGGTCACCCGCCACATGTCGCCCTCGTCGACGATGTCCTCCGCTCCGGCGTCGAGCGCCACCAGCATCACGTCGTCCTCGTCGACGGAGCGGGGCACGAGCACCACTCCCTTACGTTCGAACTGCCAGGCAACGGCCCCGGGCTCGGCCAGCGAGCCGCCGTTCTTCGACAGCGTCGAACGGATGTCGCCCGAGGTGCGGTTGCGATTGTCGGTCAGGCACTCGATCAGCAGCGCCACACCGCCGGGCGCGTAGCCCTCGTAGGTGACGGTCTCGTAGTTGACGCCCTCGAGCTCGCCGGTGCCGCGCTTGACGGCCCGCTCGATCGTGTCGAGCGGCACGCTGTTGTCGCGGGCCTTTTGGAACATGGTCCGCAGTGTCGGGTTCGACTCGACGTCGCCGCCGCCGGTACGGGCTGCCACCTCGACCTGCTTGATCAACTTGGCGAAGAGCTTGCCGCGTTTCGCGTCGGCGGCGCCCTTCTTGTGCTTGATCGTTGCCCACTTGGAATGACCACTCATGGCAGTGAATGTAGCCGTGGGTCAGCGAACCCGGCGGAACGTGTTCACGTAGTCGATCTGCAACTGCGGGTGCCACGCCCATGCGGCGAAGGTCGCTGTGTCGGTCCCACCGAGCCGCTCCGCCACCCGGGGCGTCATGGCCTGGAATGCCGCTTCGGGGTCGTCGGTGTGCATCTCGTAGAGGTGCAGGAACCGGGGACCGTCGGCCGCCACGTTCACGTAGGGCGTGATCATGCGGAACCCGGGCACCGCCGCTTCGGCGATGTGGCGGATGTGGACGAAGTCTCCCCAGTCGCGCAGCTCCTGGGCCCGGTCGGGGTCCTTCGGGCTGATCAGTACCAGCTGGAGCCCGTTGGTCGGTTCATCGGTCAGCGACCCCTGACCTGGACGCGGCGTGCGCGCGAACGTGAGGGTGTTGCGGCTGGCGGGAACCGCGCCGGCATCGGCGGGAGGATCCTCGACCACCACCAGCGTGTCGAACTCCGGCAGCGTCCGCGGTAGGTCAACGCGATCGCGGTGCGCGTTGGCGAAGACGACGCCGGCGTCGACCGGCACGGCCTCGGGCGGCCGGGTCCACATCTCGAGCCGGAGTGTGCCGGGCTGGCGTCCTTCCATGGACGCAGCCTGTCAGACCGCGAAGCTGTCGAGCCACCACCGGTGGATCCGGTCGTCGCCGGACAGTTCAGGATGGAACGCCGCGACGAGGACGTTGCCCTGACGACAGAGCACGGGATCGCCGTCGACGGTCGCCAGCACCTCGACCGCCTCGCCCGCCCGCTGGACCAGCGGCGCGCGGATGAACACGGCATGGAACGGGCGGTCGAACCCCACCACGTCGAGGTCGGATTCGAACGACTCGATCTGGCGGCCATAACCGTTGCGGGTCACCGAGATGTCGACCGCGCCGAGGGCGTGCTGGTCGTCGCGGCCGTCGCTGATGTCGGCGGCGAGGAGGATCATTCCCGCGCACGTGCCGAACGCGGGCATCCCGTTCGCCAGTCGCTCGCGGAGCGGCTCGAGCATCCCCGATCGCTCCAGCAGCATCGACATCGTCGTCGACTCGCCACCGGGGATCACGAGCGCGTCGACACCGGCGAGCTGCGCAGCAGTGCGAACCTCGATGGGGGTCGCACCCAGCGATTCGAGGATCGCCGCGTGGGCCGCGAAGGCGCCCTGCAGGGCCAGAACGCCGATGGTCGGGGCTACCAACCCCGCTCGGCCAGCTTCGTCTCGAGCGACGCGATCTCGAGGCCCTTCATGGCATCGCCGAGACCGGTGGAGACCTTCACGAGGATCTCGGGATCACGGTAGTGGGTGGCCGCCTCGACGATCGCGGCGGCCATCTTCTCGGGCTCGTCGCTCTTGAAGATGCCCGACCCGACGAACACGGCCTGCGCGCCCAACTGCATGACCAGCGACGCATCGGCCGGCGTGGCGATGCCGCCGGCGCAGAACATCGGCACCGGGAGCTCGCCGGTCTCGGCGATCTCCTGCACGAGGGGAAGCGGGGCCTGGAGTTGCTTGGCCCAGTCGAACAACTCGGCGTTGTCGGCCTGGGTGATCTTGCGGATGTCGCCCATGATCGAACGGAGATGACGGACCGCTTCGACGACGTTGCCGGTGCCGGCCTCACCCTTGGAGCGGATCATGCAGGCACCCTCGCTGATACGCCGCAGCGCCTCACCGAGGTTGGTGGCGCCACACACGAACGGCACGGTGAACGCCCACTTGTCGATGTGGTGCGCCTCGTCGGCCGGGGTCAAGACCTCGGACTCGTCGATGTAGTCGACGCCGAGCGCCTGGAGGATCTGTGCCTCGGCGAAGTGGCCGATGCGGGCCTTGGCCATCACCGGGATCGACACGGCGGCCTGAATGCCCTGGATCATCTCGGGGTCCGACATGCGAGACACACCGCCGTCGCGACGGATGTCGGACGGCACCCGCTCGAGCGCCATGACGGCCGTCGCTCCGGCGTCTTCGGCGATCCTCGCCTGTTCGGGATTGACGACGTCCATGATGACGCCGCCCTTCAGCATCTCGGCCAGGCCTCGCTTGACCAGGGGCGTGCCGGTGGTGCGACCGGTGGTGTCAGACATGGCGACCATGCTATCCGTCGGCTTCGAGGGCCAGCGCAGCGATTTCGGGGGCCACGACGAACTCGTAGGATCCCGCAGGAACGAGCGTCATCCAGGTCTGCCCCGGATCGAGACGCAGCGGGTCGCCCGCTGCGTCGAAGAACTGATAGGCCGAGGTGCTCGATTCACGGGACCAGGTCCCCTCGTAGCGCGTTCCGCCGATCAGCAGGTTGAGCGTGCCGGCGCCGACGGTCTTCGCATCAACGGAGCCGGGAGCAAACGTGCTGGGCGTGTACTCGACCTCCAGCACGACGATGTTGTCGAACACGAACGGGGTCCCGTCGAGGGTGGTGTGCACGTCGCCGTTCTGGACACGGACGTAGCCGCGGGTCTCGTCCCACACGAACGACACCGTGTCGGCGCCCTTCACCGTCACCCCGTCGACATCGACGCCGGCCGAGCGATCACCGCTCGTGGCTTCCCGATACTCGAACAGCGGCAGGGCGACACCGGCACCGTCGCGGTACTTCTCCTCGATCTCGACGAGGTTGGAGAACAGATTGTCGGGCCGGGAGAAGGCGTTGTCGCGGACAAGGTCGACATTGGTGCCACGATCGACGACGAGGGTGACCAGACCGTCGTTCTCGAGGCTGCGGAGCTGACCCGTGACCGACGGATTGGCGCCGGAGTAGACGAGGATCGGCGTCCCGAGGTTGGCGAGCAGATCGAGATCGCTGGTGCGACCTGACCGGATGGGGCCGACCGACTCCGGCAGGATGCTGTGGAACACCGCAGCGAAGCGGGTCGCGTTCGCCTCGATGCGTTCTTCGATCACGACGTCGGCCTGATCGATCCCCTGCCAGTTGTCCTGGACGCTCATGTTGTTGGAGATCTTCACGACGATCGCCGCCCGATCGAGCAGTGGTGAGTCCGCGTCGATGTGCTCACCGGTCAACGGCGCGAACGGCCCGGAGGGCAGCGTCGACGTCGTCGTGGTGCTGGTGGTCGTGGTGCTGCTCGTCGTCGACGACGCAACGACATCGACGGCACCGTCGTCACCGCCGCCGAGCACGACGAGCGTGCCCAGGACGATGATCAGCGCGACAAGGATTCCACCGGCAACCAGAAGGTTGCGCTGGTTGAGTTGCATTTAGAGCTCCCGAAGGGTGTCGATACGTTCGCCCAGCGCTGGTTGCATCACACCGGCGACACCGTGTGGTCCAACCAACCACAGGTGACGTGAAGCGGGCCGATCCGGCACGCCGTCCGATGCCGCAGCCTTCTCGAACACCGCGGCCAGCGCCGGGGGGTAGCGAGTCAGCTGCACTCCGTCGATGTCGACTCGGGCGAGCCGACGATCATCCAGAACTCTGTTGCGCACCCGCTCGGCGAACGGCCCGTAGAGCGGGGCCACCGCGGCGAGCACGGTCGCGGCGTGGACGCCCGAACCGAACTGCACGAGCTGGCGGGCGACGACCGCTTCGAGCTCGAGTCGATCGAGTTGGCGCAGCGCGCCGGTGGTGAGCACGAGCCGGGTGTCGCCGGCGTTGCCGGCCACGGCCGCATCCGGCGCCCTCGACTCGACCACGTAGAGCTTGGGTTCGCTGATGCCGTGGCTGGCACACACGCTCTCGACGAGGCTCTCCAGGCGAGGCTCGGCTCCCTCGGGGAGCAGCGTCGCGCCGAGCGACCGCAACGCGGCATCGGGAGCCCGACGGTCGAGGTAGACCATGAGCGCGAAGGCGGCGGCGAGACCGAAGACCAGGCCGATGATCCAGCCGAGCGAACCGGGCGCGAGCAGGCCGACGAGCAGTGTCGTGAACAAGAACACGACGATCGCAGGGGCGATCAGCAGGAGGCGCGGCGCGATGGTGGGCACAGGGGCTCAGCTTCGGTTCAGAACTCGACCGTGACGTTGCCGCGCGACTCGTCGTCGGCCTCGAAGTACTCGCGCTCGGTGAAGCGCAGCGGCCCGGCCAGCACCACGGCCGGGAACGTCTGGATCGCAGTGTTGTACTTCAGCACGCTGTCGTTGTAGTGCTGGCGGGCGAAGGCGATCCGCCCCTCGGTGGAGGTCAGCTCCTCCTGCAGCTCGAGGAAGTTCTGGTTGGCCTTGAGATCGGGGTAGGCCTCGCTCACCGCGAACAGCTGGCGCAGGGCGCCGGTGAGCATGTTCTCGCTCGCCGCCTGCTCCTGGGGCCCGGTGGCGGAGGTGGCCGCGTTGCGGGCGGCGATGACGGCCTCGAGCGTCTCGCGCTCGTGCGACGCGTAGCCCTTGACGGTCTCGACGAGGTTGGGGATCAGGTCCCAGCGCCGCTTGAGCTGGACGTCGATCTGGGCCCACGCGTTCTCGATGCGGTTCCGCAGCTTGACGAGGTTGTTGTAGAGGGCGATCACGAAGATCACCAGGATCACGACGATGGCGAGGACGATCAGGAGAGCGATCATCCGGCCAGCGTATCGCCCGCCGTCACCGACGTTGCGTAGCCCGGTCCAGCAGCCGCTGATAGCGGTCGAGGTAGAAGTCGGCCAGGGCGGCCATCGAGAACTCCTCGGCCCGTTCCCGGCCCGACGCCACGAGCGCGGCGCGTGCCGTGTCGTCGCGCAGCACGTCGCCCAGCGCCGCGGCCAGGGCCGCGACGTCGCCCGGAGCGAAGAGCCGCGCGTCGCGCCCCTGGCGCGCCGCGTTGGCGTAGCCCGGGATGTCGGAGGCGACGACCGGGGTCCCGGCCGCCATCCCCTCGAGCAGCACCACGCCGAACGACTCACCGTGCAACGACGGGGCGCAGAACACGTCGGCCCCCTTCATGCGGGCGATCTTCTCGCCCTCGCTGATGGTGCCGAGCCACTCGAGTCGGGGATCTCCCGCGAAGGCGGACCGCAGCGATGCCGTCTGGGGGCCGTCGCCGGCGATCCAGATCCGCACCTCGGGCGGCAGCGAGGCCGCGGCGTCGAGGAGCACCCGGAGACCCTTGCGTTCCTCGTGACGACCGACGAACAGGATCGTCGGCGACTCGGTCGCGAACGCCGGGCTCTCGTCGTAGCGCCGCAGCTCGACCGCATTGAACGTGAGCTCGTACTCGCCGCCCAGGCTGTCGCGGGCCATGCGCCGTGCGTCCTCCGACACGGCCACCCGGTCGTCGAGGCGACCGGCCAGATACCGGACCACGTTGGGCATGAGCTCGTACGACAACGATCGTCCCGCCATGTGGAAGGTGCCGAGCAGCGGCGCGGGTTTGGTGAGCAGCGCGGTGGTCGTGGGCCCCGGGGCCAGCGGCTCGTGGAGATGGACGACGTCGAACGCTTCGTCGCGCATGGCCCGGATGGTGCGGAGCTGGGCCGACGGGTCGGGAGCGACAGGGGCGACCGAGCCGTTCGCCGCGGTGGGCAGGCTCAGCCCGAGTGGGGTCACCCCGGCGTCGGGCGGCGGTCCGTCGCACGGCGCCAGGACCCGACAGGCGTGGCCCTTGCGCCGCAACGCGCGGGCCAGGCCGAGCACCTGGGTCTGCACGCCGCCCGGCACCGTCAGGCTGTAGGGGCAGATCATCCCGATCCGCATCAGCCCGTCTCCTCGAGCAGGGCGCGGAAGTGCTCCGGCATCGGTCGACCGAGCGCCGCGTAGTCGCTCGGCCAGTTCGGTTGGAGCATGTGCCACTGCTCCGGAGCGGCCGAGATCAGCGATTCGAACGCGGTGGCGAGGTCCTGGGTGACCCGGGCGATGTCGTCGCGCAGCCGGCCCCGCCGCGCCGTGTCGAGGGCGGGCATCACATGACCCCAGCGGGATCCCTCGCGCCAGTAGACCGCGGTGGGCAGCAGGGGTGAACCGGTGCGCAGGGCCAGCGTGGCCGGTCCGGCCGGCAGGGTGGTCCGTTCACCGAAGAACTCCACCGGTACGCCGTTGCCCTGGAGGTCGCGATCGGCGAGTAGGCAGAGGACCTCGCCGTTGTTGAGGGCCTTCAGGCTCGCCCGGCCCGCCTCGGGGCCGAGCGGGACGATCTTCATCCCCAGCGACTCGCGGAACCCGACGAACCAGTCGAACAGCTCCGGCGGGTCGAGGGGTTCGACGATCGCGGTGACGTCGTACCCGGGCACCAACGCGAGCCAGAACGCGGCCCACTCCCAGGTGCCCAGATGGGGCAACGCCAGGATCGGACCCTGCCCCGAGGCGCACGCGGCCTCGATCTGGCCGAACCCCTCGTAGCCGAACTCTCGGTCGATCTGCGGCGCCGAGAGCTCGGGAAGGCGGAAGCTCTCGTGGTAGTAGCGGGCGTACCACTCGAACACCTCGGCGACCCGGCGCCGCTCCTCGACCGGTCCGAGCTCACGGCCGAGCACCCGCGAGAGGTGGCGCGCCACGATCCGCCGTCGCTCGGGCGACGCGGCGGCGCCCACGCCGACGAGACGCGACACGCCGATCCCGGCCGCGCCGGGAAGGCGCCGGGCCAGGAACGACCCCGCCCGGTAGGCGGAGGCGGACGGCACGCCGTCAGCCGCTCTCAGCCGTCGCGCAGCGCCCGACGCTCGCGCATGCGCTGCCGCCACACCGGCTCGGCCGTCGATCGGCGGACCCGGGGCTGGCGACGCTGGCGACGCTGCGGCCGCGGCCGGTCCTCGGAGGCCTGGCGCCAGACCTTGACGAAGCGCTGGACGGCGGTGATCGCGGTGAGCACCAGCATGACCCACAGGATCGGGATCAGGAACTCGGCGAACAGCAGGGCGATGGCGAGCACGATGATGCGCTCGGCCCGCTCCATGATCCCGCCCTTGGCGTCGTAGCCGAGCGACTCGGCCTTGGCCCGCTGGTACGAGATGAACATGGCGAGTCCCATGATCGCGACCGGCAGCATCATGATGCGGCCCGGTTCGTTGCTCGCGAGGTACCAGGCGACGCCGCCGAAGAGCAGGCCGTCGGTCAACCGGTCGGAGACGGAGTCGAAGAAGGCGCCGCGCTGCGAGCCGGTGCCGGAGGCCCGGGCCACGGCCCCGTCGAGGGCGTCGGGGATGCCGGTGAGCAGGAGGAAAAGGAACCCGACCCGGGTCCACCCGGCCCCGATGGTGAAGGCGGCCACCGACGCCATGACGATGCCGATCACGGTGATCACGTCGGCCGTGATCCCGGTGCGACGCAGGCTGTGACCGATCGGCGTCAGGCCCTTGTCGACCGTCGTGCGCCAGTTTCCGTCGAACATGTGAACTCCTCGAGGACAGCTCAAGGGTAGCAGCGGCGCGATCGGCCACCGCGGCGCGCCGGCGACGCAAAGACCGGGCGCAACCCCACTACGTGGGCAGAGGCGTTCCCACCGTGTCGACCCACTCAACACGGTGGGAACTAGATCGGTGTGATCTCGCGTCTCAAGCAGAGCGATCGCTTCGTTCGACGGAGAACGGCTGTCACGATGTCACGAACGATCCGTAGGGTCGGAGTTTTGTGCCCCGAGGGTCAACCGATCGCGGTCCCCGTTTGTCTATAGGGGTGTGAGCACCACTACGCCCGCTCTGACGACAGGTCTGTCGATGTCTGAATCCACGCTCCCGTCAGTCGCGTCGCTCGAGCTCGCATCGCTCCACAGCACCTCATATGAGCAGCTGACTGCGGCCGCGCAGGCGTTGGTCAACAACCGATCCGAGGCAGAGGAGATCGTCCAGGAGGCGTTCGCCCGCTGCCTCGACGCATGGACCCGGCGAGGCGTGCCGGCGTCGCCGGCGGCGTATCTCCATCGGAGCGTGGTGAACGTTGGACGCAACCGGGTCCGTCGGCGGGTGGTCTTTCGCCGTTTGAACCTCCACCCGGCCCTCCACCCACCGACGGAACTCCCCACGATCGAATCGGAGCAGCCGCTGCTCGACGCATTGTCGCAATTGCCTGGCCGCCAGCGAGAGTGTCTGGTGCTCCGATTCGTGTTGGACCTCCCCGTGGCCGAGGTCGCCGAGATTCTCGGCATCGGCGAAGGCGCGGTGAAGGCACACACGCACCGGGGCCTACGGGCCCTCGAGAACATGCAGGAGGCGGAATGATGGGTATCGAGGAGCAGCTCCGAGGGCTCGCGGGTGCGTCGCAGCGACCGAGCTGGGACCAGATCGAAGAACGGGCGGCGGAGCTCCGGAAGCGACGCCACCGTGTGCGCGGTGGCGTCGCCGTCGCCGCAGCGGCCGCCATTGCTGGCGTCCTGGCAATGCTGCATGGGGGTCCGTCGGGCACCAGTGTTGAAGGTCCGGCTGCGTCTGCCGTCCCCGCGCAGGAGTCGCCAACAACCACGCTCACATCGGAAGACATCGCTTCGCGGACCTGCGAGTCGGATCCGGCGTCGGCGCCATCGGCCAATCCGTCGCCCGAGATCGGGGAGCTGTACGAGGAGATCGACTCATCCGGCCTGGCCGAGATTCCTTTCCCACCTGACTGCGCAGTCCGAGCGTTCGTCGATGCGAACGCCTTCACGGTGACGGCCGGGCAGCCGCACGGCGACCTTCCGGTCTACGACGCTGAGGGCAATCAGATTGGGGTTCTGGTGTACGGGCTCCCGGCAATGACTGTCGAGGAGTACGAGCAAGACCCTGAAGGACATCGCCAGGCAGGCATAGCTCGTGTCGAAGAACTTGAGTCGCTGTCCACAGATTCGGGCTCAGATGACTAGGACCTGATCCGCCACATCTTGCCTGTTCAGAGGCCATACGCTTGATAAGTTGTGAGGCCTTTCGTTGGCGCGCATTTAGGCTAATCAATTCTCCACGGCCCACCTCTATTTGATCACTTGACGCGCGACCATCGTGGCTGCTTCGTTGTGAACTGGGTCGGATATTCGGGTCCGAAGTCCGAAGTAACAGGAAAGCGGAGGAGAAGTGATGTTGAGAAGACTGGCGATGGCAGCCGCCATCGTTGCGGCGGTGGCGTTGATAGGGCAGTCAACGGCGCTCGCGAACCACGTTGTCAACGCGGGGCCTTGGGTGCGCGCCTCGAAGGGCAGCTACACCATGTGCGGAACCAACCAGCTGAGCCCCGACAACGCGTTCGGAACACATGCCTTCGGGCTGAGCATCACGACGACGTACACCTCGGCGTCCTGCGGTGGAACCATCACGAGCGGGGCCAGCGTCAGAGCGCGCGGTCAAGTCCTGTGGAACAACTCGGGGTGGACGGCTTGTGGCGCAGTCGCCAACACCGGCTACGTCTCGACAGGCACGACGTCGGTGAACTCGTTCAACACGTTGGGCTGTGGTGCCGGCGAGTACGCGAACTCCACGCAGCACGGCGGGTGGATCACGGGTACCGAGTATCCGGCGACCCACTGGCCCCTCGTTGCATCGCACACGGGCTACTGAGCAGAAGGGGAGAACGAGATGAAGCTGAATCGATTCACAATCGGAATCACGACCATCGCTGTGACGGTGGCGTTGGGTGTGGCGGCCGCGAGTGCCGGGAGCGGCGGGGCTGACCCAGGCCCTGACCAGATGGTGGATGCCGAGCTCGAAGCCTTCTGGGCGGAAGTTGAGGCCACCGGGCTTATCCCAATCGGCCAGAACGCGGATGGCACCGGGCCGCACGGTTGGGTCCGCTACGACGACTTCGTCGTTGTCGATGGGGAGCCACACGCCGACCTGGAGGTGTACGACGTCGCCGGGGCCCACATAGGGTGGGTCGTGTACGGGCTGGCGCCCCTGACCATCGCCGAGTACGAAGCCGACCCTGAGGGGCTACGCCTCGCTGGGCTGGAGCGGATCGCCGAGTTCGAGGCGGCTGCAGCAGCGGCGGCCGGCTAGGCGGGCAGGGCGGTCCAGTCCTCGGGGTTCTCCTCGACGAAGTGGTCGATGACCTCGCCGTCGACACCGTCGACGAGCACCAGACCCCGCTTCTCGGGGGTCGGCTCGTTCGAGTAGAGCAGGATCCGCCAGGTCGGGCGGCTGCGGTAGCCCCGCCAGCCCAGCTGGGCCGACGCGTGACCGACGGGGAACCCGACTTCGCGGGTCGCCGCCTGCAGCGCGTGCTCCTCGTCGAAGGACAGGTCCCAGCCGCCCTGGAGGTGGTAGAGCCCGACGACGATCAGCACGATCCCCGCGACGGTCACGCCCCGGTTGAGCAGCACGGCGTCGTTTCCGGCCATCGAGCGGGCCACGATGCAACCGATGCCGATCAGGACGTAGAGGACCCCGGGGATGCGCCGCCGGCTGTTGTTGGGGAAGAGGTAGGGCGTGGCGATCGCGGTGGTGTCGAGGTCGGCCGGGAGCGCGTCGCGCACCTCCTCGGGCGGAACCGTTTCCGGCGGGTCGTCGTCCTCGGGCTGCACGGCGATCAGGCTACGGGCCAGGCGTCGCGGACGCGCAGCCAGGCGTCGGCCAGGGTCTCGGGGAGCACCCGGGCGTCGGCCACGGCGGTCATGAAGTTGGTGTCGCCCTCCCAGCGGGGCAGCACGTGCACGTGGAGGTGGTCGGGGAATCCGGCCCCGGCCCCGCGGCCGAGGTTGGCCCCGATGTTCATCCCGTCGGGGGCGTAGGCCGCGGTGATCGCCGCCGCCGCGAGCCGCACGCCCTCCCAGAGCTCGGCATGCTCCTCGGCGGTGAGGTCGGACAAGAGGGGCACTCCCCGCCGGGGCAGGACCATGACGTGACCCGAGGTGTAGGGATAGCGGTTGAGCAGGGCGAACGAGTGCTCGCCGCGCCAGACGACGAGCGTCTCGTCGTCGGGACGACCGCTGTGCAGGATCGCCTCGAACAGGGTCGACCCGTCGGGCACCTCGAACGCCGGACCGTCGTCGCCGGAGCGGACGTAGGGCATCCGCCAGCCGGCCCGGAGGTGCTCGACCATCAGACCTTCTTCGCGACCTCGTCGCCGAGCCGGGCGATGAAGTCGTCGACGGTGACGTCGCGCTCCGGGCGCTCCTCACCCCGTCGGTTGACCCCGACGGTGCCGGCGGCCATGTCGTCGTCGCCGACGACGAGCACGTACGGGAGCTTCTCGACCTTGCCGTTGCGGACTCGCTTGCCGAGGGGATCGACCGCGCCGACCACGTCGGTGCGGAATCCGGCGGCCCGCAGCCGGGCGGCGACGTCGTGGGCGTAGTCGTCGTGGACCTCTGCCACCGGCAGGATGCGCACCTGGACCGGGGCCAGCCAGGCGGGGAACGCCCCGGCGTAGTGCTCGATGAGCACCCCGAAGAACCGCTCCACCGATCCGAACAACGCCCGATGGATCATCACCGGTTGCCGCCGCGACCCGTCGGCGGCGATGTATTCCAGACCGAAGCGCTCGGGCAGGGTGAAGTCGAGCTGGATGGTCGAGAGCTGCCACGACCGACCGATGGCGTCCTTCACGTCGACGTCGATCTTGGGCCCGTAGAAGGCGCCACCGCCCTCGTCGACCACGTACTCGAGGCCGTGGTCGTCGAGCGCCCGCCGCAGGCCGTCGGTGGCCTGGTCCCACAGCTCGTCGTCGCCCACCGACTTCTCGAGCGGGCGGGTGGAGAGCTTCGCCTGGAAGTCGTCGAACCCGAACGCCCGCAGCACGCTCAGCACGAAGTCGAGCAGCGACGACAGCTCGGTGTCGATGTCGTCGCGGGTGCAGAAGATGTGGCTGTCGTCCTGGGTGAAGCCGCGGCTGCGCATGAGACCGTGGATCGCGCCCGACAGCTCGTAGCGGTAGACGGCCCCGAGCTCGAACAACCGCAACGGCAGGTCGCGATAGCTGCGCTGGCTCGACCGGTAGACCATCACGTGGAACGGACAGTTCATCGGCTTCGGGTAGTAGGTGGCCCCGTCCATCTCCATGGGCGGGTACATGCCGTCGGCGTAGAAGTCGAGATGACCGGAGGTCTCCCACAACACCGACTTCGCGATGTGGGGCGAGACGACGAACTCGTAGCCGCCGTGCTCGTGACGCTCACGGGAGTAGTCCTCCATGAGCTTGCGGATCTTGGCACCCTTCGGATGCCACACGGCGAGGCCGGGCCCGAGCTCCTCGGGCCAACTGACCAGGTCGAGCTCCTGGGCCAGACGACGGTGGTCCCGCTTCTCCGCTTCGGCCAGCATCTGGAGGTGACCGGCGAGGGCCTTCCGGGAGTCCCAGGCGGTGCCGTAGATACGTTGCAGCATCGGACGCGAGACGTCGCCTCGCCAGTAGGCACCGGCCACGGACCGGAGGGTGAAGTGGGGCAGGCGCCCGGTGCTCGGCACGTGGGGGCCGGTGCACATGTCGCGGAAGGTGCCGGGCGCGTCGATGTCGCCGTTGGCGTAATAGCTGATGGTGTCGCCGCTGATCTCACCGGCGTCCTCGGTGGACGCGGCACCGCCGCGGACGCGTTCGATGATCTCGGCCTTGAACGGCTCGTCGGCGAAGAACTCGGTCGCCTCGTCGATCCCGAGCTCGTGGCGGACGAAGGGCTGGTCGGCCTCGATGATCTCGCGCATCCGCGCCTCGATCCGCTCGAGGTCGTCGTCGGAGACCGTCTGGCCGTCGGGCAGCTCGATGTCGTAGTAGAAGCCGTGCTCGATCGGCGGACCGATGGCCAGCTGGGTGCCCGGGTACAGGTCGAGGATCGCCTGGGCCAGGACGTGGGCGGTCGAGTGACGGATGGTGTGGAGGCCCCGCGCCGAGGCCGGGGTGACGATCTCGACGACCGCGCCGTCGGTGAGCTCGATGTCGAGGTCGCGTTCCGTGCCGTCGACGACGGCGATCAGTGCATCGGCGGCGAGACGGGGCCCGATGTCGGCCGCGAGATCCGCGGCGGTGGCCCCCTCGGGGAGTTCGCGGCTCGATCCATCGGGCAGGCTGACGGAGATGACGGACATACGGGGGGAAGGCTACCGGTCGGCCCGAGGGCCTCGACCGAATTACGCCGAGGCGGCCCGCAGCACGTCGGCCGACGAACGACGCTCCGGCATCGCCGGCCCCGGGTCGGCCGGGGCGGCGCCCGCGGTGCCCGTCGCCTTGGTCGCGTAGGTGTTCACGTAGTCCTGACCGGTGAGGGTCCGGATCTCGAACATCAGCTCGTCGGTGATCTGGCGCAGCCGCATCCGGGTGTCGGCCACCTCGGACGACGCGGCCGGCCGGATCGGCCGCCCGAACCGGACCTCCACTGGACGGAACGGCTTCGGGAACCGGGCGTCCGGTGGCTGGATCGTGCGGGTGCCGAGGATGCCCACCGGCACGATCGGGGCGCCGGTGCGCAGCGACAGGCGGGCGGCGCCGGTGTGGCCCTTGTGCAGGAAGCCGTCGCGGGCCCGGGTTCCCTCGGGGTAGATCCCGAACAGCTCGCCGTCGTCGAGGAGGCGGGCCGCGGTCTCGAGGGCCCGGTCGGCGGCATCGCCGCCGCTGCGGTCGATCGGGATCATGCCGAGCGCGGGGAACAGCCGCCGGGTCTTCCAGTCGTCGAGGTACTCGGCCTTGCCGACGAAGGTGATGCGACGGGGCAGCACCGCGGGGAGGAAGAACGAGTCGATGACGGACGTGTGGTTCGGCGCCAGGATCGCCGGCCCCGAGGTCGGGATGTTGTCGAGGCCGATCGCCCGCATGCGCCAGCACGACGCGAAGACCGGACGCAGCGCCGTCAGTGCGACCTTCTGGAGCGATCCGTGCTCACGGGAGTTCGGGGAGACCATCCACGGGCATCATGACAGGTCGACGCCGAGCAGACTCGCCGCGGCACCGACACCGGTGCCCGATCGGGCCGCGTCGTCGATCACCCGCAGCGCGGCGGGCAGGTCGAGGTCGTCGTCGAGATGGGCCCGGACCTCGTCGAGGACGAGGACGTCCTCCGCCGCGTTTCCCTCCCCCGAGGTTCCCTTTGCGGCGGTGCGCCACAGGGCGAGGCGGGCGACGGCGTCCTCGATCAACTGCTCGCTCCACTGCCAGGGCCGGCGATAGTGATGAGCCCCCAGGGCGAGCCGGATCGCCATCGGGTCGTAGCGGTCGCGCAGGTCGTGGACGAACACGAGGTTGCCGGTCGACTTCGACATCTTCCGGCCGTCGAGATGGACCATCGACTGGTGCATCCAGTGCCGGACGAACGGCACTCCGGTCGACGCCTCGCTCTGGGCCCGCACACACTCGTGGTGTGGGTAGAGGAGGTCGACACCGCCGCCGTGCAGGTCGATGGTCGGCCCGAGCTCGCGCAACGCGAGTGCGCTGCACTCGACGTGCCACCCCGGACGGCCGGGACCCCAGCGCGACTCCCAGGCCGGTTCGCCGTCGCCCGACGGGCGCCACATCACGAAGTCGAGCGGATCACGCTTGTCGGGATCGCTCGGGTTCTCGCGCCACTCCATCGCGAGCTGCTGCATGCGGTCGCGTCCGAGCCCGCCGAGCGAACCGAAGTCGGGGGCGGCGACCGTG
Organism: Acidimicrobiales bacterium; assembly: GCA_041394245.1. Taxonomy (NCBI): domain Bacteria; kingdom Bacillati; phylum Actinomycetota; class Acidimicrobiia; order Acidimicrobiales; species Acidimicrobiales bacterium. Next base: position 1,358,194 of record JAWKIR010000002.1, read on the forward strand.
TCGAAGTACACCGTGCCGTCGACCACGTAGCCGAGGCCGCGGTCGAGGATCGACTCGATCACCCCCCTGATGTCGGGGATGGCGCCGGTGGCCCGCGGTTCGGACCATGGCGGGATCGTGTTGAGCGCCGCCATGTCGTCGTCGAAGCGCGCGGTCTCCCCGAACGCGAGGTCGAGGTAGTGCACCCGGCGCCGGGCGGCCGCAGCGAGGATGTCGTCGTCGACATCGGTGATGTTGCGCACGCATCGGGTCTCGTGGCCGAGGTCGCGCAGGCGCCGTTGGAGCACGTCGTAGGTCACGTAGGTCGCGGCGTGACCGATGTGGGTCGCGTCGTAGGGCGTGATGCCACAGACGTACATCGTGACGATCGGCCCCGGCGCGAAGGGCACCACGGCGCCCACGTGGGTGTCGTAGAGCTGCATCGCCACGCCGGTCACCGAGCGGGCTCAGACCGCGTCGTCGTCGATCCCGATCAACTTCAACGCGACGCGGGTCTTGTAGCGGACGTTGAGCTGGAGGAGCACGGCGGTGAACGCCTCGATGGCGGTCGCGTTCGACAGCTCGCCGGCGTCGAGCGGCCGCATGCCGGGGATGTCGCGCACCAGATCGGCCACGGTGACGGTCGCCTTCTGGTGATCCGAGCAGATGAGGATGTCGGACACGACCGGCTCGTCGAGGTCGGCGAGCTCCTTGGCCGGCACATGGTGGAACGCGGCCGCCACGTAGCTGTCGCGGAGCTCGGCCTGGACGCTGCCGCTCACCGAGCCGCGGGGCGGCACCAGCGGCTGGAACTCCCGTCCCACCTTCGACAGGGCGTTGCTCATGCAGACGACGATCTTGCCCCGCAGCTGGGTGCGCACGGTGTGGGCGGTCTCGGTCGCCGCGTTCCACGGTGTCGCGATCACGATCAGCTCGGCCTCGGACGCGCCGGCGTTGTCGCTGCTGTCGATCGAGAGGTCCCGCTCGGGCCACGCCTCGATGATCGAGTCCCGGACCTCCATGGCGCGGTACTTCGAGCGGGAGCCGAGGGTGACGTCGTGCCCGACCGAGGCCAGCCGCGCGGCCAACGCCATCCCCGCCGGGCCGGTCGCACCAAGGAGTCCGATGTGCATGCGGGAAGGCTACGGTGCGGGCGTCGCTTCCGACGACTCGAAAGGTGCCGCGCTGTGGGACTGCTGGACGGCAAGAAGATCCTGATCACCGGCGTGCTGACCGACGCGTCCCTCGCCTTCGGGGTCGCCCGGCTCGCCCAGGAGCAGGGTGCCGAGATCGTGCTGACCGGCGCGGGCCGCGGACTCCGGCTCACCCAGCGCACGGCCCGCAAGCTGCCGACCGAGCCGGAGGTCTTCGAGTTCGACGTGACCGAGGCCGGTCACGCCGAGACGCTGCGCGCCACGCTCGAGGAGAAGTGGGGTCGTGTCGACGGTGCCCTCCACTCGATCGGCTTCGCCCCCGAGGCCTGTCTGGGCGACGACTTCCTCGGCGCCGGATGGGACGACGTGAAGGTCGCGCTGGAGATCTCGGCCTATTCGCTGAAGGTCCTGGCCGACGCCACCGCCCCGCTGATGACCGCGGGTGGCTCGCTCGTGGGCCTCACCTTCGACGCGACCGTCGCCTGGCCGGCCTACAACTGGATGGGCGTGGCCAAGGCCGCGTTGGAGTCGACCAACCGGTACCTGGCCCGCGAGCTCGGACCCCGGGGGATCCGCTGCAACCTGGTCGCGGCCGGACCCATCCGAACCATGGCGGCCAAGTCGATCCCCGGCTTCGCGCGGTTCGAGGACGTGTGGGACGAGCGGGCCCCGCTCGGCTGGGACGTCGACGACTCGACGACCGTCGCGGAGACCACCGTCGCGCTGCTGTCGGACTGGTTCCGGGGCACCACCGGCTCGATGATCCACGTGGACGGCGGCTATCACTCCGTCGGCGCCTGACCTCCTGGTCGTCGGGGGCACCGGGTTCCTCGGCCGCCACGTCGTGGCCCGGGCCGCCGGCCGCATCGCCGCGACCCACCGGCGCTCGGCCCCGACATCGGATCGTGCCGCCTGGCACCGGTGCGACCTCGCCGACGGCGGCGCGGCGGTCGAGGACCTGATCGGCCGCCTTCGACCCCGGGCCGTGGTCAACGCCGCCTACGTCCAGCACGGCGACGACCTCGACGCGGTGACCGCGCGGGCGCCGGGCGCGATCGCGGCGGCCTGTCGACGCGCCGGCAGCCGCCTCGTGCACGTGTCCACCGACGTCGTGTTCGACGGCACCACCGATCGTCCCTACGTCGAGAGCGATCCGCCCTCGCCGGTCCACGACTACGGGCGAGCGAAGGCCGAGGCCGAAGCCCGGGTGCTGGCCGCGCATCCCGACGCGGTGGTGGTCCGCACCAGCCTCCTCTGGGGTGACGCCGACGATCCCGGACCCCAGGTGCAGATGACGGCCGAACCCGGTATCACCTTCTTCGACGACGAGTTCCGCAACCCGCTGGAGGTCGACATCCTCGCGGCGGCGCTGCTCGAGCTGACCGAACGACCCGAGATCGTCGGCGTGCTCCACGTCGCCGGTGCCGACACCGTCGACCGATTCGAGTTCGCCCGCCGGGTCTGCCGGCTGGTCGGTGTGGAACCCGAGCACTTGAGCGGAGGTCCCGGCTCGGTGCACACTGCTCGCCCCAGCAACTGCCCGCTCGACAGCTCGCGGGCGGCATCCTTGCTCGACACGCGGCTGCGGGGCGTACGGGAGGCAACCTCATGAACGACAGCGGAGGGGCCGACATCGAGATCGTGCCCGTCACGAGCTCGATCGGCGCCGAGATCCGCGGGGTTGACCTCGCAACCTGCACCGACGAGGAGCTGGCGGTGGTGCAGTGGGCGCTGCTCGAACACCATGTGGTGTTCCTGCGGGGCCAGCAGCTCGACGACGAGCGCCACGAGGCGTTCGCCCGCCGCTGGGGCGAGCCGATCCCCAACCCGGTCCTGGCCGAGGTCGGCGGCGCCCCCACGATCGGGGTGGTCTACAACGACGCCGAACACCTCCCCGACCACGACGGCGAGGGCTGGCACACCGACCACTCGTGGGCGAGCTACGTGCCCGACGTGGCGATCCTGCGATCCGTGACCGCACCCCCGTCCGGTGGCGACACGATGTGGTGCAACGTCGCGGCCGCCCACGACGCCCTCTCGGCCCCGCTGCAGGTGTTCCTCGCGGGGCTGACCGCCCGCCACGACCCCGGCGAACGGTTCGCGCTGGAGATGCGGGCCCGGATGCCGGCCGAGCTCGTCGACCGACTGCTCGAGGCGTTCCCCGGGCTCGACCATCCCGTCGTCGTCCGCCATCCCGTGACCGGGCGGGCCGGCCTCTTCGTCAACCCGGGTTACACCCGCCGGATCAACGACGTCACCGCGGGCGAGAGCGCGGCGCTCCTCGGCCTCCTGTTCGACCTGATCACCCACCCCGACCTCGTCTGCCGCTTCCGTTGGCAGGAGGGCGACGTCGCGATCTGGGACGAACACGCCACGCTGCACCGCGGTCCCAACGACTTCGCCCCACACCGCCGCGAGCTGCGCCGCTTCACGGTGGGCGCGACCGAGCCCGTCGCCGTCTGAGGCGGGTCAGTCGGCCGACTCGGTGTCGGTCTCGTCACGGATGTCGCCCACGAGGGCCTCGAGGGCGTCCTCGAGTGTCACGAGCCCGAGCAGCGTGCCGTTCGCCGACCGGACCAACGCGACGTGGCGCCGGGCCCGGCGCATCGCCCGCATCAGGTCGCGCACCGGCTGATCGGGGGACACGATCAGCATCCGACGCATGATCTCGAGCGGGACCTGGTCGTCGCGGGCGTCGGGCGGGAGCCGCAGCAGGTCCTTGGAGTGGACGAACCCGATGATGTCGCTCGGGCCCAGCCCCTCGACCGGAACCCGGCTGTGGCCGGTCTCGGCCACCAGCGCCTCGATCTGTGCGACCGATGCCGACCGCGGCACCGTGGCCATCCGCGACCGCGGCGTCATGATCGAGCCTGCGGTCCGGGCCCGGAAGTCGAGGGCCCCCGACAGGAGTTCGTGCTCGACCCCTTCGATCTTGCCCCCCTCGACGGCACCGGCGAGCAGCGTGTGGAACTCGTTGACGGTGAGCGCGGTGTTGAGCTCGTCGACCGGCTCGTAGCCGAACAGGCGGACGATCCCGTTCGAGATGGCGTTGAGGAACCACACCATCGGCCGCAGCAGTGCGACATAGGCCGCGTGGATCGGGGCGAGGACCCGGGCCACCCGCTCGGGGTTCGCGATCGCCAGGTTCTTCGGCACCATCTCGCCCAGCACCATGTGGAGGGTGACGACAAAGGTCAGCGCGATCAGGAACGAGATGGTGTGGAGCACCCCGCTGGGCAGGTGCACGACCGCCTCGATCGCCGATTCGAGCAGGCTCGCGATCGCCGGTTCGGCCACGAAACCGAGGCCGAGGGATGCCATCGTGATGCCGAGCTGGGCCCCGGCGAGCTGGGCCTGGAGGTCGCGTACGGCGTCGAGTGCGGCGGCCGCGCCGGTGTCGGTGCCGTCCTTCGCCATCGGTTGGAGCCGCGACACCCGGGAGGCGAGCAGGGCGAACTCGATCGCGACGAAGAAGGCGTTGGCGATCAGGAGGAGGACCGCGGCGACGAGGAAGCCGGCGGTCATCCGACCTCCTCCGGCGGCGCGACGACCCGCACCGAGGCGATGCGGAGCCGTTCCATGGCGACGACCTCGAGCCGCCACCCGTCGACGGTGCACCGGTCGCCCGGCGTCGGGATCTCGCCGAGCCGGTCGAGTACGAGGCCGGCGAGGGTCTCGTACTCGCCGGCGGGCATCTCGAAGCCCGTCAGGTCGCGCACCTCGTCGGGATGCAGGGACGCCGGCACCACGGTGGACCCCATCGCCTCGACGCGGGTGAGCGAGGTGGTGATCTCGTCGTGCTCGTCGTCGATCTCGCCGACCAGCTCCTCGAGGATGTCCTCCAGGGTGATGATCCCGGCCGTCCCACCGTGCTCGTCGATCACCGCGGCGAGCTGCTGTCCGCCACCGCGCAGCTCGACCAGCAACTCGTCGAGGTCGCGGGCCTCCGGCACGGCGACGACGGGTGCCATCAGTTCGGCCACCCGGGTGTGGCCCCGCTCGTCGATCGGCACGCCGTGCACCGCCTTCACGTGGACGACCCCGACGAGGTCGTCGAGGCCTTCGGCCATCACCGGGAAGCGGGAATGACCGCTGCTCACCGCCAGCGCGACAAGATCCTCGACCGTCGCGTCCTCGTGGATGGCCACCACCCGGACCCGGGGCACCATCGCGTCGTCGGCCGACTTGTCGGCGAGCCGGATCGAACGGGTGAGGAGGTCGACCTCGCCCTCGTCGAGCATGCCCTCCTCGCCGGAGCTGCGGATCAGGTGCTCGAGCTCGTCGCGGTCGGGGGTTCCCTCGAGTTCGTCGGCCGGCTCGACGCCGAGGCGCCGGGTGATGCGCGCCGCCAGGTTGTCGAGCCCGCCCACCACGGGTCGGGCGACGGTGCCGTAGATCGCCGTCGGCCGGGCCAGGGCGAGCGACGACTCGAGCGGCCGGCTCGTCGCCAGCGACTTGGGGACGAGTTCGCCGAACACCATCTGCACGACGGTGGCGATGGCGAGCGCCAAGGCGATCGACACGCCACCGGGGACGTCACCGAAGATCGCCTCCAGGCCCGGTTCGATGACGGCGGCGACCGATGGTTCGGCGAGGAACCCGAGCAGCAGCGACGTGACCGTGATGCCGAGCTGGGCGCCCGACAGGTGGTACGAGAGGCGGTCGAGCAGTCCCTGGACGCGCGCGGCCGCCGCACTCCCCTGGCGGGCCCGTTCGTCCACCCGGGTGCGATCGACGGCCACGAGCGCGAACTCGGCGGCAACGAAGGCTGCGTTGGCGGCCACCAGCGCGATGGCGACCAGCAGCCGTAGGGCGATGTCGATCGGGACTCCTCGAACTCGATCTGCGTTGTCGGTGAATGTACCCGTAGGTTGGGTCGGATGCCGCCGTCGACCGCGCCCGAGACCCGATCCGGACCGCGGGCGACGCCGAGCACCGAGAGTCGCTTCGCCCCACCGAGACGGGGAATCGACCCCGACATCCGCAAAGGGTGGATCCGCCGGCTGGCGCCGGTGGTCTGGTCGCAGAAGGCGGTCTTCCTGCTCGGCCTCGGGGCGGGTCTGCTCGCCACGACGGCGACGGTCCTGGTCCCGCTGGTGGTCGGCCGCGGCCTCGACGCGGTCGACGCCGGCGACGCAGTGGCCCCGTTCGTCATCAGCCTCTTCGTGCTCGCCGTCTGCCGTTTCGGGTTCGGCTTCGTCTACCGGTACAACCTCTTCCGCGCCGCGCACCGCATCGAGGCCGACCTCCGCAACCTCATCTACGAGCGGCTCACCGAGCTGTCGTTCGGCTACTGGGACCGCATGCAGAGCGGACAGGTGATCAGCCGGGCCAACAGCGACATCCGCTCGATCCAGCTGCTGTTCGCGTTCGGACCGCTCATCGCGATGCAGTTGGTGCTGCTCGTCGTGGCGGTGATCGTGATGGTCTCCATCGACCTCGGTCTCACGGCCGTGGCGATCGCTCCGCTCCCGTTCGTGTTCGTCATCGGCGTGCGCCTGCGCAACCGGATCTTCCCGCTGTCGTGGGTCGTCCAGGCCCGCCAGGCCGACGTCGCGACGATCGTCGACGAGAACATCCAGGGCACCCGGGTCGTGAAGGCGTTCGCCCAGGAGGAGCGGCAGGTGCAACTGCTGGCCGAAGCGGCCCGTCGTCTGCGGTGGGCCGGCACCGAGGTGGCCGACACCCGGGCTCGGCACGCGCCGGCGATGGAGGCGTTCCCCCGTCTCGGCCTCGCCCTGGTCCTGCTCTACGGCGGTATCCAGGCCATCGACGGGGAGATCCGGATCGGGTCGCTCGTCGCGTTCAGCGCCTACGTCGTGCTGCTCGCGACGCCGTTCCGGATGGTCGGGTTCATGCTGTTGCAGTGGCAGCGGGCGTCGGCTGCGTCGGTGCGTGTGTTCGAGATCCTCGACGAACCGCCCGCCATCACCGACCCGGTCGACCCGGTGAGGCTGCCCGCCCCGGCCGGCCGCATCGAGTTCGACCACGTCCACTTCGCCTACCCGGTCTCCGACGGCACCGAGGTGCTGCGCGACCTTTCGTTCACGGTGGACCCCGGGGAGACCGTCGCCATCGTGGGGGCGACCGGATGCGGCAAGTCGACCATCGCCCGCCTCCTCCCCCGCTTCTACGACGTCGACGGGGGCGTCGTGCGCGTCGACGGTCACGACGTGCGCTCGCTGTCGCTGCACGATCTGCGCCGGACGGTCAACGTCGTGACCGACGACCCGTTCCTGTTCGCGACGGGCGTCTTCGACAACGTCGCCTTCGCCCGTCCCGATGCGCCCCCGCATCTCGTGGAGCAGGCGATCGCCGACGCCGCGGCCGCCGAGTTCGTGGCCGCGCTCCCCCAGGGCGTCGACACCGAGATCGGTGAACGGGGTCTGACCCTGTCGGGCGGCCAGCGGCAACGGCTCGCGCTGGCCCGAGCGCTGCTGGCCGACCCCAAGGTGCTCGTCCTCGACGACGCGACGAGCGCGATCGACGTCGCCGTCGAGCAGCGGATCCACGACGCGATCCGTCGCCGCCAGGCCAACCGCACGACGATCCTCATCGCCCACCGCCTCTCGACCATCGCCCTGGCCGATCGGGTGCTCTTCATGGACGACGGCCGGATCATCGCGTCGGGCCGGCACCACGACCTGCTGGCGAACGATCCGCGCTACGCGGCGATCCTCGCCGACACCCCGGGAGGTGAGGGCTGATGTTCGCGGTGGGTGGCGGATTCGGGCCCGGCGGCGGCGGACCGACGTCGATGCAGGCCAACGCGGCGGCGGGTCTCCCCCACGCCGACGTACCCGGCAACCTGCGCGACAAGGTCACCGCGGTCCTCGCCGACGAGCCCGAACACGTCGTCGCCCCCGTCGGGTGGACCCACGACGAATGGGACCGCCGTCCGTTCGGGCTCCGGCTGTTCCTGTGGCCCCATCGCTGGCGGCTCGCCGGCGCGATCTTCCTCGTCCTCATCGAGACCGCGGCGCTGATGATCGGGCCGGTGCTGACCCAGATCGGCATCGACGACGGCGTCCGGGCCGGCGACAAGACCGTGCTCGTCGTCACCTCCGGCATCTACGTGCTCGCCGTGGTGGTGTCGGCCGTCCTGGGCTGGGCCCGGGTCTCCTACACCGGTCGGTTGGGTGAACGGCTCACCGAGACGCTGCGCATCAGGGTCTTCGGCCACCTGCAACGTCAGGGCGTCGACTTCCACACCGACGAGAAGGCCGGCGTCCTGCTCACCCGGATGACCTCCGACATCGAGGCCCTCGCGGTGCTGTTCCAGGAGGGCATCGTCAACCTGCTGGTGCAGGTGTTCACCCTGCTGGTGATCACCGGCGCCCTCTTCTACTACGACCCGCTCCTCGCCCTCGTCACCCTCGCCGTCGCCGTCCCGCCGACCCTGGCGACCTCGCTGTGGTTCCGCCGCGTGTCGTCGCGGTCCTACCTGCTCGTGCGCGACCGGATCGCCGCGCTGTTGTCGAACCTCCAGGAGTCGCTGGCCGGCATCCGTGTGATCGCCGCCCACAATCGCCGGGCGGTCAACATCGCCGCCCACCGCGACGTCGTCGGCGACCATCGCGACGCGGGCATCGCGGCGGCGAAGGCCAACTCGACGTATGCCCCGCTCACCGAGATGATCGGGATCTGCACCCAGGCCACGCTGCTCGGCATCGGCGGCGCGATGGTGGCCCGGGGCCGGATCTCGGTCGGCGAGATGGCGGCATTCCTGCTCTTCCTCACCAGCTTCTTCGCCCCCATCCAGACGCTCGTCCAGCTCTACAACTCGTACCAGCAGGGCGGCGCGGCGATCGTCAAGTTGCGGGAGCTGCTGCGCGCCGAGCCGTCGGTGCGCCAGAAGCCCGACGCGATCGAGCTCCCGCCGATCCGGGGGGAGATCGAGCTGCGGGGCGTCACGTTCGGCTACGTCCCCGGCCGTCCGGTCCTGCACGACGTCGACCTCCGGATCGCCCCCGGCGAGACGGTCGCGTTCGTCGGCGAGACCGGGGCGGGGAAGTCGACCGTGGCCCGACTCCTGACCCGCTTCCACGACCCGGACCGGGGCACGGTGACGATCGACGGCCACGACCTGCGCGACGTCACCCTCGGGAGCCTCCGCTCCCAGCTCGGCGTGGTCCCCCAGGAGCCGTTCCTCTTCGCCGGCGTGGTGCGCGACAACGTCGCGTTCGCCCGACCCTCGGCCACCGACGAGGAGCTGACCGAGGCCCTCGTCGCGGTCGGCATCGACGACCTCGTCGAGCGACTCGGCGGACTCGACGCGGTGGTCCACGAGCGGGGCGCGTCGCTCTCCGCCGGCGAGCGCCAGCTCCTCGCGCTGGCCCGAGCGTTCGTCGCCCGGCCCCGCGTGCTCATCCTCGACGAGGCCACCTCCAACCTCGACCTCAACTCGGAGTCGCGCGTCGAGAAGGCGCTCGACGTCGTGCTCGAAGGCCGCACCGCCGTCATCATCGCCCACCGGCTCGCCACCGCCCGTCGGGCCGACCGGATCGCGGTGGTGCACGACGGCCGGATCGTCGAGCTCGGCAGCCACGACGAGCTGGTCCTCCACGAGGGCCGGTACGCCTCGATGTACGCCACCTGGGTGTCGCACGGCGGCGCCGAGTGAACGTCGACATCGACGTGCTCCTCGTCGCGATCGGGATCATGGCCGTGGCCTCCACCGTCCAGGCCTCGGTCGGGTTCGGGGCCAACCTGCTGGCCGCCCCGACCTTCGCGATCCTCGATCCCGACCTGGTGCCGGGCCCCATCTTCGTCGCGACCGCGACACTCACCCTCGCCACGGCGCTGCGCGAGCGGCACCACGTCGACCGTGGGGTGGTCGGATGGGCGACGGCCGGCCGCCTGCCCGGGGCGATCGTCGGGTCGCTCGTGCTGGCCACGGCCACCGACCGCTCGATCCAGCTCATGGTGGGCGTGTCGATCCTCGTCGCCGTGGTCCTGTCGAGCGGTGTGGTCCGCATCCCCGAGCGGCGGCGGACGTTCTTCGGCGCGGGCGTGGTCTCGGGCTTCGGGGCGACGACCGCGTCGATCGGCGGGCCGCCGATCGCCCTCGCGCTCCAGCACCGCCACGGCGCCGCCCTGCGGGCCACGATGGGGGCGTACTTCGCGGTCGGCACGCTGATCACGCTGCCGGCGATCGCCGCGGCCGGCCGTCTCGGTACCGACGAGCTCGTCGTCGGCGCGGCCCTGATCCCCGGGTCCCTCGTGGGCTTCGCGCTTTCCGGACCGTTGCGTCCCCGGGTCGACGCCGGCCGGATCCGGCCGTTGGTGCTCGGCCTCGCCGCGCTCGCCGCGATCGTCCTCGTCGTCCGCACCCTTTGAGTGCTCGGTAGGGTCCCGGCGATGAGCGACCCGGTCCTGCGGCTCCGCGACGTTTGGCGCACCACCGACGGTGTGGAGATCCTGCGCGGTGTCGACTGGACGATCCGGCCCGGCGAGCACTGGGTGGTGCTGGGACCCAACGGCTGCGGGAAGACGACCCTCGTGCGGATCGCGTCGATGTGGCTCCATCCGTCGTCGGGAGAGGTGGAGGTGTTGGGCGAACGGCTGGGCCGCACCGACGTCCGCCGGCTGCGCCGGCGGGTCGGGTTCGCGAGCGCCTCGATGGCGGACCTCCTCCGGGGCGACCTCCTCGTGACCGACGTGGTGATGACCGCCCGCAACGCCGCGCTCGAACCGTGGTGGCACGTCTACGACGACACCGACCGCGCCGCCGCGGCGACCGCCCTCGGCCGGGCCGGTGTCGCCCATCTCGCCGAACGACGTTTCGGCGCGTGCTCGTCGGGCGAGCGCCAACGGGTCCTGGTGGCCCGGGCCCTCGCGACCGACCCCGGCCTCCTGCTGCTCGACGAGCCGACCGCGGCGCTCGATCTCGCGGGCCGCGAGCAGTTCGTACGCATGTTGAGCGGTCTCGCCGGTGACGACTCGACCCCCCCGATGGCCCTGGTGACCCACCATGTCGAGGAGATCCCCGACGGCTTCACCCACGTCCTGCTCGTGAAGGAGGGTCGCACGCTGGCCCAGGGTCCCCTCGACCGGGTGCTCACCGCCGCGGCGCTGTCGGCCTGCTTCGATGTCGAGCTGTCGCTCGAACGACGCCGCGGTCGCTACGTGGCGTGGGCCGACTGAGCGTCGGCGCCGATCACCAGCACCACGCCGTCGTCGACGTGTACCTCCACCGGCGAGGCGACGACGGTGTTGGAGATCCCCCGGGCCTCGGCCGGGTGGAGCACCTCGCCGGTGAGCGCGAACTCGAGGCCGCGCGTGGTCACCGTGGCCGGACCGGTGACCGCCTGCACGGCCACCGCGGCGCCGACGGTCAGTGCCACGACGAGGCGGTCGCGGACGACCCACACCCGGTCGTGACCGACCCACGCGTCGACCGCGACCGACAACCACCGCGGCGAGGCGAGGACCAGCAGGTTGGCCAGCTGGTGATCGAGTCGACCACCGGCCGCGAGGTGCACCGTGACCGTGCCGGCCCCGGCGGCCACCGCGGCGGCCATCGCCAGCTCGAGGTCGGTCTCGTCCTTCGCGATGGGGAAACGCTCGATCCGGGCGCCGGCCGACCGGGCTGCGTCGAGATCGGCCGGCGTCGCCGAGTCGAGGTCGCCGACCACGAGGTCGATGGGGCGCCCGGCCTGCAGTCCGGCCCCGACGCCACCGTCGGCGCACACGACGAGCGAGGCGGCGGAGGCGGCGACGTGGGTCACCACGGCGTCGGTGGCGATCACCTGGACGTGCGGACCGGTCACGGCCCGACCCTAACCGGGGCTCAGGCGCTCCCGACGCAGGTGCCGGGGACCAGACCGGCCCCGCCGATGGTGGCCAGATCGGGGGTGGCGACGACAAGGGCGATGTCGGCGACGGCCTCCTTCGCGACGACGATGCCGACCACGGCACCGTCGGCGGCGACCACGGGACCACCGGAGAAGCCGGCCTCGATGGGCACGTCGACGCCCAGGATCTCGCCTCCGCCGGCCAGCGATGCCACGCCCGGCGCCACTTCGACCCGGGCGCCGACCGCGACGGTGCGGGGGCCCGCATCGGGGTGACCCACGAGGGTGAGCGGAGCCCCGAACGGCGGAGCGGTCGTGGCGGCGAGCGGTGCGTCCATCGGGGCGTCGACCGCGACGAGGGCCAGATCGCGCTCGTCGGCGAGCACGCCGAGCACCTCACCGGTGACGGTGACGTCGCCCTGGTCGATGCGCACGAGGGTGGCGTCGCCGACCACGTGCGCCGCGGTCAGCAGCAACCCGTCGGCGACGACGACGCCGGATCCGGTCGAGCGGGCGCCGCAGACGCTCACCGAGAGCTGGACCACTGCGAGGTGCGCGGTCGGGGCCGTCTCGAACGAGCCCTCGCGCACGGCCGCGACCGCATCGCCGATCTCGGTCTCGGGCGCGATCTCGACCGCGCCGAGCACCGCGGCGGTCCCGTCGCCCGCGGCGACGGAGTCGGAGGTCAGCAGACCGGCGATCCCCACCCCGAGCCCGAGCAGGCCCAGGGCGACGACGAGGGCCGACGCGACCAGGCGTCGCCCGTTCCAACTGCTCGCCGGGGATGACCCGGCGGCCGAGCTCACTGATGACCACTCTATGCGCATGTTACGCCCACTCCCTGTGGGCGATCCTAGGCACAACGACCCATGGAGCAAAAGCCCGCCGATGGTTCGCGGACTGCGTGGAGGTCGGGGCCTACAGGTAGGACAACGGATCCACGGCCGTGCCGTCGATCCGGATCTCGAAGTGCAGGTGGGGACCCGTCGACCATCCGGTGCTGCCGACCCGGCCGAGGGTGGCGCCGCCGGCGACGGTGTCGCCGTTGCTCACGAGGATGGCCGACTGGTGGGCGTAGAGCGTGGTGTAGCCGTCGCCGTGCGACAGGATGACCACGTTGCCGTAGCCGCTCATCCACCCCGCGGTGATCACCCGGCCGGCGGCGGCCGCCACGATCGGATCACCGGAGCTGCCGTTGAGATCGACGCCGTAGTGGTTGCGGGACGTGCCGAAGATCGGATGCACGCGGGAGCCGAACCCGCTGGTGACCGCGCCCGGTACGGGCCGGTGGGTGATCGAGAACGGGCCGTCGACCACGGGCGGCGCCGCCGGCGCGTCGTCGGCCGTCGCGGGTTCGTCGGATGCCTCCGCGGCCTGCTCCGCCTCGAGTCGGGCCTGCTCCTCCGCGGCCTTTCGCGCTGCTTCCTCGGCCGCCTGCCGGGCGAGCTCGGCCTCGAGCTCACGGATCTGCGAGGCGATCGCGGCATCGGCCTCCTCGATCTCGCGACCCACGGCTTCCCACTCGTCGATCCGCGCCGCGACCTGGGCCCGCAGCTCCTCGACCTCGGCCTTGCTGGCGTCGAGCTCGACCAGGCGGGCGGCCAGATCGGCACGCTCGGTCTCGGCCTGCGCGGTCGCCTCGTCGGCCCGGCGGATCGCATCGGCCTGGCCGGCCTGCGCCACCCGCAGCAGATCGATCAGCTCGTACTCGTCGCCCACCACCTCTTCGACGTAGAAGTCGGTGAGCTCGACATCTAGCAGGTCCTCGTCGTCGAGCCGCCCGAGCACGTCGGGCCGGGGGGCGACGAAGGCATCGATCGCCGCGAGCTCGAGTTGCCCGCGGATCCCCTCGGCTTGGGTCTCGAGGGCCTCGGCCTGTTCCCGGGCGAGCCGGGCCGTCGCCTCGGCCTCGGCGATCGACTCCTCCGCCGCGGCCACGCGCGTCTCCTGGAGCGCGATGTGCGCGTCGAGGGCAGCGATCGCCGCGGCCAGCTCGTCGTCCTCGGCGGCGAGGGCGTCGAGCTCGGCGGCCACCTCCGCGGCTTCACGGCGGTTCTGCTCGCGTTCCTGGCGCAGGTCCTCGACCTCGGTCTGGGCACCGGCGAGACCGACGCTCAGCATCCCGCCGAACACGCAGAGCGCGACCGCGAGGAGCAGCGACGGGCGACGGGGCGGACGGTGGACCGGCATCTCGGGGGCGATCGTAACAGGAACGCAATGAACTGCGTGATCAGCGGCCGCGAGGATGCGGGGCATGGCTCTCGAGGACTTCCGCGTCGAAACGTTCGCCCACGGCGGGATCACCCACGACGTCCACCGGCGGGGCGAGGGTCCCTGCGTGCTCGTGGCCGCGGAGATCCCGGGCATCACGCCCGAGGTGATCCGGTTCGCCGAGGACCTGCTCGACGCCGGTCTGTCGGTGGCCCTGCCGTCGATGTTCGGTGTCCCCGGCCGCGAGCCCACCCCCCGCCACGCCCTCACCACCATCGCCAAGGCGTGTGTCGGCCGGGAGTTCCACGCCATGGCCACCCGCGACGACCAACCCGCCACGGAATGGCTCCGGGCGCTGGCCCGCACCCTGCACGCCGACCACGGTGGCCCCGGCATCGGCTTCGTCGGCATGTGCTTCACCGGCGGGTTCGGCCTCGCGATGCTCCTCGACGACGCCGTCGTCGCCCCCGTGCTCTCCCAACCCTCGCTGCCGTTCGCGATCGGCCGGAAGCGGCGGGCCAGCGTCGGTCTCGACGATCAGCAGCTGGCGATCGTGGCCGAGCGCGCCGCCGAGGGGTGTGCCGTCCTGGGTCTGCGCTTCACGGGCGACCCGATGGTCCCGCGCCAACGCTTCGCCACCCTGCGGGCGGCGCTCGGCGACAACTTCGTCGGCGTCGAGATCACGAGCCCCGACGAGGCCCACGGCATCGGCAAGGCGGCCCACAGCGTGCTCACCGAGGAACGCCGCGACACGCCGGGCCACCCGACGAAGGAGGCGTTCGACCGGGTCGTCGAGTTCCTCACCTCCCGGCTCGCCGCCGGTTGACCCGACGGGGTCAGGCCCCGAGGAGCAGGAACAGACCCACGACGGTGTAGAGGACCATCACGCCGAGCATCGGGTACTGCGAACGAACGGCGACGGCGTGGGGGTAGCGCGAGATCGCCCGGTCGTGGGCCGCGGCGACGGCGAGCACGTGCCCGACCGCGATGGCCAGGGTCTGGACCCAGGCGATCGTGTCGGGCGACACCAGCAGCCAGTTGATCGTGTAGTCCTTCGTGCCGAAGAGGTCCCAGCCCCGCCCGAACGGGTCGGAGATCTGGATGAACATCCGCTGGCCGTCGAGCACGAGGAGACTGAAGTAGTGCGCCACCGCGTAGGCGGCGGCGATCGGCACCAGTGTCGGCCCGAACACGGCCGAGAGCTCCTCGGGCGCATCACCGGTCACGCCCCCCATCAGGTTGATCGCGATGACGTAGGCCAGTCCGACGAGCATGACGATCGACAGCAGCCCGATCGTGCTCACGACGGTGAGATCCCATCCGACCGAGTCTCCGGCGATGTCGAACCAGAGCGAGCTCCGGGTGAAACCGTCGAAGGTCGTGCTCCCCAGGACGACGATGATGAAGGGCACCATGCCGACGGTCGGCTTCAGCGTCGCGAGACCGGCGAGCGGCGGCCGGACACGGAGCCGGCGATCCTCGTCGAGGTGGAACACCGCCAACGCCCCCAGCTTGGCGAAGAGCACGGCGAAGCCGTCGGCGCACCGGACCCAGCCCCGGCCATACACGGCAGCGCCGACGAGCATCACCGCGCTGTAGATCGTGAGGAACACGGCGATGGCCCGGGGATCGGCCGCCGACTGTCCGTCGGCCTCCCACCACATCGACCGGTAGGCGAGCTCGAACCAGAGATAGGCGAAGATCGCGACGGCGGCGGGCCACAGCGTGCCCTCGCCGTGGTCGATCGCCGAGATCTCCGCACCCGTCACCCGGCTCTTCACCCACGCGGCCACGTCGGCGATCGTGAAGTACGGGTTGAAGGCGCGCCACACGTCGCCGAACACCGCCGACACGAACTGGAGGCCGACCCAGAACCAGATCAGGAACGCGTCGCCCGAGATGTTGACCGCGAAGTTCGGGTTGCCCTCCCACGCCGCGTACAGCACGACACCGAAGAGGAACAGCCCGATCAGCTTGAGCAGTGCCTCGAGGAGGCGAGCCGGCGGTCCGACCGCGTGCCACAGGGCCCGGCCCCGGGCGGCGGCCTCCAGATGGGGTCGCTCCCAGAACGCGCCGAGGGCCACGAACGAGATCGCCACCGAGAACCCGGCGGCCCAGGCGAGCTGCCAGGCCGGCAGCGGCAGATCGGTGCGCCCACCGATGCCGTGGGCGAGGAGGCTGCCGATCACGACACGGTCATTCGCACGAGCAGCCGGCTGGAGCCCTCGAGCTCGATCTCGAACGTCCCCGGGATCAGGGCGTCGAACGTCGTCGACCCTTCGCCGTCGACCAGGTCGACGTAGAGGTCGTAGCCGTGGACGTGCACTTGGTCGTCGCTGTTGCCCGTGACGACGACCTCGACCGAGTCGCCGAGCGCGACGTTCTCCTGGCGGGACCCACCCACCAGGTCGCCGTCGACGACGTCGAGCGCGATCACGACATCGGCCGCGGCATCGCCCGACGAGGGCGCGGGATCCGCCGCCCCGCCGTCGTCGCCGCACCCGCCGACGAACAGCGCGACGGCGAGGACCAGGGCCACGACGAGGAGGACGCGCGATCTCACGACGCCACCGTCACCGTGGTCGCGGCCGAGATCGGTTGACCGCCGACCACGTAGGGCTGGTGGTCGTTGGTGTACGCGACCACCGAAATCTCCACCTCACCCTCCGGCAGCGCGGCGATGTGGGTGGCCGGACCGTACAGGCGACCGAGCTTCTGGCCATTGGCATAGATGTGGAGGTGACCCTCCCCGTCGACGTGCTCGCCCGACGCGTGCTCGGGGCTCAGCACCATGCCGTCGACGGTGACGAACGCGTTCCACCCGGACTTCGGGTCGTCGACCACCTCGAGCGCGATCGTGGGCGCGTCGCCGACGAATTCGACGGGCGCGGCCTCGTCGTGGCTGTGGCTGTCGTGGTCGTGAGGCGGCACGGTGAACGTCACTCGGGCCGTGATCGGCTCGCCGTCGACGGCGTAGGCGCGATGGTCGTTGGCCGAGAGCTCGACCGCGATGTCGACGTCGCCCTCCACCACGCCGGCGTAGTGGATCCACTCGTTGTAGAACCGCAGCACCTTCTCGCCGTCGACGTAGAGGTGGAAGTGCCCCTCGCCGGCGACATGGTCGGTCGACGCCGCCCGCGGCGCGATGGTGAAGTCGTCGGTGAGCACGTGGATGTCGACACCGCCGGCCGGATCGGCGAACACCTCGACGTCGACCGTGGGCGCGCCCTCGGCGGGCACGTCGACCACGCCGTGATCGTGCTCGTCGGTCGCGTCGCCGTCGGTCATGGCGGTGTCGTGTTCGCCGTCGGCATCGTGGTCGTGGTCGTGCTCGCCGTCGGCATCGTGGTCATGCTCGCCGTCGTCATCGGCCATGTCGTCGTCGGCCATGTCGTCATCGGCCGTTTCATCGGCCGTGTCATCGGCGGCGGCCGCGTCGTCGGCCGTGGTGGTGGTGTCGTCGTCATCGCCGCAGGCGGCGCCGAGCAGGGCGACGACGGACAGCGCGGCCAGGAGCCGCAGGATCGCGCGGTTGCGCATGGTGAGTTCTCCGGTTCGAGGGGTTCGCGTACGTAGCGGGACGCCGACCACCACACGGTGGAGGGCGTGGACGTCTATCGACGGATCCGGGGAGGTCCCCGTCGTCCCACCCGGGACGGGACGAGCAACGGGGCCGGACGCCGGGTGACACCGGCGACCAGCGGGGCACTCAGCGCGAGCACCTGTCGGTCGACCTCGCCCCTGAGCGCCGCGAACAGCGCCCGCACCGCGACGGACCCCGAGTGGACGACCCGGGCCAGCCGGAACACCACCGCACCGGCCATCAGGCCCGCCAGGGTCGCGGGAACACCGACCGCCGCAGCGACCGGGTTCGTCGTCGAGGCGACATCGGCCACGAGCGCCACCGACGTGACGGTCAGGACGGGGATCGCGAGAAGGGCGAGGATCATCCACCCGGCCCGACAGGCCTCGGAGACGGAACGTCCACGCACGAGCGCAACGGTAGCAAGCGCGGGTCCGCTACCAGAACCAGCTAGGGGAAGGGCACCACCACCTCCGGGTCGCGGCACTAGGTTCGGCCCGATGAGCGATGACATCGGTACCGTGCCCGAGATCGACCGGACCGCCCTGGCCGGTTGGATGCAGACCCACCTCGCCGGGGCCGAGGCGGTGGAGATCGAGGAGTTCTCCCCGCCCCGCAGCGGCTACTCGGCGGAGACGACCGTGTTCACCGCCCAGGTCACCCGCGACGCGTCGGTCGCGACCGAGAAGTACGTCGTGCGCCGGGAGACACCCGAGCCGCCCGTCTATCCGGCCCAGTCCGACCTCGACGTCGAGATCGAGATCCAGTACCGCGTCATGGACGCGGTCGCCCGCCACTCCACCGTGCCCCTCGCCCCCCTCGTCGGGTTCGAGCCCGACGGCTCGATCCTCGACGCGCCGTTCTTCGTGATGGGCTTCGTCGACGGCGAGGTCCCGATCGAGAGCCCGATCTACACGCAGGAGGGCTTCTTCGTCGACGCGACACCCGAGCAGCGCCGCGACATGCTCTTCGACGGGCTGCGGATCCTCGCCGACATCCACACGATCGACTGGCGCGCCGCCGGGCTCGAATGGCTGGCCCCGGCCGGCACCGAGCCGGGCACGGTCCGCCAGATGGACGTGTGGGAGCGGTACTGCCGGGGCAGCCTCGGCGACCGCGTGCACCCGTTGTTCGACGAGGGCATGACGTGGCTGCGGGCCAACGTGCCGGCCGAGCCGGAGGTGTGCCTGAGCTGGGGCGACCCCCGGCCCGGCAACATCATCTGGCGCGACTTCCGGGGCGTGTGCGTCACCGACTTCGAGGCGGCCTCGATCGCGCCCCCCGAGTTCGATCTCGGCTGGTGGCTGATGTTCGACCACTGGTCGCACGAGACCATGGGCGTCGACCGGCTCCCCGGCGAGCCGACGCGAGACGAACAGCGCGACCACTACGCGTCGTGTCTCGGCCGCGACGTGGGCGACACCACGTTCTACGAGGTGTTCGCCGCGGTGCGCTACACCGCCATCGTCGTGCGGGTCATGAACCGCATGGTCGACCGGGGGATGCTGCCACCGGATCAGACCATCTGGCTCGACAACCCGGCGACCGTGTGCCTCGACATGATCCTCCCGCGGTCGTGAGCCGGCGCGGTCAGGGCCGGCTCCCGTAGCCGAGCCGGTCGCGGAAGAAGCGCCGGGCCGCGGGCGCGCTCCAGTTGTCGTGGTCCTCGCCCCAGGCGGTGACCCCGTCGAAGGTCCATTCGGTGAGGCAGTTCCACGTGAACAGGTTGGGGTTGAGGTGCACGCCGAGCCGGTTGCGGCACCGTCCCTCGGCGCGGATGTCGCGCCCTGCCTCGTCGGTGATGTCGATCACGACCCGGGTCGGCGCGCCGGTCTCGTCGTCGCGCTCGAGCACCTCTCGCCGCGCCGAGACGAGCTTCGACCACTCGCCCTCACGAATGACGTAGCCGTGGATGCCGATGCACCCGTCGCCGAAGTCCATGGTGATCGCGTGGAAGCCGTCGTCGGCCGACGCGGTGGCGTAGCTGTAGCCACCCCGATGGGCCGGCGAACTGGTGAGCCCCTGACCGAACTGGGGCCGCACCCCCCACGAACGGTCCCGGAACCCGAAGCTGTCGACGGCGAACTCCTCGTCGAGGAGGCGGATCGTGCCCTGGTAGCGACCCGGCTGATCGAGATGGGACTCGCCCAGGTAGTTGGGCGGGGCCACGGCGGTGAAGGTGAGGGCGACATCGATCTCGTCACCCCCGTCGGGGTCGGCGTAGGCGATCTCGTAGGTGCGGAGCGGTTCGACACAGCGGTAGCGGATGCCGTTGGGGAGCCGGATGTCGGACAGTGGCTGATCGGGCAGCGGCAGGTGCCAGAAGTTCTTGGCGTGGAGCACGTTCCACGGCTGACTGCCCTGCTCGTTCCAGAAGTAGGCGCCGCCCGCGGTGACCTTCTGGTTCGGACGGAAGAACGGGTACAGCTGCCCCGACAGCAGGCGCTCCGGCACCGTGAAGGTGAACCAACAGGTCTCCGTCCAGTACGGGTCGTCGCTGGTCGGCGGGTGGAACTCGTCGTCGGGGTGCCCCATGGCCGGCACGCTACTCCGCGGTGGCGGCGTCCCAGGCCGCGACGCGTTCGGTGTCCTCGTAGTCCTCCCAGCGCAGGAGCCGACCCCAGCGCGCCTCCAGGAAGAGCACGGCCCGGTTGGCGTAGACGTCGGCGCCGCCGCCGGGGTCGACGATGAACTCGTGGATCCGGACGGCGATCCGGGTGTTCCACGGCGGACCGTTGACGAGGATGTCCTCGATCCGGAACTGGATCCGTTCGGCCACGAAGCGGTCGGCGAAGGCGATCGCCTCGGCGGTGCCGCGGTGGGTGACGTGGCGGTGCCGTCCGGTCTGCTGGGGGCGGAACATCGTCGCCCACGAGTTGTGTCCGGGGAACGCCAACTCGAAGTCGGGATGGGCCAGCTTCAGCAACAGCGAGTAGTCGCCCTGGTTGAGTCGCTCGATGCCGTGACGCAGCAACGCCCGGATCGCGGCCTTGTACATCATGTCCTCCCGAGGTCTAGAACGATCACTCTAGGACGTGGCCGTGCCGGCGTCTAGAACGAATGTTCTAGACTGCCGGGATGGCCGGGACCCGCGACCGCATCATCGTCGCCACCAACGAGCTCTTCCGTCGCCACGGCTACAACGGCACCACGCTGAGCCAGATCTCGGAGGCGGCCGACGCCACGATCGGATCGATCTACCACTTCTTCCCCGGCGGCAAGGAGGCGCTCGGCGTCGCCGTCGTCGAGACGACGGGCGCGATCTATCGGGAGCTCTTCGAGTCGATCGCGCGGGAAGCCTCGGACCCGGCCGAGGCGTTCGCCGACTTCTTCGCCGGCGCGGCGGCTGTGCTCGAGGAGTCCGACTTCATCGACCCGTGCCCGATCGGCACGGTGGCCCGCGAGGTGGCCAACACCAGCGAGCCGTTGCGCATCGCCGCGGCCGGTGTCTTCGACTCCTGGATCGACGCGGCGGCCCGGCATCTCGTCGGCGCCGGCCTCTCCGACGAGCGCGCCGGCGCGCTCGCCCAGGTGTTCGTCGCGACCGTCGAAGGCATGTTCGTGCTGTGCCGGACGCAGCGCTCGACCGCGCCGCTCGACGCCGCCGGCCGCTCGATCCGAGAACTCGTCGCGCAGGAGGTCGCCCAGGCGACCCACCGCTGAGCGGCCACGGCCACCGTGTCGCTGACCTGCGGCCCGTTCCCTACTGCCCGGCCCGTGCGCGGTCGTCCGACGCGGTTCGCATGTGCAGGAACTCGTCGATGCGCAGGAAGCCCGGGGGACGCTTGGTGCCGGCCGGCAGCAGGGCGTAGGCCTCGGTGGCGTCGATGACCTCCGGGTCGACGAGGTCGACGACGGAGCCGTCGACCTCGAGCCGGGCATGGCCCGCGGCCGTCACGTTGCGCACCCAATCGCATCGCGACCCGTACACGAGGGTGAAGACGAAACCGTCGTCGACGGCGACGGCTTCGAGCGGTGTGCGGTACTCACGGCCGGTGCTGCGCCCGACGTGGTGGATCACCTGCCACCGATCGTTTCGCAGCGCTCGCGGGTTGAACACCCGCTTGTTGATCCTGCCCCACCACAACGGCATCGGCATGGTCGACTCCTCACCGCCGGCGGTGCCGGCTCCTGGACGGGTCGCCGCCGGCGGTCAGCCCGGGGCGATCGGGAATTGGACCTCGGTGAGGAGATCCTCGGCGATGACGGTCTGCGGGTCGTTGAGGTAGAGCTCGCGTGGTGGCCCCTGCATGCGGTGGCCGTGCTCCTCGATCCATCCGGTGACCGTGTGGTAGGCGGGGGCGATCTCGTCGTAGGGGCCACGATGCGTCGTCGACGCGACAGTCGCTCCCGCGATCTCGTTCCATTCGACATCGCCGACGGGGCGCTGGTCCCCCACGCCGTCGGGCGTGGGGATGCAGACCTCGATCGTACCGTCGGTCTGTTCGTCGATCACGTCGTGGTAGACGATGAATGGATTGCCCACGGGTTGGACGCCGTGCTCGGTCAACGCACCGACGACGGCCGCGAACCCCCGGCCGATGTCGTCACCGATCCTGCTGAGATCGGTGCGGGTGCGCCAACTGGCGACCCGCTGCGGCGGGACCGACTTGATGGTCACGTCATAGGGCATGACGGTTCCTCCTTGGTTGATGAGACGTTGGAGGAACCGCAGCATGCGAGCCTGGTCGTCCAGCCGTGCCTCGAGGCGTTCGCGGTGGACGGCGAGCTGCTTGATCACGGCGTCGGGCCCGTCGGCCGCGAGGAGCTCGCGGATCTCGTCGAGCGGCATGTCGACCGCCCGCAGGATCCGAATCGCCTCGGCCTGGTTGGCTTGGCCCGACCGGTAGTAGCGGTAGCCCGTGGCCGGGTCGATCCAGGCCGGCACCAGGAGACCCTGGTCCGCGTAGAGACGCAATGCCTTGATCGACAGTCGGCTCATCTGCGAGAACCGGCCGATCGGGATCCTGTCGATGTTCATCGTGACGGTTCCTCCTTTCCGTGGCCCATCCTCGGCTCTCCCCCGACGGGAGAGTCAAGCCGTTCGTCGCCGAGCGCCGGGCCCGGCCGGGTCGAGCGACACCACCACACCCAGATCGCCATATGTGTACGGCTTCCCTCGGAGGCGGTACTTGATCTGGTCGACCCAACGCACGATGGTCGTGGCGGCGCCGTACTTCTCGTTGGCTCGGACTCGGATTCGGGCGAGTTCGTCGCCGCCGACGAGGCGGGCGACACCGTCGACGGGCCGGGTCCCCTTCCGGGTCCGACCGCGCATGTCGCACGGTTGGAGGACGACCCGATCGGTGTGGGCGAGCCGCTTCGCCTTGCCGGTGGCCGAGCTGGTGTAGAAGCCGAACGCGGCGTCCTCGACCGGCACCGCCCATACCGGCGTCGGCACCGGGGCGCCATCGCGCCGAAAGGTGGTCACCAGCAGGTATCGCTCCTGAGCCAGGCCCGTCATGGTCGCCGTGCCTCGACCTCGAGGCGCGACGACGCCAACGCCCAACCAGCGGCCGCCGCGATCGCGAGCTCGACACCGGTGGCGACGACGAGTGTCGAATGCGGGGTGCCGTCCACCGCCCACGACGCGAGTCGGCCCACCCCGTACGACGCGTAGAGGACGGCGGCGGCGACCAGCGCGACGAACCGCAACCGCTCGACCACCACGCCGAGCAGCATCAACGAGCCCATCGCGACCAGCGACGCGCCGGGTGCACGGGTCTCGTTGAGGAGGTTGACGTCGCCGCCGAGGTCGATGCCGCTCGACGAGTGGAACGATGCCGGCGCGACCAGCAACGCACCCCCGATCAGCAGGGCGACCAGCCCCGCGATGACCAGGACGACCGCGATGGGTCTCGTGGACTTCATGATTGTGTTCCTTTCGGATCCCCGTGCCCGGATGAGCACGTGATCCACCATGGAGTCAGCCGGCTGGATTGTCCATGTCATCGCGTCCATGTTCATGTGCAGATCGTCCACCCTTGACGGCCGAGTCGACCTCCACGACAGTGGACCCGTGAGCGCAGCCACGATCAATCCCCCACCATCGGCGGACCCCCTCGGCGAGATCCTGCACATGCTCCGGCTGACCGGCACCCTCTACTGTCGGGCCGACTTCACCGCGCCGTGGGGCGTCGATCTCCCGGAGTTCGACGACGCCATGGTCTTCGAGATCGTGACCGAGGGCAGCTGCTGGCTCGAGATCGACGGGTCGGAACCGCGCCGGTTGGAGCAGGGCAGCCTCACCCTGATCCCGCATGGCACTCCCCACCGCGTGCGCAGCGACCTCGACGCGACGGCCATCGAGCTCTTCGACCTGCCGGTCGTCGCCCACAGCGAACGATACGAGTCCGTCAGCTTCGGCGGGGGTGGCGCGGCGACGCAGATCACCTGCGGCGTGGTGCGCCTCGACCACGCCATCGCCCATCAGCTCGTCGCCCAACTCCCCTCACTGATCCACATCGACGCCTGGCGCGACGACGACTCGAGCTGGCTGCACCACACGCTGCGGTTCATCACACGCGAGGCACGCGAGCTCCGCCCGGGCGGCGACACGGTCATCACCCGACTCGCCGACATCCTCGTGATCCAGGCCATCCGGGCATGGATCGACTCGTCCCCCTCGGCCGAGACCGGGTGGCTCGCGGCGCTGCGCGACCCTCGCATCGGCCCGGCCCTCCAGCTCATCCACGAGCAGCCGGACCAGGCCTGGACGGTAGCGTCGCTCGCGCGGGCCAGCGCGATGTCGCGGTCGGCGTTCTCGGCCCGCTTCACCCGCATCGTCGGCGTCTCGGCGATGACCTATCTGGCCGATTGGCGCATGCACCGGGCCCGGGAACAGCTTCGGGACACCACCGACCCGGTTGCGGCCATCGCCGCACGCGTCGGTTACCAGTCGGAGGCGTCGTTCTGCCGAGCGTACAAGCGCACCTTCGGCACGAGTCCGGGGCACACCCGCAGGGACGCGGGCTGATCGATCGCCGAGGCTCGCCGTCGCCACGACCCACGGGACTACGGCTCCGCCGCTTCGTCGCGGTAGGACGGGTTGGCCACCGCGAGCTTGTCGAGGGTGGTGGCCCACAGCAGCTCGGCCAGCTCGACCCGGCGGTCGTCGAGGTCACCGCGGGTGATGGCCGCGCTCAGCTCCTGTTCGGAGTCGACACCGAGCGCCGCGAGCCGGGCCGCGTGGGCCGCCGCGTCGGTCGGCAGGGCGGCGATCTCGCGGGCCGCGATCGACAGAGCGTTGACCGCGACTCGCACGAGGAACCGGTCCCGGCCCTCGGCTCGGGGACCGAGGTCGTCGCGGAGGTAGTCGCGTACGGCTTCCACCAACTCCTGCGCGTCGGGGACGTCGTGGGGCCAGTTCGTGCGGGGCGCCGGCTCGGTCATGCGGCCTCGCGCAACTCGGGTAGCAGGAGCAGCATGACGTCGTACTCGGTCTCGACGACCCGTCGCCCGATCGTCGCCTGCTCGACCGAACGCGAGCTTCCCCTCCGGTGCTCGCCACCCATGAACATGGTGATGACACCCCAGCGCAGCGAGGCGAGGACCTCCCACCACCTCAGTTCGGCGGGCGGGATCTCGAACCCGCCGGCCGCGGCGTAGCGCTCGAGCAGTTCGACCCGGGTGCCGAGACCCCCCACCTCGCCGGGGCCCCGGAACCGCCACGCCCGGGCGACGAGCCAGCCCAGATCCTCAACGGGGTCGCCGAGGTGGGTGAGCTCCCAGTCGAGCACGGCGGTGATCCCGTACGGGCCGACGAGGAAGTTGCCCATGCGGAAGTCGCCGTGAACCAGCCGGGGCGGGCGCGGGTCGGGGCGGTGTTCGTCGAGCCACCGGAACGCCAGGTCGAACACCGGGTGCGGGTCGCCGATCATCTCGTAGGTGGCGCGTTGGGCCGCCACCGGGTCGGCGATCGTCGGCACGCGTCCCTCGAGCGGCGAGGGGTCGAGCGCGTGGATGGCGACGAGCTCGCGGGCGCAGTCGGCGACGAAACGTTCCCGGGCCACGGCGAACTCGTCGTCGCGGAGGATCTTGCGGGCGATCGACTCGCCCTCGAGCCTGCGGGTGATCGTGAACTGGGCCCCGATCGGGTGATCGTCGCCCGACGACGACGCGACGATCTCGGGCACGGTGACCCCACCCGCGCTCGCGTGGCGGAGCACGGCGGGTTCGTCGGCCCCGGTGCCGGGTGCGGCCGCGAACCGCGACCGTTGCAGGATCAGCGGCTCGCCGTCGGCGGTGAACGCCCACGTTTCGCGGCTGGCGCCGGCCGACAGCCGCTTCAGGTCGGAGATCGTGGCGCCGAGCTCGGCGCCGAGCGCACCGGCGAGCTCGTCGCTCACGTGGCGATGTCGGCGCCGACCGGGGTTCCGTCGACGATCTGATCGAGGTACTCGCTCATGCCCATGCCCTTGCGGCCGTTGCACTCGTAGCGGGTCATCGCCTCGGTGATGCGGGTGTGGAGCTGCTCGCCGTCGGGGGTCGTGCGCCGGTTGCGCAACGGGATCATGGAGATGACCTCGCCGGTGACCTCGTATTCCTTGTGGTCGGTCCTCGCCCAGCAGCGCATGCCCGTCTGGTAGTGGTTGTCGTCCCAGTCGGACTCGATGCGACAGTCGCGGATGTGGTGGTACTCACCGTCCTCCAGCACCATGCCGCCGTAGCGGGTCTTGTCGCCGTTGTCGGTGATCGAGAGCATCATCGCGAAGTCGGGCCCGAAGATCATGGGGAGCCAGCGGTACCAGCTGACGGCCTGCCAGTAGCGGGGGCCCCACGACTTGTCGCGCAGCCCGAGGCCGTCGAGCTCGATGATCTCGTCGCCCACCCGGATCGTGCCCTTCACCGCGGTGTGCTGCTCGTAGTGGGCCTTGGCGAAGCTGTTCTCGGCGTCGACCTCGATCGGCGTGCCGTCCTCGTACTGGGGCAGGCCGCCGTACATGGGCGACACGCCGGTCACGTCGAGGCGGACCTCGCACTCGACGAACGGATTCGTCTTGAACGCTTCCCGCGGGTTGGCCATCTGCTCGGGTTCCTCGAGCAGACACACCTTGCCGTCGTAGTTGATCTCGAGGTGCTCGAACGGGGTGACGACCTTGATCTCGAGGCCGCCGGCCCTCATCTCGTCGTTGTTGTCGATCTCGGGGCGGCCGTAGAGGAACGCCACCCGGCCGCCGGGGAGGTAGATGCAGACGGTCATCTCCGCGTAGCCCTCGTTGACCCGGTTGCCGATGCGGAACCACGCACCGACCTCGCGTTCGAGGTCGAAGCCGTTGAGGTACATCGACTCGTTGTAGTTGGGCACCGGATCGGGCTCGTGCGTGTATTCGTCCTCGGGATGCAAGACGGTGACGATCTTCTTGTCGGCCATGGGAACTCCTGGGTCAGCCGCGACCCTAGTTCTCGGCCTGCGACTGCTCCCATTGTTCGCGGGTGTAGACGAACTCCCCACCATGATCGAACGGCAGGTTGCCGAGGTCGACGGCATCGATCTGCTCGAATTGGAACGCATTGGCCGCGATCTGATCGATAATCCTCCCCGACCACGTGGACGTGCCGAGGTTGTCGATCGGTGAGACGGAGAAGTCCCATCCCCAATCGATGGTCAACACGCCGTCGTTGATCTCGACCGTGGTCTGCGCGCCTCGGAGTTCGACGGGGATCGCACTCTCGAGTCCGTTCCACGGATCGCCGAGACTCCGCCGGATGACGGCCTCGATCGGGTCGCCCGGGCTGAAGATCGTCGGCACCGGCACCAGCTCAGGCTCCTGGTCCGCGCTCGTCCGGCAGTACAGCCACACGTCGTGCACCGCATTCGGCGTGTCCGGGTCGGGCGAATCCGGCCCCGGACAGTCGGTCCGCGTTGCTGCCGCGAAGTCGGGATTCTCGCGGCGGGCGAGTTCCCGGCCGAGGCGAAGCGCCAGCGTGACGTTCTCCTGCTCGCTGCCACCGGTGACGGTGAAACCGGCGGTGACGGGATCCTCGTCGGCACAGCCGGGCAGCTGCACCCACGCCTCGACTGCGTCGTCTCGGTACCAGAGCATCACCGGTCCCTCGGCCACCGTGCGTTCCCCGACGAGGTCCCGCACGCCGCCGACCGGATTCGAATACACGACCGTCGACTCCGGCGACTCCCACTGCACGTGGAATCCGCCCTGCTCGAACGCCGGCCGTACTTCGCCACCCGGTGCCGCTGCCTCGCCGAATGCCTCGCCGTCGGTGCCGAGGAGTTCGACCAGGTCGGGCACCCCAGGACAGGTGACCGGGGAGGAGATCTCCTCGGACACCCAGAAGCGTCCGACCACCGTGTCCCGGGTGCTCGACGAGCTCAACCGATAGGCGCCAGGCGGCAACGCGGGAGCCCGGAGGTCGACCGTGTTCCCCGCCCGCGCCCCGGCGGTGAACGTCGTGAAATCGACCACGAACCGCCACGCCCCGGCCTCGTACCGGTAGAGGGCGAGAGTGGGGGTCACCACCGCCGAGGACACCGTCACGGTCGCGTTCATTCTCGACCCGCCCGTGCCCGTCACTACCGGGGTGACGATCAGCCGGTCGGTGCCGAGCTCCGGCGCCGGTGCGGCGACGGCCGACACCGCGTCGGACACCTCGAAGACTGCGGTTGCGACCTCCTCTCCCGATGCGACGCCATCGGCGATGTCCATGTCCTTCCGAAGCCGATACCACCCTTCGTCGAGCCCGGACAAGCGGACGTACTCGGCCGGCCCGACCCCGGTCGAATCGATGTTGAGCCCGATGCGAGGACTTCCCCTGTCCGCGTCGTCGCCGAACTCACCCCAACAGTCCCCGCTGTCGAGACACGAGTTCAGGAAGCTCTCGCCCACCCACCCCTCGCCGTCCCAGCGGTCGACGAAGGTCATCACGGTGTAGGGGAGATCGGTGGGCGGTCCGGTAACGGCGAAGACCACGTCGGCGCGGTCCGAGCTCACGAGTGAGGTCGACATCCAGATCCGGTGAGCACCGGTCTCCGACGGCGGCGCGGCCTCGATGCTCGACGTCGTTGTGGAATTCGCTGTCGTCGTGGTCGACGTCGGCGCCGCGCTCGTGCTCGAACTCGCCACCACGTCAGTCGGCCCAGATTCGGAGCCGTCGTCGTTCAGCGCCCAGATGGCCCCAACGATGAGGACCGCGCTGGCCGCGACTGCCGCCAACCACGGCGTTCGAGACGAGGTCGTGTTCTCCGACTGAGAAAGCGTCTCCGCGGAGACGTCCGGGATTGCGTCGGCGATTGCGTCGAGGTCGCGGCGAATGCGCGCTTCGAAGTCGGATTCGTCAGTCATCACCAAGCTCCTTGCGAAGAGAGTCGATTCCTCGATGGACAAGCGACGACACCGTGCCTGGCCGGCAGCCCATGGCCTCGGCGATCTCATCGGTCGACAGGTCACCCCAGTAGCGCAGGACCACCGCCACCCGTCGCCGTTCGGGGAGCCGCCGCAGCGCGTCCCAGAGCTCCACCGCCGAGTCGTCGATGTGAGCCGAGACGGGCAGCGGGAGCCGCGGCGCTCGTCGACGGCGCCGCAGCCGCGAGCGGGCCTCGTTGACGACCGCGGTGCGGAGGTACGCGCCCGGCCGGTCGGCGTCGGCCAGTCGGGGCAACACGTCGGCCCACGCCGACTGCACCACGTCCTCGGCCGTTTCGATCGAGCCCGTCATGAGGAACGCCAGACGCACGAGACCGACCCGTTCCGACGCATACAACGCCTCGACCTCTGGTTCGGTCATCACCGGCGCCGATTCTTCCATCACCACCTCGTCCATCAGACACAACGACGCACGAGCACCGTGGTTTCTTGCACCCCTAGGCTCGCAACATGCTCGAACCGTTGCCCGAAGACTGGACCAGGGCGCTCGCCGTGGTCGCCCATCCCGACGACATGGAGTACGGCGCGGCCAGTGCGGTGGCCCGCTGGACGGACCAGGGGAAGTGGGTCGGCTACTGCCTGGTGACCGCGGGGGAGGCCGGGATCGCCGGGATGGAACCGGCCGAGGCGACACGACTCCGGCGGGCGGAGCAGGAGGCGTCGTGCGCGGCGGTCGGCGTCGACGACCTGCGCTATCTCGGCCACCCCGACGGACTGGTCGAGAACGACCTGGCGCTGCGGCGAGATCTGGCCGAGGTGATCCGGGCGACGAAGCCCGACGTCCTCGTGAGCATCAACCACCGAGACTCCTGGGGCGGGCCGTCGTGGAACCACGTCGACCATCGCAACGTGGGTCGGGCCCTGCTCGACGCGGCGCGCGACGCGGGGAACGAATGGCTGTTCCCCGACGCCGGTCCGGCCTGGCCGGGGGTCCGGTTCGTGGCGTTCGGTGCGTCGCCGGAATCCGGGCATTGCGTCGACGTGACCGACACCATCGACCGGGGGGTCGCGTCGCTCGCCTGCCATCGCGTCTACCTCGACGCGCTCGACGACCCGCCCGATCCGGATGCCTTCCTGCGCGGCGCGGCCGAGCGCACGGGCGCGAACTCCCCCTTCGACCTCGCCGTCGCCTTCGAGGTCGTCTTCGTCTGAGAGTCGATGCCCGCACCCCCTCGCCGTTGGTCGGGGACTCGAATCTGTGATCGACGCGCCATGGCGTGTGGTCGCATCCTCGCCGACCCCGCAACCCCTTTCCCCGGGTTCGACGGGGATGACGACGAGCAGCTCATCGCCCGGCTGCAGCCGGCGGTCGACCTCGTGGAGGCTTCGTCGCAGGGCCTCCGGGGTCTCGTCGACCTTCTGCGCTCGAGAGGGGTGAGTTGGGCTCGAATCGGTGTGGGCCTCGGCATGAGCCGTCAGGCCGCATGGGAGCGATTCGGCTGATCGCTCGGGCTCGCCCGGTTGACCGCTACGGAGCGACCGGCGCGACCGCGCTGACCGCGACCAGACCGCCTTCTGCATCGAAGGCCACGACACTCCAGGTCATCGGTTCGTGCAACAACGCGGTCTGGTTCGCCTCGACCCGGTCACCGCCGCCGAGACGCGTGCTGGTGTCGGACCCGCTCCACGCCCAGTACGGCCTGCCCTCGCCATCGTGCACGAAGAGCTGGTATCCGGTCGCCCCTTCGACGGGATCCCAGGCGAGTGTCGGGTGCGGTCCACCTTCGGTCGCCGAATGGAGCGTGATCTCGCCCACCCCTCCGGCGATCAGTGCCGCCCGGAGATCGCCGGAACCGGCGCCATTCTCGGCGAGTGTCGTCGGCGGCTCGGATTCACCACTCGTGACTACGGGATCGGTCGGCGTGGTCGATGGCGCGGGTGCGCCACCACCGCCGTCGTCGCCACAGGCCGCCAACCCGACGGCCACGAGGCACACGATGCCGAGGACGCGACCGAGGAGCATCATCCCGCCTCCATTGCCGTCTGCGCCTGGGCCGCCAGGTCGTCGTAGCCCAGGTCCTCGGCGATCAGGGCCAGGTAGGTCAGGCCTGTCGCGTCGTTCTCGTCGCTCGCGTCGGCGATGCGTTGTTCGAGCAGCGTGCGGGCCGCAGCCTCGAGATCGGGGTTCCCGCCCTCGGCGCCGCTTCCGAGAAGGCCGGCGCGGACGGCCATCCCCAGCACGAGACTCACTCGGTGGGCCGGGATGTCGGAGTCGGCGAACAAGACGTCGAGCAAGCGTCGGACCTGAGCGGCAACCAGCGATCGGTAGAACTCGAGCCCACATCCCTCGGTGCGGTCGAGCTGGGCACCGATTCGCTCGGCATCCGCGATCGCGGCCTCCAGGTCGGCGAAGGCGGCGGTGAGGATCACTCGCCCCGACTCGAGGTCGTCGATCGT
The DNA here is from genome assembly GCA_041394245.1 of Acidimicrobiales bacterium. Classification (NCBI taxonomy): domain Bacteria; kingdom Bacillati; phylum Actinomycetota; class Acidimicrobiia; order Acidimicrobiales; species Acidimicrobiales bacterium. The sequence continues at coordinate 1,389,695 of JAWKIR010000002.1, forward strand.
CAGGCCCACCTCGGCCTGCAACGTGCCCAGGGCATCGAAGAACGCTCCGGGGTCGGCCGCGCCGGTCGCATCGCGGCGGAGTGCCCACCACTCCACGTCCTGGCTGACCGGGATGCCGGGGTCGGGGCGACCCGTGCCTTCGAGCCGCTCGCACGTCGCGACCAACAGCTCGACCTCACCGCCCCCTCGGACGTCGGGGATGGGCGTGCCGTTGCTGATCACACTGGTCAGCTCGAACCGGGGCCGCGTATCGGGGCCGGTCACCGCGCCTGCGATCTGCGTGCCGACCGTCGACCACTGGAACGTCCCTTCGAGCGATCCACCCGCCGAGACGAACGCGAAGTCACCCGCCGTCTCGTAGGTGTTCCCGGTGAGTCCGACGCCGATGAAGGAGATCGCGCCGACCCACTCGCCCTCGACGGCACGGAGCTCGTCGGACTGGGCGGCGGCTCCCGTCGTCGACGCGACGAGCGCAACCGCGGCCACCGCCGCTGCCGTCCGGATCCTCGTTCTCACGCCTGGATCATAGACCCTGGTGCCGGACCGATCCCGGCCGAGGTTCGCACACGCGAGTCGTGAGACGAGTGGGGACCGCAGGACTCACGTCCAGCTTCGTGGTCGCCGCTCGAGGCATGTGCCGCATGCGGGGATGCCCGATCGGAACGTGCCGCTACCGGACCGGCCCGCGGGACCGACGAGACGAGCGGCAGGAAGGTCCCCAATCGACAGATGGGGAAACCGATCGGCCAACATTGACCCCGACACCTCAGGAGGAGTGCAGAACCGATGAGCCGACATGTCCAAGTTACTTTCGATGCCCACGACCCACGAACGCTGTCATCGTTCTGGGCCGAAGTGCTGGGCTACGTCCACCCCGGCCCGCCGGGAGTCGACCTCCCGGAGGACGCTGACCCGCTCGCGGCGTGGGACGATTTTCTGGCGAGCGTCGGTGTGCCCGAGAGCGAGCGCAACACGAGATCGGCCATCGAGGACCCTGACGGTCACGGACCGCGACTCTTCTTCCAGCAGGTGCCAGAGGGCAAGGTGGCGAAGAACCGCGTCCACCTTGATGTACGTGCAGCTCCCGGACTGAGCGGAGATCAGCGAATGGCAGCACTCGAGACAGAGTGCCTCCGCCTCGTCGCGATCGGGGCCACGCGGCTGCGTCGGGAGGAGCCTGCCCCGCCGATGAGCGCCGGATTCATTGTGATGGCTGATCCAGAAGGAAACGAGTTCTGCCTCGACTGACCATTCTCTCGCTTGAGGCTCGACGGCAGGCACGGCTCGAGATCGGCGGCGCGGACGCAGAGGATCAAGTTCATCGTTCACGCCATGGCGGCCCGACCCGCCTTCCTGGGGACCTGATGCCCAAGTCGATCCAAGAGATCCTCGACCACGCCCGCGAGTTCGCCCAGCGCTTCGAGAACTACGAGCCCAAACCCGGCGACGAGCGTCCCGGCGAGGAACTGCTGCTTCAACGAGCCGCTCTCGCGCTGGGGTTCGCCAGTCGATGGGTGGCGACATGCGTCGGTCTGCTCGACCGGGCGGCGCCGGGTGGATGTTTCGGGCAGGCTTGGAGCGAGACACAGACAAGACTGCTCACCGGCGACAGCTGGATCGTCGACGGCAACGGAGCGCGTTTTCGAGCGCTCATCATATGGGATACCATATGGGTCATGGCTCGACGTGAAGTACTCGTGCAACTCGACGATGACCTCGTCGAACAACTCGACGCACTGGCCGCCGATCTCGGCACCAACCGTTCAGAGCTGATGCGACGCGGCGCCCAAGCGGTGCTCGACGCCGAGCGGCTCGCAACAGCCGACCGGGAACTCCGAGCGGCGTACCGCCGCGTGCCAGCCGATCCAGCGCTGGTTCAGTCGGCCAGACGACTTGCGGCCGAGACCACTCCGGCGTGGTAGATCGCAACGACATCTACTGGGCCGATCTCGGACCGCCCGCCGGTCGTCGGCCAGTCTGCGTGCTGACCCGCGCCGCAGCGATCGAGGTGCTCACGGCCGTCACCTGTGCACCGATCACCCGCACCATCCGGGGTATCCGATCAGAAGTCGAGCTCGGCCCCGAGCACGGACTCCCCGAGGCGTGTGTCATCAGCTGCGACAACGTCATCACCATCCCGCTCAACGACCTCGACGACGAACCCGTTGGCCACCTCGACGAGATCACCCGAGCCCGCCTGGACCAGGCGCTGCGCTACGCACTGGACATCGTGTACTGAGCCAGGATGGGACCGCGATTTCCGAGCGGTCCGCCGAGCGCAAGGGTGCCGCGATGTGCGGTCACCGCGCCTTCTGGGCGCCAGCGGCGACAGCGCGGCTCGACCGGCGGTCGACCGACACGGTCCGCGCGTGGGCGTACCGGCGACGCCGACCACCCACAGGTTCCCTCGTGCGGGTTCGGACTCGTCGCCGAGGTAGACACCGGCGAGGAGGGTGAAGGTGTCGGGCTCGGTTTGGTGGTCGGGACCGTAGCCGGCGATGTGGCCGCCTCGCGGTTGGTGGTCCCAGCCGTAGATGCTGGTCGCGACCTGGATGTGATCGAATGCGCGATCGATCGACAGCGGCGCCACCAGTTCCGACGCGAGCGCCAACAGGCCGCCGTCACGCAATACCCGGTCGCATTCGGGCAGCAGGCTGGGGTGCTCGAAGTAGTGATGGAACCAAACCTTGCCCTCGGGCGCGGGCTGGCGAGCGATGAGGTCGTCGAGCTCGCTATCGAGGCGGGTGAGATCTTCCTCGGTGACCGCACCGGGAACCACGATGTAGCCGTCGCGGCCGAAGGCCCTCAGCTGATCATCACCCAGCACCGACTCATCGTCAACGCCGCCATCGGATCAGTCGGGGTCGAGCTGCGCCGCGAGCGACTTGGGAGCAGTCATCCGGTACGCCTCGACGAGGCTGAGTTCGATGTGATCCCAGTCGACGTCGTCGGTGTCCAGCCAGATCCCGAACCATCCTTTGGGACCGGTGTAACTCGGCAGAAAGTAGTGCACGGGATCGGCGTCGACCTTGGCTTCGTTGACGCCAGGGGGAGCCTTGCAGGTGATCGCGACGCGGCCATCGCCATGGTGGTCGTCGAGGTACCAAGCGAACCGCTTCTTGCGGATCGAAGCACCGAGATGTTGATCGCGTTCGCCTCCGGCCTCGGTCTGAACCTCTGGCAATGTGTCGAGGATCTGCCGGATCCGCGCTCGGGTGTCGGCCACGTCGACCATTGTTCCACCGGCCACTACCTGCTGTCCCGAGTCGTGAAAGGAAACGCGGACGCGACGAGACCGGCGTGATCCGCAACGCCGAGCTGATGGTTGGCGACGTAGACGCGACTCATGACCGGCTGTTTGCTGCTGGCGTGGAACTCGATCCGCCCCACACCCCCGACCACAGCGTCAAGGAGAACACCGTCACCGATCCCGAAGGCCACGGCTGGGTTTCGTGCAACGACTGCGTTGATCCGAAGCTGCTCCCTCCACCGCGGAGTCGACCAACCTCACCAACCTCGTGCTGGCGTGCTGCCGGTTTCACCACGACATCCACCCCGGGCCAGTCGATCCTGCAAAGATCCGGCGACCAATGGGCGATCGTCGCCCGGGTGGACCGGCGCCCGCGAGCGATCCCGGCCGCGACGCACATGCTCGACCGGGCGTCGTTGCGCGCCGCAGGTCGACTACTCGTCGGCTCCCTTGGCGAAGACGGCGCGGAGGTCCTCGAGTCCGCCGGGCAGTTCGATCGGCGGATCGGGAAGCTGCACGGCACCCCGGGCCGAGAGCCATTCGTGGATCGAGTCCTCGTCGTCACTCCACGAGCGAGGGTCGCCCATCATCACCTCGTAGGCCTCCATACCCTCGGGGCCGGCCACGAACGGGCCGAACGAGGCGCCGAGCGGCAGCTCGATGTGACCGCCGGGCCCGAGCTCGACATCACCACAGGTGAGATGGCCCTTGAGCACGGTGAGGGTGTGGGGACTCCAGTGGCCGTGGTGGCGCACGATCATCCCGGGATCCCAGCGGGCGAAGAGGGCCAGATACAGCGGCTCGACCGAGAACGCCACCCACTTCTCCCACACGTGCGACTCGGTGCCGTCGGCATTGCGCTGGCTCCGAACCGGGATGAAGGGGATGCCGTCGTCGGTGTCGTGGACGTTGGTGAACTTGGGCTCGAGGCCCTCGATCCGCGGGGTGTTGGTCATCCCGATTGTCTAGCGATCCGACCCCGGGTGTGCGATTCTCCCCGCCATGGATCGACGTCGATTTCTACAAGCCGGAGTGTTCACCGCAGGTGGGACCGCCGCGATTCCGCTCCTCACGACCGCCGCCGGCGCCCAGGCTGCCGGCATCAGCCCCTACGGATCGATCGAGGGGCGCACTCCGGACGAGAACGGCATGATCCTGCCCGAGGGGTTCACCTCCCGGGTCGTCGCCGTCGCCGGTGAACCGGTCGGCGACACCGATTTCGAGTGGCACATCTTTCCCGACGGCGCTGCCGTGTTCGGGCAGGACGACGGCGGCTGGATCCACACCGTCAACAGCGAGGTGTTCGTTCCCGGTGCGGCCGGCGTCAGCGCCATCCGCTACGACGCCGACGGCAACATCGTCGACGCCTACGAGGTCCTGCGCGGCAGCAACGCCAACTGCGGCGGTGGGCCGACCCCATGGGGCACGTTCCTGTCCGGCGAAGAGGACTACGCCGGTGGCCTCGGCGTGCTGTGGGAATGCGACCCGACCAGCGAGATCGACGCGGTCGCACTCGAGGCGATGGGCCGCTTCATCCACGAGGCCGCGGCCGTCGACCCGGTCCGGGAGCACGTCTTCCAGACCGAAGACATGCCCGACGGGCGCCTCTACCGCTTCACGCCCGACACCTATCCCAACCTTTCCTCGGGTCTGCTCGAGGTGTGCGCGGTGGCCGAGGATGGATCGGTTTCGTGGCTCGAGGTGCCCGATCCGTCCGCTACGGAGACGCCCACCCGGCAGCAGGTTCCCGAGTCGACGCCCTTCGCGGGCGGCGAGGGCATCTGGTACTTCGACGACTGGATCTTCTTCTCGACGAAATACGACAACAAGATCCACGGCATCGACCTGGCCAACCAGACCTATGCAGTGCTCTACGAGGCGAACGCCGACGACGTCGCAGCCGGCACCGCGGTGCTGTCCGGCGTCGACAACCTGACGGTCGACGAGGGCACGGGCGACATCTTCGTCGCCGAGGACGGCGGCAACATGGAGGTGGTGATCATCACGCCCGACGGCGAGGTCGCACCGTTCGCCCGTCTCGTCGACCAGGAGCAGTCCGAGATCACCGGGCCGGTCTTCAACCCACGACGTGACCGTCTCTATTTCTCCAGCCAGCGGGGTCCGTCGTCGCGCACGATCGTCGACATCAACCCGGCAGTCGAGAGCACCGACAACTGGGGTGGCGTGACCTACGAGGTCACCGGCCCATTTCGCGGCATCGTCGAGGCGCCGCCCGAGACCACGACCACCACCGAGGCCGCGACCGACGACACGACGAGCACCACCGCCGCACCCGAGACCACCACCACACCGGCCCCGACGGACACCATCGTCAACATCACCGACCGCGGGGGCGACGACGACGGCACCGTCACCGGCCTCATCATCGGCGCTGGCGCCGCAGCCGTGATCGCGGTCGGCGCCGGGGTCATCGGACTCCGCCGCCGGAAGGAATCCTGATTGTCAGGGCCCGCCGGGCCCCGACGCTCAGCGCCAGACCCGCGCGAGCAGCGCCATCTCGACTGCGACATGGGCGGCATCGGCACCCACATTGTGTCCAGAGGAATTGTGACCGGCGCCGACCTCGCTGCGCGCGAGGGCCTGCTCGATGTTCTCGGTCGCCAACACGCCGAATCCGATCGGGATGCCCGTCGAGATCTGCACGTCCTGGAGGCCCCGAGCGCACTCCTCCGACACGAGGTCGTAGTGGGTGGTCTCCCCGCGGATGACGGCACCGATGGCCACGATGGCGTCGACGCGGCCCGAAGCCGCCAGTGTGCGCGCCGCGAAGGGAATCTCGAACGCGCCCGGCACCTCGACCACCTCGTGAACCGCGACACCGCATCCGGCCAGTGCCCGATCGACACCGTCGGCGAGTCGGTCGATGATCTCCGGGTTCCAGCGGGTGCGGATCAGCACGACCCGCAGACCCGACCCATCGAGCTCGGCGGTCGGGCCCACGTCTTTCTCAGCCATGCCGGCACCGTACCGGCCCGAGGCCCGGCAATGGACGAACTGCGAAGCCGATGAAACAGTTCCGACCGTGACCTCCGACCTGTTCTCCATGACCGACCGCACCTGTCTCGTGACGGGAGGATCGAAGGGGCTCGGTCGCCACATGACCGAGGCGTTCCTCGGGGCGGGCGCCCACCGCGTCTACATCACCGCCCGCAACGCCGACGTGGTGCAGTCCACGGCCCACGAGCTGACCGCGGCCCACCCCGGCGAGTGCATCGCCCTCCCCGGCGACCTCTCCACCATGGCCGACGTCGAGCAACTGGTCGCCACGATCAGCGAACGCGAAGACCACCTCGACGTGCTCGTGAACAACGCCGGCAGGGGCTGGCTCGCCCCGCTCGGCGAGTTTCCCGAACGGGGCTGGGACAAGGTGATGGACCTCAACGTCAAGGCCCCTTTCTTCCTGACCCAGGCCCTCGTCCCTCTCCTCACCGCCCGGGCCACGCCCGAGCAGTCGAGCAGCATCATCAACATCGGGTCGATCGCAGGACTCACAGCGAATCCCAGCAACACCTACAGCTACGACGTCTCAAAGGCCGGCATCCACATGATGACCCGCAACCTCGCGTTCACCCTCGCGGCGCGCCACGTGCGGGTCAACGCCATCGCGCCGGGCCGCTTCCACTCCGACATGACGGAGTACGCCAAGGCCGACCCGGCCGCTTACGAGGCCGAGCTGCGGATGATCCCGATGCATCGCTGGGGCGACGCCGACGACATCAAGGGGGTCGCCCTCCTGCTCGCGACCCGGGCCGGCGCCTTCATCACGGGCCAGATCATCCCGGTCGACGGCGGAACCACCCTCGTCGCCTGACCGTTCCTTCGGTCGAGATCAGACCAGGTCGACCCACGCGCCGTGGGGGTGGGTGAACCCGAGGAACTCACGCGTCGTCGGCCGGCCGGCCCCGCCCGTCACCAGGGTCATCACGCTGACTTCGCCGGCGTCGGGCGGCGGCTCGGGAACCTCGATGCCCGGCACGATCCCCGCCATCTCCATGGCGAGCCAGGCCACCGGCCGGTCCGCCTCGACGATGGTGGCCTCGAGCGCCCGACGCTGCTCCTCGTCGAAGTAGAACACCACCCAGGTCGTGATCACGAGCACCGCGAGGTCGGTGGGCGCGTCGCCCAGGGCGGCGCGGAGCCCGTCGACGGCATCGGCTCGCACCAGCGGCGGCGGATCGGCTCGAACCTCGGCGATGGCGGCCCGCAATCGGGTGAGGCGGTCGGGATGGTCCGGCCAGACGAGCGACTCGAGCCAGCGGGCCTCGTCGTCGTCGGTCACGTCGATCGGGTTGCGGTCGATCCCCCGTCGCCAGGCGATCTCGGCCGGCGCGGCGATCGGCGCCGCCCCCCGGCACTCGGCGGTCAGGCGTAGTCGGGCGTCGGTCGGGCCGAGCACGGTGTCGCCGACCTCGATCCGGTAGCGATCGAGCAGGAGGTTGAGCCCCGCGCTGCAGCCCACGTCGACGAGGGCCAGCCGGGACCCCGAGCGCTGGGCGACGAGGTTGACCAGCGGCGCGATGGCTGCGGTCCGGTTGACCTCGTTGGTCTGGACGTAGCGGGTCGCCAGCAAGGCGGCGATCTCGTCGCGGTGTGCCCCGACGAAGTCGCAGAACAGAGCGCCGATGTCGCCACGAAAGCCCGGCTCGTAGGCAGTGGCGAGCGGATGATCCGCCCCCTGGAGAAGGAGGAATCGCGCGGCGGCATGGAGGTTGTTCGGCACGTGGGCCTCCGGCGGTGCGGCCGCGACCAGCGCCATCACGTCGGGATCGTCCGCCGCAGCCCGCACCATCGCCTCGTAGAGCGGCGCGTAGCCCTTCAGGGAGTAGTCGGCGAACGAGTGCCACCACTCGGACAGCGCGGCCGTCATCGCCCCGGCCCCAGCACGCGGTCGGTGTAGGAGTTGGCGAACCGACCCGCAGGGTCGAGCTCGGCCCGCGCCGACTGGAAGGCGTCCCACTCGCCGTAGCGGGGCGCGAGCGTCGTGTGGTTCTGGAAGTGGAGCTTGCCCCAGTGCGGACGGCCGTCGTAGTCGTTCATGATCTGCTCGATCCCCTGGAAGTAGGTCTCGTAGCTGCCGCCCTTGTGGACGTGGGCGGCGATCCATGCGCTGTCGCGGCCGTGCGCGGTCGACAGCGGGATGTCGTCGGCGGCCGACACTCGCACCTCGATCGGGAAGAAGATCGGTTCGCTGCCGCTCTTCACGAGATCACGGACCCGGCGCATCGCCTCGGGCAGGGCCTCGCGGGGGATGCCGTATTCCATCTCGTAGAACCGCACCCATCGGGGGCTTGCGAAGATGCGGTGGCTGGCATCGATCAGATCGCGACCGGAGACGCCGGAGTCGACGAGCTTCGCGATGCGCGGCGCCGCACCCGGGAATCGGGCGCCGACCCTGGTGACCAGGCCGAACGCGATGTTCTCGGCGATGATCTTGTCGCGGATGTAGGACAAGCGGGGTTGGGGCCGCCTGGCTTCGGTGGTGCGGTTGTTGCGCTTGACCTGGCAGCGCCGGGCCCCCGGCATCCAGAAGAACTCGAAGTGATCGTTGGTCGACCAGTTCTCCTCGAACCCGTCGAGCACGTCGTCGAGCACCTCGATCGTCTCGACCGCGTGGAGGTCGAACGCGGGTACGCACTGGAGCGTCACCCTGGTGACGATCCCGAGCGCGCCGACGCCGACGCGGGCGACCCGGAGCAACTCCGGACGCTCGGTCTCGTCGCACCAGATCCGGTTGCCGGCGCCGTCGACGATCTCCATGCCGACGATCGTCGTGGCGAGATTGCCGAGCATCGCCCCCGTGCCGTGGGTCGCCGTGGCGATCGCCCCGGCGATCGACTGGTAGGCGATGTCGCCGAGGTTCGGCATCGCGAGCCCGGCACCGTCGAGGACGGCGTTGAGGTCCTTGAGGCGCATCCCCGCGCCGACGGTGACCCGCCTCCGTTCGAGGTCGATCGTCTCGACGTCGGCCACGCCGTCGAGCGACATCAGCACGCCGTCGGTCATCGCCGCGGCCGTGAACGAGTGGCCGGCGCCGACCGCCTTGACCCGCATTCCGGTCTCGGCGGCACGGGCCACCGCGGTCGCGACCTCGTCGGCCGAACCCGGGGAGGACATCTCGGCGGGCAGACAGACCTGGTTGCCGGCCCAGTTCCGGAACGTGTTGCTCACCTTGCTCACCAGTGCCTCAGATCGATCGCCCAACGGTCGACGACGGCGTCGCCGTCGACCACCCACATGACCTCGTGCCGGGCCACCGTCGGATCGAGATGGCCCGGTTGGAGTCGCACCCGGTCCCCGACCCGCAACCGACCGTCGGGATCGAGCAGGGTGGTGTGCTCGTCGGAGCAGAAGAAGAGATCGCCGTCGGGCCAGGTCGGGTTGCCGTGGTCCATGCCGAACGCCTTGAGGCCCGCATCGACCACCGCCCACCCGTCGGCGTTGACCGAGATGACCGTGGCCATGACGGTGACGGCGATCTCGAAGGGCGAGTCGAGCTTCGCGTAGTCGGTGTCGAGCAGGCAGTACGAGCCGGCCTGGATCTCGGTGGCCCACGTGTTGACCGCGTAGGTGCCGGTGCCGCCGGCCGAGACGACGTCGCCCCCGACGTCGGCCGCGGCCCGCAGCAGCAGCGCCATCGACGCCTCGACCGCGTCGGCCTTCGTGTCGGCCGACGCCATCATCAGGTGCCCCTCGTAGCCCATCACCCCACGCACGACGAGCCCGGCGGCCCGGGCCGCGTCGGCCAGGGCGCCGGCGCGGTCGGGGGAGACACCGCACCGCGGCATCCCGACGTTGACATCGATCAACACCTCGGGGATCCGCCCGTGCACCGCGGCATCGATGGTCTCGGCCGAGTCGACGGCGACGGTGATGCGATGACCCGCCTCGACCAGCGGCGTCAACCGGGCGAGATCGAGCGACTGGTTCGCCAGCAGGAGATCGGTCCCCATGCCCGCCCGCGCCATTCCCTCCACCTCCCGCACGGTCGCCGCGCAGAAGTTGGTGTGACCGGCCTCGACCAGCGCCGCGGCGAGTGCCGTCGACTTGAAGGCCTTGACGTGGGGGCGCAGCTGGGCGCCGGGGCGGGCCGCCGCCATCGCGGCGACGTTGGCCGCGAACGTCGACCGCTCCACCAGCAGGCTCGGCGTGGGCAGGTCGTGCAGACGGGCGGGATCCGGCATTGCCGGAGCTTAGGTCCCCCGTCGGGCCGGGTCGTATGCTCGGCCGATGCGTGATTTCTCGGGGAAACTGGCCGTCATCACCGGCGGCGCGAGCGGCATGGGCCGCGAGATCGCCCGCCAACTGGCGGCCGAGGGCTGCGATGTCGCGATCTGCGATCTCTCCGACGACGATCTGGCCGACACCGCCGCCCAGCTCCGGGAAGAGTCGGTGGGCGTGAAGGTCACCAGCCACCTCTGCGACGTGAGCAGCGAGGAGGCCATCCTCCGATTCCGCGACGAGGTCGTCGAACAGCACGACACCGACCACGTCGAGCTGGTGTTCAACAACGCCGGCATCAGCGGCGGGGGCAGCCTGTTCACCGGCAGCCGCGAGAGCTGGGACCGCTGCTTCGCCGTGTGCTGGGGCGGCGTCTACTACGGCACGCGGGCGTTCCTCCCGCTCCTCGCCGCCGCAGAGGAGGGCCACCTCGTCAACACGTCGAGCGTCAACGGCTTCTACGCCGGCCTCGGTCCGGACCGACCCCACACCGCCTACTCGGCGGCGAAGTTCGCCGTGAAGGGGTTCACCGAGGCGCTCATCACCGACCTGCGGGTGCACGCGCCCCACGTCGGCGTCTCGGTGGTCATGCCGGGCCACATCGGCACCGGGATCGTGCGGAGCTCGATCCGCCACGGCGACAACCCCGAGATCACCGACGACGTGAAGTGGATGATGAACGAGGCGGCCGACCAGTTCGAGCGGACCGCGCCGATGTCGGCGGCCGAGGCGGCGACGGTCATCCTCGACGGCGTGCGTGAGAAGCGCTGGCGCATCCTCGTCGGAGACGATGCGGTCGCCCTCGACCGGTTCGTGCGGGCCAACCCCGAGGACGTGTACGACACCGGCGGGATCGGCGACATCGTGGCCAGGACCACCGGGTCCGGCGGCGAGTAGGCACCATGCTGCGCCACGTTCAGCACTGCAACGTGAATTGCCGGGATCTCACGCGGTCGGTGGCCTTCTACCGCGACGAACTCGGCCTGACCCCGCTCGTGCGTACGGCGCCGGCACCCCAGGACGGCACCGGGTTCGGTGTCGACGGACCCGTCCAGTGGGACGCGTGGATGATGTCGGACGGACGACCCCAACCGGTCATCGATCTCCTCGAGTGGACGCAGCCGGCCCCGACAGGTCGTCCCCACGAGGCACCTGACGCGCTCGGCATGATCGCCCTGCGGCTCGGCTCCCCGGCCGTCGACGAGCCCACCGAGGTCACCGACCCGGACGGGACCCGTCTCGTCCTCGAACCCGCCGACCGGGTGACCCTGCTCGGGGTGAACGTCAACGTCGGCGACGTGGCCACCGCGACCGAGTGGTACCAGCGCGTCCTGGGGTTGACATCGACCGCAACCGGACTCCGGTTGCCGGACGACGACTTCGAGATCCGGCTCCGACCCGGCGCCCGTGACCGCCCCGCCTACGAACGGGCCACCGATCTCGGGATCTTCCGCATGGCGTTCCTGGTCGACGATGCCGCCGACGCGGTCGGATCCATCCGCGCCGCCGGCCACGCCTGCCCCGACCCGGTCTGGCTCGACATGGGTCCGACGATTCCCATCGACGGCCTCCGAGCCGCGTTCTTCCGCGACCCCGACGGGACCTGCCTCGAGTTCATCGAGGCGCCACGCTCGTGAGCCTTCGGGACTGACCCCTCGCCGAGGGTCAGGCGAGCATGCTCCGCAGCATCCAGGCGGTCTTCTCGTGGATCTGCATCCGCTGGGTGAGCAGATCGGCCGTCGGCTCGTCGCCGGCCGCGTCGACCACCGGGAACAGCGAGCGGGCGGTCCGCGCCACCGTTTCCTGGTCGGCCACGAGACGACGGATCATCTCCTCGGCGTCGGGCTGCTCGGGATCCTCGGGCACGCTCGAGAGCGCCGCGAACTGGGCATAGCTCCCCGGCGCAGGCTCGCCGAGGGCACGGATGCGTTCGGCGATCTGGTCGACGGCGAGGGCCAGTTCCGTGTATTGGGCCTCGAACATGAGATGCAGCGTGTTGAACATCGGCCCGACCACGTTCCAGTGATAGCTGTGGGTCTTCAGGTAGAGCGTGTACGAGTCGGCCAGCAGGTGGGAGAGCCCCTCGGCGATCGCCTGGCGGTCCTCGTCGGAGATCCCGATGTCGATCCTCGGGGCGGGGCTGGCAGCGGTGTCGGACATGACTACTCCTTCGTTGCGGAATGGGCCGCGCGCGAAGCGCAGGTGGCGCACACGCCGTGGTAGACGATCTCCGCGTCCTCGATCACCATGCCGTGGCGTTCCTGCGGGGCGAGCGCCGGCGCGTCGACGCCTCGAGCGACGTCGAACACGGTCTCGCAGTGATCGCAGACGAGATGGTGATGCCGGGGTACGACATTGGGGTCGTAGAGCTTCGCCGAACCGCCCAGGGCGAGCTCGCGGACCTCGCCGAGCGCACTGAACTGCTGCAACGTGCTGTAGACGGTGGCCCGGCTGATCTCGGGAAGCACCGCTGCGGCGCGGGTGTGCACCTCGTCGGCACTCAGATGGGTGTTGTCGCCGGCCAGCACCTCTGCCACGACGCGCCGCTGAGCGGTGAGGCGATACCCACGATCACGCAAGCGATCGACGAGCGGGGCGGACGCGGGGGTGGCGGACATTGCGGTGGATGGTACCGGTCCCACCCGAGCGCGGCAACGTCGGAGATTTCTTTCTTTCCAGCTTTGGACACTGTCCAACTCGACGGTAGAGTCCCGACGGTGCGGGCTCCTGCCCGCCGAACCAAGCCACACATCAACAACACCGAGGACACCATGTCGCTTCAAGGCACCGCAACCCACGACAACCTGAAGGCCGCCTTCGCCGGCGAGTCGCAGGCCAACCGCCGCTACCTCTACTTCGCCAAGGTCGCCGACGTCGAGGGCTACCCCGAGGTCGCCGGCAACTTCCGCGAGACCGCCGAAGGCGAGACCGGCCACGCACACGGCCACCTCGACTACCTCAAGCCGGTCGGCGACCCCGCCACCGACGAGCCCATGGGCGACACCATCGCCAACCTGAAGTCGGCCGTCGCCGGCGAGACCCACGAGTACACCGAGATGTACCCGGGTATGGCCAAGACCGCCCGCGAAGAGGGCTTCGCCGAGATCGCCGACTGGTTCGAGACGCTGGCCAAGGCCGAGAAGAGCCACGCCGGTCGTTTCGAGGAAATGCTCGAGTCGATTTCCTGATCCGATGACAGACAACGCCGGCCCCATCTCCTATTCCCCCACCGACGGGCTGTCGTACGACCCGGTCGAGCCGATCTACTGGGACGGAGGTGCGCTCGCCAAGGAGATCGAGCGCACCTTCGAGATCTGTCACGGCTGTCGTCTCTGTTTCAAGTACTGCGACTCGTTCCCGTCGCTGTTCTCGTTCATCGACGACCGCCACGACGGCAAGGTCCGCGACCTCACCGAGGCCGAGACCGAGACCGTCATGGACGAGTGCTTCCAGTGCAAGCTCTGCGAAGTGCAGTGTCCCTACACCGTGCGCGACAACCACGAGTACCAGCTCGACTTCCCCAAGCTGGTCCATCGCTACAAGGCCCAGCGCACCCGCGAGCACGGCAAGGTCACCCTGCGCGACAAGGTGCTCGGCGACCCCGATCGCACCGCCAAGGCCGCTCGGGCCAGCCTCGGCGCGGCCAACGTGCTCAATTCCCGGTCGAAGCTGCATCGCACCTTCCTCGAGAAGACCATCGGGATCCATCCCGACAAGGACCTGCCACCCTTCGCCCGACACACCTTCGAGAAGTGGGCCGAGGACGAGGGCCTGATCTCCGCCTCGCCGCGTGACGGCGAAGCCGTGCTGTTCCAGACCTGCTACGTCCAGCACAACGAGCCCGAGATCGGCCGCGACACCATCGACGTGCTGCGGGCCAACGAGGTCGAGATCACCTGCGAGGCCGGCCTCAACTGCTGCGGCATGCCGGCCTGGGAGAGTGGCGACCTCGAGACCATGCGCAAGAAGGCGTCGGTCAACCTCGACAGGCTCCTCCCCCACGTCGACGCGGGCAAGAAGGTCCTCGCCATCAACCCGACCTGCTCGATGATGCTGCGCGACGAGTACCCGCATCTCGTCGACGAACCCGACCGCGACCGGGCCCAGCGCCTCGCCGACGCCGTCATGGACCCTGCAGAGTTCCTGTGGTCGATCCGCAAGGAAGACCGGTTCAACGAGAACTTCGCGTCCACGCCGGGCGACGTCGCCTATCACGCGCCATGCCACCTGCGGGCCCAGGCCGTCGGCTTCAAAGGCCGCGACCTGATCCGCAAGATCCCCGGCGTCACCCCGACCACCACCATGGAGTGTTGCGGCCACGACGGCACCTACGCGATGAAGACCGAGGGCTTCGAGGTCTCGGTCCGCATCGGCAAGAAGGCGTTCGACGGCATGAACGCCGCACCCGACGCCGAGGTGTGGGCCACCGACTGCCCGCTTGCCGCCACCCAGTTCGCCCAGCACGCCGGCCGACGCCCGCTGCATCCGATGACGATCCTCGCCCGGGCCTACCGGCCCGACGGCTTCCCCACCCCCATCACCCCCGACCCTCCCGAGGAGACCCCGCCCTCATGAACCGCCTCATCGAACGCTCCGACATCGTCGACTACCAGACCTACGAGGACCAGCGCGAAGAGGTGCGGGCCCGAGTGCTCGAGATGAAGCAGCCCCGCCGTATCCATCTCGGCGACAACCTGACCTTCCTCTTCGAGAACCGCGAGACCCTCCGCTACCAGGTGCAGGAGATCATGCGGGCCGAGAAGATCGCCCGCGAGTCCGCGATCCTCGACGAGATCGAGACCTACAACAAGATGCTCGGCGAGCCCGGTGAACTCGGCTGCGCGCTGCTCATCGAGATCCCCGATGCCGACGACCGCAAGCCGCTGCTCAAGGCGTGGCTGGGGCTCCAGGAGCACCTCTACCTGGTGCTGGCCGACGGGTCCCGCGCCTATGCGTCGTTCGATCCGATGCAGGTGGGCACCGACCGCCTCTCGGCCGTGCAGTACCTGCGCTTCGCCTGCCCGACACCGCCGGTCGCCATCGGGACCGACTTCCCGGCCCTCACCGCGGAGGTGGCGCTCACCGCCGAGCAGCAGGCCGCGCTGGCCGACGACCTCAGTCGCTGAACGCGAGGTCGACCACCACCGGGTAGTGGTCCGACGCATGCCCTGATGCGGTGTCGATCCGAGCGTCGACCACGTCGAAGTGGGCCGACACGAAGACGTGATCGATCTGACGCTGCCCGTCGAGGTCGCGGCCGAACCCGTTGGAGGTAGCGCCTGCGTCCGCAGGAAGTGCCGACCGCAGTCCCGCGTCGGCGAGCGCTCCGTAGCCCGGGTCGGTCATCGGCCCGTTGAAGTCGCCCATGACGATCGTGGGTCGCTCGGCCGACGGGGCGAGCCATTCGACGAGTTGCGCGAGCGCCCCGGTGCGCCGCTCGACCGAGTCGCTGTCGAGGTGGAGGTTCACCACTCGGACCGCCGGCCCTGCGCCGACCGGAGTGAGGTCGGCCAGCGTCGCGATCCGCGGAAACGGCGCGCCGCGCACCCGCGACCCCGGGAGCTCGGGCGTCGGGCCGAACCAGCGGGTCGACGCGGTCGCGTCGGCGAAAACGGCGCGACGGTGAAAGATCGGCACCTGTTCTCCCCTCCCGTTGCGGTTGCGCCCGGTGCCGACGCTCCCCCACGAGTCGACGGGAAGGACGGTGTGTCGGAGGTGGCGGCGCTGGAACCGGTAGACCTCCTGGAGTGCCCACACGTCGGCATCGATGCGCGCCACGACGTCGCGGAGTGCCCGTCGGCGCCGCCACCAGAACGACGCCGGATCGACGGCCCGACCGTTGCGGATGTTGAAGGTCGCGACGCGCACGGTCACGTGCGATGGGCGAGCGCGAGATCGGCCAGCTCCGCCACGATGACCCCGAAGTCGAAATCCGCCGGGGTGAACACCCGCGCGACACCCATCGCCTGCAGCGCCTCGTGGTCCGCGTCGGGGATGATTCCGCCGACGACGACCGGAGCGTCGAGGTCGGCGACACGCAACGCAGCCAGGGTGTCGTCGACCAGCGAGAGGTGGCTGCCGGAGAGTACCGACAGACCGATCAGATCGACGTCTTCGTCGCGGGCCGCCGAGGCGATCTGCTGCGGCGTGGAACGGATCCCCACATAGATCACCTCCATGCCGGCGTCGCGTGCGGCGAGCGCGAGCTGTTCGGCCCCGTTCGAGTGGCCGTCGAGACCGGGCTTGGCGATCAGCAGGCGCGGCGGACCGCCCTCGATCCCGCGCAGCCGTTCGGCGACGCCGCGCAGCGACGACGACGCCATCCTGGGTCCGGCTGCGGCGACGCCCGTCGGCCCGCGGTACTCGCCGAACTCGGCCCGCAGCACATCGGCCCACTCCCCCGTCGTGCCCCCGGCGTGAGCCAGCGCGATCGACGGTTCCATGATGTTGTCGCCTGCTGCGGCAGCCGCCGCGAGCGCCGCGAGGGCGGCTTCGACGCGGGCCCGATCGCGTCGGTCCCGCCACTCGCCGAGCGCCGCGATCAGCTCGCCTTCGATCGCCGGGTCGGCGGTGAGAATGCTGGCGCTGCCCCCCAGCGGCGAGGGTTCCGACTCGGTGAAGTCGTTGACGCCGACGACCGTCAACTCGCCCCGCTCGATACGGGCCCGTCGCGTCGCGTGGGACCGGACGAGTCGGGTCTTGAGCTCGTCGATCGAGGCGAACGCGCCACCCATGTCGATGATCTCGTCGAGCTCCGCACCGGCGGCTTCGACCAGCTCCGCCGTCGTCGCCTCGATCACGTGGGAGCCGGCGAAGATGTCGTCGTACTCGAGCAGATCGGATTCGTGGGCGAGGATCTGCTGGAGCCGCAACGACCACTGCTGGTCCCACGGTCGGGGGAGCCCGAGCGCCTCGTTCCATGCCGGCAGCTGGATCGAGCGGGCCCGGGCGTCCTTCGACAGCGTCACCCCGAGCAACTCCAGCGCGATGCGGTGCATGTTGTTCTCGGGTTGCTCGGCGGTGAGTCCGAGCGAGTTGACCTGCACGCCGTAGCGGAACCGGCGCGCCTTCGGCTCGGTGATCCCGTAGCGCTCGGCGGTGAGCCGGTCCCACATCTCGGTGAAGGCCCGCATCTTGCAGGTCTCCTCCACGAACCGGATGCCGCTGTTCACGAAGAACGAGACCGACGCGACGACGTCGACG
The DNA here is from genome assembly GCA_041394245.1 of Acidimicrobiales bacterium. NCBI lineage: Bacteria > Bacillati > Actinomycetota > Acidimicrobiia > Acidimicrobiales > Acidimicrobiales bacterium. The sequence goes on from JAWKIR010000002.1 coordinate 1,407,387, forward strand.
AAGCGTTCCGGCTCGACTTGCCCGGAAGCACGCACCGCGTCGAGGACGTCGACCGCGGTCGCCAGCGCGATCGAGATCTCCTGCACCGGCGTCGCCCCCGCTTCCTGCAGGTGGTACGAGCAGATGTTGATCGGATTCCACTTCGGCACCTGGTGGGCGCAGAACGCCATGGTGTCGACGATCAGACGGCGCGAGGGCTCTGGTGCGAAGATGTAGGTGCCGCGGCTGAGGTACTCCTTGACGATGTCGTTCTGTGTCGTGCCGCGCAGCGCCGTGCGAGCGATCCCCTGCGTCTCGGCATGCGCGACATAGAGGGCCAGCAGCCAGGCCGCCGGCGCGTTGATGGTCATCGACGTGTTCATCTCGTCGACCGGGATCCCGTCGAGGAGGGTCGCCATGTCGCCCAGGTGCACCACGGGCACGCCGACCTTGCCGACCTCACCCCGAGCCAGCGGATGGTCGGGGTCGTAGCCGGTCTGGGTCGGGAGGTCGAACGCGATCGAGAGACCCGTCTGGCCCTTCGCGAGGTTGGTCCGATACAGCTCGTTGCTCGCGGCCGCCGACGAATGCCCCGAGTACGTCCGCATGATCCACGGGCGATCGCCCACGGATCAGGCGACCTTCTTGGGGTCGGGAACTCCCTCGCGGGTTCCCTCGTGGTGTTCCACGAACTCGATCAGGTAGCCGTCGAAGTCCTCCACGAACGCGACGGTGACGGGCCAGCGGTCGAGCTTCCGGGGCGGGGTCACCGACTCGCATCCGGCCGCGATCGCCCGGTCGTAGACCGCCTGGCAATCCGACGTGTTGATGTAGAGCTTCCACATCGCCGTGCCCATGTCGATCGGCTGGTCGACCGCGCTGCCGTCGGCGGCCCGCTGCTGGGCGAGCTGCATGCGGGAGCCACCATGGGGACTCTGCAGCACCGCCTCGAACGCGGTGGGGATCTCGGTGCGATGCTGGACCTCCAGCTCGCACACGCCCTCCCAGAACTCGAGGGCGCGATCGAGGTCGCGGACGTTGATGCAGAACTGGCCGAGGATCTGGGTCACGATCTCACCCCAGACCCGCGGCGCGGGCGAACGCACGGAGCTCTCGCTCGAGGTCCGGGCCCGCCGGAGTGAAGAGCACCTCCGTCGTCCCCGCCGCACCGCTCGCCGCGATCCGCCCGGCGATGTCGGCATCCTCGCCGACCCATCCCGACCAGGGGTCGTCGGCCGTGCCCTTCGCCGCGAGCAGGGGACGATCGCGATCGTTGACATGCGTGCAGTGCCACTCGTGCACGGAGAGATGGCGCTCGGCCTCGGGCCGGTCGGCGACCACCCGATCGAGCCACTCCGCCCCACCGGGCAGCATCGGGACGATCTCCTCGCCGGCCAGGTGCCACGCACCATGATGCGACAGCGCTTCCCACGGGCCTGCGGCGTCGACGACGCGCTCGGCGGTGGGCGATTCGCCGTCGTCGAGCACCGTCCCGTTGACCATGTGCACGTACCAGTCCCATGCGCCGCCGTCGGGCGGCGCCACATTCATGAGTCCGTCGCCGATCTCGGCCGCGATGCCCTGCCCCTTGGGTCCGAGCGCCGACAGGAGGATCGGCACGTCGATCGGCCGGGGGGCAGCGAGGTCGGGATGGTGGATCATCTGACACCGCTCGCCGGCGATGTCGACGACCTCGCCTGCGAGGAGCCCGCGCAGCTGGCGGACATAGGTCTCCGTGGTCGCCCACGACAGCGCACCCTTGTTCATGACGAGCCTGGCGGTGAAGCCCGTGCCGATCGCGACCGCGAGGCGGCCGGGCGCCATGCGGGCGACGGTCGCGACGGCCGACGCGGTCGTCATCACGTGGCGGAGGTTGGGCACGAGCACCGCGGTGCCCAGCCCGATCCGCGAAGTGCGCTCGGCGATCAACGCCAGATGGATCCAGATGTCCTCGTAGAGCGCCGCGGAGTCGTAGAGCCACACCCGTTCGTAGCCGAGCTCCTCGGCGAGAACGGCGAGGTCGGTGGCACCCGGCTGCGGCGGCAGCCCGATCGAAACGGAGGGGGTCGGCATGATCAGCCCTTTCTGGTCAGCACGGCGATCGGGATCTTGCGATCCGTGAGTTCCTGGTAGGACGCGAAGTCGGGGTACGCAGCGCAGGCGAGCGCCCAGCAGTCGTCGCGCTCGGTGCCGTCGTCGAGCTCGTGCACCTCGACCGCCCACCGGTCGGCGCCGACCTCGACATGGGCCTCGCCGGCGGCGACGAGGTTGGCCCACCAGTTGGGGGTCGTGGGATTGCCGCCGTTGGATCCGACGACGATCAGATCGTCGCCCCGGTGCACCCGCATCAACATGACCGGTCGCGACTCGCCGCTCTTGCGTCCGACCACATCGAGGAGAAAGACCGGCTTCCCCAGGAGCGTGTTGCCCTTGGTTCCCTTGCTGGCCCGGAACTTCTCGATCTGGCGCAGCGTGGCCCGCCGACCGACGTCGGGGAATCGCCTGCTCAAGAAGTTGGCGACGCGACCACTCATCGAAGGCATGGCCGGAGCGTAGTGGGAGCGCCGATCGTCGTCGCCACCCGGTATCGCTCACGCGACGGGCGGACGGCCCCGTCGCTCGCTGCGGCGCTGTCGCCGATCCTGCGCCCTCTGCCACTTGTGCTGACGGCTCCGACACGCCTTGCGACAGAACCGGTGCTGCACCGACCGCGCCTCGAAGAGCTCGCCGCACCGCCAGTACTCGCACTCCCGAAGACGCTCCGGGTCGGGGTCGTGGAGATCGAGGTCGTCAGGGGTCATCGGCGTCAATCCTTGCGCACCTGTGAATCCGGGGTGGACCTGGCCTACATTCCGGGAGCCGACGAACGCATGGGGGCACCGATGGCCTGGGACTTTTCAACCGAACCCGAATTCCAGGAGAAGCTCGACTGGGTCGAGAAGTTCTGCCGCGAGGAGGTCGAGCCGCTCGACATGATCTTCCCGTACGCGGTCCGCTCCAAGGATCCGAAGATCAAGGCGATCGTGAAGGGTCTGCAGGACCAGGTGAAGGCCCAGGGCCTCTGGGCCCTGTTCCTCGACGAGGAACTCGGCGGACCCGGGCTCGGCCAGCTCAAGCTCGGCCTGCTCAACGAGATCCTCGGCCGCTACGGCTCGGCGCCGCAGATGTTCGGCTCCGCCGCCCCCGATACCGGCAACATGGAGCTCCTCGCCGCCTATGGCACCGAGGAGCAGAAGGAGCGCTGGCTGAAGCCGATGCTCGAGCAGGAGCTGTGGTCCGCCTACTCCATGACCGAACCGCAGGGTGGCTCCGACCCGAACCTGTTCCGAACCCACGCGGTGCGCGACGGCGACGAGTGGGTGATCAACGGCGAGAAGTGGTTCACGAGCGCAGGCCGGGCGGCCGACATCTTGTTCGTGATGTGCACCAACGGCATGTTCGTCGTGCCGCGTGACACCCCCGGCGTCGAGATCCAGCCCGAGCCGCGCACCCACAACCACATCATCTACAACGACGTCCGCATCCCGGCCGACCATCTCCTCGGTCCGGAGGACGGCGCCAAGGTCCTGGCCCAACGTCGCCTCGGCGGTGGGCGGATCCACCACGCAATGCGGACGATCGCCAACTGCAAGCTCGCGTTCGACATGATGTGCGAGCGGGCCCTCAGCCGAGAGTCGCACGGCAAGATCATCGGCGAGCACCAGATGGTGCAGGAGAAGATCGCCGACTCCTACGCCCAGATCCGCATGCTGCGCTTGTTCGTGCTGGAGACGGCCTGGAAGATCGACAACTCGAGCACCCAGGAGACCCGCACCGACATCGCCGCCGTGAAGTTCTCGATGGCCAAGGTGCTCCGGGAGGTGTCGTTCAATGCCCTCCACATCCTCGGATCGCTCGGCACCACGAACCTCACACCGATCCAGGCCATGTATGCGTCGGCACCGACCATGGGCATCGCCGACGGCGTCGACGAGGTCCACAAGGCGACCGTGGCCCGCAACGTGCTCAAGAGCTATGCCCCACACGACGGCTACTGGCCCACGGAGTACTACCCCGAGAAGCGCAAGCGGGCCCGGGAGAAGTTCGAGCCGATGTTCGAGTCCGACCCCGAACTGCGCGACATGGCCGACGCCATGGCGAAGTACATGGAACGCCGCGGCCGCTGACCCGCCACACCGGTGTCAGACACCCGCTACACGTGACCATCCGGCCCTGGCCGGAGCGTCCATTCGGACACCGGTCTCGCAAATCACGTAGCGTCGGCCCCGTCCGATCGAGGAGGGTCCACCGTGGAGATGAGGACGTTCGGCGCCACCGGCGTGAGCGTGTCGAAGTACTGCCTCGGCACGATGATGTTCGGGGCCATGGGCAACACCGATCACGACGAGTGTGTGTCGATGGTCCACCGGGCTCTCGATGCGGGGATCAACTTCGTCGACACCGCCGATGCTTACAGCATGGGCGAGAGCGAGGAGGTGCTCGGCCGAGCCCTGGCCGGCCGTCGCGACGATGTCGTGCTGGCGACCAAGGCGTTCATCCCGATGAGCGCCGACCCGAACCACATGGGCGGCTCGCGCCGTTGGCTCGTCCGCGCCGTCGAGGACAGCCTCCGTCGCCTCGGCACCGACCGCATCGACCTCTTCCAACTGCACCGCCGCGACGCCCGCCTCGATCTCGACGAATCGCTCGGCGCGCTCGACCAGCTCGTGAGGGACGGAAAGATCCTCTACGCCGGCATGTCGGCCACCTCGGCGGAGTGGATCGTCGAGGCCCGCCACATCAGCGACCAGCGGGGCCACGTCCGGGTGCGCTCCGAACAGTGCCTCTACAACCTCTTCAACCGAGACGTCGAACGGGCGGTCCTGCCGACGTGTGAACGTCTCGGCGTCGGCGTCATGACCTACGCCCCGCTCAACGGTGGGTGGCTCACCGGGAAGTACCGCCACGACCAGGACGTGCCCGACGATGCCCGCGCCGTGCGGATGGCAGCCCACAACACGGCCCGCTGGGACCGGTCGAGGGCCCAGACACAGGCGAAGCTGGATCTGATCGAGCAACTCCTCGAACTCTCGGCCGATGCCGGCGTGCCGCTGACCCACCTGGCCACGGCATGGGCCGCCGAGCACCCGGCCGTCTCGAGCGTCATCATCGGCCCCCGCACGCCCGAACAGCTCGAGGACGCACTCGCCTCGGCCGACGTGCGGCTCGACGAGGGCGTGCTCGACGCGCTCGACGAGCTGCTGCCCCCGGGTCTCGACATCGACACGGTCGACACCAACCGGCCCGAGCCCCACATGGCGCCGCACGCCCGGCGGCGGCGTCGCTGATCAGGGGCTGCTCACGACCTGATCAGTAGCCCGAGATGTAGTTGGTCAGCTGGCGGGTCTCGGTCTCGAGAGTGCGCACCCGGGCGTTGACGACGTCGCCGATGCTGACGATCCCGATCAACTCGCCGTCGTCGGTGACCGGGACGTGACGGAAGCGCCGCTCCGTCATCTCGGTCATCAATTGCTCGATGGTCGCGGTCTCGCTGCAGGTGACGACCTCCCGGGTCATCACCTCTTGCGCCGTCCGGTCGACGGCGTCGCGACCGTGTGCGGCCAGCGCCCGGACGACGTCGCGCTCGGAGATGATCCCGTCGACACGGCGACCGTCGCCCGACACCACGAGGGCACCGACGCCGACGCGAGCGAGCGCCTCGACCACCTCCGTGATCGTCGCTGCGGGGTCGACGGTCGCGACCGCGTTTCCCTTGCGCCGCAGGACTTCGCTGATCAGCATGGTCTCCAGTGTGACACAGGTCACGTCTTCTGTCAGGAGCATGAACGGGGAGCGGGGCAAGGTCCGAAGTGACAGCGATTTCGGCGGCGGATAGTTTCACATCACCGGCCGTCCGGGGGGACAGATGCAGCATCGACGACGATTGCGCGGGTTCTGGGTGGCGGTCGCGACCGCCCTGATGGCGACCGGTTGCCTGGTCGGCCCCATCACCGGGCCTGGACAGAGCTCGCTCTCGACCGGCATCGACGTCGCCGACGTCGGCTATCAACGAGCCGAGTTCTTTCTCGGTGGCCTGGCCAGCAGCTATGGCAGCGATTCTCCGCTGTCGGCCGACGGAGTCTGGACGGTCACTCCCGACGAGCGCCAGGAGCTCTTCTTCACCCGACTCGTGGCCTTGACGCCGACCGATCCGGCCGACTTCAGCGGCACCGTCATCGTCGAATGGATGAACGTGACATCCGGGACCGACATCGCGGTCGACTGGCAGATGGCGCACAACAACGTGGTGCGGTCGGGCCATGCCTATGTGGCCGTCACCGCGCAATCCGTCGGGGTCAACAACATGCTGGTGACCGACCCGTCGCTACAACAAGCTCAGCCATCCCGGCGACAGCTTCAGCTACGACATCTTCAGCCAGGCCGGGCGGGAGGTCCGGGAGAACCCGGCACTGCTCGGCGGGCTCGAACCGGAGTACGTGATCGCCACCGGCGAGTCGCAGTCGGCCAGCCGCATGATGACCTATGTCAACGCCGTCCATCCGATCGCCGATGTGTTCGACGGGTTCATGATCCACAGCCGCGGCATCAGCGGGTCGTCGTTGCGGCAGGCACCGCTCGGCCAGATCTCGACGCCGCGACCCACCTTCATCAGGGGCGACCTGAACGTGCCGGTCTTCGTGGTGCAGGCCGAGGACGACGTCATCCGGTCCAACACCGAGATCCGTCAGCCCGACACCTCCCAGTTCCGCATGTGGGAGCTGGCGGGCACCTCCCACATCGGCTCCTACATACTGTCGGCCGGGCCGCGAGATCCGGCCGACGGGACCGGAACCGCGCTGATGTTCGACTTCATGCGGAACCCGCAGAGCGTCGGATGCGACAAGCCGGTGAACTCGGGACCGCACTGGTTGCTCCTCCAGGCCGCATTCGACAGCCTCGACACGTGGGTACGCGGGGGTGGCGCGCCGCCGACCGCCGACCCGCTCGCGGCGGAATCGACCAGTCCGACCGTGTTGGCCCGGGACGCGATCGGCAACGCGCTCGGCGGTGTCCGGTCGCCGCACGTCGATGTGCCCATCGCACGGATCGACGGGCTGAACAGCGGCCTCGGGTTCTGTGGCCTCTTCGGCAGTACCACACCCTTGACCGACGTCGAGCTGGCGGCCCTCTACCCGACCGCGGCCGATTTCATCACGCCCTGGACCGCCTCGGTCAACGCCGCGATCTCTGCAGGATTCATCCTCCCGGTCGACGGGCCGGCTCTCATCGCGGCAGCGCAAGCATCCGGCATCGGCGCTTGACGGCGTCGACGGCCCACGAGTTCGGTCCGACGGGTCAGACGACCGTCGAGCGGAACTTCTGCATGAGCCACGGCCCAGCCTCGACGGGCTCGTGCCGCGGCTTCTCGCCCGGTGCGACGCAGCCCGGAAGACACTCGATCACCGCGTCCCAGTTGGCCATGTGGAAGAAGGCCATCGACTGACGAGGTTCGGGCCTCGGCACGACCCGATGAACGGTCGAGCGCCAACGATCGTTGGTCCACTGTGCGATCGAGTCGCCGAGGTTGACCACGAACATCTCCGGGTCGGGCGCGACGTCGACCCATGCACCGTCGGCGTCGACGATCTGCAGGCCCCCGATCTCGTCGGTGCGCAGGATGGTGAGCGTGCCGTAGTCGGCATGGGCGCCTGCCCGCAGGGCACCGTCGGTCGGCGGCGCGGCCGGGTAGTGAATGGCCCGCATCGACGTGATCGGTCGATCGATCAGCGGGTCGAAGTGGTTCGCCGGCAGATCGAGGGCCACGGCCATCACCGACAGCAATCGTGCGGCGACCTCGCTCAGGGCGCGGTAGTAGGCGACCCAGGCCGACCGCAGCGCCGGGACCGCCGCCGGCCACAAGCTCGGTGACCGGATCCATTCCTGGTCGGGCGCCACGGACACATACGGTCCACAGTCGGGGCCGACCGAGAACGACTCCTTCATGTCGGGACGCGCGTCGACATCGTCGAGCGAACGGGCCAGCGTCTCGTAGCCGTAGGGCGAGAAGCCGTAGGGGTAGCCGGGTTCGGGGAACTCGACGTCGCGTTTGGCGGGCTCGGGCAGGGCGAAGAACTGCGCCGCCGTGTCCCATGCCGCTGCGGCGACGTCGGGGGCGACGACCGAGAGCGGAACGCGGAAGAAGCCGAGGCTCTCACAGGCATCGGCCATCACCCGCGCCTGCTCGTCGACGGGCGCCGACAGATCGACGACGCCGAGTTCCATCAGGCGACGGCAGCTTCGATCTCGGCCTTCACCTCGTCGGTGAGCAGCGGGATCACGTCGAGGGCGCCGAAGTTCGAGACGACCTGCTCGACCTTCGACGCGCCGGTGATCACCGTCGACACCGCCGGATTGAGCGTGCACCACGCCAACGCGAGCTGGGCCATCGTGCACCCGAGTCGATCGGCGATCGGACGCAGGTTCTCGACCTGCGCCACCGCCTCGGCCGCGGTGAGCCGACCGGCGAGCCACTCGTAGCCGTCGAGCGCGGCACGGGAGTCGGCGGGGATCCCGTCGCGGTACTTGCCGGTCAACAGCCCCGATGCGAGCGGACTCCAGATCGTGTTGCCGTAGCCGTGGTCGTCGACGAGACGGCGATAGTTCTTCTCGACGTTCTTGCGCTCGAGCAGGTTGTACTGGCTCTGCTCGGTCACCGGCTTGTGCAGGTGGTGACGCTCGGCGATGTCGATCGCCGCCTGGATCTCGTCGGCCCGCCACTCGCTGGTTCCCCAGTAGTGGGCCTTGCCCGCGGCGATGATGTCGCTCATCGCCCACACCGTCTCCTCGATCGGCGTCTCCGGGTCGGCGCGGTGACAGTAGAGGACATCGACGAAGTCGGTCTGGAGACGTTCGAGCGACGCGTCGATCGCCTGCATCAGGTACTTGCGGTTCAGAGTCATCCGCATGTTGGGGACGTCGCCGTGGATGCCCATGAACACCTTGGTGGTGAGCACGTAGGACCAGCGCGGCCATCCCAGTTCCTGCAGCACCCGCCCCATGATCGCTTCGCTCTCGCCTCGGGCATAGGCCTCGGCGTTGTCGAAGAAGTTGCAGCCGGCCTCGCCGGCCGCCGCCATGCAGTCGAGCGCCAGCGAGTCGTCGAGCTGGGTGTCGAACGTGACCCAGCTCCCGAACGAGAGCACGCTGACCTTGAGACCGGTACGGCCGAGGCGCCGGTACTCCATGTTGGGGTTGACCTTCGGGGTGGTGACAGCAGGTGACGACATGCGCCGACCGTAGCCCGGCTGCTACGAATGGCGAACACATCCGTGGCGGACAGAGGAGTCGATGGTGACTGATCCCATCCTGCTGAGCACACTCGACATGGCGCGATTCGTCGCCGACGGCTATCTGCGGTTCGATGCCGTCGTTCCCGACGAGCTCAACCGCACCGTCCTCGAGGAACTGTCGGCCCTGCTCGGCCACCCCTCCGATGATCCCGGCGAGTTCCAACCCCGCTCCGGCACCCCTCTCTCCGAGTGCTACCCGGCCGACAGCGCGCTGCGTCGCGTCTACGAACTCCCCGAGATCGCCGGCGCGATCCGATCGCTCGTCGGGGCGAACCCCGTCTTCGACCACCACGCGATCCACTTCAATCCGGCCGGTTCACCTCGCATCCAGGATCTGCACTGCGACGCGGCGATCGACAGTGACGATCCCACGTTCGACATCCAGCTCTTCTACTTCCCCCACGACGTCGGCGAGGGCGAAGGCGGCACCCGCTTCGTACCGGGCAGCCATCTTCGCAACATCCACGAGAACAGCGTCGCCCGTTATCAGCACATCGCCGGTGAGAAGTTCTTTACCGGGCCGGCGGGCACGATCCTCGTGTTCCACCAGGGCGTCTGGCACGCAGGCCAGGACAACCCGTCCGGCAACCACCGCTGGATGTTCAAGCTGCGTCTCAACCCGACGGAACCGCAGGTTCGCCTCTGGGACACCTCCGACTACGACGAGGTGGCGAAGGGTTCCTGGGATCACATGTTCGCGACCACCGCGCCGGGCGACACGGTCGCCAACGTCCTGCGCAAGATGCATCCCTGGTCCTTCGACGGCGAGTACCGGATCGAGACCATGGAACGTGTCCGCCTCTGGCGTTACCTGAGCGACGATCCCTCGTTCGACGTCGACTGGTACCGCACCCGGATCGAGGGTCGTGCCGCCCTGCTCGAAGGGGCGCGGCGGTGAGCGTCGAACGCCAACAGGTCCTCCAGCTCTACACGACGAACTCCTCCTTCGCGAGCCATGTGGTCGCGTGGGCGTTCCACGACGGAACCGACGGCCAAGGGCCGGGCCTCCCCGACCGAGGCGACTCGCCGCCCTACGTCACCGGACTCGACGCCCTGCGCGACGGCTGGAGACTCCTGCAGATGTCGCAGCTCCTGCCCCCTCGTGAGGGTGAGCACCACAAGGTGTCGTATCTGCCCTTCGAGTTCCTCCTCGAGCGCGTCGTCGCGGTCGACGAAGCCATCGCGCCGAACGGCGCGCACAATCGCGGCGTGCACTGAGCCGTCGCCTCGTGGCCGTCTCCGTGACACCGATGCTGACGATCCGGGGCGGAACCGTTCTGCTGCCCGCCGGCAGCACCGAACGGACCGACGTCGTGTGCCGCGGACCCGTGGTCGAGTCGGTCGGCCGCCACGGCGCGGCGGGCACCGTCGACATCGACGCGGCGGGCGCCCTCGTCCTCCCCGGGCTGGTCGACATCCACGGCGACGGATTCGAGCGCACGGTGATGCCCCGACCGGGCGTGTTCGTCGATGTCGCCGCTGCGGTCGCGGAGACCCGGAGTCACCTCCTCGCAGCCGGTATCACGACCGGCTATGTGTCGGTGACCGACGGCTGGGAGCCCGGGCTGCGCAGCCGGGAGACCCTTCGCGACCTGGTCGCCGCGCTGCGGGGATCGTCAACCGAACGGTGGGGTCCCGAGCTGCGACTCCACGTGCGCCACGAGCGGTGCAACACCGACGACATCGACGAGCTCCTCGGATGGATCGCCGACGGCTCGATCACGATGCTGTCCTACAACGACCACACGCCGGGCGGGATCGCCATGGTCGAGGGCATCACCGAGTTGCAGGTGAAACGATCGGGACTCGGCCAGGACGCACTGGAGGCCGAACAGCGCGCTGCGGTCGCACGCCGGGAGCTGGGACGGGTGCAGGAGGAGCGACTCGCCCGGGCCGCCCACGACGCTTCCATCGCCACGGCGAGCCATGACGCATCGAGCGACACCGACCTTCGCCGCGACCTCGCCCTCGGCGTCGACATCGCCGAGTTCCCGCTGTCGATCGAGCTGGCGCAGCGTTATCGCGACGCCGGGATCGCGATCCTCCTCGGCGCCCCCAACCTCGTGCGTGGCCATTCCCACCTCGGCAACCTGAGCGTGCGCGATGCCTGGGAGGCAGGCGTCGCCGACCTGATCTGTTCCGACTACCACTACCAGTCGATGCTCCACGCGCCATTCGTGTTGACATCTCTCGGTGCGTCGCTCCACGAGGCGTGGCACACCGTGTCGCGCGGTCCGGCCGAAGCAGCGGGCCTCTACGACCGTGGCGTGATCGAGGCCGGCGCCCGCGCCGATCTCATCGTGGTCGAACCACCCGAATCGAGCCGTCCGGCCCGGGTGCGCGCCGTCGTGGTCGACGGCCGACTCGCGGCACTCACGCCGTGACCTCGGCCGAGCTCATCCTCTACGCGACGCCGACCGGGCCACTCGCCACCGCGCTCGCCGAGGTCTTCGGCCGGATCACCGAACGCGGGGCGACGACCGCGCAGGACTATCCCCCGCACTGCACGCTCACCGGCTTCTTCCACCGCCATCACGACGAGATCCCGCGCATCGTCGCGGAACTCGACCACGCGGCCACCACGATGGACGGCCCCGTCGGCGGCGTCGAGATCGTCGACTTGCACCACCGTCCCGACTGGGTCGGACTGGAACTCGCCTCCGATTGGCTCCATCGGCTCACGGCGCGCTTCGTCGAACTCCACACGGTCGACAGCACCGACGACCCGCTCCGTCCGAAGGACTGGCTCCATCTGAGCATCGGCTACGGCGTCGACGACCTGCAGGCCGCCGTCGATGCAACCGACGATCTCGACATCGGCCTGGCCTGCGGGTGGGAGGTCGGGATCTGGCAGCGTCATCCCGACGGCGTCTGGTCGCGGCCGGGTCGCTGACGGCGATTCCTGCTCGTTCTCTAGACTCTGGCGCCATGAGCGACGCCAGCCCCGATGATCGCGTCGAACGGCTTCGGTCGCGGCGTGAACCCCCACCGCTCGTCCCCGTGACGGTGGTCGAGCGGGTCGAGGTCACCCCGCGGCTCCTCCGGCTCACGTTCGAGGCTGCCGGTATCGACGCGATGTGCGCCGAACCGGCCGCCAGCGTTCGGCTCCTCGTCCCGTCTCCGGGAACGACAGAGCTGATCCTTCCCACATGGAACGGCAACGAGTTCCTGCTGCCCGGCGACGTGCGACCCGCGTTGCGCACGTTCACCCCGCTCGCGGCCGGGGCACCCGATCGGCTCGCCCTCGAGATCGTCCGTCACGCCGGCGGCGTGGTGTCGCAATGGGCGGAACACGCCGCGGTGGGCTCCCCCGCGGCCCTCTCGGGGCCGGGACGGGGTGCGGAGTTCTCGCCCGATGCGACAACGTTCCATCTCCTCGGCGACGAAACCGCGGTACCGGCGATCGCGCAACTACTCGATCGTCTCGCTCCCACGACGACGATCACGGTGACGGCCGAAGTCGATCGGGACGAGGCGATCCGCCCCCTTCCCCCACACCCCGGGGCGACGGTCGAGTGGGTCGTGCGGCAGCAGGGCGAGGCGCCCGGTGCACGGCTCGTCGCCGCCGCGAGCGAGCTTGCCGAGATCACCGGGACCACCCACGTCTGGGCGGCCGGCGAGGCCGCGTCGATGCAGGCGATCCGCAAGCTGCTCTTCGATCGACGCGGCGTCGCCCGATCACAGACGACGATCCGCGGCTACTGGAAGCCCGAGCGGACCGCCGATCAGGACTGATCTTCGGGTGCCTCGGGGCGGGCGTCGGGCCCGTCGAGATCACCCAGCGCCTCGGCCAGACGCTCGATCATGCCCTCTTCGAGGTTCGCGTAGACCAGATGCGATCCGGTGAACCGGCGGGCCTCCTCGACGAGTGCGTCGTCGCGGAGGTCGGTGACCAGGAGCGCGACGATCGCCGACCCGGGGACGACGGCCTGGCGGAACCACTCGACCCACTCGTCGGAGATGCCGAGGTCGATCACCTTCGCGGCGATGGCGCCGGCACCGGCACCAGCGGCGATGCCTGCGGCCCAGCCGACGGGGCCGCCGATGATCAGCCCGACGAGCCCGGCCCACATCGCCCCGGAGACGGCACTGCGCCCGCTCTGGAGGTCGGTGGTCTCGACGACCTTGGTGTCGCCCTTCTCGTCCTTGACGATCAGTACCCGATCGTCGAGCACGAGATCACCGCGGGCGGCCATGCCGACGGCCGCAGTCATGAACTCCTGGGCGCGGTACAGGTCGTCGAACGAGATCCCGACCAGCGTCTGTTGTTTGCCCTCGCTCGCGTCGGCGGTCATGTACGGAGGATACGGGAGACAACCCCCGCCCGGTGCGGCGCGGCATCGACGCGGGGATTCGACAGCTCCAGCGCCTCGTCGACCACGGCACCGCGCCGGATCGCCCGATAGTCCTTGAGGTAGCTCTGATGCACCCGCCACGGCGCCTTCCACCCCTGCCGCGGGAAGAGGTGGGCCGATCGTTGGACATAGCCCGCGGTGAGACCGAGTACCGGCTCGGACGAGACACTGCGGTCGTGGTTGCGCGGGGTTGCCTGGGCCTTTCCCTGCGCCCGCATCTCGGCGAGGAGACGGGGCACGTACTCACAGGTGAGATCGCACTTCAACGTCCACGACGCGTTGGTGTAGCCCACCGCGATCGCGAGGTTGGGCACACCCTCGAGCATCATCCCCCGATACAGCAGCCGCGACGAGAGGTCGACGACCCCACCGTCGACGACGACCTGCGTCCCGCCCAGGAAGAGCAGCTCGAGCCCGGTCGCGGTCACGACGATGTCGGCCGGCAACTCGATACCCGAACGCAGGCGGACACCGGTCGCCGTGAAGCGGTCGATCTCGTCGGTCACGACGGACACGTCGCCACGACGGATCGCCGCGAACAGCGTGCCGTCGGGATCGGCGCAGAGGCGCTGGTCCCACGGGTCGTAGCGGGGTGTGAAGTGTGTGGCGATGTCGTAGCCGTCGGGCAGCTCGCGTTCGACGCCCTTCAGCAACAGCGATCGCACCAACTTCGGGAAGCGACGGGCGAAGCGGAAGAAGCCCTGCGAACCCAGCGCCGCGAACCAACGGACCGCAGGCCCCGACCAGCGGTCGGGCACCACCTTCTCGAGCCTGCCCACGATGGGGTTCTTGTAGGGGACGGCCGCGATGTAGGTGGGCGATCGTTGCAGCATGGTGACGTGGTCGGCCCGGTGGGTGCTCGCCGGATCGACGAGGGCCGGCACGAGGGTGACGGCGGTCGCGCCACTCCCGATGACGACGACACGGGCCCCCGACGCATCGAAGTCCTCGGGCCAGAACTGGGGATGGATCACCTGCCCCGAATAGTCTTCGAGGCCGTCGAAGTCGGGGGTGTGTCCCCGGTCGTAGCGGTAGTAGCCGGTGCACGACACGACGAAACCGCAGGTGAGGGTGATCCGCCGGTCGGTGCCGACCTCGACCGCCGTCACGTTCCAGCAGGCCTCGGGGGTCGACCACTCGAGGGCGATCACCCGCAGGCCGAAGCGGATCTTCTCGTCGATCCCGTGTTCGGCTGCTGCGTCGACGATGTAGGCGAGGATGTCGTCGCCGTCGGCGATCGCCTTCTCGCCACGCCATGGGCGCCACGGGTAGCCCAGCGTGTACATGTCGCTGTCGGAGCGGACACCCGGGTAGCGGAACAGATCCCACGTACCCCCGATCGCGTCGCGCGCCTCGAAGATCGCATAGGACAGGTCGGGGTCCGCCGCCTGCAGGTGATAGCCCGCGTCGATGCCGGACAGACCGGCCCCGATGACGAGGACATCCAGGTGTTCGGGGACGGCCGAGTGTTCGGGCGATGCGACCGTCTCGCTCATGCAGCCCCGGCGAGCATGTGGTTGAGTCGACCCTCGGCGCCGAACAACTCGTCTCGCCAGGCCTCGAGCAGTTCGTCGGTGTCGTGGTCGTCGGGGTGGAAGTCGCTGCGGTTGTAGTCGCGCAGGCGGCGCCACACGTCCTTGGTGAACATCGGGCTCTTGCGCAGCCGCCGGACGCTTGCCCGAAGGCGACCACGCCGGTAGGTCTCACGATCCCACAGCAGCGACAGGAAGACATTGAACGAGACCGCCCAGATGAAGCTCACCGTGATCAGGTTCATCTGCATCTTCCGGGTGCGCTCCGAACCGCCGACCGCCTTGTAGACGTCGAACGCGACCGCCTTGTGCTCGCATTCCTCGAGCGCGTGCCACAAGAACACGTCGCGCAACTCGGGCGTGCCCAGCTGCTCGCGTACCTCCTCGTTGCTCAGCAGCAACTCGGCGAGGGTGGCCGTGTAGTGCTCGAGCGCAGCGGTCGCCGCGAGATTGGCGATCGGCGAGGCCAGCCGATCCCTCACCCGGAGGCCGAAGCGGACCGAGCGCTCGATGCGCTTGGTCGGGTAGCCGAGTTCGGCCAGGCGGTCGTTGAGCACGCGGTGCTCCCTGCCGTGCACTGCTTCCTGCCCGATGAATCCGGCGACGTCGCGCTGCAGCGCCGGGTCGTCGATCCGGTCGCGGAAGTTGCGCACGGAGCGGACGAAGAAGTCCTCGCCGTCGGGGAACAGGGCGGAGAGGACGGCAGCGAGATGGCTGGCGATGAGGTCGTCATCGCCGGCGAAGTGCTTGGGGAGCGCCGCGAGCGACTCGTCGAACGAGATGCGGCGAGTGGGCACCGCCCGAGCCGGCGCGGTCTTCGCTGTGGGCACTGGGGTCGTGGTGGGCACTGTGGTCATGGTGAGCTCCGGCTCCTGGGGAACGTGTCTGCGGATGGCGATTGGGGGATCGCGCGGCGAACGCCGCCTCGACAACCTACACGAATTGAGAGATTTACTCAATCCCTCAATCTGTTATGCTCGTCACATGTCTCTCGCCCTCGGCCGCGACACTGGATTCGTGACGATCACCGATCCCCCGACCGAGAAGGGCGCCCAGACC
Organism: Acidimicrobiales bacterium; assembly: GCA_041394245.1. Lineage (NCBI taxonomy): Bacteria > Bacillati > Actinomycetota > Acidimicrobiia > Acidimicrobiales > Acidimicrobiales bacterium. The sequence continues at coordinate 1,423,641 of JAWKIR010000002.1, forward strand.
CGCGACGCGATCCTCACCGTGGCGATCGCCCGCTTCGGGCGCGACGGGTACCGGGCCACATCCGTTGCCGACATCGCCCGCGACGCCAACGTCAGCGGCACCCTCGCCTACGCCTACTTCGACAACAAGCGGGCACTCTTCCTCGCCGCCCTCGACGCCGACATCGCCGCCCTCATCGAGGAAGGGGTGTCGTCGGTGCTCGAGACGCCCGGAGACCAGACCTGGCGAGACTCGCTGGTCTTCACCCTCATCGAGGCCCTCGACCGGCGGCCGCTCGCCCGCCGGATGCTCGCCGGCCTCGAGCCCGAGGTCGCCGATCGCATCGTCGAACTTCCGGCGATGGAGGAGCTCCGATCGGCGGTCGCCGCTCGCCTCCGCGCCGATCAGGGCGTCGGACTGGTGCGAGCCGACATCGATGCCGAGACGATCGGGCACGGCATCGTCGGCATCTTCATCACGATGCTGCTCGCCGCCGTGCAGTTCGGTGCCGACGCCGGCGCGGCCCACGGACGCGAGATGCTCGCCGTCATCGAGGCCGCCGTCGATCCCCTTCCCCGCTGAGCCCAACCGGACCCGCAGCCGACACCGCGCACGCACGGCAACCGCCGGTGCGACCACGAGGCGCCGGTGCTGTCAGACTCCGGATGTCCGCCCCATCCACCGACCCGCAGTGAGCGCCATGTCTTCAGATTCCGACGCCATCGACCCCGTCGCCGAAGCCCGCGAGCGATACGAGCGCGAGCGTGAGAAGCGCGTGCGCGACGACGGACTCGCGCAGTACAAGGAGTTCACCGGCGACTACGCGGACTTCGACCGCGACCCCTGGGTCGTTCCGGGCTTCACGCGCGAACCGGTCGTCGAGGAACGCCTCGCCCTCATCGTCGGTGCCGGCTTCGGCGGCATGCTCACCTCGGTCGAGCTGACCCGGCTGGGCATCCGCGACTTCCGCATCATCGACAAAGCGGGCGACTTCGGCGGCACCTGGTACTGGAACCGCTACCCGGGCTGCATGTGCGACGTCGAGTCCTACACCTACATGCCGCTGCTCGAGGAGACGGGCTACATGCCCACCGAGAAGTACGCCAGCGCCACCGAGATCTTCGAGCACTGCCAGCGGATCGGTCGCCACTTCGACCTCTACGACCATGCCCTCTTCCAGACGGAGATGGAAACGGCCGAGTGGGACGACGACGCCGAGCACTGGAACATCACGACCACCCGCGGCGACCGCATCGCGGCGAAGTTCCTGATCACCGCCGGCGGCATCCTCCACAAGGCGAAGCTGCCCGGCATCGAAGGCATCGAGACCTTCGCCGGACGGTCGTTCCACACCGCCCGCTGGGACTACTCCTACACCGGCGGCAGCGCGACGACGCCGATGGACAAGCTCGCCGACAAGACGGTCGGCATCATCGGTACCGGTGCGACGGCGGTCCAGGTCGTCCCCCAGCTGGCCCGCACCGCGAAGGACGTCTACGTCTTCCAGCGGACACCGTCCGCGGTCGGGGTGCGCAACAACGGCCCGACCGACGTGGAGTGGTTCTCGAGCCTCGAGCCGGGTTGGCAGGAGGAGCGCATGCGCAACTTCACGGCGGCGGTCACCGGCGAGAAGCCCGAGCAGGACCTCGTCGGCGACGGCTGGACCCGCATTCTCTGGGAGAACACCAACATCCAGGCCGAGAGCCCCGAGCAACGCCGCGAACTCGACCAGGCCGACTTCGAGGTCATGGCGGAACTCCGCCAGCGGGTCGAGGACACCGTCCACGATCCCGAGACGGCCGAGAAGCTCAAGCCCTGGTACGGCAAGCACTGCAAGCGGGTCTGCTTCCACGACGACTACCTGGCCGCGTTCAACGAGCCCAACGTGCACCTCGTCGACACCGACGGCCGGGGCGTGCGCGAGATCGGTCCGGCCGGGCCCATCGTCGACGGCAAGCAGTACGACCTCGACCTGCTGATCTTCGCCTCCGGCTTCGAGGTGACCACCGGCCTGGTGCGCAGGCTGGGGTTCGACCCGGTCGGCCGCAACGGCACGCGGCTGAGCGAACGATGGGGCGACGGCGCCCACACCCTGCACGGCATCCTCACCGCGGACTTCCCGAACATGTTGGTCATCAGCACCGTGCAGGCCGGCTTCGGCACCAACTTCGTCCATTTCCTGTCCGAGTCGGCCCGTCATGTGGCGTGGATCGTGGCCACATGCGAGTCGGAGGGAATCGCCTCGATCGAGGCGACCGTCGAGGCCGAGGACGAGTGGCTGTCGGTGCTGCACGGCGTGGCCATGGGTCTCGCCGAGTATTCCCTGACCTGCACGCCGGGCTACTACAACAGCGAGGGCAGCTTCACCCCGGAGGGTGCCCGCAATCTCGTCTACCCCGGAAGCCTGATGCACTACGCCGGCTATCTCCAGCGCTGGCGCGAATCCGGCGACATGGCGGGAACCCGCCTGACGCACACGTCCTGATCTCCGACCGACGATCTCGGGTCGGCAATCTCCTAAATGATTGCACCTTAGGTTCGTCGTGCTACGTTGTCGGCGTCTTCGGAGGGGAGGGGGGGTCCTTGCAGCCTGACGATGCAGAGCAGGATTCGCGGCTCGGCGACAAGATCATCGCGAACGGAGTCCACCGCTACTTCGGCGGCGCCGGGTCCGAACGGATCCATGCGATGGGTCCGGTCGACCTGACGATCCGCGACGGCGAGTTCGTGTGTCTCGTCGGACCATCGGGCTGCGGCAAGTCGACGTTCCTGCGCATGGTCGCCGGCTTGATCGGACCGAGCGAAGGCTCCGTCGAACTCTCGACCCGCTCCGACACCCAGTCGACGGCGATGGTGTTCCAGGACTATTCGATCTTCCCGTGGAAGCGGGTGATCGACAACGCCCGCTACGGCCTCGACATCCAGGGCGTGAAGAAGAAGGAAGGCAACGAACGGGCGCTCGCGTACCTCGAGAAGCTGGGGCTCGGCGAACGGGCCCGGTCGTGGCCGCACACGCTCTCGGGCGGCATGAAGCAGCGGGTGGCCATCGCCCGCGCACTCGCCGTCGAACCACAGATCCTGTTGATGGACGAGCCGTTCGCCGCCCTCGATGCCCAGATGCGCCAGATCCTCCAGGACGAGCTCCTCGCCCTCTGGCAGGCAGACCGCCGGACCGTGCTGTTCATCACCCACAGTCTCGAAGAGGCCGTGCTTCTCGGCGACCGCGTCCTCGTGATGTCGTCGCGCCCGGGCCGGATCATCGCCGACATCTCGGTGCCGTTCGAGCGGCCCCGCAGCAACGAGATCCGGGACAGTCCCGAATTCGCGGCGATGACCAGTCAGCTCTGGCGACTCCTGCGCGCCGAAGTCGAGCCCGACCGAGAGGAGACCGTCGAGCCATGAGCGACGATCCCGTGCAAGCCGCACGCGCCGAACTCACCACCCATTCCCTCGAGCGGGTCGTGCGGGTGCCCTCACCGGCCGACCGCGACCCCAACAAGTACCTGCGCCGGCGCCGCATCATCGAGACCACCCTCGCCGTCGCATTCCCGGTGCTGATCCTGACCCTGTGGCAGGTTGCCGCCTCGGCCGAGTGGATCGACCGCCGCTTCTATCCACCGCCGAGCGACATCGCCGGCGAGATCGGCCGCACCTTCAAGGAGAACCCGAAGGGCAACTGGTGGGTCGACATCGGGATCAGTGTCCGCCGCATGCTCTGGGGCTACGGCTGGGGTGTGTTCTTCGGCCTCCTGTTCGGCGTCACGATGGGCACGTTCCGCACCCTGCGGGTCACGCTCGAACCGACGCTCAACGCTCTCTACACCGTGCCGAAGCTCGCCCTCATCGGCATCTTCCTCATCGTGCTCGGATTCGACGACAAGCCGCTCATCGCCGTCATCGCCGTCACGGTGTTCTTCTTCGTCTGGATCCAGTCGATGGCCGCAGTGCTCGCGGTGTCGGACCAGCTCCAGGAGACGGCGAAGTCGTTCGGGAGTTCCCGCCTGCAGACGTTCCGCCACGTGATCCTGCCGGCCTCGCTCCCCCAGATCTTCCTCGGCCTGCGGGTGGCGGCCGGGGTGGCGGTGCTGACCCTCATCGGCGTGGAGTTCGTCTTCTCGCCGGGGCTCCAGGGCATCGGCTATCGGATCAACAACGCCCGCACCGTGCTCGATCCACTCCAGGCCTACGTCGGACTCTTCGTCGCCGCGGTCCTCGGGGTGCTGTTCGTCGCGGTGATCCAGTTCCTGTCCAGGTTGGCAACACCCTGGGCATCCAATGACCGATCCGTCCTGTGACGGTCCGGCGCCAGCAAGCAAGTCAGACAGAGAAAGACACGGACCATCCGGTCCGTTCCAACAGGGGGTTCCCATCCATGAAACGCACTTCCAAAGCGCTCCGCCTCTTGGCGGTCGCACTCACATTGACCTTGGTCGCGGTCGCATGCGGTGACGATGCCGACGACTCGACGGCGACCGACAGCGGCGACACCAGCGACAGCGGCGACACCGGTGACAGCGGTGACAGCGGCGACAGCGGCGACGACATGGACAGTGGCGACGACATGGACAGCGGCGACGACGACGGCGACGTCGACAGTGGCTTCGTCGAGGGGTGCAGCGAAGCATCGGTGACCGATCCGTCGATCATCGACCCGAGCCGCCAGGTCGCCCGTTGCGAGCCCGGGTTCCCGGCTCCCGTGCCGCTTCCCGAGCGGGAGACCGTCGTGGTCGCATCCGCGTTCCGCCTCGAGTTCAACTCACCGCTGCTCCTCGCGATCTCACAGGGTGAGTTCGACAAGGAGAACATCGACATCGAGTTCGTCAACATCGGCTACTCCGACGCGGTTCCCCAGATGGCGAGCGGCGACATCGACGTGGCCGTGGGCGGTATCGAGATCGCTCTGTTCAACGCCGGCAACCTCGGCCTCGACGTGCGAGCGACCCTCGGCAACTACTTCCCGCCGGATGCAGGCAACTACGACGTCGCCCAGACAGGTCTGTGGTGCCGCCGCGATGCCTTCTCGAACCCGGACGATCCTGACCTGCTGGAAGTCGCCGACCTGAAGTGGTCGTCGTCGGTCGGCAAGGGCTCCGTCTCGGTGTACTACAGCATCGCCGAGATCGAGCGTCAGACCGGTCAGGACCTCGACGTGACCGACACGGTGATCGAGGCCATCCCGAATGCCGACGCCCTGACGGCGCTGCAGAACAACGGCGTCCAGTGTGCCGTGCTGCTCGACCCGTTCTGGCTCGATGCCCAGCAGGACCCGAACTTCTTCCTTGCCGCGAGCCAGACCCCGGGTGAGCCCCTCGGTCAGTACTCCTTCGGCAAGCGGCTGCTCGAGAACCGTGAGCTCGGCGTGGCGTTCGCCCGTGCATTCATCCGTTCCGTGAACACCTACTACCAGGGCGACTACCACAGCGACGACGCCGTGATGGACCTGATCTCCGCCGAGATCGACCGGCCCGTCGACGACCTTCGTCTGGTTCCCTCACTCGTCATGGACTGGGAGATCCGTGAAGGCACGACGACTCGTGTCCAGGAGCTGTTCATCGACGGCGGAACGATCACCGAATTCGACACGCCCGTCGATGAGAGCCTGATCGTCGACCGCAGCTTCTACCTCGAGGCTGTCGGCGCGAGCTGACGACTCCGGTAGCGGACAACCGAAGCAACACCGAAGGAACTCCCCCGACCGATGCGTCGGGGGAGTTCCTCGCGTTGCGGGCGGGACGCGCCCTCAGCCGAGGCGCTCGTCGACCGCAGCGGCCGCTGCCATGCCGGAGAGGAAGGCACCCTCGACCTTGGGGCCGGCGAACGCCTCGCCGGCGAGGGCCACCACCGGTGCGCTGCCCCACACGACGGTGGGTTCCGGATGGACCTCGACGGGACCCGCGTAGCGCCATCGCTGGACCTGGGCGGCAACGATCGATGCATCACCGAGCAGCGATCCGACCCGACCCGTCGCGAACGCCACGACATCGTCGTCGGTACGCCCCCAGTACTCGTGGCTGCGATCGTTCGACAGGTGCACCGTGAGCGCCGGAACGGGCGAGATCCCCTTGGCCTGGTTGTCGGTCAGGAAGGCGAGGTCGTCGCCCTCGGCGAACTGGCAGCCGCCGTGAGGCGGCATCGCGGTCGGTGCCCGATCGAGCGTGGCGAGGATCGCGATGGTCGGCTTGTAGGCGATCCCCGCGAGTCGCGTCGCCGTCGCCGGTTCGGGCAGCAGGCCGGAGAACGACAGGATCGCGAGGCTCTGGGGTACCGGGGCCGTGACGACGTAGGCATCGGCCGGATACTCGCGGACGTCGGCGACCATGCAGCCGAGCTCCGGCTCGATCCCTGCGTCGGTCGCCATCCACTTGCACAGCGACGTCATCCCCTCGGCGCCTCGCCAACGGGGATGGCCGTCGGGTGTCGCCTGAAAGCCGTGGGTCCACTCGATGACGGCACCGGCGAGCTTCGCCCGCTCGACCACCGCGGCGAACGCCGAGGAGCGCACGGTGAAGAACTGTGCGCCGTGATCGAAACGAGCGTCGCCGATCCGGCGGCTGGCCATCCGGCCACCGACACCCCGGGCCTTGTCCAGCACCCGAACCGAGTGCCCCTGGGCGCGCAACACGCGCGCTGCCGACAGTCCGGCAATGCCCGCGCCGATGACCACGACGTCGCTGCTCATCCCGCCACGCTAGGCGTCGCGTCGCGGATTCGGGACCGAGGTCCCTGGCCGATCGGGCCGGTCTGTGGCCCCACTGGGGAGGTGAAGCGCCGTCTCCTGATCTCCCTCGCCTCGATCGCCCTCCTGCTCACCTCGTGCGCCGACGACGCCACCACGACCTCGCCGATCGGTACCAGCACGACCTCGACCCCGGCCACGACGTCGCCGCCCACGACCCCCACGTCGTCATCGCCAACGACCCCGCCGACGACACCGACAACGACCACCACGACGGTTCCCGCCCCGCTGTGCGACCCGAGCGGTCCCCTGGCCGTGATCGAGGGCGCCTTGGCGACGGCCCGGCTGGCGGTACCGACCGGATGGGACACCGACCCGACCGACACGTCGTTCGCCGAACGCACCGCAACCGGCGAGCTCTACGCCGAACGCCTCGGCCTCGACTGTGGGCTGCTCCTCGCGGCCGACGACACCACCGGGCAATGGCTCGTCGTTGCGGCGTGGACCGGCCGACGTGCGGCGTTCGCAGTGCAGACGACCGCTCGACCGTCGGAGCCGTTCCGGGCCCAGGCGGTGGTGCGCCTCCCGGTCGGCGACCTCACCGGCGAGTACCTGTCCGACGACATGTCGCTGTGGGGCGTCTCCGGCGCCGATGACGAATCGATCGTGATCGGCCATGCCGACTACTCCTTCGGCCCCGCTGCGAAGGACTGGGACTCCGGAACCCGCGACTTCTTCGAGCCCGAGATCAGCGTCCCGGCCGAGCAGCACGCCCTCGATGCCCTGGAGGCCGCCGGCATGCGCAACGTGGGTATCGCCCAGCCCACCGAGGTCGGCAGCGAGGAAGGCTATGCCCAGTTCATCTCGACCACCGGGCAGATCTCGGTGGCCGACGTCGCACCGACCGGCTGGTTCGACCCCATGACGCCGCGCTACTACACGGGCGAGACGAGCATCGAGACGATCGGAGGCGTCGACGTGCGCGTCACCCTGCCGAAGCCCGACGACAACCTCGGCTTCGTCCAGGCCGCCGAAGTCGCGTTCGCCTGCGACGACTACGTGTGGCTCCTCGAACCACCCTTCAACGGGACGGCCGACGAGATGGTCGCCTCCGCCGCTGCCGTCATCGGCACCGAGGAGTGTCGGGGCTGAGAGCCGGGTTCAGCCGCTGATGTCGGCGAACGCGGTCACCCGGTCGGGCCGGAGGCGCACGAGCCACTCGTCGTCGCCACCGTTGCGGGCACCGAAGTCCTCCGCTCTGTCCGCACCCATGTAGCGACCGCCGATACGGGTCGCGAACGCCAGGCGGGTCGTCGGTTCGTCGATGAGTTCGACCTGGCCGTCGATCTTCACGAAGCCGTACGGCGGGTGCTCCTCGTCGACCACGAGCGACACCCGAGGGTCTCGGGCGAACGCCTTCGCCTTGCCGGATGCCCTCGCGGTGTTGAACACGAGATCGAAGCCGGCGTCGTGCTCATCGAGCACGAACCAGACCGGGGTCACGGCAGGCCGACCCGATTTCGTCACCCATGCGAGCTTTCCCGTGCGGGTGCCCGTTGCCAGAAACGCCCGGGTCTCCTCGTCGTCGAGCGGTCGCGCCATGACCCGACTGTAGGCCCGGGTCGGTTCCGCGGGCCATCGGCTTCGCTAGTGTCGGCCGGACACGGCGAGAGGAGACCCCATGCGGCCGTTCCGTTTCGGTGTCCAGATCAACACGACCACGCCCGGCATGACCTGGGCCGACACCGCACGGCGGGTCGAGGACCTCGGGTTCTCGACCCTCGTCATGCCGGACCACTTCGAGGACCAGCTCGCGGTTGCCCCGGCCCTTGCCGTCGCCGCGCAGGCGACCACGACACTGCGCGTGGGCGCGCTCGTGTTCGGCAACGACTATCGCCATCCCGTCGTGCTCGCCAAGGACATGGCGACCCTCGACGTGCTGTCCGACGGCCGGATGGAGTTCGGCATCGGCGCCGGCTGGATGCGCTCCGACTACGACGCTGCGGGCATGTCCTATGACCGACCCGGGGAACGCATCGACCGGATGCTGGAGTCGATCGAGATCATCAGAGGCCTCTTCGGCGACGGTCCCGTCGACTTCGCCGGCGACCACTACACCATCTCGGGTCTCGACGGGCTCCCGAAGCCGGTGCAGACCCCTCCCCCGCTGCTGATCGGTGGCGGCGGGAAACGCATGTTGACCATCGCCGCGCAACACGCCGACATCGTGGGGGTCACCGCCAATCTGAAGGCCGGCGAGATCGGCCCCGATGCCGTGGCCGACATCACCCCCGCCCGGTTCGACGAGAAGCTCGAGTGGGTGCGCGACGCCGCCGGCGACCGCATGGCCGACATCGAACTCAACTCGCTCGTGATGTCGACGCAGGTGGTCGATGACCAGCAGGCGGCGATCGAGGGCACCGCCGCCCTGTTCGGACTCGACCCGGCCGAGGCCGCGGCGAGTCCGATCCTCCTGGTCGGCTCGCCGGATCAGATCGTCCGCCAGCTCGAGGAACGGCGTGAACGGTGGGGCTTCAGCTACTTCATCGTGCAGGGACTCGACACCGCCATCGCCCTCGAGCCGGTGGTGGCCCGCCTGGCCGGCGGCTGAAACCCGGCGACCGGTACCGGTCGCAGCTTTCCACCGGGCGGCGACCGTGACACGCTGAGTGGCCGTGATCCGACGTTTCCTCGTACTCATGGTCGCCGCCGGCCTCGGCGCGACCACCCTCGGCGCAGTCCCCCCTGCGGCCACGGCGGCGGCCGCGCAGGACGGGCGGGTCGTACCCGGCGCCGGACTGCCGCGCCCACGCGCAGTGTTCACCCCGGGCTCGGAGGCCGACCTCGCCGCCCGACTCGAGCGGGAGCCCTATCGGAGCATCTTCCTCGACGCACACGCGCTCCACGAGGCCCGCCGCCTGAGTCGCACGCCCGGCGATCCGGATCGCAACGCCCAGAAGGACATGGCACGGGCCGCACGCTTCCTCGCCTTCGCCTACGCGCTCGACCGCACGGTCATCAACGGCGAGATCGTCCCCTTTCCCGACGACGCGACCCGCCGCGCAGCCGGCGAGATCGTGGAGGAACTCCTCCTCGGGCTCTTCAACCGCAGCCGTTTCGCCGTACCGCCGCCGATCGGCGGATGGGATCGCGACATCGACACCGCCGGCGAGATCCTCCAGTGGTCGGGGGCCTTCGACACCATGCTCGGTGCCGGTTACGACTTCGGCGGCAACGACCGGACGATCGCCGACCTGCTGATCGATCTCACCAGTGAGCTGTATCGGAACTACACGGACCCGGCGACCGCGGGTGGCGTCGCCAACCTCCACCAGAACAACCATCGATCGAAGAGCGGTGCCGCGATGGCAACCGCCGCGGTCGTCCTCGCCGAGTACGCACCCGGCGCGGCCGACGACCCCGACGGCAGCCGCGACCCACTGAAATGGTGGGACTATGGCACCACCCAGGTCGACGAGGCGCTGCGCCACATCCTCGTCACCGGCGACGGCGCCTACTCCGAGGGGCCCCACTACCAGCGATTCACCACCGAGACGATGGCGCCGTTCTTCGGAATGTGGGACCGCATCCTCGGCGACGACGGCTGGACGACCGCCGACGGGCGTCGCATCCCGGCGATCCACACGACCGCCCAGTTCGGTCTCACGCAGGACTGGATGCTCGCGCTCACCCTCCCCGACGGCACCCTCGCACCGATCGACGACTCCAACACCGATGAAGCCCACTACTTCGGCGCGCTGCCCGTGCTCCCCAACCGGGCCGCGTATGCCTGGAGGTGGGCCACCGCCGAGCCGGCGTTCGTGTGGGAGGCATCGACCGACCTCGCCGTCGACAGCATCGTGGCGTTCGACGACACGATCGTGCCCGCGCCGCCTGCAGGGTCGCCGACCTCGTTCTGGTACGAGGGCGGCAATGCCGTCTTCCGGTCGGACTGGTCACCCGACGCAACGATGGTCATCGCCCAGGGCGAAGGCATCACCGCCTCCCTGTTCGGCCGCGACTCGACCGGCGCCGGTCGCTCCCCCCAGAGCCACGAACACATCGAGCCCGGCTCGTACCTGCTCTACGCCGAGGGGTCGATGCTCGTGCTCGACCCGGGCTACCTCAGCTTCGGCGCCCATGGTCAGGTGCTGGAGGCCCGCGACCACAACATGGTGCTCGTCGACGGCGTCGGACCCGAGGCGATGCTGGCCAACTCACTCGACTGGTTGTCCGATCCATACGGACCGCCACCCCAGGACGGGTTCGCGTCGATCCATTCGACCCTCGACACCGACCGCCTCGACAGTGCCGTCGTCACGACCCGCTACGGCGGCGAGACCGACATCGAGCTGCATCGCCGATTCCTGTTCGTCGACAACCGCTACCTCGTCATCGCCGACGAGATCACGCCCGACGGTACCGGGCCGGTCGAACTCGACTGGCTGGTGCACGGCAACGGCGGTGGCAGCAGCGGCGGCACCTACGTGGCCGGCGGTGATGGCGGTACCTGGACCCAGGGCGGCGCCCGTCTGACCACCGCGATCGCGACCTCGGTCGGGGCCCCGACGATCACCTCCCGGATCGAGGAGCACGAGTCGCCCACGGACCGCGGACTCGCCCTCACCCACGAGGTGCAGTACGCGTCCGTCGACGCGACCGGCCCGGTTCACGCCGTCCAGGTGCTCATCCCCTCGTCGCTGTCCGACACCGCGCCGACCATCGCCACCGGAACCGATGCCGACGGCGCCGTCGTGGTGACGATCGACGATCCCGCCGCCGGTCGAACGGCGACGGTGTCGTGGGTCGGGGAGGATCTCGCCCTCCTCGACGTGTCATCCGATGCCGGCGACCCGATCGCCTTCGCGACCACCGACCACGTGTCGGCGGGCTCGGTCGACCTGCGAGCGCCGGGCGCTTCCGCCGTGGGGCTCTCGGCGATCGACCGCGGCGGGTGGGAGGTCATCGCCGACGATCCGGCCCATTCGCTCTACCTCGACGGTGTCGGACCAGGACACCTCGACGGTGCGTGCGCTGCGTTCGGTACCGGGTCACAGGTGAGGATCGACCCGAGCGGATCGATCCGGTCCCGTTGGGTGGCCGATCCGCTCGACGCCCGCCCGGGCGCGGTCGTCGCGGCGGCGCCGTCCAGGGTCGGGGTCGGGACCCGGGTGCCACTCGATGGCCGCCGATCGTGCGACCCGGCCGGGGACGACCTCACGCCCTCGTGGGAGCTGGTGTCGGCACCGCGGGGTTCCTCGTGGGTACTCGACGGCACCGACGGATGGACACCCACCCTCTCGGTCGACGCGACCGGTACGTTCCGGGTGCGCCTCACGGTGACCGACGAGGCGGGCAACGTCTCCGACCCGGTCGAGGTCGTTATCGCCGGCGGCGATCGGTGCGGCGACGAACGCGACGACGATCTCGACGGACTCTTCGACGCGGCGGACCCCGACTGCGACGGACCGGAACCGGAACCGGCCGTCGATGCCATCGGCTTCATCACGGACACGTCCTATATCGGCGCGATCGAGACATCGCCCGACCGAGCGGACGTGCGACGCGATCCGAGCGGCGCGATCGACTCGATCGCGATGACCGCAGTCGAGGGTTCCCGCGTGATGGCTGCGTACCTCCACACCGGTCACGACCCGGAGCGGGCCACGGGATTGGTCGTGCTCATCGACCCCGACTCCGGCCTGTTCCGTATCCGGTTCTGGAACGGTCGCATCATCGAGATACGTCCGGGTGTGATCGGCGGAATCGACGATGCCGCGTCGATGATCTGGATCGTCGTCGACGAACGTTCGTAGCCGCCGAAGATCCGACAGCGCGGGAATACGTCAACTTTGACATGGTTGTACGTTCTGATACGTCAATCTTGACGCATCTCCGTCACACCGACCGAAAGCACGTTCACCATGAGCACCACCACCTCCTCCCTCCCCCTCACCTCCGGCACCTGGCCGGTCGACGCGGCGCACAGCAGTGTCGAATTCACCGTGCGCCACCTCGGCCTCAGCAAGGTCCGCGGCCGCTTCAACGACTTCGACGCCACGCTGACCGTGGGCAGCTCGCTCGACGACGTCGCCGTCACGGCCACGATCGGCCTCGCCAGCGTCGACACCAACAACGCCGACCGCGATGCCCATCTGCGCAGCACCGACTTCTTCGACACCGAGAGCCACCCTCGCATGACCTTCGTGTCGACCGCCATCACCGATCGCGGCGACGGCTCCTACGGTCTCACCGGCGACCTGTCCCTCAACGGCGTCACCCAGACCGTGGTCCTCGATGTCGAGTTCAACGGCACCGAGGACTACCCGATGGACGGGTCGGTCCACGCAGGCTTCTCGGCGACCGGCGTGTTGTCGCGCAAGTCATTCGGGATCGAGTTCGACGTGCCGCTCGGGGCCGACAAGGTGGCCATCGGCGACAAGGTCAACCTCGATCTCGAGATCCAGTTCGTCCGGCCGTGAACACCGGAGCCGGGGCGGAGCCCCCACCCGTCCCGGCTCCCATGGCCTCAACTAGATTGCCGCCCGTGGGGAACAACGGCCGCGAAGCCGACGTGCAATGGCTCGACGACGACGAGCAGGCGGCCTGGTGGGCGCTGCTGGAAGTCGGCTCGGGCCTCTTCGACGCGTTGTCGGCAGATCTGCGCAGGATCGCCGACCTCACCCTCGAGGACTACGAGGTCCTCCACCTGCTGTCGTCCCAGGAACACCACCGGCTGCGCATCGGCCGACTCGCCGACGAGATGCTCTCGAGCCGGACCCGGTTGTCGCAGCGGATCGACCGACTCACCGAGCGCGGGCTCGTCGGCCGGGAACGCTGCCCGTCCGACGGACGAGCGATCAACGTCGTGCTCACCGACCGGGGCCACGCGCTGCTCGTCGACATCGCTCCGCGCCACCTCGAGTCGGTGCGCCACCATGTCTTCGATCAACTCGACCCGGACGACGTGACGGCGATGGCAACCGGTCTGGGCAAGGTCGCCGAGCACCTCCACGCCCTGCGGGCCGGCGAAAAGCCCGCCGGCTGCTGATCCCTAGGCGGGGACTGCGGCCGCGTCCGCTTCGGCGACGAGCTGTTCGACGCCCTCCGGCAGCAGGAACCCGGCATCGGCCGCCGCCTGCGCCGACTCCCGCACCTGGGTCACATAGTCCTCATGGGTCGGATAGCGCGCCGCCAGCACCTCCGCGTCGAGCGGTGTGGTCGACCCGAACAACGAGCAGATCACGCTCGCGCCGGGCCGGCTCTCACCCGTGTGGACGGCCCGGGGGACGTCGACGTCGGGCGTCCGGATCCCCCCGAGCGCGATGCCGAGCTCGTCGCGGGCGATGCGACCATCGACGATCTCGAGCTCGGGTGCCGCGGCGGGCGGCGTGCCGTCGACCACCCATGCCACCAGGTCGCTCCAGGCTCGGCGCAACACCACCGGCTGTGGACCCTCGTTGATCGGGCCGCACAGCTCGGTGAAGTCGGGAAGCACGCGATCGGGTTCGATCTCCCGACCGGACGCGTTGCCCCACACGAGCTGCGAGATGTCGGCGTGGGCGGCACCCGCGACCTCCCACGTCACCAGGAGGTCGGTGTCGGGCTGGCGAGCCGCGAACGCTCGGGCGACATCAGTCTCCGTCTGGAACCACAGGATCGGGTCGGCGAGGTCGGTCCGGAAGTTGAGGACCGCCGGCCCCGAGGCCCCGGCCGCGAGCGCGGCGCCGCCGAGGCGGCTGTGCACGAGGAACCCGTCGTAGATGTCGGCGAGCGGGTGCACGCCGTTGATGTAGGTCGTCAACCGGCCGGCCGACTGTGATTCGCCGAGGGCGATGACGTGCTCGGGCTGCACGCCACCGAGCGGGTCGGCACCGTCGGGTCGGCGGATCGCCTGCGCCGCCTGGGAGAAGATGTCGTAGGAGAAATCGTCGCCCGGATGCTCGATCGGGGCATAGCGGGTGGGATCGGCGGTCTTGATGGGAGTGGCGGTGACGCCGGGGATCGGGATGCCGATGCCGGGCCCGTCGACCCCGGAGAACTGCGCCGACACGCCCACCCAGGTCGTGCCCCGGCCCATGAGCTCGGGATAGAGGAAACCGAAGTCGGGATCGGCGTCCTGCCCGCCCGAGACGTTGAGCCATTCGATGCCGACGACACCGTTCGCGTCGGTGGGATCGGCCGGACGACGCACGAGGATCCGCGTCGTGAACGGCGCCGTGGCGGCTGGCTCGACCTCCCACATGCCGTCCTGGCCGAGCTCGCCGACCGGGGCGTAGCTCGTCGCCTCGCCGCTGATGAAGAACTCCTCCTCGACGTAGCCATACTCGTCGAGCACCTCGCGGGGCGCAGGGTTCGCGGGCAGACCGCCACGATCGCCGCCGGTGACGGGTCCCTCGACCGTCGCCACGGCGACCGCATCGCCGCGCACGGGCATCGTCGTCGTCGTGGTGACGGTGGGCGTCGGGGCAACCGTCGTCGTCGCGTCCGCGATCGTCGTGGTGCTGTCGGCGATCGCCTCCGACCCGCTGCCGCCGCCCGAGCACGCACCCGCCAGGAGCACGAGGGCGATCGCCGGCGCCGACCATCGGTACACGACCGTCGGGCGAGCACACGACGGGAGGGTGTGAGGATGAGCACGGCGCATACCGAGACGATAATCCCGGAACTTCGGTCGATTTGTGGCCCCTGGCTGCCCGGGGCGACGCTTCCCCCATGCACCGCCTCCGGATCCTGCTCGCCGTCGTCCTCCTGGCCGCCGCATGCGGCACCGACGACCCGCTCGAGAACCTCGCCGCCACGCCCACATCGCCCGTCGCCACGTCGACCACGGTCGGCGCCGACACGCCGCCGGTCTCGATGCCCGATGCCACCGAACCCCGCGACTGGGCGCTCCCGGGCGCCGACTACCACAACTCGCGGCAGGCGATCGGCTCCTCGATCGATGCCGGCACCGTCGAACTGCTGGCCCGGGCGTGGTCCGCGGAGATGGCCGGCCCGCTCTCCACCGTGCCGATCGTGGTCGACGGCGTGGTCTATGCCCAGGCGGGCAACGGCGCAGTGAGCGCCATAGACGCGTCGACGGGCGAGGTGCGGTGGACGAGCGCACCGACGGGATTCAACATCGGACCGTTCGGCGCAGCGGTGGCCGATGGTCGGGTCTTCGCCGTCTACGGGTCGACCGGTGTGGTCGCCCTCGACGCCGCCACCGGCGACGAGGTCTGGGTCGCCGAGATCACCGCAACCCCGACGACGGGCATCGACATCCAGCCGGTCGTCTACGACGGGCTCGTGTTCGTCAGCACCGTGCCCGTGAGCATCAGCGGCATCTATGTCGGCGGGGATCGCGGTGTGCTCCATGCACTGGACGCGGCGACCGGTGAGGTGGTGTGGACGTTCGACACGGTCCTCGGCGACGACCTGTGGGGCAACCCCGACGTGAACTCCGGCGGCGGGTCCTGGTATCCGCCCGCGATCGATCCCGAACGGGGTCTCGTCTATTGGGGCGTGGCCAACCCGGCGCCGTTCCCCGGCACCGCCGAGTTCCCCAACGGCTCGAGCCGACCGGGTCCCAACCTCTACACGAACTCCGCGGTGGCGCTCGACATCGCGACGGGTGAGCTGCAGTGGTACCACCAGGTCATCCCGCACGACATCTTCGACCGCGACCTGGTCCACACGATGATCGTCGACCTCGCCGACGGGTCCGACCTCGTCGTCGCCACCGGCAAGGGGGCGACCGTCGTCGGCATCGACCCCGACACCGGAGCGCCGCTGTGGGAGACACCGGTCGGTCGCCACGAGAACGACGAACTCGACGAGATCGCTGCGGGGACGACCGTCTACCCGGGCACGTACGGCGGGGTGCTCACCCCACCGGCCTCGGCCGACGGAACCGTCTACGTCGCCACACTCAACGCGCCGTCGACGCTCTCCCCCGACGCGACCTTCTACTTCGGGGGCGACCTGGGCACGGAACCCGGTGAGGTCGTGGCGATCGACGCGGCCTCCGGCGGCGTCCTCTGGGCCACCTCGGTTCCCGGCGATCCGTTGGGCGGTGTGGCCGTCGTCAACGACCTGCTCCTCACCGCGCTGCTCGACGGCACCGTGCTCGCGCTCTCGCGAGCCACCGGTGAGATCGTCCACGAGCTGAGCGCTCCCGGCGGGATCAACGGCTGGATGTCGGTGGTCGACGACACGATCTACGTGCCGGTGGGCCAGGCGTCGCCGCCACAGATCGTCGCGTACCGGGTCCCGGGCTGACGACAGCGCCGCGAGTGGAATCATTCCTCCCCCGAGGCCCTCGGCGGGACTGCAGCCATCGGGACCACCCGCACTACCATCCCGTGCTGGTCGGACCGCGACGAACGGCCGAGGGGGCACAACATGCAACAGCGACGAATCGAGTACGCCGGGTCGGTCCATGACCAGCGCGAGATCGACGCGGTCATTGCCGTGTTGACGGGCGGCCCCACCGCGTTGCGTATCGGCCGCAACGTCCGGGCGATGGAACAGCGCGTGGCCGAACTGTTCGGCATGTCCCGAGGCGTCATGGTCAACTCGGGGTCCTCCGCGCTCTACCTCGCTGTCGAACTCCTCGACCTCGACCCCGGGGACGAGATCATCACCTCGTCGGTCACCTTCTCGACCGACATCGCCCCGATGTACCGGGCCGGCCTCGTCCCCGTCTTCGTCGATGTCACCCCCGACACATTCCAGATCGACGTCGAGCGCATCGAAGAGATGATCGGGCCGCGCACCAAGGCGATCCTCGCCCCCAACCTCATCGGCAATGCGCCCGACTGGGATCGCATCCGCGAGATCGCCGACCGCCACGACCTGATGGTCATCGAGGACTCGTGCGATGCGCTCGGGCTCACCCTTCGCGGCACGCCGACCGGCACCCGCGCCGACATCACGGTCACCAGCTTCGCCCTGTCCCACATCATCACGGCGGCCGGCACGGGAGGCATGGTCTGCGTCCACGACGACGATCTCGCCGACCGCGCACTCCTGCTGCGCCGTTGGGGACGCCGATCGGAGATCCAGCTGTTCGGGTCCCGCAAGGGTGAAGGCGATCGATTCTTCTCCGCCATCGACAGCGGCCCGGGCGACCGGGAACTCGAGTACGACAACCTGTTCATCTTCGACGAGGTGGGCTGGAACTTCGAACCGTCGGAGATCTCCGCGGCCTTCGGTCTGGTCCAACTCGACAAGCTGCCCGACAATCTCGCCCGTCGGCAGCGGAGCTTCGAGCTCACCGCCGCGGGCGTGGCACGCCACCCCGACCTGTTCACGCTGCCCAGCCTCACCGACGGCGTCGAGACCGGCTGGCACATGTTCCCGTTCCTCATCAACCCGGCGTCGGGCATCCGCCGCAGCGAACTCCAGCAGTGGATGGAGTCCCACGGCGTCGACACCCGCATGGTCTGGACCGGCAACGCCGCCCGGCAGCCGGCCTTCCACGGCAAGCCGATGCGGCTTCCCCCCGACGGGCTTCCCAATGCCGACCACGTGATGGAGTGGGGTCTGGTGCTGCCCAACAGCCACTCGCTCGACGACGACGACTGTGCCTACATCGGCGAGTGCCTCACCGCGTTCGTCGAACGCGACGAACGCTGAGCATGCGGCACGCCTGGGCGACGGTCGCCGTCGTGGCCATGGCGACCTTCCAGGTCGCCATGACCCTGTCGGCGGTCTTCGTGGTCTTCGTCGACCTGGGCGACTATTTCCCCGAGGCGAGCAATGCCGAGCTCTCGTGGGCGATCAACTCCTTCACGATCGTGAGCGCGTCGACGGTGGTCCTCGGCGCCGCCATCGGCGACCAGTGGGGTCGCAAGCGGATCGCATTGCTGGGCACCGCACTCTTCGCCGCCGGCTCGGTCGTCGCCGGCACGGCACCCGGGGTCGGCATCCTGATCTTCGGCCGCTGCATCCAGGCCCTCGGTGCCGCACTGTCGGGGCCGTCGTCACTCGCGCTCGTGTTGGAGGCATTTCCCTTCGAGCGCCGCGGGATCGCGATCGGCGTCTTCACGATGGGCGGCGGGCTCGCCGCTGCAGCCGGCCCCGCGGTCGGCGGCTTCATCGTCGAACACCTGGGGTGGCGGTGGGCCTTCCTCGTGGTCGTGCCCGTCGGTGTGCTGTCGGTCGTCGTGGGTGCGATCGTCTTCAAGGAGAGCTACGGGGTCCGCCGCGAACGACTCCCCGACCCCATCGGTTCGCTGATGCTGATGTTCGGCGTCGGTTCGCTGATCCTGGCTCTCGTCCAGACCGACGAGTGGGGGTGGCTCGACCGCCGCACCCTGACCGCGACGGTCGCCGGCCTGCTGCTCGTCACCGCACTGCTCGTCCGCTCCGCGCGCCATCCGGCCCCGATCATCGATCTGACCCTGTATCGCCATCGCAGCTTTCGGGCCGGCAACGTCAGCCTCGCGACGTTCGCGGCCAGCTTCTTCACGATGCAGTTCGCGGCGATCTTCTTCCTGACCGAGGTGTGGGGCTACGAGATCGGACGGGCGGGCCTGCTCGCCTCTCCCTTCTTCCTGGCCACCGGCCTGATGGGCCCCGTGGCCGGTCGCATGGTGGATCGCGTCGGCCCGCGCCCGGTCGTCGCCACCGGTGCCGCGCTCTGGACCGTTGCCATCCTGGTTCTGGCGTTGGTGATCGGCGAAGAACCTGCGATCGGGCTCTGGCTGGTGGTGGTCGTGACCGGGGGCATCGGGTCCGGCCTGTTCTGGGGGGCCGCGCCGACCCTGGCCGTCGAGGAGCTCGACGGGCCGGGCTTCGCTCGAGCCGGCGGCATCAACCAGACGATGCAGAACACCGGCAACGCGCTGGCCATCGCGATCGCCATCACCCTCCTCGGCAACGACCCGTCGATCACCGACTTCACGCCGGTGTTCGCGATGATCGTCGGCGTCGGGGCGTTGACCACTGCGATCGCTTGGAGTGCCGGTCCCCGGTTGGGCCGGACTCCGGTGCCGCCGCTGCCGGCGACCACGTTCATCGAATAGGGGGAGACGACATGGCGCTGCTGGACGACCGGGTGTGTGTGGTGGTGGGCGTCGGCCCGGGCATGGGTCGAGATGCCGCCCTTCGATGCGCCGCCGAAGGTGCCGATGTCGTCCTCGCGGCGCGCTCGGCCGAGCGACTCGAGATGGTGGCGGCCGAGGTCCGCGCCCAGGGCCGCCGCGCCCTGTGCGTCCCGACGGACGCGACCGACGATGCCTCCGTCGCCGCGCTGGTCGAGGCCACCGTCACCGAGTTCGGTCGGCTCGACGTGCTGGTCAACAATGCGTTCCGCCAGCCACCGTTCGAGACGCTCGAAGAGGTCTCGATGGAGACCTGGAACGACAGCCTCGACATCAACTGCACTGCCGCCTTGCGCACCAGCAAGGCGGTACTCCCCACGATGCGGGCCCAGGGGAAGGGATCGATCGTCAACGTCGCGACGATGTCGATCCGCAACAATCGACCGAACTTCGGGGCCTATGCCGCGGCGAAGTCCGCCCTCACGTCGCTCACCCGCACCCTCGCCAACGAGGTCGGCCCGGACGGCATCCGGGTCAATGCCGTCTGCCCCGGCTTCATCCTCGGCGACTCGGTGCGCACCTATCTCGCGTCGACGGCCGCACAGAACGGCATCACCTACCAAGAGCAGTACGACCGGATCACCGAGCAGATCCCCCTCCGGTTCATTCCCGACTCGGCTCAGATCTGCGGAACCATCGTCTTCTACGCGTCGGACCTCTCGATCGCCTGCACGGGGACCAGCCTCGACGTCAACGGCGGCCAGTGGATGACCTGGTGATCCGAGGTCGCCGCTAGGGGTGCGTCGGTCGGGCCTGTTCGAGGCGAAGCTCGACACCGCAGGTCGCACCGAGCTCGGTCAACGGCGCCCGCACCGAGGTTTCGGCATCCCACACCCACGCCTCGACCTCGTCGAGCCACTCCTCGAAGGCGAGCGCCTCGTTGATCCGCTTGCGCACGAAACGAGCGGCGTCGACGGTCGTCACCGCCGCGTCGATGACGCGTTCGCTCGCGTCACGGTCGGGAGCGGCGGCCACCTCCGGCGCGAGCGCAAGGGCCGACTCCACGCCGGCCGCGGCCAGCGCCTCGAGCTTTTGCGCCTCGGCCCGCTCGGAGTTCTTGCGCTCACGACGTCGAGCCTTCTTGCGCTCTTCCTTGGACTTGCCCATGGGCTCGGTCATCCGCGCACGCTACCGAAATCGGCGCCGCGATCGATGCGAACGCCAGCGGCGACCCTCGAGTGACGACGCCATTGCTACGTTGTGCGTGTGGCAGCACTCGACGACGCGGATCGGCTCGCGGCGCTCCAGGACAGCGGCCTCCTCGGTGGTGACCCGCTTCCCGGTCTCGACGGCGTGCTTCGCATCGCTCGCCATGTCATGGGCACATCGACGGTCATGTTCACCGCAGTCGACGTCGACCGCCAGGTGTTCGTCGACCACATCGGTCTGAACGAGGCCTGGGCGAGCGCCGGCCAGACCCCGCTGTCGCACTCGTACTGTCGCCTGGTCGTCACGGGAGACGCGCCGTTGGTCGTACGCGACGCTCCGAACGACGAACGGGTGCGGAACAACCCGGCGACCGCCGAGGCGAGCATCGGCGCCTACCTCGGCGTGCCCGTGCGATCCGTCGACGGCCACATCCTCGGTTCGCTGTGTGCGCTCGACGGCTCCCCCCGCGCCTGGACGAACGACCAGATCCGCGTCCTGACGGATCTCGCCGGTGCCATCGAGGTCGAACTCACTCTGCGCGACACCACCAGGGAGCTGGCCGACCGACTGACATCGGAGTCGCTCGAACGGGGGTTCGAGGAGTCGATGACCGCCCTCGCGGCGGCGACGTCGCGATCATGGACCGTCGACGCGGTGGTGCGCTCCATCGTCGAGAACGCGAAGGCGGCCACCGGCGCCGCGGTGGTCACCGTTGCCCTCCACGAGGACGACACCCTTCGCATCTTCGATGCCCGGGAGCCTGGCACGAGCGGCGAGGACGGATGGCACACGACCGACATCGACACCCCGTCGCCCATGACCGACGCGGCACGCAACGGGCGGACACTGATCCTCCCGGACCCACCGGCGATGGCCGAGTGGCCCGAGTTCGCCGACACGATGGCGGACCTCGACCTGCAGTCCTACATCGCGATGCCGGTGGGCACGACCGACAGCGGAGCGAGGGCGGTCATCGGCGTCGGCTGGACGAGCCCGATGAAGAGCCGCGACATGCCGCGCCCGGTCGCCCGTCTCGCCACACTGGCTCGACACGGGCTCGATCGGGCCCACAGCCACGAGACGGCGCGGGTCCATGCCGAACTCCTCGAGACCCTCGTCCTACCCGAGACACTCCCGTCGGTTCCTGATCTCGACATCGCGGGGGTCTATCTTCCGCCCTCGGCCGGCCAGCGGGTCGGCGGCGACCTCTACGACGCCGTGACCCGCGACGACGGGCGCATCGCGTTGATCGTCGCCGATGCGGCCGGCCACGACGTCGTCGGCTCGCTCGTCACCAGCCGGGTGCGCAACGCCTTCACGATGTTGTCCCTCGACCTTCGCAGCCCCGCCCACACGATGCGCGCCATCAATCGCTACCTGATGCGCTCGACCATCACGACACACATCACCGCCGTCGTGGCGCTCGTCGATCTCGAAACCGGCACCGTGACCATCGCGAACGCCGGCCACCTCCAACCCCGGCTGCGCCGCGCCGACGGGCGGGTCGATCGCGTCGGTCCGGCCGGAGAACCACTGCTCGGCCTCCAGACATTCGACTATCACGAAGCCGAGGTGCCCTTCGACGAGGGCGACAGACTACTCCTGTTCACCGACGGCCTGATCGAGTGGCGGGACCGACCGCTGACGGCGAGCGAGCAGGCGCTCGACGACATGCTCGGCGCCCTCGGCACGGAAGGATCAGCCGCCGCCGTGGATCGCCTCTCGTCGGCGCTGCCCTCACGGGACGACGATCTGGCGCTGATGCTGCTCACGCGGCGCGCTCCGGCACGCGACCACGGGCTCGAGTTGGAGTGGCCGGCCGCCGAGATCTCGCTCGGCAACGCCCGGTCTCGATTGTCGCGATGGCTGGACGGTCATCCGCGGCTCGACGACATCGTGTTGATCGCGACCGAGCTCCTCACCAACGCCCGCACGGCCAGCGACCGGCCCGACCGACCGGTGACGCTCCGCGCCTCCCGAGACGACCACTCGGTGTGCCTACGCGTCACGAACCACGGTCCGGCACTCCCGACGGGGACACCGCCGATGCCCGACGCAGCGAACATCCGCGGACGAGGCCTCGCAATCGTCGCCGCGGTCGCAGACCTGCGCATCGAGAACGTCGACGGCCAGGTGACGGTCGAGGCCCGTCTGTCCGACTAGGAGCGGTACTCGGGATTCTGGTCGGCCGCATTCGTGACGTGTGACCACTCCCCCACCGTGTTTCCCTCGGTCGGGAATCCTCCGCGGTCTCGCAGCATGCGGGCCGTGTGCATGAGGTTCCACGCCATGACCGTGCAGTTCTTGTTGGTGAACTCGCTGTCGTACCCGGCCGGTGTCGTCTGTCCGTCGATCTCGTCGCCGTAGCTGGGTCCGGGACCGATAGATCCGAGCCAGCCACAGTCCGCACCAGGAGGAATGACGTAGCCGATGTGTTGCAGGGCGTAGAGCACATCGCGGGCGACGGCCTTCACACCGTCCTCGTTGCCGGTCACGACACAGCCGGCCGTCTTGCCGTAGTACACGTACTGGCCCCGATCGTTGGTCTCGGCACTGTTCGCATACATCCGCTCGATCGCGAGCGTCGCCACACTCGACTTCGCTCCCAGCCAGATCGGCGAGCCGACCACCAGAATGTCGGCCGCCTCGATGCGGTCCTGGATCATCGGCCAGTCGTCGACCGGCGCGCTGTGTTCGGTCATGTCCTTGTCCATGCCGAAGGGGATCCGGTGGTCGAGTGCGTGCACCACCTCGACCGCGACCCCCTCGGCTTCCATGATCCCGGCCGCCCGCTGCACCAGTCGCATGGTGTGCGACTCGCTCGGGTCGCGTTTCAGCGAGCAGTTGAGGAAGAGGGCGGAGAGGTCGGAGAATCCCACGTCGGTCATGGCCGGGCGATACCCACCGACCGGCACCGGCAAACCTGCGGTTGCGTCAGGCCGCGATTGCGTCAGGCCACTATCGCGTCAGGAAGGCGCGCGGATGACGATCGCTCGTTCGTTCTCCCCGAGCGCCACCGATCGGCCTGCGAAGTGGACCCGGCCCGCGGCATCGATCACACACACGAGCTCGGAGTCGTCCTCACCCTCGTCGAGCGGGCCGTCGACGACGACGAGCGAAGCGCCCTGGGCGTAGAGCTCGCTGAGGCGTTCGGCATTGAGATGCTCGGGCAGGACGAGCCGCGGGTTCACAGTCTGCGTGGTCCCGGGTTCGGAGAGCGTTTCGAGCGCAGCGAGTCCGAAGACGTTGGCCGACCCGATCTCCTCGGCCAGGCGTTTCGCGCTGAACGCGTCGAGGTGGTCGGTTCCGGAGAGGACCACTCCCGTGCCGACCCCGATCGCAGCGATCGCTTCGTCGAATGCGTGACCGTCGAGCCTGCCCTGGAACGCGAGCAGACCGAGAGCAGCCGCCCGGTCGGCCTCCTCCTCGTCGAGTCCGAGCAACAGCGTCACCACACCGGCTTCGGTGAGTCGCTCGGCCAGCTCGATCGCGAACGGACTGCCGCCCACGATCGCCACACCGGAAGGTTCGGGCTTGGCGACCCTCAGTCGACGAGCGACCCCGCGGGCGAGCACGCTCGTCACGACGACGGTGGTCACGACCACCGTGAACACCGTGGGCACGAGGGGTCCGGGATCGATGCCCTCGTGGTCGAGTTCGATCGCGAAGAGCGACGCGACGGCCGCGGCGACCACACCGCGGGGCGCCATCACCATCAGGAAGCCCCGATCGGCTCGCCCCAATTGTGTGCCGATGGTAGAAGCCACGACGGCCAGGGGGCGGGCGAGAACCATCAGGACAGCGGCGAGCAGGACCGAGGGAATCAGCCCATCGACCACCACGTCGAGGTCGACTCGCGCGCCGAGCACGATGAACAGCACACCCAACACCGTGGTGCCGAGGTTCTCGTTGAATTCGGTGATGCGCGCCGCCGGAATGAACTGCTGGTTGGCGAAGGCCATTCCCAGCAACGTGACGGCCAACAAGCCTGCCTCCGGACGCAGCAGGTTCGCCGTAGCGAACGCGCCGAGCACCGCGGCCAGGGTGAGGGGCACGTGGAGACGGTCGGCGACGAGGCGACTCCGGAGCGCACCGACCAGCACCAGGGCGACGATCGCACCGACCACCGCACCGGCCCCGAAGGTGCTGAGGAGACGCAGGAGGATCCGGCCGACCGATCGCTCCTCGACGATCGCGTCGAGCACGCCGATCGCCAGCGAGGCACCGATGGGGTCGATCAGGATGCCTTCCCACTTCAGGACCGATCCGGCAGGCTCGCGGGGACGAACGACGCGCAGCAGCGGAGCGATCACGGTGGGGCCCGAGACCGTGAGGATGGCGGCCATGAGCACCGCGATGTCGGTGTCGACATCGAAGAGCAGCAGCGTGAAGACGGTTCCCACCGCCCACGAGACGGCAACCCCGATCGTGACCAGGCGGAGTACCGGTTGACGCGCCGTCCCGAGGGACTTCCAGTGCAACCCCGTCCCACCCTCGAAGAGGAGAATCGCGACTCCGAACGACACTCCGGTGAACAGCAGCTCACCGAAGATCTCGTCCGGGTCCATCACTGTTCCCAGGCCCATGCCGGCGACCAGGAGGAACAGCACCGACGGAACCCGGAGTCGGGCACCGAGCATCTGGCATCCGATCGCTGCGCCGGCGATGACGGCAACGGCGGTCTGTGGATCGGTGATCATCGAACGCCACCCCTCATCGCCTCGACGGCGAGCCGTCGACGCGCCTGCCGCGAGCGCGGCGCACCCGATGAACGGATAGATTTCGCCCGAGCGTCGCGGAGCCCGGAGGACACATCGTGGAGATTCAGCCGATCGTGCAGGACGACGGCACCCGTGTCGCGGTGCACGGCGAAGCCGACGCCGACAATTGCCACGAACTCGGGGCCGCGCTCCTCGACGAGTCGTTGATCGGCCCCGTCCGTCTCGACCTGGCCGGGCTGTCGTTCCTCGACTCCTCGGCGGTCAGCGAGCTGCTCGGCATCCAGCAGGAGTTGGCGACACGCGGCATCGAACTGTCGATCGTCGAGACCTCGCCGGCCGTGCACCGCGTCCTCGAGATCACGGGCCTTCTCGACGTTTTCGGCATCGACGCGAGCTGAACGCAACTCAGCCCCGCCCGAGGCCCGTTGTGCCCGGCCCGATCTGCTCACGGAGCGTCTCGAGCGAGCGTCGGATCAGGCGGCTCACGTGCATCTGGCTCACGCCGACCCGTTCGGCGATCTCCGATTGCGTGAGCGATCCTGCGAAGCGCAGCTCGAGAATCTCGCGTTCACGCGGCGGAAGGGTCTCGAGCAGACCACTGATCGCCATCTTGGTGTCGAACCGATCCACGTCGACATCGGTCGTCGTGAGAGCGGGTGGTGTCGCGCGGGGCGCCTCGTCGGCCGATGATGCCGCACTGTCGATGCTCGACGCCCGATAGGACCGCTGCACGTCGAGGGCCTCGAGTACCGCGTCGGTGTCGAGTCCGGTCTCGGCGGCGATCTGATCCACGGTCGGTGACGCGCCGAGCCTGAGCGCCAGTTCGTCGACGACGGCGCGCACATGGAGCGATCGCTCCTGCAGCGACCGCGGAACGTGCACGGACCACGTGGCGTCGCGAAAGTAGCGCTTGAGCTCCCCGTCGATGGTCCGACCGGCGAAGGTGGAGAACTGCACGCCGATCGACGGGTCGAACCGGTCGACTGCCTTGACGAGTGCGAGCATCGCCACCTGACGGAGATCAGCGCTTTCGGCGCCACGGTCTCGGTAGCGAGCGGCGAAGTACTCGGCCAGCGGCACGAACGACTCGACGATCGCGTTGCGATTCGTCTCGCTCGGATCGGCGGCGAACGCCTCGAAGAGCCGGTCGCGATCCGAGGCGTTCGCCCCGGGTCGCTCAGACGGCATCGACAGCGGCCTTGGCCTTCGACAGACGAATACGACGCCGTCCGCTCTCGGACTCGTCCAGCTGGAAGTCATCGACCGTCGCACCGAGGATCGCTTCGACGAGATCGTCGACACCGACCGGCGCGAGCGCCTCACCGGTGCGCACGCCGACGATCTCGACCACGCCGTCGGACGCGTCGAGCGTCAACGTGACCTCGCCGCCGACCTCGTCGTCGGCCAGAAGCCAGGTGAGCGCCTCGGTGACGGCGAGACGGAGATCATCGAGCTCCTCGACGTCGAACCCGGCCGCTGCGCCGACCGCGGCGGCATTCAACCGACCGACGACGAGATACCCCGGGCGAGCGGGAAACCCGATCCTGAGTTGATCGATCTCATTGGGCACAGCGTGTCCTCTTCCTGTGACGCGTCTTGCTGTGACGCGTCGCCGGCACGAGGCGAAGCCTACGCGCCGGCGCGGTCCATGGGCTCACGTGAAGACACTCACACCGCCGGGACCCACGAGCAGGCCGACGATGATCAGCACGGCACCGTAGGTGAACTGCTTGCGCACGACGGCGACGATTCCGGAAACGACGAGGATGACGGCGAGGAGCCAGAGGAGAAACGACATGGGATATTCCTGCTTTCTTGTGGTTGGTTCTTTGTGATGCTGGAAGGGGTACCCGGAGCGCGGAGGTCCGAAACCCGGTTCAATCGGCCCGTGCTTCGGCCATGCCGGCCCGGTAGGCGGTGGCGAGCGCCTGCTTCTCGATGTCGTCGAGCGCCTTTCCCGCCAGCTGGAACACCTCTTGTTCCTCCTCCCGGAGGTGATGCAGGAGGCGGTGCTCGAGCTCACGGGCGGTCACCAGGAACTGGGGTGCCGACATGTCGTAGCCGTCGAGCTGCTCGATGAAGTCCTCGAGTTCCTTGTGCTCGGCAACACTGTGACGCGCCATCTCCTGCGTCAGATCGTCACCCATCAGCGGCACGTAGAACTGACGTTCCTCGTGCACCGCGTGAGCGGACAACTCGTCCTTGAGTTCCTCGAACGAGGCCTCCCGGGCCTCGCTCGCGCCGGTTGTGTCGAGGAGCTCCCCGATCAGCCGACGCTGCCGTTCGTGGTCCTCGCGAAGCGCTTCGAAGATCGTCATCATCTCGTGTCCTTTCAGGATTCCGACGTCTCGCCGTGGGCCGACGTCGTGGGCGGTGAGGGAGCGGACGTACCCGACCGCGTCGGGTTCAAACCCCCGTGTGGCCGATTGCGGGAGCATGCGCATCGTTTAGCTGCACGCGACGGCGGGTATGCCCGACGCGAACCCACACACAGGAGAACCCCATGGGCGCCATCCGCAAGGCCTTGTCGATCACGACCCTCGGAGTCGTGAACTGGCGAAGCAAATCCGAACTGCTCGAGATCGAGCGTGCTGCGCTGGACGAGACGAGCGAGAAGCTCGCCGAGCAGCAGGCGAAGGCAGAACGCCTCGGCCGGCGGGCGAGGAAGGCCGAGAAGAGGGCCCGCAAGGCCGAGCTGAACGAGCTGAAGACCGCAAGGTCCGCCCGCCGCCGACGCCGCTTCCTGCGCCGCAAGCAGAAGGTGGCCCTCGCCGCGAAGGGCGCAACCGCGGATGCGAGCGCCGCCGCTTCCGCTCAGTCCCGACGCGCCCGTCGCAAGCTCCGCCGAGCGGAGAAGAAGGCTCGGTCGCAGGTCGACGCCGTCACCGACGCAGTCCACGACCTCGCCTGAGGTCTCTCACCAGGTCCTGTCACCGCCTGGCGAGCCGGCCGCTACGGTCCGATCATTCCGCGTTCGTCGGGGGCGAGCAGCCCCGTCGGCACGTCGGGATCCTCGAACGGCAGCGCGGGGCGGGAGTACTCGACCGTCCCGAGTGCCATGGTGAACAAGTCGACGGCGTCGCGCAGCACCGCTTCGTCGATGCCGTGCCGATCGGCGACGAGGTCGACCAGCTCCTCGCCCGATGCGCGGGCGTCACGTTGGGCGACGGCAGCGGCGTCGTAGCCGATCAGCGGCGCCAAGGCCGTCACGATCGCCTGTGATCCCTCTGCGAGCGCACGACACCGCTCGAGGTGGGGCACGACCTTCGCCACCACCTTCTCTGCGAGCATGTCGGCTGCTGCGGTCAGCAGATCCAGCGAGTCGAGCAGGTCGTGCACGATGAGCGGCAGGTAGGTGTTGAGTTCGAGCGCGCCGCGCGATCCGGCGTGGGTGATCCCAGCGTCGTTGCCGATGACTCGGGCGACGATCTGGTTCACCACCTCGGGAATCACCGGGTTGACCTTGCCCGGCATGATCGACGACCCGGGTTGCAACTCCGGCAGCTCGATCTCGCCGAGACCGGCGGTCGGACCGCTCGCCATCAGCCGGAGATCGTTGGCGATCTTGTCGAGGGAACACGCGACGGTCTTCGCCCGTCCGGAGAGATCGACCAGGTCGTCGTGCGCTCCCTGGAGGGCGAAGTGGTTCGGACAGGGGGTCAGGTCGAGGCCGGTGGACACGGCGAGTTCGTGGATCGCCCGTTCGGCGTAGCCGGGCGGCGCATTGAGGCCGTTGCCGACCGCGGTCCCACCGAGCGGGAGCCGCCCCAGGTTCGCCATGAGCGAGTCGATCCGGGAGCGACCGTCGACCACCTGTTGGCGGTAGCCACCGAACTCCTGGCCGAGCGTGATCGGCACCGCGTCCTGCATGTGGGTGCGACCGACCTTCACGACGTGCCGGCTGTTGACCTCGTGCAACCCGAGCTCCCGCTCGAGCCGGGCGAGCGCGGACACGAGACGGTTCGCCGCCTCGAGCACTGCTATCCGGCTGCCGCTCGGCATCACGTCGTTGCTCGACTGCCCCAGATTCACATGATCGATCGGGTGAACCGGGGTTCCGTCGAGGAGCTGTTCCGCCCGTGCCGCGACCACCTCGTTGACGTTCATGTGGGTCGATGTCGCCGAACCGGTCTGAAACACGTCGACGACGAACTGGTCGTCCCATGCGCCGGTGCGGATCTCCTCACAGGCCGTGGCGATCGCCTCGGCGATCGGGCTCGGCAACCGTTCGGGCACCAGGTCGCACAGCACGCCGGCCGCCGCCGCCTTGATCCTCGCGACGGCGTGGACGACGGGGAGCGGGAACACGACACCGGACGCGTCGAAGTTCTCCACCGCCAGGCGGGTGTGCTCGCCGTAGAGGGGGACGCTGGGAGTCGTCATCCTCCGTCCTCGCCGAACGTCCGGTCTCTGGATGTTGCGGGGAACCGACCTGACCAGGGCGTCTCTGTCGTCCAGTCGGGCTGCACATCGGCATGCGCTCCATCGATGATCGCCCGACCGTCGACGAGGTCGACCAGCGGCGCGACCACGGGATCCGGACCCGACCGCACACCGGCCGGGTCGGCCAACGCGTCCGGGAAGAAGGCGAGGAGTCCGTCGACGACACCCTGGATCTGGCCGGCGAGCCCGCACCGGGCACCTTCGACCACCCTGGCCGACGAGACCTGGAGGGATTCGGCGACCGCGGGCAGGCGTTCGGCGCCGCTCCTGGCCGCGTCCAGGTGACCGGCGATCGCCAGACCCTCGGTCTTGCAGGGCAGGCACTGTCCGCAGCTCTCGACCGACAGGAACGAGGCGGCTGCCCGCGCGATCGCAACCGGATGGGTCCCCTTCGCGAAGACCCGGATCGCCGCCGCGCCGATCGGCAGCGACGTCTCGGCGTCGGGTTGTGGGACCATCGGTCTGTCGAGGTGACCGGCCGGGATCAGCGGATACGACACGCCGTTGAGCACGGCCGCGGCATCATCGGCGCCGTCGCCGACCACGTCGCGCAACGAGGTGCCGACCGGGAACTCCTCGACTCCGGCGACAGGAACGTCGCCGCTGACGGTGGCGAGAAAGGTCGCCACCGGCCATTCGGGACGATCCGCACCGTGATACCGGATCACGTGAGCGACACGAGCAAGCGTTTCGACATTGTGGACGAGCGCGGGCGGCGGCAGGGTCCCCTCGTCGAACGGCGCAGCCATCGCAGTCGACGCGGGCGATCCCGTCCCGTCCATGTCGAGCGCGCCATGTCGCCATGGTGGTCCGATACGAGGGAAGGGCTGATGGCCGACGACCACCTCGAGCAGCGCAGACTCCTCGCCGAACAGGTACCGGTCGGGCCCGTAGACGAACACCACCTCGGCAATGCGCTCGGTCGCCAACGCCTGCACCTCCGCTACCGCCGACTTCAGTCGGGCGACCTCGGTCGCGAAGCTCTCCTTCGTCGCGATGACGATGGTGTCGGCCCCGACGGCGCGGGCGGCGATGACCGCTCCCTCGACGACCGAATAGGGGTCCCGGCGTATCAGCATTCGATCCTTGAACGAACCGGGCTCGCCCTCGGCCGCGTTCACGACCAGCGACGGCGCCGCCTCCACGGATCGGAAGCGGTTCGTCGTCCGCCACTTCGTCGCGACCGGGAACCACGCTCCCCCGCGGCCACGAAGACCGGCCTCGTCGATGACGTCGATCGTCGCTTCGGCGCCGAGGAGGGACGCTGCGAGGATCGCGTCGCCGGCTCGGGCTCGCAGGTGATGCGAGTACGACGCGACAGGGGCGGGCGGCAGCACGGAGTTCGGGTCCATGGCGCCGCCGTACCCCTGCGCCACGCCCATCAAACATGGCGGTGTTTGGCACGACCGGTCGGCGGGTAGGGCGACCATCGACCATCGACACTCGGAGCTGAAGATGACACCGCACCCGACCGACTCGAGCCCACTCGACCCCACCTTCGCGAGAGGATCGGACACTCTCGTCACGGTGCTCGCCAGCGCCGCGGCCGCGGGGTACGCGACCGCCATGACGGTGTCTCCCGGTGCCGTGATGGTTTGCGGCAACTGTGCCGAGCACGCTGCTGCGCGTGCCGTTTCCGTCGACCGCTACCGGCGTCTGGAAGGCGCCAGCGACGCAGCTGATCTCATGCTCGTCGCCTTGGTTCGCTGTCCTCACTGCGAGATCGGCGGCACGCTCACCTTCGGCTACGGGCCGAACTCGGGAGTCGACGACGACGATTTCCTGTCGGAACTGGATCTGGGCGACGCAACGCAACGGGCTGACGGGTTTGTCGCCGACCACGAGGCCGCCGACCACGAGAGGGCCGGTCTCCGGGACCCGGACCACGCCCAAGGAGGAACGACGTGAAGATTCTGCTGGCAGTCGA
Source organism: Acidimicrobiales bacterium (assembly GCA_041394245.1). Classification (NCBI taxonomy): domain Bacteria; kingdom Bacillati; phylum Actinomycetota; class Acidimicrobiia; order Acidimicrobiales; species Acidimicrobiales bacterium. The sequence continues at coordinate 1,455,627 of JAWKIR010000002.1, forward strand.
CGACAGTGCGACGAGCTACGAAGCAGCGCTCGTCGTCTCACAATGGTTCGGCGACGACGCGTCGATCGTGGCACTGCACGTCGGCACCGTCACGCCGACACTCTCGTCGACGGAGCATCTGGCCGTCGGCGGGTCCGGCTACCCCGTGTTCGCGCTTCCCGCGCTGCGAGAACGCATGACGGAGATCACGCGCGCGGCCCGTGAGGTCGCAGCTCGCGCCGCCAACCTCACGGACGGTTCGGTCCGCACGGAGCAGGGGGATCCGGCCGACGTCATCGTCGCGGTCGCGGCCGAGATAGATGCCGACCTCATCGTGGTCGGCACCGGAGATCGATCGTGGCTCTCCCGCCTGCTCAACCCGTCGGTGAGCTCGACCGTGGCCGAGAAGGCGCCGTGCTCGGTCCTCGTCGTCCGGTCCGGCGCACTGGGTGAATCGACACTGGGTGAATCGACACTGGGGGAATCGACAGTGGGGGAACCGACATGACAGCGGTGCATCCGCCCCGCGTGACCACGGCTGAACTCCAACACCTCGCCCGCGGGCAGGCACCGTTCGTGTCGATCTATGTCGACACCCGCACCGCGCACCGAGACACGCTCGTGCAGCGCGTCGCCGCCGTCGCCGACGGCCTCTGCGTCCTCGGCGCGCCGGACGACATCGTGCGTCGGACGACCACGGCGTTCCTGGCGCCGCCCGCCGATCGCGCCGGCCTCGCCGTTGTCGCGTCCAGCGACGGTCGGACCGTCGTCGCGTCCTCGCCCGAACCGTTCGAGCGGGACGTCGGTTTGTACTCCCGGGTCCCGTACCTCGGGCCGATGATCGAGATCGCCCAACAATCGATCACACATGCCGTCGTGCGCGACACCGAGCACGGCGTGCCCGACCTCACGGTGTTCGGCGCGGACGGCAGCGTCCAGACGACCACCGCGGCGGCACCACAGCGCACCGACGACGTGCTCGCGGAAGTCGTTCGCCACGATCCGGCCGTCGTTTTCGTCGTCGGAGACGCCCCGACGTCGATGGTCACCCACCTCGAGCGAATGGTCGCCGAGAACCGCCTCCGCCCCGACTGCAGGATCGAGCCCCTCGACGAGGGAACCGACGACGACGTCGCCGACGCCGTCGTGCGCCACGCCGCCGGCGTGGTGGCCTCCCACAAGGTCGAGTTGCTGCGCGAGTTCCGCTTCGAACGCTCGCACGGGCGGGCCGTCGACGGCATCGACGCGGTTGTCGCGGCGGTCAACGCCGGACTGGTCGCCACCTTGATCCTCAACGCCGACCCCGACGACCATCGTCGGGCGATCGTCGGCTCCGAGGGAGACATCGTCCCCCTGGACGGTCCGGTCGCCTCTCCGTCACCCGCCGTCGACGAGGTCCCGCTCGTCGACGCGCTCATCTGGGCCACTCTGGCCCGCGGGGGCGCCGGCGCGGTCATCCCGACGACCGGCGACGGCGGACCGGCCGACGACATCGGAGCGCTGCTGATCCCGCGACCGGCGAACGGTCTCATCGACCGGTGACGCCGGCACCACGATCGAGGGCCTGACTCAGGGATGCGCCGTGCGGAACCGGACCTCTCGCTCGAGACTGGTCGACAGCAGACCGCTGCGCTCCTCCGCCGCGAAGACCTCCAGCTCGGCGCTCTCGCCGTCGGCGACGTGCAGCTCGATGTCGAGCCGCGTGTCGGAGATGGTCACTCCGGTGCGTTCCACGACCCGTCGATAGCTGCGATCGAGCCCGATGCCCACGCGCAGCAGCCCGGCCAGGACCCGCACCGTGTGCTGGTCCTGCTCTGGGAGGGCGGAGAACTCGAGATGACGGGGCCGCGGTTCGCTCTTGCGGTGATAGCGGGCGACGAGCGCGATCAGCTCGAGCTCCTGCTCGGTGAACCCCAACAATTGCTCGGAGTTGCGGATCAGGTAGTAGGAGTGCTTGTGGTGGGCGGCGTGTGCGATGAAACGCCCGACGTTGTGGAGGACGCCGGCCGCCTCGAGGATCTCCCGCTCGGGCTCACCCAAACCGTGGATCGGGGCGGTCTCGTCGAACAGCCCGAGTGCAAGGTCGGTCGCGTGCTTCGCATGGGCGACGTCTTCGTCGAAGCGGTCCGCAACGGCGAGCACGCTGCGGCGCCGGAGGTCGGGAAGGTGATGCAGCGCGCCCTTCGCCCCGGCCCGTCGGTCCAGCCGATCGAGAACGACCCCCTCGCGTAGCGCGTTGGGTGACACCACCATCTCGTCGATGCCGAAGGCTCGGAACAGCTGCTGCAGCAGGATCGCGCCGGCGACGATCACATCGGCGCGTGCCTCGTCGAGCCCGGCGAGATCGGCGCGATCCTCCGGCGTCGGTCGTTCGACGAGGGCGTTCACCACCGAACTGAGTCCCTCACGGGTGAGCACCAGATTGTCGATCGTCCGCACTGTCCGGCCCTCCATTCGGGCTGCCATCGTGGCGACGGTCTCGATGGTCCCCGAGCAGCCGATCGCCACCTCGTGGCCCAGTGCCCCGACCTCGTTCGCGACCGTCGAGAGGAACGACTTCAGGTACGACTTCAGCTGCCTGACCGACCCCTCGGCGACGACACCTCCGGGCATGAAGCCGTCGGTCAGCCGAATGTGACCGAGCTTCATCGAGCGGACCAGCAGGGGTTCGGTCTCGCAGCCGACCACGATCTCCGTCGACCCACCCCCGATGTCGATGACCAGATGGTTGCCCGATCCGACTGCGACTGCACTGAGCGCGCCCAGATGGATGAGTCGCGCCTCCTCCACACCGGCGATCACCTCGAGGCGCACACCGGTCCGGCGGCGCACCTCGCGCAGAAACGCACGCGGATCGGCCGACTCGCGGACCGCGCTCGTCGCTACCGCGACCAGTTCGGCGTCGTAGCCCGCCGCGATCTGGGCGAACCGATCGACGGCGGCGATGGCACGTTCCACCGCATCCGGATCGAGCGACTTCATGTCGCGCTCGCCCGACCCGAGGCGGACCTTCTCGCGATCGCGGGCGATCACGTCGAGCGGTCCGAGCGGCGTCGCCCGGGCGATGACGAGGTGGACGGAGTTCGTGCCGACGTCGATCGCCGCGAGCGGTCGTTCGGCATCGGGACTCGTGTCTGTCACACCGAGACCCTACGCATGCAATCGGCGTGTCCGGCGGCTTCCGCAGCGACGACGACACGGTACGCGTTGCGTCGTCATGGTCGGGGTCGGCGCCGTGGGCCGCGGCGCTCCTCCATCTGTCGATTGACCTCGTCGACGAACCCCGGCGTCTGACGTCCTGCGGTGACACGACTCACTGCGACATACGAGGCCGCGCCCACCGGAATGGGGAGCCAGAAGTTGATCAGCCGGTACGCCACGACCCCGATCGATGCCTCGGCCCGAGGCGTACCGAAGCCCACGAGCGTCGGGATGAGGATCGCCTCGATGACACCGAGTCCGCCGGGACTGACCGGAACCGCCGCCATCACGTTGGCGAGGCCGTAGGCGACCAGCAGACCCACGACACCGGGACGGTGGCCGAAGGCCGACAGCATGATCCACAACGCCGCCGCGTCGAGCAACCAGTTCGCCGCGGCGAGCACCACCACCATCCGGAGACGGGAGCGGTCCCGTTCGAGCATCCTGAGCAGATCGGCCAACTGCAGCATCGACTCGCGAACCCGACGGAACTCCGGGGATCCCGCGAGCCACTTCGACATCCCGGGTGACCGCACGGTCGAGATCGGAACCAGCGTCAACCTCTGATCCCGGTCGGCGCTTGCTATGGTCGCCGCCGACCGACGAGCTCTGAGGTGGGACACGAGATGGATGCCGAGACCAACAAGGCGATCGTCCGGCAGTACTGGGATGCGCTCGCCGCCCGCGACTGGGACGCCATGATGGCGCTGCTCACCGACGACGCCGAATACACCGATGTCGGCGCGGGCGGCCGGGCCGGGATCGGACCCGAAGGGGTGGTGGCCCGCTTGAAGATCGGAATCGAGTCGCTGTCCGACTATCGGCATCTGCCCGGCGAGAAGATGATCGCCGAGGGAGATCTCGTGATGACCGAACACACCGAGCAGTGGCACTTCCACACCGGCGAGGTCTTCGACCATTCGTTCGTCTCGGTCACCGAACTGCGTGACGGCAAGATCTTCCGCTGGCACGACTACAGCAACATCTCGAACATCTACGACAACGCACCGCAGTGGTGGCTCGAGGACGTCGCCCGCCGGGCGAGCGAGCTACCGCAGTAGCGACGCCGCCGGCTCTGCCGCGGCCGGTCAGGTACGGACGAGGCGACCGGGGCGGGCGCCGGTGTCGACGCCGTAGCGCCGGGTGACGGCGCCGTTGACGATGGTGGCGACATAGCCGGTGACGTCTTGGAGGATGCGGCGACCACCGGCCGGAAGGTCGTCGACGGGACGCGGCGCATGCAGCGTGAGCCCCTCGAAGTCGATCACGTTGAGGTCGGCCCGCTTGCCGACCTCGATCGTGCCCCGGTCGGTCAGTCCGACCGCGGCGGCGGTCTCCGCGGTCTGCTTGCGCACCACGGTCTCGAGCGGCAGCGTCGCCCCGCGGGAGCGGTCACGGGCCCAATGGGTGAGGAGGTAGGTCGTCACCGACGCGTCGCAGATCATCTTCACGTGGGCACCGCCGTCGGAGAGGCCGATGACGGTGTCGGGGTGCGTGATCATCTCGGCCAACGGATCCCCGCTGACCTGGGGGTAGTTGGTGAACGCGCCGAGCAGGTAGTCGCCGGCCGCCAGGTGGTCGTAGAGCACGTCCCACGGATCTCTTCCGGTCGCCGCGGCGATCCCGGCGACCGACATCTCCGGCGTGGGCTCGTAGTCGGGCTCCGGTCCGAGGGGGAACACCAGGTGCCACATGTGCGGCATCGACTCGCACAGGCCCTCGAACTGGCGACGGGGATCCGGGGCGAGGTCGTCCTCGCCGAGGATGGCGGCCTTCACCTCGGGCTTGCGAAGCTCCTCGAGGAGTTGGTCGAGCGGCAACGAATCCTCGAGGCGTCGGAAGGTGGGTCGCCGCATCAACCCGTGGTACGACGCGGCCCCGAGCAGCATGCCGCCGGGCCGCGCGCCGACCTGGGGGATGAGGTGCGCCCCCTTGGCGTTCTCCTCGGCCACCAACGCGAGCTGGTCTCGCCAGAGTTCCGGCGCACCCATGGTCTGGACCATCAGGAACGGCACCGCCAGCCCGGCCGAGCGGGAGACGTCGGCCATGAGGGCGATCTCGCCCAGCGTCAGCTCGTGGTCGCCGCCGGTCTCCCCCATGGGCACGACTTCGAACAACCCGCCGCCGGCCTCGACGACTGCGGCGGCAAGACCGGTCAGCTCGTCGGCCCCGGCGTAGGTACCGGGCACGAGCTCGCCGTCGAGCGACTTGTGGTTCATCGAGCGTGATGTCGAGAACCCGACCGCGCCGGCCTCGACGCCTTCACGAACGAGTCGGGCCATCTCGGCGACGTCGGCCTCGGTGGCGTCCTCGTTCTTCGCCCCGCGCTCCCCCATCACGTAGACCCGCAGCGGGGCGTGGGGCATGAACACCGCAATGTCGAGGGCGAACTCGCGGCGACCGAGCGCATCGAGGTACTCCGGGAAGGTCTCCCACTCCCACTGGATGCCTTCGTGCAGGGCCGTTCCCGGGATGTCCTCGACGCCCTCCATCAGTTCGACCAGCCAGTTCTCCTGTCCGGGCCGAACGGGGGCGAAGCCGACGCCGCAATTGCCGGCGACCACCGTCGTCACGCCATGACTGGCCGAGGGGTCGAGCACCGGATCCCATGTGGCCTGTCCGTCGTAGTGCGTGTGGATGTCGACGAACCCCGGCGTCACGAGGAGTCCGGTGGCGTCGATCGTCTCGGTCGCGTCGCCATCGACGTCGGCACCCACCGCGACGATCACTCCGTCGGCGATGGCAATGTCGCCCACGAACCGGTCGCGGCCCGTGCCGTCGACGATCGTTCCACCCTTGATGACGAGATCGAACATGCGCCGACGGTAGTGGCACCTCCGTCGGGCGACCCAACCCTTCAGGCCGTGATCGCGTCTCGTCCGACTCCCACACAGGTGTCGGTGGTGGCCGGCGCGGCGATGCGGTGGACGACCCGACGTTCGCTCGCGTCGTTGACCGCGTAGTGCTGCACGGCCTGCTGGTCCCAGATCAGCAGGTCGCCCTCCGTCCAGCGGTGACGGAACGCATACTCGGGCTTTTGCATGTGGCGCAGGAGCAGATCGAGCAGCATCTCCGCCTCGAGCCCGTCGAGCAACTCCTGACACCTTTCTACCGAACAAGGTAGGTGTCAGAAGGTCGCCGCTAGAGGATCTCGTCGCGGGCAGCGCCGGCGAACTGCGAGTTGTAGAGCCGGGCGTAGGCGCCGTTCCGCCTGAGCAGCTCGTCGTGGGATCCCTGTTCGACGATGTCGCCGTCCTCCATCACGAGGATGATGTCGGCACCACGGATCGTCGACAGACGATGGGCGATGACGAAGCTGGTGCGGTTCTCCCGCACCGAGTTCATGGCCTCCTGGATGAGGACCTCGGTGCGGGTGTCGACCGAGCTGGTGGCCTCGTCGAGGATCAGGATCGTCGGATCGTTCAGGAATGCCCGGGCGATGGTGAGGAGCTGCTTCTCCCCCTGGCTGATGCTGTCGCCGTTCTCGGAGATGACCGTGTCGTAGCCATCCGGCAGCCGTCGCACGAAACGATCGACATAGGTGACGCGGGCTGCTTCCATGATCTCGGCCTCGGTCGCCGCGGGATTGCCGTACGCGAGGTTCTCGCGGATCGTCCCTTCGAACAGCCAGGTGTCCTGCAGGACCATGCTGATCTGGGAGCGGAGCTCGTCTCGGGGCAGCTCCGTGATGTCGTGGCCATCGAGCGTGATGCGGCCGCCGTCGATCTCGTAGAACCGCATGAGGAGGTTGACGAGGGTGGTCTTGCCCGCGCCCGTCGGGCCGACGATCGCGACGGTCTGCCCGGGTTCGGCCACGACCGACAGGTCCTCGATCAGCGGACGGTCGGCAACATAGGAGAACGCGACATGGTCGAACACGACCCGTCCCTGGACGGGGATCGACAGGCTCGCTCCGTGCGCGTCGGGTGATTGCTCATCGGCGTCGAGGACCTCGAGCACCCGCTCGAGCGATGCGATGCCCGACTGGAACACGGTGGCCATCGAGGCGAGCTGGCTCATCGGTTGCGAGAACTGGCGGGCGTACTGGATGAGCGCCTGCATGTCGCCCACCGTGATCGCGCCGCTGGTGATCCGGAGCCCACCGATGACGGCGATCATGACGTACTGGATGTTGCCCACGAACATCATGACCGGCTGGATGAGGCTGGACAGGAACTGGGCGCCGAAGCTGGCGTCGTGGAGCTCGCGATTGTGTTCGTGGAACGCAGCCGCCACCTCGTCGCGACGGCCGAACGCGGCGACGACCTCGTGCCCGGTGAAGACCTCCTCGACGTGCCCGTTGAGCGTGCCGGTGTGCGCCCACTGGGCCATGAACCGCGGCCGGGCCCGGCCGGCGATCATCTTCATGCCCCAAAGCGACAGCGGCATCGTGACGAGGGCGACCAGCGTCATGAGCGGTGAGATCACCAGCATCATCACCACCACGCCGACCAGGGTCAGCACCGAGGTGAGGATCATGGCCATCGACTGCTGGAGGCTCTGCGACAGGTTGTCGATGTCGTTGGTGACCCGGCTGAGGAAGTCGCCTCGGGCCTGCGTGTCGAGATACGCGAGCGGCAAACGGTTCAGCTTCGCCTCGACCGATCGGCGAAGCGAGTACATGGCCCGCTGCACGATGCCCGCGAGCATGAACCCCTGGCCGTAGGAGAGCGCCCAGCTGAGGAGGTAGACGCCGCCGATGAAGAACAGGGTCGAATGGAGCTCGTCGAAGTCGATGCCGTCGGGGCTCCGCAGTCCGTCGACGATCACGTCGGTGGCGCGGCCCAAGAGGCGCGGCCCGATCACGACCAGGGAGACACTCGACACGGCGAGGAAGGCGACGATCCACACCCGGGCCCGTTCGGGGGTGAGGATCACCCAGAGCCGGCGCAACGAGGCAGTGAAGTTCTCGCTCCGCACGGTCGGCATCGCCATGCCGGAACCGAAGCTGCGGGTCCGTTCCGACGGGTTGCCGGCGTTCTCCATGATCCGGCGGTCTTCTTCGCTGGTGCGCTTGGAGTCGTCGTCGGTCGACGTCATGTCGGGGCCTCCTGACGAAGCTGCGAGTCCACGATCTCGGCATAGGTCGGGCAGGTCGTGAGCAGCGTCTCGTGCGTGCCGATCCCGACGACCTCGCCCGCTTCCAGGACGATCGTCTGGTCGGCGTCGATCACCGTCGAGATGCGCTGGGCGACGATGATGACCGTCGCATCGCGGGTCGTCTCCTTCAGCGCCTCGCGCAGCCTCGCCGCGGTGACCACGTCGAGCGCCGAGAACGAGTCGTCGAAGACGTAGACCTCCGGGCGAACGATCAGCGCCCGGGCGATCGCCAACCGCTGGCGCTGGCCGCCCGAGAGGTTCGCGGCCCCCTGCTGCACCGGCGCGTCGAGTCCGTCCGGAAGTGCCCGCACGAAGTCGGCCGCCTGCGCAGTCTCGAGGGCGGCCCACATCTCGGCGTCGGTGGCGTCGGGTCGAGCGAAACGGAGGTTGGAGGCGATGGTTCCGGAGAACAGGAACGGCCGCTGAGGAACGAAGCTGACGGTGGCGGCGAGCAGGTCGGCGTCGATGTCGCGCACATCGTGGCCGTTGATGCGCACGGTCCCCTCGGTCGTGTCGAACAGGCGAGGGACGAGACCGACCAGCGTCGACTTGCCGGCACCGGTGCTCCCGAGGATCGCCGTCGTCTGACCGGCCTCCGCCCGGAATCCGATCCCGTCGAGGACGGGCTTCTCGGCACCGAAGTACTGGAACCCCACACCGTCGAACTCGACGACCGCTCGCTGGGTGAACGCGGTGACCGGCGCGGTCGACGCAGGCAAGGAGCTCGAGACCCCGAGCGTCTCGACGATGCGATCGGCGGCCACCGCGGCGCGGGGAATCATCGACAGCATGAAGGTGGCCATGACGATCGCCATGAGGATCTGGACGAGGTAGCTGAGGTAGGCGACCAGCGAGCCCAACTGCATCGTGCCGGCGTCGATCCGGTCGGCCCCGACCCACAGCACGGCGATGCTGGCCATGTTGATCGTCAACATCACCGTGGGGAACATCCCGGCCATGATCCGCCCCGCCCGCAGCGACGCATCGGTCAGATCCTCGTTGGCCGCCGCGAAGCGGACCGACTCCTCGCGCTCGCGCACGAACGCTCTGACCACCCGGACGCCGGTGATCTGCTCCCGTACGACCAGGTTGATCCGGTCGATGTAGGTCTGCATCCGCTGGAACGCGGGCACCATGCGAGAGACGAGGAACCCGAGCACGACCACGGCGGCCGGCATGCTCACCATCAGCACCGGCGAGAGTCCCGGCTCTTCGCGCACGGCCATGATCACGCCGACGATCATCGTCATCGGCGCGGCGATCATCATCGTGCACACCAGCACCACCAGGGTCTGCACCTGCTGCACGTCGTTGGTGATACGGGTGATGAGTGTCGGTGCGCCGAAGTGACCGACCTCGCGAGCCGAGAACGACATGACCTTGTCGAAGAGGTCGCGGCGGACGTCACGCCCGAAGGCCATCGCGGCGCGGGCGCCGAACCAGACCGCCCCGATCGAGAAGACGATCTGCAGGAGCGAGAACCCGACCATGACCGCACCGGTTCGGCGGATGAAGTCGTTGTCGCCGGCCAGGACGCCCTGGTCGATGATCGACGCGTTGAGGGTGGGCAGCACGAGCGCGGCAGTGGTCTGCACCGCCTGCAGCACGACGACGATCGCCATGATGTTCCGGTACGGGCCGAGATGACTCCGCAACAGCCGCAGCAGACTCATCGTGTTTCGCCCCCCCTTCCGATCAGCCGACAACAGTTTCTAGCCAGCCGAGACCGCGACCGACGAACTCCGGCGGTCCGCCATCGCGAGGATCGACCAGGGGCCGCGCCGTCACCTACCGTCGAGTCGTGCGAAGATCCTGTTCGGCAATGGTGATGTGCGTGCTTCTGGCATCGGCGTGTTTGAGAACACCGGCCGAGGAAGCGGGGATCGACTTCGGCTACGCCATCGACCCGGGGCCTCTGGCGACCGACCCGATCTACCAGACGATCGTGCGCAACGATGCCACGATCGTCACCCCCGAGAATCACATGAAGTGGAGCCTGATCCATCCGGGTCCGAACACCTACGACTTCACCCTGGCCGACCAGATCGTCGCCACCGCCGCAGCGAACGGACAGTCGGTACGGGGCCACACGTTGGTGTGGCATTCGCAGCTGCCTGCGTGGGTCACCAGCGGCATCTGGACCCGCGAGACGTTGCTCTCCGTGCTCGAGGACCACATCACCACCGTCGTCTCGCACTATCGAGACAACTTCCCCGGTGTCGTCACCCAATGGGATGTCGTGAACGAGGCGTTCCACGCCGACGGCACCCGACGAGACACCATCTGGCAGCAGGTGATCGGCGACGACTACATCGAGCTGGCCCTGCAGTTCGCGCGAGCCGCCGACCCCGACGCCGAGCTCTACATCAACGACTTCTACGACAATGTGATCGTCGCCGCCGACAGCCAGTTGAACGGTCTGCCCGCGGGTCCGGGGGCCTCTCCCGACCGCACCGACTGCGCCCTGGTGCCGAAATGTGCGGCGACGCGGACGCTGGCGACCGACTTCTCGAACCGGGGTGTTCCGATCGACGGCATCGGCTTCCAGGCACATCTGTTCGGCCAGCAGGCCACCGACTATGCGGAGCTGGCGTCGTGGGTCGGCCCGTTGGGACTCGAGTGGGCGATCACCGAGCTCGATGTCGCGCTCCTGGCCGCCCAGGGCGACGACAACGCGGCTCTGACCGCGCAAGCCGACGCCTACGCCAAGGTGGTCGACGCATGCGTCGGTGATCCGGCGTGCGACACGATCGTGCTGTGGGGGGTGAGCGACGCCCACAGTTGGATCCCCGGGACGACGTTCGGCCTCCTCGATCACGGCCTGCTGTACGACCACGACAATGTGCCCAAACCGGCGTTGGTGGCCGTCTACGACAGCCTCACGGCCGAGTAGCGATCCACGCCAGGTGGCGCTGCGCCGTGTGGGGCATCGCGCTCAGATGCTGATCGTCGCGCCGACGAACTCGACGGTGAACGCCTCGCACCAGACGAGCGCCGTGTAGGGACCTGCGGCGAGTTCGGTGCCGGGCGCCAGTTCGTAGCTCTGGTCGCCGACATTGCCCTTGAGTGCACCGAGGTGGATCGCACCATCGGCCAGTGAGGTCTGGTCGGCGCCGGGCACGAGGTACACCTCGAGGTCGGGCCCGTTCTGGATGTCGAAGTTCTCGAATCGCAGCACCAGCGACCCGTCGGGGTTCTCGAAGATGCCGGCATCGCCCGTTCCCGAATGGCCGGCAAGGCCGACGAACGAGCCCGCACCGAGCAGCGCGGGTCCGTTGGGCGGAGGTGCCTCGGTCGTCGGCGGGGTCGTGTCGACCGTGGGCTCCTCCTCGATCGACGGGGTCGTGGGAGTCGGATTCGTCGGCGTGGCGGGGGCCGCCGGCTGGTCGGCCGAGGGCTCGTCGGCCGACGCGAGTTGCTCGGCGATCGATGTCGAGAACGCCTCGTCGACCACATCGTCGATGAAGTAGGGCGAGATCAGCCACCAGTTGACGATCGCGAACGGCACCAGCAACACGACCAGTCTCACGATCGCCGGGACGCGGTAGCGGAGCATCGCGACGAACGCGATCGCCGCGAGCACCGTGCCGCCGACGGTGAACAGGATGGTCCGGCCGTTCTCGAACGGGGCCTCGAGGATCTCCGGCTCGATGAGGACCAGCAGGAGCAGGACCGCCGCGACTGCGGCGGCAACGATCAGTTCCAGGCGGGTGATGCGGCCGACCGTACGGCGAGAGGGTGTCTCGTTCATGATGTGAGGTCAACGACCTCCGCACGAGAATCGTTCCCGACGTCGCCCCGTCAGGCGCCCCGCAGGACCACACCGGGCCGGCCCGAGACGTCATCGGGAACCTGCTCGCCGTCCACACGGATGGGCACGCCGTTGACGAGGACGTGTCGCATCCCGACTGGCGCGTCGGCCGTCAGCCGCTCGCCGGTGGCCGGGAAGTCCCGCACCCGCCGGAGGGGTCCTGGCGCCACGGTCGCCGGATCGAACACCACCAGGTCCGCGGCCCGGCCCACCTCGATGACCCCGCGGTCGGCGAGTCCGTAGACCTCGGCGGGCTCCGCAGTGAGCTTGTGGATCGCCCGCTCCAGCGACATGACCTGACGTTCCCGCACCCAGTTGCCCAGGAGGTCCGTCGCGAAGCAGGCATCGCAGAGCTGGCTGACGTGAGCTCCCGAGTCGGCCAGGCCGAGCAGCACACCGTCGCGCGGGAGCAGCCAGGCGATCGCGTCCTCGTCGTTGTTCGCCAGCACCGAGCTGAACCGGGTGCGCAGGTCCTCTTCGAGCGAGAGATCCAGCACGACATCGAGTGGCGTACACCCCCGCTCCTCGGCCAGCTCGACCACGCCCCGGCCGATCAGCTCGGGATGCGCCTCGGACTCGGCAACCGACAGCGCCGGCCAGTTCACCGGCAGCGCGCCGGACCGGCCCGACACCTCGTCCCACGCCTCCGCCCGCCACGACGGGTCGGCGTAGGCGGCGATCCGCTCCTCACGGGAGCCGTCCATGAGCTTCGCGAAGGCCGGCCGCATGTTCATCGTGAACGGCTCCTCCATGTTCATCTGGAAGATCAGCGGGCGACACGACACCTGCGGCCAGACCTCCACTCCCCCGGCGCGGGCCACGTCGTGCTCGCCGATCACCCCCTCGTGGTAGGGCCGGCCGGCGAACGTGAGCAGCGCGGTCCACGTGATCGGGCGGCCGATCTCGCGCTGCAGCGCGAACATGTCGTCGTTGGAGAACACCCCGCCCGGCAGGAGGGCGACGACACCCCGACCGGCGGCCCGAAGCGGCTCCACCAGAGCACGAACTTCGTCCAGGTCGGCGACGCGCGACGGGACCGGCCGGCCACGATCACCGTTGTGCGTCGGCGCAGCCGACGTGGCGAACCCGATGGCGCCGGCGTCGAGCGCGTCGGCGACGATCCCGCGCATCTCCTCGATCTCGTCGGCGGTCGCCGCCCGCTCGTAGGCGTCGTCGCCCATCACGTAGAGACGGACCGCGGTGTGACCGACGTAGCAGCCGTAGTTGAGGCCGACCCCGCGGGACTCGACCGCGTCGAGGTACTGGCCGAACGACTCGAACTCGGACCACGGCACCCCGACGGTGAGCGTGTCGAGGCTCATGTCCTCGACGTGCTGGAGGGTGCGGCTCAAGATGCCGACGCCCTCGCTCCTTGTCGGCGCGATCGAGAACCCGCAGTTGCCTGCGACGACGGTGGTGACGCCATGGAACGCCGACGGCGTGAGCCCCGGGTCCCAGAAAACCTGCGCGTCGTAGTGCGTGTGGATGTCGATGAACCCCGGGGCGACGACGTGCCCCGACGCATCGAGTTCGCGCTCGCCGTGCAAGTCCGGCCCGACTGCGGCGATGCGTCCCCCGTCGACGGCGACGTCGGCGACCCTGCCCGGCGCGCCGGTCCCGTCGACGACGGTTCCGCCTCGGATCACGAGCTCGTACGACATGTCGTCCCCCTTGTGCGACTCGCCGTAGTGAACCACGTCGCCGGCGCGCTGAACAGCGAGCTCCGCAGGCCCACGCCGGCGGAGACGGTCCGGTGCCGACCCGTCGCCGTACCGTCCGCGAGCTCGCAGGTCCCGAGGCTCCGACGCGGCCGGCTCAGCGGTGGCTGGCCTTGTTGTAGCGGCCGACCGACAGCGGCCCGAACACGGCGACGATGAGCGCAACCCAGCCGAGGGTGTAGAGCACCGGGTGCTGGAGCGGCCACGCGTCGGGTTCGGGGGTGCCCTCGGGGATGTTGCCGAAGAGCTCGCGGCAGGCCTGCGTGACGGTCGAGACCGGGTTCCATTCGGCGAACGCCTTCAACGGACCGGGCAGATCGTCGGACGGCACGAAGGTGTTGGCCACGAAGCTGAGCGGAAAGATCACCATGAACGAAGCGTTGTTGACGACCTCCACGCTCGGCACGAGCAGCGCCACGTAGGCCATGATCCACGACACCGCGTAGGCGAACAGGAGCAACAGGAAGATCCCGAGAACGGCATCGAGGATCGACCCCCGAATGCGCCAGCCGACGGCGAGGCCGGTGACGGCCATGATCAGCAGGGAGAGCAGGTTGTAGACGACGTCGCTGATGGTGCGCCCGGCCAGCACGGCGGCCCGGGACATCGGCAGCGAGCGGAACCGATCGATGATTCCCTTCTGCATGTCCTCGGCGATACCGGCGCCCGTGAACGTGGCACCGAACATGACGGTCTGGGCGAAGATGCCGGCGATCAGGAACTCGCGATAGCTGGTCCCTTCGACGGCGATCGAGTTGCCGAACACGTAGCCGAACAGCAGCACGAACATGACCGGCGACATCAGCACGAACACCATCACCTCGGGCACCCGGGTGATCTTGATCACGTTGCGCTTCGCGATGACCGCGGTGTCGGCCAACATCCAACGGAGCTGGTTCATCGTGCGTCCTCCGAGCCGTCGTCGGTGCGGGATCCGTTCTCGCCGGCGTGATGACCGGTGAGGGTGAGGAACACGTCGTCGAGGGTCGGTCGACGCAGCCCGACGTCGCTCACTTCGATGTGCGCCTCGCCGAGACCCTGCAGGGTGCGAGCGAGCGACTCGGCGCCTCCCGACACCGGCGCCAACAGCCGTCTCGCCGTCTCGGTGACCTCGACGTCGCCCACGGCCACGGTCGTCAACACCGACCGGGCGGTCTCCAGGTCGGCCGGATCCGCCACGATCACCTCGATGCGTTCGCCGCCGATCCGGGTCTTGAGCTCGTCGGCCGTGCCCTGGGCGATGGCCTGCCCGTGGTCGATCACCACGATGTCGTCGGCCAGCTGGTCGGCCTCCTCCATGTACTGCGTGGTGAGCAACAGGGTGGACCCCCGCTCGACCAGCTCGCGGATGATCACCCACAGGTCGATGCGGCTGCGGGGGTCGAGCCCGGTGGTGGGCTCGTCGAGGAACAGCACGGGCGGCGACGCCACCAGCGCGCCGGCCAGATCGAGGCGGCGCCGCATGCCTCCCGAGTAGGTCTTCACCGGCCGATCGGCCGCGTCGACCAGGTCGAAGCGTTCGAGGAGTTCGGTGGCCCGGGCCCGCGACGCCTTGGCGCCCATCCGGTAGAGACGGCCGACCATGTCGAGGTTCTCGTAGCCGGTGAGCACCTCGTCGACCGCGGCGAACTGTCCCGACAGCCCGATCCGTCGCCGCACCTCGTCCGGCTCCGAGATGAGGTCGGCACCGGCGATGGTGGCCTGCCCCTCGTCGGGCACGAGCAACGTCGACAGGATCGACACCGCGGTGGTCTTGCCCGCGCCGTTGGGCCCGAGGAGACCCAGCACGGTTCCTTCGGGCACCGTGAGATCCAGCCCGGCCAGTGCGGTCACCTCGCCGTAGCGCTTCACCAGGCCGGTGGCACGGATCGCATCAGTCATCGTTGGTCCTCCGCCGTTCGATCAGAAGAAGAAGGTATCCGGGAGGTGTGACACTCGGCGGAGGTTTCCGGTTCCGGGCCGGGATGCCCGACCCGCGTCCGTTTGCTACAAAGAGTCCGGGACGACGTCGGGACGAGGGGGACTCATGCGACGGATCGTGGTGCTGCTGTTGGCGTTCGGACTGGTGGCCACGGCCTGCCATCCGCATCGGGGCGGGCGACACCACCGCGATCCGAAGGACCGCTTCAACGGCACGATCGACCTGACCCTCGATCAGGACACGGCGTGCGAGTTCATCGGCCACGAGTGTGCGCTGCCGTTCCCGAGCAACCACTTCGCCGACCGGCGGGGCACCTCCGGCCGGATCCACCACGTCGCCATACCCGAGGTGGCCCTCCCGGTCAACGGTGCCGAAGCATCGGTCGACGCTTCGCGCCTCAACGCCAACGACGGGTTCAGCCCGGGTGCCGCCGCGCTGGCACTTGTCCCCGGCGTGGACCCCGAGGGATCGGGTCTCGCACCCGTCACCGACATCGCCCGTTCGCTCGATGCCGACTCCGGCAGCGTCGTGCTCGACGCGACCACCGGTGAGCGCTGGCCGCACTGGGCCGAGCTCGATGCCAATGCGGTCGATCCCGAGCGCCAGGTGCTCTACGTCAGGCCGGCGGAGAACTACCCGAACGGGCATCGGATCATCGTCGCCCTGCGCAACCTGGTCGACCACGACGGCGCCCCCATCGAGCCGACCGATGCGTTCCGGGCCTACCGCGATCGCCTCCGCAGCGACGTGCGCGAGGTGGAGGCCCGCCGACCCGACATGGAGCGCATCTTCGGCGAGCTGGAGCGGGCCGGCGTCGAGCGTGGCGACCTGGTGCTCGCGTGGGAGTTCACGGTCATCTCGACCGGCGACCTCACCGCTCCACTCCTGCGCATGCGCGACGATGCGTTCCGCCGTCTCGACGGTGGATCGCCCACGTTCACCGTCGATCGCGACGAGGTGCCCGCCGGCGCGTCGTACCGCCTGATCGAGGGCACCTACGACGTGCCGCTGTACCTCACCGGCGACGGCACGGCCGGCAACGGGCTCAACCTCGACCGCCGGGGACGACCGACCGTCAACGGCTCGTGGTCCGCCGTGTACCGCTGCATGATCCCCGCGGTGGCGACCGGGGAGACGCCGGGCCGGGGCCTGATCTACGGCCACGGTCTTCTCGGCACGAGGAACCAGGTGACCTCGACCGGCCCCCGCCTGCTGGCCGAGAACCACAACCACGTGGTCTGCGGCACGGACCTGATCGGCATGGCCGCGGAGGACGTCCCCCACGCGATCAGGGTGCTCGGCGACGCGAGCCTCTTCCCCACCCTGGCCGACCGTCTGCTCCAGGGCCACCTCAACACGCTGTTCCTCGGGCGTCTGATGCGCCACGCCGAGGGATTCGCCGCGCACCCTGCGTTCCAGGACGACGCCGGCGCACCCCGCCTCGACACCTCCGAGCTCGGCTACTACGGCATCAGCCAGGGCGGGATCATGGGTCCGGTCTCCACCGCCGTCTCGACCGACTGGGACGTCGGCGTGTTCGGCGTGCCGGGCATGAACTACAGCACGCTGCTCAACCGCAGCGTCGACTTCGACACGTTCCAGCTCGTGCTCAACCCGGCCTACCCCGACAAGGTCGACCAGGCGCTGCTGTTGGACCTGATGCAGATGCTGTGGGACCGCAGCGAGGGCAACGGCTACGCGGCCTACTTCGACGAGCCGCTCCGCGGTCAGCGGGAGAAGCGGGCCCTGCTGCACGGGGCGCTGGGCGACCACCAGGTGGCCAATGTCGCGATGGACGTGATGGCCCGCACCATGGGGGCGTCGGTGGTGTGGCCGGCCGTGGCGCAGGACCGCTCGACCGACGTCGAGCCGTTCTGGGCGATCCCTCGCATCACGTCGTACCCCTTCGCCGGATCCGCCGTCGTGCTGTGGGACACCGGCTCACCCGTGCCGCCGATCACCAACACTCCCCCTCGCGACGGTGAAGACCCTCACGAGGATCCCCGTCGCCATCTCCCCGCCATCGAACAGATCGACCACTTCCTGCGGACGGGCGAGGTCATCGACGTGTGCGGCGGGGCACCCTGCGTCGCACCGGCGACCTGACGCAACCGAGGGCGACGCGGAGGCGGTGCTCATGTAGGGACGGCCGGCGCCGACTGGGAACCGATGGCCTCCGCCCTTCGACTCGCGCGCCGGACCCCGCTCCTCTTCAGGTTCGGTGTCGTCTCGCTGGTCGTGGTCGTCGGCATCGGGCTCGGACTCGGTGTCGTCTTGTCGGGAACCGTCCGCGACCGGGCCATCGCCGACGCCGCCAGAACCGGCGAGGTCGCCGCGAACGTCGGGGTACGTCCCTTCCTGGAACCCGAGGACCTGACGCGTGACTTCCGACCGCTCCCCGACGAACGTCTCGCCGCGCTGGACGAGTCGCTGGGATCGAGCCTCTCACCCGGCGGGATCGTCCGCCTCAAGGTGTGGAACCGCCAGCACTGGGTCGTCTACTCCGACAACACCGCACTTCGGACCCGTTGGTTCGCCGGCGCCGAGACGTTGGAACAAGCGTTCGCCGGGGAGATCACCTCGGAGATCACCGACCTCAGCGCCCCGGAGGAACGCGAGGAACGCGAGTTCGGCGAACTCCTCGCCGTGTACATCCCACTGCGGGTCGGTGCCGACGGCGAGTTCTCCGCCGACGAGACGGGCGAGGTCGTGGGCGCGTTCGAGATCTACCTGCCGTTCGCGCCGATCGCCGCCGCGATCCGGGCCGACACCAACCGCCTGTGGGCGGTGCTCACCATCGGTCTCGCGTTGCTGTATCTCTCCGTGTTCCGGATGGTGGCGAGCGCGTCGCGGCGGCTGAAGGAGCAGGCCGAGGAGAACCTCCATCTGGCGTCACACGACTCGCTCACGGGGCTGATGAACCGCGACGCGTTCGTCGCCCACCTCGCGACCCGAGCCACCCGCCTGCCCCGCCCCACCGGGTCCCGCGGCCTGGCGACAGCGGATCGCGACCTCCTGCTGCTCTGTGACCTCGACGGGTTCCAGACGATCAACGACACCCTCGGCCACGATCGCGGCGATCGGCTGCTGCGCATCGTCGGGGAACGGATCGCGACCGACCTCCGGCCCGACGACGTCGTCGCCCGGATGGGGGGCGACGAGTACGCCGTGCTGCTGCACGATCTCGGCGACGATCAGGTCGATTCACTGGTCGCGAGGCTCCTCGAGCGCATCGAGGAGCCGGTCGAGCTCGACGGACTCACGCTGGAGGTGCGGGCGACGTTCGGCGCGGTGCGCCTCGACGACGCGGCGACCGACGGCGAGCGGCTGCTGCAACAGGCCGACATCGCGATGTACGCCGCGAAGTCGCGACACAGCCGGCTGGAGTTCTTCCGCAACGAGCTCGACAACTACTCGAGCGACGCGCTCGCGCTGGCCTCGGAGATCCGGGTCGGGATCGGCGACGAGCAGTTCATCCTGCACTATCAGCCGAAGCTCGACCTCGCCTCCCGGGCGATCATCGGCGCCGAGGCGCTCGTGCGGTGGAACCATCCGACTCGCGGGTTCGTCCCGCCGGGCGACTTCATCGGAACGGTCGAGCAGCTCCCGATCGGGCGACTGCTCACCGACCACGTGCTCACGATGGCGGTCGCCGAGGCCACCCGTTGGCACACCGATGGAAGGGACCTGTCCGTGTCGGTGAACCTCTCGACGCGTGACATCGCCGACCCGACGCTGGCCGACTCGATCGCCCGGTTGCTCGCCGACTCCGGGCTCCCGGCCGGTTCGCTCGTCCTCGAGCTCACCGAATCGACGCTCCTGGTCGACCTCGACCGGGCCCTCGAGACGCTCGGGCGGTTGCGCTCGCTCGGCTGCGGTGTCGCGATCGACGACTTCGGCACCGGGTACGCGTCGTTGAGCTATCTGTCGGAGCTTCCACTGACCGAATTGAAGATCGACCAGAGCTTCGTCACCGGGATCGAGCTCGAGCAACGATCCCGGGCGCTGGTGGAGCACTGCATCAGCATCGGCCACAGCCTGGGGCTGGCCGTGACCGCCGAGGGCATCGAGACCGAGCCGGTCCTCGAACTCCTCGCCGACATGGGCTGCGACACCGCACAGGGCTACTTCATCGCCCGGCCCATGCCCCGGGAGGAGTTCCTCGCCTTCACCGACGAGTTCTCGGCCACGACGTTCCTCCGGGAAGGAAACCCATCGACATGATCCGCACCAACATCCGCACCGGCCTCCTGTTCGTCGCCGTGCTGTTCGTCGGCGCCTGCGGCGACGCGCCGGCGAACGAGGACGCCGGCCCCGTCTTCGCGCTCGACCGGTCGGTCGCCGACGAGATCCAACCGGTCGATCCCGACCGAACCGCAGTGGCGTCGGCACCCGTCCTGCGCTCACTGCTCCAGGCCCAGCTCACCGAACACAGCGACTTGTCGATCCTCGCGATGCGCCAAGCGGTCGACGGGACCGTGGAACCGTCCACGGTCGACGCACTGACCGCCAACACCGACTCGCTCACGCTGTCGCTCGGGTTGGTGTACGGCCCCGAGGGCGCGGCGGCCTTCGATCAGCTGTGGACGAACCACATCGAGTTCTTCAACGACTACGCGCGGGCGATCGGGGCGGGTCGCACCGCCGAAGCCGAGCGGGCGGTCGCCGACCTCGACCACTACGAATCGGACTTCTCGAGCTACGCCGATGTCGTCACCAGCGGCAACGCCGACTTCCACGCCGTCGTGCACGTGCTCCACGGGCACATCACACAGCTGCTCGAGCAGGCCGATGCGTGGGCGACGGGCGACTTCGAACGCTCGTACTCGCTGTCGGCCGACGCACATCGGCACATGGACGTGATCGCCGGCGCGCTGGCGACCGGCATCGCGCTCCAGCAACCCGACGCGTTCCCGGGCGCGGTCGACGACCCGATCGCCGTGCGATGCGCCGCACGGCAACTCGACGGCAGTCGGCTGCTCGCCGCCCGACTCGATCTCCGCACCGCGGAGCTCACGCCATCGCCCGAAGCCACAACCGCCGCGAGAGCTGCCGACGCCGCCGAGGAGGCCAAGGTGGCCCCAGGCCTCGCAGTCCTGGTCGCCGAATCGGGCACCGGGCTCGCCGCCGCGACGGACATCGCCGAGTTGCCCGCGCAGTACCGGACCGCCCGCCAAGACCTCTTCGCCGCGCTTGCGGCCGAGTCGGAGTGCGCCGGCGTGCTCGCCGGCTGACCCACGGCTATCCGGGACGGCGCTCGAGCGGGATCTCGTGGTCGGCGATGTAGCCCGCGAACCGTTCGGTGAGCTCGTCGGCCCGGAGTCCGAACGTCGCAGTTCCGGAGGCCGCAACGTCGACGAGGCCGACCGTGGCGAGTCGGCCAGGTCAACCATCGATCCGACCGCACCGCCGTTCGGCCGCGCCGCTGACCCTCGCCGACTCGAGAGGGTCTCAACCCGCGTGGCGGGGCGCCGATACTGTCCACACCATGTTGCGAGCACGCCACCACTCCGGCTCCACATTCACGTGGGGGCTCGCACTGACCTCGGTCGTCGCGCTGGTCGTCGCCGGCATGCTGTTCGCCGGCGCGCAGGCGAGGGGCACCGAGGTCGAGGATCTGGCGAGGGCTGCTGCGACCGACGAGTTGCTCGAAGCCCGCCGAGACCTCGAGCTCGCCACGGTCGAAGTCGTCGCCGTGCGGATGCTCGACGCCGTCGGAGTCGCCGGGGACCGTTCTGGTCGACTCGATGCCGCGGCCGGGCGGACCAGCGAGGCGATGGCGACGATCACCCGCCTCGCCGAGCGGGACGATCTGATCGGGACCGAAGCGCGGGCCCTTCTCGCCGACGCGGATCTCGAGGCGCTCGACGATCCGCGGGTGGGTGACCTGGCGGAGGTCTTCGCCGTTGCCGAGGACTACGCCCGCTGGAGCGGAGCCCCCGATGTCGTGCTCACGCAACAGGACGCGATCCAGCAGCTGAGCTTCGTCAGCGCCCTCCCATTCCACGTGCTGATCGAAGGCACCGCAGCCGACGCGTCGGTCAACGGGCGGCCGGTGGATCCGGCCGCCGCCGACTTCCTCGACACGATGACCGACGTCGTCCGCACCACCGGCGGCTGGTTCGGCGTCGATCCGACCACCCCGCTCGACGGGTCCATCTGGATCGAGATCGACGAAGCACGTGACCTTTTGACCGCGCCGACGGCGGATCTCGACCGGCGCGTCGCGGCGAGCGATCTCGTTGCCTACGACCGCTGGTCGCGCGAGTTGCGCGACGGTGACGATCCTCCTCCCTTCTCGCTCTCCGAGATGCTGGCCGCCATCGACGCGCTACAGCCCGACGTCGAGTCGGTGATCGACGAGTTGGTCGCTGACGACAGCGCCCGCCGAGACGCCGCCCGGCAGGACGCGACCGGGCAACGACAAGCCATGCTCGCGCTGGCGGTCGCCTGCATCGTCGTGGCGCTCGCGCTCGGCGTCGTTCTCGTCCGCCGGCTCACACATGCGGCCCGACTCGCGCGCGAACGGGCGGAGCTGGCCACCACCGATGCCCTGACCGGTGTCGGGAATCGTCGCGATCTCGACGAGCGGGTGCGACCGCTTTCGACCGACCCGCGTCTACACCACCACCTCGTGGTCATCATCGACCTCGACGACTTCAAGCTCGTCAACGACCTCCACGGTCACGCCGCTGGTGACGCGATTCTCGTCGAGGTCGCGCAGCGGTTGTCGCGGCTCGCGGCCCACACCGAGCGGGACCATCCCGGCACGGTCGCCGCGGTGATCCGGCTGGGAGGCGACGAGTTCCTGGTGACCGTGCACGCTCCAGGGGATTGGGACGAAGGTGGATTCCGCGCCGGGATCGACGACATCCGGTCCGACTCGTTTGCGTTCGGCGACGAGCGGATCCCGCTCCGGTTCAGCGCCGGATTCGCTCGCGGCGAGGGTCCTCGCGCGCTCTCGGACCTCATGCAGGCCGCCGACCTGGCGGTGTACGACGACAAGGCTGCCCGAAACCGGGCTCGCGCTGCAGACGCAGCAACGCGGGACCGTGCGAACGTGACCCAGGATTCCGCCGGGTAGGCAACCGGCAGCACCCAGGCAACGAGGAACGGGCCCGTCGGCGCCGACAGCTGCCGACGCCATGGCGCCGGTCGGCCGTGGACCGGCGTTCCGAACACGCCGTTGTCGTTCGCCGAGATGCTCGGCCGCCATGCGCTCGAAGTAGTCGATGAACGCCTGCGTGCCGTCTCCGGCTCCAATGAACCGCGGAAGGCGCCGATCATCCACGACGCGGGCCCTACCCGCCGAGACCGCCATCGTGTCGCCATCGCCTGAGGTGCCCCAGTGCGAGACCACCGGACGCAGACGCGTGCTCCCGGATGACATCTCGCTGGCGGCGCGAGACGATCCTCCTGCCATGACATTGCGCCGCACCTTCGCCGTGTTGATCCTCGCCTCGGTACTCGGCGCGTCGCCGGCTGCGGGTCAGGACCCGCCGACCGAGAAGGTGCCGCCCGAGCTGCTCGGCGAGTTCACCTTCATCGGCGACGGCGTCATCACCTTCTACCTCGAAGGCGATCTCATCCTCGGTCAGGTGACGACCGTGCCGGCGAGCGACGGGATCAGGCTCGTGGGTGGGGCCGACGTCTCCCCCTGCGGGTTCGTCGATGGTAAGGAGTTCCCGTTCGTCCTCGACGAGTTCGGCGTCGGCGAGTGGTTCTTCTTCGACGTCGACAACGCCGGCACGTGCGTGCTCCTTCCCGGCGCCCCCGTGACCGTCGACTTCACCGGGATCGGCGCGACCGCGTTCGGCAAGGTCCCCGAGGGCCACCGTGACTTCACCGACATACCGACCGGCCACACCATGCTCCGCATCGACCCGGTCGCGGTCTCCCCCACCACCACGGTCGCCACGACGACGTCCACCACCACGACGACGACTCTCCGGGCGCTCACCGACGCCGAAGCCCGGGAGATCCTCGGCGAGAACACCCCGTCCGGCTGGGGCGACTACCAGTATCGGATCGCCCTCGGCATGACCGCGGGCATCGCCGGTCTCCTGATCCTGTGGTGGCGCCGGGGATGGCGCCTCCCGTGGCAACGCCCGTCCGACCCGGGCCCCGTTCGCCAGCCACGCGAACCCGAGGAGCGACGGGAGACCTGCAATTGCCACGCCGAGATCTCCATCGAGGGTGCCCACACGATCCTCACCTGCTGCAGACGTCCGATCGCGGTCCTCAACGACTGCTGCGACGCCAAGGGCGTCCGTGACCCACTCCGGACCCATCTCGATCTCGACGTTCGCGGCGAGGACGGCCGCGACTACTTCGACCTGATCTACCAGGCTCGGATCACCCCCGGGGAGTGCGACGGCGGCGGGCGGCTGCGCATGGAGGACCTGACCAGTCGCTGGTACCTCGACGACCACGGACCCGACGGCCTCGGCATCTCCATCGAGGTGACGATCCCCGTCGACTGCCCGCACGGACCACAGGAACCGCTGCACCTCTTCGCCCACGAACGCATCGCCTACCAGGACGGCAAGTGCCTCGTCGGCGTGATGATCAAGCAGGTCGACACGTTGGACGTTTCGCATGTCGAGACCCACGTCATCTGCGGGAACTACAGCGAGACGTTCGGCTACTTCCCGAAGGGCGACCGGACCTTCCTCAACACGGTGCCCGGCACCGAGGGCAAGGTGGGCAGATTGCGGGAGAACACACCGCGGATCCACCCGAACGGGATGACCATCAGCGCCATCTCGCGTCTGGCCGGCGACTATCGCGGGTCACCCGAACACCGAGCAGCGGACTGGGACATCTGGTGGTTCACGTTCGACGACTGCACCACGTGTGACACCCTGCGCGACTACTGGGAGGCGCTCGCGGCGAACCCCGGTGAGTACTACCTCACCGGTCGGAACTGCGCGAGCACCGCCGCCGAGGCGCTCAAAGAGGTCGGGATCCTCCCGGCCGGCTTCATCACATGGACGACAGTGACGCCGCGCGAGGTCGCGCTCAGCCTCGAGAACGAGCACGAGCGCTACTCGGTGCAGAAGATCCGGCGCTGACCGGACGCGCCAGCGCCAGAGGCTGAATGATTCGTGCGTCGACGCGCGAAGATGGCGACCCGATGCGAGGGAGCCGACCATGAGCGACACCACACCGCCGTCCACCGCCGCAGAGCAGGATTCGTTGCGCGCCCCCAATCGGCTCGCCTCGATGTACTTCGACATCCGCGAGCGCGTCATCGGCGCCGCCGTGATGATGGACGACGACCAGCTCGCGACCCGGGTGCCGGCGTGCCCGGACTGGACGGTCCAGGGTCTCGTCGCCCATCTCGTGTCGATGCCGATGGCGATCGTCGCCGGCGAGATTCCCGAGGCCGTCATGGGCGGCGGCGACCCGAACCCGTGGCTCGCCCAGCTCGTCGCCGACAACCAGCACCGCACCATTCCCGATCTGGCCCGCTGGTGGGCGAGCGCCGACGACGCCCTCGCCGCCACCCTCGCCGGTGCCGGGCTCCTGCTCGCCGATCTCTTCACCCACGAGGCCGACCTGCACGGTGCCATCGGCTCGACCGCGCACCGCAACACCCCCGAGCTCGGTTCCCAGATCGATGCGGCGATGGCCGGGCTCCAGAAGGGCATCACCGCCGCGGGCCTGCCCCCCATCGCAGTCGACAACGGCACCGAACGGCGCGTCTCCGCCGAGGGCACGCCCGGATGGACGCTGCGCACCGGATTCTGGGAAGCCCACCGGGTGTTCAACAGCCGCCGCACCCCGGAGGAACTCCTCGACATCCCCCACGACGGCGACCCGTCGATCTACTTCGACGTGATGCACGAGCACCTGCCGTTCCCCGCGGCGAGTCTTGGAGAACGCTGACCGGACCGTGCCGCTGCGGGGCCGCGTCCGTCAGAGGATCGTTCGTCCCGAATCGGCGATGAGGACCTGCCCGGTCACCAGCGACGCGTCGTCGGAGACGAGGAACAACGCCGCCGCCGCGGCCTCCTCGGGCTGGCCGACCGTGCCGAGCGCCGTCGCCGCGAGCCATTGCGCACGCGCCGCCGCATCGTCGTGGATGAACGCGGTGCGCCGCGTCTCGATGAGCCCCAGGCAGAGGGCATTCACCCGGATGCCGGCGCGGCCGTGCTCCACCGCCAGGTGACGGGTCAGGCCCACGAGGCCGGCCTTGGCTGCGTCGTACCACGGCGCGGAGGTTCCGATCCGGTTGCCGGCGATCGAGGACATGTTGAGGATCGCCCCACCGGACGCGCGCATGTGCGGAACGGCCGCCACCGATTGGCGGTAGGCCGACGACAAGGTGACGTCGACGCCACGATCCCAGCGTTCGAGTTCTGTCCCCTCCGCGTGCTGCTGGGCGAGCCCGGCGTTGTTGACCAGCACGTCGATCCGACCGAATGCAGCGAGCGCTTCCCGCACGGTCCGCTCGGCGTCGTCCGCAACCGCCGCATCGGCCTTCACGGCCAGGGCGCGACCTCCCGCGGCCACGATCTCGGCCACGACCGATTCGGCATGGTCGACGTCGAGGTCGGTGAGCACGACCGACGCACCTTCCGCCGCGAACCTCATCGCCATGGCGCGGCCGATCCCCCGGCCACCACCCGTCACGATCGCCGACTTCCCCTCCAAGCGCATGCCCGATCCTCTTCCCCGCCAGGCCGGATGGCAAACGGACGCGACTACGCCGACGAACATGAGCGCAACGACGCGCGTGTGCTATCCAGACGCGATGGGACGATTCGACGGCAGGGTGGCGTTCATCACGGGCGGGGCGAGGGGCCAGGGGCGGGCCCATGCACTGGCGCTGGCCCGTGAGGGTGCCGATGTCTGTGTGGTCGACCTCTGCGCGTCGATCGACACGGTGCCCTACCCACTCTCCGAACCGGACGACCTCGCCCAAACGGTTTCCCTGATCGAGCAGGAGGGGCGCCGGGCACTCGCCATCGAGGCCGACATCCGGGACAGCGCGGCGATCACCGCGGCGGTGGCGGCCACGGTCGACGACTTCGGGTCGCTCGACATCGCGGTCGCCAACGCGGGCGTGGTGGGCTTCGGTCGGTTCTGGGAGCTCACCGACGAGATGTGGGCCGACATGATCGCGGTGAACCTGACCGGCACGTTCAACACGATGCGGGCCGCGGTCGTGCCGATGCTCGAGCGCGGCAACGGACGCATCATCGCCACCTCGTCGATGGCGGGGCGGATGGGCAACCCGAACCTCGCCCACTACGTCGCCAGCAAGTGGGGCATCATCGGACTGGTGAAGACGCTCGCGCTGGAGGTGGCGAGCCGGGGCATCACCGTCAACGCGGTCTGTCCGGCTGCGGTCGACACCGACATGGTGCACAACCCTGCCCTCTACAGCCTGTTCTGCCCCGACCTCGTCGATCCCACCAAAGAAGAGGTCACTCCCCGCTACCAGGCCACCAATCCGATGCGCGTGCCGTGGATCGACGCGACGGAGGTCGCCGCGGCGGTGCTGTACCTGGCCTCCGACGAAGCCCGCCACGTGACCGGCTCCACCGTCGAGGTGAGTCTCGGCAGCGCTGCGGGGATGCCCTGAGCCGAGGCCGCCGAACGGCGCCACACGCGGGTCGGGGTGTCGAGGCGTTGCGCAACGAACCGCAGCCCTCCATTCTCGTTGCATGCACACGGCACTGACCCGGCTTCGGCTCCCGGCCCTGCTCGTCGTCCTCGCGCTCAGCACCAGCGCGTGTTGGCTCGGCTACGGATTCGACAGCGCCAACTCCCGCAACGCCGCGTGGGCGGGCGGGATCTCGACGACGACGGCCGCCGACCTGACCGAGGTGTGGCGCCACGACGGCGTCGACGGCGTCACCAGCACGCCCGTCGTCTTTCTCGACTCCGTCTACTTCGGCGGATGGGATGGCACGTTGCGGTCGGTCGACACGGCCACCGGCGCGCTCAAGTGGTCGACACAGCTCACCAGCGGCTCGGGCGCCGGCGTCATGGTGGATGCGAGCCCCACGGTGCACGGCGACCAGGTCTTCGTCGGCGACGGCGAGGGCGGGTTCCATGCGCTGGATCGAACCACCGGCGCGGTGAACTGGAGCATCCAGCTCGACAGCCACCCTCAGACGAGGATCTTCGGCTCACCCGTGGTGGTCGATGGCCGCATCATCGTCGGCGTTGCGTCGTACGAGCTGGCGATCCCGAAGCCCGACTACACCTTCCGTGGTGCCGTCGTCGCCCTCGACCCCACATCGGGAGCCGAGCTGTGGCGGACCTACATGACCGACGACGACGCCGAGAGCGGAGCGGGAGTGTCGGTCTGGTCCACCGCCGCGGTCGACACCGGCCGCCAGATGATCTTCATCGGCACGGGCAACACCTACGAGGAACCCGCGGCGCCGATGAGTGACGCGCTTGCCGCGCTCGACTACACGACCGGCGACATCGTCTGGCTGCGCCAGTTCACCGAAGGCGACGTCTACACGATCTTCGGGACGCCCCCGCAGGGCCCCGATGCCGACATCGGCGCCGCGCCGAACCTCTTCAGCATCGACGGACGGGCCGTGGTCGGGGTCGGCGACAAGGCCGGTGTGTATGCCGCGCTGGATCGCGACACCGGCGAGACGGTGTGGGCCCGCCAACTCACCGCCGGCAGCCACCTCGGCGGCGTGATGATGACCGCGGCCTTCGACGCCGAAGCCGGAACCGACGGCGTCATCTACGTGTCGTCCAACGTCATGGTGAACGCCTACGACTACGCCAACCCGGCCAACACGTCACGCACGTTCGCGCTCGATGCCAGCGACGGCTCGATCATCTGGGAGGTCACCATCCCGGCCTCTTCGTTCGGTGCGTTGACCCTGGCCAACGGCGTGCTGTTCCAGCCCACGACGCCGGGCACGCTCTACGCACTCGACACCGCAGACGGGTCCGAGCTCTGGAGCGAAGACCTCGGCGCCGAACTCGGCGGCGGTGTCAGCGTCGTCGACGGCACCGTGTTCGCGCCGTACGGCTTCTGGTTCTTCGGCAGCCCCGCCAACCCGCTCGGTGGCGTGATCGCCTTCCGGCCCGACACCTGAGCCTGCCGTCACCCGCGAGCGACCTTGGATCTTCCGAGTGGGCGATGGGGGACTTGAACCCTCGACCTCTGCCGTGTGAAGACCGAGAACATCGTCCGAGCCGCATGTTTCCGTGCGATCGAGTGCGGCCCCGTCGGCCAGAACGGTCCTGTTCCGTGCAGTAGATGGGATGCGGGATGGGATGACCGGCCGACGCGGCTGCGCAGCGCGACCGTCCCGTCGTTTTCGGATCTGAGCTGACCGCTTCTGATAACCGTTGGTGGAGGCGTGATGACTGTCGGTAGACGCGCTGCGCCGGTGTGGCTGTCCGTGGCACTCGAGCACGACTCGTCGGCGAAGCGCTGAGCTTCCCCCTCAGTGTGCGCAGCCGCGGGTGATCAGCCGTCAGGCGACCGTGACGTTGAGGTGGTCGAGGCCGCGGAGTGTGAGGCGGTCTCGCCAGGCGGGTTGATCGTCGAGCAGTTCGATCGTGCCGAATCGGTCGAGCAGCTTGGTGAGAACGGCTTGGCCTTCCATGCGGGCGAGGTTGGCGCCGAGGCAGTAGTGGATACCGGTGGCGAAGCTGAGTAGGGGGACCTCGCCACGGGCCACATCGAATCGGTCCGGGTCGTCGATCATTTCGGGGTCGCGGTTCGCCGCTCCGAGCATGGTGATGATGGCGTCGCCCGCTTCGATGTGATGTCCGTGTAGGTCGACTTCCTCGAACGCGACGCGTAGGTCGAGTTGCACGGGTGATTCGTATCGCAGTACCTCGTCCACTGTCCCGGGGATGAGTGAGCGGTCGTCGCGGACCCGTTGGAGTTGATGGGGGTGTTGAAGGAGGGTGACGACCATGTTGCCGATGAGGTTGGTCGTGGTCTCGAACCCGGCGGCGAACAACAAGATGCCGGTGGCGATGAGTTCGTCGGTGCTGAGTTTGTCGCTGCCGTCGCGGACGCCGATCAACGCCGAGAGGAGGTCGTCTTCGGGATGGGCCGTGCGCCGCTCGAGCAGGTCGGCGAAGTATTCGGCCTGGGCTTGGCCGGCGATGTCGGCCTCGCGCATCTCTTCTTCGCTCACCGAGGGTTCGATTGAGCGCGCAGCGGCGAGTACGAGCGGGCGAAAGTCGTCGCGTTCTTCGGCGGGGACCCCGAGGAGTTCGCCGATGACGCGTACCGGCAGCGGAAACGCCAACGCGTCCATCAGGTCCACGGATTCGCCGGGTTCGAGCCCGTCGAGGATCTCATCGGTCATGGTCTCGACGCTTTCGCGGAGTCGCTCGACACGCCGAGGGGTGAACTCGCGGCTGACAAGTCCGCGCAATCGGGTGTGATCCGGAGGATTCACCATCAGCATCGAGTGACGAGCGAATTTGAGTCGAGTCCGGGGCGCCCCGCCCGGCAACAACGACATCGGCTGATCGGGGTCGCTCTTGCCGAATCGAGGGTCACGGAGTACCTGGTGACAGTCCTGGTAGCCGGTGAGCGCCCACATCGGGGCCATCTCGCTGCGCGCAACCGGGGCGGTCTCGTGCAGTTGGCGATAGAGGGGGTAGGGGTTGTGACGTCCCTCGGGTGTGGACATCACGGCGAGGATGAGTTCGTCAGGTGTCATGGTCGAGTTCCTTGGTGGTGGTTGTGGCTGCGTCGGCGAGGCCGGCGAGTTCGCTCAGCTCCACCGCGATGAAGATGGAGGTGGCTTCGACGAAGAGGCCGGCTGGGCCGGTGCCGGTGCAGGTGATGTGGAGCTTTCGCCCGTCTCGTTGTTCGAGCCAGGCTCGAAACTCGAGCGGTTCGCCGAGCGGGCACGGCGCTCGATAGTTGAGCGTCAGGCGACCGGTGAAGGCCATCGTGCCGATGATCGGGAGCAAACCTCCGATGGCCTCATCGACGCAGGCGGCGACAACTCCTCCGTGGCCGCGGCCCGGGGCGCCCTCCCAGCCGGGCCCGAGCGTTACCGTGCCGACGGACTGTTCGCCATCGCGGCGGATGCGGAGGCCCATGCTCAACGGGCTGGCCGATCCTGAAACCGGAGAGTCGTGGAAAAGGTCGACGAACGCGCCGTCCTCGACGACTCGCGAGAGTGGCGCGCCTGCCATTGCGGCCGCGAATCGGGGTGACGCCGAGAGCTCGTCGAGCCGGGCGCGGTCGGGTTGGGCCTCGATCTCGTCGGCGAGGCGATCGGCCGCTTCGGCAATGCGATACAGCGTGGCGATGTCGACTCGGTGCGAGACGATGGCGTGGGACAGCCGGCGCATCGCGGTCGCGGCGTCGATTCGGGCCGGGAGGTCCGGGTGATCGTCGCTGTTGCCGCCCATGATCGTGCCGGTCATGTCGTGGTCCTGTCGGTCGGGTCCGTGCGAAGGTCGGTGAGGAAGTCGAGAACGGCGCCGACGAAGCGGTCGTTCTGATCACCGGCGACCATGTGGCCGGCGTCGGCGACATCGACGAACCGGGAGCCGGGAACGACGTCGACGAACTCGCGCACCGCTTCGGGCGACACCATGTCGCTTTGCGCGCCCCGAACAACGAGTGTGGGCACGCGAATCCGGGCCGCGGCGTCGAGCAACATCGTACGGATCCCGTCGCTGCGGGCGGTCCCCTGCTCCGCACTCAGGATCTCGTCGGCTCGGCCTTCGAGGAATCGGATGTCCCAGTGCCAGTGCCAGCGCCCGTCGCCACTCTGGCGCAGCACCTGGCGCAGCCCGTCCGGAGAGTCCGGCTTCGGGCGGCCCGTGTAGTCGGCGATCACCTGGGATGCGGCGTCGAGGCTGTCGAAGCCTTCGGGGTGGGCGGCCATGAACCCGACGATTCGCTTCACCCCATCGAGCTCCATGCGGGGCGTCACGTCAACCAACACCAACGCCCGATAGAGCTGCGCGTCAGCTCGGCCCTGCGCGATGAGCGCGGCCATGCCCCCGAGCGACGCACCCACCACCACCGGCGGAGTGGGAAAGCGCCCCACCAGGGCAACGACGTCGTCGCCGAAGTGGTCCCATTCGTAAGCGGACTCAACGGGCCATTCGCTGTCACCGTGGCCCCGGTGATCGACTGTGACGGCATGCCACCCGGCGGCGGCGACGGAGCGGGCCGCTTCGTCCCAGGCGCGTCGGTTCTGCCCGGCACCGTGAAGGAACACAATCGCTGGATGGTCGGGGTCGCCCCACAGATCGGCGGCCAACTCGATTCCGCCACCGGCGAGCCGTACTGGTCGTGGCGTCATCGGATGAGCTCGGGTTCCACTCGGCCGAGTTCAACAATGGTGAGGTCGGGTTCGGCGTGACCTTCGATACTGATGTGGGGGGTGAGACGGTCGAGCCAGGCCGGGTACCACCAGTTCGCCTTTCCCAACAGTTCCATGGTCGCCGGCAGCAGCAGCGACCGAACAAGGGTGGCGTCGAAGAATATCGCCGAGGCGAGCCCGATTCCGAACAGCTTCGTCGTGCGGTCCTCCGCGAGGGCGGCCGAACCGAAGACGGCCACCATGATCGCCGCCGCGGCCGTAATCACCCGCGCCGTGGCCGCGAGGCCGTCGGCCACTGCGGTCGCGTTGTCACCGGTTCGCACGTACTCCTCGCGGATCCGTGACAACAAGAAGACTTCGTAGTCCATCGACAAACCGAACAGCACCGCGAAGAGCAGCATCGGGATGAACGACTGGATCGGTCCGGTGGCGTCGAGACCGATCAGATCTTTCGCCCAACCCCATTGGAAGATCGCGACCATCACCCCGTACGCGGCGCCGATCGACAGCAGGTTCATGATCGCGGCTTTGATCGGAATCACGATCGAACGGAACACCACCATCAACAGCAGGAACGACATCCCGATCACCGCGCCGATGAAGACCGGCAGCCGGTCGGCCAGCGTGGTACCCAGGTCCTCGAACACTGCGGTGACCCCGCCGAGATGGATTTCAAGACCGGCAGTGTTCGCCTTCGGGATGACGTCGGATCGCAAGCGAGAGAGAAGGTCGCGGGTGGCTTCGTCCTGCGGGGATGTCGCCGGAAAGACCGAGGCGACGGCGGTGTCGCCGGCCGGGTTCATCGAGAACGGGGTGACCCCTGCGACACCGGGCTCGGTCGCGATCGCATCAAGTGTGCGCTGGAGCGAAGTCTGGTCGCCGCCTGGGGGGACCTGGGCGACGACCAGGAACGGCCCGTTGAAACCCGGGCCGAACCCTTCGGCGAGCAGGTCGTAGGCCCGCCGTGAAGTCTTTGTGGTGGGTTCGCTTCCGGCGTCGGCACTGCCGAGACGCAACGAGAACACCGGGATCGTCAATGTCACCAGCAGGACCGTGCCGACGATGGCGAAGGGCCAGGGATGGCGTTGCACCATGCGGCTCCAACGGAACCAGCCCGATGTTCGATGCGCCGACTCGTCGCGGTGCAACCCGGGAAGGCGCCAGGAGTCGATTCGGTGCCCTACCAGTCCGAGGGTCGCCGGCACCAAGGTGAGCGTTGCGGCGAGCACGACGACCACCGCGACACCGACCCCGATGGCCAATGCCTGCACGATGGGAACCCGCATCAACAACATGCCCGAGAGCGAGATCACGACGGTCAAACCAGCGAATACGACAGCTCGTCCGGAGGTGTCCATTGCTCGGGCTACTGCGTCGGACACGTCGAGCCCCTCGTGGAGCGACGCCCGGAAACGGGTGACGATGAAGAGGGCATAGTCGATGCCGACGCCGAGCCCGACGAGTGTGGCCAAGCGAGGTCCGAAGTCGGAAAGTTCGATCCAGTTGGCCAGCAGGTCGAGCAGCGAGAGGGCGACGCCGAGCGAGAACAACGCGGTGATCAGCGGGAGACCCATCGCAACAACGGATCCGAACGAGACCAACAAGACGATGATGGCAACCGCCAGGCCGATGCGCTCGGCCCGACCGCCCGGTCCCTCGATTTCGCTGAACTGAATCGCTCGACCGCCCGCCTCGACCTGAAGTCGGTCGGTGTTCGCGTTGGCGACCAGAGTCTTCAGCTCGTCCAGGACGTCGTCGGGAAGTTCGGAGCCGCGCTGATCGAATTGCACCGTCGCGAAGCCGACCGTGCCTCGTTGTGAGATCGTCCCGCCGTCGGCAGCGTAGGGGTCGTTGACCGAATCGACATGATCCAGAAGCGCGAGTTCAGCAATCAGCGAACCGATCTTCGCGACCACGTCGGGGGCTCGCACGTCGGTCGCGGCGAAGACCACGTCTGTTGTGTCGCCGGAGCGCTGGGGGAATCGGTCCTCGAGGAGATCGAAGGCCTGTTGTGACTCGGCACCCGGAACCTCGAAAACCAGGCTGGTCTCGCCGCCGAGGCTCCGCCCGACAAGGAGCGCGGAGATGAGTATCGCGACCCAGGCACCGATCACCCACCACCGGTGACCTGCGCACCATCGCCCCAGCCGGCTCACTTCGTGGGCTCGAGCCCGTGAAGAATCAGGTCCATCACCGTCGATGCGACCGTGGTCGCATCGAACGCCGGTGCCGTGCCCTGCGACGCGATGATGTGGTGGAGACCACTGATGATGACTGCGCCGTACACGGCCGATGTGGTCGTCTCGACGTCGATCTGCCTGATGGTTCCGTCGGCGACACCGATCGCGAGCAGCTTGGCGAGTGGCCGATGAAAGGCTGATTGCACTGCCTCCGCGATCCGCGGAAGCCGGTCGATCCGGCCGAATTCGGCCAGTAGTACCTGGCATGTCGCGGGGTCGTTCGCCATTGCCCTCAGCTGAGTCTCGACCAGGTCCGCCAGGCGCTCATTGGCGCTGCGACGCGTCGCGACCGCATCAGCTGCGGCGGCCGATGTGCGATCGAGCCAATCCTCCAAGAGGAAGGCGAGGATCTCCTCCTTTCCCTCGAAGTTGTAATACAGCGTCGAACTCGGGACACCGGTGACTTCACTCAGCGCCTCGACCGTGGTGCCGTCGAAGCCTCGCTCGGCGAAGATCGTCGCGGCCTTTCGCATCTTCTTACGCATCTCATCGGAGATCGTTCGCATCACATCACCTCTTGATCGGCGGCCAGTTTGCTGGGGCTATGCCCGCGATCGACGAATGCAGCGGTCCGCAGCGGTCGCTCCTCGAGCAGCAACGAGACGAGCAGAACCAGCAGCGCAACCGGGAGCGCGGCCAAGAACACCTCGCCGATCGTGTCCGCGAGGGCCACCCGCACATCGTCACGCAACGCGGGAGCGAGAGCTTCGATCTGATCGGGGCTGTTGGCGAGTCGTCGAGCGCTGAGACCGGAAGGCAGACCGCCCGCCGCGATGCTGTCGAGTCGAGGTCCGAGCCGGGACGCGAGGATCGAACCGAAAACGGCCACGCCGATGGAAGCGCCGAACGACCGGGAGAACGAGACCAACGACGTGGTCACTCCAAGATCGCGAAATTCGACTGCGTTTTGGCTGGCCATCGACGTGACAGGCATCACCGTGCCCATCCCGGCCCCGAGCATCGCCATGAGCGCGCCGACCTGCCACCCCGAGGTGGACGCGTCGAGCCGACTCAGCACCGCGACCACCGCGACCACCGCCAATGCGCCAACGATGAGGTACCGCTTGTAGAGCCCGGTTCGTGCCATCGCCCGGCCGGAGACGATGGACGCTGCGGTCACGCCTACCATCAGCGGCGCGAGTAGGAGGCCCGAGTTCGTCGCGGAGACTCCTGCGACGCCTTGCAGGAACAGCGGGAGGAACACAAGCCCGCCATACATCACCGCTCCGACGAGCAGGGCGACCACGGCGCTGACGGCGACGGGGCTCTGGGCAAGAAGACGCAACGGCAACAACGGGGCTGGGACTCGCCGACAGTGCGCGACGAAGAAACCGGCAAAGAGGACCCCACCAACGAGCATGCCGACGACGGTCGGCGACGTCCACGCGTACCGATCGCCACCCCACGCCGACACCAACACCAGAGAACTCACAGAGACGATCAGCAACGCCGCGCCCACGACGTCGAGGTGGGCGTCCTGATCCTCGACGTCGTAGCGAAGCACTCGGTCGGTGAGAACGAGCGCCGCTGCCCCAATCGGGACATTCACGTAGAAGATCCAACGCCACGAGGCGTGGTCGACGAAGAACCCGCCCAGCAAGGGCCCCATCACACCGGCGACCGCGAACACTGCGGTGAAATACCCCATGTAGCGGCCCCGCTCCCGCGGCGACACGAGATCACCGATGATCACGAACGGCATCGACATCAGACCACCGCCGCCGAGCCCCTGCACACCCCGAAACACGATCAGCTGCACCATCGACTGGGACAAGCCCGACAGGACCGACCCTATGAGGAACAGCACGATCGCGGCTTGGAACGTGCGCCGCCGACCGACATGATCGCTGATTCTTCCGTACAAGGTGGTCCCGACCGTGGTCGCCAACAGGTAGGACAACACAACCCACGAGAGCTGATCGACGTTGCCGAGATCGCCCACGATGGTCGGCAACGCCGTCGCCACAATCGTCGAATCCACCGACGCCAGAAACATGCCGGCCATCAGCCCACTGAACGCGACCAATACTGCGCGGTCCACGGCTCGCTTCGGTCCGTCGACCGTTCCGGGGGCGGCGGTCATGACGAGGAATCCCCTGCGGTCGCGGGAGCGAAGACGGGTACCCGATAGTCACCACCGGCCAGTGGGACAATCTTGACCTGCACCGACATTCCGATCGCGATGTCGGCAGGGTCGATGTCGACGAGGCGCGCGGGGAGACGGAGCCCGGGTTGGTCATCGAGATCGACCAATGCCACTGCGTAGGGAAGATCTTCGAGGTAGCCGGGCACGGTCGGGTGTCGCACAACGATGAAGCTGAACACTTCTCCGGTTCCGATAACCGGCTGGAATTCGAGCGCGCCGGCGCATTGGTTGCAGGCCTCGCCCGGAGGATGCTGAAAGCGGCCACACGCAGAACAGTGCTGCATCGCAAGGTGGCCACCGTCGAGGGCGCTCCAGAAGCCGGAACTGTCGACGTCCACCATCGGCTGCAGGGGAATCGAATCGTTCATCCGAGTTCGCCGGTATAGATGATCGCGCCGCCGTACGGTCCCGCGCCGGCGGTGACGAGGGCGTTCGTGGCGTCGGGAACCTGTCGACTACCGGCCGCTCGGCGGAGCTGGAGAACGGCCTCGTAGTGGTGATTCATTCCGTGGATGTAGCCCTCCGAAAGCAGACCCCCGTGCGGGTTGACGACGACGTCGCCTCCGTAGGTCGCTCGACCGCCGGCGAAGAAGTCGCCGACCTCACCCTTGTCGCAGAACCCGAAGTCCTCCATCACCGCCATCACGGTGTAGGTGAAGCAGTCGTAGATGCATGCCACATCGATGTCGGCGGGTCCCATTCCGGCTCGCTCCCAAAGAGTGGGCGCGGCAAAATGCGAGAACATGACGCTCGGGTCGGCCCATTGGTCCCAGGATCCGCCCTGCCCATGGCTTTCGGCCGCAGCATGCATTCGAACCGGAGGATGGGGAAGGTCCCGAGCACGATCGAGCGTCGTGATCACGATTGCGACAGCTCCATCGACCTCCATCGTGCAGTCGAGGAGACGCAGCGGCTCGTGTACCCAACGCGTCGCGAGATAGTCATCCATCGAAATCAGGTCGCGGTTGATCGCATGAGGGTTGTCGTGCGCGTGACGACGTTGAGTGATCGCGACCTGCCCGAGATCCTCACAGCTGCTGCCGTGGATGTGCTGGTGTCGTCGAGCCCACATCGCCATCCACTGCGGAGGCGTCATGTAGCCCTGCGGGGCGGAGAACTGACCCTCTCCGGGAACCGCCATCGGGGTGTTGTCGCCGGTCGCCACTCCGAAGCGCTTCCCCGATCTGCCGTTGAGCGATCGGTAGACGAGCACGGTCTTCGCCTGGCCGGTCTGCACCGCGGCGGCCGCGTTGGTGACGACCGCGCAGGCCTGATTTCCTCCGCCGAAGATATCCAGGCAGAAGCTCAGCTGGTCGACGCCGACCGCTTGCGCAACCGCGACACCGAGATGGGAATCGCCGGCTTGGAAATCGGCGATGCCATCGATGTCGCCCGGTTGGAGTCCGGCGTCGGCGATCGCGGCTCGGCATGCTTCAGCGGCCATGCCCAGCGTCGTACGGCCCGACTCGCGCGAGTACGCGGTCCGCCCAATACCGACAACAGCCGCCTGTGAAGCCAGGCTTCGCGTGGCCGTCATCAGGGCGAAAGAGCGACCGGAATCGACTCGAAGCCGCGGAGAATCGGGTTACGAGTCGGTACCGCAGGACCGGCCGGTTGAAGTTCGAGCCCCTGGGCCAGGAGCGCGTCGAGCGCGGCGCGAGTTTCCAGCCGGGCGAGCTGAGCGCCGAGGCAGTAATGAATCCCGTGTCCGAGGGCAAGATGGTCTGCGGTGTCGCGTTCGACTCGAAAAACGTCAGGATCCGCGAACACTGTTTCGTCGCGGTTCGCGGCGGCGAAAAGGACGAACACGTTCGCGGACGTCGGAAGCCGAACCCCACCGAGCTCGCACGCCGCTGTCGTTTGGCGAAAGAGGCCCTGGACTGGAGCGCCGTGGCGCAGACCCTCTTCGACCGCTGCCGCGGTGAGATCCGGCCGGCGCCGAAGCAGGTCGAGCTGCTCGGGGTGAGCCCAGAAGGAATGTTGCAGATTGCCCAGCAGGTTCGTCGTGGTCTCGTTGCCGGCAACAAGCAGAAGAATGCAGAACATCACCACCTCGATCGTGGACAGCTCCTCCCCGTCGGGAGTCGCCTGAGCGATCGCGCTGATCAGATCGTCGCTTGGGTCACGACGCCGTTGCTCGGTCACGTTCCAGAAGAACTCCGACATCTCCGCGAGGTCACCGCTTACCGCCTCGACATCGATCTGCGCGGCAAGCGAGCCGACCAGCGCATCGGACCAGCGCCGAAAGTCGGCCATACGGTCGACCGGGATGCCGAGTACCTCCGCGATCAGCCGCACCGGCAACGGCACTGCAAGGTCGCGCACAAGATCCGCGTCGCCAGCCGCCGCGTTGCCGGCGAGACCACGCACCAGCTCATCCGCGAGCACCTTGGCCCGTGGCTCCCAAGCTGCGATCGACTTCTTTGTGAACGGCCGTGACACGACTCGGCGCAGAAGGGTGTGGTCCGGAGGATCGCTGGCGATCAGAACCCGCGACCCGAAGACCCGATCGAGCCCGATCGCCTGGGCCCGACCCTCGCTGGCGGCAGGGCCGACCCGGCCCGACATGAACGCCTCGTAGCCGTGCGCCGACGAATACAGCGACGGATGATGAAGAGCCTCGAGGACGTCCCGATGGCGCGCAACGACCCACATGTCGTTGCGTTCGTCGTACACGACCCCTGCCCGACGGAACGCCGCATAGGACGGATACGGATCGGCGATCACCGAACCGGAAAACAGATCCGGCGGATCAAGTGCTGCCTGAATGCTCATCGACAGAGTCCTCGCACGCGTTCCAACTCCTTCAATCGAGGGTCCCCGGTCCGCATCTATGAACCCGGCCGGCCATCACCGGAGCCGAGACCCCCACCGACGGGCACCGCGATGCTCTCCACAATCGCCTTTGTTCGGCGCTGGAGCCGGTGAGGTACGTCACGATGCAGCCACTGCGCGACACGAGAGGGCGATGCCGACACAAGAACCCTGTGCGCAGCAAAACGAGACAGCGCAGCATCCACCGCCACCGTCAAGTCGACCGCTCCGATCTCCCCGGCCACGCTCGCGTCGAGCAACTCCACTCGCGTGATCGTCTCCTCAAGAAGATCATCCGCGTGGTCGCCCGCGGCGACGACATACACATCAACCGGCGGATCGCTGTGGACGTAACCATCGATACGCCGCCCCAGCGCTTCCTGATCAAGATCATCTGTTGCCACCACGAGAAGCTTCAGCATCACCGAGACCTCCAAGTCTCACGTCGCGTTCGGCACACGTGATTGGAACACGCTTCCAATATACTACTCCAGATACGGCGGGGCAACCGGATCCGGTCTCTCCCCGGACGTGGCCGGCGCTGAGACGTCGATTACGCGGCACGAACTCGTCGACCGTTCATGTTTCGGAGAAACACCGGTCACGCCGAATCTCGCAGCGACCCTTGCCGCGAGACTTGTCCGGGCTTCCTGAGATCGACTCCGAGGCGAGCAGGCCGGGCGGTCGGACGATCCGGCGAGAGCCGTCGAACACCGTGACGTCAAGGACTCGGGTCGCGGCCTCGCGCTTCGCTCGCAGGTTCGACCAGCAAAGAGTCAACCAGCGCGACCACAAAGCGAGTGTCCGGGGTCCCGCCCGAGAAAAGGAATCGGTGGACGATGGGACCAACCAACATGGCGACCGCATCGTCGACGCTCAGACGTGAGGCCACAGTCCGATCGTCACGGACCGCAGCCAATATGGCCCGCAACACCCTGGT
The DNA here is from genome assembly GCA_041394245.1 of Acidimicrobiales bacterium. NCBI lineage: Bacteria > Bacillati > Actinomycetota > Acidimicrobiia > Acidimicrobiales > Acidimicrobiales bacterium. Next base: position 1,495,801 of record JAWKIR010000002.1, read on the forward strand.
GCCTTCTCCATGGACTGCTTCGTTCAGGTCTGCCCACTCCCGGTCGTCTCGAGCCATGTGCGCCATCGCGGCCACCATGTGGCCCAGACCGGTTGTCGTGATCGCCGTCACGAATGCCTGGAGTTCAGCGATGAGATCCTGCCGAGTGATCCCCGACGGGACGGTGTGGGTCAGGCGGGCCTGTTCCGATATCGCGTCCCGGAGAAGGTCGAGGCGATTCGGCCAGTGGCGGTAGAGCGTCGACCGGGCGTAGCCACTGCGGTCGGCGACGTTCGCCACGGTTACCTGATCCCAGCCTTTGGTGAGCAGCAACTCGCGGGCTGCCGACAGAACTGTCGTGTGCGTCCTTACAACCCGAGGATCAGTGCCAACCGCATCCACCATGTGTGCACCTCACGAAATCGGACAGATTGCCGAATAGAGGACCAGATGTCCTGTTTCGGACAAAGTGTAGCCTATCCTCGGCAACGACCGAACAGGGAGCCGAGATGGACGAACCGCACGACAGCGTCACCACGACTGAGGCTGAGTCGCCCCGCTTGGCTACCCTCGTCGTGGGAGTGGACCTCTCATCTGAATCGCTGTATGCGCTGGACCTCGCGGCCGAGATCGGCGCCGGACACAGAGCCGAAATACGAGTCGTCCATGTGCATCCGCAGCTCAGCGCCCTCGCCTTCAGCCCCATGGCCGCAGGAGAGTACGAGAAGGCGCAGGCGGAAATCATGGACGCCCTCGAGGCCGAGGCAGCGACGCGACTGAGGTCCTATGCGGGCACTTGGTCGACCACATCGCGTCGGGGCCATGTCGGTCACGAGATTCTGGCCGAGGCCGACGAGGTCGATGCCGACCTCGTCATCGTCGGCCACCGAAGTCATGGCACGTTGCATGACGCGCTCCTCGGCTCGGTCGCCACCGGCACCGTCCACCACAGCCGCCGGTCAATCCTCGTCGCGATACCGCCTCGCCGAGAAGCCTGACGCCGACGACCGCCCCTCCGACGACGAAAGACAGATCCTCCCATGACCCAAGCAACCGCCGGCGCCGCACCCACTGTGGTCGACGACCCGCGACAAAGAATTCTGATTCTCGCGGCAACCTGCTCGGCGCTCGTGGCCGTCGTCGCCTCGGTCTCCGGCCTGAATGTTGCCCTTCAGGCCCTCTCCGCTGACCTTACGGCCAGCCAGGGCGAATTGTTGTGGGTTGTCAACGGCTACACGCTCGTTCTCGCCGCTCTCCTCATGCCGGTCGGCGCGATCGGTGATCGCATCGGTCGAAAGATCGTGCTGATGGCCGGGCTGGTCGTTTTCGCCGTCGCGAACGGCGCTTCCGCTCTGGCGCCCAACGTCGAGTCCCTCATCGCGCTGCGCATTGTCGCCGGCATCGGCGCCGCGATGGTCATGCCGGTCACGCTCTCGATCATCACGACGAGCTTCCCACCGGCCGAACGGGCCCGGGCGATCGGGATCTGGGCGGGGTTCGCGGGAACCGGTGGCATGCTCGGGCTGTTCGCATCCGCCGCGATCATCGACAACGCCACGTGGCCGTGGGTATTCACGGTCCCGCTGGGCCTGGCGCTGGCATCCCTCGGCCTGACGCTCCCGAACGTCCCAAGGTCGCGCGAATCACAGCAAGCCCGTTTCGACTGGTCCGGTTCTATTCTCTCCGTCGTCGCGGTAGGTGGTGTGGTGCTCGGTATTCAGGAGGGACCCGAGCGGGGTTGGACCAACGTCCTCACCCTCACGGCTCTCGCAATGGGAGTCGCCGCGACAATCGCGTTCGTTGTGGTTGAACTTCGGCGCGAACACCCGCTTCTCGACGTACGACTCTTCAAGAACCGGGCCTTGGCCGCGGGCTCGATCAACCTGTTCGCAACCTTCGCCGTCATGTTCGCCTTGTTCCTTGTCCTCATCCAGCTCCTCCAGGCCGGGTTCGGCTACACCGCGCTCACGGCTGCAGTTGCACTCCTCCCGATGGCCCTCGTGATGATGCCGCTCTCGGTCGTAGCCCCGACAATCGCCGCACGACTCGGCTACGAACGAACCCTCGTGACCGGGATGCTCCTCCTCGCAACTGGACTGACGCTCATCGCCTTCCTCGCCAACACCGACGACGGCTACCTCTCGGTACTCCCGGGCCTCCTCGTCCTCGGCACCGGCGTCGGGCTCACAATGAGCCCGTCCACGACCGCGATCACCAGTTCGCTACCCGCGGACAAGCAGGGCGTTGCCTCCGCGCTCAACGACACCGTCAGAGAACTCGGCGGCGCGGTCGGCATCGCCCTCATCGGTGCGATACTCAACGCCCAATACCGAAGCAACATCAGCGACACCGCAGTCACGCTCCCACCAGAGTTGGCCACACGAGTCCAAGAGGGAATCGGTGGCGCACTCGCCGCCGCAGCCCAACTCGGGCCCGACGGCGACGAACTCGCTCAAGCCGCCCAACAGGCCTTCGTCGACGGGTTCAAACCCGCGCTCCTGGCCGCCGCCGCAATCGCCGTCACCGCAGCGATCTACACGGCCGCTCCGAGACGTCGCCGTGATGATGCACGGGCACCACGCCGGACCTGACAAGCGGCTCCCCCACGCCAGAGCGACTCCGCTCCGGCGATCAGATGAGCACCCCCGACCATCGATTCCAGCGGGGCCTGGTGTCCCCTACCGGGATTCTTCGCGCCCCACGCGCCCGAACGGGACACCTGCTCGCGGCCGTGGCCGGTCGCTCGAATCCGCTCCGTCCGGCCTGTTGAATACCCGGGGCCTGGCTCTACGGTTGCCGAGCGGCACCCCTCAGGGGATTCTGATTATCGGGGGCAGCTTTGTCTCGCATCATCTCGCGCCTCATCACAGCGCTCGCCCGTTCGCAAGGGGTCCGCCTTGGAGGCACAGATCCATGAGTTAGTTGAACGCGGCGAGCCAGTGCCTCATGTCGTCGAGCATGGCATTGCTCAGGCCGTGCCCGCCGTCGTGCTCGCCCATGTTGACCTCGGCGCCGGCGTGTTCGAGGTTTCGGGCCTGGGTTCGGCTTCGTTCGAGTGGCACGTTGTGGTCTTGGCGGCCGGCGAGAACGAGCGCCTTGGTGCCCTTGGCGGTCGAGAGATCGAGCGGGGTGCCGTCGACGTCGACGATGGTGCCGCAACACCAGAATCCCGCTGGTCTCGATGAGTCCGGTGTCGCGTATGCGAGCCATGCAGCGAGACCGGCACCCTGGGAGAAGCCCCCGACGACGACGTGACTTCGCTCGATATGGAGACGGGAGCAGACCGACTCGACGAGGCGGTCGAGGCCGCTCAGCGCGGTGGCGAATGACGCGGGATCAGGCCGCCATGTGTCGTCGAAGTCATACCAGCTGGCACCGCCGCCCGGGGTGTCGATCGGTCCACGAGGACACAACACGAAGAACCGGCCGTCAGGATCGACCCGTGACGAGATCGACGCGATGTCGTGCTGAGTCGCGCCGAATCCGTGAAGCAGGACCAACAGACGTTCGCAGTCGCCGCGCCCATCGAGCCGAAACGTGAACTCGCCGCTCATACGCTGAACTGGCCGAACGCGTATGCAGAGATGGTGGCGCCCATCGCCTGATCGACAAACACGTGTCGACCGACGTCATCGCCGGCTGCTCCTGCGATGACCATGAGCGGCAGAAGGTGTTCCTCACGCGGGTGAGCGAGACGAGCCGCTGGGGCCCTGTCCCAATCGGCCAAGAGTTGCCGGCGCTGCTGCGGGGGAGCCTCGCAAGCAGAGGTGAGCCACGAATCGAAGACAGATGAGCTGTCCGCCGCCTGCAGGGTCATGAATGACGCCATGTTGTGATAGCTGAGCCCGCTGCCGAGGATCAGCGTTCCCTCGCGCCGCAACGGTGCGAGTGCGTTGCCGAGGTCGAGGTGGAAGCCGGCGTCGAGGTCGGAGCGCAGCGAGACCTGCACGACGGGAATGTCTGCGTCGGGGTACATCAGCAACAGCGGCACGAAGACGCCGTGGTCGAAACCTCGCTCGTCGTCGAATCGATGGGCGATCCCGGCGTCGGCGAGCAGTTCGCCGATCCGTCGACCGAGCGCGGGTGAACCTGGGGCCGGGTAGCTGAGCTCGTAGGTGTGCGTCGGGAATCCGTAGTAGTCGAACAGCATCCGCGGCGCCTCGGCGGTGCTGACCTCGACGACCTCGCCCTCGTGGTGGCCCGAGACCACGACGATGTTGTCGGGTCGCACGCCCAGCCTGTCGGAAAACGATCTGAGGAACTGGGCCAGGCGATCCCAGGTGTCGGGGGGACCCATGGTCCAGTCCATGAAGAAGCATGGACCACCGCCGTGCGGGATGAACACCGAAGGAAGCTCGGGCGGTTCGATGATGGCCGGGCCGTTCATGACGTCTCCTTAGAAGCCGGGGAAGATCTGACGAAGGCGATCGAGTACTGCTGGTTCCGACGCGACCACCGAGTCGGGCGTGCGGCCCGGGCTCAAACGGCCGTACACCAGCCGCACGAACGCCGACGTCGACATGTCGAGGTGCGAATCGAGCTCCTCCCCCGGCCGAGGTTCACGGAGGCGGACCGTGGGCTCGACCTCGAGGACGTCACCGCCAACCCGACCGGTGCATGGACCACCCGGGCAGCCCGCAACCTGTTCCTCCGCCACGCCGACCGGCTCGCCGACCTGCTGGAACGATTCATCGCCGGTCTCGACAGGGTGGTGCCGGTTCTCCCTCCGACCTGCGTGCCGCATCATCAAGCCAGTTCGAACCCGCTGTACCCGTCTGCCGCGCATCCTCGGCACGAGTCCGCGTAGAACGGGACCCCGCCGGGGAAATTCAACAGCTCGCGAGGCTTGCCGGGGATATTGGCACCGACGTACCAGGAATCGGCTCTGTCGAACAAAGTCATGTCCCCGATCGTGCGCACCAGGTCGCGCCACGAGTCCTCCGCCTGAGGCGTTGCTTCGATCCGAGTGACACCCTGGCGCCTCAGGTCGTCGAGCAGCTGCACGACCCAGCTGCCCTGTACTTCTGCGCAGGTCGGCCCGTTGCAGAAACCTGATGGGCTCTGCGGCCCGTAGAGATAGATCAGATTCGGGAAGCCCGCGCTGGCGAGGCCGAGGTGGCTACGAACCCCGCGAGCCCAGTAGTCCTTCAAGGTGACGTCGGAACTCCCCCGGATGTCGATGCTGGTGAGACCACCCGTGACCGCGTCGAACCCGGTGGCCATGACGAGCAAGTCGACGTCGAAGTCGCCGGATCTCGTCCGAACGCCGGTCGTCGTGATGCGCTCGATGGGCGAGGCCTTGAGGTCCACCAGGGTCACGTTCGGCTGGTTGAACGCGTCGTAATAGGTCTGTTCGAGTGAAGGTCGCTTGACGCCGAACGGGTGGGGCGGCTCGGTCGGGGCGAGCAGCTCAGCGACCGCCGGGTCGTGCACGCGGGCGCGGACCTTGTCCCGCCAGAAGTCGTAGGCGGTGCGATTGGCGGCCTCCTCGGTCATCACGTCCGCGAAGTTGCCGGCCCAGAAGTTGAAGCCTCCGGCCTGCCACATCTGTTCGAAACCAGCGCGACGCTCGTCATCGGAGAGCTCGAGCGCTGACTCCTCGCGTCGGATGATGTCGAAACCCGCGAACGTCTCGGTACGTGTGCGGAAGACATTCGCGTATCCAACCTTCGCCTCGTCCTGTTCGGTGCGGGTGAGGCGGCGTTGTTGCATGGCGAGCGCAAGGATGGGTGTCCGCTGGAACACGGTGACCGTCGCGGCGATCTTCGCCGCTTCCTGGATCACTTGGACACCGCTGGCGCCCGTGCCGATGACACCGACGCGCAGTCCCGTCATGTCGAGACCTTCTTGGGGCCAGTGCGCCGTGTGGTGGCATTGGCCCTCGTAATCGTCCAGTCCGGGCAGGTCGGGGATGTAGGCCTTTGACGCGAAGCCGGTGCAGAGCACCAGGAACCGGGTTCGAAGGGACTGCCCGTTCCGTGTGGTGAGGTTCCAGCAGGATGCCGCCTCGTCCCACGTGGCCGTGTCGAGCCGGGTGTCGAAGCGGATGTCGCGGCTCAGATCCCACTTGTCGTCGACGTACTGGAAGTACCGACGAAGCGCTGTCCAGTCCGGGAATCGCTCGTCCCAGTACCAGTCCTTCCACAGCTCTTCGTCGGAGAACTCGTAGACGGGCACATGCGAGTCGACCCGGGCGCCGGGGTAGCAGTTCCAGTGCCAGATTCCACCGAGCCCGGAGCCGGCTTCGAGCAACACCGTCGAGAACCCCAATGTGCGCAGGCGATGCAACTGGTACAGGCCCGCAAAGCCGGCGCCGACGACCACCACGTCATGATCGAGTCCATGTGGTGCCGTCATGGGTTCGTGACACCTCGAGCCACATCGGCCCATGCGTGCAGGGCTGACGGATCGTTCGTCCAGTCCAGGCCCCCGAAGTAGCTGACGACTCTCGTCGCGAGCCCGTGGTAGCGCTCCAGGATCTTGTCGGCCAGCTCGCTTCGTTGGCCGGTGACCACGAAGTTGTCGAGCAGTTCGTCGGACACCTCGGCGGCCATGCCTTCAAGGTCGCGGGCACGTTGTCGCTCGCGAATGCGATCGGTCGTTCCGTCGAAACCCAACTGCTCGAAGATGAACGCATAGTTGGGAGTCGACCCGTAGAACGCGACCTGCATCCGTGCGAAGTTGCGCCAGCGCGCCTCGTCGCCGTCGATCGGGACGATGAACGCCGGCACGATGACCTCCAGATCCTCGATGGCGCGGCCTGCCTTGCCGGCACCCTCCCGGAGGTTGGGGATCACCGTGTCGCGGAGGTACGTGGGGTGGTTGAGCGGATGGACGTGCACGCCGTCGGCAACCTCGCCGGCCATCCGAAGCATCCACGGGTTCACGGCAGCGACGTCGATCGGCGGATTCGGCGCGCTGATCGGCCCGGGAGACCACTGCGCTGGCAGCAGGTCGAGGTGGTAGAACACGCCGTCCACCGCCAGCGGCTCATCGCCCCGAAACGCGCGAAAGATCGCCTGCATCGCCAGCACGTACTCCTTGAGCCGTGGTCCGGGATGCTCGAAGTCGGAGCCATAGCGGCGGGTGATGTGTGCGCGCACCTGTGTGCCGAGCCCCAGCCGAAAGCGACCGCCGGTCGCCTCGGCGAGTTCCCAGGCGATCTCCGCGGTCACCATGGGACTGCGGGGAAAGGCGACCGCGACGCCGGTGAGGATGTCGATGTCGGCAGCCAAGGCGGCAGCGCCGCAGCCGAGGTATGCAGTGCGGCCGCCCTCGGTGACCACGATTCCCGAGAAACCGGCCCGCTCAGCGTCCTGGGCGAATGCGACCATCGAGCGAAGTGGAAGGCCGCCAGTCATCACGTCGAACTTCATCGGTGGGGCTCCTCATCCGGCTTCGTCACGGTGTGTTCCCCGACATCAGATATCGCGCTCGCGGCCTTCCCAATCCGGTGACCTCAGCTTGTTCTTGTACAGCTTGCCGGTGGGGAGCCGGGGGAGCTCGTCGTGGAACTCGAAGCGCTGCGGGCACTTGAAGTGGGCGATGTGCTCGCGCACGTGCGACCTCAATTCGACGTTCGTCGTCGTCTCCGATCAGCAGCGGGAGAGAGACGTTGGGGGCGTGTTGCAGAGCGGATGCGGCGATCTCCGCTTTCTCCGAAGTGGTGATGAGCGATCGAGCCCCAGAGTCCTGGAGGATGTAGCCGACCTCCTCAGCCGAGAGGTAACTGTTGATCGTCGTCACATACAGACCGGATCGCAGCGCTGCCCACATGACCTCGAAGAAGCGCGGCTGGTTCTCGCTGAAGATGGCGACGTGATCACCGGGAACCAAGCCTCGCTCCCGCCACAGTCGGGCCAACTGGTTCGATCGGTCGTCGAGTTGCCGGTAGCTCACGACCTCGCCGGAACGACCCATGATCACTGCCGGGTGGTCCGGTCGGGTTACTGCGTGAGCCCCTGGGTACACGATCGCTCTCCTCCGCCCGCATCTCGTTGGGCTCGACTCTCGATGATCGGGCGTTGTGAAGCGCCTCGGCTGTCAGATGTGACGACGACTGTCGAGACGCCCCTGCTCAACCTCGTGAAGTCCACAGTCTGACCGTCCCTGTATCGGCTCGTCAAGACAGCAGCCGACAAGTGTCGCATGAAGAGGGCGAGATACACTGAGCCCGATCTGCCTTCATAACAAAAGTCGAGGCGTGTATCCACCGGAATCCACGAGACGATCGTGTACGTGTGTAGTGTCCCGAAGACGGGGCGCAGGTTGCGTGGGGATGAACGCGAGTCCCGCTGCGTTTGCAACGTCGGGCGAAGAGAGGAGAGCCGGATGCGGATACAGGTGGACCAAGCTCGCTGTCATGGGCACCAGATGTGCGCGATCGCCGCGCCCGAGGTGTTCGGTAGCGACGAGATCGGCAACGCGGCGGTCTTGATCGTGGGCGATGTCCCGCGCGATCTGGAGGCGGCAGCGAGACGCGCCGAAGACAACTGTCCTGAACGCGCGATCGAGATCATCGAATGACCACGTGACGCTCAACGCAGGCCTCGACTGACTCTGCAGACCACCACCCACATCTTCGAGATCGACCAGATGCCGGGCGGTCCCATCCGCCCTGATCTCGCTCGGGGTGAAACAAGTCGGCACGCTTGTAGTATCGATTCGCCTATGCCTTCGTTCTCCGATCAGGTTTCCGCGTCCCCGAGTCGAGTGGCGTGCGCCACCGCCGTGCGTGAACTCAGTCACTCGATCGTCGGCCATGCCGTCGCCGACGATGTTCTCGACCGAATCACCTCATTCGTCCGCGACATGCTCCCCGAAGTCGAATCCGCTGGGTTGCGGTCACGCCCGGTCGACGACATGAAGCGGCGGCTGTTCGAGGTCGCGCCGCTCGACGGTGACAGCATGGAGCACTACCCCGATTGTGTCGTGTCGGGCCCGGCGAATCCGATGGGGATGGCGATCACCTGCCATCGCCACCGCGATGATGCAGTAGCGCACGTGTCGTTCGGTGCTGCGTTCGAGGGTGCCCCTGGCCGCGCTCACGGAGGGATCGTCGCCGCGGTGTTCGACGACGTCATGGGTTTTGTGCTGTCGATGCTCCAGACGCCTGCATACACCGGGCGGCTGACCGTGAGCTACCTCGCGCCGACCCCACTGGCGGTCGATCTCGAGTTTCGTGCGCGGTTGCGAAATCGTGACGGCCGCAAGCTTTGGATCGACGGCGAAGCAAACGTCGGAGGGAAGCGCTTCGCCCAAGCCGAGGGCTTGTTCATTGCGATTCCGCACGAGGAGTTCGGAAGGATCGAGCCGAGCTGACGGGACCTCGCCAGTTGTCGCGAAGACGAGACATATGTCATGATGTGTTGCATGACTCCAGATGGTGCTACAGAGCTCGACGACGACGTATCCCAGATGGTTGATGGCGACGCTCGCGCCTGGTTCGAAGCGAACTGGAACCCCGACATGTCACTCGGTGACTGGTGGGCAGTCCTCGCCGAGTCCGGATGGGGTTTCCCGACATGGCCGACACACCGCTATGGCCGCGGTCTCGACCCTCACCTAGCCCCGTTGGTCAACGGCGCTCGCCGCGCGGCGGGAGCGTTGGGCCCACCGGCGGGTATCGGGCCGAACCTCGCGGGTCCAACCTTGCTCGCTCACGGCTCCGCCGGCCAGCAAGACCGCTTCCTCCCTGGGATCGTCAACGGCGAGATCTGGTGCCAGCTGTTCAGCGAACCGGGCTCGGGGTCCGATCTCGCGTCGCTGCAGACCCGCGCAGTTCGTGACGGTGACCAGTGGGTGATCAACGGTCAGAAGGTATGGACGTCGGGTGCCCACATCGCCCGCTACGGCATTCTGGTCGCCCGGACAAACCCCGAACTCCCGAAGCATCAGGGGCTCACCTACTTCGTGATCGACATGGACCAGCCCGGTATCGAGGTTCGACCGATTCGGGAGATGACCGGTCGCTCGATCTTCAACGAAGTCTTCCTCAATGACGCCGTCGTACCGGAGGAGAATCGGCTCGACGAGGTCGGTTCCGGTTGGGGGGTTGCCTTGACCACGTTGGCGAACGAGCGCACGATGCTCGGTGCCGGTTCGTTCGGGAGTTCCGGGGGGAGCATGGCGATCACCACGCCGGATCTCTCCTGCAGGGTCGGCGATCTGATGCGTGAGAGCGGGTCAGGCGACGGCGCTTCGTCGGGTGGGGTCGGCGCTCTGTTACTCGGCCTCGTCGAGCAGTACGGGCGCTCGGATGACCCGCTCATCCGGCAGGAGTACGCGACGATCTACTCGCTCCTCGAGATCGCTCGCTTCACCGATCTTCGGGTCAAGGGGGCCGTCGAGCGCGGCGGGCGACCGGGGCCGGAAGTATCCGTTGGCAAGCTGGCCGCCAGTCATCTGCTGCGTACCTTGCGCGAGACGATGTTCCGGATCTGTGGAGCCGACGCGACGCTCTGGGGAGACGACGCCCCGCTGGGCGGCAGGATGCATGACATTGGATTCTCGTCATACCTCATCTCGATCGGTGGTGGGACCGACCAGATCCAACGCAACATCATCGGCGAACGGGTGCTCGGATTGCCGAGGGAGCCGAGTATCGACAAGGGTGTCGCCTTCAGCGAATTGCTGGTCGGCACGCAGCGTAAGTCCGAGGGCTGACGGCGTGCCGGAGCCCGAGCGCGTGGGAAGGCGATCGCTGCGCGTCGGCGTGATCGGCGCCGGCATGGCCGGGATCCTCGCGGTGATCAAGCTGCGCGAGGCCGGCATCACCGACATCGTCTGTTTCGAGAAGGCCGATCGCGTTGGCGGCACTTGGCGCGAGAACACCTATCCCGGCATCGCATGTGACGTGCCGTCGCACGTCTATTCGTACTCGTTCGCGCCGAACCCTGACTTCTCCCGGATGTTCTCTCCCGGTGACGAGATCCATGCCTATCTCGAAAAGGTCGCCATCGAGCACGGCGTCGTCCCGCACCTTCGCCTCGGCGATGAAGTCGTCTCTGCGGTCTACGACGGCGGTACATGGCGTCTCGAGACGGCGCAAGGACATCGAGCCAACTTCGACGTCGTGATCGCCGCGACCGGTGTCCTGCACCATCCCCGATTGCCCGAGATCGACGGTCTCGACGACTTCGAGGGCGCGATGTTCCACAGCGCCCGATGGGACCACGACGTGCCCCTTGACGGGCGTCGCGTTGGCCTCATCGGCACCGGCTCCACGGCGGTCCAGATCACCAGCGCGCTCGTTGATCGGGTGCAGCAACTCAGTCTGTTCCAGCGGACTCCACAGTGGATCATGCCGATGGACAACAAGCCGTTCACGGACGACCAACGGGCAACATTTCAGAACGAGCCGCACCGACTCGAAGAGCTCCGCGGCTTCCTCGAGTCGGCGTTCGCGGAGAACTTCGCCGATGCCGTTGTCGACGCCAAGTCCGAGCGTCTCGAACAGATCGAGGAAACCTGTCGGGCGAACCTGTACCGGCACGTCACCGACACGGAACTGCGCCGCCGCTTGGAGCCCGACTACCGCGCCGCCTGCAAACGGCTCGTCGTGTCGGCCGACTTCTACGACGCGATCCAGAAGCCCAACGCCGAACTCGTCACCGCTGCCATCTCTCGCATCGAACGTCGCGGCATCCGAACCGACGGCGGACGCCTTCACGAGCTCGACGTCATCGTCCTCGCAACCGGGTTCGAGGTCGACCGATTCATGCGGCCCACCGTGATCACCGGCCTCGACGGACGAACCCTCGAAGAGGCCTGGGCCGACGGCCCCACTGCCTATCTGTCCGTCTCGATACCCGAGTTCCCCAACCTGTTCATGCTCAACGGCCCGAACGGCCCCGTCGGCAACTTCTCCCTGATCCAAGTCGCGGAGCTCCAGATGGACTACATCCTGCAACTCGTGCACCGACTCCAGGCAGGCCTCTCGACGGAGATCCATGCAACTGAGCCGGCCATGCGCGAGCACGAGGCCCGGCGCATCGAAGCGGCACAGGCGACCGTGTGGGTGACCGGATGCAACAGCTGGTACCTCGACGTTCGCGGCGTACCAGCAGCGTGGCCGTGGCCGTTCCGCCGATTCCGCGAGGTCATGGCAGTGCCCGACTTGGGTGCGTATCACCACTGACACGTCCAGACGAACGCAGGGTTGAGACAAGGCGTACGATGTGTATCGTGCGGCCGCCGGGCAGCGCCCGGGCGGATCCGCGCGCCGTCGGCCGCGGAGATGGGTCTCGTCAACCGGCTGGTGCCATCCGTGCACGTGCTGGACGAGGCGATGCAACTCGCCCGACGAATGGCCCGCAACGGGCCGTTGGCGATGCGCAAGGCGAAGGAGGTGGTGGCGCCGGCCGACACCATGGAGAGCCTGCGTGCGTTCATCGACAAACGCAGCCCGACTTCACCGGCACGTGACCCTTCGGCCCAAGAAGCTGGAATGAGACGAATTGTTGACGGTGTCGTATGGGGCTGGAGTAGTGTCGGTGCAGACGAGAGGGGATCTTCATGTCGTTCGACTTTCCTGTGATCAGCGCTGACTCGCACATCACGGAACCACCTGACTGCTACTCGGCTCACATCGACCTGGCGTACCGCGACACAGCGCCGAACATGGTCGAGGATCCGGTACGAGGCGACGTGTTCGTGGTGCCCGGCATGAACTCGACGGTGCCGATGGGGCTGGTCGCCGCGGCCGGCAAGCCGGCAGGGGAACTGACCCAGGAGGGTGTCAAGTTCGACGAGCTCCACAAGTCCGGTTACGACGCGACCGTGCGGCTCGCCGACCAGGACCGCGATGGGGTCGCTGCGGAGATCCTGTACCCGACGGTGGGGATGGTGCTGTGTGGCCATCCGGACGTCGACTACAAGCGAGCGTGCTTCAACGCCTACAACCGGTGGATAACTGAGTACTGCGCCGAAGCTCCGGATCGGCTCCTCGGGTGCGGTCAGACCGCGCTGCGCACTGTGGAGGAAGGGATCGGCGATCTCGAGGCGATCAAGTCGGCCGGTCTGCGTGGTGTGATGATGCCGGGGAATCCCGGCACGGAGGCGGACTACGACGACCCGATGTGGGACCCGTTCTGGGAGGCGGCGGTGTCGCTTGGGTTGCCGCTCAGTTTCCACATCCTCACCGCCCGTGGGGGTGGTTGGCGAGGGCCCCGGTTGAACAGCTTCCTGTCGATCATCCGTAGCATCCAGGACATCATGGGCACCCTGGTGTTCGGCGGTGTGTTCGAGCGTCATCCCGATCTTCGGGTCGTCTGCGTCGAGGCCGATGCTGGCTGGGTGCCTCACTACATGTATCGGATGGACCACGCCTACAAGCGGCACCGCAACTGGCTCCAGCCCGGGGTGGCCCTCAGCAGGTTGCCGTCGGAGTACTTCGCGGAGCACATCTTCGTCACCTTTCAGGACGACTGGACGGCCTTCTCGCACGCCAACGACATGAACTGGCGACGGTTGATGTGGGCCAACGACTTCCCGCACTCCGACTCGACCTGGCCGTGGTCGCAGGGCATGCTCGCCGAACAGACGGCGCAGCTGACCGCGGAGCAGACGCGGGCGATCCTCTCGGGCAATGTCGCCGAGCTGTACGGCATCGACGTCACCGCATTGCAGCCGACAGCTGGGTGACGCCGTGTCCGGAGCGAGGCCTGATCTAGTGATCCGCGGCGGCACCGTCGTGGACGGCACCGGTGCTGGCGAACGCCGAGCTGACGTCGCAATCGTGGGTGACCGGATCGTCGCGGTGGGAGATGTCGACAAGACGGGTCGACGGGAGATCTCCGCTGACGGGGCGCTCGTGACGCCGGGCTGGGTCGATGTGCACACTCACTACGACGGACAGGCGACATGGGATCAACGTCTCGCGCCATCATCGGTGCACGGAGTGACGACGGTGGTGATGGGGAACTGCGGCGTCGGGTTCGCCCCGGTGCACGACAGCGACCATCAGCGGTTGATCGAGCTGATGGAGGGAGTCGAGGACATCCCTGGGGCGGCGCTGCACGAGGGCCTGCCGTGGGGATGGAACAGCTTCGGCGAGTACCTCGACGCGCTGGATGCGATTCCGCACGACATCGATCTCGCCGCGCAGCTCCCTCACGGAGCGCTTCGGCTGTTCGTCATGGGCGACCGCGGCGCCGCCGGCGAAAGCGCAACCCCCGGTGAGATCGAACAGATGGGGCTGCTCGCCGGTGAGGCGATACGAGCCGGCGCGCTGGGCTTCACGACCTCACGCACACTGAATCACCGCACCAGTCGGGGCGACCCGACCCCCACGCTCAGGGCATCCCGAGACGAGCTCGTCGGGATCGCGATCGGTGTCGGCCGCGAGGGAACCGGAGTGCTGCAACTCGTATCCGACTTCATCGATGTCGAGGATGAGTTCGCGACGCTGCGAGCCATGGTCGCAGCCTCAGGTCGACCCGCGTCGTTCTCGCTGGTCCAGTCGCCCCGTGATCCTGGTGGCTATCGGCGGATGCTCGACCTGCTCGAGGAAGCCCATGCCGACGGCCTGGAGATCCGTGGCCAGGTCGCGACTCGGGCGGTCGGTCTGCTCCTCGGATTGCAGGCCACCTTGAACCCGTTGATGGCGAATCCGGTGTATCGCGAGATCGTCTCTCTGCCGCTGGGCGAGCGTGTCAGCGCGATGCGAGATGAAGAGTTCAGGGCACGCGTGTTCGCCGCTGATGCCGGTCAGCGCGACCGGTCCAAGCTCGGCGGTGGGGTGGTGCGTGCGTTCGAGAACATGTTCGTGCTCGGCGATCCACCCAACTATGAACCTGATCCTGCCACGAGCATCGCCGCCCAGGCTCGCCGCGCCGGCCGGGATCCCCTCGACTTCGTCTACGACGTGCTGCTCACCGACGACGGTCGCTCGTTCCTTTACCTCCCTGCGCTCAACTACGTCGATGGGCGGCTTGACAGCGTTCGGGAGATGCTGGTTCATCCGCTGACCGTTCCGGGGCTCAGCGATGGAGGCGCGCATGTCGGGACCATCTGTGACGGCTCGTTCCCCACGACACTGCTGACGCATTGGTGTCGTGATCGACTCGGTGAGCGCCTCACCGTGCCGTTCGTGGTCCAGGCCCAGTGCCGTGATACCGCCCGTGCCCTCGGCCTGCTCGATCGCGGTGTGCTCGCCCCTGGTTACAAGGCCGACGTCAACGTGATCGACTTCGACAACCTCCGGTTGTCCGCCCCGGAGATGCGTTTCGACCTTCCGGCAGGCGGACGGCGGTTGCTGCAGCGGGCCGATGGCTACCTCCACACCGTGGTGTCAGGCATACCGGTGTATGAATTTGGTCGGGCGACGGGTGAGCTACCAGGTCGCCTGGTCCGTGGTGCTCAGCGATCGCCGACGGGGTGACCGTGCGGGTTGATCAGCCGTTGTGAGGAAGGTCGCGGAACGGAGTGTTGCGATCGGGGCCGGGCTCTTTGGGGAGGCCGAGTGCTCGTTCGCCGATGATGTTCCGCTGCACCTGATCGCTGCCGCCGTATATCGACGGGGCCGGTGAGAACAGTGCGAGTTCCTGCACCTCGCCACCGCTCGCGCTGTCCGGTCCTATGACCGTGGCTCCTGCCCCGAGGATGCGACAGCCGACGTCCCGGGCGAGCCGGGTGATGTCACTGTTGCGGAGCTTGGCGAGGTTGCCTTCGGCCCCGGTGGCGGCGTTGCCGGACTTCATCCGTTGGATGTGCCATCCCGTGATCTCGATCATCGAATGAAGTCGGATCAGGTCCTGTCGGATGGTGGGGTCGCCGATGCTTCCGTTGTCGAGCGCGAGCGCCATCAACTGTCGTACCCGGCCTGGGCCGACCATGCCACCGCCGAGAACGGCGGCGTCGCTCCCGAACGATCCAGCAGGCCGGTCGAGGTGGCCGGCGATCGTGCCGGCGATGGCCGCGCTCGGAGCGGCCACGTTCTCGCCGCCGATGCCGCTGCGTTCGACCATGAGTGTTGTGTTGGCGACCCGCCATCCGTCGTTGAGGTCGCCGATGATGTGGTCGTGAGGCACGCGTGCTTCGTCGATGAACACTTCGTTGAACAACGCGTGGCCGGTCATCTCGCGTAAGGGCCGGACGTCGACGCCGTCCTGTTTCATCGGGAACGCGAAGTATGTGATGCCTCGGTGCTTGGGGGCATCGGGGTCGGTGCGGGCGATGAGGATTCCGTAGTCGGCCCATTGCCCCATCGACGTCCACACCTTCTGCCCGGAGATGACCCACTCATCGCCGTCGCGTTCGGCGCGTGTCTGCAACCCGGCCAGGTCGGAGCCGGCTCCCGGTTCGGAGAACAGCTGGCACCATCCGTGTTGCCCGTCGAGGATCCTGGGGACGAACATCTCGATCAACTTCGATGACCCATGTGCCAACAAGGTCGGCGCGGCAAGCATCATGCCAAGGCCGGAGGGCGGCCCGAGCACCCCGCGGGCGATCATCGCTCGGGCGAGTTCACCGGTCTTGGTTCGTTGCCATCCCCGCCCGTAGGGGGCGGGCAGCATCGGATGTGCGAGTCCGGCGTTGGCGAGGCGTGACCACCATTGACCGACCGGGAGATCCGGATGCCAGTGCTCGTCGAGCCACGATTCGACATCGAAGTCGTCGTAGCCGTCGGGACGAGTCGATGTTGTGCTGTCAGTCATGCGTTGCCTCTCGCTCGTGGTGCCATCGATGTCGGTTCGTCGTGGGAGGCCAGGTCGGCCCACACGAGCACGAAGTGCTCGCTGAGCGCCTCGGTGCGCACGGCGAGGCGTTGGCCGATCCGGATCTCGCCAGACGGTGTTGTCGTCGCGGCGAGCAGGCGCGGGCCTTCGTCGAGCTCCACGAGCAGGGTCGCGTACGGTGCGTGCGTCTGCCAGCCGGGGTCGAGGCTGCGATGGCTGACGGCGAAGGACAGCACCGAGCCGTTCCCCGTGACCGGCTCGAACGTCGTCTGGTCGGATTGGCAAGCCGGGCAGAATCGGCGTGGTGGGTGACGCCAGCGCCCGCACCCGCTGCACCGCTGGATGCAGAGCAGTTCGGCTGCGACGCAGGCGTCATGCCAGTCCAGGACGATCCATTCGGGTGTTGGCACGTAGGTGCTCATCGGTCTCTCCCCAGAATGGCGACGCTGCCGTCGCCGAGGTCGCCGTACCCGGTGACCAACGCGAGTTCGGCGTCGGTCACCTGGGCGTCGGCGGTGCCACGCAGTTGGCGGGTGGCCTCGACGACGTGGTTGAGTCCCCAACAGTGTCCCTGGGAGAGCAGCCCGCCGTGGGTGTTGAGCGGGAACCGGCCGCCGAGCTCGATGTTGCCGTCGGCGACGAACGCAGGGGCCCCGCCGGGCTCGGCGTAGCCGAGCGCTTCGAGTTGGAGCAGCACGACATAGGTGAAGCAGTCGTAGATTTCGAGCACGTCGATGTCGTGTGGCGACACCCCGGCTCGTGCGAAGGCGCGGGGTGCCGCTCGGTGGATACCGAGTTCGAGGAGGTTGGCGCGGTTGGCGATCTCGTCGGCGGGCTCGGGATGGCCTTCGGCTCCGCCGAGGTAGACGACTGCCGGATGAACGAGGTCACGGGCGCGCTCGAGGCTCGTCACCACGACGGCGGTGGCGCAATCGGTCTCGACGCAACAGTCGAACTTCCGTAACGGTTCGGCGATGAAGGGCGCGGCGTCGTAGTCGGCGCGGCTGAGCGGCGTGCCTCGCATCAAGGCCTTGCTGTTGAGCTGCGCGTGGTTGCGGCACGCGATCGCCACTGCGGCAGCGGCGTCCTCGGGGATCCCGAAGGTCTCCACATAGAGGCGCAGATACAGGCTGTAGTGTTGTGCGGCCGACATCAGCCCATACGGTGCATAGTGGTTTCTGACGGTCTCGCCCATCGGCCCGAGGTTCATCACACGTTTCGTCGGGCGTGCATCCGGCTTGGGACGCAGGGCCGAGTACCCGTTCCAGCCCATGCACACGAGCACGTTGTCAGCGAGACCGCCGGCGATCGCCATCGTTGCGGTTTGCAACGATGCGGTCGGTGAGGCGCCGCCCATCAGCACCGACACGTGGTAGGTCACGTCGGGTACGCCGAGGTGCGCGGCGATCTCCTCCGCGCTCATGTAGCCCGGCGGGGGGATGATGCCGTTGATGTCCGCAGGCTGCAGCCCGGCGTCGGTGATCGCCTCCATCGCCGCGTCGAGGATGAGATCGCAGACGTGGCGGTCGCTTCCTCGCACGTAGTCGGTCTCGCCGACCCCGACGATGGCCGTGGTGCCCCAGAGATCAGTGCCCATGAGTCGACCCAGTCACAATCCGTCGCTCGCCTGGTCTCGCAGCCGCTTGTAGTCGACCTTGCCATTCGCCGCACGGCCGATCGTGTCGACCTCGACGATTCGCCGCGGGGCCTTGTAGGCAGCCAGTCGTTCACGGACGTGCTCGATCAACTCGGTCTCGGTCGCCACCACGCCCGGCCGGCGTTCCACCACACCGACGACCATCTCGCCGAACCGATCGTGCGGTACTCCGACGACAACCGCGTCGACGACCGAGCCGTGGGTCTTGAGGGCTTCCTCGACCTCCTCCGGGAAGATCTTCTCGCCCCCACTGTTGATGCACACCGACCCGCGACCGAGGACCTTCACGGTCCCATCGGCGTCGATGGTCGCATAGTCACCTGGGCACGAGTAACGCTTGCCGTCAACGATGATGAACGTGCGCGCCGACTTCTCCGGGTCCTTGTAGTACCCGATCGGCTGGCGGCCGCCGACAGCCAACCGACCGATCGTGTCGGAGCCCGGCTCGACACGCTGTCCGTCGTCGTCGACGACGATCGTGTTGACGCTCGCCTGGAAGCGAGCCGTCTTCGCCGACGCGCCACCGCCCGACACCGACTGCCCCATCCCCAACGCCTCCGACGAGGAGAACGCGTCCATCAACAACATCTTCGGTTGATGGCCAAGCATGCCCTGCTTGGTTTCCTTGCTCCACATCACACCCGACGACACGAACGCCATCACCGAGTCGAGCGACCAACGATCCGGGTCGGCGTCGAGCGCGGCCAGGATCGGTTTCGCGAACGCATCACCGACGATGGCGATGACGTTGACCCGCTCACGGTCGATCGTGTCGAGGAGCTCGTCAGGATCGAAATGGCGGGACTCGAGACACACGATGCAGCCGCCGGATGTGAGTGCACCGAACGCAGTGAGCGCGCCGGTGCCGTGCATGATCGGACATGCCGGCAGCTGGACGGGGCCGGGTAGCGTGAGCGCGTCAGCGACGAAGTCGGGGTCGTAGCTGTCGGGGACGCTGAGCCCGAGACCGCTGCTCAACACGACGATCAGGTCGTCCTGTCGCCACATCACGCCTTTCGGCATCCCGGTGGTGCCGCCCGTGTACAGCATGTACAGGTCGTCACCACTGCGCTCGACCCGGTCGACCACCGGCTGACCCGAGGCGACAGCGGCATGCTCGTACGGGGTGGCCCACTCGGGACAATCGCCCGAGCCGTCGTCGACCCACAACCACGACGCCACGCGGGGCACTCGCTCGCGGATGGCTTCGATCGTGTCGACGAAGACGCCGTGGAAGATCACAGCGACAGCGTCGGCGTTGTCCCAGAGGTAGACCAGTTCGTCTGCTGCGTACCGGTAGTTGGTGTTCACCGGGACGAGCGCTGCCTTGTAACAGGCGAACACGGACTCGAGGTACTCGGGGCAGTTGTACAGGTACTGCGCCACCTTGTCCTGTCGCTGAGCGCCCCGGTCGAGGAGGAACGTTGCGAGGCCTTCGGCTCGCCGTTCGGCCTCCGACCACGTCACTGTGCGACTGCCCTGCTTGGCGAACGGCGCGTCGGGGAGCTGTGCCGCGGCCGTCTCCCAGATCTCCGCGAAGGTCCACCCCGACACGTCACTCACCTCGGTGGACAGCTGCAGGTGCCTGACCCGACGGAGGCCACGGCTCGACGCCGTCCTCGAGGGGGACCTCGAGGGACCGGAGCAGTGCGGAGAACATCCGCCAGTTACCGATGGCAGCAACCAGTTCGACGAGGACGGCGTCGTCATCGAGGGCTGCACGGCAGGCACTCCACGACTCGTCGGTGATCGTGCCGTGCTGCAGCGTGTCATCGGTGGCTGCGAGCACAGCCCTTTCTGCGTCGCCGAAGTGCTCGGCGGTACGCCAGTCGCGGACCGCGAGCAGATCTCGTTCGGGCACATCGAGCAGGCGTGCGACTCGCCAGTGTTGCGTCCACTCGTACACCGAGCCGGTCGACCATCCGATCCGCATGATGATCAGCTCGCGCAGCCTGGCGTCGAGCACGCCCTTCCACAGCAGTTCATGCAACATGTTGCTCAAGCCGGCGGCGACGCCAGGCTGATGCAAGGCAATCCGGAACACGGAAAGCTCCGCCATCGTGTCCGGAATCCCGCGTGTGGCAGCTCTGCGCTTGGCCTCGTCGATGTCGAGCATTGCGATCCGTGATCCGGTGGACATGAGCTGCACTCCTTCAATCAGGCTGTTTAGGGTCGAGGATTCTTCAAGCGGACGGCGAGAACACGCCGTGCAACGGTGGGATGGCGTCACGGTCGGCGCCCGACAGCGTGTCCAACAACGCCGAAAGGTCACCGAAGCCGGCCACACGGCGAGAGAGATCGGCAAACGGCCAACGGTCGGCGACGAGCAGATCGATGGCCGCCCGATAGGCAGGGAAGTCGACGCCGAGCGAGCCCATGATCCGCAGCTCCTTGTAGACGAGATGGTCGGGCTCGAATCCGGGCGCACCACCGCCACCACGTGTCCCCGCGACCACGATCGTCCCACCTGGCCGAGCCAGGGCCACAGCCTGGGCGAAGGCGGCGGGTGCCTTCGCGGTGACGTCGACGACGACGTCCGCGAGACCACCCGTCGCTCGTTTGAGCGCGGCCGTCGGATCGTCGACGGCCACATCGATGGCCAGGTCGACACCGAATCGATGAGCGATGTCGAGACGGTCACGATCGCGAGGGCCGAGACCGGTCAGGGCCACGAACGACGCACCCGCCTCCTTCGCAGCCACGGCGGCACAAAGACCGCGGATTCCCGGGCCGAGGACGACGACGACATCACCGGATTTCGTTTCAGGGATCGTCGCTCCCCAACGGATACCGGCACCAAGCGGGTTGAACACAGTTGCCAGCACCGGGTCGAGCGAGTCGGGGATCGGGAGCAGCATCGCATCGGACGGCAGGTGGAGATGCGTCGCATACCCGCCCCACAAGCCCGGCGCGATCTTGGTGTCGACGAAACCGAACATCGTCGCGAGCCCGTTACGGACGCAGCGCCGGTACTCGCCGTGTGCGCACGCCTCGCATTGTCGGCACGAACGAAACACCTCGACGGCAACCCGATCGCCTGCCGCGACGTTCCATCGCAGGGCGGCGGTGTCGCCGATCTCGTCGATGATGCCGACGATCTCGTGACCGGGGATGAACGAGAACGGGGCGGCGATGTGTCCGCTGTACTGCTCGTGATCGGTGCCACACAGACCGCAGGCCTCGATGCGGAGCCGCGCGGTGTCGGCGGTGACGTCGGGGAGGTCGAACCTTCGATGCTCGAGCGTGTTCGGTCCGGTGAGCACAAGCGCTTCGGCTGATGAGTTCATCGAAGTTCGAACCTCGCGTGATCATGGGACGGCTTCAGGTCGATCTCGTGGCCGACGTACATGCCGCCCGACATCGCGGCTGCGACATCGGCGTCGTCGCTCCGAGCAACGACACGCTGCCCGCCCGGTGTGCTGGCGAACACTGGCACCGACGCCGGCCCGGTGTCGCGATCGTGCACCACGGTGTACCCGTCGATACGTGCGGTCCCCACTGCGGCGCCCGCCTCGACGACCTCGAGCGCGGTCGAGTCGATGGACGCCTGCACACTCGACATGTCGGGCGCCTGCCAGCCGTTCGGTGGAGGAGCAGCGGACCACAACCCGACCGAGTGCTTGGTGATGTACCAACCGAGTCCGGACACCATCCCGACGCCTTTCGGATCCGCCCGGCACCGTCGCGCCATCTCGACGATCGAGTGGCTGACATAGTTGTTGCCCGGGCCGCCGTGGTAGGGCAGGCCACCCGTGACGGTGAATCCGCGCGGATCTGTTGCCTCGAGCCCGAGCGCGTCGATCGCGGCTTCGACGGCTGCCGGAAAGCACGAGTACAGATCGAACCAGCTCACGTCGTCGAGGTCGATCCCTGCGGCGTCGAGCACCGCGGATCCAGCGGCTCTGATACCGGCCGAGCGCGACAGGTCGGGTCGTTGTGCCGGGAAGTAGACGTCGTTGCACGTCGCGCTGGCCCAGCTGAAGACCCAACGATCGCGAGGAATCTGCAGATCCTGCGCGACTTCGGCGGCCATGATCACGAACGCGGCGGCCATGTCGACGGTGAGGATGCTGTTGAGCAACTTGGTGTACGGCTCGCACACCATCCGGTTGTCCGCGGTTACCGTCGAGAGCTCCTCGGGTGTGCGCTCGGTCGGGAACCATGCCTGGTCGGGGTGACGCGCCGCCTCGGTGGTGAACGGTGCCATCACCTGGCCCAACCAGACTCGCTGCTCGTCGAGCGTGCGTCCCGCTCGTGCGGCCATCGCCGACTCGAAGATCGGGTACACCTCGTGCGGCCAATGCAGCCCTGCGCCCATCTCGATCGCGCTCAGACCCGGACGGGCATCGCCGAGCACTTCGTCGCGACCTTCGAAGGGGCCAGCAGCGGGGAGGGTGCCTGCGGCGCGGCCGCGGCGTGCCGAGTTGCCGGCCTCGGCGCCGACGATCAAGGCGGCATCGACCTGCCCGCAGATGATGTCCTGGCCCAGCGTTCCGGCGAGGTACTGCGGGGTGTTCCCACCCACCGGGCAGCTGATCCGACGGTGTGCCCGAAGCCCGGCCGCCTCTGCGATCCGGCTCGCCGGATGATCGCGGCCGATCATCAGAATGCCGGGTGTGGCCACGGTGTCGATGCGGTGCCCGATCGGCACGCCCGCATCGGTGAGCGCTCGGCGGGTCGCTTCCGTCGCGAGATCGATGGGGTCGACGACGGTCGCGGAGCGACTGGTGACCTCGCCGACAGCGACGAGTACCGGGGTTCGTGGGTCGATGGTCATGGTCTGGTGGCGCGCCCGTTCGAGACGACGACGTTGTCACGCTGCGTGCGAGCTTCGACGATCGCGTGATCACCTTCGTCCCAGATGCGGGTGACGATGGTGTCGCCCGGCCACACCTGATCGGCGAAGCGCCCCTCGATCGATGCGAATCGGCCGACATCGCCATCGCACCACGCGGTCAGAGCGCTGTGGCCAACGGTGCCGAACGTACACAGTCCGTGGTTGAACGGGCCGGGGAAGCCGGCCTTGGTGGCGAAGTCGGGGTCGATGTGCATCGGGTTCATGTCGCCGGAGAGCCGGTAGATCGCAGCCTGTTCGGGTCTGGTCTCGCGTTCGACGACGATGTCGGGATCTCGTGCCGGTGCGGCGTTCGAGGCTGCCGAGCCGCTCGGGCCTCGCTCGCCGCCCCAGCCGCCGCCACCGAGTACGAACAGGCTGGCACGGACGGCGAAGAGGGGTCCCTCGGTGTCGTGGCCCACGCCTTCGAACTCGATGACGGCGGCCTTGCCCTTGTCCCAGACCGCAGCGATCGAACCTTCGACGGTCACCTCGGCAGCGGCGGGCAGTGGGCGATGTGTGGTGACGGACTGTTCTCCGTGCAGCAGGGCCGCGAGGTTGATGTCGATTCGTTGCATCGCCGATCCCATCGCCCGTAGCCCGGGAATCACGGCGAACGTCGGCACGACCTTCGGTCCGCGGCCTTCGTAGATGAAATCGAGGTCCTCGGGTGGCCGGCATCCGACACCGAGCGCGTACAGCATCGTGTCGCGGTTGGTCCACGAGTGACTGATCGGGTCGATCGAGAGTCCGACCAGGTCGCCGTTGATGGGGAGCTTGTTCATCGATTCAACCTTCTGTTCGTTGGAGGATGTGGACGACGCACACCGACCCCGCCCCAGCCATGTGGCACAGACCGGTTCGTGCCCGTTGGACTTGCCGGGCTCCGGCCTCGTGCCGGAGCTGCAGGGTCGTCTCGTGGATCTGGGCGAGACCGGTGGGTCCGCCCGGGTGGCCACGCGCGGTGAGACCGCCATCGGTGGAGAATGGGATCCGCCCGCCGAGTCGGGTGGCACCCTCAGCCACGAGTCGGTCTCCTTCGCCGTCGCCGCAGATCCCCAGCAACTCGTAGTAGACGAGTTCCTCGACGGGAAACGCGTCGTGCACCTGAACGAGATCGAGATCGTCAGGTCCCACTCCTGCCTGCTCGTAGGCATCGCCGGCCGTGTCGCGAGTCATCTGTGCCGGGCCGATGACGGCGCCGAGGAAGACGTGGCCATCGGTGTAGGTTTCGGAACGCTGTTGCGAGGCGGCGACGCGGACCAATGGGCGCCCCGAGCTGAGGCGTTCGGCGACCTCTCGTGTCGCGACGATCGCTGCTGCTGCGCCTCCGCCGGCGGCGCACGCCATCATCGACGTGTGCGGATAGGAGATCATCGTCGATCCGAGTACCTCGTCGATGGTGACCTCGTGATCGGCCCGGCGTTGCGCGAGGGAATTGGCGCGTGCATGGTTCCAGTTCTTCGCGGCGATGGCGGCGAATGTCTCTGCAGTTGTTCCGACGTCGTGCATTCGCCGTGTCGCCCACATCGCGAAGAACGCGGCCGGGAGCATCACGTCTTCGGCTCCCATCCGACGTCCACCGCTGCGTCCGAGACCGCCCATTCGGTTCATGTCGTCGAAGCCGAGCGCCATCGCGACGTCGACGCGGCCTCCCGCAACCGCGTGGACCGCTTCACCAAAGGCGCATGATCCGGTCGCTGATGCGTTCTCGACGTGGGTGACCGGGATGCCGGTGAGTCCGAACTCTTTCGCGATGCCGACCCCGCTCGTGAGTCCGCCACCGAGGTAGCCGTTGTAGAGAGCGCCGACTTCGGGAAAGCCGATCCCTGCGTCTTCGAGGGCTTGCATGCCGGCCACGTCGGCCATCGCTGCTGCGGCGAGGCGTTCGTTGTTGAAGCGGTGCATCCCGACACCGATCACGTACACCTCGCGGGCGAGCCTGGTGGCCATCAGCGCACCGCTTCGAAGCGGAACGTGACGAGGTCATTGCCGTCGTCGTCGCGGCCGACCGGGAACGTCGTCAGACCCATCGGCGAGCCGATCTGCCAGTCGTCGGTGGTGCCGAGCAGCGGCGCTTGGATTCGAACCCCTTCCGGGAGATCGATCTGCCCGACGCCGTAGCCGCCGCTGTCGCCGAAAGAGATGTTGCCCATGCGCGGGACATAGAGGAAGGTCCACGCATACAGCACGCCTTCAGAGCTCAGGTCGATGTCGGTCACTGCGCTTCGCGTGACCGGGCAGCGCAAGCGTCGTGGCCAGAAGTACAGATTCGACTCCGGCGCATGAGACCCGAGCAAACTCGGGCGGCACTCGTCGCCTTCGGCCAGGCGGAAGAGTCGAGGGTCGGTGGGTACTTGGATCGCTCCCACGTGAGTCAGCCCTCGCCCCGGCGGCCGAACTTGGCCATCGTGTCTGTGACCGAGGTGGCCATCGAGGCCGGGGCCGACCGATCATCCAACAGGGCTGGTGCCCGATTGACCAGATCGGCGACCGAGAAGCGGCCGGCTGCGGTCAGGACGCGCTCCTCAATCAGGCTCCATCCCGAATACAAGCCGACCTCGTTGCCGCCGACATGGAACACGCCTCCGGTAAAGGGGCAGTCGGCGGTCGCGAGGTACGCGACCAGAGGTGACACGTTGCCGGGATGGAACAGATCGAACGAAGCGTCAGCGGGTGGACCAACGAGATCCCCGACGCCGGGTGTCTGCAGGGTCAAACGGGTTCGCGCGAGCGGTGCGAGACAGTTCGCGCGGACCCCGTACCGGGCGAGTTCCACCGCTTCGACCAGCGTCATCGCCGCGATCCCGGCCTTCGCTGCGCTGTAGTTGGTCTGTCCGGGGTTCCCGAGCATCGCCCCGGAGGCGGTGTTGATCACGCTCGCTTTGACCGTCTCCCCGGACTTGGCTCGCTCGCGCCAGTGAGCAGCGGCCCACCGTGTCGGCGCGACGTGACCCTTCAGGTGGACGGCGATCACGGCGTCCCACTCTGCTTCCTCGAGATTGACCAGCGACCGGTCGCGAAGGATGCCGGCGTTGTTGACGAGCACATCGAGGCGGCCGTAGGCGTTGATCGCGTCGAGCACGAGTTGCTGGGCTCCGGCCCAACTCGTCACTGAGTCCGTGTTCGCAATCGCCTCACCGCCCGCAGCTCTGATCTCGTCGACGACCTCGTGCGCTGGGCCAGCATCTTCGCCGGAGCCGTCGATGGCTCCGCCGAGGTCGTTGACCACCACTCGGGCGCCTTCGGCTGCGAGGAGCAACGCATGTTCTCGTCCAAGTCCGCGACCGGCGCCGGTCACTACGCACACCCGCTCATCGAGCAGTCCCATCATCGACCCCCAAGTCCCGATTGATCACGTGTCCTCCGCTCGCCCGTCGTCTGACGGAGATCGAGAAGATGAGACAATATCGATATCATGTCACAAGCACTCGGCAGAAACCTACTCGTACCTGCCCTGCGCTCGCATGGTGGGTGCACCCCCGGATGCCAGATGGGGCTGGGTAGTGCGATCCAGACAGAATGTGTTTACCCGTCCGTTAATGAGACATACTGTGAGCCGTGACAAATGCATCGCTTCGATGGGGGGCCGTGGCCCCGAACGATCCCGACATGGCCCGGGATCGCCTGCTCGACGCTGCAGAGGCCTGCTTCGAACGATCCGGGATATCCAAGACGACCGTCGAGGACATCGCCAAGCAGGCCAGTGTCTCGCGGGCGACGGTGTATCGGTACTTCGAAGGGCGAGATGCCGTCGTGTCAGGAGTCATCCTGCGCGCAACCGAGCGATACCTCGAGCGGGTCCGTCGGCGAGTCGAGGCTCAACCCGATCTCGGCAGCGCGATCCTGGAGTTCGTCGAGGTGACGATCCGCGCCGCACACCGCGACGAAACGATCGCCTTGCTGTTCAAGAGCGACGACAGCCTCAACAGCGTCGGGATCATCCAAGGCACCTCGGTCGCGCTCTTCGAGATGGTGGCTGAGTTTCTCCGCCCACTGTTCGTCGCCCATTCGGACGAGCACCGGCCAGGGCTACCTATCGATGACGCGACAGAATGGATCCTGCGTGCCATCCTCAGCCTGCTGACGGTCGGCGGTCCCAAACATCGAAGCCGCGACGGACTCGACACCTACCTGCGTCGATTCCTGCTTCCGCCGATCATCGCCGAATCGTGACGTGCGAACGGAAAATCACGGTTGGGTCGCAGACCATCGGACGGGAATCGTACGAGGTCCCCGCACCTGACCGCCTGTCCACGTCACCGCGGCAGGATCTGTGAGTTCGAAGGTCGGAATGCGGGCGAGCCATTCCTGAATGGCCACCCTCACTTCCATCCTCGCCAGGTTGGACCCGAGGCAACGATGAATTCCCGAGCCGAACGCGACGTGACGATTGCGCTGGCGATCGATGATGAACTCGTCGGGGTTCTCGAACTGTGCCGGGTCGCGGTTTGCCGCCGGGAACGACATCAGTACCTTGTCGCCGGACTTCATCGGGCACCCCGCGACCTCGACGTCGGACAACACTTCTCGCGCCATCGTCACCGGACTGTAGACACGCAGGAGTTCCTCGACGGCGGAGTCGATGAGGTCGGGTTCGGCGCGGAGTCGTGCCTGATCCTCCGGATGGCTTGCGAGGTGCCACAACGACGAACCGATCGCACTCCAGGTGGTATCGATGCCCGCGATCAGCAGGAGGAAACAGGTTCCCAGCAGGTGGCGCCGGTCGAGCGGCTCTCCGTCGATCTCGGTCTCCACCAGCAGCGTGATGAGGTCGTCGGGCCGCTGATCGGCGGGCAGCGCTGCGCGTTCGTCCACGCGGACGCCGAAGTACTCCAACGTCTCGAGGATCGCATCAAGGCTCTTCTGAAGATCGTTGAAACCCTCCTGGAGGATGCGAACCGCCCAGTTCGTGAACATCTCCTCGTCGGCAGCGGGCACGCCGAGCATATGTGCGATGACCCGCACCGGGATGTGTTGCGCATAGTCCCGCGCCGCATCCGCGTCGCATCCCTCCGCGATCGAGTCGAGCAGCTCCCGGGCAAGGCTTTGGGTGATTGGCGTCATCGTCTCAATTCGCCCCGGCGAAAACGCCGGGAGCAGGATCCGTCGCGCCCAGGTGTGTTCCGGAGGATCCGAAGTGATCGGTGGGGCCGTCAGCAACGGTCGTCCCTCCCGCTCGCTCTCGGGCAGATCGACGACCCCGATCCGCCTCGACGAGAAGTGATCGGTGTCATGGGCAACCGTCGTGATGTCGTCGTAGTTGACCGGCATCCAGGCGCGCCCACGGCGCTCCGAGAAGGCGACCGGGCAGCCGTCGCGCAGTTCACGCCACACGCCAGCCGGGTCGGCGACGAACCGCGGATCGAGTATGTCGAGATCGCGGCCCCAGTCCTTGGTGGGCGAAATCGGCAAGTCGCCGGCGGTGCGTTCGGTCATGAGTGGCTCCGATGGTGGTGGGTGGTGAGTGGTGGTCGTGCAAGTCCGACTCGCTCGATGAAACACAACTCTACTAGTGTCTCATTCATAAAGTCGAGACGAGGATCGCGGAGGTTGTCTGATGGAGTTTGAACTGTTCGATGAGCGAACGGCCGAGCGGATGCTCGGTGCTGCCACGGCGACCGGAGGAATCTCGACATATCTCGACTTCCGTCACGCCGCGTTCACTGCCGGCCGACTCGAGGCCGAGATGGATGCCCGACAAGATCTCCTGACCCCCTTCGGCAATCTCCACGGTGGCTGCCTCTCGGCGTTCGTCGATCACTGCCTTGGTGTGGTCTTCTACCCGGTGATCCCGAAGGGCGCCTGGGTGGCAACCACAGAGTTCAAACTCAACCTGCTCCGACCGGTGTCGTCGGGTGTGTGCGTCGCTGTCGCCGAGATCATCTCGCTCACGAAGCGCAGCGGAGTCGCCCGCATCGACATCACCAACAACGACAAGGCGGTCTGCGCCGCCCAAGGCACCGTGACCATCGTTCTCCCGAAGGGCTGATCAGCATGAACACTCTCATCACCGAACAACTCGGGTGCGAATTTCCGATCCTCGCCTTCAGCCACTGCCGAGACGTTGTAGCCGCCGTGTCTCGTGCCGGCGGCTTCGGTGTGCTCGGGGCGGTTGCTCACAGTCCGGAGCAACTCGAGATCGATCTCGCGTGGATCGACGCAGAGGTTGGGAGCAGTCCCTACGGCGTCGATCTCCTGCTGCCACAAAAGTACGTTGGTGACACAGAAGGCGGTCTCGATCGAGACGCGCTCCGCCAATTGCTTCCGCCCGCACATCAGGCGTTCGTCGACGACATCCTGCAGCGTTTCGGAGTTCCCGATCTCCCTGAAGGTGAGCGCCCTCGGGGTATGAGTTTGAACGTGTCGCCGGCTGGCTACGAGCCGCTGCTCGATATCGCGTTCGCGCACCCGATCAGACTCATCGCATCCGCACTCGGCCCACCCCCCGCCGACGTGATCGACCGAGCCCGTGCCGCCAACGTCAAGGTCGCCGCGCTCGCCGGGACCACGGCGCACGCGGTAAAGCATGCCGAGGCCGGGGCCGACATCATCGTCGCCCAAGGCTCCGAGGCGGGAGGGCACACCGGCGAAGTAGGGACCATGGTGCTCGTGCCCGAGGTCGTCGACGCCGTCTCACCGGTGCCGGTGCTCGCCGCGGGCGGTATTGCGTCCGGGCGACACATGGCCGCCGCGATGGCGTTGGGGGCATCGGGGGTCTGGACCGGCTCAGTCTGGCTGACCACCGCCGAGGCAGAGACCGAACCAGTGGTCAAGCAGAAGTTTCTCGCGGCGACGTCGAGTGACACCGTTCGTTCGCGATCGATCACGGGCAAGCCTGCGCGAATGCTCCGCACCGCGTGGACCGACGAGTGGGAACGCGAAGACTCACCGAAGCCGCTACCAATGCCCGTTCAACCGCTCCTCGTCGGCGCTGCCCTGAATCGCATCAACCGGTCGGCCACGACACCCGGCTCCGGCGCGCACGAACTCGCCACCTACTTCGTCGGACAAGTCGTCGGCTCGATCAACACGGTCCGCCCCGCCGACCGCGTGGTACTCCAGATGGTCGAGGAGTTCATCGACACCATCACCGCTCTCTCGGGTCATCTCGACGCCTGACATCGAGGCCTCCACATCGCGTCGACGGAGCGCGAGCGTGTGTCGCTCGGAACCTCCGTCGTTGCGGTCAGCGGTCAAGCCGAGCAGGCCCGTTTTCGACGTCGCGTGGTGCGGAAAGCATGGCGCTCCGTGCAGCGCGGGCGTCGACGAGATCACGATGAGCGAGCCACCTCCCCCTTTGCTCGACCCTCCGCCGGGCTACTGCTCGTAGACAAAGGAACGTCCCGCCGAGATTCGTCGCGAGCACGTCCCTCCACTCCTCGAGGGAGGTGTCGGTGATGAGCGGCGCTCGACCGGAGATTCCGGCCCGCGCTTAAGTTTAAGCGGGCCTCGGACCGTCCGAGTGGCGCGGGCAGGTCCCGTTCGTGCTGGTCAGAGCGCTGTCGCGTCCGCCTGGTTCGCTGCGATCCGGCGAGATCCGGGGCCTTCGCGACTATTGCGCGACTATCCCACTAGGCGTTGCCCATCGCCGAAGCGTTGCTCCAGATGAGCCGTACCTGCGCAGACCGCCGTTTGACTGCCGAATACGGATATCCGTCGGCTTCCACCGCGCGTGACCTGGCATCCTGTACTCGTGGACCCGGACGAGGTAGCTGAAGGAGTTGACGTCGTCTACCTCCCCGACGATGAGTACTCAGGTGAATTGCGCGTTCGCGCCCGCTACGCCGGATTCGAGGGCGTCGGCCAGGCTTGGGTCGATCGGCGACGCTTGTCGAAGTTCGCCAAAGCACTCAAGCAGTACCCGTTGCACGAAGACTCGCCGGTCGCATTCTCGGCGGGACTCGGAGATGTCCAGGACTACATCGAGTTCATCGGTCTCACCGTGGCACCCGTTGGCGAAAAAGGGGCAGGTCGTGGTGACAGCCCGTCTCGCTGCGGAGGAATGGCGCGGCGGCAAACCGGTCTCGACCAACCAGGTCGTTGTCGAGTGCCCCACGTCGTACGAGTACCTGCGACGCTTCAGCGACCACCTTCACCTCATACTCAACGGAAAGATCGATCAAGCCCGATTGGACTTCGACCAACTTCTCTGACGCCCGGAAGGTGAGTCCCTCGCCTGGCCGCAGCAGAATGATGTCGAATGGGGTGGAGGATTGGTCTCGATGGACGTTGCGGCTGCTGCCATGGTCGCGTTCGCCGATGAGACGTTCGGCGAGTTCTGCGGATCTCGCCCGCCACGCACTAGCGGCGTGAGTCGCCTGTCTGCTGTCGATTTCCCGCACGGATGGGACCCGGCTCGTACTCTCGAAGGCCGGTCGGCGAGCGAGAGCTCGACGAACCGGGGCGAGTCCATCGGCCGGCTCGACTGCGAGCCGGACTCGGAGTAGATCGGACTAGCACCGAAGTGCCGGTCTGGGACACCCGGTAACGACAGCCGATACGCACCGCTGCGGGCGTCTCGCGCGCTCGACTCCGGCCCCGGAGCCGTGCGAGGTATCGCGAGGCGGGTTGTGGTCGACGGCCACGGCGGTGTGAGCGCTCTCCGTTCGGTCATTGGCTTGCGGACGACGCTCTGCTGCTGCGCCACTTTTCGCGAGCGAGTTCCATCGAGGCGGCGCGAACGGAGTTTGCATACCTGATCGGGCGGCCTGCGGCAGACCCGCCTGCTGCTCGCGGCACCAGGTCGGGCACCGTGCGCTCGTGCTGTGAGCGCGATGCTGAGATCATGTCCCACGGAACTGCGTTGCCCACGACGATCGACCTTGCGTTGAACGAGGCGACATGGTTCGACGTCGTGGTCGATGCGGATCGTCGTCGAATTGCCCTCGCGTTCGATGTCTTGACGCTTCCCGCCGGGTCAGGTGGTTCGGGTCACGAGAAGGTGTCGGTCGTCCTCGTCGACGTGGATCGAGTCGTGGCCTCTCATCGGCTCGGCAGGTGGGACGACGACGAGGCTGTCGTGCTGCCTTTCGGCCATTCGGAGCTTTCCGCGGTAGTGCGAGCGTTCGGGGGCTCGTCGGTCTACGGGTGGGAGTTCTTCGATACGCCCGATGAGCACTGGACACGCTGGTCGAACCGCCTCAGCCTCGACGAGCAATGGACTCCCGGGGTGAGCGCGCACACCATCGAGTTGTTCCAAGAAGGGCACATCGACGGCTCCGATCATCATCTGGACTTTCGTGCGTGGTTCGATCGCCTCGAGGTTCACGCCGAGGACGGTCGCCCGATCTCGCTCGACGAGTTCGCCGCAGGCGGTAAGCGTTGGTGGGATGCGATGAATGCCGGCGACGTACGCACCTCGAGCGCGGGAATCTATCCAGCAAAGCCGGACCTGGCCGAAGCGAGTCAACGGCCTGCGCTGCGGTTCAGCCAGTTGCGGTGGCCGCTCCGGACGCGTCGCAGGCCGTGACGTGCCCAAACCTGCCGATCCGTGCAGGTGGGTCACAACTGTCAGCAGGTAACACGCGACAATGCGGCGCCGCAACCCGCAAACCAAGCGAGTGGAGCGCACTGCACTTCGGCCCATATCGAGCACTGCATAGTCGCGGCGCCGCAATGGCTCGCACCAGTCCCGGAAGCAGCAATCCCGAGTGAACCCGGCGACTCGGTGACCACCGTGGACGAACCCGCCGAAAGGGCGAAGGACCGACAACAGCATCCAGCCACGGGCGCGAGCAACACGACCTGGCCGACGACCACGTTGACGGCCACGTTGACGACCAGGTTGACGGCCAGGTCACCGGTTCACCGTCAGGAGCTCTGTGACCGTCATGTCGGCGGCAAGGCCAGACGCACCGACCAGACCGTTGCCCGCTCGTGGCCGTCGCGCTGCACCCGCTGGTGCATTGGTGTGGATGTCCATAGGGGTGTCGTCGCGCCGGGGATTCCGAGAGTGGGTCGCCACCTCAGCTGGCGGGCAGATATGCCAGAGCTGTGCCCTGCCGAGGGCGCGCCATCGTCCGAGTACTCTTCGATTTGTCATCGTCGATGGATTGGAGAGTGGTGGACACGGCCCTGCTTCCGTTCGTCGTGGTCCCGGTCCTCTCGGCGCTGGTGGTCGCCGGCTCAGCGCTCCGGCAGGCCAGTCGCCTCAGCGTCCCAAAGGCTCTCAAGGCCGGGCTACTGACGGCCGCCGGGGCAGAAACCGAAGGCGAAGCACTGAGAATCGAGGGCCGCTACAACCACCGTGCGACGGACATCCTCATCCCCGGCGGCGCGCTACTCGTCGGCCACGACCGCCTCATCTTGGCGCCTTCAGGGTCGCCGAGGTACCAGATCCCGATCGAGAACATCGACCGCCTCGTCTTGCGCACCTTCGCACACTGGCGTCGCCTCGACATCTTCCTTCAAGGCGGTGTGCGCCTCCGGGCCAGCTTCATCCCACAGGAGACAGAGTCGGCCGAGCGAAAGCTCGCCAACAGCGGGTTCCCCTTCGAACGCAGGCGCGGGGGCTTCTGGTAGCCGGACAACTGGGCGAGATCGGCCCGCGGAACTCGCGGCCTCGTCGGATGAGACTTGCGGGTTCCGCTTGCGGAACCTGCAAGTGTGTCTCACGGTTTCGTCGCGGGCTCGTAGCGGTTTCGTCGCGCAGGTCGGTGGGCTCGAAGAGGAGCGAACTCTCGACGCGCGCGGAGGATCGACCTCGGCGTCGGCAGGCACTGCGAGGGACGGTGGGATCGCGTCCGCTCGGGCGCGTTCGTGCTCCCGAACGAGGGTCATGGGAGATGCGAAGCGAGACGAAGGACAGGACAAGCGACTGTGTCCGGCGACCTTGACGGTGTCCGAAGCGGCATCCGTACTCGGCGTCTCGAAGTCGACTGCGTACGAACTCGCTCGGACGGGCGCGCTGCCGGCCATTCGGCTCGGCCGGCGCATTGTGGTTCCGATTCGGGCCTTGGAGTCGCTCCTCGCAGCCGCGAGCAGCCCGTCGAGCGATCCGCTGGAGTTGTCGGCTGGATCCGTCGACAGCGCGTGAACGCCGCTCACGCGGCCAGGCTCGCGGCGCTGCGTCACTCCGACCGATGGATTGTCTCCAGTAGCTCGGCCGCTTCTCGATCTCGTGCAGGAAGGAAGGCCGCGTAGCGGTCGAGGGTTGTCGCCGGACGCGAGTGACCGAGCCTTCCCGCAACCGTTCGGACATCGACGCCTGCCGAGAGCAGTTGGGTGGCCGCGTAGTGGCGGAACTGTCTCAGCTGAACATGCTCGAGGCCGTGACGGCGAGAAAGGCGTCTGAACCGAACGGAGATCGTGTCCGGGTAGACCGGCCGGTTGCCGTCGATCCCCTGGCTCCACACGAAATGCCGGTCGTCGTGGCGTGCGCCAAGCTCCGTCATGAGCGCGACCCGCTGCGAACGATGTCGCGACAGGATCTCGAGCACACGTGTGCTGACCGCGACTCGAGATACCGCGCCCGTCTTCGTCTGGCGGACCACAGCGCCATCACCGCCCCCCTTGGCGACGGCGTTGGCCAGGGTGACGAAGCTCCCGGCGAAGTTGATGTCGCACCATCGCAGCGCGCACAGCTCGCCTCGTCTGGCCCCGGTGTTGGCCGCGACCGTCAGGAACACGAAGAGTTCAGGATCGTCGGCCTCCGCGGCAGCCAGGAGTCGTGCAACCTCGTCGGGCGTGGGCGGATTCGGTTCCACACGTTGTCCCTTCGGGGCTCTGGCCTGGTTGGCCGGCGACGCTGCGATCAGCTCCCGGCGCACGGCGTCGTTCAGCGCGACAGAAGCGACCGTGTGGATCTTCTGCACCCGCGCCGGCGACAGACCTCCGTCGACCAGCTGCCGGTAGACAGCCTCGAGATGCCGCACCCGGAGCTCCGAGAGCACCTGGTGGCCCAGGAGGGGCTGGAGGTACTTTCGGATCGCAGATCTCCATGGCGAGACGCTGGATGGCGAGAGCGTCTTCTCCTTCTGCACCCACCATTGATCGAGCCACTCCCCGAACGTGATGCTCCACTCCGGATCGTCGGCTTCTGAAGGGCGGTCTGCCTCGATCTCCTCGACCAGGGTCCGCGCCACGGCCTGAGCGTCACGCTTCGCGCCGCGAACGGTGCGAGACACATAGAGCTTCGTGCCCGTCGCGGGATGCCTGCCCTTGTAGACACGCACTTCCCATACTCCGCGAGCCCGTTGACGAACCGATCCCTGCATGAGGCGCAAAGTACCGGCCACCTGCGACAGATGGGATGAGCGGATGGGATGGGCGGTGAGCCACCCGACTCTTTCGGGCCGGAAGTGGTGTCTGACCTGGGGTTTTCCGAGTGGGCGATGGGGGACTTGAACCCTCGACCTCTGCCGTGTGAAGGCAGCGCTCTAGCCAGCTGAGCTAATCGCCCGGAAGCGAAGACGATATCCGATCAGGCTCCGGAAACGAACCGGCCGCCTCTCCGTCGTTCTCGCGCCGTTCACACTCCCGACGCGAAGCCGAGACACACGCTTCCTACGTTGCGCTCCATGATCTCGGCCAAGACGACGGTGCATGGGAAGGAGGCGCACTACGCGACCGGTGGCCGGGGCCTCCCCGTGGTGTTCCTGCACGGCTGGGGCCTCGACCATCGGGCCTATCAGCGCTCGCTCCGCCGCTTGACCGCTCGCAACTGTCGGGTGATCGCGCCGGCCCTTCCCGGCTTCGGCGGCACCGCCGGTCTTCCGCTGCACGACCAGTCGTTGCCGGCCTACGCCCGCTGGGTCGACGCCTTCCTCGACGCGATCGGCATCGACGAACCCGTCGTCGTGATGGGCCACAGCTTCGGCGGCGGCATCGCCACGATGTTCGCCCACAACCACCGCCACCGGACCCGCTATCTCGTCATCCTCAACTCGGTCGGCGACCCCGACGCGATCTGGTCGGGAGCGAAGCGCCAGGGCGTGGTCGACCTCGCCCGCTCGATGATCGATCCCGTCCTCGGGATGCTCTCGCCCTCTCCGCGCGGCGCCCGGGCCCGCCAGGCGCAGCGGGTCTTCCTGAAGAACGCCAGTCGCGACCCGCTCCGGGTCGCGGCCACTGCGTTCGTCGCCATCTCGGCCGACCTGCGTCGGGAGATGGCCAACCTCGCCGCGGGCGACCTACCCGTGACCGTGCTGTGGAGCGACCGTGACGGCGTGATCCCCATGTCAGCCTTCGACACGTTCTGTTCCACGTTCGGCGCAGAGGGCCAGGTCGTCCGCGGTGGCCACTCGTGGCTGTTGGCGAGCCCCGACGCGTTCGGCGACGTGCTCGACAACATGATCCACGTCCAGGCCGCGGAACACCGCGCCGAGACGACCACCGCCACCACCACGAAGCTCCGCGAGATCCTGGCCGGCACCTCCCTCACCGGGCCGGCCGTGTCGCGCCTGCTGAAAGGCGTCTCGCCGCTGTGGCTGTTGAGTGCGCCGCCGAGCGTGCTCGCCGCCGACCTCACCCTCTGCCATCCCCGTCCCAAGGGATCTGAACTGCGCGCGGTGGTCCAGCCCGTCGGTACCGACGGCACGCACCGCCTCACCGTCGTCGCCACCGATCGTGCCGGGCTGATCGCCGACACGGTCGCCGTGCTGACCGCAGCCGGACTGTCCGTCGAGTCGGCCTCGGCGATGACCTGGCCCGAGTTGAACGTCGCCCTGCACGCCGTGACCGTCCACGCCGACCGTCCGATCCCCCAACGTCGGTGGGATGTCATCGGCGAGCAGCTCCGCGCCGCGAACCTCGGCCGTCTCTCACCCGGCGGAGAACTCCCCGGCTTCACTCCATCGGACCGATCCGAAGCCGTCGTGCTCGGCGAGACGGGCGACAGTTCCTTCGTTCGGGTGACGTCGCCGGATCGCCCCGGGCTGCTCCACGCGATCTGCCGCTGGTTCGCCGACGCCGGCGTGTCGATCGCAGCCGCCGACGTGTCCACCGCCGATGGCATGGCCCGCGACGTGTTCCTCGTGACGGGCGACTACGACATCGACGAACTCAACCGCTACCTCGGCCGCACCCCCGGCAGCCCCCTCGCCCGCGCCGCCCGCCGCATGGCCATCAGCGCCTGAGAAAGTACGCCGGGGTCAGACACCCATACCTTCTCAGCCGCCACACCGGGAGTTCGGTGCAGCCGAAACTCCACGCACCGCGCAGCATTGCCGGTGTCAGACACCCGCTACAGCCGACCGCGCCTGCCGGGAACCAGACCGGCGCCACCGTCGTCGGATTCGGCATGGACACCTCGGCGCCCTCCGATCCGGCGCGACGCCGCGCGTTCGAGGAGGCCGTCGCCGAGGTCTACGAACCGGTGCAGCGCTACCTGCGTCGACGCTGCCCGGCCGACGATGCCGACGAGGTGCTCAACGACACCCTGCTGACGATCTGGCGCCGCCTCGACGACCTCCCCGTGGAGCGTCGACTCCCGTGGACGTACGGCGTGGCCCGCCGCTGCCTCGCCAACCATCGACGCGGCACGATCCGCCGGCTCCGGCTCGCCGACAAGACCGCTCGCACCGCCGCGACCGAATGCCCTGACCCCTGGACCAACGACGCGGACGCCGCCCTGCACGACGCCATGGCACGACTGGGCGATGACGACCGCGAGATCGTGCGCCTGTGGGCTTGGGAACGGCTCGAGGCTCGCGAGATCGCCGAGGTCCTCGGAACGAGCGCCAACGCGGTCAGCGTGAGGCTCTCGCGAATTCGTCGCCGGCTCGACGAGGAAGTTTCCCGACAGAATCATGCGCCTGCCGGACATGAACGGTTCGACGGCCACACGAAGGAGGACCGGTGAACGAAGACGAACTTCGCGACCGCCTCGGGCGACTCGACCCGGTCCCCGACGATGTGCCCGTCGAACCACTGACGACGCCGTCGTCTCGTGCCCGATTGGAGCAGATCATGAACACCCCCGTTTCCCCCGACACCACCGACCAACTCACGTTGCCGCGCGCACGAACCCCCTGGTTGATCGCGGCCGCGGCTGCGCTCGTCCTCCTGGTCGTGGCCGGCTTCGCGATTGCCAACCTCGGCGACGACGACACTGGCAACGAGGTCGCCGCCGCTCCCCCGCTGGTCCTCTCGCTCGGCGCCGACGACCCGTTCGCGTCGTGCATCCGACCCGAGCCCGCGATGCTGGCCGAGATGTCGCCTGCGTTCGCGGGCACGGCCACCGCGATCGACGGCGAGATCGTCACCCTCACCGTCGACCGCTGGTACGCCGGCGACGACGACACCACAACCGTCGAGCTCCACGCGCAGCCCGGCATGGAGGCCCTGATCGCCGGCTTCTCGTTCGAGATCGGCGAGCAGTACCTGATCACCGCCGCCGACGGCTCGGTCAACTTTTGCGGCTTCAGCGGCCCCGCCACCCCAGAGTTCCTCGCCTTCTTCGACGAGGCTTTCCCCTCCTGAGAAAGTACGGCGGGGTCAGACACCCATACCTTCTCGTAGCGGGTGTCTGACACCGCTGTGGCGGGTGTCTGACACCGGTGTGGCGGGTCAGAGGGGGGCGATGGGGTCGAAGCCGAGGAGGTCCTCGACCCAGGCCGTGGTGATCAGCGTGCCCAGGTCGTCGTTCTGGTGACCGACGATCTGCAACCCCACCGGCATGCCGTCGGCGGTGAACCCGGCGTTGGTCGTCCCGGCCGGGCGGCGGGTGACATTGAAGCCGTAGGTGTAGCTGACCCACGCCTCGCTCTCCTCGCCATCGATCGTGCCCTGCCGCTCCGACACGGGCGTCTGGCCGGCCACGGTCGGCGACAGCAAGGCATCGAACCCCGCCATCCTGGCGGCCAACGCGATCGACAGGCGCTGCGAGTCCTTGCGGGCCTCCTCCACGGAGTCGGGGGTGAGCAG
Source organism: Acidimicrobiales bacterium (assembly GCA_041394245.1). Lineage (NCBI taxonomy): Bacteria > Bacillati > Actinomycetota > Acidimicrobiia > Acidimicrobiales > Acidimicrobiales bacterium. The sequence continues at coordinate 1,534,817 of JAWKIR010000002.1, forward strand.
TTCGTTGGCGTAGGCGATGATCCCCTGCAGCCCTGGCGTGACCCGGGCCATCACCTCGGGATCGTCGATGGCGGCCCGGAACCCCGGCACCATCCCGCCGAAGAACAACAGGGCGAACGGGCCGATCAGATCGTCGAACACCGGCCCCGTCTCCACGACCTCGACCCCGGCATCGGCGATGCGGTCGACCGCCGCCCGGCAGATCGCATGGACCTCGCCGTCGGGCTCCTGACCCTCGACCGACGGCGCCCACAGCACCCGCTTCGGGGCATGTGGCTCGGCCAGGGCCTCGCGATAGGACCGCGTCGGCGCATCGAGCGAACGCAGATCTCCGGGCGAGGGGCCGGCGACCACATCGAGGGCGAGGGCGACGTCGCGAATGCGCCGGGCCATGGGCCCGACCGTCGACAAGTCGCTCGCCCCCATCGGCGACGGACCGCCCGGCACCCGCCCCTGCGAGGGCTTGTGACCCGACATCCCCGTGAGCGCCGACGGGATGCGGATCGAGCCGCCACCGTCGGACCCGGTCGCCAGCGGCACCATCCCCGAGGCGATCGCCGCCGACGAGCCACCCGACGATCCGCCGGGCGAACGCTCGGTGTTCCACGGATTGAGGGTCGCGCCGAAGACCGGATTGTAGGTGTCGCCCGTCCAGCCGTCCTCGGGCGTGTTGGTCTTGCCGATCACGACACACCCTGCGGCGCGCAGCCGGGCGACCTCGGTGGAGTCGGCCGCCGCCGGCCCGGCGCCACCGGTCACGAACGACCCACGGGTGGTGACGAACCCCTCGGCGTCCTCCAGGTCCTTCACCCCGATCGGGATGCCGGCCAGGTGACCGACCTCCTGCCCGGCGGCGAGCCGAGCGTCGATGACGGCGGCCTGGGCGTGGGCGGCCTCGGCGTCGATCGCCACGAAGGCGTTGAGGACCGGGTTGAGCTCGTCGATCCGAGCCAGTGCGGCCTCGGTGACCTCGCTCGCGCTGAGCTCGTGGTCACGCACCCGCCGGGCGAGCTCCTGCACGGTCACGGTTCGGAAATCGGGGACGCTCATCTCTTGCTCACGATCGTGGGAGGGGTCGGGTGACAGAACCTACGCCGCGCCGGCTCAGCCGTCGTCACGGTCGGGTCCGTAGTGCTTGAGCTCGACGGTGTTGCCGTCCGGGTCCTTCACATAGAGGCCGATGCCGTGACCCTGCGCTCCCCAGATCCGCATCGGCCCGGCGGTCACCTCGAACTCCCCCGATTCGGCGACCGCGACCAGGTCGACGTCGTCGGCGACCCGCATCGAGAAGTGGTCGACGTTGGTGCCGGTCCGCTCGGCGGTGAACAGGTCGATGACGGTCGTCTCGTTCAACCGCAGCGACAAGAACAGCACCTCGCCCGCCCGCCACTCGGCCTCGCGCTCGGGGGCGAGACCGAGCTTGTCGCGATACCAGGCGAGCGACCGCTCCGGATCGGCGACGTTGAGGACGACATGGTCATGGCCGAGGATGCGGACGGACGAGCTCATGGGTCGACGGTACTCTCGCGCCATGCCCCTCGTCAGCTGCCCCCATTGCGACGAGGACGAGAACCTCGAGGGCGCCAAGGTCGACGGCACGATCACCATCACCTGCGGAGAGTGCGGGGCCGTCTGGGATCGCGACATGACCCCGAAGTGCGCCACGTGCGGGCGGACAGACGTCCGTCAGGCGCTCCAGGCGATCCTCGACAAGTCCCGGGGCACGCAGCTGTCGATCCAGTCGATGAAGGTGGTGTGGCTGTGCCCCGAGTGCGACGCCGACACGCTGCGTCGCTACCTCGACTCCAACACGCCCCTCCCGCCCGACCAGATGCCCGTCGATCCGAGGTAGCGATCGTGACGGCCTACCGCGCAGTGCTCTTCGACTGGATGCTGACGCTGGCCGACTATCCGCCGCCGGCGGCCATGGCACGACGGGCCGCTCGTCTGGTCGGCCGGTCGCTGACCGACGGCGAGGTGACCTCGGTGGTCGACGCGCTGACCCGTACCCACCGTGATCCCGACGTGGTCGAGGCGATGACCCGGTGTGACTGCTCGGTCGCCGAACACGAACACGCGGAGATGATGCTCCTGCGCCGGGCCGGCCTCGACGAGGAGCTGGCCGCCGCCTGGTACTCCCTGCTCGGCGATCCCGACGTTCACCGCCTCTACGCCGAGGTCCCGTCCGTGTTGTCCGCGCTGGCGGCGCGTCGGGTGCACGTGGTCGTCATCAGCGACATCCACGTCGACCTCCGCGAACACGCGCGCCGGGCGGGAATCGACGCACTGATCGACGGATGGGTGCTGTCGTTCGAGCACGGCGTCCAGAAACCCGACCCTCGCATCTACGAGCTGGCCCTCGCCGCAGCCGGGGTGGCGCCGACCGATGCCCTCATGGTCGGCGATCGCCACACGGCCGACGGCGCAGCCTCTCTCCTGGGCATCGATTCGCTGATCCTGCCGCCGCGACGGGCAAGGGATCCCGAGGTCGTCGATCCCCGTCTCAACGGCGTGGTGCGGCTCGTCGGCTGAGGACAAATCCCTGCTCACAGGGGTTGTGGGGCGAACACATGTTCGCTATCGTGGTGGCATGTTCGACGAGCTGAAGCAGCAACTGAGGGAGGATCCGGTCGATTCCCTCACGCGTGGTCAGCTCAACGATCGATTCGCCGAAGTCCGGCGGCTGAAGGGCGCCGTTGCCGTCTACGAGGCCCGGCTGGTGCGGGCGATCGACGGGCTGGACGACCGGGGTCTCGATGGCCAGGGCACGCTTCGGGCCCAGGGCAAGGTCTCCGACAGGGCCGCGGCCCGAACTGCGGCAACCGCGAAGCGGCTGCCCGAGCTGCCGAAGGTCGAGGCTGCGCTCGAGGAAGGGCGCATCACCGCCGAGCACGCCGATGCGATGGCCGATGCGGCCGAGAAGGTGTCGCCGGAGGAAGCCGAAGACGAACTGCTCGACGATGGCGAGGTCGCGCCGGCCGACGTCTTCGCGAAGCGGAGTCGGGAATGGTCCTCCAAGAAGACGAACGACGACGGGACCGCCACCCACGAGCGGCAGCGCCGCGACCGCGCGGGTCGGCGCTGGATCGACGAGAACAACGGGATGGTCATGTTCCTGTTCGGCCTCGATCGCGAAGCAGGCGATGCGGCGACGAAGGCACTCAACGAGCGCGAGCAGCAGCTGTGGCGAGACGACGGCGGCCGCGAGGGCCACCCGGCCGACATGCGCACCGCCGAACAGCGCATGGCCGATGCCTTCGTCGAGCTGCTCACGGGGCCCCGGGCGAGCGGCTCGAGCGCGCCGCCGCACCCGAAGCATCAGGTCAACGCGGTCTTCGATCTCAACGGCATGACCGACGACGACGGTCGGCCGCTCGCGTCGCTCGTGGTCGACGGCCGACCGCTGCCCGCTGCGGTGCTCGAGCGCATCGGCTGCACGGCCGGCATCACACCGATGGTCTTCAACGGTCCCGGCCGGCCGATCTGGGTAGGACGAGACCATCGCTCGGCCACCGTCGCCCAGTGGCGGGCACTGATCGCACGAGACCGGGGTTGCGTGGGCTGCGGGGCCGATGCGTCCCGGTGCGAGGCGCACCACATCCTCCCCTGGTGGGAGCGGGGCGACACCGACATCGACAATCTGGTCCTCGTGTGCAGCCGATGCCACCACGACCTACACGACCGAGGCATGGTCCTGCGAAGATCCGGGGGCCGCTGGCACATCGTCAACAGAGACGGCCCGGCTCCGGTCCCCGATCGGGGCGACGACCTCTGGCTCATCGCCTGAGGTGGATCAGGCGGTGAGCAGAGCAACCAGCCGTTCGAGGCCGGCGACGCGGGAACCCTTCACCAGGACCGCATCGTCCGGCCCGATCGGCGCGCCCATGGGCGGGTCGGTGAGGAGCCGCAGCGCCTCCGGGATCCCGGCGACCAGATCGGCGGCGGCTGCACCATCAACACCGGCAGCGGCACCGGCGAGACCGGCGAGATAGTCGGGGGCGTTGACGGCGACGACATGAATGCCCAGGTCAGCGGCAATGCGGCCCATTCGGGCGTGTTCGCCGGCTGCGATGTCGCCGAGCTCGGCCATCTCACCGAGCACGGCGAAGCGACGGCCGCCGGGGGCGAGCGCGAGCGATGCCAACGACCGCAGGGCCGCCTCGGTCGACATCGGGTTGGCGTTGTAGGAATCGTCGAGCACGCGGGTGCCGCGCTCGGTCCGCACCAGCGCCATGCGCATGGGTGAGAGCACCGGCTGTGCGAGGCCTGCGACCACGGCCGCGGCCGGCACGCCGATCGCCAGAGCTGCCGCCGCCGCGGCCAGGGCGTTGTCGACGAGGTGCACGCCCCGGGCCCCCAGCGTCACCTCGGTCCGAACTGCCGGCTCGATCGGCCCCGACGCCACCAGCGTGAAGGTCGGCACCAGCTCGTCGTCGAGCACGACCGACTCGGCCCGCACATCGCCGCCGGGCCCGAAGGTGACGATCCTCGCCGAGGTACGCGCGGCCATCCCCATCACCAAGGGGTTCGCGGCGTTCAGCACCGCCACTCCCCCGTCGGCGGCCGAGGGCAGCGCCTCGACGAGCTCACCCTTGCCCACGGCGATGGCCTCGACCGACCCGAACTCGCTGGTGTGCGCAGCGCCGACGACCGTCACGATCCCGACCGTCGGACGGCCGACCGCGCACAGTCCGGCGATGTGGCCGATCCCACGGGCCCCCATCTCGAGCACGAGCGCCTCGGTGTCGTCGGGGGCATTGAGGATGGTGAGCGGCACACCGAGTTCGTTGTTGAACGACCGATGGCTGGCGTGGGTGGGGCGATCCGCGCCGAGGATCGCCGCGAGAAAGTCCTTCGTCGTGGTCTTCCCGACCGAGCCCGTGATCCCGATCACCGGATGACCTCCGAGCCGGGCCCGGCCCGCCGAGCCGAGCTCGGACAGCGCCCGTGCAGTGTCGTCGACCTCGATCACGACCATCCGATCGGACAGCCCGGCAAGACCGGGCAGATCCGAGACCGGCCGCGACGACAGCGTCGCCGCTGCGCCCGACGACGCAACGAAATCGTGTCCGTCTCGTTCGGCAACGAGCGGCACGAACAGCGCCGGGATCGCCGACGTGTCACCCGAGGAATCGATCTCGCGGCTGTCCTGGGTGACCATCTCGACGACGGTCGCCGGATCGCCCTGGGTGATGACCCCGCCCACGATGTCGGCGATCTCTGCGGCAGTCCAACGCATGTGGGCAGTGTGACACGACTACCGTCGGAGCCAGTGCCTCTCGACGACCACCCACAATCGAAGATCCGCCTCGTCGTGCTGTTCGGCGGCCGCTCCGCCGAACACGACGTCTCGTGCGTGTCGGCCCGCCACGTCCTCGCCGCGGCCGACCCGACCCGCTACGACGTCGAGCCGATCGGCATCACCCGCGACGGCGACTGGGTCCTCGCCGAGGCGGCGATGAAGGCCCTCGCCGAGGGAGCCGAGCGGCTGCCGGCGAGCCTCACCGCCGACGGCCCCGCCGTCGACGCGCTCCCCCTGCTCGCCCAACCGTCCGCGACGACCCCGGGCCAGACCACCGTGGTCCTCCCGGTGCTCCACGGCCCCATGGGCGAAGACGGCACCGTACAGGGCCTCCTCGAACTCGCCGGCGTGCCCTATGTCGGTGCCGGCGTCCTCGCGTCGGCCCTGTGCATGGACAAGGTCAAGGCGAAGATCCACCTGTCGGCCCACGGCATCCCGCAGGGTCGGTTCCGGTGGCTCACCGTCGGCACCGACGACTTCGGCGGTGTCCGCCGACCCGACGGCAGCCCGTCGACCCTGGAGGACGAGGTCGATGCCGCCATCGCCGAACTCGGCCTTCCCGTCTTCGTGAAGCCGGCCAACATGGGCTCCAGCGTCGGGGTCTCTCGAGCGACCACCGCCGAGGACGCGGTCGCTGCGATCGAGCTGGCCGCCAGCTACGACCGCAGCGTCCTCATCGAGGAGGAGATCGTGGGCCGCGAGCTCGAGATCTCGGTCCTCGGCAACGAGTCACCCGAGGCGAGCACCGCGGGCGAGATCATCCCCGGCGCCGCCTTCTACGACTACGCCGACAAGTACGAAGACGGTGCCAGCCGCCTGATCCCCGCCCCGCTCGAGCCCGACGAGCTCGCCGAGATGCAACGGCTGGCGATTGCCACCTATCGCGCCCTCGGCGTGGAGGGCCTCGGCCGGGTCGACTTCTTCTACGAGCACCCCGGGCGCGGCTGGCTCGTCAACGAGCTCAACACCATGCCGGGCTTCACCCCCATCTCGATGTATCCCGAGATGTGGGCCGCCGTCGGCGTCGACTACCCCACCCTCATCAATCGCCTCGTCGATCTCGCCATCGCCCGCCACCGTCGCCAGCAGTCACACACCCGGACCGACCACTGAGCTCAGCCCGCCGGGTAGGTGCGGAGCACGTCGAGTACCCGGTCGACGTCGTCATCGCTGAGTCCGGGGTACATCGGCAGCGACAGGACGTGATCGGCGAACCAGTGCGCTTCGGGCACCGGCGCCAGGTCGTAGACCGAGAACCGGTCATTGGACCGGTAGTGGACACCGCCGCCGATCCCGTGCCGTCGGAGATGGTCGAGGCACCGATCACGTTCGTCGGTCAACACGGGGAACAAGTGATGTGACGACGTCCGGTCGTCGGGCGAGGCCAACGCCTCGACTCCATCGATGCCCTCGAGCCCGTCTCGGTAGCGAGCGGCGATCTCGGATCGCCGGGCGTTGACCGCGGGAAGTTCCTTCAGCCCCACCCGTGCCATGGCCGCATTGAGGTCGCTCATCGTCGCCCGGAACCCGATCTCGGTCACGTCGTAGTCCCACTGGTAACCGTCATCGGTGTGGCGTTCGTAGGTGCTGCGATCGATCCCCATCCATCGAAGGCGCCGCGCCCGGTCCGCCGCATCGGGGACCGGCGTGTCGAGGCCAGGCACGCCGCCGTCGGGCAGGCACAGTGCCCCACCGTCGACCGCCGTCATGTTCTTGGTCGCCTGGAACGAAAAGGCACACAGCCCGTTGTGGGTCGACCCGATCGGCGCTCCCCGGTAGGTCGCACCGGCAGCGTGGGCGCAATCCTCGATGACGGGCACACCGTGTCGGGAGGCGAGGTCGTGGATCTCGTCGAGATCGCAGGGACGACCGGCGTAGTGGACGACCACGATCGCTGCGGTGCGATGGCCGATCCGCGACGCAACCGACCCGGCATCGACGTTGCCGGTCCTCCGATCGATGTCGGCGAACACCGGCACCAACCCGGCACGAACCACTGCATGGTTGGTGGCGACGAAGGTGATCGGTGTCGTGACCACTTCGGCGCCGGCGGGCAACGCCAGCAAGGCCAGGGCCAGCTCCAACGCTGCGGTTCCGGAGCTGGTGGCGATCACCTCGGCCGCGCCGGTCGCGGCCGCGAACTCGTCCTCGAAGTCGAGCACCTCCCGGCCGGGGCCGGGCCATCCGGACCGGAGCGTGGCCATCGCGGCCGCGATGGCGTCTTCGGAGATCACCACCCGTGCGAGCGGAATGGGAGGATGGCCGTCGCTCACGGGCTGGTCCGCCGACGCCACGTGATCTCGATCCCACCCAGCTTCTCCTGGTCCGGTTCGTCCGGGAAGGAGATCGACACGTCGATCCGGTCAGGGTCGACGAAAGCGACGGTCCGGACGAATCGGAGAACCCGACGCCCCGGAAGCACGACCTCGTCACCCCGCAGGAGAAGGGCATCGGCCTCGACGTCGTGGGCCCCGTGTTCGATGTCGTAGTGGCGGTTGAGGGCATTGACGGCGAACGCGAAGTAGTCCTCGGCACGCGGGTCGTAGCCGAAGATCACCGTGCTGGACGGTTCGGTCGCGTCCGCGGTAGGGAACGTGTCGGATTGGACGAACCGCCCGAACAGGATCCAACGGTTCTCCGTCCGACCTCCGACCTTCACCGGCGGCCGGTCGACCCGGATGACCCACGAACCCTCGACGTCCCACGTTCCGATCAGACGCTCGAGCAGTACATCGGTCTCGGGGCGGGCCGTCGCCGCGTCCATCGCCTCGAGGACGGTGGTGAGGTCGGTGCCCCAGCCCTCACCGTCGGTGCCCGTCAACTCCGCCATCAGCCGGTCGGAACCACCGCGTTCGTCATCGTCGTCCTCGGCCCTTCCCATCGGCTAACACTAGCCGAGCGGTCGGTCGAGCTCCGAGGGCTCCGGCAGGAGGGCGGCCCGTAGAAACCTGATCAGCTCCTGCCGGCGGGCGACGGTGGCCCGAAGGGAGGGCGGCAGACCGAGTGCTCGTTGGACCTCGAGCTCGGTCGCGACTCCGACGACCGTCGAGTACAACGACAGGAGCAACATGGCGGGGTCGGATCGACGGAGGCCCCCGGCATCCATCTCGCGGCGGAGGAAGCCACGGGCCCGGTCGAAGGTCGGGGCGACGTGGGCGGCGAGGCGCTCGGCCGTGACCGATCCCGGGCGGGTGACCTCGCGGACCAGGCCGAGCAGTTCGGGGCGGCGCACGGCCAGGCGGAACACGTGGCGGACGATCGCCTCGACCTGTTGGATGCCGGTCAACCCGCGCGAGGCCTCCTCGTCGAACACGGCGAGCAGGTCGGCGGCCGCTTCGTCGACAACGGCGTCGAACAGGGCCTGTTTCGACGGGAAGTAGTAGAGGATCGTCTGCTTACGCACACCCAGCTGGTCGGCGAGTGCATCGAGCGACGTGGCGGCGTAGCCCTGCGTGCCATATGCCGCGAGCGCCACGTCGAGTATGCGCGCTCGGGTGGTGCGCTCGGTCATCGATCCTTTCTACACCGGCTCTCTACCATTTGGTAGAACCGTTTGCTAGAACAATGCGGTGATCAGGGAGGAGCTCAACCAGACGCGCATCGCCGTGACCGGGTCGACCGGCTTTCTCGGCACGGCACTGGTCGAGCGGCTCCTGCGCGCCGTTCCCGGCTGCGAGCTCGTCCTCATCGTCCGGCCCGGCCGACGCGGGGCCCAGCACCGCGTCGACCGCGACATCCTCCGCAACGACGCGTTCGACCGGTTGCGGGCCCAACTCGAGGAAGCCGGGGGCGAGACGTTCGACGACATGTGTGCCCGCCGGGTCTTCGCGGTCGCCGGCGACGTCGGCACCGACGGACTCGGCCTCGACGACGAGGGTCTCGCCCTGCTCGCGACATGCGACCTGGCGATCCACTCGGCCGCCACCGTCAGCTTCGACTCGGCCCTCGACGACGCCGTCGAGGTCAACCTCCTCGGCCCGACCCGTGTGGCTCAGGCCCTCCGGGCGGCCGCCGAGATCCGCACCGAACCGACCCGCACCGGCCGACCGCCCGGCGAGCCCGGTCACCTCGTCGCCGTGTCGACCTGCTACGTCGCCGGCAGCCGACGGGGGCGTGCCCCCGAGGAACTGGTCGACGAATCGCCGTTCTTCGTCGACGTCGACTGGAAGGCCGAGGTCGACAACGCCCGCCGCGCCCGCATCGACAACGAGCAGGCGAGCCGCACTCCGACCCGACTCGCCGAGCTCGGCAAGGAGGCCCGCCGTCAGCTCGGCGCCGCCGGCACCCCGGCCCTCGCCGACAAGGTCGAGCAACTCCGCCAACGCTGGGTCGGACAGCAGATGACCGACGCCGGGCGGGCACGCGCCGCCAGCCTCGGCTTCCCCGACGCCTACGCCTTCACGAAGGCGCTCGGCGAGCGGGCGTTGGGCGAGACCCGTGGCGACGTGCCGGTCAGCATCGTCCGCCCCTCCATCATCGAGTCGGCCCTGGCCGAACCGGTGCCGGGGTGGATCCGCGGCTTCCGCATGGCCGAGCCGGTCATCGCCGCCTACGCCCGCGGTTTGCTCGTGGAGTTCCCCGGCGTACCGGAGGGCACCGTCGACGTCATCCCCGTCGACCTCGTCGTCGCGACGATCCTCGCCGTCGCCGCCCGCGGCCCACAGTTCGACGACAACGGGAACCACCGACCCGACGTCGTGCAGATCGCCTCGGGTGGCGCCAACCCGCTGAAGTACGGCCAGCTGGTCGATCTCGTGCAGGCCTGGTTCACCGAACGCCCCGTCTACGACGAGTACAACCAGCCGATCTCGGTGCCCGACTGGGCGTTCCCGGGCCGGGGCCGTGTGCAGCGCCAACTGAAGCGAGCCCGCCGCGCCCTCGACGCCGGCGAACGCGTACTCGACGTCTTGCCGTTGCGGGGCAAGCAGGCCGAGATCGGTGCCGGCCTCGAGGAACGCAGGGAACAGCTCGAGCGGGCCGCCGGCTATGTGGAGCTCTACGGCGCCTACGCCGAGTGCGAAGCGATCTATCAGCTCGACCGGATGTATCGACTCTGGGGTTCGCTCGACGCCGACGACCAGCGCGACTTCGTGATGGACCCGGTCGCCGTCGACTGGCCGACCTACATCAACGAGATCCAGCTCCCGTCGACGGTCAAACAGGCCCGCCTGAAGATGGCGCCGGGCCGCAAGGTCAGCGTCGACCGCGCCGATCGCATCCGCAAGAACGTGCTCTCCCCCGACCGCCAGCTGGCCGTGTTCGACCTGGAGAACACGCTCATCGCCAGCAATGTCGTCGCCAGCTATGCGTGGCTCGCCACCCGTCGGCTCGACACCCCCGACCGCATTCGTTTCGCGGCCCAGACGATCCGCGAAGCGCCGACGCTGCTCAGCCTCGACCGGGCCGACCGTTCCGATTTCCTGCGCTACTTCTACAGGCGCTTCGACAACGCGTCGGTCGACCGTCTCGACCACGACGCCATGGAGATGATGAGCGATCTCCTGGTGACCAAGTCGTTCCCCGACGGCATCCGGCGCGTGCGCGAGCACCGCCGCCTCGGCCACCGGACACTGCTGATCACGGGTGCCCTGGAACTGGTGGTCGAGCCTCTGCGCCCGCTGTTCGACGACATCGTGGCCGCCGAGATGACCTCGGTCGACGGCATCTACACAGGCCGGCTCCGCGGGGTGCCGCCCACCGGCGAGGCCCGCTACCAGGTGATGGTCGACTATGCCGCCGAGCACGACATCGATCTGCGTGAGGCCGTCGCCTACGCCGATTCGTCGTCCGACCTGCCCATGCTCGAAGCCGTCGGCTTCCCTGTCGCCGTCAACGCCGAGACCAAGCTCGCCTCGATCGCCCGCAAACGCGGCTGGCTGATCGAGCACTGGTCCAAGTCCGCGGGCGCCCCCAACCGGGTCGTCCCCATCGGTCCCCGTACCCATCGCGGGCCGATTCGCAACCGAAGGGGTTCTCGTGCGTGATCCACGCAACCAGGCGCCACGTCCGGGCTTCGTGCTCGATGTCGACAAGTCGACGCCGCCGATCCTGTTCCACCACGGCGAACAGTTCCGCCTCGAGAAGCTGCCCGCCGATCGCAGCCGAGTGATCTATCCGGCCGAGCCGTTGCCCGGGCTCCCCGATCCCGACGAGTCGATCCGCCACGCCCTGCTCAACCCGATCGACGACGACCCACTGCCCACCCTGCTCACCCCGGGGATGAAGCTGACGATCGCATTCGACGACATCTCGTTGCCGCTGCCGTCGATGCGCAAGCCCGACATCCGCCAGCGCATCATCGAGCAGGTGCTCGACATGGCCGCGGCGGCCGGCGTCGACGACGTCCACCTCATCGCCGCACTGGCCCTGCACCGCCGCATGACCGAGGCCGAGCTCCGGCACGCCCTCGGCGATCGGATCTACGACGCCTTCGCGCCCCACGACGCCCTCTACAACCACGATGCCGAAGACCCCGACGGCATGGTCGAGCTCGGCCTGACCCGCCACGACGAGCAGGTGACGATGAACAAGCGGGCGGCCGAGTCCGACCTGTTGATCTACGTCAACCTCAACATCGTCTCGATGGACGGCGGCTGGAAGTCGACCGCCACCGGCCTGTCGGGCTACTCCGGCATCCGTCATCACCACAACGTGAAGACGATGCGCGAGTCGAAGAGCTTCATGGATCGCCACAAGTCCGAGCTGCACCACTCGAACTGGCGCCAGGGCGAGGTCATCAAGGCCCACGGCCCCCGCATCTTCCAGATCGAGACCACGATCAACAACAACACGTTCGGCTACGACGGCCCGCTCCACGTGCTCCAAAAGCGCGAGTGGGAGTGGACGGCGCGGGATCGCGCGACCTTCATCGGCATGCAGAAGGGCCTCGACGCGATGCCCGCTGCGGCCCGGCGCAAGATCTTCCAGGGGTGGAAGGCGCCCTACGAGCTCACCTCGGTGCAGGCCGGCGACGTCGAGAAGGTCCACGAGAAGACCCTCGAGCACTGCTTCGCCCAGCACCTCGTGCCGGTCGAGGGCCAGACCGACGTGCTCACGTTCGGCCTGCCCTACATCTGCCCCTACAACGTCAACTCGGTGATGAACCCGATCCTCGTGATGTGTCTCGGGCTCGGCTACTTCTTCAACATGTACCGGGGCAAGCCGCTCGTTCGCGAGGGCGGCGTGCTCATCATGAGCCACCCGACGCCGTGGGAGTTCCACCCGGTCCACCACCCGAGCTACATCGACTTCTTCGAGCAGGTGCTGTCGGACACGACCGATCCGATCGAGATCGAGAAGAAGTACGAAAAGCAGTGGGCCGAGGACGAGTGGTACATCCACCTGTACCGCAACAGCTACGCCTACCACGGCGTGCACCCGTTCTACATGTGGTACTGGGGCGCCCACGCCCTGCAGTACCTCGGCCGCGTGATCATCGTCGGCGGCGATCCCCGCTCGGTCCGTCGCCTCGGGTTCACCCCCGCGTCGACCATGCAGGACGCCCTCGAGATGGCGAGCGACGTGGTCGGCCCCGCGCCGACCATCACCCATCTGCACAACCCGCCGATCCTGATGGCGGACGTCACGTGAGCAGCCGGCAGTGAAGTTGCCGTCGGCACTGTCGCCGGTGCGGCGCTACCGGGCGCTCGGTTTCCCCTACCGCGCGCCCTCGACGCCGCGCGGCGTCGAGCCGGCACCGACCGAGAAGACCACCGGCGCCCACTACGACACCGCCTGGGCCCGCCGGCTGCCGGCGCGCATGGCCCGTGCCGCGATCGTCGACGGACCGATGCGCCTGCTGGTCTCCGGGCTCGCCGCCCCCGACCGACGGGGCCAGGACCGGCTCGACGCGCTCGAAGGACCCGCGATCTTCGCGGCCAACCACCACAGTCACCTCGACACGCCGCTCATGCTCACGTCGATCCCCGAGCCCTGGCGCCACAAGCTGATCGTCGGCGCCGCGGCCGACTATTTCTTCACCACACGGACGACCTCGGCCCTGTCGTCGCTGGTCATCGGGGCCGTGCCCATCGAACGCAGCAAGGTCAGCCGCCGATCCGCCGACCAGGCTGCCCGGCTCGTCGACGAGGGGTGGAGTCTCCTGCTGTTCCCGGAGGGCGGGCGTTCTCCCGACGGCTGGGGCCAGCCCTTCCGCGGCGGCGCCGCGTATCTCGCCCAGAAGACGGGACGACCGGTCGTGCCGATCCATCTCGAGGGCACCGGCCGCATCCTGCGCAAGGGGCGGTCGCTCCCCCGCCCGTCGACGACGTCGGTCACGTTCGGCCGCCCGCTGCACCCCCGCGACGACGAGAACGCCACCAGATTCGCGGCGCGGCTCGAAGCGGAGATCGCGGCCCTGGCCGACGAAGCGTCGTCGGACTGGTACCGGGCCCGCCTTCGGGCCCACGCCGGCGACAGCCCCGATCTCACCGGCCCGACCTCGGGGCAGTGGCGTCGGGCCTGGGCGCTCGGCGACCGTTCCCGTGGCGCACAGCGGCGGACACGGCGCTGGCCCGAGATCTGATCCGGCCGCTTCTCGCCGGTCCGCACCGACACCGATAGGGTCTCGCGCCATGCGCTTCTCTCTCGCCGAATCGATGATCGAACCGACCATGTACGCCCCGCTCGTGCAGGCGGCCGAGGAGGCCGGCTACGACTCCTTCGTCGTGCCCGACTCGATCTGTTATCCCGAGGACGGCGACAGCAAGTACCCGTACAACGCCGACGGAACCCGCGAGTTCCTCGAGGGCAAGCCGTTCATCGAGCCGTTCTCCCTGATCCCCGCCCTGGCCGCGGTGACGAAGACGATCCGCTTCACCACGTTCGTGGTCAAGCTGCCGATCCGTCACCCGGTGATCACCGCGAAGCAGGTCACGTCGGTCGGCGTGATCACCGGCGGCCGCTTCGGGTTCGGGGTCGGCACGAGCCCGTGGCGGGAGGACTACGCGATCACCGAGATCCCGTGGGAGAAGCGGGGCGCCCGGATGGACGAGTGCATCGAGATCATCAACGGCCTCCAGACCGGCGAGCAGTTCGGCTATTCCGGCGAGTTCTACGACTTCCCGCCGTGCCAGCTCTGCCCGGTGCCCGAGCAGAAGGTGCCGATCCTCGTCGGCGGCCATTCCAAGATGGCGCTCGATCGAGCCGGGCGGCTCGGCGACGGCTGGATGCACGCGGGCGGCGACGCCGACGAACTCGCTCGCATGATGGCCACCGTCGACGAGGTCCGGGCCGGGGCCGGCCGCGCCGACGAACCCTTCGAGGTCCACGCCATCAGCATCGACGCCTATTCACCCGAGGGTGTCGAACGGCTCGAGGCAGCCGGCGTCACCGATTGCATCGTCGGTTTCCGCGACGCCTACCAGCCCGGACCGGACCCGCAGACCCTCGACGAGAAGCTCACCGCCATGCAGTGGTACGCCGACGAGGTCATCGCGAAGTTCCGTTAGCGGAGCTGGTCCCGGCAGTCGACGACGATCTCGCTGAAGCGGACATCGTCGGCGAAGAGCACCGCCGGTTCGGGGTGGTCGCGCAACCGCACGAGGAGACAGCCGACGATCGTCGGGTCGAGTCCCTCCTCGACCATGCGATACAGCTCGGCCTCGACATCGATGGTCGGCGTCTGCAGTTCCGACTCGAGATCCGCTTCGGTGAGCGGCGACCCGCCGACGACCCCTGCAGTGGCGGCCAGCGCGGGGGCGCACTGCGACGAGATCCGGGCAAGGAGCGCGAGCTCGTCGTCGTCGAGGTTCACGTCCAGCCCGGTGACCTTGGTGAGATCGAGTTCACCGTCGAGGGCCGACACGATGCAGGAGGCGCGGGTGCGATCGACGCCGTCGAGCACCAGCACCTCGACCGCCTCTTCGGAGCCCAGCGTGACCGAACGCGCGCACGACGTGCCCACGGCGACCATGGCGAGAGACAGGCCGAACAGGGCGGCGCGAGGGCTCATGATGAGCCGTCGGCCTCACTCGACCAATCTCAAGCCTGTCGGGCCATCTCCTGCCCCCACCGCCGGAAGTTCGGCGCTGAACACGGTGAGGTGCCCGGGGTAGACGTGTTCGCTCATCAGTACCGCCGAGCCGTCCTCGGAACGGGTGATCCGCTCGCAGACGAGCACGGGTGAGCCGGCCGGCACGTTGAGCAGCGCGGCGTCGATCGCCGACGCGGCCGACGCACCGATGGTCTGCTCGGCGCCCATGACCCGCACGTCGAGCAGTTCGTAGAACGGTCGGGCTTCGACGTCGTGGCGGGAGAACCGGGAGGCGAGCCCCTCGGGGCACCACACGGTCACACGGGCGAACGGCTCGCCGTCGGCGAGGTTGAGCCGCCGCACCTCGAGGACGCGACGTTCGTGCAGTACCGCCTCGACCCGGGCGGGTGCATCGATGAACGCGAAGTCGAGCACCCGGCGGGTGGAGACGGCCCCCGAGGCGGCCAGTTGTTGCTCCAGCGTGTCGAGTTCGCCGAGCGGTTGGCGCACCGGGTCGCCGGCCACGAACCATCCGAGTCCCTGTTGCGAATCGATCAGCCCGCTCTCGCGCAGCTGTTCGAGGGCACGACGCACCGTCACCCGTGACACGGAGAACTCCTCCGACAGATTCGCTTCAGACGGCAGCAGCCGGCCCGCGGTGAACCCACCGGTGCGGATGCGTTCTCGGAGATCGTCGGCGATGGCCTGGTAGCGGGGGGTTCGCATGAAGAGGGTTGACTACTTGTCTGTTACTTGTCTTGTCTTTTGCGCTAGAGTACCCGGTATGGCAGTCGCAGCAAGCACACCCATCGAACTCATCAACGGCGTCTACGCCACGCTCGACGAGCGCATCAGCGCCGCCCGTGAGCGTTTCGGTCGTCCCCTCACCCTCGCCGAGAAGATCCTGATCAATCATCTCGACCGTCCGGATCAAGAGCTCGAGCGTGGCGAGTCCTACGTCGACCTGCGCCCTGACCGGGTCGCCATGCAGGACGCCACCGCCCAGATGGCGTGGCTCCAGTTCATGACCGCCGGCCTCGACGAGGTCCAGGTGCCCACGACGACCCACTGCGACCACCTGATCCAGGCCCGGGTCGACGGCAAGTTGGACCTCATGGCAGCCGTCGACAACAACGAGGAGGTCTACGACTTCCTCGAGTCCGTTTCGGCCCGCTACGGCGGCGGTTTCTGGAAGCCCGGATCCGGCATCATCCATCAGGTGGTGCTCGAGCAATACGCCTTCCCCGGCGGCATGATCATCGGCACCGACTCCCACACGCCCAACGGCGGCGGCATCGGCATGATCGCCGTGGGTGTCGGCGGGGCCGACGCGGTCGACGTGATGACCGGCTTCCCGTGGAACGTGAAGTGGCCCAAGCTCATCGGCGTCAAGCTGACCGGCTCGCTCAACGGCTGGACGGCCCCGAAGGACATCATCCTGAAGGTCGCCGAGATCCTGACGGTCAAGGGCGGCACCGGTGCGATCGTCGAATACTTCGGCGAGGGCGCCAACAGCCTCAGCTGCACCGGCAAGGCCACGATCTGCAACATGGGCGCCGAGATCGGCGCGACCACCTCGGTGTTCGCGTACGACGACGCGATCGCCCGCTACCTGAAGAGCACCGGCCGCGAGGAAGTCGCCGACGCGGCCGACGCCGTCGCCCACCACCTGCGGGCCGACGACGAGGTTCTGGCCAACCCGGCCGACTTCTACGACCAGGTCATCGAGATCGATCTCGACACCCTCACGCCGCACATCAACGGCCCCCACACTCCCGATCTCTCCCGTGAGGTCGGTGCCCTCGGCGCCGAAGCCCGCGAGAACGGCTGGCCGCTCGAAGTGAGCGCGGCGCTGATCGGCTCGTGCACGAACTCGTCGTACGAGGACATCACCCGGGCGGCGTCGATCGCCCGCGAGGCGGCGGCCAAGGGCCTGACGGCGAAGACCCGTCTGTTGATCACTCCCGGCTCCGAGCAGGTGCGGGCGACCATCGAGCGCGACGGCCTGCTGCAGGACTTCGAGGCGCTGGGCGCTGTCGTGCTCGCCAACGCGTGCGGGCCCTGCATCGGCCAGTGGGACCGCTCCGAGGAGTCGGACCACGAGCGGGGCGAGCCCAACGTGATCGTCACCTCCTACAACCGCAACTTCCCGAAGCGCAACGACGGCGATGCCGCGACGCTCGCCTTCGTGACATCGCCCGAGACGGTGATCGCGCTCGCGCTGGCCGGGACCCTCGACTTCGACCCGATCCACGACACGATCACCAACGACGCCGGCGAAGAGGTGTCGCTGTCGACCCCGATGGGCATCGAGCTGCCCCCGGCCGGCTTCGACCCCGGTGAGGACACGTTCGTCGCACCACCGGCCGACGGCTCCGGCATCGAGGTGCGGGTCTCCCCCACCAGCGATCGTCTCCAGCTGCTCGAAGCGTTCACCCCGTGGAACGGCAAGGACTACGAGGATCTGCCCGTGCTGGTCAAGGCGCAGGGGAAGTTCACGACCGACCACATCTCGATGGCCGGTCCGTGGCTCAAGTACCGCGGCCACCTCGAGAACATCTCGGGCAACCTCTACCTCGGTGCCGTCAACGCCTTCTCCCAGGCCGACGGGTCCGCGTACGAGGTCGGCTACGGCAAGAGCCAGCTCGATGGTTCGATCAAGCTGTTCCCCGAGCTCGCCAAGGACTATCACGAGGCCGGCGTCCAGTGGGTCGTCATCGGCGACGAGAACATGGGCGAGGGTTCGAGCCGCGAGCACGCGGCCATGGAGCCCCGGTTCCGCAACGGCGTCGTGGCGATCGCCCGCTCGTTCGCCCGTATCCACGAGACCAACCTGAAGAAGCAGGGCATGGTGCCGCTGACCTTCGCCGACCCGGCCGACTACGACCGGGTGGGTGAGGACGACCGCATCGCCGTGCGCGGTCTCGCCGATCTCGCGCCGGGCAAGCCGGTGACCGTCGAGGTGACCAAGCCGTCGGGCGAGACGATCTCGTTCCTGACGAACCACACGTTCTCCGACGATCAGATCGAGTGGTTCAAGGCCGGCAGCGCCCTCAACATCATCAAGGCCCGCTCGGCCTCGTGACCATCTGCGCATGAGCCGCACGCAGTGCGGCGAACTCGCAGCGATGATCTGCGCATGAGCCGCACGCAGTGCGGCGAACTCGCAGCGATGACTATGTGAAGATGCGGGTGCAGCTGTCGCCGGCCCAGAGGCTGGTGACGGTGCCCTCGGGCTCGCGCGTTGTGGTGGTGCCGTTGAGGATGCCGCCCGATCCCGGATTGGTCGCGGCGAACAGGCCGGCGGGGTCATCGGGGATCGCGGCGACGAGTTGCAGCGATCCTCCGAGGGTGGCCTCGAGGTAGGCGACGGTCGCGGTGACGCCGACGCCGCTCAGTGTCACGAGTCCGGCGGGGTCCTCGTAGCCCGTCGCGTACCACTGCGTGAAGCGGGCCTCGCCGGTGCCGAGGTCTTCTTCGGTGAACACCACTTCGAGGTCGCCCCAGGTCACGAACCGACTGCGGGCGCCGAAACAGAATGCCGATTCCTCGAGCCCGGTGTCGTTGTCGGGGTCGCCGAGCACGGCAGTGAGCGCGGCGAAGACGCTCTCCTCGTTCTGGTCGAAGAGCACGAGATCGCCGCCGGCCAGCCGGAGTCCGGTCTCGGACAGGGTGATGTCGCCGGGCTGCGCGACCGCCACCGGCGTGGTGGTGGTCGACGGCGCTTCGGTGGTGGTCGTGGATGTCGTGGAGGTGGTGGAGGTGGTCGCGTCGGGGTCGGCGGTGGTGGTCGAGGCGTCGGGGTCGAGTGTCGTCGTCGGGTCGACGGTGGTCGACGGCGCGTCGGTCGAGGAGACGCCGACCGTGGTCGTCTGGTCGGTGTCGCTGGCCGACGGGTCGTCGCCGAACACCATGAGGGCGATCCCGACGGCGGCGATCAGTCCGACCAGCACGGCGATCCCGATGACCGCGGCCGAGATCCGTCGCTGGGGCGGCTCGTAGCGCAGCGGCTCCGGTTCGGATGCGGGGACCACGGGCACGACCTGGGTGGGTGGCGCGCCGGACACCGGTGCCGACGACACGGGCGCGGCGGCCGAGCGGGCCGGAGCCGAGAAGTCTTCGAGGTCCTCGTCGGGGTCCTCGTCGAACACCGAGACGGGGCGCGTCGGTGGGTCCGTGGGCGCGATGACGACGGGTCCGCGCGGGGTCACGGTCTCGCCGAGGTCTTCGCGGGTGACCAGGGGCGCGGCCGCGAGTGATGCCACGCGCGCCGCGCCCGCCGCGACGGCGACGACCGGGTCACGGTCGTCGGCTTGGCTGCTCGCCACCGTGAGGGGAACGGTGACGGCATCGGCGATACCGGCCGCCGCGGCCGTCTCCACGATCCGGTCGCGTTGGGCGGCGGTCCAGTCGTCGGGCACGACGACGGCGACCCGCCGTGGTGCGGTGCCGGCCGCCATGGCGGCTCGGCCGACGACATGGTTGATCACCGCGGCGAGTGCGCCGACCCGGCCGTCGGCCGCCCGTTCCAACGGGTCGGTCACGGTGGGGCCGGAGGCCGCTGCGGCGGCGGCACCGACGACCACCGCGCCACCGTCGTCCTGGGCGACGGCACAGACCGCGGCCGGCCCGTCGGCACCGAGCTGGATCACCGTCGCCGGGGTTCCGGCCACGGCATCGACACGAACGGCGGTGATGCCGTCGGGGGAAACGTGGAGGCCGAGGGTGTCAGCCATGGCGAGCGGTCTCGATTCGGACGGGCACTGGCGAGAGCGTACTTGCTCGAAAACGAAGAGAAGCGACTGGTTTGATCTTGGGGGACAACCAGCCGCTTCTCGGTGCCTCGGATCATCAAGGGGGACGAGATCCGGGCTGACTGACGTTGCGTTAGGGGGTAACGCTTCCGTCGTCGATGTGGCCATTCAAGCAGACGTGGACCCATCTTTCCAACAGTTCTCGTGGATATGTGTCATCATTCACAGCGATGGACCTGCGCCAACTCCACGCCCTTCTGGCCGTTGCCGAACACCAGTCGTTCTCCGCCGCCGCCCGTGCGCTGCACACCGTGCAGAGCAATGTGTCCACCCACGTCGCCCGTCTCGAACAGGAGGTCGGGTCGATCCTGATCGACCGGGCCCAGGGCGAGTTGACCGTCGAGGGCGAGATCGTCGCCGACCGGGCGAGGCGCATCCTCGCCGAACTCCGCGCCATCGAGGACGACCTGGTCGCGATGCGCGACGACGTGTCGGGCCGGGTACGCACCGGCGTGATCGGCACCACGGCCCGCTGGCTGGTGCCGTCGCTGCTGACCGCGGTCTCCGAAGAGTTCCCCCGCATCGAGCTCCAGATCATCGAGGCGACCACCACCTCGCTGCTTCCCCAACTCCTCGGCGACCGCATCGACCTCGCCGTCGTCAACCTCCCGGTCGACGATCCCGCGGTCGACTCCGAGGTGCTCTTCACCGAGGAACGGATCATCATCGCCCCGGCCGGTCACCCACTGGCCGCCCACGATCGGATCGATCTCGCCGAACTCGGCCGGCACCTGATCCTGCTCCCGCCGCAGGGCACCTCGTTTCGCGACGAGATCGACACCGACGCCCGCCGTCAGGGCGTCGTCCTCTCGACCCAGGCCGAGGTCGACGGGCTCCGCCTCCTCACCTCACTCGCGTTCCAGGGGTTCGGCCCCGCCCTGGTCCCGGCCAGCGCGGCACCGGCGTGGCTCGAGGGCGAGTGGGTGCGCGTCGCGGTCGACGGCCTGTCGCCCCGGATCGTCGGCCTGGCCACCCGACGCCGCTCTCCCCCGTCGGCGCCGATGCGGACGCTCTGCGAGCTGATCCGCCGCATCGTCGGCACCGATGGAGTCGACCAGGGCCTCGTGTCGCCGGCCGGCACCGCGATCACACCCGGCTGATCACCACCCGCCGCGCTCGCCGTGGTAACCATCAGGCCACGGACGCGGTCGGATGAGACATGACGGACAGGACATGACGGACAGGACATGACGGACAGGACATGACGGACACCACGACGGTCGACATTCGAGCTCGCGCCGCCGGCTTCGTCAGAGCCTCCGCGTCCGACTTCCACGGTCGCCGCGTCATCGTGGTCGACGCCCAGGGCGAAGAACTCGCAGGCGCCCTCTCGCCGAGCGACGGCCACACCATCGCCGCCGCCGCTCGCTACGCGCTCGAGCAGCGACTCCCCCTGATCATCCGGCTGGCGTCGAGCGGCGCCAATCTCGAGATGGGCGTCGGCGCGCTCGACGGGTGGGGCGGTGCGGCACGCGAGATGACCCGCTGCTCGGGGATCGTGCCCATGATCATCATCGTCACCGGGCCCACGGTGTCGGGCCCGGCGCTCATGCTGGGTCTCGCCGATGTCGTGGTGATGGTCGAGGGCGCCTACGCCTTCGTCTCGGGCCCCACCATGGTCGAGCAGTTCACCGGGGTACCGATCGACACCGACGAACTCGGTGGCGCAAACATCCACGGTCGCACCTCGGGGGTCGCGACGATGATCGCAGCCGATGTCGACGAGGCCGAGGCGCTCGCTCGCGACATCCTCGCGTTCCTGCCCGACCACACCGACGAGGCCGCACCGCGGCATCTGTGCGTCGACCCGGTGGACCGACCCACCCCGGAGGCCTACGAGATCCTCCCCGAATCGACCAACGGCTCCTACGACTGCCGCGACATCCTGTCGTCGATCGTCGACGACGGCTATCTCCTCGAACTCCACGCCGGCTGGGCCGGCAATCTCGTGACGTGCTTCGCGTCGATCGGTGGCCGCTCGATCGGCATCGTCGCGAACCAACCCCAGACAATTGCCGGAACGCTCGACATCACCGCATCCCGCAAGGGTGCCCGGTTCGTGGCGATGTGCGACGCCTTCAATCTCCCCATCCTGACGCTGGTCGACACCTCGGGCTTCTACCCGGGAAAGGACCTCGAATGGCGGGGAATGATCCGCTACGGGGCCCAGATGGCCTTCGCCTACGCCCGCGCGTCGGTGCCCCGGGTCAACGTCACGACCCGCAAGTCCTACGGTGGCGCCTACATCGTCATGGACTCGAAGAAGATGGGCAACGACATGGCCCTGGCGTGGCCCTCGGCGGAGATCGCCGTGATGGGGGCGAAGGGAGCGGTGGAGATCCTGCACCGTCGCAGCACGCCCGAAGAGCGGGCCGACCTCGAGGCCGGCTACGAAGAACGCCTGCTCAACCCCTACATCGCCGCCGAACGGGGAACCATCGACGCCGTCATCGACCCGGCCGACACGCGCCGTCAGGTCGCGGCCGCGTTCGACATGCTCGCCGGGAAGCGGGAACGGCTTCCCCGCCGCCGCCACGACAACACACCCCTCTGACCGGGCCGGACGCCGTTGGAGGTGTGAGCGACGAGGATCGCGGTCTAGATTCAACGCCGTGTCCGAGAGCGTAACCATCACCGACAACCGCACTGGCGAATCGATCGAGATCCCGATTGTCGACGGAGGTGTGGATGCCGCGGAATGGCGCAAGCTGCTCCCCGGCATCTGGTTCTCCGACCCGGGTCTGGCCACGACCGCCGCCACGCCGAGCGCCATCACGGAGCTCGACGGCGACAACGGCATCCTGCGCTATCGCGGTTATCCGATCGAGCAGTTGGCCGAGAAGAGCACCTTCCTCGAGGTCGCCTACCTCCTCGTCAACGGTGAGCTCCCGACCGAGGCCGAGCACGATGCCTGGGTCTCGGAGATCACCCACCACACCTACATCCACGAGAACTTCCGCAAGCGGATCAACGAGGCGTTCCACTACGACGCCCACCCGATGGGTCTGCTCACCTCTGCGGTCGCCGGTCTGTCGACCTTCTACCCCGAGGCCAAGGAGATCGAGGACCCCGAGGTCCGCCGGGCCCAGATCGTGCGGCTCATCGCCAAGATGCCGACGCTCGCCGCCAACGCCTACCGCCACTCGGTCGGCCAGCCCTTCGTCTTCCCCGACAACAACACCGACTACCCGACCAACTTCCTGCGGATGATGTGGCAGATCGGCGGCCCCTACGAGCTCGATCCGGCGCTGCAGAAGGCAATGGAGATCCTCCTGATCCTGCACGCCGACCACGAGCAGAACTGCTCGACCACCGCCGCCCGCGTCGTCGGCTCGGCCCATGCCGACCCGTACTCGTCGGTCGCCGCCGCCTGCGCCGCCCTCTACGGCCCCCGTCACGGTGGCGCCAACGAGGCCGTGCTCAACATGCTCGACGACATCGGCAGCTACGACAACGTCGACGCGTTCATCGAGAGCGTGAAGGCCGGTGAGGGCCGCCTGATGGGCTTCGGCCATCGCGTCTACAAGAACTACGACCCCCGGGCCACGATCATCAAGAACGCCGCCTACGAGGTCTTCGAGGTGACCGGCAAGAACCCGCGTCTCGACATCGCGTTGAAGCTCGAAGAGGCGGCGCTCAACGACGACTACTTCGTCAGCCGCAAGCTCTACCCGAACGTCGACTTCTACTCGGGCCTCATCTACCAATCGATGGGCTTCCCGACCGAGATGTTCACCGTCCTGTTCGCCATCGGCCGCACCCCCGGCTGGCTGGCCCACTGGAACGAGATGCTCGAGCAGAACTCCCGCATCGCACGGCCCCGCCAGCTCTACACCGGCCCCGGCGTGCGCGACTACGTGCCGCTGGCGAACCGCTGAGCCACTCGCTGCGGGCTCGCCTCGGTCGGCTCCGGCCGACCCGACTCGAGCTGATCAGCGTCCACATCCCGAAGACCGCCGGCACCTCGTTTCGCGAGGCGCTGGTGCGCGAGTACGGCGACGACCTCGCGCCCGTCTACGACGGCGCCCGACCGAACGGTCGCCGGTTCCGAGCCGTGCACGGCCACTTCTCCCCCGACCAGTTCTGGAGCGCCGGCCGCAACGCGAAGCTGATCATGTGGCTGCGCGACCCGGTCGAGCGCATCGCCTCGTACTACGACTTCTGGCTCGCCACGGCGCCGCACGGCAACCCGAACCACGACGAGTTCCTCCGCCGCGAGATGACGCTCGCCGAGTTCGCTCGCTGGGATCCGATCCGCACGGAGTTCGCCGAGCAGTACGTGGCCGGCCTCGAGCCCGACGACTTTTTCTTCATCGGGATCACCGAACGCTACGAGGCGGATCTCGCCCGTCTCGCCGACCGGCTCGGCTGGTCGACATCGGGCGCCGTGACCGAGACCAACGTGACCCCGGGCCAACGCTCACTCGTCGACGAGGCCACCCGCCGCGAAGTCCTCGACGCCCATGCCCTGGAACTGCGCTGGTACCGGCGCGCCACCGCCGACTGACGGCGCACCCCTGGTGAACTGACCGTCGCAGTTCCCCCCGTTGTCGTCGGAGTTCACCCCGGACGGGCAGGTCGTGTTGTCCCAGGTGTTGAGCAGCAGGATCGCGTCTCGGAAGTCGGCGGACCACAGCGAGGCGTCGGTGAAATCGACACCGACGACCAGCGCGTCACGCCAACTCGTCGACGCGACTACGGCGCCGGTCATGTCCGCATCGACGATGGTCGTTTCCCGTAGCACGCTGTTGTCGGCATAGGTGTCGGTCCAGTCGGTGCCGTCGAGCGTCGAGCCTGTGTAGTTCGCGGCCCACGAACTGGAGATCCTGATGTTCGAGAGATCGCTGTTCGTGATCGTGACACGCCCGAATCCGATACCGGTGGTGTCCGCGTCCGAGAAATCCACGCCGTCGAGACTGACGAAGGTGTCGATCAGATAACCATCGATCACACCCACGCCCGGTGAGAACGTCGCCGTCCCCGTCAGCCCGCCGCTGGTGACTCCCCAGAAGGACCCGCCGGTGAAGTCGGCTCCTTCGATGTTCGCACCAGCGATCGACGCGGTGAAGGCCCACGTACCGAATCCGGGCGCATCGGCGTCGGTGAAGTCGGCGCCGACGGCGCTGCGCACCGCGACGTTCTCGAGCCGTGCCCTCGTGAAGTTCACGCCGTCGGCGAAGAAGCCGCCGATGGCGGACGAGAGGTCGGCGTCGGTCAGATCGGCGCCGTTGAGGACGGCATTGTCGACCTTCGCCCGACTGAACGTCGATCCGACGAGTGTGGCGTCGCTCAGGTCCGCACCCTCGAAGTTCGCGCCGGTCGCGCCGGCGCCCGAGAGATCGATGCCGGCAAAGAACGCAGCCTCGAAATCGCAGAACCGGAGGTCGGCGTTGCGGGCCCGGCGTCGCACAGTCGGCGCCGTACTGCAGTTCGACGGCACCGATGTCGCAGGCGGGCCCGAACGGCCGTGGAAGCCCCGTGCGTCGTCACCGGTGAGCGTGCAGCCGGTGGGGAGGCCACCATCGACGGCGTCGCCGTAGGGGTCGGGTAGGAGGGTCAACACCTCACCGCCGTTGTCGGCGAGCGGCCCCGAGACGGGGTACACGGGCCCGGAGATGTCACCGCTCTCGTTGTACGAGCAGCCAGAGCCGGACAGCAGGTTGTGGCCGAGGCTGACGATTCCCGCTCCGCACCTGCTCACGTCGAGGATCGACGACTGCACGAAGATCGTCCCCGTCCTGCCGCGGTTGACCTCGACGGAGCCCCCCGACAGCGTGCTCGACACGATGGTCACCACCGAGACCCGTCGACTCGGACCAGCCCTTGGCGCGAAGATCCGGCCATCGTCGCGTTCTCGAGTCGGACGGATCCCTGCCGCGCATGGACGCCGCTCCCTGTCGAGACGGCGAAGGAACTCGACCACACCGTCAAGGCGCCGTCCTCGACGACCACGGGTGCCGCCGAGACGTCTGCGAAACTGAGGTGGCGGAGCGACACGGTGGATCCGCCGAGGATCCAGAGGCCCCGCTCCCCGATGTGGAGGTTCGGTCCGTCGAACTCGGTGAGGCCCACCGGCGCGTCGACGCTCACCGAGATGCCGCCGCTGTCACCGACGATCGTTCCGTCACCGGTGACGACCACCGCCGAACGGATGTCGAGGTCTCCGGTGAACGAGTCGTCCTCGACACCGCCGGGAATGGTCAGTGCATAGGTGGCACCGTCGACGAGGCGGATCTCCTCGACGCCCGGGAGAGCGTTCGCCTCGATGACCGCGGCCCGCAGTGAACAGTTGCCGTTGGCGTCGGCGCAGAGGCCGTCGCCCGGCGTGATGTCGACGGTGTCGTCGGTCGTGTCGACCGCGAACACCGTGCCGTTCTGATGGCACGCCGAAACGAGGAGCGCGAACCCCAGCACCCCGATGACCCGCCAGATCCAATTCGCTTCCACCGCGTGCCCCCTCGCCTGTGCCGACCTTACCGGACCGGCGGGAGGGCTCGCCACGCTCCGTGACGGGACGCGCCCTCCGCCCTACGCGCGGGCGCCGACCCTCTCGGTCGGAGTGAACGTCACCGGCATCGCCTCGACGCCGGTGATGAAGTTCGAGTTGCGCCACGGCAGCTCCGATTGGGGCACGCTCAGCTCGATGTCGGGGAGACGGGTCAGCACCTTGGTGAACATCTCCCTGAGTTCGAGCCGGGCGAGCGACGCGCCCAGGCAGAAGTGCGTGCCGAAACCGAAGGCCATGTGGTGGTTCGGGTCGCGGGTGACATCGAAGCGGAACGGGTCGACGAAGTGCTCCTCGTCGCGGTTTCCCGACGGGTACAACATGATGATGTCGCTCCCGGCCGGGATCGACTGATCGCGGATCTGGACATCGGCCATGGTGGTCCGGGCCATGTTCTTGATCGGGGTGACCCAGCGGAGCATCTCCTCGACCGCGACCTCGACACCCTCCGCGAGATTCGCCTGGAGCTTCTCGCGTTCGTCGGGGAACTCCATGAGGGCCTGCATCCCGCCCGTGATGACATGGCGGGATGTCTCGTCGCCGCCGATGAGGATCAGCAACGACTCCTGCACGATGGACTCGTCGTCGAGCCGATCGCCGTCGACCTCGGCCTCGCAGAGGATGCTGACGAGGTCGTCGCCGCCGGGGTTGGCCCGGCGATCGGCGATGATGCCCATCTGGAACTCTCGGAACGCCATGCCGGCGAGCATCGCCTTCTCCGAGGCCTCGGGCGACGTGGTCGTCGTGGTTCCCCGGATCAGATCGTCGGACCACTCGAGCAGGTCGTCGAACGACTCGCGCGGGAAGCCGAGCATGTCACCGATGAGCAGGAGGGGCAGCGGCGCGGCGATGTCCCACACGAAGTCGCACTCACCCTTCTCGCAGACCCGGTCGATGATCATGTCGCACAAGGTGTCGATCTGGTCGAGCTTGTCGCGCACGCGCTTCGGGGTGAATCCCTTGTTGACCAGCTTGCGCCGGTTCACGTGGTCGGGATCGTCCATCGAGATCATCATCGGCAGCGGGTCACCCTTGGGCCTCGGCGCCTTGAACGACGAGTACGTTGCCGGATCTCGGGAGACCGTGAGGATGTCGTCGTACTTCGCGACGGCCCAGACGTCGGAATTCGGGTCGT
Source organism: Acidimicrobiales bacterium (assembly GCA_041394245.1). Taxonomy (NCBI): domain Bacteria; kingdom Bacillati; phylum Actinomycetota; class Acidimicrobiia; order Acidimicrobiales; species Acidimicrobiales bacterium. The sequence goes on from JAWKIR010000002.1 coordinate 1,562,546, forward strand.
AGTAGACGGGGGCGTTCGCACGCATCCACGTCCAGTCGTCGTGAGGTTGCGACGCGTACCAGTTGCCGTCCATCAGGTCGATGTGGTCGCGGACCGGGTGGTTCGGGGTGGGATGATTCGCCATCGCGAGAAAATAGGCGATCATGCGCTCATGGGCACTTTCGTCACCGTGGTCGACGCGTTCACCGACCGACCGTTCCGCGGCAATCCGGCGGCCGTGTGCATCCTCGACGGCCCGGCCGACCCCGAGTGGATGCAGCACATCGCCGCCGAGATGAACCTCTCGGAGACCGCGTTCTGCCACCCCGACGGTGACCTCTGGGACCTCCGCTGGTTCACTCCGACGGTCGAGGTCGACCTGTGCGGCCACGCGACGCTGGCGACCACCCACGTGCTGTCCACCGATGGCGGCGTCGACGGCACGATCCGCTACACGACCCGCAGCGGCCTCCTCGCAGCGCAGGCCTTCCCCGACGGCATCGTGCTCGACTTCCCGGCCGACTCCTCCCGTCGGGCCGAACCGCCACGGGGCCTACTCGCCGCACTCGGGGTTCCCGACGACACGCCGGTGCGTCGGGGGAGGACCGACTATCTCGTCGCTGTCGACTCCGAGGCGCAGGTACGGGCCGTCAAACCGAACTTCGGATTGTTGCGCAGGGTCGAGTGCCGCGGAGCCATCGTGACCGCCGTCGCCGACGACGAGGCCGACTACGACGTCGTCTCACGCTTCTTCGCCCCGGCCGCGGGGGTCGACGAAGACCCCGTCACCGGGTCGGCCCACACGACGCTCGCGCCCTACTGGTCGGCCCATCTCGGGCGTGACCGGCTCCGCTATCACCAGGCCTCGGCGCGGGGCGGCGAGCTCGAGGTTGCGCTGGTCGGCGACCGTGTCGAGATCTTCGGTCAGGCGGTCACGACGATGCGGGGCGAGTTCGCCGTCTGAGCGGGCCCGACGTCAACCGATCTCGAGGACGATCTTGCCGGCGTTGGCGTTGGCCCCCATGTGTGCGTGCGCCTCGGCCACCCGGTCGAGCGGGAACCGGCTGTCGATCACCGGAGCGAGCACGCCCTCCGCGACCCGTGGCAGCAGCTGGGCGGCGAACTCCTGGGTGATCGCGATCTTCTCCTCGATCGGGCGGGCCCGCAGCGTCGTGCCGGTCACCGTGGCCCGTTTCATCAGCAGACTGCCGACGTCGAACGGCACCGGTCCGCCCGCCATCACCCCGACCTGGATGATCCGACCTCCGACGCGGACGGCACGGACGTTGCTCGGCAGGTAGTCGCCGCCGATGACGTCGAGCACCACGTCGACACCGATGCCGCCGGTGGCCTCGAGCACCCGGTCGGCGAAGTCCTCCGTCGCGTAGTCGATCACGACGTCGGCCCCGAGCGCTTCGCAGACGCCGTGCTTGCCGGCCGAGGCCGTGACGGCGATGCGGGCACCGAGCGCCTTGGCGATCTGGATGGCGGCCGTACCGACGCCGGAGGCGCCGGCGTGGACCAGCGCCCAGCGACCCGACGTGAGGCCTCCCTGACGCACGAGCGCGTCCCATGCGGTGATGAAGACCTCGGGGAACGCGCCGGCATCGGCCAGGGGCAGAGCGGACGGCACGAGCATCGTCTGGCGCTCGTGCACCGCGATCTTCTCGGCGTAGCAGCCGCCATTGCTGATGCCCATGACCGCATCGCCGACGGACCGCCCGGCGACCCGGTCGCCGACGGCGATCACCCGGCCGGCGTATTCCAGACCGGGGATCTCGTGGACCATCGGCGGGCCCGGATAGAGACCCATGCGCTGCAGGAGATCGGCCCGGTTGAGCGCCGACGAGACGATCTCGACGAGAACCTCCTCGGGTCCGGCCGTCGGGTCGGGGATGTCGTCACGGACTCGGAGGACTTCCGGTCCGCCCTTCTCTTCGAGGACCACAGCGCGCATGGCGGCACGATAGGGCCGATCGCCCGAAGGCGGCCACCGTCAGCGGGATCCTCGCTGGTCGAGCAGCAGCGGCGCCAGGATCTCGGCCGCCCGTTCGGCACCGGGCGTGGTGAAGTGCACGCCGTCGTGACGGATCGGATCTCCGTCGGCATCGACGACGCACCCGTTGACGAATCCGTCGCCCTCGGACCCGGGGCACAGCGGTGATGCGAAGTCGACGAGCGTGAACCGTGGATCACTGTCGGCGATGTCGGCCAGGAGCCGGTTGAACGCCGTCGCCCGCTCCGACGAGTACCGGTCGAAGAACTCGGCCATGACGGGGACGGGCATGTCGTCACCGATGAGCGGCGGGGTGGTCAAGATGACGACCGGGGCGACGTCCGCCAGGTCACCCAGGAGTGCCGCAGCGGCGGTGCGGGTGGCGTCGGCGAACTCCGGCGAGCCGAACGGCACCGACACGCCGTCGATCACGCGACTCTGGAGATCGCTCATCCCGAAGAGCGCAACAACGAGGTCGGGCCGGACGGTTCGTACCGTCTCGCGCCACCATTCCTCCGAGACGAGGTCGTCGGGCGGCCGCACCCTCTCCTGGTCGAAATCGACCGTCGAGCCGGGGACGAGTCGGTACCCCTTCCGTGCCAGGTTGACGAGCACGATCTCGTCGGGGTCGAACGGCGACACATAGGGGCCGTGGCTCGTGTCGAGATCGAGCACGCCACCGCCGAGCGTCCACGCCGCACTGTCGCCCACCAGCACCACCGTCATCGGTCCGACCGGTTCGGGTGGGGTGGTCGTCTCGGTCTCCGGCAGCGCCGGCGGCGAGACGACCGGCCGATCGGTGACCGAGGCGATCACCTCATCGGCCGTGACCGCGTCGGCGGGGACCGCCGTGGGCGTCAGGACCACCACCACGAAGGCGACGGCGGCGATCGCCGCCGAGCCGACCCCGACCGGGCGCCACCCACGTAGCCAGGCGCCGGAGCGGACCGGCGACTCGACGAGGTGGAGCGAGAGGGTGGAGATGACCAGCGTGGCTGCGACCACCGCGACATCGAGCGTGACGCCCTCGAGCCCTTCACGTCGAAGGATCAGTAACAGCGGCCAATGCCACAGATAGACCGCATAGGAGATCGCGCCGAGGGCGACCAGGGGTCGCCACCCCAGCACGTTCGCCACGATGCCGGGACGAGTGGCCCCCACAACCGTGAGCACGGCCAGCCCGGCGAGGGCGGCGGCTCCACCCTCGTAGAAGCCCGTCCACCGGTCGTCGATGACGAACACGGCAACGAGCCACGCGAGACCCCCCGCGATCGCCGCCCGGGAAGCCAGCACCGGCTTCGGGGCGCGCAGCGGCATCCGCACGGCCACGAGCGCGCCGATCAGCGGTTCGAAGATGCGGGTGTCGGTGCCGAAGTAGACGCGGCTCGGGTCGCCACCATCGTGCAGGACGAGCATCCAACCGAGCGATGCCGCCGCGACCGCTGCGGCGACGACGGCCACGCCACGCCGACCCCCGGCGCGGATCGCCAACCAGACCAGCCCCGGCCACAGCAGGTAGAACTGCTCCTCGATCGCGAGCGACCACATGTGGCGGAAGTACGACGGGCCGGCGATGTCGGCGAAGTACGAGTCGCCATCGGCGATGAACACCCAGTTGGCGACATAGCCGAGGGTCGCGAGCGCGTGCCGACGGGCCCGTTCGACCTCGCCGAACTCACCGGTCGCCGCGACATACGCGGTCGCAACGACGACGACCACCAGGACCGCCGGGAGGAGGCGTCGCAGGCGACGTCCGGCGAACGCGAGCAGGTCGATGCGCCCGTTCCGGGCGTGCTCGTCGAGCAGCAGGCTGGTGATGAGGTAGCCCGAGAGGACGAAGAACAGGTCGACCCCGAGGAACCCACCGGGCACCCAGTCGGGTCGGAGGTGATAGGCGACGACCGTGGCGACCGCGACGCCGCGCAGGCCGTCGAGCGCAGCGACGTGGGACCGCTCGCCGATCAATCGACCGGCGGTGTCGGCGGAAGTCGCCGCTCCAGCAGTGCGTCGAATCGGGTCTGGATCTGCGTGCGGTACGACGGCTTCGTGGCGATCAGGAAATCGCCCGCCGCAATCCCTGCGAGCACGATCGGCGGCACTTCGGTCGGGTCGATGCCGGTCTCCGTGATCTGGAAGAGCGAGTCGCGGACCAGCGCGGCATCGGCGCCCTCGTCGCTCGGTCCGCCGGGGCGCACCTTGTCGGTGTGGGCGATCCCGGTGCGGATCGAGCTCGGGCACAGCACGGAGGCGCCGATCCGGGCGCCGACGGCGGCCAGGTCGTGGGCCAGGGTCTCACTCATCGAGAACGCCGCCACCTTCGACACGTTGTAGGGCCCGGAGTAGGGCGCAGCCACGAACCCGGCGACCGAGGACGTGTTGACCACATGGCCGTCGTCACCCCCGTCGAGCATCCGGGGAACGAACGCCTTCACGCCGTGGATGATGCCCCACAGGTTGACCCCGAACGCCCACTCCCAGTCCTCGATCGATCGCTGCCACGACAGGCCGGCCTGGAAAATGCCGGCGTTGTTGCACAACAGATGGACAGCACCCCATTCGCCGTAGGCGGCATCGGCCAGAGCCTCGACCGCAGCGGCATCGGAGACGTCGACCCCCATCGAGATGACGTCGCCGCCGGCGAGCGCTGCCGTCTCGGCGGCCGCTGCGGCATCGATGTCGGCCGCCGCGACCGACATGCCCCGTTCGACGAAGTGGGCGACCATCGCGCGCCCGATCCCGGATCCGGCGCCGGTGACGACCGCCACCTTTCCGTCAGTCTGTGGCAGTGGCATTGAAGCGGAGCTCCTCGGGATAGGGGAAGAAGTCGGGCATCTCGCCCCGCTTGTGCTGGGCCTGCATCGACTTCCAGAACTCGACCGTGCACAGCTCGGGATGGCGCGTGTCCATCACCTCGCCGACGACACGGGGCGAACGCAGATAGGTCGAGAACTCCTCGGGAAACACGTCGTGGGACTCGACGGGAAACCACGGCTGATCGGACATCTCGTCGTCGTAGCTGCGGCTGACCGGCATCTTGCGGAAGTTGACGTCTTCGAGGAGCGCCAACTCGTCGTAGTCGTAGAAGACCACGGCCCCGTGCCGGGTGACACCGAAGTTCTTCGGGAAGAGATCGCCGGGGAAGATCGCCGCCGCGGCGAGATCCTTGACGGCGTAGCCGTAGTCGATCGCCGCGGCGCGGGCCCGCTCGGGCGACATCTCGCGCAGGTAGAGATCGAGCGGGTAGAGGCGGCGCTCCGTGTAGACGTGGTGGAGCACGACCTCGTCGTCGGTGATCGTGACGGTGCGGGCGCAGTCGTTGCGCAGTTCGTCGATCAGGTCCTCGTCGAAACGGTCTCGCTGGAAGCTCAGGTTGGTGAACTCCTGCGCATCGACGAGGCGGCCGACCCGGTCGTGGTTGAACACGAGCTTGTAGCGCCGCTTCACCTCTTCGGGGGTGGTGCGCTTGCTCGGGGCGAACCGGTCCTTGATCAGCTTGAAGACGACATCGAACGACGGCAGCGTGAACACTGCCATCACCATCCCGCGTGCGCCGCGGGCCCGCTCGAATCGGGTGTTGGAGTGGTCCATGTGGCGATACAGCGCCCGAAACAGGTTGGTCTTGCCGTGCTGGCTGTAGCCGATCGAGGTGTAGAGCTCGGCCACCGGCTTCACCGGCAGCACCGACTTCAGGAAGCCGACGATCGCCGCCGGCCGGCGGCACAGGACGTGGAAATAGGAGCGGGTGTAGCCGAAGAGTCGGCTCGCATCGGTCTCGGAGAGCAGCACCGCATCGACGTGGACACCCCGCTCGGAGTTGAGCAACGGGATCACGACCGGCGAGACGCGGTTGAGCCAACGGAGCCGACCGACGAGATAGGCGCCCTTGTTGCGATAGAAGATCGGTCGCAACACATCGATCGCGTCGAGCTGGCCGTCCCAGATCTCGTCGAGCTGTGCACCGATGCGGTCGGCCACCCGCACGGCGTCTGCCTCGAGATCCTCGAAGTGCGTGGCGAGGGGTGAGTGCTCGAAGATCTCGCGGACGCAGGCGACCAGATCACCCTCGTGCGGGAACGCCCGGTACTCGCCCCGGCTGCCGTCGTCGGCGGGCAGCGCGGTCGGGCCGAGCCACAGGAACTCGAGCTCGGTGTCGAGCCCGACGATCTCGAAGAGACGACGGGTGACCGAGTTGTAGAACGTCTCGGCGAGTTCGAGATCCATCCGTTCGCCGACCAGGTCGACGTAGCGGCGCCGCGCTCGGATCCAGAGCGCCCGCGCCTCCGCGTCGTCGTCGGGCAGCACGAGCCGTGACGCGTCGACGACGCCGTAGACGAGCTGCTTGTGGAGCGCGAGCCGCTCGGTGGCATCGCTCTGATGCGCACCCCAGTCGCGCCCGAGGAAGCACCGCGAGGCGCGGTGGGTGATGCCGAGGAAGCGATCGTGGTAGTCGACGAACGCGTCGTGGAGGGTGAGGGCGAGTCGGTCGACGACCGGATCCGATGGCGGCGGTGTTGTGGCACTCATGTGGTTTCCTCGGGTGACATGCGCAGGCCGCGGCTTCCCGATGCCGACCAGTCCGCGAAGAAGCGGTAGCGGTCACCCCGGATCAGGGTGACCCGCCATTCGACGACCGTCTCGCCGTGCTGGCCGAGTCGTTCGACCCGAAACGCCGCCTCGTCGGTTCCGCAACCGAGCACGGTGCGCTCTTCGGGGCTCGGGATCACCGGTGCGATGCGTTCCCACCCACGGTCGGGACGGCGATGACACCGCTGCTCGAGCTCGTCGTAGAGCGCGGTGTGGGAGAAGTCGGCGTCGAGGAGGGCGCGCCCGAGTTCTTCGGGGAGCCACGCGGTGTCGAGCGCCAGCGGCTCGTCGTCGGCGAACCTGAGCCGTTCGAGCCGGAAGAGCTCGGCGTCGGCCGCGAGCCCGAGCCGGGCCGCGACCTCGGCGTCGGTGACCATGCCCGACGCGACGACCTCGCTGCGCTGCTCGACGCCGGAGGCCTCGATGGAGGAGAAGAGGCTGTAGAGAGCACCGAGCCGCTGCTCGAACTCGGGCCGCTCGACGACCGTGCCACGACCCCGGACCCGGGTGAGGAGGCCATCGGCCTGCAGTCGCCCGACCGCCTCGCGAACGGTGTGCCGGCTCACGTCGTAACGCCGGGTGAGCTCGAGATCGGTGGGGAAACGATCGTCGAACTCGCCGTCGTCGATCGCTCGGCGCAGCACGTTCTCGAGCTGCGCCCACAGTGGCAGCGTGCTCGATCGGTCGAGTCGGGATGAGTCCATCGTGAGGGTGCTCACCCTATCGGCGGCACCACCGTCCGTTTCGCCCTCGCGTGCGTGCACCGCGCAGGCATGCGATCGTGACGCATGGCTGAACCACTCCATGTCGACGACCGGCTGGCCCTCGCCGAGCTCGCGGCCCGCTATGCCGTCGCCGTCGACCTCCGCGACTTCGAACGGCTGCGCGAGGTGTTCGTCGCCGACTGCCGACTCGACACCGGACGAGCCGTTCGCGACGGCATCGACGCGGTCCTGGACGCGATGCAGGGCCTCCATCGCTACGAGGCGACGAACCACATGGTCGGACAGCAGCTGCTCGAGCGCCACGATGGCGACATCCGAGGCGTCACGTACTGCACTGCGCACCATCTCGGCGTCGACGGTGACAGCCGGACCGACACGGTCATGCACATCCGCTACCACGACCGCTTCGTCCGCACCGACGACGGGTGGCGCATCGCGACTCGTCGTCTCGAGGTCGTCTGGACCGACCACCAGCCGGTGCACTGACCGGGTGGGTCAGCCGCCGTTGGCGGCGCGCTCGTGATGGCGGATCACTTCGGCGATCACGAATCGGAGGAACGCCTCGCTGAACGCGGGATCGAGGTTGGCCGATGCCGCCAGTTCACGGAGGCGGGCGATCTGCTGTTCCTCGCGAGCCGGGTCGGCGGGAGGCAGCCCGGCGACGGCCTTGTACTCCCCGACCGCCTTGGTGACCTTGAACCGTTCGGCGAGCAGGAGGATCAGCGCCGCATCGATGTTGTCGATGCTGGAGCGATACTGCTCGAGCTGTGGATCGCTCATGAATCTCCGAAGGGTTTCCCCTTGGCGTTCCGGCGAAGCCGGAACTCCAAGGAACCCGAAGGGTTCCCGTGGGCCGTACAAGAGTCGAACTTGTGACCTCCTGCGTGTCGAGCAGGCGCTCTAACCAACTGAGCTAACGGCCCCGAAGTCGGAAACTGTAGCAGCGGTTCTCGCGAATCCCGAACGGGGATGTACGGAACGAACGAGCCGAGGCCGCCGCCTGTGGCGGCGACCCCGTTCTCGATGTACTGACGAGCGCCGGGCGGGATTTGAACCCGCGACTGTACGGCTTTGCAGGCCGTTCCCTTGGGCCGCTCGGGCACCGGCGCCAGCGGGTGAAATGGTAGCGGGACACGGCGTTCGTGCGAGCATGGAGCCGTGACCGACTCCGAATCCGCCCGCCGCTCACCGCTCGACATGCTCGGCGTCTTGGCCAAGACCGACGGCGAACTGAGCGACACCAGCCGTCTGGTCGAGATCTACACGATGGAGGGACTCCTCCAGATCATGTGGCACGGTGCCCCGGGCGCGACCGACGTCGTGCTGATGTGCGGTGGGGCGATGGGCGGGATGCTCGGGCCGGGCCGCTCGCTGTATCTCGAGCTGGGTCTCGAACTCGCGGCGGAAGGCCGGGCAGCGATGGCCGTCGGCTACCGCAAGCCCGGCGACCTCACGCGGTCACTGCTCGACACCTGCGCGGCGGCCGATCTGGCGCTGCGTAACGGCGCCGAACGCTTCGTCATCCTCGGTCATTCGTTCGGCGGTGCGGTCGCGATCCAGGCGGCGTCGACGTTCACGGCCCACACCGCCGGCGTCGTCACCTACGCGACCCAGTCGGCCGGGTGCGAGGAGGCCGCCCGCATCGGCGACACCCCCCTGCTGCTGCTCCACGGCGACCGCGACTCGATCCTCGGGCCGGAGAACTCGCTGATGGTGCGGACCCTCGCCGGCACCGGAGAGGTGCGCATCTTCCCCGACACCGACCACCTGATGGCGGAAGTGGCCGACGAGATCGCCGAGATCACCGGCACCTGGGTCCGCGAGAAGTTCGCCGCCCACTAGCTCCGGGGTTCGTCGGCGAGGAGGGCACGAAGACCGTCCTCCACGCGGCGGAGTCGGGCGGTGACATCGCGAAGACGACCCAGCAGGGCCATCGCCTCCTCGCGCTTCAGCGCATCGGATCCGGCGGGGAGCATGGCGATCGACCGGCGGAGGTGCTCGATCTCGTGATCTCGGTCGAACTGCAGCATCGCCGCATCGTAGCGAACACACGTTCGCCCGCAAGTCGCGACATAGAGTGTCGCCCATGTCGATCGAGATCAACTTCACCGGACGAGTCGCCCTGGTCGTGGGCGGCGGTGGCGGCGGCATCGGAACCGCGGTCTGTCAGCGCCTCGCCGCCGCCGGCGCCGATGTGATCGCCGTGAGCGCGGTAGCCGAACACGTCGACGCCACGAAGGCCGATGTCGAGGCCCTCGGCCGGCGGGCGTCGGCCCAGGTCGCCGACGTCACCGACTTCGATGCCCTGCGCGCCGCGATCGACGCGGGCGCCGACGAGATGGGTCCGCCGGACCTCGTCGTCAACGTGGTCGGCGGCGCGACCCCCGACCACTGGCATCGCCTGACCGACTTCCCGATCGAGTCGTTCGATCACCTGATGACCACCAACCTCCGCTATGCGTTCATCGCGTGTCAGCACGTCGCGAAGGGGTTGATCGAACGAGGTCGACCCGGCGCGATCGTCAACATCTCGTCGATCGCCAGCCGGGGCCAGCCCCTCCTGTCGGCCTACGGCGCGGCGAAGGCGGGGCTCGACTCACTGACCCGTTCGATGGCGATGGAGTGGGGTCGCCACGGGATCCGGGCCAACACGCTCGCCCCCGGCACGATCAACACGCCCCGTTCGGGCCGCGACCCCGACGAGGTCGACCCGCTGGCGGCGAGCATCACGCTGCGGCGGCGCGGCCGACCTGACGACATCGCCGACGTGGCGCTCTTCCTGCTCTCCGACCTCGCGAGCTACGTGAGCGGCCAGACCATCGACGTCGACGGCGGGCCGAGCCGGGGTGGCGTCGACGAGCACGACCTGCCCATCTTCGTCACCAACGAGGCGATCCGCAGCCGCTTCGAGCAGTAGGTCACGAACGAGCGCCGACGGCGACCCAGCGTCCGTCGTCGGTGGCCTCGGCTTCGCCGCGCGTGAGCATCCGGGCGAGATGCAGTTCGGCGCAGCGACGTTCGGCGCGGTCGGCGAAGCTCGCCGGGATGTGGGCCCGATACATGAAGCGGTGGGCGACGAGGTCCTCGAGGCCACGCGGTTCGGCCAGGAAGTCGAGCATGGCCCGGTGTCGGCGCTCGATCACGGCGAGATACGCGTCGATCATCTCGAGGAATCGGTCCCGCCCGTCGATCACGCCCTTCTGGTGGAACGTCACGTAGTGGGCGGCATCTTCCTGGCGGACTCGATGCAGGCTCGCCTCGAAGTCCTCCAAGTCGCTCCACACGTCGCCGTAGTAGGGCCCGAACCCGGTGAGGTCGATGTCGGAGAGGAAGAAGACGCCGCCCGAGATGCGGAACCCGCTGTGCCCCCGCGTGTGGCCCGGCAGGTGCACGGCCTCGACGGTCACACCGCCGAGGTCGAAGACGTGACCGTCGCCGAATCCGGTGGCGTCGGGGCGGTCGGTGTAGTGGAACTCGTCACGGAAGGTGGCCCGCGCGTCGTCCTCGTCGTCGGGCCCGAACCCGTAGACCTCCATCAGGCCGTCGAGACCGCGGGCCGCGAGCAGATCCGCTTCGTGGATGTGGAGTCGGGCATCGGCATACATCCCGTTGCCGGCCATGTGGTCCTCGTGCCCGTGGCTGTTGATCACGGCATCGACGGCGACACCCACGCCACCCTTCGCGACGACGGTCACCGACGGGTCGATGACGACGGTCTCGCCTGCCCCCGCGACCACGAGCGAGTTGCCGCTGGGGTACCCGCCGTTGCCGTCGCCGATCAACACGGTCACTCCGGCCGCGAGGGAACGGGCCTCGTCGCCCCAGTGCCGAGTCACGTCGTCCATGGCCGGACCCTAACGGTCGGGAGAAGATCCTCGGAACGTGATCTGCGTCATGGTCGGACGTCGTCTCGACGTCGACGATGGGCACATGAACCGATCACCGTCCTTCATCGCCAGCGTCTGCTTCGTCGCCGCGGCGCTCGCCATCGGCCCCTTCGGCCCGGCGAGCGAGAACGCGACGAAGGACACCCGACCCGTCGATTGTGTCGCGACACACGCGGCCGCACCGTCGACCACCATTGCGACGACCATCGCGACCACCATCGCGACCACCATCGCGGCCCCGTGCCGGCCGTGACCGACCGAGCCCCGTCCCCTACGGTTCGCTCATGGCAACCGACGAGTGGACTCCCGACCGGATGCGTTCGGTCTTCGAAAGCGTCAAGAACTGGGGACGGTGGGGTGACGACGACGAGGCCGGTGCGCTCAACCTGATCACCGCGGCGAAGCGGGTCGAGGCGGCGGCCGCCGTCCGCAGCGGCACGGTCGTGAGCTGCTCGCTGCCGCTGGCCGTCAAACCGGCCGCCGACAATCCGCACCCAGCGCTGCACATGATGGTGCGCGGTGGCGACGACTGCGTGATGCCCGGGTCGGACTTCGAGACGACGATGGACTTCGTCGGTGTGGCGTTCCACGGCATGGCCACGAGCCACATCGACGCCCTGTGTCACGTGTTCGTCGACGGACAGATGTACAACGGCTTCGCCGGCACCGAGGTGAAGAGCACGGGTGCCCGTCACGGCAGCATCATGTGTGCGAGCGACGGCATCGTGTCGCGCGGGGTGCTGCTCGACATTCCCCGGTTCCTCGGCGTGCCCTCGCTCGAGAAGACCCACATGATCTCCCTGGCCGAACTCGAGGCATGCGAGGCCGCCCAGGGCGTCTCGGTCGGCGAAGGCGACATCTTGCTGGTCGCCACCGGCCGTGATGCGCGGCGGACCGAAGAGGGCCCGTGGATCCCGTGGCACGGCCTTCCCGGTCTGCATCCCGAGTGCATCCCCTGGCTCCACGACCGCGGCATCGCCGTGCTCGGGGCCGACGGGGTGTCCGACGGCCTCCCCGGGCTCGGGATCGACGGCTGGTTCATGCCCGTGCATCAGTGCGCCCTCGTCGCCATGGGGGTGCACCTGCTCGACAACCTGCGTCTCGACCGGCTGGGTGAGGCGTGCGCGGCGCAGGGACAGTGGGACTTCCAGTTCACGGTCGCCCCACTCCACGTCGAGGGCGGCACCGGTTCCCCGGTGAGCCCGATCGCCGTCCTCTAGGACGGGTCGGGCACGACCACCTCGACGGTCGACCGGATGTCGGTGGCGGATGCCGCGACCACCACGATGTAGCGGCCGGGATCGACGACCCATGCGTGCACGCCGGCGTCCCAGCGGGCGAACGAACGCTCCGAGAGGCGTACGGTCGCCGTGCCGGTCGCGCCCGGCACGAGATGCACCTTCGCGAAACCGGCGAGCTCCTTCTCGGGCCGGGGAACGACGTGCTCGGTGGGTGAGACGTAGATCTGCACCACGTCGCTCCCGGTCCGCTCGCCGGTGTTGGTGACCGGCACGGTGACGACGAGATCGACGCCGTCCCCTGCCACCTTCGGCGCACCCCACTCGAAGGTGGTGTAGGAGCCGCCGTGACCGAACGGGATCAGGGGCTCGATCCCGCGGGTGTCGTACCAGCGGTAGCCGACGAAGATCCCTTCGCCGTAGCGGACAACCCCGGCCTCTCCCGGATAGTTGACGTAGGCGGGGGTGTCGCGTTCGTCGCGGGCCCAGGTGGTCGGCATCCGACCGCCGGGTTCGGCGTCGCCGACCAACACGTCGGCGATGGCATCACCGGCCTCCTGGCCCGGATACCACGCCAGGAGCACCGCGGGCACGTCATCGAGCCAGGGCAGGGTCATCGGCGCTCCGCAGTTGAGCACCACGACGGTGTTCGGGTTCGCAGCGACGACGGCCCGCACGAGGTCGTCCTGGCCGTTGGGCAGCTCGATGGACTCGCGATCCCCACCCTCCGACTCCCACTCGTTGTTGGATCCGACGACCACGACCGCGGTCTCGGCCCGGGCCGCGAGGGCCACGGCGTCGGCGATCCCCTGCTCCCGGTCGTCGTCGGCGAGCTCGACCCCGACGTCGACCACACAGATCCACTGACCCGGCCCGCGCGGCACGTGTTCCAGCCGCATCCGGTAGGTCCGCCCCGCCTCGAGGTCGATGGTGCCGGTGCCTCCGTGCTGACCGAGTCCGCCGCTGAAGGGTTCGACTGCGTTGTCGGCCACGAGCACGTCGTCGACGAAGAGCCGGGAGTGGGCGAAACCGAGGGCACAGGCGCGGTGCCGTCCCGACTGGTTCGGCGTCATCTCGAACGTCATCCGGACCGACATCGTGTCGTGGCCCTTCGGCCACGAGTCGCCGACCCACACGCCGAACGCCCTCGCACGGGTGACAGTCTCGAAGATCTCGCCGTCGAAGCCGATGCCGTCGTACAGCTCGAAGGTGACCCCGCCCTCCCCCATCCATTCCGGGGGTACGGGCGCGGCCTTGCGCCGCATGTCGAGGCCGGGCGCCCAACCCACGAGCCGATCGCCGAGGCGCTCGGTCATGGAGTCGAGCACATTGGTGGTCCGGTGTGCGGTGAGGTTCGCCGACCCGCCGCCCAGCATCGCGGTGGATGCGACGCCCGGGCCGATCAGCGCGATCGTGCCGGACCCGGCCAGCGGCAGGACGGCCTCGCCGTCGAGGCCGGGCGCGTTCTTGACGAGCACCATCCCGGCCGCCGCTGCGCCGCGTACGAGCTCACGGTGCTCCGGGCGGTCGACGCTGCGCTCCTCGTGATCGGTCTCCGCCCCGAGGCGCCCACGCCACTTCAGGAACGAGACGATGCGGCGGACCTTGTCGTCGATCGACGCCTCATCGACCTCACCGGCCTCGACCGCGGCCTGGAGCCTTCCCCCGCCCCACCAGCGACCCGGCCCCGGCATCTCGAGGTCGAGTCCGTGCCGCGCCGGCGCGACGGTTTCCTTGATCGCGCCCCAATCGGACACGACGAAACCGTCGAAGCCCCACTCGTCCTTCAGCACGTCGACGAGGAGGTCGGGGTGGGCGCAGGCATGGTCGCCGTTGACGTAGTTGTACGCACCCATCACCGAGGCGACGCCCGCCTCCTTCACTGCCGCCTCGAAGGGTGGCAGATAGATCTCGCGCAGGGAACGTTCGTCGACATCGACGTCGATGGTGAAGCGTTCGAACTCCTGGTCGTTGGCGACGAAGTGCTTCACGCACGCGCCGACGCCCTGGCTCTGCACGCCGCGGATGTAGGCGACGGCGATCCGGGAACTCAGCTCGGGGTCCTCGCTGTACGACTCGAAGTGCCGTCCGCCGCGTGGCGAGCGGTGGAGGTTGACGGTCGGTGCGAGGAGCACGTCGATCCGGCGGTCGTTGCCCTCGACACCCAGGGCGACCCCGACCTCCTCGACCAGCGCGGTGTCCCACGTGGCACTGATCGCCGACGGTCCGGGCACGACGAGTCCCGGACCGGTGCCCCGACCCCGGGCTCCGACCGGTCCGTCGCTCAGGGTCCAGTCCGGGATCCCGAGCCGTTCGCAACCCTGGACGACCCAGGCGCTGTCGCCGCGCACCATCGTGCACTTCTCTTCGAGCGTCATCTGCGACACGAGGTGGTTGACCTCGTCGCTCGTGTGCCGACGGGCGGCTGGGTCCTGCGGTGACATCGGCTCTCCTGATCGCGCGAACAACAAGGGTTGTACCATCCGGACGCCCCTGCGAGCCCACGATGCCTGGAGTCGTCTCACATGACCGATCCTCACCCCGACTCCACTCTCTACCGAGACCCTGCCGCCGGCATCGGCGAACGGGTCGCCGACCTGCTCGGACGCATGACGCTCGAGGAGAAGGTCGCCCAGCTCGGGGCGATCTGGCTCACCTCGCTGGTGCGCGACGAGCACTTCGATGCCGACGCAGTCGCCGAGAAGCTGGCCGACGGGATCGGTCAGGTGACGAGGATCGGGGCGAGCACGGGTCTACTGGCCGACGAGTCGGCCCGGCTCGGCAACGAGATCCAGCGGGTGCTCGTCGAACGGACCCGGCTCGGCATCCCGACGGTCGTCCACGAGGAAGGGGTGGGTGGCTTCCTCTCCCGGGGCGCCACCACGTTCCCGCAGGGACTCGGGCTCGCGGCGACCTGGAACACCGACCTCATGGGCGAGGTCGCCGATGTGATCCGCACCCAGATGCTCGCCGTGGGAGCCCGGCACAATCTCGCGCCCGTGCTCGATGTGGCCCGCGACCCCCGTTGGGGTCGTGTGGAGGAGACCTATGGCGAGTCCCCCGAGCTCTGCGGACGGATGGGGGTCGCCTACGTACGGGGGCTCCAGACCGACGATCTGCGCAACGGGGTCGTCTGTACCGGCAAGCACTTCCTCGGTTACGCCCTCTCGCAGGGCGGCCGCAATCAGGCGCCCGTGCAGCTCGGCCCGCGCGAGTTGCGCGAGGTCTACGCCGAACCGTTCGCGGCGGCGATCCGCGACGCAGGCCTCGCGTCGATCATGAACAGCTATTCGTCGATCGACGGAGAACCGGTCGCGGCGAGTCGGGCGCTGCTCACCGATCTCCTGCGGGGCGAGCTCGGCTTCGCCGGCACCGTCGTGGCCGACTACTTCGCCGTCATGCAGCTGCACCTGAACCACAGGACCGCAGAGGGACCGGAGGAGTCCGCCCGTCAGGCCCTCACCGCCGGTCTCGACATCGAGCTGCCCTCGCTCGACTGCTATCAGCACCTTCCCGCAGCGGTGCGCGAGGGCCGCATCGACGAGGCCCTCGTCGACGAGTCGTGCGCCCGTGTGCTGGAGCAGAAGATCCGCCTCGGCCTCTTCGAGCGCCCCTATGTCGACGACCGGGCCGCGCTGGCGGTGTTCGACACGCCGGACCAACGCGCCCTCGCCCGCCGAGCCGGCGCCGAGGGAACGATCGTGCTGAAGAACGACGGTGTGCTGCCCCTCGACCCGTCGACCGGTTCGATCGCCGTCATCGGACCCCACGCCGACGACCCGCGCCTGCTCCAGGGCGACTACCACTATCCGACCCATCTGGAGATCATCTACCAGCGAGCCGGGCTCGAGTCCGACGGGGATCCCGGGACCGGCGCCGAGCAGCTCCCCGAGTCGGGCGGCGCCTTCGCGGCCGGCCCGTACTACACCCCCCACGTCACTCCGCTCGCCGGGCTCCGCGCCGCGTTGGGCGACACCACCATCGTCCACGAACCGGGCTGCACCGACACCGGCACCGACCGCTCCGGCATCCCAGCCGCGGTCGCCGCGGCCGCGGCGGCCGACGTGGCCGTCGTCTTCGTCGGCGCCCGCTCCGGACTGGTGCCTTCGGCCACGGTTGGCGAGGCCCGCGATGCGACCGACCTCCGTCTTCCCGGCGTCCAGTCCGACCTGGTCGCGGCGGTCGCGGCGACCGGCACGCCGACCGTCGTGGTCATCATCAGTGGCCGGGTGCACACGCTCGTCGACGAGAACGCCGCCGCCGATGCGCTCGTGTGGTCGATTCTCCCCGGCGAGGAGGGCGGCAACGCCATCGCCGACGTCCTCACCGGTGCCGTCAACCCGGCCGGACGACTCCCGGTCACCATGCCCGAGCACGTCGGCCAGATCCCGCTGCATCACGACATGCGACAACGGGGCGACAAGGCCGAGTTCTACGGCGGCTATGTCGACTGCGACGTCACTGCCCTCCATCCGTTCGGCCACGGGCTCTCGTACACCTCGTTCGCCTACGGCGAGATGACGGTCGTCGCGGGCTCGACGACGACACCGACGACGATCTCGGTCGAGGTGACCAACACCGGCGAGCGTGACGGTGACGAGGTGGTCCAGCTCTATGCGACCGACGACGTCGCGTCGGTCGCCCGACCGATCCGCGAACTGGTCGGCTTCTGCCGGGTCGCGATTCCCGCCGGCGGCACGCGCCGGGTCGCGTTCACCGTCGACCCCAGCCGGCTGGCCTTCCACGGCCTCGACATGCGCCACACCACCGAGCCGGGCACGTTCACGTTCCGTATCGGCGGCTCATCGGACGACCCCGCGATGCTCGAGCAGCAGGTGACGCTCGACGGCGAGCGAACCGAGTACCGACGGGCCGATATCGTGGCGACGACCGCCGAGGTGGGCTGACCATGCGATTTCTCTACATCGACATCGACACGCTCCGGGCCGATCACCTCGGCTGCTACGGCTACCACCGCGACACCACACCCAACATCGACGCGCTAGCTGCGGAAGGCGTCCGCTACGACAACGTCTATGCGTCCGACGTGCCGTGCCTGCCGTCGCGCACCGCGCTGGCCACCGGCCTGTTCGGGATCCGCAACGGCGTCGTGAACCACGGCGGCCTCGCCGCCGACCTGCGCCCCGAGGGGGCGACCCGGAACTTCTTCGGCAAGGTGGCGAACCAGTCGTGGGCGTCGAAGTTCTACTGGGCGGGGTGGCACACGGCGTCGATCTCGAGCTTCCCGTTCCGCCACTCCGCCTCGTGGTGGAACCACGGGGTGATGGAGGCGATGAACCTCATGCGGGGCTTCGGTGGCGAGCGGGCCGACGAGGTGCTGCCCGGCGCGCTCGACTGGCTGGATCGCCGCGGCGCGGCCGACAACTGGTTCCTCCATCTGCATCTCTGGGACCCCCACACCCCCTACAACACGCCCGACGACTACGGGAACCCGTTCGCCGGCGACGCGGCGCCGGCCTGGCACACGGAGGCGATCCGGGAACGGAACTGGGATCTCGCCGGCCCGCACTCGGCCCAGGAGCCCTGGGGATTCTCACCCGACGAGTGGGGCTCGCCGCCCCCTCGCCAGCCGTGGAACGCCGCGACGATGGCCGACGTGAAGGGCATCTTCGACGGCTACGACGTCGGCATCCGCTACGCCGACGATGCCGTCGGGACGGTCATGAACAAGCTGGCCGACCTCGGCGTGCTCGACGACACCGCGGTGCTCGTCTCCTCCGATCACGGCGAGGCGTTCGGCGAACTCGGCGTCTACGCCGACCACCAGGCGTCCGACGAGGCGACGTGTCACATCCCGTCGGTCCTGCGCTGGCCCGGCCTGGAGCCTCGGGTCTTCTCCGGCCTGCAGTACCACCTCGACATCGCGGCGACCGTCGTCGACCTGGCCGGAATCCCGCTGCCCACCGGATGGTGGAGCGGCGAGAGCACGAAGGCCGACCTCGACGCGGGCACCGACGAGGGACGCGACGCCCTCTTCTTGTCGCAGGGCGCCTGGTCCTGCCAACGAGGTGTGCGGTGGGGCGACCACCTCTACCTGCGCACCTGGCACGACGGCTATCACCCGCACTGGAACGACGAGATGCTCTTCGACATCGCCCGGGACCCCCACGAGGTCGACGACCTCGCGGCGACCCAGCCGGCGACGGTCGCCGAGGCGGCGGCGCTGCTCGACGCGTGGACCGCCGCACAGATCGAGCAGTCGCTCGGCGACCTGGGCGATCCGATGGCGATCGTGCTCGAGGAGGGCGGTCCGCTGCACGTGCGAGGGCACCTCCCCGCTTACCTCGAACGTCTGCGCGAGACGGGGCGATCGCACTGGGCCGACGTGCTGGTGGAGCGCTTTGCCGAGGATGCGGCGGGCGGTTCGCCGTCACGCTGACCGTGCGCTAGGAGTAGCCCATGACCGAGACGCCATCGATCCTTCATCTCGAGCCGAGCGGCGAGAACCGCTACGCCGTGGCCAACGCCGGCGATGCCGCCGCCAATCCCGTCGTCTTCGGCGGACAGTTGCTCGCCCAGATGATCACCGCGGCGGTGGCCCACAGCCCGGGCAAGACCGTGAAGACGATCCACACGACCTTCGCCCGCGCCGCCCGCGTCGATGCCGACACCGAGCTGATCGTCGACACGTTCCATTCCGGCCGCGCGTTCGCGAGCCACACCATCACCGCGGTGCAGGGCGACCGGATCTGCGCCCGGGCCCAGGTGCTCACCGATGCCGACGAACCCGACCTGATCGAGCACCACGCGCCGGCCCCGGACCTCACGCAACCGAGCGGCGAGGGCGACACCGGTCACTCGGTGTTCCCCGGCGCCGAGTTCGTGATCGCCGACGGCGTCGACCTCGTCGACAGCGCAGCGCCGGTCGGGCCGGCCGAGCTGACGGTCTGGTACCGCAGCCGGAACACTCCCGACGATCCGGCGATCAACCAGGCGGTCCTCTCCTGGGGCACCGACGGGTTCCTGATCGGCACGGCCATGCGGCCCCACGCCGGCCTCGGCTACGACCGTGCCCATGTCGACGTGTCGACCGGCGTCATCGGCCACACCCTCACGTTCCATCGGCCGTTCTCGATGACCGACTGGCTGCTCATGCAACACGAGGCACCCTTCGCGGGAGGCGGCCGCAGCTACGGCCGCTGCCACATCTTCGACTCGTCCGGCGCCCTCGTCGCCAGCTACGTCCAGGACAACATGATCCGGGCGATGCCGGAGGGCCAGGCCGGCAGGGGCATGTAGCCACGCGGGAATACCGTCGACCCCACCACGTTGATCATCGACAGAGGCGATGACCGCACCCTGCGATATCGCCTCCGATGATCACGTCCGAAGGGAGGCGCCGAATGATCGCGATGGAACTCATGGGACTCCAGGTCGAGCCCGACACCGGCGCCCCCATCGTGCTGCTGCGTGAAGCCACCGGCCTCCACCGCATCCTGCCGGTGCACATCGGCACCCCCGAGGCCATCGCCATCGCCGTCGGGATGGAGGGCGCGATGACCTCACGGCCCCTCACCCACGACCTCCTCATCGACGTGCTCGAGAGCGCCGCCACCCGCCTGCAACGAGTCGACGTCACCGAGCTCGTCGACGGCACCTACCACGCCGAACTCGAGCTGCACGGACCGTCAGGCGTGCAGCGGGTGTCGAGCCGCCCCTCCGATGCGATCGCCCTGGCGGTGCGGATCGGCGCGCCGATCTTCGCCGACGAGGCGGTGCTCGACGAGGCCGGCCTCGAGGTGGTGGAGATCCAGGAGGTGGAGATCCAGGAGGTCGGCGGCACTCCGATGACCGCCGACGAGATCGACACGACGGTCGAGGAGTTCACGTCGTTCCTCGACGCGATCGACCCCGCCGACTTCGCCTCCCCCGACCCCGACTCCCCCGACCCCGACTCCCCCAGCGACGAGGAACCGTCATGAGCAACACCGTGGCCTGCACCACGTGCGGCACCCGCAACCGCACCCCGGTCGTGACCGGCGGCCGCCCGCGGTGTGCGAGCTGCAAGGCCGACCTTCCCTGGCTGGTCGACGCGACCGGCGACGAGCTCACCCCGGCCCTCGATCAGTCCGCCCTTCCGGTGCTCGTCGACCTCTGGGCACCCTGGTGCGGCCCCTGCAAGGCGGTCGCTCCTGCGCTCGAACAGCTGGCCGCCGATCTCGCCGGCAGCCTGCGGGTCGTGAAGGTCAATGTCGACAACGCCCCCGAGGTCTCGGCCCGGCTGGGGGTACAGGGCATCCCCACGATGGTGCTCTACCGCGGCGGCGTCGAGATCGCCCGCCAGGTCGGCGCACTTCCCGGCCACGCGATCCGTCAGTGGGTCGATCAGGCCCTCGCCTGACTACGATTCGCTCCGGAGACGACACCGGAGGGGCCATGAGCGGCATCGAGAAGCGATTGATCGACCCGGCATTCTGGCGCCAGCCGCTGGCCGCGAGGATGCTCGAGTTCGCCGAGATCCGCGAGATCGGCCCGTTCGTACCGGTCGACTTCCACAACGAACTCATCGGTGCCGACGAGCGGTTCCACGCCGTGACCCGCTACGACGACGTGGTCCAGATCAGCCGCCGACCCCTCGACTTCTGTTCCGGCAAGGGCGCGGTCTCGATCATCGACATGCCCGAGCAGATGCTCGAGTTCTTCGGCTCGTTCATCAACATGGACGACCCCCGTCACGCCCGCCAGCGCGGCATCGTCGCCCGCTCCTTCACCCCCCGACAGCTCCAGGGTGTCCTCGATTCGGTCGAGACCATCTGCAGCGAGGTCATCGACGGGTTCTGCGAGGAGGGCGAGGTCGACCTCGTCAAGGCGCTCTCGGAGCCCTACCCGCTGCTCATCATCTGCGACATGGTCGGCATCCCCCGCAGCGAGTTCCAGACGGTGCTCGACGCCACCAACGTGATCCTCGGCGGCGGCGACCCCGAATACATGGGCGACGGCGACCCCATGGAGCAGCTGATCGGCGCGGCGATGCAACTCCTCGGCATCATGGGCGAGCTCACCGCGGCGCGACAGGCCAACCCGACCGACGACCTCATCTCGAGCCTCGTCCACAATGATCTCGGCGAAGACATGATGACCCCGGCCGAGATCGGATCGTTCTTCATCCTCCTTGCCGTCGCCGGCAACGACACGACCCGCACGGCGATCAGCCACGGCATGAACCTGCTGGGACTGAATCCGGACCAGCGCGAGATCTGGCAGAACGACGTCGACGGGGTGACCGACACCGCGGTCGAGGAGATCGTGAGGGTCGCCTCCCCGGTCACCTTCATGCGCCGCACCGCGACCGGCGACCACGAGGTGTCGGGTCATCGCTTCTCCGAGGGCGACCGCCTCGTCCTCTTCTACGGGGCGGCCAACCGCGACCCGCGACAGTTCACCGACCCCGAGCGGTTCGACGTGCGACGCGACCCGAACCCGCAGCTCGGCTTCGGCGGTCCGGGCCCGCACTTCTGCCTCGGCGCGCATCTCGCCCGCCGCGAGCTCTCGGTGGCGTTCCGCCAACTCTTCGCCCGGCTCCCCGACATCGAGGTCTGCGGCGATCCCGTTCCCCTCGAGGCGGCCGGCATTCCCCTGGTCGGCGGGATCAAGCACCTGCCGGTGCGATTCACGCCCTCGGCCCGGATGAGCTAGGGCGCCTCGCCGGGCGACGCCCAGAGCGTGCAGAGCTCGTCGGCGGTGGTGACCGTCGCGATCATCGAGAGCGTGTGCTCGATCACCGAGTCGGCATAGGCGGCCGGGATGCCGGCGACTGCGTCGCGTACCAACACGACCTGATAGCCGAGGTCGATCGCGTTGATGCAGAGACCGAGGATGCCGAGGTTCACCGAGACGCCGGTGGCCACGACGGTGGTGATGCCCATGTTGCGCAGCATCTGGTCGAGCGAGGTCGACATGAACGGGGTCATGCCGTGCATCCGGGCAACCACGACATCGGCCGGCTCGGGTCCGAGCTCGGGCACGAGGGCCGCCCCGGGGGTGCCGATCTCGGTCGGGACCACGCCCTGTTCTCGGCGCAGCCTCTCACCGAGGGCGAAGATCCTGCAGTTCTCGGTGGCTCCGGCGCCGTCGGCCCGGTACTCGGCCGTGCAGTGCACCACCCGTGCGCCGACGGCCCGCGCCGCCCGACACACCTGCGCCGCGTGGGCGATGGTGCCGGTCTCGGCCACGCGCTCGACCAGGGCGGGAAGGAGGGCGCCGTCGCCCACCACACCCTGCTGGAGTTCCATGGTCAACACGGCCGTCGATGCCGGGTCGACCAGGGCCCGGAGCCGGTCACGATTCTTGCGAGCTTTGTCATCTGCGTCCACGGTGGGAACATGATGGCCCAAGCCGGCCACCAAGGGAGCGACCGACACATGTGGGATTTCGAGACCGAGCCCGACTATCAGGCGAAACTGGACTGGGCCGACGCCTTCGTCCGCGAGGAGGTCGAACCACTCGACCATGTGCTCGGCAGCCCGTTCGACAAGAGCAACCCGCGGGTCATCGAACTGATCCGGCCGCTCCAGCAACAGGTGAAGGACCAGGAGCTGTGGGCGTGTCATCTCGGCCCCGAACTCGGCGGACCGGGCTACGGCCAGGTGAAGCTGGCCCTGCTCAACGAGATCCTGGGACGCTCCTCGTGGGCGCCGACGATCTTCGGCTGCCAGGCCCCCGATTCGGGCAACGCCGAGATCCTCGCCCACTACGGCACCGAGGAACAGAAGGCCCGCTATCTCGCACCACTGCTCGAGAACCACATCTCGTCGTGCTACTCGATGACCGAACCCCACGCCGGCGCCGACCCGACCCTGTTCACCACCCGCGCCGAGCTCGACGGTGACGAATGGGTGATCAACGGCGAGAAGTGGTTCTCGTCGAACGCCAAGTACTCGACGTTCCTGATCGTCATGGCGGTCACCAATCCCGACATCAGCGCCTACCAGGGCATGTCGATGTTCATCGTCCCGACCGACACCCCGGGGATCGAGTTCGTCCGCAACGTCGGGCTGGGCACCGAGTCCGAGGAGCACGCCTCCCACGCCTATCTGCGCTACAACGACGTCCGCGTGCCGGCCGACCACGTGCTCGGCGGAGAGGGTCAGGCCTTCGCGATCGCCCAGACCCGCCTCGGTGGCGGACGCATCCACCACGCGATGCGGACGATCGCCACGCTCCGTCAGGCGTTCGACCTGATGTGCGAGCGGGCGCTGTCGCGTGATGTCAGGGGCGGCAACCTCGCCTCGCTCGGGATCACCCAGGAGAAGATCGCCGACAGCTGGATCGAGATCGAACAGTTCCGCCTGCTCGTCCTGCGCACGGCCTGGCTGATCGACAAGCACAACGACTACCGGCGAGTCCGCAAGGACATCTCGGCGATCAAGGCGGCGATGCCGAAGGTCCTCCACGACGTCGTGCAGCGCTCCATGCACCTTCACGGCTCTCTCGGCGTCTCGAACGAGATGCCATTCAGCAGCTGGATGCTCACCGCCGAGGTGATGGGCCTGGCGGACGGGCCGACCGAGAACCACAAGGTCGTCTTGGCCCGGCAGCTGCTCAAGGGCTACGAACCACACGAGGGACTGTTCCCCCGTGGCCACCTGCCGGCGGTGCGGGCGGCCGCGCGCGAGAAGCTCGCCGACTTCATCGAGCACGAAGCCGGCAACCTCTGATGACGAGCGCTGATCCCTACGACGCCGCGAGGCAGGCGGCCGACGCGGTCCGCTCGGCCACACAGGTCGACAACCACGACGTCGCGATCGTGCTCGGCTCCGGCTGGGCCGGAGCGGCCGACCGGATCGGCACCGTACGCACCGACCTGGAGCTGTCGGCGCTTCCGGGCTTTCCGCCGCCCGCGGTCGCCGGTCATCGCAACCTGCTTCGCTCGATCAGCGCACACGGACGTGACGTCCTCGTGTTCGGGGGTCGATCACATCTCTACGAAGGCCACCCCGCGTCGACGGTGGTGCACGGCATCCGCACCGCGGCGGCGGCCGGCTGTCGGACCGTGATCATCACCAACGCGGCCGGCGGGCTCGACCCCACGTGGCCGGTCGGCACGCTCGTCCTCATCGAGGACCAGATCAACCTCACCGGCCATTCGCCGATGGTCGGACCGCCGCCGCCCGACGGGCAGCCGGGGCGTTTCTGTGACCTGACCGATGCCTACAGTCCGCGATTGCGAGCGGTCGCCCACGGCCTCGACGACCAGCTCGCCGACGGCATCTACGCAGGTCTCATCGGAGGCAACTACGAGACCCCGGCAGAGATCCGGATGCTCGCGACCATGGGCGCCGACCTCGTCGGCATGTCGACCGTGCTCGAGACGATCGCCGCCCGCCATCTCGGCCTCGAGGTCCTCGGGATCTCGCTGGTCACCAACCTCGCCGCCGGCCTCTCACCGGCCGCTCTGGCCCACGAGGACGTCCTCGCGGCAGCACGCGAAGCCGAGACGAGGGTGGTCGACCTCATCGGCGGCGTGCTCGCCGAGGCGTCCCCGACGTGACGACGCTCGAGACTGCCGATCCCGCGCAGCTGGCCCAC
Organism: Acidimicrobiales bacterium; assembly: GCA_041394245.1. Lineage (NCBI taxonomy): Bacteria > Bacillati > Actinomycetota > Acidimicrobiia > Acidimicrobiales > Acidimicrobiales bacterium. The sequence continues at coordinate 1,587,504 of JAWKIR010000002.1, forward strand.
CGTTGGCTCGAGGTCGATCCCGACGCGGCGACACGGACCGAAACCGAGCGACTGATCGACGCCGGCGGGCCCGAGCTCGCCGCGCGATTCGGCCGTCACCTCGAGTTCGGCACGGCCGGTCTCCGCGCCCGCCTGGGTGCGGGCCCCAACCGCATGAATCGGGTGATCGTCCGGCTGGCCGCTGATGCGATCGCCCGTGAGATCGCGTCCGAACCCGATCCCCACGTCGTGATCGGGTTCGACGCCCGCCACGGCAGCTCGGTGTTCGCGACCGACACCGCCCGCGTGCTCCTGGCGCGCGGTGTGCGCTGCACGATCCTTCCCCGTCCACTGCCGACGCCGGTCCTCGCCCACACGGTGCGGCAGCTGGCGGCCTCGGCCGGTGTCATGGTGACGGCGAGCCACAACCCACGCGACGACAACGGCTACAAGGTCTACGGGCGGGGCGGCGCGCTGCTGAGTGGTCCGGCCGAGGCACGGATCGCCGCGAGCATGCGCACCACTCCCCTGCTCGACAATCTCGACCTCGTCTCCGAGGCCGACTCTCGGCTCGTCGCCGGATCCGACCAGCTCGTCGACGGCTATGTGGACACGATCCTGACCACGCTCGACCCGTCGGGGTCCCGTCACGCCCGTGCGGTCCACACCGCGCTGCACGGGGTGGGCACCGAGGTGCTCACCCGGGCGTTCGCCGCGGCGGGCTTCCCGGCCCCCGTGACGGTCCCGTCGCAGGCCGAGCCCGATCCCGACTTCCCGACCACACCGTTCCCCAATCCCGAGGAGCCCGGCACGCTCGACCTGGTGTTCGCACTGGGCGACGAGGTCGGGGCGGATCTCGCCCTCGCCAACGACCCCGACGCCGACCGTCTCGCGGTGGCGGTCCCGACGGCGACGGGTTGGCAGCTGTTGAGCGGCGACGATGTCGGTTGCCTGCTCACCGACCACCTCCTGCGACGACCATCCGATGACGCGCGGACACCGCTGGTCGTGACCACGGTGACGTCGTCTCGCCTTTCGGAGCAGATCGCCCGTGCGCACGGCGCCGATCACGTCGAGACGCTGACGGGCTTCAAGTGGATCATGAACGCGGCGGAGGCCAGGCCCGGTCACCGCCTCGTCTGCGGCTACGAAGAAGCACTGGGGTATGCCGTCAACGAGGGTGTTCCCGACAAGGACGGGGTGAGCGCGGCACTGGCCATCACCGAACTCGCAGGCGAGCTCAAGGACCGGGGTCTGACGTTGCTCGACCGCCTCGACGACCTGCACCGTGCCCATGGCGTGCACGTGACGGGCCAACGCTCGATCCGTTTCGAGACCCGACCGACGGGACCGAGCGCGCAGGAGGCGGCGATGCAGCACCTCCGTAGCGATCCACCGACCAGAATCGGCGGTCTCGACGTGGCTGCCATCCACGACCTGGCCGACGGGGCGACCGGACTCCCGCCGACGAACGGTCTGGTGATCGAGCTCGCAGCGACCCGCCTCGTCATCCGGCCGAGCGGCACCGAACCGAAGATGAAGGTCTACGGCGAGGTGGTGGCCGAAACCGACGACGACGCCGACGTCGCCACGACGCGTGCGTCGGCCCGAGCGCAGCTCCGGAGGGTCCTCGACGCCGCCGTTCGACTCGTCTGCGCGTTCGACGCCGACCCGGCGACCGCGCCGAGCGAGCCCCGACCGGAGATCGACCGCGTGTTCTCGGCCGCGTCCGCGGGGCGGTCGCGCCGCGACGACCTGGCGTTGGTCGTCCGCTGTATCGACCTCACCACGCTCGAGGGCGACGACACCGCCGCTCGCGTCCGGACACTGTGCGCGCAGGCCCGCCGACCCGATGCCGCCGACCCCGCCCTCGGGCCGGTCGCGGCCGTGTGCGTCTATCCGGAACTCGTGCCGCTCGCCGCCGAACTCCTGCGAGGCACACCCGTCGGCGTGGCCAGCGTCGCCGGGGCGTTTCCCGCCGGCCTGTCCTCGTTGGCGGTCCGCCTCGCCGACATCGCCGATGCCGTCGGCCGCGGGGCCGACGAAGTCGACATCGTGATCAACCGATCGGCGCTCCTCGAAGGCCGCAACGACGTCGTCGCCGCCGAGCTGGAGGCCTCACGCGGGGCCGCGGGCACGGCGCACCTGAAGGTGATTCTCGAGGTCGGCGAGCTCGACGAACGCCGCATCACGACGGCCGCCCATCTCGCGATGAACGCGGGCGCCGACTTCATCAAGACATCGACCGGCAAGACCGGCGTGAACGCGACGCCGCGCAGTGTGTGGACCATGGCCGAGGCCATCAGATCCCACGCCGAGGAGACGGGGCGACGCGTCGGCCTGAAGATCGCCGGCGGCGTTCGGACGGCCGACGACGCGCTCGGCTACGTCAACATCGCCCGATCGGTACTCGGCGAGGACTGGCTCACGCCCGAGCTCCTCCGTTTCGGTGCCTCCAGCCTGCTCGACGCGGTGGTCGCCGAGCTGGACGCGACCCGGGGCTCGGCCTCAACTCCCTGACACCGCTTCGATCACGATCGGCGGAAGCTCCACCGGCCCGGGACCGAGGGGCACCGCCCCGGCAAGCTCGAGCACGGCTCGATCGAGACGGGCCGGATCGTCGGTGTGGAGCTCGAACACCGGTTGCCCCGCTTCCACCTCGTCGCCCCGTTTCACCAGGCAGATGACGCCGGCGGTCGCGCTGACCCGGTCTTCCTTGCGGGCGCGACCGGCACCGAGGTGCCATGCCGCGACACCGACGTGGCGGGCGTCGACCGCCTCGACGACACCGGTCCGATCGGCCACGACGACCTGGCGATGCGCGGCGACCGGAAGACCGGCGGACAGGTCGCCGCCCTGGGCCTCGACCATCGCGACGAACGATGACATCGCGGCACCGGATGCGAGCACCGCCGCCGGGTCGACGTCGAGGCCGGCGAGTCTCGCCATGTCGCCGGCCAGGGCCAACGACAGCTCGACGACATCGGGCGGCCCGCCGCCGGCCAACACATCCATCGCCTCGACGACCTCGAGGGCGTTGCCCGCCGCCCGACCGAGGACGTCGTCCATGCGGGTCACGAGCGCCGACGTGGCGACGCCGTGGGCTCCGCCGATGCCGACCATGGCCCGCGCCAGTGCGTCGGCCGATGCCAGGTCGCGCATGAAGGCGCCGCTCCCGACCTTCACGTCGAGGGTCAGGCCCTTCGTCCCCTCGGCGATCTTCTTCGACATGATCGAGCTGGCGATCAGCGGGATCGACTCGACCGTCCCGGTGACGTCTCGCAGCGCATAGAGCTTCCGGTCGGCGGGGGCGAGCCGCTCGGAGGCTCCGGCGATCACCCCTCCGATCGTGTCGAGTTGCTCACGCATCTGCTCGAGCGTCATCTGGGCGCGCCAGCCGGGAATCGCCTCCATCTTGTCGAGCGTGCCGCCCGTGTGGCCGAGGCCGCGCCCGGAGAGCTGGGGCACCGCCGCGCCGCACGCGGCGAGCAGCGGAACGACGATGAGCGAGATCTTGTCGCCGACGCCGCCGGTCGAGTGCTTGTCGACGGTCGGTCGATCGAGCGCCGACAGGTCGAGTCGGTCGCCGGAATCGATCATCGCGCCCGTCCAATGGGCGAGTTCGTCGGGCTCCATGCCGTTGAGGAAGACGGCCATCACCAGCGCCGCCGCCTGCTCGTCGGCGATCTCGTCGCTCGATGCGTAGGTGTCGATGAACCAGTCGATCTGCTCGTCGGTCAGCCGTCCGCCGTCACGCTTCGTGACGATCACATCCTGGGCCCTCATGGGCCCTCGTCCCGGCGGGAGGCGAGCTCCGCCGCATCGAAGGCGCCCGGCAGCAGGTCGCCCAGCGAGACCGGCTGGGGCGCCGCGTCGATGAGCATCGACGGGCCGCCGTGGTCGAGCAGCAGCTGACGGCAGCGCCCGCACGGGGCCAGCGGTTCGCCGTCGCCGCCCACCACCGCGACGGCGACGAGCGCACTCGCACCCGAGCGCCGCAGGGCCGACACCAGTCCGCATTCCGCGCAGAGCGTGAGCCCGTAGGAGGCGTTCTCCACATTGCAGCCGCTGACGACGTCGCCGTCGGGCGTCAACCCGGCCGCACCGACGTGGAGGCCGCTGTACGGGGCGTAGGCCGTCTCGGCGGCGGCGCGGGCGGCCGCCCGGAGCGTGGGCCAGTCAGGGTTCGGGGGATTCGCCGTGTCTGTCATCGGAGCTCCGATCGTCGGTGGTCAACTCATCGCCGGGAACCGGTGTCAGCGCGACCGTGGCAGGCCGAGGTGACGCTCGGCGATGTTGTTGCGATTGATCTCGCTGGTGCCGCCCTGCAGCGTCATCGGGATCGAGTGGCGGACGTCGTAGTCGATCCATCCGTCGGCCGCCGCGCCCTCGGCCCCCAGGCCGAGGAGCCCTTCGGGCCCGGCGGCGGCCTGCGCCCAGCGGGCGTGGCGCTGGTAGGCCTCGGTGGCGAAGATCTTGGCCATCGATCCCTCGGTGCCGGGCGGACGTCCGGTGGCCGCCGTCCACACGGTGCGCTGGGTGAGGAGCTCGGCGACCTGCGCGTCGATCGCGATCTGCGCCATGCGCTCGCGGTGCAGCGGATCATCGATCCGGCCGTTGTCGAGCGCCCAGCGATGGAACCGCCGCAGGAGCGGGGTGAGGTAGCCGGTGCTCGCCATGCCCCGTTCGAAACCGAGCATCAACGACATCACGGTCCAGCCCTGGTTCACCTCGCCGACCACGGCCTCGGCGCCGACTCTCACCTCGTCGTAGAACGTGGCGTTCGATCGCTCGGTGCTGACCGTCCAGATCGGATCGATCGTGATGCCGGGCCGGTCCATCGGGATGATGAACACCGTGAAGCCGCCGTGCCGGCTGCCCTCGCCGTCGGTGCGAGCCAGGAGGAACACCCAGTCGGCGATGTGGGCCATCGTCGTCCACATCTTGGCGCCGGTGATCACCCACTCACCGGTGTCGTCGTCGTGCACGGCCTTCGTGGTGATCGCCGGCAGGTCACTGCCCCCCTGCGGTTCGGTGAGACCGAAGCACACGAGTTCCTCACCCGAGAGCAGGCCCGCCAGGGCCGTCTGCTTCTGGGTCTCGGTTCCGACGGCGTCGAGCACGCCGGCGATCACGAGCGACATGCCGACCGAATCGAAGGGTGCTCCCGCAGTCTCGGCCTCGCTGGACAGGAGCCACATCGCGAGCGGGTCCTTGCCGGCTCCGGGCATGGCCCGCGCCAGGATCCCGGCTCGGCCGAGTGCGACGGCGAGGGGCGCGCAATGGTTCGTGCCGGTGCGATGGCTCTCCTCGATGGCGTCGTCGTCGACGTATTCGTCGATCAACGCCCGGATCTCGGTTCGCAGCACCTCGTGTTCGTCCGGCAGCCGGAAGTCCATGTCAGCCTTCTCCCCCGGTGGTGCCCCACAGCAGGTCGGCGATCCGCAATCGTTCGCGGGCGGGGTCGCCGAGGATGTTGGCCCAGCCCCGCGCCCGACGGAAGTAGAGCTGGATGTCGTACTCGAGGGAGAAGCCGTAGCCCCCGTGATAGTGCAGGGACCGATCGGAGCTGACCGCAGCTGCCTCACCGGCCTGGACCAACGCCATCGCTGCGAGCGGGGCGAACTCGGTGACGTTGCCTTCGTCCATGTCGATCAGGCCACGGCCACCCGTCAGCCCCTCGTCGTGGGCCCACGCCGCCTTGTGGACGAGGAACCGGGCACCGTCGATGAGGGGTGGGAGGTCGGCGAGCCCGTGTTGGACCGACTGGAACGAGCCGACCAGGCGGCCGAACTGCTCGCGTTCCATGACGTAGTCGACCCCGATCGCCATCGCCCGGTCCGCCACGCCGATGAGGGCCGACGCGGTGAGGACCCGCCAGCGGTCGAGCAGCATGTCGTGATCCGATGCCGGACCGAGCACGACCCGTTCGCCGTCGCGGGCGGAACGATCGGCGATCGGCGCCGATGCGTGGTTGGCCGGTGCGTCCATCGGCGGCGGTGACGCCACGGCCACCAGCTCGTCGCCGTCGACGCCCACGACCCAGTCGGCCACCGCTCCCCCGGGTACGAGCCGCCACACACCGTCGACGGCGGGACGCACCGCGAGCCCGGCGAGGTGCGAACCGTCGACGACTTCGGCGACGGGATGGGCGATCGACGCGACCCAGTGCTCGATGAGCGGCACCGGGGCGAGGGCGGCACCCATGGTCTCGGCGACCACCGCGAGCGCACCGAGGTCGGCCCCGCCACCGCCGGCCGATTCCGGGGCCGCCATGGACGGCGCCTCCATGTCGCGGAGCTTCGACCAGAGTTGCGGGTCGAACCCGAGGGGCTCGGCCGCCCGCACGACCTCGACGGGAGACTCGTTGGCGAAGAAGCCACCGAACGCGTCGGCGATGGCGTCCTGGTCGGGCGAGAGGGCGAAGTCGAGCGCCATGGCGTGCCGCTACCCCGCGTCGGCGCCGAAGACGAAGTCCTCGATCAGCCCGGCCAGCTCGATCGGCGTATCGCCCTGCACGCTGTGACCGGCGTCGGCCACCCGTTCGATCCGAGCCGAAGGACAACGCCGGAGGAGTTCCGCCTCGTCCGCGTCGTCGACCACCGACTGCTCGCGCATCCCTCGCACCAGCATGAGCGGCGCGGTGAGCTCGGAGATGATGTCCCACAGCCGGGCGAACTGGGGGAAGCCGTTGGCCTCGGTGCCCCGGAACCGGGCGTAGCGCCAGACCCATCCGCCGTCGGGGCGCTGCTCGGCGTTGTGGAGGATCCCCCGCCGCAGCGACTCGACCGTGCGGGTCGGGTTGAACTCGATGGTGCGCTTCAGCAACTCCTCGAAGCTCGGGAACGACTCGGGCCCGTTGACGAACGCGGTGATCTGCTCCGCCTTCTTCTCGTCGACACCGGGGGTCACGTCGACCAGCACGAGCTTGCGCACGAGTTCCGGCGCGTGGTCGGCCAGCGCCAGCCCGGTGAGACCGCCGAGCGACATGCCGACGACCGCCGCGGCGTTCGGTGCGAGGGTCCGCACGACCTCGGCGAGGTCCTCGGCGTTGCGGTTCGTGTCGTGGGTGGCATCGGCGGGCGGGCCGCTGTGGCCGTGACCGGGAAGGTCGATGCAGACGAGCGGGCGGTCGAGCGCCAGCGCAACGGTGTCCCACGTGTGGGCGTTCTGTGCGCCTCCGTGGAGGAACACCAGCTCGGGTTCGGTATCGCCCCAAACGAGAGCGCTCAGGTGGCGGCCGTCACCGAAGTCGATGTTCTCCCGGCGCACCGTGGGCGGCCCGTCGTAGGGGATGCCGTACTCGGCGGCGTTCTCGTGGAACAACCCGAACTCGTCGTACTCGACCATCTCGACTGCCATCACGAGACCCTAGCCATCGGGCCCGACCCGTCTCACACCGAGACCCTCAGCGATCCACGATGATCGGATCGCCGACAACGGAGATCGAGTCCGGGGTGGCGGGTTCGCCGACGAGCCCGTTCGCGCCGAGAATGGCCGGGTATGGCCACGCCACCGTCGATCGCCGAACTCCGCACGGACCTCGTCGCATGGCTCGACGCCCATGCGGCCGAGATCGCACCGTCCTACGCAGGGGCCGGCACGCTCCCCGAGCAGATGGGCCAGCTCGCCCGGGTGAAGGCACTGTTGTGGGATGCCGGGTTCATGGGCTGGGGCTGGCCGGAGCGGGTCGGTGGCAGGGGTGGACCGGCATCGCTGCGGGCGGTCGTCGGCGAGGAGGTCGTCGAGCGAGATCTCGTCGTGTCGGGCTTCTTCTCGATGACCGAGACGCTGGCGCCCACCCTGATCGAGTTCGCGCCCGACGCGCTCGCCGCCGAGTTCGTGCCGCGGCTGCTGTCGGGCCGCGAGATGTGGTGCCAGGGCTTCTCCGAGCCGGCGACCGGATCCGATCTCGCCGCGTTGACCTGTCGGGCCCGTGCCGACGGCGACACCTGGGTCGTCAACGGTCAGAAGGTGTGGACCTCGCTGTCGCAGTTCTCCGAGCGGTGCCTGCTCCTCACCCGCACCGGCGAACCCGAGTCGCGGCACCGAGGCATCACCGCACTGTTCGTCGACATGGACACGCCGGGCATCACCGTCCGACCGCTGGCGATCATGAGCGGCTCCGACGAGTTCGCCGAGGTCTTCTTCGACGACGTCGTCGTGCCCGACACCCGCCGGGTCGGCGCGGTCGACGGGGGCTGGGCGGTCGCCATGGCGCTGCTTCCCTTCGAGCGCTCCACCGCGTTCTGGCACCGCACCGCGTTCTTGCAGTCGCGGCTCCAGGCGGTGGTCGCCGACGCCCCCGACGACGAGCACAGCGCCGCCATCCTCGGCGAGGCCTTCGCCCAACTGCACGCCCTTCGGTGCCGTTCTCGTGCGACGGTGCGGCGCTTCGATGCCGGGGAGCCGCTCGGACCGGAGACCTCCGTCGACAAGATCCTGGTCGCGACGGCCGAACAGAAGATCTTCGATGTCGGCCGGGAACTGGTTCCGGGCCGACTCGCGCTCCCCGACGGTCCCGACGATCTGCGGTGGCACGACGAGTTCCTCTACTCCCGCGCCGCCTCCATCTACGGCGGGACGGGCGAGATCCAACGCAACATCATCGCCCGCCGCCTCCTCGATCTCGGAGACGAGTGATGGACACCGACGACCGCGACCTGCTCGCCGAGAGCGTTGCCGCCGCCCTCCACGCCGAGGCGACCCCTGCCGCCAACGACGCTGCGCTGATGGCACTCGGCTGGCACGAGATGCTCGCCGCCGAACCGATCGATGCAGTCGCCGTGGTCTTCGACCGACTGGGCCGGGTGGCGGCCCGCTCGACCGTGCTCGACGACGTCGTCGGCGCCGCGCTCGGCCTGACCCCCGGCGAGGTGATCATTCATCCCGCCTGGGGTTCGAGCGAAGCCACGGATCGCGACGCGACCAGGATCGAGGGGGTCGCCGGGTCCCGCATCGGTGCCGCTCGTACCGCGCGAGTGCTCTGCCGCGGCGGAATCGGCACCGTGGCGACCGACCGTCTCGACGTCGCCCATCCGATCACGGACCGCGAACTCGCGCGGGTCTCGATCCAGGGTCCGCTCGACGATGTCGTGCCGCTCGATCCGGCCGCGATCGAGGCAGCGGTGCGTGCCGCCCGCCACGCCCTCGCCCACCAACTCCACGGCCTGTCGGCGGGCATGCTGACGCTCGCCCACCTCCATGCGCTCGATCGTGTGCAGTTCGGGAGGCCGATCGCCTCCTTTCAGGCCGTGCGCCACCGGCTGGCCGAGACCCACGTCGCGACCGAAGCCGCCGCCGGGGCGCTCGGGGCCGCCGACGAGGAACCCACGACCCTGATGGTCGACCTGGCCAGAGTCCTCGCCGGACGGGCGGCGATCGACGCCGGTCGCCACTGCCAGCAGGTTCTCGCCGGCATCGGCTTCACCCGCGACCACGCCTTCCATCGATTCCTCTTCGCGACGATCGAGCTGGACGGGCTCTACGGCACGACCGCAGGGTTGACCCGGCAGCTCGGGCGCGGACTGCTCGTCGACCGGAGGGTTCGCCGCGCCGTCGAACTCTGACCGGCGACGCGTGTCGCCGGTCAGGCCCGGGATCGGGGCCGGCTGCCGTGGACGGCGGCGACCGTGCCGACCGCGCACATCCCCAGGCCCAGCCAGGCGAGGGCCAGGAGCCCGGTACCGGCGCCGGTGATCGCCAACTGGCCCGGCGGGAGATCGACCGACGATGTCGATCCCGGCGGGAGCGATGTCGTCGGCCCCGCGACCTGGATGGTGGTCGTGGTGGGTTCGAGCGTCGTCGAAGACGGAGCCGTCGTCGTGGTGCTGGTCGTCGTCGAGGTCGACGTCGGGCCGACGGTCGTCGTGGTGGTGGTGGTCGTGCTCGTGCTCGTGGTGGTGGTCGTCGTGCTCGTCGTGGTGGGTGGCTCGATCTCACACTCGATCGAGATCAGGAACCCGCCGCTGGAGACCCCATCCGGACCGAGCCGAACGAACACGTCGATCCGCTCCGGCAGCTCGGCGATCTCGCTGAAGGTGTAGCGAATGTCGCGTTCGTCCTCGAAGTTGGCGAGGACCCGCGTCTGATCCCCGAGCCGTATCACGAGGTCGTTGCCCACGTGGACCGACTCCTGGTTGACCGTCTCTCCGGTCATCTCGCACGAGACGCCGACGAGTTCCGCCGGCACGTCGGCGCCGCCCACGAGGATCTCGTCGCCCTCCCTGCCGTAGATCACCTCGTCGATCGGGATCGAGATCAGCTCGTTCGCGCCCGCCGGGATCGCCAGGAGCAACACGAACAAGGCACCCAGCCCGAGCCATACACCCGCCACTCGCGTCATGGCGACAACGGTAGTGCAGCGCACCGGCCGACACGGGTGTCCCTGCACTAGGAAGTGGGGATGCAGGTCAACTGGTGGGAGCTTCCCGAGACGTTCGAGATCAATCGGCTCGCGGCCCGGGCGCCGCTCGCAGCCGACGAACGATGGACCCTCTCGCTCGACGGATCCTGGGACTTCCTGCTGGTGGCGCACCCGACAGCGGCGCCGACGAACTGGGCCCAGCCGGACCGCGGCGGACGCGGCTGGCGGGCGATCGACGTGCCCGGGTGCTGGACCCGGCAGGACACCGGCGATCTGCCGCACTACACGAACGTGCAGATGCCGTGGGCGCTCGAGCCGCCGGCGACACCCGAGGAGAACCCGACCGGGCTGTACCGGACCACCTTCCGTCTGCCCCGTGGCTGGGCGTCGCGCCGCACGGTGCTGCACCTCGGCGGAGCCGAGTCGATGGCCGTCATCCACTGCAACGGCAGCTTCGTGGGCATGGGAAAGGACTCCCGTCTCCCGAGCGAGTTCGACCTCTCCGACCATCTGGTCGCGGGCGACAACACGCTCGCCGTCATGGTGATCCGCTACAGCGATGCCACGTGGATCGAGGACCAGGACCATTGGTGGCACGCCGGCCTGCACCGAAGCGTGTCGCTGCGGTCCGTGCCACAGGTGCACCTCGCCGACGTCGCCACGACGGCCGACTACGACCCGGCGACCGGCGCCGGTTCGCTCACGGTGACCACCGAGGTCGGCGGGGAGCCCGGCGAGGGCTGGACCACCGCGGTGACGGTGCTCGACGACCGGGGCCGACGGGTGCACGCGGCGGCGCTCGTCGCCGAGCTCCGGGTCCGACGGCCGGGCTTCGGCGCCGACGCCTTCCTCGCGTCCTGGGGGTTCGAGGGTCAGCGCACCGTCACGTCGCTCGACCTCGATTCGGTCGAGCCCTGGTCGGCCGAATCGCCACAGCGCTACCGCGTCCTGATCGACCTGGTCGATCCCCGCGGCACGATCGCCGACTCGACGGAGCTTCGCGTCGGCTTCCGCCGGGTGGAGGTGCGCGACCGTCGGCTGCTCGTCAACGGCCAACCCGTCCTGATCAACGGCGTGAACCGCCACGACCACCATCCCGTGACGGGCAAGACACAGACCGCCGACGACATCCGCGCCGATCTCGTGACGATGCTCCGCCACAACATCAACGCGGTACGCACCGCCCACTATCCGAACGATCCGACGCTGCTCGATCTCTGCGACGAGCTCGGTCTCTACGTGATCGACGAGGCCAACGTGGAGTCGCACGGGCGGCAGGACTCGCTCTGCCACGACGTCCGCTATCACGCAGCGATCGTGAGTCGGGTGCAGCGCATGGTCCTGCGTGACCGCAACCATCCGTCGGTGATCGGTTGGTCGCTCGGCAACGAGGCCGGCCACGGTGCCGCCCACGATGCTGCGGCGGCCTGGGTCAGAGCCGTCGATCCCACCCGTTTCGTGCAGTACGAGGGCTCGCTCCTCACCCGGGTCAAGCAGGGCGAGGGAACGACCGCGCAGCGCCACACCGTCACACCGAATGCGTCGGAACGCCTGGTCAGCGACATCGTCTGCCCGATGTACCCCGAGATCTCACTCATCGAGGAATGGGCCGAGTGGGCCGAGACGACCCGCGGCGACGACCGCCCGATGATCCTGTGCGAGTACTCCCATGCGATGGGCAACTCCAACGGTTCGCTGGTCGACTACTGGCGGGCATTCGAGGCGCACCCGGCGCTGCAGGGCGGGTTCATCTGGGACTGGAAGGACCAGGGCCTGGCCGAGACCGACGAGCACGGCCGGTTCTTCTGGGCCTACGGCGGCCATTTCGGCGACGAACCCAACGACGTCAACTTCTGCATCAACGGGTTGGTGGGGCCCGATGGTGTGCCCCACCCGGCGTTGGCGGAAGTGGCCTGGTGCGGGCGTCCCGCGAGGGTCACCGCCATGCCCGGGCGCAAGGTCCGCATCCACAACCATCGCTGGTTCACCGACCTCGCCGACCTCGAGTGCACCTGGGCGGTGACGATCGACGGCGACGTGGTGGAGCAGGGCACGCTCGACCTGCCGCCGATCGCGGCGCGGTCCTCGGCGGTCGTGACCGTCCCCCGGTCAACCGGCCGCCGCCGCGGCAACGAGGCGTTCCTGACTCTTCGCTTCCGTCTCGCGTCGGCCACGCCATGGGCCGAACGCGGACACGTGGTCAGCACCGAGCAGCTGTCGCTCCCCCTCACCGCGGCATCGCCGGCGCCCTCGCGGCGGACGCACCCCGTGGAGGTGGACGATCACGGCAGCGTGATCCGGAACGGGCCACTGATCCTGCACGTCGACCGCGACGCGGCGTGCGTGTCGGCATTGACGCACCGCGGGCGACCGGTCGTCACCGGTCCGATCGCGGCCACCCTGTGGCGGGCCCCGACCGACAACGACGGCGTCGCCCAGGGCTGGATGTCGGAGATCTCCGGGGTCCGCAACCGCTGGCTGACGTGGGGGCTCGACCGTCTCCGGATCGAGCCGATGCGCACCTCCGTGCGGCGCGTCGAGGGCGGTGTCCGTCTGACCATGCGGCGCGAACTCCACGGGTCGACCGATCACGCGACCCACCGGAGCGTGGTCACCCTCCTCGGCGACGGACGGGTGCGGTTCGACGAGACGATCACCGTGCCTGCGGCGTGGACGGATCTCCCCCGCGTCGGCATCACGATGCCGCTACATGCCCGTTTCGAGGACCTGCGCTGGTTCGGTCTCGGCCCCGAGGAGACGTACCCCGATCGTCGGTCGGGAGCGACCGTCGGTCTCTGGCGGTCGACGGTCGCCGAGCAGTACCACCCCTATGTCTTCCCGCAGGAACACGGCCACCACACCGACACCCGCTGGTTCGAGCTCCGCAGCGGGCGCGACCGCATCCGGGTGTGCGCCGACCATCGGTTCGGCTTCTCGGCCCGGCGCCACACCGACGCGGCGCTGACCACGGCCACGACGCTGGCCGAGCTCGACCCCGCCGACCATGTCGAGGTCCACATCGATGCCGCTGTGCGGGGCCTCGGCACGGCGGCCTGCGGCCCGGACACGCTTCCCGGCCACCGCGTCGGCCCGGGCATCCACCGCCTCTCGTGGACGATCGACCCGACGTCCTAGGACGAACGGGGGACGTGGTCGAGGATCTGGGATGTGGAGGTGACCCCGAAGACGCCGGCCGAGTCGCTCATGGTCGCGGCGGAGACGCCATGGCCCACCGAGTGCGAGAAGATGGTCTCGCCCACCAGCCCGACCCATTCGCCGACGGGCGGACGGGCGACATGGGCGCTGACATCGGGGTTGATCGCCGTGAACGCCGCACCGTCGAACTTGGCACCGATCAGGTTGACGACGTCCATCGGCACCGTGGCACGAGAGGTGGCGCAGATCGGCTCGCCGGCGACGACCGGGACCCGCAGGCGCAGCCAGATCCCGTTGACCCCCTCGGCCCAGGGGTCGGTGCGTCGGAAGTCGAGCGCCACCCGCAGGAAGGGGGGCAGCCCGGGACGGTCGTCGGCCGGCTCGATCTCCTCGGGCCTGGGCAACGCCGCCGCCGGGTCGATGTCGGTCGACGAGTCGGGTGCCCCGGGCACGGAGCCGAGGTCGGCGTCGCGTACCCGCAGGGCTCGTGCCCGGGCGTGCTCGGCTCCGTCGGTGACGACGCGGAGGTCGACGACCTGGATCTTCTTTCCCTCGCGGACGATCTCGTGCTCGATCCGGAGTCGTTCACCGACCGGAACGGGCCGAACGAGATCGACGGTCAGCCTCGTGAGACTCATCGGGGTGAGCGTGGGCACGTCCTCGAGCACGTGACCGAGCAGGGCGAGCACCGCACCCCCGCTCTGCGCGCCGGGACTCCACGCCCCCGCGGTGATCTCAGTGCCGACGAACGCATCGCCGTCGCGTTCGTAGAGCGCCGTCATGGCGCGCTACCGGCGGGGTTGCTGTCGAGAGGGTCGCAGGCGAGATGACGCACGGCGTGAACCTACCCGGCGGCGCTCGCGGCGCGCCCGTCGTGCTACTTGAGCGGCGGTGGGACGACCGCGGGTCGCAGCGTCTCGATCGGCTCGGTGCCCGGCACGAACCCCTTGCCCGGGATCTCGTGGCCGATCAGGGTCACGCCGTCCTTCTCGTAGACGCCCAGCGCAACGACGTCCTGCGACGCATCGAAGAGTTCGACGAACGCCTCCTCGGCACGTACGTAGCCGATGACCTCGTCGCCGTCACCGTAGAGAGGGATGAGCTCGGGGAGGTCGTCGGCCTGCAAGGCCCGGCCGTCGACGACGGGGACCGGGCCGACGGTCGGCTCCACGGCCTTGGCGCTCACGGACTGGCCGAAGGAAACGCCGATCGCGACCATGATGATCACGAAGAGCCAGCGGGCGGGGTGTCGGGTCAGCTTCATCATCATCCTCAATCCGTGATCGTCGGCAGGCCGATCGACTCGCCACGCCAGGTCGAGTCGTCGTAGTCCCACCAGCCGTAGTAGCCGTGCACCGTCCACGTGGCGTCGGCGGAAGTGACCTTGTCGCAGCTGCTGCCCGTCGCGGCCGAGATCGAGCCCTGCCCACCGGCGTTGTACACCATGCTCGAGAGGCAGCCCGAGACGATCCCGCCGTTGCGAAGCACCTGGCTACGGGTCTTGATCGTGTCGGGGTTCAGCGAGCTCGGGATCGACGACGACGAGCACGAGGCGAAGCCGACGACGATCGAGGTGGTGGTCGAGCTGTAGATGTTGCCCGAAGACCCGGAGTTCGGCACCGTCAGCGATGCCTTCTCACAACCGCGATAGGGGATGCCGCCGTAGAAGCTCATCACGAACGAGTCGGTGGTCCACCCCCACGATGCAGACTGCGCGGCCGAGGCGGCCGGGGCGTTGGCGAGCAGGGCGATGGTCGTGATGAGCACCACCGCCGCCCGGTGGCGGATTCGCCTCATGTCAATCTCCTTGGCTGGCTGAGGGTGCAGTGGAGGGAACGAAGCCGGTGCGCTGATCGAATACGCCGAGCACGGTGACTCCGTCCGGGGCGTAGACCGTGAAACGCGTCGTCTCGTCGCCAAGATCGATGTCGCCGCGGCGCGCGTAGCCGACGAGCTGTTCGTCGTCGAAGACCGGCATCAGGTCGGGCTGATCGGCGAGCACGAACGAACCGTCGTCGCGAAAGACCCGCGGTCCGAGGGTCAGCCCGAAGCTGGCGGCGATCTCGGCGTCGGCCGCGATCTGCGATTCGGCGGCGCGCTGCGCGGCTCCGCCATCGTCGGCAACCCCCGGGATGGGGGTTGCCGACGATATGGGATTCGCCGCCCGCTCTGTGTCGACTGATGAGATGTCCGAGTCGTTCAGCGCCGAGGCGCCGACGATCGCCAGCGCGACCACCGCCGCGGCGGCCACCGCGTAGACGGCGAGCCGCCGCGGTGGCCGCGAGACGGCCCGGCGCGCCGCGATCGACGATGGCGGAGCCTGGAACGCCTCGCTGGCGAGAATCTCGTCGATGAGTTCGAGGAACCGCTCAGGGACCTCGCCGTCGCGATCTGGGGGATCGGTCATGTGGCGCTCCAGATGGCGACGCCGGTCATGGCGACCAGCAGCATGGTTCGCCGGATCTGCTCGTGGGCCGCGCGCAGGCGCGACGACACGGTGCCGCGGGTGATGCCCAACTCGGCCGCGATCTCGGGCTCGGTCATCTGCAGGACGTGGCGCATGACGACCAAGTGCCGTTGGCGTTCCGTCAGGCCGGCGAGGATCGACCGGAACTCGACGAAGGCGTCGTCGATCGGCTCCTCTTCGCGGCGGCGCAGTTGGGCGAACTTGTCGGCGAGCAGCGATCTCCTGATCTGGTTGCGGAGCCGGTTCTTCGCGGCGCCGTAGGCCCAGCCCGTCGGGTTGGCCATCGCGGACACTTCTGTCCATCGCTCGAAGGCCAGGGCCAGCGCCTCGTCGGCGACCTCCTGGGCCTCCTCCGGGGTGACACCGAGACCTCTGACCGCGAGGAGGAGCCGCGGCCGAGCCGTGGCGTACCAGATCTCGAAGTCATCAACCGCCACGCCGCCGCCCTTCCGGTTCTCCCGGTCTCGATCATCTCGCACCGCGACGAGGGTTGCCGCGTCAGAAGACATGACCCCGCGCTTCGAGCAGCTTCGCCGCCGTCTTGTAGGCCCACAACTGGGGCCGCTCCGACTTGCCGACGACATCCCAGTTCGCCTCGGCCAGCTCGATCGTCTCTGCCACCAACGAGCGAGCCTCATCCATCGGGAGGTCGTGAGCGCTCGCGAACGTCGCCTCGAGCAGGGGCCGGATCGTGTGCTCCCATTCGGCGAAATCGCTGGACCGCAACGCGGCAGAAACGTCGTTCACACCATGTAGTGGTTTGAGACGCCCGAAACGCGCAAAATAATCTCAGAAATTCCGACAGCCGAACGACCTGAACCGCCCGTGTTGCGTAGCGGCTGCGGGTTCGCCTTGCCTGCGCGGCTACGAACGTTCGACGATCGGGCGGATCGCTTCCGCGAGGAGTGCGTCGAACGCCGCCGGTTGTTCGAGATTGACGTAGTGGCCGCACTCGGCGACCAGATGAAACTCCCGATTCGGGCCGGTGGCGAGCTGACGCAGCTTCGATGGTGACGGCGCGACATCGCGATCACCGCTGATGCCGATCAACGGCCGGTCCCATCGCGCCGCGAACGACGAGAGATCGCGGCGATCGTGAAACGCCCGCACGCCCCTGACGACCGAGTCGACGTCGTGCGCCATCGCCCACGACCGAGCCGAGTCCTTGACCGACGACGACGTCGACTCAGCAAACAACGGGAGCCAGTACCGGTGCCACGCAGCCTCTATCCCGTGGGTCTCGAGCATCTGGATCGCCTCGTCCCGTAGCACCGGATCGTGGTTGACCTCGGCCTTCGCCCCGACCAACACAATCGCTGCCACCTGGTCGGGCGCGGCAGCAGCGACCTCCAATGCACACGAACCGCCGACGGAACAGCCCACGACGATCAGCTCCTCGGTACCGACGGCATCGAGCACCCCAAACGCCCACTCCTCGATCGAGTCCCCGAGATCGAACAGGCTCGGCGCGACAGCTTCGCGGCCCAGCGCGCCGATGGTGTCCTCCCACATCGCCCCGTCGAACGGCAATGCATGGAGGAACACCAGCTTCATCCGGCGAGAGTACCGAGACGCGCACGACGGCCCCGCCCGCCCGAGGAACTGTCCCTTGGTTCGTGACCGAGGTGGTCATGCTCAGGGGGTGCGACTGCGTTGCGTCCCGTCACCGGGTCGGCGAGCGTCGTCGTAGCTGACCGAGCGCAGGTCGAACGACACGGAGGACTCGTTGCACCGACCCAAGAACTCGGTGCCGATCCGCCACGTAGTCCAACGGCGGGACCGCGAAGCGATGCTCGCCTGACGATTCGGCGCGTGCGAGACGAAAGAGGTCGAGGTAGCGCGCGGCCACTGCCGGCCGGCGGAGCCTCCGGCGTGTCGCAGCGGCCCGCGCCCGCGCCTGAGGAGTGTCTCGACGATAGACAAAGAAGCAGCGGTTGGAGGGTGCAAGGTAGGGATCGAAGATCGCGTGGAGACGCCTTTCGATCGAGGGCTCGCGTACGAGCCCGGCGGCCTCGAACTGCGCTTCCCACCACAAGCCCGGGGCCCAGACGAGGTGTCCGGCGGCCGGGATCGGAGGATCTGAACGCTCGAGCGTGATGTGGTCAAACGGCAAACCGGCATCAAATCGCTCCCGGTTCTCCTCGAACTCGAGCGGAAAGATCTCGCCGAAGACGGGATCGGGCCCGAACGCGGGGATGATCGATACGCACATGCCGTCTTCGGTCATCACTGCAGTCGCTTGGTCGATGACGTCCGTGATGGTTTCGGGAAGAAGGTGTTCCCAGATGTCGAATCCGAGGACGGTGTCGAAACGCTCACCGCTGAGCGTGTCCTGCATCTCGGCAACGTCTCCGACAACATACGCCTCCCTCACGATCGGCGAGAGCTGGGCCCACATGTCTGGGCTCGAATCGAGTCCCCACGCGTCGATGCCACGCCGGCGGAGCATCTCGACGACGTCACCCTTTCCTGCGCCCAACTCGATCGAGCGCCTTGGCCGCAGAGCCGCGACCAGCGAGGCGACGAACCACAGGTTCATCGTCAAGAGACCTGTCTTGAGACCGGTCTGACGCGCGAAATACGCGGTGTCGTAGTAGCCAGTATCGAGGATGTTGGACAGCAGCTGACGAAGATCGTCACCTGAAGAGATCTTCGCGACTGTGGCGGGCTCCCCGACACGACACGGAACCGCGTCGACGATGTACTCAGTCGCCAGAATCTCCACTGCGTACGGCTCTCCTCGCGCGTGTCGGCACGATGCTAGGCCGGAACGAGAAAGCGGCAGGCTCGGCACCCAGAACCGGGCCTGACCTGCCGCATCATCGCTGAAGGATCTGGAGCGGCCGACCGGGTTCGAACCGGCGATCTCAACCTTGGCTCGGTCGAAGGAACGAGACTCTCTTCGGGACGCGCGAAGGCGCCGGTTTGACCACGCCGGGCGGGAAGCGGACACTGGTCGCCAGCAATCACCGAGGGGGCGGGTTTGATCGGCACACGCATCGGGGCAGTAGGGGCCGTTGGATTTGGGCTGTTCTTCCTGTCCGCCTGCACGCCTCCTCCGGCGGATGAGGTGTTTGTCGTTACCGGTACCGGCGACACAGTTGATGCGAACGTGGGCGACGGTGTGTGCGCCGATGCAACGACGACGTGTTCCCTTCGTGCCGCAGTGATGGAGGCGAATGCCGATCCCAACGTCACCGAGATCCAGCTGATCGCTGGCTCGACCTACAGCCTCACTCTCCCGGGCGCCGGAGAGGATGCCGCTGCCACAGGCGATCTCGACCTGCTCGAGCCGACGTACATCCGCGCCGTACCGGGCAACGGCATCACGGCTACGATCGACGGCCAGCAGATCGATCGGGTCTTCGATGTGGTCAGCGGGAGCTTTCACTTCCTCGAGGGACTCGTCATCACCGGCGGGAGTACCGCTGACGACGGCGGCGGACTCCTGGCTCATACGGGCCTCGTCGCTCTCGAGGACACGCGCGTGACCGACAACAGCGCGGTGTCGGGTGGCGGTATCGCTGCTACCGGAGCTCGCTTGTGGATCGAGGACTCCACGATCGACAACAACACTGCGACGAACGGCGGTGGCGCGATCATGACGGAGACCTTTGCCCGGCTGTTTCAGGTGACTGTGGACGGCAACAACGGTGGTTCCGGGGTCGGAGGTGTGGACTTGGCCGCGGGTCAACTCCAACTCGTCTCATCGGTGGTCGCCGATGATGCGGTTTCTCTCGGACTGGTCAACGGGTCAGCGCTGTTCATCAACTCGATTGTCGACGCTCCAACCGGGTGTGCTGCCGGGGGCGCCTCAGTGACCAGCCAGGGACGAAACATCACAAGAGACGCAACCTGTGGCTTGACCGGAACCGGCGATCAGGCGGACACCAATCCGCTCCTGCGTCCGCTCGGCGACAACGACGGTCCGGTCCCGACTCGCCTACCCGAGTTGAACTCCCCGGCAGTCGATGCGATCTCACCGGGAGCGCTCGGCTGCGCAATGCCCGCCCATCCAGACGGTCGGCAGAAGCCGCGCCCCGTGAGAGCGGGATGCGACATCGGGCCAGTCGAACTCGGTGGCTGCATCATCGACGGCGTGTTCGTCGAGAACACGAAGGCACATCAGTTCGAATGCGACGCGCTGATGGCTCTCTACGACAGCACCAACGGGCCCTCGTGGACATCCTCCGCCGGCTGGGGGACGCCCACCGACGTGTGCTCGTGGTACGGCATTGCGTGCAACGAGGACAGCCGACCCTTCTCGCTCGCACTGCAGAACAACGGTCTCGACGGCACAATCCCACCGGAGATCTCAGGGCTCGCGGCCTTCTCCGGCCTCACCCTCTCCGGCGACGAGTTGACCGGGTCGATTCCGGTTGAGGTCGGCGAACTGGTGAACCTCAGAACGCTCGCACTCTTCGATACTCAGCTCTCCGGTCCCATCCCTACAGAGATCGGCAACCTCTCCGACCTGCAATACCTACAACTGAGCGACAACGCCCTCACCGGGTCGCTCCCGCCGACCCTCGGCGGACTCTCGGAGTTGCTCAGGTTGCAGGTCGACGGAAACGAGCTGAGTGGCGAGTTTCCACCCGCTCTCGGCAACCTTTCCAAGCTCTGGTACCTGGATCTCCGAGGCAACAGCTTCAGCGGACCACTACCGCCCGAGTTCGGGAACCTCGACAGCCTGTTCCAGGCAGCACTGTGGGACAACCAGTTCAGCGGCGACATCACCGCGGCGATCGCCGGTGTTCAGGACACGCTGGTGGTCTTTCTGCGGCTCATCAGCGACGGCCCCGGCGGCAACAACTGCTTGACCGTCACCGATCCGGGAGTCGCGGCGTGGCTCGACAGTGTCGATCAAGACTGGGACGAATGCGACGCGCCATGAATGAACCGTCTCCCGCACCGCTGCAATCCACGGCAACCCTGGCGATCGCGACTCCTTCGCGACCGTTTCGGGCGAGGTGGACCCAACACGTTGTGGGCGCAACTTCGCCTGGGTGATCTACCGTCGGGTCGACAGGAGGCATGAGCGTGACTCGCGAGATCGATCATGTCGATGCTGAAGGGGCGATCGAGCGACTTCGGGTCGGACGGCGCATCGGGCGCGCCGCTGCGCTGAGCCTTCTCATCTTTGGGGCGTGCTGTGCCGTGGCAAGTTCGTGGATCGACAGCGATCTGCGATGGTTCGCCTTCGCATGGGCAACGACAGTTGCCATCATGGGCACACTTGGGCTGGCCGTGACCGCTTCACCTCGGCTGCTTGCACGGGTGCACTACTGGTCGGAACGGGCATCGCTCCCAAGAGATGCGCCATCGTCCTCGAGGACCTGCGCGAAATGCGGTCGTCCACTTCAGGCTGCGACGTGGCAGTCTGGCGACCTTCCTCCCGTCCGAGACCACGGCGCTGTCTGTGGCCGATGTGGCGGCATGCGCGAGCCCGCTCAGCGACGCGCCGACATCGAAGCGCGCCACCAAGCCGTCACTCGCTGGCTCGATGAACAGAGCGAAGAGCAAGCCAGCGCAGATCCGTCTGACCATCGCCCCGCCGTCGCGATGAGGCGGCTCATCATCGGATGGTTCGCCATCGGCCTGGTTGTCGCTGGGTGCGGTTCGACCGCCGATGACGGGACACCGCCGACGGAACCGACAACCACCACCGCGACAACCACGTCGACGACGACTTCAACGACGACCCCAACGACGACCTCAACCTCAACGACGGTCGCGCCGGTGCCATCGTGGCCAGAAGAGCTTGGTTCGACAGAACTCCTCGACGCTTATGGAATTGCTGCGGACTGGCCACTCGTGCAGGTGAGGTTGTCGCAGCAGACGTCGCGTCTACTGGAGGACGGCACGACCGGTGAGGGCGAGGGCATCGATCTCGCTGAGATCTGGGAGGGCGACCACGTCGAGGGTCACGCCGAGTTTCGAGGCCGTGACACCATCACCATCGCCCGTGCTTCCGGCAATACCGAGTTGGCCGAGATCATGCTCGGCGACGGAATCGACTACGTGGTTCATGAGCCGCTGCTGTATCTGCCCCGTCGCGTCGCGACCACGCTCCACGCCGACATCACCCGGTCGGGCACCGAATGGGTGTCGATCGAGCTCGACCGCCTCGAGCCAACCGAGCTGTTCGTGGCCAGCCTCCTCGCCCCGTTCCTGGCGGCGAGACTGCGCCCTGCAGATGATGAGGAAGATGCGGTACACGTGCTGAGGTTCACTACCGGCGACCGCGCGAGCTACAGCTTCGAGACCGACACGCTCAGCCAGACCGTCGAACTCGACACCGACGGAGCGCTTCGAGAGCTCGCTGTTCGGGCCACGACTGTTCTTGCCGGAGCACCGGTCGTCCAGCGCTACGAAGTCGGTTTCGACCCGTTCGACGGCGACTTCGCTGCGGCGACACCCAGCGAGGCGGACGACGTCACCCAGGAGTTCAGGGAATACGTCGCGGGGCGAGCGACAGTGGCCCAGCTCGGCCCCGGCACCTGAAGCCAACGAACGGGCCCAGATCCCCCGTTCAGAATGCTGCCGGGATACTGAGGTGAGCTCAGCAGATCACGACAGATCTGCTCCGCCTCACGGCGACGGCCGCGGACCGTGCGCGACCGGTACCGCTTGCGACCCGTCGACGGGTCGCGGCCGAGGTAGATGCGGATCTCCCACAGCCCTCGGGCCCGCTGGCGAACAGATCCTCGCATCGCTGCCGAAAGTACGGGAGCGATGCAGGGGATGGGATGGACGGATGGGATGACGGAACGAGAAAGCGGCAGGCTCGGCACCGGAAACCGGGCCTGACCTGCCGCTTCACATGGAGCGGACGACCGGGTTCGAACCGGCGACCTCAACCTTGGCAAGGTTGCGCTCTACCAACTGAGCTACGTCCGCAACGGGAGGCAACTGTATCGGCGTTTGCGCCGATCACGCACCTCGAAAATTCGTTCTCGCTCAGCCGCCGACCCGAGCCCGCACACCGACGGCGATCTCCTGGGCCATGGCCCGGTCGCCGATCTGGTCGACGACGAGTTCGTGACCGTCTCTGGTGAAGACGAGCGCGGCGTGGCGTTCGTCCTGCCACCCCTGCACGGTGAGGCCCGGCTCGAGGCCGACGGGCAACACATCGGGTTCCCATTCGCGGGCGTTGACGACGAGCAGGCGGCGATCACTGAGCGCGAGGGCCGCCGGGGCGCCCCGGAACCGGCACGAGGTGACGACCGAGATCTGCTCCCCGTCCTCGAGAACCCGGGCGAGCACCATGAACGCGGCATAGCCGTGCTTGCGACTGCTGCCCGACAGGCGGCTGACCGCAGCGCCGAGGCCGTGCGGGTCGGTGACGCCTGGGCCCGACTCGGCCGACGGCATCGCCCGGGCCGGTTCCGGCGGCGGGGATGCCGGCGCCGGCGGGGCCACCGACTCGGGCGCGGGAGGAGCAAACGGGGTCGCGGCGAAATCGGGCCCCGCAGTCGGCGGAGAGACCGCCGCCGGTGGTGGCGGAGGAGGCGCAGCCGCCGACGGAGGCGGAGGAGGCGGGCTCGCGGGTGCAGGCGGCGGAGGAACGCCGACACCGGCGATGGGCAGGGGCGGCGTCGGGTCGACGCCGGCGATCGGCGAAGCGGTCGGCAGGTCGCCGATGCCCGGGGCCGGCGGTGCCTCCGGCGGCGGCGGGGGCGGAGGAGGGGGTGGTGGCGGGGGGGGCGCGGTGGGCGGCGGAGGCGGCGGTGCGTCGTCGGCGTCGTATTCGTCGGACACCAGGAAACTCCTCGGTCGAGATGACTCGAATCTAGGCCACGGCGGCCGTCGGGTCGGCGACTCGCGGCACGCTCACCCTCTTCGTCGGACGGACACCGGTCGATCCTGAGGAAGAGATCCTCGACGCCGGCGCCGGTCGTGGTGGAGGTTCAGTCGTCGTCGGTTGCGTCGAGCACGATCTCGGCCCGTCGGGTCGCCACCCGCACACGTCGCGACGGGCTGGTGTGCCAGACGTAGACGACCAGACCGGCGGCCGTGGCGGCAGCCACGAGGATCAGGTTGCGACGAATGTCGCGGACCGTCGCGCTCGTGTCGTCGTCGCGCAGGATGCCCGACTCGGGTTGGGCGCCCTCACCGTCGTCGATGACCGTCACGCCGGTCGGCTCCGGGTCGACATCGTCCTGGGCGAAAGCCGGCGCCGCCCATGCCAGCGTCGTCGCTGCGACCAACGTCGCCAGAAACATTCGGTACCAACCCACGGAGCAGGACGGTATCGGGTTCACGACTGATGACGCGGGCACCAGTAGGTGGTGCGCCCACCGACATCGCCGCGACACAGCTCCTCGCCGCACTTCGGACAGGCGCCACCACGCACCCGGGCCGGCTGCATGTCGCCGGTGTGACTCCCACCGCGTTCCCCGAGGACCCGCAAGGTTCGCCGCATCGAACGATGGAGGCGCTGCACCTCGGCGTCGCTCAGCGAATCGGCCGGGCGGGTCGGATCGATCCCGGCCCGCCACAGGGCGTCGTCGGTGAGGAGATTGCCCATACCGGCCAACTTCGCCTGGTCCATGAGACGCGCCTTCACCGGAGCACCCGACGAACGCAGCAGTGCACGGAACGGCGCGAGCGTCACCGTCATCGCATCCGGTCCGAGCCGGGACTCGTCGGGGTCGAGTTCGACGCCACCGAGCCGGCGCGGGTCTCGGATGACGAGGTCGCCGCCGCCCCGGAAGACGATCCCGAACCGGTCCCACGCCGGGTCGTTGCGGTCGCTCGAGTACTCGAGCTGGTCGATCGACGCGCCACCGTCGACCAGCAGCCGTCCGGTCATCCCGAAGCGCAGACCGAGCGTCGGGCCGTCGGTGTCGAGCAGGAGCAGCTTGCCGATGCGCCGGGTGCCGAGGATCGTCCGCCCCGGGAGCACCGCCCGCAGCTCGTCAGTGGTCGTGTCACCCTTCGCGTACCACTCGTCGGGGGCCACGACGACGTCGATGCGACGGCCGACGACCGGCTCGGCGGCACGGCGATACGTCTCGATCTCGAGGAGTTCGGGCATCTCGGCGGGGTACTACGAGATCGAGTCGAGCGCCTGGCGCAGATCCGCGGCGAGATCGTCGGCCCCTTCGAGACCGCACGACATGCGGACCGTGCCCTCACCGATCCCGGCCGCGGCGAGCTCCTGGGGCAGCAGCCCCACATGGGTCGTCGATGCGGGATGGGTGAGCAGGGTCTCGGGACCACCGAGAGACGTCGCCAGCTGTGCGAGCTCGACCCGTTCGACGAGCTGGCGACCCTCACTGCGCCCGCCGACCAGATCAAAGGTGATCAGACCCCCGGGCTGGTCGAGCTGGCGCTGGGCGAGCTCGTACTGGGGATGCGACGGCAGGCCGGGGTAGTAGACCCGCTCGACGGCCGGATGCGATTCGAGCATCTCGGCCAGCACCAGGGCGGTCTCGGTCTGCTGGCGGATGCGGACGGCCAGGGTGCGGATGCCACGGATGCCGTTGAGGGCGTCGAACGGTGAGGCAACCGCGCCGTGCAGGATCGCGAAACCGCGGATCCACGCCAGCAACTCCTCGCTGCCGGAGACGACCCCGAGGATGGCGTCGTTGTGGCCGGCGATCGACTTGGTCGCCGAATGCACCACGAGGTCGACGCCGTACTCGAGCGGACGCTGCACGACAGGCGGAGCGAAGGTTCCGTCGACGACCGTCATCGGCCCCTTGATCGCCCCGAACCGTTCGAGATCCACCAACGCCAGCTTCGGGTTGGCCGGCGTCTCGGCGAAACAGAGCGTGGTTTTCCCCGGGATCACCGCCGCCTCCCACGCGTCGGGATCGGTGCCGTCGACGAAGGTGACGTCGATGCCGAACCGGGGACACACCGCCTGGAACAGCAGCTGCGTGTGGGAGTAGAGCTGCGACTGGGCGACGATGTGGTCGCCCGACGAACACAACCCGAGGACCACCGCGCTGATCGCGCCCATGCCCGACGCGAACGCCCGCGACGCCTCGGCCCCCTCGAGTTCGGCGATCGCGCTCTGGAAGTCGGCGACCGTCGGGTTGGAGTGGCGCCCGTAGAACTTCGGCATCGTGATGTCGGTCGCGAACCGGTGCGCCTCGTCCACCCCGGTGGCGGTGAACGTGCTGCTCGCCCAGAGCACCGGCGCCAGCGCCGTGTCGTTGTTGGCCCGCCCGGCGCGAATGGCCCGCGTCGCGGCACTGAGCGCAGGGGCAGGACCGGGTTCAGGGGCGGGACCGTGGTCGGTCATCGGGACTCCTCGGCGGTGGCGACGGTTCGTGCGATCAGCGGGCCGAGCGAAGCGGATTCCAGGAGGAACCCGTCGTGGCCCTGTGGGCTGTCGATGACGTGGTACTCGCTCACGCCACCGGCCGCCTGGACGCCGGCATGGATGCGGGCCTGCTGGTACGGCGGATAGAGGATGTCGGACGTGATCGACGCGGTGAGCACCGGCATCGACAGCCGTCCGAGCGCGGCGTCGACGCCGCCGCGGCCACGACCGATGTCGTGGAGGTCCATGGCCTTGCTGAGCACGAGGAAGGAGTTGGCGTCGAAGCGCCGCACCAGCTTCTGCCCGTGGTGATCGAGGTAGGACTCGACCTCGTAGCGCCCCCACTGATCGAACTCCCGCCGCTTTTCGTGATGGGCACGACCGAAACGCTGATCGAACACCTCGGTGGTGCGGTAGGTGATCTGCGAGATCTCTCGAGCGAGCGCGAGACCGGCCCACGGCCCCTTGCCGGGCGGTGCGTCGTAGTAGTCGCCGCCGGCCCAGTTGGGGTCGTTGACGATGGCGAGCCGCTGGACCGCGCTGAAGGCGATCTGCTGAGGGCTAGCCGCAGCACAGGATGCGACCGGGATCAGCGCGTCGAGCCGATCAGGGAACATGGCACCCCACTCGAGTACCTGCATGCCGCCCATCGAACCGCCGACAACGGCGAGCCAGCGGTCGATCCCCAACCGATCGGCGAGCCGTCGCTGGGCCCGGACGATGTCGCGGATCGTGATCTGCGGGAACGACGCGCCGTAGCGGGTCTCGGTGCCGGGAACGAAGCTCGACGGGCCGGTGCTCCCCTGACAGCCGCCGAGCACGTTGGCGCACAGCACGAACCACCGGTCGGTGTCGAGTGCCTTGCCCGGGCCGATCAGGTCGTTCCACCAACCGTCGGAGAGGTGTCCGGGGCCGATCGACCCGGCAGCATGGGAGTCACCGGTCAACGCGTGGCACACCAGCACGGCGTTGGAGGCCGTGGCGTTGAGTTCCCCCCAACTCTCATAGGCCAGCACGACTTCGTCGATACGACCGCCGCCCTCCAGTGCGAAGGGACGTCCGTCGGTGACGGTGACGAAACGACGATTGCCGGGCGGATCACCGGGCTTGCGCGCACCGGACGCGGGAAGGTCGTCGGCGAAGCGCTGGTGAGGATCGAAACTCAGGGGTTGAGGATCGGTGTGGTCCACGGGTTGCCTTGCGAGATGCTTCCTTCGGGCCCAGTGGTGATGGTGGAGCCATCAGACACTTTGTTGCGAGCCCCGGAGCGCTCGCCACATCCCCGCCGAAACGGGTGGGCACCTTGGGTGTCGATCCCAGGTTGCCGGGTTCGGGCTCTTACCCCCGAACCGCTCTGAATGTTGTTGGGGGACATTATCGGCCGCGAAGTCGCGATTGCCACCAATTCAGGACGTCGACTCGATCGGCCAGGCCGTAGGCGGCGAGCGCACGACGACCGATCTCGACGAGCTCGGCCCGGCTCGGCGGACCGTCGAGCTGGTCGACGGCGGCCGCAGCGGCATCCCACGCCGGCCCCTCGACCGGCAGCGGGAGGTCGGCGAGGGCCCGGGCGCTCACCCGCATGGCGTCGGCCGACAGCGCCGACCCCGCGACCGAGCGGAGCAACAGCAGCGAGACGACCGGCGACGTCAGCGCCGCCGCCAGGTGGGCGAGCGACGGTGCCCCGCGCCGCGGCTCGACGGTGATCACCGGCGTGCACGGCACCGCGTCGCCCGCCGCGTCGATCGCCACCTCCAGCACCCTCGTCTGACTCGCGACCACCAGCTTGGGGGTCAACCGGTCGGCCACCCACGTGCGGATCGCGGGGTCGACGGCCGCCGGATCCACCGTCGGCGCCTGCCAGGTCTGCTTGTCGAACCGGCACGAGGTACGACCCCACCGGCACTCGAGCGGATCGATGAGACCCGACGTGATGAGCCGCGGCCGTCCGTCGGCCCGGTCGGACACCGCGCCGCGCAGGCCGTAGAACTGGTCGCGGAAACCGGCCGTGACATGGGCGACGTCGGCCAGGGTCTGCGCAAATGAGATCTCGGCCGACGCCACGTGTGGCGTGTCGACCAGGAGCAGCGACGCCCACGACTCCTCCCCGACCGGTGGATGGTCGGGCAATCCGACACCGGGAACCCCGGCAATCCGCCGGATGGGGCCGCCGGCGCCACCCTTGCGAACCAGCACCGCGACGGTGTCGACCGATGCGGCGAATTTCTGGCCACCGTCGATCCACAGGCCCGCGGGCGGCGCATCGCGGCATAGTCGGGCACGGACCGGTTCGGCGTCTCGGGCCGAGAGAAACGACGACGGTTGAACGAGGGCGACCACGCCCCCGTCGCAAACCTGTTCGGTGCCGGCCAGAAGGAACGCGGCCGCATCGTCGACGTAGCCGCTGATCTCGGGCCACCGCCGGGCCAGCGACGCCCGCCGGTGTTCATCCCGGCCCGTGTCGCCGCGCAGCTGTGATCGGAACGGCGGGTTGCCGATGACGACCGCGGCCGGCCCGTCCACCTCGGGCCACGCACCGTCGAGCGCGTCCCGCACGCTGATCGCGCCGGGCGCCACGGGCGCACCATCGGCCCAGAGTCGCAGCGCCGCCTCCGTCGTCGCGACCGCCAGCGGATCGATGTCGAACCCCCGCAGACGGCCCACGCGCGCGGCGCGGTCGCCGTCCATCGCCACGGCCGCCGCCAGCAGGAAGACCCCGCCGCCGACCGCGGGATCGACGATCAGGTCGTCGTCGCCGAAGGGTCGCAGATCCGCCACGAACTCGACCAGCGTCGACGCCATCGCGGGAGTGGTGTGGTGCACGCCCTCACGGCGCCGGTCACCGGCCGAGATCAGGGCTTCGCGAGCGAATCCGGGGAGCCACGGACCGGCGGAGGTGAGTACCTCCTCGTCCACCTCGACGGCGAAGACCGCACCGGTCGGTTCGACGACGCGTCCGTCGACAGCGAGCGCCACATCGAGCCGAACCGCCTGGGCGACGCGGGCCACGATCGCAGCCAACGCTCCGGCGGCATTATCGGGTTCGGCGGCGTCCACCCACAGGGTGAGGGCCGTCGCGATCCGCGGATCAGTCGGCGAGGGGATCCCAGCCGACCAGGTCGTTGAGCCGCTCATCGTTGGAGAACATCTCGGTGATCGGCTGGATGACGTCGATGCGCTTCTGGAGCCGCTTGATGTCGAGCTCCTCGTCCCAGAGCGACAGGGTGACGACGAGCCCGGTCGAGCCGGCACGGGCGGTGCGGCCCGCCCGATGCAGATAGGTCTTGTGGTCGGACGGCGGGTCGTACTGGATCACGATGTCGACATCGTCGACATGGATCCCACGAGCAGCAACATCGGTCGCGACCAGCGCCTCGAGCCGACCCTCGCTGAAATCGCGCAGCGACTTCTCGCGGCTCGACTGACGGAGATCACCGTGGATCGCAGCGGCCTTCACGCCGAAGTCCTGGAGATCGCCGGCCAGTCGGTCGGCCATCGCCTTGGTGCGACAGAACATGATCGTGCGACCGGTCGAGCGGGAGATGGTCGCCGCCACCTTGGACTTGTCCATCTTGTGCACGGCGATGAACCGATGGGTCATCTCGTCGACGGTGATCTCGTCGCTGGCGACCTCGTGCATCGACGGGTCGATCTGATAGCGGCGGATCAGGGTGTTGACCGCGCCGTCGAGCGTCGCCGAGAACAGCAGGGTCTGGCGATCGGTCGAGACGTTGCGGAGGATCCACTCGACCTGGGGCAGGAACCCCATGTCGGCCATGCGATCGGCCTCGTCGACGATCACGTGGGCGACCGCCTCGACCGAGACGGCGTTGCGCTCGATCAGATCGATCATGCGGCCCGGTGTGGCGACCACCAGATCGACCCCGGCATCGAGCATCTCGATCTGCTTCTCGATCGGTGCCCCGCCGTAGACGGCGAGGGCCCGACGGCCGACCGCCTTGGCGACGGGATCGAGTTCCTCCGTCACCTGATTGGCGAGTTCGCGAGTGGGAACGAGCACGAGCCCGGTGGGCCGGTTGGGCTCGGCCTTGGGCATGAGCTGGAGCACGGGCAGACCGAATGCGAGGGTCTTGCCGGAGCCGGTCTTGGCCTTGCCGCAGACATCGCGGCCGGCGAGGGCGTCGGGAATCGTGAGGGCCTGGACCGGGAAGGGCGACGTGATGCCTCGCTCGTTGAGCACATCGACGATTTCGTCGCTCAGACCCAGATCCGCAAACGATTCCGGGAGAGGAGTGGCGGTTTCTGACATCGAGACGCCAAGGATACCGGGATGGCACGCTGGGGAGGTGGCCCGCCTTCGCAAGGACCAGACCGAAGAACTCCTCACCGCGCTCGACTCGGCGACCTCCGGACCGCTGGAGGAGATCACCATCGCCCGCGAGAGGCTCACGGTCGCCCTCCGCATCGTGCTCGAGTCGGAATCCGGGTGGGACGAGCTGATCGCCGACGCCGCCCGACGCAACGGCTGGAGCGCCGAGCGCCGAGACCTCCTCGGACGCGCCTCCCGACCCGACGACACGGCCGACCCCGAGGCGGTTCTCTGGGCGTTGTGGGACCTCGTGACCGAGCTCAACGAGCGGCGGACGCTCGACTGATCAGCCTCGGATCCGACCGTCACGGACCTCGATGCCCTCGGCCGTCAACCGCCTCGTCTGCTCGGCCTCGTGACCGGGCAACAGGCGCCCACTCGCGCTGACCACCCGCCACCAGGGGAAGATGCCGTCGGATCGGCGCAGCACCGAGCCGACGGCGCGGGCCGCGCCGGGACGACCCGCTTCCGCGGCGACCTCGCCGTAGGTCACCAGGTCACCCGGCTCGAGCCGGTCGAGCACCTCGCCG
Source organism: Acidimicrobiales bacterium (assembly GCA_041394245.1). Classification (NCBI taxonomy): domain Bacteria; kingdom Bacillati; phylum Actinomycetota; class Acidimicrobiia; order Acidimicrobiales; species Acidimicrobiales bacterium. The sequence continues at coordinate 1,618,608 of JAWKIR010000002.1, forward strand.
ACCGCCCGCTCGAAGTCGGTCCATGCCGATCGGTCGGAGCCGAGCACCCGTCAGACCAGGGCGGTGAGCCGAACGATCTGCACGGGCTCGTCGAGACCACGGATGATCCGCTCGCCGACGGGTTCGGCCACCGTGTTGACCAGCAGCGACGAGACCGTGTTGGCCAGGGCGAGCACTTCGCGCGGCGCCGCCTCGTCGCACAATCTGGCCGCGATGTTGACCGCGTGCCCGATGTAGTCGTCGCCCTCGAACAAGATGACGGGGCCCACGGCGATGCCGGCCCGCAGCGGCAGCGGCGACCCGGACTCGCTGATACGGGTCTCGATGTCGACCACCGCTTCGACGAGCGGCTCGCTCTCGACGCCCACGAGCATGGCACCGTCGCCCAACCACTTGGCGATGCGCACACCCCGCGAGGAAGCCGCGTCTCGCACGGCGACGCGGAACAGGCGCAGCACCTCGACGGCCTTATCGTCGCCCTCCGCCTCGGTGTAGGCGGTGAAGCTCGAGAGATCGATGAACGCGAACGCCCTCATGACCCGGTTCGTCGTCGCAGCAGTGTCGTCGGTCACGGCGCCAACCGTACCCTCCGGACCCCCTCCGGCCGGGCACCGGACCGTCTAGGTTCTCCCCGTGATGAGCCCCTTCGCATCGCTCGCCGATTGGCCGGTCACGACGGTCGCCGCCGCGGTCGTCGACCGCGACGGCATCCACCGCCACGGGCCGACCGATCTCGCGATGCCGCTGGCATCGGTCACGAAGCTGATCACGGCGATGGCTGCGCTCGTCGCCCACGAGGAGGGCACGCTCCCACTCGACGAACCCCTGACCCCCGAGGGGGCGACGGCCGCCGACCTGCTGGCGCACAGCGCGGGCATCGCTCCCGACCGCCCCGAGCCGATGACCCTCCCTCACACCCGCCGGATCTACTCGACTGCGGCCTACGAGATCCTCGCCGACCACATCGCCGCCCGCTCGGGTATCGCATTCGTCGACTACCTCCACGAGGCCGTCGCGCTGCCCCTCGGTATGCAATCGACACGGCTCCTCGGCTCGGCCGGCGCCGACGCCCACGCGTCGGTCGACGATCTCCTGCTGCTCGCCGAGGCGTGGACCACGCCGCTCCTCGTCGACGCGTCGACGCTGTCGCGTGCGACGCGACCCCACCTCCCCGACCTGAGCGGGGTCCTGCCCGGCTACGGACGACAGGACCCGAACCCGTGGGGACTCGGTCCGGAGATCCGCGGCGACAAGACCCCCCACTGGACCTCGTCGGCGAACTCGCCCCGCACCTTCGGCCATTTCGGCCAGTCCGGCACGATGCTGTGGATCGATCCGGACGTGGGGGTCACCGCGATCGCGTTGACCGATCGCGACTTCGGCAACTGGGCGATCACCGCCTGGCCCCGATTCTCGGCCGACGCCCTCGATCGCTGACCCTCGCTGGGTCGAACGACCCATCGCCCTGGCCGGTCGAGACATCCGTCGCTCAGTTCCTCGCCGAGGCTGCCGATGGAACCGCATGCATGCAGCCCGCTCGTGGCGAGCCCGAGGAGCGACGTGAACGAACGCCGTAACCCCATGGCAATGGCCCGCGCCCGCCACGCCCTCCTCCAGGCCGGTCTCGACTCGACCGTTCCGCTGGAGCCGGCGAGCAGTGTGACGAACGAGGTCTGGCTGACGCCGACCCACGTGGTGCGGGTGAACCGACGCCCCAACCAGCGCCTGCGCCGCGAGGCGATCCTCGGCCCGAGCCTGCCCGCCGAGATCGGCTACCCCATGGTCGTCGCCTACGGCGGCCGGATGGGTGCGGACTATCTGGTGCTCAAGCGCGTGCCCGGCAAGCCCCTCGCCCAGTGGTGGCCGTCCATGACACCGACCCAGCGTCGCTCGGCCATCAGCCAGCTCGCCGTGAAGATGAAGCGCCTGCACTGCACGCCCGGCCCCGCCGATCTGCCGGTCATCGACGCGCCCCAGATGCTGCGGGGAGAGACCCTCTCCCCGGTCATGTCGCTGCTCGTGGCCCTGGACCAGGCCCGCTCGCTCCCCCATGTCGACCGTGGCCTCATCGACGATGTCGAACGCATGGTCTACGACCTCACTCCGTCGATCGAGCCGTTCGACAGCACGTACCTCGTCCACGGCGATCTCACGTTCGAGAACATTCTCTGGGACGGCACGAAGATCACGGCGATCCTCGACTTCGAGTGGTCACGCGCCTCACCGGCCGACGTCGACCTCGACGTGTTCCTCCGCATGTGCTGCCTTCCCCACCTGCACGTCGGCGACGACCTCGTCGACCGGACGCGGGCCGAGGACTATGCCGACATTCCGTGGTGGTTGCGCGAGGACTACCCCGAGCTCTTCGACGTTCCCCGGCAGTTCGATCGCCTGCGGCTCTACGCGATCGCCTACGACCTCCGTGACCTCACCATGTTTCCGCCGCCGGCACCCGCCCATCAGCTCAACGAACACCACTCGCTGAATCGGCTACGACGCACCGTCGTCGGGAACAGCCACCTCGATCGGCTCGACGCCGCCGCCGGCGTCGTCTGACGAACCCCGGCGGCCCCGCAGGAGCAACCAGCCACCGGCGATGGTGATGCCGATGATGCTCATCCAGATGTTGACCCGCACCCCGCCGATCTCCGTCGCCGGGTCGACGCGCACCGTCTCGAGCCACAGTCGGGCCACGAGGTAGCCGACGACGTAGACCGCGAGCAGCGAACCCGTGCGCAACCGACGGGTCGTGCCGAGCCAGATGAGAAACACGACCAGGCCCAGATTCCACAACGCCTCGTAGAGGAACGTCGGGTGGAAGGTCGCCGAGTCGAGATACTCGACCGGACGGTTCTCGGGCGAGATCTCGACCGCCCAGGGAAGGTCGGTCGGACCACCGAACAGCTCCTGGTTGAACCAGTTGCCGATGCGCCCGATCGCCTGCGCCAACGGCAACGACGGCACCGCCGCGTCGAGCAGGCTCGGACGATCCCATCCCTCGCGCCGGATGATCCAGACCGCGACGATGATTCCGGCGGCCATGCCGCCGGGGATGCCGAGGCCGCCCTCCCAGATCTTGAACGGCTTCGCCCAGCCCTCGTCGAAGCGCCAATCGGTGAGCACGTGGTAGAGCCGGGCCCCGATCAACCCCGCCGGTACGGCCCACATCGCGATCCTCGAGATGTCGTCGGGATCGCCGCCGACCGCAGTCCACCGCTTCTGCGCGAGCCACACGGCGGCGAGGACACCGAACGCGATCGCGAGACCGTAGGCCCGCAGGGTCAGCGGGCCGAGCTCGATCGCCTCACTCGGCGGACTGGGGAACGAGGCGAGGAACATGCGTCCGAAACCCTAGGCGCCGGCGAGGTCTTCCGGAACTCGCCGAACGACGTCAGATCGCCAACAGCCGGCTGCGGGCGCCGGAGAGCTCGGGACCGAGCTCGGTCACGCCTGCGAGCATGCCCGGCACCCGCGCCATGCGGTTCGCCGCGAAGAACCGGGCGAGGACCGCCCGGTCCTCGATCTCCTCGGGCGTGGATTCGACGCTCGGGTCGAGCACGGCCAGCGCGCCGGCGAGGAGGATCTCGCCACCGGTGGTCACCCCGAGCATCTCGAGATAGCTGGTGGCGCCGGGCAGGCGGCGGGCCGGATCGGCGCCGTCTTCGAGCAGCCACTCGGTGGCGGTGGTCACCGCATCGAGCGCGGCGTGGAGGTGGCCCGCCGCGGCGGCGAGCGACGGCATCGCCGCAGCCCGTTCGGCGGTCGCCCGCATCGCCGCGAGGTGACGGGTGATGACGCCTCCACCGTCCATCGGCAACTTGCGGCCCACGAGATCGATCGCCTGGATGCCGTTGGTGCCTTCGTAGATCGGGGTGATGCGGGCATCTCGGAAGTGCTGCGCCGCGCCGGTCTCCTCGATGTAGCCCATGCCGCCATGGACCTGGATGCCGATACTGGTGATCTCGCAGGCCATGTCGGTGCCCCACGCCTTCGACAGCGGAGTGAGCAACGCCGCCATCTCGTCGTGCTCGCGCCGCTCGGCCTCGGTGCCGGCCGCCACCGACCAATCGATCGCGGCGGCGTTGCGATAGCACAGCCCGCGAATGGCCGAGGTGGTCGCCCGCATGTCGAGCAGCATCCGCTGCACGTCGGGATGGTCGACGATCGGCGAGGGAGACCCGGGGTCGGCCCCTGCCGCGCGTCCCTGTCGGCGTTCGTTCGCGAACTGCAGCGCCTGCTGGTAGGCACGTTCGGACAGGCTCACACCCTCGAGCCCGACCGCCAGCCGGGCGTTGTTCATCATGGTGAACATCACGCGCATGCCCTGGTGCTCTTCGCCGAGCAGCCAGCCGGTGGCCCCGCCGTTCTCGCCGAAGGCCATCACGCACGTCGGGCTCGCCTTGAGCCCCATCTTGTGTTCGATCGACACGCACACGGCATCGTTTCGCGCACCGAGCGAGCCGTCGTCGTTCACCAGGAACTTGGGGACGATGAACAGACTGATGCCCTTGGTACCGGGCGGCGAACCCGGGGTGCGGGCCAACACCAGATGGATCGTGTTCTCGGCCATGTCGTGTTCGCCCCACGAGATGTAGATCTTCTGCCCGGTGATGCGCCAGGAGCCGTCGTCGGCCGGCACGGCACGGGTGGTGAGCGCACCCACATCGGAGCCCGCATCGGGCTCGGTCATGTTCATCGTGCCGGTCCACGCCCCGGCGACCATCTTGCGAAGGTAGGTCTCCTTCTGGTCTTCGGTGCCGTAGTGCAGCAGGGCGTCGATCGCCCCCTGGGTGAGCATCGGACAGAGGGAGAACGAGAAGTTGGCCGAGGTCATCATCTCCTGGATGGCCAGGTTGACCATCCAGGGAAACCCGCCACCGTCGTACTCGGGCGGGAAGCCGACCGTGCTCCAACCGGCATCGACATAGCGACGGTACGCGTCGACGAAGCCGGGCGGTGTCGTGATCGTCCCGTCGTCGTTGCGGACCGACCCGACGAGATCGCCGTCACGGTTCAGCGGCGCAAGCGTCTCCTCGAAGAAGCGGGCGGCCTCGTCGAGCAGACCGTCGACCGTGGCGGCATCGCTGTGCTCGAATCCGGCGAGCGCGGCAACGGCATCGAGGCCGGCAACGTGTCGCAGTGTGTGGCGGATCTCGTCGGTGGGGGCTCGATAGTCAGACACCCCGCGCAGGTTACCGACTCCGCCGCGCGTCCAGATCCAGGCCGAGACGGACCGCTCTGATCGAGTTGATCTCGGCGCCGAGCAGCAGTCCCATGGCCATCAGGTAGAGCCAGAAGAGCAGGCTGATGGCCCCGCCGAGGAGGCCGAAGATGGCATTCGCGCCGGAACTGGCGATCTCCAGATAGGTGCTGAAGCCGAGCGACACCGCGCCCCACCACACCGCGGCGACGAGCGCGCCGGGGAGTTCGGACCGCCACGGCGACGTGTGGTTCGGCGCAACGTGGTAGACTGTCGCCGCCCAGACGACGAGCACCGCGAAGACGACCGGCCAGCGCAACCAGTCCCACAGCGTCCCGACCACCGACGAGAACCCGAGGCCCGAGGCGATGTCGTCGCCCTCACCGAAGAGGGGTCCGACGACGATCATCGTGAGCACGATCGTCGCCGCCAGCACGGACAGCAGGGTGAGGCCGACCCCGATCAGCCGGGTCGACAGCCAGCCGCGGAGATCACCGTGGTCGTAGGCCACGTCGAGCGCCCGCACCACCGCCGTGAAGCCGCGCGACGCCGCGTAGACCGCGATCACCGCACCGACGGTCAGGGCGCCGCCGTTGCCGCCTTCGAAGAGTGCACGGGTCGTGCTCTCGAGGCTGTTGTCACCGCCGAACACGTTGGCCATCTGGTCGACCAGCCACGTCTCGACGTTGGCGGCCGTGTTCTCACCGATGATCGCGTCGGCCGAGCCGAGTGCGGCCGCCAGGGCGACCACGGCCGGGAAGAACCCGAGCAGGGCGAAGAAGGCGATCTCGGCGGCGAGGCCGCCGACACGATCCTTGGACCACTCCCCGACCAGTTCCTTCCCGGCCGCGAAGGTCCAGTCCCACGAGGCCCTGACCCGATCCATGCATCGAGGCTAGGTCGCGATGATGTCGACGGGCGTACCGACGGGAACCGTGTCGGCGAGCACCTCGATGACCTCGTTCGGGATCCGGATGCACCCGTTGGAGTGGGCACCACCCATCAACTCGGGCTGATTGGTGCCGTGGATCGCGATCACGGGGATACCGCCGCCGAACGTCTCCAACGCCTCGGAGAACCCCGAGAGGCTGAGGATGTGCGGCCCGTAGGCGCTGCCCTCCCACTTCTCGACGAAGTCGTTCACGAAGAAGCTGCCGAGCGGGGTCGGCGTCGTCGACTTGCCGATGACGGCGGTCGTCTCGACCACCACCTCGGCACCGTCCCACACGGTCACCGCCCGCTCGGTCAGATCCACCTGGGCCCGGAAACGATGCGACGTGATGTCGGCGTCGTCGGCGCGGATCCACGCCTCCGTTCCGTTGGGGCGCACGGGGATCTGCACCTTCAGCCAGCGGCCGTCGTCTGACCGGTCGGTGATCATCAGCGCCAGTGGGTTGCCGAAGAAGGTGGGATTGGTGATGGCGAACTCGAACCTGGCCGGTTCCCCGTCGGGTTCGACGAACGCCGCGAGCGTCTCCACCTCGGCGACGATGTTGGCCACGAATGTCTCGTAGGGGTCGACCGGCACGGTCGTCGTGGTCGTCGTGCTGGTGGTCGTCGGGGCGGCGACGGTGGTCGTTGCCGGCGCCGATGTGGTCGTCGTCGAAGCGGCCAGTGCGACCGGGTCGGCCCGATCGGCGCCACAACCCGACACGACCAGCGCGACGAGTACCACGAGCGTCGCGCAGCGTCGGGTCGACATCCTGGTCATCGTAGGGACCATCGGCAATCCTGCACCAGCCATGAACACCGATCGCGGCGGAACCGGCTGCCGCTACGGTCGAACGGGTGGAGCTGATCGAGATCGCCGACCGAATCCTCGTCGCCCAGCGGGCGGCGACCGGGTTCGGGTCGGCCAACAGCGCAGCCATCGTCGAAGACGACGGGATCACCGTGGTCGATGCCTGCACGGTGCCCGCTCATGCCCGCGAGTTCGCCGACGCCCTGGCCACGCTCGGCATCCCCATCCGCCATCTCGTCTACACGTCGCCCCATGTCGACCATGTCGGAGGCAGCTCGGCCTATCCCCTCGCGGCCGTCTACGGCACGCCCGAGACCAGCGCGCTGCTCGATCAGCCCCCGAACGTCGAGTCCTACTGCCATCTCGCGCCCGATCTCTCGGCCGACTTCGCCGGGCTCACCACGCGGCCGGTGACCCACACGGTGCGCGAGGCCGCCTGGATCTCCACCCGGGTCGTGGTCGCGCCGACCCGCGGGCAGACGGGCGAGAATCTGGTCGTCCAGGTGCCCGATGCCAACGTGGTCATCGCCGGCGCGATGGCGACGTTCGGGGTGATACCCCCGTGCTGGGCGGGGGATCCCTCGGAATGGGCCGAACAGCTCGACGTGGTCCTCGGCTGGGGCGCGGTCATCGTGCCCGGCCACGGCGGGGTCGGCGGAGAACGGGAGGTGCGGGCACTGCAGAGCTACCTGCGCGAGGTCGCTCGCACCGGCGAAGGCGGCGCCATGCCCGATGGCGAATGGACGAACTGGAGCAACCAGCGCTTCCACCCCGCCAACCTCGAACGGGCCGCCATGCTCGCGGCCGGTGATCCCGGCCCGCCGCCGACGATCCTGCGGCTCATGGGGATCGGTTGACCGCGTCCTACGCTGGTGCCCACATGACCGAGGTCCGTTGCCACTCCGCCCGCGACTTCCCCCTCTCGATGCTGCAGGAGGCGAAGGGCGATCACACCGTCTCGGTGTGCATCCCGGCGCGAAACGAGGAGGCGACGGTCGGCACCATCGTCGGTGCCATCCACGAGCATCTCGCGTCCGATGACCGACCGTTCGTCGACGAAGTCCTGGTCATCGACGACCGCAGCGACGATGCCACCGCAGCGATCGCGACGGCGGCCGGGGCGACGGTCGTCCAGGTGGCCGACATCCTCCCGGGCTGCGGACCCGGTCGGGGCAAGGGCAATGTGTTGTGGAAGAGCGTCGCCGCCAGCCGCGGCGACCTGATCGTGTGGATCGACGCCGACCTCACGTCGTTCACGCCGGCGTGTGTGACGGGCCTGGTCGGGCCCCTGCTGACCGACCCGTCGATCGCCATGGTCAAGGGCTACTACGAACGGCCCGAGATCGGCGGCACCGGCGGCGGGCGCACCACCGAGCTGATGGCCCGGCCGCTGCTCGCGACCCTCTTCCCACACCTCACCTCGGTTCGCCAGCCGCTCGGTGGCGAATACGCAGCCCGGCGCGACATTCTCGAACAGGTCCCCTTCAGCACCGGCTACGGCGTCGAGACCGGACTCCTCATCGACATCGCGGCCCTCGTCGGGCTCGACCGGCTGGCCCAGGTCGATCTCGGCGTCCGGGTCCACCGCAACCGGCCGCTCGACGAGCTGTCGGTCCAGGCGATGGAGATCCTCCACGTGGCCCTGCGCCGCGCCGGCGTCGAGTGGCGAGCCGAGTGGAGCCATGTGCTCCGCCGCCCCGACCTCGACCCGGTCGAGGCGTTGATCGACGAACGACCGCCGCTCGTCTCGGTCGCGGACTACCGGCGCTAGCGGTCGCGGAAGCCCTTGCCGTCGAGGATCTTCGGCACGCACTTCTCGACTCGCGCCGCCCTCGTCGCCGCCTGTTTCGCGCTCGAGAAGTGCAGGTGGTACTCCCGCTGACGACCGGGCGTGAGCGCTTCGAACGCCTCCTTCAGGATCGGGTCGTCGTCGAAGCGAACCTGGAGTTCCTCGACCGGGACGAGTTCGGGCGCCGGCATCGGCTCGAGGCCCGCCTCCTCGACGGCGATGGCCTCCTCGACATAGGCCGCAACGGTTCGAGCCGATCCGACGACCTCGTCGACCGACGTGAAACACATGCGGCGCGCCGATCGCGAGTTCGGACCCTGCGCCTCCAGCACCCCTTCGGCGTCGCGCAGCAGCGCCCCCTTGAAGAACATCAGAGCCAGGAACTGCTTCATCTCCTGGAGAATGACGATGTTCTTGCCGCCGAGGGAGTAGCAGGGCTTTCCCCACTTCAACTCCTCGGTCAGGCCGCACTCCCGCAGGATCGGCCGCAGCGCCCCGATCTCGTCGGGCCACATGTCGGAGCGAGCGACATACGCATCGATCTCTGGGTTCGCCACGACGAAAGCGTACTCATCGCCGCGACCCGCAGCCGGCGATCTGCAGTCGCGGCGCCACCTGAGCCAGACTCTGCGGACGGGACCAGGAGGATGACATGGGACGTTGGACACGAGAAGAACTCGAAGACGAGTTCGAGAAGTACCAGGCACGGGCATTGAAGGCGGCGACCAGCCACGACTGGCGGGAGTGGGCCGACCAGTTCACCGAGGACGCCACCTACATCGAGCATCACTACGGCACGATCGGCGGCCGAGAGGCCATCTACACGTGGATCCAGTCGACCATGGACACATGGCCCAACACCGAGATGATCTACTTCCCGATCGACTGGTACACCATCGACGAGGACAAGGGATGGGTGATCTGCCGAGTGTGGAACCGCTTCGCCGATCCGGGCGACGGGTCGATCCACCAGGAAGCCAACATCACGATCCTGCACTACGCCGGCAACGGCAAGTGGAAGTACGAAGAGGACGTCTACAACCCGGTCCACTTCGGCGACATGGTCAAGGGATACCTGAAGCGGAAGAAGGAGCTCGCCGAGGCGGAGTGACAGACTGCCCGCATGCGACCTGAACAACGGCGGCGGCTCGATCGGTTCTGGCTGGTCCTCGGCGCGTGCTGCCTCGGCGGGGTCGCCATCGCGGCCGCGTTCATCGGCGACACCGAACGCATCGGCGCGTACTGGGCACACGCTCGGATCGACGCGTCCGGCGACGCACAGGTCGTCGAAGTGATCGACTACGACTTCGGCTCCAACCAGCGACACGGCATCCTGCGGCAGCTTCCGGATGTCCCGACGACGGCCACGTACACGGTGGAGTCGCCGAGCGCGCCCGACCAGTTCCAGGTGTTGCCGTGGTGGTTCGGCACCGAGCTCCGGGTCGGCGACCCCGACTCGACCATCAGCAACCGCCACCGCTACACGATCACCTACCCCCACACCGGTCTGGTCCAGGGCGATCGCGTCGGCTGGAACGCAGTGGGCGACGGATGGACCGTGCCGATCGGCGACATCGAGATCCACCTGACCGCCGAGCGCGACCTCGGCGACGTCGCCTGCGACACCGGCGCCACCGGCGACACCGGCGGCTGCACCGCCGAGATCATCGCGCCCGGCCATGTCGTGGTCCGCCACGACAAGGTCGACCCGGGTGAGTTCCTGACCGTCTACGCAACGCTCGGCGAACCCGTCGCTCCCGTCACCGTCGTCGCCCCGACCGGCACGGCACCCGATCCCGGCTCGGGCTGGAAGGCGCCTCCCGTGATCGCCGCGCTCGCCGCGCTGCTCGGCGCCGCCGCGCTGTCACCACTGATCCGCCGCGCCGGCCGGGAATGGATGTGGGAGGGCGGCACGGTCGACGCCGCGTTCGGACCCGACGACGAGGCCGCGCCCCAGCGACGGGTCGACCACAGCGAACTCCGCGAGATGACGACCATCGAGTTCGAACCGCCGCGCGACATGAGCGCGGCCGTCGGGGGCGTCGTCCATCTCGAACGCGTCCACGACGACCACAAGATGGCGTGGCTCCTCGAAGCCGCCATCCGAGAAGAGATCGAGCTCGATCCGGAGAAGTCGCACCCGACCATCCGTCGCGGCTCGACCCCACCGAACCCGACGGTGGGCAAGGTGCTCGACAAGATGTTCGGCGGATCCACAGTGATCGATCTGGCGAAGTACAACCCGACGTTCACCTCCGGTTGGAACGAGCTGAGCAGCGAGCTCGAGAGCTGGCGTCGCTCCAGCGGCCTGTGGGACGACGAGGGCCGGCGGCGCCGAGGCCGGGCCATCGGGTTCGGCCTGCTCGCGACGATCGTCGGTACCGCACTGCTCGGCCTCGGCGCAGCGATGTCGAATCGCACCGGTGCGGGCTGGTATCCCCTCATCGCGGTCGGTGGCGTCGTCGCCGGGTTCGGCATCGCCGGCATCGTGCGGGCGTGGGAGCTCCGGGTCCGCACTGCGGCCGGCTCCGGCGCCTGGATCCGCATCGAGTCGTTCCGTCGTTTCCTCCACGACTCGGAGGCGCAGCATGTCGAACGGGCCGCCGAGATGGGGCTCCTGCGCCAGTACACGGCCTGGGCCGTCGCGCTCGGCGAGGTCGACCGCTGGGAGAAGGCGGTGGAGGCCGCAGCCGCACAACCCGGATCGACCCTCGCCGGATACCACCACACCAACTTCGCACTCGCCGCCCCGATGATCGCCTCTGCCATTTCCACCGCATCGACCGCACCATCATCCTCGGGCGGCGGTGGTGGCGGCGGCGCCGGCGGCGGTGGGGGTGGCGGAGGAGGAGGCTCATGGTGATGGGCTGCCGCTCCTAAGCTGCGGCCATGCCCACAATCGGAAGGCAGCGCATCCGCACCGCTCGCCGCGACCCGTGGCTCCGATTCCGCGTCGGTGTCGCCTTCCTCGGCCTGGTGCTCGTGGTGGGTACCGGCGGCTACTGGCTGCTGGGCCTCGATCCCATCGATGCCGTCTACCAGACCGTCATCACCGTCTCGACGGTCGGCTATCGCGAGATCGGAGAGGTCAATCATCAGTACGAGGTCTTCACGATCTTCCTCATCCTGTTCGGCACCGGCACGGTGCTCTACACACTCGGTGTACTGCTCGAGACGCTCTTCGAGGGACAGCTCGACGACCAATTCCGGAGGCAACGCATGCAACGCAGAATCGATGAACTCGAGGGCCACGTCATCGTCTGTGGCTACGGCCAGGTCGGCCGGGCGATCGTGTCCGAGATGCACCGTGCGGGAAAGCAGGTGGTGATCGTCGACCATGCCGAGCTCGACCTCGACGAGTTCCCCGAGGGCGTCAACGCAGTGATCGGTGAGGCCACCGACGACGAGGTGCTCGATCGGGCCGGACTCACCCGGGCCGGCACCCTGGTCGTGGCGCTCGACAGCGACGCCGACACGCTGTTCGTGTCGCTCACCGCCCGCTCGGAGAACGCCGACCTGTTCATCATCGCCCGGGCCAACAGTGCCGGCGTGGTCGAGAAGCTCGGTCGGGTCGGGGTGGACCGAGTGGTCAACCCCCACGAGATCGGCGGATCACGGATGGCCGCGATGGTCCTGCAGCCCGACGTCACCGACTTCCTCGACGTGGTGATGCACGACCTCGAACTCGAGGTCCGGATGGCCGAGATCGAGGCGACCGAGAAACGGGGCTACATCGGCAAGACCGTCGCCGAACTCTTCGCCCCCGAGAAGGCGGCCACCACACTGATCGCGGTCCGCCGCCACGGCCGGTTCATCACCAATCCACCCATGGACCTGCGGATCGAGATGGGCGACATCCTGATCGTGCTCGGCACCGACGAACACATCAAGGCGCTCGCCGCGCCCGCCGGGCGCTGACTACGGCTCGACGATCCCGAAGATCCCGCTGAACGAGTCGAGCGCGCCGAGGAAGCTGCGCACCGGGGCATCGTCGTCCACCGTCACACCTTCGGTCGCCAGGAAACCGTCGACGTCGAGTCCGCCGCGCAACACCTCGGCCAGCAGCGCCTTGGTCGTGCGGACGTTGGCGTCGGCCTGCTGGGCTCGCACGCCGGGCCGGTGGTGGATCGCACAATTGTCGATGCCCACCACGTGGTCCTCGTCGACATCGGTGAAGTGCCAGTTCATCTCGAAGCGTTCGCCCTCGAGCTCTTCGGCCTTCAACCGGACACCGGCCACGTCGAGCAGCATCGTCACATCGAGCTCGTCGGTGAGGGATCGGAGTGCGACACCGAGGCCCTTGCTCCCCGTCCGGAGTTCCATCGCCCCCATCAGGTACGAATCGCGCCACGGCCCCGACTCGGCCTGGTAGGCGAGCTGCTCGAAGCTGTCGGCCTGCAGCAGCCGGGCCGCCTCGTTGGTCGGGTCGGCGAACACCAGATGGTTGAGCAGCTCACACACCCAGCGGTAGTCGCCCTCGTCGAACGCCGCCCGGGCCAGCTCGAGGACCCGCTCGGCTCCGCCCATCGACTCGACGTAGCGGGCGCCGCTGTTCTCGGGGGTGTGCGGATGGAGGTTGGCCGGGTTCCCGTCGTACCAGCCGAGATAGCGCTGGTAGACGGCCTTCGAGTTGTGGCTGACCGTGCCGTAGTAGCCCCGCGTGTGCCCCTGGGACGCGAAGCACGCCGGCAGGGTGAGGTCCTCGGCGATCTCGCGGGGCGTCATGCCGTGATTCGCTCGCCGCATCGTCTGGTCGTGGAGCCAGCGATACATGTCGCGCTGTTGCTCGAGGTAGCGGCGGGCATCGTCGTTGCCGAAGCGGGGCCAGTTGTGGGTCGAGAACATCACGTCCATGCCGTCGCCGAACAGATCGATGGCCTCCTGGATGTACTTGCTCCATCCGAGCGTGTCGCGGGCCTGCGCGCCACGGAACGGGAGGGCGTTGTGCATCGTGTGGGTGCAGTTCTCGGCAATGCAGAGCGCGCCGTGATCGGGGAACATGAAGTTCATCTCTGCGGGCGCTTCGGTGCCGGGTGTGTTCTGGAAGACGACCCGCACACCGTCGATCACCAGCTCGGTGCCGGTCAGCGAGATCTCCTCGGTCGGCGCCAGCAGGTCCGACGCTGCACGCGGGATCCCCTTGCCGAGTCCGCAATCGATGTGGCCGGTCGGGCTCATCGGGAGCAGGATGCCGAACTGGTAGAAGGCCCGCCGTCCCATGGCGGCGCCGGCGATGATGTTCTCCGAGACCGCCTCGCGCATGAATCCTTCCGGCGCGAGGATGCGAACGTCGCCGTTGGCCACCGCCTCGTGGTCGGTCACCCCGAGGATGCCGCCGTAGTGGTCGGTATGGCTGTGGGTGTAGATGACCGCGGTCACGGGACGCTCACCGAGGGTGGCGTTGGCGAGATCGAGACACGCCCGGGCCGTGAACGACGTCGTGAGCGGATCGATGATCACCCAGCCGTCGTCGCCCTTGATGAAGGTGATGTTGGAGATGTCGTAGCCGCGCGCCTGCCAGACCCCGTCCGCCACTTCGAAGAGGCCGTGGATGGCGTTGAGCCGGCCATGTCGCCACAGGCTCGGGTGGACGGTGGCCGGCGCCTCCTCCTGGTCACGGAGGAAGTCCCAGTCGTTGGTGTTCCACGCTGGTCCGATCGGCCCGTCGATCACCCCGGTTTCGTGCTGGGCGATGAGACCGCGGGTGGCCCGCTCGAGATCACCCGCGTCGTCGAGGCGCAGGGCCGCGGCATGGGCCTCGTTGACGGCCGCCGTGTGGGCGGAAGCGGGCTTGGGCTGGCGCGGGTCGTCACTCATGGTCGAAGTATTGCCCACACCATCGCTACGGTCGCCACCATGACTCGTCTGGTCGCGCTCTTTCGGGGCATCAATGTCGGTGGACACAACAAGATCCCGATGGCGGAACTCCGCGCGACGTTCGAATCCCTCGGCCACGACCACGTGGCCTCGATCATCCAGAGCGGCAACGTCTGCTTCGATTCGCCGGGCGAGCAGCCGGCGATCGCGGCGGCGATCCGCTCGGCAGTCGCAGAGCGATTCGGCGTCGATGTGCCGGTGCTGTTGCGCAGCGCAGCCGACATCGGCGAGATCCTCGCCGCGCATCCGTTCCCGCTCGGCGAGATCGAGCCCAAGCTCCACCACGTGATGTTCCTGGCCGACCCGGCACCGGCCGATGCCGCCGAACTGCTCGGCGACCACTCCCCCGACGAGTTCGCGGTCATCGGCCGCGAAGTGCACGTCCGCTATCCGCAGGGATCGGCCCGCAGCAAGCTCACCAACGACCTGGTCGACCGACGGCTGGGCACGATCGCGACGGCACGGAATCTACCGACCTGCCAGAAGATCGCTGCGGCGCTCGGCGCCCGCTGATGGTCAGCTGCAGCCGCTGGTGGTGCCGCAGTCGCCGCAGACGTAGCAGGCACCGGCACGCTGCATCGGCACACCACATGTCATGCAGAACGGCGCGTCGGCGGCCGCCGCGGGCCGGGGGGCCGGATCGCGCGGGATGTCGAGACCCTGCTCGCTCCGGGTGACCTGCTCCTCGACGCCCGGCAAGGTCGGCTGAGTGCGCTCACCCGTCGTGAGGATGCCGAGCCCGACTCGCTCGTCGTGACCCAGGTACATGACCGCCAGTTTGCGGAACAGATAGTCCATCAAGCTGTTGGCGATCCGGATGTCGGGATCATCGGTCATGCCCGCGGGCTCGAAGCGCATGCCGACATACGCCTCGACGAAGGCGGACAACGGCACGCCGTACTGGAGGCCGTGGCTCAGCGAAATGGCGAAGGCATCCATGATCCCGGCCAGGGTCGAGCCCTGCTTCGAGACCCGCATGAAGATCTCGCCCGGACGACCGTCGGCGTATTCACCGACGGTCACGAACCCCTTGCAGTCGGCGACACGGAACTCGAAGGTGCGTGACGCCCGCGACCGCGGCAGCTTCTCGCGAATCGGCTCGTGCACGATCTTTTCGACCACGCGCTCGACCATCTGGGCGGCCGGGCCACGGCCGGGCGCGGCCTCACCATCGCCGTTACCGGCCGACATCGGCTGGGCGACCTTGCAATTGTCGCGATAGAGGGCCACGGCCTTGAGACCGAGTCGCCACGACTCGATGAGCAGGAGCTCGATCTCCTCGATGGTCGCCGCCTCGGGCAGGTTCACGGTCTTGGAGATGGCCCCGGAGATGAACGGCTGCACTGCCCCCATCATCTTGACGTGCCCGAGGTGATGGATCGGGTCGGCACCGAGCGAGCAGGCGAAGACCGGGAGATGGGCCGGATCCAGCCCCGGTGCACCGAGCGCACTGTGGTGCTGATCGATGTGGGCGACGATCGCCTCGACCCCGGCGTCGTCGTAGCCGAGGTTGCGCAGGGCCCGCGGCACCGACTGGTTGACGAAACTCATGGTGCCGCCGCCCACGAGGCGCTTGAACTTCACGAGCCCCAGATCGGGCTCGACCCCGGTGGTGTCGCAGTCCATCAGCAACCCGATGGTCCCCGTCGGCGCGAGCACGCTGGCCTGGGAGTTGCGCACGCCGACACGACGGGCCCCGTCACATGTCTCGTCCCAAGCGAGGCGGGCGGCTGCGAGGATGCGCGTGGGAGCAGTGTGCTCGTCGATGGCGGCCGCTGCCTCGCGGTGCTGGTCGAGGACTGTCAGCATGTGTTCGCGGTTCTCGTGATACCCCTCGAAGGGCCCCATCCGCGCCGCGAGCTTCACCGATGTGGCATACGCCCCACCGGTCATGAGCGCGGTGATCGAAGCGGCCACGACACGGCCCTCGTCGGAGTCGTAGGGCAGTCCGAGGGTCATCAGCAGCGCGCCGAGGTTGGCGTAGCCGATGCCGAGCTGGCGGAAGCGTCGACTCGTCTCACCGATCTGCGGGGTCGGGTAGTCGGCGTTGCCGACGAGGATCTCCTGAGCCGTGAACAGCACCTGCACGGCGTGGGCGAAACCGTCGACGTCGAAACCGTCGGCGTCCTCGCCTTCGGTCAGGAAGCGCATCAGGTTGAGCGAGGCGAGATTGCACGCGCTGTCGTCGAGGTGCATGTATTCGCTGCACGGATTGCTCGCGTTGATCGGGCCGGTCGCGGCGGCCGTGTGCCAGCGGTTGATGGTGGTGTCGAACTGGATGCCGGGGTCGGCGCACTGCCATGCCGCGTCGGCGATCTGGTGGAAGAGGTCGCGGGCCCGCACGGTCTCGACCACGGCGCCGTCGCCTCGGGCGGTCAGGGACCAATCGAGATCGTCGACCACGGCCTGCATGAAGTCGTCGGTGACCCGCACCGAGTTGTTGGCGTTCTGGTACTGGACGGAGTGGATGTCGGCCCCGTCGAGCGACATGTCGAAACCGGCGGCCTCGAGGGCGCGGGCCTTGCGCTCCTCCTTCGCCTTGCACCAGATGAACTCCTCGATGTCGGGGTGATCGGCGTCGAGGATGACCATCTTCGCCGCCCGCCGGGTCTTGCCGCCCGACTTGATGGTGCCGGCCGACGCATCGGCGCCACGCATGAAGCTCACCGGCCCGCTGGCGGTCCCGCCGCCCTGGAGGCCCTCTTTCGAGGAGCGGATCCTCGACAGGTTGACGCCCGCCCCGCTGCCGCCCTTGAAGATGCGGCCCTCCTCGGCATACCAATTGAGGATGGAGTCCATGGTGTCGTCGACCGAGAGGATGAAGCAGGCCGACGCTTGTTGCGGTACTCCGTCGACCCCGATGTTGAACCACACGGGCGAGTTGAACGCAGCTTTCTGGGTGATCAGGAGATGGGTGAGTTCGGCCCGGAAGTTCTCGGCCTCGGCATGGTCGGCGAAATAGCCGTCGCGCTCGCCCCAGTCGGTGATCGTTGCGACGATCCGACCCACGACGTCGCGCAGCGAGCGCTCGCGCTCCGGGGCTCCGAGGGTCCCCCGGAAGTACTTCTGGGCGAGAATGTTGGTCGCGTTCTGGCTCCAACTCGCCGGCACCTCGACACCGAGTTGTTCGAAGGCGACCGAACCGTCGCGGTAGTCGGTCAGCCGTGCGTCGCGGACCTCCCATTCGACGGCATCGAAGGGATCGATCCCGGCCGTGGTGAAGCGCCGGGCGATACCGAGAACGGCCTGGTCAGATGCGAGCGCCATGGGACGGGGTCCTTTCGGGGGCCGCCAGCGCCGAGCACCGCGTGGCCAGAAGTCGAGACTGCCGTGCGGACGGATCGACCCGGGTAAGAGGGCGACACCGTTGGCGCCGTTCTCCCCACACCCCCCGGCGCAGGGCCCCCAAGGAGCGATTCGACTCTGTGCGAGACGTTTGCCACCACCATCCTGGCGACCCGTACCGCACGGCAGCGAGCACCCTACGGGGATGCCCATGTGGACCAAAAGGGGAGCGCATGTGGATTCCTGGTGGAAATGGTCGCCACCGTCCACAGATCATCCCCATCGCGGTGGACAACCTGCGCATGACCGCACGCAGGGGTGGCCTGCACACGGGTAGTGTCCGAGAACCGTGCGCCAGCTGCTCCCCCATCCCATGGACGATGTCGACCCGCTCGACCTCTATCTCGCCGACGAACGACCGCCGCACGCCGACCGCCCGTGGCTGATGACCAACATGATCGCCAGCATCGACGGAGCGACCACCATCGACGGGGTGAGCGGCGGCCTGGGTGGCGCCGGAGATGCGGCGGTCTTCCGGGCCGTTCGCGCCAGCTGCGACTGGGTTCTGGTCGCCTCGGGCACCGCGGTCGCGGAGCGCTACCGCATGCCCCGGACATCGGACGAACTCATCACCCGCCGCAGTCGGTCGGGACGGACGCCGGCGCCCGGTCTCGCCATCGTGACGGCCAGCGGGCGCATCGACCCTTCGATCCCGGCGTTCGCCGATCGCACCGCCGACCAGCAACGACCCCTCGTGATCACGGGCCAGGACGCCGACGGCGACGCACTCTCGGCCCTCGACGCAGAACTCGTGCGGCTCCCCGGCGCGTCTCCCGAACCACACGCCGTGCTCGCCGAACTCATGACGAGAGGGGCCCGCGTCGTGCTGGCCGAGGGCGGCCCGAGCTTCAACGGGCTGCTGCATCGCGCCGAGGTGATCGACGAGATGTGCCTCAGCCTGGCGCCGACGATCGCGGGCGGCGAGTCCGAACGGATCGTGGCCAATGGCCCGGACCTCACGGTCTCGATGCATCTGGATCGTCTCCTCGAAGAGGACGGCACCCTCTTCGCCCGCTACGTGCGGGCGTGATCGGGCGCCGACGCCGTCAGTCGACGAGGTCGCCCGGGATCCGCAACAGCTGACCCGGTTGAATCGCAGCGCCACCGGCGATCTCCGTGAGCTCCGCGACGAGAGGCCGCAGATCGGCGCCGTCGACGAGTGAGTCGGCGATCGTCCACAGCGTGTCGCCCGGTTGCACGACGACCAGCACCGCCTCGGCGGCCTGCGCCCGGGCCGTCGGTGTGGCATCGGCCTGGCGACCGAACGATGCCAGGCCCAACACCAGGCCGAGAACGATCGCCACGGCGACGAGTCGGCGCCGTCGGTAGACCTCGGGGCTGACCACGGGGCGGGCCGGACGGGCGGCATGTGCATCGGCCGGGCCGGTGGCGATCATGGAGGGCTGGGAGATCAGTGCTGCGGTCATGTCTGGAGTGTGCTCCTGGGGTGTGACACTCGCCGGGGGAAGCGGCCCGTCGGTGTCGTGGGATGAGGTATTTCGAAGAGGTACTTGACGCCGAACGAATGTTTGGCGAACATGTGTCCGGCGAACAGCCGTTCGTCACAGTCAACCCGAACACCTGTTCGTTGTCAACAACTCATCCACAGGAAACCCCCAACCCGGGGGCAACCGGCACCGGAGGCGGACATGTCCGACACCCTCACCCCTCGTCAGCGTCAGATCCTCGACATGATCGTCGAGCACCAGAACGACCGCGGCTACCCGCCGTCAGTGCGCGAGATCGGTGAGGCCGTGGGCCTGCGCTCCCCCGCCACCGTCAAGTCACACCTCGACAATCTGCGAGACGCGGGCTATCTCGTGCGCGATCCGTCGAAGCCGCGCGCCATCCAGGTGCACTACAACGGCGGTGCCTCGACCGCCGATCGTCGGCCGGTCAAGCACGTTCCCCTCGTCGGTGATGTCGCCGCCGGCACCGATGTACTCGCCGAACAGAACATCGAAGAACTGGTGCCGATGCCGGCCGACCTCACCGGCGGCGGCGAGCTGTTCATGCTGCGGGTGCGCGGGGAGTCGATGATCGAACTGGGCATCTTCGACGGCGACTATGTCGTGTGCCGCAGCCAGGACGACGCTGCCGACGGCGACATCGTCGTCGCCGGGATCCCCGGCGAGGAGGCCACGGTGAAGACCCTGCGCCGCCGCGACGGTCAGGTCGTGCTGGTGCCGGCCAACGCCGCGCTCTCGGAGATGGTGTTCGCCCCTGACGACGTCCGGGTCTTCGGGCGCGTCGTCACGGTGATGCGCAAGCTGTAGTCCTTAGCCGTTCGCGGCTCAGACGCCGCGGGTCAACAGATCGAGCAGCGCGGCGTGGGTGTCGATCAACCACTGCCGCTCGACGTACTCGTCGGCGGTGTGCGCGAGCGTGGCGTCGCCCGGCCCGAAGTTGCTGGCCGGGACGCCGCGCTCGGCGAAGAACGCCACGTCCGTCCAGCCGAGCTTCGCCCGGACCTCGAGCCCGCTGCGGTCGACGAGAGCTGCCAGCAGCGGGTCGTCGAGCCCCGGACGGGCGGCGGGTGACGCGTCGACGATCTCGAAGATGTCGTCGTCGGCAAGGGCCGGATCGAGCAGGTCGCGCAGGAAGGCCTCGGCCTCGTCGACGGTCCGGTCGGGGGCGAACCGATGGTTCAGCCGGATCACGGCCCGATCCGGCACCACGTTGCCGGCCACCCCACCCTCGACATGGACGGCCTGAAGCGCCTCTCGATACGTGCAACCCTCGATCACGGGCTCACGTGGATGGTAGGTCTCCACGATCGTCAGCAGGAGCGCGAGCCGGTGGATGGCATTGCGACCCATCCACGGTCGGGCGGTGTGGGCTCGGGCGCCGACCAGGGTGATCTCCACGCGCATGGTCCCCTGGCAGCCGGCCTCGATCGCGCCGAGCGTGGGTTCGCCCAACAGGGCGACGTCGCCCTCGAGCAGGTCGGGACGAGTCGCCTCGATCTCGCGCAGGCCGTTGTGGATCACCGCCACTTCCTCGCGGGCGTAGAACACATAGGTGACATCGATCGCCGGCTCGGTCACGGTGCGGGCGAGCTCGAGCATCGTGGCGATCCCACCCTTCATGTCGGTGGCGCCCACCCCGTAGAGGCGGTCGCCGGCGATGTGCGCACCAGCGTTGCCATCCGGCGGGACGGTGTCGGTGTGACCGCCGAGGACGATGCGACGCTCACGCCCGAGGTCGGTACGAGCGATCAGATTGTCGCCGATACGGGTCACGTCGAGATGCGGGAGCGAGCGCAGCTCGGCTTCGAGCGCGTCGGCGATCGCCTGCTCGTGATGGCTGACCGACGAGATGTCGACCAGCGCGGCGGTGAGCGCGAACAGATCGGCGGTGGGCAGCACGCTCATCGACACGCCAACATGCAATCAGGTCGCGGCGCCGTGGTCACGGAGAATGTCGTTGAGGGCCGACTTGTCGTGGCGCTGTCCCTCGGTCAACCGCTTGATGACGAGCACGGCGGGCAGCCCGAACTCGCCACCGGGGAAGGTCCGCGGCCGAGTGCCCGCAACCGCCACCGACCATGGTGGAACCACGCCACGCGAGATCTCCTCGCCCGTCTCCACGTCGATCACCGGAATCGAACCGGTGAGCACCGCGCCGGCACCGAGGACGGTGCCCTCGCCGACACGAGCGCCTTCCGCGACGATGCAACGGCTGCCGATCATGCATTCGTCCTCGATGATCACCGGCGCCGCCTGGGCCGGCTCGAGAACACCGCCGATGCCGACGCCACCACTCAGGTGCACGTTCTTTCCGATCTGGGCGCAACTGCCGACGGTGGCCCAGGTGTCGACCATCGTGTTCTCGTCGACATAGGCACCGATGTTGACATAGCTGGGCATCATCACCACGCCGGGGGCTTGGAAGCTCCCCCAACGGGCCTGGGCGCCGGGCACGACGCGCACCCCACGAGCCATGTAGTTCGACTTCAGCGGGATCTTGTCGGCGTATTCGAACGGCGCGTTCTCGATGGTCGCCATCTTCGAGATCTTGAACAACAGGAGCACCGCGTACTTGCACCATTGGTGGACGATGACGTTGCCATCGGCGCCGACCTCGGCGACCCGGGCGGCGCCGGTGTCGAGCTGGTCGATCGCCTCGTGCACCGTGGCGATCACCTCCGGGTCGTCGACATCGATCGTGTCGCGGGCGTCCCAGATCGCTTCGATACGAGATTGCAGGTCAGACATGGGCCGCAGGCTAGCGGCCGGAGGCGGGCCACTCCCCCGCCGACCACGGCGAAGGGGGCGGGGGTTCCGCGTGGCGGTTGCGCCGCCGAGTGTCGCGCACCGCGCTCACCACCGCGATCACCACGCCGGGGACCCCGAGGAGGAGCCCGACCAGCACCGCCCCACCGATGGCACGGAAGATCTTGCCCCCGGGACTGGCGCCGACCGCAATGCTCGCCGTTCCGTCGACGACTCGGAGGCGATAGGTCCCCGGCTCGAGCTCGACCGAGGCGATGGACCGACCCGATCGCCCGAACCAGTTGTAGGTGAAGCCGTGGTCGCGACCGAGAGGAACCCGCCGGCCCCCGGCATCGACGATCTCGTACCGAACGCCCGACTGTGATGTCACCGACGGCTCGATGAACACGTCCCAGTCGACAGTCTCGACGATCGTGAACTCCGTCGACACCTGTGGCGACGCTCGATGGAAACGGTCGATGTCGTCGGACACCGACGGGAGCGAGGCGAACAGCCAGGCGCCGGCCGAGAGCACCCCGAGGACCACGATGCCGATGCCGACCCAGATCCCGCGATGGACAGGACGCCGAGGCGCCACGGGCCGCGGCGGAGGCGGCGGGAGGGTCACGACAGACGGTCGACCGCGAGCTGGAGCCGTTCGGTGGGTTGGACCACGGCCAGCCGGACGTGACCGGCTCCCCCGACTCCGTAGAACTCGCCGGGGCTCACGATGACCCCGGCTCGCTCGGCCAGGAGTTCGGTCAGCGCCCACGCGTCGCCCCCGGGCGCGGCGACCCACAGGTAGAACCCACCCTGGGGCATCCCGGCATCGATGCCGAGACGGGCGAAGAGCTCGATGCCGAGCTCGAGGCGCGCCCGATAGGTCGCGCGCAGCTCCTCGACGTGGGCCTGGTCGTTCCACGCAGCGACAGCCGCAGCCTGCACGGGGCCTGGCACGAGACAGCCGGCGTGCTTGCGGACCTCGCGGAGATAGTCGACGACATCGGCATCGCCGGCGTAGAACCCCGCCCGGGTGCCGGCCAGGTTCGACCGCTTCGACAGCGAGTGCACCGCCACCACGCCCTTGGTCCCCTCCGTCAGGATCGTGCGGGCGGGACCGTCCCAGGTGAACTCCACATAGCACTCGTCGCTCAGCACCAGCACGTCGTTGTCACGTCCCCATGCCGCCACGGCGGCGAGGTCGTCGAGACCCCCGGCCGGGTTGCCCGGCGTGTTGACCCACAGGCACAACGCGCGGTGGGCATCATCCGGGTCGATCGCCGACAGGTCGATGCGCCACTGTTCGTCGACGGGCACCGGGACGGCGCGACAGCCGGCGAGGATCGCCCCCATCTCGTAGGACGGGTAGGAGATCGCCGGATACAGCACCGTGTCGCGGCTCGGGTCGCGGAGCTTCAGGTAGTGCGGCGTGCTCGCCACGAACTCCTTCGTGCCGATGCACGCGGCGACCTCACGGTCGGCGTCGACGGTCACCCCGAGTTCGCGAGCCAGCCAGCCGGCCGCGGCGTTGCGATACTCCGGTGTGCCGATCGAAGGCGGATAGCCCCGCTCCGCTCCCGAGGTCGACAACGCCTGGATCACCGACGCCGGCGGCGGATCGAACGGCGTGCCGATGGAGCAATCGATCGCACCTCCGTCGAATCGGGCGGCGACCGCCCGGAACTCGTCGAGGCGGTCGTAGGGATAGGTCGGCGGCACGAAGCCACCCGCAGCCGGGCTCATGACGAGGGAAGTCCTTCCACGACGAATGCTCGCAGGGCGCCGAGCGAGGCCGGTTCGAGCCGGGCCTTGATCCGCATCCCGTCCTCCTCGGCGCATTCGCTCAGCACCTGACCTTCACGGTGCACCGATGCCAACACGTCGCCACGGTCCCATGGCACGACCAATTCGGCGAGTTCGGTCATCGAGCGCACCCGGTCGCCGATGGTCGCCATCAGCAGATCGATGTTGTAGCCGGTGTGGGCCGACACGGCGATCGATCCTTCGTAGCGCTCGGCCATGCGGGCGGACCCGTCGCCCTGGTCGGACTTGTTGAACACCATCAGCTGGGGCACGTCGCCGGCGCCGATCTCCTCGAGCACTTCGCGCACCGCCGAGATCGATCCCTCCGGATCCGGGCCGGACCCGTCGACCACGTGCACGAGCAGATCGGCATCGCGCACCACGTCGAGCGTCGTCTTGAACGCGGTGACGAGCTGGTGGGGCAGCTTGCGCACGAACCCGACCGTGTCGGTCGCGTACACCGTCTCGCCGCCGGGCAACGACAGCTTGCGGGTGGTGGCGTCGAGCGTGGCGAAGAGCCGGTCCTCGACGAGCACGTCGGCGTCGGTGAGCTTGTTCAGCAGCGAGGACTTACCGGCGTTGGTGTAGCCGACCAACGCAACCGCCCGGTTGCGGGTCCGCGAACGCGCCTTGGACTGGGTCTCGCGATGGGCCTGCACCTTGCGGAGATCGGCCTCGAGCTTGTGGACCCGTCGGACGAGACGTCGACGATCGACCTCGAGCTGGGTCTCGCCCGGGCCCCGGGTGCCGATGCCGCCACCCTGCTGCGAGAAGCCGCCGGCCCGACGAAGGCGCGGCAGGCGGTAACGCAGCTGCGCCAGCTCGACCTGGGCCTTGCCCTCGAGGGTGCTCGCGTTCTGGGCGAAGATGTCGAGGATCACCGCGGTGCGGTCCAGTGCCGAACGCCCGAGGATCTTCTCGAGGTTGAACTGCTGGGCGGGCGACAGCTCGTCGTCGAAGACGACCGTGTCGCAGTCGATCGCTTCGGCGATCTCCCTGATCTCCTTCGCCTTGCCCGATCCGACGAACGTCGCCGGGTCGGGCGACATGCGGTTCTGGTGAACGCGTTCGACTGCATCGGCACCGGCGGTGTCGACCAGCAGGGCGAGCTCGTCGAGCGAGGCATCGGTGTCGCGGGAATCGGCGCCGTCGAGGGTGACGCCCACGAGCACGATGCGCTCCCGGAACGTTCGCTCGATCAGCCCGGAGGTCGAGCCGCCGTAGTCGCCGAACGCGCCACGATGGCTCTCCTCCTCTACGGGTTCGTCGAAGTCGTCGAAATCGGGATCTGTGTCGAAGTCGTCGATGCCCTCCGGCCGATCGCCGGAATCAGGCATCGGGAACCTCGATGTCGGCGATGTGGGTCGCCGGCCCCGTGAGCGTCACCGGCCCCCGGAGATCGACCAGCGCATCGCCACCGGGCATGCGCACCACGACCTTCGGACCCACGAGGTCCCAGTCGTGGAAGATCTGGGCGGCCACGGTCGCGCCCGTGCCGCAGGCATTCGTGATCCCGGCACCGCGTTCCCAGACCCGGACCTGGAGCTCGTTGAGGCCCGACACCGCAACGAAATGCACGTTGACGCCATCTTCGAAGTGGGCCTCGATGGCGGGACCGGCGACCGCCAGATCGACGCTGGCCGGATCATCGACCTCGCAGACGATGTGGGGATTGCCGATGTCGCCGGTCTCCCAACGCTTCACCATCCGCACCGACGCTCCCGCTGCGTCCATCAGGTCGGCCACGTCGGGGTCCGGTCCGGGGCACACGACGCCCATGTCGACGGTGACGACGACGGTGTGCGGATCCTCCGTCGCGATCACCGAACAGTGCCGTGTGCCGGCCGGGGTGTCGACATCGAGCTCGAGATGGGGCACACCGCGGGCGATGGCCACCGCCTGGGCGAAACACCGGAGTCCGTTGCCGCTCAGCGCCGCGGGGCTACCGTCGGAGTTGAGGAGCCGCATCGCCACGTGCGCGCCGGGCCGCTCGATACCGAAGATCAATCCGTCGGCGCCGATCCCGGTCCGGCGATCGCACAGGGCAACGGCTCGCTCGACCGCGTCGAGGGGAAGACTGTCGGTGAGTGCGACGAGGAAGTCGTTGCCGAGACCGTGGTGTTTGGAATAGCGGGCGCTCATGTGCCTCCATTGTCGCAGGTCGAGGGCGTCATGCCCCCTCGTTTGCGAGAACCCGATCCCAGGTCTCGATCACCTCGGCCGCGGTGGCGGGCATGTCGATCCAGATGAGGCGGGGGTCGCGCCGGAACCAGCGTTCCTGACGACGGGCGAACCGGCGAGTGCGCACGACGGCGGTCTCGAGCGCATCGTCGAGCGAGCAGTGGCCGGCGACATGGGCCAGGAGCTCCCGGTAGCCGAGGGCCTGCGCCGCCGTTCGACTCGGACCGAGCGCAGCGAGAGCCCGCACCTCGTCGAGAAACCCCTCGTCCATCTGGCGTTGGTAGCGCACGGCGATCCGCTCGTCGAGCGTCGGCCGGGGCCAACGCAACGACACCTGCACGAACGGTGTGGGGCCGTAGTGCTCCATACCCGGCCCGAACGAGCTGAACGGTCGGCCACTGCCGATCGTCACCTCGAGCGCTCGCAACACCCGCCGACGATTGTTCGGTTCCATGCGTTCGGCTCCGACCGGATCGAGTTCGGCCAGCCGCGCGTGGAGGACCTCGGTCGTCGGCTCCGCCTCGAGCTCGGCCATGACCTCGGGGTATCGGCCGGGCAGTTCGAGATCGTCGACGACCGAGCGGAGGTAGAGGCCGGTGCCACCCACGAGGAGCGGTGTCTTGCCTCGGGCTCGGATATCGGCCAGCGCGGCCCGGGCGCGGCGCTGGAACTCGCCGACCGTGAACGCTTCGGTCGGTTCGACGAGGTCGATGAGGTGGTGGCGCACACGGCTGCGTTCGTCGGCTGTCGGGGTCGCCGTGCCGATGTCCATGCCCCGGTAGACCTGCATCGAGTCGATCGAGACGAGTTCGACGTCGCCGAGGGCCTCGGCCACGCCGAGGGCGAGGTCCGACTTGCCCGACGCCGTCGGGCCGAGCAGCACCAGCGGTCGATCGGCTCGTGTGGGCGGAGCCTCGCTCATGTGAGCAGGTGGGCCAGGAGTTGATGCGCATCGAGGCGACGGATGTCGACCCGGTCGAATCCGTAGGCGTCGAAGAAGGGGGCGACGAGCGCCGGACCGTGCAGTCGGGTCAGCAGCATCGCCGCTGCGGCGAGATCGAGGTGGCGATCACCGATCCCCGCCCACTGCCATCCGAGGAAGGTCACCTCGCCCGAGGGGTCGAGCCAGATCCTGGCCGGGTCGAGGGCGCCGTGGACGAACACCGGGTCGGCGACCTCGCCGAGGTCGGCCATGAGGTCGTCGAAGATCCCGGCGAGTTCGGCGGCACCGCGTCCGACATACGGGCCGTCGACTGCGTCGGGAACGAGGCCACGGGCGACACGATCGTCGACGATGCCGCGAAGCGTGGCGGTGTCGGCTGCGAACGGGCAGTGGTCGGTCGGGCGTCGGTGCAGTGCATCGAGCGCAACGGCGAGCGCGTCGACCAACGCCTCGGGCCCCATCGGGTGGCCCGCGGAGGCCGACGTCGCATCGGCGCCGAGGTGCACCACGACGGCCTCGTCGCCCTCGTCGGCCCGTCCGGATGCGAGCACGCGAGGAGCCGGTGCGACGCCGGCGAGCCACAGCAGCCGATCGGCTTCGTCGAGCAGGCCCGTCGGGTCAGGGGCCCGTTGCTGCAGGACACCCACATCGACACGCATGGTGGCGGGACGCAGCAGCGTCACTCCACGGTCGTCGCCCGCGTCGTGAAGGTCGGCGATGTCGAGACCGAGGTCGTCGATCGCCGCACGCACGCCCGGGCCGAACGACCGCGGCTGCTCCGGCGACACGATCAACCGGCGGTGACCGGGATGCGGGTGCGGTGGCGGGCCGGGTGCGTGACCTCGACCAGCGAGCCGAGCAGATGGTTGACCCGAGCATCGGTCACCTCGACCTGTGCATAGGTTCCGGCCCGCAGCGGGGTCGGCGACGCGAAGTGCACGAGCGTGTTGCGCCGCGTGCGGCCGGTCAGCACCGAGGGGTCCTTCTTCGACGGACCTTCGACGGTGACCTCTTCGACGTGGCCGACCCGACGCTCGTTGGCGGCACGGCTCGAGCGTTCGATCACGAGACGGAGCCGTTCGTAGCGCTCCACGGCGACGTCGTGCTCGACGAACTGCTCGGTCATCTCGGCTGCTTCGGTGCCGGGTCGGGGAGAGAACACGAAGGTGAACGCAGCGTCGAACTCGGCGGCAGCAGCCACCTCGAGCGTGCGCTCGAAGTCGTCGTCGGTCTCGCCGGGGAACCCGACGATGATGTCGGTCGTGACCGAGAGACCCGGGATCATCTCGCGGGCGCGGGCGAGCTTTTCGAGATAGCGCTCGCCGGTGTAGCCGCGATGCATGGCGGCGAGGATCGTGTCGCTGCCCGACTGCAGCGGGAAATGGAGGTGCTCGCAGGCTTCGGGGGTCTCCGCCATCGCGGCGAACACGTCGTCGCGCATGTCCTTCGGGTGCGGGCTGGTGAAGCGCACCCGATGGATGCCCTCGACCGCACCGGCCGCCCGGAGCAGGTCGGCGAACAGCGGACGGGCCCGCCGATCGTCGAGCCATCGCGTCCCACACCAGTGGGCGTCGTCGTCGGCGAGCGCCGAACGGCGCGCCACCGCCAGGTCACGGCCGTAGCTGTTGACGTTCTGGCCGAGCAGGGTGACCTCGCTCACGCCGTCGGCGGCGAGTTGTTCGACCTCGGTCACGAGGTCGCCGAACGGGCGGCTGACCTCCGAGCCGCGCACCGAGGGGACGATGCAGAACGCACACGTGTTGTCGCACCCCACCTGGATGGTGACCCAGCCGGCGTGGTCGACTTCGCGCCGGGTCGGCAGGGCCGACGGGAACCGGTCGGCGTCTTCACGAGCCGTCGCCTCGAGGATCTCGACGATCGGACCGTGCTGCGCCGCGTGTTGCAGCAGGTCGAGGGCCCGGTCGACATTGTGGGTGCCGAAGACCACGTCGACATGGCCCGCCCGCTCGGTGATGAGCTCACGGTCCTTCTGGGCGAGACAGCCGCCGACGGCGATCTGGAGGTCGGGGTTGGACTCCTTGAGCGCCTTGAGGTGCCCGAGGGCGCCGTAGAGCTTGTTGTCGGCATTCTCGCGGATGCAGCAGGTGTTGAGCACGACGACGTCGGCGTCGGCGACATCGTCGACGCGGGTCATCCCGTCGGCCTCGAGCAGGCCGGAGATGCGCTCCGAATCGTGCTCGTTCATCTGGCACCCGTAGGTGCGGATCACATACGACTTCCCCACCCCGCCAGGCTACCGGCGGGGCTGCTAGGCCAGGGCGTCGCCCTCGTCGGCCACCAGGAGGTAGGCACCGGCACCGACGATCGCTCCGATCAACGGGAAGACGAAGAAGGCCCAGAGCTGCTCGATCGCATCGGAACCGGCGAAGACCGCCATGCCGAACGACCGGGCCGGGTTGACCGACGTGTTGTCGACCGGGATCGAGATGAGGTGGATCAGGGTCAGCGTGATGCCCACCGTGAGCCCGATGGCGGCCGGCGGGAAGCCCTTGCGGGTCGTGCTGAGCACCACGAGCACCAGGAGGGCGGTGAGGATGATCTCCGCGACGACCATCGCTCCGAAGTTGAAGAACCCGAAGTCCTCGCCCCACTGGTTGGTGGCGAACGTCGCCGAGGTCGCCTCGAAATCGTCGGCCGCCCCGTTGCGCACGATCAGGATCACGGCACCACCGGCCAGCGCGCCCAGGCCTTGGCCGGCGATGTAGAAGGGCACCTTGGCCCGGTCGATCTTGTTCATCAGCGCCATACCGAGGGTGACGGCCGGGTTGATGTGGCATCCCGACACCGGACCGACGGCATAGGCCGCGATCATGAGCGCAAAGCCGAAGCCGAGGGCGACCGCAAGCACCGCGGCACCATCGAGCGCGCCGGTGCCCGCCGCCAGTACTGCCACGCCGGGTCCACCCATCATCAAGATGAATGTCCCGATCGCCTCGGCCGCCAGAATCTTCGTGTCACGCATGGTGACCTCCCCCGTGAGTGGATCGCGTCCCCAACCCGATCGCTGCCGCGAATCTAGTTTCTCTTTCGAAACTCTGAACGGATGCCCGCGCGAGACTGCAGACATGCCAGCAATCGCCCACGAGAAGTACGTCCGTCTCACGACCTTCACCAAGGACGGTCGCCGCAAGGAGTCACCGGTGTGGATCGCCGATCTCGGCGACGGCACCGTCGGCTTCACGACCGACAACGACACGTGGAAGGTCAAGCGCATCGCGCACACACCGACAGTGGAGCTGGTGGCGTGCAACATGAAGGGCGTGGCCAAGGAAGGCGCAGCCACGCGCACGGGCACGGCCACCGTCGTCTCGGGCCAGGCCTTTCGAACCGTCGAGGCCGCGGTGAAATCGAAGTACGGCATCCAGTACCGGGCGATCGACGCGTTCTCGAGGCTGTCTCGCCGGTTCAAGCGCCAGGCCGACGCCGGCGTCGGCATCGTCATCACGCTCGACTGAGCGCGCCGACCCCGTCCGGGCCGAAACGGCGAGTGGACCGCCCGAAGGCGGCCCACTCGTTGGCATCTCGACGCTCGGGGGTCAGTCGTCGAGAGCGATCGGCAAATCGTCGGCCTCGGAGAACTCCTCGTCGTCCTCGGTGAGGTCGATGCCCGCTGCAGCTTCCTCGATCTCGGGCATGACGGTCTTCCAGACCCGGTCGGAGATCTCGACCATGACCTCGGGGTTGTCCTGGAGGAACTTCTTGGCGTTCTCGCGGCCCTGGCCGAGCTGTTCGCCGTCGTAGGTGTACCAGGCGCCCGACTTCTTCACGATCGCTTCCTCGACCGCCAGGTCGAGCACCGAACCCTCCCGGGAGATGCCGGTGCCGTACATGATGTCGAACTCGGCCTGGCGGAACGGCGGAGCGCACTTGTTCTTCACGACCTTGACCCGGGTGCGGTTGCCCACGACCTCGACACCGTCCTTGATCGATTCGATACGACGGATGTCGAGTCGGCACGACGAGTAGAACTTCAGCGCTCGACCACCCGGCGTGGTCTCGGGCGAGCCGAACATCACGCCGATCTTCTCTCGCAGCTGGTTGATGAAGATGCAGACGGTCTGCGACTTGCTGAGGTTGCCGGTGAGCTTGCGCAACGCCTGCGACATCAGACGGGCCTGGAGACCGACATGGGTGTCGCCCATCTCGCCCTCGATCTCGGCCCGGGGTGTCAGTGCGGCGACGGAGTCGATGACGATCACGTCGAGCGCACCGGAACGCACGAGCATGTCGACGATCTCGAGCGCCTGCTCACCGGTGTCGGGCTGGGAGATCAGCAGCTCGTCGATGTCGACACCGATCGCCTTGGCGTAGACCGGATCCATCGCGTGCTCGGCATCGATGTAGGCGCAGATGCCGCCGTTGCGCTGGGCCTCGGCGACCACGTGGGTGGCCAGGGTGGTCTTGCCCGAGGACTCGGGGCCGTAGATCTCGGTGACCCGACCTCGCGGCAGGCCACCGATGCCGAGGGCCAGATCGAGCGCCAGGGCACCGGTCGGGATCGACTCGATGTTGAGGCTGCCCTTCTCGCCCATCTTCATGACCGAGCCCTTGCCGAACTGCTTCTCGATCTGCCCGAGGGCCATGTCGAGTGCCTTGTCTCGTTCCACTGTGTCTCCTTGATGCGTACGTGGTGATGCTTGCGTGGGCTCGAACCTACGGAGGGGGTGTGACACCCACCGGCGGGGACGAATGACAAGAACGTAATTGCGAACAGCTGTTCGGTCAAGGACCGAACAGCACGACCGGTGGATTTCGGGACCAAAACCGGCGGTGGACGTGTTCTAACGTGCACCACGACGAAGGAGTCCCCGATGACCGACATCACCGAGACCGACGAGCAGCTCCGGGCACGGCTCACCCCCGAGCAGTACGCCGTCACCCAACAGGCCGGCACCGAACGGGCGTTCACCGGCGAGTACTGGGACTGCCACGACGACGGCACCTACCGCTGCATCGTGTGCGACACCGCCCTGTTCACCAGCGACACGAAGTTCGAATCCGGTTCCGGCTGGCCCAGCTTCTTCGACACCGTCGGCGACGACGTGGTCGAGATCCACACCGACACGAGCCACGGGATGGTCCGCGAAGAGGCGGTGTGCGCCAACTGCGGCGCCCACCTCGGCCACCGTTTCCCGGACGGTCCGGCCCCCACCGGTCAGCGCTACTGCATGAACTCGGCGAGCCTGCGGCTGGACCGGGACGGCACCGTCGGCGAGGAGTAGCCGCCCGGCGCGGTACCCTTTCCGGAGAAGCGGCTGGTCGCGGGCAGAGGCCCAGCGAGAGATCCCCGCTCGAAGGCGTCTCCAATGGCCACCACGTTCGCCGCTCTCGGCGTACCCGACGAGATCGTCGCGGTTCTCGACCGACAACGCATCCGACAACCCTTCGAGGTCCAGTCGGCGACGATCCCCGACCTCCTGAAGCGGCGCGATGTCGTCGGCCGGGCCCCGACCGGCTCCGGCAAGACGCTCGCGTTCGGCATCCCGCTGGTCGCAGGCGTCGACAAGGCCGAACCCAAGCGGCCGGCCGCCCTGGTGCTCGCCCCCACCCGTGAGCTCGCCGACCAGATCGCGTCCGATCTCGCCCCGCTCGCCGATGCCGTGGGTCGCAAGGTCCTCGCCGTCTACGGCGGCGTGGGCCTCGAACCGCAGATCAGCAAGCTCAAGCGGGGTGTCGACATCCTCGTCGCCACCCCCGGCCGCCTCGAGGACCTGCTTGCCCGACGTGCGCTCACGCTCGAGGACGCCACGATCGTCGTCATCGACGAGGCCGACCGCATGGCCGACATGGGATTCATGCCCGTCGTCAAGCGCCTGCTCGACCAGACCGCACCGAAGCGCCAGACGGTGCTCTACTCGGCCACCCTCGACGGCGACGTCGGCAAGCTCATCTCGCGCTATCAACACAACCCGGTGCGCCACGAAGTCGGGCCCAGCTCACCCGATCTCAAGGCGATGGAGCACCACTTCTGGGAGCTGCCGCGCACCGAGCGGGTGCCCCTGGCTGCCTCGTGCATCGCCACGTTCGGCCCGACGATCATCTTCACGAGGACGCGTCACGGCGCCGATCGTCTCGCGAAGCAGCTCGGCAACCTCGGCGTGAAAGCCGCCGCCATCCACGGCAACCGCTCGCAGTCACAGCGCACCCGGGCGCTCGACGACTTCACCCGCGGCAAGGCGCACGCCATGGTCGCCACCGACGTCGCCGCCCGCGGCATCCATGTCGACGGTGTCGCCTGCGTCATCCACTTCGACCCGGTCGACGAGGACTCCGCCTACGTCCACCGCAGCGGCCGCACCGCACGTGCCGGCGCCCACGGCAAGGTCATCTCCTTCATCGACCCGGGCCAGACCAAGCTCGTCCGAGCGATGATGCGGCGCCTCGACCTCCCCGGCGAGATCACGAAGCCGCCCGCGGTCGAAGGCGGCGCCCTGCCCGAGCTGCCGCCCGACACCGACGTCCGCGACGACCGTCCCCCGCGGCGCGATGACGGACCCCGCCGCAACAACCAGCAGCGACGGCCCAAGGCCCGTACCCGCAAGACCGGCGGCAAGGGCCGCGGTTCGGGCCCGAAGGGCAAGGGCTCCGGGGCACGCAGCGGCGGCTCCAAGAGCGACGGCGCGAGCCGTGGCAAGGGCCACCCCAAGGGTGGTAGCCGAGGGCCGCGCTGACCGACGGCGTCAGCCCAGCAGGAAGTCTCGGATCCGTGGCATCGCCCGCGGGTCCTGCATCATGAAGACGTGGCCGCCGTCGAACACTTCGAGCACGGCACCGGGGATCCCGGCCACGATCGCCTCGGAGTTGCTCACCGGCGCGATGCCGTCGTAGCGGCCGGCGCACACGAGGGTGGGCGCCGTGATGCCCGCGAGGCCGGGGGTCGCGTCGTGGGTACGGCGTGCCTCGAGTTGGCGGGCGAATCCGGCCGCAGCGTCGGCCGACGCCTCGACCGTCTGCCCCTCACGGAAGTACTCGGTCAGCGAGCCGAGTCCGGGGATCTCCTCGCCGGGCACGTACCGCGTGTCGAGCAACGGCATCCACGCATCAGCCCGTTCCTCGGCGGTGAGCCGCTGGATCTCGTGCAACGGATACGACGGCTGCGCGCCACCGGGTGAGGTGCAGTTGAGGACCAATCGGTCGACCAGCCCGGGATGCCGGATGGCGACGTGCTGGGCGACCATCCCGCCGAAGGAGCTGCCGACCACATGGCAGCGCTCCCATCCGAGCGCGGCGCAGAGGGCCGCGGCGTCGTCGGCGAAATCGGCCATCGTCGGCTGCCCGTCGCCGTGCGACGTCTGGCCGAGACCTCGCTGGTCGTAGTGGAGGCCTTCGAAGTCGTCGTTGAGCGCCGACTGCGCGGGAGCCGTCCTGCGCAGGTCGCCCCCACTACCGGAGATGTGCAGGAGCGGAGGACCCGCCCCGTGGATCTCGTAGTACATCGTGAGATCGCGGACATCGACGAACGGCATGATCGGACCCTACGCCGAGAGCGACCTCCGGGTCACGGTGGTGTAGCGGGCTCCGTCGGCGTGGAGTTCACTTCGCACGAGGGCGATCTCGTCGACCACGAAGCGGGCGGCGATCGCCGCGCCGTCGGCCGAGGTGGCCCCACCACCTCGTTGGCGGGCGAGGGTGAGGTGCCCGCGGAATCCGTCGACATGCGGTGCGGCACCGACATCAGGACGGGCGGCCCACACCGCGCCAGCCAGCGCGTCGAGTCCGCGAACCGGTGCCACGACGAGTCCCGGTTCGAGCCGCTGCACCGTCGGACCGAGCTCGGCCTCGGCGCGCCGACCATCGATCTCGCCGACCAGCTCGACCGCGGTGGCTTCATCGACATCGCCCAGAAAGCGGAGTGTGATGTGCCATTGGTCGGGCGTGGTCCATCGCAGTCTCGGAGCCTCGGCACGCGGGAGCCCGGCGAGCAGGTCGGCGACCGGAGGCGGAGGCCAGACGGCGACGAAGAGGCGGGGCACCAGGGGGAAACTAGTGTTCGAATCGATGGTCGGCCTCCCTCCACCCCGGGGCAATCACCTGATTCGACTCGCGGCGCTCGCCGTCGTGGCCGTGATCGGCATCGCATCGTGCAGCGACGGGGCCGACCCGTCGCCGTTGCGCAGTGCACCGGAAACGACCCGTGCGCCGGAGACGACGGGATCCACCACCACGTGGCGTCCCCCTGCCGACGATCCGACCCAGCCCTCCCCTGCCGCCGTGGCCGCCGACCGCGACTTCCGCGCCGTGCCCGCCGGGCTCCTCGACTGTGGCGTCCACGTGCGAACGACGGGGTACCCCACGACAGTCCCCGGTGATCCCACGAAGGTCGAGTGCATCGTCGACGCGGCAATCGCCGGCACACCGGCCCAGTTCGTCTCGACCGCCCGTGACTTCGTCGGTGGCATGGAGGGCGTGATCTTCCGCGTCGTGGGACCGTCGAACGTCCTCGTCGTCACTTACGTCGTCGACCCCCGGGGCGAGGTCGCCGCGACCGAAACGACGTGTGCGGGCCTCACAGGACCGAATTTCGTGATCCCGGAGTGCACCTGAGCGCGAGACTGCGCAGATGCATGTCGTTCCCCTCACCGAACTCGACGACGACCTCTTCGCGTCCGCGCTCGCCATCCAGCAACGCGATGAGATGGCCACCGATCCGGCCATCCCACCGATCACCGGTCCCGAACTCCTTCGGTTCGCCCACCACGACCGCACGGAGGGCAACCGCCACGAACGCTTCGCGGTGATCGACGGCGACCGGGCGCGGGCGCTCGTCCACCTCGAACTCGAGCTCGACGAGGCCAACGCCCATCGCGCCAACATCGAGATGTTCGGCGCCGCCGTCGACCGCGACGCGGGCACCATCGGCCTGATCGCCGCACTCGACATCGCCGAGGCGGACAACCGGACCGTGATCACGGGTTGGGGTCCGAACACCGACGGCGGGCATCATTTCTGGACGAGCATGGGCGCATCGCTCGACTTCCGCGAACGTGTTTCGGCGCTCGACACGACCGCCGTCGACGCCGCTCTGATGGACCGTTGGATCACCGAGGGTTCCCGGCGGGCCCCGGATGTGGAGATCGTGCGGTGGGTCGATGCCTGCCCCGACGAGTACATGACGCCGTGGATCGAGAGCCAGATGGCGATGAACGACATGCCCCACGAAGGGCTCGACATCAACGACTGGAACGTCGACGTCGACGACGTGCGCCAGGAAGAGGAAACCATGCGCACGCTCGGGCTGCGGGTCATGAGCGTGCTGGCCCTCGACGACGGCGGCCGGGCCGCCGGCCACACCCGGGTCCACGTGAATCCGACGCGCCCCTCCGCGTCGTACCAGTGGGACACCGCGGTGGTCGACCGTCATCGCGGGCGCGGGATCGGCAAGCGGGTCAAGGCCGAGATGTGGCGATGGCTCCGAACCGAGGAACCGGATGCAACCCGGCTGACCACCGGCAACGCGCAGAGCAACGACGCGATGCTCGCGATCAATGTCGCGATGGGCTACGAACCGGTGATCGAGTACGGCGCCTGGCAGACCTCGCTCGCCGAGATGCGAGCGGCGCTCAGCTGACCCGGACCTCGTAGTAGCGATTGAGCGGGTCGACGTCGAACTCGCGGGTCGCGACCGTCTCGAACCCTGCCGCGGCGACGAGTTCGCCGAACACGCCCTCGGTGAGCCCGAGTGTGCCGAGGCCGGCCCCGCCCGGTTCCGACATGGCC
The DNA here is from genome assembly GCA_041394245.1 of Acidimicrobiales bacterium. Classification (NCBI taxonomy): domain Bacteria; kingdom Bacillati; phylum Actinomycetota; class Acidimicrobiia; order Acidimicrobiales; species Acidimicrobiales bacterium. The sequence goes on from JAWKIR010000002.1 coordinate 1,655,439, forward strand.
GACGACATGCAGTACAGGATCGACATCCCGTACATCAGCGGCAGCACGGGGATCACCCGATTGTCCTCGAGCCCGCCCCGGGTCTTGATGTCGGCGACGAACCAGACACCGTCGTCGGCGAGGCAGGCGCGAGCCGCCCGCACCGCGTCGCCCGGCCGGGGGAGGTCGTGGATGACGTCGAGCGTGAGGAGAAGGTCGACGCCCGCAGCGTCGACCAGATCCGTGTCCGCCAGATCCAGTTCGGCCAGGTCGTCGAACGCCCCGGAACGAAAGCTCAGGTTGTCGAGTCCGGCCGCCGCAGCGCGCGCGGCGGCGGCCTCGATCGCATGCACCGATGGGTCGATGCCGATCACGGTGCTGTTCGGGTAGGCGGCGGCGATGACGGTCGCCGCCACGCCGGCCCCGCAGCCGATGTCGACGACGGTGGCACCGGCGGTCAACCGCTCGGTCATCCCTTCGATCGAATCGAGGATCACCGGCACGAGCCAGGTCTTCTGCCCACCGGCGCCCATGGCCGCCTGGAAGTGACAGGTGTGGGCGCCGTGCTCGTCCCAGGTCATGCCGACCCCGGTCTCGAAGGCCTCGGCCGTGCGATCGATCTCGCCATGGGTGATGGGCGGACCGAACACGCCGGCGACGCCCGCGGGGTGATCGGGAACGCACAGGGTCGCCTTGGCCTCCGGGGTGAGGTTGAAGCGGCCGTCGTCGTGTTCGGCCAGCTCGGCTGCGGCCACGGCGTGGAGCCATTCGCGGACCCAGCGTTCGTGGAGGCCCGTCACCGTCGCCAACTCGGCGCTGGTGACACCGTCGTTGGCCGCGAGCGCCTCGAAGAGGCCGAGGCGAACCCCCAGGTGGATGATCGCACTCATCACCTCGCCCTGCTTGAAGCGGTAGAGGTCCTGCACGGTCCGGCCGAGCAACTCGAAATCGAGCTCAGTGCGCATGTCAGGCCTCCAGGAGCCGGGTGCGGAGCAGGTTGAGCGCCATGATGCAGGTGAACTGACGGATGCGCTCACGATCGAACGGGAGGGTCAGATTGATCGCCTCGGTCGCGCCGTTCAGGTGGATCGCGATCCACAGCGCACCGGGGTCGAGCCCTTCGTGCGGCTCCGGCCCGGCCACCCCGCTCACCGCGATGCCGACATCGGCACCGAGCGTCGCACACACGCCCTCGGCCATGGCCTCGACCATCTCCTGGGACACGGCGGGAACATCGGGTGCGCCGAGCACGGACTGCTTCAGGTCGCGGTGATAGGGCACGACGGCGCCACGGAACACGTCGCTGAACCCGGCGTGGGCGGTCAACCGGCTGGCGATAAGCCCACCGGTCAGCGACTCCGCGAGCGCCAGGGTCTGGCCGCGTTCACGGAGCAGTTCGAGCACGACCGACTCCATGGTGTCGTCGTCGAGCCCGAAGACGACATCGCCGATGATCTCCCGAACCCGCTGCTCCTCCTCGTCGAGAATGGCGACGACCTCGGTCTCGGTCGGTGCCTTCGCGGTGATGCGGACCTTCAGGCCTTCCCACCCGCTCGCCAGGAACGCGATGGTGGCGGTCCCGGCATCGTCGAGACGCCGGATCTCGTCGTCGAGCTGCTCCGCGAGGCCCGACTCGGACTGGCCCCAGGTCCGCAGCGTCCGGCTGCGGATGACCGAGGTGATCCCGGCGCGTGCCTGGAGGTCGGGAAGGATCCCCGCCGTCACCATCTGCTGCATCTCCCAGGGCACGCCGGGGACCGCGTAGATGATCTTGCCCGCGTCGGCGCCGCTGAGGGGACACATGAGCCCCGGTGCGGTGCCCGGCATCGCCGGGTTGAGCGTGGCACCGACGGGCACGTCGGCCTGCAGGAGGTTGTTGTCGGGCATCTCGCGACCACGACCGCCGAACATGGCCTGGATCTTCTCGACGATCGCCTGGTCGCGCACGAGCTCGACACCCATCACCTCGGCGATGGCGCTGCGGGTGATGTCGTCCTGGGTGGGCCCCAGGCCACCGCACACGATCACGGCGTCGCTGCGGTCGACCGCGAGGCGCAGCACTTCGACCATCCGGTCCAGATTGTCGCCGACCTTGGTCTGGTAGTGACTGTCGATGCCGACCAGGGCGAGCTGCTCACCGATCCACGACGAATTCGTGTCGACGATCTGCCCGAGCAGCAGTTCGGTCCCGACCGCAACGACTTCACACTTCATGTTTCCTCCGGGAGAATTCGGCTCAGTCGCCGCGGGGACTCAGGGCGTTCTGCCCGTCGACCAGATACTGGATACCGGTGACGACCGTCCAGACGACCGCGATCCACAACAACACGGTGATGGCGGTGTCCTGGTTCTCGAGTGTCGGCATGACCGCTGCGGCGAGAGCGATGCCCTGCACGAACGTCTTGTACTTCGCCGACCTCCGGGCCGGGAGCGCGAGCCCCTCGCGCGCCCATCGACTCCTCCAGGCCGTGATCCCGAGCTCGCGCGCCGCCATGATCGTCACCGGCACCCACCAGTAGCGCTCCACGGCGACGAGACAGAAGCCCGACCCGAGGACGACCACCTTGTCGGCCAGCGGATCGAGGAAGGCGCCACTGCGGCTCACGACGTTGGCCCGACGAGCGACCCTGCCATCGAAGAAATCGGTGCTGGCCAACGCGATGCCGAGCCCGAACGCGGCCCACGACACGCCGCGGCTGGCCTCGGCGTCGAGCACCAGCCAGAACAACAGGGGGGCGAAGACGAGTCGGGTGATGGTCAGCAGGTTCGCGGGATGGGTGATGCCGGCCTGGCGCGGTTCGATCAGCTCAGTCACGAGCCACCTCGGCCTCGAGATCCGGGCCCATCGCCCCGATGATCTCGACGGTCGCGAACTCCCCCATGGCGAGAGTCTGGGGCACCGAGACGATTCCGTCGATCTCGGGCGCCTCGCGATGGGTTCGTCCGACACCGATCTCGTCCACGAGCACTTCGACCGTCCGGCCGATCAGTTCGTCACGTTTCTCGGCCGTGATCGCATCCTGGAGCTCGCGGAGCTCGGCCAGGCGATCGGATCGCAGTTCGGCGTCGACGGTGCCGTCGAGATCGGCGGCGTAGGTCCCGGCCTCCGTCGAATAGGCGAAGAAGCCGCACCAGTCGAGTCGCGCCGACTCGACGAAATCGAGGAGCTGATCGTGATCGTCCTCGGTCTCACCCGGGTAACCGACGATGAAGTTCGAGCGGAACGCCGCCTCCGGCTCGCGCGACCGGATGGTCTCGATGCGTTCGAGGAATCGGTCGCCGTCGCCCCACCGCCGCATCCGACGCATCAACGGCGGCGACACGTGTTGGAGGCTCAGATCGAAGTAGGGCACGCCGGTGGCGATGATCGTGTCGATGAGCCGTTCGTCGAGATCGGACGGATAGAGGTAGAGCAGACGCACCCGATCCACACGGGCGGCCACCTGCTCGACGAGCGGCACGATGCTCCGCTCGCCGATGCCCTGGTCGCGGCCGAACGCGGCGAGATCCTGGGCGACGAGCACGATCTCCTTCGCCCCGAGCTGTTCGACCTCGTCGAGGATCTGCTCGATCGATCGACTCCGCTGTGGACCACGGAAGGTCGGGATCGCGCAGAACCCGCAGGCCCGGTCGCAGCCCTCGGCGATCTTCACGTAGGCCCAGGGCCGGCTCGACGCCGGACGGGGAAGGTTGAGCAGGTCGAAGTCGGGCGCCCGTCGCGTCGCTCCGAGCGAGACCGCCACCGAAGAGGTCCCGGTTGCGCCACCCGTGAGGGCCGCGCCGAACGGGGCGACGAGGTCGATCTCGGACAGTTCCGCCGCCAGTTCGGCGCCGTGACGCTCGGCCATGCAGCCGGTGACGACGAGCTGCGCCCCCGGACGGCGCTGTGCGGCGACCGCCAGGATCGTGTCGATCGACTCGGCCCGCGCCTCCTCGATGAAGGCACAGGTGTTGACGACCACGACGTCGGCCGCGTCGACATCGTCGACGGCAACCATCCCGTCCGCGACGAGGGTTCCCTCGAGCTTGTCGGAGTCGACCTCGTTCTTCGGACAGCCGAGCGTCGTCAGGTGGTAGGTCTGGGGCGGGCCGGACACCGCTGCAGCCTAGAGGGGGACGGTGAAGGAGGCGGTCAGGCCGGTCGGCTCGTTGTCCTCGAGGACGAACGCCCCGCCCGAGGCGAGGACGAGTTGGACCACGATCGCCAGCCCGAGCCCGGTTCCCTCCGTCGTCGGATCGCCCCGCCAGAACCGGTCCGTCGCGACGTCCTTCTCCTCGTCGGTGAGTCCGGGTCCCTCGTCGCTGACGTCGACGCGCGCGAACCCGAACGCCCGGCGGACCCGCACGCGGATCACGCTCGCTGCCGGCGACACCCTGATCGCGTTCTCCAACAGATTGTCGAGGATCTGTTCGAGGGCACCCGGCGCCATCAGACAGGACAGTTCGCCGTCCTCGAACACGGCATCGAGCGCCACTTCGCTCTCCTCGGCGATCGCCGTCCACGTGTCGACCCGGTCGCGGACGATGCCCGAGAGGTCGATCCGTTCGGCATCTCGGGGCTGGTTGGCCGTCGCGAGCCGCAGGAGGTCCTGGATGAGCCGTGCCAACCGGTCGGTCTCGTCGATCGCTCGCCCCAACTCCTCGGCATCGCCATCGAGACCGCTGGCCTGCACCCCCGCTTCGACGTTCTCCAGCCGCAGCCGCAGGGCCGTGAGCGGGGTCCGCAGCTGGTGCGACGCATCGGCGACGAATCGCCGCTGCCGCTGGATCAGATTGTCGAGTTCCGCGGCCATCGTGTTCATCGCCGTCTCGAGCGCCGCCAGTTCGGGGAGTTTCTCGCTCGGCGTCGTCGTCGCGAGATCGCCTGCGGCGAACCGTTCGGCCGTGCCCTGCAGTTCGCGGAGCGGGCGCGAGATCGACCTCGCCATGACCCAACCTGCCCCGGCCACGGCGACGATGACCACGGCAGAGGTCGCGCCCAGGCCCCACCAGAACCGATTGACCCGCTGCCGCACCTGGTCGGATTCGAACGTGACGCGCACCGCGCCGAAGACCACGCCGCCGGACGCGACCGGCACTGCCGCGAATGCCAGTTCGGTGTCGAGCGATGTCGAGAAGCGCGAGCCGGTCGCGTGGACCCCGGCGAGTGCCTCCTCGATCTCGGGCCGCGTACCCAGATCCCGGTCTTCGGCCGCCTCCGTGTCGATGATCGAGATGCCCGCGTCGTCGACCACCACGACCCGGGCTCCGGTCCGGTCCTGGTAGTCGAGGGCCGGTTGCGGGTCGGCGACCAGATCATCCTGGAGGGCATCCTCGTAGATCGTCGCCAGCACGGTGGCATCACGCTCGAGATCGGTCATGAGCCCGTCGATCTGCTGGCGTTCGAAGAAGACCCCGAGCGGAATGCCCAGAATCGCGAGCACGAAGGTGGTGATGGCGAGATAGCCGACGACGAGCCGTCGGGTCATTCGTCGCCGTCGGGGTCGACGACCCGGAACCCGACCCCCCGCACGGTCTCGATCGTCTGGGCGCCGATCTTCTTGCGCAGCGAGGCGACGTGCACGTCGAGGGTCTTCGTCGACCCCCACCAGTTCTCGTCCCACACATCGTGAATGATCTCGTCGCGCGAGAACACCGCGCCGGGATCGGCCGTGAGGTACACGAGCAGATCGAACTCGCGTGGCGTGAGCGCAACCGGCGTCCCGTGTCGCTCCACCCGCCGCGACTTGGGATCGACGAGCAGCCCGCCGATCGCCCTGGCCTCGTTGTCGGGTGTCGGCGCCGCCGCCACCCGACGCAACACCGCCCGGATCCGGGCGACCAGCTCCCGGAATCCATAGGGCTTCACCATGAAGTCGTCGGCACCGGCCTCGAGCAACGTCACCCGCTCGATCTCGTCGCCCCGCGCCGTGACGATGATGATGGGGACCGAGGACCGTGCACGAAGCTCCCGGCACACGACGCGTCCGTCGAGGTCCGGCAGGCCCAGATCGAGCAAGACGAGGTCGGGGATCTCCGCTGCAAGCGCCTCGGCGGCCGTGGCCGCGATCTCGACATCGAACCCCTCGCGGGTCAACCCGGTACGCAAGGGACCCGAGATCGACTCGTCGTCCTCGACGACCAGCAGTTTCATGTCGCAAGGGTGACACACCCGGACGCCGGTTCCGGGCCACATCGGTGCCCCACCGTCGATCTTTGCCGTTTCCTAACCTTTTGATGGAACGACGTTGGATCAACCGTGCGTACGTTCAGGTCGAAGCTCCTCACAGCCACACAGCCCTGGAGGCCCCCCGATGATCACCCGTCCCGTTCTCACCGCCGCCGCATCGGTCGTCGGCGTCCTCGTCGCCGGCACCGCCGCCGTCGGCGCCAACATCGGCATCCTCACGGCCGCCGACTCGAGCGAGGTCGGCGAGCTCTCCGCCGCCGTCGATTCCCCGCTCGACAGCACCGCTCCGGTCGGTGTGGAGGTCGTCGACGTCTACCTCGACGATCTCGATGCGCTCCTCGCCACCACCACGGTCCCCGGCCATCTCGCCGCCGGAACGAATTGGTCGCCGGCATCGTCCGGCACGAGCGGCGGCTCCGACGCCGGAGAGTCGTCGACCTACGAGGCGTTCGCGGTCGATACGGCCGGCGAGGTCGTCATCGAGAACTACGGGGATCGCATCGAGATCGAGTCGGTCAGCCCCGCTTCGGGCTACTCCTACACCACCTCGACGCAGTCCGCTCGTTCGCTGACGGTCACCTTCGACGGGGTTTCGACTCTCGTGTTCCACGCGGTCCTCAACGCCGACGGCACGATCACCGCCTCGGTCGAGGCCCTCCCCGCCGTCACGACTCCTGCCCCTGTGCCCACGACCACCGCGGCACCGGCCTACCACGACGACGACGACGACCACGAGTACGACGATCACGACGACGATCACGACGACGATCACGACGATGATCACGACGACGAGCACGAAGGCCGCGACGACGATGACTGATCCGACCGGTATGGACCAGGCGGCGCTCGACCGAATCGCCCGACTCCAACAGCGTCGCCAGCCCCGCAACGCCGCCGCCCCGGCGGCCGCCACCCCGGCCGCACCCGCAGCGGGAGCTCGGCCGGGCCGTCGCCGTCGCCGCCACCCCGCCGCCAGCGGCAGGGTGCTCGCCGCCGGTCTCGGCGCCACCACGATGTTCGGCATCACGGCAGCGCTCACAGTCGAGGCCACGGCCGACACCGGAGGAACGTCCGCATCGGCACCAGCAGTACCCGCCGACACCCTGCCTGCCAACACCCTGCCCTCCAACACCCTGGCTGCCGACACCCCGTCGGTCACCGAAGACGGCGCCCTGCCCTTCGAGGGTGAGCTCCCGCCGGGATTCACGGTGGACGACATCGACGTCGCCTCTATCCCGGAGGGTGGAGTCCTCACCGGCGAAGTATCCGAGGACGGCCCCCCCGTCGTCGTGGTGTTCCACCCGCGGACCGTGCCCGGCGAGACGGTCGCCGCCGATGTGGCGACCGGCGCGCCGGCCGCGTCATCCACCCCGGCCCCGGCTGCGAGCGCGTCGCCGGCACCGGCCATTGCCGCACCGGCACCATTGACCCCGACCCCGGTCGTCACCGCGGCGCCGGCCCCCGTCGTCACCGCCGCCCCGACGCCGGTCGTCACCGCGGCACCGACCCCGGTCGTGACCGCGGCGCCGGCGCCGGCTCCGGCGCCGACCCCCACGACCAGTGGAAGCTGAACACCATCAGTTCCGGGTGATGGGGTGCGACGCGCACGTCGTCCTCGTCGACCCGTCCCCCACTGCGATGACGGCGGCGGTCGAGCATCTTCACGATCTCGACCGTCGCTGGAGTCGGTTCCGCCACGACAGTGAACTGTCGATGCTCAACACGGCCCAGGGCGACTGGGTCGAGGTGTCGGTCGCCACGATGGTGCTGGTGACCACCATGCAACGGGCAGCGGCCGACACCGCCGCCTGGTTCGATCCGACCTTTCTCTTCGAGGTCCTCGAGACCGGCTATGTGCACAGCGCCGACGACCCTGGCCGTCGGTCCGTCGTCGTCGATCTGCCGTGTCCCGGTCTGAGCATCGACGACGCCGAGATCGACACCTCGCGCTCTCGCATCCGCCTACCCGGCGGCCTGGCCGTCGATGCCGGCGGGATCGGCAAGGGGCTCGCAGCCGATCTGACCGTCGAGATGCTGCTCGCCGGTGGCACCGCCGGCGCTCTGGTCAGCATCGGGGGCGACATGACCGCCGCTGGTCGCGCACCGGACGAATCGGGGTGGACCATCGACGTCGAGCATCCCCTCGAACCGGGCACGATCTGCACCCGACTCACCCTCTCCGGTGGTGGGGTGGCCACATCGAGCACCCGCAAGCGCCGCTCCGTTTCGGACGGCGTCTCGCGTCATCACACCATCGACCCCAGGACGAGGCAGAGCGCGGCGACCGACCTCGCCGCGGTCACCGTCATCGCGCCGACCGGGTGGCAGGCCGAAGCCCACGCCACAGCGCTGCTCCTCAACGGCAGCGCCCTCGCCGATGCCTACGCCGCCGAACGGTCTCTCAGCGGCTTCGCCATGACCAACGACGGCGCAGAAGTCCGGTTCGGCTCGCTCGCGTCCCCCTCGAACGCTCTCACGGAGGCCGTGCGATGAATCCCCAGTTCTGGTGGTACCTCTCCCGGGCGTCCGGGATCGTCGCATGGCTGATCCTCACGGCATCGGTGCTGTGGGGCATCGTGCTCGCCACCGATCTCTTCTCGGAGAGCCGCCGGCCGGCCTGGCTGCTCGACCTGCACCGTTGGCTCGGCGGCCTGGCCGTCGGGTTCACGGCAATCCACATCGCCGCGCTCGTGGCCGACAGCTACATCGAGTTCTCCGTCGCCGACCTGACGGTGCCGTTCGCGTCGGACTACAAGACCGGCGCGGTCGCGTGGGGGGTGCTCGCGATGTGGCTGCTGGTCGTGGTCGAGGTCACCTCGCTGGCGATGAAGCGGATCCCCCGCCGGATCTGGCGCGGCATCCATCGGACGAGTGCGGCGACCTTCTGGATGGCCAGTCTCCACGGCACCTACTCCGGCACCGACGCCAACAACCGTCTCTACGCCATCACGTCGATCGTCGCGGCGGTCGTGATGATGGTGGCGCTGGCCTACCGGATGTTCAGCCATGTGCTCGCGGCCGAAGCGCAGGTCAGCCGCCAGAAAGCAGGATGACGCTGCCGACCCACAGGGCCAGCAGCACCACGCCCTCACGGCGGGTGACACGCGAACCGGTGATCATCATCAGCCAGCTCACCACCACGATGACGACCATCATCACCGAGCCCCACTCGGCGAGCCGGGTGTCGAGGACGGGTCCGGGTCCGACGAGCCCGATCACACCGCCGACGGCGAGGCTGTTGAACACGTTGGAGCCGAGCAGGTTGCCGATCAGGAGATCGGTTTCTCGCTGACGGGCGGCTGCCATCGCGGTGACGAGCTCGGGCGCCGAGGTGCCCACCGCGACGAGCGTGAACCCGACGAATCCGCCGGACAGATCGAGCTCGTCGGCGATCAGGGTGGCGCCCTCCACGATGAACCAGGCCGACGCGATGACGAGCACGAGGCCGGTCACGGTGCGAAACGTCTCGAGCTTCGTCGAGTGTTCCTCGTCGCCCACCAACTCCTCGACGTCGGTTGCGAGCGGGTCACCGCGCCGCGCTGAACGCAGCACCGACACGAGCACCAGCATCAGCAGGGCACCGAGCGCAGCGCCCTCCCAGCGGCTCAGGTCACCCTGGATCAGGCCGGCGAACACCAGCACGGCAGCCACCGAGATGGGCGCCTCCCGACGGACGGTCTGCGAGCTGACCGGGATCACGGTGATGAACGATGCCAGTGCCAGCACCAACGAGATGTTGGCCACATTGGACCCGACGACATTGCCGACACCGATGTCGAGGTTGCCGTCGACCGCGGCCAGCCCGGACACCACCATCTCGGGCGCGCTGGTCCCGAAACCGATGACGACGGCACCGACGATGACGGGCGCAACGTTGAACACGGTGGCAAGCCGCGCCGCGCCCTTGACGAACTGATCCGATGCCAGCGTCAGAACCGACAGGCCACCGATGGCGAAGACGAGACCGAGCAGCATGTGGTGCCAGATTCTACGGGCGAATCAGCCTTCGCCTCGACGCTCGGCGAGCTCCTCGGGAGAAATCAGCACGTCGCGGGCCTTCGAGCCCGTCGAGGGTCCTACGACCCCCTTCTCTTCGAGCAGGTCCATGATGCGACCGGCGCGGGCGAACCCGACACGGAGCTTGCGTTGCAGCATCGATGTCGACCCGAGTTGTGTCTGCACCACGAGTTCCATGGCCTGGACGAGGAGATCGTCGCCGTCGTCGTCGGCTTCGGGGGGCGCGGCGGTGATCGTGTCGAGCGACGGCGGCGTGTTGGTCACGCCACCGGGCAGCGAGGGCGCAAGCGTGCTCTGCTCGCCGCCATGCTCACCACCGCCCTTGGTCTCGAGCGCCACGGTCTGGTCCTCGGTGAACTCCGGCGCCTGGTCGCGCCAGTGCTTGACGATGGCGCGAACCTCGTCTTCTTCGACCCAGCATCCCTGCACGCGATGCGGAGACGACGACGACGGCCCGAGCATCAGGAGGTCGCCCTTGCCCACGAGGCGCTCCGCCCCGGGCTGATCGAGGATGACCCGTGAATCGGTGAGACTGGAGACCGCGAAGGCGAGACGGGCGGGGACGTTGGCCTTGATCACCCCGGTGATGACGTTGACCGACGGGCGCTGCGTCGCGATCACGAGGTGGATGCCGACGGCGCGTGCCATCTGGGCGATGCGGGCGATGGAATCCTCGACGTCTCGCGCCGCGACCATCATGAGGTCGGCGAGCTCGTCGACCACCACGAGGATGAACGGGAGCCGGCGGTATTTCAGCGGCTCTCCGTGCTCGTCGACCTCGCCGAGCCCGACCTCGAGGGTGTCGGCGTCGACCGCGTTGTTGTAGCCGGTGATGTCGCGGAAGCCGACCTTGTGCAAGAGGTCGTAGCGCCGCTCCATCTCGCGCACTGCCCACGCGAGGGCGTTGGCCGCCTTACGCGGATCGGTCACCGGTGCGGTGAGCAGGTGCGGCGCCTTGTCGTACTGCCCCATCTCGACCCGTTTCGGGTCGACGAGGATCAGGCGGACCTGATCGGGAGTCGAACGCATCAGGATCGAGGTCAACAACGAGTTGAGGCACGACGACTTGCCGGCGCCGGTGGCACCGGCGATGAGGACGTGGGGCATCGTTGCCAGGTTGACCATCATGTTGCGGCCGTTGATGTCGCGACCGATCGCCACTTCGAGCGGATGGGATGCCTGGCGGGCTTCCTTCGAGCCGAGGATGTCGCCGACGGTGATGATCTCGCGGCTGCTGTTGGGCACCTCCACACCGATCGCCCGGCGACCCGGGATCGGCGCGAGGATTCGCACGTCGGGCGAGGCCATCGCGTAGGCGATGTCTTTCCGGAGGCTCTCGAGCTTGCTGACCTTGACGCCCTCACCCAACTCGAGCACATAACGGGTGACGGTCGGACCGACGACGGGTTCGAGCAGTGTGGTCTCGACGCCGAACTGGGCGAGCGCCGCGTGCAGGAGCTTGCCCCGCTCGGCGACCTCCACCGCATCGATCTCCTGCTTGTCGCTGCGGGCCAGCATCGACAGCGGCGGCAGCGTCCAGTCGCCGGGATCCATCATCGGCAGCGCCTGCTGCTCCTGCTCCTTCACCGGTTCGGCTGTGGCCTTCGCCTTGCGTGAGATCTTGGCCGCCGGCTCGTCGGGCTCGGGGTCCGGCTCCGGTTCGGGTTGCGGCGCCGGTTGCGGCGCCGCAGCGTCGTCTCGAAGGTCGATGACCTCCGAGTTGGGATCGGCGAACAGCCCGCGGAACGTGCGGGTGACTGCGCCGGCGGCCGGACCGACCACCTTCGCGATCCCCCCACCGACTTCACGCGCCGTCGAGCCGGTCAGCACCATCACCCCGACGAGGGCGACCGCGATCAGGATGAGAACGCTGCCGGCGAGCGCGAGCAGGCCATGGAGGGGGCCGCCGATCGCCATCCCGAGGATGCCGCCGGCCGCCCCGATCTCGCTGACCGGATCATCGATGCCGGGACGACCGCGCAGCACGTGGAGCAGCCCCGCGAGGGCCACGACGATGAGCGCACCACCGACGGCGACACGCGCGAGCCGCTCCGCTTCGGAATCGTCGACGTCGTCGCCCCGGATGAGGGCGACGCCGAGCCCGACGAGTCCGATCGGGATGATCACCCGCAACAGGCCGAGCCCGAGCGCGAGCGCATCGTCGAATCCCTCGCCGACGACGCCCGCGGCGCCGATCCAGACGCTGGCCGCCGCAAGGAGGCCGAGAAGGATCGCACCGACGCCCCAGAGGTCGGCCTGATGGCCCGAGAGCACGGATCCGACCGCTTGGCGGGACGCGGAGGGACCCTTTGCGGGCCGCTTCGCCGCCGGCTTCCTGGCCGGGGCGCGCTTCTTGGAGTTCGTCTTGGTGGCCACGATGTCTTCGAACCTACCAGCGCGGGGTGCCGGCCCCGGGGCACCCCACTCGCGCGGTTCGCGCGTGCGGTCGCGCGATGTGCGCCGCCAGCTCCGACACGACGAAGTGGAAATCGAGCCGGGAGGTGGTCATCTCCGACCTCATCGTGCTCGGCGTGATCTCGTCGTCGTTTCGGCGAAAACGAGGCCGACCGGGTAGGGCAGCGGATCAGCCCTCGCGCACCATGGGCACGATCATGGGGCGACGGCGGGTACGGTCGCTGACCGTCTGACCGGCCGAGCGACGAGTGATCTGGCTGAGCTTCTCCAGATCGTTCTCGCCAGCCTTCAGTGCCTTGCGCAGATCACGCTCCACTGCGTCGGCCACTGCGGTCTCGTGGGCGAGCAGCGCCGGCTTCTCGACCCACCCGCGGGTGACGACGTCGGGGCCGGCGATGATCTCACCACGCTCCAGATCGACGTGCACCACGATCGTGACGAAGCCGTCGTCGCCGAGCACGCGGCGGTCGCCGAGCACGGCGTTGCCGAGGTCGCCGACCATGCCGTCGACGTACACGCGGTCGGTGCCGATCGATCCGAGATGGGTGATGCCGTCGTCGCTGAGTTCGATCTGGTCACCGTCCTCGCAGAAGACGACGCGGTCGTGCGGCATTCCCATCTTGTAGGCGAGATCCCGATGGGCGACGAGGTGGGCGTATTCGCCGTGGACGGGCACGAACCATTCGGGCACGGCAACGGAGTGGAGGGTGGCCAATTCCTGTTGCTTGCCGTGGCCGCTGGTGTGGACGTCGACCTGGCCGCTGTGGAGCACCTTCGCGCCGAGGCGGGCGAGTCCGTTGCGCACCGACGCGACCGCCGCCTCGTTGCCCGGGATCGGGTGGGAACTGAAGACGACGGTGTCGTTGTCGTCGAGCTTCATCCAGCGGCTCTCCCCGATCGACATCTGTGTCAGGGCCGCCCGTGGCTCGCCCTGGGACCCCGTACAGACCACGACGACGCGTTCTGGTTCGAGATCGCCGATGTCCTCGATGTCTCGGATGTGGGCGTCGGGAATGCGGAGGATCCCCACGTCTCGCGCGAGCTTCACGTTGCGTCGCATCGACAGCCCGAGCGTGACGAGCACCCGCCCGGTCTCGACCGCCGCGTCGGCGATCTGCTGGATCCGATGGATATGGCTGGCGAACGACGCGATGATCACGCGCCGACCCTCCTCGCCCCGGATGACGGCGCTCAACGCCGCGCCGACGTCCTTTTCCGAACGCGACGCACCGGGCTGATCGGCGTTGGTCGAGTCGGCCAGCAGCAGGCGGATTCCCGGGTCCCAGGCGAGCGCGCCGATACGGGAGAGATCGGTGCGGCGTCCGTCGACCGGCGTGAGGTCGAGCTTGAAGTCGCTCGAATGCAAGATGACGCCCTGGTCGGTGTGGAAGGCGGTGATGTTGCCCGACGGGATCGAGTGGGTGACCGGGAGGAACTCACAGTCGAAGGGCCCCACCATCCCGCGGTCGCCGTCCTTGATCTCGCGGAGCTGCGCCCGGTCCAAGAGTCGGACCTCTTTGAGCTTGTGCTGGATGAGCCCCAGGGTGAAAGCCGACCCGTAGATCGGAACCGAGAGGTGCGCCATCAGGTACGGGAGCGCCCCGATGTGGTCCTCGTGCGCATGCGTGGCGATGATCGCCTCCACCCGATCGGCGTTGTCGATCAGATAGCTGAGGTCCGGCAGGACCGCGTCGACGCCGGGCAGATCATCGCCCGCGAACATCTGACCGCAGTCGAGGACGACGATGCGTCCCTCGGTCTCGATGGCGGCGCAGTTGCGACCGATCTGGCCGAGGCCGCCGAGGAAGGTGATGCGAACGGGTGCGGCCGGCTTTCCGGATCCCATCTCAGGCTCGACCGAGTTCGGCGAGCACGGCCTTGGCGTCGTCCTCGACGAACGCCGGTTCGGGGCCCATCGGCATCCGCGTGGGCCCGCCCGGGAGACCGAGGAGTCGCAGCATGGCCTTGGTCGGCACCGGGTTGGGCGCGAGATCGCCCGTCTCGAACTCGTAGGACGGGATGAGGCGTCGGTTGATCTCGGCGGCCTTGTGGACGTCGCCGCCGAAGAAGGCATTCATCATCTCGGAGGTCTCATTGCCCACCCAATGGGTCGCGACACCGATGGTGCCGACACCGCCGATCGCCATCAGCGCCAGGGTGAGACCGTCGTCGCCGCTGTAGACCTCGGTGCCCTCCGGGGCGAGCGACAGCATCCGGGCCGTCTCGGCCGGGCTGCCGGCCGCGTCTTTCACGCCGACGATGTTGTCGACGTCGGTGAAGAGGTCGACCATCGTCTCGGTCGCGATCTTGCGCCCGGTGCGGACGGGGATGTCGTAGAGGAGGATCGGGAGGTCGGTCGCCGCCGCGCAGGCACGGAAGTGCTCGCTCAGGCCGGCCTGCGACGGCCGGTTGTAGTAGCCGGCCACGTGGAGAATGCCGTGGGCGCCGGCCGCGGTCGCCCGCCGGGTCAACTCGACGGCCGCTCTGGTGTCGTTGCTGCCCGCACCCGCGACCACCGGGGTCTCGGTCGCCTCGACGACGGCGCGGATCAGATCGATCTGCTCGTCGTGGGTCAGCGTCGGGCTCTCACCGGTCGTGCCGGCGATGACCAGACCGTCGTTGCCGCCGACCGTCGTCAGATGAGCGGCGAGTTCCTGCGCACCGTCGAGGTCGAGGGATCCGTCGGCGTTGAAGGGCGTCACCATGGCAGTGAGTACCCGTCCGAAGCGTGGTTCCATCCCGCAATGGTGCCACGTGCGGCGCGGAATCCCGCGCCGATTCAGTCAGCGATCTTCGACCGCGGCCGTCACGTCGACGCCCCCTGCCATCTCGAACGTCAGCCGAAGGTCGATGTCGGCGCCCTCGGTGAGTGGCGTGACCAGGCCCAGACACATCACGTGGAGGCCGCCGGGCTCGAAGGCCAACCGCCCCTGCGGCTCGAGCGTGAGTTCCTCGGCAGATGTCGGCTCCATGCTCGTGACCCCGTCGTCGACCGTCGAGCGGTGCACCATGGTCGAGAGGCACGCCGACGACGTCGCCCCGAGTAGACGATCCGCTTGCGTGCCGGTGTTCTCGACCGCGAAGTAGAACGCCGCGGTCGGCGCGCCCGGTGCCGTCGGTCGGGCCCACACATCGCGCACCGAGAGCGCTCCCGCGGTGTCGGCCGGCCCGGTGTCGTCGCCGCAACCGGCGAAGAGCAGGGTCGCGACCGCGACCCCGACGAAGGGCCGCATCCCCCTCATCCGAGCAGCTCCTCGAGGTCGGATCGCAACGGGTCGGCTTCGACGTCGGGGTTCCAGATCACCTTCAGGTTCCCCTGCCGGTCGATGCCGAGCAGCGTGGCGGTGTGGTCGACCTCGTAGAACCCGTCGTCCTCGGGTGGCTGCGGCTCGAAGAACACGCCATAGCTGGCCGCCACGTCGGCCACCGCGGCGACGTCACCGCCGACGCCGATGAATCGTTCGTCGAAGAACCGGAGGTACTCGCCGAGACGCTCGAGGGTGTCGCGGGCCGGGTCGACGGAGATCATGAACAGCTGGACGTCGTCGCCTCGATCTCCGAGACCGTCGATGGCCCGGGCGGCCCGGCTCAGCGTGAGAGGGCACACATCGGGGCACGACGTGTAGCCGAAGTAGACGACGACCACCTTCCCCTCGTAGCGGTCGAGGTCCGCAGGTTCTCCGGAATCGAAGGAGAGGCCGGTGAAGTCCGGTGCCGGATCCGGATCGGCGAACGCGGTGCCGCTCCACGAGTGGGGCGCGACCTCGCGCACCACGAACACGAGCACGATCGCTCCGGCGGCGATCGCCAGCAGCATCGGCACGACCGTCCGCAGCAGACGGATCCAGAGCGGACGGGGATCGGCCACACCGGGAGCATCAGCCATAGCAGGAGAAGAGGTGCGCGGCTTCGTAGGCGAGCCCGGCCGCGCCGGTGGAATGCCGCAGTTCCACACCCAGCGAGTCGATCTGGTTGACCATCTTCTCGGCGTCCTCGGCGAGCGTGCGATAGCGGTATTCGCCCCGGATGATGCCACTCCCGTCGACGAGCGCATAGCCGGGATCGAAGTCGACCTCGCCATTGTCGGACAGGTCGAAGTACTGACGGAATCCGGCACCGACGACGGTGCGCACACGATCGAGCGGCCCCCCGACCCAGATCCACTCCTCGCCGTCGGCACCACTGGCCTCGGCCGCCGCGCCGAGGGCATCGGCGGTGGGGGCATCGGCCAACGCGATCGTGACGACGCGGAAGTCGACCTCACCGAGATCCACCTCGTCGGCAACCCTCGTCCTCACGTCGGCGAGGGTCGCGAAGATGTCGTCGCAACGCCGACCGCAGTCGAGGGGAGTGAACGAATACAGCGTCACCGTGCCCCTCGTGGTCTCGCTCGTGAACGTCGCGCCGGTCTGGTCGGTCATCGCGTAGCCGGGAGCGACCCGGATCCGGGGCAACACCTTGATCGGCTGGAGGATCGCGAACGCGAGCGCGGCGCCGGCGATCACACCGCCGACCCACATCAGGACCTTGGTCCACAGAGGGAACCGTCGACGATGACTACCGTCGGGGCCATGCGCCGCACCGTCACGCTCCTGGTCACCGCCCTGGTCCTCGCCGCCGTACCCGTCGCCACCGGATGCTCCGAACCCGGCACCGCTGTCGTCGACGGCGAGGGCATCCTCGGCACCTACACCGTCAACGGCATCGACGTCCGTGGCGAGGAGTACTCCGGAACCGTCGTGATCGATGCCACCGAGGTCGGCGACGAGTACCTCGTGCGCTGGCTGATCACCGGCACCCTCCAGGAGGGCATCGGTACCCTCACGGGCAACGAGTTCGAGGTCGAGTGGACGACCATCTCCGCGCCCGGCGGCGATGCGTCCGGCACCGCCCGCTACGTCCTGGCCGACAACGGCGACTTCATCGGTACCCGCACCATCGACGGCGTCGACGGGGTCGGGACCGAGACCATCTTCCAGAAGGCCTGAGCGCTCGGCGGGCTGGGTGTCGGGGCGCGTCGTCACGAGCTTCCCTCCAGCGTCAGCAGATACTCGACCAGCGAATCGATCTGGTACTCCGTGAGCCGCTCACCGTAGACAGGGAGCATCTGCCCGGCCGGCCACCCCTCGACCACATGGGCGTCGGGGTCGACGATCGACTCCCGGAGGTACTCCGCCGCGGTCATGCCCTCGACGGTGGAGCCGGCACGATCGGCCACGCCGTAGAGGGACGGGCCGACGTCGTCCACGCCGCGGTCGGTCGAGTGACAGATCGTGCAGCCACCGATCCTCGCCTCGGTGAACACGGTGCGGCCGGCGGCGACGCCGGGCGGAGGCGGTACGTCGACGGCCGGCACGAGAAGTCGCTGCCCGGCGACGAGCTCGACGGCGTCGTCGAAGAGCACCGACCGGTCGTCGCCCTCGATGAGCACCACCTCGATGTCGTGACGGCCCGGCTCGAGCGTCGCGTCGACCGCGCCGGTCGCTACGCCGTCCCATTCGGCGAGACCGGCCCTGCGGACCTCGGCGCCGTCGACGGAGATCGACACCTCGGCGAGGTCCGCGCCGGCGCCCGACGCACCGTCCTGCCCTTCGAGTTGTGCGCCGGGACGGTGCGACACGACGACCCGCACACCGGCGCGCTCACCATCGCCACCGAACGGCAGCAGGGTTGCGGCGCCCACGAGAAGGAGCGACACAGCGACGACTGCGGCGCCCACGAGTCGGGCCCGCCGCGATCCCGGCAGCTCCGACGCATCCGGGTCGGGCGCGGCGGCGGGCAACTGGGCACCGCGGAGCGCACCGAGCTCGACATAGGTCTCGGTGGCGAGGCCGAGGTCCCGACGGGCCACATGCGGCGCCCGCTGTCCTTGCAGGCGTTCGTGGGTCAGCCGGTTCCCGATGCCGTAGCCGCACTCGCCCGGCGCGCAGCCGACGACGTCGACGGACACCGCACCGCGGGTCGTGAGCTCGTGAACGGCGGACGGATGCATCGCCCCGGTGCACTCGACCTCGACGATGACCCCCTCGGGGCCGCCGCCACCGGTGTGGCGCGCCTGACGACGACAGGTGACGACGACCGCACGTCCGGCACAGTCGACGGCGGCCGGCTCGGGCTGCCCCGGCATGGAGATGGCCCCGAACGAGCACGATCCGAGGCAGATGCCGCAGGCGACGCACGCGGCCGGATCGAGACGGGCCACCGACCGACCATCGGCGTTCTCGACCATCTCGAGGGCCAGATAGGGACAGTCGACGACACACAGGTCGCACCCCGTGCACGCGGCTTCGTCGATCGCCACGACGATGCCGGGCCGGTCGCGCAGCACCCACGGAATCGCGGCGACGGCGCCGCCCAGGAGCACCATTGCGGCGAGCACCAACTCCCCCGCCGCCGAGCGCAGCGGTGGCAGCAGGAACAGCATGAACGGGTCGAGCGACATGTCCGGCAGGAGGCGGGCCGGGTCGGCCCTGCCGAGAAGATCGGCGGGCACGATCAGCGAAAGGGCGAGAAGGCCGACAGCCATGGCGACCATCCAGTGGCGCGGTGGCACGATCGCCTGGCGACTCCGCCGCAGATGACGCCAGATCGCCCAGCCGATGACGGCGGTGAGCCCGAGGTGGAGGAACCAGACGAAGAGGAAGAGTCCGGAGCCACCGGTGCCCTCGGCAGAGTCGAGCATCGCCTGCCCGACTCGTGACGCCCCCCATCCCGTCCGCTCGATCAGGTTGGCGACGGCGCCGCCGATGGCCTGCGCCCGCTGGTCGCCGACGAGGGCGTACCCCGTGACACCGGCCAGCCACACCAGACCGAGGGCGGCGACGCCGGTCAGCCACCGGAACCTCCGGCCGGCGGTGAATCGGCCGGCCACGAAGGTCCGCCATGCGTGGACGGCCGTGGTGGCCACCAGGGCGGCCGACGAGTACCGGTGCACGGAGCGGACCACCCGTTGCACGGGATGGTCGGTGAGACGCTGGACCGACTCGAACGACTCGACGAATCCGAACTCGAAGAACAGCGTGATGTAGACGCCCGACAGCACGACCACGACGAGCAGGAAGACACTGATGGTTCCGGCGTGGAGGAGCGGGTTCGCCCGGGCCGACCCGGTGGCGCGCCGCATCGCCGCGTCGGCCCGCGCGTCGAGCCGTTCGACGACTCGGCGGGCGGGTGACTCGTCGGGGGATGCGAGGCGGGACGACATCGAGACGACGTCGCTACCAGGGGGTGAAGTCGGTGCCGGGGGCGTTCAGGTTCATGTTGAGGATCTGGTCGACGAGTTGGGGTCCGTAGGCGAACACCAGCAGGGCTGCGGCCGCGATCAGCCACGGCTTGAACCGGTCGAGCCAGTCCGGCGTGAGCTGTGGGCTCCGGATCGATTCGGCGATCGGGACCGTGGGCACGAGTTCGGCGGCGACCTTCGGTCCTCGCACCGTCTTGATCACGATGGTCACGTAGGTCAGCACGGAGACGAGCAGGATCGCCCCACCGATCGACACCCGCATCAGGTGGCCGTCCCACGACTCCGGAACGTAGGGAGCGTCGCCGAGCGCCGTGCGGCGGGGCGCTCCCAGCAACCCGAGCATGTGCATCGCGTTGGAGAAGATGATCATGCCGACGAACCACGTCCATGCCTGGAACAGGGCCACCTTCGGGCTCCACAGCTCCTTCCCGGTCAGGTAGGGGATCATCCAGTAGGTGATGCCGATGAACGACAGCGTCACGGCCGTTGCCACGGTCAGATGGAAGTGACCGGGCACCCAGGCAGTGTTGTGGATCACCAGATTGAGGTTGTACGACGCGTTGGTCAGACCACCGATACCGCCGAACATGAACAGGATCGCAGCCAGCAGCTGGGCGGTGACGGACGGATCGTTCCACGGCAGCGACCGGATCCAGCCGACCAGACCGGTGCCGCCCCGCTTGCGGCCGGCGTACTCCAACGAGGCGATCACCGTGAACGCCGTGATCATCGACGGGAAGAAGACCGAGTAGGTCAGGATCGCATGGATCCACTTCCACGTCTGCGGCACGCCGGGGTCGACGAACTGGTGATGGAAGCCGACCGGCACCGACACGATCAGGAACATCCAGAACGCGAGCCGGGCCAGCGAATCGCTGAACAGCTTGCCACCGGCCTGCTTGGGCAACATGCCGTACCAGCTCACGTAGGCGGGCAGCAGCCAGAAGTAGACCAGCGGATGGCCCGTGAACCAGAAGTACGTGCGGGCGAGCTCCGGGTCGGTGCCGTCGGTGAGACCGAGCGACCACGGCAGGAGCATGGTGAGGATCTCGATCGCCACCCCCAGCGTGGCGATCTGCCACATGGCGGCGTTGATCACCCCGCCGAGCGCGATGAACGGCGACCGCACGCCGGGGTTGTCCTTCCGCCATGCGTGCAGTGTCAGGTAGAAGCCGAGCCCCTCGATCCAGCTGCCGACGACCACGAGGGTGAGGCCGAGGTAGAAGGCCCAGCTCGCCTCGAGCGGCGGGTAGAACGTGTAGAGGACGGTGGCCTTGTTGAGCAGGATCGGCGCGGCGGTCATGAGCACGCCGACGGTCATCACCCAGAACCCGATCCGGTTGATCCGCGGGTTGGCCAGGGGGCGGTTGAGCCCCTTCATCGTGGTCAGGTTGGTGAACCCGACGATGAAGAAGGTGGTCCACACGAGCGCGTTGAGCACGCCGTGGATCGTGAGTCCCTGGTAGTAGCTCTTGATGATCGGGTCGAGGTACCCGTAGAGATCGAACCCCGAATACTGGAACGACTGCAGGGGTCCGAACAGCGAGCCCACGAAGAGGGCGGAGATGGCGACCCAGATGTGACGGGCGACGAACTTCTTCTCGGCCTCGGTCAGGTCGTAGTCGCCGTCCCAGTTGCGTTCGACCTTCTGGGTCGGATCGGTGACGGTCATCCTGCGGCCTCCTCGGCGCTCGCCGGCGCTTCTGTCGTGGTGGTGGGAGCGTTCAGCGCCTCGTAGTCCTGTTGCGAGACGACATTGATCACGCCGTACATCGCCTCGTGGCCGCGACCGCAGAACTCGTGGCAGATGTAGGTGAACGCACCGAGTTCGTCGAAGGTGTACGTCAGCGTGGACACCTGCCCCGGCACGACCATCATGTTGAGGTTCGTCTCGTCGACCCGAAAGCCGTGTTGCAGGTCGGGACTGGTGAGGTTGATCGTGACCTCGGCGCCGACCGGGAGCGTGATCGACTGGGGCACGAACGCCCAGGTCTGGGCGACCACGTAGGCCTCGAAGATCCCCGGCGCGACCTCTCGCACACCCGGCTCGGACCACGGCGGCGTGTCGAGGACCGTTCGGGGGTCGACCTCCTGCTCTGCGCCGGGCACCTCGAAGCCCATGACGAGACCACCGATGGTGATCGTCGCGGCGAAGGTGACGAGCAGAAGGATCGACAACCGCATCCAGTTGCGTTCGTAGGGGTCGATCCCCATCGACTGACGGGGCGCCTCCCCGGTCACCGGTTCATCGCTCATCCCGTCGCTCCCCGACTCAGCAGGATCAGGTACACCGTGACCCACAAGAGGATCAGCATGGCGATGAAACAGCCGAGCAGGAAGATGGTCCCCGTCGGCTTGAACTCCTCTTCGTGATCGACGCTCGCGCTCGCCGCGGCATCTCCTTCACTCGCGCTCACGCGCACCCTCCCGGTTCGAAACGACCCTCGAATGCTGCGATCGGAGCCCGGTCCGGGAACAGGGACCAAAGGCCCTATTCCCGATTGCCGTCGTCACCGGATGATCGCCGGGACCGACACCGGACCTGGACTCTCCTCGGATATGGCTTCTTCCAATGCACGCGCAGCGCGACACCTTCCGCTGCCCTTCGCCTTCCTCATCGCCGCGGTGCTCGTCGTCGCCGGCGCCGGGTTCGGTGGCGTCTCGTTCGCCGCAGCGACCGAGGCACCCGCCGACACGGGAGACGGCGTACCCGCCGCCGACGACGAGGCCCAGATCGAGCTGCTGACCCGCGGCGCCGCCGTCTACAGCTCGACGTGTTCCGGCTGTCACCAGCCCGGCGGTGTCGGCCTCCCCAGCCAGTTCCCGCCCCTGCTCGACAATCCGAACGTGCAGGACGAGGTCTACCTCCGAGACGTGCTCGCCAACGGGCGACAGGGCGAGCTCGTGGTCAACGGCGTCACCTACAACGGCCGCATGCCCGCCTTCTCCACGCTGCCCGCCGACGACGTCGACGCGGTCATCGCCTATGTCCAGGGTGGCTTTCTCGCACCCGCTGCGCCCACCGCGGCCGCCGAGACCGGCGGCAGCACCGGGTCCGGTCTCCCCGACGGGGCCAACCTGGCCATGCAGATCAGCTTCCTCATCGCCGGCGCCGTCGGCCTCTTCGTCCTGCTCCCCCGCATCACGTCCGCCCACGACGGCCTCGAGATGCCGTGGCTCGACGCGTCGCTGAAGACGGCGATCATCGTGGTCGGCTTCATCGCCTTCACGGTGTTCGTGCCGAACTGGGCGCTGCAGACCGACACCGTCAACAAGCTCGACCGTCCGGTGCAGGAATTCGTGGGGACGTCGCTTTGGCTCGGCGGGCTGCTCGTGACCCTCGGCGCCGTCTGGTACGCCCATCGAGAGAAGCGCATCTGATGACCGGTGCACTCGAGTACTACGACGAGAACATCCCGTGCCTCGCCGCGTGTCCGGTCCACACCAACGCCGGCATGTACGTCGCCGCCATTGCCGACGGCCTCGACGAACTCGCCTACCTCACCGCCCGCCTCCCCAACCCGTTCGCGTCGGTGTGCGGACGGGTCTGCGCGGCCCCGTGTGAGGACGCGTGCCGTCGGGGCGCCATCGATCGACCGATCGCGATCCGGGCCCTCAAGCGGTTCGTCACGGAGAAGTACGGCCCGGAGAACGATGCCGCCAACGGCGCCCAGATCTGGGATCGCGTCGCTGCCGCAGCCGAGAACGACCGCTCGACGCGGGTCGCCATCGTCGGAGGCGGACCGGCCGGACTCGCCGCGGCCCACGACCTGCGCCGCCACGGCCACCAGGTGACGATCTACGAGGCCACCGACAAGCTCGGTGGGGCGATGTGGCTCGGCATTCCCGAGTACCGCCTCGATCGCACGGTCCTGCAGCGCGACATCGACGCGATCCTCGCGCTCGGCATCGATGTCCACTACGAGACGCAACTCGGCCGCGACATCACCCTGAACGGGCTGCGAGAGGACTTCGACGCCGTGTTCCTCGGCATCGGGGCGACCCTCGGCCGCGGCCTCGACGTGGAGGGCGGCGACGCCGACGGGGTGCTCAAGGCCATCGAGTTCCTCGTCAACATGAACCGCGGCTTCCACGTCGACGTCGGCGAGCGGGTGCTCGTGATCGGCGGTGGCGATGTCGCGATGGATGCAGCCCGCACTGCGCTGCGAGCCGACGACTACGACGAGGCCGCCGGGCGCGACCCGGTGAGCGACGCCATCGACGCGGCCCGAACCGCGGCGCGCGCCGGCGCCCGCGACATCACGGTCATGTCGCTCGAGCGCCGCGACCAGATGCCGGCCCATGAGTTCGAGGTCGAGGAGGCCGAGGCCGAGGGAGTCACATTCGAGAGCGGCCGCGGGCCGACCCGGATCCTGGTCGAGAACGGCCGCGTCACCGGTGTCGAGACCAAGGGCGTCACCCGTCTGACCGACGACGAGGGACGGTTCTCGCCCCAGTTCGACGAGACGGACCTGCGGGTCATCCCCGCCGACACGGTGATCCTCGCGGTGGGCCAGGCGATCGATCTCGAGGTCCTCGGTCCCGACGGGCCCGAAACCTCTCCACGACGCACGATCGGCGTCGACGACCTGACCGGCGCGACCTCACTCGCCGACGTCTGGGCCGGTGGCGATGCCGCCAAGGGGCCCCGGAGCCTCATCGACGCGATCGCCGACGGTCGCCGGTCGGCCGCCGACATCCACCGTGCCCTCGGCGGCGAGGCCGACGAGGCGCCGGAGGCCGGCCAGATGGTGACGCTGCAACAGTTCCACCGCCTCGACGACATCTACGACAGCTACGACCGCATCGACCCGCCGACCCTCGACACCGGCCGCCGTATCGGACTGACCGAAGTCGAGCTCGGCTTCGACGAGCTGAGCGCACGAGCCGAGGCGAGCCGCTGCCTGCGCTGCTTCGCCAACATCCAGCTCGACATCGAGAAGTGCGTGCTGTGCGCCCTGTGCGCCGACGTGTGCCCGGTCGACGTGATCTCCCTCGTCCCGGCGATCGAGATCGACGAGACCGCCCCGACCGGCGCCACCGCCCTCCTCCTCGACGAGTCGCGCTGCATCCGCTGCGCGCTCTGCATCGAACGCTGCCCACCCGACGCCCTCTCCATGGGGGTTTGGACCGGAACCGGAGTCCCCGCATGTCAGTGACCGAACGACCGCCCACCGAGGACGAGAGGGGCGCCGCACCGCTGCTGCCGGGCCGCGACCGTTTCGATCAGGTGCGCGACACCCGGGTCGGCAAGTCGATCTGGCGCGGCCCCCGCCGTCGCACGCCCCGTGACCGCGCGGCCGCACACTGGGCGAGCTTCCTGCTCCACCTCTACCCGGTGAAGATGAAGCGCGAGCAGATCGCGTTTCGCTACTCCTACTACCTCGGCGTGATCAGCACCGTCCTGCTCGGATCCCTGGTGGTCTCGGGCCTCTACCTGATGTTCTTCTACGTCCCGTCGCCCAACCAGGCCTACGGCGACATCCAGACGTTGCAGACCGAGGTCGCGTTCGGCCAGTACATCCGCAACGTCCACCGCTGGTCCGCCCATCTGATGGTCCTGGCCGTCGCCGCCCACATGTGCAAGATGTTCTACCGCGGCGCCTACAAACCCCCGCGCGAGGGCAACTGGGTGATCGGCGTGATCCTGTTGGCTCTCACCTTCCTGATGTCGTTCACCGGCTACCTGCTGCCGTGGGACCAGCTCGCCTACTGGGCCATCACGGTCGGCAGCGAGATGGCCGCCTACGTCCCGTTCATCGGCGGCAACATCCGCGAGGTCCTGCTCGGCGGACCGATCGTCGGCGCATCGACGCTCCTGCGCTTCTACGTGCTCCACGTTGCCGTGATCCCGGTGATCATGGTGTCGGTGCTCATGCTGCACCTGTGGCGCTGGCGCAAGGACAACATGCTCGAGATCCCGACCGAGGAGCCCCTCGATGTCTGAGACGATCGGCTCCGACGCCGACACGACACGCCCCGCGACCACCGCCAAGGGACAACGGGTCCTCGGCGTGGTGCCGGGAACACCGATCGGTGAACGCAAGGAACCCGAGACCGACGACCTGGTCATGGTGTGGCCGCATCTGCTGGTGCGTCACGCGGTCGCCGCGCTGTCGGTGCTGTTCTTCGTCCTGGTCATCGCGGTGCTGTTCGATGCGCCACTGCGCGACATCGCCAATCCGACGGTGACACCGAACCCGGAGAAGGCGCCCTGGTACTTCGCCGGTCTCCAGGAACTGCTCGCCCACTTCCACCCGCTGGTGGCCGGCGTGCTGATTCCCGGCGGGATCGTCATGGCCCTGGTCGCCCTCCCCTTCATCGACCGCAGCCCCTGGAAGCTGCTGCGCCACCGCAAGGTCGCGACCATCACCTTCACCACCTTCCTGGTGCTGTGGATCATCCTCACGCTGATCGGCTTCATGTTCCGAGGACCGAACTGGTCCTGGGTGTGGCCCTGGAACGAATGGCACGGAGAGCTATGACCGAGACCATGGACCGCCGACGCTTCCTGACCCGCATGTGGCTCGGGTGTGCCGGCCTCTTCGTCGGCGCCGGCATCTGGACCTCGTGGGACCTGATCAAGCCGGGGCCGGCCACCGGATTCGGCGGCAAGGTACGGACCGTCGCACCGGAGGCCGTTCCCGAGTCCGGTGTGCTCGAGATCCGGGCCGCTCGGGCCTATCTCACCCGCGACTCCGGCGGCGAGATCATCGCCCTGTCCGAGAAGTGCACCCATCTCGGCTGCCGGGTCCCGTTCTGCCAGTCGTCGGGACAGTTCGAGTGCCCGTGCCACGGCAGCATCTTCAACCGGGTCGGAGAGTTCCGGGCCGGACCTGCGCCACGCGGCCTCGACCGCTATCCGGTCGAGGTCGACAACGGCCTGCTGGTCATCGACACGGGCTCGGCGATCGAAGGGCCGCCGCCTGGCGGTGAGACGATCGACGAGCCGGCGACCGGCGGGTCCTGTGCGGAGGGAAGCCACGGATGAACTACCGATCCGACGACGACGAACTCGAACGCTCGACCAACCGGGTCATGGCCATCGGGGTCGGTCTGATGATCGCCATGGCGGCGATCTTCCCGCTGTACCGATGGTTCGAACCGGCCAACCGCGACGATGCCCGGGCCTCGCAACTGGATTCGCTCGCCCAGCAGGGTGAGGAGCTGTTCGCGCTGTCGTGCACCTCGTGTCACGGCACCGGCGGTGAGGGTGGCGTCGGTCCGGCGCTCAACTCCCAACAGTTCCTGCAATCCGCCACGAACGACCAGATCGAGTTGCTCGTCGCGGTGGGCGTGCCGGGTACGGCGATGAGCGCCTACTCCCTCGACTTCGCCGGCCCGCTCACCTCGGAGCAGATCCGAGCGATCGTCGTCTTCCTCCGTTCGTGGGAGGACACCGCACCCGATGTCCCCGACTGGCGGACTCCGGCCGTCAACTGACCCAGGTCGTCTCAGCGCTCGTCGACGCGACTGCGTCCCAACGTCGCCAGAAGATGCTCGTGCAGCTCGAACCAGATCGTGTGGACCGAGTCCAGCGACGGCGCAGCGAGCCAACGCGGATCGTCGGCCGCCGACCGCAAGGCGTCGACGAAGCGTTCCGCGTAGCGGTCGAATCGCGGCAGCGCCGCCGACAACGCTGCGAGGATCGGATCGAGGCGGCGCACCAGCGTCGCGAGCGAGGTCGGCGAAGCATCGCCGGCCAGTTCGGCGAGGAACTCCCGATTGAGCGGGAGGAAGGCCTCGTATGCGGTGACGAGATCGGCTCGTCCCACCCGTTCGGTCTCGGCTCCGAGGTGGGCGGCGAGTTCCGCGGTGCCGGCAGCCGTCAACGACCACCGTTCGTCGTCTCCTCGGCACCGGACCTGACCGAGCCGTTCGGACTCGGCCAGGAGCGCTGAGAACCCGGGCGGGTCACCGCCCAACATCGCGAACGTCACACCGATCGCGTTCGCCGGCGCCCGGCTCCTCAACCGCGCGGCGAGCAGCACGAGGACCTGGGCGTCGGTCATCCCAGGGCGAGTTCGCGCCGGCGCTTGCGCAGGATCAGCACGTAGACGACCGCGGTGCCGAGCGAGAAGAAGAACCACTGGAACGCGTAGGAGAGATGCGGACCCTCGTCGAGGCTCGGTCGCGGGACGGGAATGGGCAACTCGCCGGCCGGCGGAGCCTGGCGTTCCAGCTGCACCCAGGAGTCCTCGAGGTCGAGGTCGAGCATCTCCTCGACCTTCGCCAGGTCGATCCGGCTGATGTCGGGCAGGTCGTAGGTCGACCCGCCGCCGATGCGCCCGTCGGCCACCGACGCCTGCACACGCCCGAGTACCTCGATGCGCCCGGTGGGTGTCTCGACCACGCGGGGGTCGCTCCCCGAGGCCCAGAGCCTCGGTACCCAGCCACGGCTCACGACGATGACCCGACCGTCCTCGAGCCGCATCGGTGTCGCCAGCCAGAGGCCCGCCTGCCCGTCGAAAGAGCGGTTGGCGACCAAGAAGGACTGGTCGTCGAGGTACTCCCCCGCAGCGATCGTCGCCGTGTGGTCGGGTGGGTCGGTGCCGAGCAGCGACTCGATCGACTCGGGATCGGCCTCCATGGCCGCACGAACTTCGACATTGCGGTCCTTGCGCTCGTCGAGTCGGCTGAGCTGCCAGAAGCCGAGGTTGACCATCAGCACCACCATCGCCAGCACGAAGGCATGCGAGAGCAGCCATTTCGGGGTGAGGAAGGGCCGCACGGGTCTGTTCAGAGCCCGAGGTAACTGTCGAGACCGATGGTCAGACCCGGGAAGTCGCTGATGCGCTTGCAGGCGAGAACGACACCGGGCATGAACGAGGTGCGGTCGACCGTCTCATGACGGATCGCCAGGGTCTGTCCCATCGTGCCGAGCAGCACTTCCTGGTTGGCGACGACGCCTCGCATGCGCACGGCATGGATCCGGATGCCGGCCGGGCCTTCGCCGCCCCGAACCCCGGGGTAGACCTCGAGTGTGGTGGGATCGGGGGCCCAGTCGGACGATGCCGCGGCCATGCGTTCCGCGGTGTGGGTGGCGGTACCCGACGGCGCGTCGACCTTGCCGTCGTGGTGGTACTCGATGATCTCGGCCGTGTCGAAGAACGGCGCGGCGATCTCGGCGAAGCGGGTCATGAGCACGGCCCCGACGGCGAAGTTGGGCGCCAGAAGGCAGTTGCTCGTGGTGAAGGCCCGCCGAAACGTCTCGTGATCCGACTCGTCGAAACCCGAGGTGCCGACAACGGCATGAATGCCGTTGTCGGCGAGGAACGGGATGGTCCGGCGGGCCGAATCGACGACCGTGAAGTCGACGACGACCTCACAGCCACGCTGGACGAGCGACGCAAGGTCATCGTCGACATCGATCGAGGCGACCAGATCGAGGTCGGCATCGGCCTCGACGGCCCGACAGACCTCCTGGCCCATCCGGCCCGCAGCTCCAACCACTCCGACACGTGTCATGACCGCAGACTACGTGTCGATCGGCGGCTTTCGACGGAGGTCGCCGCGACCTCAGGCGAGATCGAAGCGGTCCAGGTTCATCACCTTGTTCCACGCAGCCACGAAGTCGGTGACGAACTTCTCGCCCGCGTCGTCGGCGGCATACACCTCGGCGATCGCCCGGAGCTGCGAATTCGAACCGAAGACCAGATCCGCTCGCGTCCCGGTCCACTTCACGTCACCGGTCGACCGGTCGCGACCTTCGAACGCGTTCTGCGTGTCGTCGGTCGCCTTCCACTCGACACCGATGTCGACCACGTTGACGAAGAAGTCGTTCGTGAGCGAGCCCTCGCGGGTGGTGAAGACACCGTGAGCCGACCGGTCGGCGTTGGCACCGAGCACGCGCAGCCCACCGACGAGCACCGTCATCTCGGGAGCGCTCAGCGTGAGGAGCTGGGCACGGTCCACGAGCAGATGCTCGGCGGCGATGTCATGCCCCTTGCCGAGATAGTTGCGGAAGCCGTCGGCCTTGGGCTCGAGCGGGGCGAAGGAGTCGGCGTCGGTCTGTTCGGCCGTCGCGTCGGTCCGGCCCGGCAGGAACGGCACGGTCACGTCGTAGCCGGCAGCCTTCGCGGCAGCCTCGACGGCGGCGGCACCACCGAGGACGATCAGATCAGCCAGCGACACCGTGCCCTCGAAGTCGTCCCGGATCCCCTCGAGCGTCGCGAGGACCCGACGGAGCTCGGGCGGATTGTTGACCTCCCAGTCGTTCTGCGGGGCCAGACGGATGCGTGCGCCGTTGGCGCCGCCCCGCTTGTCGCTGTCGCGATAGGTCGAGGCCGACGCCCACGCCGTCGTGACGAGGTCGGCGATGCTGAGGCCGGAGTCGAGGATCGTCGTCTTGAGCGCGGCGATCTCGGCCTCACCGATCAGCTCGTGATCGACTGCCGGCACCGGGTCTTGCCAGATCAGCTCCTCGGCAGGGACTTCGGGGCCGAGATAGCGCGAGACGGGCCCCATGTCGCGGTGACACAGCTTGAACCACGCCCGGGCGAAAACGTCGGCGAACTCTGCGGGGTTCTCGTGGAACCGGCGCGAGATCGGCTCATAGATCGGATCGACGCGCAGGGCCATGTCGGCCGTGGTCATCATCGGCGCATGCGTGATCGACGGGTCGTGGGCATCGGGAACCGTGGTCCTGGCCGCCGGGTCGGTCGGCGTCCACTGGTGCGCCCCCGCCGGGCTCTTGGTCAGCTCCCACTCGTACCCGAAGAGCGTGTCGAAGTAGCTGTTGTCCCAGGTGATCGGCGTCGGTGTCCACGCCCCCTCGACCCCACTGGTGGTGGTGTGGATGCCCTTGCCCGTGCCGAAGGCGTTCTTCCAGCCATGACCCATCTGTTCGAGGGGCGCAGCCTCGGGCTCGGGTCCGACGAGATCGGGGTCGCCGGCGCCGTGGGCCTTGCCGAACGTGTGACCGCCGGCGACGAGCGCAACGGTCTCCTCGTCGTTCATCGCCATTCGAGCGAATGTCTCGCGGATGTCACGGGCGGACCCGAGCGGGTCGGGGTTGCCGTTGGGACCCTCGGGGTTGACGTAGATGAGGCCCATCTGCACCGCGCCCAGCGGGTTCTCGAGTTCGCGGTCACCCCGGTAGCGCTCGTCGCCGAGCCACGTGGTCTCGGGACCCCAGTAGATGTCCTCCTCGGGGGCCCACACGTCGACCCGGCCGCCGGCGAACCCGAACGTCTCGAGGCCCATGGTCTCGAGCGCCACGTTGCCGGCGAGGATCATGAGGTCGGCCCACGAGATCTTTCGGCCGTACTTCTGCTTGATCGGCAGCAGGAGCGTGCGGGCCTTGTCGAGGTTGCCGTTGTCGGGCCAGCTGTTGAGCGGTGCGAAGCGCTGTGTGCCGTTGCCGGCACCACCTCGACCGTCCTCGATGCGGTACGTGCCCGCGCTGTGCCAGGCCATCCGGATGAAGAGGGGGCCGTAGTGGCCGTAGTCGGCGGGCCACCAGTCCTGCGAGTCGGTCATCAGGGCTGCGAGGTCGGCCTTCACCGCGGCGAGATCGAGCGACGCGAACTCCTCGGCGTAGTCGAAGTCGTCACCCATGGGGTCGGAGGCCGGCGCGTGCTGGTGGAGGATGCGCAGGTTCAGCTGGTTCGGCCACCAATGCTGGTTGGCCGTCGATCCCATGGCGTTGTGGGCGGCCTCACTTCCGTGCATGACGGGACACCGCTCCGCGGTGTCGTTGATCTCGAAGCTCGTCGTTTCGCTCATTGCTGCTCCTTCTGGGGGATCTTCTCGGATGACGGGGACGAGTCGCGGCCGAGACAGGCCGGGCAACATCCCCAATAGATGACCTCGGCCTCGTCGATCTCGAAACCGTGATGTTCGGCTGCGGTGAGACACGGGACGTCGCCGACCGCACAGTCGACGTCGAACGTGTCGCCACACTCGCGACAGATCAGGTGATGGTGATTGTCACCGACCCGATCCTCGTAGCGGGCTGCCCGTCCGGATGGCTGGATGCGCCGGATCAGGCCCTTCGTGACGAACACGCCGAGCGTGTCGTAGACCGCTTGCCGAGAGATCGCACCGATCCCGGCCTTGACGTCCTCGTGGAGTTCGTCGGCTGTCGCATGAGGGCGCCCGGCGACCGCACGCATGATCGCGATGCGTTGGGCCGTCACTTGGACGCCGGCGTCGCGCAGAGCCTGGGCGGTGTCGTTCATCGTGGTCGAGTCAACCACATATTCTGGACATAGTCAAGAATCGTATCTGATCAACTTCACCGCAGTGGTTCGACCACCGATCGAACCCGCGGCCCGGCGAGGATCGCTCCCAGCACGCGCTGGACATCGGCCGCGGTGACGGCCCGTACCTTCTCGAGATACTCGGGCACCTCGACCACTCGATCCCGCACGAGCAGATTGGTGGCCAGCTGCGCCATCCGGCTCCCGGCGTCTTCGAGCGCGAGCACGGTACCGCCCTCGAATCCGCCGCTGGCGACCTCCATCTCGCGCTCCCCCGGCCCGTTCTCGACCAGATCGGCCAGTTCGGACTCGACCACGTCGCACAGTTCGTGGAGACGCTCCGGCGATGTCCCGGCGTAGACCGAGAACGTGCCGCTGTCGACATAGCTGCCCATGGACGAATAGACCGAGTACGACATGCCCCGCTTCTCGCGGATCTCCTGGAACAGACGACTCGACCAGCCGCCCCCGATGAGCTGATTGGCCACAGCAAGGGCGAAACGGTCCTCGTCGAACTGGTGAAGACCGCGCCAGCCGAGCACCACGTGCGCCTGTTCGATGTCGCGTATCGCCGACAGCTCGGGCTCGACCTGCGCCACCGGCGGGAGCCGCTTCGGCAGCTCGCCGGCTTCGAGCGACGCCAGGCCAGCATCGACTCGGGCGACGATGTCGTCGTGGTCGATGTTGCCGACCACGGCCACGACCAGGTTGGCCCGCCGGTACCAACGGTCGTGAAACGCCCGGATGTCGTCGGCTCGCATGCCCCGCACCGACTCGGCCGAACCGAGCACCTCCCACCCGAGGGAGTGATCGGGAAAGAGCCCCAGGGCGAGGTTCTGGTGGACCACGTCGTCGGGTGTGTCGGCGCTCCAGGCGAGCTCCTCGAGGATCACCTGACGCTCGGCATCGACCTCGGCGTCGGTGAAGCCGGGATCGGACAGCACGTCGAGCAGGGTCTCGAGCCCGAAGTCGAGGTCCTTGGCCGGCACCCGGGCATGGAAGGCCGTGTACTCCTTGGACGTGAACGCGTTGAGGTCGCCGCCCACGGCGTCGATCCCTTCGGCGATGTCGCGCGCGCCGCGGGTGGAACTTCCCTTGAAGAGCAGGTGTTCGAGAAAATGCGAGGCGCCGGCGATCGCCGGCGCCTCGTCACGGTTTCCGACCCCCACCCAGGCACCGACGGCGACGGAACGAGCCGTCGGATCGTGCTGGGTGACCACGCGAAGCCCGCCGGACAGGCGGGCGACGCGGGTGATGTAGGGGGTCAACGTAGGTGCTGGATCAGCAGCCGGGTTGCTCAGCGACGCCCACGGCCACGGCCGCGCCCACCGCCACCGCCACCGGAGCGGCGGGGAGCATCAGGGCCGAGATCGCCGTACTCACCGGCGAGCTCCTCGTCGAAGGCCGCCTCGAACGAGACGACCTCGGTGTCGCCGTCGGAGGCCGGGCTGTCGTCGTCGCTGTCGCCGTCGCGGTCGCGACCACGATCACGGTCGCCGCGGGGCTCGCGGGGCTCACGACTCGACTTCTTGTCGGTGTCGGGGGCGCCCTCGGGCTTCAGGCTGATCTTGCCGTTCGGGTCGACGTCTTCGACGGTGACCGCGATCTCCTGGCCGAGTTCGAGGACATCCTCGACACGATCGATGCGCTTGCCGCCACCGATCTTCGAGATGTGCAGGAGCCCGTCTCGTCCCGGAAGGATGTTGACGAACGCACCGAACTTGGTGATGTTGACCACGCGGCCCTGATAGGTCGCGCCGACTTCGGCGGTGGGCGGATCGAGGATCAGCTGGATCTGACGCTCGGCCTCGTCCACGATGGCCTTGTCGGGCGACGCGATCGAAACGATGCCCACCATCCCGTCGTCGTCGACGGAGATGACGGCGCCGGTCTCGGCCTGGATCGAGTTGATGACCTTGCCCTTCGGGCCGATGACCTCACCGATCTTCTCGATCGGGATCTCGAACGAGACGATCTTCGGCGCGGTGTCGCGCACCTCTTCACGGGGCTCGGCGATGGCCTCGAGCATCACGTCGAGGATGTCGAGGCGGGCTTCCTTGGCCTGGCTCAGGGCGCCGGCGAGGACGTTGGCCGGGATACCGGCGATCTTCGTGTCGAGCTGGAGCGCCGTGACGAAGTCGGTGGTACCGGCGACCTTGAAGTCCATGTCGCCGAAGGCGTCCTCGGCACCGAGGATGTCGGTGAGTGTGACGTATTGCCCCTCGGCGTGGACGAGACCCATGGCGATACCGGCGACGGGCGCCTTGATCGGCACACCGGCATCCATCAGCGACAGGGTCGATCCACAGACCGACGCCATCGACGACGAACCGTTGGAGGCCATGACCTCCGAGACGGTACGCACGGTGTAGGGCCACTCCTCGAACGACGGGACCACCGGGAACACGGCGCGCTCGGCGAGGGCACCGTGACCGATCTCACGACGCTTGGGGCCACGCATGAAGCCGGTCTCGCCCGTGGAGAAGGGCGGGAAGTTGTAGTGGTGGAAGTAGCGCTTCTTGTCGATCGGCGAGAGGTCGTCGATCATCATGTCGCTGCGGCCGAGGCCGAGGGTCGTGAAGTTGAGGACCTGGGTCTCACCTCGCTGGAAGAGACCGGAACCGTGCGCGGTCGGGATGACGCCGACCTCGCTGGTGACGTGACGCAGCTCGTTGGTCTTGCGGCCGTCGATGCGGATGCCTTCTTCGACGATGCGCTTGCGCACGACCGCCTTGGTGACGGAGCGGATCGCGTTCTTGATCTGCTTGACGGCATCGGGAGTGTCGGCGAACTGGCCCTCGAGCTCGGCGACGAGGGCGGCGCTGAGCTCGCCTTCGGCGTCCTGACGCTGGGTCTTGTCGGCGATCTTCTGGGTCTCCGCGATGCGGTCGGTGCCGGCCGACTGCACGGCGGCGAGGATCTCGTCGCTGTAGTCGACGGCCACCGGCGGGGTCATCTTCTCGACGTGACCCACCGCGTCGATCGCCCGCTGCTGCAGCTCGATCATCTCGCGGATCCAGACCTTGCAGGCCTCGAGGCCGCCGGCGAGGACGTCTTCGTCGACCTTGGGGGTGCCGCTCTCGTAGAGGTTCCACGAGTTCGCGGTGCCGCCGGCCTCGACCATCATGACGGCGACGTCGCCGTCGGCCATGCGGCCGGCCACGACCATCTCGAAGGCCGATTCCTCGGACTCTTCGTAGGTGGGGAAGGGAATCCATTCACCGTCGGGCGACCAGCTCATACGAACCGCGCCGACGGGCCCGTCGAACGGGATCGGCGAGACGCTGAGGGCGAGCGACGCAGCATTGAGGGCCAGTACGTCGTAGGGGTTCTTCTGGTCGGCACCGAGCACGGTGCCCACGACGTGGACCTCGTTGCGGTAGCCGTCGGGGAAGGCCGGACGCAACGGGCGGTCGATCAGTCGACAGGTGAGGATCGCCTGCTCACCGGCACGGGCCTCACGACGGAAGAACGAGCCGGGGATCTTGCCCGCGGCGTACATGCGCTCTTCGATGTCGACGGTCAGCGGGAAGAAGTCGGCACCGTCGCGGGCCGACTTCGCACCGGTGGCGGTGACGAGCACGACGGTGTTGCCGATGCTCGCAGTCACGGAACCACCGGCGAGGGGGGCGAACCTGCCGATCTCGAAGGTGGCGTCCTTGCCTTCACCGCGCGTGAACGCGCCGGTGACGGAGTGGGTATCAGTCATATGTGTATTTCCTTGGAATTCGAACACACGACTGCCAGTACCCAGTCGCAAATCTCGAGACACGTCTCGAAACTTGCGACTAACACCAACTGCCGTCTGTTCGGTTTGTTCGCAGGACGTTCCTGCTACTGGGGTTCGTCGGGTTCACCCGGCACGCCCGGGTAAACCGAAAGGAGCGGCCCCGAAGGACCGCCCCCACATCATGTCAGCGACGCAGCCCGAGATGGGCGATCACCGATCGATACCGCTCGACGTCGTTGTCCTTGACATAGTCGAGGAGACGACGACGCTTGCCCACCAGCATCTGCAGACCCCGCCGACTGTGATGGTCCTTCTTGTGGACCTTCATGTGTTCGGTGAGGTGGGTGATGCGATCCGAGAGCAACGCGATCTGGATCTCGGGAGATCCGGTGTCGTTCTCGGCAAGATCGAACGCCTTCGCCATGCTGGCGATGGTGTCGTTCTTCGGGGGCAGGTTCACGGCCATAGTCGTTCGTTTCTTTCTGGGTTTCGTACCCGGCCACGACCCCGCGGTGCGCAGGCCGTCGCTGTCGATCCACTTCGATCGACTCCGCAAGGGTACCGGTGTTCGCTTCGAACCGGCACCTCACCCGGCGAGGCGCAGCTCCCACGCACCCGCCTCACGACCGAGGACGACGTCGAAGTCGATCGTGCGGTCACCACTGGTCGCGGCACAGGCGAAGGAACGACCGGGTTCGGCGATGATCACGACCGCAGCGCACTGGGCGGAGATCGCCTCGATCGACAGATCATCGCGCAACCGTTCCACCAGTCGATCAGCGGCTTCGGCCACGACGAACAGCGGCTCGCGCACCCCGGCGGTGGCCGCGCCGAACTCGTCGATCACGACGTCGACCGTCACCGTGTCGGCGTCGAGCACGGCGGTGCAGACGGTCGTCTGGGCGATCAGCGAGGTGTCGAGTTCCGGACATGCGACATCGGTGACGATCGACGGGTCGTCCGGCCATGCCGACGCGGGCAGTGCGGCCTCGAGCGAACCGACCTCGAGCGTCGGCGGTGCGGGCTCCGCGCACGCCGATGCGACCAGCAGCGACGCCGCCAGGACGGCGATCAGGCGGCCAGCCACAGGACCAGCCCCGCCTGACCGACGTGATAGGTGATGTGCACGAGCACCCGGCCGCCCGGTGCCGGGCCGATGAAACGGCCCCAACCGAGGAGTGCATCGGAGGTCACGAACAGTGCGCCGCCGATCGCCGTCACGAGCAGGCCGGTCCCCGCCGCCACGATGCCCATGGAGCTGACGACGACCACATAGGTCATCACCGCCACGGTGATCAGCGGCCCGTGGACGCGGACCGCAGCGAGCAGCTGTGGCACCACGCCGAACCCGATGGCAACGATCAGGATGCCGGCGATGAGACCGGGGCCGATCACGAAATCGGGAGCCAACGCGGCGATGTAGAAGATGTGGGCGACGAGGAACGCGGCCAGTCCGGCCTCGAAGCGCGCATCGGGTGTCATCAAGACGACGTCGCCGACCAGCGACGCGCCCAGCGCGGCGATGATGATGCCGCGTTCGACATTGCTCGCGCCGCCCGGCTCGATCTCGATCGCCAGCGCCACCCCGATCAGGCAGATGATGACGGCCGGTTTCGCCAGGAACTCGACCCCGAGCCGGTCGGTCGCCACCGACCACCAGTCGATGGTGGCCGCGATCGCGGCGACCGCCAGGAGCATCACCGCGGTCGTCGTCATCGTCTGAGGAATGTCATCTCGGCTCAGACGTCGGCTGCGAGCGCATCGGCGTACGACGTGCCGTTCTCGATCAACGTCTTGTACTGCATGACATGGCGGGGGCGGTTGAACCCGAGCACCCCGACCAGGCGACCGGCGCGACCGTAGAGTGCGGCGAAGCGACGTTCCTCGACGCTTCCCGTGACGATCTGCATGTCGTCATCGGGTCGGATCCGGCCCGCGAGCTGGATCTTGCGGTCGTACTGATCGCTCCAGAACCAGGGAACCGGGGTGAACGGCTCGGCTTCTTCGTCGGCCTGCAGCAGACGACGCGCCGCATGGCCACCCTGCTCGACCGCATTGTCCCAGTGCTCGACCCGCATGACCTCGTCGAAGCGTTGGTTGGGCCACCGGGCGACGTCACCGGCCGCGGTGACCCCCGGAGCCGCCAGACAGGTGGCATCGCAGACCACACCGTTGTCGATCTCGAGCCCGGAACCCTCGAGCCATTCGGTGTTGGGAATCACGCCGATGCCGACCACGACGACCTCGGCCTCGACGACGCTGTCGTCGGAGAGCACGACCCGCTCGACCCGGCCGTCGGGCCCTGCCTCGATCGACCGGACACCGACACCGACTCGCAGATCGACGCCGTGGTCGCGATGCACGTCGGCGCACACGGCACCCATCTCGTCACCCAGCACCCGGCCGAGCGGTTGGGGCAGCGCCTCGATCAGCGTCACCTCGAGGCCTCGTGCTCGTGCGGTGGCCGCGACCTCGGCACCGATGAACCCGGCGCCCACGACGACCACTCGCGACGGACCGGCGTCGAAGGCGGCCCTCAGCGACTCGGCGTCGTCGAGACCGCGGAGCACGAACACGCCGTCGATCTCCTCGGTACCGGGCAGTGTGCGGCAGCGGGCCCCGGTGGCGATGAGAAGGCCATCGACCTCGAGAGCATCGCCATCGT
Source organism: Acidimicrobiales bacterium (assembly GCA_041394245.1). Lineage (NCBI taxonomy): Bacteria > Bacillati > Actinomycetota > Acidimicrobiia > Acidimicrobiales > Acidimicrobiales bacterium. The sequence continues at coordinate 1,693,860 of JAWKIR010000002.1, forward strand.
CGAGGGTGAGCCGGCGACTCGCCAGGTCGAACGCAGTCGCGCGGGTACCGAGCCGGAACTCGAGATCGAACTCGGCCAGCTTCTCGGGTTTGGTCAGCGCGAGCCGGTCACGATCCCACTCGCCCCCCAGGAACTGCTTCGACAGCGGCGGACGGTCGTAGGGCGCGTGGGGCTCATCGCCGATCAGCGTGATCGTTCCGTCGAATTCCTGACGCCGAAGCGACTCCGCTGCACGCAGGCCGGCGAGCGACGCGCCGACGATCGTGATGGAGCGGCGAGTCACTCCGCGATGGAGATGGCCTGCTTCGGGCAGCGCTGCACGCACTCCTCGAGGGCCTCGCGGCGGTCCTCGCCGGGCTCTTCGTTGAGCACGTAGAGGAAGTCGTCATCGCGGACCTCGAAGAGATCGGGCGCGATCTGCATGCAGATGGCGTTGCTCTCGCAGAGGTCATAGTCGACCACGATCTTCATGTGCGTCACCTTTCGTGCCAGTGGCATCGGCTCGTGCGCCCATCATGCCCCACCCGCCCACGCGGTGCGAACCTCTGCGCCCTACTTCTCCAAACCCGAGTAGTCGGCTCCGGTGAGGTCGAGCGAGACGTCCCAGAGGCGAGCGGCATCGGCGGCGTTGCGGGCCCGGGAGGTTCGCCCGACCTTCTTCGGGTGTCCCTTCATCTCCCCGCGTCCGTCGGGGCCGTAGTAGTCGTTGCCCTCCACCCCGGGGGCAACCGCTGCGTACAGCTGTGGCAGCGCCCCCATGGCGGCGGGCTGCGAGAACAGTGGTTCGGCGATCGGACGCGTCGCCTTCATCACGAAGTTGAGCACGCCCTGTCCCGTGCTCTTGTCGGCGAGCTCGGTGCGCGACCCGCCGGGGTGGGCGGCCACCGCGATCGTGGGCACCGCTGCGTCGGCCAGCCGCCGCTGCAGTTCGCTGGTGAAGAGGAGGTTGGCGAGCTTGCTCTGGAAGTAGGCGGTCCATGGTCGGTACTTCTTCTCGGCCATGAGGTCGTCGAAGTCCATCTTCCCCATGCGGTGTCCGTTGCTGCTCACGTTGACGACCCGGCTCCCGTCACCGGTCGAGATGAGCGTGGGGAGGAGAAGGGCCGTGAGCGCGAAGTGCCCGAGATGGTTGACCCCGAACTGGGACTCGAACCCCTGCGCAGTGGTGGCGTGCGGCGTCGCCATGATCCCCGCGTTGTTGATCAACACGTCGAGCCGTTCGTGGCCGGCGAGGAACAGTGCCGCGGATCCGGCGACCGAATCGAGGTCGGCCATGTCGGTCAGCAGTATCTCGACCGACCCGGAGGGGGCCAGCGCGTTGATCGACGCCTCCGCCGCCGCGGCCTTGTCAGCGTTGCGACACGCCATGACCACATGGGCACCGTGCTGAGCCAGGGCACGAGCGGTCTCGAAGCCGAGGCCGGCATTGGCACCGGTCACCAGCACCACCCGGCCGGTCTGGTCCGGGATGTCGTCTTCGGTCCACTTCGTCGAGGCGCTCATGGCCCGCAGCCTTTCACCCTTCGAAGAGGCGTGTCTCGTCGATCCGGCGGAACGCTCCGTTCCGGCCGCTGATTTCGGGCCCTGTTTCGTGCTGCTCTATGTTGCCCCCGTGAGCGAATCATCCGAGCCCGACGAAGAACTCAGCAGCGCCCCGAAGTTCCACACCGACCGCAGCCACTACGGCCTTGCGTTCGAGCGGTGGTTCGCCGATCGGTACCCGTCCCGACGCGACATCTCGGTGACCGACATCGACATCCCCGTGTCGACCGGCTTCTCCAACGAGACCGTCTTCCTCGATCTCTCGTGGACCGAGAACGGCGATGCCCAGACCCAACGCTACGTCGCCCGCATCGAGCCGACCTCCGGTGCGCTGTTCCCCGCGCAGACCGCGCACTGCAGCGTGTCGGTCGAGGTGCAGCATCGGGCCATGGAGACCGTCGGACGGCACTGCGATGCGCCGGTTCCCGAGCTCCTCGGCTACGAGGCCGACACCTCCTACATCGGCCAGCCCTTCTTCGTGATGGGCTTCACCGAAGGTCGCATCCCGGCCGATACGCCCCGCTACTCCGAGGAGGGGTTCCTGGTCGACGAAGCCACCCCCGAGGAGCGCCGCCGCATGGTGACGACCGGGCTCGAGGCAATGGGGCGGATCCACAACATCGACTGGCGATCGGCCGACCTCGACTGGCTCGACACCAGCGGCACCGGCGAGCCGTCGACGAAGGTCCAGCTCGACCTCTATCGGGCCTCGACGCTCGCCCAGCTCGACGGGCGCGAGCACCCCGTGCTCGATGCCGCGTTCGAGTGGCTCTACGCCAACGATCCGGGCGACGACCGCATCGGTCTCTCGTGGGGCGACTCCCGGCTCGGCAACGTCATCTGGCAGGACTACCGCCCCGCGGCCGTCGTGGACTGGGAGGCGTGTGCCCTCTCCCCCACCGAGGCCGATGTGGGCTGGTGGCTGATGTTCGACCGCATGTCGTTCGACGAGGTCGGCGCGGCCCGCATGGAGGGCTTCCCGACCCGCGAGGAGATGATCGAGATCTACGAGCGGGTCTCGGGGCGCGAGGTGCGTGACCCGCACTACTGGGAGGTCTTCGGCACCATGCGCTTCTGTGCGATCTTCATCGGCCTGGCCGACCGCATGGTCGCCAACGGGCTCGTGCCGGCCGAGATCAACATGTCGGTCGCCAACATGGTCACCCAGTCGCTCGCCACCCTGCTCCAGATCGACAACCCCACCCCGAGCCCCTTCTGATCAGCTTGGTGCTGCCGATGTGGACGTATGTCCCGTCGGCGACCGATTCTCGTGGCGTTGGTCATGGGCGCGCTCGTTGCGCTCATCGGCCTCTCGCTCATCACCGTCACCGGCGATGACTGGAAGACCGACCGCGTGACCGACGCCCAGTTCGATGCCAGTCGCACCCGATTGATGATCTGGACCGAGGACGGCTACAACCATCCGTCCTGCACCGAGACGGACATCGAGCTCGACACGGAGGGCGATGTCTGGCATGTGTCGATGCGCTCCCGTCGTACCTCGGAATTCTGCGAACTCGATGCTCCGATCACGGAGGACGGACACGACGCGTGGGTCGACTTCGACGAGCCCGTTCGCGAGGGCGTGACCGTCAGCTGGTCGCGCTGATGACTTCGGCGTAGGCGTCGAGCAGCGGCAACAACACGTCGGCCCCGGACGGCGGCAGACCGAAGACGAACCGGTGCACACCCGCATCGTCGTGGCGCTTCACCTCGTCGACGTCGGGCGGGGCGGCGTAGAGGGTGAGCTCGATCTCGCTCGGGTCACGGTCGTTCTTCGCGCTCTCCTCGGCCAGCACCTCGAGCTCGTCGAGCATCGACCCGCGGCCGTTGATCGGCATCCAGCCGTTGCCGTAACGGGCGGCTCGCCGCGGACCCCACGGCGACGCGCCGCCGACATGGATCGGCGGATGGGGCGTCTGCACGGGCTTGGGCTTCGACCAGATCGGGTCGAAGTCGACCATGTCGCCGTGGTACTCGGCCGGGTCGTCGGCCCAGATCGCCTTCATCGCCTCGATGCGCTCGCGCATCAGCTTCCAGCGGGTCGAGAAGTCGCCGCCGTGGTTCTCCATCTCCTCAGCGTTCCATCCGCCGCCGACGCCGAGGATGAACCGACCACCCGACACCTGGTCGATCGAGGCGACCTGCTTCGCCAGGGTGATCGGATGATGTTGCGGCACGAGGGTGATACCGGTCGCCACCTTGAGCGTGGTCGTGGCGGTCGCCGCCGCCGTGAGCGCGACGAACGGGTCCATCGTCTCGTAGTACATCTGCGGCAGCTCGGCGCCGCCCGGCCAGGGGCTCCTGCGGCTCGCGGGGATGTGGGTGTGCTCGGCCACCCACAGCGACTCGAAACCGCGCTCCTCGAGCGCGGGACCGAGCTCGGTCATCGGCATGGCGTCGGCGGACGGGAAGATCGTCACGCCGAAGTGCATCAGGCGACCTCGGCCGTGGTCCTGCTCGCCACCTTCTCGCTGACGACCCGACTCGATCCACCCGGCTTCATCGACACACCGTAGAGGCAGTCGGCGGCCTCCATGGTGCGCTTCTGGTGGCTGACGAGGAGCAGCTGCGCATCGGCCCGGAACTCCTCGACGAGCGAGAGGAACCGGTGCAGATTGACGTCGTCGAGCGCGGCCTCGACCTCGTCCATCACGTAGAACGGCGAGGGCCGGCTGCGGAACACGGCGAAGAGGAATGCGAGCGCGGTGAGCGTGCGTTCGCCGCCGCTGAGCAGTGAGAGCTTTCGCACGTTCTTGCCCGACGGGCGGGCACTGATCTCGATGCCGGTGTTGAGCAGGTCTTCGGGCGTGGTGAGCGCGAGGGATCCCTGACCACCCGGGAACAGTGTCTCGAACAGCTGCTGGAAGTTGACCGCCACATCGGCGAACGCCGACGCGAAGACCGTGACGATCTCCTCGTCGATCGACGCGATCACCTTCGACAGCTCGCGGCGGGTGCCCCGGATGTCGTCGAGCTGACCCTGGAGGAACGTGTGGCGTTCCTGCAACGACTGGTACTCCTCGAGGGCCAACGGGTTGACCGGCCCCATGATCTCGAGCTCGGACTCGAGCTGTGAGAGCCGGGCCGCCGGCTCGACCCCGTCGTCGAGGGGCGGGCACGGCGCCGACACGGCCACGTCGGGCGCGAGGTGGTGTTCGTCTCGGAGACGCTCGACCGCACCCTGGAGTCGGGTTCGCAGCTCCGCCTCCTCGACCTCGGCCCGCGCCGACTGGACCCGGAGGTTCTCCAGCTGCTTGTCGGCTTCGGCCCGCGCCCGGCGCAGCGAGTCGAGCTCGCGGGTGACCTGCTGGGCGGCCTCGGACTGCCGACGGCGCCGCTCACGCACCTCTTCGAGGCGAGCATCGACGACCGTCGTGCGAGTCGAAACGGCGGCGGCGAGCGCTTCGAGCACCGCGGCCTTGCGGTCGAGCATCTCGCGCTGCTCACCGGCAGCGGCCCGTTCGACCGCGTCTCGCTCGAGTCGGGCGTCGATCTCGGCCAGACGCTTGGTCAGGAACGTCCTGCGCTCCTCGAGCCCTGCGGCCCGCACGCCGACGTCGGTCCGCAGTGAGCCGACCGTGGCCGCACGGGCCTCGATGTCGGACCGGGCCGCAGCCAGACGGCGGCCCTTCTCGAGCGACTCGGTCTCGTCGGCCTCGAGCAGGGGCAACGAGACCTCGAGCTCCTCGACACGAGCGGACTCGCGATCGACCCGCACGGTCAGCTCGTCGAAGCGGCCCTGCAGGGCGTCGGCCTCGGTGGCGATGTCGCGCCGGTCGGCCTCGATGCGTTGCAGGGCATCGGCGGCGGCCGTCAGACCTGCATCGATACCGTCGAGACGCTCGGCCAACTCGGCCGCAGCCGCGACACGCACGGCGAGCGCCTCGCGGGCGGAGGCGACCTCCCGCTCGGCGGCGTCGCAGATCGCCCGCGTCGAGGCGGCCTTCTCCTCGGCCTCGGCCAGCGCCGCGCCGGTTGCTCCGGAACCGGTGGCACCGATGCGCCACCCGTCGGGGCCGAACCGGTCACCGGCGCGTGTGACGACCGTGCGCGACGGATCGGCGACCACTGCGTCGGCGGCCGCCCGCCAGTCGCCGTCGACCACGCCGACGTGGCCGATCAGCGCGTCGAGCAGCTGATCGACGCCCGGCTCGGTCCCTCGGACGCGGGTGCGGATGGAATCCCCTCCAGTGTCGCTCCGTCGCACCGCGCCGCCGAGGGCCAGCACGGCCCCGGTGGCATCGCCCTCGCACAGACGGTCGAGTGACCGCCGGGCCGTGTCGGGGTCGCGGACGATGACCGCCCCGAGCGCCTCGCCCACCGCAGACTCGAAAGCGATCTCCCATCCCTCGTCGACGGCAACCAGGTCGAGCAGGGTGCCGAGCACACCATCGACCTCGGCGAGGCGAGCCGCTCCCGCCTGGGCGCGGGCCTCGTCGAGCGCGAGGGTCAGGGCCTCGGCGCGGGCGACCCATCGACGATGGTCGGCCTCGGCGTCGGCGAGCGCCGCCACCCGTGAGGCCACCACATCCTCGGCGACCAGCCGAGCCGACTCGGCCGCCTCCATGGCCGACACGAGTGGTTCTTCCTCGTCGTGGAGTGCGCCGAGCTCGTTGCGGCGCTCGGCGGCATCACGGTCGAGGACGGTGCGCCGCTCCCCGAGCTCGGAGAGTCGCGTCTGCAGGCGTGCGACCTCGCTCGCTCCCCGCTCGATGGACGCCCTCAGGGCACCCAGCTCGCCGCGGACCTCGGCGGCCTGGCCGGTGGGCACGGGCACACCATCGCCCCAGTCCTCCTGGAAGCGGGCACGGTCGGCGGCCAGTTCGCGCTCGGTCGCCTCGAGACGCTCGATGTCGGGCGCCAGCTCACCGAGCTCGGATTCCACGGCTTGGAGGTCGGTCCGTGCACGCGCCGCCTCCGCCTCGAGGTTGGCGATGACGCCACGATCGGTGAACGCGGCGCGTTCGCGATCGACACCACGACGCCGCTCGGCGAGGACGGCCGAGAGGCCGCGGGCCCGCTCCCGCATGGATTCGAGCCGCACGAGGGCATCGCCGAGATCGTCGCCGCCGTGATCGGCGAGACGTTGCTCGTTGGCCGACACCTCGGCACTGAGCCGCTCGAGCTCGGCCCTGGTGGTCGCCTCGCGCTCGCCCCGTGTGCTGCGGAGTTCGCCGACGGTCTGGAGACGCACGCGCAGGTCGTCGATCTCGCGACCCGACAGATGGATGCGCAACGCGGTGAGCTCGGCGATCAGGTCGCCATGGCGACGGGCCGCCTCGGCCTGCTTCTCGAGCGGACGGAGGTTGCGTCGCACCTCCCGCATGAGGTCTTTCACGCGGGTGAGATCGGCATCGGAGGCCGTGAGGCGACGCTCGGCGCGGTCCTTGCGCTTGCGGTACTTGAGGACGCCGGCCGCTTCCTCGATGATCGCGCGGCGATCCTCGGGACGAGCGTTGAGCACCGCATCGATCTGGCCCTGCGACACGATGACGTGCTGCTGGCGGCCGACGCCGCCGTCGGACAGCAGCTCGGTGATGTCGAGCAGGCGACACGGCACACCGTTGATCGCGTATTCGGAGTCACCCGAGCGGAACAGGGTCCGGGTGATCTTGACCTCGTTGAACTCGACGGGCAGCGTGCCGGAGTGGTTGTCGATCGTGAGCGACACCTCGGCGCGGCCGAGCGCGGCCTTGCCGGTGGTGCCGGCGAAGATCACGTCGTCCATCTTCCCCGACCGCACCGCCGTGGGGGCCTGGGCGCCGAGAACCCATGCAATCGCATCGACGACGTTGGACTTGCCCGAGCCATTGGGGCCGACCACCACGGTGACACCGGGTTCGAGGTCGATCGACGCCGTGTCGGCGAAGGACTTGAAGCCCTTGAGCGTGAGGTTCTTGAGATGCATCAGGTTCGACGGTAGCAACCCGAATTACATCTGTGTAGTCCTACCCCTGTGGAAACGCTGTGGAAAGCGGGACGCGAGGCGTTGCCTCACACCTGGGTCGTGCAGTAATAGGTCCACGATCCGCCGAACTTCACGCGCTCGATGGGGAGGCGGCTGCGACCGCTGAGGTCGCCGTGCTTGCCCCAGACCTCGAGATGGTCGCCGTACTCGCCCGGCTGACCGAAGGGGTCGATGAACGGTCGGGACTCGACGGAGGTTCCGCGGTACTTGATGGCGTCGTGCAGGGTGCCGACCAGCGACCGGTGGAGCCGGCGGATCTCCTGGCTCGACAGCGAATCGCTCAACCGGTCGTGACGGAGTCCGGCATGGAAGAGGATCTCGTCGGCATAGATGTCGCCGATGCCGACCACGAACGAGGGGTCGGTGAGCAGCGTCTTGAGCTTGGCCTTGTGGCTCAGCAGCGAGCGGCCGAAGGTGGTCCACGAAATCGGTTCCTCGACCGGGTCGAGTCCGTAGCTGTCGAGCTCGGGGAGTTCGTCGGCCACGGCATCGGTGTCGACGACGAACACCTGTGAGGTCCCCTCGGCATCGAGCAGGCGCAGCTGGCCGTGCTGCGTGAACGTGATGATGATCTCGGTCGCCGGGTCGATCTCGTCCTTGTTGGCGTTGCGGCGCAGCGAACCGGTCGAGCCCAAGTCGATGACCAGGGTGGAATCGCCGTCGAGCACGATCGTGATGTAGAGACCACGCCGTTCCACGGCGTTGATCTTCATGCCCTCGAGCTGCGAGGTGAACGCCTTGCGGTTCTTGTAGCGACCAAGCGTCTTCATGCTCGTCGCGTCGGCGTCCTTCACCTTCTTCCCGGCGAGGTCACGGTCGAGATCACGACGAACGGTCTCGACTTCGGGTAGCTCAAACATCGGATGCTCCATCCTCGGGCGAGCGGGCGTCCCATGCGGCACGGGCCGCCCGTTGCTCTGCCTCTTTCTTGGACGAACCGTTGCCGGTTCCTCGCACTTCGCCGCCGATCCGCACGGTTGCCTCGAACCGTTTCAGATGGTCGGGCCCGCTCTCGGAGACCTCGTAGACCGGCGGGTGCAGCCCGTCGGACGCGGCGATCTCCTGGAGGCGGGTCTTGTAGTCGCGCGCGCCGGGTCGAGACGCTGCGGCGGAGATCCGGTCGTCGAGTTGGGCCAACACGAGCGAACGGGCCGGCTCGATTCCCCCGTCGACGAACACGGCACCGATCACGGCTTCGACCGCGTCGGCGAGAATCGACGACTTGTCGGCACCGCCCGAGGCGGCCTCGCCCTTGCCGAGCCTGAGGTCGGGTCCGAGTCCGAGCGATGCCCCGACCTCGGCGAGCGTCGCTGCGCTCACGACCGCTGCTCGCGCCTTGGCGAGTTGCCCCTCGGGCTCGTCGGGAAAGCGGGAGTAGAGCGCATCGGTGACCACCAGGCCGAGGACGGCATCGCCGAGAAACTCGAGCCGTTCGTTCGACGGCTCACCAGGGTTCTCCGAGCACCAGGATCGATGCGAGAGCGCGACCTGGAGGAGTCGGGGGTCGGCGAAGCGATACCCGATCCGCTCTTCGAGCGCGACAGCAGTGGACGATGGGGCCAGCGCCTCAACCCAGCTTGGCGACGACGTAGTCGACGGCGTCGCGCACGGTACGGAGGTCTTCGAGGTCTTCATCGTCGATACGGAAGCCCGAGGCTCGCTCTGCGAGCTCCTCCTCGAGGCCCTCGACGAGCTCGATGAGTGCGAGTGAGTCGGCATCGAGATCATCCGCGAAGGCATCACCTTCGTTGATGCTCGACGGCTCGATCTCGAGAATGTCGGCGAGCTGGTCCTTGACGATGCCGAGAACCTCTTCTCGACTGATCGGACCCTGCTCTACGTGGGTTTCTGCGGGCACTTCACCCCTCCATTGACGCGGGAACCGGAGGGAACACTAGCGGAGCCGTTTGCTTGTGCGCTTGTGAAGACTGTATTCGGTCCGACTCGGACCGTTATTCGACTTCCATGGCTGCCGTCGTCAGGTGATCGACCATCTCGACCTCGACCATTTCGGCGGCCACGCGGATGGCGTTGACCATCGCATCGGCCGAACTGGACCCGTGGGAGATCACGCACACCCCCTTCACGCCGAGCAGCAGGGCACCGCCCACCGAGTCGGGGTGGAGTTCGGAGACCATCTGATCGAGCGGGCCGGCCAGGGCCGCGCCGGCGGCACGGGTCGCATCGTCGGTGTCGATCGCCTGCAACAACCGCCCGATCAGCGCCTTCATGGCGCCCTCGAGTGTCTTCAGGGTGACGTTGCCCGTGAATCCGTCGGTGACGATCACGTCGACGTCGTTCGTCATCACATCGCGACCTTCGACATTGCCGATCCACTCGGCGCCTGCGGTCGCCGCCCAGGTGGGGTCGGAGAGCAGCTCGAAACACTGCTTCACGAACGGGCTGCCCTTCCCCGCCTCCTCCCCGATCGACAGCAAGCCGACGCGGGGGGTCTCGATGGCGAAGCGATCACGGGCGTAGACGGCGCCCATCTGAGCGAACTCCACGAGCCATTCCGGCTTGCACTCGGCGTTGGCTCCGGCATCGAGCAGGGTGGTCGGGGTGCTCCCCGGCACCGGGATCGGGGTGGCGATCGCCGGGCGACTGATGCCCTTGATACGTCCCATTCGCAACAGCGCCGACGCCATCGTGGCGCCGGTGTTGCCGGCGGACACCATCGCCGATGCCTGACCGTCGCGCACGGCCTCGGCGGCACGCACCAGCGACGAATCCTTCATCTTTCGGACGCTGGATCCCGGTTCCGCATCCATTGCGATCACTTCGCTGGCTTCGATGACCTCGAGCCCACCCGTGTCGCCGAGATCGGCCGAACGGCCTACGAGGACCACGGGAATCCCGAGCTCGTCGGCGGCGCGGCGCGCGCCGGCAACGATCTCACCCGGCGCATGATCGCCGCCCATTGCGTCGACCGCGATGGGCAGCATCGACTCAGTCGACCTCGATGGCCTGGCGACCGGCGTACCAACCACAGTTGCCACAGGCACGGTGCGGACGCTTGGTCGAACCACAACGCGGGCAGGCACTGCGAGCCGTCGCGCCGACGCGCCACGCCGATGCCTTGCGGCTCCGGCTCTTCGACTTCGACATCTTCTTCTTCGGGACAGCCATCGCGTTCCTGCTCACTCAAGATCGAACACCGAAGGTTATCGACGCGCCGCGGGGACGCCACCCACGCGCCGCCGATTCGTGGGCCCGGCGGCTACTCGTCGAAGGAGAGCTGGTCGAGCGCCGCCCATCGGGGGTCGCCGGGCGGCGCGTCGTCGGCCGAGAGGTCGACATCGGGTGCCACCGTGGCCGGGAACCGCTCGGGATCGGGTCCGGCGCAGTCGGGGCGGCACAACGGCGCCAACGGAAGTGCCAGGATCGCCGCCTCGCGCACGACCGGGCCGAGATCGATCCGATCGTCTTCGATCGGCCAGGTCTCACCCTCGGTGGGTTCACGTTCGAAGATCTCACGGACCTCGGCCTCGAATGTCTCGGAGACGGGCTCGAGGCACCGGCGGCACGGGCCGATCCACGAACCCGTGACCACGCCCTGGGCCGACACCCCCTCGGTCACGGCCTCGATCACGAGATCGATGCCGAGACGTCCGTCGCGGACGCTGAACTCACCCGCGGCGACGTCGGACAACTCGGTGACGGCACGGAACTCGCGCCGGGCGCCCGTGCGGCGCCGGATCTCGAGCGTGTCGACGAACAGCTGGGAAGGCGGCGTGATCCGGATCGCGTCGGTCACTAGACGTCCTGGTCGAAGACCATGTCGTCGGGAACCACCGGCTCGGGATCCTCGGCCTTCGGCGTGGCCGCGCCCTGCAGCCGGGCCCGACCCGAGGCGACCGTGCGCATGGTTCGCTCGAGCACGACCTCCATGCCCCCGAGCTTCTGGTCGCACCAGTCCTCGGTCTCCAGGCGGAGATTCTTCGCTCGTTCCTCCGCGTCGGCGACGACGCGCCGGGCGCGGTCTTCGGCCGCCTTGACCAACTCGGTGCGCTGCACCATCTGCTCTGCGCGCGTCCGGGCCCGGGCGATGATCTCGTCGCCCTCACGCTGGACCCGGGCGAGGAAGTCGTCGCGCTCCTTCAAGAGCCAACGGGCCGAGCGGAGCTCGTCGGGGAGACCGTCGGCCGCCGCGGTCAGGACGGCGAGCAACTCCTCCTTGTTGATCATCGAGGAGGCCGAGAGCGGCATCGGGCGCGCCTCTTCGACGATCTGGATGGCCTGGCGCAACAACGACTCCGACCGGGGTGCGCGATAGGCCGGCGCACCATCGGCTCCGGGCCGACCGGACGGCGCATGATCGACAGGGCTGCCGCCGGACTCATGGGCGTCGTTCACCCGTATTGCTCCTTGAGCCTGGCCGCGACGGGTGCCGGGACCATGCCCGAGATGTCGCCGCCGTACTTGGCGAAGTCCCGGATGAACTTCGAGGCCAGGAACGAACTGCGCGAGGCCGACGGGATGAACAGTGTGTGGATCCCCGAGGCCGCGTTGTTCATCTGTGCCATCTGGAGTTCGTTCTCGAAGTCCGAGACGGCCCGCAGGCCTTTCACGATGAAGTCGGCGCCGATGTCGCGCGCCAGATCGACGACGAGACCGCTGAACATCTCGACGCTCACGTTCACCATGTGTGCCGTGGCCTCGTTGAGCATCGCCTCGCGATCGTCGAGCCCGAAGACCCCGTCCTTGGTCGTGTTGATCATCGCCGCGACGACGACCTCGTCGAACAGCGACGCGGCGGTCTCGATGATCTCGATGTGGCCGTTGTGAACGGGATCGAAGGATCCGGGATAGAGAACGCGGGTCACGTGGGAGTCTCCACTCTCAGGGCGTCAGGGCCGAACCCGCGTGTGCGAGCGTCACCACGGTAGTCCCGTACCGGCGCGCTCGGTACGTCTCCCACCCGTCGGGGAGCTCGATCTCGCGGTCGGACTCGATCACGACGACGGCATCGTGGACCGACGAGAGCAGCTCCCCCCAGCCGTCGAACGCATACGGGGGATCGAGCAGGACGAGATCGACACCGACCGCCTGGCGCAGCGCGGTGGCCCCGTCGCCCGCCACGACGACCGACCGATCACCGAAACCGAGCGTCTCGATGTTGTCGCGAAGCGCCGAGAGCGCGCGCCGGTCGTTCTCCACGAACGTGCACTGCGCGGCGCCACGGGAGAGCGCTTCGATGCCGAGCGCGCCCGAACCGGCGAACACGTCGATCACACGGGCATCCTCGATCGCTCCGAGCGAGAACAGCGAGTTGAACATCGCCTCACGCACACGATCGGCCGTCGGCCGGGTGCCGTCGCCCTCGGGGACGATCAATCGACGGCCGCGGGCGGATCCGGCTACTACACGCATCGCGACAGTCTGGCGGGTCGGGGGCGCTGTGGCGCGCTACGGTCGGCGCGTGCCCGTCCCCGAGACCATCACCTGCGTCGACTGTGGCGGTCACTGCGGCCGCATCACCTACGAACCCGACGAGGGATTCGAGCCGGGCGACATCGTCGCCTACCGGTGCCGCGACTGCCTCGACCGTTGGGACATCGAGCTGACTGCCGACGACATCGAAGTGGAATCCCCGTCGTGACACAGGACCTGATCGAGATCGACGGCCATACGTTCGACCTACGACCGATCGAGGGCAGGCGCGGGATCGAAGGGGCGTTCACACTCAAGAAGCCCCGCTGGATGCTGGATCGCTACCTCGAACTGGCCCAGGAGTTCCAGGGCGCGAAGATCGTCGAACTCGGGTTGTGGGACGGCGGCTCGACCGCGTTCCTCACTTCGGCATTCCAGCCGGGTGCACTCGTGGGATTCGAACTGGACACGCGCCCACTGACCTCGCTCGATCGGTTTCTCGACGGTCATCCGCTCCGCGACTCGGTGCACGTACACCTCGGGGTCAACCAGGCCGACACCGCCGCACTGCGGGACGCGATCGCCCACGACGTCGACGGTCCGCTCGACGTCGTCATCGACGACGCGTCACACCTGCTGGAACCCACGTCGGCGTCGTTCGACTGCCTGTTCCCGCTCGTGCGGCCGCACGGCATCTATGTCATCGAAGACTGGTCGCACGAGCACCAGCTCGCCTACGGGATTCGTCAACAGCTCGCGGCCGGAAGCATCGACGCGGAGCATCTGGTGTCGTCGCACGGCGGCGGCATCCCCTCGACGCCGCTGAGCCGACTCATCATCGACATCATGCTCGCGACGGCCAACCCCGACGGGATCGTGGAGGAGATCAGGGTCGAACGCGGTCTTGCGGTCGTCCGACGAGGTGCCGCCGAACTCGACCCGGACGACTTCTCGCTGCGCGAACTCATCGGCGAGATCGGGCGCGAGATCTCACCGCGTCCGGAATAGGTCCTCAACTCTTCATCAGGAACTCGGCCTCGTCGTCGCCGAGCAAGAGGGCGATCTCGTCGTCGAGCTCCGGATGCTGCGCGAGTTCCGGATCCTCATCGATGATCCGACTCGCCACCTCGCGAGCGACGCCGACCCATTCCTTGTCGGTCACGAGCGACGCGAGCTTCAGATCGTTGCGACCCTTCTGCCGCTCCCCCATGATCGTGCCCTCGCCGCGCAGCTCGAGGTCGACCTCGGCGAGAGCGAAGCCGTCGGTGCTCGCGACGAGGGCCTCGATCCGCGTCTCGCCGTCGCTGGTGGTGGGATCGCCGACGAGGAAGCAGCGGCTCGCCTCGTGCCCTCGCCCTACCCGGCCCCGGAGCTGATGGAGCTGGGCGATACCGAAACGATCGGCGTCGAGCACCACCATGACGGTGGCGTTGGGGACGTCGACGCCGACCTCGATGACGGTGGTGGCGACCAACACGTCGGTCTCGCCGGCCCGGAACCGTTCCATGACCTCGGCCTTTTGCATCGACGGCATCTGTCCGTGCAGCAGATCGACCCGCAGATCGTGGAGCTCGCCGCCCGTGAGCGACTCGTGGGTCTCGGTGGCGCTGCTGACATCGAGCGCCTCGGACTCGCCGATCAGCGGACACACCACATACGCCTGGCGACCCGCGGCGACCTCGTCGCGCACTGCGTCCCACACCGCGGCCTCGTCGTCCTCGGTGCGAGCCCACGCAGTGACGATCGGTGTGCGGCCCGGAGGGAGCTCGTCGAGCACGCTGACGTCGAGATCGCCGTAGACCGTCATCGCCGCGGTGCGCGGGATCGGCGTGGCCGTCATCACGAGCACGTCGGGCGCCGCGCTCGCGTCGCCCTTGTCACGCAACGCCGCACGCTGCTCGACACCGAACCGGTGCTGCTCGTCGATCACCACCACGCCGAGCGACGAGTACTCGACCTTGTCCTGGATCAACGCGTGTGTACCGATCACGATGTCGACCCGGCCGGTCACGAGGTCGGCCAGGATCTTCCGACGATCGCCGGCGCCGACACGGTTGGTCAGCAACTCGATCCGGAGCGGGCGGTCGCCCATGAGCGTCGTCGGATCGGGGACCATCAGATCGCCGAGCATCGAGGTCACCCCGAGGTGGTGCTGCTCGGCGAGCACCTCGGTGGGGGCCATCAACGCGCCCTGATGACCCCCCTGGACCGCGGCGAGCAGCGCGGTGACGGCGACCACGGTCTTGCCCGAACCGACGTCGCCCTGCAGCAGCCGGTGCATGGGGCGTTCGAGCGCGAGGTCGGCGCCGATCTCGCGTATGGCCCGCAGTTGCGCACCGGTCAGCGGGAACGGGAGGCGCTCGTGGAACCGGGCGACGAGCTCTCCGTCGAGCGAGTGCGACAACCCGGCCGTCTCCCGTTCGATCCGACGCTTGCGCCGCACGAGCTCGAGCTGGACCCGCAACAACTCGTCGAAGACCAGGCGACGCCGGGCCTCGTCCTTTTCGTGCATCGAATCGGGGTGATGGATGCCGTTGATCGCGGCATCACGGGTGACGAAACGGAACCGATCACGGACCTCGTCCGGCAGCGGGTCGGCGAAACCGCGCACCGCAGCCCGCTTCAACGCCTCCTCGATGAACGACTGGAGGTCCCGCGTCAGCAGTCCCGACTTCTCGGACTGCGGGTAGACGGGGATGATCCGCCCCGTCTGATCTCCGACGAGATCGACGACCGGGCCGGTCATCTGGCGGTTCCCGCGGAAGAGGTCGCACTTCCCGTGGACCATCAGGGTCATGCCTGGCTGCAACTGCTTCTCGCGCCAGCGCTGGTTGAAGAACGTGAGGGTCAGCTGATGACCACCGTCGCCGATCACCACCTCGGTCAGCGTCCGCCGTCCTCGCAGCTGACGGGTACTGCTGCTGCGCACCTCGCCGAAGACCGTCGCCTCGTCGCCCTTCCCCAGATCGGCGATCTTCGCCTCTCGTGTGCGATCGAGATGGCGCCGGGGGTAGTGCTGCACGAGGTCGAGCACCGTGTGGATGTCGGCCGACGCGAGCGACTTCTCCTTCTTCTCGCCGACCCCGCGCAGCCGACTCACCGGCATCTCGGCCAGGTCCCGCAGCGTGAGCGGCGGATCGCCTGCGGGCACCGTCGGCTACTCCAACCCGAAATAGTACGGGTACAGGGGCTGACCGCCGTCGTGCACCTCGACCTCGACCTCGGGGTGATGCTCCCCGATCCAGGCTTCGATCGCCGCCGTCGCCTCGTCGTCGGCGTCCTCGCCGGCGATGACGGTCAGCAGCTCGTGTTCGTCGTCGAGGATGTGCGACAGCAGCCCCGTCGCCGCGTCGACCATCGTCGACTCCACCGCCCGGATCCCGTCGCGACAGATCCCGAGCCAGTCGCCGGTCGCGATCGGGCCGACATCGGAGGTCGACTCCCGCACCGCCTGGGTCACCTCACCGGCGACGACCGCGCTCGCCGCCTCGGTCATGTTGGCCGCATTCGTGTCGGCGCTGTCCTGAGGGTCGTACGACATGAGGCAGGCCAGCCCCTCGGCGACACCTCTGGTGGGCACGACACGAACGGTCCGACTCGTCTGCGCATCGACCTGCAGTGCCACCGGAATGATGTTCTTGTTGTTCGGGAGGATGACGACCTCCGGCGCCGGCACCGACTCGACGGCGGCAACCAGCTCAGCGGTCGACGGGTTCATCGACTGGCCACCGGCGACCACCGCGTGCACACCCATCGAGCGCAGGATCGCGACCACCCCGGCACCCACCCCGACCGCCACCACAGCGGTGGGAACGGGGTCGCCCTGCGACGCACCCATCTCGGCCTGAACCCACTCGCGCTCCTCGAGCTCTTCGAGGAGGTCGGTCACCCGGATCTTGTGCGGTCGCCCGACCGCGATGCCGCACTCGATCGCCGCGCCGATGTCGTCGCAGTGGATGTGACAGTTGAAGATGCCATCGCCGCCGACGACCACGATGGAGTCGCCCACCTCCGCCCACGCCGACTTGAAGCCCTCGATCGTCGCGTCGGGCGCGTCGAGGAGGAACATCACTTCGTAGCGGAGGTCGGCGATCGACGGCTCGTGGTCATCGCCCTCGGGGCGATGAGGTTCGACCGGCGGCGAGACCAGTGTCGGCGCGGGCATCGAGCGACCGTCGACGACATGGAGCGCGGCGTCGAGGAACAGGAGGAGGCCCGCACCACCCGCATCGACCACCCCGGCATCGGCCAGGACCTTCAGAAGCGTCGGTGTGCGTTCGAGCGACGCGCCGCCCTCGGCGCGCGCCGACTCGAGCACGCCGAGGAGATCGGCGCCGCCGGCCGCAGCGGCGACCGCAGCCGCCGACGACTCGCGTACGACGGTGAGGATCGTTCCCTCGACCGGATTACCGACCGCCGTGTAGGCCCCGTCCGCCGCCGCGGCGAGCGCATCGGCGAACGCGGTGCCGTCGATGGGCGAGCGATCGCGGACCACGCCGGCGAACCCGCGCAGGATCTGCGACATGATCACGCCACTGTTGCCACGGGCCCCCATGAGCGAGCCGTGGGCGATCGCGGTGCACACCGCGTCGATGTCGGATCCTGCGTCGACGCCGTCGAGCTCGTCGACCACCGAGGCGAGAGTGAGCGACATGTTCGTGCCGGTGTCGCCGTCGGGCACCGGGTAGACGTTGAGATTGTTGATCGCCTCGCGGTGGGCGCCGAGCGCGTCGCGGAACGCCACCACGATGGCGCGGAGAGTCTGGGCGTCGAGAGTGTCGATCGGCACAGGTGCGGATCGTACCGGCCCGACGTCGCCCGCGTGACCTCCGCGCGGATACGCTGCGGCCCATGCAGGGTGTGATCAAGAGCTACGACCCGGGCACCGGCGACGGTGTCCTGATCAACGAGGCCGACCTGGCCGACGTCGATCTCGCCGACGATGCCCTCGAGGGCTCGCTGTTCCGGATGCTCCGGCAGGGTCAGCGGGTCAACTTCGATCTCGACGAGCACGGACGGGCCACACACCTGCGTCTCGGCTCCGAGATCGACATGGGCACCCCCGACCTCTGACCCTCCCCCCCATCCCCTCCGCCTTTTGTGACGTCGCGCTCCCGCAATGCGCGACTGCGACGTCACAGATCGAGGGACGTCACAGATCGAGGGACGTCACAGATC
The DNA here is from genome assembly GCA_041394245.1 of Acidimicrobiales bacterium. Taxonomy (NCBI): domain Bacteria; kingdom Bacillati; phylum Actinomycetota; class Acidimicrobiia; order Acidimicrobiales; species Acidimicrobiales bacterium. The sequence continues at coordinate 1,711,924 of JAWKIR010000002.1, forward strand.
GAGGAGGGAGCGGATCTGACGGACAACGTGATGGGGTCGGTCGCGAAGGTCACCGTGGGTGTATCGCAAGACGGTCCAGCCGAGGAGGACGAGTCCGTTCTGTCGCCTCCGGTCGCTCTCGAATCGGTCCACACGCGTGTGGGGGTCATTCCCGTCGTACTCGAGGGCGAGACGCACTTGCGGGTAGGCGAGATCGATGAACCGTGGCGCTCCGCCGATCATCACTCGGTGTTGCCGCACCGGTTCCGGGAGTCCGGCGTCGGCGAGAAGACGAAGCAGGGCGACCTCTGGCCCCGAATCGGTCTCTGCGGCGCCGGCAGGAAGCGCATCGATGGCCAGGTCCAGACTGACCAGGCCATTGCGACCGTGCTGGGAGAATCGGCGGCGCACATCGATGAGCTCGGACTTCGTCACCTTCCCGACCGCAACGCTGTGATCGACGAGCCGGCGGACCTCGTGCGCCGGGAAGACGAGGCCCGCATCTGCGAGAGTTCGTGCCGGCGAGGTGACCGGGATCTCCTCGAGGTGGGTGACGTCGCGTGGATCGAGATCGACGGAACGGTGTACGCCCACGCCATCGAGCACACGGCTCGCCGGGTAACGAATGGTCACTTCGACCTCGTCGTCGACGGTCCGCATGTCCCACAACCGCAACGCGCTCCGGTGCGACGCGGCCAGGCGGTCGTCGGCGAGGCACGCTGCTCTGACCCGCTGCCGCCAGGTGATCGGGGCGCCGGCGACCCGCACCACGCCCCGATGGACCGGGTCGAGAAGGCCGCGCGTGCACATCCGACTCTGGGCCGAACGGTCGACCCCCAACGCTCGCAGCTGCGCCGTCGTCAGGAGTCCGTCTTGTCCGGCTGCGAGCTCCACCAACTCTCGAAAGTCGGCCGACATCGGCGCCACCTCCTCGATCCATGACCCCTCAGTCGCGCAGTGCGCGACCCAGGCGTCAGAAAAGGGGGAAGGGGTGGGGTGAGGGAAGGAGCGGGGAGGTGAGGGAAGACCCCGGGGGTCTACATGGCGGGGGTGATGCCGAGGTCGGCGTAGCCCTGCTTTTCGAAGTTGGCGCGGAACATGTCGCGGAGCTTCGCAGCGGCTTCGTCGTAGGCCTCGGGATCGTCCCAGGTGTCGCGCGGGTTCAGGATCTCGTCGTCGACGCCCGCACAGGTGGTCGGCATCTTGAGACCGAGAATCGGCTGGACCTCGAGCTCCACGTCGTCGAACTCTCCGGCGAGCGCGGCGTTGAGCAGCGCACGGGTCGCCTTGAGCGACATGCGATCGCCCTTGCCGTAGGGTCCACCGGTCCAACCGGTGTTGAGGAGGATGCAGCGTGTCTCGTTCTCGGCCATGCGCTTCGCGAGCAGCTCGGCATAGACCGACGCCTTCTGCGACATGAACGCCGCACCGAAGCACGCAGAGAACGACGGCTCCGGCTCGGTGACCCCCACCTCGGTGCCGGCGAGCTTCGAGGTGAAACCCATCACGAAGTGGTACATCGTCTCCTCGTTGTCGAGGATCGAGACGGGCGGCAGCACACCAAACGCGTCGGCGGTGAGAAGGACGATGGTCTCGGGATGCGGCCCGGCGGCGCCCTCACGGACGTTGGGGTTCGCACTCAGCGGGTAGGCGAAACGGGTGTTCTCGGTGATCGAGCCGTCGGTCAGGTCGAACTCCTGCGGATCGGTTTCCTCGATCGCCTTGCCCGGCAGCGGCGGCACGTTCTCGATCAGGGTGCCCTTCATGGACATCGCAGCGGCGATCACGGGCTCGTTGCCCTTGTCGAGATCGATGAGCTTGGCGTAGCAGCCGTCTTCGAAGTTGGAGATGCCCTTGTCGGTCCAGACATGCTCGTCGTCGCCGATCAGCTGGCGGTCGGGATCGGCCGACAGCGTGGTCTTGCCCGTGCCGGAGAGCCCGAAGAGGATGGCGGTGTCGCCCCGCTCCCCCACATTGGCCGAGCAGTGCATCGACAGCTGACCCTTCGCCGGAAGGACGTAGTTCATGATGGTGAACATCGTCTTCTTGTTGACGCCGCAGTAGTCGGCCGGGCCGAGCACGAGGCCCACCCGGTTCTCGATGTCGATGATCACCGCTCGGTTGCTGTTGGTGCCGTCGCGCTCGGGATCGGGGGTGAACGACGGGACGTTGATGAGCGTCCATCCGGCCTCGGCGCGATCACTGTCGTCGCGCACGTTCTTCGGGAACATGATGTTGCAGAAGTAGGCGTGGGTCGCGTACTCACCGACGAAGCGGTACGGCTCGGCGAACGTGGTGTCCCAACCGCAGAAGACATCGGTGACGTAGAGGTGACCGCCGCGCCCGTTGAGGTGGTCGATCACTCGGGGCAGCAGTTCGTCGAACTTCTCGGGATCGAACTTGGCGAAGCCGTTCTTCCACCACACGGTGTCGGTCACGCTGTCGCGGTTGACGCAGAACGTGTCGGAGACGGGACGACCCGTGCAGGCCGGGTCGGTGAAGAACACGAGCGGGCCGTCGACCCCCAGCACGGTGGGGAAGGCCTTTTGCGCGTCGGTGGGGCCGTCCATCTCGACGCGGCCCCGGTCGTTGGCGATCGCCTCGTGGAACAGCTCGTCCTGGCTCAGGCCGAACCGCAGCTCCGGACCCTTCAGGCCGAACGCATTCTCGAGTTGTGCTGCCGCATCCGCTGCGCTGCTCATTTGGTTGTCTCCAGGGGATTGATCACGTCATCCGGTCGGCGTCGGATCGTGGGATGTGAGGCGCCGAGGACCGATCACTCAGGTTAGCGAGGAGCGTGCTTTCGAGCCGACTCGGGCGGTTCATCCGACACGGCGTCGGGCGGGGGCGTAACGTCGCGCCATGACCGTTTCCGCCTACATCCTCATCCAGGCCGGGGTCGGCACCGCCGTCGACGTCGCCGATGCCACCGCGCGGCTCGAACACGTGGTGTCGGCCGAGGTGGCCATGGGTCCCTACGACGTCATCGCGCGGGCGGAGGCGTCGACGATGGACGAACTCGGCAAGGTCGTGGTGCACGCGGTGCAGGGAATCGCCGGGGTCGAGCGCACCCTGCTCTGCCCCATCGTTCGCGTCTGACGGCCGGGAATCCGGCTCAGAGCACGAGCGCCCGGATGCCGAGGCCCATGAGCCAGAGGCTCCCGAGCCCGTAGAGCAGGTAGGGCTTGTCCTTCATCTCGTTGCGGTAGGCGAAGATGATGCCGACACTGGCGAACGCGGAGAAGCCGTACAGCTGGTGACGGTCCCCCTCGATGTCGTCCTTCACCTGCAGGATCACGCCGAGGATCACCTGTGCCACCACCACGACCTGGGCGACGACGACCGCCACCCAACCGGCACGATGTCGGAATCGGGGCCAGAAGTGCGCGGCCATCGCCCACACTCCGACGGCTCCGTTGGAGAAGATGAAGACCCAGCTGACGACGCTGTGGAGGTCTCGGATCACTCGCCGTCGCGACCCAGTTCGACTTCGTAGCTCCAGAGCTCGGCGCTGATCGGCAGGGGCGCCGGTGAATCGGCACCGGCAGCGAGTGCCTCACGGTGTCCGTCACGGAACTGAGCCGACTGGGTCCACGCGGTGAACGACTCCTCGTCGCGCCAGCGGGTCACCACGAGCCAAGTGTCTCGATCGTCGGTGGGGCGCAGGAGCTCGAAGCCCTCGAACCCGTCCATTCCGTCGACGGCACCGGCCCGCGCCGCGAATCGACGGGCGACCTCGTCGCCGAGATCTCCGGGAACGGTGATGGCATTGATCTTGATGACCTGGGACATGGGACGAGTCTCCCCCGAATCCGACGCCGGCGGCTACTCGTCCGCGAGCGCGGCGAAGAGGTCGTCGGCGAAGGGCTCTCCGGTCCGAGTCGCACCCCGCTCGATGAAACACTCGACACCGAACGCGGCGGCGAATGCCTCGTCGGGCATCTTCAGGAAGAACGACTCCGGCGTGATCTGCGACGGGTGCGCAGCCATCGACCGACGCTTCGTGTCGATCACCGACGTGACATCGATCTGGTGGGTGATCTCGGCCGCTGGGGTGCCCATCTCGGTGTCGCGCATCTCGTCGCGTCGTTGGGCCAGCTCGGGATCGTCGTCGGCGCCCTCGAACGCGAACTCGGCCAGGCCGCGCATCCGGTCGCGGTTCATCGTCGATTCGAAGACGTGCGGGGTGCCGGCGAGCTCTGCGGCGCGGTGGCCCACCCGGTGCACCTGGATGTGATCCGGGTGACCGTAGCCACCATGGGAGTCGTAGACGGTCAACAGGTCGGCGCGCTCGTCGCGGAGGATCGCGGCCAACCGTTCGGCGGCCTCCTCGACGTCGGCCTGCCAGAAGCAGTCGGGATTGTCGTTCGTCGGCTCGTTCTCCATCCCGCTGTCGCCGTAGCCCAGCCATTCGATCCTGTTCGCTCCGAGGATCCGTCCCGATTCCTGCAGCTCGGCCAGTCGGACCTCGGCCAATGTCGATCCGGCCGGAATCGATCCCTCCGCAGGCTCGCCGACGGCGCCGTCGGTCGCGCAGACGAGCACGACCCGATGACCGGCGGCCGCGGCCTGGGCCATCACGCCACCCGTTGCGATCGACTCGTCGTCGGGATGGGCGTGGAAGAAGACGGCGGTCGCCACGTCAGGCGATCGCGGCGGCGGCGCGCAGCGCAGCCAGTTCGTCGCCGCTGAACCCGAACTCGGCCAACACCTCGTCGGTGTGCTGACCGGCGTGCGGCGGCGGGCGCTCGATGGTGCTGTCGGTACGGCTGAACCGCGGCGCCGGGCGAGGTTGGGTGATCCCTGCCACCTCGGTGAACGTTCCGCGAGCGACATTGTGGGGGTGATGCGGCGCCTCCTCCATCGAGAGGACCGGCGCGAAACACACGTCGGATCCCTCGATGATCTCGCACCACTCGTCGCGGGTCTTCGTCGCGAAGATCGCGGTCAACTCCTCCTTGAGGCCGGGCCACTCCGACCGGCTCATCTGGGCGTCCCACTTCGGGTCGTCGAGGCCGAGCTTCTCGCGCAGCTCGGCGTAGAACTGTGGTTCGATCGAGCCGATCGAGACGAACTTGCCGTCGCTGCACTCGTAGACGTCGTAGAAGTGGGCGCCCGTGTCGAGCAGGTTGGTGCCGCGCTCGTCGTTCCAGATCCCCATCGCCCGGAAGCCATGGAAGAAGGTCATGAGCGACGCAGCGCCGTCGACCATCGCGGCATCGACAACTTGGCCCTGGCCGGACCCGCGGGCCTCGAGGATCGCGCACACGAGTCCGAAGGCGAGGTACATACCGCCGCCGCCGAAGTCGCCGACGAGATTGAGGGGCGGGACGGGTGCCTCCCCCCTCCGGCCCATCGACTCGAGCGCTCCGGCCAACGCGATGTAGTTGATGTCGTGACCCGCGGTGGGCGCATACGGGCCGTCCTGGCCCCACCCCGTCATCCGGCCGTAGGCGAGTGCCGGGTTCCGCGCCAGGCAGTCGTCGGGACCGATGCCCAGTCGCTCGGCGACGCCGGGTCGGAATCCCTCGATCAGACCGTCGCTCTGCTCGACGAGTCGCAGCACGGTCTCGACGCCCTCGGGCGACTTCAGATCGACACCGATGGACCGGCGGCCCCGATTGATCAGGTCGCCCGGCGGCACCGAGGGATCACCACCTCGAACTGCGCCGGCACGGTCGACGCGGATCACGTCGGCCCCCATGTCGGCCAGCATCATCGCGCAGAACGGGCCCGGCCCGATCCCCGCGATCTCCACGATCTTCACTCCGGCCAGCGGTCCCATGACACTCCTCGATGCAGCGGAATCGACTTCGGACCCTAGCGAAACGTGCGCGCCGTCAGCGCGGTGACGGCCTCGATGATCGGGGGCCAGGCCTGGTACACGAAGTCGTGTGACATCCCGTCGATCACCAGGAGCTCGGCATCGGGCACGAGCTCGGCGGTTCGCCGCCCGCCGGACGGGTCGATGAGCGTGTCGTTCTCGCCGTGCACGACGAGCGCCGGCATCGTGAGCGCCGCGAGTGCGTCGGCTCGGTCGCCGCTGCGGACGACGGCATCGAACTGGCGCCCGGACCCGCCCGGAACCCACGACCGCTCGTAGCACGACAGGAAGTAGGCCCGCATCTGGTCCTCGTCGAACCAGTCGGGATTCGACCAGATCACGCGCGCCCGCACGTCCTGGTCGACCTGCTCCTCGATCGTCGCGGCGGGCTCCTGGGTGAGCGCGGCGATCGCTTCGGCGGTGGGTGCGCCGATGCCGGGCTCCCCCGTGGTCGACATGACCGAGACCAGTGCCCGTACCCGTTCCGGATGGTCGATGGCGGTCGCCTGGGCGATCATGCCGCCGAGCGAGACGCCGAGCACGACGGCATCGTCGACTCCGGCGTGGTCGAGTACGGCGACCACGTCGTCGGCCATGTCGCTCAGGGTGTAGTCGTCGTCGGAAGCGGTCGTGGAGGACAACCCGGCATCACGATTGTCCATCCGGATCACGTGGAAACCCCGGCCCACGAACGCCTCACAGAACTCCTCGGGGAAGAGCAACAGCTGGTTGCCGAGGCCCGGAAGACAGATGAGCGTCGGGTCGTCGGGACTCCCGAAGGTCTCGTACTCGAGTTCGATCGCTTCGTTGCGGGCGCGTGGCATGAGATGAAGCATGCCCCCACCATCACAGTTTCTTCACGATCGGGTGCTCACAATGGCTCATGGCCCGCCAGCCCCCGACGACTCGACATCCGGCCCGACGCAGTCGCCTGGCTGCATCCGGCCTGACGGCGGCGGTGACGATCGCTGTCGTCCGGCTGATGGCCGCCGCAGATCCTGGTGATGACGGCGCCGCATCGGCGGGGCCACCGAGGATCGCGCAGGCGAATGTCTCTTGATCACCATCGTTCCGCAACGCTGCGGACCACCCGCCGGCCGGCGATGGGCGCCGCCGTGGAGATCACGACCGATGCGTCGGACGTCGCCGTCGACGCCGCGCTGGCGGTCGTCGCCGCGCTCGAGTGCCGCTGGTCGCGCTTTCTCCCACACAGCGAGCTCTCACAGCTGAATCGGGCGGACGGGCCCGCCGTGGCTCGACCGTCGACTGCCCGAGCGATCGAGATGGCCCTGGCCGGCACACAACTGACCCGCGGATGGTTCGACCCGACACGCGGCGCCGATGTCCGCGCCGCGGGCTACCGATGCACACACTCCTCCGGGTGGGGACTCCCGGAGCCGGCACCGACGCGCACCGGCCACGTCTCGTTCGACGGGGCGACAGGACTCGTGCACATCCCCGAGGGCGTCGAGTTCGATCTCGGCGGCGTCGCCAAGGGCCTGGCCGCCGACATCGCCGCCTCACTGCTGTCCGAGAGCCACGCGACGCACGTCGGTGTCGCCGTCGGCGGCGACGTCCGGATCCGTTCCGACACCCGGGTGCTGGTCGAGATCGCGGCACCCGACGATGCTGTCGACGCGCCGGCGCTCATCGGCCTCTGCAACGGCGGGGTCGCAGTGTCGGGGCCGAGCCGGCGACGAACCGACGACGGCCGCCACCATCTCATCGACCCCTTCACAGCACGCCCGGCGGAGAACCCCCGATCGGCCGCGGTCGTCGCGGCAAGCGCGGCGGGAGCCGAGATGCTCGCCACTGCAGCGGCCATCGCGCCGCTCCAGGTTGCCGTCGAGATCATCGAGACGGTCGGCGCGACCGCATGGTTGGTGGAGACCGACGGCCGCTCGACCACTGTCGGCGAGCCAGACCGGTTCCTGATCGCCGGCGGATGGATGACCGACACCCACCGACCTGCATGACTTCGTGGCCGCTGTGCTGCCGGCCGAGACCGCCCTCGTGCTCGTCCTCCGGCTCCGCGATGGCCGCCGCCCGTCGGCCGGCCGACGGAATCCGCTACAGGGCGACGAGCGCAAGCGCACCCAGCGCGAGCGCGACGCCGACGAACTGGGCGCGTGAAACCCGTTCGTGGAGGAACACCCAGGCCAGCACGATGGTGCTGATCGGATAGAGCGACCCGAACACGGAGGCGATGGCGAGTTCGTCGCGGCGCAGCGCGACGAGCAGCAAGGCGTTGGCGAGCATCTCGGCGACGCCGGTGACGACCGCCAACCGTCTCGAGATCGGAGCCGTGGGCCACACCCGTCCCGTGGCCCGCCAGGCGATGATGCACACGACCGGCACCGAGACGACCCGTGCGACCACGAGCGGCCACATCCCGGCTTCCTCGTGAGATTCGGCCAGCGCGATGAAGAACAACGAGAAGCCGATGCCGGCGGTGATCGCGAGCACCAGCGCGTCCCGCGGTGTCGACTCGCCTCGATGGTCGCCGGCATCACGGGTCACCAACACGATGGCGACCACGGCCACCACCAGTCCGACACCGGTGAGGGCCGACACGTCCTGACCCTGGGCGACACCCACGATCGCCGGAATGCTCGCGCTGACCACGGCCGTCGTGGGTGCCACCACACTCATGACGCCCATCGACAGAGCGCGGTAGAAGCACATGAACGAGAAGGTGCCCGAGAGTCCGGCGATGACGCCGGCCACGACGTCGACCCGGACGACCTCGTCGGCCCCGACCACCACTGCGAGCACGACCGCCATCAGCCCGCCGCAGATCTGGGCAACTGCCGTGACGCGAAAGGTCGAGTCGTGGCGTGTCGCCAAGCCTCCCCCGAAGTCGGACCCGCCGATGATCAGCGCCGAGGCGAGCGCGAGGACCGCTGTCATCCGACAGAGGCTAGGGCCGCGGCCGGCACATAGAATGCCGTCGACAATCGAATCGGGGAGCTCGGGGCAGCCGGGCTGAGAGGTCGACCAACCGCGTCGGCGACCCATCTGAACCTGATCTGGGTAATGCCAGCGGAGGAACCATGACTCGACCCATCCGTCTCCTCACGTCGTTGACGTGCATCGCACTGTTCACTGTCTCCTGCGGCGACGACGCCCGTTCGTCCGACTCCGGTGGCGACCAATCGGTGACCATCACACTGGTCACGCACGACTCGTTCGCGGTGCAGGACGCGCTGCTCGACGAGTTCACCGAACGCACCCGCATCACGGTCGAGGTCGTGACCGCCGGCGACACCGGACAGATGATCTCGCAGTCGATCCTCAGCGCCGGCGACCCTCTCGGCGATGTCATGTTCGGTGTCGACAACACCTTCCTGCAGCGGGCGCTCGACGCCGGACTCTTCATTCCCTACGAGGCGGAAGCGCTGGCCGACGTTGCCGACGAGTTCGTCATCGACGACCAGCACCGCGTCACCCCGATCGACTTCGGCGACGTGTGCGTGAACTACTGGACCGATGCGCTGCCGGGACCGGTGCCGACGTCGCTGGCCGATCTGATCGACCCCGTCAACGCGGGCCAGCTCGTCGTCCAGAGTCCGGAATCGTCGTCGCCGGGACTCGCCTTCCTCCTGGCGACCATCGCCGGAACCGACGACTGGGAGCAGTTCTGGACGGATCTCCGGGCGAACGGCGTGCGCGTGACCCCCGACTGGGAGTCCGCCTACTACGGCGAGTTCACCTCCGGCGGCGGCGACCGTTCCATGGTCGTGTCGTACGCGTCGAGCCCTCCCGTCGAGATGATGTTCGCCGCCGAGCCGATCGACGAACCGCCGACGGGAGTCCTGCTCGACTCGTGCTATCGCCAGATCGAGTTCGCCGGCGTGCTTGCGGGCACCCCACATCCCGAAGCGGCCGGTCAGGTCATCGAGTTCCTGTTGTCCGAGGAGTTCCAGAACGGCATCCCGGAAAGCATGTTCGTCTTCCCGGTCTCGGACCGCGCCGAGTTGCCCGAGACGTGGGCGGCCCACGCGCAGGTGGCCGAGAACCCCCTCATGCTCGATCCCGCCGAGGTCGAGGCCAACCGCGACGAGTGGATCGATCGATGGGTCGAGATCGTTCTCGGCTGATCGCGGCGGCCGCCGTCGTCCCCGCTGCCTTCCTCGGCGTCTTCTTCGCGTTTCCGATCGCCACCGTCGTGTGGCGCGGGGCGGGCGACGAAGGTCTCGCGCCGCTGCGCGAACTCCTCGGTTCGGGTCGCACCCGCGACGCGATCTGGTTCACCGTCTGGCAGGCCGCGTTGTCCACCCTGTTGACGCTCGCCATCGCGCTCCCCGGAGCCGCCGCGGTCGCGCGCTCGAGCGCCCGGGCCCAACGCCGCCTCCGGGCGCTCGTCACCATCCCGTTCGTACTCCCGACGATCCTCGTCGCCGGCGCATTCAGCGAACTGTTCACCCGTTTCGGCCTCGACGACGGGACGATCCGTCTCCGCCACACCGTGTGGGCGATCCTCCTCGCCCATGTGTTCTTCAACTACGCGGTCGTCGTGCGCACGGTCGGATCGTTCTGGTCGGGTTTGGACGGCCGACTCGAGGAGCAGGCCCGGGTGCTCGGTGCCGGTCGCATCCGCACGTTCGTGGAGGTCACCCTCCCCCGTCTTCGGCCGGCGGTGGCGGCCGCCTCGGCCATCGTCTTCCTGTTCTCGTTCACCTCCTTCGGAGTGGTGCTCGTCCTCGGCGGACCACGGCGGGCGACCATCGAGACCGAGATCTACCGATACGCCGTGGTGCGCACCGACTTCGGGCCGGCCGCGACCCTTGCGGCGTTGCAGCTGGTGGCCGTCCTGGCGCTGGTCGCGCTCACCACCCGACTGGAACGGAGTCGACCTCTCACCCACGCGACGCCGCGCCGCAGCACCGTCGCCCGGTCGGGCGCGGGGCGGATGGCCAACGGCCTCGTCGTCGGCACCCTGCTCGGCCTGCCGATCGCCGTCGTCGTCGAACGGTCCCTGTCGGTCGGCGACCGCTACGGCTTCGACAACTATCGGGCCCTCGGCACACGTCTGACGATGCTCCCGGCACCGGCGACGACAGCGATCCGCAACTCCCTCTTCGCGGCCACCGTGGCGACGGCGATCGCATTGGTGATCGGGGCCCTCGCCGCGCTGGTCGTGGTGCACGGCCGCGGCGCGCTGGGCCACGTGTTCGATCTCGGACTCACGCTGCCATTGGGCACGAGTGCCGTCACCATCGGCTTCGGGGTGCTGATCGCACTCGACCAGCCCCCGCTCGACCTCCGTTCGAGCTGGTGGATCGTGCCGATCGTGCACAGTCTCGTGGGCATCCCGTTCGTCGTCCGCACGATGGTGCCCGTGCTGCGCCGGATCGACCCGGCCCTCCGGGATGCGGCCGCCGTCCTCGGAGCGTCGCCCCGACGCGTGCGCCGCGAGATCGACCTCCCGCTCGCCGGTCGGGGCATGCTCGTCGGCGCGTCGTTCGCCTTCGCCGTCTCGATGGGCGAGTTCGGGGCAACCGCGTTCATCCCCCGCCGGGCCGAGACCCTCACCGCGCCGCAGGCGTTGTTCCGCATGTTGTCGACGCCCGGCGAACTCGTGCGGGGCCAGGCGATGGCCCTCGCCGTGGTGCTGATGGTCGTGGTGGGTGCCGCCGTGTTCGCGATCGAATCGGCCCGCGGCACCGACGAGGGGACGTTCTGATGTGGGAGCTGCGCGATGCCGGGGTCGACTTCGGCCCGACACGGGCGCTCGACGACGTGTCGATCACGATCGCGCCCGGAGAGATCGTGGTGATCCTCGGCCCGAGTGGGTGCGGAAAATCGACCCTCCTGAGAGCGCTCGCCGGCCTCCAACCCCTCGACCGCGGCGGCGTGTGGATCGACGGTGTGGACGCGACGCACCGACCGCCGCATCAGCGCGGCATCGGGGTCATGTTCCAGGATCCGACCCTGTTTCCTCATCGCAGCGCGGGTCGCAACATAGCGTTCGGTCTGCGCATGGCCGGCCTCGATCGAGCAGCCCAGGAACGGCGAGTCGACGAGATGCTGGAGCTCGTGGGGCTTCCCGGTTTCGCCGACCGCACCATCGACACCCTCTCCGGAGGCGAGGCCCAGCGCATCGCGCTGGCCCGGTCGTTGGCGCCGTCACCCCGGCTGCTCCTCCTCGACGAACCGCTCGCCGCGCTCGACCGGGCGCTGCGCGACCGGCTGGCGGTCGAAATCCCCGCGGTGCTCCGGGCCACGGGCACCGCCGCGGTCCACGTCACCCACGACCACGACGAGGCGTTCGCGATCGCCGACCGGATCGCGGTGATGACCGCCGGTCGGCTGCTGCGGATCGCCGACCCCGCCGAACTCTTCGCCGACCCGCGCACCGAGCAGGTGGCCCGCTTCCTGGGGCACACCAACATCGTCGACGACTATCGCGTCGACGGGCGCTGCGTGATCCGACGCGACGCGGCGACCATCGACCCCGACGGCCAACTCGCAGCGACGGTCGTGGAGAACCGCTTCCGCGGCGATCACCACGACATCGTCGTCGACACCGCGCTGGGAGCACTGCGGTTCCGCCTCACCGAGACGGCCGCGCCGGGCTCGAAGGTCCGCCTTCGCATCGACCCCGACCGGGTGGCACGACTCGACGGCTGATCACACCCGCCGCATCGGGGTGTGCGCAATGCCGTCCTCCACGAACTCTGCACCGTCGATCGCGAATCCGCGGGCCGCGTACCAGTCCACGAGATGGGACTGGGCGTCGAGCACCCACGGTCCCGCGGTGGATGCCACCGCATGGTCCACGAGCTCCGCCGCTCGCCCCTCTCCTCGCGCCGCGGGGGCGGTGACGACCCGACCGATCCGCCGGGAGTCGCCGTCGTCGAGCACACGGAGGTAGGCCACGATGCCCTCATCGGCGAACCAGATGTGGCGGGTGGCGGGCTCGACGTCGCGGCCGTCGAGGTCGCGATACGCACATGCCTGTTCGACGACGAACACGTCGACGCGCAGCGCCATGATGTCGTGGAGTTCGAGCGTCGACAGCTCCCCGAACGCCCGGTCGAAGAGCTCCACCGCGCTACATCCGGTCGAGCAGCTCGCTCTTCTTGCGAGCGAATTCCTCTTCGGTGAGGACACCCTGGCGGCGAAGCTGGTCGAGCTTCTCGATCTGTTCGGGGATCGACGCCGTCGGCTCGGGCGGCGGCGCCCCGCCGCTCGCGGCCTGGCCGATCCGCTGCATCTTGCGATCCTCCAGGCCTTCGACCTGTCGATAGATCTCGTTCTGGACGAGGCTTGGCTTGCGGATGTCGGTGAAGGTCTGACGTCCGCCCTCGCCGGCCGACTCGATGCCGAGATCGCCTGCGCCGATCGCCCGCTCGAAGAGCGACTGGTTGAAGAACACCGTGTTGATGCGGTCGAGCGGGATCTCGATGCCCTTCTTGGAGATCACGCCGGTGCGGGAGATGACCCGTTCGTTGGTCACCACGAAGTTCGTCGTGGTCCAGGTCAGGTAGCGGATCCCGAACCAGCCGAGGGAACCGAGGACCCACAGGCCGACGAGGAACTTGAACCATCTCCACCACGAGTCGTTGATGAGCGCACCGAGGCCGAAGACGACGGCGACCGCGAGCAACGCTCCGGCCGGAGCGAGGAACCACCAGTGAGGGCGGAGATCGAGCACCAGGTCTTCGTCGTCGGTGAGGAGATGACGTGGGAAAGGCATGTCGCGATCGTAGCCCTGCTCAGCCCCAGCCCCAGGCGTGGAGGGCATCGTCGTCGATTCCGAAGTGGTGGGCGATCTCGTGGACCACCGTCACCGTGATCTCCTCGATCAGCTCGTCGACGTCTGCGGAGATCTCGCAGAGCGGCAGACGGAACAGTGAGATGACATCGGGCATGACCATGCCGCCGTAGTCGTCGCGATCGGTCAGCGGGATCCCTTCGTAGAGGCCGAGCAGGTCCTCGGTCGGATGGCGGTCGTACGCCACGACGGCGACGTTCTCCATCAGCCGACCGAACTCCTCGGGCAACGCGTCGAGAGCGTCGGCCACGTAGCGCTCGAACTCCCGTGCACTGACCGGATCCACCCGGGAGACACTAGCGATCGAATGGGTAGGGTTCGCCGGTGCCCGAAGTCGCTCCGCTCCTCGACGGTCTGACCGACCAGCAGCGCGACGCGGTCACCACTGCGGCGAACCCGCTCTGCATCATCGCCGGCGCCGGTTCGGGCAAGACCCGGGTGCTGACCCGACGCATCGCCTGGCATGCGACCGAGGGGTCGATCGACCCCCGCCGGGTGCTCGCGCTCACGTTCACCCGCCGGGCAGCAGCCGAACTCCGCAGCCGCACCCGTCGCCTCGGACTGCGCGACGAGGTCGCCGCCGGGACCTTCCATGCTGCCGCCCTCGCCACGCTCCGCCGGTTCTGGGACCACACCGGACGGACCCACCCCACACTCGTCGAACGACGCGTGGCGTTCCTGGCCAAGACCCACCCACGCCTCGACCGCGCCACCATCGCGGATCTCGACGCCGAGATCGGCTGGGCCCGCGCCCGACTGATCAACCCGGAGGACTACGGCGAAGCCGCCGCCGCGGCGAAACGCCGCCCGCCCCGCTCCGCGGACTTCGTCGCGAAGGCCTACGCCTCGTACCAGGCCCAGAAGCACGAACGCCGCATGATCGACTTCGACGATGTGCTCGCCCTCTGCCACGCGACCATGCGCAGGGAGACCTCGTTCGCCGACGCCCAGCGGTGGCGCCACCGCCACCTCTTCGTCGACGAGTTCCAGGACGTCAACCCGCTCCAGTTCGCACTCCTGCAGTCGATGCTCGGCCCGGAGTCGACGCTCGTGGTGGTGGGCGATCCCGACCAGGCGATCTACGGATGGAACGGCGCCGAACCCGAGTTCCTCGACAACATCGACGATCACCTTCCCGGCATCGCCGTCGTGCACCTCCGCACCAACTTCCGATCGACTCCCGAGATCCTCGCCACGGCCGGTCGGGTGCTCGGCAAGGAACCACAGCCCGCTGCCCGTTTCCGGGGCGATCCGCCGACGCTCACCGCGTGCGGACTCGACGACGAGGCGGCAACCGTGGCGCTGGCGGTCCGGGCCCGTCACAAGCCGGGCGCGCCCTGGCGACACCAGGCCGTGCTCGCCCGCACCAACGCCCAGCTGCCGGTGCTGCGCAACGCCCTCGAGGCCGCCGGCATCCCCACCCGCAGTCGTGGTGAGGGAGCCCTGCTCCGACGCCCCGAGATCATCGACCTCCTCGACCGCTGGCCCAAGGCGGGCGGCCTGTCGGCGGCCCTGGCCGACGAGCAGACCTCCCATGCGGCCGACCCACCGACCCTCGACCCGGAGCGGGCGGCGATGGTCGCCGCATTCCTCGATCTCGCCCGCGGCCACCTCGTGCTCGAGCCCGATGCCAGCGTCGAGGAGTTCGTGACGGCGCTGCGCCACGACGATCGGATCGGCACCGCCGGCGATGCCGTCGAGCTGGCGACGTTCCACTCCGCCAAGGGCCTCGAGTGGCCGATCGTCCACATCGTCGGCCTCGAGGACGGCCTCGTCCCCATCGCCTTCGCCCGCACGCGTGCGGCCCGCGACGAGGAGCAGCGCCTGCTCTACGTCGCCGTGACCCGAGCGGAGAGAGAACTCCACGCAACCTGGTGCACCGAGCGCACGGTCGGCGAGAAGGTCCTCGGGCGACCACCGTCGCCATGGCTCGCCGCCTTCGTCGATCCCGACGCCGGGGCTCCCATCGAGTCCCCCCATCTCGACGAACTCCGGCACCGACTCGGAGACGAGACCCCCGACATCGACCTCACCGATTTCGTCACGCCGATCGTCGAGTCGCTCCATTCCTGGCGGGCCGGTGCCGCCCACGCGGCGCGGGTCGAGCCGACCGCAGTCCTCTCCGACGACGCGATCCGTCGCATCGCGGAGATCCGTCCGGGGTCGATCGACGAGCTCGCCGCAGTGCCCGGTGTCGGCCCGGGGAAGGCCCGCCGGTTCGGCGCCCGACTGCTCGAGATCAGCGCAGCTCCGGGCTGATCGCCTCGGCGAGCAGATCAGCGAGCGTCGGCGCCGTCGCTGCGCATCCGGTACGGGTGCGCCACGACCACCACCGTCGCGTCGGACTGCTCGAGCACCGTCTCGACGGTGTTGCCGAGGAAGGGACGGCCGTCGACATTGCGCAACTGGGCACCGAGCACCACCAGGTCCGCCGCCTCGGATCGCGCCGCGTCGACGAGCGCGGTGCCGGCGGTGGCGGACTCGCGCACGAGAGTCCGGGGCTCGATGGCGGACTCGGCGGCGAGGTTCACGGCACCCGCCACGAGCTGTTCGGCGACGGCGAGTTCGGGGTCGCTGTCGCGACCGCGACGTCCGAAGATCCGAGGCAGGGGCGAGGTCCGGTTGAGCACGTGGGTCAGGACGACCTCGGTGCCGAGCGCGGCCGAGATCGAGAAGGCGACCTCCTGCGCGGACCGACTCGAACGCGTGCCCGTGACCGGGACGATCACCCGACCGAACGCGGCCGGGAGCGGACGGTCGAGACCGCGGGCCCTCCGCACGATCACGAGCGGGAGGGTCGAGCGGAGCAGGAGTTCGTCGACCATCGGCGAGTAGAGCTGACCCTCGTGGCGCTCCGCGACACCGACCGCGATCACGCCGTAGCCGAGGAGCGACTCGGCCAGGATCTCGCCGGCGACGTCGGTTCCCTTGACCTGACGATGATCGATCTCGCGTTCGTCGAGCACCGCCTCGACCACGGAGATGTCGGGCCACTCGCCCCGCTCGCTCACCGACACGATCGTCGCCGGTGCCTCGGGGGGCCACACGAACTGGACCAGTTGGGCCGCCGCGATCGAGGCCGCCTCGCCCCGGGAAGGAAGGAGGATCCGCGACGACTTCACCACCAGGTTTCGACTGAGCGCCTCCTCGCGTTCGAGACGGCGCTGTTCATCGGGTGATCCCAGCCAGTCGCGCACGGCGATGCGCAAGCTGACCGCGGCGAACACCGAGGTGACCAGCGGCACGATCACGATCACCGTGTAGGCGGTCTCGTTGAAGACGCCGAGGGAGAGGCCGACCGATGCGATCACGATCTCGAGGGCTCCTCGGGCGTTGAGGCCCGCCCCCAGAGCGGTCGCGGCGCGATTGCTCTGCCCTGCGAGTCGCGCCCCGACGAACGCGCCGGCGAACTTCGCCACGATCGCGACGGCGACGACCACGCCGGCCCAGAACAGCGCGTCGCCCTCGCGCAACAGACCCAGATCGACCCGCAGACCCGCGGTGGCGAAGAACACCGGCGCAAGGAACGTGGTCGTCAGCGACTCGATGTGATCGAGAACTTCGGGCTGCTGGAAGCGCGACCGGTGCAGCACGACGCCGGCCACGAACGCACCGAGCACCGCCTCGATCCCGAGGGCCTGGGTGGCGACGCCGTAGGCGAGCATCGTGAACACGGCGACGGTCATGGCACCCGACAGGTTGGGACCGTCGCGACGCACCCACCGAAGGGCGCGGTCGACGACCCGCTGCCCGACCGTCATGGCCAGGGCGAGGAAGGCACCGAGGCCGAGCACCGTCTTCAGCACGGCCGACAACGACACGGATCCCGAGGTGGCGAAGCCGGTGAAGACGGCGAGCATGACCCACCCGACGACATCGTTGGCCATGCCCGCGGCGACCGTGATCTGGCCGAAGTCGCGGCGCATGAGGCCCAACTCGGAGAGGATCTTGGCGATCACCGCGAGCGCGGAGACCGAAAGTGCCGCGGCCACGAAGAGGGCGAACACGGTGCGGTCGGCATCGTCGCCGATGAACGTCTCAGGAAGGAGGAGCCCGACGGCGAGGCCGCCGATCAGCGGCACGACGAGGCTGAATCCCGTGACCAGCGCGGCGGCGCGACCGAGTCGCCGGACCAGCGCGAGGTCGGTCTCGAATCCGGCTGTGACGAGGAGCAGCGCGACGCCGAGCCAGCTGACGGCCAAGAGCGCGCCCGAGGAGATCTCGTGATCGGGAAGGAACCACTCGAAACCGTCGCCCCAGACCCGACCGAAGATCGACGGGCCGAGGATGACGCCCGCCGCGAGCTGCCCGATGACCGACGGGAGGTTGATCCGGCGCATGAGCGATCCGCAGATCCGCGCCATCCCGACGAGCACCAGGAGCTGGGTCCAGAAGACGAGGAGCTCGTGCTCGTCGAGAGGGGTCAGCACGGACTCACCGAGCACCGTCGATCAACACCGGAGCATGGTCGCTCGGTGGATCGTCCTTGGGCCCCTTGCGCTCGTTGCGATCGACGAGCGCGGTGTCGATGCCGTCGGCCACGCTGCGAGTGGCGAGCACGAGATCGATGCGCATGCCCATCTTCTTGTGGAAGTTGCCGCCGCGATAGTCCCACCACGAGAAGAGGCCGTCATCGGCATGGTGTTCGCGGAACACGTCGATCAGGCCCCAATCGAGGAGCATCGCGATCTTCTCGCGCTCAGCGGCGCTGGTATGGGTCTGGTCGACGAACTTCGACGGGTCGTAGACGTCGCGGTCGTCGGGCGCGATGTTGAAGTCGCCGCACACGACGACATCGTCGGACGGGCGACACTGGCCATCGAGGTCGGCATGGAGCCGATCGAGCCACCGGAGCTTGTACTGATAGTGCTCGTGGTCGAGGGAACGGCCGTTGGGGATGTAGCACGACGCGATCCGGACACCGCCGCAGGTGGCCCACGCCACGCGGGCCTCGGGGTCGGGAGCCTCACCGTCACCGAACCCCGCGATCGGCTCGTCGAGTCCCACCCGGCTGAGAATGGCCACACCGTTCCAACGACCCTCGCCGTGATGGAACGACTCGTAGCCGAGGGCCTCGAACGCGAGCGCGGGAAAGGCGTCGTCGGCGAGCTTGGTCTCCTGGAGGCAGAGCACGTCCGGCTCGAAGGTTCGGAGCCAGCGCTCGACTCGTCCGAGCCGGGCGTTGAGCGAGTTGACGTTCCACGTGACGATCCGCACGGCGGCACCCTACCCGGCTCGTGTTCGCCGGATCGCCTCCCCCGCCACCGCCGCTGAATCGTCGTAGACTCCCCCCGTGGCAACCACGGAAAACTCCTCTGATCTCGGCCCCAACGCCTGGCTCGTCGACGAAATGCGCTCCGAATGGACCGCCGACCCGAATTCCGTCGCCCCCGAGTGGCGGGCGATCTTCGAGCGCAATGGTGCGCCGGCCCCGACACCGCCGGTCGCCGCCGCACCGATCGACGTCGGTTCGAGCGTCGTCACCCACCCAGCCGTTGCCCCGTTCGACAACTGGGGCGGCCCCGCCGCACGCGCCGCCGCCCCCGCTCCTCCGGCTCCGGCTCCGGCTCCGGCTCCGGCTCCCGAGCCCGCCGCTACCGAGCCCGCCGCACCGGTTGCCGCGGCACCCGCCGAGCCCGCCGCTGCGGCACCTGCTGCGCCCGCTGCGCCCGCGGCACCGGCCGAGACGTCCGAGCCCCACGGCGAGGCCATTCGCGGCGTCGGCGCGCGCATCGTCGCGAACATGGAGGCGTCGCTCGACGTTCCCACCGCCACGAGCTTCCGCCAGGTCCCGGCGAAGCTGCTCGAGGTCAACCGTAAGGTCATCAACGGTCATCTGGGCCGCAAGCAGACCGGCAAGGTCAGCTTCACCCATCTGATCGGCTACGCCGTCGTGCGGGCCATCGCCGACGAGATGCCGGCGATGAACAACACCTACGAGGCCGACGCCGACGGCAAGCCCCGTCTCATCCGCCACCCCCATGTCGGCCTCGGCATCGCCGTCGACCTGGAGAAGCCCGACGGTTCTCGCACCCTGATGGTCCCGTGCATCCGCGACGCCGACACCCTCGACTTCCGCGAGTTCCTCGATCACTACGAGGCGCTCATCACCAAGGTGCGCGACGGCAAGATCTCACCCGACGACTTCGCCGGCACCACGGTGAGCCTCACCAACCCGGGCACGATCGGCACCCTGCAATCGGTGCCCCGACTCATGCCCGGCCAGGGACTGATCGTGGGCGTCGGCTCGATCGCCTTCCCGACCGAGTTCGAGGCGGCCGACCCCGCGAAACTGGCCGACCTCGGCGTCTCGAAGGTCATCACCCTCACCTCGACCTACGACCACCGGATCATCCAGGGCGCTGAATCCGGGATGTTCCTGAAGAAGGTCCACGAGCTGCTGCTCGGCGAGGACGACTTCTACGTCGACATCTTCCGCGCCCTCGACGTGCCCTACGAGGCCGTCAAGTGGCGGCGCGACGTCAACCCCGTCGACCGAGATCACGCGCTGCTCGAGAAGCAGGCCAAGGTCAACCAGCTCATCAACATGCATCGTGTGCGTGGCCACCTGATCGCGGACCTCGATCCGCTCCAGGTGAAGGAACCGAAGATGCACGCCGAGCTCGACCCGGCGACCTACGGACTCACCATCTGGGACCTCGATCGCGAGTTCCTGACCGGCACCGACACCGGCATCTACGCCCAGGTCGGCGGCCGGGCCCGCATGCCGCTCGGCGATCTGCTGGGTGTGCTGCGCGACGCGTACTGCCGCACCGTCGGCGTCGAGTACATGCACATCCAGGACCCCGTCGAGAAACGATGGATGCAGGAGCAGCTCGAGGGCGCCGACCGCACGATCACGTCCGACGAGCAGCACCACATCCTCTCGCGGCTCAATGCGGCCGAGGCGCTGGAGACGTTCCTCGGCACCAAGTACGTCGGCCAGAAGCGCTTCGGCATCGAGGGTGCGGAGAGCACGATCCCGCTGGTCGATGCCGTGATCGGCGCGGCCGCCGATGCCGGCATGGCCGACGTCGTGATGGGCATGGCCCACCGCGGCCGGCTCAACGTGTTGGTCAACATCGTCGGCAAGACCTACGGCGAGCTCTTCAACGAGTTCGAAGGCGGGTCGATCGGATCGATGACCCAGGGCTCGGGTGATGTGAAGTACCACCTCGGGCAGACCGGTGTCTTCGAGAGCCGCAACGGCAACACCATCCCCGTCGAACTCGCGGCCAACCCGTCCCACCTCGAAGCGGTCGACCCGGTCGTCGTCGGCATGGTGCGGGCCAAGATGGATCTGATCGACATCGATTCGGGCTACGACGAGTACCCCGTCCTCCCGTTGCTGATCCACGGCGATGCCGCGTTCGCCGGTCAGGGCGTGGTGGCCGAGACGCTCAACCTCTCGCAGATCCACGGCTATCGCGTGGGCGGCACCATCCACGTCATCATCAACAATCAGCTGGGCTTCACCACCACGCCCGACGTGGCCCGATCGACCGAGTACTCGACCGACGTCGCGAAGATGATCCAGGCGCCGATCTTCCACGTCAACGGCGACGATCCCGAGGCATGTGTGCGGGTGGCCCGTCTCGCCTTCGCGTACCGCCAGCAGTTCAACAAAGACGTCGTGATCGACATGATCTGCTACCGGCGCCACGGCCACAACGAGGGCGATGATCCGAGCTACACGCTGCCGGAGATGTATCGCCGCATCGACGCCCGTCCGTCGGTGCGCGCCCAGTACACCACCTCGCTCGTCAAGCGCGGCGACCTCACCTCCGAGGAGGAAGAGGCCGCACTCGACGACTTCAAGACCCGTCTCCAGGCCGC
This sequence comes from Acidimicrobiales bacterium, assembly GCA_041394245.1. NCBI lineage: Bacteria > Bacillati > Actinomycetota > Acidimicrobiia > Acidimicrobiales > Acidimicrobiales bacterium. Next base: position 1,733,343 of record JAWKIR010000002.1, read on the forward strand.
GCTCGACGGGACCCGCGAGATCGTCAAGGACCCCAACGAGCGGGCCATGCCGCCGATCGAACCCGTCGGTGTACTCCCCCATCTCCGCACGGCGATCGACCGTGCTGCCGTCGACCGGATCTATCAGGCACTGTCGACGACGCCCGAGGGGTTCACGGTCCATCCGAAGCTGGCCCAGCAGTTCGCCAAGCGCGACGAGATGTTCGCCGAGGGCGAGATCGACTGGGCCCTCGGCGAGGCCATGGCGTTCGGCTCGCTCCTCCTCGAGGGCACCTCGATCCGCCTGGCCGGCCAGGACTCCCGTCGCGGCACGTTCAGCCACCGCCACTCGACATTGGTCGACTTCGAGACCAACGCCGACTACGTGCCCCTCTCCACGCTTGCGTCGGGCGACACGAACCTGTGGATCTACGACTCGCTGCTGAGCGAATACGCCGCGCTCGGCTTCGAGTACGGCTACTCCATCACCAACCGCGATGCGCTCGTGCTGTGGGAGGCCCAGTTCGGCGACTTCGCCAACGGCGCCCAGATCATCATCGACCAGTTCCTCGTCGCCGCGAAGGACAAGTGGAAGCAGGACTCCGGCCTCGTCATGTTGCTCCCCCACGGCTACGAGGGCCAGGGACCGGAGCACTCGTCGGCCCGCATCGAACGCTTCCTCCTGCTCGCGGCGGAGGACAACATGCAGATCTGCAACGCGACCACCGCGAGCCAGTTCTTCCATCTCCTGCGTCGCCAGATGCTCCAGGACCATCGCACCCCGCTGATCGTCTTCACTCCGAAGTCGCTGCTGCGGGCCAAGCAGTCACGGTCGCCGGTCGCCGACCTGCTCTCGGGGACCTTCGAGGAGCTGCTGCCCGACCGCACCATCGACGACCCGAGTGCGGTGCAGCGACTCGTGCTGTGCAGCGGGAAGGTGGCCGTCGATGCCGAGGCCGAACGCGACCGTCTCGGCGTTCCGGTGGCCATCGCCCGCGTCGAACAGCTCTACCCGTGGCCCTTCGACGCCGTCGCCGCGGAGCTCGCCCGCTACCCCAACGCCACCGAGATCGTGTGGCTGCAGGAGGAGCCGGAGAACATGGGTGCGTGGAACGCGATCAAGGGGCGTCTCTACGAACGCCACCAGGACACCCACGCGATCCGTCGGGTGAGTCGCTTCGAGTCGGGCAGCCCGGCCTGCGGCAGCATCAAGGTGCACGCCCAGGAACAGGCCGAACTCCTCGAACGCGCGCTGGTGGTCTGACCCGTCGGGCCGACTACCCCGGCCCGGCTCCCAGGACGGCCGCGCACAGGGCCAGACCCCAACTCGCCAACGAACCGATGACGACGTACTCGGTCGTCTCCTGGATCCGACTCTTCTGATTGAGTTCAGGGAACCGGAGCAGCGACTTCGCCGCAACGACGAAGCCGGCGATCGTCGGCGCACCGGCGATCAACGAGCCGAAGATCACCAGACGCTCGATCGGGCCGATCACCCGCCCGCCCTTGACCGAGTCGTCCGGGGCATCGTGGACCCGGACCCCTTCGAGTGCGAGCACGAGGCGCACCACACTGTTGGCCGTGGCCACCAGCATGAGACCGAGGCCGATGACGACCAGGGCGCGGTCGTCGCCCGTCGACTGCAGCACCGGGATCCGGAGGTCCTCCCAGATCCACTGCCATTGCCCGCCGTCGGCGATGTCGACCCGACTGTCGAACACCACGGCAGCGGCGAGTCCGACACCGAGATGGGCGAGGGGCCACGCCGCGGCGACCTCGCGACGGCGCAGCTCCTGCCATCCCGCGACGATCGCCACGCTGAGGGAGAGCACGCCGAAGAACGCGACCGTGTCCTGGCCGGTGAGTGCGGCGCAGATGCCGCCGACGATCACGGCCACGAGCGTCGCGAGGACGACCGCCCTCGGCGTGCGCGGTTCACCGGTCAGCCCGTGGACGAGGTCGCCGGCCGCGACTGCGATGAGGATGACCGCGAACGTGCTCACGCCGACAAGCTTCCCAGGGCGTGGGTCAACTCGCGAAGATGATTCCGGGATCGCCGCATCGACACCGAGTTGGCGGCCACCCCGAGCCGTTCGGCCAGCGGTGCGGTGGGTCCGCCCGCGAGGTCGTGGAGCACCACGAGCGCGTCCTGCGCGTCGAGCAGACCGAGGTTGCGGTCGAGGAGCGCGAGATAGCTGTCGAGCAGCGGGCCCGGCACGACGTCGAGCGGACGGGGTGCAGGCAATCCCGGCGCCGTGGCGGCACGGTCGTCGGGCGCACTGTTGTCGGGCGTACTGTCGTCCGCAGCGCCCCGAGGAAGGTCGGCGGCCGTGCGGCGCTCGTAGCCGGCCCACGCGGTGGAGTCGGCGACTGCATCGAGGGCGGCCCGGGCCCGCCACCAGGCGGGGCCGTCCTGGGCCAACGGTGCGCGCGCCGGATCTCTGACCACGATGGCGCCCCATCCGATGCCGGCTCGAGCGTCGATCCCTTCGACCCGAAGGAGCAGGCGCAACTCGGCCACGAGGCGCAGCGCGGCGAGCACCGAGGAACAGGTCGCCTGCATCTCATCACCCACCGTGATCGCGAGCGGGTCGAGGACCTCGCCGGGACGGCCGGCCGCACGTTCACCGACAGCCGCCACCGCCGCCAGGAGGTGGTCCTGCAACTCGGCGCGCGACGGTGCAGCTCGCGACTCGACCACGTCGATGATCACGGCGGCGTAGCCGGTGTGGGCCGGGAACTCATGAATGGCTGGAGATGTACCTGACCTCACCATAATGGTGAGTTTAATCTCACCTCCAGCTTGATTTCAACCGAATCTCAATCTGTGAGTGAGAATCCGACCACCGATTCGAGCTCCGCCAGTGCCCGGGCGGGATCGACGACCTTGATCGTCGTCATCCCCATCGCCCTGGCCGGTTTGAGATTGACGCCCAGATCATCGAGGAACACACACTCGTCGGGCCGCACTCCCAGTCGTTCACAGGCGATCTCGTAGAAGCGCGGTTCGGGCTTGCGCACACCGACGACGCTCGACTCGACGACCTCGTCGAACATCTCGAAGATCGCGTCGAGATCACCCCGGGCATCATGTGCGCCTCCTGCGGCCGGATCGCGGAAGTTGTTGGTGAGCATCGCGGTCTTGAGCCGCTCCCCGCACCGCCGCACCGCCTCGACCATCTCAGGACGGACATGTCCCCTGAGCGCGTCGAGAACTCGACGGGCATCGACGACGTGGCCGAGCGCGGCCGCCTCCTGCTCGAACACTTCGGCGAACCCGACGGGGTCGAGTTCGCCGCGCTCGAATCGGGCCCAGGCGTTGACATCGGGGTTGGTCGCGTTGATGCCGCGGATGGTGTCGGGAGCAAGCCCCGCCTCGGCCTCGTAGGCGTTGAATGCGTCGAAGGGGCTCGAGAGGATCACGCCCCCGAAATCGAACAGAGCTGCACAGATCACGGCTGCACCCTAGGACGCGTGATTGACTGGCCCTCATGTCCAAAGGCGCACCCGCCCACAAGCACGCTGTCATCGACGGATCGAATCTCGCGACCGAAGGCCGCAAGGAGCCGAGCCTCGCCCAACTCGACGAGGCTGTCCGCGCCATCAGCGCCGAGTACAAGTTCTCGCAGATCACCGTGATCGTCGACGCAACCTTCGAACACCGCGTCGCCGCGTCGGAGACCAAAGCGGCCCGCAAGGCCATCGACGAGAACGACATCCTCACGCCACCGGCAGGGGTGATCGGCCGAGGCGACGCGTTCATCCTCCAGGTCGCCGACCGAGCCGATGCCGTCGTGTTCTCGAACGACTCCTTCCAGGAGTTCCACGGAACCTACAAGTGGCTCTTCGACGAGGGCCGCCTCATCGGCGGCAAGCCCGTCCCCGGCGTCGGCTGGATCTATGTCGCCCGCTCGCCGGTGCGCGGCCCGGTGAGCCGTCGCGCCACCGCAGAAGGCCGACGAGCCGAGAAACCGAAGACCGAGGCCGCGTCCGACTCCACGTCCGGGAGCAGGCGGAGAGCGGCAAGCCGAGCCGAGTCGGCGACCAACGCCGATGTCGAGTCGAAGCCGGCGTCTCGCACCAGGAAGGCGGCGGCCCCGCCTCCGACCACACGTCGTTCCACGCCCAAGGCGACCGCATCGAGCGAGGGCAGCAACGACCCGACGACCTGGAAGACGTTCAAGGCCGACTTCCCCGTCGGGAGCACGATCGCCGCGCAGGTCGACCGGTTCTCGTCGCACGGTGCCTACGGGTCGGTCGACGACGTCATCATCTACCTCCCCAACCGCCTGCTCGGTGATCCTCCACCGACCAAGGCCCGCGACGTGATCGAGTTGGGCGACACGGTCGATTTCGTGATCCACCGCTACGACGACGAGCGATACGGCGTCGATGCGGGGCTGGTGCCCGTGCCGGGCGGCGAGCGATCGGCACCGCGTCCAGCGAAGAAGGCGACCGCCAAACGGGCCACGGCCAAGAAGGCGACCACCGCGAAGAAGGCGCCGGCCAAGAAGACGCCGGCCAAGCGGGCGACCGCCAAGAAGGCGCCGGCCAAGCGGGCGACCACCAAGCGGGCGCCGGCCAAGAAGGCAACCGCGGTGAAGGCGACCACTGCGAAAGCCACGACCAAGAAGGCGACCACCGCGAAGAAGGCCACCGCGAAGAAGGCGCCGGCCCGGAAGGCACCGGCGAAGAAGACCGCGGCGAAGAAGACGACCGCGAACAAGCGGGCCACCCGCCGGTAGCTTGATGCGCCATGGCCGCGCAGTTCATCTTCACCATGCACAAGGTCGGACGGTTCATCCCGCCCGACCGTGACGTCCTCAAGGACATCACCCTCTCCTTCTACCCGGGAGCCAAGATCGGCGTCCTCGGGCCGAATGGCGCCGGCAAGTCCACACTGCTGCGGATCATGGCGGGCATCGACCAGGACTTCTCCGGAGATGCCCGCCTGACCGACGGATTCACCGTGGGGATGCTCGAACAAGAGCCGCATCTCGACCCGGCGAAGGATGTCATGGGCAACGTGATGGACGGTGTCGGTGAGGTCGCCGGCCTGCTGGCGGAATACGACCAGGTCCTCGCCGGGTGGTCCGATCCCGACGCCGACTACGAAAAGCTCGGCGCCAAGCAGGCCGACCTCGAATCGAAGATCGAAGCCGCGGGAGCGTGGGACCTCCAACGCAACGTCGAAATCGCGATGGATGCCCTTCGCACGCCCCCGGGCGACACTGCAGTCGACAACCTGTCGGGCGGCGAGGCCCGCCGGGTGGCGATGGCTCGGCTCCTGCTGTCCAAGCCCGACCTGCTGCTGCTCGACGAGCCGACGAACCATCTCGACGCCGAGTCCGTGGCCTGGCTCGAGCGCACACTGCAGGACTACAACGGCACCGTCGTCGCCATCACCCACGATCGCTACTTCCTCGACAACGTCGCCGGCTGGATCCTCGAACTCGATCGCGGTCGTGGTATGCCCTTCGAGGGCAACTACTCGGGCTTTCTCGAGCAGAAGGAAGCCCGCTACGCCCAGGAGCAAAAGGACGACGACAAGCGCACTCGTACGCTCCGTCGCGAACTCGAGTGGGTCCGGATGGCACCGAAGGCCCGCCAGGCCAAGGGCAAGGCGCGGCTCCAGCAGTACGAGAAGCTGCTCGAGGAGCAAAAGCACGCCGAAGGCCGCGTCAACGATCTCGAGATCGTCATCCCGGCCGACACCCGACTCGGCGACCTGGTCATCGAGGCCGAGGGCATCACGAAGGGATTCGGCGACAAGCTGCTCATCGACGACCTCTCGTTCTCGCTTCCCCCGGCCGGCATCGTCGGTGTGATCGGCGCCAACGGCGCCGGCAAGTCGACCTTGTTCAAGATGATCATCGAGGCCGCGGAGCAGACGGGCGACAGCGCGGCGAAGCCCGACAGCGGCACGCTGCGCATCGGCCCCACGGTCACGCTCGGCTATGTCGACCAGAACCGGACACTCGACCCCGACAAGACCGTCTACGAGGAGATCACCGGAGGCGTCGACAACCTGACCATCGGCGGCCGCGAGATGCACGGACGGGCGTATGTCGCGTCCTTCAACTTCCGGGGCTCCGACCAGCAGAAGAAGGTCGGCACGCTCTCGGGTGGCGAGCGCAACCGGGTGCATCTGGCCAAGGTCCTGAAGGAGGGCGCCAACGTGTTGCTGCTCGACGAGCCGACCAACGACCTCGATGTCGACACCCTGCGCGCCCTCGAGGATGCCGTCGAGGCCTACGCGGGCTGTGCGGTGATCATCAGCCACGATCGCTGGTTCCTCGACCGGGTGGCGACCCACATCCTCGCCTTCGAGGGCGACTCCCAGGTGCGCTGGTTCGAGGGCAACTTCACCGACTACGCCGACTATCGCAAGCGCGAACACGGCGTCGACGCCATGCGGCCCCAGCGCATCAAGTACAAGCCCGTCAGCCGCGCCTGACCCGCCACAGTCGGCGGTCGCCCTAAGAATTCCGGGTGGGCCTCCGATGATGAGGCATGGCCAGAGCCGCAACAAAGACCAAGTGGAAGAGCCGTGCAGTCACTCGCTTGATCGAGGCGGGATCCATGACCGAGTGCTCGTACTGCGAAGAACGAGTGAAGTTCAAGGCCCGTGAGCGCCATCAACAGGTGATCTGCAACGTCTACGTCGACGGTGCCTGGGACCGGGTGGAGCACTACCACGAGCCCTGCTACACCGAGGCCGGCAAGCCCTTCGGCGACCCCATCGACTGAGACGCGAGCCCTTCCGGCCGCCTTGATCGGGGCTGATCGGTGGGGATGGGTGTCATACCCTTTCGGTAGTTTTCGTGTATGGGTCTGGCGGAGTTGGATGATCTGAGTGAGGCGATACGGCTGGCGGCGAAGGTCGACTTCGCGTGTCTGCCGGGGGTCGAGGTCGAGGCGTCGGCGGTGGCGGTGCAACGTCTGAAGGCCCAGTTGGCCGCGTTGGAGGCCGAGGTGGTCGGGGCGTACGACGCGTCGATGCAGTGGGCGGCGGGGCAGCATCGTTCCGTGAAGGTGGCGCTGCGGCATCGGTGCCGGATGCATAGCGGTGAAGCGTCGTCGGTGGTGTCGTTGGCGCGGGCGTTGCGGTCGATGCCGGGCACTGCGTTGGCGCTTTCCGATGGGGCGATCACGGCGAACCACGCCCGTCGGTTGGCGCGGGCGGCGTCTCGGCCGGAGTTCGTCGAGGCGGAGTCGTTCCTGCTCGCCAAGGCGGGGTCGTTGTCGTTTCGAGATTTCGAGCGGGCGGTGGCGTATTGGGAGCAGGTGGTCGACGAGGCCCGCCGGGGCGACGACCCGGAGCCGCCCGATCCGCGTGAGGTCAACCGGGAGGCGCACGTGTCGAAGACGCTGGCCGACATGGTCCGGGTCGATGCGTGGTTGGATCCGGTCGGTGGTGCCACGTTCGCCGAGGCGCTGCGCCGTATCGAGACCGAGTTGTTCGACGCCGATTGGCAACAGGCCAAGGCCGAATACGGCGACGCGGTCACCGTCGACCGGCTGTGGCGCACCCCCGCGCAACGGCGGGCCGATGCGTTGGTGGAGATGGCGGTGCGGGCGTCGACCGCACCCGTCGACGGGGCCCGGCCGCTGCCGCTCGTGATCATCCATGCCGACATCGACACGTTCACGATCGCCCTCTCGAACTATCTCGGCGTCGAAGGCCCGGCACCGGTCGGCGGCATCGAGCGGTTGTGCGAGCTCGACGACGGCACCGTCATCTCACCCACCCGCATGATCGAACAGGCCCTGGCCGGCCACGTGCGCCGACTCGTGTTCGCATCACCCGGCGTGATCCTCGACTACGGCCGCAAGCAACGGCTCTTCACCGGCGCGCTACGAGAGGCCGTCTGCGCCCGCGACCGGGTCTGCGACCACGACGGCTGCGAGATCCCGGCCCGGCACTGCGAGATCGACCATGTGAAGGAATGGGACGGCGGCGGCCACACCAGCCACCACAACGGCAAGGCTCGCTGCAGCTTCCACCACCGCAACTGGAAACCCAGACCCGGCTAACCCGGCCGAAGCCCGGTGAAGAACGAGAACGCTGAGCGCACGAGCAGCGGCACTGTGATCGCGCGGGTTGTGCGGCTCATCCGAGCAGCGTGAGAACCCGGGCAGCCATCTCGTCGGCGTCGCCGTCTTCGGGGACCAGCCGCAGCTCCGGCGACAGGGGCGGCTCGTAGGGATCGTCGATGCCGGTGAACCCCGTGATCTCGCCGGCCCGCGCCTTCGCGTAGAGGCCCTTCACGTCGCGTTGCTCGCACAGCTCGATCGGGGTGTCGACGAACACCTCGAAGAACGGCACGTCGGCGGCCTGGTGCAGGGCTCGGGCGTTGTCGCGGGCAGCACGATAGGGAGAGACCAGCGGTATCAGCGCCACCACGCCGGCATCGCCGAAGAGCCGGCCGACCTCGGCGACGCGCCGCACGTTCTCGTCGCGGTCCTCGGCGGAGAAGCCGAGATCGCCGTTGAGTCCCATCCGGACGTTGTCGCCGTCGAGCACATAGCAGGGCCGACCGACCTCGAGCAGAGCCTTCTCGACGGCGGTCGCGACCGTCGACTTGCCCGAACCCGAAAGGCCCGTGAACCACACCGTCGCCCCACGATGACCGATCGCATCCCAGCGTTCGGTCTGCGAGAGATGCCCGGGATGCCAGACGACGTTCGGACTCTGCGACGCCACGAGCTACGACGACTCGCCGAGGATCATGCCGGCGCCGACGGTCACGTTGGTGGCCTCATCGATCAGGATGAAGCTGCCCGTGAGACGGTTGCGCCGGTACTCGTCGAAGAAGAGCGGGGCCTGGGTACGCAACCGCACACGGCCGATCTCGTTGAGTCCGAGCTCGATCGACTCCTCGTCGCGGTGCAACGTGTTGATGTCGAGGTGGTACTGGAGGTCCTTGACGATCGCTTTGGTGGTGCGGGTCGTGTGCTTGATGACCAGCTTGGCGCCGACGCCGAGATTGACCCGCTCACTCATCCAGCAGACCATCGCGTCGACGTCCTGTGAGGCGACGGGTTGGTTGTTGGGGCGGCAGATCATGTCGCCACGGGAGATGTCGATCTCGTCGTTGAGCCGCACCGTCACCGCCATCGGCGCGAACGCCTCATCGAGCGGACCATCGAGGGTCTCGATCGACTTGATGGTGGACTGGAATCCCGACGGCAACACCACGACATCGTCGCCGGGGCGCAGCACGCCGCCGGCGATCGTGCCGGCATAGCCGCGATAGTCGTGGAACTCGTCGGACTGCGGACGGATCACGTACTGCACGGGGAACCGGGTGTCGATGTGGTTCCGGTCGGAGGCGATGTGGACCTCTTCGAGGTGATGCAACAACGACGGACCCTCGTACCAGCCCATGTTGGCCGAGCGCTCGACGACATTGTCGCCGTGGAGCGCCGACACCGGGATGAAGGTGAGGTCGGCGATGTCGAGCTTGCTCGCGAACGCACGGAACTCGTCCTTGACCTCCTCGAAACGCTGTTGGTCGTAGTCGACGAGGTCCATCTTGTTGACCGCGAGCACGAGGTGCGGAATACGCAACAGCGACGCAAGGAACGCGTGCCGCCGCGACTGCTCGAGCACACCCTTGCGAGCATCGAGCAGCACGATCGCCAGATCCGCCGTGGAGGCGCCGGTGACCATGTTGCGCGTGTACTGCGTGTGGCCCGGGGTGTCGGCGATGATGAACTTGCGCTTCGGTGTGTGGAAGTAGCGGTAGGCGACATCGATCGTGATGCCCTGCTCGCGCTCTGCCCGCAGCCCGTCGGTGAGGAGCGCCAGATTGGTGTATTCGGTGCCCATCTGGACCGACGCGCGCTCGACGGCCTCCATCTGGTCCTCGAAGATCGTCTTCGTGTCGTAGAGCAGCCGTCCGATGAGGGTCGACTTGCCGTCGTCGACCGAACCGGCGGTTGCGAATCGGAGCATCTCCATTAGAAGTACCCCTCCTTCTTGCGGTCTTCCATCGCCGCTTCAGAGACCCGGTCGTCGGCCCGCGTGGCACCGCGTTCGGTGATGCGCGTCGCCGCGACCTCCTCGATGATCTTGTCGATCGTGTCGGCGGACGACTCGACGGCGCCGGTGCAGCTCATGTCGCCGACCGTGCGATAGCGCACCGTCTCCGTGAACGGCTCCTCGTCGTCCATGAGGGTGATGAAAGGACCCGTCGACAGCAGCATGCCGTCGCGCTCGAACACCTCTCGCTGGTGTGCGAAGTAGACGTTGGGGATCTCGATTCCCTCTTCCTTGATGTACTGCCAGATGTCGAGCTCGGTGTAGTTCGAGATCGGGAAGACGCGGATGTGTTCGCCCCGGTTGATACGGCCGTTGTAGAGACTCCAGAGCTCGGGGCGCTGGTTCTTGGGGTCCCACTGTCCGAACTCGTCGCGGAACGAATAGACCCGCTCCTTCGCCCTGGCCTTCTCCTCGTCACGACGGGCCCCGCCGAAGAGCGCATCGAAACGATGCGTCTCGATGCCATCGAGCAGTGCGGTGGTCTGCAACCGGTTGCGACTCGCCCGAGGACCCGTCTCCTCGACCACCCTTCCCGAGTCGATGGCCTCCTGCACCGAGGCGACCACCAGGCGGGCGCCGAGTTCCTCGACCCGGCGGTCGCGGAACTCGATGACCTCCGGGAAGTTGTGGCCGGTGTCGACATGCATGACCGGGAAGGGCAACTTCGCGGGCCAGAACGCCTTCTCGGCGAGTCGCAGCATCACGATGCTGTCCTTGCCGCCGGAGAACAGCAGACACGGATTCTCGAATTCGGCAGCCACCTCACGGAAGATGTGAATCGATTCCGCTTCGAGCTGTCGCAGGTGGGTCAGGTCGTAGGCCATAGGCAGGGCCAATGTTACGGTCGCCCGGAGCGAACAGGAAATGGGTCACACGAACCCGGGTCCGATTGCCCAGTGACCCCAGCGGTCGGAAACGAGATCCTTGCACCATGCCCGCCACACCCGAAGACCACCGGATCGCCGCCGAACTCGCCGACGAGGCCGGCCGACTCCTCGTCGAACTCCGCGAACGGCTCTCCGCCGCCGACACCCCGGCGGCGATGCTGAAGGCAGAAGGCGACCGCCAGGCCCACGAGCTCTTGATGGAGCGCCTCACGGCGCTGCGACCCGACGACGCCATCCTGTCGGAGGAGGGAAAGGACGATCTCGCCCGTCTCGGCGCCGCCCGCACCTGGATCGTCGACCCCCTCGACGGCACGCGGGAGTTCTCCGAGGTCCCCCGCACCGACTGGGCCGTCCACGTCGCCCTGGTCGAGAACAACCGACCCATCGCGGGCGCGGTCGCCCTGCCCGCCCTCGGACTCGTCCTCTCGACCGGTGCGCCCGCGACACTGTCCGCATCCCCGGCCGTTCCGCCGCGGATGATCGTGTCGCGCAGCCGCCCGCCCGCAGCGGCCACCCACGTGGCCGCGGTTCTCGGCGCCGATCTCGTCGAAATGGGCTCCGCCGGCGCGAAGACCATGGCCGTCATCCGCGGCGAGTGTGAGATCTATGCCCACTCCGGTGGCCAGTACGAGTGGGACTCGTGTGCCCCGGTCGCGGTTGCGGCCGCCGCCGGTTGTCACGTGAGCCGCATCGACGGCAGCGAACTGCTCTACAACCAGGCGGATCCCTATCTCCCGGACCTGCTGGTGTGTCGTCCCGAACTCGCCGAGGCTGCACTCGCGGCGCTCGCGTCGTTCGAGGGCTGATTCTCCCCCCATACTGGGGCGATGACCGACTCCCCCCACAGTCTCGCGTCGGACAGTGTCACGTCGGACAGTGTCACGTCGGACAGTGTCACGTCGGACAGTGTCACGTCGGACAGTGTCGACCCCTGGGATGTCGACCCCGACTCGATGCGGTGGCGCACAGGCGTACCCGGGTTGCGCCGAGCGACACGACGACGTCTGCCCGCGCTGATCACACCGTCGCGGCGGCCGCCCGGTCGGCGCGCCGTCACGGTGGTGCGCCACATCGGCGGTGCGCTCGGGGCCTGGGCCCTGACCGGCCGACGTCGCGGCGGGTCGGCATCGAAGGCCGACCTGTCCCGCCGCCTCCGCGAAGCAGCCGAGACCCTCGGCCCGACCTACATCAAGCTCGGTCAGATCATCTCGAGCGGTGAGGGCATCTTCCCGACCGAGCTCGTGAGCGAGTTCATCAAGTGTCGCGACCAGGTACCGGCCGAGGGATTCCACCTGGTCAGGGAGGTGGTCGAGCGAGACCTCGGCGCCCCCCTCGAGGCGGTGTTCTCGTCATTCGATCGCACCCCCATCGCCGCGGCGTCGATCGCACAGGTCCACGGGGCGACGCTGCTCGACGGGACCGCGGTGGTCGTCAAGGTCCAGCGCCCGTCGGTCGACGAGCTGGTCCACGACGATCTCCGGGTGATGGCATGGCTCGCCCCGATGCTGGTCGGCCGGATCCCGATCACCGCGCTGGCCAACCCGCCCGCGCTGGTCGAGGTGTTCGCCCACACGATCAGTGAGGAACTCGACTTCCGTGTCGAAGCCGACAACATGCTCGACGTCGCCCGGGTGTTCGCCGAACTCGGCCAGGACCAGTTCGTCATCCCCCGCCCCCACCCCGAACTGGTGACGCGACGCGTGCTCGTGATGGAACGCATCAGCGGGTTCAACTTCGACGACCTCGACTCCTATGCGGAACACGGCGTCGACACCCACGCGGTCGTCCGCGCCGGCATGATCGGCTTCATGGAGGGCGCCCTCATCCACGGCGTGTTCCACGGCGATCTCCACGGCGGCAACCTCTACGTGCTCCCCGACGGACGTACGGCGCTGCTCGATTTCGGCATCACCGGCCGCATGAGCGAACCCCGCCGCCTGGCCTTCGTGCGACTCCTGATCTCCGGGATGATGAACGACCCTCTCGGCCAGCTCGCTGCGCTGCGCGACCTCGGAGCGCTGCCGGCCGACACGGATCTCGAAGCCGTGGCCGAGGAACTGGGGATCCTCGGCGAGCCGGTCGATCCCACGACGATGACCGCCGACGAACTCGTGGCCGAACTCCAGCGGGTCGTCAAGGCGCTGCTCGGCTATGGCGCGCGGATGCCGAAGGAACTCATGCTCTTCGTGAAGAACATGGTGTTCCTCGACGGCGCGATCGCCCGGCTGGCCCCGGATCTCGACCTCTTCGCCGAGATCGCTCACATCGCCGCCTACTTCGCCACCACCCACGGCGAGAACCTGGCGGCCCAGGTGGGGATGAACCCCGAGGACTACCAGTTCGATCCCGACGGCGTCCGTGCGGCGTTCGGGGTCGACGACACCGTCGAGGCGATGACCTATCGAGACCTCCAGGCTCGCCGGGAGCTGATCCGCCACCGCCTCCGCGCGCGAACCTGACCCACTCGCTACGGTCACGCGATGCGTCTCGTCGTCGCCGAATGCACCGTCGACTACGACGGTCGACTCCAGGCCCACCTCCCGGCCGCAACGCGGTTGGTCATGGTGAAGGCCGACGGATGCGTCGCCATCCACGCCGATGGGGGTGCCTACAAGCCGCTCAACTGGATGAACGCCCCCAACCGCCTGATCGAGGATCGTGACGCGGGTGTCTGGACCGTCACCAGCCCCAAGGGCGAGGTGTTGACGATCACGTTCCACGATGTCATCAGCGACTCGTCGCACGAGATGGGCAGCGACCCCGGCCTCCAAAAGGACGGGGTCGAGGCCCACCTGCAGAAGCTGTTGGCCGACGATCCGACGACGATCGCCGACGGTCTGCGCCTGGTCCGCCGGGAGTTCCCGACCGACATCGGACCCGTCGACCTGATGTGTCGCGACGCCGATGGCATCGCGGTCGCGATCGAGGTCAAGCGGCGAGGAGAGATCGACGGGGTCGAACAGCTGACCCGCTATCTCGATTTCTTGAACCGCGACCCGATGCTGCGTCCGGTCCGGGGCATCTTCGTCGCCCAGGAGATCAAGCCGCAGGCGAAGGTTCTGGCCACCGATCGGGAGATCGCCTGGGTCGAGGTCGACTACGACGAACTCCGCGGCATCGAGTCGCCCAACCTGAAGCTGTTCTGAACCGCTCCCCGGCTACATTCGGCCCGATCCCCATGCGGCGTATTCCCCCTCTGAAGTCCCTCGGCGCGACGCGCCTCACGGCCGTCGTCTTCGGCATCGTGTTGGCCGCGTTCGTCGGTCGGTTCGTGTGGGACGACATCGCGTCGGCCGAGGACATTCCCCGCGGTGTGGTCGTCGAGGGAATCGCCATCGGCAACACCGATCGGGCGACCGCCGCGGCCCGGCTCGCACAACTCTCTCCGGACCGGGAGATCACCCTCACGTTCGCCGGCGACAGTCGCACCGAGTCGCTCGGCGAATGGGGCGTGGTCCTCGATGTCGAGGCAACGCTCGATGCGGCAGCCGACACGCGCGGCGGCTTTCCCGGTCGGATCTTCAGGTGGACGGCGGCCGTCATCAGCGACCGAACGGTCGCTCCGGTGTGGACCGTCGACCGCGACCGCCTCGAGTCCCACTTCGGACCGGACGCATTCGACCTCGCGTTCGAGACTTCGGCGATCGAGCTCGTCGACGGCGAGTTCGTCGCCGTCGAACCCGCCTCGATCCCGATCGCTGATGTCGATGCGCTCGAGGCGGCACTGCTCGCTGCCGTCGACGACGCCGACGTGACAGCGATCGAGGTCCCGATCAGCGGCGTGCAGGAGGTCGTCGGCGACCAGACGCTGGCCGACGCCGCCAACCGACTGACGTCGGGCTCGGTCGAGGTCCGCCTCGCCGGCCAGTTGGAGACGCGCTCGATCGGGAGCCCGACGCTGCGCGAATGGCTCCACGTCGGCGGTGTCGTCGACGAGGCGGGCCTGACGTTCGATCCCGACCGGGTACAGACGACGCTGGCGCAGATCTATCCGACCGTCGGCGTCGACGGCGTCGACGGCGTCGAGTTCGTCGTCGGCTTCGATGCCGAGCTGTACTTGCTCGGCGCCCTTCCCGGCACCGAGTGCTGCGCAGCGGACAGCGCCGAGCGCCTCATGGACGCGATCCGGGCCGGCACCGACGAGATCGTCACGATCTTCCCGATCGAGGACACCGAGGCCGAGGGTCTCGCGTGGGCCGAAGAGTTGGGCATTCGTGAGCTCGTCGGCGAGTTCACGACCTTCTACACCGCCAACCAGACCCGCAACATCAACATCGCCCGGATCGCCGAGCTGACCCGCGGTGCGATCATCGAACCGGGCGAGACCTTCTCGGTCAACGACTTCGTCGGACCTCGAACGACCGACAACGGCTTCGTGTCGGCGGGCGTCATCAGCAACGGCGTGTTCAGCAGTTCGGTCGGCGGCGGCATCTCGCAATACGCCACGACACTGTTCAACGCGGCCTTCTTCGCCGGCCTCGACTTCGGCGAGTACCAGAGTCACTCGATCTACATCGACCGCTATCCCTACGGCCGCGAAGCCACCGTCTCCTTCCCGGCCCCCGATCTCCAGATCGTCAACACCACGCCCTACGGCGTGCTGATCTGGCCGACGACCGATGCCGACTCGATCACCGTTCGCCTCTACTCGACGAAGACGATCGAGGCGGAACAGACGGGCCAGACCGAACGCACCGAGGGGACGTCGTGTACCCGGGTCACGACCGAGCGCACCCGCACGTGGATCGAGAGTGGTCGCACCGAGGTCGACACGGTGACCGCCCGGTACCGGCCGGAGGGCATCGGCTGCGACGGCTCGTCGACCATCCCGACGACCACCCCACCGACCACCGTGACATCGACCACGATCCCGACCACCGTGCCCTGACGGGTGCGTCCCTAGACTGCGGCGATGACCGCCGCACTCGCCGACGAGCGCATGAGCGACGTCGACGCGCTCGTGTGGAACATCGAGTCGCGACCTCGCAATCGCACGACGATCGGTGCCCTCGTCCGTTTCGACGCACCGCTCGACAGCGCCGAGCTGTGCCATCGCGTCGAGCGGGCGAGCCGCGTGGTGCCCCGCCTCCGCCAGCGCGTGGTGCCCGACCCGCTCCCGATCGCCGCGCCACGATGGTCGGTCGATCCCGACTTCCGCCTGAGCTTTCACCTCCGCTGCCTGCAGCTGGCCGGTGGCGACGACTCCCGTCTCGCCGAAGTGGTGCGCGACCTCATGGTCCAGCCCTTCGAACGCTCGCGGCCCCTCTGGGAGTTCACCCATCTCACCGGCCTGGCCGACGGCGGTGACGCACTGCTGCTCAAGTCGCACCACGCCGTCAGCGACGGAGTCGGCAGTGTCGAGATGATGCTTGAGTTGTTCGACATCGAGTCGAGCGAGTCGCGGGTCATGCCCCCGCTCCCCTCCCCGCCACCTCCGAGCGACACCGCACCGGACCTGGTCGGTTCGGTGCGCCACGAGGTGGCGGCGGCGCTCGGCGGCATCTGCGCGACGCTCGAACGACTCACGACCATGCGATCCCTGCCCGAGGCGACCGAGGCGAGCCGCAGCCTCGGCGAGGCAGTCGGATCGATGGCTCGGATGCTGCGGCCACGCGGGTCGGACCCCGCAGTCCCCGCAGCGCGGTCGGACGGACTCGATCTGCGCTTCTTCTCGATCCCCCTCGACGACCTGCGCACGGCCGGTCGCCGCGTCGGCGGGACCGTCAACGATGCGTTCGTCGCTGCCGTCGCGCTGGCGACGGCGGCCCATTTCGGTGGGCGCGGCGAGCGAGCGCTGCACATCTCGGTCCCGATCAACACCCGCGACGCACGCGCCGGTGTGGGGAATCACTGGGCCCCCGGCCGGGTCGAGATCGATCTCCGCGACGAGATCGACCACCCGACCCTGCTTGCCCAGGTCCATCACGCGATGCGCCACGCGAAGGACGACCCCGCTCACCGGCTGCTCGGCCCCGTCGCAGCCGGCCTCGGTCGACTCCCCGCCGCAGCGGCCGCGTCGGCGTTCTCCTCCTTCAGCTCGGCGCTCGACGTCGCCGCATCCAACGTTCCCGGCAGCCCGGTGCCCCTCCATCTGTGCGGCCGGGAGGTCCGGGCCATGATCCCGTTCGGCCCGCTCAGCGGTTGCGCGATCAACGTCACCCTCCTCAGCCATACCGGCACCGCACACATCGGCGTGTCGTCCGACCCGGCCGCGGTGACCGATCCCGACCGTCTGACCGACGATCTCCGGCGCAGCTTCTCGGAGATCACCGGAGCCGCACGATGACCATCGAGACGCAGACCCTGATCGTCGGCGCCGGGCCCGCGGGCGCAGCCGCTGCTGCAATCCTCGCCCGGGCCGGCCGCGAAGTGCTCGTCGTCGACAAGGCCACGTTCCCGCGCGACAAGTGCTGCGGCGACGGACTCACCGCGCTGGCACTGCGCGAGCTGGAACGACTCGGCCTCGATCCCGGCGCCGTCTCGTCGTGGCGGGTGGTCGACGACGTGATCATCCGCTCCCCATCGGGCAAGGAGCGGCGCTACTCACTGCCCGAGGGCCCCGGCTATCACGCCGCGGTCGCACGGCGCATCGATCTCGACTCTGCGCTGGTCGACCTCGCCATCGCCGCCGGCGCCGACCTGCGCCAAGGCGCCGCCTTCGTCTCCACCACACCCACCGCCCACGGCATCACTGTCGAGATCGACGGGGTCGGCACGGTCCACGCACAGCACCTCATGGCGGCCGACGGCATGTGGTCACCGGTACGCAAGGCGCTCGGCCTCGCCGTCGAGGGCTATCGCGGCGAATGGCACGCGTTCCGCCAGTACTTCGAGAACGTGAGTCCCCGGGCCGGCAACGAGCTCATCATCTGGTTCGAAGAAGACCTCCTTCCCGGCTACGCGTGGTCGTTCCCGCTGGCCGACGGCCGCGCCAACATCGGGTTCGGGATCCAGCGTGGGGGAACCCACGCGGTCGGCGACATGAAGGAGCTGTGG
The DNA here is from genome assembly GCA_041394245.1 of Acidimicrobiales bacterium. NCBI lineage: Bacteria > Bacillati > Actinomycetota > Acidimicrobiia > Acidimicrobiales > Acidimicrobiales bacterium. The sequence goes on from JAWKIR010000002.1 coordinate 1,751,253, forward strand.
CCGGACCTCCTCAGCCGCCCCCACATCCGCGAGGTGCTGGGCCCCGATGCCCGACCGGAGGATCCGCACAAGGCCTGGCCCATTCCCGCCCGGGTCGGTCGGGTCCCCCTCGTCGGACCCCACACCATGTTCCTGGGCGACGCGGCGGCCGTGACGGACCCGATGACCGGCGAAGGCATCGGACAGGCCCTGCTGACCGGCCGGCTGGCGGCCGAAGCCGTGCTCGCCGGCGGCGACGCGCCGGCCGACTACGAGCGCGAGGTCCGCCGTGAGCTCGTCGCCGATGACCGGATGGCCCGCTTGCTCATTCCGATGCTCGGCCACCCGCTGATCGCCCGCGGCGCGTTGAAGCTGACCGGCGCAACCCCCTGGACCCGTCGCAACTTCGCGCGATGGATGTTCGAGGACTACCCCCGAGCCATGGTCGCCACGCCGCGCCGATGGCACCGGGGGATGTTCACCGGATCTGGCGCGTTCTCGCGCTGAGGGTACTCTTCGTCTTCCATGCACACGAACGAAAGCGCTGCGCTGAGCCGCCACGTTCCGGCCCTCGACGGCGTTCGTGCGGTGGGCATGGCGGCCATGCTCATGTACCACGGGCAGGTCGGCAGCAAGGGTGCGTTCCTCGCCCTGTCGCAGTTCTTCACGCTCAGTGGATTCCTGGTCATGTCGATCCTCCTGCGCCGGCTCGAGCATCCCGATGGGCTCCGGGTCATGGGCTTCTGGGGCCGCCGATATCGGCGGCTCATGCCCGCCTCTCTCCTGACGCTCGCCGGCGTCATTCTCTTCGGCTTCACGCTGGCGACCGAGCAGCAGGTCGACGCGCTGCGCAGCTCGATTCCGGCCGCGCTCGGCCAGGTCGTGAACTGGCACTTCGTCGTCACCGACGCGTCCTACGTCGATCTGTTCACGTCGCCGTCACCCATCCAGCACTTCTGGTCGTTGGCCGTCGAGGAGCAGTTCTATCTGCTGACACCACTGCTCCTCCTGGCCGTCATCCGTTTCACCCGCGACCCGCGGGTGTTGGCGATCGGGTTCGCGGTGGCTGCGTTCGCGTCGACCGCCTGGATGTACTGGCTGTTCGAGGACGGGGCATCGATCGACCGTCTGTACTACGGCACGGACACGCGCGCCGCGGAGATGCTGCTCGGGTGTCTCCTGGCGATCGTGCTGCAGCACCGACGTCCGGTTCTGGGAAGGGGCGGCCGGTACGTGCTCGGGTTCGCGGGTCTCGCCGCGTACGCAGCGAGTGTGTGGGCGTTCTTCTCCGTGACGCTGACGGACGGGCGCATGTATCGCGGGGGTTTCCTGACCTTCTCGCTCCTGAGCTGCATCGTCGTCTACTCCCTCGTGGAGGACGCAGGACCCTTGAGTCGCCTACTGGGGCTGCGCCCGCTGGCTGCGCTGGGTCGCATCACCTATGGCGTCTACCTCTTCCATTGGCCGCTGATGCTGGCGCTGACGGAGGATCGAACGGGCCTCGACGGATGGTGGCTGTTCGCCCTGCAGGTGAGCGTCAGCCTGGCCCTGGCTGCGCTGTCGGCGAAGTACTTCGAAGCGCCGATCCGCTACGGCCGGGCGCCCGCCGGCAACCTCCGCTTCCCCATTGCCATCGTCGGAACGGCAGTAGTGCTCGCCGGCGCGGGCCTCGCGCTGCACTTCCGGAACGTGGACACCGACCTGGGCGGACTCGGCGAACGCGCCGGCGAGGCCCCGCCCGTGATCGACGACGGCCCGATGGTCGTCGTGGTGATCGGTGACACCCCCGGGCTGACCTACGCCAGAGACACGCTCGGCCCCGCCGCCGCTGCCTCCGAGGATGTCGAGATCGCCGCGACCGTTTCGTTCGGGTGCTCGTCGTCGTCCGGAACCGCGTGTCCCGACACGGAGCGATGGGCTGACCTCATCGAGACGCACGACCCCGATGTCGTCTTCCTCGATGCCCGAGCGTGGGAGGGAACCGACGCGTTCGCCTCGGCGTCGAGCGACGATCTCGGGGTCGCCGCCGACTGGGTTCGTGCGCAACTCGCGCCCGGCTTCGACATTCTGACGTCGAAGGGAGCGACGGTCGTCTGGGGACAGGGCGAAGCGTCGACGATCGAAGACGGGATCAGAGCAGCACGGGACCCATTCTTCGTGGCCATGAACGACCTCACATCGAACCGATCGGACATGCGTCGCATGGGGGTTGTCCAGGACGCGACGAAAACCATCGCCGACCTCGAGCTCTACGCTCGACGCGATGAGGGAACGCTCCCGCGGGTACTCGTCGTCGGTGACTCGGTCTCACGAACGATCGGCTACGGCCTGGAGCGATGGGCGGCGGACCGTGACACCGCGGTCGTGTGGTCGGCAGGCACCGAAGGGTGCGGCGTCGCTCGGGGCGGTGTCTTCGTCGACACCAGTGGCCGCGAGACCGAGATCCTCGCGGCCTGCAATGCCGTTTGGGATGGTTGGACGGATCAGATCCGCCAGTTCGACCCCGACATCGTGATCGTGATCTCGAACGCTGCGGACTTTCGTGAACGGCGACTCGACGGATGGGACGGGCGCCGCGAACCCGGAGATCCGGTCTTCGACGAGTACCTGATCGACGAGTACGTCCAGGCGTACGACGTGCTCAGCGCCGGCGGCGCCACCGTCACCTGGGTCATCCCGCCATGTGCGTCGGATGTGTTCGGGGTCTTCGACGAACCGGACGGCGGCAACGCGACCGACGACGATCGGATCCGCTACATCGGCGAGGAGCTCATCCCTCGCGTCGTCGAGGAGCGCCCCCGCCTGCAGACCTTCGACCTGTTCGCCGTGATGTGTCCAGACGGCGACCCGATCAATGCGGCCGAAGGCACCGACGACCTGCGGCCGGACGGCATCCACTTCAGCTCACCGGGATCGCTCTGGCTCGCTGAGACCGTGGGCGACGACCTTCTCGTCCGGGTGGACCCATGAGCGATGTCACCGCCGCGGTCGACCGGGTCGACGAAGCGATCGACCAATGGTGGGAACGCTTCCGCGGTCGGCCGCTCGTCGACCGGATGTACTACACGGCGTCGGAGGCGGCGGACTTCTCGCTCGTCTGGCACGCGTGCGGCGTCGTCCAGGCCATCATCGAGGACGACCCCATGATCGCCGTCGGACTCAGCGCGGCCCTGGGCGTCGAGTCCGCCCTGGTCAACGGTCCCGTCAAGTCGCTGTTCAAGCGGAGTCGCCCCGTGCAGGAGACGCCGCGGCCGCACAACCTGCGGCAGCCGAAGACGAGCAGCTTCCCCAGCGGCCACGCGTCAGCGGCCATGGTCGCGGCCGCAGTTCTGTCACGGCACACCGGCGGGGCGGCCTGGTACGCCGTCGGGGCGGTCGTGGCCACGAGCCGCATACACGTGAGGATTCACCACGCGTCGGATGTTGCCGGCGGCATCGTGGTGGGCATCGCCCTGGGGGCGATCGCTCGTCGGGTTCTGGGCTAGTTGACCCCGGCCGGTTCGACCGTCGGGTCGGCCGGCACGAAGGTGAGGAGCGAGCGCAGATCGAGGAGAAGGTCGGCCACTTCGGCGGTCGCGACGAGATCACGCCGCATCATGTCGCCGAGACCACGGTCGATCACTGCGAGAGCTTCTTCGAGCTGGGCGCCGTTGAGGGCTTCCGTCATTCTCTGCGACCTCCGGTCACGTGGGTGGTGTGGGCACCATAGTCGCGCGCGAGGCGACAACCGCGTCGGTCGGGAGCCCGGAAACGCCCGAAAATCGTGATTTGGGCCGGACGGCCTACGATCCGGCCATGGACGTTTCCAACACCATCATCGTGGTCACGGGCGGTGCCAGCGGGATCGGCCGGGCGATGGTCCGACGCTTCGCTGCCGACGGCGCCGCCGCGCTCGTGATCGTCGACATCGACGAGGCAGGCACTGCGGAAGTCGTTGCGGAGATCGAGGGCGCCGGGGTGCCTGCTCGTGGCGAGGTCGTCGACATGACCGATCAGGCTGCGGTCGAGGCGCTGATCGACCGGATCGAGGCAACCGTCGGGCCGATCGACCTCTGGTGCGGCAACGCCGGCGTCGGTGCCAACGGTGGCGTCGAACTCCCCAACGACGTCTGGAACTTCAACTGGAACGTCAACGTCATGGCCCATGTGAACGCGGCACGCGTGCTCGTGCCGCGCTGGATCGAGCGAGGACGCGGCCACCTGCTGCTCACGGCATCGGCGGCCGGGCTCCTGACCAACCTCGGCACTGCCCCCTACGCCGTCACGAAGCACGCCTGTGTCGCCCTCGCCGAGTGGATCAAGATCACCTACGGGGAGCTGGGGGTCGGTGTGTCGTGTCTCTGTCCGCAGGGAGTGCGCACACCGATGACCGAAGCCGACGGCGAGCTCGCGATCGAGGTCGTCAAGGCGATGGGCATGATCGAGCCGGAGGATGTGGCCGACGCCGTGGCCCGGGGACTCGCCGACGAGCACTTCCTCATCCTCCCCCACCCCGAGGTCGCGACGTACGAGCAACGTCGGGCCGGCGACCGCGACCGCTGGCTCGCCGGGATGCAGAAGCTGCAGGCCTCGCTGCCCGGCACGTGAGCTGACCCGATGAGCCTCGACCCGGCGACCAACGCCGTCTATGAAGCGCGGGCTCGCGAGTGGACCGAGGCGCGGGTCGGCAAGTCGGTGGTGCCCGCCGAGCGGCTCCGGGAACGCGCGTCGTCCGCCGCGCCGCTGCTCGACCTCGGTTGCGGCCCCGGCTATCTGACCGCAACGCTCCCCGAGGGCGCCATCGGGCTCGACCCTGCCGCCGCAATGCTCGACCTGCTCCGGGAGCGGGTGCCCGGCGCGGTTCCGTTGCAGGGCGAGGCCGCCCACCTCCCGTTCCGCCGCGAGTCGCTCGGCGGCGCGGTTGCCAACGCCGTCTACGTCCACGTCGACCGGCCGGCGCTGCCTCTTGTGCTGGCCGAGTTGCACCGGGTGCTCGAGGTGGGTGCGCCGGCGGAGTTGGGGATGTTCGGCGGCGACCAGGACCTCACCGAGTTCACGACCGGCGACTTCGCCGGCCGGCGCTTCGCACTCTGGCGCGACGATCATCTCAAGGACGTGCTGGTCGGCGCCGGGTTCGCCATCGATGCCCACGACCATCAGGAGACCGCGAACTGGCCGTACCTCCACACGTCGCTCACCCGTCTGCGGTCGTTGCCCGACACCGTCGGCCCGGGCATGCGCATGCTCGTCTGCGGTCTCAACCCGAGCCTGCACTCGGCCGACCTCGGCGTGGGCTTCGGTCGAGCCGGCAATCGCTTCTGGCCCGCTGCGCTCGCCGCCGGCATCGTGTCGGTCGACCGTGACGCCCGCCATGCGCTCGAGCACCACGGGATCGGGATGACCGACCTGGTGAAACGGGCGACCCCGCGAGCCGACGAGATCTCTGCGGGAGAGTTCCACGAGGGTCTGGTACGGATCGAACGGCTGTGCGCCTGGCTCCGGCCGGCGGCCGTCTGCATGGTCGGTCTCTCGGGCTGGCGCGCCGCCGTCGACCGCAAGGCCACCGCGGGCTGGCAACAACGCCGTCTCGGCGATTCGCCGGTCTACGTGATGCCCTCGACCAGTGGCCTGAACGCACATTCGCAGCTGCCCGACCTCACCGAACACCTCCGCACCGCCGCCGCGGGACCGAGCTCGTGACCGGTCACACCTAGGAGGTGGGGGCGAGACCCTCGATGGCTTCGTCGATGTCGACGCCGGGGAACGGCATCAGGGCGAGGGCGGGGCAGGTGATGCCGTTGTCGACATAGCGCTGCAGGTGGGCCCGACACTCGTCGTAGCTGCCGTGGACGATCAGTTCGTCGATGATGTGGTCGGGGATCTTCTCCAGCGCGCCCTGGCGATCACCCGCCTCCCACTGCTCCCAGTGCTCGCCGAGGTCGTCGCCCCGGCCCATCCATTCGTGGAACGCCTTGTAGACGGGAACGTTGAGGTACGCGGCGGCTGCGAACTTGCCGGTCGCACGCGCCGACTCGGTGTCGGTGGTCGGGGCGACGAAGATGCGCGCGACCATCTCCGCGTCGGGGTTCTCGGCGCGCACGACCGCCGACACGGTGGCGACGTTGTCGGCCGAGAGCCAGTTGACGATGGCGCCGTCGGACTCGCGTCCGGCCATCTTCAGCATCCCCTCGCGCAGGGCGGCGACGAGCACGGGCACGGGCTGCTCCGGCACGAGACCGAGCCGGAACCCCTTGATCGAGAAGCTGTCGTAGTCCTCGGTGATCTTCTCGCCCGTGAGTGCGGCCTTGACGAAGCGCACCATGTCGCGTGTCTGCTTGTAGGGATCGACGAACGGCACCCCGTTCCATCGTTCGACGATGACGTTCGACGACGAGCCGATACCCAGCACGAAGCGGCCGGGGGCGGCGGAGGCCATCCCCGCAGCGGACTGCGCCATCAGCGCCGGGCCGCGGGTGTAGGCGGGCAGGATGGCCGTACCGAGCCGCATCGTCGGTGCCCAGACTGCGCCGAGTGCGAGCGGCGTGAGTCCGTCGGCACCCATCGCCTCCGCCGACCAGAGGTCGGTGTAGCCGAGGGCCGCGAGGCGTTGGAAACGTTCCTTCTGGGCGTGGAGCGGCTGGCCGTCGAAGGGCACGGTCATGCCGTAACGCGGCGTGTGCGGTTCTGAAGACATCCTCCAGATCCTGCCACGGGGGGCCGAGTGTCACACCCCCTCGGCAAGATGCCCCCATGACCAACCAGCTCAGCCTCATCACCCCCCACCGCAGCTGGCGCCTCGACCAGCGGACCAGGCAACGGGGCCTCGACGGTGTCGCCGCCGCCCGTGCCGTGCTCCAGGAGTCGCGCGTTCGCGCCCGGCAGGCGGCACTGGCCGAGGGCGAATCGCTCGAACTCCACGCCGACGCAGCCTGAATCGCCGTACCAGTTGCCAGACTGACCGCCGTGGCCCGACTCCTCGCCCTGCTGACCGTCTGCGTCGTCCTCGCCGGCTGCGCCGACGACACCGGTTCCACGGACACTGGTTCCACGGACACTGGTTCCACGCCGGCGACACTGCCCGACGAACCGTCGCTCGCCCCGAACGCCACCGTCGAGCGCATCGTCGACGGCGACACCTTGGTGGCGCTGGTCAACGGCGAACGTGAGCGGGTGCGGCTGCTGGGGATCGACACGCCCGAGTCGGTCGCCGAGAACCGGCCCGACCAGTGCTACGGCGAGGAAGCCAGCGACTACCTCAAGATGCTGCTCCCCGAGGGCGCCGAGATCACCCTGATCCTCGATGAGGAGCCCCGCGACCAGTACGACCGACTCCTCGCCTATGTCGTGCGTGGCAGCGACGATCTGTTCGTCAACCTCGACCTCCTGGAGCGGGGGTTCGCCGGTGTGCTGATCTATGACCCCAATGATCACTACGAGTCGTTGTTCCGATCGGCCGAGCGTGCCGCGAGAGACGCCGACATCGGGTTGTGGGGTGTCTGCGGTGGCCCCGACGTTCCGCTCGAGTAGGCGGCTACGGTCCCTGACGTGGAATCACTCGCGACCGCCCTCGGCCATGATGCCGACGCAAAGCTGCTGATCCTGAGCGCCGACCAGCTCGGGTCGACCCACGCGGCGACATCGGGCGGGTTCACGGCGTTGCGCGACGGGGCCGCGACCACCGGCACCGTCATGATGCCCGGACCGTGGTCGCGCTATGCGGCCGATCGCCACGGTGGTGCCGATCTCGGCATCCATCTGACCCTCAACAGCCACCTCGACTGCTATCGCTGGGGTCCACTCACTGCGGCGCCGAGCCTGCTCGACGGCGACGGCGGCTTCCCCCGAACGGTCGGTGATCTATGGGACCACGCCGATCTCGACGAGGTGCGACGCGAGTGCCGGGCCCAGATCGAACGTGCCCGCCTGTGGGGGTTCGACATCACCCATCTCGCCACCCATCTGGGCACGCTGCAACAGCGCCCCGAGTTCTTCGACGTCCTCGTCGACATCGCGTACGACGCCGAACTCCCGGTTCGGCTGGAGAGCGGCGATGCCGAGGACCGCGCCGGATTCCCCTTCCGGCGCCTCGCCGCCGAGGAGGGCATCTTGATGCCCGACCACTTCACGCTGGTCCGCGGCGGCGCCCGCAGCCACCTCGAGGCGACCCTCGCCGACCTGCGTCCGGGTGTCACGGTCGTCGCGTTCGAGCCGGCGATCGCCGCCGAGGAGATCCGCGCGATCGACCCCGATGCCACCCAACGGATGGACGATCTCGACCTGCTCACCGATCGCGACCTCCCGGCCCGACTCGCTGCCGCAGGGGCGACGCTCATCGGATTCCGCGAGATCCGCGACCTGCAACGGGCCCGGCGGTAGCTCGCCGGCCACGAGGCCGATGGATCAGGTGGTGGTGTCGGCCATGACCGGGGCCAGCGCCTCGATGGCAGCCAGCCGGGTCGGGCGCAGGGCGAGCATCCAGCGCTCGTAGGCCCCCTCGACCTTCAGCGCCCCGTTCATGAAACCGGCATCGCCCGACATCTCACCACCGAGGATCTTCAACGCCGCGTCGTATCCGAGCGAGATGACCACGTCGGGGTCGTCGGACTTGCCGGCCTGCAGCGAGACCACACGTCCGTTGTCGATGGTCACACCGATCGTCGCCTTGCCGGCGGGACTACTCGCGATCACGTAGTCGATGACAGCCGAGGCACCCTCGACCTCGGGCAGCGCAGCGAGCACCTCGGCCGCGGCGGCGAGCCACTCGTCGTCGAAGATGTCCATCACGCCCTGGCCTCGGAGCGAAGACCGGCGAACAGGTCGGTCTCGAAGGATTCACCGTCGGCGATGGCGGCGGTGCCCGTGGCGAGCTGGTAGTCGTCGACGGGATAGATCCCGCGGTCGACCTCGACGGGCAACCCGAACCAGAAGTTCGAGGTGGGATCGATCTGGGTGGCATGTGCGAGCAGACCCTCGCGGCGGGCATCGGTGTGGCCCTCGATCGAGATCTTGGTGGTGATCTGGTCGTCGCGGTCGGGTCGCTCGAACCATCTGTCGTCGTAGGGCGATTCCAGGCCCAGTTCGAGGAACGCATCGTGGCGAGCCTGGATACGGGCCCGCGACCAGCTGGTGAAGTAGATCTTCGCGACCTGCCAGGGCTCACCCAGCTCGGGGCGGTAGGCCGGGTCGGCAGCCCGATCGACGCCGGGATGGGTGATGTCGTAGACGCGGAGGTGATCAGGATGCTGGTATGCGCCCTGGTCATCGGGATAGGTGACGATCACCTGGGGACGCTCGGCGCGAATGATGGCCACGAGGCGATCGACGGCCTCGTCGAGCGGTGCCATGGCGAAACAGTCCGGGTGATTGTTGGACTCGGAATCGGCCATGCCCGAATCCCGGTAGCCGAGCATGTGGACGGTGCTGTAGCCGATGGCCTCGGCCGCCGCGTCGAGCTCGCGGCGCCGGATCTCGCCGATGTTGTCACGAACCTCGGGGAGGTCCATGGCCGGGTTGAGGATGTCGCCTTCCTCCCCACCGGTGCAGCAGACCAGGACGGTCCGGACCCCTTCGGCGTGGTACTTCGCGACCGTGCCCGCACCCTTCGATGCTTCGTCGTCGGGGTGAGCGTGGATCGTGAGGAGGCAGAGCGGAGCATCCATCGCAGGGAACCTACCCGGCTCGGACCGGCTCCAGCTCCATCGCACCGTCGCCATCGGGGTCGACGAGTCGCCACCCGCAGCGCAGCGCCAGCAGCGCACGGCCCTCGTCGGGACCGCTGGCGATCAACTCGTCGCCGGCCAGCAGGCGAGTCCGCCCGCCCGGCCGGTACAGGTACTGACCGCCCCGGCGAATCGCCAGCACGGTGAACCCCGATTCGATGTTGAGTCGCAGCTGCGAGAGCAGGGCCTGATCGGCTTCGCTCCCCGCGGCCACCGGAACCCGCACGGCGACCTCGTCGCTGTCCCCCAGGGCCAGACCGAGAATGGGATGCACGTCTTCGCGATGCTCGATCAACCACACCATCTGGCGGGCCTGATCACCGATGTCCTCGGCCGCCTGCGAGAGATGGAGCAGCCCGCGCAGCGGCGATGGGTCGACCTTGTCGCTCGCCGCCCGCAGGACCCACAACTCCAGCCGGTCCTTCATCTCGTCGAGACGGTCCTCGAGTTGGCGCACCTCTGCCGCGAGTCCGATGTCGGCGAGTACCAGCGCGGAGTACGCGAGTCCCACGGCGACCTCGGACAGGTTCTTCATCTCGACGAGCACCTCGACGGCCCGGTCGAGATCGGTGGTGAACGTGTCCTCCGGCGCCTGCGGCGGCTGCCACGGGGCCGCTGCGGCGAGCTCGCGCAGCCGGGTGATCCCGTCGGGCGAGCCGCGCAGGAACAGGACATCGCCGGGGACGAGGACGATGTCGCCGTGCACGTCGGTGATCCAGTGCCGCTCACGACGGATCGCCATCACCCGCATCCCGGTCTGCACCGGCAGTTCGTGCGCGGCGAGCGCGCGATGGGCCATGTGGGATCCCTCGGACACGAGTACCCGATGACTGACCTCTTCGGCCGCGGAGAGGTTGACGACGAGTTCGGCCGGGATGCCGAGCTTGTGGGTCACGATGCGGGCGATGTCGACCGCGTCGTTGGCGATGCGCTCGATGGCGCTGATCACCTGGAGCACCGACGACATGCCCTCGGATTCCTTCGGTCGCCGCACGGCCATGATGCAGACGCCACGCATGTCCTGCACGAGGTCGTTCATCGTGTCCTCGAGCTCACCGACCTCTTCGGCCATGTCGGGGTCGCCGAAGAACAGCGAGGCATACGCGAGATCGACCATCAGTTCGGACAGGTCCTTCGCTTCGGCCAGCATCTCACGCAGGTTGCGGGGTCTGTCGTCCATCACTTCCTCTGTTCCGGTGTCATGACTATGCAACTCCCACGGCCACGATGGCCAGAATCAGGGTGAACGCCCCGACGAAATCGAGCGTCGAGGTCACCATCGGAATGCCGTAGGTGTCGGGATCGAGGCCGAATCGCACGGCGACGACCGTCGCGTAGTACGCGACGATCACCACACAGCTGGTCGCGGCCACACCGCCGATCACGGCGACGAGCACGAGGTCGACGAGACCCGGACTGGCCTGGCCGGCGACGATCCCGCCGATCTCGGCGACGAGCCCGGCAATCATGAAGACGGGCAGGGACAACGAGAAGATCATGGCGATCTCGGCGCCGGCGTCGCCCCGCGGAATCGGTCCCGGTTCGATCAGGCCGAGATGCAGCTTGGTGGCGAGCCGGCTCGAGAGCACGCCGCCGAGCGCGCCCGCCGTCCCGAGGAACCCCGGGAGGAGCACCAGCAACACGGGGAACTCGAGAAAGTCCTCCAGACGCTTCTCGATGGTGATCCCGGCGATCAGGTCGAGAAGACCGGCGAACACCAGGATCGGCACCGATTCGCGAACGATCACACGGAGCAGATGGGCCTTCGTGACGAGCGCCCAGGCCAACCCGCCGGCCGACGCAGCCACGAGCACCGCGGCGATCACGGGCGTCACCCCGTCGACGCTGGCGAGCGACGCCGCCACGACGAGGGCGGGGAGGCTGACGACATCGCTCGTGGCCGTCACGAGGGGGGACACGACATTGTCGAGATCCCATCCGAAGCGCACGGATCCAGCCGCCAGCAGGAGGGTGATCGCGAGGATGAACACCGACGCGAGAACGCCGCCCGTCGCGGAGACCACGACGAAATCGGCGATCGACATCGTCGGCGAGATCGAGAAGACGACCGAGACCCCCTTCGCCAGGAGGGCGATCGCCACGGCGATGACGAGGCTCAGGAGTAGAGCCGCCGTGACGTTGGCACCGACGACCGAATCGAGCCGTGGGCTCACTCGGAACGTGCCGGCGTGGATGCTGGTGCCGAGGCGACTGCCGAGTGCGCCGAAGATGTTGCCCTTCACCGCGAGGGCGGCCGGCACGAGCAGCAGCAGCCCGGGGAGTTCCTCGAGGGTGTCGGTCGTCAGTGCAAGGGTCACCCCCGCGACGAGGCTCGTGATCGCCGCGATCGTGAGGGCCGCGAGGCTGTCGCGGTACGCGCGGGGGTCACCTCCGGACAGCGCACGTCCCGCACGCCGCAGACGAACATCGGCGGTTCCCACCCGACAAGTCTGCTGCGGAACCGTCCGGAATCGACTCGATCCCTTCCTCCATCTCGTCGCCGGGATGCCGATGAGAACCTCATGTCGCCGCTCGTCGTCACCCTCGTCGTCGCCGGGATCGTCGCGTCGTCGGCCATCATCTCGTTCAACCGCTTCATCTCGCAGCGCAACCTGATCACCAACTCGTGGTCGAACGTCGAGACCGAGCTGCGGCGCCGCTACGACCTGATCCCGAACCTCGTGGAGACGGTGGGTGGCTACGCCGCCCACGAGAAGTCGACCCTGACCGAGGTCATCGAGGCGCGTGCCGGCGCCGTCGCGCAAGACGGCGATGCCGCCGAACAGGCGCAGGCCGAGAACATCCTCGTCGAAGGACTCCGACATCTGCTGGCCGTCAGCGAGGCGTATCCCGAGCTCGTCGCCAGCGAACACTTCCTCGTGCTTCAGCGGGAGCTGGTGACCACCGAGGATCGGATCCAGGCGGCCCGCCGCTTGTTCAACGGCAACGTGCGCGACTACAACCGCCGCATCGAAGCGATTCCATCACGCTTCGTCGCCGCGGTCGGCCGGTTCCGGAAGGCCGACTACTTCGAGGTCGAACCTGCGGTCAGGGAGGCCCGTCGGCCCAACTCGACGAGCACCTTCTGACAGTCGGTCCACGCCGATGTGAGGATGTCGGCGACCGGTTCCACCGAGTGGATCCGACCCTGCACCTGCCCGCTCATCGCGAGGCCCGCCTCCATGTCGCCACCGAAGTAGGTGCGCATCATCGCGTCGAGTCCGAGGGTGGCCGGCTCGTTGTCGGCGTCGAGACGAACGGTCCTCTCGGTCTTCATCGTCCGCATGGCCGGCCGAAAGTTGCGGTTGACGAGCACGGTGTCGGTTTCCCTGCCGGCAACGATCGCCTGCTTCCAATTGTCGTGAATCGGTGATTCGAGCGAGGCGACCATCCGTGTGCCCATCTGTACCCCGTCGGCGCCGAGGGCGAACGCGGCCGCCATCGACGGACCGTCGACGAACCCACCGGCGGCGATGATCGGAAGGTCGGGGAACCTCGCCGCGATCTCAGGGACGAGGACCAGGGTGGAGGGTCCGTCGACCGACTTGAAGCCGCCACCCTCGATGCCCTCGACGACCACACCGTCGACGCCCGCGGCGACCGCCTTCTCCGCGCCACGAACCGAGGGCACGACATGGAAGACGGTCACACCGGCATCCTTCAGCCGCGGTGCCAGTACGGCCGGATCTCCGGCCGAGGTGGTCACGAACGAGACCTGCTGCTCGACGAGGAAGGCGAAGAGGCCGTCGAGGTCCCGCACGAAGTGCTGCGCGACATTGACACCCCACGGGCGATCGGTGAGCTCACGCATCCTGGCGATCTCGTCCTTGATGACGTCGAGCTCGCCGGACGACGTCTCGATGATGCCGAGACCGCCGGCGATCGAAACCGCCGAGGCGAGTTGTGATCGGGCGATCCAACCCATCGGGGCCTGCACGATCGGGATGTCGATCCCCAGCATTTCGGTGACGCGTGTCTGCATGGGCGGAGCGTAGTGTCAGCGCCGTCGCGGGAGCAGACGCTGCTCCGCGATCTCGATCGGCCGGTCGGTGGCCCAGGGAATGGGTGGCGCGTGGACGAAGGAGGCGAGCGAGAGCAGCGGACGGTCGTAGTTCACGCGCCAGCCGGCGTAGTCGCGCCAGGCCTGCTCACGGTCGGCCACCAGCGGCATTCCGGCAGCCGCGAAACGTTCGTAGATCTCGTCGAACTCCCGTTGGGTGATCGAGATCGCGTCGGTCGGCTGCGGGTCGGGGTCGTAGGCGAACCCGAAGAAGTCGCACACCCGGCGCAGCGAGAGCGTCCCAGTACGGATCATGAGCTGGGCACGCGGCTCTCTCGGCACGTCGAGGACCGAGCAGTAGAGCGCGGCGGTGTCGAGGGCGATCCCGGCGCTGCCGACCCACGATCGCTCGGGAACCGGGGATCGGAAGAAGACGAGGATCGGGAACGACGTGTGGGTTTCCTCGACCTCCACGAACCAGTCCTCCCACTCGGTCCACATCTGCTCCATCTCCCCGAGCGAACCGATCTGATGGCGACGCAACAGCAGCGATGCGGGGCTGGGAACACCGTCGAGCCCGGTCGACCGGAGATGAAGCTTGGCCACCGCCGATTCGCGCCGCGAGAACGCGCTGTAGATGGTCGGCAGGAAGCTGATGAGGAGGGCGACCAGCCCGAGACCGACAATGCCCTCGATGATCTCGACGACGAGGGTCGGGAGGTCGGTGGTCGTGCGGATCCCGAGCGTCGTCAGCGATGAACCGGAGAGCACGAACGCGTCACGGAGCGGCGTGACGCCGAGCGCCCAGAAGAGACCGGTGCACCCGAGGATCACGCCCCCGGCCCAGATGAACGGGAACATCATCAGTGCGAACGGACCGAACCGGGCCTTGATCGAATCACGGCGAACCGGATCGTGTTGGCGGTCGGCGACCGCGTCGAAGGCCTTGCGTACCGGAACCACGGCGAGCCGGGCGATGAAGGTCTGCTCACCGCGGGGCACGACCACGGTTCGCACCGCGGAACCGAGGGTGCCGACCGCGAGGAGACCACCCATCACGCCGACGAGGATCTCGACCACCAGCACGGGTCGAAGCTAGCCGATGGTGAAGCGCACCCAGCTGCCTTCCGCACTCCGGGCCACGACCACGTCACCGTTGATCGCGGCCGATCCGAAGCCCACATCTTCACCGTCGCCGTCGAGATCCTCGACGATCCAGTTGATCCCGTCGGCGGTCGCCACGAGCCAGAGGTCGGGTGTGTAGTCGTAGTCGGGCTCCACCCATCCGCTCTCAGCCTGGGCCTCGGTGATCGCCTGCGACGTCGCCTCGTCGAAGGTCGCCATCGACACGGTCACGACGACCTCCCCCTCGGCGTCGAGCAGGGTGACGTCGGTGCCGAACTCGTCGTAGCGGATGAAGTCGGGCATCACCGACATCTGGGGGTCGATGATCTCGTCGATGACCATTGCGCCGGTCGCGAGCTCCGTCACCTGCACCGTGTTCGTGCCGTCGGCCGCCGTCTCGGACCGGATCTCGTAGCCGTCCTGTTCGATGGTCACCACGTAGGGGACCTGCTCGTACTCGTAGTCGTAGGTGGCGACGTCGATCACCGTGGCGACTCCGCGACCGCCGGACTGACCGAACCAGAGGTTGGCGCCGTCGGGCAAGCCGGGGAGGTCGACCGGGGTCCATCCGGTACCGTCGGCCGCGGCTCGCCAGATCGTTCCGGAACCATCGACCCCGATGACGCCACCTTCCACGGCGGCCAACGACTGGAGTTCGCCGCCGCTGGGCGGTCCCGCGAGGTCGTTCCAGACGATGCCATCCGCGGAGAACCTCAGGATCGCCGCCGACGACTCGTCGAGCCGGTAGGGCCAGCCGGCGGCGATGAAGCCGGCGTCGGTACCGACGACGTCGCAGCACTCGCTGTCGCTCGCCGGTGTGGCCGACTCGACGGCTCCGTTCCAGCTCCCTCGCCAGGCCTGAAGCGTGCTGACGCCGTTTCCGTTGTACTGCTCGTAGTCGGCGTAGGTGATCCCGAGATCACTCCAAGGGATGACCCGACGCTCCGACGACTCGTCCGCGATCGTCGTGGTCGTCGCAAGCTCACCACTGTCGTAGTAGTAGCCGCCGTACTCGCCCGACTCGATGACGACCCCTCGCTCGTCGACCGTCCAGCCGTAGTTGGTCGCCTCGATCTCGGTGCGGACATCGTCGGGCAGGAGCGCCCAGACGTCGACATAGGAGCCCGAACCGACCGTGAGATACCAACCGCCCGCTCCCAGGGCCAGGTCGCTGGCATAGGAGTCGACGTGTGCGTACGCGGGGGCATCGTTCGCCGCGACGACGGGAACGACCTGGGAGTTCCATTCGACGAGATCGGTGGTCGTCGAGACGGTGATGGCGCTCGTCGTGCCGGTGTCGTCCCACAGCTGTTCGACGACGACGAGGTGTTCGCCGTCGGACTGGGCGAGACTCACGTAGTCGGAGCCGCCGGGGAGTGCGAAATCGTCGAGCCGGGTCCAGGTCTGGCCGTCGGCGGAGACCGAAGCCTCCGGTCGATACGTGCCTCCGGCGATCACCTGGCTGTAGGCGTTGTACATCTCGGGGTCGGCCATGACCGCGTCGGTTGCTTCGTCGAGGAGGCCGGCCGCTTCCAGCAGGGCAGTGGCCTCGTCGATGTCGGTGACGTCGCCGACGACCTCCATGACCTCGGTCGGAAGTCGATCGGCGATGTCGGGCACGAGATCCGCCATCGTGACGTCGGACGGTTCGAACACCTGACCGAAACTCACGAAACCGTCACCCCACGGGAGCACCGTGTCCAAGCCGCCAAAGGAGACCGCCATGTCGCTCGCGGCTGAGCCCGACGCGGCATCGGCGACCGGAGGCTCGGTCGTCGTCGTGGTGGTGGTGGCCGCAGCGTCGTCGACGTCGTCGGGCTCGTCGACACCCGACGCCACGTCGGCGTCGGTACCCCCGTCGTCGGCCGTCAACCGGATCACACCGGCGACCGCCACGACGAGCACCACCACGGCCGCGACCGCCAGGAGCCGCTGGCGTCCGAATCCACGTGGCCGGCGCGCGACGATGTCGTCGGCCGAGAGGTCGCCCAGCTCGTGTGTGGTGGCCAGGCGCTGCATGCGGGAACGAAGTTCGTCATCATGCGTCATCAGGGTGCTCCAGAACGGTTGCGAGCCGGTCGAGCGCACGGCTCAAACGGCTCTTGACGGTGCCGGGGGCGATGTCGAGCGCCTCGGCGGTTTGGAATTCGGACCAGTCGAGGAGGTAGCGCAGCACGACCACGGTCCGTTGCTCGATCGGGAGGGCCGCCAGCGCGGCGTCGAGCTCCGGCTCGACGACGGCCGGTGGCGCAACCCGATCGGGGGAATCGGCTCGAACGACCTCGCGCAGCAGCTTGCGACGGCGGCTGAGCGCCCAGTTCAACCCGACCCGGTAGGTCCAACCGGCCGGGTTCGTGTAGCCGCCCACCTCGTCCCACCGCTCGAAGGCCCGGGTCATCGCCTCGGCAGTGGCATCGGCGGCGAGGGCGTCGTCGCGAAGCGTCATCGCCAACGCCGTCGCAACCGGGCGATGGTGTTCGGCGAAGAATGCACGGAAGTCCACGACGACCGCGGCAACGCTCTGGTCAACCACCAGTTCAAGGGGCTGCGGGACGTCGTTCGCCATCGTCACACCTCCCAGACTCCACAGAGTCGCGATCGGTTCCATCCTCGTCGGATTTCTTTTCGTCTGCTCGCCCGACGTCGCGGGATCAGTACTGGATCCCCGGTCATCGGAAGTCACGAGACGATGGTGCGGCACCGACCGGCAGCGGTTCGAGACGGTCCGCCACCACATTGATCACGCCCTCGTGCTTTTCGAGTCGCCCGCGGATCAACAGTGCCGGTGCGCCGCGAGCGGTCTTCTTGTAGCGCTGCCAGCAACCCTGCGAGATGACGACATTGATCAGACCGGTCTCGTCCTCGAGATTGAGGAAGGTGGTGCCCCCGGCCGTCGCCGGCCGCTGCCGATGGGTGACCACCCCGCCGACGAAGACCCGCTCCCCTGCCGGATGGTCGACGAGTCCGGCCGAGGTGACCACGCCGATCTCCGTGAGCTGTGCCCGGATGTAGCGGGTGGGGTGGCCGTCGGGAGCGACCCCGGTGGCCCAGAGATCGGCGTGGGAGAGCTCCTGGGGCGACATGCCCGGAAGCGTGGGAGCGTCAATGCCGGTGACGATCCCCGGCAACCGGTCGGCGGCGGTCTGGGCCATGGCGCCGGCCGTCCACAGTGCAGAACGACGGTCGACGCCGAAGCAGCCGAACGCTCCCGCCGTGGCCAGCGCCTCGAGGATCGGAAGCGAGAGCTTCGGCACCCGCCGACGCAGGTCCTCCACCGAGGCGTAGGGCCGTCCGGCCTCGATCTCCTCGGCCAGTGCGGTGCCGAGGCCACGCACGTAGTCGAGCCCGACCCGCACCGCCCACCCGCCGGTTGACGACGGATCGACCTCGAGGGTGGCCGTGGCCGCCGACGCGTTGAGATCCGGGGTGCGAATGCCGACCCCGTGACGACGGGCGTCGCCGACGATCGTGTGGGGCGACCAGAACCCCATCGGCTGGGCGTTGAGGAGCGCAGCGCAGAACGCGGCCGGATAGTGGTACTTGATCCACGACGAGGCGTAGACGAGATACGAGAACGACACCGAGTGGCTCTCGGGGAAGCCGTAGTTGGCGAAGGCGGCGAGCTTGAGCCAGATCTGTTCGCCGATGTCGTCGGTGATGCCGTTGGCCCGCATGCCGGCGAAGAACCGTGCCCTGAGTTGCTCCATGCGTTCGCGGCTGCGCTTGGAACCGACGGCCTGGCGGAGCTGGTCGGCCTCGGACGGGGTGAAGTTCGCGACGTCGATCGCGATCTGCATGAGTTGTTCCTGGAAGAGCGGGATGCCGAGGGTCTTGGCCAAGGCGTTCTCGAGCAGCGGATGGAGGTAGGTGACGGGCTCCTCGCCGTTGCGACGGCGGATGTAGGGATGCACTGATCCGCCCTGGATCGGACCGGGCCGAATGAGTGCGACCTCGACCACGAGGTCGTAGAAGCACCGCGGCTTGAGCCGGGGAAGGGTCGCCATCTGGGCCCGCGACTCGATCTGGAACACGCCGATGGTGTCGGCCTTCTGGAGCATGTCGTAGACCTCGGGCTCCTGCGGGAGCGCAGCGAGATCGACCTCGACGCCATCGGTGTCGCGGATGAAGTCGATGGCGTAGTGCAGCACCGACAGCATGCCGAGTCCGAGCAGGTCGAACTTGACGAGACCGGCGGCGGCACAATCGTCCTTGTCCCATTGCAGGACGCTGCGGTTCTCCATGGCGCCCCACTCGACCGGGCACACCTCGATCACCGGCCGGTCGCACATGACCATGCCGCCGGAGTGGATGCCGAGGTGACGGGGGAAGTGCTCGATCTCGGCCGCGAGCTCGAGCACCGGCGACGGGATCGAGGTGTCGGGGTCGACGGCTCCCGCCTTCACGTCTCTCCAGCGATCGACCTGCTTCGAGAACGCGTCCTGCTGGCCGGTTGCATGGCCGAGCGCCTTGGCCATGTCCCTGATTGCCGACTTCGCGCGATAGGTGATGACGTTGGCGACCTGGGCGGTGTGGTGGCGGCCGTGCTTTTCGTAGACGTACTGGATCACCTCTTCGCGTCGGTCGCTCTCGATGTCGATGTCGATGTCGGGCGGGCCGTCGCGTTCGGGCGAGAGGAAGCGTTCGAAGAGCAGGCCGAGCGACACGGCGTCGGCGTTGGTGATGCCGAGGGCGAAACACACCGCCGAGTTCGCGGCCGAACCACGGCCCTGGCAGAGGATGTCGGATCGACGGCAGAAGTCGACGATGTCCCACACCACCAGGAAGTAGCCCGGGAACCCGAGCTGATCGATGAGCGCCAGCTCACGATCGAGCTGAGCCCATGCACCGTGGACCTGCTCGGCGGCACGTGAGCCGTAGCGGCGGGTCCCGCCCTCCTCGACGAGTCGGCGCAGGAACGCCATCTCGTCGAGCCCGTCGGGACAGGGGTAGGGCGGCAGGTTGGGCGCCACCAGCGAGAGGTCGAAGGCACAGTCGAGCCCGATGGCCGCCGCCCGCTCGACCACACCCGGGTATCTGGCGAACCGCAGCGCCTGTTCGTCACCGGAACGGAGGTGGAGTCCGGCAGGCGGCAGCCAGCCGTTGATCTCGTCGAGACTTCGGCGGGCCCGTACCGCGGCCATGGCCGATGCCAGCCGATGACGGGCGACCGAGTGGTGGTGCACGTTGCCGGTCGCCACGAGATCGAGGCCAGTGGCCACGGCGAGCTCGGCGAGCTCGTCGTTGCGCACCGAATCGGTGGGGAGGCCGTGGTCCCAGAGTTCGACGGCCACGTTGGTCCGGCCGAAGTCGGCGATCAGTCGGTCGAGGGCGCGACGGGCGGCGGCCGGCCCCGCCTCGACGAGGGCACGCGGCACCGGTGCCTTGCGACAACCGGTGAGGATCAACCAATGGTCGTGACCCCGTTCCGAGCCGACCCCGCCGAGTTCGACGAGGCGTTCGTAGCTGATCCGCGGTGCGCCCTTCTCGCCGGCGAGCTGCCCCTCGCTGATCGCCCGTCCGAGCATCGCGTAGCCCTCTGGATCGCGGGCCAGGACCAGCAGGTGCTCCCCCACCGGATCGGCCGGGCCGGGCCGCGAAAGGTCGATCGACGGACGGTCGAGTGTCAACTCTGCGCCGAAGACGGTCGGCAAGCCGATCGCCCTCGCGGCCTCGGCGAAGCGGACGATGCCGTAGAAGCCGTTGTGGTCGGTGAGCGCCAGCGCCTTCAGGTCGAGCCGGGACGCTTCCTCGGCCAGCTCCTCGGGATGGGACGCGCCATCGAGGAACGAGAAGTTCGAGTGGCAGTGGAGCTCCGCATACGGAACCCGACTTGCACGTCGTGCCGGCTCGGGCGGCGGCTCGTAGTCGCTGCGCTTGCGCGTCCACGCCGGACTGTCGCCGCCGTCGCCCTCCCACAGATCCCGAACGCGGCCCGAGGGCGGCCTATCCGAAAGTGTGCGTTCGAGGTCCTTCCACGGGACGTTCGGACTGTTCCATCCCACCACCGGAAGGGTAGGCGAACGTTTGTTCGCTTCCAAGTCGGTCGATCTGGGCCGCGATGGTCCCCACCGCCACCACGTAGAACACCAGCGGCGATGCCGTCTCGAACACCGAATCGGTCAGGGCGAAGAGGCTGTAGCCGATGACCACGAGGAGCCCCGCGGCGCCGAGGGCACGCGCATCGGATCGCCGGCTCCGCAGGGCGTGCGCGAAGATCCAGCCCGGCGCAGCCAACAACGCGAGCAGTGTCACCAGACCCACGATGCCGCCGCTGCCCAGGTGGGAGAGGTACTGATTGTGGGGGTGATGGTGTTCGGCGATGCGGTCGGCCCGTACGCCGGCGGCCACGTCCTCGGCGAACCGATCGTCCATGTTGCCCCAGCCGATGCCGAGCACCGGCGACTGCCGGAACCCTGCGAAGGCGCTGCGCCACATCTCGAAGCGCGCGCCGATGGAGGTCTCACCGGTCACCTCGGTCTGGCCGTGGTTCGCCACATAGTCGACGGTCTGCGACACCCCCCGGTCGAAGGCCCGCCTCGCGGCGTGATCGTTGGCATTGACCGCGATGAGCATCATCGGAGCGATGGCGAGCAGCAATGCGGCGAGATACCGCATCCGCCGCGGACTCGGAGACCGATGGTGGTGCACCAGGGTCACGACGACGATCGCGGGCACCGCGATCCAGCCGCCCCTCGACTGGGACAGCACCGCCGCGGTCAACGACATCGTGACGGCGGCGAGCGTCCAGCGGGCGATGTGGCGCTCGTCGCCGACGGCGAGCCCACGGGTCACCGTGGCGATGAAGCCCAGGAGCAGCGCCATCTCACCGAAGTGGATCGGGTTCACGGCCGATGTCGGCCGAACCATCTCGGCCAGGAACAAGGCGAGCAGCGACACCGTGCCGGCCGCGATCGAGCCGGCGACGGCGCCGAGCCAGATGGCCGGGCGCAGATCGACCCGAGCCGAGCCCCGGACGACCGCGAAACCGATCGGGACCAGACTGAACCGCAGTACGGCCACCGCGGCCTCGGCGCCGCCAGCGCCCGCCACGGCCGACCAGAGACCGCCGAGCGCGAAGGCGACACCCACCGCCATCAGGTCGTCGCTGGCCAGCTTGGGGGCCTGTCCGACGACGCGGCCGCGGCGGATGCGGAACACGACCATGGCGATGACGGCGGTGACGAGCAGGACGTCGGGCGCGAGGACGATGATCATCGGCGCGACGATGGCCGCGCCGATGTACCAACGAGCCTCCGAGCTTTCCCGGGGCGCATCGGTGTTTCCGAGCCCTGTGACGACCGCCGACATGCGCGCATGGTACGGAGTCCGCCGCCGGAATGGATGTCATGGTGACGCCTGGCACTACGGTCACCGCCATGAGTATCCGAGAGACCGTCGCCCAGTGGGCCCGCGCCAACTGGGACCCGACGATGACCGTGCGCGAGTGGTGGCAACTCCTCGCCGACGAGCGCTACTCGCTGCCGTCGCTTCCCGAAGACGCCTACGGGCGCGGCTATTCCCGACAGGAGGAGAACGAGGTCAAGCTGGGCCTGTCCGACGCCGGAACGCTCGGTCCGCCCGGCGGCATCGCCACGATGATGGCAGCACCGACGATCGCTGCCCACGGCACCCCCGAGCAGATCGAGCGCTTCGTGAAACCGATCCTCGAGGGCATCCACTCGTGGTGTCAGCTGTTCTCCGAACCCGGGGCCGGATCCGACCTGGCCGGTCTCCAGACGAAGGCCGAACGAGACGGCGACGAATGGATCGTCAACGGTCAGAAGGTGTGGACCAGTCTCGCTGCGGGCACCGATTTCGGGATGCTCCTCGCCCGCACGGATCCCGAACAACCCAAGCACAGCGGCATCACCTGGTTCGCCTTCCCGATGCTGCAGGACGGGGTCGACATCAGGCCCCTCGTGGAGATGACCGGCCAGGCGTTCTTCAACGAGGTGTTCATGGACGACACCCGGGTCCCCGATGCCAACATGATCGGCGACCTCAACGACGGCTGGCGGGTCGGGAACACCACGCTGGCCTTCGAGCGCGGCAGCCTCGCCGGCGCGGGGATCGAGCTGCCGTTCGCTCGGGCCGGATCGACGTCGGCCGACCTCGATCAGCCCGCTGGCGGGTTCGGCATGCGCACGGAAGGCGGCCCCCGTCCCCAGCACGACGCCGCACCGACCGCGGTGCGGTTCGGTCGCTATGCCCGCGAGCTCGGCCTCGACGACGCGGCCCGGCGGGACGCCCGAGTCCGCCTCCACGTCCGCGAGGAGGTCAACCGCCTCCTCGGCCAGCGAGCCCGATCCGGCGCCGTCCCCGCGATCGGCAACCTCGGCAAGCTCGCGATGAGCGAGATCGCCCGCATGAAACGCGAGGCGGGCAACCAGTCGATCGGCGCGCTCGGCATGCTCACGGGCGACGACGCGGCGGCCGGACCCGGCAACGGCGAGATCCAGGCCGCGACCATGCACTCCCCCGCCCCGTCGATCTACGGCGGCACGGATCAGGTCCAGCGCAACATCCTCGGCGAACGTTTCCTCGGCCTCCCCAAGGAGCCCGGCCCCGCCAAGACCACCCCCTTCAAGGACCTCCCCAAGAACTGACCGGCGCGGCGATGTGAGATCTGTCACACTCTGAGTGCCGGATGGACCAAGGGGGGCTCCATGACTGCACACCCGCGTCGACTGCTGTCGGCACTTCTCGTCGTTCTCGCGATGCTCGCCGCCGCGTGCGGTGACGACACGGGAGAGACGACGGAGGCCGTCGACGATCCGACCACCACGAGCACTGCCGCGCCCGACGACGGTGATCCACCCGCCACATCCACGGCGCCTCTCGACGGCGTGGAACCCTTCGACTCGTACCGGGGCGTCACCGCCGACACGATCACCATCGGGGTGACATCGACGGACCTGGACGAACTTCGCGACCTCGGCCTCGTCGACATCAACAACGGCGATGTGCCGCTGATCTGGGACACGCTCATCGCCGACATCAACGCACGCGGGGGCGTCGCCGGTCGGCAACTCGAGATCGTCTATCGCGAGTACAACCCGGTGTTCACGGCATCGGCGGACGACGCCTGCATCGAGCTCACCCAGGACAACGAGGTCTTCCTCGTGATGGGTGGGATCGGCGGTCCCGCCATCGACAGCGTGCTCTGCTTCGTCGAGCAGAACGCCACGATGATGATCGGCGGGACACACACGCCGGCCCACTTCCCGCGAGCGGAGGCGCCGTGGGTCTCCATCTTGATGAGCGCCGAGCGCCGCCACCAGGGAACGCTGGCGCTCTATCAGGAGCTGGGCCTGCTCGACGGGAAGGTCGCCACCTACGACGATTCGAGCGAACACGAGTCGGTCACCGTGGATGTCGTCCTCCCCGCACTCGCCGACCTCGGTGTCGATGTCGTCGAGTCGTTCACGAGCACCATTCCCCAAGGCGACGAGGTCGCTCTGGCCGATCAGGCCGAGATCTACGCCGAGGTCATCAAGGACGAGGGCATCGACACATTGATCATCGTGCAATCGCAGTTGGCCTTCGGGATCGCCCACATGCGCGAGGCCGGGTTCGAGGGCAACATCGTCGCCATCGACACCGGGGAACAGGTCCTGACGATCGGCGGGTTCGACGAGCGTGATCCGGCCCTCTACGACGGGACGTACGCGCCGATGGGGCCCTCACGCGACGAAGCCTGGGAGCTCCCCGCGTCGCAAGCGTGCTACGACATCCTCCGCGACGCCGAGGGCATCGACGTGAAGCATCCCGACGAGGTGCCCGACGGCGAGCCGAACTGGGCCGGCGGCATGGGCGCACCGTGCGCATATCTCACGATCTTCGAGGCCGCAGCCAACTACGCAGGCGGTGATCTCAACCCGGACACGTTCCTCGCCGGCATCGACGCGATCGGTTCGATCGATCTGGCCAACATCACGTTCGCGAGCCTCGGCCCCGACAAGTACGACGCCAACGATGCGCTGAGGATCGGACAGTTCGACTCCACGGTCGGCGAGAACGGCAGCCTCGTTCCGGTCACCGACGTGATCGACATCAGCTGAGTTCCGGTTCGTTTCAGCCGAGGTCGCTGCGGTCGATGGCCCGGCGGTCGGTGCCCAGATAGCTGGCGATCACCGCCGGATCGCGCCGGACCTCGTCGGGCACGCCCTCGGCGATGACCCGACCGTCCTCGAGGCAGTACACGCGGTCGGACATCGACATGATCAACCCCATGTCGTGTTCGATCACGATCATCGTCGCGTTCAGTTCCCGCCGGATCGACATGAGGAGCGGGCCGAACGCCTCGGTCTCTCGCTGCGCGAGGCCTGCCGTGGGCTCATCGAGACAAAGAACATGGGCATCGAGCGCGAGGAGGCCGGCGAGTTCGACGATCCGACGAGTGCCCGTGGACAGTTCGTTGATGAAGGTGTCGGCATAGCGGCCGAGCCCGAGGAAGTCGATCAGCTCGGCCGCCTGTCGCCGCTTGCGCCGGTCACGACGGAGCGCGACGGGAAGGAAGAGGGACGTCGAGACGAGACCCGTGCGCTCGCGCGCTTCCAGCGCGACCAGCACCGTCTCGCGCACGGTCAGCTCCGGGAAGAGATCGGCAGCCTGGAACGTGCGACCGAGACCTGCCCGGGTCCGCGTGTGTGCCGGCAGCGAGGTCACGTCACGGCCGTTGATGAGCACGGTCCCCGTCGACGGCACGTAGCCCCCGATCGCGTTCATGAGCGTCGACTTCCCGGCACCGTTGGTACCGATCAACCCGACGACCTCGCCGTGTCGCGCTTCGAAATCGACCTGATCGACGGCGATGATGCCACCGAATTTCACGTCGATGTCGATCGCTCGAAGCGCGACGTCGCCCTCCGGTTCGACATGGGCACGCTCGGAGAGCATGACAGGACGGGACGTGCTCGCCGGGACCGGGGCCGGCGGCGGATGACGGCGCCCCACCCACTCGACGAGGGCATCTCGGGCGACGTACCCGGCGTGCACGAGGCCGGCAGGGAAGTAGAGGATCAGGATCAACAGCCCGATGCTCGACGTGAAGAGCGGCACGAGCTCGTTCTCCGGCCAGAACGACGGCAGGCCGATGATCCACGTCGAGCCGATCACCGGTCCCAACAGGGTGCCGAGGCCTCCGATGACGACCATCGACACGACATTGAGCGAATCGTCGAGGGTGAAGAACTGGTTGGCGAGCGGCACGTTCTCCACGAGGCCGCCCAGCAGCGCGCCGCCGAAGCCGGCGATGCCGCCGGCAAGGGCGAACGCCATCAGCTTCATCCGAACGGGCGACACGGAGTAGGCGCTGGCATTGTCCTCGTTGTCGCGCACGGCGATGATCGCCCGTCCGATTCCCGAGCGACGCAGCCGGGCCACGACGACCAGGACGACGACGAGGGCCGCGAGGCAGAAGTAGTAGTAGTCGCGTTCGGTCGCGAGCTCCCACCAGCCGACCTTTCCCCGCTCGAACTCGACCGAAGAACCCTCGCCGTCGTCGAGCACGTCGCGGCGGAACAGATAGACCTGCGCCGCCAACGCGAACGCGAAGGTGCTCACCGCGAGGAGCAGGCCGCGCACGCGCAACGACCCGAGACCGACGACCGCGGCGATACCCGCCGTCACGACAGAGGCGACGAAGACCGCGAGCAGGAAGGGCATGTCGGGCAACGTGACCGCGAACCACTGCCAGTCCTCACCCCATCCGACACCGACATGGAACCCGCGGGAGAACGCCGCAGCCAGGAGCGCACCGAAACCGGCGAAGGCCATCTGGGCCAGCGACACCTGCCCGGACCAGCCGGTGATCACCGTGACGGACAGCGCGCACAACGCGAAGGCGACGATCCGGGCGTAGATGCGGTGGCGCGACGGCAGATCGACGACCGCGGGAACGACGAGACCGATCACGAGCAGAAGGGCCGGGCCGAGATGGACGAAGTGTCGCACCCACCAGATCGATCGCAGGTGAGCCGGCACCGGTCGCCGTTTGGAGACGAAGGCGAACGACGCGCGTCCTTCACCCTCACCGCGGGTCTGCACCACGATGGCAGCCACGACCAGGATGAAGAGCACGAAGTCGAACAGGCCCGGGTCACCGAGGTGGATCCGCAGGATGTGGGTCTGGAGCAGGCCGAGCGCGACGCCGGCGAGGAGCGCTCTCCGGAACGAGACCATGCCGCCGATGACCGCCGCGGCGAGCGCTCGTGTCATCGTCACCGGCCCGAGGTTCTGGATGCCGGTCGCCTCTCCGCGTCGCCCGGCCAGCATGATCATCGCCGCTGCGGCGAGAAACCCCGCCACGGTCCACACGAACAGCGACACGGTCCGTGGATTGATCCCCTGGAGCCGGGCGAGGTCCGGGTTGGTGGCCGACGCCTGCACGGTCTGCCCGAAGACGGTGCGGTTGAGGAAGACCGACAGCCCCACCGCGAGAACCGGCACCATCACGAGGATCGTGAGGTCCGCCCCCTCGACCTCGACTCCCCACAGCGGTTCCCACTGCGAACCCAACGGCACGGGAAACCCCTCACCGCTCTCCGGGGTCGCGGCGGGAAGCGCGAACAGGATCGCCTGCATCAGCTGCGCGATCCCGATCGTGGCGACGAGCACGATCACCCGGGGAGCGTCGAAGAGGCGCCGGACGACCGCGAGTTCGAGCAATCCGCCGCCCACGGTGCCGACGGCCAGGGCGACCACGAGGGCGATCCAGTACGGGAAGTTGTAGTTGACGACCATGATGGCCATCAGGCCCATCGCCGGAAGACCCATGTTGCCGACGGCCAGATTGATGACCCGGGTCGAGCGGTAGATCAGCACGACGCCCATGGCGATCAACCCGTAGACGAGGCCGGTGACCACGCCGTTGAACATCAGCTGCCACGAACTGCGATCCACCCACCAGGCCCACAGCCAGTCCCAGACCGGGACGTCGGCGACGATGCCCACCATGCCGACGACCATCAGCCGCCCTCCCCACCGAGGAACACCGCACGGGCGATGTCGTCGCGTTCGAGAAGCTCGGCCGCCGAACCCTCGAACCGCACCTGCCCCTTCTCGAGGAAGATCGCCCGGTCACTGATCTGCAGCGCGATGTTGATCGACTGCTCCACGATGATCATCGTCTGTCCCTGCTCCCGCAGGCGGTCGATCAGCTCGAGCAGTTCCTGCACGACCGAGGGCGCGAGCCCCAGCGAGAGCTCGTCGATCAGCAACACGTCGGGCTCGTGGAGCATCGTGATCGCGAGCGCGAGCATCTGCTGCTGACCACCGGACAGGTTGCGTGCGAGATCGCGCTCCCGGCCCGTCAGCGCGGGGAAGAGTTCGGTGACCCGGTCGATTCGCCGACGCGCGTCGGCCCGGTCGGCGCGGTACTTGTAGGCGCCCATGACGAGGTTCTGCTGCACCGTCATGTCCCCGAAGACCCCCTTGCCACCGGGGAGCTGCTGGATTCCGAGCCCACTGCGCACCTGGGGTGAGCTGAACGTGATGGTGCGGCCGTGATGGCGGATCACCCCCCGCGACGGCGTGCCGAGTCCGCTGACGACCCGCAGGACGGTCGACTTGCCCGCCCCGTTCGTACCGAGCAACGCCAGCGACTCGCCCTTGGCGACCTCGAAACCGATGTCGAACAGGACCTGGACCTTGCCGTAGCTGAAGTCGAGATTGTTGACCTGGAGCGCAGGAATGTTGGCGGGGTCTGCGGCACGCCGGTCGGCCTCCTCCAACTCCTCGCGCAACTCCTGCACGACCTGGGAGAGGTCGAGCTTGACGAACGACGCCGCCCGCATCATCAGCGCGCCACCGACGAGGGTCGTCGGCACGCTCAACACCAACACCGTGGCACGAGGTCCCCACGCGTCTGCGAAGAAGAGCGCGAGCAGGCCTCCGCCCACGGCGCCCGTGAAGAAGATGTAGAGCGTGCCGAGGGCGGCACCGAGCCCGCGGAGCCGATAGGGCACGATCGACTGGAGCATCGGCTGCACCATCGCGAAGGCGGCGAACAGCATCACCTCGCGCGGGATCGACAGAACAACGAACGACGCAACGTTCGGCATGAAGTACTGGACGGGCATGAGGAAGGCGGAGAAGAAGATCAGTGCGCCGACCAACCGCAGCACGAGGCTCGGGTCGCGACGGTAGAGCCGGTCGAACCTCGGCCCGATGAAGACGAGGGCGATCATCACGAACACGCCGCCCGCGGTCTTCGCGATGCCTCGGTCGAGCGCCTCGAGGTCGAACTCCTCCTCGAGGAAGAGATTCTCGAGGAACGGCGCAGTGAAGATGCCGAAACCCATGGCGCTGAAGCCGACGATCACGCCGCGCAGGGTGCGGATCTGCCACAAACGGGAGAAGGCTGCGTCCATGCTCGGCGGCAACGGATCGTCTTCGGCGATCGCTTCGCCGAGCACGTCCTCCTTCTCCCACCGGCCCCTCGCCGGTTCCTTCAAACGGAAGGCGGCGAAGGCGAAGAACACCACCGGCACGCCGAGGATGTAATACGCCCAGCGCCAACCGTCGACCTCACCCGGGCCGTTCGCGAGCTCGGTGATCCCGCCCACCAGCAGCGGACTGAGCACCGCGACGCCGCGCCCGGCGATGGCCGTGATGGCGCCGATCCGGCCCCGGATCCCGATCGGGTAGGCATCGGCGAGCATGGATCCGTGCACCGGGATGGTGTTGGCCTTGGCGATGCCGACACCGAATCGGGCCCAGAAGAACGCGAAGGCGTTGGGCACGATGCCGCTCAGGAAGACACAGACACTGAAGGCGATGCTCGACCAACCGATCACCGGTCCTCGCCGGTAGCGATCCGCCAACCAGCCCATCGGGACCGCACCGAGCACCACGAACGCCGCCGAGATCGCCCCGATGAAGGTGATCACGCCGTCGCCGACCCCGAAGGTGTCACGAATGTCCGGGGCCAACAGGGCGAATGCGGAGGTCTGCAACTCGTCCATCGAGTTGAGGATCAACAGCACGACGAACGTCGCCGCGCCACCTCCCATGGCCAGACCCCGTTTGAGGCTCAGCTCCTCGCTGCCGACGCCGGGGAGGAGGTCATCCGCGAAGAGCAACTCCTCGGTGTCCGCGGCGTCTCGGCGAGACGCCTCCTCCTCGAGCACCATGCCGGCGAGCGCGGCCGCGTGGGGCGTCGAATCGTCGCTTCCCTCGTCCCCCTCGGCCATCGTCCCCCCGGATCGGCCTGCTGAATACTTCGATGGTCCTCGCTACTTCGGTGTTCTCTGCGCCTCGCTCCACGTCATTCCCTGCTCCACATCGATGTCGTGGGGCAGCCCGAGCAACCGCTCGGCGATCACATTTCGTAGCACTTCGCTGGTCCCGCCGCCGACGGTGAGCGCCGGCGAGAACAAGAACCCGTCGTTCCACTGCGACCAGGTTCCGTCCTCGTACCCCTCGGCGAGCATCCCGGCCGCGCCCTCGAGGTCGACGGCGAGCTCGTAGACGGTCTTGCCGTGTGGGTCGGCGAGTGCCTTGCGCAGCGACGCATCGGGCCCCGGCTTCTTGTTGAGCTTCGCGGCCACCAGCGCGAGCCGGTGGTAGCGGAGGATCTCGCCCTCGATGTAGGCCGAGAGCAGTCGCTCCTTGCGTGCACCACGCTCGATCCCGCCGCGAGCGCGCACGGCATCGACGAGATCGCGCACGGTCGGGCCGTGGCCCCAGCGCAGGCCACCCTGGCTGAGTGACACCCGTTCGTTGGCGAGCGTCTGCTTGGCCATCGCCCAACCGTTGTGCTCCTCGCCGATGAGGTTGTCGGCCGGAATCCTGACCTCGTCGAAGAACACTTCGTTGAAGAGGCCGCCACCACTCATGTTGACGATCGGACGCACCTCGATGCCGGGCGTGGCCATGTCGACGATGAAGTAGCTGATGCCCGTGTGCTTCGAGACCTCGGTGTCGGTGCGGGCGATGAGGATGCCGAACTTCGCGACGTCGGCGAGCGATGTCCAGATCTTCTGACCGTTCACGATGTACTCGTCGCCGTCGCGCACGGCCCGGGTCGAGAGGTTGGCGAGGTCCGACCCGGCGCCGGGCTCACTGAAGAGCTGACACCACATCTCCTCCCCGGTGAGCATCGGTGGGAGGTAGCGCTCCTGTTGGGCCGGCGTACCGTGGACGATGATCACCGGTCCGCAGTGTCCGGTACCGATCGGGTTGATCGGCTTCTTCGCCCCCGCCCGCTTCATCTCCTCTTCGATGATGAGCTGGTGCACCGGCTCGGCGTCGAGCCCCCATGGTTCGGGCCAGTGCGGGACGACGAGGCCCCGGTCGCGAAGTTGGGTCGGTGTGGGGTCGGGATTGGCGGCGAACCACGCCCGGAGTTCCTGGCGGCGAGGATCGTCGTCACCCGGCAGTTCGAGGGTGATCGATGATTCCGGACTGGCAGCCATGCCCCACACTAGGCAAGGCTCGGGTCATGACCGCCACCGACGCAGCGACCGACCACTACACCGTCATCTCCGCCGACACGCACGCAGGGGGAAGCCACGCCGCCTATCGCGAGTACCTGAGCGAGGAGTTCCGCGCCGAGTTCGACGAGTGGCGCGGCGAATACAAGAACCCCTACAAGGACCTGGGCGACAACCGTCGACTGCGCAACTGGGACAACGAGATGCGCAACACGGCGCAGCTCGACGACGAGGGCGTGGTCGGCGAGGTCGTGTTCCCCAACACGGTGCCGCCCTTCTTCCCCAGCTTCGTGCTGTTCGCCCAGCCCCCCACCGCCGAGCAGTACCGCCAGCGCCGCGCCGGCATCCAGGCCCACAACCGCTGGCTCAAGGACTTCTGCGACGAGTACCCCGAGCGCCGTGCCGGTGTGGGTCAGATCTTCCTCAACGATGTCGACGACGCGATCGAGGACCTCACCTGGATCAAGGAGAACGGACTCCGGGGCGGCGTCCTGCTGCCCAACATCGCCCCCGACGTGAAGTGGGTGAAGCCGCTCTACGACCCCTACTACGAGCCGCTCTGGGACGCGATCGAGGATCTCGACGTGCCGGTCAACTGCCATTCCGGCACCGGCAATCCCGACTACGGCAAGTACCCGATCTCGATGCTGCTCTACATCAACGAGGTCGGCTTCTACACGCAGCGTCCGCTGGTCCACATGATCCTCGGTGCCGTGTTCGAGCGTCATCCGAGGATGAAGTTCGTCCTCACCGAGATCGGCGCTTCGTGGATTCCGCCGCTGCTCGAGCAGCTCGACGACACGATCTCGCGTATCCGCGACACCGGCGAGACCGGCGAGATCAAGTACGACCGCGGTGTCCTCCCCTCGATGCTGGCGACCGAGCAGTGGGCCCAGTGCGGCTACGTGGGCGTCTCCGGTCCGAGCGCGGCCGACATCGACGCCCGCTACGACGTCGGCATCGACCGCTTCATGTGGGGCAGCGACTACCCCCACGACGAGGGCACCCATCCGAACACCAAGGAGCACCTGCGCCGCCGTTTCGCCGGCCTCGACCACTACGAATGCGTGAAGATGCTGTCGGGCAACGCGGCGAAGCTCTACGACTTCGACCTCGACAAGCTCGCCCCGCTGGCCCAGCAGTACGGCCTGACCCGCGAGGAACTCCACACGCCGGTCGCCGGCCCCGACGAAGCCGACTACATCGGCATCGGCGAAGACATGGACACCGACGCGCTCTAGACCTCGCACCCGCCACACCGGTGTCAGACACCCGCTACAGCGGATCCAGGTGTAGCGGGTGTCTGACACCGGTGTGACGGGTCGTGCGCTAACTCAGGCCGCCGGTTTCCCACATGCGGGCGAAGTGGCCACCGGCGGCGAGGAGTTCGTCGCGGGTGCCGACCTCGGCGACGCCGCCGTCGGCGACGACCACGATGCGGTCGGCCCGCATGGTGGTCTGGAGCCGATGGGCGATGATCACGGCGGTCCGGCCCTCCAGCACGACGTCGAGCGCCTGCTCGACCGCCTGCTCGGTGCGCAGGTCGAGCGACGACGTGGCCTCGTCGAGCACCAGTAGCCGAGGCTGTGACAGGAAGGCGCGGGCGAGGGCCAGGAGCTGACGTTCGCCGGCGGAGAGGGCGACGCCGCGTTCGTGGCACGGCGTGTCGAGGCGATCGGGCAGGCGATCGAGGAGGCGGCCGAGCCCGACCTGCTCGCACGCTGCTTCGAGTTCGTGGTGCTCGAGATCCCGGCCACCCATCAGCAGGTTGTCGCGGATCGAACCGCCGAAGAGGAAGGGCTCCTGGGGCACCACGCCGATCTGGGTGCGCAGCGATGCGAAGGTGACGTCGCGCACGTCGTGACCGTCGATCGTGACCCGGCCGACCTGCGGGTCGTAGAAGCGGTTGAGGAGTTTGGCGATCGTCGACTTGCCCGCACCCGTCGGGCCGACCACCGCGATCGTCTCCCCCGGGTGGATCTCGAGATCGACGTCGGAGATCACCGGTTCGCCGTCGTCGTAGCCGAAGGTGACCCCCTCCAACGTGATCTCGCCGACGACCGGCGGCAGCTCGTAGGCGTCGGGCTTCTCCGGAACCGTCGGCTCGCTGGCCAACACACCGTCGATCTTCACGACCGAGGCGAGACCCTGTTGGTAGATGTTGTAGAGGGCGACGAGCTCCGTGATCGGTGCGAAGAACGCACCGACGTAGAGCACGAACGCGATCAGCTCGCCGAGCGTGACCCGGCCATCGAGCACGAACTGTCCGCCGACGATCAGCAGGACCATCTGGGCGAACGGCCCCATCGCCTCCGAACCCGGCCCGTAGACGCCGTTGATGTAGGCCGTGCGATCGTTGGCGTCGAGGTACTCGCCGGCCTCGTTCTGGTGTTCGACCACGGCTCGTTCGCGGCGGTTGTGCGCAGTGATCAGCCGGATCCCGGCGAGGCTCTCCTGGAGATGGGCGAGCACGTCGGCGATCGTGTCGCGCACGCGGAGCTGGGCCGTCGCCGCCACATTGCGATACCACAGCGACAGCGCCAGCGTGCCCGGGATCACGGCCAACAGCGTGACCAGCGCGAGCAACGGGCTGAGCAGGAACAGCGCGACCGTGACCGCGACCAGCGTCACCCCCTGCACCGCCAGCTGCACGAGCCCCTGTTGGAACAGCTGCTGCAGCGGTTCGAGATCGCTCGTCATCCGGCTGAGCAGACGGCCGGCCCGCTCGTTCGTGTAGTAGTCGATGCTCAACCGTTGGAAGTGGGAGAAGAGCTGGACCCGCAGGTTGGCCATGATCCGGGCGCCGACCCGGCCCGCGGCCATCGTGCGCACGATCCCGACCAGGATCGACACGGGCACGAACACCGCGAAGACGACGCCGATGGTGACCACGAGTCCGCGGTCGCCCTTGCGGATGCCCTCGTCGATCGAGATCTGCAGGAGCAGCGGCCCGGCCTGCGACATCACCGCCTCGAGGGTGACGAGCAGGAACACCCCGAACAGCGCCAGCGAGTACGGCCGCAGGAAGCGCGACATCGTGAACCGGGTGTGGTCGTAGTCGCTCTGGCTGAACTCGGGCGGATCGACGGCGACCGCGGGCGGGCCCTCCTCCATCCAGCGTTCGACCGTCTCCTTGACTTCGGGCGGCACGCCACTGAAGCCCGTGTCGGCCACGCCTCCCCAACCGGCCGTCGCCATCAGCCGACCTCCCCGTCGGGGGTCTCGCCGGGTTCATGGGCGGGTTCTGGCCCGGGTTCTGGTCTGGGTTCTTCCAGGTGCTCGAGCAGCTCCCGGTAGCGCGGCTCGCTGCGCATCAACTCCTCGTGGGTACCGGTGGCCGCGACGACGCCGGCGTCGAGGAAGACGACCCGGTCGGCCAGGGCGATGGTCGACAGACGATGGGCGATGACGATGACCGTCCGGTCGGCGGTGGCCTCACGGAGGCCGGCGTGGATCTTCTCCTCGACGCGGACGTCGATGGCGCTCGTCGCGTCGTCGAGCACCAGCACCTGGGGGTCGTGCAGGAGCGCCCGGGCCAGCGAAATGCGCTGCCGCTGCCCACCCGAGAGCGTGTAGCCCCGCTCCCCCACCACTTCGTCGAACCCGTCGTCGAGGTCCTCGATGAACTCGATGGCCTGCGCAGCCTGCGCCGCGGCGCGGACCCGCTCGTCGGACGCGGTCGGGTCGGCGAAGGCGATGTTGTCGCGAATGCTCATCGAGAAGAGGAACGGGTCATCGAGGGCGACCCCGACCGTGTTGCGCAGGCTCTCCAGGGTGGCATCGCGGATGTCGACCCCGTCGATCTCGATCGACCCCGACCGCACGTCGTAGAACCGCGGGAGAAGACGGGCGACCGTCGACTTGCCCGATGCGGTCTCGCCCACCAGGGCCACCGTCTCGCCGGGGGCGATGTCGAGCGTGAAGCCCCGCAGCACGTCGGCATCGCCGCCGTAGCCGAACCGCACATCACGGAAGGAGACCGCGCCCCGGAGGCCGCCCCGTTCGCCATCGGAGTCGCCGCTGCGGGAGCCCCCATCGAGGAGGTCGACGGCATCGGGGCGTTCGACGATGGTCTCGGGCTCGTCGAACACCTCGTAGACCCGTATGGCCGACGCCTTCGCCCGTTGCGCCATCTGCACGAGGTGCCCGATGAAGCGGAACGGCACCTGGACCATCACCACATAGGAGCTGAACGCCACCAGGGCACCGATGCCCAGGGTGCCGTCCTCGACCAGCAGCCCGCCGTAGAGCAGCACGACGGCCAGACTCAAGCGGGGCAGATGCTCGAGCGCAGGGATGTAGCGGGCCGACACGTCGGCCCCCTTGACCATTGCCCACCGGAGCTGATCGGCCACGCCGGCCATCCGGGCGACCTCGTGCTGCTCGCCTCCGAAGTTGCGCACGACGCGCACGCCCGCGATGTTCTCCTCCACGAGGGTGGCGACGTCGGCTTGACGTGCCATCACCAGCCACCAGGCCGGGAGCTGGGGGTGGCGGCTCCTGAGTCCGATGAAGGCCACGATCGGGATGGGGATGATCGTGACCAATGTAAGCGGGATGCTCACCGCCAACATGAGCGCGAGGGCGAAGAGCAGGCTGATCAGCGACAGCGTCATGAACGGCCCGAAGTTCAGGAACATCTGCACCGCTCGGATGTCGCCGTTGGCCCGGGCCAGCAGCTGACCCGTCTCGGAGCGATCGTAGAAGTCGGCCGACATGCGTGAGAGGTGATCGAAGACGGCATGACGCATCGCCGTCTCGACCCGGAATCCCACGCGGAACATCGCCCGGCGGGCCGCGAAGCCGCTCACTGCGGTGACGACGGTCAGACCGGCGAGCGCCCACGCGTAGGGCGCGATCGAATCGGTCTGCTCGTCGAGCGCGTTGTCGATCGCCAGCATCAGAACGGCGGGGACGATCGTCCTCGCCGCCATGCCGATCATCGTGCCGACGATGGCGACCAGCAGGAGATAGCGGGTGGGCCGGACGACCGGCCACAGTCGTCGCAGCCATCCCTTCGACGCGTCGGGGTGAGGTCGTCCCTGGGGTTCGGGGAAGCGGGCGAGTTCGGACGTGGCGAGCGCAGTCACCGCTCGCTCCGCTTGGCGTCCAGGGCATCGCGCCACAGATCGAGCGCGTCGACTGCTCTGCTCCGCTCGTCGGCGTCGAGACCGTCGACGAGCGACGTCATCGCCGCCTCGGCCGCCGCGTTGGCGGTGTCGAGGGCCCGCCCACCGGCTGCGGTGAGCTCGTGGTCGACCCGGCGTCGGTCATCGGTGCTGCGGGTCCGGGCGACGAAGCCGTCTTCGACGAGGCCGTTCATCACGGTGGTGACCGTCGGCGGACGCACCGCGAGGAATCGGGCGAGCACACTGCTCGACGTGACGCCGGCCCGAACCAGGGACAGGGCCCGGAACTGCGAGCTGGTGAGACCCGTCTCGTTCACCGCGATCTCGATCGCCCTGCTCAGCGCGATCACCGTGAGCGCGTGCCCGCGATCGGTCGCCATTCCCTTAGCCCCCATAACAATTAGCGTAGCTAACGTTCGGGCTCGACCAGAACTCGGTGGTACACGGCACGGACCGCGAGCGCCTCACGGATCTCCGCCGTCATCCCTTCGGCGTACTCCGATCGATAGGTGTCGTCGGTGACGACCTGCACCGCGAACTGCAACCCCGACATCAACCCGATGAAGGCGGCGACGAGCACGAGCTGCCTCGTGAACACGAGTTCGGCTCCGAGGACCGACCAGGGCGAGCCCCAGTAGGTGTCGCTGCCGAGCGTCTCGTCGGTGAGGGTCGTCCACTGGAGCAGGGTGTCCTCGCGCACGGTGAGCAGCCCGAAGACCAGATAGAAGCCGGTGATCACGAGTGCGACGAGCAGGATCTGGATCGCCTGCGACACGAAGAGCAGCAGAGCGACGTTCCATTCGGCGCGGCGACCGAGGGCGGGGGCGTTGGGCGGCGCCTCGTCGTCGCCGGGCACCACCTCGACCACCGGCGTGCCGTCGCAGTAGGGCCGGACGTCGCTCCAGCGGGAGAAGTGGGCCAGGTCGACGGTGATGCGCCGCACCGACAGCATCACGAAGGCGGTGCCGATGGCGAGGACCACGCCGAGCACGCACAGGAAGTACGGCATCTCGAAGTCGTTCGCGACCTGCCACATCTCGGCATTGAGGAAGATGAAGGCCGAGAAGATCAGCAGGATCGGCAGCGACTTCATGGCGAGGTTGGCGATGTCGTTGATCTGGGCCCACACCTGACCCACCGACCAGCGCATCATCGGGATGATCCCCCAGGCCGTGAGCACGAAGCCGACGGCCAGGATCACCAGGTTGGCTCCGAGCACGTAGAGCAGGTTTTCGCTGCGGGCCCCCTCGGCCCCGATGGCGGTGGGGATCGAAGTGAGCACGAAGAACAGGAACAACTCCGGCGCCCCGACGGTGTCGGGCAGCATCCACGGCGGCCGGCCCCGCAGACGGTTGACGACCACGAAGGCGACGAGCATCAGCGCCACCCCGCCGAGGAACGCCAGCGCCTGACCGACTCCCGACCAGCGGTCACCGAAGACGAGGAAGAGCTCGAGGAAAACGACCAGCGACAGGAAGGGGAACATGCGCGACAGCACGTCTTCGCGGACCGAGTACTGATCGATCAGGTGGGGAAGCCCCTGGCGCACGAACCATCGCTCGGTCCGGTCGCGCTGTATCGCATCGGCGTCGGCCATGAGACCTCCATGATGGCCCGTTCAGTCCCAGAGCGCCGTCACCCACCACTGGCCCTGCTCGAGGGTGACGAGGCGGGCCTGCCCGTCGTCGGTGAGGATCTGGAACCGGGCCCGACGGCGATGCTCGTCGGTGTCCCACCAGCGCTCGTCGACCGGCCACGGGCCGGCCCACCCCACGATCGGGAGTGACCGGCCCCGGATCCCGAGGGTCACCGGCGGTGCCGAGGCCAGCCCTCTCCCGGTGACGGTGACCATCGCCCCCTCGGCGTCGGTCAGTTCGACGGCGTGGGGCTTCGCGGGAACCCGGCTCGGCGACGGTGCCGGCAACCGGCCCGGCCACGGAGCGACCTCGTCGCCGCCGACGGGCAGATCGGCCGACCGCCCCCGGAGCTCGACCGTGGCGGCCGACACCAGCACCAGCTGTTCGTCGGGATGACGGCCGCCCCGCCGTTCGGGCACCTTCACCGCATCGGCGCCGAGCTGACCCTGGAGACGGGCCGCGACCCGGGCGGCCCGTTCGTCGACCTCGGACTCACCGCCCCAGAAGCCGAGCTGGCGACCGGTGGCGGGCACGATCTCGTCGGGCAGCAGGGTGACCCGGGAGATCCCGCCGCTCGGCCGGGTGGCGGCCGATCCGTTGAGCCAGCCGTCGAGTTGCCAGCGCACCCTGTCGGCGATCGCCCCGGCCGACAGGGCACCCTCGTGGCGCCAGAGCCGCAGGAGGGTCTCGCCGTGTTCGGTCTCGGCCTCGATGGCGATGCGCACACACGAGATGCCGTCGTGGTCGAGCCGCTGGTGGAGGTCGTCGGCCAGGGTGCGGGCCACGAAGGCCACCCGGTCGACCCGGTCGGCCGGCGGGTCGATCTCGGCGGAGACCGACCAGTCGGGTGGCGCGAGACGGGCATCGGGCGGCCGTTCGTCGAGCCCGGCGGCGAGGCGGTGCGCGCCTCTTCCCTCATCGCCGAACCGGGCCAACACGTCGGCCGCGGGCAGCGCCGCGAACGACCCGAGGCTGCGGATCCCGAGGCGGACGAGCACGTCGGTGAGCTCGGGGCGATCGAGCACCGAGATCGACATCGGGGCGAGAAAGGCCGGGCTCTCCCCCGCCGCGACGATCCGGACCGGGTGCGCGGCCCGGGCCGCGAGGCCGGCCGCGAACGGTCCGTCGGCGATCCCGACCCTGACCTCGGTGCGTCCGTCGAGCACCTCGCCCATGCGTTCACGCACGAGATCGGCGACGGCCTCGTCGCCCCCGAAGTAGCGGGACGGTCCCCGCATGACGAGGGCACAGGTACCCGGGCGGGTGACCTCGACCCTCGGGGTGATGTCGTCGAGGGCGGCGAGCACGGGCTCGAAGGTGCGGGCTTCGCGGGCCTCGTCGCGTTCGACCACGTCGAGTTCGGCACAGCGCGACTGGGCGACGCGGCGCCGTAGCCCTCGGGCCACACCGTGGCGGCGGGCTTCGGGCGACGCGGCGATCACCCGGTTGGCATGGACGACCGCCACGGGTTCGTCGAGGCCTCGCCCGAACGCCACCACCGGCCAGTCGGGACACCAGGCGACCAGGGTGCGGATCGGTCCGCTCATGCGAGCACGCGCAGGGCGGGGCGAACCTCCGATTCCCCCGCCGCCGGTTCGTCGAGCGCTGGTTCGCCGAGCACGACCGGGGCGCCCTGGGGGCCGGGCAGCAGCAGGGCCGCCCCTCGCGGCCGGGCGGCCGACCCACGACCCTGGGTCTCGACCCGGACACGACGGGCCCGCAACAGGCCGTGGCCGGCACCGAGCCCGGTCCATTCCGATTCGACGATGCGCAGCCCGATGTCGACCCCCGGCTCGTCGAGCGCGCCGATACGGACCAGCGCCGACCCCCGCTCGCGCATACGGGCGGTGAGACGCCGCACGTCGGCCGGGCGGATCCGTACACCCGGCCCGACCAGCACGACATCGACCGACCCGACGAGGGCCGCGATCACCCCGGCCACGTCCTGCCCCTTCGGGTCGACCACCAGCATGCGCTCGAGCACCACCCCGGCCTCGGCCGCCGCGGCGAGCCCCAGACCCGGGTCGCCCACCACCGCCGTCCACGATCCCGACGCCGAAGGGCCGGCTGCCACCGCGAGCGCCAACGAGGTGGCTCCGACCCCACCGACGGCCACGATCGACCCCCGCCGCAGGCCGCCTTCGGGGAACAACGACGTCAACGCCGGCAACAACGGCAGGGTGCGTTCCCGGGCCAGGGCCAATGGCGCGACCTGGTTCGCGACGAGACGCAGATCTCTGACTCGCTCCGCAGCTGCCATCCCGCGAGTATCGAACACATGTTCGCTTTCCGCAAGAGCGGAATGCCTCCGCCTCCAGCGTGGTTCACTGACCCGTATGCAACTCGAGCTGACCGACCGCGCCGCTGCCGTGATCCGGCGCAAGGGCGGCACCGCCGTGGTCGACCTGCTCGAACCGTTCGGTTGAGGCAAGAAGTTCGAGGTATCAGTTGATACCAGGACCAAGGGCCGCCGGCTCGACGGCTATCACCGGCACACGATCGACGGCCACGAGCTGCTGCTCGACCCCGACCTGCTGAAGCTCCCGATCGAGTTGACCATCACCACCGGCGGCATCTTCGGCCGCGGCCTCAGCGCCACCGCCGACGGCCTCGACGGCGCGGCGTGTCCCATCGAACTGCTCTGACCCAAACGCGATGGGGGCGTAGCCGATCATCGGCCGCGGGGTAGTGTCGGAGATATGGATCCGACGGAAACCATCCCCGTTGTCGAACCGGGGCGGGCAGCTGCGCTAGCCGCTGACGCGATCGCCGATCAGCCGTTGTCGCCCGCAGCGAGCGCTTCGCTCGCTCGGGCCATCGAGCGGCTGCCGGAAGCACTCACGGAGTCGGACAACGAAGCCCAGGCCACCGACAAGTGACCCAGCCGGTCCGGGTCCCGGACCACACCATGACCAGCATCGGCGAGCAGCTCCCTGCGGACAGGGCTGAGGTGTTCCGCGCCCATGACCTGCCCGAAGCGATCGAGGCGCTGTCACTTGTCGACTGGTGGAACCTGCCAGAGGTCGAGCAGTCTCCGGGCATCCGTCGATTCACGGTCGCTGCGGCCCGCACGGTTGCCGGATACCACCTACTGGTCGGCCTCGACCCGTGGGCTGACGACCCCGGAGCCTTGGTTGTCCACGTCATCGACATCTGGACCGACCGGTGGCCAGCCAACGACTGAGCACCACGGCCACTCGATCAACCCACCGGCGGCATCTTCGACCGCGGCCTCAGCGCCACCGCCGACGACCTCAACGGCGCCGCATGCCCGATCGAACTGCTATGACCCGCGGGACTCCGGCTGAACCCAGCTCTGACACGCACGACTTGCGGACAGCTGCCGAGCCGCACCGGTAGCTTTGCAACGTGGCACACACCGTCGACCGGACCGACAACGCCGTTGTCCTGGTCGTGTTCCTACTCGTCCGCGCTGTGCTGCTTTGGATCATCTTCCCGGCAGGCCTGGTGCTGTGGATGGCCGCACGGGTCCTTGGTCCACGCGTCAACCGAGGGCTAGGACCAGGGATGGCAACTGGGTGGCTCGACCACAACGTCGCTGCGGTGCTGAGCCGACTCCTTCCGACCATGAGCAACGAGCCCCTGTCTGGCTGGAGTTCGGTCCGGGACTTCGAGCGACCGGCGCTTCTCGACCTCTCGTAGCTCCTGGCGGTCCCGCACCAACCGACACGTGGTGATCGGAGGCCCCGAGCAATGAGGAGTCCACGCGAATCCTCGCTCGCTACGTTGTGAGTGAGCACTAGGAGCGGAGATAGGGATGAATGACGGCGAGGCTCTGGACTTGGGGCCGATCGAGGATCGGCTCTCGAATTCCACTCCCGGCCCCTGGTTCCGCTATGCGTTCAACGACGACAAGTTCACAACGTCGATCGCGGTTGCAACGGTGCCGCAGCCACAGCCGACCAGCCACCGCGGCCGCTTCCCTGACGTACCACTCGAGAGCTTCGTCGCCCTGACGATGTGGCCGGACGTGTTCTCCTCCTATCAGGCCGACGCTGATGCGAGCTTCATCGCCAACGCCCCAACGGACATCGCCGCCCTCATCGCCGAGGTGCGTCGGCTGCGCGAGCTCCTCCGGTAGAACCAAGGGCCACCGGCTCGACTGCTGGACAGTCCGCCGCATCGGCGACCACGAGAGCTCCGTTCGGCAGTCAAGCCAACGCGATCGCCAGCCGCGCGATGGGGATGGGCTCGACGTCGCTACGAGGTCTCGGCATCGGTCTTCCCGAGTCGAGCGAGCCTCACCGCCTCGTCCGTGTCGCGAAGTGGCACCCACATGCTGTCGCCGCCGACGTGAAACTTCTGGTCCCCCGTTCGGCGACCCGGCGGCGAAATCGCGCCCCGCGCCAATCGAACCACCCCTGCGTCGGGACCAGGGCTCTTGCGAAACCCCATTTCTATCCTCACCACATTTCGGTCCGTGAGACCGACAGCGACGTTTCGGCGACTCGATGCAACTCCGGCAAAGGCAACAACCGAGGCAAGGATGAACCAGAAGCCGCCCGCCACGAATAGAACGGGGAGGGCGGCCAACTGCGCGAGCGCCTCCGCTCCAGGACGCGCGCCCCGAATCGCAACAAATGCGCCGACCAACCGCTCGTCCTCGTCGAGCAGCGCCTCGACCGAGCTAGGGAGACTCGCTGCTGGCGCCACCCGCGAATCGTAGATGCGCTCGTTGATCTCTGACACCCCTCAATCGCGTTGACGACCACGCCAGGAGGCATCTCCGGCCGTGGCCTCAGCGCCACCGTCGACGGCGTCACCGGCCTCCGCGGCACCGCCTGCCCGATCGAACTGCTGCAGACAGACCGATCAACACGATCGGAAGGGCCGCCAACGAGCGATGGCGGGTCGTCGTCCAACGCAGCGGGGAGGCAACCGCGAGTCATGACCGCTGGTCAGCAACCCAGCCGTTCACTGCGGAGGCAATCGCCTCTGCTCCCTGGCGACGTTGGTTCTTTCCATACAACTCGCATGTCGTGTTGCGATCGTCCACGAGATAGAGGCGCAAGCGGTACCGCTGCGTCCGGCCCGTAGCCACCTCGGCCGCGGCGCCAAGAACGTCGTGCCGAGACAACCGACGCCACCGGGTCAGTTGACGAAGCCTCAGCGTCTC
The DNA here is from genome assembly GCA_041394245.1 of Acidimicrobiales bacterium. Lineage (NCBI taxonomy): Bacteria > Bacillati > Actinomycetota > Acidimicrobiia > Acidimicrobiales > Acidimicrobiales bacterium. Next base: position 1,794,394 of record JAWKIR010000002.1, read on the forward strand.
GGAGTCGGCGAAGACCCCACAGACCCAGATACCCGCCGCCATCCATGCGGCCGAGGCGACCATCACCCCGAACACGACCAACACGATCGCCCAGCCAAGAACCGAACTGGGTTTTCTGCTGGCGTCGACTCCCACGGCGTCGGACCACACACCGACAAGCAGCCCGACCGCCAAGGACCCGGCACCGGCGGAGACGAGAAACGCCTCCCAGCCCCGTGTTCGGAAGTTCACTGTTTGATTCTCCCACGACCAGCCGGCCGACAGACCAGACCAATCAGAACGAGCCGATCCTGAGCGAGAGGCGAGCCGAGCACCGGCCCTATGCTCGGCTTCGATCGGCACAACCTGACGTACTCGATGGAGGTCGAACTCGTGAGTCAACGAGCGACTGATGTCTACGTGGTCGAACACCAACCAGCTGCCTTCTGGCGACGCATTCCGCGCTTCCTGGTCGTGTTCGTGACCAACGTGCTCTCGATGGGGTCCGGGCCAGCCAACCCTGGCGGTAACGCTGTCCGCATCGTTGACAAGCGCACGGGGCGTGTGGTCGCCACTGTTGTCGAGCAACTCGGTGATGACGGCCAAGGAACCGTTTCGTCGATGACCGCGGACCTCGCCGAGATGGCAGCCGATGAGTTCGCCGAGAAGTGGCTCTAGCTACTCAACCGGTGATCAACCTCTGCGCTGACCACCACCGCGGGGCCTTGCACAGACCCACGCGCGGGTGAGCTGTTCATTCCATCCGCGAGTATCGATGCCTGTCTGAACCAAAGGAGTGCCGATGAGTGCCGATGACGTCGACGAGTACCTTGCGCAACTCGACGAGCCGAAGCGGTCGACGCTCGAACAAGTCCGACGATCCATCGCGACGGCGATTCCGGAGGCCGAACAGGGACTCTCCTATGGCGTCCCGGTGTTCAGGATCGGCGGCAAGCCGGTGGCTGGGTTCTCGGCTGCGAAGAACTGGCTCAGCTACCTGCCGCACAGCGGCGACATCCTCTCGGCCATGTCGGATGAGGATCTCTGCGGGTTCGCTGCGTCGAAGGGAGCGCTCAAGTTCCCGATCGACCAGCCATTGCCCGACGCACTCGTGCGAAGACTCATCGATGCTCGACGCGCGCAAGCAGGCGTCTGAGGAGGTCGCGGCGAGTTGGGGGCGGATCGCGCCAGGACCAGAGACCTACTCGCTGCGATCCGGTTGGGCGCTGAGTACGCAGAACTCGTTGTCCTCCGGGTCGGCCAACACGACCCACGAGACGTCGTCGCCCTGACCGATGTCGATGCGTCGAGCGCCGAGGCCGACGAGGCGACGAACCTCCGCGTGCTGGTCGTCGGGTCGGAAGTCGAGATGCACTCGGTTCTTCGACGGCTTGGCCGCGCCGGCACGGAGGAACAGGATTCCGGGGAACCGGTCGACCGCCTCCTGGATCTCGAACTCCTCAGGAGCGTCGTTGACGACGACCCAGCCGAGCGCGTCGGCCCACCACCGTCCGAGCGCGACCGGATCCGCGGCATCGATCACCACCTGCTCCCAGCGAAGGCTCATGACGCGACCCTACGACCGACCCGGGTTGCGAACAGTTCGACCAGATCGCCCGGCCCCTCGACCAGCGCGGCGACCTCTTCGGCGGAATGGGTGAGCGTGAGGATGTCGGCGGCCTGCTTGCGATCGCCGAGGGTGAGCGGTCCGATCGTCCACGCCGCGACGGAGTCGCTCGCGTCGACCCCGCGACCGTCGGTGGCGGCCTCGGCCACGGTGGCGATGATCGCGTGCCCGACGTCGAGGAAAGGCGAGTCGGCGAGCGAGCCCAGGCCCAGGGCACGGCGGATCTGGGAGTGGTGGGCCCACCGTTCGAGGTACTCGCGGGCGATCGCGTGCCAGAACGGTGACGAGTCCCCGAACGCGACGCCGAACAGCGGGACCGGCTCGCCGGGCGCGGCGGGGTCGACGCCGCGGTAGTAGCGCTCGGACCAGCGGCCGGTGAGATCGAGCAGTTCGACGAGGAGCGCGGGGCTGAGGAAGCGGGCCGCCTCGACCCATTGGTCGTTGAACGCATCGAGGAGCTGACGAAAGTCCGACCCCGGCATCCGTTCGGCGACCAGCATGAGTCCCTGCACCGCGCCGTCGCGCTGGCGGCTCAACAGGCTGAGGTCGTCACCGAGGATGTGCGTGGCGATGCCCTTCACCGAGTACTCCGGACACTCCGTCGGCAGTGCCCACTGCTCGGCGTCGAGGGTGGACAGGAGCTCGATCAGCCGGACCCGCTCGGGAAGGTACGCGTCGAGGACGAAGGAGATCGTGTCGCGGTCGATGGTCGGCATGGGTCCACTGTTGCCGACGGTGACGACGACGTCGATGCCGTTCCCGCCGACATCAACGACGGGCGATTCCGAAGTGGCGAGCGGCGGCATCGGCTGCGTCCGGTCCGCAGGTGTGCCGTAGGAGGAGGAGACCGTCGAGGGTGGCCACGGTTGCCGAGGCGACCTGCCAGGCCACCTCCTCGGGAGCGTCGATCCGGGGAACGAGCCACTGGATCCAGGCTTCCATGAGGGCCGGCGCCAGCGCGTCGTAGGGCGGGATCGACGCGGCTCCCAGCCCGACGAGCTCGAAGAACACTGCGAAGAGCGGATCGACGTCGGGCGAGGAGAGCACCGGCCAGGCCCGGCGCATCAACTCGTCACCGGGGAGCGGGGCGTCGCCGAAGGCACGGGCGAGTGCCGCCTGCAGCTGCGATCCCACCGCAGACGTGGTGCGGGTGACGAGTTCGGCCTTGGTCGGGAAGTAGTAGACGATCGAGCGATCCGCGATCCCGAGACGCTTCGCCAGCCGCCCGAACGTCAGGGCCGACAGACCTTCCTCGAGTACGGCGTCCACTGCGGCATCCAGGATCTCGTCTTCGTCGTACTTGTAGCCCATCGCAGCGGGAGTGTACGAGATGTCTTGACACCAAACCGAGTGCTCACTACATTTCGAGCTCTCGACACCAACCCACCGGATCGGAGCAGCGGTGTCCGTCACCACCCAACGGTTCCACAAGCGCTACCTGCTGGTCACGGCCATCGTGGTCGGCTCCTTCGGGCCGGTATTCTCCCTCGCCACGACGGAGTCGGGCGGCGACCTCGCCCGCTGGACACTCGACCTGCTCAACGGACCCGGCGGCGACGCCGTGAACTTCGACGCGGACACCACGCGTTTCCTCTCGGCGTTGACCGGCGGGTTCCTCCTGGGCTGGGGTGTGATGATCTTCGGCCTTCGGGCCTGGGTCTACGACGCTGCACCCGAAGGCGTGCGAAAGGCCGTTGTCGCCGGGCTGCTCGCCTGGTTCGTCCTCGACAGCGCCGGATCGGTCGCATCGGGAAACGCCTGGAACGTCGCCTTCAACGTGCTCGTCCTCGTGCTGGCAGTCGGACCCATGTGGCGGCCGGCGGTCGCGCCGTAGTCCTCGACGAACGCGAGAAGCTTCGTCAACCCGGCCGGCGCCACCGCTAGGTTCCTCGGGCGAGGGAGCGATCGACCGGAGGCCCGATGACAGATGCCCAGCGCGACGGCGCCATGAAGTCGATCGCGGACGCGATCGCCGAGGCGGAGGGCACCGAGCACGTCGCCGTCACGTTCGACCACTGCGACCATGTCGAAGGGCCCTTCTTCCACGGCACGAGGCACGCCTTCGCCATCGGAGCGCAGCTCCTACCGGGCCATCGCTCGAACTACCACGAGGGGCGCGTTGCGAACCACGTCTATTTCGCGGCACTGCTCGAACCGGCGGTGTGGGCGGCCGAACTGGCGATCGCGCTCGCCGGCGACGAAGGCCGCGGCCACATCTACGTCGTCGAACCCACCGGCCCCTTCGAGGACGACCCCAACGTCACCGACAAGAAGTTCCCCGGCAACGTCACCCGGTCCTACCGGACCCGCCACCCGCTGCTCATCGTCGACGAGTTGCGGAGTTGGGAAGGCCATGCCGCCGACGTGTTGTCGGGGATGCTCGACAACCTCGCCCGCCTGCGGGCCCAGGGACTCGACGTCATCGAGGACTGACCCCTCCGGTCGGCCGGTCGGGCAGGGCAGGCGAACTGTGCGACGATCTCGCCATCACCGACGAGGGAGTCGCCATGTCTCGGGTTCGCGTCCACAACTTCACGGTCTCGCTCGACGGGTTCGCCACCGGTGAGGGACAGTCCTTCGATGCGCCGTTCGGTCACGCCGGACAGCGACTGCACGAATGGATGTTCGCGACGCGATTCGCCCGCAGCACCGTGTTCGGCGAGGCGGGCGGCACCGAGGGCCTCGACCACGCGATGGCCGACCGGCACGGGCCCGGGATCGGCGCGGAGATCATGGGCGCCGGGAAGTTCGGCCCGCCGGGATGGCAGGACGACCCGGAGTGGCGGGGATGGTGGGGCGAGAACCCACCGTTCCACACGCCGACCTACGTACTCACCCATCAGCCGCGTCCGACGATCGAGATGGAGGGCGGGACGACGTTCCACTTCCTCGACGCCGCACCGCACGACGCGCTCGCGGTGGCGCAGGAGGCGGCCGCCGGTGGCGACATCCGGATCGGCGGCGGCCCGACCATGTTGCGCGCGTTCCTGGCCGCCGGTCTGGTCGACCACTTGCACGTCGTCCAGGTACCGATCCTGCTCGGACGGGGAGTCCGGTTGTGGGACGGCCTCGAGGGCCTGGAGCAACAGTTCGACGATGTCGAGGCGGTCACGACACCCAGCGGCGTCACCCACCTCGTCTTCACGCGCTGAGCCTTCATCCCCCTGACGAGGAAAACGTCCCCGCGGGGACGTCGCCACGGTCACCGCGTGGGCGCCACTCCCCCATGGAGCGACGAGTCTCCCCGGCTGGCGGTCAGTTCCTGTCGGATGCGACTGAACCTCAGATGTCCGGCCACGTCCTCGAATTCGAAGTGGTAGCGACCCCACGAATGGAACTGACCTTCGTCGGTACGGCTGAAGCGATGGATCTGGAAGTTGCACATCGCTGTCAGGCCCTTCCCACGCCGGACGACAAGATTGCCGTGGTTGTGTTGAAGGTCGAGATGATCGAGGGCGCGCCGTCGGGCGTCGGCATATTCCGCCGCCGACATCGTCTGCGGTTCGCCTCCGCGCAGCCCCGAATAGTCGACGTGCACAGGGTCGGTGACGCACTCGGCCAGGCCGGTCCAGTCGTGCAGATCGAACGCGAGCTGAAACCTGCAGATGAGTGCCTGCACCCTTGACACAGCCGTGGTCTCGGTCATCCCCGGACAGTACCCGGCGCATGTCGGCGCCTGGTCGGGAGCGGCGCAGCCGCGACACGACACACAGGCGCGCACACCTCACCCTCGCTCGATGAACTCGGCGCTCAGCGCGATCCACTCCTCCATTGCGGCGTCGACGGCGGCCCGGTCACGGGTGGCGAGCAGGTCGAGGAGCAGCCCGCGGGTCACCGCCAGGCCGAGCCGGGCATAGGCGGTCGCGCGCTCGGGCGGAACGCCGATGGCTTCGGCCATTGCGGCCGACGGGCCGACCCATGACTCGACCAGGCCGGCGAGGAACTCGTCCCTCGCCGGCCGGTCGCGCAGCGCCTGCACATAGACCTCGAAGAAGAGACGCTCGTTCACCCAGAGCGACGGATCCGAGATGTGTCGCCACCAGGTGCGCTGCACCTCCTCGAGCGTCATCATCGGATCGGTCTCCAGCGCGGCGAACGCGGCCAACTGGCGCTGCTCCACCTCCTCGACGATCGCCGACCACATGCCGTCCTTCGATCCGAAGTGGTAGCTGAGCATCCGGTGGCTGGTGCCCAGCTCGGCGGCGAGTCGGCGAAGCGAGAGATCGGCGAGGCCGTGCTCGGCGACATGGTCGACGGCTGCGTCGAGGAGCTCCTGGCGAACATCGGGCTTCGGCACGAGCCGAGTGTACCATTTGGTTCAAACTGTGTGTACCATCTGGTACATGATCAACCCCGTCACCGTGTCCATCGACGTTCCCCAGCCCGTCCACCAAGTCTTCGACTTCCTCGACGTCATGGCCAACCACGAACCGTTCAACGACCACCTCATGCGCGACTGGGAGTTGTCCGGACCACCGCGCGGTGTCGGGTCGAGAGCCCGCGTCCGCACCCGTGTCTTCGGCATGAACGACATCGTCGACATCGAGGTCGTCGAGTCCGAGTCGTCGAGCCGGATCGTGGAGGTGAACGTCGCCGCCAAGGCCAAGCGCACCGGTCAAGGCACCTACACACTGACCTCGCTCCCGGGTGGAGGCACCCGCATCACCTTCGAGTACCGCTGGATCATCGCGCCGGCGATCGATCGCCTCACCGCGCCGCTGGCCCGCACCTTCATTCGACGCAACAACGCCACCGCCATGCGCCGCCTCGCCGACCAGCTCGCCGGGGCGACCCGCTCGGCCGACACCATCTGACACGACCCCGCCAGATGGCGTCGCGCCGATACGGTGCGTCCATGCCGCATCCCCGCGCCCGGATCCTCGCCGTTGCGGCCCTGATCCTCACGGCCGCATGCGCGCCCGGCCCGTCGCTCGACGGCACCGCCGCCCCGCCCGCGACGTCGACGACCCTCGCGCCCACGACCACCGTCCCGACCCCGGCCCCGACCACCCCCCCGACGCCCGGCCCCTTCGACGGGGGAACACCCGAGGTCGCCCCGCTCGACCTCTTCCCCGTCGCCCCCGCCGACCTCCCACCGCTCGATCCCGTCAACGGGCGGATCGCCCTCCACGGCGCCGACGCCGAGATCCGCAGCGGGGGCGCGACGATCGGCCTCGACACCGGCACACTCCCCGGCCAGCCCACCTGGTCACGCGACGGACGACGCCTCGCCGTCGTGTCGCTCGACGGACGGCAGCCGATCATCGACATCTTCGACGGCCCGACGGGAACCGTGATCGCCACGACCCCAGCAGAGCGCTCCTACTTCTTCCTCAGCTGGAGCCACGACGGAACCCGTCTCGCCGGCCTCGGCCCCGGTGTCGACGAGAACGGCGATGGGCGGACCGTCCTCGACATCCTCGATGCCGACGGACGGCTGCTGCACGGCGATGTGACCCACGCCGAGTCGTTGTTCGTCGCCTGGGAACCCGACGGCCTGCGCCTCGCCGCCCATGCCGACGACCGACTGCTGCGGGTCGACGCCGACGGTTCGACGACCGACCTCGGCGCCGTGGGCACCGACTTCTTCGCCCCCAAGTGGATCCCGTTCACCGACGAGATCCTGCTCGTCACCGACATCGAGGGCAGCTCGACCATCGTCCGCCGCAGCATCGACGGAGCCGACAGCCTCCGCAGCCTCGGGCCGGCCCCCGGTCCCCGCCTCGGCATCAGTGTCAGCCCCGACGGGACGGTCGCCGCGATCTCGCACAACTTCGACGCCGACAACGACCCGGCGGCCGAACGGATCCGCCTGCCGGTGCTGCCCCAGACCACCACGACGCGGTCGGGCAGCGTCGAGCTCCTCGATCTCGAGACCGGCGAATTGAGCGAAGTCTTCGCGGGCTTCACCCTGTGGGTCGAGTGGAACCCACAGGGAACGCACCTGCTCATCTACGAGGCCAACGTCGCCGCCGGGACCGGGACCTGGTGGGTCCACCAACACATTCCTGGCGCGGAGCCCGGGCCGGCGCTCGAGATCGTGGCGTTCACGCCCACACCGATCTTCGAATCGTCGTATCTGGTGGTCGCCGATCAGTTCATCGAGAGCCCCCGCCTGTGGTCGCCCGACGGCACCCAGTTCGTCTACGCCGAACTCGCCGAAGTCGGCTCGCTCATCCGGACAGCCGATGCCGACGCCTTTGCCACGCCGTCGATCGTGGGTGCCGGCGAGGTCGGCTTCTGGAGCCCGCCCCGTCCACCCCGTTAGCCCGCTGGACGCCGGCTGATCGAGATCGCCAGGGCGTCGTTCCCCGACATCGCCTTCCGGGTCGGCAGGCTGGCCGACCTGCCGCTTGTCGACGCATCGGTCGATGCCCGAGTTCTCAGGCCCCGCAGCGGCGGCCGTCACCGATCCTGGCGGTCGTCAAGCAGGGCCGGCACCGTAGTACCGTCCGGCCATGCGACGACCCGTGTCACGGCGAACCTTTCTCGCAGGGGCAGCGGGGCTGGTGGCCGCGGCGTGCAGCTCGGGCAACGACGCCACGCCGCCGACGACGAGCAGCACCACTCCGGGCACGACAACGACGCCCACCGCGACCACACCGACCACGACCACACCGGCCGCGACGAGCACCCTGGTGCCCACTCCGGCGGCCGACCTGGCCGGCGAACCGTTCACGCTCGGCGTCGCCTCGGGCGAACCCCTCGCCGACAGTGTCGTGCTCTGGACCCGTCTCGTCCCCGACCCGGCTGATCCGACCGGGGGAATGCCCGACGAAACGTTCGACGTCGCCTACGACATCGCCCTCGACGAGAACTTCACGACAATCGTCGCCTCGGGCCTCGCCATCGCCGACTCCGACTACGCCCACTCGGTCCATGTCGAGCCCGGCGATCTCGAGCCTGCGACGACCTACTTCTACCGATTCCGGATCGGCGAGCACACCAGCCCGACCGGCCGCACCCGCACCCTTCCGGCGGAGGGAACCGACCCGTTCCGGTTCGCGCTGACCACGTGTCAGGACCCCCAGTTCGGCGAGTACGCAGCCTGGGCCGACATCGCCGCCGACGACGAGCTCGACGCCGTGATCTTCACCGGCGACTACATCTATGAACTGCCGCCGCTCGACTTCTCGCCCCAGGGCGACGGCCGCCGGATGTGGACCACACCCCCGCCGGCCGACCTCGCCGGCTTCCGGGCGCGCTACGCCCAGGTGAAACAGGATCCGTCCCTCCAGGCCGCCCATCGCGCGCTGCCGTTCTTCACCATGTGGGACGACCACGAGATCACCGACAACTACTGGGCCGACGGCCCCGGCCAATTCGACAGTGCCGGCGGCGACTTCGCCTCCCGCCGGGCGGCCGCCTACCAGGCCTGGTGGGAGCACCAACCGGCCCGCACGCCGGCGCCCACCGCGACCGGCGTCGCCCTGCACCGATCGGTCCGGGTCGGTGACCTCGCCGAGTTCTTCCTGATCGACACCCGGCAGTTCGCAGACGAGCCGCCCTGTCGCGACACCTCGACGTTCGACTTCGGAACGGGATGCGACGAACGGGACGACCCCGGCCGCACACTCCTCGGCGAGGATCAGGTGGCCTGGCTGACCGCCGGTCTCCGGGCGTCGACCGCCCGGTGGACATCACTGGTGAGTCCATCGATGTTCGCCGGTCTCGATGCCCGCGACGCTGGTGAGGAGGAGCCGAAGTACTACCTCGAAGCGTGGGATGGCTACCCCGCCGAACGGGCACGCGTGGCCGATGCGCTGGCCGACGCCCCCAACCCGATCGTGCTAAGCGGCGACTATCACGCCAGCTTCGTGCTCGACGTCGGTCCCGGCTTCGGCCGAGACGTGATCTGTCCCGAGATCATGGCGACCGCCATCTCTTCGTCGCCGTTCGCGACCGACTACACGGCGGCCAACCCGCACGTGCAGTACTTCAACCCCGACAACGGCTACACGAAATGCACCGTCACCGCCGATCGGTGGGAGGCCGACTATCGCTCGGTCGGCGACATCTGGAATCCCACCGACCGCCTCGACACGGTCGCGTCGTTCGAGTTCCCGGCGCGCTGACCAGCGGACCCGTCGAGGCCGAACAAGGGTGGGCTTCTGGAGTCCCTCGCCCCCCGCCCGTTAGCCTGCCGATCGTGAACCTCCAAGAACTCTCCGACCGCCTCGAGATCACCGATCTCCTGACCCGCTACGCCCGCGCCGTCGACCGCAAGGACTGGGACCTCTTCCGCCAGGTGTTCACCCCCGATGCCGAACTCGACTACACGTCGGCCGGTGGGATCTCCGGCGACCTCGACACCCAGGTCGCCTGGTTGGCCGAGGCCCTCGCCCAGTTCCCGGCCACCCAGCACATGGTCGCCAATGTCGGCATCACGTTCACCGACGCCGACCACGCGACCGTCGAGGCCATGTTCCACAACCCGATGGTCATGCCCGACAAGTCCGCCTGGGTCACCGGTGGCTGGTACCACCACGACGTCACCCGCACCGCCGACGGCTGGCGCAGCGTCAAGCTGCGCGAGGAGTCGGCCTACTTCTCGGGGATGCCGAAGGACCTGGACCGCCCCGAGTGAGCGCGTCGTCATGAGTGCGGCGGATCGTGCCGATCGGGACCGGGCGCGCATCGACGAGTGGATCCGTTACGCCGCGACCAGCGGTGAGACGCCGGCGATCGACGCCGCCACCGTCGTCGTGCTGCGCGACGGCGACGCCGGCCTCGAGACGCTGATGCTGCGGCGCAACTCCAAGATCGCGTTCGGCGGCATGTGGGTCTTTCCCGGCGGACGCGTCGACGAGGCCGACCGGCTGGCCGCGGTCGATCCGCTCGACGCCGCCCGCATCGCGGCGGCCCGCGAAGCCGAGGAGGAAGCGGCGCTGAGGATCCCCGCCGGTGAGCTGGTGATGTTCGCCCACTGGATCCCACCGCCGATCGCGCCGAAACGCTACGCCACCTGGTTCTTCGCGGCCGGCGTGAGCGATCGCGACCACACGATCGACGACGGCGAGATCGTCGAGAGCGACTGGATGACGCCCGAGGAGTGTCTCGGCCGTCACCACGAGGGCGAGATCGAGCTCGCGCCGCCGACGTGGGTGACTCTCCACACGATGCGTGCGCACGACCGGGTCGCCACCGCACTCGAGTGGTTGGCCGGCCGCCCGGCCCGCCACCACGCGACCCGGATCGGACGCAGCGAGGCAGGCCCGGTTGCGATGTGGTCCGGCGACGCCGGCTACGAGACGACCGACCCGTCGATCGACGGGCCCCGCCATCGACTCGAGATGTTCGCCGAGGGCTACCGCTACGACGACTCGGGATGCACGGAGTGACGACCACCCCGACCGGCCTCACGGCCGCCGAAGTCGACGAGCGCATCGCCGACGGCCGCGTCAACGATGTACCCGACGCGCCGGTCCGCACGCTCTCGCAGATCGTCCGGGCCAACGTCCTCACGCCGGTGAACGCGATCATCGGTTCGCTGTTCGTGTTGATCCTGATCGCCGGCTACCCGGCCGACGCCCTCTTCGCCGGCGTCGTCGTCTCCAACAGCGTGATCGGCATCGCGCAGGAGCTCCAGGCCCGTCGCACGCTCAACGCGCTGGCGGTGCTCTCCGCACCGCGGGCACGAGTGCGGCGCGACGACCAGGTCGCGGAGATCGGCGTCAGCGGTGTCGTCGCCGACGACCTGCTGGAGATCCAGCCCGGCGACCAGATCGTGGTCGACGGCGTGGTCGTCGCGGCCCACGGGCTCGAAGTCGACGAGTCGCTCCTCACCGGCGAGGCCGACCCGGTCGAGAAGGCCAGCGGCGACCAGGTCCTCTCGGGTTCCTTCGTCTCGGCCGGTTCCGGCTCGTACCAGGCCACCCATGTCGGAGCCGATTCCTATGCGGCGAAGCTGGCCGACGAGGCCCGTCGGTTCGAGCTCGCGGGCAGCGAACTCCGGCGCGGCGTCAACAAGATCCTCAAGTGGCTGCAGATCATCATCCCGCCGGCCGCCGTGCTGTTGCTGTTGCGCCAGCTCGGCACCGAGGACCGCTGGCAGTCGGCACTCCAGGCCACGGTTGCCGCCGCCGTGGCCATGGTGCCCGACGGACTCGTGCTGCTCACCAGCCTGAGCTTCATCACCGGGGTCATCGCCCTCGCCCGCCGCAAGGCGCTGGCGAAGGAGCTGGCGTCGGTCGAGCTGCTCGCCCGGGTCGACACGCTCTGCCTCGACAAGACCGGCACGATCACCACCGGCGAGATCTCTCTCGGCCTGGTCGAACCCCTCGGCGACCACACCGCGGACGACGCCGCGATCGCCCTCGGGGCGATGGGCGCGGCCGACCCGGCACCCAACGCCACCCTCGCAGCCATCGTCGCCAACCACCCCGACCCCGGCTGGACCATCGGGGAGAACCTCCCGTTCTCGTCGGCTCGCAAGTGGGCGGGCGCCGAGTTCGCCGACCGGGGCGTCTACTACCTCGGCGCGCCCGACATCCTCTTCGACGACGATGACGACGAGGCCCGAGCCCGGGCCGACGCCGTCGCCGCCGGCGGCACGCGGGTCCTGCTCCTGACGAGGGGCGGAGGGCCGTGGAGCGAGGAGAACCTGCCGGCCCAGCGCCATCCCGTCGCGCTGGTGCATCTCGAAGACACCGTCCGGCCCGACGCGGCGGAGATCCTCGGGTACTTCCGCGAGCAGGGCGTCGACCTCAAGGTGATTTCCGGCGACAACCCTGCAACCGTCGCGGCCGTCGCCCGTCGCGCCGGGATCGAGGGCGCCGACTCGTTCGTCGATGCGCGCACCCTCCCCGAGGACCAGGACGAGCTGGCCGACGTGTTGGAGCAGACCACCGTCTTCGGCCGCGTCACGCCACACCAGAAGCGGGCCATGGTCCACGCCCTGCAGTCACGCGGCCGCACCGTGGCGATGACGGGCGACGGCGTCAACGACGTCCTCGCCCTGAAGGACGCCGACATGGGCATCGCGATGGGATCGGGCTCGTCCTCCACCCGAGCGGTCGCCCAGCTCGTGCTGCTCGACAACAAGTTCGCCACGCTCCCCCGGGTGCTCGCCGAGGGGAGGCGGGTCATCAACAACATCGAACGGGTCGCCAACCTGTTCATCACCAAGGCGGCCTATGCGGTGCTGCTCACCGCGCTCGTCGGGATCGCCGGCTCGCCGTTCCCATTCCTTCCCCGGCAGCTCACGCTCATCGGCACGTTCTCGATCGGCGTCCCCGGATTCTTCCTGGCCCTCGCCCCCAACGAGGCGCTGGTTCGGCCCGGCTTCCTCACCCGGGTCCTGCGTTTCTCGATCCCGGCCGGCGCCGTGGCCGGTGCCGTGACGTTCGGGCTCTACGAAATCGTGCGCCGCATGGACGACGTGTCGCTCGCCGAGGCTCGCACCGCGGCGACCGCCACGCTCCTCCTCCTGGGGCTCGTGATCCTCCTCCTGATCAGCCGCCCGTGGAAACCCTGGAAGGCGGGGCTCGCGACGGCGATGGCGGCCTGCTACGTGCTGGTCATGGTGTGGCCGTTCGCCCGCGACTACTTCGAGCTCGACCTCCCCACCGCCGATGCGTGGGTGGCGGTCGCCATCGCCGCCGCGATCGGGGCGATCGGCATCGGGGTCGCCACCAAAGTGTTCACCGACGACTGACGCGTCCTAGTCTCCGGACCATGACACGACGTTTGGACGGGCGCCGCACCATCGTGACCGGTGCGAGCCGCGGCATCGGGGCCGGCATCGCGGAGCGGGCCGCCGGTGAGGGCGCCCGCCTGGCCCTCGTCGCCCGCACCCTCGATGCCCACCCCACGCTGCCGGGGTCGCTCAACGAAACCGCGGCGCGGTGCCGAGCTCTCGGCGCCGACGTGGTGACGATCGTCGCCGATCTCACCGACGAGGACGACCGCGCCCGCGTGGTGCCCGAAGCGGCCGAAGCCCTCGGCGGACCGGTCGAGGTGCTCGTCAACAACGCAGCTGCGGCGATCTACCAGCCGCTCGACACCTACCCGTTGAAGCGTCGCCGCCTCATGATCGAGCTCAACGTCCACTGCCCGCTCGACCTCGCCCAGGCCGCGCTGCCCGGCATGATCGATGCCGGTGAGGGCTGGATCGTCAACCTGTCGAGCGCCTCCGCGACCCCACCGCCCGGTCCGCCGTTCGACCTCGGTGGGGTCCGTGGCACCTTCGGCTTCTACGCGGCCACGAAGGCGATGTTGAACCGGCTGACCGCGGCGATGGCCGCCGAATGGCACCAGTACGGCGTGCGGGTCAACACCGTCGAACCGCGGGCCGCCGTGCTCTCCGAAGGTGCCGACGAACTCGTCGGCGGCCAGTTGGCGGCCGATCAGATCGAGTCGATGGAGGCCATGTCCGAGGCGGCGTTGTGGTTGTGCGACTGCGACCCCGACCACACCGGCCGGATCGAGTCCAGCCTCGACCTCCTGGAGCGCGAGCACATCGCGCCGATGAACCTCCAGGGCACCGCCCTGCACCCCAACGGCTTCCGACCGTGAGCGGTCTCGCCGCGGGGTTCGAGGACCTCCGGGTCGAGGTCGACGGACCGGTCGCGATCCTCACCCTCGATCGACCCGAACAGCTCAACGCGTTCTCCGGCGCCATGGGCCGCAGCCTCACCACCGCGTTGCGCGCCGCCGACGCCGACGACGGCGTGCGGGTCGTCGTGCTCACCGGCGCGGGGCGGGCCTTCTGCGCGGGTGCCGATTTCTCCGGCGGCGCGGGCGTCTTCGGGGCCCCGACCAAGGACACGTTCTCGTCGGACCCGCTCGACGACTTCCATCCGTGGGACGTGCGCAAGCCGGTGATCGCAGCCATCAACGGTCACGCCGTCGGCCTCGGCCTGACGATGACGCTGCAGTGCGACATCCGCATCGTCGCCGACGACGCCAAGCTCGGGATCGTGCAGGTTCGCCGCGGCATCCTTCCCGACCTCCACTCGCACTGGACGCTCCCACGGATCGTCGGCCACGCCCGGGCCACCGAGCTCCTGCTCACGGGCCGCATGTTCCGCGGCCACGACGCCTTCGAGTGGGGCCTGGCCACCGAGGCACTCCCGGCCGAGCAGGTGTTGCCCCGGGCGCTCGAACTCGCCCACGAGATCGCGACCCACACGGCACCGATCTCGGTCGGCGCCTCGAAGCGACTGCTCTGGATGCATGCACCTTCGCCCGAGCGCGTCAACGAGCTCGAGCGCGACATCCATCTCCATCTGATGGGCACCGCCGATTCCCGGGAGGGCGTCATGGCCTACATGGAAAAGCGCGATCCCCAGTGGTCGATGACACCGAGCGAGGACTGGCCGGCATGGCTCGACGAAACGCACTGATCGTCGGTACCGGCGATCCGGCCGATCCCATCGCCGACGGGCTCGGCGCCCGCGGCTGGACGGTGCGGCGACTGACGGATGACGACACACCGATCACCGACACGACGGTGGCGGATGCGTTCCCCGACCACGACCCTTTCGACCTGGTGGTCCACGCCCGCTACCCGGCGACGTCTCGTCGACGCACCGCGTTGGCCGACCTGTCGGACGACGAGTGGCACGCCATGGCCGACGAGCCACTCGAATCGGCGATCCGCCTCGCCCGCGGTGTCCACGGCGATCTGGCTGCGACATCGGGGACGATGGTCTTCCTCGTCCCCCTGATGGCCTCCGCCGGCGGCGACGGGTTCGCCCCGATGGCGACCGCAGCCGAGGGGATCCGGATCCTCGCCAAGTCGCTGGCCAAGACCTGGGGCCACGATGGCATCCGTGCCCACGCGATCACCCTCGACCCATCGGCCTTCCTCGAAGCAGCCGATGCCGCCGGGATGGCCGAGGCGAACTCCCTGCACGACCCGCCGCTGGGGCGGGTCCCCGGCCTCGCCGACGAGGTCGCCCCGATCGTCGACGCCCTCGCCGGCGACGACTTCACGTCACTGGTCGGCGCCTCCCTGGTGGTCGACGGCGGACTCTGGATGCCGGGATGAGCGAGCACGAGATGAACGACATCCCCACTCCCCCACTCCCGCCCGTCGAGGGTCTCCTCACCGGCCGCGTCGCCATCGTCACCGGCGCCGGCCAGGGTGTCGGCGAGGGCATCGCCGCATCGATGGCCCGGGCCGGAGCCACGGTGCTGCTCGCCGCCCGCCGGGCCGAGACGGGCGAGCCGGCCGCCGAACGGATCCGGGCCGCCGGCGGCGCGGCCGAGTTCGTGCGCTGCGACGTGACCGTCGCGGCCGATGTCGAGGCCGCGGTGGCCGGAGCCGTCGAGCGCCACGGGAGGCTCGACACCATGGTCCACAACGCCGTCTCGCCGCCCGGCGCGCCACGGGCGATCCAGGACATCGACGACGAGACGATCGACCTCCAGATCGCCACCAGCACCACCGCGTCGTTCTTCTGCGCGAGGGCCGCGTTCCCCCACCTGCGAGCCGACTACGGCTCACTGATCCTGCTCACGTCCCCGGCCGGGATCGAAGGCAGTGGCAACCTCCCCCTCTACGGCACCATCAAGGGCGCGCAGCGCGGCCTCCTCAAGAGCCTGGCCCTCGAGTGGGGTCCCGCCGGCGTGCGCGTCAACGCCATCGCACCGGTCGCGTGGACGCCGGCGATGGATTCGGCGACCGCGGCCAACCCCACACTCGAGGCGCGCCTGCGGGCCCGCACACCACTCCAGCGCATCGGTGATCCGACCGACGACATCGGTCCCGTCGCCGTGTTCCTCGCCTCACCGTTGTCGCGCCACATGACCGGCCAGACCCTGGCGGTCGACGGCGGGCGCTACCTGGGCCTGTGACGCGCACATTGTGAGCACGGTCCACCTCCTCATCGCTCCCGACGCGGGGCGGGGCCGGGCGTCGGGCGCGCGCGCGGAGGTACTGGCGACGATCCGAGCGGCCGGCCACACGCCGGTCGACCTCACGGGGTCGACGGCCGCCGCCAGTGCCGCGGCCGCAGCCGACGCGGTGGCCGCGGGGGCGTCGCGCCTGATCGTCGTCGGCGGTGACGGACTCGTACACCTCGCGGTGCAGGCCGTGGCGGGGACGACCACCACGCTCGGCGTCGTGCCCGTCGGCACGGGCAACGACTTCGCCCGCGGCCTCGCGACCATTCCGGACGATCCCGTCGAGGCGACCCGCGTCGCGCTGGGCGAGCCGCAGCCGTTGGACCTGATTCACTCCGACGCCGGCTGGGTGGCATCGGTCGCGACGGCCGGGTTCTCCGGCGATGTCAACGCGCGGGCCAACCGCCTGCGGTTCCCGAAAGGTCCGTCGCGCTACACGGTCGCCACCGTCCTCGAACTCCCGACGCTGCGGGTCCGCCCCGTTCGCCTCACCATCGACGGGGTCGTGCACGACTTCGACGCGGCACTCCTCGCGATCGCGAACACGGGTTGGTTCGGCGGCGGGATGCACATCGCCCCGGAGGCCGGACCAGACGACGGCCTGCTCGATCTGACGGTCGTCGCCGATGTCGGCCGCCTGGAGCTCCTGCGGTTCTTCCGTCTCGTCTTCACCGGCCGCCACCTCACGCACCCGAAGGTGCACGCGCTGCGAGGACGCCGGGTCGACATCGATGCCGCCGGGTTGGACCTGTGGGGCGATGGCGAGCCGATCGGGACCGCACCGGCGACGCTCGAAGTGGCCCCCGGGGCGCTGCAGATCGCCCGCTAGGAGAACGCCACGCGGAACCCCATGTTGCCGGTGGAGGTGTCGAACGTGTTCGACGACCGGGCACCGACTCGGTAGCGGTTGCAGTACGAGTCGTGACACAGGTACGAGCCGCCCCGGATCACCTTGTGGCCGGGGCGGTCGGCGAAGTCGTCGGCGCACCATTCCCACACGTTGCCGGCGACGTCGTACAGGCCCCAGTCGTTGGCCGGGTACGCCCCCACCGGCGAGGTGCCGAGGTAGCCGTCGTCGAGCGTGTTGTGCGTCGGGAACTCGCCCTGCCAGATGTTGCAGCGGTGCTCACCGCCGGGAGTGAGGTCGTCGCCCCACGCGTACTCGGCCTGGTCGAGACCGCCGCGGGCGGCACGCTCCCACTCCGTCTCGGTCGGCAAGCGGCCACCGACCCATGCCGCATAGGCCGACGCCTCCTCCCACGACACATGGACGACGGGATGGTCGCCGAGACCCTCCAGGTCGCTGTGCGGTCCGGTCGGGTGCTGCCAGTCCGCCCCCTCGACGGCCCGCCACCACTCGGCCCCCACCACCCCGCGGGTGGGAGGGAAGTCGTCGGGCAACAGTCCGCCGAACACGAAGGACCACCCCTCGGCCTCCGCGATCGTTCGCATGCCCGTCGCGGCGACGAACCGGGCGAAATCGTCGTTGGTGACGAGATGGACCGCGATCTCGAACCCGCCGGTGGACGCCTCGCGTACGGGTCCTTCGCCATCGGCCGGGAATCGCCCGTGGTCGGTGCCCATACGGAACGTGCCGGCCTCGACCGCGACCACTGCGGGGCGCGGGCCACCGGACCGAGGCAGGGACGTGTGATTGCTCTGCGGTTCGCCGTCTCGTGACGGGCTGCAGCAGGCGTCGTCGCTCAGCTGCCGCTCAGACCGTTCAGGACGCGCTGGCCATCGCATCGCGAGCACGCTGCTCGGCGACACGCTTGCGACCGATGATCGGGGTGGTGGGAGGGAACCCGGCCTCGGCCCGTTCCGACTCGCTCTCGCCACCCCAAAAGCCCAGCTCGCGATTGCTCCGGGCATAGTCGCGACACGACGACAAACCGACACATCCCTGGCAGATCACCCGGGCCGACGCCTCTCGGCGGACCCGCGCTTCGGGCCGTTCGGCGAACGGGGCGAAGAAGAGTTCGCTGTGCCCGGCGCATGCCGCAACGTCCATCCACTCCGTCGACCCAACCGGTCCGATCGGCGTCTCTGCCTGTTCGATGATCTCGAGCACCTGTCCACACCCGCTTCCCTGGAGCCCTCCCCACACCTTCGGTGTGGGTGCGGTGCCCCGTTCGGCTACGACAAGCAACCTAGGAAAATGCTGCGTGAAAGTCCCGTGAACGCTGATGATTCTTCGCGCTAGCGCGTATCGCGAAAAGTGATCGGCCACGGAATGTCGGACTGTCGAACAGAATTACTCCTGACGGTGCATCAGGTCGGACCGCGCCAACTCGGCCATCCACGCGCCCCGCGAGCGGGCGCGTGGATTTCTCCGTGCCGGTCCCGGCTTCCTAGGGTGACCCGTTCATGGGGCCACCCGTCGTACTCCTCCACGGTTTCGCAACGTCGACCGAGCGCACCTGGCGCGAGCCGGGCTGGTTCGATCTCTTGAAGGACGCCGGCCGGCGCGCCGTCGGCATCGATCTGCTCGGTCACGGTGAGGCCGACAAGCCGACCGACCCGGCCGACTACGACGATCTCGTTGGCCCGGTGATGGCGCAGTTCCCCGAGACGCCGGCCGACGTGGTCGGGTACTCGCTCGGCGCCCGCACCGCGCTCCAGATCGCGATGCACCACCCCGAGCGCGTCAACCGCCTCGTGCTCGCCGCGGTCGGCCGCAACCTCGTGGCCTCCGACGAGCAGGCACTGGCCGGGAACGCGGCAGATCACTTCGAGTCGCTCATCACCACGCCCGGCAACGACGCCGCGGCCCTACGGGCGTGCATCAGCCGCGAGCGCCGACCGTTCACGGCCGAGGAGCTGGCCACCGTCCGAGTCCCGTGTCTCATCATCATCGGCAGCGACGACTTCGCCGGGCCGCCCGAGCCGTTGGCCGAGCTGTTGCCCGACGCGAGCGTCAAGGTCCTCCCCGGCATCGACCACTTCGGGCTCCCGAAGCAGTTCTCGTTCATCGACGCCACGCTCGAGTTCATCGACGCCGTGCCCAGCTGGGACTGACCGCTCGCCCGTCCTACGCCACGACACCGTCGTCGTGGAGCGCACCGATCTCCGCGCCGGTCAGCCCGAGTCGTTCGGCCAGGATCTCGTCGGTGTGCTGACCGAGACGCGGCGCGGGAGCCGGTTCCGTCGGCAGCAGGCCGTCGAAGGCGATCGGCGAACCGGGGCTAAGATAGGTGCCGATGCCCGGCTGCTCGACCTCGCGGAACATCTCGC
Organism: Acidimicrobiales bacterium; assembly: GCA_041394245.1. NCBI lineage: Bacteria > Bacillati > Actinomycetota > Acidimicrobiia > Acidimicrobiales > Acidimicrobiales bacterium. The sequence continues at coordinate 1,814,084 of JAWKIR010000002.1, forward strand.
TCTCGATCGAACAGCGGGGGTCCTCGTCGACGAGCTGGAGGAACGACTGGTAGCGCCCCCAACACACACCGAGCTCGTCGAAACGGGCGGCGACCTCGACCAACGGATGCGCGGCGATCCATGGGGCGATGCAGGCGATGACCTCGGACCGGGCCCGGAATCGATCACCCTCGTCGCCGAAGTCGTAGCCGCCGGCGTGCTCCACGGCGGCGACCGACTCCGTCGCGTCGGTGGCCTCGAGCAGGCTGCTCCACTGCTTCGGACTGATGCCCACGGCATAGATCCGTTCGCCGTCGGCCGTGGCGAACTCCGCGCCGAACGCGCCATAGAGGTCGTTGCCGAACCGCTGCCGCTCGGTCGCGTTGATCTGGGCCTCACCGACGTGGCCGAGCGCGGCGACCGCGGCGATGGCCACGTCGGACAGGGCGACGCTCATGTTCGCGCCTGCACCGGTACGCAGCCGGTTGCGGTCGGCGGCGAGGATCCCCAGGGCCGCGGTCTGCCCGCAGACGAGGTCCCAAGCCGGGAGGACGTGGTTGACCGGCTCGTCGCTGCCCACGGGCCCGGTGGCGAGCGGGTAGCCGACCGCACAGTTGACGGTGTAGTCGAGCGCCGTCGAACCGTCGCGGTTGCCGGTCACCGCGAGCATCACGAGATCCGCACGAGCCGCCGAGAGCGCGTCGTAGGACATCCACCCCTTGGCCGGGAAGTTGGTGAGGAACGTGCCGGCGGTCCGAATCAGCTCGGTGAGGATCTCCCTCGCCTGGGGCGAGCGGAGGTCGACGGCGATCGACCGCTTCCCCTTGTTGAGACCGGCCCAGTAGATCGACTCGCCATCGGCGGTCAGCGGCCAACGCCTCGCGTCGAGACCGCCGCCGATCTGGTCGAAGCGGATCACGTCGGCGCCCAGTTGGGCGAGCGTCATCCCGCCCGACGGCGCGGCGACGAAGGCCGAGCCTTCGATCAGGGTGAGCCCGTCGAGCGGCGGAATCACCTGTCGATCAGCCGATCCAGCTGATCGACTGGAGCTCGCTGTAGGCCTCGATGCCCCACTTGCCGCGGTCGCGGCCCACGCCCGACATCTTGAAGCCGCCGAACGGGGCCTCCATGTGGGGTTGGATCACGTTGAGCCCGACACAGCCGGTCTCGAGTTGCTGACCGATGTGGAAGGCCCGCTTCGTGTCGCCGCTGAAGACATAGGAGTACAGGCCGTAGTCGGAGTCGTTGGCCATCTGCACGGCCTGCTCGTCGTCGTCGTAGGGCATGACCACGATGACCGGACCGAAGGCCTCCTCCCGCACGACGTGCATGTCGGGGGTGCAGTCGGCCAGCAGGGTCGGAGCGATGAAGTAGCCCGGCAGATCGGGGCGCTCACCACCGCACACCATGGTGGCGCCGGCGTCGATGCCGGACTTGATGAACTCCTCGACGCGGTTGCGGTGCAGCTCGGTGATGACCGGGCCGATGATGGTGTCGCGCTCGGTCGGGTCGCCGATCTTCATGAAGCCGGAGAAGGTCTTGAGCGTCTCCACCAGCTGGTCGTAGATGTCGCGATGGGCGATCACCCTGGTCGGCGCGGTGCAGATCTGTCCGGAGTGGAACCCCCACACCGTCGCGATGGCCTGGGCGGCCACCCCGATGTCGGCGTCTTCTGTGACGATCGCCGCGCCCTTGCCGCCGAGCTCCATGAGCAGGCGCTTCATGGTCTTGCCGCCGTTCTCCATGATCTTGGCGCCGACCGGCGACGAGCCGGTGAACGAGATCATGTCGACGTCCTTCGAGTCGACGAGGGCAGCGGGGGCCTCGGGGCCGGACCCGTTGACGATGTTGACCACACCGGCCGGGAACCCGGCGGCCTGGACGGCCTCGCCGACGAGGAAGATGCCGAGCGGATCCTGCGGGGCGGGCTTGATCACGGTGGTGCAGCCGGCGGCGAGCGCCGGGGCGATCTTGCCGGCGACGTTGGTGATCGGGAAGTTGTAGGGGGTGATCGCGGCGACCACGCCGACGGGCTGACGCTTCACATGGGCACTCATCAGACCGGCCGGGCCGAGCGGACCCTTCGCGGTCGGGATGGGGCGGAGGTTCTCGTCGAGGTCGATCGGGTGCGCGTAGTAGCGGAACCGGTCGACGGCGGGCCCACCCACCTGCAGCGTCTCGGTCGTGCCGATGGTGGCACCGGTCTCGGCTTGCACGGTGGCGACCCAGTCGGGCGACCGCTTCTCGATCTCGTCGCCCAGCCGGCCGATGTAGGCGCAGCGTTCCTCGCGCGACAGCGCCTTCCAGCCGGCAAACGCGGCCTTCGCGGCAGCGGCGGCGTCGTTGGCCTGTTCGACAGTGGCCTCGGGGGCACGACCGACGACCTGGGTGGTGGCCGGGTCGATGATGTCGTAGGTGCCCGCACCCGGGTCGACCCACTCACCGTTGATCAGCAGTTGCCACTTCTTGTCGACGTCGATCGTGCTCATGACACCGGACTCTATCCACGAAGGGCCATCGGGGACGAAGCCGTCCCTATGGCATTCCGGGCGATTTCCTCTAGCCTCCGCACTACTACCGAACGAGGAGTCGTCATGGCAGAAGCCGTCATCGTTGCAACATCTCGCACCCCGATCGGGCGCGCGAACAAGGGCTCGCTCGTCGACGCCCGCCCGGACGACATGTCGTCGTTCATCCTGGCCGACGTCATGGGCAAGGCCGGCGTCGAAGCCGCCGATGTCGAAGACGTCATCTGGGGCATCGGGCAGCCCGGCGGCGAGGGCGGCTACAACATCGCCCGAGTGATCTCGGCCATGCAGGGCCTCGAGATCCCCGGCGTGACCGTCAACCGCTACTGCTCGTCGTCGTTGCAGACGATCCGCATGGCCGCCCATGCCATCAAGGCCGGCGAGGGCGACTGCTTCGTCGCCGGCGGCGTCGAGACCGTGAGTCGCTACATGTACGGTGCGGCCGACTCCGGTCCCCACAACGAACTCTTCGCCGATGCCGAAGCCCGCTCGAAGACCCGCACCAGCGGCGAGGAGGGCCCCTGGTCCCCGGCCGAAGGCGTGCCCGACATCTACATCGCGATGGGCCAGACCGCCGAGAACGTCGTCGAGGCCACCGGCATCAGCCGTCAGCGTCAGGACGAGTGGGGCGTGAGCTCCCAGAACCGGGCCGAAGCCGCCCTCAACCGAGGCTTCTTCGAGCGCGAGATCACGCCCTACACGCTGCCCGACGGCACCGTCGTCTCCAAGGACGACGGCATCCGCGCCGGCACCACCCTCGAGAAGGTCAGCCAGCTCCAGCCGGCGTTCCGTCCCGGTGGCACCGTCACCGCGGGCAACGCCTGCCCGCTCAACGACGGCGCGTCCGCCGTCGTCGTCATGAGCGACACCAAGGCCAAGGCCATGGGGATCGAGCCGATCGCCCGGATCATCTCCTCCGGCGTGTCGGCGCTCAACCCCGAGATCATGGGTCTCGGCCCGATCGACGCCTGCCGCCAGGCCATGGCCCGCGCCGGCATGACCATCGGCGACATCGACCAGGTCGAGATCAACGAGGCGTTCGCCGTCCAGGTCCTCGGCTCCGCCGACGAGCTGGGCATCGACCTCGACAAGCTCAACCCCAACGGCGGCGCCATCGCCCTCGGCCATCCGTTCGGCATGACCGGCAGCCGCATCATGACCACCCTGCTCAACGGCCTCCAGGACTCCGGCGGCACCATCGGCATGGAGTCGATGTGCGTCGGCGGCGGCCAGGGCATGGCCATGATCGTCGAACGCCTCAACTAACACCTCCCGCTTTTCTGACGCGGCAATCGCGCCCGGCGCGACTCAGGCTTCAGAAAACGGGGAAGAGAACCAGAGACGGGCGGTCGTTCCCTCGAGGACGGCCGCCCGTGTCGCGTCCGGGAGTCGCTCGACGGCCAGTCGGCCGAGGGCGGCCAACTCGTCGTAGGTCCGGTCCCGGACCTGGGGATGGTCAGAACCCCATGCGAGCCGATCGGCGCCGACCAGATCCAGGAGTCGACCGACGGTGGCGGCCGGGTCGAGCGCGCTGTGGTCGAACACACCGGTGCTCAGCTTCACGACGACATTGGGGGTACGGGTCAGCAGCTCGAGATCGCCTTCGTCACCGCCGACCGCAACGAACCCCGCGTGGTCGAGCGCGAACTCGAGGTCGGGGAACGCCCGCGCGAGGCGCGCAGCGGCCCGCAGCTCGTCGGCGAGACAGCAGATCGTCGGGGTGAGGCCGAGATCCCGGCAGCGGGTTGCGAGCTCGTGCCCGAGGTCGCCGTCGAGCCAACCCATCGCGGGGAGTGGGATCGAGAAGAAGCGGACCCCGACGGCGCCACCGGCGGCGGCGCGCTCGATCGTGCCGATCGGGTCCGGGTCGTCGACCCCGACCGCGGCGACCGCACGCCACCGGCCGCCGAGGGCGGCAGCGGTTCCGAGCGCGAACGAATTGTCGAACCCGTGGGCGCCGACGGCCTGCACCAACACCCCGCCGTCGACGCCGGCCCGAGCCAGCCGTTCGGCGACGGCGCCCGGCGACGCGTCGATCGACGCCCACCACGCGCCATCGGGATGACCCGTGCGGTCGGGACCGGCCGTGGCGGCATCGACCACATGGAGATGAGCGTCGAGCATTGCTTCTAGCATCGCACCCCATGGACACCAGCACGATCGATGTCGAACCCGGCCACTTCTTCCTCGGCCCCGTCGTTGGCGGGTCCGAAGGGGAGAACATCATCTACGAGGCCGCCGACCTCACCACCCATGGCGTGATCGTCGGCATGACCGGCTCCGGCAAGACCGGCCTCGGCATGGTCCTGCTGGAGGAGGCGCTCCTCCAGGGCATTCCGACGCTGGTGATCGATCCGAAGGGCGACATGGGCAACCTGCTGCTCACCTTCCCGGATCTCGCGCCCGGTGACTTCCGGCCGTGGGTCAACGAGGGCGAGGCGCAGCGGCAGGGGGTGACACCCGACGAGCTGGCCACATCCACCGCCGAGATGTGGGAGAACGGGCTCGCCGGCTCCGGGATCGGCAAGGACCGGATCGCCCGGTTGCGCGACATCGCCGACTTCACCATCTACACGCCGGGGTCGGAGGCGGGTGTCGGTCTCAACGTCATCGGCGACCTGTCCGCACCCCCGGCCGGCACGGGCGACGAGGCCGTGCGCGAGGAGATCGACGGCCTCGTGCAGGGGCTGCTGGCCCTGGTCGACATCGCCTCCGATCCGCTCTCGGGTCGCGAGCACGTGCTGCTCGCCAACCTCGTCCACCATGCGTGGGGCGCGGGCGACGACCTCGATCTCGCCTCCCTGCTCGCCCACATCCAGAACCCGCCGATGCGCAAGCTCGGCGTCATCGAGATCGACACCTTCTTCCCGCCCGCCGATCGCACCGCGCTGGCGATGAAACTCAACGGGCTCCTGGCATCACCATCGTTCGCCGCCTGGGGGTCGGGAGTGCCGCTCGACATCGGGTCGATGCTGGAAGGCGACGGCGGAAAGCCGAAGGCGGCGATCGTCTCGATCGCGCACCTCTCCGACGAGGAGCGCCAGTTCGCGGTGACCCTCGTGCTGTCGAAGCTCGTCACCTGGATGCGCGCCCAGCCCGGCAGCCCCGATCTGCGCGCCCTCGTCTACATGGACGAGGTCTTCGGCTTCGTCCCACCGACGGCCGAGCCACCGGCCAAACGCCCGATCCTCACGATCCTGAAGCAGGCGCGCGCCTTCGGTGTGGGCATGGTGCTCTCGACGCAGAATCCCGTCGACCTCGACTACAAGGCGATCAGCAACGCCGGTACCTGGATGATCGGTCGGCTCCAAACCGAACGCGACAAGGCGCGTCTGCTCGAAGGGATGCGGGCGGCGGGCGGCGACGCCGACATCGACGCGATCGGCGACACGATCGGCGGCCTCGGAAAGCGCACGTTCCTGCTCCACACCACTCGGGGCGGGGCACCGGTCACCTTCGGGACCCGCTGGGCGATGTCGTACCTCCCCGGCCCCCTCACCCGAGACCAGATCGGTGTCCTGATGGCCGACCGACGGCCGGTCGCAGCGGAGGCCACCGCGGCCGACGGTCCCGCCGCCCCAGCCGCCACAGCAGCCGCGTCGGCCCCGGCGGCACCCACCGAGCTCGCCGACGACGAGTCGGCCGTCGCGCCCGAGGTGGCCGACGGCGTCGAGGTCGCGTATCTCGACCCGGCCGCCCCCTGGGGCCAACACGTCGGAGCGGTCGCCGGTGGCCGGCGGTTGCAGCCGGCGCTCGCCGCCCGCGTCCGGCTGCTCTTCGACGACACCAAAGGCGACCTGCGCCACGAGGCGGAGTGGGAAGCGGTCGTCGGGCCCCTCGGCGCCGATGTCGACGGTCCCGACTTCGTTGCCGTCGACTACGACGACCGCGACCTGCGCAGCGACCCGCCCGAGGGTGCCGTCTATGTCCTCCCGGAAGGGAAGATCCACACCGCGACCTTCTTCCGAGACGCCGAGCGGACCCTCAAGGACCACCTGTACCGCAACGAGTCGCTGACCCTCCTCCAGAATCCGGAACTGAAGCTCTACTCGCGCGTCGGGGAGAGCGCCGAAGAGTTCGCCGAACGGTGCCGGCGAGTCGGTGATGACCGAGCCGACGAGGAAGCCGACGAGCTCCGCGCCGCGATGGCGAAGAAGCAGGATCGCGTTCGCGCCGCCATCGCCAAGGCGGAGGATCGGGTGCGCGAGCTCGAATCCGATTCCAAGGACCGCAGCCGCAACGAGGTCATCAGCGGCGCCATCGACGTGATCGGCGGCCTCTTCGGGGGCAAGTCGACGCGGAGCATCCTCGGAGGTGTTCGGCGCGCGAGTTCGTCGCGCCGGACGTCGGCCAATGCGGCACAGCGCGTCGAGAGCGCCAAGAACCGCCTGGAGGAGCGGGTCGACGAGCTCGAAGCACTCGCCGACGCGCTCGTCGAGGCGCTCGAGGACTCCCAGGACGCATGGGAGCGGGCTGCGGCAACGATCGAATCCTTCGAGGTCGGCCTCGAGAAGACCGACATCACGGTGGAGGATCTCGTGCTCGTGTGGGTGCCGACCCGTTGAACTTCCGGACTGCACTTTGCGTGCGCGGATATCTCACGTAGTGTGCCAATACGCCCGCGCTGCCGATTCGGCCTACGCTGGGTGCTCGACGGCGAACAACCACACTGCTTGGCGGCAACGATGGAAATCCACACGTGGGAATTTCGGCCTACAGACGGCCCCTACTTCAGCGTCTACGCTCTGACGCAGAGCGTGAACTGAGATGACCTCGACGGAGACTCCCCCCACGACGACACCCGGTACCTCCGAGCATGTCGTCCTCTACCCCGACAGCGCATCGCTGCCGGGGCTTCCGACGCGACGCAACCCGCTGAACGCGACCAAGCTGTCCCTGGTCATCGCCGACCTGTTGATGGTCTCGGTCGCCCTCGTCGCCGGCACCTGGATCAACGAATGGGTCAATCCCGGCGATCCCACGTCGGTCGCCAGCTACATGGGCCTGGTCCTCGCGTCGATTCCCATCTGGCCGGTGGTGTTCACACAGCAGCTCCTGTACCGAGCCCGCTATCTCAGTCGCCGCATCGACGAGATCAATCGCGTGGTCCGCAGTGTCGCCATGGGCGTTCTGATCACCGGCGGGCTGAGCATCCTCCTCAAGGTGACCGTCGGCCGCACGTGGGTGCTCATCACCGGCGCGCTCATCCTCGTGCTGCTGACCACCGAGCGGCTCATCGCCCGTTCGCTGTTCGACCGTGCCCGCCGCAACGGTCGGCTCCTGCGCCCCGTGGTGATCGCCGGCCGCAACGCCGAAGGACAGTTCGTCCGCGAGATGCTCGAGACCGACGCGGCCCTCGGCTACGTCTTCCACGGTTTCATCGAGGACCTGGTCGAGCGTGAGCCCGGCGAGTCTCCTCTCGCCCTGCTCGGCGACCCCGGCAAGGTCCTGCGCAAGGTCAACGAGATGGGTGTGAACAGCGTCATCGTGGCGGCGACGGCGATCGACGTCGGCAGCTCGAACCGTCTCATCCGTGCGCTGACCGAACACGGCATCCATGTCGAGCTCTCGTCGACGCTGTGCGACATCGCCGCTCACCGCCTCACGATTCGTCCGGTCGGCCGTGTCCCCATGATGTACGTCGAGCCGGTCCAGCGCACCGGTTGGCGCCCACGGGCGAAGCGCGCGTTCGATGTCGTCGTCGCCACCATCATGCTCTTCATCTCCGCACCTCTGCTGCTGCTCTCGTGCCTCGCGGTGAAGCTCACCAGCCCCGGGCCGGCGATCTTCTCCCAGTCCCGCGTCGGCCGAGACGGCGAACTCTTCGAGATGCACAAGCTCCGCACGATGGTGGTCGATGCCGAGGCCCAGCTCGCGTCGCTCACCCATCTCTCCACGACCACCGGCCTGCTGTTCAAGATCGAGGACGACCCCCGCATCACCTCCGTCGGAAAATGGTTGCGCAAGCTGTCGATCGACGAGCTTCCCCAGCTCTTCAACGTGCTGAAGGGCGAGATGAGCCTCGTCGGCCCCCGCCCCGCCCTGCCTCGCGAGGTCGAGGCGTGGGACAAGGAACTCCACAACCGCCTGCGCGTCCAGCCGGGCATCACCGGCATGTGGCAGGTCATGGGCCGCAGCGAGGGCGACCACGACTCGAAGTACGCCCAGCTCGACCTCTACTACGTCGACAACTGGAGCCTGGTTACCGATCTCGTGATCGTCGCCCGTACGATCCCCGTTGTGTTGGGACGCAAGGGTCAATTCTGACCGGCGCGGCCGAGGGGGTCCCCGAGGGGCCCACTGGCCTCGTCGCTCGCTTCATCCGATCCGAGAGAGGTCGGGGCTTCGTCGCGTTCCGGCACACGTCCTACCGCCTGATCTTCACCGGCTTCCTCATCCAGCAGATCGGTTTCTGGATGAGCCATGTCACGCTCCAGGGGCTGGTGGAGGATCGGGCCCCCGAGGGCGACAACCTCGCGGTCACCTGGCTGTTCGTCGCCCTCTTCACCCCCCAGTTGGTGATCGGACCGTTCGCCGGCGTGCTCGCCGACCGGCTCGAACGTCGCCGCGTCGTCGTCGCGTGCTACTCCGCTGCGGCGGTCACCGCGACCGCGCTCGCCATCCTCACCGGCGTGAGCGACGCCCCGCCGCTCTGGGCCATCTATCTGCTGGCGCTGGCCCTCGGCAGCAGCTTCTCCTTCATCGGCCCCTCGGCCGGCGCGCTGGTCGTCAACAGCGTGACACCCGACGACGTGGCGAGCGCGATCTCGATGCAGGCGGCCGTGCAGAACATGACCCGGGTCGCCGGCCCGATCCTGGCGGCCGGCATCATCGCCTCGCAGCGGTTCCACATCGGGTTTGCCGCATTCGCAGTGGCCACCGCCACTGCGGCAGTCCTGATGGCGCGGGTCCGGGTCGAGGCCCAGAACATCGTCCCCGACTCGCTGAGCGTGTTCGGCCGGATGGCGGTGGGCCTGCGCCATGCCCGTGAGCGCTCCCCTGCGCTGTTGGCCATCGCGAGTGTGGCGGTCGCCTCGGTCTTCGGCGTGGCCCACACCGCGCTGATCCCCTCGTTCACCAGCGGCGTGCTCGGCGAGGATGCCGGCCGGTTCGGCGTGATCGTGGCGTCGACCGGCATCGGCGCCATCGTCGGCGCGCTCACGGTCGGCTACAGCAAGCACGAGCCGAGCATGGTGCGAGCCGCAGTGGCGATGTGCCTCTACGGCGTGTGTCTGGCCGGCTTCGCACTGTCGGAGACGCTGGCGGTCGCCATCGCGTGGCAGGTCGTGCTCGGGTTCTTCTACTTCGGCACGATGACCACCCTCCAGACCCTCGTTCAGCAGGTCGTTGCCGACGAGATGCGCGGCCGGGTCATGTCGTTGTTCGGCATCGCGTGGGGCGGCCTGGTCTGGGTCGGCACCCTCATTCTCGGCCTCGCCGCCGATCAGCGCGGTCTGGACCTCGGCGAACGAGCCACCCTCCTGCTGGCCGCCGGCGTGCTGATGAGCTACGGCGCCGTTGTGGCGGTGGTGAGCCGATCGATGCCGACCGGTTCGAGTTACGTCGACTGAGCGACGATTCTCTAGGGTGCGGGCATGGCTGTCTCGCCCGCTGCACACATGACCGACCCTCGACCGCTCGACATCCTCGACGGCGACTTCTACGTCGACGATCCGTACTCCCGCTATGCCTGGCTCCGCGAGCACTCGCCGGTGCACTGGGACAGCGTCAACGAGCTGTGGGTCATCACCCGCTACGACGACATCATCGAGATCGAGAAGAACAAGCGCATCTTCATCAACTCCGATCAGGAGAAGGGCGGCTACCGCCCCAACATCCCCGCCGACGAATCGATCATCGGCAACGACGATCCGCTCCACGTCGCCCGCCGGACGCTCGTCAGCCGCCGCTTCACCCCGCGGGCGGTGCGTCGCTGGGAAGACCATGTCGTCGAGACCGTCGATGCCCTCCTCGACGCCGCGCTCGCGAAGGGCGAGGCCGAGATCGTCAGCGAACTCGCCGCGCCGCTGCCGGCCCAGATGATCGGACTCCTGCTCGGGTTCCCGAACGAGATGTGGCCGAAACTCCAGCACTGGTCGGAGACCACGATCGCACTGGGCGGCGGCCCCCGCTATCACGACGAGGCGGGCATCATCTCGGCGATGGAGTTCGCCGCGGCGGCGACCGAGCTCTACGAGGAGAAGAAGGGCTGCCCCGCCGACGACGTGATGTCCCACTGGATCGACGTCGAACGCGACGGTGGCGGCGAGGTCGGCGGCGCGCCGTTCGGACTCGACCAGATCATCTCCGACTGTCTCCTTCTTCTCGACGGAGGCGCCGAGACCACCCGCACCGTCATCGCCCGAACCCTCCTCGCCCTCGCCGACCACCCCGACGAATGGGCGAAGCTCCAGGCCGGCGCCGACATGGAGGTCGCCGTCGAGGAGTTCATCCGCTGGGTCACCCCGGTGCACAACTTCTGCAGGGTCGCGACCGAGGACTACGAGCTCCACGGCACGACGATCGCCAAGGGCCAGCAGGTGCTCCTCGCCTATGCCGGCGCCAACCGCGACCCCGCGCACTTCACCGACCCGGAGACGTTCGACGTCACCCGCGACCCCAACCTCCACATCTCGTTCGGGTTCGGCACCCACTTCTGCATGGGCGCATCACTGGCCCGGCTCGAGATCCAGACCTTCTTCGAGCGCCTCGTCGCCCGCGTCGAGACACTCGAACGGCTCACCGACCGGCCCCACGTGGAGATGCCGAACGCGTTCGTGTTCGGGCTCAAGGAAGCACACATGGCATTCACCCCGAAGAAGGACACATGAGCAACCTGTTCAGCTACGAAGGCAAGAAGGTCGTCCTCACCGGCGGCACCACCGGTGTGGGCGCCGCCGCGGTCGAACTGCTGGCCGAAGCCGGATGCACCGACCTCACCGTGCTCGACATCAAAGAGCCGACCGGACCGGCGACCCGCTACATCCCGACCGACATGTCCGACCCCGCCTCGATCGACGAGGCCATCAGGTCGATCGGCACTGGCGTCGACGTCCTCTTCAACAACGCGGGTGTGGCGGGCGTCCACGCCACCGACTTCGTCATCCGGGTGAACTATCTCGGCGTACGGCGGCTGACCGCAGGGCTGCTGCCGGGCATGCCCCGCGGCGCGGCCATCGTCAACACCGCATCGATCGCCGGTCAGGGCTGGCCCGACAACCTCGCGGCGATCCTCGAGCTGATCGCCATCGACGACTGGGACGACGCCCTCTCGTGGCTCGCCGCCAACGACGAACTGGCCTCGGCCGACGTCTACGCCTTCTCCAAGCAGATCGCCCAGGTGTGGACGATGTACTCGTCGGTTCGCAGCTACAGGGAGTTCGGTGTGCGCACCAACTCGGTGTGCCCGGGCCCCATCGACACGCCGCTGATGGACGACTTCATCAAGCACATGACCGAGCAGGTCATCCAGTGGACCGTCGACCAGACCGGCGGAACGATGCTGACGGCCGACGACATCGCCCGCTCGCTCGTCATGCTCGGCACCGACGCGTCGATCGCGATGAACGGCCACAACATGGTCGCCGACAACGGGTTCTCGGCCGCGATGATCACCGGACAGATCGACTTCTCCGGCCTCAGCTGAGGTGTCTGGCCGACCCCGGGCCGCATCGCGGGGAGTCGAAGCCTAGGGTGACCGTCGGATGACGTTGATCGGACGAGTGCCCGAAGAGACCGACGGGGAGAGCCTCCTGTTCGCGTTTCTGGACTGGGCCGCCGACCGCGACCTCGAGCTGTACGCGCACCAGGAGGAGGCGATCCTCGCCCTGCTGTCCGGCGAGCACGTGGTGCTCGCCACGCCGACAGGGTCGGGGAAGTCGCTCGTGGCCGTGGCCGGCGCCTTCGCGATGCTGGCCCAGGGCAAGCGCGCCGTCTACACCGCGCCCATCAAGGCGCTCGTCAGCGAGAAGTTCTTCGAGCTCACCGCCGAGCTCGGCGCCGACAACGTCGGCATGGTGACCGGCGACGCGAGCGTCAACGCCGATGCGCCGGTGATCGTCTGCACCGCGGAGATCATGGCCAACCGCGCGTTGCGCGACGGCGCCGGTTGCGACGTCGACCTCGTCATCATGGACGAGTTCCACTACTACGGCGACCGCGACCGGGGCTGGGCATGGCAGGTGCCGCTGCTGGAACTTCCCCACACCCAGTTCCTGCTGATGAGCGCGACCCTCGGCGACACGTCGGCGTTGCGGGCCGACATCGAGCGACGGAGCGGCCGCACCGTCAGCCTCATCGACGACGCCGAACGACCGGTGCCACTCGACTTCGAGTACCGGGAGACCACGCTGCTCGACACGATCGGCGAGCTGCTCGACGACGGCCGTACCCCGGTCTACATCGTGCATTTCACCCAGAAGGAGGCAACCGAGAGGGCCCAGAGCCTCACGAGTCTCGACGTGCTCACGAAGGAGGAGAAGGAACGGGTCAAGGCGGCCATCGGCGGGTTCCGCTTCGACACCCCCATCGGCAAGGACCTGAAGCGTTTCGTCGAATCGGGGATCGGGGTCCACCATGCCGGATTGCTCCCGAAGTACCGGCTGCTGGTCGAGAAGCTCGCCCAGCAGGGCCTGTTGAAGCTGATCTGCGGCACCGACACGCTGGGCGTCGGGGTCAACATCCCGATTCGGTCGGTGCTGTTCACCCAGCTCTGCAAGTACGACGGCCGCCGTGTGCGGGTCCTCAGTGTGCGCGACTTCCAACAGATCGCCGGTCGCGCCGGGCGCCGGGGGTTCGACGTGGCCGGGAGCGTGCTCGTCCAGGCACCGGAGCACGTCGTCGAGAACAAGCGGGCCGAAGCCAAGGCCGCCGTCGACCCGAAAAAGAAGAAGAAGCTGGTCAAGAAGAAGCCGCCCGAGCGCGGCTACGCCCACTGGGACGGCGACACACTCGTCCGATTGAGCACCGGCACCCCGGAGACCCTTTCGTCCAGCTTCGCCGTCAGCCACGCCATGATGCTCAACGTGCTCGACCGGCCGGGCGACGGGTGCGGTGCGATGAAGCGCTTGCTCACCGACAACCACGAGACCCGCACGGCACAGCGGGCCCACATCCGACGGGCGATCTCCGTCTATCGATCGCTGCTCGCCGCCGACATCATCGAAACCGACCCGCTGCGGGTCAACCTCGACCTCCAGGACGACTTCCGTCTCAATCAGCCGCTGTCACTCTTCGTCGTGGAGGCCATCGATGCGCTCGACAACGAGGCCCCCGACTACCACCTCCAGATCATCAGCCTCGTCGAGTCGATCCTCGAAGACCCGATGGCCGTCCTGATCGCCCAGAAGGACAAGGCCAAGGACGCCCTGATCAGCGAACTGAAGTCGCAGGGTGTCGAGTACGAGGAACGCATGAATCGGCTCGAGGAGATCACCTGGCCGCGGCCCGAGGCCGAGTTCATCGAACCGGCCTTCGAGATCTTCGCCCGCCAGCACCCCTGGGTGGGGCGCGACCGGGTCAGCCCCAAGGCGGTCGCCCGCGAGATGTTGGAGTTCGCGGAGACCTTCAACCAGTTCGTGGCCCGCTACGGGCTGAAACGGTCAGAAGGCCTCGTGCTTCGCTACCTGACCGACGTCTACAAGACGCTGGTGCAGACCGTGCCGATGGACAAGTCGAACGACGACCTCGACGACGTCATCGAATGGCTCGGTGCCATGATCCGCCGGGTCGACTCCAGCCTCCTCGACGAATGGGAGCGCCTGCGCAACCCCGACCCGACGCTGCCCGATGCGGCCACGATCGAGGAGCCCGCCGACATCACCGCGAACCATCGTGCCTTCGGTGTCCTCGTGCGCAACGAGATGTTCCGCCTGGTCACCGAGCTGGCGGGCCGTCGAACGGCGCTGCTGGCCGACGACATGGCCGCCTACTGGGACGAACACGACTGGATCGGCATCGACGCCGACGCTCGCAGCGGCGAGTGGTTCGACTTCGCCCGCGACGCGCAGATGGCCACCCAGATCATCATCGATCCGGATGGCCATCACGAGTGGGTGCTCGAAGCCGAGGTCGACCTCGAGGCGTCGCGGTCCGAGGACCGGGCGGTGGTTCGCCCGTTGCGCGTCGTGCGACGCTGACGGAAGAACTACTCGGCGCTGTCTGCTTCGGTGCCGCCCTCTTCGTCCTCACCATCGATCTTGTCGACGGCGTGCTTGACCGCGTCCGGTACCTTGCCGCCGGTCAGGTCATCGACCTTGTCGACGGCGGCCTCGGCCGCGTCGCCGACCTTGTGGCGGGCGGCTTCGGCGACGTCGCCGGCCTTCTCGGCCACATCGCCCAGCTTGTCCTTGGCCTTGTCGGCGAAATCCTTGATACCCATCGTGTGCTCCTCGGGGGTTGGGGGTGTGCGATCGGCCGGTTCCCCGGCCCGCTGATCTCGACGATAGGCGACGTGCGAAAGTCGCGCATTGGTGCAGGATTTCCTCCGCTCGCTAGTGTGCTCGCCCATGGCTTCGATTCAGGGATTTGCAACGCTCGTGACCGGAGGCGGCAGCGGCATCGGCGAGGCCGCCGCGGCCAAGCTGGCGGCCGACGGCGCGCACGTGACCATCTGCGGACGCACCGAGGACAAGCTCGTCGGCGCCGTCGAGCGCATCTCGGCCACCGCGGCCGAGGGGGTCACCGTGCAACACATCGTCGCCGATGTGACCAGCGAGGCCGACGTGCAGGCGGCCGTCGCCGCGGCCAGCGCGGTCACCGGCCGCCTCGACGGCCTGTTCGCGTGCGCCGGCGGCTCGACCGGTATGGGTCCGCTGGCCACCGCCGACGTCGAGGCCATTCGCTCGACGATGGAACTCAACTACATCGGCACCTTCCTGTGCCTCAAGCACGGCGGCGTCCAGATGGCGAAGCAGGGCGGCGGCGGCTCGATCGTCGGGTGCTCGTCGCATGCGGGTCAGGACTCCATGCGCTGCCTCGGCGGCTACGGCGGCGCCAAAGCCGGCCTCGACCATCTCTGCCGGGTCAGTGCCGACGAGATGGGCCGCTTCGGCGTACGGGTGAACTCGGTCCAGCCCGGCATCGTTGCGACCGAGCTCATGGGCGCGATCACCGGCGGCGGCGCGCTGCTCGACGACTACCTCCCACAGATCCCGCTCGGCCGCGTGGGCGAGCCCGAGGAGATCGCCGAGATGGTTCGATTCCTCATCGGCCCGGAGTCGTCGTGGATCACCGGCCAGGCGTTCGCCGTCGACGGCGGCCAGAACCTGCGCCGTGGTGCCGACTATGGCGCCCTGCTGCGCGAGTTCGGTTCCGATCCGCTCGACGAGCTAGTGGCCGAGGGGTGAGCGGACCGCCCGCACCAGCGCGGGCGGCAACACGAACGTCCCATCGACCTGGGGTGGAAACTCGATCTCGGTGAGCACCGACTCGGCCGGCAGCGCCGCGTAGAGGTGCGGGAACAACTCCTCGGTGTCGGTGCCCGGTTCCCACACCACGGCGGCGCCGAGATAGTGCGCGTCGAGGACGAGGGCGACGAGATCGTCGCGGCCCCGGTAGAAGCGATTGGCCGGAGTCAGCACCTGATCGATCGACGAGAGGTGGATGAACCCGTCGCGATCCCACTCTCGCGGGATGTAGCTCGGCCGACCGGCGGCCTCGGCCCACACCTGCTTCTCCGCCAAGTGCACGAGCCGCGCCGGGCGAGGGGCGGTCACGTCCTCAACCGCCCGGACTGCTCGAGCACATTGGTGAGGCCCGGATACTCCGGGATCGGGTCGAGTGTGCGGTCGATGTACATGAGCGCTCCGGTGATGAACGCGAACGACACGATGAAGTTGACCCCGGAGCGGGTCAGGAAGAAGAAGCCGAGACCCGAGTTGTTGTAGAGCCAGATGTCCCAGATCGAGGTGAGCAGCTCGAACGCCACGAAGATCCATGTCGCCCCCGACATCGCCGTCCGGTAGCGGGGATGCTCGATGACGCTCGCCGGCAACTTGACCACCTTCGGGATCAACCAACCCAGGATCGGGCGACCCGCCAGGATGGTCAGCGCACATCCGACACCGATCAGGATCTTGCCGACGATCCCGAAGCCGAAGTAGACGGCGTCGGCGCTCACGTCGACATCGATCCACTCCTGCTCGACGGCGATGGTCAGACCGGCCCGCACGAGCAGGTAGGCGGCGGTTCCGGGGAGGAACCAGCCGATCCGCAGCCCTCGACGGTGGCGGGAGATCGATGCCTTGATGGACCAGAGCATCGATGCGATGACGGCGAGCACGAGGTTGCCGAGCACGATGCGAAAGCCGAAGAACAGGATCACCGGCATCAGCTGATCGAGGTTGTGCCCCCCGGAGAAGGTGGCCGGCTCGAGCGCGTCCTCGGGGTCCGATGTCGTCTCGGATTCGGTCATGACGCCAACGCGATCCACTGCTCGGCCACGTCGCGGTCTCCGAAGAACTCGAGCCCGTCGAGCGAGCGTCGACCCCAGACGGCCAGCAGCAGATCCTCGCCGGTCGCCCGCAGGGCGGCATCGCCCTTTGCGTGCGCGCGGCTGACCGCCAGGGAGCCGTCCACCACGTCGAGCATGAACTCGCCGTCGCCGTCGGTCTGGTGCAGGTGGAACGAACCCGACGGCAGGTCTTCGGTTCTCCCGGCGCGAAGTTCCGTGTAGAGCTCGTCGACGCCGTCGATGCCCACCCACGGGTCGACCGGTGTGGGGTCGTTCGCCGCGAACTCGGCGTCGACTCGATGCACGACGGTCTCGAGGTGGGCCCGTCGGGGCCAGAACGCCATCGGCTTCTCCCCTGCCCAGGTCCAGACGGATCGACCCGGATCGACCGACGCCAGGACCGGAACGAGGAGATCGAGCCGCTCGGCTGCGAAGTCGGCGAGCGCAGCGGGGTCGTCGGGCAAGGTGGCGAGTTGGCCGAAGTCAGGAGGGTCGAGCGAGGGGGACTCGGCCGCGAGCCGCAGGGAGTCCCAGACCACCGCGACATGGCGCAGGAGGTCGCGACATCTCCAGCCCGGGCACGTGGGGACTTCGGCCTCGAGGTCCTTCGTGGCGACGGCGATCAATCGGCGACCCTCCGCCTCGAGCGCGGCACTGCGGTCGGCTGCATCCATTTGCCCAGTTTGGCGTAGTCGGACGATCATCGTGCACCAGCACAGGACGAATGGAGCAATGTGGGGACCTACGCCATCAGCGGTTCGGCATCGGGCATCGGTGCGGCGACGCGGGCCAAGCTCGAGAACGCCGGCAACACGGTGATCGGAATCGATCTGCGCGACGCCGAGGTGATCGGCGATCTCTCCACACCCGAGGGCCGCGCCACCGCCGTGGACGAGACCCTCGAACGCTGCCACGGCACCCTCGACGGCCTCGTGACCGCTGCCGGCCTCGGCCCGCCGTTGCGGGGCAACATCATCGCCCGGGTGAACTACTTCGGTTCGCTCGCCCTCCTGGAGGGTCTGCGACCCGCGCTGGCCGCCGCCGGTGCCGCCCAGGTGGTCCAGGTCGGCTCGAACTCGTCGACCACGACACCGAACCTGCCGAGCGAGTTGGTCGACGCGTTCCTGGCCGGCGACGAGGCACGCGTCGTGGAGATCGTCGCAGCAGTACCCGAGCCGTTCGACGGTGCGATGGCCTACGGCGGGGCCAAGCTCGCCATCTCGCGATGGTGCCGGAGGGCCTCGGTCACCGACGCCTGGGTGGGCCAGGGCATCACCTTGAACGTGATCGCACCCGGGCCGGTCCAGACGCCGCTGTTCCAGCAGGGAAAGGACGACAAGGACTTCGGGCCGTTGCTCGCGAGCTTCCCGATCCCCACCGGGGAACCCGCGACCCCGGACCTGATGGCCGACTGGATCGTCTTCATGCTCTCGCCCGCCGCGCGGTTCGCCTGCGGGTCGGTGATCTTCGTCGACGGCGGTGCCGACGCCATGATCCGCAGCGACGCCTGGCCCGACTCGTTCTCGATGTAGCCCGAGAACCGGTGTTCAGCGCTCGCTAGGAGGCGAGCGACACCGCCATCGCCGTGTGGATTCCCACGGCGACGACGACGAACACGTGCCAGATCTCGTGATAGCCGAACGTGTCGGTCCACGGGTCGGGACGCCGCGCTCCCACCACGATCGCGCCGACTGTGTAGGCCGCGCCGCCCCCGAGCAGCAGCGCCACTTCACCGATCGTCAGACCCGACAGCATCCAGGGGATGAAGACGACCATGGACCAGCCGAAGACCAGATAGGCGCCGTTCACCACACCTGCCGGCGGGTGCATGGGGATCCACTCGGCGACGATGCCGAGGACGGCGCCGGTCCATGCCACCCCGAGGAGCCAGCCCGCCACCGGTGGCTCCAGGCCGAGCATCGCGATCGGCGTTGCCGTCGTCGCGAACATCAGGAAGATCGCGCAATGGTCGAGGCGGACCATGAGCTCGACGCGTTCGATCGGCCAGTCGCGCAGGTGCACGATCGCACTCACGCCGAGCATCGCGGTGTTGCCGAGGGAGAAGATCGCCATGGCGGTCGTGGCGCGACTTCCGTCGGCGCCGACGGTCACCACCACACCGACGATGACCGAGACCAGCGCGGCCCAACGATGGAGCACGCCACGGAAGCGAGGGCGGGGACGGCGAAGGAGCCGACGGGCCGATGGTGAAAGGAGGTCCGCTCGCGGGTCATCCATCAACTGCACGACGGGAAGGATACGCGAGCGCGCCCCCGAGGGGTGAGCCAGGCATACCATCGTGACCCGTGAGCCGTCGCCGAGTGATCCACACCGAGACCTCGTGTGACGACCGCGAACTCGAACGTCGTCGGCGGCCGCGGGTCGACATCGTGGCCGAGACCGAGGCCGAGACCCTCAGGACCGGGAACGACGGCGAGCGCTTCGGGCTCGCCGAAGGACCGTTCAGTGAGTACGAGCGCACCCTCGAGGTGGCACCCGACGGCGACCGCTGGGTCGTGCGCGAGACCACGACGTATCGGCTCGCCATCCCCGTGTGGGGTTGGCTCTTCCAGCTTCCGGTCCGTCGGGCGCTGCGATCCCGCAGGGACGCGTTCGGCTACTGGTGGGCGCCGCCCGACCGCCTCGACGCCCGTGCCGCGATGGTGCTCGGTCTTCTCGCTGCGGCCCAGATCGTCGACGGCTACCTCGGCACCGTGCTGACCCAGACGATCAGCTTCGCCACCGACGAGTTCGGGCAGGGCAACAGTGCCCAGGGGTGGGTGCTCGGCATCGTCCGCGCCGGTGTGCTGTTCAGCCTCGTCACCGTGGCGCTCGCCGACCGTCGGGGCCGCCGTTCGATGCTCGTCGCCGCCGGTCTCGGAAGCTGCATCTTCACCCTCATGGGCGGGCTCGCACCCGACATCTGGACCCTCGGCGGATCACAGCTCATCGCCCGCGGCCTGTCGACGGGACTCGGCATCCTGATCGCCATCGTCGCCGCCGAGGAGATGCCGGCCCGCAGCCGGGCGTGGGCCGCATCCGTCCTCGTGCTCAGCGCCGGCGTCGGTTCGGGTCTGGCGGTCAACGTCCTTCGCCTCGCCGATCTCGGTCCGCGTGGCTGGCGGGGGGTGTATCTGGTGGGCGGGCTCGGGGTACTGGTGATCATCTGGGTCGGCCGGCGCCTGCCGGAGACCCTCCGGTTCACCCACTCCTCCGATGCGGTGGTCAGCGATGTCTCCGACGCACATCGGGACCGGCGTCGACAGCGGCTGATCCTCCTGGCCGGCTCGGCCTTCCTGCTGTCGATGTTCTTCTCGCCCGCCTCGAGCTTCCAGAACGACTTCCTGAAGGACGAACAGGGCTTCAGCGCATCGGGCATCTCGAACTTCACTCTCGTCACCGCAACGCCGGCGGGCCTCGGAGTGCTGCTCGGCGGCTACCTGGCCGAGACGAGGGGGCGCCGCAAGGTCGGCGCCACAGGCCTCGTGATCGGGGCCGGGTTCGCGACCCTCGCGTACTTCTCGGGCGGCATCGCGCTGTGGATCCTGACGCTGCTCGGCGTGGTGCTCGGGGGTATCGCCGTGCCCGCGATGGCCGTCTACGGACCAGAGATGTTCGGGACGCATGATCGCGGCCGGGCCAACGGCATCATCGTGACCGTCGGCGTGATGGGCAGCGCGGTGGGGCTGATCTTCGTCGGGCAGGTGTCCGAACGGATGGGCGAGATCGGCCCGGCCCTCGCCATCCTCGCGACCGGACCGCTCATCGTGGCCTGGCTCGTCCTGCGCCGATATCCCGAGACCGCCGGTCTCGAACTCGAGGAGATCAACCCCGAGGACCGCTGAGCGGTACCGTCATGGCGATGGACCGACGCACTTTCCTGTTGGGTACCGGTGCACTGGGATTGGTTGCCTGTTCGGCGCCCGAACGCGATCTGCTGGCACCCTACGACGGCGTCGACATCGAGCTCCGGCCAGGCGTCACGACCTCCGCCGGGATCGACGCGATCCCCGACTCCACCACGACCGGTGTCCCCCGGTCGCCGATGGAGGCGCTGCGCGATGCCATCGAGCCGGCCGAGGACCGGGTCGGCGTGTCGTTCGTGGCCCGGGCTCGCGGGAGCGAGGTCACGGTCGAGGAGAACCCCGGCGACGGCATCCCCCGGTGGACGTTCACGAATCCCGTCGCGTCGGGCGACGACCTGCTGTTCCTCGTGGAGGACTACGACGGGATCGAGTACTACCAGGTACTGCTGCCGACCCGGCCCAACGGCTCACTCGGGTGGATCCGCAGCGACAGCGTCGATCTTCTGCGCCACAACTTCGCCATTCGGGTCGAGCTCGACGAGTTCCGCCTGACCGTGTTCGACCACGAACAGGTCGTGCTCGAGACCACCGTCGGCGTTTCTCGCGACAATGCGCCCACGCCGCGCGGGCGGTACTACACGACCGAGATCATCCGCCCGGCCCGACCCGACTCGGTCTACGGGGCGTTCGCCTACGGGCTTTCCGGCTTCTCCGACACGTTCGTGACGTTCAACGGCGGACCGGGCCAGCTCGGCATCCACGGGACGAACGACCCCGACAGCCTGGGAACCAACGTCTCGTCGGGTTGCATCAGGATGGACAACGACGACATCACCAGGATGGTCGAGGAACTCAAGGTGACGGCCGGCGTCCCCGTCGAGGTGCTCTGAGCTTCTCGTTCGCGGCGTCGATGACGTCGAGATCGGCGGCATCGACCTCGACCGCAGCCCCCCGCCACCGAGGGTGAAAGACCGTGAACAGGCCGAGAGCAAGGGCCGCGACGCCGATCGGAACGACGGCATCGCCTTCACCCGTGTAGGTCGGGTCCAGGACGAACGCCGACAGCAGGGCCGTCCAGAGCCACAGGATCAGCACCGAACGCCGATGTCCGTGCCCGAGTCGCATCAGGCGATGATGCAGGTGCTCCTTGTCGGCCTCGGCCACCGCGCTTCGCTTCACGGCCCGGCGGGCGATGGCGAACGCGGTGTCGAGGATCGGCACGCCGAGGATCACCAACGGGATGAAGATGGGGGCGAAGAAGAAGAACGCCTGGCCGGAGAACTCCGCGGTCGTCCGCCCCCCGACCGACATCGTGGACGCGGCCATCAGGAGTCCGAGCAACAGCGCGCCGCCGTCGCCCATGAAGATCCGGGCCGGATGCACGTTGTGCGGCAGGAACCCGACGCACAGGCCGAGGGTGATGCTCGCCCACAGCGCACCCGGGTTGTTCGGATCCAGCACGCCCTCGTTGCCGAGCTGCAGGGCGTAGAGGAGGAAGGTCGCCGAGGCGATCGCGATGATGCCGCCGGCGAGACCGTCGAGCCCGTCGATGAAGTTGACCGCGTTGGCCATTCCGAGGACCCACAGCACGGTCACGAGCGCCGACCAATCGGCCGAGAGGAACAGCAGATCGAAGAACGGCACCCGGAAGAACAGGATCGACACGCCGGTGAGCGACATCACCGACCCGGCCAGCACCATCCCGGCGAGTTTCGCGGGTGGTGAGATCTCACGGACGTCGTCGATGAACCCGACGCTGAAGATCACCGCCGCCGCGATCACCACCCCGATCATCTCGGTGCGGGCCGCCATCACTCCGGAGAACTCGTCGAGGAGCGCCGCCGTGGCGAAGGCCACGAGCAGGCCGAACATCATCGCCGCGCCCCCGCCTCGGGGGGTCGGCACGAGATGGACGTGGCGCTCGTCGGCTGGAGCGATGGCCCCGATCCGAATCGACAGACGTCGGACCAGCGGCACCGACACGAACGTGACGACGGCCGCCGTCGCGCTGACGATCAGGTAGGCAGAGAGGGCCGGCATGCGGTCGCCGTCCGCCGTTGCCCGGCCCTCAGGCCCCCAGGTCGGGATAGGGCGGGAATTCCCCGCACAGGGTCGCCGCGTCGGCCTTGACCGCCGCCACCGCTGCCGGGTCGTTGCGCTCTCGCAACGCTCGTGCGATCAGTTCGGCGATCGTGACCATCTCGGCGGGACCCATGCCCTGGGTCGTGACCGCGGGAGTGCCGATGCGCACGCCCGAGGTGACGAAGGGAGAGCGGGGGTCGTCGGGAATCGTGTTCTTGTTGAGGCTCACGCCGGCGTCGTCGAGCACGGCCTGCGCCTCCTTCCCCGTGAGCTCCTCGTCGAAACCGCGCAGGTCGACCAGCAACAGATGGTTGTCGGTCCCGCCGCTGACGAGACGGAAGCCGTGCCCGGCCAGGGCTTCGGCCAGCGCCGCCGCGTTCTCGACGATGCGGGCCGTGTAGCTCTTGAATTCGTCGGTGGCGGCCTCGCCGAACGCAAGCGCCTTCGCCGCGATGACGTGTTCGAGCGGGCCGCCCTGGATCCCGGGGAACATGGCCTTGTCGATCTTCGCCGCGTACTCCTCACGGGCGAGGATGCACCCGCCACGCGGACCGCGAAGCGTCTTGTGGGTCGTGAAGGTCATCACGTCGGCCAGCGGAACGGGATTGGGGTGCTGGCCCCCGGCGATGAGGCCCGCGATGTGGGCGGCGTCGAACATCAAGAGCGCGCCGACCTCGTCGGCGATGTCGCGCAGGGGTTGCGGGTCGATGATGCGCGGGTAGGCGGTGGCCCCCGCAACGATCATCTTCGGCCTCTCGGCGTGGGCTTTCGCCGCCATGTCGTCGAAATCGATGCGTTCATCGCTCGCGGTCACGCCGTAGGAGACGAAGTTGTAGAGCAGGCCCGAGAAGTTGACCGGCGACCCGTGGGTGAGGTGCCCTCCGTGGTCGAGGCTCATCCCGAGGACGGTGTCGCCCGGCTCGAGGAGCGCCTGGTAGACCCCCATGTTGGCGATCGCACCGGCGTGGGGCTGGACGTTGGCGTGGTCGGCCCCGAAGAGGGCACAGACACGTCGCCGTGCCTCGTCCTCGATCTCGTCGACCACCATGTTGCCGCCGTAGTAACGCTTGCCCGGATAGCCCTCGCTGTACTTGTTGGTCAGCACCGAGCCCGTCGCGGCCATCACGGCGGGCGACGCGAAGTTCTCCGAGGCGATCAGCTGCACCGTGGTGTTCTGACGCGTCTCCTCCTTGGTGATGAGGTCGAGGACGGGATCGTCGGCAGTGCTGGGCCAGGGCATGGAAGGCTCCTCAGGAGGGCAGGATCACGGCAGCGTACCGCCCGGTCACCGGGTCGGAGAGACTGGCTGGCCAGAACGTCGATCAGTCGACCCGGGTGACGACCTCGCCACCCAACGCGTCGAGCTTGGCGACCCGACCCTCGTGGCGTCCGCCCTCGAACTCGGCGCCCAACCACGCGTCGAGCGCGTCGAGCGCCACCTGGGGGCCGACGAGTCGCTCGCCGATGCAGATCACGTTGGCGTCGTTGTGTTCCCTGGAGAGCCGGGCCGAGGTGGCGTCGTGGACGGTCGCGGCGCGCACGCCGGCGATCTTGTTGGCCGCGATGGCGATGCCGATGCCGCTCCCACACACGCACAGGCCGCCGTCGGCCTCGCCCGAGACGACGGCCCGGCCCACCGCCGCACCGAAGTCGGGGTAGTCGACCCGCTCCTCGGAGTGGGTGCCACAGTCGACGACCTCGTGGCCCCCGTCTCGCAGATGCTGGGCCAGGGACTCCTTCAGGTGGAACCCGGCGTGGTCGGAACCGACGGCGATGCGCATGGGCGGAGCTTAGGAGTCGGTGCTCGCGATGGCTTCGATATCGGTGTCGCTGATCGGACCCTGGCGCAGCACGACCGGAGGCGTCTCGACCACCGACACGACGGTCGACGCCGCGCCGGGACGCGGGCCATCGTCGAGCACGACCCTGACATCGGGAAAGAGCTCGGCGACCTCGGCCGCCCGGACCGGGGTGTCGCCGCCGTGGAGGTTGGCGCTCGTCGCTGCGATCGGCCCCACCTCGGCGGCCAGGGCCCGCGCGACCGCGTCGTCGGGACAGCGGACCCCGAGCGTCTCGTCGTCGCCCGCCGCCAGGGACCCCGGCACGTGGCGGGGTGCGACGATCGTGAGCGGCCCCGGCCAGTACCGTGCCGCCAGGGCCTCGCCGACGGGGCCGAGTTCGACATAGTGCCGGGCCTGGTCGATGTCGGCGACCAGCACGGCGATCTTCACGTCGACGGGGCGGTTCTTGAGCGCGAACATCGCCTCGACCGCGGCGGTGTGATCAGCGGCGGCCGCCAGTCCGTAGACCGTGTCGGTCGGGATGACGACCACTCCCCCACCGCGCATCTCGCGGGCGGCGTCGGCCAGATCATCAGGTGCCATGTCGTCTACTCCGGATTCTTGCGGGCAACGACCGCTCGGGGGCGACCCGAGAGGTCGGGGTGGACCGTCGCGGACATGTCGACCTGAGCGGCCCATCCGGCGACGATGTCGGTCTGGTCCGGGGCCATCTCGAGCACCAGCGCACCGTCGTCGGCGAGCCAGTGCGGCGCGTGCGAGACGATGTGGTGGAGGTCGTCGAGTCCGGCCGGACCGGCGCGGAGAGCCGACGGCGGTTCCCAGTCGGCGACGACGGCCGGGAGCTCCTCGTGGTCGGCGACATAGGGCGGATTCGACACGATCAGGTCGAGTGAACCCTGCACGGCCGACGGCAGGGCATCGAACCAGGCACCCTCGTGGATGGCGACGCGGGTCGCGGCCCGACCGATCCCCGCCAGGTTGGCCCGAGCGACGACGACGGCATCGGGCGACACGTCGGTGGCGATCACCCGAGCGGCACCGCACTCGACCGCGACCGACAGCCCGATCGCTCCGGATCCGGTGCCGAGGTCGGCCACCAGGAGTTCGCGCGCCACGTCGCGGGCGCGAGCGGTCAGCCAGTCGATGGCGAGACCGGCGACGACCTCGGTCTCGGGTCGAGGGATGAGGACCCGCCGATCGACCATCAGATCGAGCGTGCGGAAACCCCAACGACCGAGCACGTACTGCAGCGGTTCCCCGGCGAGCCGCCGGGCGACCATGTCGTCGAACCGGGCGACGCCCCGCACGGTCACCAGATCGTCGAGCACCCGATGCAGCTGCCCGGGTTCGGCGTCGGTCAGTTCCTCGACGATTCGGCGAGCGTCGGTGGCTCCCAGCCGGCGGGTCGCTTCGTCGAGGAGCTCGGACCAGGAAACGGTGCCCAACTCAGTCCTCGGCCTCGAGCTGACGCTGACGTTCGTCGGCGACGATGGCGTCGCTCAGGTCGTCGAGTTCGCCGGCGAGCACACGGTCGAGCTTGTGGATCGTCAACCCGATGCGATGATCGGTGACCCGGTTCTCCTTGTAGTTGTAGGTGCGGATCTTCTCGGACCGGTCGCCGGTGCTCACCTGGCTCTGACGGAGATCCGAGGCCTCGGCGTTGGCCTTCTCCTGTTCGAGGGCGAGCAGGCGGGAGCGCAGGACGCGCATCGCCTTGTTCTTGTTCTTCAGCTGACTCTTCTCGTCCTGCATCGAGACGGTCACACCGGTCGGCAGGTGGGTGATCCGCACGGCGGAATCCATGGTGTTGACCGACTGACCGCCCGAGCCGCTCGAACGATAGGTGTCGATGCGCAGGTCGTTGTCGTTGATGTCGACCTCGACCTCCTCGGCCTCCGGGAGCACGAGCATCGTCGCCGAGGAGGTGTGCACCCGCCCCTGCGACTCGGTCACCGGAACCCGCTGGACACGATGGGTGCCCGCCTCGTGCTTCATCCGGGTCCACACACCGTCGCCGCTCAGGAGGGCGGTCACCTCGGCGAACCCACCCAGATCGGAGGGCGATGCGCCCAACATCTCCATCCGCCAGCCCTGCCGCTTCGCGTACGCCTCGTACATGACGTAGAGGTCACGGGCGAACAGGTTGGCCTCCTCGCCTCCGGCTGCGCCGCGGATCTCGATGATGACGTTGCGACCCGCATTCGGGTCGGGCGGCAACAACAGGAGCCGCATCTCCTCTTCCCCCGCCGCGATCTGCGCCTCGAGCTCGGCGATCTCGTCCCGCATCGCGTCGCGATCTGCCCCCTCGGCCTCGCGAAGCATGTCGTTGGCCGCCTCGAGGTCGCCGGTCGCGTCTCGGAGGCGACGCCCGGCCGACACCACCTCCTCGAGCTGCTTGAATCGCCGACCGAGGTCGGCCATCTGTGACGGGTCGGCCTGCACGGCGGGATCGCCGAGACGGATCTCGACGTCACGAAGCTCTTTCTCGAGGCTCTCGATGCGGTCCCACACCCTTGCGAGGCTAGAGGCCGGCGAGGAAGGCACCGACGACGCTGATGATCTCGTCGTCGAACGCCGGCTTCGGATCGTGGCGTTGGCCCTCGAGCCAGTGGACCTGCGTCGGACCGGCGATCGCTCCGATGTGCGCGTCGAGCTCCTCGGGAGTCCCGAACGGATCGCGGTCGCCGTTGACGAAGAGCGTCGGCACGGCAATGTCGGGGAAGTGGTCGATCCGGAGCTTCTCGGGCTTTCCCACCGGGTGCAGGGGATAGCTGAGCAGCACCAGGCCGCTCGCCGCGAGACCTTCCG
The DNA here is from genome assembly GCA_041394245.1 of Acidimicrobiales bacterium. NCBI lineage: Bacteria > Bacillati > Actinomycetota > Acidimicrobiia > Acidimicrobiales > Acidimicrobiales bacterium. Next base: position 1,841,541 of record JAWKIR010000002.1, read on the forward strand.
CGATGGCCATCGAGCAGATGCGTCCGCCCATGGAACGCCCGGCGAACGCGATGCGGTCGGGGTCGATCCGCATCTCTTCGGCCATCACGGCGACCTCGGTCCGAACCGCGTCGATGAGCTTGGGCGCACGGTCAGGGGCGCGGCGGCCCTCCCTGCGGTAGGGGAAGTCCATCCGTCGAACGGGAAGCTCGAGCCGGTCCTCCATGGCGACGAGCAGGCGATGCGAGGAATCGCCGCCGGCGCCGTGGGTCAGCAGGAGCGCCGACGGAGCAACCATCAGCGGGCGAGCAGGATCCGGCGAGCCTCGCCGATGTCGGCGATCCGCTGCGCCGCCTTGTCGCCGGCGCCGCCATGGTCGGGGTGCGCGGCGAGCAGCGCATCGCGGTAGCCCCGCTGGACGGCCCCCTTCGGAGGCGGGGTGTCGTGGGCGCTGAGCCCCAAGACGCCCATCGCCCAGCCGACGGGGTCGGCCATCGCACTCGACGAGAGCGCGACGTTGCCGCGACCGGCGAGATGGGCCAGCAGGGCCGGCCCGATGTCGCCCGTCCACGCGAGACCACGGCGCACCGAAGCGAGCACGTCGCCCCGGAACGCGGGCGGAAGCTGCCCGGCGGCGTAGACCGCACCGAGCACCTGCTGCGACGGCGCCCCTTTCTGGGTCGTGAACTGGAGACGCATCGCGTCGGTCTCATCGTCGCGGTGGAGCCGATGGGGACTGTTGGTCAACCCGACCCGGTCGTCCTGGAAGCGGTGGCGGAGCCGGGGCTGCGGGATGCGGCGACCGGCCTCGAGCTCATGGGTGAGCGCCACGATGTCGGGCAGGTCGTCGGGATCGAGATCCATCGCGAAGCGAGCGGCGATGCCGCCCAGCAGGAGCCCGGCGAAACCGGGCGGGGGATCGCATGGCAACAGGCTGTTGCCGATCGCGACACGTCGCGTGGGCGCGATCGGCCGCGAGTGGTACACCTCGATCTCGGCCAACAGCATCACCCGAAGCTACCGCGACGCGGGGTTCGACCGGACCTCGGAACAGCTGAACGTCAGATCAGCAGTTGCAGTGTGTCGCGCAGCTTCAGGGAATGGTCCGAGATGTCCTCGTCGGCCGACTCCTCGTCCTCGATCAGGTCGCAGAGGTCGGCCGCCGCGTCGCGCAGCGACGCCCAGGTGGTCGCCGCGAAGCCGAACGGGGTGGCGGTTGCCTCGAGCCGCCTCCCGTGTTCGAGGACTCCCAGCACCCCTCTGGAGTCGTGGACATCGCGTCGGAGACGATCGGTGGCCTCGAACAGCGCGCTCAGGAGATCGTTGGCTCCGAGATCGACGAGTTCCTCGAGGCCCTCGTCGGCGGACCGGGCCAGGAGTTCCTCGATGATGAGCTCCACCTGCTCCTCGTCGGCCTCGTGGCAGACGAGGTCACCGTCGACATCGAACTCGTGCGGCACGCCGACTGCGCCGAGACGTTCGGCGAGCAGGGCCTGGAGCTCACCGGACCATCCCTCCATCTCGAACGCCACTTGAGGTTCATCGGGGTCGAGTTCACGGGTGTCGGCCTGTTCGACCTCATCGATCAAGGTGTCGACCTGCTCCTCGACCGACTCGTGGGCGAGCAGCGTCGTCCCCTGCCACGAGTGGACCACCCCGTCGGCGAGCAACAGCTGCTCCAGCATCGACCGCGACTCCGACGCCCATTCGTGGAGCTCGTACGCCAGCCATTCGCCACCTTCGTCGTCGTGGAGCACGAGCCCAACGTCATCCGCCTCGGGTTCGCCCCCGCCCTCGGCAGGATCCTCGGCAGGGGCCTCGGCGCTGCTCGGGGTCGGATCGTCTTTGCGGAATCGGTTTCGGAAAGCCACGCCCGTCATCCTCGCACGCGGTCCGGGCGGCTACCGTTCCTGTTCATGACGAACCAGGAAGTTCCGGATCGCAACCTCGCCCTCGAGCTCGTGCGGGTCACCGAAGCCGCGGCCATGGCCGCCTCCCGTTGGATGGGGCGCGGCGACAAGGAAGGCGCCGACGGTGCCGCCGTCGACGCGATGCGCGTCGTGCTCGGCACGGTCCCGATGGACGGCATCGTCGTCATCGGTGAGGGCGAGAAGGACGAAGCGCCGATGCTCTACAACGGCGAGCGCATCGGCGACGGCACTCCACCGCAGACCGACATCGCGGTCGACCCGATCGACGGCACCACGCTGACCGCGCTCGGGCGGGGCAACGCCATTGCGGTGATCGCGGTGGCGCCCCGCGGCACCATGTTCGACCCGGGTCCGTGCGTCTACATGGAGAAGATCGCCGTCGGCCCCGAGGCCGCTGGAGTGATCAGCATGGAGAAGTCCATCACCGAGAACCTCCAGGCAGTGGCCGAGGCCAAGAACGAGTCCGTTCGCGACCTCACCGCGGTCATCCTCGACCGCGATCGCCACGAGGAGATCATCGCCGAGGTCCGCACCGCAGGCGCCCGCATCCGCCTCATCCCCGACGGCGACGTCGCCGGGGCGATCTCCACCGCGTGGCCCGACTCGGGGGCCGACATCTTGTTCGGGATCGGAGGCACACCCGAAGGAGTGATCACCGCAGCGGCCCTGAAGTGCATGGGCGGCCAGCAGCTCGGACGGCTCTGGCCCCGCAACGAGCGCGAACGGGCCGATGCCATCGCTGCCGGCTACGACCTCGAGCAGGTCCTCACCGTCGACGACCTCGTTCGCAGCAACGACTGCTTCTTCGCCGCCACCGGGATCACCGACGGCGACCTCCTGCAGGGCGTGCGCTTCGACAGCCGGGGCTGCCACACCGAGTCACTCGTGATGCGTTCGCGGTCGGGGACCGTCCGCAAGGTCGAGGCTCACCACAAGATCGACAAGCTGGGCGAGTTCAGCGCCGTCGACTACGGCTGACGGGCACCGACCCGTTCAGGCGTCGACCGCGGCGCCGACGGCAGCGTCGTAGCGTTCGAGGAGGAGATCCGGGATCCCGCGCAACGGCGCCTGCAACCGGGCGGTCGCCGCTTCGACGAGCCGCTCGATCTCGGCTCGAGCCCGCTCGTAGCCCACCAGGGCGAACTCCTGGTGACGCCACGGCGCCTGCGCCGCCAACATCGACTGACGGTGGTTGACCCGCTCGGCGAAGGTCTCCGACCACTGCTGCGCTGCGTACTGCTGGTGGGCGTCGTCGCCGCCGGCATCGCGCAGATACGCGGTCTTGAGGCTCTCGACGTCGGCGGTCGCGCAGGCCCGCATCGCGTCCTCCCCGGCGGAGCGGGCCGCGGCGACGACGGTGTCGGTCGGAAGCACGCTCAGCATCTCGGCCATCTGGTGATGGAGTTCGACGCAGCGGGCGCCGACCGCCTCGGCGACGAGAACGCGCAACCCGACGGGATCGGGGCCGGATTCGCCGGCCGCGTTGTCCACCAACGACTTCAGGTCCGCCTCGGCAACTTCCATCGTGGTGATGATGCGCTGCTCCAGCCACTCCACGATCGCGGTGACGTTGTCACGCAGCGAACGGCTCTGCGGCTTGACGGTGGCCTCCCAGTAGGCGTCGGCATCGGCGAGTTCCGGGTATGGCACCGATGAGGGGTCGTCGACGGCGCGCTGCACCTCGTCACGCAACGCGGCGAGGAACGCCGCCGTCGGACGGGCCGGTTCGAGCACCGCGGCGATTCGATCCCGCGCATCGTCGATGGCGGCCCGGAACTCGGTTGCCAGTGCGATCTCGGTCGCTCGAGCTTCTCTTTCGGCGGGGGACATCCCCACACACCTCCCCTGGACGGATTGGACTCCACTTCTACTGTCGGCACATCGGGGGCGAAGATCAAGCATGCTCTTCGGATGGATCTCTCCCACTTCCGCGTCACCCCCGGCCAATCCGTCGACCTGAACGATTGGCGAACCGACGACGACGGAGGGTGGGACCGTGACGATGCCGAGGCGCGTACCGACGCCCTCAATGATCGCCTCGAACACCTCCAGGAGCTCCTCTACGCCGAAGGGAAGCACAAGGTCCTCGTGGTCATCCAGGCGACCGACACCGGCGGCAAGGACGGCACGATCCGTCACGTCTTCGACAAGGTCAACCCGCAGGGCGTGAAGGTCGCGTCGTTCAAGCGACCGACCGACGAAGAGTTGGGCCACGACTATCTGTGGCGGGTGCACCGACACACACCGAAGTCGGGCGAGCTCACCATCTTCAATCGCTCGCACTACGAAGACGTGCTGGTCGTACGGGTCCACGACATCGTCCCCGCCGCCCGATGGGAACGGCGCTACGGCCACATCAACAGTTTCGAGCAGCTGCTGGCCGACGAGGGCACCACGATCATCAAGCTGTTCCTCCACATCTCCAAGGACGAACAGCGCGAACGACTTCAGTCCCGCATCGACACGCCCGACAAGCACTGGAAGTTCGACGCAGGCGACCTGAAGGAACGTGAGCGCTGGGATGACTATCAGGAGGCATTCCGCGTGATGCTCGAACGGACCAGCACCTCCGACGCGCCCTGGTACGTGATCCCGGCCGACCGGAAGTGGTTCAGAAACCTGCTCGTGAGTGAGATCATCGTCGATGCGTTGGAACGCCTCGACATGACCTACCCGCGAGCCGAAGGGGACCTCGACGGACTGGTGATCGAGTGAGTCGCGGGCTCCCTCGCGTCAGCTTCCGAGACGTCGGCCATCTCGATCTGGCGATCCAACGGTCACTGGCCGCCTTCCCTCCCGACATCGATCTGGTGGTCGGCATCCCGCGTTCGGGGATCCTCGCGGCCGGTCTCTTCGCGGTCCATCGAGGGATCCCGCTCGCCGACCTCCACGGCTTCCTGGAGGGGCGCGTGCTGACCGCCGGAGCACGGCTCGCCACCGCTGACCACGCGACGATCGACACTGCTCGTCGGATCCTGGTCCTCGACGACAGCGTCTTTTCCGGTTCGGCGATCGCGAAAGCCCGAGACCTCATCGATGCCGCCGGCCTCGGGGATCGAGTCGTCTACGGCGCCGTGTTCGTCGTGCCGTCCGCGACATCGCTCGTCGACATCCACTGTGAGATCGTGCCGCCGCCCCGCGTGTTCTCGTGGAACCTCATGAGCCACAGTGTGTTGGAGCGGTCGTGCCTCGACATCGACGGGGTGCTCTGTTTCGACCCCACCGACGAGGAGAACGACGACGGGCCGCGCTATCGAGAATTTCTGGAGAACGCGGCACCCCACATGCGGCCGAGCCGACGGGTGCATGCCCTGGTCACGTCACGGCTCGAGAAGTACCGACCCGAGACCGAAGCCTGGCTGGCGTGCCACGGCGTCGAATACGACGAACTCGTGATGCTCGACCTTCCCGACGCCGAGACGCGGCGCGCCCTCAACGGACACGCGGCGTTCAAGGCCGAGTTCTATGCGGCGAGTGACGCGATCCTCTTCATCGAGTCGAACGCCAAACAGGCGCACGAGATCGCCCGGCGCAGCCGAAAGCCGGCGCTGTGCACCGACGACGGCAGCTTCCACGACGGGCTGTCAGCCCCGGAACGAACGCTCCGACGCCAGACGCGCCGGGTCCGGATGCAGATGCGGCGGCTGAGGCGGCTCAGTCCGAGCCGGCGACCCTGAGGCGGAGTTCGGCTCGGCCGAGCGCCGCCGCGGCCGCAGCATCACCAGGATCGGCGTTGAGCGCCTGCTGGGCCCGATCACGAGCGGCTTCGGCGCGGGCGACATCGATCTGGTCGACCGATTCCGACACATCGGAGAGGATCGTCACCTGGTCGCCGCTCACCTGCACGAAGCCACGGTGGACGGCGAAGGTGTCGCGATCCCCGCCTTCCTTGATGACTTCGACCGACCAGACGGCGAGGGTGCCGATGAAGGGGACGTGCCCGGTCTGGAAGGCGATGTCGCCGCCGTCGACCGTGCGCGCGACGACCATCTCGGCTTCACCGGTGTAGGACACCGATTCAGGAGAGACGACCTCGACGGTGAACATCAGGCGTTGGCCTGGAGTTCTGCGGCCTTGCGCTCGGCGTCTTCGGCGCCACCGACCATCTGGAAGGCCTGCTCCGGCAGGTGGTCGAGGTCGCCGTTGATCACGGCCTCGAACGAGTCGATGGTCTCCTCGATCGGCGTGAAGACGCCGTCCTGGCCGGTGAACTGCTTGGCCACGAACATCGGCTGGCTGAGGAACTTCTCGACCTTGCGAGCCCGGTTCACGGTCACGCGGTCTTCTTCGGAGAGTTCGTCGAGGCCGAGGATGGCGATGATGTCCTGCAGCTCCTTGTAGCGCTGGAGGACTTCCTGCACACGGCGGGCCGTCCGATAGTGACGGTCGCCCACGACCAGCGGATCGAGAATCGTCGACGACGACGCCAGCGGATCCACTGCGGGGTAGATGCCCTTGGCCGCGATGTCGCGGGACAGCTCCGTCGTACCGTCGAAGTGGGTGAAGGAGGTGAACGGGGCCGGGTCGGTGTAGTCGTCGGCGGGCACGTAGACGGCCTGCAGCGAGGTGATCGACTTGCCCCGGGTCGAGGTGATCCGCTCCTGGAGCTCGCCCATCTCGTCGGCGAGGGTGGGCTGGTAGCCCACGGCCGACGGCATGCGACCGAGGAGGGTCGACACCTCGGAACCGGCCTGGACGAAGCGGAAGATGTTGTCGATGAACAGCAGCACGTCCTGGTTCTGCACGTCACGGAAGTACTCGGCCATGGTCACGCCGGACAGCGCCACGCGGAGACGAACCCCCGGGGGCTCGTCCATCTGGCCGAAGACCAGGGCGGCCTTGTCGAGCACCGTGGTGACACCGTCGCCCATGACGGTCTCGCCCATCTCGATGAAGAGGTCGGTTCCTTCACGGGTGCGCTCGCCCACACCGGCGAACACCGACACACCGCCGTGGTTGGAGGCCACACGGGTGATCATCTCGGTGATGAGCACGGTCTTGCCCACGCCGGCGCCGCCGAACAGACCGATCTTGCCACCCTCCTTGTAGGGAGTGAGCAGATCGATCACCTTCACACCGGTCTCGAACATCTTGGCCGACGGTTCGAGCGAGTCGAACGACGGCGCCGCACGGTGGATGTCCCAATGCTCTTCGGTGTCGTGCGACGGAAGGTCGAGGCAGTCGCCCATCACGTTCCAGATGTGACCGAGCGTGCCGTCGCCCACCGGTGCCTGTACGCCATGGCCGGTGTTGTCGACCGGTGCGCCACGGGTCAGACCATCGGTCGGCTTCATCGAGATGGCACGGATCCGGTTGTGACCGATCTGCTGGGCGACCTCGGCGGGAACCCGCGTCGTCTCACCGGCGACGGTCACGTCGAACTCGATTTGGGTGTTGATCTCGGGAAGATGCCCGGGCGGGAACTCGACGTCGACCACGGGGCCGGCGATGCCGACGATGCGGCCGCTCTTCAGATCGTTTTCGGTAACGGTCATGTTGGGGTGGTGCTCCTGATCAGGATTCCGGAGAGGGGTGGGTGTTGGCAAGGGTGAAGCCGGCGGCTTCGGCACGTTCGGCCGAGTCGAACCAGACTTCGGCCTTGGTCACGCTGTAGCTGCGACTGTCGGGCCGGTGGTAGAGCATCGAATCGGCGTTGCCCTTGATGGTGAACCCGGCCGGGGCCGAGTTGTCGGGCAGTGGCGCCGCCGAGCCGACGCCGTAGGGGCCCGGCTCGAGAACCGTGGTCGTCGAGCCGGCGTCGGCCACCGCCGGTGCCTGCGGGTACTCGTGACGTCCGTGGTCGCCACCGATGTGATCGGACGCGATGTGGCCGGTGTCGAGATGATGCAGGATCAGCTCGCCATTGGATTCCTTGTCGTCGCCGAGCGCCTCGGCGCCACCGACGATCTCCATGATCTCGGTGGTGATCGCCGCCTGACGCGCGGTGTTCATCTCGCGCGACAGCTTGGTGATCAGCTCCTCGGCATTGTCGGTCGCCGACTTCATGGCCCGCTGCCGGTTGGCGTGCTCCGACGCCGCCGAATCCAGTAGGGCGCCGAACAGTCGGGCCTCGACATAGCGGGGAAGCAAGGCCTCGAGCACCGCTTCGGGCGACGGCTCGAACTCGAACGCGGCGGCCGCGGCGGCATCGCCCCCGCCCTTGGTGGCCACGGTCTCGGTGTCTTCGAGCGGGAGGAAGCGTCGGACGGAGACCTTCTGGGTGCCCATCGAGACGAACTCGGTGTAGATCAGTTCGACCTCGTCGACCTCGCCACTGATGAAGGCGTCGGCGACGTCTTCGGCGATGCGGCGGGCGTCTTCGTAGCCCGGGTTGTCGCTGAAGCCCTCGTAGGTGTGGTCGACCCGGTAGTTGCGGAAGCGGAAGTAGGTGTTGGCCTTCTTGCCGATGGCGAAGATCGAGTAGTCCTTGCCCTCGAGCCGGTGGGCCTCGATCTGACGCTCGCACGCCCGGATCGGGTTCGTGTTGTAGGCGCCGGCCAGACCACGATCGCCCGTCATGACGATGAAGCCGACCCGCTTGACGTCGTCGACCTCGCGCAGGAGCGGGTGGCTCGCCTCGGCACCGCCGGCGGCGAGGTTCTCGATCACCGACGTGATCTGACGGGCATAGGGACGCGCCGCATCGGCCCGGTTCATGGCCTTGACGACGCGGGTCGCCGCGATCAGCTCCATGGCGCGCGTGATCTGCTTCGTCGTCTGGACGCTGCCGATCCGTCGCTTGAGCTCGCGCTCCTTACCACCGGGCACGCTGCGCTACCTCAGCCCTCTTCTCGAGTGATGTCTTCTTCGGGCAGGGTCACATCGCTGTCGACCGTCGTCGTGCGAGCGGTCCCCTGATCCTGTGCTTCGGGCTCTTCGCCCTCTGCGACCGAAGCGGTGAACTGGGCGGCGAACTCGCGGATCCCCGCCTCGAACGCCTCTTCGTCGTTGATCTTGCCCTCGTCGCGGATCGTCGCCATGACGTCGCTGTGGCGGGTCGCGAACCATTCGAGCAGCTCGCGCTCGAAACGCAACACGTCGTCAACCGGGAGACTGTCGAGATAGCCCCGGGTGCCTGCATAGATCGACACGACCTGATCCTCGACAGGATACGGCGAGTTGACGCCCTGCTTGAGCAGCTCGGTGAGGCGGTAGCCACGCTCGAGCTGTGCCTTCGACACGGCGTCGAGATCCGAACCGAACGCGGCGAACGCCTCGAGCTCGCGGAACTGCTGAAGGTCGCCCTTCAGCGTGCCGGTCGCGGTCTTCATGGCCTTGACCTGCGCCGCCGAGCCGACGCGAGACACCGAGATGCCCACGTCGACGGCCGGACGGATGCCGGACTTGAAGAGATCGTCCTGCAGGAAGATCTGGCCGTCGGTGATGGAGATCACGTTGGTCGGAATGAAGGCCGACACGTCGCCCGCCTTGGTCTCGATGACCGGCAGGGCGGTGAGCGAACCAGCACCGAGCTCGTCGGAGAGCTTGGCCGCCCGCTCGAGCAGACGCGAATGCAGGTAGAACACGTCGCCCGGGAAGGCCTCGCGCCCCGGCGGGCGGCGCAGCAGCAGCGACACCTGACGGTAGGCCTCGGCCTGCTTGGAGAGGTCGTCGTAGATGATGAGGGCGTGCTCGCCGTTCTCCATCCAGTGCTGGCCCATGGCGCAACCGCCATAGGGAGCAAGGAACTTGAACGGGGCCGGGTCCGACGCCGGGGCGACCACGACCGTGGTGTATTCCATGGCACCGAGCTCTTCGAGCGTCGCGACGTTCTGCGCAACCGTGGAGGCCTTCTGGCCGATCGCCACGTAAATGCACTTCACCCCGAGACCCTTCTGGTTGAGGATCGTGTCGAGGGCGATGGTGGTCTTGCCGGTCTTGCGGTCGCCGATGATGAGCTCGCGCTGGCCACGACCGACGGGGATCAGCGAGTCGATGGCCTTGATCCCGGTCTGCATCGGCTCGTGCACCGGCTTGCGGCCGAGGATGCCGGGAGCCTGGATCTCCATGCGGCGGGGCTGCACGTTGGTGAGCGGTCCCTTGCCGTCGACGGGCTCGCCGAGGGGGTTGACCACTCGGCCGAGAAGTCCGTCGCCCACCGGCACCGAGAGGATCTCGCCCGTGGCGACCACGGTCTGTCCCTCTTCGATGTGTTCGACGTCGCCGAGCACGACGGCACCGATCGAGTCCTCGTCGAGGTTCAGTGCGAGGCCGATGAGGCCGTTCTCGAACCGGAGCATCTCGTTGACGGCAGCATCGGGCAGGCCCGACACGCGAGCGATACCGTCGCCGACCTCGAGCACGCGGCCCACCGTGGTCTGTTCGACCGACGGGGAGAACCCTTGCAGGTTCGCCGTGAGGGCGGCGGTGATCTCATCGGTGTTGATCTGAAGATCAGCCATTTTTCCTAGTCTCTCTCTGCGAAGTTTCAGGTCAGCCGAGGTGGGTCTTCACCTGGGCGAGGCGGCGGCGAACGCTGCCATCGATGACGGTGTCGCCGATCGTGGTGACCACGCCCCCGAGCACGGAGGGATCGATGGTGACCCTGATGTCGACATCCTTGCCGGTGGCGTGCTTGAGCGACTCGGCGAGCCGGCTCTTCTGGTCATCGCTCAATGCGACGGCCGTGCGGACCTCGGCGACTTCCTTGCCCTGTGCGGCGGCACCCTTGGCGACGAGCGCCCGCGCGATCTCGGGCAGCTGGGCGGCACGTCCGGCGCCCACCACCAACGACACGGCCGCCCGGGCGACATGCGACGCCCGACCCTGCAACAGGTCTTCGACGATCTGCTGGCGCTTCTCGGCCGGCACGTAGGGGTCGGCCAGGGTGTTGCGGAGTTCGTCGTTGCCTTCGAGTGCCTGGGCGAAACGAAGGATCTCGTCGTCGGCTCCGGTCGCACTCTCGGCGCGCACGACGGCGAGGAGGGCCTCTGCGTATCCGTCGATCATGTCGCTCATGTATTCGTTTCCTCGGGGTAACGGGGTGGGGCGGACAGCGTGTGCTAGCCGGCGAGCTGGCTGATGTAGTCGTCGATCAACGCCGACTGGGTCGCCGCGTCACCGAGGTTCTGACGAACCACGGCGTCGGCGGCGATCCGGGCCTGCTCGGCGACTGCGGCCCGCAGATCGGTGAGTGCCTGCTCGCGTTGCGCCTCGATCTCGAGTCGCGAGCGCTCCTTTGCCTCGGCCACGTCGGCTTCGGCGCGGGCCAGGAGATCCGCCTCGAGCTTGGTGGCCTGGGCCCGGGCGTCGGCGATGATCTTCGCGGCTTCGGCATCGGCGTTGCCGAGCTGGCCGGAGAGCGTGGCCAGTTGATCCTCGGCAGCTGCCTTCTCGGCGGCCGCGGCGGCGATCTCTTCCTCGATGCGGACCGTGCGGCCCTTCATCAGCTTCGAGATCGCCGGCACGCCCTTCCACAGGAAGATCAGGAAGATGATCCCGAACGCAGCCGAGCCCCAGTAGAACTCGTTGATGTCGCCGGGGATGAAGTTTCCGTTGGGGCCTTCGGCGGCAAGGATTCCGATCATTTCGGCTCCGATCACTCGGCCGCGAGGGCCTGGTCGATGGCGGACTGCTGGGCACCGGCGTCGAGGCTGCGCCCGAGCACCGCACCGGCGGCACCCACGGCGAGCGTGGCGACGTCGCCACGCATCCCGCTCAGCGCGTCGGCCCGAGCCCGGTCGATCTCGACCTGCGCGCTACGGCGCAGTTCGGCGATCTCGGCGTCGGCCTCGGCTTGCAGCGCGGCCCGACGTTCGTCGGCCGCGGCGCGGGCCGCGGCGATGATCTCGTTGGCCTCGGTGCGGGCGTCGGCGAGGGATGCCTCGTAGTCGCGTCGCGTCGAACCCAGCGATGCCGTCGCCGCATCGGCGGCGTCGCGATCACCCTGAATCGTGTTGGCCCGTACTTCCATGGCCCGAGTGATCGGGGGGAGAAGGACGTACTTCATCAGCAGCCACAGCGCGACGAAGAAGATGAGGGCGTAGACGATCTCGTTGACCTCGGGGATCACCGGGTTCGGCGGGTCACCAGCGTCTTCCGCGGCGAGGACCAGCATCAGATTCACGACGTCGACCTCAGACGAACTTCAGCAGGATGAAGACGACGAAGCCGATGAGGGCGAGCGCCTCGGTGAAGGCGATGCCGAGGAACATGGTGGTCTGGACCTGACCGGCGGACTCGGGCTGACGAGCCATGGCCTGGACGGCCTGACCGACGAGGTAGCCGATGCCGATGCCCGGGCCGATGGCGGCGAGGCCGTAGGCGTAACCGGCACCGGTGGCGGCGGCGGCGTTCTTGGCATCGTCGGCAGCGGAAGTGTCAGCCTCCGCGGCAAGCGCAGCAAGCTGGCTCAGGGTGCTCATTTTGGGTGCTCTCCTGGATTGTTTGGTTTAGAAGACTTGGGTCGGGGTCGGCGCTAGTGCGCCGGGTGCAGCGCCATGCCGATGTAGACGGCGGTGAGAATCGTGAAGACGAAGGCCTGGATCAGCGACACACCGACCTCGAAGGCGGTGAACGCGAGCAGACCGGCAAACGTGAACGGCTGCACGATGAACAGCAGCGACGCCGAGAACACCGAGATGCACAACACCGAGAAGGTGACGAGCAGGATGTGGCCGGCGAGCATGTTGGCGAAGAGACGAACGGCGTGGCTGAAGGGGCGGATCAGGAAGTTCGAGAGGAACTCGATCGGCGTCACGAGCGGCAACAGCGCCTTCGGCACGCCCGGCGGGACGAGGAGCTCCTTGATGTAGCCGAGGCCGTTGTGCTTGATGCCGACGGAGATCCAGGTGACGTAGACGATGAGCGCCAGCACGAGCGGTCCGGCCATGCGGGCATTGCCCGGCATCTGGAAGAACGGGATGACCTCGGTGATGTTGCCGATGAAGATGAACAGGAACAGCGAGGTCAGCAGCGGCATGTACTTGCGGCCGTCGGGGCCGATGGCGGCCTGCACGATCTGGCCGTCGACGAACTCGACGATGCCTTCGGTCGCCGTGCGGAAACCCCGGGGGACGAGGGCGTCGCCGCGGTTGCCCAAGAGGAAGACGATCGACGGAATGGCCATGCCGAGGAAGTAGATGAACGCGATCTTGTTGAAGGCGAAGTAGTCGGAATCCTTGAAAAGGAACGCCGGCCACTCGATCACGTTCTCGATCGGCGGGAACGCCACGGCTCCGATAATCACAATTGCTCCTGTTGCTGGACGGTGCTCATCTCAGGCTCCTGGATGATGCGTCGTTCGTTCTGCGGCGGCTTAAGCCCGGGAAAGGCTAGCGACGCCGACACGAAACGCATCTCCCAGAACAGCAATCCGAGATGAGAAATGATCAGAGAAATGCCGAGGGGGACGAGTTCGACCCACGACTCGTTGCGCACGAGCAGCACCGCGATGGTGATGAGACCGAGCCGGATCAGGAAGCCGAAGAGGGCGGCGCCGGCCATGAACGCCAGCGAGATGCGGGCGGCGTAGCCGAGCATCGCCGCGGCGAGCAGGAAGTTGACGACCACGATGCCGAGCCCGAGGGCGACCGACAGCGCACCGTCGGAACCCCAGAACGCCGCGCCGAGGATGATCGCCGCCGGGGCGATCATCACGCCGTGGCGGGCGAGGTCGCGAGCGACGGCGACGGCCGGCGACGGGCCGTCCATGCGCTGCGCGAGGACATTCGGCTGAGCGTTGGTCGGGAAGTTCACGTCAGACACCCGCCTGCCGTCGGGCGGTGGCCCGCAGTTCGGCTGCTTCGGCGAGGAGGACATCGCGTCGTGCCGTCGCTGCGGCCATGCGGTGCTTCCAGTCGTAGTACACCTTCGCGCCCGCACCGATCGCGCCCAGGACGAGGAGGACGATCATGAAGATCGGGGCGGTGTCGAATCGCCGATCGAGCCACAGCCCGCCGAGCGACAAGATGACCGGGCCGAGCACGAGGTCGTAGCCACCGCTGGACTGCCACAGTGCGTCGTGGAGATCGCGTTGCGCGTGCCGTTCCATCGGAGGTCCTCGAACGAACCGAACGGGCGCCGTTGCCCGCTCGTGAAAGCGTTCACAACCTAGCCGCACACCCCCCGGGGAGGCAACACCGAACGGCAGGGCCGCGCGCAATTCCGCCGCCTACACTGACGCGCAACCATGGCCCCCAGTCCCTCCACGAGCGGTGTCGCGCTCTCCGTCGTCGTCGTCACCTGGAACAGTGCCGACACGCTCGAGGCCGCGGTGTCGCCGTTGAGCGGCGAGCGCGACATCGAGCTCATCGTCGTCGACAACGACAGCGCCGACGATTCGATCGCCGTCGCGTGTCGTGCCGCGCCGGAGGCCATCGTGGTGCAGACCGGTGGCAACTGCGGATTCGCGGCGGCAGTCGACGTCGGTGCCGACGCGGCCTCGGCCGATGTGCTCGTCCTCCTGAACCCCGATTGCGTCGCCGATCCCGCCGCCCTTCGCCACCTCGCCGCCCGCGTGCACGACGGTGTGGCGGTCGCGGCGCCACGACTCACCGATGGCGCCGGTCTCGTCGCCCGATCCGTGCGACGTCGACCACGAGTGCGTGACCAGTTCGTGGTCGCGACCGGGCTGCACAAGATCTCGCATCGCCTCGACCCCGACGACGACGGCGGCGCGTCGAGCGCGACTCGACCGATGACGGTCGAGGTCGTGTCGGGCGCCTGCTTCGCGACCCCGCTCGAACGCTTCCGTGAGCTCGGAGGGCTCGATCCGCGCTTCTTCCTCTACGGAGAGGAGGTCGACTACATGGCCCGGGTCGCCGACTCGGGGGGCCGCATCGAATACGACCCCGCGGTCAGCGTCGTGCACATCGGCGGCACCTCGGCCGACAAGGTGGCATCCGGCACCGACTTCCTCCTCATGGAGTCGCGGGTTCGCTGGTTCCGCAAGCATCGTGGTCGAGTGGCCGCTCAGCTGGTGCGACTCGCCCTCACCATGTGGGCGGTCCGCCGTCGTGATCGCGCCGCGATCCGGGCGATGTGCCGGCCGATGAGCCGGATCCTGACCCCCACCCATCCGGTGCCGGATCCCGTCAGGGTCGACGCCGGGCCTCGCTGACCGATACGCCTAGCGCCAGGCGCTCGAACGGCCGGTCAGCCGACGCCACTGTTGCTCGCGCACATACGCCAGCAACTCGGGATCATCGACTCGCTCACGGCGGTTGATCACCGCCTTGCAGTACCCGACGACGAGGCCCGCGCCGGCGATGACCCATGGTCGGATGAAGCATCGTCGAACCGCCTTCGCCAGCACGAAGGCCGGGTGATACCCGCAGACGTAGGCCGCCTCGCCGTTCTTCTGCCAGTTGGGCCACTGCCCCTGCCCGTCGCCGGTGAAGCGACGCTGGATCAAGATGATGTCGCGGAAGCTGCGGGTCGTGTAGCCGTTGAGCGCCGCCTTCAGCTCGTCGAGCGTGTCCCACCCCTTCACCGCATGGATGCCCCCGATCGCGTCCCAGCAGGACCGCCGATAGATCTTGGTGGCGCCGCGGACATGGAACATCGGATGCTCCTCGAGCACGAGCTTGCCGTCGATGTCGTTCTCGATCATGCCCCCGGCGATCCCGAGTTCGGGTTCGTCGATCATGCGCTGGAGGCACCGCTCGAAGTAGTCCTCCGGCAGGTCGAGATCGCTGTCGAGCTTGACCGCGAACTCCCAGTCGATGCCGTCCATCAGTGCGAAGCCCTCGGAGAACGCCTCGACCACTCCCCCGCCCGGGCGGCGACTCCCTCGGTCCCGACGATCGATGACCTCGATCCAGTCGTGATCGGCCGCGAACTCGCGGGCGATCTCCCCGGTGCCGTCGGTCGAGCCGTCGTTGACGATCACCCACTTCGCCGGCCGCCATGTCTGCGCGACCATGCTCCTCATCGTGTAGGGCAGATACTCGGCCTCGTCTCTGGCCGGTGAGACGACGACGTACACCGGCACCGAGCCGGCGTCGATTTCGGATTCAGACATGTCGGTCCTTGTAGATGTCTCGGATGTCGTCGGCGACGGCAACGTCCCACCATCGCGGCTTGCCCTTCACGCGGTGACGCTGGCTGAGGAGGCCTCGCTCCTGCGCGAGCGCCTCGACCTCGGGCGGCGGCATCTGCACGTTCATCATGCGATGGAGCGCACCGGCGGCACCGATGAGAACGAAGCAGGTGCCGACATAGATCTGGTAGTAGAGCCCGTTGACGAAGTAGTTGGCGAAGTAGCCGGCGAGGAGCGAGCCGAAGATCACCTGTCCGAGGTGCTTCGTGGTGTCGTCGCGGGCGACATGACGGATCTGGCGGGCGACGGCGATCGCGAGCAGGAACATGAACGACAGCGCGATCACGCCGATCCACCCGATCTCGAGCAGCGACAGCAGCATCTGGTTGTCGAGCAGGAGGTAGGTGTCGGAGCCCCAGGTCCCGGCACCGCGTCCGAACCACGGGCGCTCGGCGATGAAGTCGAAGGCGATCTCGTAGTCGTTGGTTCGTGCCGTGATCGACGTGTCGTCCTCGAGACCTCGGAACAGCGACAGGATCGACCCGAGCAGCGCAGGCGACGAGATGTAGATGCCACACATGGCGACGAACCCGATGTAGGCACCCTGGATCAGTTGCCGGCGGCTCCACACCGAGATGAGCGTGCCCATCGACATGATGATCGCGAGGATCGCCGAACGCGAGACGGTCGCCGGAAGGGTGGCGCCGATGAGGAACACGGCCACCCAGTAGAACCGCGCCTTCCGCTTCGCCGGTTCGTGCAGCGCGTAGTGCAACGCGATCGGGAGGATCATCGCCATCAAGATGCCGAGCTCGATCGCGTGCGCGGTCGTGCCCGTCGCCCGATCGAAGCCGGACCGCGCCCGGGAACGGGCCAGCTCGCCGCCGTTGAGGCTGAGCCCCGGGTACTTGAGCTCGGCCACGAGATCCCACGCGAAGTAGAACTGGAGCAGGGCAGTGATCGCGACGATCGTGCCGAAGAAGACGAGCCGCCGAAGCAGCGTCTCGATCTGCTCCCGACTCTCGATCGAGGCGCCGACGAGGAGCCCGATGCCGATCATCGACGCCGTCATGACGACCTCGCGCTGACCCGCCGTGATCTCGTGGGCGTAGAGGTCGCGGTTGAAGCTCAGCATGTGCGACATGAAGACCACGGTGCCGTAGCCCCAGAGACCGGCGGCGACGGGATTCCGGCCGGGCGGCACCATCGACGGCACGAAGCGCGACACCACATAGAGGAGGCAGGCACCGAGGCCGACGACGATCGAGGGGCGGGCGATCGAACCACCCCCGGGCAGCACCCACTGCTGCGGGATGAGGAAGAGCAGCGCCATCCAGATCGTGACGATGGTCAGCGAGTCGAACTGCCACCACGGCCTCGGGCCGAGCTCCACGGAGTGTTCGAGTTGTGCCGTCATGGCTTCAGCGCTCCGAGATCACGGCGCGGCCGGGGCCGCGGCCGCGCGGCCGGGAGAACGAACTGGTCGACCGCGTATGCAGCGCCCCCGGCCAGCATCGTCGACGCCGCCACGAGTCCGAGGAGTGCCCGATTGCTCCCGGGTGGACGGTTCGGCGGATCGGTGATCGCGGTGACCACTCCTCGGAAGCGGGCAGCGCCGATGATGTCTCGGTCGGACTGCACCAGATCGAGGCGTTCGACATACGCCTGCGACACGACGTCGGCCGCGGCGGACACGCCCGCACGGGTCGGTCCCCGCAGCGTGATGACGATGATCGGGAACTCGGACTGCCAATCGAACGAGAACGTGTCCGGAAGTCCGAGGGCGCTCACCGTCGAGCGGTACTCGTCGTCGAGCATCTCGACGGCGGCGATGATGGCCGGGCCGCGGTACTGACCGCGCGCACTGTCGAGCAGGGTGTTGTCGGTACGAGGCAGCGTCACGGTGACGCGGGCTTCGGCGATGTATTCGGCGCCCGTGGTCCGCAGCTGACTCGTCGCGAACAGCCCGATCGCCATCACGGGCACGAACACCCACCACTTCCGCAGGATGGCCCACGCCATCTCCGGGAACGACACGCCGGCCCCTCGCCTAGTCCTCGGCACCTCGGCCGGCACGGGCTCGCACCCATCGGCTCGAGGTCTTCTCCTCCAGTTGCGCCGGCTCGGGCCGGTTCTCGACGGCGCCCTGACCCTGACCGGGCCGGAAATCGGCTGCGCTCTCCCCGCCGATGCCGTACTTCGACGCGTCGGACTCGTAGCGGTCCAACTCGTGGAACTCCTGGCGTCGGTCGCTGAAGAAGTAGACGACACCCTCGAACGCGAAGGCGGCCATGAAGGCGGCGAGGAGACCCACTGCGGCGACCATGGCCTGACCGGTTCGCACCGACGAGTAGTCGGCGACCGGCTCGGAGATCTCGAGAAGCTCGGCGTTGGCGAGGGCCGCCGAATCGACCCCGAAGCGGAGCTGCTGGGTGGTCATCTCCGCGGTGAACACCCGGGCGAGGACCGCGGCCGACTCCGTCGCGACCAGCTGGTCGACGTCGCTCACCTCGAAGTTCACGAACGGGTCGTTGCGGGCGACGGAGAAGTTGTAGCCCGAGGCGTAGCCGGCATCGGCGAACAGGGTGCGACGTTCGGTGGTGTGCATGACGACCACGGCCACGTTGGCGACCGAGTTGACGCCCTGCGGGGTGTCGATGATCACGTTGGACACGGTGTCCTCGGATGCATCGGGGCTCACGACCAACAAGAAGCTGCCCTCGACCGTGTAGGTGGGCGAACCACCGCTCCCTGCCGCGCTGTACAACGCAAACAGCGCGATCGGCACGGCGACATACCACCGACGCAAGAGGATGAGAACGATTGTTCTGATATCCACGAACACTCCAGACGGGCCGATGGGCGCTGTTCAGCCACCATCAGTACTGATCGGCCGCTCCTCGACATTACCAACCGTTTGCAGCGTTGGTTCGGTCGCGACCGAGCCGATCAGCAGTCGGTCGAGGCGCCATATCGCGGCGCTGCGCACGAGGGCCGACCATCGATCGACGGGCCGAAGGGAGCTGCGGCGACGGGCACACTCTCGGGGTCGACCAATCGGAGGTCGCCGACACCCGGCCGGTCGTCGAGGAACTCGGGGAACTCCGCCTGCACACCGCGGCCCTCGCACGCCTCGACGGTCACCGTCAGGTTGTCGCTGGTCCCGGCAGTGCACGGCAGCGAGGAGGCGATGTTCCCCACGGCGATGAAGTTGTCGCCGGGATCGATCGTGGATCCACCACTCGAGATGCCGACCGATCCCCGAATCGTGTTGTGGCGCAGCACGAGCGCGGTCGTCTCGGTCGATGCCCAGGTGATCGCGTGGAAACCCTCGCAGCCGGCCCGCTGCTCGACGCACTCGAGGATGAAGTTGCCCTCGAGGATCACGGTGCCGATGTCGCCTCCCGCTCCCGACCGGATCTGGAAGGCCTTGTCGCCGCACGGCATGACGATGTTGCGGACGAAGCGGAGTTCGTCACCGCCGAGAATCTGGACACAGTCGGTGTGGATCTCCCCGTCGGAGTCCTGCGGGCCGATCACGTTCGCCTCGACGAGCAGGTTCTCCGGCTGGTCGCCGTCGAACGTCTTGATCTGTATCGCGTCGGGTCCGATGTCGAACGGCCGGATGAGGTTGCCGCGCACGACCACATCATCGGCACCGTTGACGAACAGTTGTCCGATCCGGTTCGCCTCGAGGTGAGCGCCATTGCCGCCCGGAAGGATGACGATGGTGTCGATCTCGACCCCGACGATCGTCACGCCCGGCGCTTCGATCTCGACCAGGCCAAGGGTCGTTCCCTCGCCGCCGACGAGGATCGCGTCGGGCTGATCGAGCACGAGCTCGTCGGTGTGACCGGCCGCCAACTCGACGGTCGATGCCGGGAGATCGTCGGGCCGAGGGGGGCGACAGTCGGGTTCGTCACCGCAGGGCGCCTCGAACCACCATGACACTGCGTCCCCCGCGGTGCCGTCGACGGTCGACGCGGTGTCGAGGGACGAGATCGGGACATCGGCAGCACCGTCCCCCTCATCGTCATCGCCGGCGCACGCGGCACCGAGCAGTTGGACGACGAGGAGGAGGCCGACGACTCGGATCAGCAGCGCCCCACGGGCAGGGAGACCTCGTCGGAATAGCGGCACAGCATCAACGCAACATGGCCGCGGGTGATCGACTCATCAGGTCGGAACCTACCGTCGCCGAAGCCGTTCATCACCCCGACGTGGTTCGCCCAGCGGATCGCCTCGTAGTAGTAGCTCGACCGGGAGACGTCGGGCAGGGTGACGTCGGGCGCCGACGGAGAGCCGGCCGAGCGCCACAGGATGAGGGCGAAGTCGGCTCGCGAGATCGGCGCGTTGGGGCGGAAGGTGCCGTCCGGGTAGCCGGTGACGGCGCCACGAGCGATGGCCCAGCGCACCGGGGCGGAGTAGTACTGGCCGGCCGGAACGTCGATCGGCAGGGCCGCCCGTTGGCCCGGTTCGCCGTACGCCCGGAAGAGGAACGTGACGGTGTGGGCCCGGGTGTTGGTGTTGTCGTAGCCGAACTCCCACGGGGTGGCACCTTCGGTGGTGATTCCCGTGTCGTTGAGCCACTCGATCGCGTCGGCCAGTTCGCTCGAGACGCCCGAACCGCCGGAACCGCCGGAACCGCAGACCTGGTCGGCTCCGAGATCTCCCCCGGCGCAGCCGCTCTGGCGGTCGATGTCGGTGTTGGGGGCGTAGGGACTTCCGACGCCGATGCCCTTGCTGCCGGCAACGAGGTGGAGGTTCTGGACGTTCGACGATCGGTCGACCCACGTGGGTTGCCCGACGATGTCGTGGCTTCCGCACTTGGCACTGTTGACGAGATTCCAGTCGGTGTGGGGCGTGCACGGCAGGTCGGAGGCGATGTTGCCGTAGAAGTGGAGGTTGTTCGTTCCGCCCGACGTGGAGCCCGAGGACAGACCGACCGAGCCGTTGATCGAGTTGTGGATGAAGCGGAGGTCGTTGCCTTCGGCCGAGACGGTGATCGCGTGATAGCCGTTGCACAGGGTCGTGCGTGGCGCGCACTCGCTGATGAAGTTGCTCTCGACGAGCACACTCCCGACCGTCCCACCGGCCCCGCTGCGGATCTGGATCGACTTGTCGGCGCACGGGAAGAAGACGTTGCGCGCGACATAGATGTCGTCGCCGCCGAGGATCTGGAGACAGTCGGTGTGGGAGTCGCCGGAGAGCAGCTGCGGCCCGAGGATGTTGTCGATGATCGTCACGCCGATCGGGTTGTCGCCATTGAGTCCCTTGACCTGCATGGCATCGGGACCGTTGGTCTTGGGATCGATGATGTTGCCGGCCCAGTAGGTGCCGTCGGCAGCGGTGACATACGCCTGGTCGATGCGATTGTTGATCGCACGGTTGGCATCGGCTCCCGGATGGAAGTACATGACGCCGGTGTTGTTGAACCCCTGGAAGGTCAACGACGGCACATGGCTGCGGATGCCGGCGACGGTGACCGTGCCGCTGTCGGGCTTGAAGGTGATGTTGGCCGACGCCGCGTTCCAGCCGACGTTGCGGTCGATCTCCTGCAACGGGTACGACCCGGCGCGCACGCGAACGGTGTCGCCGGGGCGCGCCTGACCGAGCGCGGCGCTGAAGGTGCGGCACGGGGCGGCCGAGGTGCAGGCACTCCCCGACCCCGAGGAGCTGACGTACCAGGTGTTGGCAGCGGAGGCGGGCGAAGCCGCGAGTACCAACGAAGCTGCCAGGGATGACAGAATCGCAATGATGGCGGCGGTCGTGGAGGTCATTCGGTGCACTTGAATCTCGTCCTTGCTAGCCGATTGAAGGTTGTGTCGTTCTCGTCGCCGCCCGCAACCGACACGTAATGTCTGTAACAGAAGTGCAATGTAGTAGAAGCGGAAGCCGTAGGGGTGCCACGTGCCGAAAAAGACACCACGCCGGGTCCTGGCGGTCGCGTCGGGTGGTGGGCACTGGGTCCAGCTGCTCCGACTCCGCCCCGCGCTGGCGGGCCACGACGTCACATTCGTCACCGTCCGCGAACAGTATCGAGCCGACCTCGACGCGAGCGATCGGCTCGTCGTGGTCGAGGACGCGACCCGATGGGACCGGCTCAAGCTGGTCAAGCTCGCCCTCCAACTCCTCTGGGTCATCGTGCGCCATCGCCCCCACGTGATCATCTCGACGGGGGCCGCTCCCGGTGTCCTCGCCATCCAGCTCGGCAAGCTCGTGCGGGCCCGCGGGATCTGGATCGACTCGATCGCGAACTGTGAGGAGATCTCGATGTCGGGACGCCGCGCCGGCCGGATCGCCGACCTCTGGCTCACCCAGTGGCCCCACCTGACGACCGAGGAAGGACCGCACTACGCGGGGTCGGTCGCATGATCCTCGTCACGGTCGGCGCCCAGATGCCGTTCCCCCGCCTGATCGACGCAGTGGACGAGTGGGCCGAACGGCACCCCGATGCGGAGGTGTTCGCCCAGATCGGCGACCAGACACCGCCACCGACGCACCTCCATCACGTGGCTCTGGTCGACCCGGCCGAGCTACGGGCGAAGATCGAGGAGGCCGAAGTCGTCGTCGCCCACGCCGGCATGGGAACGATCATCACCTGCCTCGACCTGGGAGCTCCCCTGGTGATCTTCCCGCGCGAAGGGGCACGTCGCGAGACCCGCAACGACCATCAGGTCGCGACCGCGCTCCGGTTCGGCGAACGTCCCGGCATCTGGGTGGCCGACACTCCCGGATCGCTGCACGATCTGCTCGACCGTCGTGGCGACCTGCGGTCCCAGACCCCGACGGCCCCCGAGACCTCACCACAACTCCTCGACACCATCCGGACCTTCATCGATGCGTAGCGGCTATCACCTCCATCAGGCGCTCACCCGGGTCCGCGACAAGGGACTCTCCTTGATGGTGCGGGGGGCGTTCGCGTCGTTCGGCCGACACAGCGTGCTCGCCCATCCGGTCCGCCTCGGCGGCGTCGAGCGGATCCGGATCGGATCGGGCGTCTACATCGGCGCGTCGTCATGGCTCCAGGTCGTCGATCCGCCGGAGGGATCCGGCCCGCAACCCGACGTCGTCATCGACATCGCCGACAACGTCCGCATGTCGGGGATGTGCGTCATCTCCGGGGCCACGAGCATCCGCATCGAGGAAGGTGCGCTGCTCGCCCGCAACGTCTACGTCGCCGACCATGGCCACGCCTTCATGGCCGACGACGTCGCCATCCACGAACAGGGAATCAGTTCACTCGAGGCCGTTCGCATCGGTGCCGGCGCCTGGCTCGGCCAGAACGTCGTCCTGCTCCCCGGCGCCGACATCGGCCGCGGCGCCATCGTCGGTGCGAACTCGGTCGTGCGCGGCACCGTGCCCGACCGGAGCGTGGCCGTCGGTGCCCCGGCCCGCGTCGTTCGTGCGCTCGACGACGACTGAGACCGCGATGGAATCGATGACCGCCCCCCGAGACGTCGTCTTCACGTTCTCCACCGAGACGCTCGCCGATGCCGACGCCCGTGGCCTCGCGCGACCGCCGGAACGGATGCTGCAGACGCTCGTCCGTAGCGAGCGCGTCGGCAAGGTCCTCGTCGTCGATGCCCCTCGTTGGCTTCCCGCGAAACTCCGAAGGGGACCCACGCCGTGGCCTCGAGGACTCGGAAGCCCTCGAGCCCACCTCCGTCCCGTGCGGCTCCGTCGTCGGGAAGCGGTCTCGATCGACGACATCCGCGCCGAGGTGGCCCGCCGCGACGCAGTCGTGCGGGCCGCTGCGGATCGGGCCGGGCTCCGACAACCGGCGGTGGTCAGCTTCGATCCGCTCTTCGCCGGATTCGCCCCCCTGGAGTGGGCCGGGCCGGTCACCTACTACGGCCGCGACGACTGGTCGCGCTTTCCTCCCCGGCAACCGTGGTGGCCCGCCTACCTGGCGGCCTACGAGGGCCTGCGGACGACGGGCCGCGGCGTGCTCACGATCAGTCGCCCCCTCCTCGACCGCATCGCCCCGACCGGTCCCGCCGCGGTGATCCCCAACGGCATCGACCCGACCGAGTGGCTCGAACCCGGGCCCCCGCCGCCGCTGACGCGAACCCTCCCCCGCCCGATCTTCACGTATGTCGGCACGGTCGACGAGCGCATCGACGAGCGCCTGCTCCCCGACCTCGTGGCGGCACCCGGCAGCGTGCTGCTCGTCGGCCCGTGTCGCGACGACGACCGACGCGCCCGACTCGAAGCGCTCGGCGCCACGTTGCACGTCGCGGCCGACCGGGCCGAGCTCGCTGCGCTCGTGAGCGACTCCGATGTCGGACTCATCCCCCACACCCGAACCGATCTCACCGAGGCGATGAGCCCGCTGAAGCTCTACGAGTACCGCGCCGCAGGGATTCCGGTCGCGACCGTCGATCTTCCACCGATCGCGGCGGAGGCGGCCGACGACGACGCCATCGTGCTCGCCGCGCCGGGTGCGGCGGGTTTCGCAGCGGCTGCGGCCGACGCGGCCGAACGAGGACGCGACGACGAGACCACCCGACGCGACTATGTCGAACGGGCATCGTGGGCCGGTCGGCACCGGACCGCGCTCGAGATCGCGTTGCGGGCATGACCAGCATCCGATCATCGGTCGGGTGGAACGCCCTGTCGCTCGGCGGACGCCAGGGCCTGCGCGTCGCCACTGCGCTGCTGCTGGCCGGCATGCTCGGCCAGGAGAACTTCGGCATCATCGGGATGGCGACGGTCTACGTCACCTTCGGCACGATCTTCGTCCAGTTCGGTTTCGGCACGGCCCTCGTGCAGAAGGAGGAGCTGCAACCCGGCCACATCGGCGCCGCGTCGTGGCTCTCGCTCGGGAGCGGCGGCGCCGTCGCCCTGCTCACCCTCGTGGTCGCGCCGGTCGTGGCCGATTTCTACCGCACCGACGAGCTGACCTCGGTCCTCCGGGTGCTGTCGGTGCTCGTGATCCTCAAGGCATTGGCCATCGTGCCGAGCAGCCTCCTCATGCGAGATATGCGGTTCGCCCCGCTGGCCCGGGCGGAACTGGCCGGTGCGGTCGCCGGCGCGGCAGCCGGGATCACCGCCGCGATCCTGACCGACTCGTACTGGGCCATCGTCTGGCAGATGATCGTCACCGACGCGGTCACGCTGCTCGGCATCCTCCTCGTCGAGCGTCACCACGAATGGCGCACCAGTCGGGCGGAGGTGAAGGAACTCTCGGGGTTCGGCGCGAAGCTGCTCGGCACCAACCTGGTCAACTTCGCCTCGGGCAATGGCGACAATGTCGTCGTGGGCCGCGTCGAGGGACCCATCGCGCTGGCCGACTACTCGCTGTCGTACCGCGTCCTGTCATTGCCGCTCCAGATCGTCGGGCAGACCGTGGCCCGGACGATCCTGCCGACCTTCTCCCGACTCCAGCACGACCGTCCAGCGGTCGCCGACCTCTACTACCGCAGCCAGCGCGCCATCGCCGCGCTCGTCACCGGTCCGCTGGTCGTGATCGCCCTCGCCTCGCACGACGCGATCCCGTGGGCGTTCGGCGACGAGTGGGCGTCGGCCGTGACGGCGACCCAGTGGATCGCGGTCGCCGGCATCCTCCGACTCGTCTTCGGCAACGGCGGCGCGACCATGGTCGCCATGGGTCACCCGGGCTGGCAGTTCTGGTGGTCGCTCGCGACCACGACGGTGTCGGTCACCGGATTCATCGTCGGCGTGCAGTGGGGCATCGAAGGGGTCGCCGCGTCGATCGTGATCGCCGGCGTGCCCCTCGGTCTGCTCGGCGTCGCCATCGTCGGACGCCTCATCCCCGTCACGCCGCTCGGCTCGCTCGTCCGACTCGCGCCCATCGCCGCGGCCGGCGGCGGTCTGGTCGCGCTGTGGTGGCTCGTCGCCCAACCCAGCAGCGACTGGCCGACCCTCGTGCGCCTCCTGGTGCGCTGCGGCACGACCTCTGCGGTCTATCTCGTGCTGATCGCCATGATCCCCGCCGTGCGGGCCGACATCACCCGGCTCGTGCGCCGGACACCACCCGTCCCCCACACTTCGGTGACACCGACATGACACTTCACAACGACGTCACGATCGCCGCGATCATTCCGGCCTACAACCGGGCCACGACGATCGTGCGCGCCGTCGAGAGCATCCTCGCGCAGACGCGACCCGCCGACGAGGTGCTCGTCGTCGACGACGGGTCGACCGACGACACCCGAGCCCTGCTCGAGCCCTTCGGCGATCGAGTGCGGGTCGAGACGATCGACAACTCCGGTGCCGCCGTCGCCCGCAACATCGGGGCGGCACGCACCGAGGCCGACTGGATCGCGTTTCTCGACAGCGACGATCACTGGCTTCCCGACCATCTCGAACGCATCACCGCGGCCATCCGCGCGACGGAGGGCCGCGCGGGCGTCTACTTCGACGACACCAGCCGACCCGTGGGCGACCGCGACGACGCCTCGCTCTACGAGCTGGCCGACTTCGCCGTCGACGGCGCATGGGAGTTGGCCGAGGATGCGACCGACTGGGTGGTCCGGCGCCGCCAGCCGACGATGCTGCAGTCGTCGGTGTTCTCGCGCACCGCGTGGGACTCGGTCGGCGGCCTCTGGCCGGAGCTCCGATCCCGCCACGACACCCATGTGTTCCTGCGCCTCGGGATCGGCAAGCCGATGTGTGCGGTCGCCGGCACGGGCTGCCAGATGACCGACGACGACACGACCGGCAACCGTCAGATGGACGCGATGGGGACGCGGTCGCGGCGCTACTGGCACCACACGGTCGCGCTCTACGGCGACATCCTCGACCGCCACGGCGACGATCTCGACGAACCGCACCGGGAGATGCTCGCGGCCCGGCTCGCCCGCGGACACCTGTCGCTCGCACGCCACGATCTCCGCTCGGCTCCGCTCTCGGCCGTCCGGAGCGTGGTCGCCGCGGTGAGAGCCGACCGACCGACCGCGCTCGGACCGATCACCCGTCGTCTGCGGAGGCGACGCTGATGGTGTCGGTCTCCGTCGGCGTCCCCGTCTGGAACGGCGAGCGGTATCTCGAGGCGTGCGTCGCCGGGCTACTCGGCCAGACCCGACCGCCGGACGAGATCCTGATCTCCGACAACGCGTCCACCGACGGCACCGCGGCGCTCGCCGACGGTCTGGCCGCGGCCGAGCCCACGGTTCGGGTCGTCCGTCACGCCGAGAACGTGGGTGCGGCGGGCAACTTCAACGGCCTGGTCACGCGCGGCGACGCGGAGCTGTTCGCCTGGTGCCCGCACGACGACGTGTGGTCTCCCCACCTGCTCGCCGAGCTGATCGCGGCACACGACGAGCCCGGCGTGGCGATCGCCTACGGCGCGCCCCACTTCATCGACGCCGACGGTGAGCCTGCCGGCGAACCCGAACCGGCGATATGGACCGACCGCGACGACCCGATCGACCGGCTGCGCGAGCTCTTCGCCGACCCGATCCGTTCCCACCTCCACGTGTGCAATCCGGTCCTCGGCCTGATGCGGCGGGACCTGCTGATCGACACCGGCGTCATCCGACCCTACGGCGGCTCCGACAAGGTGTTGATCGTCGAGATGGCGTTGCGAGGACGACTCGTTCCCGTCGATGCCGCATTCCATCGCCGTCTCCACGAGACCTCGTCGGTCAAGGCGAACCCCGACGGCGAGTCCCGGCGACGATGGTTCGATCCGAATGCGACCGGCCCGGCACTACCCGAGTCCCGCCTTCTCGGCGGATTCTGGTCCGCCGTGTCGGATGCGCCGCTGACGCCGGCGCAGCGGCGCTCGGCGCGACGCGTCCTGCTCTCGTGGGCCCGACAGGGGCGCCGTCCCCGAGTCCTGCTCGGCGAGGCCCGACGCTGGGCTGCGTGGCGAGCACAGCGGGCGGTCGCGACGGTCAGTTCAGCTGGGCGGCCCTGAGCTGGAGGACCGCCTCGTCGCTGAGACGGTCGCTCTCGGGAACCTCGGAGATCCGCAGCGAGCCGTAGCGCACCGCGACCTCGTGGGCGACGAGCACGAAGCTGCCCGAGCCGGCCTCGACCTCCGGAGCGACCTGGGCGACATAGCTCACCATCCAGTCGGGCTCGGGCGACCCCTCCGGCCAGAGCTTCGCCCGGAACACCGAACCACCGCTGCCCACGATCGACTGCGCCTGGCCCCGGAAGAGGTAGGTGCGTCCGACCCTGACCTGCTCGGTGAGATCACGGGTGACCACCGTGCCGTTCGGGTTCTGCATCTCGAGGACGTTGTCGCCGTTCAGCTCGATCGCGTAGAAGGGGAAGGCACCGTAGGGCGTTTTCGTGTTGCCCCCATCGGGGCGGAAACCCTGCTGGGGCTGACTCCCGGGCGTGAAGCTCTCGTTGTGGCCGTTCCACCGCAGCAACATGCCGAAGCCGGGCGTGGTGGAGGTGAACGGGTTGAAGTCCTCACTGATCGCGTCGATCGTGATCGGGAACTGGACGTCGAAATCGGTCCACTCGATGTCGCCGACGGCGAGAAGGCGGTCGTAGCCCAGGCTCTCCTCGTCGATGACGAGTTCGTCGCCCTCGATCTTCCAGCGCCCGTCGACCACCTCGACGAGCCCGTCGAGTTCCTGGACGCTCCAGTCGATCACGCCGGGTAGGGGAAGCTCGTCGACCGGTTCGTTGACGATCTGGACGAGCGCGGTCGTCACATCGCCGACATTGTCCGCGGCGCGGATCTCGACCGTGTTGACGCCTTCTCGCAGGCGGGTACGGAGGATGTCGATCACGAAGTCGCCCTCGCGCACGAGCCGGCGATCGTTGGGGCCGAGCGAGAGACTCTCGGATGCTTCGCCGTTGAGACTGAAGACCAGCGACGCGACACCGTCGGGGTCGCTGACATTCCCGTGGATGTCGTACCACCGTTGGGCGACGCCCTCGCCGGCGTTCATCTCGGGGCCGTAGAAGAGATCGATCATGGGGCTGTTGTCGGTCGACTGGTAGGGCTTGAGCACCCGTACGACCACCGTGCGGATGTCGGACAGCCCGTTGTCGTCGGTCACGGTCAGCGTCACGACGTGTTCCCCGACATCGAACTCGCCGGTGTAGTCGGGGGTGAACGCGAGGTCCTCGAGCTCTTCGCTCCAGCGATAGTCGACGATCGGCGCGTCGGGTGCACGAACGTTGCCGGTCGCGTCGAGACTGACCTGCTCGACGCCGTCGCCGTCGATGTCGATGGCCACCGCCTGCGACGGGACCTGGATCACCGGCACACGAGGGATCTCGACATCACCCAACGCGACGGGCGCCGGATCGTCGGCGCCGCACGACGATGCGACGAGGGCACACGCGACGAACAGGAAGGCAGACCGCCGCATCACGCCCCCAGCCCCAAGAGTTCCGCTTCGACGCCGACACGCGCGAGTTCTTCGCTGATCTCGTCCATGTAGACCGGGTTCATCACCACGACCGTATCGACCGCGAACCCCGGAAGATCGTCGGGGTGGCAGATGGCGAGACCGGAGCCCGGAAGGTAGCGGCCGGCCTTGGCCGGATTTATGTCGACCGCGACCACGGGTGCGAACTCCGGCACGGCGGAGAGGAACGCGACGGCCTTCGAGCTGGCGGCCCACACCGCACACCGACGACCCTCGGTCTGTGCCGCCCACCGGCGCCACTCCTCCACGCTGTCGGCCAGCGCACCGAAGTCGGGACGATCCCCACGGGGCTCGAACGGCGTGGGAGACGCGAGTCGGGCATGGGCGACGAGGTACTGGCCGTTGTAGTCGAGGCGCGACATGACGACCTCGAACCCGCTGCGCCGGAGCAGCCCGTCGAACCCGACCTGGTCGACATAGCTGCAGTGTTCGAAGTAGATGTCCCAGAAGGCCGCTTCGGTCGCGATGCGGCCGCTGTCGGGCACCTCGAGATAGACGACGACATCGGGCCGATCGGCAAGCTCGCCGCGGATGACGGCGAGGAAATCGGCGATGTCCGGCACGTGCTCGAGCGTGTGACGACAGATCACCACATCGGCATCGAAGTGCCCGGACCCGACGCCGAACGACTCCGCCCGGAGCTCGACGGCGCCATCCACCGCGGCGCGGCGACCGAGCGCCGGGTCGAGCCCGATCCCGGTGCCACCGGACGCCTCGCAGAATCGACGCAGGAAGTCGCCATCGCCACACCCGATCTCGAGGGCCCTCGCCCCCTTCAGCTGGTGCGTGTCGATCATCTCGTCGATCACTCGTCCCGCGAACGCCTGGAAGAAGGTCGAGTGACCCTGCGAATCCTCGTAGTCGTCGTCGTAGACGACGAGGTCGGGATCGAACGCCGAGTTCTGCACGAATCCACACCGTTCACACTGTTGGATGACCAGATCGCCGCGGGTCACCGCCCGTGCCGCCGCGGCATCGGCGTAGAGCCGGGAGTTCTCGACCGGCACCGACGGCGCGTCGAAGACCGTCGACAGCTCGGTGTGCCCGCAACTCCGACAGCCGGCGTCTGTCACGTGGGCGCGTTGCCGTCCGTCCAACGGACGGTCTGGTCGAGCCGACCAGCGGCCTGATGTGCGTCGAGTCGCTTGAGGCGGATGAAACGGTCGGAGAACAGCGTGTCGATGTCGAGTCCGGCCTCGCGGAAGTCCTCGGCCATCTGGGCGATGCCGGTGCGCACCGTGAACTTCGGCTGGAACTCGGGCAGCTCGGTCGCGATCCGGGTGAAGTCGACCTTGTAGTCGCGCTTGTCGGCGCCACTTCCCTCGGCCACGGAGATCTCCGCACCGGGAACCGCCTCGGCGACCATCTCGGCCACGGTGATGACCTGGTAGTTCTCTTCGGTCCGACCGACGTTGAACGGCCGGTCGTGTACCCGCTCGACGTCGTCGACCGACAACACGGCCTCGACGGCGTGGGCGATGTCGGCCACGTGGACGAACGGGCGCCACGGGGTGCCGTCGCTCATCAGCACGATCCGGCCCTCGACGACGGCCCGGGCCGTGATGTCGTTGATCAGCAGATCCATCCGCAACTTCGGCGACGAGCCGTAGGCCGTCGCGTTGCGCATGTAGGTCGGATGGAAGTCGTCGTCGGCGAGTTCGGAGATCGCGAACTCGGCTCTCACCTTGGACTCGCCGTAGGGGGTGACGGGGTTGAACGCCGCCGTCTCGTCGAGCAGGGAGCCGTCGCCCGCGCCGTAGAGCGAGCACGACGAGGCGAACACGAAGCGACGCGCGCCCGCCGCCTTGGCCATCTCGGCCATGCGCACCGAAGCCCGCTCGTTGATGCCGTAGGTGAGATCGGGGTCGACATTGCCGAGTGGGTCGTTCGAGAGGGCGGCGAGATGCACCACGCCCTCGATCCCCTCGAAGACCTCCGGGCCGACGTCTCGCACGTCGCCCCACGAGGTGGACGGTGCCGTGTTGTCCTGGAAGTCCATCTTCTGGAACAGGCCCGTGTCGAGGCCGACGACGTCGTGCCCGGCCCGTTCGAGCATGGGGCAGAGGATCGAGCCGATGTAGCCATCGCTACCGGTGACGAGAACGCGCATTGGAATGTCTCACTTGCTTTCGGGGAGGAGGGTGAACTTGTCGGCGTGGAAGGCTTCGGCCCAGCGTTGGTTGCACTCGACGCCGCGCACCCGGGCGAGCCCGCGAAACGTGTCGGCATCGAACCAGGGCTTGTCGACCTGGCTGGCGAAAGCGGTCCGGATGATCTCGACCTTGCGGTCGATCACCGAATCGTCGAACGGCACATAGGTGTTGGGCGGAACGAGATCACCTTCGTACTTGGGGATCTCGTACTGGAGGACGAGGTGGTCGCGAAAGCTCCCCCACGTCGCGTCGGCGATGGCAGCGTGGTCCTGATGGCGATCGCCCCGACGATGGGTGAACACGAGATCGGGGGCGAACGCGGCACTGGCATGCAGCGCCGACTTCAACGCGGCCCACTGGTCGGGAAAGAACGACTCGCGGAAGTCGTGGATCTCGAGTTCGTACGACACCGAGGCGGCGAAGAGCATCGCCGAGGCGACCTCCTGCTCGGCGCGACGCTCGGGGCTCGCGCTGAAGATCACCGCTCGCGCGACGACCGGACGCTCCGCCTGCAGCCGGAGCAGCGTGGCGCCGGCACCGATCTCGACGTCGTCGGCGTGGGCGCCGAGACAGAGCACCCGCAGGGGTGCGTCGGTCGGCGCCGGGAGCAGAGGAAGCACGGTGCCTAGGCCCACTTCTCCCAGGGGGCTTCGCCCGCCTGATGCATCTCGTCGAGGGCCTGGCGGTCCTTGAAGGTGTCCATGCCCATCCAGAAACCATCGTGTCGATGGGCCATCAGCTTGCGCTGGTCCATCAGGCGTCGGAACGGCTCGTAGACGAGCTCCTCTCCGGGTCGCATGTAGTCCCACAGCTCCTTGCGGAACACGAAGTAGCCACCGTTGACCCAGACATCGGCCGCGTCGGCCTCGGCGAAGTCGGTGGCCCGGTTGTCGTCGTCGATCGCGACGACGTGGAAACTCTGGCTCGGCGGCACGCAGAGGAAGTTGGCCACGACATCGGGCGTGTTCTCCACCTCGGCGATCATCTCGTCGATCGGGCAGTCGGACAGCCCGTCGCCGTAGTTGGCGAGGAACATCTCCTCGCCGTCGAGGTGCTCGCGCACCGCCATCAGCCGCTGACCGATGTTGGCGTCGAGCCCGGTGTCGACGAACGTGATGTTCCAGGTGTCGAGGTCGGTGTTGAGCATCTCGACGTCGGACCCCCCCGACCCGCTGTTACCGCGCAGGATGAAGTCGTTCGACAGCCATTCCTCGTAGTCGAGGAAGTAGCGCTTGATGTAGTCACCGCGGTAGCCGAGGCAGAGCACGAAGTCGGTGTGGCCGTAGTGGGCGTAGTAGCGCATGAGGTGCCACAGGATCGGGCGAGGCCCGACGGGCACCATGGGCTTCGGGATGTTCTCGGAGAACTCGCGCATGCGCATGCCCCGCCCGCCGCAGAACAGGACGACCTTCACCTCGGCTCCCCACCCAGAACCGTGAGTCCCGGAACGGGCCGCACGAACTTCGTGCCGCGCTCGGCGAGATGGGCGAGCTGCTTCGTGATCTCGTCGGTGAGATTCCACGGAAGGATGAAGATGTAGTCGGCGTGCTCCGTCTCGAGGATCTCGGGATCGTGGATCGGGATGTGCGTGCCGGGAGTGAACCGACCGTGCTTGTAGGGATTGCGGTCGACGGTGAACTCGATCAGGTCTTCGCGGATGCCGATGTAGTTGAGCAGCGTGTTGCCCTTGCCCGGGGCTCCGTAGCCCAGCACCCGCTTGCCGTCGCGACGGGCCTGGATCAAGAACGTGAGGACGTCGTGACGCAGACCCACGATCCGCGAGGCGAAGTCGCGGTAGTAGTCGAGTGTCTCGGTGCCGAGCGCGAGTTCGCGTTCGCGTAGCTCGCGGAGACGATCGGTCTCCTCGAGCGTGTGCTCGGCGTGGCATGCGTAGATCCGAATCGATCCGCCGTGGGTCCACAGCTCCTCGACGTCGTAGAGCCGCATGCCGTGTGCCGCGAAGATCCGTTCGGTGGTGACGAGCGAGAAGTACGAGAAATGCTCGTGGTACACCTGATCGAACTGGTTCTCCTCCATCGTCCGCATCAGATGGGGGAACTCGATCGTGACCGTGCCGTGGGGCGCGAGGATGATCGGCATGCCGCCGACGAAGTCGTTGAGGTCGGGCACCTGGGCCATCACGTTGTTGCCGAGCACGAGGTCGGCCTGGATGCCCTCCTCGGCGAGCTTCGACGCGAACTCGCGACCGAAGAACTCGGTGCGGGTCGGGACACCGCGCTCCTCCTCCGCGACCTTCGCGACGTTGAGGGCCGGCTCGACACCGAGCACCGGGATGTTCTTCTGGAGGAAGTACTGGAGGAGGTAGCCGTCGTTGCTGGCGAGCTCGACGACCATCGAGTCCTCGCCGAGGCCGAGCTGCTCGGTCATCTTGTCGACATAGTTCGCGCAGTGTTCGAGCCAGGCGTTGGAGTACGAGGAGAAGTAGGCGTACTCGCGGAAGATCTCGTCGGGGCTCACGAACTCCTGGAGCTGCACGAGGAAGCACTCGTGGCACACCCATGCGTGAAGGGGGTAGAAGTTCTCGCCCTCGAGCAGCTGCTCCTGGGTGAGGAATGTCTCGCACAGGGGCGACTTGCCCAGATCGATGAAGGTCTCGGTCAACTCGGTGCCACAGAAGCGGCACGGGCCACCAGTGAGTGATTCAGCCATGTGGGGGCACTCCTCTCAGATGCTGATCACGTCGGCATCTACCCCGAGATCTGAAAGCATTCGCGTGATCTCGTCGGTGTACACCGGGTTGACCACCAGCACCGCGTCGGGCCGCGCCTCCACGAGCACCTCGGGCGCGACGATGGCGTGGCCGGTCCCGGTGACGAACGTCCCCTGCTTGCGCGGGTTGATGTCGACCACCCACTCGATGGCATCGGAGGCCGGGACGAGGTTCATCAACCCGACGGCGCGGGCGCCGCCACCCCACGCAGCGAGTCGCTGTCCACGATCGCGGCGGGCCGCGAGATCCGCGCCGACGGCCTCGATGCGGTCGGCCAGGGCGTGGACGTCGGCCCGGATCCGCTCGACCACCGCGGGGTCGACCGGCTCGTCGTTCGGCGCCGCGCCGGTGACGTTGGCCTCGACGGCGGCGAAGAGGCCGTCGAAGGTCGGGCGAGCCTCGACATCGGTGAGCCCCGCTCTGACCATCAGGTGGGCGAGCGTCTCGGGCGTGTAGTAGCCGCAGTGCTCGTACATCAGGTCCTCGAACGCGCCCCGGTCGAGCGCCCACGCGAAGTTCGGCACCTCGATGTAGACCCCGCCGCCAGGGACGATCCCGCCCCGGATCGTGTCGATCAGCATCATCGGCTCGGGAAGGTGCTCGAGGACGTGGCGTGACGAGACGAAGTCGACCTCGTGGCCACGCAGGCTGTCGGCATCGGCATATTCGTCGAAGATCCGCACATCGGCCCGGGCGACCAGCTCGCTCACACGATCGGGGTTGTGGCCCGGCTCGAAACCGATGCCGGTGTTGCCTCCCTCGATGCAGAGGTTGGCGAGGAACCGCCCGTCGCCGGGCCCGATCTCGGCGAGGCGACGGCCTCGCAGCCCGTGGCGTTCGACGAGCCCCTTGGCGAGTTCCGCCTCCCAGTTCGCGAACTTCGGCGAGTGGTGCAGCGCGTTGTCGTAGTCCTGCTCGTAGTCCATGCGGTCGATGTCGAACGCCGCGTTCCACACATAGCCGCAGTGCGAGCACAGGGTGAGCGCCATCTCCGCCTTCTCACACCCTCGAGCAGCAGCCTCGCTGTGCCAGAGCAATCCGACGTGCACCGGCAGGGCCGGAATCACCATCAGAGATTCGGTGTTCGCCGAACTACACGCAGGACATTGGGGCGCCATTTCCCCAAGCCTACCGCTCGCCCGGAGAGGCGACGGAGATGACGCGACCCCCGTCAGTTGATGGTCACGTTGCCGCCGACGCCGTTGCTGCCGGCGGCGACGGTCCATCCGTCGGTGGCGGCGACGGAGGCGCCGTCGAGGAGGGTGTTGTTGCGCCACAGCATGCTCGACGAGGCGTTGCCGGGCTTGGCGATGACGGCGTGGTAGGACTCGAACTCTTCGGAGAGTGTGGTGTTCTCGATGGTGAACAGTCCGACCACGTGCTTGGCCTGCACGGCTGCGGATGAGGCGCCGTAGATGGTGCTGTTGCGGATGGTCGGGTTGACGACCTGTCCGCCGGACATGCCGGTGTATTGGATGGCGTCGTTGTGGGCGGTGGATCCGCTGGGTCGTTGTTTGCCGTGGATGGTGACGTTGTCGACGAGCGGGTCGATGATGTTTCCTTCGTAGGCGAAGAACTGCATGATGTCGCCGTCGCCGATGTTGGGTTGGCTGTTCACGTCGGTGCCGTCGATGAAGTACGGCCGGGTGACGGTTGCGCCGCCCGACATCTGGACGTGGGCGAAGGTGAATTCGAAGTTGCGGAATCCGGAGTCGGTGATGCTTTGTCCGTTGCGGACGCCGATTCGGCGGGCGCCGCCGCCGCGGATGTTTCGTGCTTCGACGTTGCTGGCCATGATGACGACTTCGCCGGGTGATGAGAAGTTGAAGTCGTAGATGGTGTTGGGCTGGTTGAGCACGGTGTCGGCGTTGGCCATCACGATGGGTCGTCCATCGGTCGAGACCGGCGCCGCTGTCGTCGTCGGTGCCGGAGCCGCCGTCGTCGTCGTCGTGGGCGCAGGAGCCGCCGTCGTCGTCGTCGTGGGCGCAGGAGCCGCCGTCGTGGTCGTCGTGGGCGCGGGAGCCGCCGTCGTCGTCGGCACCGCCGGCGTGCCGGCCGCCGCTCCGATCGTGAACTCGGCGGCGAGTGTCACCGAGGCGTCCCCGCGATGCACGACCGCCTGGACCGCGTAGGTCTGCCCACGCCGGAACGTCCAGGAGTTGTCGAATCCCTGGTCGGACTCGAAGGTGCCGTCGATCGGCAAGACGCCGACGTAGCGGATGTTGAAGGGGGGCGAGATGTCGTCGTCGCGGAAGAGGACGCCGTCGATGTACCACTCGACGCGGTCGATGGACGTGTCGGAGACCTCGAGGCGAACCTCGAAGGGTTCGTCGATCGCCGCGTTCTCGAGCGAACCCTCGGCCGGCGCGTTCCGCGCCGTAGCCCAGACGAGCGACAGCCCGTCGGCTTCGAGGATCGACACTTCATCCTGCGGGATCACCGGAAGCAGTTGGGCGGTGTCGCCGGTGCCCCCTGGCACGTCGACGCGATCGACGTTGCGCTCGACCCCGGTGTCGGGGTTCGTCGCCGTGACGTCGCCGTCGATTCCGGTGGTGACGTTCTCGAACGTCTCCTTGCACCCGGTCACCATCAGTGCCGTCACTGCCACAGCGGCGGTCCACTTCTTCATCTCTGTGCTCCTCGGTTCACGCGCCCAGTGCGTGATCCATCGGGGCAGTGGCGTGGACCCTTTAGTGAATATCTGGGTCCATCGGCCCAGGACCTCTCACCTCACGGAGTCGTGGCCGACCTCGGGCCCGACCGGGTCAGTCGACCCAGGGCGTCTCGATGACACGGATCTCGGTGGGCACCGGCAACCGGGTTGCGAGCCGCTCCAGGTGCGGCAACCGATCGCGAACGGGAACGACGATCCTGACGATGTCGGGCGCGTGCGCGACCATGAGGTCGGCGATCGCAGGGATCAGGCCCAGGTCGACGCCGACCGAGCACACCAGCAGCACCGACCGGTCATCATCGGTTCCGAACACGGCGGCGGGAACGGCCTCGAGAAGATTGGCTCGGGGCGGCACCGGCTCGACGAGCGCCGGGAGATCGATGTCGAAGGCGATCGGGTCGGCCACCACGATGGCACGGAGCCAGCGTTCGCGGGCAAGGCGGTTGACGGCGTGGGAAACCGCGCCCGGAGTGCGATGCGGCCACACCTGGGCAGCGGCATCGGCGACCGCCTCGATCGGGGAACGGCCCGCATGCAACAAGACGCCGGCCTCGCGGTCGAAACGGCCGACGCCGGCCTCGAGCACCGGGCCGTCGGGTCCGTGGAGGATCCGGGCGACTTCGAGTCCGGCGATCTCGCCGCGCAAGATGCCGTCCTCGCACACCACGTCGAGACCGAGCTCCACGAGCGCGGCCTCGAAGTGTGCGGCATCGTCGGGCCGCGGCAACGGTTCGGGGATCGGCTCCGGCACCGCCGCAACGACCACGCCTCCCGAGGAAGTCCAGACACGGCACTCCGGCGCCAGTACTGCGGCGCGGCGAGCGTGGATCCCACCATGGTGCTCGACCACGAGATCGACCTCAGCCGGCGAATGGCGGTCGATCCAGACGAGAGCGCCACCGAGCACGGCGAGGTCGTCGCTCATCGACACGATCCAGGCGCGGTCGTCGTCCCGGGCGATGATGCCGAACGGTGCCGACGTCAGCTCGAGTAGCGATGGATCGAGATCGAAGGAACTCCGCAGCAGCCCCTCGGCCCGCGAACGTTCGAGGAGCGCCCGACGATCCGCGTCGAGCGCCATGACGACTCAGTCGTCGGAAGCGGGGGCTTCGGCCTCGGCTTC
This sequence comes from Acidimicrobiales bacterium, assembly GCA_041394245.1. Lineage (NCBI taxonomy): Bacteria > Bacillati > Actinomycetota > Acidimicrobiia > Acidimicrobiales > Acidimicrobiales bacterium. The sequence continues at coordinate 1,879,480 of JAWKIR010000002.1, forward strand.
GACGGCGGCGGCCTCGCCGGCAGCGGCCTTGCGGCGGCCGTAGCGCTTCTCGAAGCGCTCGACGCGACCCGCGGTGTCGACGATCTTCATCTGACCGGTGAAGAACGGATGGCTCTCGCTCGAGATCTCCACCTTGGCCAGGGGGTACTCGTTGCCGTCTTCCCAGGTGGTCGTCTCGGAGGTCGACATCGTCGAACGAGTGAGGAAGGAGGTGCCGGCGGAAACATCGTGGAACACGACGAAGCGGTACTCGGGGTGGATGTCGGACTTCATAACGGCTCCAGTCTGGAGGGGGATTGCCGTCGCGGCAACCTACCCCGCGGCGATCTTCTCGAGCAGGGCCAGCAGATCGGCGGCTGCGTCGGTGGTGGGGTCGGCTGCGACAGCGGCGAGCTCGCGGCGAAGCGCACGCGACGCCTCGAGTTCCTTGTCGCCGACGAGGCGCTCCTCGTGCACGGTTGCCGACGCCTCGATGTCGACGGCGGGGAACACGCGGCGAACCGCTGCAGCCCGCGACAGTCGGATCTCGAGGTTGGCGGTCGGTGCGAGCTCTTCGTAGATGGCGGCGTCGGTGGTCGAGTCGGTGTCGACGTTGATCGTCGCGATCATCGTCAGCGAGCCGCCGCCTTCGAGCTTGCGTGCCGCCCCGAGGAAGCGCTTCGCGGGATGAACGGTCGTCGCGTCGACCACCACGCCGGACCGGTTGCCGGCGGCCTCCTGGGCGTAGGCACGAGCGAGACGGGTGATCCCGTCGACCACGACCACGGCATCCTTCCCTGCCTCGACGAGCCGCTTGGCCCGCTCGATCACCATCTCCGCGATCGTCACCTGTTCTTCGGCGGGACGATCGAACGCCGCAGCGATCACATCGCCCTTCTCGACCCAGCGGGTCATCTCGGTCACGTCCTCGGGCCGCTCGTCGAGCAGCAGGACGAGAAGCGTCAGGTCGGGGTGATTGGTCTCGATCGATCGGATCAGGTGCTGCAGCACCGTCGTCTTGCCGGTGCGCGGCGCACCGGCGAGCAATGCGCGCTGACCCCTGCCGAACGGCGTGAGCAGGTCGATCACCTGCGCCGTCGGATCGGCGGGTTCCTGCGGCCCGGCGAACACGATCGGTTCACTCGGGTACACGGCCGGAAGCGAGTCGATGTCGATGCGCTCCGAGACTGCTTCGGGATCACCGCCATTGACCGACTGGATCTCGGTCATCGCCGGGTTCTTCTCGTTACGGTTCGCCGGCCGGGAGGTGCCGCTGAGGTGATCACCCTTCCGCAGGCCGAACTGGCGGACCATCTTCACGGGAACATAGGCGTCGTCCTTGGACGGCAGCGCGCCGTCGACCCTCAGGAAGCCGTAGCCCTCGTTGCGGAGCTCGAGATAGCCGGCGACAGGGATCGGCTCGCCGTCCCATTGATCGTTCGAGTCCCGGTTGTTCTCGCGGTCGCGGCCACGGCGCCGACGCTTCCGGTTCGACTCCCCTTCACGGCCACTCTCGTTCTGTTCGCCGGATCCGTCGCGATCACCGTTCCGGGAGCGACCCGTCCGCCCGCCGCCGGATTCCTCGGCATCTCCGTCGCTCCCGTCGTCGTCACTGCCGTCGTCGTCATCGTCGTCGTCGTCACCGCTGTCGTCGTCAGCACCGTCGTCATCACTGCTGTCGTCGTCAGTACTGTCGTCGTCGCTGTCGTCGTCGGCAGCGGCGGAGGACTCCTCCACCGCTTCGGCCGCGGGTTCGGGGTCGGGCTCCGCCGGAACCACACTGCTGCCGTCGCCGCCGGCGGCGAGATCGAGGATGAGGTCGATGATCTCGCCCTTGCGAGCCCGCGACGCCGGCTTCTTGCCCAGCGTCGTCGCGATCATCGTGAGTTCTTCGCGGTCCTTGCGTTGCAGGGTGGACCGGCGCATTTCCGCGGTTTCCACGGACAGGCTCCTCGTGTTGGGGTCGAGGTGGAGGGTGCGTCGCACCACAGGTAGGCGCCAGGCTCTCGAATCGAGCTGGCCGCGCCCCTCTTTCTCGGCGACTCCGCTCAGGCTACGGACAACGCTGTCCGGCAACAACCACGCAGCCGGTCTGCCGGGTCACCGGCGGACGCCGTCGACAGGGTCTGCCGGGTCACCGGCGGACGCCGTCGACATAATCCTCGACGGTCGCGAGGTCGTTCGGGAGGACGACGAACTCCTCGTGACGGTCGAACAGGTCGGCGAGATGAAGCGGCAACTCCGGACGGACACCGGTTGCCGCTTCGACCGCATCGGGGAACTTCGCCGGGTGCGCGGTGGACAGGGTCACCACCGTCTCGCCCGGACGCCGCAACCGCTGTGTTGCGCCGAGCGCGACGGCGGTGTGCGGATCGATCAGGCGCCCGAGGGTCCGGTACACCTCACCGATCACGGCCAGTGTCTCGTCGTCGTCGAGACGGGCGCCAGCGAACTCGTCTCGCAGTCGGGCGTGCTGTGCCTCGGTGAGCGAGGCACGGCCCCGGGTCCGGAAGTCGGCGAGGAGCTCGGCGGTGGCTGGCCCGTTCCCGTCGAGCAGTTCGACGAGCAGCCGCTCGAGGTTCGACGAGATCTGGATGTCCATGCTCGGCGAGAGGGTGGGCACGACCTCATCCGCCACCATCTCGCCGGTGTCGATGAGCCGCGTGAGGATGTCGTTGCGGTTGCTGGCGACGAGGAACCGCTCGACCGGAAGCCCCATCGACGCGGCCACGTGCCCGGCGAAGACATTGCCGAAGTTGCCGGTCGGCACACAGAATGTCGTCGGGATCGACCGCCGGTCGAGTCGCTGCGCGGCCCACACGTAGTAGACGATCTGCGCCATCACACGTGCCCAGTTGATGGAGTTCACCGCCGACAGTCGGTTCCGGTCCCGGAACGGCTCGTCGGCGAACATCGCCTTCACGAGGTCCTGACAGTCGTCGAAGGTCCCCTCGACCGCGACCGCGTGGACGTTGCGAGCGCCGAGGGTGGTCATCTGGCGCCGCTGGACCTCGCTCGTGCGACCCTGGGGGAAGAGAATGACGATGTCGACGAGGTCGCTGTCGCGAACCGCATCCATCGCCGCCGAGCCGGTGTCGCCCGAGGTCGCGCCGACGATCATCACGCGTTCACCTCGGCGGCGCAGTTCGTAGTCGAAGAGCCGCCCCACGAGCTGGAGCGCGACGTCCTTGAACGCGAGTGTCGGACCGTGGAACAGCTCGAGCAGATGGTGTTGTTCGTCGAGTTGGACCAGCGGGACCACCTCGGGGTGATCGAAGGTGGCGTAGGCCGCCGTGACCATCTCGGCGAAGTCGTCGGCCGGGATGGTGCCGGCCACGAACGGGGCCATCACCGCGGTGGCGAGCTCGGCGTAGTCGCTCGGGGCGGCGTCGGTCAGCGGCGGCCATGCTGCCGGGAGATACAACCCGCCGTCGGGCGCCAGGCCGGTCAGCAACACGTCGGGGAAGGTGAGCGAGGGCGCCCGTCCCCGCGAGCTGAGGTACTCGAGCACGATCAGATCTCGCCGACCACGCGGATCACCGAGGTGATGTCGGTGACGATGTCGAGCCCGCGCAGCTCCTCGAGCGTCGCCCGCACGTCGGCCTCGCGCGACACGTGGGTGATGAACATCAGGACCGCTTCGTCACCCATGCCGTGTTGTTCCATCGACGAGATCGAGACTTGGTGGCGGCCGAACACATCGGCGACCTGCGCGAGGACGCCGGGCCGGTCCATCACCGCCACCCGCAGGTAGTAGGCCGACGTCGACTCGCTGACCGGCCGGACGGAGGCGGCGGTCAGGGCGCCGATGCGGGCACTGGTACCACGGGTGAGATTCGCGGCCGCGTCGATCAGGTCGCCGAGCACTGCGCTCGCGGTCGGGTCGCCGCCGGCTCCCCGTCCGTAGAGCATCAGCTCACCGACCGACTCGCCCTCGATGAAGACGGCGTTGAAGCTGTCGCGCACGGACGCGAGCGGATGAGCGAGCGGGACCAGTGCGGGGTGGACCCGCACGGCGATGCTCGGTACGCCCTCCTCGACCGGACACTTCTCGACGATCGCGATCGCCTTGATCGCGTAGCCCAGGCGCCCGGCGACGGCGATGTCGTCGGAGGTGATCGCCGAGATCCCCTCGTGGTGCACCTGGTCGTGGGGGACGATGGCGCCGTAGACGATGGTGGCGATGATGGCCGCCTTCGCGCCGGCGTCGTAGCCCTCGACATCGGCCGTGGGGTCTTCCTCTGCGTAGCCGAGGGCCTGGGCCTCGGCCAGGGCCTCCTCGTAGGACGCGCCGGCTTCGGTCATCCTCGTGAGGATGTAGTTGGTCGTGCCGTTGATGATGCCCATCACCCGCGTGACGGGTTCGGCGACCAACGATTCACGCAACGGCCGCATGAGCGGGATGCCACCCGCCACGGCGGCTTCGAACAGGAGATCGACGCCGGCTGCGTCGGCCGCGGCGTAGAGCTCGGCGCCGTGCGCGGCGAGGAGGGCCTTGTTGCCGGTCACCACCGGCTTGCCCAGCGAGAGGGCACGGGCGACCAGTTCGTGTGCACGTTCGACCCCACCGATGAGCTCGACGACGATGTCGACGTCGGGATCCTCGACGACACCCATGGTGTCGGTCGTGAAGACGTCGTCGGGAACGGCGACATCGCGATTTCTGTCGAGGTCGCGGACGGCGATCCGCGTGATCTCGAGCTCGACGCCGGTACGGGCGACGATCGTTTCGCGCTGCCGGTCGAGCAGACGTGCCAGCGCACTGCCCACCGTGCCGCAACCAAGGAGCCCGAGCTTCACGGTTTTGATGTCCACGGGCGCCGAGCGTATCCGCCAATGCCGACCGGCAGGGTGGAGTTCCCCCCAGCGCCCTTACATTGCTTTTCCATGTGTTTCATGCAATCTTTCTTCATGTGACAGAACCACACCGGAAGTCGCATCCATCGCTGCGTGCGGCGCGGCTCGAACGGGCGATGCTGCGTCTCGTCCGCGGCGACGGGATCGTTCCCCTTCACGACCCGGGGCCAGACCAACCCGGTCGCGGCGTCGTCACGGTCGGCGGCCGGAGTTCACTCGCCGACCTCCTCACGGAGGTGGGCGCGCTCCCCGAGGCCGCCGCTCGCGGCACGGGCACCCGCATCGCCCGCACACTGGCCCGCCTGCACGACGACGGCATCGTCCACGGCGACATCAAGCCCGCCAACGTGGTCTTCGCCCCCGACGGCGACCTCTGGCTGATCGACTTCGACGCGGCCGGCTTGCCCGGCAGCACGCGCCGTCGGGGGACACCCGCCCGCCTCCCCCACCCTCCCGGCCGGGCGCTGCACCCCCGCGACGACGTGCTCGGGCTCGCGATCATGGTCGTCGAATGCGCGACCGGAGTGGTGCTCGACCCCAGCACGAGGTGGAGCGATCACGACCTCGCGCGCATCGGTTGCTCGACGGATCTCGCGGCCGACGTCGGGGCCGTTCTGCGGGACCCGTCGAGCGCAGCGCGGCTCGCCGAGATCCTGGCCCGCCACGACGACCGACTGCCCCCACCGCCGCGATCTCGAACCGGAACCGATCCGACGCCGACCGTCGACATCCCCTCGGTCGCGCTTGGCGGCCTCGACGCCCTCGGTGGCGCTACGACGGACGAGCCCGCTTCCGTGCGCTCCGGTTGGCGGCGCTCGGCACCATCAGCGCACGGCTGAACGCGAACCGATCGCCCCAGCCGAGCACGGCCCATGTCGCCCGGGCCTGCCGGCGGTACCGGCCCTCGCGATGGCGATAGACGGCGAGTCGACGACGATCGGTCTCGTTCACGACGAAGGCGTCGGCCCACTGCTCGATCGCCGATCGCCGGTGTCCGAGCGCGACCGTCGTCTGCAGCCCGCATGCCACCGGCGCGGCGCATCCCCACCGGGTGGCGGCGTCGACGACCGCGTCGACGTCGATGGAGGGCCACGCCGCGAGCAGGGCGAGGTCGCGCACGTTGCCGAGGCGGGGATCGACATCACCGAGGGCGACGTGGATCGCGCCGTGGAGAAGATGGAGATCGGCGGGAAGGGTCCGCACCGCACGCCCGGCGAGGAGGATCTCGACAGGGTCGCGCATGAGGTCGTCGAGCTCGATCAGCTTGCCGTAGGGGCCTGCGGCGAGCGTGCGATGGAGGTCGAGTTCGGTCGCGCCCGACCACCGAAGTGTGACCGACTTCGCGAAGCGACGATCGAACGACGGCGACAGCGCGGGGATCGGCCGTGTCGCTCCTGCGTCGATCAGCGCGGCGACCGAGGCATCGATGTCGGCGCTCGCGACCAGGACGTCGTTGTCGCCGAAGCACCGCTCCGACGGGTCGGGGTGGATCATGTGCGCGAGGGCGGCACCCTTCACCACCCGGCTGTCGACGCCGGCGGCGTCGAGCACGTCGATCGCCCGGAGCAGCTCCTCCTCCAGGAGGAGGACCTCGCGCATGGCCCCTTCGTGGGCATCGGCGATGAGTGCCAGGTCGACCGGGTCGGGGTCGACCACCCCCGCACTCACGGCCGCGGCGAGCACCCCCACGAGCTTGTGCCGCGCGGCTCCCGCCAGCAGCTCCCCGATGGGCGGTGGCGGGCCCGGCGGCGGCGATCCCGCCAGGCCGAGACCCGCCAGGGCGCGCAGCCAGGTGTCGACGGCGGACGGTGCGTCAGCCATCGATCCGCTCGAGCACGCCCTTGGCGATGAGATCCTCGACGACCGGCACGAGGTCGGTCGTCACGACGGCGACGTCGACGTCGTGGGCGGTGGCCAGACGGGCACAGAGGTCGTCGAACGACGACGGCTCGTCGAGCAGCGCCCAGAGCGCGCCACCGGTGCCCGCCAGCTTTGTCAGGGTGGTCGCACCGAGCGGACGGACGAGCACGCCGTCGATGGTCGCCCGCCACAAGACGTCGGCCCGGCGGAGGCTGCCCATCACCTCAGACGTCGAGGCGGGTCAGGTCGTCGTAGGTCTCGCGCCGCACGACGAGTCGGGCATCGCCATCCGACACGAACACCACCGGCGGCCGCGTGACCTTGTTGTAGTTCGACCCCATGGAGTGACCGTAGGCGCCGGTGACCGCCGTCCCCAGGATGTCGCCCACCGCGAGGTCGGCGGGCAGGGCCGCGTCGCGCACGAGCACATCGCCCGACTCGCAGTGTTTGCCGACGATCGTGACCGTCTCGTCGCGGTCGGCGTCGACCGCGCGCGGGAGGAAGGCCTCGTAGCCGGACCCATAGAGCACAGGACGCGGGTTGTCGCTCATTCCGCCGTCGATCGACACGTAGGTGCGGATGTCGGGCAGCCGCTTGATGGTGCCGACCTCGTAGAGGGTGACCGCAGCAGCCGCGGCGATGGAGCGACCGGGTTCGGCCGAGACCTTCGCGGTGACGCCGGCCGCGGCACAGGCGTCGAGCACCGCGGTGCCCCACTCGGTGATGGTCGGCGCCCGTTCGTCGGCCACGTAGGGCACGCCGAGTCCCCCGCCCACCGACATCTCGGCCAGATCGTACGGCGCCGCCGCTTCGGCGATGACCGCGGCGGCCTTGGCGAACGACGACACGACGAACACCTGACTTCCGATGTGGGCGTGGACACCCATCAGTTCGACGGCATCGGACGCGCGCGCCCGCTGGATCGCAGCGGCAGCGGCCCCGGTCGACACCGTGAACCCGAACTTCGAATCGTCGTGGCCGGTGGCGATGTAGTCGTGGGTCTCGGCCTTGACGCCGGGGGTGAGTCGCAACAGCACCTTCGGCGCCATGCCGGTCTCCGCCGACAGCGCATCGAGTCGGTCGAGCTCGTCGAACGAGTCGACGACGATGCGCCCGACGCCGGCCTCGACCGCCATGCGGAGCTCGGCCATCGACTTGTTGTTGCCGTGGAGCACCAGCCGATCGGCGGGGACCCCGGCATGCAGCGCGACATGGAGCTCGCCGCCGGTCGCGACGTCGAGGCACATGCCCTCTTCGTGGGCCAGCCGGGCCATCGCCCCGCAGAGGAACGCCTTCGTGGCGTAGGCCACACCATCGCCGAACACCGCAACGGCTTCGCGACACCGATCGCGGAGGTGCTGTTCGTCGTAGACGAACACTGGCGTGCCGAACTCCGCGGCCAAGTCGATCAGGTCGCATCCACCGATCTCCAGCCGCCCGTCGACGACCTCGGCCGAGTCGGGCAACAGACGAAACGGAAAGGGACGCATCGGACTACATCGACTCCGGCGCGGTCACCCCGAGCAGGTCGAGCGCGATCCGCAGACCGACCTGCGACGCCTCGACGAGGGCGATCCGGGCCTGGGTGAGCGCCGGGCTGACGCCGTCGCCCATCACGTAGCAGTCGTGGTAGAAGCCGTGCAGCGCTGCGGCCTGCTCGCGCGACCAGGCGACGATCCGGTGGGGGGCATCGTCGGTGCAGGCGATCTCGACGATGTCGGGCAACTGCTGCAGCGACCGCAGGATGTCGAGCTCACGGTCATGGGTGAGCAGCGACAGGTCGAGTTCGGCGAGCGGGACGCGCACCACGCCCTCGTCGGCCACCTTGCGCAGGATCGAACAGATCCGGGCGTGGGCGTACTGCACGTAGAAGACCGGGTTCTCCATGCCCTGCTTGGCGACCTCGTCGAGATCGAAGGTCTGGCGGGAATCGACCGACTGCATGAGATACGTGAAGCGGGCGGCATCCGGCCCCACCTCGTTGATCACATCGTCGAGCGCGATGAAGTCGCCGGTGCGGCCGGACATCGCAACCGGCTCGCCGCTGCGCATCAGGTCGACCATCTGGGTGATGGCGATGTGGAGTTCCTCGGGATCGTGACCGAGGAGCTCCATCGCCGCCTTCATGCGCGGAACGTAGCCGTGGTGGTCGGCGCCCCAGACGTTGAACAGCCGGTCGGCCCGACTGAACTTGTCACGGTGATACGCGATGTCGGGCGTGAGATAGGTGAAGTCGCCGTCGCTCTTGATGAGCACGCGGTCCTTGTCGTCGCCCTGATCGGTGCTGCGCAGCCATGTGGCGCCCTCCGATTCGTAGACGGCATCGTGGCTACGGAGATCGGCCAGGCTCTCCTCGATCGCCCCCGACTCGACCATCGACTTCTCGCTGAACCACACGTCGTGGTGGATCTGGAGCGCGGCGAGCGTGGCGCGATGGCTGGCGAGCGCCCGTTCGTAGCCCCACGCCAATGGCTCGGCATCGTCGGGCATCTCGGCCGCCCAGTCGATCAGATAGTCGCCCTGGTAGCCGTCTTCGGGCGGCTCCTCCCCGCGCTTGCGCGCCGCGAGGGACTCGGCGTACTTCGCCATCTGCACGCCCCGGTCGTTGATGTAGTACTCCCGGGTGACCCGATAGCCGCAGCGTTCCCGGAGCCGGGCGATCGAGTCGCCGTAGCACGCCCCGCGTCCGTGGCCGGCGTGGAGCGGCTTGTTGGGATTGGCCGAGACGAACTCGACGTTGACGTGGAGGCCGTGGCCGAGATCGGGTCGGGCGTACCCCTCGACACCGGACCGGACCACATCGACCAGCACATCGTGCAGCCAGGTGTCGCCGAGGTGGAAGTTGACGAAGCCCGGACCCGCGAGATCGATCGCCGTGACGTGGGGTGGCGGCGCGGTCCGGAGATGATCGACCAACTGCTGCCCCAGCTCCCGCGGATTTCGGCCGGCCGACTTCGCCGTGGCGAGGGCAACGTTGGACGACCAGTCGCCGTGCTCGGGGTTGCCCGGTCGCTCGAGGGTGATCTCCGTGGGGACCGGGTCGACACCGGCCGCCGCCAGTGCCGATGCCAACGCGGCGCGGAGTTGATCACGAACGTCCATCGTGCAGCCTCGGGGAGGGTCGGGAACCGCCGATCCTACCGGGTGCCGGAGTCCTCAGAGTCGCCATTCTTCGGCCGATGAGTCCAACATGCGTTCTCGCGGACTGTTGCTCCCCATCGTGTTGCTGACCCTCGTTGCGCTCCTCGCCGGCGCCTGTTCTGATGCCGAGCCGGGCCAGGTCGCCGCGGATCGGGCGGTCGGCGACGAGGACCCCGGCTGGGACGCCGAGCAAGCGATCCTCCGCACGGTGCTGATCGAGGGCGCGCTCGAGGACGGCTTCGGTCGCACTGCGGCCGGATGCATGATCGACACGACCCTCGCCGCCGGCGACTTCCAACTGTCCGATCTCGACGGCGTCGACCTGTCGGCGAAGACCGCCTCCGGGGTCGACCGCGACCTGGCGATCGCCCTGGCCGACGCGCTGATCGAGTGCGGGCCGAGCCTGCGCGACCGCCTCGGCGCCGACATTCCCGGTGCCTTGGCCATCCCCGGGACGCATGCCGTCGAAGCCGAGTGTGTCGCCAACGCCTACGTGGACGCGTGGCACGACGCCTACACGGATCGGTTCTCCGATCGGGTCGTCGCCGACGAGGAGCCGGTCGAACTCGACGTCAGCGACCGCGTCGTCGGCATCGTCGCCGGTTGCGACGCCGGCGGAGCCGTCGTCCTCGGCGCATCCAACGACGGCAACCTCGACACGTTCGCCCTCAGCACCCTCGAATGGGAGTGCCTCGAAGCCCGGATCACCCCGGCCGAGTTCATGCCCGCGTTCCCGTTCCCCGACGAGCCCGGTGATGCGTTGGGACGCATGGGCGGCGGTGTCGTCCCCGACGTCGTCTTCTGCGAGGCGTGGGTCAGCGGCGGCGACGTGCCCGACGGCCTCCAGAGCGACGAGTAGCGAACGCAACGCCACAATCTTCCGCGATCTCGCCGACAAGCACGGCGGATCATCGGTAGTGTGTCGTCTTGCCCCTCGCGGGGCTGGCCCTCGTAGCTCAGCGGATAGAGCATCGCCCTCCGGAGGCGTGAGCGCAGGTTCGAGTCCTGCCGAGGGCGCTACCGGCCGGTGGCGGTGTGGAACGCCTCCACGAACGGCCCCGGCTTCGCCGTCTTGACCACGTCGAAGTCGATCGAGGTGCCGTCGGCGAAGGTCACGAGCAGCTTGCCCGTGAGCTTTCCGCTCTCGTGGGTGATCGCCGAGACCTGGTCCAGCGGGATCGATGCGTTGAGCCCCTTCGGCTTCCCGCTCATCGTGCTGTGGCCGAAGACCAGGAAGCGACGGTCGGTGATCCCGAGCACCGCCTTGCCGGGTGGGATGTCGACGACGATCCCCTCGTCGGCGGTCGGGTTCTCGGAGGCCCGCTTCTGCGCCATCGTGTCGCCGACGACCGCACCGACGACACCACCGATCGCGCCGAACGCCACCTGCCGGCGAATCGCTCCCGGCGGCTGCACGAAGGTGCCCGCCAGGACCGTCTCACCCGCCTCGAGGTCGTCGCCACAGCTCTTCATGATCTTCTTCGCGAAATCCACCATGTACGGATCGTATGGGCCGAACGACCTACAGAACGCGGATCACCCGCCGATGGAGAGGAATGCCGCCGCTCCCCCATCGCCGCATCCGCCTCGAGTGGCCCGCCGACACCCGTGCCGCATGGCAGCCGTTGAAGCCGGAGTTCTCGGCTGCGGTCAACGCGCTCAGCCTCGGCATGCCCAGCGGCGAGCCCTACGTGATGCAGGCCGTACGGGACGCAGCCCGCTCGATCGACGACCCCGAGCTGACGGAGCGGGTGCGCGAGTACCTGGCCCAGGAGGGCGAGCACGCCCGCCAACATCGGCGGTTCAACGAGATCCTCACAACACAACATCCCGCCCTCGAGCGGGTGGAGCGATGGCTCGCGGCGTCGTACCGCTTCCTGCAGCGGCGCGCCGGGCGCAGGTTCGCGATCGCCTACGCGGCCGGGTTCGAGGCCACGGCGTTCGCCGCGGCCCGTTGGATGGATGCACACCGCCACGAGCTCTTCCGCGGCGCCGACGAGACCCCGGCCACCATGATCCTCTGGCACCTCGCCGAGGAGGTCGAACACAAGACGGTCGCCCACGACGTCTGGGCCGCCACCGGTGGCAGTCGTGTGCGCTACGCGGCCGCGATGGCGACGTGTTTCGCGATGCTCGTGTGGTTCATCTTCCTCGGCACCGTCGTGCAGCTCACGGCCTGGCGTCGCATCCTGAGCCCCGTCGCCTGGTTCCGCCTGTGGAAGTGGGGCATCGGGTTCGCCTTCGAGGTGATGCCCACGATGGCCATCACGGTGCTCCCCAACCATCACCCGGCCCAGCAGGCCGATCCGTCGTGGATGACCCAATGGCTCGCCCGCTACGACCCGGCGACCGACACCATGCCGGCGTGGGACGCACCGCTACCTGACGTGTTCGAGCTTGTCGGGATTGAGAACGGAGTGGATCGCCCGGATCCCCTCCGATCCGATGTCGAACGCCATCGCCATGAAGACCTCGCCGTCGGCGCGAGCCACGAGACCGGGGCTGGCGTTGACGCGGGCGTGGTCCACCCGCAGCTCTGAGTGCATCCGGTCGCGCTTCGTCGCGATCCCCCGAGCGAAGATCGCAACCCGAGCCCGGCCGAGGATCGGGCGGCGCGCCGCGTGCTGGTTCGGGCCGCCGTCGCTCCACGCGACGACGTCCTCGGCGAGCACCGAGTGCAGCGCCTCGAGGTCACCCGTGAACGCCGCGACCATGAACGTGTCGAGCAGCCGTCGCTCTTCGTCGGGTCCCGGGTCGAACCGAGCGGGCCGGTCCGGCCCCAGTCGCTCCTTCGCCCGATGGACGATCTGGCGACAGGCCGCCGGCGACCGATCGATCGTCGCGGCGACCTCGTCATAGTCGTGGCCGAACACCTCACGGAGGAGAAAGGCCGCCCGTTCGACCGGGTTCAGACGCTCGAGCATCGTGAGGAACGCGACCGACAGCGACGCCGCCAGTTCGGCATGCTCGGCCGGATCGTCGATCGAGGTGAGCAAGGGCTCGGGCAGCCAGGGCCCGACGTAGGCCTCGCGACGAGTCTGCGCTGATCGGAGCCGATCGATCGCGATCCGACTCGCCACGGTGGTCAGCCAGGCGCGCGGGCGATGGATCGCGGCCCGATCGGCGGCGTCCCAGCGCAACCACGCTTCCTGCACGACGTCCTCGGCCTCGGTCACCCGGCCGAGCATCCGATAGGCGACACCGAACAGATGGTGGCGGTGCTCCTCGAACTCCGCCGCAGGATCGGTCATCGGCCCGCCGCCTCACCCGCGGCCCGGCCGCTCGACACGGACGCGTCCGCCAGCACACCCTCCGGCCCGACCCAGTCCCCCGCCACGAACAGCCCGGTGGTGCCGGGTACGGCGACAGGTGGCCGACCGGCGAGTCCGCCGCGTGCCGCCGCCGGCTGATCGGTGGCCGCGACGAGGCGGGGACGAAACGTCACGTGGTCCGCCGCACGCTTCCAGCCGGGGCGGACGCGTTCGAGGAGGGCCTCGCACTCGGCGCGGTCGCGCCCGCTGTCGGGGGTCTCGTCGCTCGGCAGATATCGCATGACGTGCACCAGTGTGTGGCCGCTCGGCGCCAAGTCTGCCACCGGGGCGTGGACCGACAGGTACGTCGGGGTGTCGATGCCCAGCGCGAACGGGCGACGATCCTCCCAACCGTCGGGAAACCCGACGTCGAGTGCCGCCACCGAGGCCGGGCGGGCCGTGGCGCCCCATTCCCGCGTGATCGGCGCCACTGCGCCGAGGAGGCGGGCGGACAGGCTCGGCGGGCCGGCGACGATCACCCGACGCGCCGACAACTCCTCGTCGCCCGCCGCGAGCGCGTACCGCGACCCGTCGCCACGGACGGCGTCGACCTTCACACCACCGCGGATCTCCACGCCACGTTCGACACACACCCGCTCGAGATCGTCGACCATCCGCTGCCAACCCCCGTCGACGTAGCGGACACCGTTGCGCAACGACATCTGCAGTTGCGCAACCCCGGCGTCGGCGCTCGTCGTCGCCGGATCGTTCGAATACGTCGAGAGTCGGAACAGGGCCAGCGCGAGCCGGGCCGCCGGTCCGGTGCCGAGCAGGTCACGAATCAGCGAGTCGACCGAATGATCGGCGACGTCGACCGGACGCATCCGGGGGAGCCGCACGAACAGCTTCGCCATCGCGAGCCGATCGCCCTTCAACAACGTCGTCCGCAACAGCGACCCGGCAGTGGCGGGAAACACGCCCTCGCGAACTCCGTCGACACCGATCCCCGATCCGGCATCGGGTACCCCGCCCGGCGGCTCGCAGCCGAGTTCGCGCAGGAACCGCATGGCTGCGCCGTCGACATAGAGCGCATGGGCGCCCTCGTTCAACGCGTAGCCGTTGCGACACTGCGTCCGGGCGCGACCACCGATCTCGCGGCGGGCGTCGAGCAGGAGCACTCGGGCTCCTCCGCCGGCGGCCTCGATCGCTGCGCTCAGTCCCGCCATTCCGGCACCGATCACCGCCACGTCGTGACACTGCTCGTCCCTCACGAACTCCTCCTGTCGTCGTCTGTCGTGGTCGTCTCCCTGTTGACGAGACCGGGGCCGGGTTTGTGACAGCCAGCCGCCGCCGACCCGCTAGGTTCACCGGATGGCCGTCACCGACACACCGGCAACCGCACCCAAGAAGGAACGCTGGTCGTACCAGTGGAAAGAGCTGTTCGACGAGGTGATCACCAGCGGGTTGTGCACCGGGTGTGCGGGCTGTGTCATCTCGTGCCCCCACGACGTGATCGGCTACGAGCACGAACCCGGCGCCTACAAGCCCTTCCACCTCGAAGAAGAACTCGGCCTCGACGACTGCACCCACGGACAGAAGGGCTGCACGTCGTGCACACGCGCCTGTCCCCGGTTCCGGGCCTGGGAGCCCGAGGCCGACCTCCATCTGTTCGGTCGAGAACGCGAGCCCGAGGAGATGGCGGGCATCTACTCCGACATCGTGCTGACACGCGCGACTGACGACTTCGTCTACGAGCTCGGGCAGGACGGCGGCCTCGTGTCGGCCATCCTCATCTGGTGCCTCGAGAACGACATCGTCGACGGCGCGCTCACCTCCGGTGTCGAGAACCTGCCCAACGGCGATCCGGGTTGGAAGGCCTTCCCGATGGTCGCGACCAACCGCGAGGAAGTGCTGCGGGGAGCCGGCAGTCGCTACACCTACTCGGCCAACACCATGGGCTTCGACGAAGCCAAGGACAAGGGTCTCGATCGCCTCGCCCTGGTGGGCATGAGCTGCCAGACCTCCGTCGCACCGGTCATGTGGCATCGCAAGATCGGCAAGGTCTCGAAGCCGATCAAGCTCAACATCGGTCTCCTCTGTTCGAAGTCGTTCGACGACTCGCTCTTCGACGAACTCTTCGAGGTCAAGTACGGCCTGAAGAAGGAAGACATCGCCAAGATGAACATCAAGGGCGTCTTCCAGATCTGGACCAAGGACGGCGGCTACCACGAGATCAACCTGAAGGAATGCCACGCCTGGACCCGCGAGGGGTGCCATCACTGCCCCGACTTCGCGGCCGAACACGCCGACATCTCGACGGGCGGCATCGGCGACGCGACCGACTGGACACTCACGATCGTGCGCACGGAACTGGGCCGGGCGATCATCGATGCGATGGTGAAGGACGGCGTCATCGAGACCCGGCCGGGCGATGACGACCCCGGCGCCATCGCCCTGCTGCACAAGCTCGCCCAGAAGAGCCGCGAACGCTGGCCCGACTGGGCCGCTCCGGCCGCCCGGGTGGGGATTACGCCGAAGGGCGGATGATCGGGAGTTCCACGGGTCCGCGCAGCACTGCGTGTTCCTTCCAGACCACTGCGTCGCTGTCGACGTCGTAGTCGCCGAACCGATCCAGGAACACCCGGAGTCCGATCCGCATCTGCATCCGGGCCAGTGCCGCACCGATGCAGTGATGGATGCCGTGACCGAACGAGATCGGCCGGGGGTCCTCGCGGTCGAGTCGGAGCTCGTCGGCGTCGGGCCAACGCCGCCGGTCGCGGTTGGCGGCACCGAGCATCACCGCGATGCGCTTTCCGGCCTTGATGGTCTGACCGCCCACCTCGAGATCCTCCCGGGCAGCGCGGGGGTCGACCTGCAACGGCGCGTCCCAGCGCAGGAGCTCCTCGACCGCGTTGGGCCAGAGCTCCGGGTTGTCGCGGATCAGTGCCCGCTGCTCGGGGAACCGGGCCAGCGCCACCATGCTGTTGCCGAGTGAGCCGCTCGTCGTCTCGTGGCCGGCGAACATCAGGAACATCGCCATCGCGATCGTCTCGAACCTCGTCAGCCGGTCGTCGTCGTTCTCCGCGGCGACGAGCGCCGAGATCAGATCGTCCTGTGGCGCCGAGCGACGGTCCTCGATGAGGTCGTCGAAGAACTGCACGCCCCGGTTGAGCATCGCGTCGACTTCCGCCGGATCGAAATCGGGGAACGGATCGAGATAGGTGATCAGCGCCTTCGACAACTCGACGGTGAACGGCCACCGCTGTTCGGGAATCCCGAGTAGCGCCGAGATGACATGGATCGGCAGGGGTGCGTTGTAGGCCGCGAAGAGGTCGGGTCGAGGGTCGTCCGCGACGCGGTCGAGGAGACCCTCGGCGATGCGCTCGACCTCGGGCTCGATGCGTGCCATCTGCCTCGGGGTGAACGCTCGGCTGACGAGGGCGCGGAGTCGGGTGTGGTCGGGCGGGTCGACGAAGAGGAGGAAGTGCCGGAAGAGTTCCTTCGAGTTCTCGCTCATCGCCGAATGGGGTTTGACCGCCAGCACCACTTCGCGCTGTGTCGAGACCTCGACCGCGGGCGACGACAGCACGTCGCGCGCCTCGTCGTAGCCGGTGACGAACCACTGCTGGAACCAGGAGCTCCAGACGACCGGACCGTCGGCGACGATGGGCTCGTAGGCCAGGTAGGGGTTCGCGGCCATCCCGTCGGCGAAGATGTTGCCCCACCGGGTGCGCCCGAACACCGCTTCGGTCAGACGCGGTCGCTTGATGATCGAGCGCACCACGGGAAGCGAGTACCGGTCGCTGGCCCGGACCCGCACCGCCGCGGCACCGGATCCGTCGGGAACTTCGAGTGACGCCATGGCGTCGAGCGTTCCACAACGCCCGACCGACGCCCCAGTCGAGGCAGCACGCCGGAGCGCCCGGGATAGGGTCGAGGTCATGGATCTCGAGTTCTGGGTCGACCCCATTTGACCGTGGTGCTGGGTGACGGCCCGTTGGGTCGTCGACGAAGTTGCCCCGGCCCGTGACCTCCGCATCACGTGGCAGCCGATCAGTCTCAAGCTGAAGAACCAGCCCGAGGAGGATTCGCCGTTCTTCGAACCCGTCGACCGCACCTACCGGCTGCTGCGGGTCATGGAGTCGGTCCGGGCGACGGAAGGCGACGACGCCGCGTTCCGGCTCTACTGGGAATACGGCCGCCGCATCCACCACGACCAGGCGCTCGACTTCGAGGTCGCCGACGCGCTCGAGGCGGCCGGTCTGCCCACGACGCACGCCGCCGCATACGACTCCGATGCGTTCGACGCGGAGATCCGGACCCGCCATGACGCCGGCATCGCACTGGCCGGCGACGACATCGGCACACCGATCATCGCGTTCGCCGATCGCAACGGCGTGAAGCAGGCCTACTTCGGCCCCGTCATCACCCGGGTCCCCGACA
Organism: Acidimicrobiales bacterium; assembly: GCA_041394245.1. Taxonomy (NCBI): domain Bacteria; kingdom Bacillati; phylum Actinomycetota; class Acidimicrobiia; order Acidimicrobiales; species Acidimicrobiales bacterium. The sequence goes on from JAWKIR010000002.1 coordinate 1,897,011, forward strand.
CCGAGGACTCCCTCGCGATGTGGGATGCCCTCGTTGCGATGATGAACATCGACGGGTTCTGGGAGCTCAAGCGCACCCGCACCGAGCGTCCGGAGTTCGGCGACCGACCCTGACCGCCGGGCCGCCCGTCAGAGGATCGAGTCGAGCACGGTCAACGCACGGGCGACGTCGTTCGCGGTGTTGTAGTGCACCATCGACAGACGCACGACGCCGTCGTCGGGGTCGAGTCCGAGCGCGGTCACGAGCCGGTGGGCGTAGAAGTGGCCGTGCCCGCACGAGACCTCGGCCGCGATGAGCGCCCGATAGATCTCGGCCGAAGACCGCCGCTCGCTGGTGAACGCGATGGTCGGCGCACGAACCTTGCTGTCGGCGACCATCGACCCCACCACCCGCACCCCGTCGCGCGAGCCGAGCAACGCCAGCAACGGCTCCATCAGATCGGTCTCGTGCTCGGCGAAGAGCGCACTCACGGCGCGGATGCGCTCGACCGGCCCGGCGGCGTCGGAACCGGCGAAATGGTGGGCGTGGAGCGTGTCGTAGTAGTCGACGATGCCGGCCGTCGCACCGATGACGGCGTGGTCGGGGCCGGCGGGCGTCACCCGGGTGTCGAGATGCGTCTCGTTGAAGTAGTGCCCCTGATGCGCGAGTCGGGGTAGCAGCGATCGGCGCACGAACATCATGCCGACATGCGGACCGAAGGTCTTGTAGGCGCTGTAGACGTAGACATCGCAGTCGAGTGCCTCGACATCGACGCCTCCGTGGGGAGCGAACGACACCCCGTCGACGACGATCACTCCGCCCACTGCGTGGACCCGCGCGGCCACCTCCGCCACCGGGTTGACGGTCGCCGCGACGTTCGACGCGTGGGTCATGGCGACCAGCCGCGTCCGTTCGGTGATGAGTCCGTCGAGATCCGCCGGGTCGAGCAGGCCGGTCACGGGATCGACCTTCCACTCGCGGACAGTGATGCCGGTGGCTCCGAGTCGGCGCCATACTCCCGAGTTCGCCTCGTGGTCCTGTTCGGTCACCACGATCTCGTCGCCATCGACCCACATCGGACGCATGGCCTGGGCCAGCACATAGGTGTTCTGGCTCGTCGACGGTCCGAAGTGGATCTCGTCGGGGGCCGCGTTGAAGGTGGCCGCCATCAGCGAGCGTGCGCGCTCCATCGCAGCCGTGGCCGCCTTCGAGGGGCCGAAGTCCCACGACGGCTGCACCTTCGCCGTCGTGAACAAGGTCGTCAGCTGCTCGACGACCGGTCCCGCCGCGTAGCTTCCCCCGGCGTTCTCGAGATGCGCCCAACGAGCGGTGTCGGAATCGGCGAACGCCGGGAACTGGGCACGGGCAAAGTCCACATCGAGCGGCATCGCCCTGACGGTATCGGCTGGGTCAGCCCGGATGCAGGTCGGAAGAGCCGCCGCACGCGGCCGGCATCGTGATCAGGAGCCGAGGTGATCGGCGGCGCATCCGTCGAAGATCGCCCGGACGTTCGCGGGGATGGCGGTCGGCTCGTTGCCGAGGTCGCGGTTGACGGCGAGGAAGCCCTCGAAGTCGTCGTCGTACTCCTCGCGCAGCCCGGCGTAGGAGCACTCGCAGTAGGCGGCGAGACCGATCGAGTCGGTGTTGCCCTCGCCGGCCTCGGTGCACGCCCGCAGGAAGTTCTCCTCGATCTTGCCCGTCTCGTCGGCCGAGGCCCATGTGTCGGGGTCGCTGCTGGAGCTACAGCCGGTGACGACGAGCGCCAGGGCGATCAGACCCGCGACGGCGGCGGAACGGAGATTCTTTCGAGGTGCCATGCGAGGCCGAGGATATCGGCCCGCGATCAGGCAGCGGTGCCGAACAGCGTCGCGAGACGCCGATCGCCGGTCGCCCGGTAGACCGCCAGGTCGAAGACGTCGCCTCGGGGGGCATCGACCATCGGGCCGCTGACGGGCTTCAGCTGCAGGGCGGACAACAACGCCCGCGCGCCCGTCGGGTCGTAGCCGATCCGAATCTCGTCACCCGCGCCGGCCAACAGTGCTGCCTCGTCGGTGAGGTCGAGGATGTCGTGCGATGCCGTGGGAGTGCCGTGCATGGAGATCACTGTGGCCGCGCCGACCACGCCGGCCAAGGGCCGATCGGCCCATCGGGCTCGATTGGGTTCGCAGGGCCCAGACGATCGGCCGCAAAACCGGGCCGCGATACCCGCTCCTCCCGGCCGCGCCTGGGTCAACCGGCCCCCAACTCCCGGGCCCGGACGAAGATCGAGTCGAGCATCTCCTCGGTGAGGCGGCCCGTGAAGGTGTTCTGTTGGCTGACGTGATAGCTGCAGAGCAGGGTTCGTCCGTCGTCGAGTTCGACCTCGACCCCGTGGCCGAATGCCGGCCTCGGGCGCACGCCCAATTCCTGACAGGCAACCTGGTAGCCGAACCCGCCGAGCACGACGATCACCTTCACACGGGTGAGCGCATCGAGCTCACGGGCGAAGAACGGCCGGCAGGTGTCGCGCTCCGCGGTGGTCGGCTTGTTGGCCGGAGGAGCGCACTTGACCGGCGACGTGATCCACGCGCCGTCCAGCGAGAGGCCGTCGTCGAGGGCGACCGACTCGGGCTGCGAGGCATAGCCGGCGCGGAAGAGGGCGCGATAGAGCCAGTCGCCCGACCGGTCGCCCGTGAACATCCGGCCGGTCCGATTCGCGCCATGGGCTGCCGGCGCCAGACCGACGACGAGCAGGTGGGCATCTGGGTCACCGAAGCCCGGCACGGCTTTCGCCCAATAGGTCTGGTCTCGATAGGACGCCCGCTTCTCGTGCCCGATCTGCTCGCGCCATTCGACCAACCGGGGGCACGCCCGACACGCCACGACGTCGTTCTCGAGTCGAGCCAGCAGATGGCGGGGCTGATCAGGGTTTCCCACGGCGTGCAGGGTACGTTGGCGAGACGATGGCCCGACGAACCGAACCGCCGAAACCGACCCTCGTCCTGCTGGTCCGCCACGGCCAGACGCCGACCACCGGCGCCTCGCTGCCGGGTCGAGCGCCGAACCTCCACCTGGCCGACACGGGCATCGCTCAGGCCGAGGCGGCGGCGGCCCGCATCGGCGCGCTCGGTTCGGTCGCCGCGGTCTACGCCTCACCGATGGAACGCACCCGTGAAACCGCGGCACCGATCGCCCGGGCCCGCAAGCTCCGCGTCCGCCAGGCCAAAGGCCTGATCGAGTGTGACTTCGGCGAGTGGACGGGCAAGAAGCTGGCCGCGTTGCGAAAGCTCCCCGAATGGCGCACGGTCCAGCGCTACCCCAGTGGCTTCCGCTTTCCGGGCGGCGAATCCTTCGCCGAGATGCAGAGCCGCGCCGTCGATGCCGTCCACGACCTCGTGGCCGCCCACCCCGGCGAGACCATCGTGGCCGTGTCGCACGCCGATGTCATCAAGGCCGTCGTCGCGGCAGCCACCGGCACCCATCTCGACCTCTTCCAGCGGATCGTGGTGTCGCCCTGTTCGATCACCGCGATCCTCTACACGACCGAAGGCCCCGTCGTGCTGACCGTCAACTCGACGGGCGACGACCTGACCGGGCTGGCGCCGTCATGAGCGAGTCGTTCGACTTCCGAGAGCTCGACTTCCTCACCGTCGGCACCCTGGGCCCGAAGGGGCAGCGCGAGTTCTATCTGCAGGCCCGGGCCGACGGGCAGCTGGTGTCGTTCAAGGTCGAGAAGCAACAGGTCGCGGCGTTGGCCGACTATCTCGACCAGGTCCTCGACGATCTGCCCGACGCGGAGTTCGGCCCGGCCCCCGACGACCTCGGCCTTCGCGAGCCGGTCGTGTCGGCGTTCACGGTCGGTTCGCTCGGGATCGCCTACGCCCACGACATCGATCGCCTGATCGTGATGGCCGAGGCGGCACCCGAGACCGACGACGACGACGAGGACCTCGCCCAGGCCCGGTTCTCGCTGTCCCGGGCCCAGGTGTTCGGGCTGATCGAACGGGCCCGCGATCTGGTCGCTGCCGGCCGGCCGCCGTGCCCCTACTGCGGCCGGCCGCTCGAACCCCGCAATCGCGCCTGGTGTCCGTGTCTGAACTGAGCGCCGAGAGCCCCTTTCGAGATCGCGATCCGATTCCGACCGCGGTGGCGCTCGAACTCCTCCGGCGGGGAACACTCGAGACGGTGGGGCGGATGCCCTACTCGTCCAACGCGACGTTCCTGATGGACATCGAGCTCGACGGGTTGCAGGCCCAGGCGATCTACAAACCCCACCGCGGGGAACGGCCGCTGTGGGATTTCCCGTCGGGCCTGTACCAGCGAGAGGTCGCGGCGTTCCTGGTCGCCGACGACCTCGGCTGGGACCTGGTACCGCCGACCGTGGTGCGCCACGACGCCCCTCACGGGGTGGGCTCGGTCCAGCTCTTCATGCCCTGCGCCTTCGAGGAGCACTACTTCACGATCCACGAGCGCAGCGACGAGCACGACGACGCCTTCCGGCGCATCTGTGCGCTCGACATCGTGATCAACAACACCGACCGCAAGTCGGGCCATTGTCTGCTCGGCACCGACGGTCGGATCTGGGCGATCGATCACGGGATCGCATTCCATCAGCAGTTCAAGTTGCGCACCGTGCTGTGGGACTTCGCCGACGAACCGCTCCCCGACGACATCTCGGAGTCGTTGTGGCGCTTCCTCGATCGAGGACTTTGCGACGACATCGCCGAACTCCTGGACCCGTTCGAACGTGATGCGACACTCGCTCGCACCGCCGCGTTGGCGACGGCGGGCCGATTTCCCATCGATGAGTCGGGCGGCCACCGCTGGCCGTGGCCACTGGTCTGAGCCGCACGGCTCGTTCACTGTTCGTTCACCTCCCCGAAACCGCGAAGGGTGAGAATCGACATGTTTCGACCGCCCAAAGTGTTCAACAGGTGGGGATGAACCTGTGGACAACTCCCACCCGCGCCAACAATCCGGCCCGATCGCGAAGAAATTCGAGAAAATGTGCGAAATCGGCCCCGTTTCCCGGCACGGAAAAAATATCTGTGCTATGGTGGTCTTTAACACATCGCCTCACCGGACAACCCGGTCGAGGCGATTTCTCGTTTTGCCCCACGCGTCCTGCCCCCTGCGACGAAAATGCGAACGGCCCCGGGGCGAACCCCGGGGCCGTGCACCAACGATGTCGTGGTCGAGTCAGCTCTTGAGCGCCTCGATCAGCTTCGGCAGCACCTTGTGGACGTCGCCGACGATCCCGAGATCGGCGACGGCGAAGATCGGCGCCTCCGGATCCTTGTTGATCGCGATGATGTTCTTGGAGCCCTTCATGCCGACCAGGTGCTGCGTCGCTCCGGAGATACCGGCGGCGATGTAGACAGTGGGCTTGACGACCTTGCCGGTCTGCCCAACCTGGTACGAATACGGCACCCAGCCGGCGTCGACGATGGCACGGCTCGCACCGGCGGCTCCGCCGACGGCCTTGGCCAACTGCTCGATCATGGCGTAGGCGTCCTTCTCACCGAGACCGCGACCGCCGGAGACCACGATGGCCGCCTCGTCGAGCTTCGGGCCGTCGGACTCCTCGACGAAGCGATCGGTCACCGTGGCGCCACCCGTGGCACCGAGGTCGGGCACGTCGAGATCCTCGACATCGGCCTCGGCCCCACCGACGGACTCTGCCGCGAACGACTTCGGTCGTACGAGGAAGATGCCGGGCTTGCCCGAGGTGTTCTTGGTCTTCACGTCGACCGTGCCGCCGAAGATCGGCTCGTTGCCCAGCAGATCGTCGCCGTCGAGTTCGAGGCCGACGATGTTGGTGATCACCGGTGCATCGAGCTTCACCGACAGGCGAGCCGCCACGTCGCGGCCATCCTGGGAGGTGCCGAGCATGAAGGCATCGGGCGCGGTCACGTCGCCGCTCGCGATCGCAGCCGCAACGGCGGAGGCCACGGCCACGCCCTGCATTGCCCCGTCGAGATCGCCGGTCGCGTAGACCGTCTCGGCGCCGTGGTCGCCGAGCTCTTCGGCGTGGTCGTCGCCGTCACCCGCCATGAACACCTCGACGGTGTCGGCGAGCTCTCGGGCCTTGGCCAGCATTTCGAGGGTGATGGTGGCGACGGCATCGCCGTTGGCTTCACCGAACACCCAGATCTTGTCGAGTCCCATGTCAGCCTTCCTCAGAGAACCTTGAGCTCTTCGAGGAACGCCACGATGCGCTCGTGGGCATCGCCTTCGTCCTCGATCACTTCGCCGGCCTCACGGGCAGGAGCGTCGGCGACCGACACGATCTCCTGGCCGCCCCCGGCCCAACCAACAGAGCCGGCGTCGATGCCGAGATCACCACAGGTGAGCTCGTCGACGGGCTTGGACTTCGCCGCCATGATCCCCTTGAACGAGGGATAGCGGGGCTCGACCACCCCGGCCGTCACAGAGACGAGCGCGGGCAGCGGACACACGACATCGTCGTAACCCGCTTCGGTCTGACGCTGCACCTTGGCGCTGCCGGCATCGATCGCGACCGACTTGGCGAACGTCACCGACGGGAGACCGAGAAGCTCGGCCACCATCTCCGGGACCGTGCCCGTGTAGCCGTCGGACGACTCGGTCGCGGCGAGCACGAGATCGGGTTCCGAGCGGGCGATCGCCGCGGCCAGCACCTTTGCGGTGCCGAGCGCATCGGTGCCCTTGAGGGCCTCGTCGCTCACCAGGGTCGCGCTCTCGGCGCCCATCGCGAGCGCCGTGCGGAGACCGCCGACCTCGTTGTTCGGAGCCATCGAGACGAGGTGAACGGATCCTTCACCTGCGGCATCGACGAGCTGGAGGGCCATTTCGACCCCGTAACTGTCCGACTCGTCGAGGATCAGCTTGACATCCCGCTTGAGCGTCTTGCTCTCGGGGTCAAGTGCGCCAGGATCGGCCGGGTCCGGGATCTGCTTTACACAGACGACAACCTTCATAGCTGACGAGTCTGCCATCGACGCCACGGAATGCCTATGCCGGGGAACGAGATAGTTTGTGAGCCTTGCGGATCCTCTTCATCGTGAACTCGGTCGCCTCGTCGGTCACCGCCCGCCGTCGCGTCGTGATTCACAAGGCCCTGTCGGCGGATCACGATGTGACCCTCGCCGAGACCAGCCGGCGCGGCCACGCCACCCGACTCGCCCAGAGCGCGGCGAGGGAGAGCTACGACCTCGTCGTCGTGCTGGGCGGTGACGGCACGCTCAACGAGGCGGCCAACGGCCTCGCCGGTTCCGACACGGCGCTCGCCACCCTGCCCGGCGGATCGACCAATGTCTTCGCCCGCATCCTCGGCCTTCCCGACGACTCGGTCGACGCCGCCGGTGTCCTGCTCGACGCGATCGATGCCGGTTCGATCACCCGCATCGGACTCGGCGCGGTGGAGGGGCGGTACTTCCTGTTCCACTGCGGGATCGGGTTCGACGCCGCCGTGGTCGAGCAGGTGGAACGACGGGGTCCGTGGAAGCGCTGGGCCGGTCACCCGCTCTTCGTGTATTCCGCGGTCGACACCTGGCTGCGCCGAACCGATCGGAAGCATCCTCCCCTCCGGGTTCTCGATGCCCGCGGCAATCTCGTGACGACGGGGTTCTTCACGATCGTGATGAACGCCAACCCCTACACGTTCCTGGGCAATCGACCCTTCGATCTCGTCCCCGACCTGACCCTCGACGACCCGCTGGCCGTCGTCACCCTCGAGCAGATCCGGTTGCGCAGTCTCGGCCCCGTCGCCGCCGCCGCGATCGGTTTCGGCGACATCGCCAAGAAGCGGGACCTGTCCATCCGGACCGGTGTCCGCTCACTGGTGGTCGAGAGCGACCCACCGGCGCCGTACCAGGTCGACGGAGACCACCTCGGCGCCAGCAAGCGCCTGCGCTTCACCTGGACGCCCCAGCACCTCGCGTTGGTCGTTCCGACGGGCTGACGATCGCCCGGTCAGCCGATCGTGTCGACGACCCGGCGGCAGACGCCGGGCAGGTTGGTGCAGATGCCGTCGACGCCCATCTCGACCAGCGCAGCCATCCGGTCGGGATCGTCGACGGTCCAGACGTTGACGGCCAGCCCGGCGGCGTGGGCGCGGCGCACCATCGCGGCGTCGACCAGATTGTCGAACGGGTGGATGGCGGCCATCTCGTGGGCGACGGCCCGATCGACGACGCTCGCCGGGTCGGTCATCTGGAAGAAGAGCCACGCACACGGCAAGGAGGGGTCGACCCGGTGCATGCGGCCGACGCTGTCGATGTTGAACGACGAGATGATCGTCCGCTCCGGGCCGAGGTAGGCCTGGGCGAGACCGGCGACGGCGTCGACCACGGCGTGGTTCTCGTCGTAGTCGGGGTCGTCGGGGAGATTCTTGATCTCGATGTTGACGCCCATGCCGTCACACGCCTCGAGCGCCTCGGCCAGCGACGGGATGCCGTCGGGCATCTGGTCGAGGGTGAGGTCCGCGACCACGCGGCCGTCGGCGAGGTGCGCGTCGTGGTGCACCACCACCACACCGTCGGACGACAGGCGGGCGTCGAGTTCGACCCAGTCGGCCCCGAGCTCGCGTGCGAGCACGAAGGCCTCGATCGTGTTCTCGGGCGCAGCGTCGCTCGCCCCGCGATGGGCAATCACCTTGGTCACGGTGCCGAGTCTCGCAGACGCGCCCGGCGAACCGACGGTGGCGGACACATCTCGTCCAGCTCCCCGCAACACCGCCGTCACGAGAAAATAAGAACCCGTTTCAAAAAACCCTTGCGGGGAAGGAGAACCGGTTCCTATTATCAGGGCGGCCTCAAGGGACTGAGGCCATCACCGGCCGGGATCACGCCCGGACCACACACGACTTGGGGGACACGTGGCGCTGACCGCTGACGCATTCGAGACCGCAGCCGAATGGCAGAACAAGGCGGCGTGCCGAGACACCGATCCGGCACTCTTCTTCCCGGTCGGGACCACCGGAAGCGCCGTCGAGCAGATCGCATCGGCCAAGGAAGTCTGCCTCAGCTGCATGAGCCGGGACGCCTGCCTCGAGTTCGCCCTCGCCACCAACCAGGACACCGGCGTCTGGGGCGGAACCTCCGAAGAGGAGCGTCGGGTGATGCGCCGGCGCATGCGCGCCGCCGCCGGCCGCCGCTGAGCGGCATCACACCTAGCCGAGCGGCAAGCCCGACACGCCCCTCGGAACCCGGATGTCGACCACCGCCCCGTAGGGCGGCATCGAGCTGGCACGACCGAGGCTGATCGAGCCGCCGAGGTCATGGACGACGAACGTCCGCACGATCGTGAGGCCCAGCCGAGCATCGCGATCGAGGGCGAACCCCTCGGGAACGCCGGCGCCGTTGTCCTCGACCCTCATCACCAGCTCCTTGGCCGTCGACGAGAGACCGATGCCGATCTCGGGATGGCCGTGCCCTGCGTGGTCGATCGCGTTCTGCACGAGCTCCGTCAGCACCACGGCGAGGGGCATGGCGACATCGCCGCCGAGCTCGCCGAGACTCCCTTCGATGGTCACTCGTACCGGCCGCTCGACCGAGCCGAGCCCTTCCTCGACCATGCCGATGACGCGACGCACCACCGCGTCGAAATCGACGACGTCGGCGGTTTCGACCGACAGGGTCTCGTGGACGATGGCGATCGATCCGATCCGCCGCGCCGACTGCTCGACCGCGGCGCGCGCCTCGGCCGACTCGAGCCGCCGCGACTGCAGACGCAGCAACGACTGGATCGTCTGCAGGTTGTTCTTGACCCGATGGTGGATCTCGCGGATCGTCGCGTCCTTCGACACGAGCAGCTTGTCGCGGCTGCGCAACTCCGAGATGTCGCGCAACAACAGCACGGCGCCGCTCACCCGCCCGCCGTCGAGCAGGGGATGACAGCGTGCGATCACCGAGACCGCGTCGCCCCGCTCGAGTTCCTCGACGGTGCTGAGCCGGGACGAGAACGCCCGTCGAACGGCGCGATCGTCGGCACCGACACCGCCGAGGGTCTGACCGACGAGGATCGACACCACGCCGAGGCGGTGGAGGGCGGACGTCGCGTTCGGGGAGGCGTATTCGATGCGCTGTTCGCGATCGAGGATGACGACGCCGTCGCCCACACGCGGCTCGCGGAACTCCCCCACCCGCTCCGACCGCACGAGCGGGAACTCGCCGGCGGCGACCATCGACGCGAACCGCTCCCACACGTCGCGATAGCGGCGCTCGAGCGGGCTGGGCTGACGCAACAGTCGAGGATCGGACTCGCGGGCGAGGACCGCCACCGCACGATCACCGTGCAGCACCGGGATGTAGTCGACGGTGAGCCGATTGCCGATCCCACCGACGTTCTCCTCGACCAGCGGGTCATCACCGGCAGGAGCGACCGCCCGGTCCGGCCGCGGCACCAGACCCTCGGCCCGACGCTCGTCGGCCATCACCTTCTGGAGCAACGGTCGTTCGGTGCCCGAGACCTCGGTGCCCACCGGATCGGTCTGGTACACGGTGGCCCCCGTGACCGAACGAGTGTGGCCGAGCACCACGAACCGGGACCCGCCCGGGTCGATCGGGGCGTAGAGCAGCAGGTCCGAATAGGAGAGGTCGCTCAGCAGCGACCACGCGCTCACCAGTCGCTGAAGGTGGTCGATCGCCTCGTCGGAGAGCGATGTGCGCGCCCGGGCGAGATCGGCGAGCCCGGCCATGGCGTGCGCCGCCCTGCGGATCCGGCCGGATCAGCCGAAGCCGATGGGACCGGCGCTCTCCGGCCCGAGCTCGACGAAGGCGATCTTCGCCGAGGGCACACCGACCTCACCGCCCTTTTCGTCGGTGAGCCAGAGCGTGGCGGATTCCCCGTTGAGCGCGGCCTCGACCTCGGCCTTGATGGCCGCGCGATCGGCATCGCCAGGCAGCTTCACGCCGATCTCGCGGGGATGGTCGGTGACACCGATACGGACGTCCACAGCAGGGCTCTTTCTCTCGGATTCGGATCAGTTGATCTTGAGTTCGGGGTGGGTGCGCTTCGAAGGCTTCTGGGATTCGACCCACTCTGCCATCTGTGCGAACACGACAGACGCTTCGTTCTCCGGGTCGACCGCCATGATCGGTTGCCCCTGATCGGAGCCTTCGCGCATCGGGATGGTCATCGGCACCTGACCGATCATCTCGACCCCGAGCTTCTCGGCGAGATCGGCGCCGCCACCGGCACCGAAGAGGTAGTAGCGCGTGTCGTCGTCGCCGGTGAACCACGACATGTTCTCGATCACGCCCTTCACCTTGATGTTGACCTGATCGAACATGAACGCCGAGCGCTGGGCGACCCGCTGGGCCGCCGGGTTCGGGGTGGTGACGACATAGGCCTCGGCCGTCGGCAGGAACTGGGCGAGTGACAGCGAGATGTCGCCGGTGCCGGGCGGGAGGTCGACGATGAGGAAGTCGGGGTCGTCCCAGTAGACGTCGGTGAGGAACTGCTCGAGTGCCTTGTGGAGCATCGGACCGCGCCAGATGACCGGCTGGTCCTCCCGGGCGAAAAAGCCCATCGAGATGCATCGCACGCCGTGGGTCTCCGGCGGGATGATCATGTCGTCGATCACCGTCGGCGCATGGGTCACGCCGAGCATCCGCGGGATCGAGAATCCCCACACGTCGGCGTCGACGACCGCGACCTTGTGACCGCGTTGGGCCAGGGCGATGCCGAGATTGGCGGTGACGCTGGACTTGCCCACGCCACCCTTGCCGGACGCGATCAGCAGCGTGCGGGTCCGGTTGCCCGCCTGGGCGAACGGGATGGCTCGCCCCTCCGCGTGCCCATGGGCCTGTTGCGATCCCGCCGTGGCCGCGGGGTCGCCGTGGAGCATCTCGCGGATCCTGGCCCGCTGCTCGTCGGTCATGACCCCGAAGTCGATGGTGACCACGTTGACCCCGTCGAGCGCGGTGACGGCGTCGGTGACGCTGGTCTGGATCTCGTTGCGGAGCGGGCATCCCGCGATGGTCAGGTCGATGCCGATGTCGATGTGGCCGCCGTCGATCACGGTCGATCGGACCATTCCCAGATCGACGATGCTGCGGTGGAGTTCGGGGTCCTGCACGGGGCGCAGCGCCTCGATCACCTCGGCCTCTGTGACAGTCATGCCGGTACAATACCGGCGTGGACGGACCTTCCCCGCAGCCGGGCGTCGGCGAGCTGAGTCCCGCCGAGTTCGCGTCGGCGGTCACGGCGATCACGTCCGCATTCGGTGATCCGACCCGACGCGAGATCTACCTCTTCGCCCACGAGCACGACGCCGGCATCACCGCCGGCGACGCTGCGAAGCGCTTCGACCTCCATGCCAACGTCGCCCGGCACCATCTCGACAAGCTGGTTGCGGGTGGGCACCTCGAGATCGATCTCGCCCGGACCGCCGGCGGCGTCGGGCGCCCGTCGAAGCGCTATCGCGCCACCAGCCCCCACGTCCGCCTCGAAGTCTCGGTGCGCCACGACGACATCCTCGTGTCGTTGCTCGGACGGGCTCTGGCGATGCTCCCGCCGGAGTCGGCCGAGCAGATGGCCGAGCAGGTCGGGATCGAGTACGGCAAGGCGATGGCGGCCGCCATCGATCCGTCGGAGACACACCGCTCCTATCAGGGTGCGCTCCACGCCGTCGCCGACGCCCTCTCGGCCCACGGCTTCGCGGCCCGGGCCGAGTCCGACGGTGACGAGTACCAGATCGTCGCCCAGAACTGCCCGTTCGGGGATGCCGTCGTCGAGCACCCCGTCATCTGTGCCGTCGACCGCGGCATCGTGCAGGGAATGCTCGGCTTCCTCCACGGCCCCGCCGGCACCGACACGGCGTCGTCGAAACCCCAGGGTGACGACATCTGCGTCACCCACGTCACGCTCTAGGCGACCACTTCCGCCGGACGTCGGCGCGTTCGGCTTCGGAGTAGAAGTGGGTCGCGTACTGCGTCGAGAGCTTCCGCTCGAGGAAGTCATCCGGCAGCACCGCCTCCCTGCGGAACCGCTGGTAGCTGTCGCCGTACTCCTTCGCGTCACCGACGTTGGCCGAGGCCAGCGAGAAGTCGGCCTCACCGAGGAATGCTGCGATGGCTCGCTCCTTCGCGTCGTCGGGGGTCTCCAGGCGGAGTACGAGGATCTCGCCGCCGGCGGACGGAATCACCTGCACGCCCTCGGCGTGGGGGAACGGATGCTCGTAGACATCGACACCGAGGACGGGTTCGAACTCGCGTTGGAACCAGCGCCCCTCGTCGAGTTGGCGCTCATGGGCGACGAGAATCTCCGTCAGCTCCTCCGTCGAGTGGCTCGACCTCGCCAGCGGCACACCGACGAACCGTTCGAAGTTGTGGAAGAAGTTCGAAACCGAACGGCCCACCGGTTCCCTCACCAGCGTGATCAGCTTGAAGGGGCGACCCTTCTCCACGACGCGTCGGGCCACCGCGTCGGCATGGAAGAAGTGGGCCCGGATGGGCAAGCCGCGTTCACGGGACCATTGCTTCGCCGCCTCGATCCGAGGTCGGTGGAGATGATGGGTCTGGACGGCGAGCGGGTGCCCCGCCGTCGGAAACGACGACGAGACCGAGGTCGATCCGACCTTGCCCATCTGGAACACGATCACGGGTTCCCCGCCCCGGGCGGCCACGACGTCGAGTCGACGCGCGAACCGCCAGCCCTCGATCGACATCGCCCATTCGTGGAGGCGTGGCGACCGTTCGAGGCGGCGGGTGAACGAGCGAAGCTGCACTCCGTCGATTATGCGGCACGACGCTGATCGACGCGCCGCTCCCAGCCCACCTTGGTCCAGTCCTGATGGAACCGCCGATCGCGGCCGGTGCGACGGTCACCCTCCATCGTCGCAACGGCCTGATCGGCGATCCATCGGTCGACGCCGTCGAGCTCGGTCACCAGCTCGCCGAGCCGGCTCCTTGTCACGACGGCGAAGGCACCACATGACCCCAAGTCACGGGGAGTCCAATCCTCGTTGACCACCAGGAGAACCTGGGTTGTGGGGCTCGCGGCACGCAAGTCGGGAATGGCGTCCCAACCTGTCGGACCCACGAGGTCGTTTTCCACGACGACCACGTCGGGTGCCCGATCCTTGCGAACAAGGTGCTGGAGAAGCATCTCGCCGTTGATCGCCGACGCGGCCGCGCCGGCCACGGCGTAGCCCGCCGATGCGACCAGCGATTCGATCACGTCGATGTTCGTCGCGATGACCACCGCACTGCGCCCTGAAGCTTCTGGGCCCTCACCCATCGCACTCCTTCCAACACCCACCATTGCTAGTGGCGGGTAGGGCGCGAAACATGGGCCATACGGCCCATTTGCGGCCCGCCTAGTCGCCCCAGAACCGCTGCTCGGCAAAGGGATCGCCGAGGTTGTGATAGCCGTTCTGCTCCCAGAATCCGGGGCGATCCCGGTCGACGAGCTCGATCGCACGCAGCCACTTCACGGACTTCCAGAAATAGAGGTGGGGCACGAGGGTGCGCACCGGGAATCCGTGGTCGACGGTGAGGGGCGCACCATCGTGGGCCCACGTCACGAGGGCGTGGTCGCCGGTGGTGTGCTCGATGGGCAGGTTTGCGGTGTAGCCGTGTTCACCGTGCATGACGACATGGGTCGCGCTCGGGAAGGCGCCGGCCAGCCGGTACAGATCACGCATGCGAATGCCGGTCCACGTCGTGTCGAACTTCGACCATTTCGTGACGCAGTGGATGTCGGTGACCACCTCGACCGAGGGCAGTGCGGTGAGGTCGGCGAACGACAACACGAGGTCTCGCTCCACGAGGCCGAAGATGCGCAGATCCCAGTCCGACAGGTCGTCGGCATAGATCATCGGTGCGCCGACGTGCAGCACCGGGAAACGGTCGGTGTGGTACTGCCCGGGCGGAAGACGGTCCGGATCGATACCGGCCTCCGCCAGCGCCTTGCGGTTGCGATCGAAAAACCCCATGGGAACGAGTCTGCCCGACCACGACCCGCCCCCCACTGCCGCCCTAGACTCCCGACCCGGTGTCCCTCTATCTCGTTCGCCATGCATCGGCCGTCGACCGCAGCCGCTGGAGTCTCGACGACCTCGAGCGACCCCTCGACCGCCGCGGTGGGATCCAGGCCGAGGCGATCACCGCCCACTTCTCGGCCCACGGCCTCCGCGGCGTCTGGTCCTCGCAGGCGGTCCGGTGTGTCGACACGGTGCTCGGTACTGCTGCCGCCCACGGTCTCACCGTCGAGATCCGAGCCGAACTCACCGAGGGCGCCTCGCCCAACGCCCTGCTCGAACTGCTCAGGGAGGAGGCCGGGGTCAAGGGTGATCTGGTCATGTGCAGCCATGGCGACCTCATCCCCGAGGTGCTCAACCGGCTTCTCCGCGACGGCATGTCGGTCCTCGGCGCACGCGGGTGCGAGAAGGGCAGCATCTGGGAGCTCGAGACACGCGGCCGCGACATCACGCAGGGCCGCTACACGCCGACTCCCTGACGCTCACCGGTTGTCGAGCATGCCCGCGGGACCGGGTCCGGTCGCGGGGTCGGACGGTGCCGTCTCCCCCCGACTTTCCATGACACGCACGGACGAGGAGACTCCGTGGATGACGATCGCCGCGCACCACCCGACCGCCGAGGCCGAGGAGCGACTCGGCGCCGGTTTCTCGGCCCGGACACTCGAGCCCGGCCGCCCGGCGAGTACCGATCCGGAGTTCTTCGCCGACGACCCGGCCGTCGTCGGTGAACGATCCGGCGCGGTCGTCGTGACGCCGACCAGCGGGGGTGATCGGAGCTGGGACGACATCGTCCGCGAGCGCCCCGAGTTGGCCGCGTGGGCGGCGGAGCGCTGGCTGGCGAACCGCCCGCCGCTCCCCGACGTGCCCCGCGGCTATCCCACGGCCCGAGACGGCTACCACCGCCTCGCCTACGGGGTGGTCGCCGAAGCGCGCCGACTTACCAACACGAAGTTCGGCCTCCGTTTCACCCGGGGCGGGTTCGGGACGCCCTTCTTCGGCGACGACGAACAGGTGCGGATCGAGCACGGTCGGCTGGTTCACCAGCGACGCGACTCTGCGGACAGCATCGCGATCACCACACTGCGCGCCGCCGCCGACTTCCTCGGCATCGAACCGGGGACCGATGCCGCCGAGCACGACTCCCCTTCGCTCGGCGATCTCGACGCCGATCTCGGAGCGACGCCCGCGACCGGTGCATTCCTGGCCGCGTGGTTCGGCTTCGCCTGGTCCGCGCTCGAGGAACTGCGCCTCACCGACGGTGCCGTCGACGTCGACCGCACTCAACTGTGGCCCGGGCACTTCGACCCGGCGATTGCGATGGGCCGGGCCGAGACAGGCGGGCGAGCCACCTACGGCGCATCGCCCGGCGACGCCGACCACGACGAGCCGTATCTCTACGTGGGTGCGTGGGGCGACGTCGACCGCACCGACCCCTATTGGAACGAGACCGCCTTCAACGGGGCGTCGATGTCGTACGCGGAACTGCGCGCCGCGGACGACCAACTCGCGACGGCCATCGAGTTCTTCCGCGGCGGCCACCGGCGACTCGCGCCCGCCGACTGATCAGCCCTGATCAGCCCCCGATGGGGATGATCTCTCCCTCTTCTTCCTTGTCGGGGAGCACGCTCACCGAAGAGAAGCACATCTCGTCGACGGTGCCCTCGTTCCAGGTGATGTAACGGGGCTCGTCGGTGTGGACCCGGGTGCGGTCCCACCAACACTCGAACCGGATGGTGTCGGAACGGTCGATGCGGATGTCCTCGACGAGGTCGTAGTTGAGCTGCCACTCGAAGTCCCAGTTCGGGATGTCGAGCAACACCTGCTCCTCGGGCGTGTCGGGGTTGAGCGTCATCTTGTAGGAGTGACCGAACTCGTGCATGTGGCCGAGCACGGTGTAGATCGTGCCGGCGTTGCGGGCCCGCATGTCGCAGGAGCTGTGGCCGATCGTGCCGTCGAGGTCGTCGTAGTCGTCGACGGTGCCGCCGCATCCCCGGATCAACCCATCCGGGATGAAGGTGGCGAACAGGTCGTACTTCTCGCCGATCTCCCTCAGCACTTCTTCTCGATTGCAGAAGTTGCGGTACCCCTCGATCGTGGCCTCGCGCTCGTCGGCGATCGCCTGCTCCTCGGGCGTACACGGGATCTCGGCCGGGGTCAGGTAGGTCGACCCGGCGATGGCGGTGATGCCCTCCTGCTGGGTCGCCGGAATCTCGTCGAGGATGATCTGCGAGCCATCGGCCGGCGCCTCGTGGTCGAAGTGGTAGTGGGTCTGGTTGATGATCATGTAGCCCGGCGGGATGAAGAGGCCGTAGCCGTCGGGATACACCGTCGGGCTCTGGCCCGGGGCCCAGCCGCCCATGTTGCGCACGCCGTCGCTGCGGAGGTTCGACGTACCGAAACAGGTCCAGCCGGGTCGGCCGTCGGCGCCGGACCGCTCGTTGATCTCGTCGAGGGCCGAGTCGGGAGCGAGATAGATGATCGAGTGGTGGACGACCCTCGTCTGGTCGGGACGGAACTCATAGCCCCGGATCCAGGTGCCATCGCCCTCCGGGTCGGCGACCTCGTGGACCTGGCAGCGGTAGTCGTCCTTGAGCACCGGCTCGCCGGTCTCGTCGAGCAGACCCGCGTACTTCCCGTCGCGGGGATCGATGACCTGGTCCTCCTCGATCGGAATGATCGCCTGTCCGCGGGCGACCAACGGCGTGTCGGGGGCGATGTCGAGGCCACCGCCGTCGGCAGCCCACTCGCCCAGCGTCGCGATCTCGTCGTCGGTGAGTTCCCACGAGTGTTCGAACTCCGGGCTGTCACCTCCCGGCAGCCAGGGCGGCATGAAGCGGATCTCGGTGACGAGAGCGATGTCGTCGGCGATCTCTGCGGCCTGTCCGGCGGTGTCGAACGCGAGCGTGTCCCAGCCGGGGCCGCCCGCCGTATGACACGAGACGCAGTTCTGCTCGAGGATCGGCTGGACCTCGGCCGCGAACGCCCCGCCACCGACGGCGAACTCGGGGACGTCGGTCTCGAGGTCGGCATCGGCCTCGCTGCCGAGCTGGACCCGATCAGCGACGAGGTCGAAGGTCAGCGTGACTTCGTCGTCGGTGTGGGCGAGACGGGCGACGTTGATCGGCCCGACGCCGTAGGTCGAGCTGAGGATCACGGCCGACACCTCGGCCGTCAGCTGGTCGCGACCGACGGTCACCGTGCCGGCGAACGTCTCCTCGCTGGTGGTCTCCTTCACCGTGAGATTGCCGGTGAGCGAGATGTCGTAGGTGCCGCCCTCGGTGAACTCGACATCGAGACCGTCGATCGAGACGGTCTCGAACCGGGCGAAGGGCCAGTGGGTGGACTCGAGGAAGTCGTGACGCAAGCGCTTGTCGCGAAGGTTGGAGTCGGAGTCGAACATCTCGACGTTGACCACGACCTCGCCGATGCGACTCTGGGTCGGGTCCTCGACATTGATGACGATGTCGCCGGCCACGACGGTGGTGACGCCAACGGCCAGGCTCTCGTTGCCGGCGAGGCGCTCCGCCACCGCGTAGCTGACCTCCGAACCATTGTTGGGGGCGACGCGATAGAGACGCTCCGTGGCGTCGTCGATGTCGTCGATGGTCTCGGCCGAGACACCCTGGGTCTCGGCTTCGTCACTGCTGAAGATCCAGTCCCACTGGTCCTTCGTCACGATCGCCGCCGTTCCCAGGAGGATCACGACGAGGATGGACAGGCGACCGAGGTCGAGCTTTCGGAGGCGGGCCATCGGGCCAGTATTGCCAACGAAGTGGCACTTGGCACATCTTGCCCACGATTTTCGTCGGACACCGGGGTCAGCGACGGTCACCCACGGCGGTCAGCCGAGGGCCTCGCGGAGTCCGAACTGGAAGATGAAGTTCTCGAGATCCTCACGCTCGGCGTCGAGGTCGTCGTAGGCCGCGAGGTCGAGCCGCGACTGGTCGAGCTGATCGACGTAGAAGCCGACGAACGCCCGAAAGACCAGGGCCTGCGGGTCGTCGGGCGCGAGTTCGAGGGCCCTCGTCAAGTCGTCGTAGCCGCGCTCCATGATGCCCAGCGCCTCGGTGCCGACCTCGATCGCGACCAATGCCTGGAAGAACCCGGAGTAGGACAACACCTCCACGTCGTCGGGCCGCTGGGCCAGGATCTCCTCGTAGAGGAGGATGCCGCGATCGGGTTCGGTCGAGAGCACCGACTCGGCGGCGAGGTTGACGTCGGTCATCGTGAGACCCGACGTCTCGAACGAATCGGGCTCGCCGGTGAAGAGGAGAGCCTCGACGATCCGGATGCGCAGCCCCTGGCCCCGCACGAGCTGCTCGATGAACGGCGGGGCGTCGAGCGCGTCGAGCGCGGCGAGATGGCCGGCCGCCGTCACCGGGTCGCCGAGATCCATGGCGATCGCCGCCGCGAAGACCAGCGCGTCGGGATACTCGGGATCGGCGCGGACGGCGTCCTCCACGAAGGGCTGGGCGCCCTCGGGGTCGCCGTCGAGGCGGGTGAGCCAGCCCCGATAGGCCAGCGCCTCGGCATCGGAGGGCTCGTCGACGAGCACCTCGTCGTAGATCTCCAGGGCCCGGTCGGGATCGGTCCCGAGCAACTGACTGGCCTCGAACTTTCGCTGACGGACGGTCTCGCGGATGTCGCCGGTGAGGCCGCCGTCGCCGCGGCTGCCCGAGAAGTCGGCGATCAACACCCCGGCGAGGCCGGCGACGGCCACCACCAGCACCGTCCAGGCGACCATCCGACGCCACGAACGGGCGACGACCGGCTCGGCTGCGGCAGGGGTGTCGCCGGGTACACCCTCGACCGCCCGGATGAGTCGCGCCGCGCGGGTCGTGTAGTCGGACTTCAGCGCCCGATAGTCGGCCTCGTCGAGATCGCCCGCCTCGTACTCCGCCTCGAGATCGTCGATCGACGCGAGGACGAAGTCGAGTTCCTCGCGCGCCGACCCGGCGGGCTCAGTCATCGGACGTGACCGCTCGGGCTGCGTCGACCAGCGCACGATCCTCGGCTGACGCCTCGAGCACGGCTTCCTGCTTCCATCGCCGGAACACGACCACGAGACCGGAGAGTGCGACCGCCCCGAACACGATCGGGAGGATCCACACCAGACTCGTGACGCCGTCACCCGAGGGCGTGTAGTCGACGTCCTCACCGAACAGGCCCCGCAGTTCGGCGCGGATGTAGTCGTCGCTGCGGCCCTCGTCGATCCATTTGGCGATGGAGATCCGGATGTTCCTCGCGACCGGCGCGTTCGACTCGGCCACCGACTGCCCGTTGCACACCGGGCAACCGATCGTCTTCGAGATCGCGTAGGCGCGATCGGCATCGGTGCGCGGTGCCCCTTCGTCGATCGATGCGTAGAGGAACGCCGAGAGCGCCACGATGGCGACGCCGAGCCAGAGCATCAGCCGGCGGGTCATGTGTTCGCCTCCTGCCAGGCCTGGATCACGGCTTCGAGGTCGACCTTGCGGATCCCGCCGAGCAGCTTCGTGATCACTTCGCCGTCGGGGGCGATCAACACCGATTCGGGCACGAGCGGTACGCCGTAGGCCACCGCGATCGGCCCGGTGTCGGCCGCGAGCACGGGCCAGTCGCCCCCGAACTCCTCGAAGAAGTCCCGGATGTTCGACGGCTCGTCGTCGAAGGCGACCGACACGAGCGTGGCGAACCCCGACGGGCCGTAGGCCTCGTCGAAGGCGACGAGCTCGGGGTGCTCCTGGCGACAGGGAATGCAGGTGGTCTGGAAGAAGTTCACGATCACGAAGCTGCCGCGATGGTCGTCGAGATCGAACTGGTCACCGTCGATCGTGGTCCCGACGATCGGTGGCGCGACGTCGCCTTCGAGGTTGAAGCTGTCGAAGCCGGTGTCGCCGCGGTCGCCGGTGGCGAGCACGCCGATGAAGACGAGCATCACGACCGCGACGGGGGCCACGATCCACACGGCCTTCAGCGAAGACGAGCGCGGCTCCGGCGAATCGGTCACACCAACTCCTCGACCGGCGACTCGGTGTCGGGCGACTCGGGCTCGGACGACCCGGAAGCGAGCACGCCAGACCCGGGGAGTGGCGCGCTGACCGGCATGATCGGGTTGCGACGCTTGCCGGGAACCACTGCGAGCAGGGTTCCCACCGCCATGATCAGACCGCCGATCCACAGCCACACGACCAGTGGCTGGATGGTGACGCGGATCACGACCTGGCCGGTGGACACGCCGGCATCGTCGACCGGGAAGCTGTCGACCGACAGGGCCACGTCGTCGAACACGGTGGACCGCACCGATGCGATGCCGACCCGCTGGCCGGCGAAGGGGTACGCGGCGATGCCCGGCTCGTAGACCTGGCCGCCGTCGATGCGGATCGCCACCCGCTGCTCGGACCGGTTCGGATACTCGCGGAAGTCGATCCCCTCGAAGGTCAGGTCGTGGCCCGCGAAGGTCGCGGTCTGACCGGGTTCGAGCAGGAAGGTGTCCTGACGCACGTAGGCGTTGCTCGCCGCGAACGCCACGGCGATCATGACCACGCCGAGATGCACGATCATCCCGCCGTTGGTGCGCCCGACGAAGCCGCGCCAACCCTGACGCCGTGTCGCGAGCACGACCTGTCGCAGCGCCGCGCCCCCGGCGAAGCCACCGAGCCCGAAGGCGAGCGTCGGGGCCCAGCCTCGGGCCCCGATCACGACCGACAGCACCATCGCTCCTGCGCCGATCCAGGCGGGCCAGATCAACCGCTCGGCCAGAACGCCCGACGATGCCTTGCGCCACGGCAGGACGGGGGCGACGGCCATCAGGAACAGGAGCGTGAACCCGATCGGCATGGTCATGCGATCGAAGTAGGGGTTCCCCACCGAGATCCGATCGTCGTTGATCGTCTCGACGATCAGCGGGAAGACGGTGCCGAGCAGCACCACGAAGGCGAACGCCGCGAAGAGCACGTTGTTGGCCAGGAACGCGCCCTCACGCGAGATCGGCGAGTCGATGCGGCCGGGTGACCGGAGTTGGTCGCCGCGCCACGCGATGAGCCCGAGCGACACCACCACGATCAGTCCGAAGAAGCCGAGCAGCGCCGGCCCGACCGACGACTCGGAGAACGCATGGACCGACTCGATCACACCGGAACGGGTGATGAAGGTGCCGAGGATGGTCAGGGCGAACGTGGAGACCACCAGCGACAGGTTCCACACCCGCAACATGCCGCGCCGCTCCTGCACCATGACCGAGTGGATGAACGCGGTACCGGTCAGCCACGGGAGCAGCGACGCGTTCTCGACGGGGTCCCATGCCCAGTAGCCACCCCAGCCGAGGGTCTCGTAGCTCCACCACGCGCCGAGCACGATCCCGAGGGTGAGGAATCCCCAGGCGATGACGGTCCACCGCCGGGTCGCGAGCAGCCAGCCCTCACCCACCCGGCCCGTGACCAGCGCGCCGATGGCGAACGCGAACGGGACGGTGAAGCCGACATAACCGAGGTAGAGGATCGGCGGATGGAACGCCATGAGGATGTGGCTCTGGAGCAGCGGATTCGGCCCGGGGCCGTCGTAACCGACCGGCGGGTCGAACGATCGGAAGGGGTTCGACGGCCCCACCATCAACAGGAAGAAGAAGGCACACACCACGAAGAGCGTGAGCATCACCCAGGCCATCATCGGGTCGTCGCGCTTCTCGCGGAACTTCACGACGACGGCGGTGACATAGCCGGTGAGGATGAAGGTCCACAGCAGGATCGATCCCTCGAGGGCCGACCAGAGTGTGGCGACGTTGAACACCGGCGGGGTCTGGTTCGAACCGTGTTCGGCGACGAACTGGATCGTGAAGTCGCGGGTGATCAGGGCCCGCTCCATCCAGATGATGGACAGCGCCGCCATGGCCAGCATCACGCCCACCAGCCAACGGGTGTCGCGCCACCAGGTCGGGCGATGACCGAGCAGGCCGAGCACCACCACACTGATCCCGGTGAGCGAGGCCGCGGCGCCGAGCGCGATGATCACCGCACCGACGGCGGCGCTGCTCATGGGGCGCAGCCCTCGACCGCTGGTTCGACCTGGGCGTTGCTCTCGGCGAGCCGCTCGTCGTAGTTCTCGTCGTTGATGTAGTCGTTGTCGTGCTTCACCCGCATCCGGTCGGATGCGTAGTACCAGCCATCGTCGGCGAGCGGGTGGAATCCGACCACGTCGGGCGAACCCTCGACCCAGTTGCCGTCGAGCACGACCGCGGTCCCACCTTCGAAGAGCTCGGCCGGTTCGCCGCGGTGGACCACATCGACGAGCACGCCTTCGAAGGCGACGGAGAACGCCGTCACCACCTCTTCACCCTGGCTTCCCGAGACGATCGAGCAACCGACCGGGGTTCCCTGGAGGGTGAAGCGGTCGTCGCCGAGCTCGGCCCGTTCCGCAACGGCCTCGTCGGCGTTGTAGAAGAACAGCGCGCCGGTCAGGAGGTTCCAGACCAGCACGACGACCGCGATGACGACGGCGAGGCCGATCAGCGCGGGAACCCAGCGCCGTTGGCGTCGCCGGCCGGCCCGGGGCTCCTGGGGGGCGAGCGTGTCGGTCATGATTCCTCGGCCGTCATCCAACGGCGGCGCTCGACGGGAACTCTCGCCGCGAGTCGTCTGCCGCGGCGCAGCAGGGTCGCGGCGTAGATGCCGCCGACGGCGAGGGTGGTGCCCCAGCCCACGAGCAGGTAGCCGAGATGTGTCACACCGTCTCCTTCGTCGCTTCGCCCTCGGCCCGACGCTCCTCGAGGGCGCGGTCGAGATCGGTGGACCGCAGCTCGCGTTCGAGCCAGGCGATACGGAAGCGGTGCAGCACCGCCCACCAGAAGAAGAGGCCCCAGACCACCAGCCCGACCACGAGCGTGAAGAGGGTCATGTCCTCGAGGTTGCCGTCGGTCAGCGACGACTTCTGATGCAGGGTGTTGTTCTCCCACCACTCCACCGACCGGTTCACGATCGGGATGACCGCGGCCGAGAGGACGCCGACGATCGCCGCCCGTGTCGCCGTGGCCGATTCGGGCCCACCCAACGACCGCACCGAGAGATAGCCGATCATCATCAGGAAGAGGATGAGCGTGGTGACGAGGCGGACGTCGCCCCAGTCCCAGTAGGTGTTCCAGGTCGGCCGACCCCAGATCGAACCGGTGAACAGCGTGAGGCCACAGAAGAGGACCCCGATCTCGGCCGCCGCCGCCGCCACGGTGTCCCACCAGACCGAGCGGCGCACGAGCCACATCACCGAACCGATCGCGGTGGTCATGAACGCCACGTAGGTGAGGATCGCCGACGGCACGTGGACGAAGATCATCCGGACGGCGTCTCGTTGCTCGTCGTCCTCCGGCGCCACGAACCACCCGAGGAGGAACAGCGCCACCACGCCGAGGATCACGGCCGCGCCGAGCAGCCGGGTGGTGCGGCTCCCGGTGTGGTTGATCTCCTGCATCTCAGGTCTCCTCCAGTAGGACGCCGTAGGCCAATGCTCCCAGCACCGTGTTGATCGCGCCGAACCCGGCGAGAAGACCGAGCCAGGCCCAGCCATCGACGGCGACCGTGCCGAGAGCGTCGTCGAACGCTCGGGCGGCACCGATCAACACCGGCGCCAACACCGGGAGCAGGAGGATCGGCAGCACCGTCTCTCGCGCCCGAACGCCGGCAACCAGCGCGCCCAGCAGCGTACCGCTGGCCGCGATCCCAACGGTCGCGACCGCGCAGGTCGACACCAGCAGCGGCACGGACTCGACGGAGGCATCGAAGAGCACGATCACCCCACCGACGAGGACGAGCTCGACGAACAGCAGCTGTACCGCCACGGCGAGCGCCTTGCCGAGGAACACCGCGGCCGGTTCGACCCCGGCGAGGAGCAACGCCCGGCGGGCGCCGTCGGTGGTCTCGATCGCCGTGGACCGCTGCACCGACATCAGGCCGACGAACAGCACGGTGATCCAGTACAGCCCGCTCGTCGCCGCGTCGAGTACCGGCCGGTTGGCGTCGAGGGCGAACCCGAACAGCACCAGCACCAGCAGGGCGAACGGCAGCACCTGCGAAAGGGTCACCCGCGAGCGCCACTCGATGCGGAGGTCCTTGGCGGCGACCAGCCGGATGTCAGCCAGCATCGGTGACGTCTCCCGTGATGGTGCCACCGGAGACCGTGATCCGACGGGTGGCGAGGTCGAGCGTGCGGTCGACCTCGTGCGACGACAACAAGACGGTCGCGCCGGCCGCCGCGGCATCGCCCACGAGACGGTCGACGAGATCCCGACCGGATGGGTCGAGACCGGCGTGGGGCTCGTCGAGCAACCAGAGCCGGGGTCGCCGCACGACCACCGCGGCCAGCGCGACCCGCCGCCGTTGCCCGGCCGACAGCAGCCCGACCGACACGTCGTGGAGCCGATCGGCGACACCGAGGCGGGCCATGGCCGGCTCGACCGCGGCGGGGTCGACCCGCGACGCCCTCGCCCAGAAATCGAGGTTCTCGCGAACCGTCAGGTCGTCGTAGAGGGCGGTGTCGTGTCCGAGCAGACCGACCGAGCGGCGGATGACCGGACGCTCGGTGTCGAGATCGTGGCCCAGCACCGATCCCTCGCCCGACTCGAGCCGCATGAGTCCGGCGCAGAGCCGCAGCAGCGTCGACTTGCCCGCCCCGTTGGGTCCCTGGAGCAGCACGACCTCGCCCTCACCGACCTCGAGATCGATGCCCGCGAGGGCGGGGAAACGACCGATCAGGGCGACCGCGGCGCGCAGCCGGATGATGGACACGACGAAAACGCTATCGGCGACCGTGCTCAGCTCGCCCCTGCGTGCGCCGATAGGTTGCGCGTATGACCGGGTTTCTCGCCGATGAGTGAGGTGCCGACGAGCGCACGTGTGCTCGGCGCCGTCGGCCGTGGCCTGATCACCGCCGGTGTCGTCGTGCTGCTGTTCGTGGTGTTCCAGCTGTGGGGCACCAACCTCCAGGAAGCCCGCGCCCAGGACGGCCTGCGCGACGAATTCGACGGCACGCTCGCCGATGCCCAGTCACAACTCGCCGCGCTCGGCAGCGACGAGATCCCTGCGGGCGAGACCGACACCGAACCCGGCACCCAGCCCAGCCCGGTCACCTCGTCGACGCTCCCCGGGGGGCTCACGGCCGAGGTGCTGCGCTACTTCTTCCCCGAAGACGGCGACGCGGTCGCACGGATCGAGATCCCCTCCATCGGCGTCGACAAGATCGTGGTCAGCGGCGTCCAGGTCGCCGACCTGCGCAAGGGTCCCGGCCAGTACCCGGGCACCGCCGCGGTGGGCACCACCGGCAACACCTCCATCGCCGGTCACCGCACCACCTACGGCGCCCCGTTCAACCGTGTCGACGAACTCGCCCCGGGTGACGAGATCCACGTGACCGGCATCCTCGGCCGGTTCACGTACCGGGTCATGGATCCCGAGATCGCGTACGCCGAGCAGATCACGACCGTCGACGAGTACGACGGCGGCCACGTGATCGTCCGGCCGACGGCGACCTGGGTGCTCGGCGACTTCGGCGACAACCGCCTCACCCTCACCGCATGCCACCCCGAGCTCTCGAGCCGCCAGCGCATCATCGTCGCCGCGGAACTCGTGGAGGCTCCCGCCGACGCCCCGGCGTTCGATCCCGAGACGATCGCGGCGCTCACCGACGACGGTGCGACCATCGCCGGCGAGGACGGCACCGACACGACATCGCCAAGCGGATCGCCGAGCGGATCGCCGACCGAGTCCTCCGGCGATGCGGTGGACGCGCCCGCGCGCCCGGCGATCGCCGACCTCGACGACGGCCTCGACGGCGAACGCGAGGCGATCCCCGGCGCGGTGCTGTGGATGCTGGCGGCGACGACGATCTGGGTGATCGGCGGCGTGCTCGGACGCCGGTACTTCACCGAACGACTCCATCGGGTCGCCGTGCGCGGCGTCAGTCTCGTACCGGTGGCGGTCTGCCTGTGGTTCTCCTTCGAGATGATCGATCGAGCCCTCCCCGCCGGCTGAGCCATCTAGCCTCGACGACGTGCACTCCCGTTGGGCCGCGACGCCGGCCATCACGACATTCCTCCTCGCCGCGCTCGTGCTGTCCGCCTGCGGTGGCGACCAGGGCGACAGCGCGCCGGCCAACGACCCGGCCCAGTTCGCCGCCGAGAACCTCGCCGCCAACCCGGACTCCCAACGCGACGCCGATTCGGGGACCTCCACCGACGACACCGTCGCCGATGCGGACACGGACCCGGCGCCGCTCGATCCGACCCAGATCCCCGGCGAACCCGTCAACCAGTACAACCTCTCGGTGCGCGACTGCTTCGACCAGATCGAGGACCGCAGCGACGGCCTCCCGGTCACGATCACCACCAAGCTCCCGTGTGACGAGCCCCACCACTTCGAGGTGTTCGCACAGCTCACCTACCCGGCCGAACACCCGTCGATCTATCCGGGCGATGCCGTCATCAGGGACTACGCGCTCGCGTCGTGCTACCGGAAGTTCAGCTCATGGGTGGGCTCGGAGTACGAGCTCTCCGACCTCGAGATCGGTGTCATCATCCCGACGCAGGAGAACTTCGAGAGCAACGCCGCCCGCTACCGCGGCATCCACTGCTGGGTTCGCCACGAGGACGGCGAGCCGATGATCGGCACCTCGCGCGACTCCGGCTGGTAATTTTCGCCCGTGACACTCGCACCGATCATCCTCGCGGTGTGTGCGGGCCTCCTCGTCGGCTTCGTGCGCCGGGGTCGCCTGGCCTCGATCGCCCGCACCCGCATTCGCCGCCCCGAGTTCCTCGCGGTGGCGATCGGCGCCAGCCTGTTCGTCGACATGACCGACACCGGTCCGTCGGGATTGATCGCCCTGCTCGGCCTCGTCGGCGGACTCGCCTTCGCCGTCGTCAACCTCCACCTCGCCGGTATGACCGTGATCGCCGTGGGCATCACCGCCAACCTCCTTCCGATCGCCCTCAACGGCTCCATGCCGGTACGCCCCGATGCCTTGGTCGAGGCCGAGATGGTGACGGTCGACGAACTCCCCCGTGTCAGCCTCAACGGCGCCCGTGAACTCTCCGACGATTCGACGATCCTGCCGGCGCTCGGCGACACCTTCCCGGTGCGCTGGACGCATCAGGTCGTGTCCATCGGCGACCTCGTCATGATGGTCGGCCTCGCCGACCTCGTCGCCAACCTCATGCTCCAGCGCCGGCGCCGCCGCCTGCACCCGAGCGCGCTACCGGCCCTCGAAGCGCTCGGCTGGCGCGAGGAGATCGACCTCACGTCCGAGGTCGGCGTGACCCGTGTCGACCTCCGCGACGAGATCGACCTGCGCGACCGGATGGAACCCGGCTGGATCGACGCGGATCAGAACGATCCGGCGACGCCCGGCTGAGCGACCGCCATCAGGAGCGCCAACCCGGTCCACGACTGAGGGATCGCGCCGAGACCCACCCCGGTGTCGCCGTTCCAGTACTCGGCCAACCCCGACTCGATCGCACCCGACACGGTCGTGGTGCGCACGACTTCGGCGGCGTCGGCCTCGCCCGCCCGGTCGAGGGCGATCCAGAGCAGATAGGCGAGCTGTGGCCAGACCGGCCCGCGCCAGTAGGTCGAGGCCGCATACGTCGGTTCGCCGACGTGCACACCACGGGGACCGAACGCGGACGCATAGGCATCCTCGTCGAGCAGCTCCTCGACCACGCGGTGTCGGGCCCTGCGGTCGGCGGTCACCAACAGCGGGAGCAGACCATCGGCGGTGCGGCTGCGGCCCGAACCGGTCTCGGTCGGCCCGACGTCGACCCAGGTCCGCAGATCCCGGTCGAAGCGGGCATCGATCGAACCCACGAGTTCGTCGACCGCCGCGCTCATCGACCCGTCGCCGGTCGCCGACGCGAGTTCGCGTGCATTGAACGCGACCAGCGCGTTGAACCCGACCGAGGCCACGGGGAACTTCGGGTTGTGGAGGGGTTCGCCGGCATCGCCGCGCTCGACGTGGGCGAGCAGGTCGACCTTGTGGACCCGCCAGCGCTCCAGTTCGAAACCCTCGCCGGGGCAGAGGTCGTCCCAGCGGGGTGAGTCGTCACACCCCGTCTCCCACGGGTGGACGATCTCGATCAGGCCGCCGGTGCGACGTCGGCCGTGCAAGAGGTGGCTCAGCGCCCGGGCGGCCGCGTCGACGAGCGCCGGCGGCACCTCGATCCCGCGCCGCACGAGCTCGGCGACGGTGTGGCCGAACATCGGCGGCTGGGTGATCGACGAGGCCCCTCGCCTCCCCCACAACTCGACCGGCCGCTCCGGATCGAGCTGATAGCCCATGTGGGCGACGAATCCGGCCGAGTCGATCGTCGACAGGGCCGCCGACAGCTCGGCGACGGCACGTTCGGGCTCACCCAACTCGGCCCAGATCAGCGAGTGGAAGCAGCTGTCCCAGAGCCAGAGCCACGGGTAGACCTCGGTGTTCGGCGCCGTGTAGCCCTCCGACTCCACCCAGGCGGCGTCGAGGGCGGCGCGGACGTCGCCGCGGAGATTCGGGGTGCGGTCGGGTGGATCTCCCGGCATGGTGTCGTGCATGGGCAGCGCTGCGTTCGTCTCGTTCCGACTCGGAGTCACCGACGGCGTGTCGGTCGTGGCTCGCAACTGGCAACGGGCGTTCGAGCAGCTGGGCTACTCGGTGCACACCGTCGCCGGCGACGGGCCGGTCGATCGGACCGTACCGGGCCTCGCCATCGAGGCCACGGACCCGCCCACGACCGATGAGGTCCGAGCCGCGATCGGCGACGTCGATCTCGTCGTCGTCGAGAACCTCTGCACGATCCCACTGAACCTGCCGGCCGCCCGCGTGGTCGCCGAGGTCCTGGCCGGGCGACCGGCGATCCTCCATCACCACGACCCGCCCTGGCAGCGCGAACACTGGGCTCACATCACCGAACTGCCGCCGCGCGACCCGGCCTGGCGCCACGTCACGATCAACCAGCTGACGCGCCGGGAGATGCACGACCGCGGCTACGAGGCGACGTGCATCTACAACGGGTTCCCCGTCGCGACCGGCACCGGCGACCGGGCGGGAGTGCGCCGACGGCTCGGCATCGACGACGACACCCTCCTCCTCGCCCATCCGGTCCGGGCGATTCCTCGCAAGAACATCCCCGCCGCCGTGCGCCTCGCCGAACAACTGGGCGGCACCTACTGGTTGTGGGGTCCCGCCGAGGACGGCTACGACGACGAGTTGGCGCGCATCCTCGCCGCCGCGACCTGCCCGGTGGTGCGGGGCACGAGCGGGGAATCGGCCGTCGACCTCTACGGCGCCGCCGACGCCGTGTTGTTCCCCAGCACCTGGGAGGGGTTCGGCAATCCCCCCGTCGAGGCGGCCATCCACCGAGTCCCGTGTGCGGTCGGTTCCTACCCCGTGGCCGATGAACTGCGGGCCCTCGGGCTGGAGTGGTATCCGGCCGACGACCCCGAGCCACTGCGCCACGCGATCGAGCACCCCGACGAGGCCCGACTCGAACGGAACCGACGCATCGCGGTCGAACGATTGTCGCTCGATGCCATGCGCGACGAGATCGCCGCCCTCCTCGCCGAGCCGGGGTGGCTGGCCGGGCGCCTACAGTGAACGCCGTGGCCCCCGACGACGATCCGATCCTCATCCAGCGGGCCAAGGCACTCCGGCTCGCCAACACGGGACAGCGGATCGGCTACCTGCTCTACGCCATCGCGATCATCGTGTTCCTCATCGGCCTCGTGACCGACTTCAACGGCACCGTCTCCGCGATCGTGACCTTCGGGGTCATCGCGGGGTCGATCGTCCTCGCCCCCGCCATCCTCGCGGGCTACGCGGTGAAGGCAGCTGTTCGAGACGACCTGGAGCACGGTCGAGACATCGGCTGACCCGGCGCGTTCGCTAGGGTGCCGCCGTGACCGTCCGCCTTCCCGCCGCCGAACGACGAGTGCAGCTGCTCGCGGCCGCGCGTTCGGTGTTCGCGGCGGAGGGATTCCAGAGCGCGACGATGGAGACGGTCGCCGGCGAGGCGGGCATCACCAAGCCGGTGCTCTACCAACACTTCTCGTCGAAACGGGAGCTCTTCCTCGAGCTACTCCGCGATGTCGGCGACCGGCTCGCCGCCGAGGTCGGCGAGGCCGCCCGGGCCGCGCCGACGGGAGAGGCGAAGGTCGTCGAGGGGTTCGCCGCCTACTTCCGTTTCGTCGACGATCACCCCGACGACTTCCGTCTCCTCTTCGGAGAAGGGGTCCGCACCGACCCCGACTTCGCGCGGGCCGTGGCCGACGTCGAGCGTCAGCTGGCGATCTTCATCGCCGCCCTGATCGAGATCGACGACCTGAACGAGGCCGACCGGCTGGTGCTCGCCCACGGCATTCTCGGCATGGCCGAAGCCACGGGCCGACACTGGATCGCGGCCGGCGGACACGGCGATGTCGATGCCCTCGCGGCGCGGGTGGCCGATCTCGCCTGGCTGGGACTACGGGGTCGACGGCGCTGACCACACCGCTCTCATGAAGCAGCTCTCATGAGCAGCTCTCATGAAACAGTGCGGCCGCCGTGTTCGGGCGGCGGCGTGATGTCGATCGGCTCCGCCGGAATCTCCCCCGCCACCAGGGCGGGCAGGAACTCCCGCAACCGGTAGGGCACGGTCGGCTCGTCGTTGGCCAGCAGGTCGTCGAGGGTCCACCACTGCGCCCCCTGGAACGCAGCCGCTTCGAGCGCCTCGAGGCCCCGCGGGTTGTATTCGCCCCCGTCACACCAGGCGACATGGATGAAGTCGTCGGACTCGAAGTGGTAGCCGGCGAAGGTGTACTCGGTCTGCTGGGTCCAGACACACGGCCCCATCTCGACATCGGGAATGCCGGTCTCCTCGTGCAACTCGCGCAGTGCGGCATGCCCCGACGGCTCGCCTCGCCCCATTCCCCCGCCGGGGATCTCCCACCACTCGGGCTTGTAGGGATCGACAGGATCCTCCGCACGGATCAGGAAGATCCGACCTTCCCGGTCGAGAAGCACCGTGCGGGCACAGGGGCGCCGGAAGCTGAAGGACATTCGCGGCAACCTAGCCCTTCGGGGCGATCTCTCGGAGGAGGACTTCCTGGGCGACCGACGCGACGTGGACACCGTCGCGGGTCCAGATCTCACCGAACGAGATGCCACGGGCGCCGTAGACCCCCGACGACCGGAAGTCGTGGAGGCACCACTCGTCGGCCCGCGCCGGCCGATGGAACCAGACCGTGTGGTCGAGACTCGCGCCCATGTAGGGATGCTCGTAGTCCTCCTCCATGACGAATCGCGCCCGCCCGGCGGGGTGGACGATCTCGACCGCGTCGGTCGCCACGTCGTCGCTGGCGAAGGCATGACCGAGCAGGTGCATCAGCGGGTCGTCGCCGATGTCGGGCACCCGGACCCACGCCCGGGCCAGGTTCTCGTCGTGGGGCATCGGCCGCCGTTGGAGGAGCGGGGACCAGTCGACCGCGGGCAGATCCTCGGGCGGCGCGACCGGAGACGGCATACCGATCGACGTCGCATCGGCCGCCTCCTCGTGGATCTGGAACGAGGCCGAGAGGTTGAGGATCGCACCGCTGGACTGGCGGGCGACCACCCGTCGGGTGACGAACGAACGTCCGTCGCGAATACGGTCGACCTCGAACCGGATGGGCTGATCGGAGTCGCCACCGCGGATGAAGTAGGCGTGCATCGAATGGGGGACGTAGCCGTCGGGGACGGTCCGCGCGGCGGCCCACAGCCCCTGGGCGGCGACCTGGCCGCCGTAGACCCGGCCCCACGGATAGCGAGCGCTCCCGCCGACCCACACATCGGGGCCGTGCTCGGCCATCTCGAACAACTGGGCGAAACGAGTGATGTCGCTGCTCACGGCCGTCGACCCTATCCAGCCGCGGTGCCGCCAACGCCCGCCACGTGCCACGATCACCCGGTGAGCACTCGGCCGTTCCAACTCCGCACCCTGACGATCGGCGACGATCCGGCGACCTGGGTGGCCGCCGGATTCATGGTCGACGGCGGCACGATCCGCGTGGGGAACACCATGATCTCGCTCGTCGGAACCGACCGGGGCAGAGGGATCCTCACGGCGAACGTCGACGGCCTCGCCGGACGGATCGACGGCATGCCCTTCGACGGTACGCAGCCCGACCCCGCCGAACCCGTGCCTGTCCACGCCAACGGCGTGATCGCCCTCGATCATCTCGTCGCCATGAGCCCCGACATGGACCGCACCACCGAGGCGCTGTCCCTCTCCGGCCTGGAACCGCGTCGGACCCGGACCTTCGACGCGGGCGGCAGCACCCGGCGGCAGTGCTTCTTCTGGATGGGCGACGTCATCCTCGAGCTGGCCGGCGACGACGACGCCCACGGCGACGGCCCGGCGCTCCTCTGGGGACTCGCGTTCACCTGTGCCGACCTCGACGAATCGGCCCGACGACTGGGCGAGCGACTCGGCCCTGCGAAACCCGCCGTTCAGAAGGCCCGGGAGATCGCGACGTTGCGCACGAAGGAACTCGACATCTCGGTTCCCATCGTGCTCATGTCCCCCCACCCCGACGACGACGCGCCCGAACCCGCCGATGCGTGAACTCGCCGCGGCCGGAGTCGCCGTCGCCGTGCTGCTCGCGGGCTGCAGCGCCTCCGACGCACCACCGACGCCCACCACTTCGACGACCACCCTGCTGCCGACGACCCTGCTCCCGACAACCCCGCTCCCGACAACCCCGCCGGCCACGACCGGCCGCCCTGTCACCACGTCGTCAACCACAACGACGACATCGACGGTGGCACCGCCGCGGGACCCGGCCGACCCGGACTATCCGACCGTTCCGCCCCGACCCACGCCGAGCTACCCGGTTGCCGGACGGTGACGGACCGCGCCGCTCGGCGTGATCCTCACCTCACCGCCGTCGGCATCGACCGGGGCGACGGCGGTGCCGTCGACGATCAGACTCATCGACTGGTCATCGGTCGCCGGCCACAGCACCGACACTGCGGAATTGTGGGCGAGGGCGGCCGCGGCCCGGCGGCCGATAGACACGATCATGTCGCCACCGTCGAACCCCACGATCGAGTGGGTGACGCGGGGCGGACCATCGGTCGACGACACCAACACGTAGGCGCTGTCGCCGAAATCGGCGGCCGCCGCCTCGATCTCCCCGACGGGTATCTGGATGCTCATGGGAGAAACCTAGCAACAGGGCTTTTGGCCCAGGGCAGACGTGCCGATGGAACCCCATCGTGCGTGTCTCCTATCGGGTGCTCTCCGTTGTCCTGGGACTCTTCGTCGTCGTTTCGACGACTGTCGTCGACGCGCAGACGCAGACGTCGGTCGACTTCCCCGATGCGGAAACCCTGGCGACCGACGGGGCGGCCATCGAGAACATCCTCGCCGAGGTCGGCCTCGACGCATCGTGGCGCTCGACCCTCGACTTCCATCCGGGAGCCCGTGCCTTGACGGTCGACTACCGCGACGGGTCGGAGTCGGAGGTCGCGGCGCTGATCCGCACCAGCTTCGAGCTGGCCGCGGTCACCAGCGAACGCGTCGAGACCGTGTCGGACCTGCGCGAGACCGCAACCCGACTCGACGCGGCGTTCGACGAGGAGCGCGACCGCGAGATCGAACGAAACCGGGCCGACGCCTACTTCCAGGGCATCAACGCCCTCACCCAGGCGGTGGCGATCGACGTCTTCGCCGGCGAGGACCCGTCGACCTCGGCAATTCTCGGCCTCGACGGATTCGCCCTGACCGCCGCCCAACGCGAGTTCGAGCTGACCAACTCGACGCTCGACGAGATGCTGTCGCAACGCCAGGCCGCCGAGGACGATCTCCACGCGGCGATCGACGCGTACGAGAACGCGGTCGCCGCCCGCACCCGGCTCGAGGACCGACACGCGACACTCGTCGAACAGGCGAGCGAGCTCAACGCCACCCGTCGTTCGCTCGACGCGTCCGCCCGGGCGATGCTGCCCGCTGCCGCCGAGGCCTACACGCTCGCCGTGATCCCGGGGCAGCCGGGCATGACGGCGAAGGCGCTCAACGCGTACCTGCGAGCCGAGCAGACCCTGGCCACCCTGTCGCCGTCGTGCCACGTCTCGTGGCGGACCATCGCCGCGATCGCCTCGGTCGAGAGCGTCCACGGCGAGTACGGCGGCGGGCGCCTCCTCGCCGACGGTCGACCGAACCGACCGATCGTCGGCCTCGCGCTCAACGGGCAGACCGTCGACAACTACGGCAACGCGACGGCGAATCTGACCGACACCGACGGGGGCCGCTACGACGGCGACCCGACCCACGATCGCGCCGTCGGACCGTTGCAGTTCATCCCCCAGACCTGGGACCGGTGGGGCCTCGACGCCGATGGCGACGGTGAGCGCGACCCGCAGGACATCGACGACGCCGCGCTCAGCGCCGGCGCGTACCTGTGCAACTACGGCTCACTGCGGAACTGGGCGACCTGGTCCGTCGCGATCTTCGGCTACAACCACTCCGGTGCCTACGTGAACTCGGTCAAGGCGTCACTCGATCGGGTCCAGCGCCTGCATCTCCCCGAGTTCGAGGGCGACGAACTGCTCCGCCAGCGCATCCCCTACGGCGCCTGGGTGCCCATCCCCGACGACCTCGGCAACGAGCCCGACCCCGGCGAGGAGCAGGCACCTACCGAAGCAGCGGAGTGACGTCGCCCCGTTCGCCGTCGACGATCCAATCGTCGGTGCCGACGAAGCGGGCGAGATCGTCGAGCGCCGGGCGCAGGGCGTCCGCCACCGCGCCGGCGGACCGTCCCTCCTCTGCGTAGGCCGCCTTCACCCGCAGTACCCCCTCGGCGCGATCGGTCTTGAGATCGACGCGGCCGACGAGCTCGTCGCCGAGCAGGAAGGGCAGGACGTAGTAGCCATGGACCCGCTTGTGGGCCGGTGTGTAGATCTCGATCCGGTAGTCGAAGCCGAACACCCGTGACGCTCGCTCCCGGAACCACACCACCGGATCGAACGGCGAGAGCAGGGTGCACGCGCCGATCGCCCGGGGCCGGACCGCGTCGGGGTGCAGGAGGGCGGGCCGTGACCACCCTTCGACCTCCGCCTCGATCAGACGCCCGTCCTCGACGAGCTCCGCCAACCGAGCCTTGGCCGGCACCTTCGGGAGCCGGTGGTAGTCGACGAGGTCGGGAGCGGCCGCGATGCCATGGCTCCGGGCAGCCCGCATGAGCAGCTCGCGATGGGCATCCTCCTCGGTGGGGGTCGGTCGGTTCCGAACGGCCGGGGGGACGATCCGCTCGAGGAGGTCGAACTCCTTCACGAAACCGGGCTTGCGACGGATCCCGACCTCACCGATCCGGAACAGCCAGTCGAGGGCGACGGCGCCGTGGGAGCGATCGCCCCACCACTCCCCTTCCTGACGCCGCGGCTCGACCAGTTCGCCCGGTGCCAGGGGTCGCTCGCGGACCTGGGCGAGCACCTCGTCGACATAGGCCGGGTCGCTCTCCGCCAGCTTCGCCAGATGACCCCACGTCTCGCCCTGACGCGCCCGGTCCTTCGACCACCGCAGCAGGGGTTCGTCGTCGATCGGCAGCAGCGACGCCTCGTGACACCAGGCTTCGAACCACTCGTCGTCGGCGTAGGCGATGCGATCGAGCAGGCCCGGGTCGTAGGGCCCGAGTCGCGAGAACGCCGGCATGTACTGGGTGCGCATGACGACGGGCACCGAGTCGAGCTGCAAGAGCTGGAGGCGCCCCATGACCCGACGGAGGTGCCGCCGGTCGACCGCGCCGCGCGGTCGCGGGTCACGGAACCCCTGGGCGGCGAGTGCGATGCGGCGGGCGGCCGCGGCGGAGATGCGAACCGTCATGCCAGGTGGCCGGCGAGGGCGACGACATCGGGCAGACGCCAGTGGTCGTGGTCGGCGTGGTACTCGAAGGGATCGAGCTGCACCACCGGCATCCCGGCCGCGGCCGCGCCGCGCACGTCGGCGTGGACGGTGTCGCCGACGTAGAGCGTGCGGGCGGCGTCGGTTCCCAATGCGTCGAGTGCAGGAGCGAAGATCCGCGGATCGGGTTTGGCGATACCCAACAGACCGGAATCGACGATCGCCGCGACCGCAGGCAGCGCACCGGGGCCGATCTGGCACAGCCCGAGGTCTCGGCACTGCTCGATCGCGGTGCCGTTGTTGTTCGTCACGACGGCGACCGGCCGATCCTCGGCGATCTCGTGGAACGCGGCGCGGTTGTCCTCGAGCACATGGGTCCAGATGGCCGTGCTGTCACCCGTGACCCGCGCCGTGTGGCGGGCGAGCATGGCCGTTTGCAATGTCGCACCGGCCAGCCCGGCCGACGCGAAGTACGCCAGGTCATACGTCTCCCACACCGACGCGTCGGCCTCGGAGACGGGATGGTCCGAAAGGGATGCGCTGATGGCCGCCACGCCGGCATAGTGCGCGAGTCGGGCGGCCGCGCCGTCGAACTCGAACTCGACGCCGGCGGCGCGCACGAGGGCTGCGACGGGGTCGGGGGCCGGCACGACGAACACGCCGCCCATGTCGAACACGACGGCATCGATCCGGTCCGGCGAAACCGGGGCGGAGGAGATCATGGCGGGACCGTACACTCCCCCGATGCCGTCGTCGCAGGACCCCGAGCGGCGGTTCTCCGGCTGGCGGATCGTCGCGCTGGCCACCATCACCCTCGGGCTCACCGGTCCCGGCCAGACCATCGGGGTGTCGGTCTTCATCGACCACTTCACCGCCGACCTCGACATCGAGAAGAGCTGGGTCACCGCGGGCTATCTCGTCGGCACCCTGTGCGGTTCGCTCGCCATGCCGACGATCGGGCGGTGGGTCGACCGCTTCGGCGTTCGCCGGGCCATGTTCGCGATCGCCGCGTGCTTCTCCGTCGCCCTCGTCGCGATGTCGGGCGTGCAGGGGATCATCAGCCTGACGGCGGGCTTCGTGTTCATCCGCATGCTCGGTCAGGGCGCCCTGTCGTTGGTGTCGACGGTGGCGGTCTCGTTGTGGTTCGAGGAGCGCCGAGGTACGGCGATCAGCATCGCCGTCACCATCTCGGCCGCTCTCATGGCCCTCGTCCCCTTCGCCCTCGACGCCATCATCGGTGAGATCGGCTGGCGCGGCGCGTGGCTCGTCGCGGCCGGCGCCGTCGCCGTGATCGTGCTGCCGATCGCGTGGTTCGGGATGATCGATCGGCCGAGCGACGTGGGCCAGTTCGTCGACGGGATCGCTCCGGCCGAGGGCGACGACCCCGACGTGGAGGTCTGGGGCATGGATCGGGCGGCGGCGCTGCGGCGCTACGAGTTCTGGGTGCTCGCCGGGGCCGGCGCGGCCGTTGCCAGCCTCGTGACCGGGCTCAACTTCCACCAGATCGCCCTGCTCGGGGAATCGGGATTCACGAGCGGCGAGGCAGCCGCATTGTTCCTTCCCCAGATGATCGGGTCGAGCATCGGCTCGCCGGCGATGGGGATCGCCCTCGATCGTGTCGGCACCCGTTTCGCGCCGGCGATCCAGATGACCTTGCTCGCTGCGACCCTCGTCGTCGCCGGGACCGCCGCGTCGACCGCGGCCGTGGTCGGCTACGCGATCCTCCTCGGCCTGACCGCGGGGGCATCACGCAGCCTGACCGGCGTCCTCGCGCCGCGCTGGTTCGGGACCCGCCACCTCGGGTCGATCCAGGGGTCGCTCACCTTCGCCGGGGTGATGGCCTCGGCCTCGGGGCCCTTCGCCTTCTCGCTCACCGAGATCGCCACGGGCGGCTATCGGGCGACCGCGATCGCGTGGGGGCTCGCACCGGCGGCGTTCGCCGCGTTCCTCTTCGCGCGACCACCCGCGGGCGGGAGCGTCGCCGTCACACCACCAGGTTGACCATCCGGCCCGGCACGTAGATCGCCTTGCGCAGATCCTTGCCGCCGACGTGGGTGGCGACGTTGTCGTCGGCCAGGGCCGCGGCGATGGCGGTCGCCTCGTCGGCGTCGACCGCGAGCACCACCTTGCCCCGGACCTTGCCGTTGACCTGGACGGGCAACTCGACGGTGTCGTCGACCAGCAGCGCGGGGTCGGCCTCGGGGAACGGCGCCCGGGTGACCGAGCCCTGGCCTCCCATGCGGTTCCAGAGCTCCTCGGCCACGTGGGGAACGAGCGGTGACAGCATCCGGACGATGGCATCGGCCACCTCGCGCGGGGTGGCGGTGTCACGCTTGGTCAGCTCGTTGTTCAGCTCCGTGATCTTGGCGATGGCGGTGTTGAACCGCAGGTTGTCCATGTCGGCGCGCACGCCGTCGATGGTGCGGTGCAGCATCTTGCGCAGCTCGTCGTCGGCGGCTTCGTCACCGATGGTCAGCTCGCCGGTGTCTTCGTCGACGAGATTGCGCCAGACCCGCTGCAGGAGGCGGTGGGATCCGACCACCGAACGGGTCTCCCACGGGCGATCCTGATCGATCGGCCCCATCGACATCTCGTAGAGACGCAGCGTGTCGGCCCCGTAGGCCGCGTACATGTCGTCGGGCGTGACCGAGTTCTTCAGCGACTTGCCCATCTTCCCGAAGTTGCGGGTGACGGGCTTGCCGTCGAACGTGAAGCCGGTCTGGGCATCACCCTGCACCTCTTCGGCGGGGACGTAGATGCCACGCTCGTCCTGGAAGGCCGCAGCCTGGATGTAGCCCTGGTTGATGAGGCGCTTGAACGGCTCGGGGCCCGACACGTGACCGAGGTCGTAGAGCACCTTGTGCCAGAAGCGGGAGTAGAGCAGGTGGAGGACGGCGTGCTCGACGCCACCGACATAGAGATCGACACCGCCGACACCGTCGTCGGCGTCGCTCATCCAGTACTTCTCGACGGCCGGATCGACCATCGCGTTCTCGTTGGTCGGGTCCAGATAGCGGAGGTAGTACCAGCACGATCCCGCCCACTGCGGCATCGTGTTGAGCTCGCGACGATAGGTCCGAGGGCCGTCGCCCAGGTCCATCACGACCTCGCGCCACTCCTGCACGCGACCGAGCGGCGGTTCCGGCTCCGAATCCTCGTCGAGGGCCCGGGGCGCCCAATCCATCAGGTCGGGCAGGAGCACCGGAAGCTCGTCCTCGGGGACGGCGCGGGGCAGATCGTCGTCGCCGTAGACGATCGGGAACGGCTCACCCCAGTAGCGCTGACGACTGAAGAGCCAGTCGCGGAGTTTGTAGGTGACGGTGCCCTCACCGTGGCCGTTGGTCTCGAGCCATTCGATGATCGCGGCTTTCGCATCGGCGACGGACAGTCCGTCGAGGAAGCCCGAGTTGATGGCAGGGCCGTCGCCGACATAGGCCCCGTCACCCGGCACCGCGGCGTCGAAGTCGTCGGGAGGCTCGACCGTGCGGATGATGTCGAGACCGAACTGGGTCGCGAACTCCCAGTCCCGTTCGTCCTGGGCCGGCACGGCCATGATCGCGCCGGTGCCGTAGCCCATCAGTACGTAGTCGGCGATGAAGACGGGGATCTCGGCGCCGTTGACCGGATTCACGACGGTCGAGCCGATGAAGACGCCCGTCTTCTCCTTGTGTTCCTGGCGCTCGAGATCGGTCATCTGCGCCGCCCGCTGCCGGTAGTCGTCGACCGCCCCAGCCGGGGTCTCGTGGCCGCCGGTCCATTCCGGTGCGGTGTCGGCGGGCCACGTCGGCGCGATGAGCTGGTCGACGAGGGGGTGTTCGGGTGCGAGCACCATGTAGGTCGCGCCGAACACGGTGTCGGGTCGGGTGGTGAAGACCCGGATGGGTCCGAAGTCGATGTGGGCACCCTCGCTGCGACCGATCCAGTTGCGCTGCATCGTCTTGATCGAGTCGGTCCAGTCGAGCAGGTCGAGGTCGGCGAGCAACCGATCCGCGTAGGCGGTGATCCGCATCATCCACTGGCGCAGCGGGCGCCGGAACACCGGGTAGTTGCCGCGTTCGGACCGGCCATCGGCCGTGACCTCTTCGTTGGCCAGCACGGTGCCGAGCCCCGGACACCAGTTGACGGGCGCATCGTCGACATACGCGAGTCGGTACTGCGCCACGATGGCCCGGCGGGCCGACTCGTCGGCTGCGGCCCAGTCCTCGCCGCCCTTGGGGACGCGGGTGCCGGCGTCGAACTCGGCGACGAGCTCGTCGATGTGGCGACCCTTCGACTGCTCTTCGTCGAACCAGGCATCGAACAACTGCAGGAAGATCCACTGGGTCCAGCGGTAGAACGCGGTGTCGGTGGTCGCCACGGAGCGGCGTTCGTCGTGACCGAGACCCAGCCGATCGAGCTGCCGGGTCATGTTGGCGATGTTGTTCTCGGTGTTGACCCGCGGATGCTCGCCGGTCTGGCGGGCGTGCTCCTCGGCCGGGAGGCCGAATGCGTCGAACCCCATGGTGTGGAGGACGTTGAACCCGGTCATCCGCTTGAAGCGGGCGTAGACGTCGGTCGCGATGAACCCGAGCGGGTGGCCGACATGGAGCCCGGTGCCCGACGGGTACGGGAACATGTCCATGATGAACAGCTTCGGCTGCTCGGCGAGCCCGGAGTCGTCGGCCAGCGGACCGGCAGGATTCGCCGCGTGATAGGTGCCGTCGTGTCGCCAGTTCGCCTGCCAGCGCGTCTCCAGCTCGTCGGCGAGCTGGGCGTCGTAGCGGTGCCGTGGCTGATCGTCGTTGGGCTCGTCGTCGGGCATCACGGCAGGATAGGTGGCACCAACCTCCCGGCGGTCGGATTGGGCCGAACGACCGTGGTGCGTCATCCCCGAACGCGGCACTCTGGGCCGTAGTCTTACCGCAGCGCTGTTTCTCCGAGCACGAGATCGTTCCGGAGAGACGACGCGTCCCATGGTACGGTCCCGTTCCACGATGCGGAACGGGACACCTCCGCAACACCAGAAGTCTGAGAACCCGTGACCGACGAACCCGCCGAAACCGACGACGAAGAGATCGATCTCAACGCGCTGAGCGACGAGGATCTCACCGCCCAGATGCACGACGATCTGTACGACGGCCTCGCCGACGAGATCGCCGAGGGAACCAACATCCTCCTCGGACGCGGCTGGACCGCCGAGAGGGTGCTCAACGACGCCCTCGTCGAGGGCATGCGCATCGTCGGCATCGACTTCCGGGACGGCATTCTCTTCGTCCCCGAGGTGCTGCTCGCCGCCAACGCCATGAAGGCCGGCATGGCGATCCTGCGGCCGCTGCTCGCCGAGACCGGCGCCGAACCGATCGGCTCCGTGGTGATCGGCACGGTCAAGGGCGACATCCACGACATCGGCAAGAACCTCGTGGCGATGATGCTCGAGGGGGCCGGCTTCGAAGTCCACAATCTCGGTATCAACACCGACGTCGACGAGTTCCTCGCGGCGATCGAGGAGCACAAGCCCGACATCATCGGGATGTCGGCGCTGCTCACGACCACGATGCCCTACATGAAGGTCGTGATCGACACGCTGGTGGAGAAGGGCATGCGCGACGACTACATCGTGCTCGTCGGGGGAGCCCCGCTCAACGAGGAGTTCGCCGAGGCAATCGGCGCCGATGCCTACTGCCGCGATGCCGCGGTCGCCTCCGAGACCGCCTCCTCACTGGTCGCCGCCCGCCGAGCGGCATGACCCCCACGGCCGCGCCACAGGTCCTGATCCTGGCGTGCGGGGCACTCGCCCGCGAGATCCGCGACATCGCCCGCCTGCACGAGCTCGGCAACGTCACGCTCGAGTGCATCCCCGCGGCGCTGCACATGACCCCGGACCTGATCGCTCCCGCGGTCCGCCGGCGGCTCGAACGCCATCAGGGCGCCTTCGATCGGATCCTCGTCGGCTACGCCGACTGCGGGACCGGCGGCCACCTCGTCGATCTCTGCCGCGAGTTCACCACCGGCACCACGATCGTCGAGATGATGCCCGGCGCGCACTGCTACCAGTTCTTCACCGGCAACGAGGCGTTCCTCGAGATGCACGACGACGACCCGACGGCCTTCTACCTCACCGACTATCTGGTGAAGCACTTCGAGCGGCTCATCATCGGCGGGCTCGGCATCGCCGAACACCCCGAGCTCCAGGCCATGTACTTCGGCAACTACACGAAGCTGATCCATCTCGCCCAGACCGACGATCCGACCCTCGACGACAAGGCCCGGGCCGCAGCCGCCCGCCTCGACCTCTCGTTCGAGCGCCGACGCACCGGCTACGGCGAGCTCGAATCCGAGATCCTCGAGATCGCGCGATGACACGGCGCAGACGCGGCACCGGCCCGGGGATCGTCACCATCTACTGGCGCGACATTCCGGCCCAGATCACCGTCACCACCCCCGACGGCGAGACCGACAAGGTGCTGCTCGAGCCGCGCTTCCAACACGCCATCGACCGCGCCGCCCACGTCGCCGGACTCACCGAGACCCAGAGCTATGTCGAACAATGGCGCCGGGTGACGGGCACACTCGAGGGCGACCCCGCCGAGGCCGCACAGGTGGCCGCCGCCACAATCCATTCCGACTACCCCCGTGACCGTCTCGAGGCCCTCGTGGCCGCAGGCGGCCTCGAGCCCGATGGAGGGCCAGACCAGTGACCGACACCGTCATCAGCTCCGCAACCAAGGAAGTCGTGATCGGCTTCGATCGCCCGTTCGTCATGATCGGCGAACGCATCAACCCGACCGGCCGCAAGCTGCTCGCCGAGGAGATGAAGAACGGCGACTTCAGCCGGGTCGAGGCCGATGCCATCGCCCAGGTCGCGGCCGGTGCCCAGATGCTCGATGTCAACGCGGGCATCCCCCTCGTCGACGAGCCGGCCCTGTTGGCCAAGGCGATCCAGCTGGTGCAGTCGGTCACCGACGTGCCGCTGTCGATCGATTCGTCGATCATCGAGGCGCTCGAGGCCGGCATCGCCGTCTACCAGGGCAAGCCGCTCATCAACTCGGTGACCGGCGAGACCGAGGTGATGGAACGGGTGCTGCCGTTGGTGGCCAAGCACGGTGCCGCCGTCGTCGCCATCTCCAACGACGAGACCGGGATCAGCGAGGACCCCGACGTCCGCTTCGAGGTCGCCAAGAAGATCGTCCTGGCCGCGGCCGACTACGGCATTGCGAA
Organism: Acidimicrobiales bacterium; assembly: GCA_041394245.1. Taxonomy (NCBI): domain Bacteria; kingdom Bacillati; phylum Actinomycetota; class Acidimicrobiia; order Acidimicrobiales; species Acidimicrobiales bacterium. The sequence goes on from JAWKIR010000002.1 coordinate 1,940,978, forward strand.
GGAGGACGTGATCGTCGATCCGCTCGTCATGCCGATCGGGGCCATGGGCACCGCCGGTCAACAGGTCTTCGCACTCGTGCGCCGCCTCCGCGAGGAACTCGGCGTCAACACGACCTGCGGCGCATCCAATGTCAGCTTCGGGCTCCCCCAACGCCATGCGATCACGGGCACGTTCCTGTCGATGGCGATCGGCGCGGGCATGACCTCGGCGATCATGAGTCCGCTGCACCCCGAGGTGAAGACCGCGGTGATGGCCGCCGACGTGCTCGCCGGCCACGACCCGGACTGCGCCGCGTGGATCCGGGAGAACCGCGATCCCAACGCCGGGACCGGCGAGGGCGGGGCCCGGCGACGCGGAGGCCGCCGTCGCGGCGGCGCCGGCTGACCCACCACCATGACCGCCGCCGACGCGACCGTGATCTTCACCCCATCCGGGGTGAAGGCCCGCGTCCCCGTCGGCACCACCCTGCTCGATGCGGCCCGCGCCGTCGCCGTCGACCTCGACTCCACCTGCGGCGGACGCGGCCTCTGTGGGCGCTGCCAGGTGTGCCCGTCGTTCGGTGAGTTCGCGAAGTGGGGGATCACCTCCACCACGACCGACGTCAGCGAGTGGACCTCGAGCGAGTCGGACTACCGGGGACGTCGACCGATCGCCGACGGCAACCGACTCGGCTGCCAGGCAAGGGTGCAGGGCGACATCGTCGTCGACGTCCCCGCCGAGAGCCAGGTCCATCGGCCCGTGGTCCGCAAGAAGATCGACCTGACGGGCCTCACCCTCGATCCGCTGATCACGGCGCGCTATGTCGAGTTGCCGACCCTCGAACTCGGCGACGAGCGCACCGACAGCGAGCTGCTGCTCACGGCGCTTCGCGCCGAATGGGGCGTGGAGGGCGCCGTCGTCGACGCGCGAGCGCTCCCCGACCTCCAGACGGCGATCCGCAACGGTTCGCGGGCGGTCACTGCGATCGTCCACGTCGACGGCACCGTCCTGCACGTGCGCCCCGGCTTCGACGAGACCGTGCTCGGGCTCGCCATCGACGTCGGCTCCACGACGATCGCCGGCTATCTCGTCGATCTCGGCACCGGAGAGGTCGTGGCCGGCAGCGGCGCGATGAACCCGCAGATCCGATTCGGCGAAGACCTGATGAGTCGGGTCTCCTACGTGATGATGAACCCCGGCGGCGAACGCGAGCTGACCGCTGCGGTACGCGGCGCGCTCGACGCGATGGTCGACGACCTGGCCGACGAGCTCGGCGAACCATCCGCGGATCTTCGTCGGCGTATCCACGACGTCGTCCTCGTCGGCAACCCGGTCATGCATCACCTGCTGCTCGGCATCGATCCCACCCCGCTCGGCGCCGCGCCCTTCACGCTCACGGTCGGTACACCGGTCGACCTCCGCGCCGACGAGCTCGACATCGACCTCCCGTTCGCCCGGGCCCACGTGGGTCCCTGCATCGCCGGCCACGTCGGGGCCGATGCCGCCGCGGCAACCCTCAACGAGGGAACCCATCGCTCCACGGTCGCGCAACTGATGGTCGACGTCGGCACGAATGCCGAGATCGTGCTGGGGACACCCACCGCCACCTACGCCGCATCGTCCCCCACCGGACCGGCGTTCGAGGGCGCCCAGATCAGCTGCGGCATGCGGGCGACAGCGGGTGCCATCGAGCGCATCCGGATCGACCGCGCCACCTACGAACCCCGCTTCAAGGTCATCGGCTCCGACCTCTGGAGCGACGAGGTCGGCTTCGCCGAGGAGACCGCCAAGCTCGACATCGCCGGGCTGTGCGGCTCCGCCATCATCGAGGTGATCGGCGAGATGTTCCTGGCCGGCGTCTGCGATCGAAACGGCGTGGTCCAGGGCGCACTGGCCGCCGTGACCCCGCGGGTGCGACCCGAGGAACGCACCTTCCGCTACGTGATCCGCCCGGCCGACGGCAACGACCCCGAGCTCGCGATCACCCAGAACGACGTCCGCCAGATCCAACTCGCCGGTTCGGCCCTCCGCGCCGGCATCGACCTCCTCATGGAACATGCAGGGATCACCGAGGTCCACGACGTCCGTCTCGCCGGCGCGTTCGGTGCGCACATCGACCCGGTCTACGCGCTGGTGCTCGGTCTGGTGCCCGACTGCCCCGCCGAGAGCGTGCGTGCGGTCGGCAACGCCTCCGGGGCCGGCGCCGTCCGCATGCTGGTCTCGGCCGCGCAACGCGCCGAGATCGCCGACGCCGTGCTCGTCATCGAGAAGATCGAGACCGCGACCGAACCCCGGTTCCAGGAGTTGTTCGTCGCGGCGATGGCGTTCCCGCACGACACCGCCCCGAGCCCCCATCTCGCCGCGATCGTCGAGCTCCCCGAACGCAGCGCCTCCGACGAATCCGGTCGGCCGCGGCGACGACGCCGGCCACAGAAGTAGGACACCACGATGGGCGACACCGAAGGTCGACGCGGACGCCGCAGCGGCGGCCGGGCGGGTCGGCAAGCGGCTCGTGCCGAGTCGACTGCGGAGACGGTTGCCTTCCTGGAACGACGCCTCCCTCCCGTCGACATGCTCGACGACGAGGGCCTGACGCTGATCGAGGACAACGCCGAGACGATCCTCGCCGAGGTCGGCATCGCGTTCCAGGACTGCCCCGAGGCGCTCGACCTGTGGCGTGCGGCGGGAGCCGATGTCGACGGAGAGCTCGTTCGCTTTCCCCGTGGGCTCTGTCGCACGATCGTGCGCGACAATGCCCCGGCCTCGTTCGTCCAGCACGCGCGCAACCCGGCCCGCAGCGTCCGGATCGGCGACAACACCACCGTGTTCGCCCCGAACTACGGATCACCGTTCGTCTTCGATCTCGACGACGGCCGCCGCTACGCGACACTCACGGACTTCGAGAACGCGGTGCGCCTCACCTACATGCTCCCGCACCTCCACCACTCGGGCGGGACCGTCTGCGAGCCCACCGACGTCGCCGTGAACAAGCGCCATCTCGACATGGTGTATTCGCACATCAAATACAGCGACAAGCCCTACATGGGCTCGGTCACCGCCACCGAGCGGGCGGCGGATTCCATCGAGCTCAGTCGGATCGCCTTCGGCGGTGACCTCGAGGACCGCACGGTCATGACCTCGCTCATCAACGCGTCGTCGCCGCTGCGCTGGGACGCGACGATGCTCGGCGCCGCGACGGAGTACGCGAGGGCGAACCAGGCCGCGATCATCTCGCCGTTCATCCTCGCGGGTGCGATGTCACCGGTCACCGTCGCCGGGCTCGCCGCTCAGGCCCTCGCCGAAGCGCTGTCGGGCATGGCCTACTACCAACTGGTCCGGCCCGGCGCGCCCGTCATCTTCGGCACCTTCGCCTCGTCGATGTCGATGGCGAGCGGTGCGCCGACCTTCGGCACTCCCGAAGCCGGTCAGGCGATCCACGTCATGGCTTCGCTCGCGCGCCGCCTCGGCGTGCCGTTCCGCTCAGGCGGCCAGTTCACCGCGTCGAAGTACCCGGATGCGCAGGCCGCCTACGAGTCCGCGTCGACGCTGCTGCCCACACTGTCGGCCGGAGTCAACTTCGTGCTCCACGCCGCGGGTTGGCAGGAGGGCGGCCTGACCCTCGGCTTCGAGAAGCTGATCATGGACGCCGACCAGCTCGGCATGATGGGCGTCTACGCCCGCGGCATCGACGTCTCGGAGAACGGCCAGGCCATGGACGCGTTCCGCACCAACCCCCACGGCGAGCACTTCCTCGGCAACGCCCACACGCTCGCCAACTTCGAGACCGCGTTCTATCGGTCGACGATCGCCGACAACAACAGCTTCGAGCAGTGGGAGGCCGACGGGAGCCTCACCGCCGCCCAGCGAGCCAACGCGAGGTGGAAGGAGATGCTCGCGGCCTACGAGCCGCCGGCGCTCGACGACGCGATCGACGAGGAACTCCGTGCGTTCATCGCCACCCGCAAGGCATCCATGCCGGACGCGGCGTACTGACGACCTGAGGTAACTTCGACGGGAAGATGACCGCTCCGACATTCGCCCGGCCGGCCGCGACCGCAGCGGCGTGCGCGCTCGTTGCCGCGGCCTGCACCCCGGTGTTCTTCACCGGCAGTCGGATCGACCATGTCGCGATGGGAGGCGGCGATGTCCGCATCGTCTGGAACACCGCCTACGACGCGGCGTTCCCCGATCCCGACCACCTGCTCGACACCTACGAGGTCCGGGTCGACGGGACGCTCGTCGCGACCCATCCGCGGTCGACTGCGTCGTGTCGCCTCGCCGGGCTCGCATCGGCGACGACCTACACCGTCACCATCACCGCGCAGACGACGAGCGGCGAGGACAGCGCGACCCTCCCGCCGTCGCTCGGCACCCTGACCGAGGCGATCACCACTCCGGCCGGGTCCGACCCCGGAGGACCGATCTCCTGCGCCACCGAGGTCGACACCGACGGCGACCGTCTTCCCGATTGGGTCGAGACCGACACCGGCACGTTCGTCGACATGACCGACACCGGCACCGATCCCGCGGTCGCCGACACCGATGAGGACGGCATCGACGACGGCGACGAGGTCGTCGGAACGAGCGACGGACTCGCCCTTCCCCTGATGGGGGCCGATCCGCTCCGTCGGACGATCTTCGTCGAGATCGACTGGGTCGACGATTCCGCCGATTGTGGGACCCACAGCCACCGACCGAGCGCAGCCGCCGTCGACCGGGTCGTGCAGGCGTTCGCCGATGCCCCGGTCACCAATCCCGACGGCACCAGCGGCATCGACCTGGTCGTCGACTACGGCCAGGGCGCAAGCCTCATGACGAGCGGCACGGTGATCACCGACGAGACCGCACCGATCGGTTCGATCAACGGCGGCGTCAACGGCGCCGAGTTCGCCGCGATCAAGGCCGCCCATTTCCATCCCGCCCGGGAGGGCTACTTCCACTACTCGCTGCACATCCACCGCTACAACACGTCGTCGACCAGCAGCGGCCAGGCCGAGGTCAGCGGCGACGACCTCATCGTGTCGCTCCAGTGCTTCGACGGGCTCACCAACACCTCCAACACGCTGATGCACGAGCTCGGCCACAACCTCGGCCTGCGGCACGGCGGCGACGAGACGACGAACCACAAGCCCAACTACAACTCGGTCATGAACTACCGCTTCCAGTTCCCCGGCACCGATGCCGACACCGGGACCGGTGCGTGCGACGCGGTGGGCGATCAGATCCTCGGATACAGCAGCGGGACACGCGTCGCGCTCGACGAATCCGCCGTCGACGAATCGGCGGGCGTCTGTGGTTCCGTCCCGATCGACTTCAACACCAACAGTGTCATCGACCCGTCGCCCTACTCACAGAACCTCAATCTCGATGCCCTGATCGAGACGCTCGGCGACGTCGACGACTGGGCGATCCTCGACTTCGGCGCGGTGACCGACAGCGACGGCGCCCCCCTGCGGACCGTGGCGCCCGTCGTCGAGCAGCCGGTCCCGCTCGCCTACCAGGACTGAATCAGCCGTCGCTCTCGGCGTAGCGTGATCGACGCCGACGGCCGATGAGCGTCGCGGCGACGGCCGAGCCTCGTGCCGGGAACGCGACGAACGCGCCCTGCCGCTCGGGAGGCAGGGCGTCACGGAACGCCACCCTCCACGAGATGTAGGCGACGATGACGCCGTGGGTGACCACCATCGTCCAGTAGAACATCGCTGGTGTGAAGACCGCCATCAAGGGCGCGGCGATCAGCGGACCGAACACCGCTCCGATGCCGTTGACCCGCACCTGCGCAGCCGACGCGGCGGCCAGCTGGGCCTGCGGCAGCCAGTCGGCCGTGTACGCGATCGTCAGAGAGTAGAGGGGGAAGATCGTGCCGCCCAACAGGAACATCAGGCCGATTGCCGGCCATCCACCTGCCGGAATCATGGCGAGCAGTGCCGACAACAGCGACGCGGCCAGCGCGACCCACCACATCACGGTTCGCCGTGACATCCGATCGGAGAACCAGCCGATCGGGTACTGCAGCACGACCGAACCGATGAGCGGTGCTGCGAGGAAGGTCGAGAGACGAGCGTCGGAGACCCCGGCCGTGACTGCGTAGACGGCGCTGAGGCCCATCAGCACACCGGCCGAGGTACCCACCCAGAACGAACAGATCACACCGGTGGGAACCCGACGAGCGAGCTCTCGGAACGCGAGCGGTTCGGGGATCCCGGCCGGTGGCGAACTCGAGGCGGAGAGCGTGACCGGGAGCAGCGATGCCGACACGAGGATCGACGCGAGGACGAAGAGCTCGAACCCCTGCGGATCGGCCACCTCCAACAGGAACTGGCCCACGCTGAGTCCCCCCATCGTGGCGATCATGTAGGCCGAGAGGAGTCGTCCGCGGGTGGCGTTGGTCGCCATGTCGTTGAGCCAGGACTCGGCCACGACGTATGTTCCCGCCATACACATCCCGGTGACGAAGCGCATCAGTCCCCACGAGAACGGGGAGATGAAGACCGAGTGCACCAGTACCGCAGCCGAGGCCGTCGAAGCCAGGGCGGCGAACACCCGGATGTGCCCGACGCGTACGAGCAACAGTTCGGCCGATCTGCTGCCGACGAGGAAGCCGGCGAAGTAGCTCGCCATGACCACACCGGTCGCCGCGAGCGAGAACCCCTCCGACTCGGTGCGGACGCCGAGCAACGACCCCTGCAGACCGTTGCCCGCCATGAGCAGGGCGATCCCCACGAGCAGACCCCGCGCCGCGAACGCGGGATTGTCGTCGATGAGGGGGCCGCCCTCGATCACGTCGTCGACGACGAACGCCTCTGCGTCGGGTGACGGGCCGGTCACTTCAGGTGCGGTTTCGATACGACGGTCGCGGTGAGGCGGCCGTGGAGGGGATGGTCGATGCAGAACGTGGCGCCGAGACGACCGGCATCGGCCGCGACCCGCAGATGGCCGATGTTGCGATGCAACCGGGGCGAATGGCAGGCCGAGGTGAGCGTGGCCGTCTCCCCGTCACTGCGAGCGGCGGGCAACACCCGCGGCATGGAGCCGTCGGTGAACGTCCCGAGATCGGGGCCGTCGAGATCGACGCCGACCAGGACCGTCGACGGACCCGCAGACCGCTGGGAACACAGGGCGGCCTTGCCGATGAAGTCGTCGGGCTGGTCGAGATCGACCATCCAGCCGAACCCGTCGCCGACCTCGAGCGGTGTCGTCGTGTCGTCGATGTCGCAGCCGAGCGACAACATGCCCGCCTCGATCCTGCGCACGTGGTTCGGCGCCGCGGCCACGATGTCGTGGCGCTCGCCCGCCCGCATGACGGTGTCCCACCAGTGCTCGGCCCGAGCGTTGTCGTCGGCGCGTGCATCGACGACATAGACCTCGAAGCCGTCGGTACCGCCCCAGCCCGTCCGCGAGATCACCAGTTCGAGATCACCCAGACGACGGTGTACGAGCCGGTAGTACCCGAGATCGGGAAGGTCGTCGCCGAACAGGTCGTCCATGACGGCGGCCGCGTGGGCGCCCTGGATCTGCACGGGCGCCACATCGGGCACCGTCACCGAGACGTCGTAGCCGGCGGCATGCGCGATCCCCTGACACCACAGGTGGATGTCGGCGTGGGCCGCGCTCAGCCAGAACCGCGCCTCGTCGAGTCGCAGCACGACCGGATCGCAGATGATCCCGCCCTGCGCGTTGGTCATGAAGGCGTACTTTGCCTGGCCGACCTCGTGGCCGGAGAGATCGCGGGTGACCAGCAGTTGGGTGAACGCCATCGCGTCGGGCCCCGCCACCTCGACCTGACGATGACAGGCCATGTCCCACAGGGCGACGCCGTCGATGAGGGCCCAGTACTCGGCGACCGGATCGCCGTAGTGCAGGAGGTGGTACATGCGGTTCTCGACGCCGAGCGCGGCACGCTCAGGATCGGCTTCACGCAGGGCCCGTCGCAGGTAGGGCGACTCCTCGATGCCGGCGTATCGAGTCAGGGTCACACGCCGCTCCGCACCGGAAAAGCGTACCGCTCCACCTGCAGCGTGGCGGCGGTGATTGGCATACTTCTGCACGCATGCTTCGTGTCCAACGGGCTCTCGTCCGCCACGCCACTCCAGAAGGTCGACGATGGCTCGCCTTCGCCGATCCCGTGCAGCACTTCGGCGCCGACGAGCCCGACGAGGTGGCCGCCGCCCTTGCGGCGGCCGAAGCTGCGGCGCAAGCCGGGCTCTGGGTGGCCGGCTTCGTGAGCTACGACGCCGGTCCCGCGTTCGATCGGGCGCTGCGCGCCCAACGTGATCCGGGCACGCCGCTGGTCGCGATGGCGGCCTTTCGCGACGCGCGACCGTCGCGGGGCCCGGCCGGCCGATCGTTCACGACCGGTGCATGGACCCCGTCCGACACGCAGGAGCAGTTCGAGTCGGCGGTGCACACCATCCGTGAACACATCGCGGCGGGCGACACCTACCAGGTCAACTACACGATGCGGCTCCACGCCGACTTCGAGGGCGACCCCGAGGGCCTCTTCGCCGCCCTGTGTCGGGCCCAGAGGGCCGACCATCTCGCGTTCATCGATCTCGGCGAGGCCGCGGTGTGTTCGGCCTCGCCCGAACTCTTCGTGCGCCGTGTCGGGCGCCGGGTGGAGACGCGCCCCATGAAGGGCACGCGGCCGAGGCATCCCGACCCGGTCGTCGACCGAGATCTCGCCGAGGAACTGCTGGCCAGCGAGAAGGACCGCGCCGAGAACACGATGATCGTCGACATGGCCCGCAACGATCTCGGCCGCGTCGCCGCCATCGGTACCGTCGAGACAACGGCCCTGCACACCGTCGAGAGCTATCCGACGGTGCACCAGCTGACCTCGACCGTCGTGGCCGACACCGACGCGTCGCTCGACGCACTCTTCGCCGCGACCTTTCCCGGGGCGTCGATCACAGGGGCGCCGAAGGTCGCCGCTTCGAGGATCATCACCGAGCTCGAAGACGAACCGCGCGGCGTCTACACGGGCGCAGTCGGACTCATCGAGCCGGGGGGCGATGCCGAGTTCAACATCGCCATCCGCACGGCGTGGGTCGATCGTCGGCGCGGACGGGCGACCTATGGCGTCGGCGGCGGCATCGTCTGGGACAGCGACGAGACCGCCGAATGGCAGGAGGCCCACGACAAGGCGCGCGTGCTGCATCGAGCCACCCGCCCGTTCCGCCTGCTCGAGACCCTCGGATGGGACCCCGGTGCCGGTCCGATCCTGCTCGATCGCCACCTCCATCGGCTGGCCGAATCGGCCGCCCACTTCGGCTTCGACTGCGACATCGAGGAGGTGAAGCGGCGACTGGGAGCGATTCGAGCCGACACCGCCCGCCGCATCCGTGTGCTCCTCACCGCCGACGGCGCGCTCGAGGTGCAGGTGCTCGACCCTCCGACGCCACGCACCGGTCCCTGGGTTTTGGCGCTCGACACGCACCCTGTCTCGAGCGACGACGAGTTCCTCCGCCACAAGACGACCCGCCGCGACCGCTACGAGGAGGCGAACGCCCGCTTCCCCGGAGCCGACGACGTCGTGTTGTGGAACGAGCGAGGCGAGGTCACCGAGACGACCGTCGCCAATCTGGTGGTGGAGATCGACGACGAGGCCCTCACCCCGATCGAGTCGAGCGGCCTGCTGCCCGGGACACTGCGGGCCGAACTCCTCGCCAACCGCCGTATCCGAGAAGCAGTCGTCACCCTCGACGACCTCGCCCGGGCCGACCGCGTCTGGGCCATCAACTCTCTGCGCGGCTGGATCCCGGCGACGGTGACGACGGCTGTAGCGGGTGTCTGACACCATGGTGGCGGGTCAGCGGTGACGGTGGAAGTCGACGGGCTCGGGCGGGAGGGGTTCGTTGCCGAGGATCAGGTCGGCGGCCTTCTCGGCCAGCATCATGACCGGGGCGTAGATGTTGCCGTTGGTCACGTAGGGCATGGCCGAAGCATCCACCACCCGGAGACCCCCCACACCGTGGACCGACATCGACATCGGGTCGAGCACGGCGTCGTCGCCGACACCCATCTTCGCCGTGCACGACGGGTGCAACGCCGTCTCGGCGTCGTTGCGGACCCACTCGAGGATCTCCTCGTCGGTCTCGACACCGGGGCCGGGTGAGACCTCGCCACCGTTGAACGGGTCCATCGCCGGCTGGCCGAGAATCCGGCGGGCGTGACGCACGGCCTCGACCCATTCGCGCCGGTCGTTCTCGGTCGAGAGGTAGTTGAACCGCAGTGCCGGCTTCTCGCGGGGATCGCGGCTCGTGATCTCGACCGAACCACGGGTGTCGGCGTACATCGGGCCGACATGGACCTGGTAGCCGTGGCCGCCTTCCGGCGTCGATCCGTCGTAGCGGATCGCGATGGGGAGGAAATGAAACATCAGGTTCGGGTAGTCGACGTCGTCGTTGCTGCGGATGAACCCGCCCGCCTCGAAGTGGTTCGACGCCCCGGGTCCCTTGCGAAAGAGCCACTGGAGTCCGATCCACGGTCGCTTCCAGAGGGCGAGGTTGGGCTGGAGCGACACCGGCTGGGTGCAGGCGTACTGCACGTAGACCTCGAGGTGGTCCTGCAGGTTCTGGCCGACGCCGGGCACATCGGCGACCACCGGGATCCCGTGTCGTTCGAGCAGCGCAGCCGGACCGACGCCCGAGAGTTGCATGAGCTGGGGCGTGTTGACGGCGCCGCCACAGAGGATGACCTCGCCCGCGTCGACCACCCGATCGCGCCCCCGATGCCGGAACTCCACACCCGTGGCCCGCGTACCGTCGAAGCGCACGCGGTCGACCATCGCCCCCGTGAGCAGATCGAGGTTGGGTCGTCCGAGCACGGGATGCAGGTATGCCCGCGCGGCACTGAGCCGTCGGCCGCGGTGCACATTGCGGTCGAACGCATTGAAGCCTTCCTGGCGGAACCCGTTGACATCGGACGTGCGGGGATGGCCGGCCTGCACCGTCGCCTCGAGGAACGCATCGAACAGCGGGTTCGTGGCCGGCCCACGCTCGAGCACGAGCGGTCCGTCGGCGCCGCGGTAGTCGGGTCCGTCGTCGGTCGCGAGACAGTTCTCCATCCGTTTGAAGTACGGCAGGCAGTGGGCGTAGTCCCAGCGCTCCATGCCCGGGTCGGCCGCCCATCGCTCGTAGTCGAGCGGGTTGCCGCGTTGGAAGATCATCCCGTTGATGCTCGACGACCCGCCGAGGACCTTGCCGCGGGCGTGATAGATCCGACGGCCGTTCATGTGGGGCTCGGGTTCGGACTCGTACCTCCAGTCGTAGAAGCGGTTGCCGATACCGAACGACAGCGCAGCCGGCATGTGGATGTAGACGTCGAACTTCCAGTCGCGACGGCCCGCCTCGAGCACGAGCACCGAGGTCGACGGATCGGCCGAGAGCCGGTTGGCGACGGCGCAGCCGGCCGAGCCGCCACCGACGATCACGTAGTCGTAGCGCTGCCGTGACCCCATCTCAGAACGCCACCAGGTCTGATCCGAGCGGGCTCGGCGCACCGAGAGCGGTGAGATCGACGATGGTCGGAGCGCCGATGGTCGAGCCGGCATCCGCAGCGACGGGGACCACCGCGAGTCGGGCAGTGTCCCGCGGGCCGACCATGGCGACGAGCAGGTCCGCTCCGGGCACCCAGGCGAGTGCGATCACGGCACCCTCGACCTCGAGTTCGCGAACCTCACCGGAGTCGACCTCCACGACGACGACGGTGGCCCCGTCGCGCCCGGCCACCCATCGCCCGTCCGCGGACAGGGTCGGCGTACCGAGCCGACCGGCCACCTCATCGGCGAGCGCGGCCGACGCACCGACCCCGTCGACCACATCGGTTCGACACGTGAAGCTGGTGTCGCACCGCACCTCGACGCGGTACGGACCCGCCGCCGCGATCACCGCGGCGTCGCTCACCCGCTCGAGTCCGGAAAACCCGACCTCGTAGGTTGCTCCCTCGGGCCCGGCCACGAGCACGCCCACACCGGGCGCGGCAAGACGGCGCGAGCCGGGCGGCAACGGGATGGACGGACCGAACGAACCGTCGCTGGCCTGACCGACGAACACCTCACCGGCGTCGTCGATGCCCGATGCCGCCGGAACGAACACATACTGATTCGGCACCGCAGTCGAGACGAGTCGATAGTTGGTGGCCAGCACGAAGGGTTCGTCGGGTACGGCTGGATGCACCGCCAGGGTTCGCCGGTCGTCGGCCACGAGTACGAACGGGTCGGCGTAGGCGACCGCGGGCGAGGTGAGCGCCACATCGGTCAGATCGAACGTCGCCGACTCGATCTCCACGATCACGAGGCCCTCAGCCGAGGCGTAGGCGACACGCGTCCCCGAGGCAGCGCCGAGGTCGGCTGCCGGCGGCGCCGGTGCCGACGGAGCCGTTGACGTCGGTGGGGCCTCGGCGAACGGCTCCTCGTCGCCTTCGGGCAGGAGGATCAGGATCGCCGAGATCGCCGCCAGCGCGAGGATCAACGCGAACAGCGCGCCGCGACGCGGCTCGCCGTGCCCACCGGATGACCCGACATGGTGCTCGGAAAATGACGCGGCACGAGGCCGACCGCACTCGGGACAGATCGCCTCGACCTGATGGCCGTCCATGGTCTACTCCCCTCCGCCCATTTCCCGAACCCGCAATCGCGGCCATGCTAAGAGTGAACCGGCATGACCCCGCCGACCCCCACGCCCGTTCGCTCGCTGGGCATCGCGCTCGGATTCGGCGGGGCACTCCTGCTCAGCAGCGACTCGTTGGTGGTGCGCACCGTCGACGTCGGTCCGTGGGACGTGGCGTTCTGGGTCGGGTTGTGCAGCGGCATCTCGGTGTTCGTCGTGCTGGCGGCTCGCGGCGGCATCGGCCTGCGCCGTGAGGGATGGCCGATGTGGGCATCGGCCGCGCTCCAGACCGCGAGCAGCCTGCTGTTCATCCTCGGGGTGAAGGCCACCACGGTCGCCAATGTGGTCGTCATCCTCGCGGCGGCGCCCGTCGTGGGCGCCGTGACCGCCCGTGTCGTGTTGGGCGAGCGCACGGGGCGACGAGTGTGGGCTGCGATCGGGGCGACCTTCATCGGCATCACCATCGTCGTGGGCGACTCGCTGGGGGCGGGCCGGATCACCGGCGACCTCTATGCACTCGGCGCCGTCGCCTCGTTCGCCGTCAACCTGACCCTCTGGCGCCACCACCAGGAGCTGCGCCGCACCCTCGCGGTCGGGCTCGCCGGATGGATGATGGCCGCTGCGGCGCTGGTCCCGGCCGACATCACCGCACCCGGCACTCGTGATCTCGTCCTGCTGATCGTGCTCGGCGCGGTGATCGGGCCGATCGCCCGGATCTGCCTCGGAACCGCGACCCGTCATCTGTCGGCCGCCGAGGTGTCGCTGTTCGTCCCGGTGGAGACCGTTTCGGCCACGGTCGGGGCGTGGATCGCCTTCGGCGAGCAGCCGCCCGTGGCCACTGCGGTGGGGGGATGCATCGTGCTCGGCTCGGTGGTGGGCGGACTCGCCCGACGTCGGCCGGGCTGAGGCCCCCGACCCCGGACGCGGCGAACGCCGGACCCGAGGGCCCGGCGTTCGCACTGGATCGTCGGTGGGGATCAGGCCGAGGCCAGCGCCGTGGCGATCCATTCGTCGATGAGGTCGCGGTTGTTCTCGATCCAGGTGGTCGCGATCTCGACCACGTCCTCCTGGGTGCCGTCGCTGTTGGCCAGATCGACCTGGGCGACCGAGATGTCGATCACCGAGGGCTTGATCTGCTCGAACAGGGTCTTCAGGACCGGGTTGGCCGCCAGGAAGTCGGCGTTGGCCGTCACCTGGATGTTGGCTGGGACCCACCCGAGCTGACAGGGCTGGGTGCAGAACTCTTCACTGAAGCCGGTGAAGCCGGGGCGCTGGTCGTGGAACTCGCCGCCGTCGATGCCCGCCGGGTTGGAGTCGTCGATGACGTCGTCGGGGTGCATGGTGATCCACATCACGTTGTCGCCGGGGATGGCCTCGGTGACATAGGAGCTCGGGGTCCACGTGTAGATCATGGCCGGTTCACCGGCATTGACCTTGTCGAGGAAGTCGGCGAAGAGGGCGTCGTAGCTGGCGATCTCCTGCTCGAAGTTGTCCCAGCCGTAGAACGCGAGCTGGTTGGTGATGATGTCGTCACAGGTGAACGACTCCTGGCAGCCGTAGATGTTGCCCTTGCCGTTGCCGTCGTAGTCGAACAGGGCGAGCAGGTCGGGGTCGTCGTGGATCTGCTGCATCGAGGTGATGCCGTACTCGTCGACGGTCGACTTGGTGATCAGGAAGCCCTGGACGCCGGCCGACTCGAAGAGTCCCGAGACGATCTCGATGTGGTCGCCGACGAGCGAGCCGTCGGGCAGCTCGTTCTCGTGCCAGCTGAGGTGACCCGGGTACCAGCTGTTGGTCCAGAAGTCGAAGTCGCCCTCGGCCATCGCGGTGTAGGCGTTGGACGGGCCGAGCTCGATCTCGGCGGGATCGGTCACGTCGTAGCCGAGTTCGGCGAGGATCTGGTGGTAGATCTCGGCCTGGATGTAGCCACTCTGCCAGTCGGCACGGGCCATGGTGACGGTGACGCCCTCACCGGGCAGGGCTTCATCACCCGGATCACCCGAGTCGCCGGAGCTTCCGGCGTCGGTGTCGGTGTCGTCGCCACAGGCGGCGACCAGGAGCGCGAATGCGGCCAGCAGTGCCAGCAGCCATCGCGAGCGATGCAGGGTTGAGCGTGTTGTATCCATGCGTCGCACCCTAGTGAGCGCCCCCACATACGACATGGAAGCATCAACTATTGTCATGGAATCCGGGATTCGTCCCAGAACGCGGCTATGCGGGCACCGGTTCGAGGGCATCCTCCGCGGCTTCACGCTCGAGCAGCGTGTCGGTGTCCTCATAGCGCCGGGCGCGGTCCATGTTGGCGACCATCCCACGGGCGGAGCCCAGGAAGAAGAAGCCGCCCACGAAGACGAGGAAGGCGCCGACGCCACTCACGAACCCCGGATCGGCCACCCGGAGCAGGCTCGCGATCCAGCCGGCGGCGATGATCATCAGCGCGGCGCCGAGGCCGAGGACCCCGGCGCTGGCCCGCCACCGGACCATGTCGTCGGCACCGCCCAGCCCCGCGGCCGGCACGGTGAGGACGAGCGCGAGCCCGGCGAGGACCACGATGAGCAAGCCGAGACCCGCACCGTCGGCGGTCCATGCGTCATTGATGACGCGTTCGGTGCGGCGGGCCTGGTTCATCCGGTTCTGGATGATGTTGGCGTTCTCCAACGCCACCGCCGGGTTGAGCTCGGCCTCGCGCTCGAGCTCGTCGAGCTCCGCCTGCAGTTCGGGCGTGATCACACTCTCCTCGCGGGCATCGAACGACCAGCCGGCCAGCGTGCCACCGAGGATGACGAGTCCGGCGATCACCGCGCCGATCACTCGACCCCATGCGATGTCGAGGCTGAGGGGCCTGATCGGCGTGAAGGGCGCGGCGAGCACCGCGGTGACGGATCCGGCCACCGCGAGCACGGCACCGACGACGGCGACCCAGAGGCCGATGCCATCGGAGTAGGACGCCACATCGACGCCCGGTGAGATCGCGAGATAGGCCACGACCGCGCCGAGCATTCCGAGCGAGGCGATGAGGGCACCGTCGGCACTCAGGTAGCGGCCACCACGGCTGCGACGCCGGATGGTGTCGACGACCGCCAGCAGGATCCACACCCCGAGGCCGAGGACGATCAGGCCGAACCACGAGCCGCCCGACGCCGAGACACCGTTGAAGTCGGAGCCGGCGAGGTCGGTGTCGGCCGCTCGGGCATGACTGCTGATCAATCCGGCGTCCTCACCCCAGGGCAGCGCGGTCGCCACGGCGGCGACCAGTGCTCCCGCCGCTGCGAGGAGCAATCCGGTGCGCTCGCGACCCGTGACGGCGACGGCTTCGCCGTCGGTGCCCGACGGCTCGTCGCCACCCCGCGAGAGCAGCGCCGACGGGTCGTTGCGATGCCGCCACGCGGCGGCGATGCGACCGAGGAGGGGCTGGTCGCTGTCCTCAGGCTGGGAGATGCGGTCGAGCACCACAGCGACGAGGAAGAACGCGAGGCCGGCCGAGGCCGCGAGCCCCACATCGAGATTGGTGATGGCACGGAACAACAGTCGACCGAGCCCGCCGGCGCCCATGATCGCGGCGATGCCGAGCATCGAGATCGACAGCAGCAGTGTCTGGTTGAGCCCCGTCATGATCGCCGGGCTCGCCAGCGGGAGCTGGACGTCGAACAGGACGCGCCGCTCCGCCGCGCCATAGGCCCGGGCAGCTTCGACCACGTCCTCGGGCACCTGTCGTATGCCGAGATTGGTCAGGCGTATGAGCGGTGGGAGCGCGAACACCATGGTCACCATGGTCGCCGCCTCCTCCCCGATGCCGAAGAAGAAGATGAACGGCAACATGTAGACGAACGCGTGGACGACCTGCATGGCGTCGAGAACCGGCCGCACGACCGACCACAGACCGTCGATGCGACCACACGCCACACCGACCGGGATGCCGATGAGCGCACACAACAACACCGCCACGAGAATGAACCCGATCGTGCGAGCGGTCTCGATCCAGTAGTTGTCGCCGAGGAGGCCGCAGAACGCGAGCGCCATGCCGGCGAACAGGCCGACGCGCACGTTGCGCACGAGCGAGCCGATCAGCACGAACCCGAGCACGATCCAGAACCACGAGATCTTGATCAGGAAGTCGTCGACGAGATTCGTGAGCAGGAAGGTGAACGGCCACTCGATGGCGTCGAGCAGCCACCCGAGGTTGTTGTCGATCCAGTCGACCGACTGATCGACCCACGCGCCGAACGGCACGGTGAACTCGTCGAGCGCGTCGTTCTCGAGAAGGCCGACGTCCTGGGCCAATCCGATCGCGGACATCACATGAACACCTCTCGCTCGAACTGATCTATCAACTGCTCGACCCGACCCATTTCCTCCATGATGTGGCGGGGGTCGACATTGCCCACCATGACCCCGTCGTCGTCGACGACGGCGATCGGGAGGCCCCGCCCGGCGGCCGCGTAGACCTCGTTGAGCGTGCTGGTCGGCGGACATTGCTCGAAATCGCTGCGCAGTGCGGCCTCGACTTCGGTGCTGCCCATCGACCCGGCGCGAATGCCGTCGGCCGCGGTGAGCAGGGCCACCGGCCGGCCGGCGTCGTCGAGGACGAACGCTCCGGCCCGGTCGTCGAGGCTGCGCAACGCGGCGGTGAGGTCGACGGATCGGTCGACCGGCCGGGGTGCCTGCATGATCTCGTGCACCTCGATCACCCGCCCCTGGTCGACGTCCTGTACGAACTCGGCCACGTAGCCGGTTGCCGGCTGGGTGAGGATCTCCTCTGGGGTGCCGATCTGCACGACCTCGCCGTCTTTCATGATGCACACGCGGTCCCCGATGCGCAGGGCCTCGTTGAGGTCGTGGGTGATGAACAGGATCGTCTTCTGGACCCGCTCCTGGATCGCCATCATCTCGTCCTGCATCTGGCGACGGATGAGCGGGTCGAGCGCGCTGAACGCCTCGTCCATGAGGAGGATGTCGGGGTCGCTGGCGAGAGCCCGGGCAAGACCGACCCGCTGCTGCATGCCGCCGGAGAGCTGACTCGGCATGCTCTCGGCGTAGGCGTCGAGCCCGGTCATCGCGAGTGCTTCGATCGATGCCCGGTCGCGCTCGGCCCGCCCGACTCCCTGCACCTTCAACCCGTAGCCGACGTTGTCGATCACATTGCGGTGGGGGAACAGCGCGAAGTGCTGGAAGACCATCCCCATCTTCTCGCGGCGGAAGTGTTGCAACGCCGTACCGTCGAGCTGCTGGACGTCGACCCCGTCCACCCAGACATGGCCGGCAGTGGCGTCGAAGAGCTTGTTGACGGTGCGCAGCGCCGTGGACTTCCCCGAGCCCGAGAGGCCCATCACTACGAAGATCTCGCCTCGACGGACGGAGAAGTTGACATCCCGGAGACCGACGACATGCCCGGTGAGCCGCTGCACGTCGTTCTTCCCGTAGCCCTCCTGCGACAACTCGTAGGCCCGCCCCGTGGGGCGGGGCCCGAAGATCTTGTAGATCCCCTCGAGCCGAATGATCTCGTCGTTGTCGCTGCTCATGAGCCCCTCGGATTCGGTGGTCGACCGCGAGCCACCTCGCCCTGCCAGCGGTCGGACAGCATCACGCGTCGCACCAGAAGGGGGCCTGAGGAGGCTCGGTCGACCATAGCCGATCGCCCGGGAAGGGCAACTCGGACCGTCAGGCGGAGACGGGCGAGGACAGCTCGAGGAGCAATTCGGCGACCAACGCGTCGGCGATCGGTGGGATCGGTTCCTTGCCGTGTCGCACGATCTGACACATCCGCGGGAGCGGGACGAGACCGAACTCGGGCATCCATTCGACGATCTCGTCGGAGAGTTGGCGCCGGCTCACCACCCCGACCCCGAGGCCCGCGGCGATCGCCGCCTCGACACTCACACGGCTCTGCCCGGAGAACGCGAGCCGGTAGCGCTGCCCGGCCGCCTCGAGGCCGGCCGCGGCCAGCGGCAGGTAGCAGCACTCGCTGCCGTAGGAGACGAGCGGGACGGGCACGTCGGTCGGCTGCTGGTGCGCCGATGCCGCCCACGCGAGATCGTCGTACCACAGCACTCGATCGGTCGGCTCGACCTCCGGCTCGGTGACCTGCAGCACCGCCACGTCGAGGCGACCCTTGTGCAGCATCGCCGCCAGGACGTTGCTCTGCTCGACGTGGTACTCGACGCTGGCGAGCGGATGGATCCGACCGAACCGTCCGAGCAGGTCGACGAGCTGGGTCGCGCTGATCTCCTCGTTCGCCCCGACCCGCACCTGCCCGGTCAGCTCGGAGCTGGTGAGGCGGGCGACCATCTCGTCGTGCATCCCCACGATCGAACGGGCGTGGTCGAGCATCAGCTCACCGTCGGGCGACGGGCGCAGCGTGTGGCCGTCGCGGATCAGCAAGGGGCGACCGACGCGCTCTTCGAGCCGCTTGATCTTCCAGCTCACCGCCGACTGGCTGAGACCGAGCACCTCTGCCGCCCGGGTCATCCCGCCCACATCGAGCACCGTCAGGAAGGTTCGCAGCGATGGCACGTCGAGGTTCATGATGCCGAGTGTAGGCAACCGGCCAGTGCATGACAGGGCCTCGTGAAAAGCATCGAATTGTGTGGGTTGCGTCATGGGCATCGGAGGCCGAAAGTGGACGTATGCGCAGTCGCCATCCTCACACCCCCCTCGCCCCCCGCACCACGCAGTCGGCCGCGGCCCGCGCCGTCATGGGTCCGGGCGCGCGGCTGCCCGGGCCGAGTGGTCGCATCGTCAGCCTTGCCATGGGCGAGCGCACCGGTCGCGCCGCACCGTCGGCCCGACTCGCGGGCGCCGTGGCGCGCCCGAATCACCGTCGGCGAGGCTGACGCGAGGCGATTGCCCCGGAACAGCACGCCCTAGGGACGGGCTGAGAAGCCGACGGTCTCGCCGACCGCCCCGATGAAGGTGAGACGGTTCTCGTCGATCATGAAGCCCGTCGACTCGGTGATTCCGGCGCTGGCGATCGCGACGATCTCGCAAGCCGGTGACGTGTCGATGGCGACCGCGCTCGTCACTTCGAACGCGCCATCTCGTCCGTCGGCGTATTCGACCGTCGAGACAGCGGCGCAATCGGGTCCTGCGAGCACCGCTTCGCCGCGCTCGATGACGAGCGTCACGCCCTCCATGTCGGCCCGGTTCGTCGCCGCCCGTTCGACGCCCTCGCCCGAGTAGACCGTGTCGAAGTGCCAGACCGTGCCCTCGAGCCGCTGGTGCACCGGCGGCGGGGCCTGCTCGTAGCGGATCTCGACCGTGTCGCCGGAGAGCGTCATCCCGGCGGGGTCGACCGCCCAGGCCGTGACCGAGCCGAGGGCTTGGCCGTAGGCAGCCTCGAACTCCATACGGCCGTCCTCCAGGCAGGCCATCTCGGTCTGGCCGATGGCGCCGAGGGTCAGGGTGCCGTCGTCGGCCGCGTCGATCTCGCCGAAGAACGAGTTGCAACCGAGGTTGCCGGACATCTCGCCGAGCTGGATGGTGATCTCGAGCTCGCCGTCGGGCAACGACACCGCGGTCCCGTCGACCGTCAACGACCGCAGGATCCAGTCGCCGGCGACGGACGGCCGGGTGCCGGCGTCGTCCCCGGGGTCGTCGGTCGTGACCGAGTCGACTTCGTCGCCGCACGCGGCGGCAACGACGAGGCACAGAACAGCGAGGGCGAGAAGTCGGCGCATGACCGTTCGACGATCAGACCTCGGCGTCGGTTCCCGACAGCTGCGCTTCGCGCCGGATCACCAGCGACAGCGCGCCGAGCACGACGGCGATGCCGACCACCTGCACCGCCCCGACGGACTGGTCGAGGAAGATCACGCCGCCGATGGTCGAGAGCACCGGAACTGCGAGTGTGAGCATCGAACTGATCGCCAGGCGTACCCGCGGATGCGCCCAGTTCATGAGCATGTGCCCGGTCCCGGGGACCGCGAGCAGCGCGAACAACCACACCCAGTTCGACCCCGACGGGAACTCGATGCCGCCGCCGTCGACCAGCGCGATCGGAAACAGCACCACCGAGCCGACGATCCAGAGGCACGCCTGGAATTCGAGCGCCGGGACATGTTCGCGGGCGGCCTTGCCGAACGCGAAGTAGCCGGCGAACAGCACCAACGCGACCACCGACAGCAAGTCGCCGCGCAGACTCCATTCGGACGACGACGACGCCCCCGACATCACGAGGGCGACACCGACCAGCGAGATCACGCTGATCCCCAGGAGAAAGCGCGTGACCCGTTCGCCGAACTGACGGGCCGCCACGCCCATCAACAGCAGCGGCACGAGCGAACCGATCACGGTGGCACTCGCCACCGTCGTCGACTTGATCGCCACGAAGAACACCGCGATCTGGAGCGCGACCGTCGCGCCGGTGAGCATCGACCGCCGGAGGTGGTCGAGGGTGAGACGCCGACCCGAGAGATACAGGACTCCGACGTAGACGACCGCCGCGAGGAGGATGCGCCAGAAGGCGATCTGGAGCCCACCCATCGGCACCTTCGTGACCATGATGTTGCCGGACGCCCAGAACGTGACGGCGACCGAGGCGGCGCTCAGGCCCAGGCGAGCGTCCCTGGGCGCGAGTTCGACAGCGGTCATCGCCGACAATCTCGCACGTACCCGGCGTCGTGCGCGCCATGATTGACACAATGACGTCACCGATCGACCGGGCCCGCCTCCAACGGCGCACGCTCTTCACGCTCATCGGCTCGGTCGGTCCGGCCGGAATGGGGATGGCCGGCGGCTTCGCGGCCACCACACTGGCCTCGAAGGAGATCGTCGAGAACGAGAGCCTGGCGACCCTGGCCGCCACCATGATCAGCATCGGCGGCGCATTCGTCGCCGTACCGCTCTCGCGGTTCATGGCCCGTCGCGGACGGCGCCCGGGCCTGCGCATCGGCTGGACCGTCGCCGGCACCGGCGCGCTGCTCGCAGTGCTCGCCGTGGAGACGTCGACCTATCCCCTCCTCATCCTCGGAACCCTCGGTATCGGCGCCGGCAACGGCACCAACCTCGCCGCCCGCTACGCCGCCGCCGACCTCGCCGACGACGACAAGGTGGCTCGCTCGATCGGCATCCTCGTGTGGGCGTCGTCGATCGGGTCGATCCTCGGTCCGACGGTCGCCCTCGGCGCGACCGAACCGGTGGCCGAAGCGCTCGGGCTCGAGGCGCTGTCGGGTCCGTACCTGATGGCGATGTGCGTGTTCGCCCTCGCCGCCACCGTGGTCGAGGTCTTCCTGCGCCCCGATCCGCTCCTCACCGCGACCGGTGGCGACGGCCTGACCGCGCCGGCCCGGCCGTCGTTGCGGGAGTCGTTCTCCCGGATCGCCACGAACCGTCTCGCCGTCATCGCCGTCGGGGCCATGGCCGTTGGTCAGGCGGTGATGGTCGCGATCATGACGGTGACCCCGCTGCACATGGAGGACGGCGCCCACGAGAAGAAGATCATCGGCCTCGTCATCTCGCTCCACATCGTCGGCATGTACCTCTTCGCCCCGGTCGTCGGCTGGCTGGTCGACCGGCTGCCCAGCAGCCTCATCGTCGCCGTCGCCGGCGTGACCCTCTTCGTCGGCGGCGAACTCGCGTCGCACACCGACGCCGAGGACCGGCTCGGCGTCTTCACCGGGCTCTTCCTCATCGGGATCGGATGGTCGTTCGCGATGATCTCGGGCAGTTCGCTGTTGACCAGCGCCTTCGGCGTCGCCGAGCGGGCCGCGATCCAGGGCGCGGCCGACTTCACGATGGTTGCATCCGGTGCTGCAGCCGGGCTCACCTCGGGCGTCGTGGTGGAGGCCAGCAGCTACCACTCGCTCAGCCACTGGGCCGGCGTCGCCGCGCTCGCCCTCGTCGCCGCGGCCCTCTACCCGGTCGTCACGAAGGTCCGCACGCCCGAGCCCGTCTGAGTCACTCTCGCGTCTCGTCGAGGATCACCTCGGCCCGTCGGTACACCTGAAAGGACGAATCGCGGAACAATCACGTGCGTGAACCGGTTGACCTTCGCATGAGCGAGACCCCCCGCCCCACCCTCGGCCTCCGCCACGCCGTTCTCTGGGTCAGCGACCCGGCGGCGTCGGCTGCCTTCTACGAGAAGGCGCTCGGCCTCGCAGTCACGCACGACATGGGCAATGCGGTGTTCATGAGTTCCCCGGGCAGCGACACCGACCACGATCTCGGGCTCTTCCGGGCCGCCGATCCGCAGCCGCGCCCGCCGAGGGGAATCGGCCTCTACCACCTCTCCTGGGAGGTGGCGACGCTCCGCGAGCTCCGCGCCGCCCGGTCCCGCCTCATCGAGATGGGCGCGTACGTCGGCGAGAGCGACCACCACGTCAGCCGTTCGCTCTACGCCCGCGACCCCGACGGCATCGAGTTCGAGGTCATGTGGGAAGTCCCCCTCGACCGCGTGACCGATGGCGGAGCGATCACCGCACCGCTCGACCTCGACGCCGCCGATGCCGAATTCGGCGCCGACACGCCCGGACGCGGTGTCGGGCCGACTCAGCCCAGATAGACGCGTTCGTAGCGCGATCCCAACGACGTGAACACCTCGTAGGAGATCGTGCCGGCGGCCGCGCCGAGACGCTCGACCGAGGCAACGGGGCCGAGCAATTCGACCATGGACCCCGGCGCCCTCGCCGCCGGCGGCACATCGGTGACATCGAGGATCGTGAGATCCATCGAGACACGACCGACGACCGGAACGACCTGGCCCTCGATGACGGCCTCGGCCCGATTGGATCCGGCGCGGTGATAGCCGTCGGCGTAGCCCAGGCCGACAACGGCATGGACGCGGGGTCCGTCGACCACGTGGGTGGCGCCGTAGCCGATCTCGTCGCCCGTCTCCACTTCCCGGACCTGGAGGATCGGTGCCTCGAGTGTCACCACGGTCGAGAGCGGTCGATCGAGCGCGTCGCTGGGCGCACCGCCGTAGAGCGCGATGCCGGGACGTCCCAGGTCGAAGTGGAACTCCGTCCCGCGAAAGATCCCCGCCGAGTTCGCCAGCGACGCGAGTCCGCCGGGAAACGCGGCACGGATGGCGCGAAAGCGTTCGAGCTGCCGCTCCGACTGGTCGGTCGGCTCGTCGGCCGAGGCGAGATGGCTCACGACATGACGCAGGTCGAGGCCGTCGAGGCGGTCCGGCTCCTCCATCAGCGTGGCAGTGTCGCGACGACCCAGACCGGTCCGGTTGATGCCGGTGTCGAAGTGCACGCCGACGGGGAGCCGCACCCCTCGTCGAGACGCAGTCGCCTGCCAACCCGACAGCTGATCGAGGGTGATCACGACGGGGACGAGGCCGTGCACCACGAGGGCGTCCTCGGTTCCGGGCGCAGCTCCGTCGAAGACGTTGATGTTCGCCTGCGGCAGGATCCCGCGCAGCTCGATGCCCTCGTCCACATTGGCAACGAAGAACTCACCACATCCCTCGGACCACAATCGCCGCGCCACCGGTTCGATCCCCAGCCCGTAGGCATCGGCCTTCACCGCCGCACCCGCCGGTACGCCGGCGAGGCGCTCCCGTACGTGCCGATAGTTCTCGGCAAGCGCATCGAGATCGACGGTCAACCGGGGGCGGGAGTGCGGCACCCCGACAGTCTGCCCGCTCAACCGACGCCGATCAGGACCACCCCGGTCACGACGGTCCCGAGTCCGACCATCTGCCACCAACGAAGGGGATGCTGCTCGAAGATCGCGGCGAGGACCACCGTGACCGCCGGAAACATCGAGGCGGTCACGGTGATCTCGCTCAGTGACCCGCGCTGCGCTCCGGCGACGAACGCGCCGACGCCGGTGCCGGTGAGCACGCCGCCGACGATCCCCTGTCGCAGCAGCGACCGAGGGACGAATCGCGGAATACCGCGGGCGACGGCGACCACGGCGAGTACCGCGAACGCAGTGAACCGCTGGAAGACGGTCGCCCACATGCCGCTCTCGATCTCGGCCTGACCGATCAGGGTCAACGAGATCCCGAAACACGTGCCGGAGGCCAGGCCCCAGCCGACGCCGGCCAACGCCCGCTCGCCGAGTTCGGGCGAGAAGGTCGTCACCGCCAGACCGCAGAGCGACACGGCGATGCCGAAGACGACGAGGCCGGAGAGGTCGCCGCCGGTCGAGACGTCCCAGCCCACCGGGATGAGCGCGGTGACCACCGCGGTCACGGGCGAGACGACGGCCGCCGACGAGACGGCCATCCCGTGGTACAGCAGCGTGAGGGCGAAGCCCACGGTCAGCCCGCCGGCGGCACCGAACCCGACATCTCGGGCGACGAAATCGCTCTCGACCACGAGCAGCAGCGCCGATGCGCTGAGACCCCCGATGAGCAGATAGGTGAGAACGGTCGTGAACGCGTGCACACGCCTCGCGAGATACGCGCCGAAGAAGTCGCCGATCCCGATCGCGAACGAGAAGTAGATCCCGAGGGCCCAGACCAATGTGGTTCGCTACGCCCGGGGCTCGCGGGGCAGCCCCAGAAGCCGTTCGCCGAGGATGTTGCGCATGATGTTCGACGTCCCACCCATGATCGTGTAGGCGGGCGAATAGTTGATCGCCCGGGCGAGTTCGGCGTCGGCCGTCGCCGCCATCCCGAGCTGGCGGGCGGCGAACTCGGCCACCCGCTGCTCGTGCTCGGTGCAGAAGCACTTCGTTGCGGCGCTGAACCCGGCCGGCGCCTGCTTCAGCGCCTCGCGGTAGACGAGGATCCGACCGATCCGATAGCCGATCTCGAGCTGCGCGATCTCCTGACGAACCCGGGGATCATCGGTGTCGGCGACCTCGAGCGCTCGATCGTAGAGGGGCTTGTTGCTCACCAGCCGGTCGATGCCGCCCCGTTCGTGTTCGAGCTGGGCCATGGTCTGCTTGAAGGCATCGCCCTCGACCCCGACGAGGTTCTCGATCGGCACCCGCACGTCGGTGAAGTACACCTCGCAGAAGTGGGCGTTGGTGGTCATGTCCTTGATGGGCCGGACCTCGATACCGGGCCGGTCCATGGGCACGATGATCTCGCTCACCCCCCGGTGGGGCGGGCCCTCGCTCGACGTACGGCCGATGAGGTAGCAGTAGTCGGCGACGGCCGCGAACGAGGTCCAGATCTTCTGACCGTTGATGACCCACTCGTTGCCGTCGCGACGCACCGAGGTCTTCAGGCTGGCGAGATCGGACCCGGAATCGGGCTCGCTCATCCCGATGCACCACGTGGTCTCGCCACTCAGCATGCCGGGCAGGAACTCGGCCTGTTGGTCGGGAGTGCCGTAGGCGATGAGTCCGGGACCCATCTGGCGATCGGCGAACCAGCTCGCGGCGATCGGCGCCCCGACGGAGATCATCTCCTCGCCCATGATGATCCGCTCGATGTTGGAGCGGCCGCCGCCACCGAACTCGGTCGGCCATGTCATTCCGATCCAGCCGTTGGCGGCGAGCACCTTCGAGAAATCCTCGGAGTACCCGTTGATCCACGAGTCGGTGTGGGCGCCGTACTTCTCGACGCCGTCGAGCGCCACCGCGCGGGCACGGGCGCGCAGTTCTTCGAGTTCGAGCGGGAGGGAGAAGTCCAACATCGCCCGCAAGGGTACGCGCGAGATCGTGCTGCGACGCTTCGGGTCAACACTCGGCGAACCCGGCCGACTGACTACTGTGGCAGCAGATTCACGGACCCGGATGGGCCATCGCCCCGAGCTCGACGGGGTCAGGGCGCTCGCCGTCGGAGCCGTCGTCGCCCTGCACTATGCGGGCGAGCTCCGCGGGGTGATTCCCGGTGGCGGGTTGGGTGTCAATGCGTTCTTCGTCGTCAGCGGATTCCTCATCACCCGACTCCTCCTCGAGGAAGTCGACCGCGATCGGAAGGTGGATCTCCGCGGCTTCTACCGGCGACGTGTCGCCCGCCTCGCTCCCGCCTTCGCCGTGTTCCTCGCTGGCGTCCTGGCCCTGCAACTGCTCCTCGATCTCTACGGCGACACGACCCGCGTGGTGCGCGGCTCCATCACCAGCGCGTTCTACGTGCACAACTGGGCGATGGCTGCCGGTCACTCCGATCCGGCGTTCGGCATCACCTGGTCGCTGGCGGTCGAGGAGCAGTTCTATCTCGTCTGGCCGGCGATCTTCGTGGTCGTGCACCGGCGCCACGGCGTGCTCGGCGTGGCCCGGCTCAGCGGTGGACTCGCCGTGTTCGGCGCGGTCGAGACCGCGGTGCGCTCTCTCGTCCTGGGCCACAGCACGGAGGTTCTCCAACTCGGGACCGACTCGAACGGCATGATCGGGTTGATGATCGGGTGCTGTCTGGCGGCAGGCGCGACCATCGCACCGTCCCCTCGACAAGATCCCGTCCTGCGCGCCGCGTTCGTCCCCGCCTGCGCTGCGGTCGGCGTCTTCGTCTTCGCGTATCCCGGCTCGGGCACGTTGATGGTCCGCGGTGGCTACTTCGTCTTCTCCCTCCTCATCGCGACGATCGTGTTGACGCTCGTCCGCGGGGCGGTTCGTCCCGGGCTGCTGACGTGGCGGGCGGTCCAGTGGGTCGGTCGCGCCTCGTATGGGATCTACCTCTTCCACATGCCGGCGCTGAAACTCGGCTACGAGGTGCTCCCCGATCAGCCGGAGGCGGCCCGCATCGTCGCCCTCCTGCTCACGCTGGTCGCGAGCGCTGCGTCGTTGCGTTGGGTGGAGCGCCCGCTCCGCCACCGCATCAGCGCCGGTCCCCGCCGGACGGCATCGAGTCGGCCCTCCGGGTTGCGTCCCGGAGCGGCCACGCACCTACCCGCGTGACGGGGGCTGGACGTACTGCCAGCCGAATCGGCCCTTGATGCAGAGGTGGCCGTGGGTGACGGAGTGGTCGGCCGGTGAGGTGACCTTCACGATCCGGTCGTCCTGGGTGTGGAGTTCGAGATTGCAGCCGACACCGCAGAACGAGCAGACCGTCGTGGTGACCGACTGGTCCTCGGGACGCCACTCCCCCGCATTGCGCAGGTCGAACTCGGTACGGAACTGGATGGCGCCTGTCGGGCACACGCCGATGCAGTTGCCGCAGTAGACACACGCCGAGTCGGGCAGGGTCACGTCGAACTCGGTCGAGATCCGGGCGTCGAACCCACGACCGCTCACGGCGATCGCGAACGTGTGCTGGGCGTCGTCGCCGCACGCCTCGACGCACTTGTAGCAGAGGACGCACTTGTCGTAGTCGCGGATGTAGAGGTCGTCGTGGACCTTGATCTCCTCGTCGATCCGTTCGGCCGGCAGCTCGGGCTGGTCGTAGCGAGCGGGGTCGGCGCCGTAGTGCTCCATCCACTCGGCCAACTCGGTGGCCTGGCCGAGGTCGACGCCGGAGCCGAGGAACTCGAGCACCATCCGGCGGCTGTGCCGCACCCGCTCGGAGTCGGTCTCGATGACCATGCCCTCCTCGGCGGTGCGGGCACATGCCGGGACCAACGCCCTCGAACCCTCGACCTCGACCACACACACCCGGCAGACGTTGACCGGTGTGAGGTTCTCGGCCCAACACAATGTCGGCGTGTCGATGCCCACCGACTCGCAGGCCTTGTGGATCGACGTCCCCGCTGGAACGCGGACCGGCCGGCCGTCGATGGTGAGGGCGACGCCGACCTCGGGAGCGGTCACGGCGCCTCCCCGATCAGGCCCGACGCGAGCGCGGATTCGATGGCGGAGGCCGCCGTGTGGCCGAGCCCGCAGATCGACGCGTCGACCATCACGCGGGCCATGTCGTCGATCAACCTTCGTCGGTCGTCGCTCAGCGATCCGGTGCGGGTGAGATGGACCATCGTCTCGTGCTGGCGGACGGTCCCGACCCGGCAGGGGACGCACTGGCCACAGCTCTCGTTGCGGAAGAACTCGGCGATCCGCGTGCACACCGCGGTCATGTCGATCTCGTCGGTGAAGGCCATCACGACCCCCGAACCGAGTGTGGTGCCCCGGGCTCGGGTGTCCTCGAGCGTGAGGGGCATGTCGAGGGCGTCGGGCCCGACGAACGAACCGGCCGCTCCACCCATGAGCACGGCCGCGAGCGTGCCGCTCCCGGTGAGGCCGCCGGCGAGGTCCAACACCTCGCCGAGCGTGGTGCCGAAGTCGACCTCGTAGACGCCCGGCTTCCCGACCCGCCCCGACAGGCAGAGGAGCTTGGTGCCGGGGGAACCATCGGTGCCGACGGACCGGTACGCCTCGGCACCGTGGCGCACGACCTCGAGCGCGTTGAGCAGGGTCTCGGGATTGTTGACCGCAGTCGGTTCCCGGAAGAGGCCGTGGGTGGTCGGGAACGGCGGTTTGCTGCGGGGTTCGCCGCGGAAGCCCTCGATCGATGCGAACAGCGCCGTCTCCTCCCCGCAGATGTAGGCGCCGGCGCCGCGGCGGATCTCGATGTCGAAGCGATGACCGGATCCGGCCGCGTCGGCGCCGAGCAGGCCGGCCGCTCGCGCCTGGTCGACCGCGTCCTGGAGCCGCGCCGTGGCACGTGGGTACTCGCCGCGGATGTAGAGCCAGCCGTGCTCGGCCCCCGTCGCGAAGCCGGCGAGGGTGAGCGCCTCGACCACGGCGAACGGATCGTTCTCCATGACGACCCGGTCCTTGAACGTGCCCGGCTCGCTCTCGTCGCAGTTGGCGACGACATGCTTCGGACGACCCTGCTCCGCCGCGACCGCCTTCCACTTCACGCCCGTCGGGAACGCGGCGCCGCCCCGCCCCGACAAGCCGGACTCGGCGACGGCATCGCACACGGCGGCCGGGCCGAGCTCGATCGCGTGGGCCAGCGCGTCGTAGCCGCCGTGGCTCCGGTAGGAATCGAGCGAGGTGGGGTCGACGATGCCGACGTTGGCCAGCAGGCGCAGGGATGGGTCGCCCTGCTGCGGGATCCGCACGTCGACGGCGATCTCGTCGGCCGGGACGTGATCCGGGGCACCGACGCCCTGCACGAACCGGGCCGGCGCCCGCTCGCACTGCCCGAGACACGGCGACCGGTGCACGTGGGCGCCGGCCGCCTCGAGGTCGGCGATCAGCTCCTCGCTGCCGGCGATCTGACACGCCGCATCGACACAGACATGGGTCACCGGGCCGTCGTGATCGGGCTCGTCGACACGGAACATCTCGTAGAAGGTCGCGACGCCGTAGGCCTCCGCCGGCGGGACCTGCAGCACCTCGCACACGTGGTTGAGCCCTCCCGGGCTGATCCACCCCTTGGCGTGTTGGAGTGCGTGCAGGGCGGGCAGCAGGAGGTGGCGCCGCTCGCGACGCCGCGTCGCGCCGCCGATGACCAGCCGTTCGGTTTCGTGCACCACCGCCGGATCGTCGCCGATCGCGGCCCGCACGGCATCGATCTCGAGGTCGTCGGCGAGGTCGGGGCCGATGTAGAGGTCAGCCATCGGCGACCAACCGCTCGACGCGGATCGACGCGGCCTTGAACTCGGCCGTTCCCGAACGTGGGTCCCACTCGTCGTTGGTGAGGGTGTTGATGTCGACCAGCTCGGGGAAGTGGAACGTCGTGAACGTGAGGCCCTCGGGCAGGTCGATCTGCACCCGCACGTGCATCTCGACCGAACCGCGCGGCGAGGAGACGAGGACCCGCTCGCCGTCGGCGATGCCGAGCCGTTCGGCGTCGGCGGGGTTGACGTCGACCTCGTCGCCGTGGCGGATCGGCGACGGGAAGGCACCGGACTGCACCCCGGTGTTGTAGCTGTCGAGCGCCCGCCCGGTCGTGAGCCGCAGCGGGAAGGCCTCGCTGAGCTGTTCCTTCGGTCCTTCGAAGTTCGTGAGGCTGAACGGTGCCGGTTCACGACCTCCCAGGTCGTCCTCCCAGAGCCAGCCGTGCAGGAAGGGCGACCCCGGATGGTCGAGGTCGGGGCACGGCCACTGCAGACCACCCTCGACCTCCAGGCGCTCGTAACTCATCCCGGCGTGCAGCGGCGACAACGACCGCAGCTCGTCCCACAGATGCTCGGGAGTGGGCGTGCTCCAGTCGACACCCAGTCGGGTCGCGAGCTCCCCCAGGATCTCGTGGTCGTGGCGGCACTCGCCCGGCGGTGGCACCGCGGCCCGGACCCGTTGGACACGTCGCTCCGACGAGGTGACCGTGCCGTCGCACTCGGCCCAACCGACGGTCGCCGGGAGGACGACGTCGGCCAGCTCGGCGGTGCGGGTCATGAAGATGTCCTGCACGACGAGGATGTCGAGGCCCCGCAACAGGGCTCGGGCGTGGTCGACGTCGGCCTCGCTGTCGGCCGGGTTCTCCCCGATGACATAGACACCCTTGAGGCGGCCTTCCTCCATGGCCTCGAACATGAGCGTCAGGTGCAGACCCGGCTCGGACGGGAGCGCCATTCCGTAGACGGCCTCGAACTTCGCGTGAGCATCCGGGTCGCCGATGTCCTGGAAGCCGGGGAACTTGTCGGGGAGGGCGCCCATGTCGCCGCCGCCCTGCACGTTGTTCTGCCCGCGCAGCGGGACGAGGCCCGAACCCCACCGGCCGATGTGGCCCGTGAGGAGGGCGAGGTTGCACAGCGACAGCACGTTCTCCACCGCGTTGTGGTGTTCGGTGATCCCGAGGGTCCAGAGGATCTGCGCCTTCTCCGCGGTGGCGTAGGCGTGGGCCATCTCGCGGATCGCATGCGCGGGCACGCCGGTGAGGCGCTCGGCTTCGTCGAGTGTGTAGGGGTCGACGTGGGCCCGGTACGCCTCGAACCCCGACGTCGAGTGGGCGATGAACTCCTCGTCGTGGAGGTCGGCGGCGATGATCTCGCGCCCGACCGCGTTGGCGAGGGCGATGTCGCTGCCGACATCGATGCCGAGCCACACGTCGGCGAACTTCGACGAACTGCTGCGACGAGGGTCGACCGCGTACATGCGGGCGCCGTTGTCGAGACCCTTCAGCAGGTGATGGAAGAAGATCGGGTGGGCGTCACGGGCGTTGGACCCCCAGAGCAGGACGACGTCGACCTCCTCGATCTCCTCGTAGGAACAGGTGCCACCACCCGCCCCGAACACCGTCGCCAGACCGACGACGGAGGGGGCGTGTCAAGTCCGGTTGCAGGAGTCGATGTTGTTCGACCCCATCGCGGTGCGGATGAACTTCTGGGCCGCGTAGTTCATCTCGTTGGTCGACTTCGAACAGCTGAACATGCCGAACGCGCCGGGGCCGTGGTCGTCGCGGATCCGGGCGAACCCGTCGGCCACACGGGTCAAGGCTTCGTCCCATGTCGCCGCACGCAGGACCCCGTCGTCGCGGACCATCGGCACAGTGAGTCGCTCGAGTGGCGCCGCGTAGGTCTTGCCCCTGCGTCGTCGCTTCGGCACCGTCCCCTGACCGCGGTTCTCCATGACGGGAACGTACCCCATCACCGTCGCTCGGATTCGCAGGCCCCCGGCTCCGGGAAAGCGGCACGGGGCGCACCGGGCGAGGTTGTACCGTGCAGCCCATGCGCTGGTCGAACCTCTTCATCCCCACGTTGCGCGATGCCCCGGCCGATGCCGAGGCCGCCAGCCACAAGCTGCTCGTGCGCGGCGGCTTCATCCGCCAGCTCCACGCCGGCCACTACTCGATGCTGCCGCTGGGCCTGAAGGTCCACGAGAAGGTGGCCGCGATCGTGCGCGAGGAGATCAACGCGATCGGGGGACAGGAGTTCCTCCTGCCCGCCATGCATCCCGCCTCGATCTGGAAGAAGTCGGGTCGCTGGGAGGTCATGGGCGACGAGATGTTCAAACTCGTGGATCGCAAGGGCGCCGACAACGCGCTCGGCATGACCCACGAGGAGATCTTCACCGACCTCGCCCTCGAGATCACCTCCTACAAGGCGCTGCCCCAGATCTGGTACCAGATCCAGTGGAAGTTCCGCGACGAGCCCCGACCCAAGAGCGGACTGCTGCGGGTGCGCGAGTTCGCGATGAAGGACTCCTACTCGTTCGACCTCGACGAGGCCGGCCTCGATACCGCCTATCAGCGTCACCACGACGCCTATGTGCGGATCTTCGAACGGCTCTCGCTGCCGGCCATGCCCGTCGAGGCGTCGTCCGGCTCGATGGGCGGCTCGGGTTCGACGGAGTTCATGGTCCCCTCCCCGGCCGGCGAGGACGACGTCGTCCGCTGTCCGGCGTGCGACTACGCGGCCAACGTCGAGCGGGCCACCTCCGCCATCGCCCCGGTGACCGACCGCGAGATCACCGCCCTCACCCGTTTCTCCACCCCGGGAGTTCGCACCATCAAGGCGCTGGAGGAGATCGACGACGGCGCGCCGGCCGACCATCAGATCAAGACGATGGTGATGATGCTCGACGGTGAGATCACCCTCGCCCTCGTTCGCGGCGACCACCAGCTCAACCTCCAGAAGCTGCAGGACCACACGGGCGCGATCGACATCCGCCCCGCGACGCCCGAGGAGACCATCGAACACCTGGGCGCGAGTCCGGGCTCGCTGGGGGCGGTCCACGTCGAGGGGATCCGGATCATCGCCGACCCCGTACTGCAGGGGCGCGCCGGCCTGACCACCGGCGCCAACGAGGACGACTGGCACTGGACCGGTGTCGATGTCGCCCGCGACATCAACGTCGAGTCGTTCGCCGACCTGCGTGAGGTCACCGCCGGGGAACCCTGTAGCAAGTGCGGGACCCCACTCGAGATCGTCCGGTGCATCGAGGCCGGCCACATCTTCAAGTTGGGGACCAAGTACTCCGACGCGCTCGGCGCCCACGTGCTCGACCCCGACGGAAACCAGATTCCCCTGGTGATGGGAAGCTATGGCATCGGCATCGGTCGCAACATGGCGGCCGCGGCCGAGACCCACCACGACGACAACGGCCTGATCTGGCCCGTGTCGATCGCCCCCTACGAGGCGGTGGTCACCATCGTGAGCATGAAGGACGACGCCTCGGTTGCCGCGGGGGAACGGCTCTACGCCGAACTCGCGTCGCGGGGCGTCGACGTGATCCTCGACGACCGCGACGCCCGAGCGGGCGTGAAGTTCGCCGACGCGGAACTGATCGGGATCCCCTATCGGGTCACGATCGGCCCGAAGGCGCTGGCCGAGGGCGAGGTCGAGTTCACACCGCGGGCGTCGGGCGAGACGACCCGAGTCGGCATCGACGCCATCGTCGACCAGCTCACCACCACCATCACCGCCGCCCGCTGACCTCCCCGCCACAGCGGTGTCAGACACCCGCTACAGCGGTGTCAGACACCCGCTACAAGTCAGCTTCGTTCCGCATTGTGGAACGAGGAAACGCCGGCGGTTACGGTGCGGCCATGTCCGTCCAGTCGATCGAGCGCGCCTTCTCGCTGCTGCGAGCGCTCGCCCTCGGGCCGACCGGCGTCACCGATCTCGCCATCAAGGTGAAGCTGCCGAAGTCGACCGTGGCACGCCTGCTCGGTGCGCTCGAATCCGAGAACGTCGTCACCCAGGACCGGGCCGGCGGCGACTACCGCCTCGGGGAAGGGCTGATCGACATCGCCGGCGCAGCACGACCCGGCCGCGATCTGGTGTCGACCGCTCGACCCCACCTCCTCGAACTGACCGAACGGGTGGGTGAGACATCGGGTGTCTCCATCGCCAACGGCCACACCATGTACTTCCTCGACCATGCGGAGGCCGAGAGCGAGATCCAGGTGCGCAGCTGGACCGGCGAATCGTGCCCGATCCACACCGTCCCGTCGGGACTGGCGGTGATGGCCCACTGGCCAGCGGAACGACTCGATGCCCTCCTGCGATCCGACCTCGTGCGGCCGACGTCACGAACCCTCACCGATCCCGACGCGATCCGCTCCCGACTCGAGCAGATCCGGAGCCTCGGCTACGCGTGGGGCCACGACGAGCTCGCCGAAGGGATCAACTCCGTCGCCGCACCGATCATCGCTCCCGATGGTTCGGTCGAGGCAGCGGTCCACATCCACGGTCCGGCCCACCGGCTCCCGGATCCCGAGGAGTCGCGCGATCTTGGCGTCCTGACGATCGAGACCGCCGCACGCATCGCCGAGCGCCTGCCGGCCGAGTGAAGGAGACACCATTGGCCTACATCGAAGGACGGACCGTTCACGACGCCGACGCGCACATCATGGAAACGCCGAACTGGCTGCGGAGCTACGCCGACCCCGCGATCCGCGACCGCATCGACGTGCCGGGTTATGCCAACGAGTTGAAGCAGACCGGCGACGAACCCGTCGATCTCGACGCGACGTTCGCCCGGCTGGCCGACCGCCATCGATCAGAGGAGTTCCTGACCGACGAGGCGGCACAGGTGATGGTGCGCAAGAACTTCGCGGCGACGGGCTCCTTTCTCGCCGAGGACCGTCCGCGGGTGCTCGACTTCATCGGTGTTCGATCGCAGTTGCTGTTCAACACGTTCCACAACGGCCGACTGTTCGCCTGGGAACGGACACGGGATCTCGAGCTGATCGCAGGGGCGGCTCGCGCCCACAACCGCGGGATGCTCGAGTTCTGTTCCGTCGACGAGCGCCTGTTCGCCACTGCCTACGTGCCGCTCGTCGATTTCGATCTCGCCGCCGAGATCGCCGCGGAGGCGATCGACGCCGGTGCCGGCGCGTTGCTGGTCGGCTCCGACTGTCCACCCGAACACTCGCCCTCGCACCGCGAACTCGACCGGGTCTGGAGCCAGGCCGCCGAGGCACGTCTCCCGATCGTGTTCCACGTGGGCGGCACCGGCGACCTGCTCTCCCCCGCCTACTTCAACAACGGCCTCCCCATCCCGCCCGACTTCCACGGCGGCGACGAGAACTTCCGGTCGGTCGACTACATGGGTATCGCCCATCCCCCGATGCAGACGATCGCCGCGATGATCTTCGACGGCGTGTTCGAACGGTTCCCCGATCTCCGTCTCGGCGTGATCGAACAGGGCGCGGTCTGGCTGCCGAGCTTCTGCAAGCGGATGGAGTCCGCGTTCGACGCCTTCCACCGGCACGAGGAGCGGCTCCAGACCCTGTCGCTGCGGCCGACCGAGTACGTGCAGCGACAGATCCGGGCGACGCCGTACCCGACCGAGGACGTCGGCTGGATCACGGACAACCTCGGCCCCGGCGTGTGTCTGTTCTCGACCGACTACCCCCATGTCGAGGGCGGGCGCGACCCCTACGGCCGTTTCGAACGCAGCCTCGGCGACCGCAGCGACGCGATCCGCCAGGCCTTCTACTGCGACAACATGGTCGACCTCATGGGCCCACAGCTCGCCGCCGCCTGATCTCCTCACTGATCGCAGGGATGACCTCGTGGAGGTCGCCGATCACGGCCCAGTCGGCCTTGGCCACCATGTTCGCGTCGCGGTCGATGTTGATCGCGAGGATGTGCTTGCTCGCCATCGCGCCGACCCAGTGCTGGATCGCACCCGAGATCCCGGACGCGATGTAGATCTCGGGGGCGATGCGGGTGCCGGTCTGCCCCACCTGGTCCGAGTGCGGGCGCCACCCGAGGTTGGTCACCGCACGGGAACAGCCGACGCGACCGCCGAGAAGCCCGGCAAGCTCCTCGAGCGTTTCGAACCCGACTTCGGACCCGACGCCGCGTCCGCCGCCGACGACCACCGGTGCGGTCGGCAGCGTGACACCGGCCTCCTGCACAACTCGGTCACTGACGATCGTCACCGCGTGACGGTCATCGAGATCCGCGTCGAACTCCTCGGTATCCGGGTCCGCTTCGTCACCCGGCACGGCGGCAACGACATGGAGTCCACAGGTGAGCAATGGCACCTCGGCGGTGAGCGTCGTGTCCTCGAGCAACGACCCGCCCCACTGCAGACGGGTCATCGTCCATGGCTCACCTGGGCTGACATCAGTGCAGTTCGCGACGAAGGGCGCGTCGAGGCGGGCGGCCGCGTGGGCCATGACCTCGTTGCCCCGGTCGGACCCGCAGGCGAGCACGGCGTCGGGCGAGAGTGCGGCGACCATCTGGGCCACGACGGCGCCGAACGCGTCGGGCCCATAGTCGGACAGCACCTCGTGCACACAGGTGTGGACGACGCGCGCGCCGTACGCAGCGGCCGCCGCGACGAGATCGTCGTCGTCGGATCCGATGAGGGCAGCGACGAGTTCGGTGTCCATCTTCCCGGCAAGGGTGCGCCCGAAGGTCAACGCCTCGCGTGACGCCTCGACGAGGCGGCCGCGATCGTGTTCGAGGACGACCAGCAGCATCAGAGGACCCCCAGCTCGTCGAGCACGTCGACCACGGCGGCCGCGGCCTCCGGCCCCTCACCGAGGATGACGGTCTCGGACACCTGCTCGACCGGTCGGTGCAGGCGGACCCGCGCCTGACCACCGGTAGCAGCCGCCGCGTCGATCGAGCGGATCTCGAGCTTCTTCGAGGCGAGCCGGCCCTTCATCGTCGGGTAGCGGGGGAGGTTGAGGCCCTCCTTCACGCCGAGCACGCACGGCATCGGCAGCTCGTAGACCTCGAACCCGCCGTCGATCTCGCGACGGGCGGTGATGCCACCGCCGCCGATGTCGATGCCCTTGATGCCCTGCACGATCGGGCGATCGAGCGCACGAGCAACCCGTATGCCGACCTGGAAGCCACCCGCGTCGGCCGACTCGTTGCCGAACAGGATGAGATCGAAGGCACCGTCGGAGGATTCGAGCGAACGGATCGCGTCGGTGATCGCAGCAGCCGTACGCTGCGGATCCCACGGCGCGCCGTCGGTTTGCACGAGCACTCCACGATCCGCTCCGACCGACGCCGCGTACCGGAGCTGTTCCTGGGCCTCTCCCCCACCCAGCGTCAACACGGTGACGTCACCGCCGTGCGCCTCCTTCAGCTGGATCGCACCCTCGACCCCGCACTCCTCGTGCGGACTCGTGGTGAAGCCGAGATGGGCGGCGTCGACCTCCATCCCGTCGGAGGTCACGTTGATCTTGGCGCCCGGCGCCGGCACCCGCTTGACACAAACCAGAATCTTCATTCGTCACATCTCCTGCTTTTCTGACGCATGAGTCGCGCATGGCGCGACGCACGCGTCAGAAAAGGCGGGTGTTTTGGGGGTCGAAGGCGGAACCGGTGCCGACGACCTTCACGGGGAACCGCTCGTTCATGTACATGACCTGGAGGTCGGTGCCGGGTGCGGCCAACTCGGTGGGCACGTAGCCCATCAGCAGGACCTTGCCGATCGACGGGCCGTACCCGGCCGAGGTCACGCGCGACACACGGCCGTGGGAGTCGACGATGCGGTCGCCGTTCATGTCGAGGATCGGCTCGTTGCCACCCTGCATCCAGCGCTGACGGCCCTGTGCGTCGCGATTGTCCTCGACGGTGAGGGTCACGCACTGCACTTCGGCGCCGGCCTCACGGGCGGCCAGATATGCCTCCTTGCCGATGAAGTCGGCGGCCTTGACCTTGGGCCGGGCGAGGCCGGCCTCGACCGGGTTGTACTCGCTCTCGAGCTCGGCCCCCATCAGGCGGTAGCCCTTCTCGATCCGACCGGAGGTCCCGTAGACACCGCCGCCGGTGGCCCGGATGCCGTGGTCCGCGCCGGCCGCCATGACCGCATCCCACACCGTGGTGGCCTGATCCCATGGGATGTAGATCTCCCAGCCGGTGTCGCCGACGTAGGAGAGGCGGAGGAGGTTGCAGTCGACCCCGGCGACAGTGACCGGCAGATACGAACCGTAGGGCGAGCCGTCGTGGCTCAGGTCGTGGTCGGTCAACTGGCCGAGCACGGCCGGGGCGTTCGGGCCCCAGAGCCCGAGTGTCGAGAGCTCCCGGGTCCGGTTGGCGAAGCTGACCGAGCCGTCGTTCGGCATGTGCTTGCGGACCCAGAACTCGTCGCGCCCGCCGTCGAACACACCGGTCACGATCTGTACTGCGTCGTCGCCCGTCCGCATCATCGTGAGGTCGGAGTGGAAGCCGCCGTCGGCGTTGAGCCACGGCGTGTAGACGGAGCGACCGACGGGCACGTCGATCTTGTTGACCGCAAG
Source organism: Acidimicrobiales bacterium (assembly GCA_041394245.1). Lineage (NCBI taxonomy): Bacteria > Bacillati > Actinomycetota > Acidimicrobiia > Acidimicrobiales > Acidimicrobiales bacterium. Next base: position 1,979,439 of record JAWKIR010000002.1, read on the forward strand.
GTGGTCGGCGAAGGCGACGGCGCCGGGACCGGAGAGCTCGTAGATCTGGAACGCCGACAGGTCGACGAGTCCACAGTGCTCGCGCAGGTTGAGGTGCTCGCCGACCGTGATGGGGCTCCACCAGCGGTTGTCCCACTCGACCTCACGCTCGGCCAGGCCGTAGCGCTCGACGAGGTCGGCGTTGGAGTCGTACCACTGGGGCCGTTCCCACACGCGGGCCTGGAAGAACTCCGCGTCGAGCGATTCCTGACGCGACCGGTAGGGCGAGTCGACGAGGAAGCGCCGGCTCGCCCACTGCTCGGCGGGGTGCACGATGCCGTAGGTCTTGTTGAAGTGCTCCTCGGCTCGCGCCCAGATGTGTTCGTCGCTCTTCTCCTCGTCGTAGAAGCGGGCGATGTCGGCCCCGTGGGCATCGATCACCCGGGGGTAGCCGTGGGTCATCCACTCGGCGACCACCTGTGCCATACCCGGCCCCTCCTTGACCCACACCGCAGCAGCCGACCAGAGGCCCTCGACGTCGGGGACCTCGCCGAGACAGGGCATCGCGTCGGGCGTGAGCGAGAGCAGTCCGTTGATCGCGTACTTGATCTCGGCATCGCCGAGCATCTCCATCAGCTCGATGGCCTGTTCCATCTGGTCGTCGAAGTCGTCGGGGGTGAAGGGCATCTCGGTGGGGCTGAGTGCGGCCTCTTCGTTGGACGGGATCTCGTCGGGGTGGTGCAGGATCGGACGGTGGCCGTAGGACCCGACCTCCATCGAGCCGGCCGACTGGCGTTCGTAACAGAAGGTGTCCATGTCGCGAACGATCGGGTAGCCGATCTCGTTGTTGGTCTCGGCCAGGATGTCCATCGGGCCCACGTCGGCCATCTGATGGACGGCGGGCACGAGCGGGATGTAGGTGTCGGCCATCGAGGCGATGCGGTTCGACCACACACCGCACGCGATCACCACATGGTCGGCCTCGATGGTCCCCTTGTCCGTGGCGACCGCCTCGATCCTGCGGCGCCCGTTGGGTCCGGGCTCGGCAGTGGTGATCAGGTCGAGCACCTCGGTGTTGGCGAACACCTGCAACCCGGCCGTCTCGATCGCCTCCTTCCGCATCGTCGTGCCGGCCTCGAGCGAGTCGACCACGGAGACCGTCGGACAGTAGAAGCCACCCAGGATGACCTCGTCGTTGATGAAGGGCACGAGTTCCTTGACCTCGGCCGGGGTGAGCAGGTGGGCTTCGATCCCCCACGCCGTGGCCGAGGTCATGCGCCGTTGGAGTTCGTCCATGCGCTCCTGGGTGCGGGCGACCTCGATGCCGCCGGAGTCGACCGAGAGGTTCATGTCCCGGTACTGATTGGCCGACTGCTCGCCGAGCAGCGCCATCTCCTTGTTGTGATCGACCGGGAAGATGAAGTTCGAGGCGTGACCGGTCGAGCCACCGGGGTTGGGCAACGGGCCCTTGTCGAGCAGCACCATGTCGGTCCAGCCGAGGCGGGCCAGGTGGCCGACGAGACAGTTGCCGACGATGCCGGCGCCGATGACGACGACCTTCGCGTGTGTGGGAAATTCGCTCACCGTTGCTCCCGAGGGCGTTGTGATATATCACTTGTGTATCATCGACCCTAGAAGACGCACGACATCGGAGCAACCGCCATGGTCCAGTCAACGCTGAGCCAGACCGCCTACGACGAGATCCGCACGATGATCGTGCGGCTCGATCTCGCTCCCGGCGAGGTGTTGCGAGAGGACGACCTCCAGACCAGTCTCGGCATCGGCCGTACTCCCATCCGCGAGGCGCTCCAGCGGCTCGCCCGCGAGCACTTCGTGACCGTCATCCCCCGACGCGGCATGTTCGTGGCCGGCATCGACGTCTCCGAACTCTCGATGCTGTTCGAGACCCGCACCGTGCTCGAGCCCTACGCCGCCCGTCTCGCCGCCGCCCGCGGGACGGCCGAGCAGTGGGTCGAGATGGCGAGTGTGTTGAAGGGCACGAAGAAGGCGAAGAGCAACGACCAACTGATGGCCGTCGATCGTCGCTGCCACGAGATCATGTGGGCGGCGGCCGGCAACCGCTTCCTGCTCGACACACTCGACACTCTCTACGCCCAGTCCGACCGCCTCTGGCACCTCTACCTGTCCGACGTCGCCGACATGCGCCACGCCGTGCAGGAACACGCCGAGATCCTCGATGCCCTCCGGGCCGCCGACGGCGACCGGGTCGCCGAACTCGTCGAATCCCATGTGCGGGCCTTCGACGAGGAGATCCGGGCCGCGGTCACCCAGTGCCTCGCCTCGCCGCTCGCCGGCTGACGCCACGACCGTCCCCGCGGCAGCGCGCTCGGCGGGAACCCGGTGTGTGAAACCATCGTCGTATGGACATGCGTCGCCGATTCACCTCCGCTGCCCTCATCGCGGTGCTGGCCCTCGCCGCGTCGGCATGCGGCGATGATGCGGATACGTCGACCGCAGATCCGGGTCCCACCGTCGACGATGCGAGCGCCGATGGTGAGTTCCCACCGGACCCCGCCGGAAACACCGGCGACGATCCGGCCGACCCGATCACGACCGCGACCGATGACGATCCGGTGGTCGGCTGTCCGTCCGGCCCGACCTTTCCGCTGTCGGCTCTCGACGACGTGCCGCCGGTCGCCGACGCGCCCGCCGGCGTCGAGGCCGCGATGCGGACCTTCCTCGACGACGAGGAAGGCGCGTTCTGGCCCCAGGAGGGCTGGCGCGTGCTCCACGAGACGGCGACGCAGGTGCTCGTCGTCCACGTCGGCGACCGCTCGACCGCGGCGGCCACCGGTCTCAGCTTCATGACCCTCGAGGCCGACGGCGACGCCTGGCGCTGGGCGGGCGCATCGGCAGGCGGCGACTGCCCGCTGCAGTTCCAGCTCGACGAGGGGCTGGGGGTCGTCGAGTGGGTACTCGATCCGGACCAGCCCGAGCCCGGACCCGACGACACGGTCGTCCACGTGCTCGCCACCGAGCGGGCCTGTGCGAGCGCGCAGGCGATGGGTGACCGCCTGAACGAGCCGGTGGTCCTCGCCGACGAGTCACAGGTGAGCATCACGTTCTCGGTCGTACCGCCCACGGGCTATCAGGACTGCCCGGGCAATCCGGCGACCGCAGTGGCCGTCGACCTGGGCGAACCGCTCGGCGAGCGCCGTCTGGTCGACGGACGCGACGTCGGCATCGAACTCGAAGATCTTCTGGTCGCCAGTTCACCGCTCGATCGGTGACGGGTAGCGCGACCACTCGCCGGTCGAGAAGTCGTGCAGCTTGCATGCTCTCGTCGCCGCGACATACGACCGGACGCTGATCCGCCGTCGGACCACATGCTCCGGGAACGCGACCTCGATCGCGTCGGCGGCCTCGCTCAGGCGATAGCACGGGATCGACATGTCCACATGGTGCGGCAGGTGGATCATGATCCAGTGGAAGAACAGCTCCCACCCGGGCGGACCCTCGAGGATCGTCGTGCCCTGGACCTGCCCGCGGTAGCGGTTCCATTCCCGGCGCGGCCACCAGCGGATGTCGGGTGCGATGTGGTGGACGTGGACGACCCAGCCGATCACCTGGCAGAAGACGAGGAACGGAACGACGACGACCTTGAACCAGAGCCACACGCCACCCGTGCCCGACGCGCCGACACAGACGGCGAGAACGGCGAGCGCCGCCGCGGCGACGAGCGCCTGGTCGCGCCGGATGGCGGCGCGCCATCTCGTCGGCGGCGTGAACCGCACCATCTTGTTCCACCACACCTCGCGGACGTAGTAGGCGCCGGCACCGAACGCGCTCCATTCCAGCCGGTGGCGTATGCGGCCCAGCGGACCGAGCCGGGCGTAGTCGTCGGCCGTCAGTGGGTGCCACACGAAGTCGATGCCCTGGCGCAGCGTGTGCCCGTGGTGCACCCGGTTGTGGCCGAACACCCACATCTCGGTGGCGTGCAGCGACGGCAGCATCGCCACGCGGGCGACCACCGCATTCAACCGGGGCGAATCGAACAGCGCCCCGTGGGCCGCGTCGTGCCCGATGACGAAGAGTGCGCTCACGGCCAGGCCGGCGAGCACCCACAAGCCGACGACGAGCACCGGGTGGTCGACCACGATCAGGCCCCACACGGCGAGGCCGTAGACGACGAGATCACGGGCGAGCAGGAACAGGCCGCGGCCCGTCGAGCGCTCGTGGCAGTGCTCCGGGATGACATCGAGCACCGGCTTCAGCCCGGTCGGGGTCTCTGCGGGCGCGGTCATGGACCCATGTTCGGTTCTCGAGCCTCTTCCCACGCCGAGAAGAGTCCCTCCGGCGGTCATCCTGCGACAGGGTCCAACGTCCCGTCGCCGCGCCATCCGGGGTCGGATTCCGCATCACGGAGCCGTTCCGGCGATCGGGAACCCGGGTGCTACGGTCTCGGCGCCGTACCGCCGAAGGGAACCGATGAGCTTTCCGTCCGACCTGGAGATCGCCGACCAGGCGAACCTGAAACCCCTCGGCGACATCGCCGCCGCCGCCGGGATTCCCGGCGAATGTCTCGAACCGTACGGGGTCGGTGCGGCGAAGATCAGCCTCGACGCGATCGGGAAGATGCAACACCGCCCGAGGGCGAAGTACGTGGTCGTCTCGGCGATCACCCCGACCCCGCTCGGCGAGGGCAAGACCACGACGACCGTCGGTCTCGGCCAGGCGTTCCAATACATCGGCAGCTCGGCGACGATCGCGATCCGACAGCCCTCGATGGGCCCCACCTTCGGGATCAAGGGTGGAGCGGCGGGCGGCGGCTACAGCCAGGTCGTCCCGATGGAACTGTTCAACCTCCACCTCACCGGCGACATGCACGCGGTGACGGCGGCCCACAACATGTGCTCGGCCCTGCTCGATGCCCACATCTACCACGGCAACGACCTCGGGTTCGATCCGCACAACATCACCTGGCGCCGGGTACTCGACGTCAACGACCGGTCGCTGCGCAACATCGTGATCGGCCTCGGCGGGCGGCTCGACGGCATCCCCCGTGAGACCGGCTTCGACATCACGGCCGCGTCCGAGGTGATGGCCGCCCTGGCCCTGTGCACCAGCCTGCAGGATCTGCGGGCCCGCCTGGGTCGCATCGTCCTCGGCTATTCGAAGGCGGGCACCCCCATCACTGCCGACGAGGTCGGCGCCGCGGGCTCGATGGCCGTCATCTTGAAAGAAGCCATCAAGCCCAACCTGATGCAGACCCTCGAGAACACCCCGGCGCTCGTGCACACCGGTCCGTTCGGCAACATCGCCACCGGCAACTCGAGCATCGTCGCCGACCAGATCGGCATCCACACGAGCGAGTTCCTCCTGACCGAGGCGGGTTTCGGGGCCGACATGGGCGCCGAACGGTTCTTCAACATCAAGTGCCGCTACTCCGGCATCGCCCCCGATGCGGCCGTGCTCGTCGCGACGGTGCGGGGACTCAAGGCTCATTCCGGGAACCACCGGATCGTCGCCGGCAAGCCGCTGCCCGAGGCCCTGCTCGCCGAGAACCCCGACGAGGTCCACATGGGTGGCGACAACCTCCGCAAGCAGCTCGAGAACATGCAGATCCACGGCTGCACTCCGGTCGTCGCGATCAACGTGTTCCCCGGCGACCACAAGGGCGACATCGACGCGATCCACGAGATCGCCGCGGAGTACGGGGCCCGAGCCGCCGTTTCGACCCACTTCGCCGATGGTGGGCGAGGAGCGACGGAACTCGCCTCAGCCATCAAGGAGGCCGCCGAGGAACCGTCGGAATTCCGGATGCTGTATCCCGACGACGCGTCGTTGAAGGACAAGATCCACGCTGTCGCCACGAAGGTCTACGGCGCCGACGGTGTGTCCTACAGCCCACAGGCCGACACGCAGCTGCAGACGTTCACGGATGCGGGCTTCGCGAACCTGCCGGTCTGCATCGCCAAGACCCATCTGTCGCTCAGCCACGACTCGACCCTCAAGGGCGCGCCGACGGGCTGGACCCTGCCGGTGCGCGAAGTCCGGGCATCGGTCGGCGCCGGGTTCGTCTACCCGATCTGTGGCGACATGCGCACCATGCCGGGGCTGGGGAAGGAGCCCGCAGCCCTCGCCATCGACATCGACGCCGACGGCAACGTCGTCAACCTGAGCTAGACGACGACGGCACCGCGCCCGCCAGCGCCTCGGCGACGGGGCCGAGGACCAGGAACGAGCCGGTGACCACGATGGTGTCGCCCGGCTCGGTACGGGCCAGCGCTCGACGCACCGCGTCGACCGGCGACGCCGACGCCTCGGCCATCCCACCCGCGGCGACGACCGCATCGACCAACTCGGCCGGCGTCCAGCTGCTCGGCGCCGACCCGCGTCGATCGCCGAAGCCGACGGCGACGACAGGTCCACCCAGCTGCGCCAGCGCGGCGGCGCCCGCAGCGAGGTCCTTGTGCGCGCCGAGACCGGCGATCACGCACCGCGGCCTGACGTCGCCGGCGAGCACGACATCGAGCGCAGCCAGCTTGTCGGGATTGTGTGCGCCGTCGAGGACCACCCGGCGACCGGCCACCGACCTGACCTCGTACCGCCCGGGCATCGGCTCGGGCTCGGCCGCCGGGACCGGTCGGCCGAGCATCGCGGCCAGCAGCGGAGCGACCGTGTCGACCGTCGCGTCGGCCGCCGCCCGCCAGTCCACGTGGCGGCCCCCGACCTCGTGGAGCGCCACCCCGGCCGCGATGGCCGCGCGCCGAACCACCTCGACCGCACGATCATCGGCCTGCGGGCCGAGCACGGCCACCTCGCGGCCGGCCAGCACCGCAGCCTTCTCCGTGGCGATCGCCTCGACCGTCGGGCCCAGCACCTCGACATGGTCGAGTCCGATGTGGGTGATGACCGTGAGCGTGTCGGGGCGATCGAGCACCGCGGTTGCGTCGTGGCGACCGCCGATCCCCGCCTCGGTGACGAACACGTCGACATCGTGACGTCGACCGAGGACCCAACTCAATGCCGCGGTCACCGCGAAGTAGGTCGGTGCCCGGCCACGGGTCGCCACGACGGCGCCGACCGCGTCGTCGACCTCCTCGATCGCCGCGGCGACGAGATCCCACGCGGGCAGCTGCCCGTCGAGCAGGAACCGCTCGCGCACGTCGTAGACGTGGGGCGACTGGTGCGTCGCGACCCGCAGACCGCCCGCCACCACGCGCGTGGTCAGCCGTGACGCGACCGAACCCTTGCCGGCCGTACCGACGATGTGGACCGCAGGCGCATGCCGTTGCGGCGCCCCGAGCTCGTCGACGAGGGCGCGGGCGAGCTCGCGGGCGTCCTCGCCGCGAGGGGGCGACGCCACCACGAAGCGATCGAGCCAGTCACTCGGGTGGGGCCGTTTCGCCACGCTGTCGGGACCCTTTCCCCTACGGTACGCACCGATGAAGATACTGCTCGCCGACTCCCTGCCCGCCACCGCCCTCGCCCGCCTCGAGGCTGCCGGCGACGAGGTCGTGGTCGACGCCTCCCTCACCGCCACCGACCTCGGCGCGGCACTCGCCGGATTCGAGGTCCTCGTGGTCCGCTCGACCGAGGTCACCGCCGACGCCCTCGCCCACGCCGACGAACTCGCCCTGATCGTGCGAGCCGGTGCCGGAACCAACACCATCGACACGGTCACGGCCGCCGAGCTCGGCATCTTCGTGTGCAACGTGCCGGGCCAGAACGCGCTGGCCGTCGCCGAGCTCGCCATGGGGCTGCTGATCGCCGTCGACCGCCACATCGCCGCCGCGACCGCCGATCTGCGAGCGGGGCAGTGGAACAAGAAGGCCTACTCGAAGGCCGACGGGCTGTTCGGGCGCACACTCGGCATCATCGGTCTGGGCGACATCGGCATCGCGATGGCCGCCCGGGCGACCGCCTTCGGGATCGACGTGATCGCGATCGACAAGCCGGGCCGACCCGCGACAACGCTCGAACGGGCGAGCCGGGCCGGAGTGCGGTTCGTCTCGTCGCTCGACGCGTTGCTCGCGACCGCCGACATCGTCTCGCTGCACGTTCCGGGTGGCTCCGAGACCAAGGGCATGGTCGACGCCGGGTTCCTCGCCAAGATGAAGGACGACGCGATCCTGCTCAACACCTGCCGCGGCGACGTGGTCGACGAAGCCGCGCTCATCGCCGCGATGGACACCCGCGGCCTGCGAGCCGGTCTCGACGTGTTCGCCGACGAGCCGGGCAGCAGCACCGGCGAGTTCGTGTCGGCGCTGGCGCAACACCCGTCGGTGGTCGCGACCCACCACGTCGGCGCGTCGACCGAACAGGCACAGCAGGCGGTGGCGGCGGGGACGATCGACGCCATCGAGGCCTACCGGGCCGGCGGCGTCGTCAACTGCGTGAACATGGAGGCCGAACCCCAACGGGCCGCCACGCTCTCGGTCCGCCACAAGGACCGCGTCGGTGTGCTGGCCGCCGTCCTCGCGATCCTGCGGGGTTCCGATCTCAACGTCTCGACGATGTCGAACCGGGTGTTCGCCGGTGCCAGGGCGGCAGTCGCCGCGATCGACGTCGACGGCGTGCCGACCGACGAGGTCCTCGCCCAGATCACGGCCCACGAACACGTGATCAACGTCTCCGTGACCCTCGCATGAAACACCCGCTCTTCACCCCGTTCCGGGGGTGGCTCATCGCCGACGAATGGGCCGAGCGCGTGGTCGCCGGCGCCTACGACGCGAAGACGCCGGCGGAACGCCGCGCCATCGTCGAGTCCAATCCCTACAGCTATTTCGGGGTGACCCGTTCCGCCGGTGATCTCGGTCCCGGCGACGATGCCGATGACGAGACGCTCCTCCGACTCGGCGCCGAGACCCTCACCCGCATCCTCGACGTCGGTGCGTTCACTCCGTCGGACCACGCAGCCTTCTACGCGTATCGCCTCGTCTTCGGCGACCATTCCCAGACGGGGATCGTCGGCGCCCTCGACGTCGACGGGCTGCGCGACGGTCGGGTGCTGACCCACGAGAACGTTCGCCCCGAGCGGGCCACGCTGCTCGGCCACCACCTCGAGGTGGTCGGTGCGACATCCTCGCCGATCGCGCTCACCCATGAGCCGGACCCTGCGCTGCGCGAGTTGCTCGTCGAGGCGAGCACCCGTCGGCCCGATGTCGATCATGTGGTCGAGGAAGTTCGCCACCTCATCTGGACGCTCGACATCCGGGAGAGCGAACGCGTCACCGACCTCCTGGCCGACGCGACCGTGTATGTGACCGATGGGCATCATCGGTCGGCCGCAGCCCTCGCGGGACGCGACGCGCATCCCCAGGACCCGGCGTTCGAGAGGACGCTCGCCGTCCTCTTCCCGGCCGACGAGCTCCGGGTCGAAGCGTTCCATCGCCGAGCCCCCGACGTCGATGCTCGCAACGTCGACGATCTGCGGAAGTCGCTGGCGACGGTGGGGACGGTCGCCGCGGCCGCCGACGCCGACGATGCCGCCCCCCGCCGACGCGGCGAGATCGGCATCTACCAGGACGGACAGTGGGCGAAGCTCGTCCTCGACCCCCAGGAACGGCCGTCCGCGCTCGCGTCGCTCGATGTCGAACGGCTCCGGCGCGACGTCATCGGCCACGTCCTCGGCATCGACGAACTCGCGCACGGCAGTGGGGTCGACTACGTGCCCGGCCCGTCGGGCGTCGGCGAGCTCGTCGCCCGCTGCGATGCCGACGGCATGCTCGGCTTCGTCGTGTTCCCCACCGACATCCACGACCTCATGGCCGTCGCCCAGGCCGGCGAGCTCATGCCACCCAAGTCGTCGTACTTCGCACCCAAGCCGCGCTCGGGCGTGTTCCTGCGCGTCCTCGGGATCGGCGCCACCGCCCATCTGCCGCCGAGCTGACGCCCGGCGAGCCGGTCAGCGCGGGATCGCTCCGAGCATCCGGGCCGCGGCCAGGGTGTTCTCCATGAGGCAGCCGATGGTCATCGGTCCGGTGCCGCCGGGCATGGGGGTGATCGCACCGGCGATCTCCTGGACACTGTCGAAGTCGACATCGCCGACGATGCCTTCCTCGGTGCGGGAGATGCCCACGTCGAGCACCGCCGCGCCGGGCTTCACGAAGTCGGCGGTGACCAGGCGGGCCATTCCCGCCGCGGCCACGATGATGTCGGCTCGCCGACACACTGCGGCGAGATCGGCGGTGCGGCTGTGGGCCAGGGTGGCCGTCGCGTCGCAGCCCTTGCGGCCGAGCAGGAGCACTTGGGGAAGCCCGACCAGCGTCGACCGACCGATGACGACGGCCTCCCGGCCCGAGGTCTCGACGCCATAACGCCGCAGGAGACGCATCACCCCGAGCGGGGTGCAGGGCACGTGCCCGACCCGACCCCGAACGAGCCGCCCCATCGAGCGCTCGGTGAGCCCGTCGACGTCCTTCTCCGGCGGTACCAGATCGAGCACGGCCTCGGCATCGAGACCGGCGGGAAGCGGCAGTTGCACGAGGATGCCGTGGACGTCGGGATCGTCGGCCAGGTCGCGCACCGCGGTCTCGACATCGTCTTGCGTCGCGTCTGCGGGGAGCTCGACGTGGCGCGACACCATGCCGGCCTCCTCCGCCTTGCGGTGCTTGTTGCGCACATAGATCTGACTCGGCTTGTCGCTGCCGACGAGCACCGTCGCGAGGCACACGCCGGGGTTGCCCAACCCGTCGATCTCGGACCGGATCCCGGCCACGATCTCGTCGCGGAGCTTGTTGCCGTCCATCAGCACAGCGCCGCTCGCGGTTCGTTCGAAGTCGTCGTACGAAGTCACCCGGGCACGCTACCCGCTGCACACCGGGGCGATGTCGACCTAGCGTGCGCGGATGGACGACCCCCGCACCGGCCCGATGAGCGGTATCCGGATCCTCGACATCACGCAGGTCGTGGCCGGTCCGCTGGCCACCCAGATGCTCGCGGAGCAGGGTGCCGAGGTCATCAAGATCGAGCCGCTCGGTGGAGAGCTCCTGCGACTCGGGCTCCGTCACGGCTTCCCGCCGCTCTTCGCCAACGACAATCGGGGGAAGCGGTCGGTCGCGATCGACACGACGACCGAGACGGGTCGCGACCTCGTGCTCGAGTTGGCCCGCGACGCCGACGTCTTCATCGAGAACTTCCGCCCCGGCGTCAGCGAGCGGCTCGGACTCGGCGAGGCCGCGGTGCGCGGCGTCGCTCCCGACATCGTCTACGTGTCGGTCACCGGGTTCGGCCCGACCGGACCCTACGCAGAGCGCGCCTGTCTCGACCCGGTCATCCAGGGACTGACGGGCATGGTCCACGGGCAGACGAGTCGCGACCTGCCGTTCCCGGATCTGATCCGCACGCTCGTCGCCGACAAGACCACGGCCTACACCGCAGCACAGGCGATCTCGGCTGCCCTGTTCGCCCGGGAGCGCGGGGCCGGCGGGCAACACATCGAGATCGCGATGCTCGACGCCGTGCTGGCGTGGTTCTGGCCCGACGGCATGAGCGACTTCACCCTGCCCGACGATCCGCTCCCCCGGCGCCGGGCCAGCGACAACTATCGCCTCACCGACACCGCCGACGGCCAGATCATCTACTACCTCGCGTCGACCGATCAGGTCCGCGGCATGTGGCGAGCGCTCGGACGCGACGATCTGCTCGCCGACGACCGGTACAACCACATCGGCCTCGGCGCCGATCCCGAAGCGCTCGCGTTCGTCGGGGCGACCATCGTCGAGGAGATCGGGAAACTCACGACCGACGAGGCCATCGAGCGGCTGGCCCGCGAGAGCGTGCCGGCCGGTCCCATCCACGAACGGGCCGACGTGCTCACCGACCCGCAGATCGTGCACAACGAACTCATCGTGGAATGGCAGCACCCCGATCTCGGGCGGGTACGCCAGGTCCGACCACCGGTGGTGTTCCACGGAACACCGACCACGATGCTGCACCAGATCGAGGACATCGGGACCAGCACCCGGTCGGTGCTCCACCGGGCGGGTCTCGACGACGCCCGCATCGACGACCTGGTCGCCCGCGGGGTGGTCGCGGCGCCCTGATCGCCCGCCGAGGAATGGGCCGAATGGCCCTCATGTGCCTCATTCCCGCGCCGATGCGGCCGATCTGAACAGTGTTGGATCAGGGGTCGGCCGCCCAGCGCCGCCGACCGAGGAGAGGGCTGCATGGGGAGTCGTGCACTGCTGAAGGGCGAACAACGGGCACTCGTCGGCATCGTCGCGCTCACGCTCGTGGGGACGATGGGCGAGGCCGGGTTCCTCGTCATCATCGCCCGGGCCGGCGTGGCCCTCGCGAACGGCGACGAGGTGATCACCCTCCAGGGCGATCACACGGTCACCATGGTGGTCGGCCTCGCCGCCGCGGCTGCGTTCATCGCCCTGCGTTTCGTCGCCAACATCGGTGGCGCCGCGCTGTCGAGCGTCAGCATGGCCCGCGCGTCGATCCGTCTGCAGTCGGAGTTCACCGATGCCTACCTCGCCACCGCGTGGGACGTGAAACACGGCCTGGCACCCGGCCGGGTCCAGCAACTGCTCAGCAACTACGCGCGGACGGCCGTCAATGTCGTCGCCGCCGTGAGCCGAGGACTCACTGCCGGCGTCAGCCTCTTCGCGCTCATCGCCGTCGCGTTCGCGATCCAGCCCTACATCACGATCGTCGCCGCCGTGCTCGTGGCCGCGCTCGGTGCCGCGATGATGCCGTTGCGGCGAAAGGTCCAACAGGTCTCGCAGCGCGCCGCCGCCGCCCAGGTCGCGTTCGGGACCCGGGTCCACGAGACCGAGTCGATGGCGCTCGAGATCGAGGTCCACGGCGTGCGCGACGCGGTCGCCGACCGGGTCCGCACCGACGCCACCGAGGCCGCCAATGCGCTCGGGTGGTCGCAGTTCGCCCAGCTCGCCATCGGTCCCGCGTACCAGCTCGTCGCCTATGGCGGTGTCGTCGGGCTGCTCGCCGTCGGCATCAGCACCGGCGTCGACGACATCGGCACCGTCGGTGCGGTCCTCATCCTGCTGCTGCGTTGCCTCGGCTACGGACAGTCGCTGCAGGTCGCCCGGGCGCAATACGTCCAGGCCGACGTGTACACGACCGCACTGGCCGACGAGGTCGTCCGATACCGCGAAGCGACCCCTGCCGCGGGCACGGCGTCGGCCGACACCCGCACGGGCCTGTCGGCCGTCGGCCTCGACTACACGTACGACGACGAGCCGACGTTGCACGATCTCTCGTTCGAGGTCGCGCCCGGCTCGATCATCGGCGTCGTCGGACCCTCGGGCAGCGGCAAGTCGACGCTCACCCAGCTGGTCCTCGGCCTGCGCGAATCAGGGGGCGCTCTCCGCTTCGACGGTGTGCCCATCGACGATGCCGATCCGGCGTGGTGGCGCACCCAGGTCGCGATGGTCCCCCAGCACAGTCAACTGCTGACCGGCTCGGTCGCCGACAACGTCCGCTTCCTTCGTGACGAGATCACCGACGCCGCCGTCGTCGAGGCGTGCCGCCGGGCCGCGATCCACGACGAGATCCTGGCGATGGGCGGCTACGAGGCCTCGGTGGGCGAACGGGGCGGTGCCCTGTCGGGTGGCCAGCGCCAGCGGCTCTGCATCGCTCGCGCCCTCGCCGGACGACCCAACCTGCTCGTGCTCGACGAGCCGACCAGCGCGCTCGACGCCGGCGCGGAACGCCACGTTCTCGACTCGCTCGCCGCGCTACGGGGCGAGACCACGATCCTCGTCGTCACCCACCGTCTCGCCGTGCTCGACGTGTGCGACCACGTCCTCAGCCTCGACGGAGGCCGCATCGAGTACCTCGGCCCCACCGCCGGGTACCGGGAGCGTCTCGATCCGTCCTGGAGCATCTGAGATGCCCGCGATCCGCCCTTCTCGGATCTCCGCCCTCGGCCGACCGCTGCGGCGGGCCAGCAGCGGCGTCGACCGTGCCATGGTCCATGCCGAGACTCGCAGCCGGCTGCGACGAAACCCGATCGTCGTCTACTCGATGGGCAAGACCGGCACCACGTCGCTCACCACGGCGCTCGAAGCCGCCAGCGGTCGGCCGGTGGTGAAGGCCCACGCGTTGAGTCCCCGCGGGATAGCAACGAGGCTTGCCAAGGCCCAACGGCTCGCGATCGTCGAACGACCACGCTTCTTGTGGTCGTGCGAGGAGATCGCCCGCGCCCTCGGCGCCGGCGGCCGATGGGACCTTCTCTGCGGCGTGCGCGATCCGGTGGCGCTCGCCGTGTCGGACCACTTCTACGGCCTCCAACGTCAGCGCGAGGTGGGCCGCGACCCCTGGGTCGACGAGCACGACGCCGACGGGCACGCCGCCGCGATCGCCGACAACCTCCGCACGAACTTCATCGAAACCGACTGGTTCTCCGAAGAGCTGGGAGCGGTCACCGGTCTCGATGTCTACGCGACGCCGTTCCCCCACCACGAAGGCTTCTCGACCCACGAGGACGGTCGCTTCCGTGCCCTCGTGGTGCGAGCAGAGGACCTCGACGACGTCGGCCCACGGGCGATCGCGTCGTTCCTCGGTCTGCCGGCGCCGCTGCCCATCGAACGTCGCAACACCGGAACGGCAGGGGACCCGACCTCGGCCTACCGTCGCTTCGTCGACCGCGCCGCACTGCCCGACGACCTCGTCGACGCGGTGTACGCAACGCCGCTCGCCCGGCACTTCTACCGCGACGACCAGCGCGCCCGGTTCCGGGCCCGCTGGACGGGAGCACGGGTGTGAACAGTCCCGAGATCTCCGTCATCATCCCGGTCCACAATGCCGCCGACACCCTCGTCGAGCAGCTCGACTCGGTGCATGCCGCCCAGACGCATGCGCCACCCGGCGAGATCCTCGTCGTCGACAACCGCTCGACCGATCGATCGGCCGCGCTGGCCACCGAGTGGGCCCGCCGCCGCAACGTCGACCTCCGCGTGATCGACGCCGGCGAGCGGGCCGGTGAGCCCTTCGCCCGCAATGTCGGCCTCGCCGCGGCGAGAGGCGACCACGTCCTGTTCTGCGACGCCGACGACCGCGTCGCCCCCACCTGGATCGCGTCGATGACCCACGCACTTCGCACCGCGTCGTATGCGACCGGCCCCATCGACATGCACGAACTCAACCCCGCGTGGATCGCCGACGTCCGCGGCTCCTCGGTGACCGGACGATCGCTGCTGTACGACCGGGTGCCCTACGCCCACGGCTGCAACATGGGATTCCGGCGCGACGCGCTCATCGCCCTGGGCGGCTTCGACGAGCGCTACACCGCCGGCTGCGATCTCGACATCGCGATCCGCATGTGGGAAGCCGGCCACGAACTCGGCTACGACGACGGCGCCGTGATCCACTACCGACTGCGCCCCACACTGCGCGAGACCTACCGGCAGGGTCGCTTCTACGGCCGCTTCCGCGTCCCGATCCGCCGTCGACTCGCCGAGGCCGGTGTGGCCACCGCCGGCGCATCCCGTACCGGTCGCCGACTGTTCTGGCTGGCCCGCAAGGTGCCGGTCGCCGTCGTGCACCGCCCGACCCGCGCCCGCTGGGTCTGGGTGCTCGGCCAGGTGGTGGGCGAACGCCTCGGCGCCCGTGAGTTCGGGGAGAAGCGCTGACATGCCGCTCGACCTCTCCGTCATCATCCCGTGCCACAACGAGGCCGCGACCCTGCCGGCCCAGCTCGAATCGCTCCAGGCCCAGGAATGGGACGGCGCGTGGGAGATCATCGTCGTCGACAACGGATCGACCGACGACACCGCGGCGGTGGCCGAACGGTACGCGCACGGTCCCGTCCCCGTGCGCGTCGTCGGCGCCACGGAGCGGGCCGGCGTCGCCTACGCCCGCAACAGTGGCGCCCGTGAAACCGATGCCCGTTCGATCGCCTTCTGCGACGGCGACGACGTGGTCTTCCCCGGGTGGACCGCGGCGATCGGCAACGCCCTGGTCGACGAGCCGCTCGTCACCGGCACCCTCGACGGCGAACGGCTCAACGAGCCGTGGCTCGCCCGTACCCGGCCGATGGGCTCCAGCGACTCACTGCCCCATTTCGGTCGGGTCCCGTTCGCCCGCGGCAACAACAGCGCGATGCACCGCGCGCTCTGGGAGGAGCTCGAGGGCTACGACGAGGGCTTCACCGGCCTCGAGGACATCGAGTTCTCCGTGCGCGCCGCCGGCGCCGGCTACCGCCCCGCGCTCGTCCCCGACGCCCGCGTCGCCTACCGCTTCCGTTCCGGACTGCGAGCCACGTGGCGCCAGGGAATCCACTACGGACTCGGCCAACCCGAGATCGCCCATCAGGCCGCCACGTTGGGGCTTCCCGGACCGGGCCGGTTCCGCGGGTTGAAGTCGTGGGCCTGGTTGCTGACCCGCACCCCGACCCTCGTCAGCCGGGCCGGGCGGTACGCGTGGCTGTTCACGCTCGCCGTGCGCTGCGGGGTCCTGCGCGGCGTGGCCGCGACCCGCCGGCTCTACTTCTGAACGGGAACCGACCTCGGTGTCGCGGCCACGCTCCGCGGTGGCCGATGCGGTCATCGCCGACCGCTAGCGTTGGCGGGTCATGGTCGAACCGCTGCGCACCCATGGGGTCCTGATCACGTTCCGGCGCCGGGACGCACTCGTCGATCACCTCCGGATCCTCGCCGCGCAGACGCGACCACTCACCTCACTGCTCGTGGTCGACAACGACAACGACCCCGCCATCCGCGCCATCGTCGAGGCGGAAACCGCCGCGGCACCCGACGTCCGCTATCTCGGCCTCGACGACAACCCCGGTCCGGCCGGCGGGATCTCGGCCGGCATCGCCGACGTGCTGGCGCGCCACGCCGACACCGACTGGCTCGTCCTGCTCGACGACGACGACCCGCCGCCGCGCCCCACCACCCTCGAGGCGCTGGCCACCACCACCGCGGCGTTGGCCGCCGGGGACCCCGACCTCGGCGGGGTCGGCCTGTGGGGTTCGACGCTCGCGTCGAGCGGCCGCCTCCACGCCGCGACGGGCACGGCGCCCGAGCGAGTCGCCTACCTCCCCGGCGGCGCCTGTCCTCACTATCGGATCGGCGCGCTGCGCGAGGCCGACGGCCCGGACCCCGCCCTCTTCTTCGGGTTCGACGATCTCGATCTCGGCCTCGCGCTCGAGCGGTCCGGCGCGTCGCTCTGGTCGAGCGGACTCGCCCGCGAGCACGGGTGGACGACGATGGTCGAAGGTCGTACCGCCTCCGCCGCGGTCGACGCTCCGAGCTGGCGCCGCTACTACAGCCTCCGCAACCTGGTGCTGGTGCTGCGCCACGACGGCCGCAGCGGCGCGGCACTCACCATGTCGCTGCTCGCCGGGATCGCCAAGCCGCTCGTCAATCTCCCCCTGCGCCCCCGGGTCGGCTGGCGGAACCTCCGACTCAATCTCATGGCGCTGCGCCACGGGTGGACCGGGCAGGCCGGCAAACACCTCGACCCGCTCGATCTTCCCGAGTGGCTGCGATGACCGCGAACCGCGCCGCGCCGCTCTTCGTGATCGGGTGCCCCCGGTCGGGCACCACGCTCCTGCTCGACCTCCTGGCCGGCACCCGGGCGTTCGGCTACGTCAGCACGAGCGGCACGCGGCGCGACGTCGGCGAGTCGCTCCACGGCCGCACCCGGATCTACGACACCCCGCTGGTCGGCGAGTACCTCTACACCCACCGGTCCCGACTGCTCGGCGCGACGGCGCGGTTCGGGCCCCTCGGTCGGGCGGCACGGCGGCGTCTGCCGTCGGCGATCGAGCCGTGGGAGTTCTGGGAGGACCTGATCCCGACCTTTCGGCCGGAATGGGGCGACGGGCCCGCCGTCGACCCGTCCGCCACCACCCTCACGACCGATGTCGTCGAACGCACGCGTGCCGTCGTCGACGACCTGCTCGACCGGCAACGACGCGAGGTCCTGCTGTCGAAATACACCGACTTCCCGAGGATCGATCTGATGCGGGCGATCTTCCCGACCGCCCGCTTCGTCCACATCCGCCGGGATCCCCACGCCGTCGCCAACAGCTACGCGGTCGAGATCGAGTCCGGCCGGTTCGGCACCTGGGGCTATCGCGACTGGTGGGCGACGCAATGGCCCGACTCGGCCCGCGACCACTGGCGGGCCAACGGTGAGACGATGCTCGGCTTCGCCGCCCACAATCGCAACCGCCTCGTCGAGCTGATCGAGCAGGCGACCGCCGACGACCCGCAGTGCATGGCCGTCACCTACGAGGAGCTGGCGCTCGATCCGACCGCGACCCTCGACCGGATCCTGCGCTTCGCCGGCGTCACCACCCGGACCGACCTCGACCGGCTCGTCGCGTCCCGACGGGTCGCCAACACCAACGAGGGGTGGCGGGCGAAGCGGTCGGCGCAGGAGGCCGCCCTCCTCGACGAGATCCTGACTCCCGAGGAGCAATGAGCCGCGTGCGCCACAACCGATCCACCGCCTTCGAGGCCGCCCGACGCGAACGACCGAACGACGTCACCGGGTGGAGCGACATCGCCGCCGATCCCAACGACCCTCGCGTCATCGCCCATCGGGCCCGCACCCTGCAGGCCGCGTGGCGGCCCGGCATCGCCGACCGAGTGCGGTTCCTCTCCGACCGCTGCCGCGACAAGAACGTGCTCGACATCGGTTGTGTCGCCCACGACGAGGCCCGTCTCGGCGGCGACGACTGGCTCCACGGCCACATCGCCCGCGCCGCGGCGCGCTGTGTCGGCGTCGACATCCTCGCCGACGGTGTCGCGGCGGTGAATGCGGCCGGGTTCGACGCCGTCGTCCACGACCTGACCGCCGGTCTCGGCCCACTCGCCGACCGTGGCCCCTTCGACGTGATCGTGGCCGGGGAGCTCATCGAACACGTACCCGATCTCGACATGGTGTTCCGGGTGGCCGCCGAGGGGCTGTCGCCCGACGGCGAACTCATCCTCACCACGCCCAATCCGTACGCGCCGCAACGCGTGCGCGCCGGCCAACTCGGCATCGTCTGGGAGAACGTCGACCACGTCAGCTACCTGTTCCCCAGCGGCATCGCCGAGCTCGCCGAGCGACGGGGCCTGCGCCTCGCCGAGGCGGCCACGGTCGACGAACACACGCGGCCCGGAGGTCCCCGCCTGCAGCGGCTGAAGCGGACCATCCGTGGCAGCCACTGGCGCAACGTCGGTTTCGCGACAACCGACGACGCGGCACAGACCCCGGTCGACTCCGGCCCGATCGGCCGAACGCTTCGCGGTCTCGCCCGTCCCCGCCGCCGTTTCCTCGGCGAGACCTTCGTCTACGTGGTCAGACGACACGTCGGGCCAGGCCCTTCCGCGGCGTAGCCTGCCACGATGCGCGACCTCTACCGCTGGCAGCACGACGCACTCACTGCCTGGCATCGGTGTGGTCGCAAGGGCGTGATCGAGGCCGTCACGGGGTCGGGCAAGACCGATGTCGCCATCACCGCCATCGCCGACGCGCTCGAACGCGGACTCTTCGTGCTCGTGATCGTGCCGTCGAGAGTGTTGATGGAGCAGTGGAACGAGCGCCTCGTCGAGTCGCTGCCCGAACGCTCGATCGGTCGTCTCGGCGATGGCTATCGCGACCGGCCGGCCGACTGCGATGTGCTGGTCACCACGCGCCACAGCGCGGCGAGCCGGGTACCGCTGCCGAAAACCGACGCCGGCGGACTCCTCGTGGCCGACGAGTGCCACGGCTTCGGCGGTGCCGTGCTGCGCAAGTCGCTGCTGCCGGAGTACCAGGAACGGCTCGGTCTCACCGCCACCCTCGAACGGTCCGACGACGCCGTCGAGTCGATCCTGCTCCCCTACTTCGGCGGCATCTGCTACCGCTACGACTTCGGCGCCGCGATCGACGACGGTGTGTGCGCACAGCCCCGCGTGGCCTTCGTCGCGGTGCCCCTCACCGCCGAGGAGCGCAGCGAGTACGACGCCACCGAGGGCACCATCGTGGCGGCCCGACGGGTGCTCAAGAACGTGCCGGGTGTGCCCCACACCCCGTTCGGCGACTTCCTCGCCGCTGTCCATCACCTCGCGGAGAACGACGGCGGACCCGATGGCAAGGCGGCCAACGACTATCTCGAAGCCTTCGCGGCCCGACGCGAGATCGTCGCCACGAGCTCGGCGAAGTACGAATCGCTCGGCACGTTCGCCGACGTCATCAAGACGGCGAAGGGGGCGCTCATCTTCACCGAGACGGTCCGCGCCGCAAACCACGCGATCGTCCGTCTCGATCCCCATGTCGACATCGAGATCATCACCGGCGGCACCGGCCGGACCGACCGGGGACAGATCCTCGACGATCTGCGCGACGGCAGCCTCGACGCCGTCGCCGCTCCCCGAGTGCTCGACGAGGGCGTCGACGTCCCCAACGCCAACCTCGGCATCGTCGTCAGCGCCAGCCGCACCCGCCGCCAGATGATCCAGCGCATGGGTCGCATCCTGCGACGCAAACCGGCGGGCAGCGGGGCCCGTTTCGTGATCATCTTCTCGGCCGACACGTTGGAGGACCCCCGCTACTCCGATGGCGGCGACGGGTTCCTCGACGAGATCGAGAGCATCTCCGAGTCGTCGTTCATCTTCGGCCCCGAGCAGACCGACAAGCTCACCGAGTTCCTCGACTACAACGGCCCCGACGTGATCATCGAGCCCGAGACGGTCGGCCACTTCACCGCACCGGACCTCTCCCCCGACGAGATCACCGAATGGGCCGACTCCGCGCCCTATCTCGAGATCCGCAGCCCCGAGCTCCCCACGATCTCGCAGCCGAAGATCGTCAAGGAGAAGCCCCGCCTGTCGACCGGCGAGCACCCGGTCCGCCTCGAGGCCGTCGGCAAGGAATGGGTCCTGCGCTGTACCGGCTGCGGTGTCGCGTCGGAGCCCCGCGCGTTCAAGTGGCAGGCCCTCGACGACAAGGTGGATTGCACCTGTCTGCGGTGATGCTTCTAGGGTCCGTTCCATGAGCGAATACGGAGAAGTCACACCCAATCCGAGCGCCGGCGGCGAGACCCCCGACGATCACCAGTGGGTCATCCTCGACGATCCCATCCCGGGCGTGCGACGGGTCACGTTCAATCGGGCGAACAAGCGCAACTCGATGATCCACCCGCTGCGCGGCGCGATCCTCCAGGCGTTGCGCGAAGCCGACGACGACCCCTCCGTCAAGGTCTCGATCATCCGCGGCGACGGCCCGTCGTTCTCCGCCGGCTACGACCTCGCCGGCGGCAACGAAGGGTACGAGCTGCCCTTCTTCACCGCGAGCGGTGAGGGCCAGTGGCCCCGTCACGTCACCGAGGGTTGGATGAGCATCTGGGACCTCGCCAAGCCGGTGATCGCCCAGGTCCACGGCTACTGCCTCGCCGGCGGTTCCGAGCTCGCCACCTGCTGCGACCTGGTCTACATGGCCGAAGATGCCCAGATGGGCTACCCGGCGACCCGCTTCGGCGTGCCCGACATGCACTTCCACGCGTGGTTCATGGGCATGCGCAAGGCGATGGAAATGATGATGACCGGCGACTCGGTCAGCGGTCTCGAGGCCGTCCAGTACGGCTGGGCCAACCAGGCGTTCCCGGCGGAGGACCTCACCGAAGAGGTGTTGAAGATCGCCGCTCGCATCGCCCAGACCCCGTCCGATGTCGTCGCCCTCAACAAGCGCGTCGTCCACCGCCAGATGGAAGTGATGGGGCTGCGCACCGGCATCCGCCAGGGCACCGAGCTGTGCGCGCTGGGCACCCACACGGAGTCGATGCGCCTCTTCATCCAGGGTGTGCAGGAGAAGGGCCTCACCGCGACCCTCACCGAGCGCGACGAGCCCTACGACGACTACCGCACGGCGGCGGAACAGCCCAAGGTCGCCGATTGACGCTCAGCCGGCACCGTCGATGAACGGGGCGGTGGTGCCGGCGAGATCCATCGCCGGCATGCCCAGCTTGCGATGATCCCAGGAGCGGACGCGCTCGACCTCGAGCTTCACCGCAACACGCTTCTGCAGCATGATCTCGACGAACGGCTTCATCTCTTCGCTGTAGGGCCCGTTGTAACGCTCGAACACGTTGACACCCATGCGCCAGATCTCGTCGGGGTCCTCGATGACGATGCCGCGACCCTCGAGCGCCACGCCCCGCAGCTGGTCGTAGGTGAGGCCGTCCTCGATCATCACCGAGAGGCGGTCGTTCCGGCGGAGATTAACCACCTTCTGCGCCTTCGACTTCGTCTCGAACCAGACCGTCCCGTCGAGCCAGGCGTACCACATGGCCACGAGATGCGGCGCGCCGTTGGCACCGACGGTGGCCATCGTCGCCGTCCGGCTCTGGTCGATGAAGACGTCGATCTCCTCGTCGGTCATCGTGATCTGCGAGCGCTGGTTCTGTCCCACTGCGGGCTCCTGTCGGTTGGTCTCGGGCGACCCGCCGAGAGTACCGCCCGACCCCGCGCCGGCCCCAGTCCCCGCGTCGCCTCGGGCGAGTCAGTCGCCGACCGCGACCCCGCCCACGGTGTTCACGTCGGCCAGTTGCACCGGCGGCGCCGTCCGCCAGTCGAGGGCGCCGTCGTCGGGCGTGGCGACCCAACGCTTCTGGGGGCCGTCGGTGCGCGTCGCCCAATGTGAGTGGTTGAGCTGGTGGAGATGGAAACAGCCCTGGAGCGCGTTGGTGAATCCCTGATTGTCCATGGTCTGGTTGACCGATTGCTTGATCAACAGCGCTGCCATGGTCGGCACCTGGGCGACCCGGCGGGCGAACTCGACCGTGCGCTCGGAAAGCTCGTCGGCCGGGAAGATCTTGCTGACCATCCCGAGGGCGTGGGCCTCCTCCGCACCGATCGCGTCGCCGGTGAGCAGGAGTTCCTTCGTCTTGCGAGGACCGAATTCCCACGGATGGGCGAAGTACTCCACACCCTGCATGCCGAGGCGGGTGCCCACCACGTCGGCGAAGGTGGCATCGTCGGCGGCGACGATGAGGTCACAGGACCACAGCAGCATCAGCGCGGCGGCGTAGCTGGCGCCATGGGCCTGGGCGATGGTGATCTTTCGCAGGTTCCGCCATCGCAGGGTGTTCTGGAAGAAGTAGTGCCACTCCTGGAGCATCAGCCCTTCGCTGCCCTCCCGAGTGCCGCCGTTCATGGCCCGGGTCGGATGGGTGGCGTACTCCTCCATCGCGACCTTCGAGCCCATGTCGTGACCGGCGGAGAACATCGGCCCCTCGCCGCCCAGGATGACGACCCGCACGTCGTCATCGGCCTCGGCTCGGCCGAACGCGGCATCGAGCTCGACGAGCATCCCGCGGTTCTGCGCGTTGCGGGCCTCCGGCCGGTTGAGCATGATCCGGACGATCGTGCCGTCGTCGATCTCCTCGTAGGTGATGTAGTCGTAGTCGGCCATGGCGGGTCCCTCCGGACGCGGTGTGTGCTCCTCGTCGACCGAGGCTCGCAGCGATACTGCCCCGAAACGCCGGCCATCCGCCTCTCGTGTCCACCGGAGGAGGGCGGCCCGCTCTCGGTAGGTTGCCGGGGTGCGGTTCGTCTCCTACATGTCGCCGGGCTTCCCGGAATCCCTGTTCGAACTCCTCGCGAATCGAATGGGGGCCGAGGTGCACTTCGAGACCGAGACCTCGGGCCCGCCGGCCGAGGTCGACCCGTTCCGCGACGGCACGTTCGACCTCGGCTGGATCTGCTCGACGTCGTTCGTCGATCTCGCCCTCCGGGCCGAAGCGCCGTCGGTGCAGTTGGCCGGTGTCGCCTGGGTTCCCGACGATCCGGACTCCGGTGGGCGCCCCGTCTACTTCGGTGACCTGGTCGTGGCGGCCGACTCCGACGCAGACTCTCTGGCCGAGCTCGCCGGTCGCCGAATCGCGTGCAACGACGTGGTCAGTCTGAGTGGCCACTACGCCCTGCGGATCGCGATCGACGAGCTCGGCTACGACTCCAGCGACTTCGCCGAGCTCGTGTTCACGGGCGGCCACCACAACTCCCTCGACGCCCTCGTGGCCGGCGAGGTCGATGCCTGTGTGGTCGACTCGGTCGTCCGGATCGGGCGGAGCCGTCACGACACGGCCGTCGCCGATCTCCGCCTCGTCGATCGACTCGGGCCGTGGCCCGTGCAGCCACTCGTCGCCCGCCACGATCTCTCACCGGAGTTGGTCGCCGAGGTCCGCCGGGCGCTCCTCGACGCGAACGACGACCCCGAGGTCGTCGACGCGCTGCGAGCCGCGGCGCTGACCCATCTCGTGCCGGTCGACCACACGCACTACGCCCCGGTCCGCGAGGCCTTGGAGCGGAGCGGGCTGACGTTCCCGTAGCGGAGCGTCGTGCTAGAGGCGGACGAGCGACCATCCCATCTCGACGGTGTCAGGAACGCGCACGCCGACGATCGTGAGCGCGTCCGCCGTCCAACGGTAGATCGCCTCCTGACCGAACCGCCGACCGAGTTCGACGGCCTCGTCGGCTTCGAGCCCGATCACGGCGAGTCCGGGCTCGGCCATCGAGCCGTCGGGTGCACTGCCGACGGTGGCAAAGGTCTCACGCGCGCCCAATGCCTCGGCAAGCGCCGCGTGACGGGCCTCGTTGGTCGCCACGTCGGCCTCGATTCCCCCGGGGTTGTATGCGGTGATGATGTGGATCGGCGACCCGAAGGGGTGGTCCCCCGTCCTCCCGGGCGACCGCGGCTCGATGCGATGGTCGCCGTCGGGGAGCGAGATGCGCACGACCGCGCCGGCGAACGCTTCCCACAGGTCGGTCACCGCCACGCTCGACGTCACCGATCGCCGCGAGCGATGGACAGCAGGGTGTCGACGAGTTCGCCTGTCTTCTCACCTAGAACGTTGTGGCCCGATTCGATCTCGATCACCGACCAGTCGGGCCGGCCGCGCAGGTCGGCCGCCTGGCCGTGGTGGTAGCCCGGGTTCCCCGTCGCGAGGATCAGCGTGCGCGGCACCCCGGCCGGCAACGGACCGTCGAGACGGATCGGGGTGCTCAACGCCGCGATCGCCAGCGGAAACGTAGGGGTGGGGCGCTCCGGAGCGGCGAGCATCCCGCCGTTGGCCGCGGCCATTTCACGAGTCGCGGCGGCTTTGTCGGCGGGGAGCAGATCGAGCTGGCATTGGCCCTCGGCAGCGACGCCGGCATCCACGTAGACGACCGCAGCGACCCGATCCCGCAACCCGTTCCACGCCTGGGTGACCGGCATGCCGCCATAGCTGTGGCCGACCAGCATGATGTCCCGGAGGTCGTGTTCGGTCACGTACTCGACGACCGCGTCCGCGTGTCGTACGAGATCCACGTCGGGTCCCGCCTCATCCCCGCGGCGCCCGTGACCGGGCAGACAGATGGCGTGGGGCGTCAGCCCCCCGGCCCGAAGACCGGGGAGCACCGGATCCCACGCCGCCTCCGAAGAGAAGGAGCCGTGAACCAGGACGGCATCGGTGATCGCCACGGACCTCAGCCGACAGCGACGAGCGGGCCGTAGGGCACCTCGCCGCCGTTCGCGCCGACCGAGGCGTCGAAGACGGTGAGACGAATCGCGTCGGCCGCGTCGTACTTGCCCGGCCCCATGCTCGCGAACACCTGGCCCGGGATGTCGATCTCGCCGAGGGATTCCGCCCCCGCGAGGAACGAGTCGTGGGTCAGCTCCGGACCGGCGGCGTTCGCTACCAGCTCGAAGAGTCGCAGATAGGCGCAGAACGGGAGAATGTTGCCGAACCAGTCGGGCTCACCCGTGGGCACCTCGGTGGTGGGCAGCACCGTTTCACCGGGATTGGCCTCCTCGAAGACCCTCACGCAGTCCTGCGTCGACTCGAGCTCCCACACTTCCTCTTCGGACGGACCGGCCGAACCGATGATCCCTTCGAGGTCGGCGGCCACGGCGCCGTCGAGCGCACCGAGGCCGCGGAGCAGCGCCGTCGTGTCGGCCAGGAGGTAGTTGGCATCGAGATCGGACTTCGCGAGCTGGGTCGCTCCGAACGTGCCGGTGTTCTCCACCATCACGACGCTGTCGACCTCCTCGGTCTTGAACAACTCGATGAACCGTTCCCACTGCGCTTCGCCGGCGACGACGTCGCTCGGACTGCTGTCCTGGACCACGTCCACCACGTCCTTGCCGAGCTCCATGAGTGCCGGAATCACGATGTCGTCCGCGAAGTTCTGCTCCTCGGGCCTCACGACCACGGCGACCTTGTCACCCAGCAGTCCCTCTCCCTCCATCAATTCGATCACGCCGGCCAACCGCCGCCCCGCGAACATGGTGTTGGAGATCCAGGGCGCCTCGGACACGGCCAACTGCTCGGCAGTGGGCTGTCCGCCCACGATGATCGTCGCGTTGCGGCTGTTGATGCACGGGTTCAGGTCGTTGTTGGGCCCGGCGAACGGCCCCAGCACTGCGAACACCTGGATGTCTTCGGTCATGCGGACGCAGGCCTCGTCGGCTGCGGTCGCGTCGACGGGCACGATGACTTCGAGATGCGCCTCGAGCATGCGGCCGTGGATGCCGCCGCGGGCGTTGATGTCGGCGATCAGGGCGTCGAGCACGACCTGCGGATCGCCGCGGTCGATGTCGACGAGGCCCATCTCCCGCAGCCGGACGAGGTCGGTGGTCGTGAAACCGAGTCGGATGACCTCCTCGGTCACACCGGTCCACGACGCGGTCAACTCGACCGGCTCCGTGGTGGTGACGTCCGGGGTCTCGTCGGCGCTGTCGTCTGGTTCCGGCGCGACGGTCGTGGAGGTCGTGCCGCTGTCGTCGTCGCCGGCGGCGCCATCGTCGTCACCGCATGCGGCGGCCACCAGTGCGAGGAGCACCAGGAGGGAGACGGCCCAGACTCGCCAGCGGCGTTGTGGGGACTTCATCATGTGACGACTGCTTTCTCTCGTAGGGCGGCGATCTCGTCGCCCAGGCCGAGCTCCGCGAGGATCTCGTCGGTGTGCTGACCCAGGGCGGGGGAATCCCCCGTCAGGGTCGCGGGTGTGCTGGTGAACTGCGCAGGATGCCGCGGCAGCCGGGTGCGGCCGACGAGGTGATGATCGGCTTCGACGAACATGCCGATGGCGACTGCGTGCGGATCACGGGTGAGCTGATCGGGAGTCAGGATCATCGAGTAGGGCACCCGCTCGCGCTCGAAACGCACGGAGGCCTCCTCCATCGTCAGGTTGGCCGCCATGGCGTAGACCATGTCCATCACGGGCGCGAGCACGTCGCGGTTCTTGATCCGCTCCCCGACCGTCGCGATGCGCGGATCGTCCCAGCCGTCGACATCGAGCGCCTTGCACATGCCGGCGAAGTCGTGATCCGAGGTCGGGGTCACGATGCCCCACCCGTCGCTGAAGGCCATCGGTTGGAACCCGGCGACGAAGCTCGAGGCCTGCGACCCGTCGGCGTCCAACATGACCTCGTTGCCCGCGGCGTCGGCCCAGAGGAACGATACGGCCGCGTCGGCCATCGACAGCTTCACGTGCTGGCCCCCGCGACCCCGCGCGCGGGCGAACAACGCCGCCGCGATCGCCTGTGATCCGTAGAGCGCCGTGACCTTGTCGGCTGCGGTCTGGCGCAGGAAGGTCGGAACGCCGTCGTCAGGGTCGGCCTGCGTCGTGGCGAACCCGGCGTATGCCTGCATCACGGTGTCGTAGCAACTGCGGTCGCGGTACGGACCCTCGTCGCCGAAGCCGGAGAACGACGCGTAAACGACGTCGGGGTTGAGGGCCTTGATGTCGTCGTATCCGAGTCCGAGTCGTTCCATGACGCCGGGCCGGAAGTTCTCGATCACCACGTCGGCCTCTGCCGCCAGCTGACGCGCGATCTCGCGTCCCTCGTCGAGCTGGAGATCGAGCGCGATCGACCGCTTCCCACGGTTGCACACCAGGTAGAGGGAGCTCATCCCGTTGACCATCACCCCGACATAGCGGGCGATGTCACCGATGCCCGGACGCTCGACCTTGATCACCTCGGCCCCCTGATCGGCCATCAGCGACGCCGCGTAGGGACCCGTGAGGGCGATGGAGAAATCGAGCACCTTGATGCCCTGCATCGGACCGTCGGTCATGTGCGCTCCTCAGTCCTGGAAGGCCGGCGGGCGGCCTTCCTTGCGGGCCCGAACGCCCTCTTCGAAGTTCTTCGTGGTCATCCGGATGTAGAGCTGGGTATGGGTCTCCATCTCGATCGCGGCGCGGAGACTGCCCATCTCGAGACCGGCCCACATCGTCCGTTTGGTGAGCTGGGTGCCGTGGGTGCTCCACCCGTTGATCTGGTCGGCGAGATCGAGCGCCTCGGCGAGGAGGTCGTCGTCGGGCACAACGCGGGACACGAGACCGATGTTGGCGGCTTCGTGCGCATCCATGTCGCGCCCGGAGAGCATGATCTCCATCGCCCGCGACGATCCGATGGCCCGAGGCAGCAGGAAGCTGAGGCCCAGCTCGGTGGCGGTGAGACCGTTGTTGATCCCGGCGGCACGGAAGTAGGCGGACTCGCCGGCGAGACGGATGTCGGCACCGAGGGTGAGGCACATGCCGCCGCCGATGGCAGCTCCGTTGATCGCACAGATCACGGGCTGGGGCATCCGCTGCATGGCGGGGACGAGATCGGCCAGCACCGACATCGCCTTGCTGGCGATTCGGGTGAGGGTCATGCCCTCGATGTTGGGCGGCGGTCCACCGTCGTCGCTGGTGTCGGCGCCGGAACAGAACCCGCGCCCCGCGCCGGTGAGGATCACCGTGTGGGTGTCGTTGTCCTCGGCAACCTCCTTGAACGCCTCGTGGAGCGGCACCATCAGCCGGAAGGCCATCGAGTTCATCCGCTCCGGATTGTTGAGGGTGATCACCGTCGTGTGGGGACGGGGTTTGTCGATGAGAATGAGGTCGGTGCGCGCGTCGGTCATGTTGTGAGGCACAATAGGCGAAGTGTCTCACAGCCGCATGTCTCAGAGCCGTTGGCGTCGTCACGAGGACGAGGGCCACGCCGTCGATGCGCTCCTCGACGCGGCGGGCCGGGCCTTCGCCGATCTCGGAGTGGGCAAGGCAACCATGGTCGACGTGGCCGCGGTCGCCGGCTGCTCGCGGGCGACGCTCTACCGCTACTTCCCCAACCAGGAGGCGCTGCACCTCGCGTTCGTCCATCGGGCGACCCTGCGGACGGCGAGGTACCTGGCCGGTGAACGCCGAGCGGGCGCACCGAACTCGCTCGCCGACCGGGTGATCGCCGGTGTGGCCTCGGTCCGCTCCGACCCGGCCATGTCCGAATGGTTCGAGCCCGAGAACATGGCGGTGCCGATCAAGGTCAGCCAGAACTCCGACCTCCTGCGGACGATGTCCGCCGGGCTCCTCGCCGAGCTGGCTCCCGAGCCGCACAGCCAGGACGAACTCGAACGGCGGGCCGAATGGCTCCTCCGCTCGATCATCTCGCTGCTGGCCATGCCCGGCCGAGACGCCGAGTCGGAGCGGGCGATGGTCGAGTCGTTCCTCGTCCCCGTGCTCCTCGCTGATCTCACACCGGCTGATCTCACACCGGCTGATCTCACACCGGCTGATCTCGAACCGGCCGATCTCGAACCAACCGATCTCGATTCACAAGGGAGTCATCCATGACCGTCAGTTGCGAGAAAGTGGGCCTCGAGTTCTTCGAGCACGCCCCCACCCTGCACCGAGCCAGTGTGGAGGTCGCCGCCACCCCCGAGCAGGTCTTCGCGGCGTTCCTCGACGCCGAGGCCTGGACCAAGTGGGCGATGCCGATCACCGGCGTCGAGTGGACGTCCGACTTCCCCCTCGAGGTCGGGTCGACCCGCACCGTGCACATGCGCGGCGGGCTCACCGGCTACGAGGAGTTCATCGCCTACGACCACGGGAAGCGGATGGCCTTCCGCTTCAACGAGGTGTCGAAGGAGGGCGTCGAGGCATTCGCCGAGGACTACCGGGTGACCGATCTCGGCGGTGGCCGGAGCCGCGTCGACTGGACGATGGCAATGAGTTCCGGGGGCGAGAAGACCGGTCTGAAGGCCAAGTTCGGTGACACCGTCATGTCGTTCATGGTGAAGCGGATGCTGAAGAAGTTCGGCAAGCTCGTCGAGTCCGACTTCGCGAAGACCGGAGCGGCGGCGTGAGCGACATCGACCTGAACGACATCGATCTGAGCGACATCGACCTCACCGACGCGTCGGTATGGGAGAAGGGCGCACCCCACCATTGGCTCGACAAGCTCCGCACGGAGGACCCGGTCCACTGGCATCCCGAGTCCGACGGGCCCGGGTTCTGGACCATCACCCGGCACGAAGACGTGCGTCGGGTCTCCACCTCGCCCGGCGATTTCTCGAGCTGGGTCGGCGGGCCGACCCGACTCGAACCGGAGAGCATGGATCAGGTCCGGATGATCATCATCGGGATGGATCCGCCGGAGCATCGGGCGTTCCGCAACATCGTGGCCAAGGCCTTCACCCCGAAGATGATCGGCCAGCTCGAGAACTCGCTACGAGCCGAAACGGCCCGGGTGGTCGGCAAGCTCCGCGACCGCGACAGCTGCGACTTCGTCACCGACGTGGCGGCGCTGATCCCCATGTGGTCGATCAGCGAGCTGATGGGTGTGCCCGAGGCCGACCGCTTCCGGCTCTACGAGCTCAGTCACGCCCTGATCGACGATCAGGACCCCGAGGTCGCGCCCACGCCGGAGACGTCGATGAACTCCTCGGTCGAGATCTTCGGCTACGCCAACGAACTGGCCGCGCGCGAGCGCGCCAACCCGACCGGCAGCCTCACGAGCATGCTGCTCGAGGCGGAGGTCGACGGCCGGAAACTCACCGACGTCGAGTACACGCTCTTCTTCATGTTCCTGATCGTCGCCGGCAACGAGACCACCCGGACGGCGAGTTCGCACGGACTCAACACGCTGATCGAACATCCCGAGGCGATGGCGCGACTTCGGGCCGACCCCGACCTCATCCCCGGCGCGGTGGAGGAGATCCTCCGGTGGCAGCCGCCGATCCACCACTTCCGCCGCACCGCCACATGTGACACCACGATCGGCGAGCAGGCGATCGCCGAAGGCGACAAGGTCCTCATGTGGTACGCCGGTTCGAACCGCGACCCGGCCGTGTTCGACGACCCCCACACGTTCCGCATCGACCGCACACCCAATCCGCAGCAGTCGTTCGGCATCGGCGAGCACTTCTGTCTGGGTGCCAACCTGGCCCGTCTCTCGCTGCGGCTCCTCTTCACCGAACTCCTCGCCACGATCGACAACGTCGAGCTCGGCGCCCCGCCCCGCCGGCTGCATTCGAACCTGATCAACGGCATCAAGGAGATGCAGATCCAGTACGACGTGCGACCGGCCTAGCCTGCGACCATGGTCGCCCGGCCCCCGCTCGACGACACGAGCGTGTACAACGTCGAGTCCGACACCGACGAGCACGACGCGAACAACCGGGTCCACCATCACGCCCGCATCGACGACGGGACGCAAACCGCCGCCGATGGCACGTTCACGACCCTGTGCGGGCTGCGGATCCGACGGCGACCGGAAGCTGCCCGGATGCCGTGCTGCCCGATGTGCGCCCTGGTGATGGGGGCGCCCTGCCGCTGAGCCGGTCGCCGCTCCCTCCATCGGCACCCCGGTAGGTTGAGCGGGTGAACCTGCCCACGGCCACCGAGCGACCCGCCCGAACACGATGAACGCCGGGACGGGCCGGCCCTTCACCGCCGATGATGCATGGGCCTGGAACGGGGGTACCCACGTGTCGGCCTACGACGTCCTCGGCGCGCATGCGCACGCCACCGAAGGCCTGACCACGTTTCGCGTGTGGGCGCCCAACGCCAGCCGCGTGCAGCTAATCGGCGACATGAACAGCTGGACCCCCGGACCCGACGACGACCTCGATCCCGACCCGTCGGGTGTCTGGCGCGCCAACCTCCCGGCAACTCCCGGCCAGCGCTACAAGTACCGGATCCACACCCCCGGCGGCGCCGTCCTCGAGAAGGCCGATCCGTTCGGCTTCGCCCAGGAGGAGCCGCCCGACACCGCGTCGGTGATCGCCGACCTCTCCTTCGCGTGGAGCGATGACGACTGGATGGGTTCACGTGCCTCCCGGATCGCCACCGACGCCCCCGTCTCGATCTACGAGGTCCACCTCGGCTCGTGGCGCTACGAACCCGGCGGCTACCGGGCCCTGGCCGACCAGCTGGTCGACTATGTCACCGAGGCAGGATTCACCCATGTGGAACTGCTCCCGGTCACCGAGCACCCGTTCTACGGGTCGTGGGGCTACCAGACCACCGGCTACTTCGCCGCCACCGCCCGCTACGGGTCGCCCACCGACTTCATGGCGCTGGTCGACACCCTGCACGGCGCCGGGATCGGGGTCGTGCTCGACTGGGTGCCGTCGCACTTCCCCGACGACGCCCACGGGCTCGCCACCTTCGACGGCACCCACCTCTTCGAACACGCCGATCCCCGCCTGGGCCACCACCCCGACTGGGACAGCTGCATCTTCAATTACGGCCGGGCCGAGGTCCGGAGCTTCCTGCTGTCGAGCGCCCATTTCTGGTGCGACGTGTACCACGTCGACGCGCTGCGGGTCGATGCCGTCGCATCGATGCTGTACCTCGACTACTCGAGGGCCGACGGCGAGTGGATCCCGAACAAGCACGGCGGCAACGAGAACCTCGAGGCCGTCGCGTTCCTCCAGGATCTCAACACCACCCTCTACGCCCGCCACCCCGACATCGCGACGATCGCCGAGGAGTCGACCGCCTGGCCCGGAGTGACCAACCCGGTCGACGCCGGTGGTCTCGGCTTCGGTTACAAGTGGGACATGGGCTGGATGCACGACACCCTCCAGTTCGTGCGCCGCGACCCCGCCCACCGGCGTCATCATCACGGCGAGCTCACGTTCCGCTCCGCGTACGCGACCTCGGAGAACTATGTGTTGCCGCTGTCGCACGACGAAGTGGTCCACGGCAAGGGCTCGCTGCTCGCGACCATGCCGGGCGACGAATGGCAGCGCTTCGCCAACCTGCGGCTGCTCTATGGCTATCAGTGGGCAACGCCCGGCAAGAAGCTGCTCTTCATGGGCGACGAGTTCGCGCAGCCCGGCGAATGGCACCACGAGGCCGAGCTCGATTGGGCGCTGCTGGCGACGCCGGCCCACCGGCAGATCGCCGACCTCGTCACCGCCCTGAACCGGCTCTACCGCGAGCATCCGGCGTTGCACGTGGGCGACTGTCGCGACGACGGCTTCCGGTGGATCATCGGCGATGACGACACCAACAGCGTCTACGCCTTCCTGCGGGAGGCACCGAATGCCTCCCCGATCCTCGTGGTGGCCAACTTCACGCCCGTCCCCCGCACCGGCTATCGCATCGGTGTCCCGGTCGCCGGCCACTGGCGTCCGCTCCTCGAGTCCGACGACTCCCGTTTCGGCGGCAGCGGCACGACCAACGGCGAAGTCGCGGCTGCACCCGTTGCCGCCCACGGCTTCGATCAGTCGATCGAGATCGTCGCCGGTCCCCTGGGAATCAGCTTCTTCATCCCGTCAGGCTGAGTCACCGCGGCTCCGGCGGGCCGCGTCGATCGCTGCGAGCAGCCGGGCCACATCGGGGTCGGCCAGGGCATCGTCGTAGCGGCGCCGCATCGGTCGCTGCCAGTTCGGGTGGGCCGTCGACGAGGTACCGGGCACGTTGACCGGTCGCGGCTCGAGCCACAGGTCCTCGAGCCACAGCAGCACGAGCGGACTGGGCGACGAACCCAGCGCGACGATCACCCGTTCGAGCAGATCGGCGGGCTCGTCGACACTGCCGCCGAGCTCGGCGACGAGCTCGGCGGTCACCCCGGCGCGATGGGCCCGTGCGGCCGGCGCGTCGGCGGCGGCGAGGAGACCCAGGTCCACCCGCAGGTCGATGTCGTCGCCCGCCAACCAGCCGGCGAAGCTCGGTGTGTCGTGGGTACCGATGAACGCCACCTCGTCGGCCGCGACATCGCCGACCGCCCGTCCCCCACCGACCGAGAACTGGGTCAGGCGCATCCCGTTGATCCCGTGGCGGCCGAGCGCCGCGTCGAGCTCCGGCGGGACCGTCCCGAGGTTCTCACCGATCACCTCGCACGCCCGGAGGTGCGACTCGAGGCAGAGGACGGCGAAGAGTTCCTCCATCGGATACGAGACATAGGTGCCCTGGTCGAGGGCCATGCCCTCGGGGATCCAGTAGAGGCGGCGCAGCGCCATGATGTGGTCGATCCGCAACAGCCCGGCCAACGAGGCTTGATGAGCGATCGCGGCCCGGAAGTACCGGTGGCCCTCGGCGGCCGACGCCTCGGGGAGCATCGGGTGGAAACCCCAGTTCTGGCCACTCGGAAATCCGGCGTCCGGTGTCGCGCCGACCGCCATCGTGTCGGCGAACAGGTGGGGCCGCGACCAGACGTCGTAGCCCTCGGGATGGACCCCGACCGCAAGATCGAGCCCCAGGCGCACGCCGGTGGCGTCGAGATCCCGGCGGAGCCGATCCAGCTGATCGCGCACCGCCAGTTGTGCGGCGAGATGGAACCGCTCCACCGCCGGATCGACGAGAGCGTCGCCGAGCCGACCGTTGCGGGCGGTTGCCGGCCACGTCCGCCAGTCGCGACCGAGTCGATGCTGCGCGCCGCGGAAGCGGGCGTAGCGAGCCAGCTCCGCGTCGATCGACGCCGCGTCGACCACGTCTGCGTCGAGCAGAACGTCGGCGAGTGCGCGGTCCACCTCGGCGGCTGCCGTGGCGACGTCGATGCGGTCCACGGGAGCCCCCGATCCGGGCCCGACGTCGAGCACCAGCTCGCTCCAGAACAGGCGACTGACCGGCGAGTAGGGGCTCGGCTCGATCGGCGGGTCGTTGAAGGTCGGCAGGATCGGCAGGACGGTGACGACGCTCCCGCCCGCGGCGGCAACCGACCCTGCGAGGGACCGCAGATCGGAGAGGTCGCCGACCGAACGGCTGCGGCCCGACCGCAGCGCCCCGAGGTGAACCGCCACACCCCACCGCGCCGAGTCGGCCGCCGGTGACCTCCACGCGAGGGTCGGCGCAGCGATCACCGTCGACCGCACCACGTCGCCGCCCATCTCCACCTCGAGCTCGTGCACCCCGAAGGGCACGACCGCCACGCCGCTGCCGTCGTCGTAGGTCCGGAGCGGTCGCTCGTCCATGCCGGCCGTGCCCTCGACCCGCAGGACCGCGGCGGGCGTCAGCGAATCCCTCCCGCTGCGGAGATCAATGCGTCCGTCCCATGCCACCCGAACCGCCGGCGCGACACGACGCGTCGCCGTGTGTGTCCGCAACGCTGCGTCGGCATCGCGTGACCGCTCGATCTCGGCGCCGAGCGCGGCGCAGACGCGCACCAGGGTCTCGGCGCCGACCTCGACATCGTTTCCCAGCCCGTCGCGGAAGGAGGTCGCCACTCCCAGAGTCGTCGCCAGCTCTCGCAGGGAGGGGTCAGGGCGATCTTCGACCGTGTGCGTCTGCGGCACGTTCATTCTCCGGTTGGTCCCCGCGGCGGCTCGCCATGGTGCACTCTTGGTTCATGGCTGAGGATTCGATTCGTCCACGAGTACTGAGCATGGTCCTGGCCGGCGGCGAAGGGAAGCGCCTCGCACCGCTGACCCTCGACCGGGCCAAGCCGGCAGTCCCCTTCGGGGGTCACTACCGGCTCATCGACTTCCCGCTCTCCAACCTGGCCAACGGCGGCTACCGCAAGATCGTCGTCCTCACGCAGTACAAGAGCCACAGCCTCGATGTCCACGTCTCGAGAACGTGGCGCCTGAGCTCGATGCTCGGCAACTACGTGACCTCGATCCCGGCCCAGATGCGCCAGGGTCCCCACTGGTTCCTCGGCTCCGCCGATGCCATGTACCAGAACCTGAATCTGATCGACGACGAACGGCCCGACTTCGTGTTCGTGTTCGGCGCCGACCACATCTATCGCATCGACCCGCGCCAGATGCTCGACCATCACATCGACTCCGGGGCCGGGGTGACCGTGTCGGCCATCCGCGTGCGCCGCGAGGAGTCGGACCAGTTCGGGGTCATCGAAACCGGCGAGGGATCCAAGATCAGCTCGTTCCTCGAGAAGCCGTCGGCCGACGAGGTCACCGGCCTCGCCGACAACCCCGACGAGGTGCTGGCGTCGATGGGCAACTACGTGTTCAGCGCTGATGCACTCGTCGAGCTGCTCCACGAGAACCACGAGACCGCGGGTACCCGCCACGACGTCGGCGGTGACCTGATTCCGATGATGGTGAGCCGGGGCGAGGCCCACGTCTACGACTTCACCCACAACCGGGTGCCGGGCCAACTCGACCGACCGCACTACTGGCGCGATGTCGGAACCATCGACAGCTACTTCGCCGCCCACATGGACCTGATCGACGACTTCCCCGCGTTCGACCTCTACAACGCCGACTGGCCGATCTACAACCTCGGACGCACGCTGCCGCCGGCCAAGATCGTCAACGACGGCGTCCACGGTTCCTCGACCGTCCAACGGTCGCTGCTCTCCAACGGCGCCGTCGTCGCCGGTGCCGTCGTCACCAACTCGGTGCTGTCGCCGGGCGTGCGGGTGGAAGGCGGTGCCGTCGTGGAGAACGCGGTGCTGCTCGACGACGTGGTGGTCGGTGCCGGCGCACAGGTCAGCAACGCGGTGCTCGACAAGAACGTGATCGTGCCACCGGGGGCCCGGATCGGTGTCGCACACGGGGAAGCCGCCGCCTACACGGTGTCGGAGGGCGGCGTGGTGGTCGTGCCCAAGGGCACTCGGGTCGCCGAACGCTCGTGACGACCGGTCACCGGCTCACCAACTCCCGGTAGAGCGCGATGTGTTCGGCCGCCGGTCCGTCCCATGACCAGTCGGCGTTCATCCCGCGACCCTGGATAGCGGTGCGCCGACCCGCGTGGCGCACGGCCCTGACCCCGCGATGGAGGGCATCGACCAGGCCGGCGGAGTCGACCGACGTGGTGAAGCCATTGCCCCCCGACCGGTCGTCGTCGGCATCGGTCACGGTGTCGCACAGTCCGCCGACGCGGGTGACGACCGGGATCGAGCCGTAGGCCATGGCCTGCATCTGCGCGAGCCCGCAGGGCTCGAACCGGCTGGGCATCACGAACAGGTCACTGCCGGCGAAGAGCTGGTGAGCGAGCGGCTCGTCGTAGCCCTCGAAGAACCAGACGTGTTCCGGGTCGGCGTCGGCGAGCGCACGCAGGGCCGTTGCCAGGCCGACATCACCCGCACCGAGCACGGCGATCCGCAGCTGCATGCCCGGCAGGAATCGGGCGGCGTCGACGAGGAGGTCGACCCCCTTCTGATCGACGAGACGGGTGACCATCGCGGCGATGGGGGGTTTCGGGTCGTGCCAGCCGGCCCGTTCGACGAGTCCGAGCCGACACTTGTCGCGCCCGCTGCGGTCGTCGGCCCGATAGGTGGCGGCGATGTGGCGGTCGTGGGCCGGATCCCATATCGCGGTGTCGATCCCGTTGCGGATCCCGACGAGGCGATCGCCGAGAGCGGTGAGGCGATCGTCGAGCCCCATGCCACCTTCGGGGGTGACGATCTCGCGGGCGTATGTCGGGCTCACGGCCACCACCCGATCGACCAGCTCGATCGCGCCGGCCAGCGGGTTGGTCCCACCGAACCAGGCGAACCGATGGGCCTCGACCGTCAGCTTGTCGAGCCACGACCGATCGGCCGTGCCCTGATAGCCGAGCGTGTGGATGGTGAGCACCGTCGGTGGGCGGTCGGGCAACATCCCCGCTGCAGCCGCCGTGTGCCAGTCGTTGAGGTGGAGCACGTCGGGTCGCTCGCGCGCCGCGAGCGCGGCGACCGCGGCGGAGAACGCCATGAAACGGGCGTCGTTGTCGGGCCAGCCCTCGCCGGTGGCGTCGACGTAGGGGTGATCGCGGTCGATCCCCGGCACGTGCACCACCGTGAGGTCACCGGCGACGGCGTGTCGGCCGCGGCGAACCCTCGACTCGCCGACCCACCACGGCATCTCGACATCGATGTCGGTCTGGTCGGCGAGTTCGATGCCGCCGTAGTCGGGCAGCACCACCTGCACCTCGATGCCGGCGGCCCGCAGGGCTGTCACCAGGCCGGCGGCAGCCTCGGCGAGACCGCCGACGCGGACGACCGGGGTGAGTTCGGCGGTCGCGAACAAGACCTTCATCACTCGTCCTTGCCGGGGAGTCGGCGCAGGAGCACGGTGGCCCACGCGTCGACCTCCCACCGGTCGTTGCTCGCCACCGCGGCGCCGCGGTCGGGGTTGCTCGACGAGTCGAGCTCGATCTCCCATTCACTGCCACCCAGGCCGTCGGGGATCACGAAGGTCATCGGCTCACCGTATGCGTTGAACAGGACGAGGAAGCTGTCGTCGACGATGCGCTCGCCCTTGGGCCCGGGCGACGTGATGGCCTCACCGTTGAGGAACACGGCGAGGGAACTCGCGTAACCCACCGCCCAGTCGTCGTCGGTCATCTCGGTTCCATCGGGGGCGTACCACCCCATGTCTCGCACGTCGGCGCCCCGGATCGCCCGTCCCTCGAACCATCGACGGCGCCGAAAGATCGGGTGGGCGGCGCGCAGCGAGATGACCCGCCGGGCAAAGGCCAGGAACTCGTTGTCGACATCGGCCCAGTCGTACCAGCCGACCTCGTTGTCCTGGGCGTAGCCGTTGTTGTTGCC
The DNA here is from genome assembly GCA_041394245.1 of Acidimicrobiales bacterium. Classification (NCBI taxonomy): domain Bacteria; kingdom Bacillati; phylum Actinomycetota; class Acidimicrobiia; order Acidimicrobiales; species Acidimicrobiales bacterium. Next base: position 2,018,019 of record JAWKIR010000002.1, read on the forward strand.
GCCCTGGGTCCGCCCGATCTCGTCGCCGCCCGACACCATCGGGACGCCCTGGGACAGCATGAGGGTCACGAACATCGAACGCCGCCGGGTCTGGCGAACCCGCTCGACCACCGGATCGTCGGTGGGCCCTTCGTGGCCGGAGTTCCACGACCGGTTGTGGGACTCGCCGTCGCGATTGTCCTCGCCGTTGGCCTCGTTGTGCTTGTGGTCGTAGGCGACCAGATCGGCCAGGGTGAACCCGTCGTGGGCGGTGATGAAGTTGATGCTGGCCGAGGGACGGCGACCCGACCAGGCGTAGAGGTCGGAGCTGCCGGTGAAGCGCGTGGCGAAGTCGGCGAGGGTCTCGTCGGCGCCGCGCCAGTAGTCGCGCACGCCGTCGCGGTACTTGCCGTTCCATTCCGACCACAGGGGCGGGAAGTTGCCCACCTGATACCCGCCGGCGCCGACGTCCCACGGCTCGGCGATCAGCTTCACGCCGTTGATCACCGAATCCTGGTGGATCAGATCGAAGAACGACGACAGTCGGTCGACCTCGTGGAGCCCTCGGGCCAGTGCGGCGGCGAGATCGAAGCGGAAGCCGTCGACGTGCATGTCGAGGATCCAGTAGCGCAGGCTGTCCATCATCAGCTGGAGCGACTGCGAATGACGCATGTCGAGGCTGTTGCCGGTACCCGAGAAGTCGACATAGAGCCGCGGGTTGTCGGGGTCGAGCCGGTAGTAGGCGCGATTGTCGAAGCCCTTGAGCGAGAGCGACGGGCCGAGATGGTTGCCTTCGGCGGTGTGGTTGTAGACGACGTCGAGGATCACTTCGATCCCCGCCCGATGGAACTTCTTCACCATCGTCTTGAATTCCTGGACCTGGCCACCACCGTCGCCCACCGACGAGTAGGGCCCGTGCGGCGCCAGGAACGCGAGCGTGTTGTAGCCCCAGTAGTTGGTGAGCCCCCGCTGCGCCACGCTGTGCTCGGTGATGAAGTGGTGCACCGGCATGAGTTCGACCGCAGTCACCCCGAGCGAGGTGAGATGGTCGAGAACGGGTTCGGTGACCATGCCCGCGTAGGTCCCGCGCAACTCCGGTGGCACATCGGGATGGGTGATCGACATGCCGCGCACGTGGGTCTCGTAGATGACCGTGTCGTGCAGCGCGATGTCGAGAAGGGTGTCGCCCTCCCAGTCGAAGGTCGGATCGATGACCACGGCCTTCGGCATGAACGGGGCGCTGTCGCGAGGGTCGGCCTCGTCGAGGCGGTCGGCCCGATGCCCGTAGACCTCCGGGCCCCAACGAATCGGCCCCTCGACGGCCTTCGCGTAGGGGTCGACCAGCAGCTTCGCCGGGTTGCACCGCACGCCGGTGGCGGGATCCCACGGCCCGTGGACCCGGTAGCCGTAGCGCTGACCGACACCGAGCCCGGGGAGGTAGCCGTGGTGCACGAAGCTGGTGACCTCGGGCAGCGTGTGGCGCTCCTCGTTGCCGGCCTCGTCGAAGCAGCACAGCTCGATGCGTTCGGCCACCTCGGAATACACCGCGAAGTTGACCCCACCGTCGTCGATCGTGGCACCGAGCGGGTACATGGACCCCGGCCAGAGGCTCACCGGCCGCGGCTGGCGGCGAGCGCGGGGCCGTAGAGGTCGGTGCAGTAGTCGGTGACCATCCGCGCCGCGGTGACGCGGGGCCCGAGGCTGCGCCAGTTGTCGCGGACCCGTTCGATCCATGCCGGCGAGAGACCGCCGGCGGGGCCGTAGAACTCGGGCACCACCGCGTCGGCCAGGAGCGCCAGTGCAGCGGCGGACTCCTCTCGGTCGCGGATCGCTGGATCGGTCGCGTCGCTGCTGGGGATCGTCCATCCGTTGCGGCCGTCGGCCATCTCGGCCCACCAGCCGTCGCTGATCGAGAGGTTGAGTCCACCGTTGAGTGCCGACTTCTCGCCGCTCGTCCCCGATGCCTCGTGGGGGCGAACGGGGTTGTTGAGCCACACGTCGCAGCCCGCATACATGGCCTGGGCGACGGCGATGTCGTAGTCGGGCAGGAACAGGAACCGGCCGTGGGCCTCGGGGGTCTCACCGAACGCGACCACCTCGGCCAGCAATGCCTTGCCGGGCTCGTCGGCCGGGTGGGCCTTGCCGGCGAAGAGGAACTGCACCGGACGGTCGTCGTCGGCCAGCAACGTGGTGAGCGCCTCGGGATGCTGCAGCAGGAGGGTGGCCCGCTTGTAGGTCGCGAAGCGACGGGCGAACCCGATGATCAGGGCGTCGGGGTCGATCGTGGCCGACGTGCGGCTCGCCACGAGATCCGCCAGGTCGACACCACCGGCGCGACGATGGGCCCGCACGGTGTCGTCGTCGATGGCCGACACCTTCTGCCAGGCGGCGGGGTCGCCCTCGGCCCAGCCGGTGCCCAGGATCTCGTCGAACGTCTCCTGGAGTCGGGGGGCGACCCAGGTGCGGGCGTGCACCCCGTTGGTGACGGAACCGATCTCGGTGCCGCCGGGCACGCCGGCGAAGAGTTCGCGGCTCACCTCACCGTGGAGCTTCGACACACCATTGGCCACACCGGCGGCCCTGAGGCACAGGGCCGCCATGTTGAATGCGGCCGGGTCGTCGCCGTCGTCGTGACCGAGCGCGAGCACATCGGCCACGGGGACCCCCCACTCCGCCGCCCACGGCTCGAGGTACTCGGTCGCCATGGCGATGTCGAAGCGGTCGATCCCGGCGGGCACCGGCGTGTGGGTGGTGAACACCAGGCGGGGCCGAACGGTCTCGATCGCGTCGGCGAGTGTGGCCCCGGCCGCGATCTCGGCGTCGAGCAGATCGAGGATGAGGAACCCGGCGTGACCCTCGTTGAGGTGTCGTACCGGTGCGTCCCAGCCGAGGGCCTCGATGGCGCGGCTGCCACCGACGCCGAGCACGAGCTCCTGCTCGATCCGGTGACGGCGATCGCCGCTGTAGAGCCGATCGGTGATGGAACGGTCGGCCTTCGCGTTGGTGTCGACATCGGTGTCGAGCAGCACCAAGGCGATGCGGCCGACGTCCATCCGCCAGATCCGGGCCGTGACCGTGCGGCGTCCCATGGGGATGTCGACCGTCGCACCGGTGTCGACACAGCCGAACTCGGTGGGATCGTAGGTGGCGAACCGCTCGCGCTGACGACCGTCGACCAGGTCCTGACGGAAGAACCCGCCTCGGTAGAACAGGCCCACGGCGCAGAGCGACACACCCAGGTCGCTGGCGGCCTTGAGATGGTCACCGGCGAGAATGCCGAGCCCGCCCGAGTACTGGGGCGCCACGTCGGTGATACCGAACTCCGGCGAGAAGTACGCGACCTCGGGGGCAGCGGGGATGGCATCGGCGAGCGCCCGTACCGTAGCCGTGTGGTCGATCACATCGGCGACGAACGTCTCGTCGTCGAGCAGTGCCGTCAGCTGGGCCGCCTGGAGATCGGCGACCAGCGACGCCGGATGGCGGGTCACGTCGAACCCGGGGAGTCGCTCGAAGACGGATCTGATCTCCGCCGACCACGTCCAGCGGTGGTTGGCTGCGAGGAGCGAGAGAGACTCGCTCAGGCCGTGGGTGTCCAAGGCGTACTCCGTTGCTGATTCGACGAAGCCCGCAGGATACCCGCGCCGTTCATGGCCGCCCCGGTGGCGACACCAACTCGTCAGCGCGGGCACTCAGTCCCAGAGCGACGACGACTCCTCGTGGTTCGGCGTGTAGCCCGGGTCGGGCGTGTAGTCGATGTCCGGGGAGTAGTCCTCCCACCGCTTGCCCTGCGCGTGCTGCAGCTCGCCGCTCTCGAAGTAGGTGTCGTAGTCGCCGAACTCCGAGGTTCCGGCACAGGAGCTGAGCACGTCCTCCACGACCGACTGGCACTGGTTCCACGGCGTGTAGGCGCCCAGATCGACCCCGAACTTCACGCCGTTCGGCGCGGTGTTGGGCGTCGCCAACCTCGCGTTGACACACTCCTCGTCGACGTTCTCGATCTTCTCGCAGGTGGAGTCCTTGCGCTTCTCGGAGTAGCCGGATTGATCGGTGACCGCCGTCTCGGCCCCTCCCTTCACCGGATGCGGACCGAGGCCCGCCTCGACCGAGTCGGTCTTGATCCACTCGTGCTTCAATCCGAGCTTTCCCTGCCAACCGATCTCCGACAGCGACTCGCAGCGCCAGACATCGGCACCCGTCGGATCCCAGCGATTCACCGGGTCGTTGTCGGCGTAGCAGTAGAGGTTGGGCGTGCCCCCGCCGAGGAAGATCTTCGGATCGGTGCTGAGCCATCGCCCGGTCGCCGGGTCGTACTCGCGAGCGCCGAGGTGCACGAGGCCGGTGAACGGATCGACGAGCCCACCGATGAACCCGAACGGCTGGAAACCGGGCGCTGTGTCGGCCACGATCCGCCCCCACACGTCGTAGTCGAGGCGCTGCACGATCGCGCCCGAGTCGGCGTCGACGACGAGGCGGGGCGAGCCCACGTGATCAGACACCACGAGGTATCGGTGGTCGCCGCGGAGGAGGGCGTCCGGCGGGCCGTAGGTGCGCCGCCGGAGGAACACCGTGATCGGCCGCCCGTCGCCGTCCACCTCGGCGAGCGGATACGCCCCGGCGTGGAGGAATCGCTGCACCGGCTCGCCGTCGATCGCCGTCGCGATCCGCCGCCCGAAACCGTCGCGGTGATGACGCACCGTGCGCCCGTCGGCGAGCTGCACTCCCACGAGTCGCCCGAGTTGGTCGAAGGTGAATCGCGTCTCCCCTCCGGGCTCGGTGCGGGCCTCCAGCTCCCCGTCGAGGTTGTGGCGATCGCGCGCGTCGCCGTGGGCGACGAGCCGGTCGCGAGAATCGAACTCGGCGGCCACCTCGCCGTCGCGCCCGCTCGTCAGGACGCGGTTGCCGTTCTCGTCGTAGTCGAATCGCGTGGTGCCGAGGTCGCTGTGGGTGTGACCGACCAGGTTGCCGACCACGTCGTACTCGAACTGCTGCTCGATGGCCTCGCCCTCGATGCGTTCGACGCTCGACACGACCCGTCCCGCCGCGTCGTAGACGAAGGACGCGGCGAAGAGCTCGCGATCTCCGATCGTGACCCATCGGTTCGAGACTCGACCGTCGGCCCCGCGCTCGACGATCTCCGTGCAGTTCCCGAGCCGTCGACGAGCGATCTCGCCGCGGTCGTCACGCTCGAGAACGAGCGGTCCGATGCCGGTCAACCAGCCGTCGCGATCGTATGTGTGGGTCACCGGCTCGGTACCGGTGATCGAGGTGGCGACGATCTGCTGGTTTGCGTCGTAGGTGTGGGAGAACCCGCCGTTGACGACCCCCTTCGCTTCCACCGACACCGGGAGATGGCCGTCCCACCCGAACCGGTGGGAGTCGCCGAGCGGGGTCGACGTCTCGATCAGACGCCCCGCCTCGGGTTCGTACGTGAAGCCGAACGACCCGTCGGCGCCGGTGTCGTCGATCAGCCGCATCTCGGTGTTGCGACCGCCGAGGTCCCAGCGCAGCTCCACCGACCGTCCGTCGGCACGGTCGATCCGGGTGACGTTGCCGTCGTCGTCGTAGGAGTAGCGCAGGACTCCCGTGGCCCCGTCGACCTCGGGAAACGTCATGGACGCGAGCAGCCCCGGTGCGGCGTAGCCGAACGAGGTCAGCGGCCGCCCAGGGGGTTGGACACCGATGACATCGTCTGTGGCGTCGTAGGAGATCCGCACCGTGGCGCCGTCGGCGAAGGTCTGCGCGACGAGTCGACCATCGGCGTCGTGTTCGAGCCGGGTGGTCTCTCCGAGTCCGGTGCGAAGTTCGGTGGGCAAACCGGCGGGATCGAAGGTGGCCGTCGTCTGCACCGCCCCCACCGCGGTCTGCGACGGCCGTCCGGCATCGTCGAAGCTGATGCTGCGCAGCAAGGTGTCGCCGACGCCGGCAGCCACGACGCGGCCGATGTCGTCCAGCCCCAGCCAGGCGGCCCGCCCCTCAGGGGTCTCGGTCGTGATGCGGCGGCCCGTCGGATCGATCCTTGTCGTGCGGGTCCGACCATTGGTGACGCGCGTCTCGGTGAGCACCTTCGTCTCGGGGTCGACCTCGATCCACAGTTCGTCGAGCGTCGTGATCCCGCCCGGCGTCGTCACCGTCGTCACCGTCGGCGACGCGGCGGTACCGCGGCCACGACGCGTGAGCCGCGTGCCGTCGGGGCGGCTGATGGCGAGCTCGTCGCCCTGTCGGTCCGCCGTCAGCGGGACGGTGTTGCCGCAGCAGTCGTTCTCGCGGTGGGACCCGCCCTCCTCGAGTCGATCGCTGCTCCACTGTGCCTCGCGACCCGAGCGCGAGGTCTGCACGATGGCGGTGCGGACGCCGTCCACCCGGCGGCTCAGCTCGAAACTCGGTCCGGCAGGTCGGGAGATCGACGCGACGCGGCCGCCATCGTCGTAGGAGACACTCGTGTGTCGAGACTCGGCGTCGCGCCAGCCGACGACCCGGTCGTCGGTGACCTCGAAGACCGCGCTCGATCCGGCCGCGGTGGTCATCCCCGATGCCCAGCCGTCGGCATCGACCGCAACGGAGAGCAGGCCCCGGGTCGGGCTGGAGATGGTGAACGTCGATCCGGCGCGTTCGATCCGCAACCCTCGCCCGACGCGGTCGGTCGCCGTGGCCAATCGCCCGTCGGCGTCGTAGGTGAACTGCCATGCGACCGTTCCCGTCACGGCATCGACAACCCGGCGATGGCCCTCCGGCCCGAAGACCGACCAGAACCGGCCGGCCTGACGCGGACAGAGGAGCTCTTCGGCCGTGGACTCGACCGGGGCATCGGGCCCGCCCTCGATCCGGTTGACCCTTTGCGTTCGACCGCCGCCCCCCGGAGTCACCCGGCCGGTCTCCGGGTCGAGGATGTCGTGCACCGACAGCGTCCATCCCCCCAGGCCGATCGTCCGCGGGTCGACCCGCCCGAGGCGCACGCGCCGACGAGCGACGGGGGTGTCGTCCGCCGCCGAGCGCCGGGCCTCGAGCACCGCGACACGGCCGCCGGGAACGGCGTCGCCCTGCGCGTCGCGGCCATCCCACTCGAACTGGTAGACGCTCGTCGCACCATCGACGGTCTCGGTCAGATGGCGCCCGGCGATGTCGACCGAGACATCCCATCTCTCGATCGGTTCCGCACCCGATGGCACGGACAGCGGCAGTCGAGCGCGATACGACGCGCGGCGGGCCGGGCCCCGATCGCTGCGGTAGTGCAGCGAGAGCCCCGAGCCGGGAAGCGGGACGGCCAAGGTGAGCGCCTGGTTGCGCACCTCCACACGGTCATCGATCCGCACGGCTGAACTCCTTCGGTCGTCTCTTCATCGCAGCGTTGCGACAGACTCGCACAGGCGAGTGGTGCAGGGTCAGTTGACGCCCGTTCGCGCGGCTCGGCCTAGTGTGACGCCCGTGGGCCTCCTGGCAATTCTTCGAGATCTCCTGAGCATGAGTGGCGCGCCCAATTCTCCGTGGCTCCCCGGCGCCGGCGCCGGAAGCGCGGGCCCCGGCTTCGGCGGTGGTGGCCCCGGTGGTCCTCCGATCACGGAGGACGAGCTTCCGCCCGACACCGACGACACCGACGACAACGACGACCCGGACGAGCCGGGTGGCGACGCCCCGGACGACGACGACACCGACGACGAGGAAGAGTCCGACGACGAAGAAGAAGACGAGGACTGCGACAAGTGAGCGGGCGCAAGGGGCCGTGGACGTGACCACGATGCCGGCATCGACCACCGACGTGACCGGGGGCGACTGGAAGCGGGCGCTGCGCACCGCCGGCCAACGCGGCTACACCCTCGTGAACCGTCTCGCGCTGTGGTTCTCGCTGCTCATGGTGGCGGTGGTGGTGTCCCGCCTCGCCGACACCGACTGGGGCAACTTCCGTCGCCAGGCGGGCTATCACCTGTTCGTCGTCGGCTGGCTCCTCGCCGTCAGCTATTCGCTCCGATCCGTCGGGTCTCGCGAAGTCCTGCGGTTCTGGTTGACCGGCTTCTTCCCGGTCACGCTGGTGGCATACGTCCTGACCGAGTTCACCGAAGGACGCCTCGATCCCGGGAACCTCCAGACCGCGGGGGTCGTTCCCGTCGCCGAGGAACTGGTCAAGATCCTTCCGCTGGTGTTGTGGACGACGCTGCTGCGGCCGAAGCATCGCCACGGCACGCTGTCGGACTTCCTCGTGCTCGGATTCGCCATCGGTGCCGGCTTCTCGTTCCACGAGGACGCGCTCTACACACGGGTCGCCGCATCGGGATTCGACGACGGGCTGCTCGGCACGCTGTTCCCGATCTTCCTCTCGAGCGGTCAGTACGCGATCACCCACGCCGGATGGACCGCGTTGGCCGGTGTCGGTGTCGGCCTGATCTCGCTGCACCGCCACCGTCCCGCTGCGCTCGTCGCCGGCCTGGCGCTGATCGTGGTGCCGATCGTCGATCACGCGGCCGTGAACTGGCGGGGCGACGGTGCCGACCGGCTGATGTCGTTCACCCGCGACGGGCACATGCCGGCGTGGCTGCTGCTCGGTGTGGTCATCGCCGTGGTCGTGCACGATGGCGCGGCGCTTCGCTGGGCGAGTGCGCGAGACCGTCTGTTTCCGCCGCCGGCGTTCGCGGGAGACGTCGCGGTCCTGCAGGAGGGGCCGCTCCCCGACCGGATCGCCCGCCTGGCCCTCCGCCAGCAGTACCGCCGGCGGCGCAATGCCACCTTCGTCGATCTCTTCTCGGTCAGGTCACGTGGCGTGTCGGCGGGCGAGCGGACGCGAGTGCGCCGCGAGCTCGAGGTCGCCCGCGATCGCGTCGGCATCGCGCCGTCGGCCGAGGCGCCGCTGCGCTCCGTGGGCGCTCCTCGAGCGAGTGGTGCGGGCCCGGATGCCGCGACCCCACCACAACAGTCGCCACGACGCCGCGGCGCCGTGCTCGTCCTCCTCGGTGCCGTCGGCGTCGCCGCCCTCGCGTTGTGGTGGACGAACCGTTCCGACGACACCCCCGATGATGCCTTCGTGCTCGATGACGCACCGCCGTTCGCACCCGCGACCGACGCCCCGGGACCGGACCTCGAGCCGGGGGACGTCGTCGACCCGACGTTCGATCCTCCGGCGAACGACGCCTCGTCGCCCGACGAGTACTACGGCCCCGTGATCGACGAGCCGCTCTTCCTGCGCTGGGAGCAGAGCCTGAACTCCGGCCTGGTCGTCGAATCGACGCTCGCCGTCGACGGGGACCGGGAGCTCTGGGTGCAGGCCGGGTTCATGCAGTACCAGGACAGCGAGATCTCGGTCGGATGTGTCGGCTACCAGACCGACGACGTCATGTGCTTCCCGGCCGACCGGGTGTCGACCCTGGCCGTCAACAACTGGGCGGGCGGCTACACGACCGCCGACGTGCCCGGCGCCACCACCGAACTGCGCCGGATCGCAGGACGTGACGCGAGCTGCGTGTCGATCGAGTTCGACGAACAGACGTCCACCCTGAGCTGTACCGATGTCGAGACCCAGGTGCAGCTGCTCCTCGAGACGAGCAGCGTCACCATCGTCGGCCAACGGGAGTCATCGCGCTTCGAGCTGGTCGAGTGGGGCACCCCTACCGAATCGGACTTCGAGATCCCTCCGGAAGCACGGGCAGTAACAGCCGACTCCTGATCGACGTCGCCGCTGTCGCCATCGGCACCCACCTGGCGCTGCGAGTTGGCAATCGATCACCGCGGTCGAGCTCTGAGGTCGCTAAGTTCACCGCCGATGCGTCGTGCGCGATCGGTGTCCCGGTGAACGGATCCGAGACGATTCGCACGCTCTCCGATGAGCTGGTTGCCCTCCAGCAACCCATCCGGATCCTCGATGCGGTCGCGTGGGGCGACGAGATCGCGGCCGACTTCTTCGCGAGCGGGGCCCGGGCCCAACCGAGGGTCGATCGGTCCTACTACGTCGAGAACCGACCACTCCGCTTCGATCCGGCGGAGCTCCGCGGCGCCCTCGCCGGCCTGGGGGCCCGGGTCGGCAAGCAGCTCGGCCACGCGCCGGTCGGCGATCTGCTGACGGCTCGAATCGCCGAGTATCAGCGGGTCATCGACCTCCTCGAGGCCAGGGGTACCCCGGCGTTCGCTGCGATCGCAGCCGAGCTCTACGGCGGCACGCGCGACGTGTTGCATCCGGGCGGGCCCGATCTCGCCAGTCTCGGGTCGTTGATGTCCGAGGCTCTCGGCAACATCGACTCCGGCACGTGGGAGCCGCCCGAGGATCAGCCCCATACAGCGGCCGAGGCCGTGGAGATCCTCTCGAGCCGGCTGGCCGACCTGTGCGGCGCAGGCGAGGTTCGCATCATCCTCGACGACGGGATCGTGGCCGACGCCGCTGCCGGCGGCGACTACATCAAGCTGCGAGCCGACGCGATGTTCTCCACTCGTGACCTCAGAGTCCTCGAAGTCCACGAGGGCTGGGTCCACGTCGCGACGACGCTCAACGGCCGACGGCAGCCGTGGTGCACCTTTCTCGGGAAGGGGACGCCTTCGACGACGTCGACCCAGGAGGGCCTGGCCGTCTTCACCGAGATCACCACGCTCTCCTCGACGCCGGAGCGGCTCCGGAAGGTGACCCGACGGATCATCGCGATCGAGATGGCCGAACAGGGCGCCACATTCCTCGACATCTTCCGGTGGTTCCGCGGCGAAGGCCTTTCCGACCCCGACGCGTGGGCGTCGTCCGTTCGAGTGTTCCGCGGCAGCACCCCGGTCGACGGTCCGTTCACGAAGGACCTCGCCTACAGCCGGGGATTCCTCGAGGTCTACGACTTCATGCGTCTCGCCGTACGCCGCGGGCGGCTCGAGCGCCTCCCGCTGCTCTTCACCGGCAAGCTCGCCATCGGCGAGATCGGTGTGTTGGCCGGGTTGGCCGAGGAGGGTGTGGTGGCCCCGCCCGACATCCTGCCGCCCAACATGAGCGACGTGAGCGCGCTCGCCTCGTGGATGGCGTTCTCGAACCTTCTCAACCGCATCGACCTCGGCGCGATGGAGGAGCACCTCGGCCCGGCGCTCGACTGAGTGCTCAGCGGCGGGGGTCTCTGCCGTTCCATGCGATGAGGCGGTGACCACCTTCAGCTGCGCCACGCCGTCCCCGCGGGGACGCTTCGGGGCTACTCAGATGCGCAGGCCGGAGATGACCCGGCTGATGACCAACTCCCCGAGATCGCCCGGCTGATCACGAGCTGCTGGATCTCCCCGGTGCCGCCGAAGATGCCATGGGTCCCGCCCGGTGCCGTGGTGATGACGCTGGCTCGTGGTGGGCGTTGTGTTGTCGACATCGCCGTCCAGCTCCTGACGATGCGTGCACGGTACCGTCGTGCCCATGGCCGACAAGTACGAGACCCTCACCGCCGAAGAGCTCGATGCCATGACGCCGGATCAGCGAGCCAGGGCGTTCCGTGACCGGATCGTGACCGACCCCGAGGAGATCCCCGAGAACTTTCGGGGTCGCATCTTCGACACAGCGAAGCGACTCGGCGCCGAACGCGCCGACCAGAAGTGACGCGGCGGCGCGTCGTCGTACTTCCCCAAGTCTTCGATCGCCTCGTCAACTACTCCCCGACGAACGATCTGCACGCGGCGAGCCGTCCACGGCCGACTTCGTGCTCCACGACCTGACCGCGATCATCGACACACTCGCCGAGGACTACGAAGGCAACACGATCCCGGCGCCGGACACCCACATCCGGATCATGATCACCGCGGGAATGACAGTGCCCTTCGTCGCCGTCTACGCCGATCTCCGGCCCGATGACACCGTCGAGGTCATCTCGTTGGACATCGAACACTGAGCACCTGAAGACGTCCCCGCGGCGACGTCTTCAGATCACTCGATCCGCAGACCCGAGATCGCCCGGCTGATCACCAGCTGCTGGATCTGCTCGGTGCCTTCGAAAATGTCGTGGGTCCTGCCCGGGTGTCCAGCGCGTGGCGTTGCGTGACCGTGAGCAGGGCGTTCACGGCTTCACCGTCCATCCGGCCAATCCGAACTGAGCCCCGTGATGGCAGTTTCTAGGGACAGAACTAGGGACACCACCTGCCGCGACGGTCCTCAGGAGTGTTGGCAGCGCGCTCGGCAATGTTGGCTCGTGGGCGGGTCCGACGCGACGGTCGCGCTGCGAATATCACGCACTGAAGTAGGGCCGAACTCGAGTGGGCGGCACTGTTCGATTCTGGGCGTGGTTGCCGGACGCGCACTTCAGCGTCGTTTCGATCGACGGTTCGCCCGGTTGCGGCGGATCTTCTCAGGAGTCGCTGCAGGCGTATCCGCCTTTGACGGTGGTGATGGTGTCGAGATCGGATTCGTGGAGCCACATGACAAGCCCTTCGACCTGTCCTGGGATCGGGTCGACGGGCTCGAGGACAGCCAGAATGCCGAAGTAGTCGGCTCGAAGGTCTCGGATCGGACCCACGCGCTCTCCGTATTCGTCACGAATCGCCGCGAGAGACTCGCCGGGTTGCGCGGGAGTGTCGACGCCGACGGGAGCGTGCCCGTCAAGGATGAATCCGTTGAACCCCTCCTCGCCGGCGAGTGGCTGCTTCGCGAACACCAGAGACAGACCACCCCATCTCACGATGCGTTCCGTGTCGCAGTACCCGCCCGATTGCCATCCGGTGTCGGCATCGGCGACGCCGAGATCGGCTTCGAACGCAGCGATCACGGTGTCGGGATCCGAACCGAACGGCAGATCCGGAGTCACCCCTCTGCTGCTGAGATGGAGCACCGTCGGCACGAGCGGGTCGACGCTGGACGGTGGCGGGGGAGCGGGAATCGTGACGGGTGCAGGTGAGGCAACGCCGAAGAAGGCCCCCAACTCACCGCCGCACAGCTCCTGATGTCGCCCGACAGCCTGGACCAGGCCCGTGAGATCCTCCCCAGGGAAGACGCCGATACTGAGATCGAGCTCCTGACCCGCTGGCGGCGGACCGATCTCTTGGAGCAGAGCAATGATGGCCTCGTTCCACTCGGCGAGATCTGCCGGCGCAAACCGGTTCGCCGCTCGAAGATCGATCGCCCAGTCGCCGCCATAGGCGTATCCCGACTCGACGGTGCGCTCGCGTACCTCAGCGGAGTCGCGGCAGTAGCGGTCGACGTCCGGCTCCGGCGGAAGTGTGGCACTCACGCCGTCGACGGCCGACGTCGTGGACGTACTCGTCGACGAGATCTCATCTGGCGCTCCTCCGCTCGGGGCCGAACTGCATCCCGCCCCGACGATGACCGCCAAGATCACCGCGATCGACCATCTCTGCACTCCCCGAGTATCGCGCCGAAGCAGCCCCCAGAACCGTCGCCCATGTTGGTGTTCGCCAAGAGCGTCTCGTGCGGCATCATCGGCGAAGTAGCGCGCCGGGAACGTTAGTGCCGGCACTCGACAATCAGGCGCCCGACGGTCGGCGACCCGCTTCCACCTCCCGGCCGTAGGGAAAGCGCCGAGACACAACGGCAGGTCCTGCGGACCTGGCGGAGAAGGAGGTGCGGTCGCTCTTCGCCAAGGCGACGTCACTTTCGGCCGAGCCATCGGCTCTGCTGAACCCCATCGTCGTGGGGCTGAACCGCCTCAGGTAGGGATCCTCCAGGATCAGCCTGCGGCGAGCAGCGTTTCGACCAGGCGACGCTCGTCGTCATCGTTGAGGTTGCGACGAGTGAGCAGGGTCGCGTTGGCCAAGGCGATGATCCGTCCCCGATCGTCGGTGTCCGCATCGGGCTCGAGCCAGGATTGCACGTCGACCCAACGCCAAAGCGGCGAGCGCGTCGAGGTGCCATAGGCCGGCTCGGGAAACCCGGAGCTGTCGGCGTCCCGCTTGATCCAGTGGTTCACGGCTTGGCGACTGCGGCCGGTGCGCTCTGCGATGTCGGCTTGGGAGACCAACTCCTCTCCCTCCACCCGCATGACCTGGATCCCCGCCACGGACTCGGCCTGGGTGATGGCAGACGCGATGGCATCGAGAAGGGTGGAAGCGTCACGGTCGACATCGAGCGCCGGGTGCCCGTCGAACGCAGTGACCGCGGCGTCGTCGAGACCGGCTTCGAACAGCAGGTCGCTGGTTGCCTCGTCGATCGGGCGGTTGAGGATCAGCATGAAATTGTGAGTGTTCATGGCATGTCGATTCAGGTGTTGCGACGAATGTGTCGTCGGATCTGTTTGGCGTGGTTGTCCGCGCTCTTCGGGGTCGACCACACCCGGAACGGATGCGGCTGGTCACCGCTGATCACGTGTGTCGAGTGACCATGCCCGGACGAATCGGTCACGGTCAGCCCGGCAAGCTCGGCTTCGCGAAGAGCCTTCTCAATCTCCTTCTTCGGATGCGTCTTCCGGCTCACCTTTGAACTCTACTAATCTTGTTGACAATGTCAACTAGCCCACGGCAGCAGTCGGTCGGTGTCACACCCGAGCCGTACGTTCTCGGGCAAACCAACCACGTGCGAGGAGACGACAATGAACGACGCAACGGCATTCGGAGAATCGGCACGAACGCTTCTGGCGACGCTGTCCAAGTGTGATACGAGCGAGGACGATGAAAGCGGGATGGTTCGCTTCGGTCTCTCCATGAGCCCAGAGGAGGCGGGGCCCGTCATGCGCGCACTGTTCCGCGCCGAGGCGGAACTCCTGTTGATCGATGCGGAAACCTTCGATCCGGTGGGGCCGACTCGGACACCGGAGCAGCGTCGTGCCGACGCGTTGATCGAGATCGCTACTGCCGCCGCGGCCGCGCTCGAGGCGGCGTAGCCGACTACTCGATGCGCAGGCCCGAGATCGCCCGGCTGATCACGAGCTGCTGGATCTGCTCGGTGCCTTCGAAGATGTCGTGGGTCTCTCCGAGACTTATCCACTGGCGACCGCTGCGGCTCTTTGTGGTGTCTGACCTGGGGAAACGCTGGATCGTGTTGTCCGCTGCTGACCGCTGATCATCCCTACTCCGACCCAAAAGTAGGGATGAAAGTAGGGATGCGCCGGCGAGCATCCGAGCGAATTCGACGGCAGCTCCGGCGACACCTGCCACTCTGGAAGCGTGAGGAAGACGCTAGCGAGCGACGGGATGGAGGTGATCTACGACCTCCACGCCGACACTGACCGGGTCGAAGCAATGAAGGCAGTCAGCAAAGATGGGGCACGTCCAGACATGGGGCTCGCGCCGAAGCCCTACCTCATCGGCAGCCGAAAGTTCTGGCGGCATCTCGGCTCTGATCGACTGCCGCTCGCCGTCGTCACAGGGACAATCACCGAGGTCTATTGGGCGAGTATGGGCGACTATCCGATGTTCAAGCTGACCGAGGACGATGGCACGACCCACGACTTCACCCGTGAAGGCGACATCGCTCGCTACGTGAAGGGACTTGCTGCTCGAGTCGAGAGGGTCGACATGCCGTGGAAGCCCGGCGTCAGCCATGCCCTTTCCAGAACGCTCGTGACGCGCATCCTGGTGGAGTCCTCCACATGGCGATCAGACCCGCGTGCCCCCGGCCCCTTCGGCCTGATGCTGCTGCAGGAGCACCAACACTCACAGTCGGCCTGGGCGCTTCGATGCTTCGAACACTGGCTTCAGATCGAGGGCATCGACCACAACGAACTCCGGAGTCTCGTCGATCACCTCTGGGACTGGATGACCATTGACGAGCACTCCTTCGGGGAATGGCACGACCGCCCGCCACCTCTGATCAGCCAGCCCGACGCCGATCTCGGTCTCGAACTCGACACCGAGGCCAGCACTGCGCTTCGCCAGGCGATCGCCGACGCAACCGACCTCGCCTACAACAGCCTTTTCGGAGCCTTCGACGATCAGCGTCACATGGAGGTGGCGGCTGCCCTCGGGGCGCTGTTGATGCCACACAGATTGAACATTCCCGACCCAAGCGTCTTCGGTCTCCCCGACGGCCTTGACCTCGAGCACGAGTGGGGACCCATGCCCGACAACCTCGTTGCGCGTTGGCGGGAGCATCCGCTCCCATGGCCCAACTACTCGACCGTGGAGGTGACCACGGATCGTCATGCGTCCGAGGGCGCACTGCGAGGAGCGACGGGTGCGATTGTCGAGGTGTACGACGGTGCGTACGAGATCGAAATCGTCGACGAGGACGGACGAACCCGATTCCTCGGCCCGATGCAGCACGACGATGTGCGTTTCCTGTGGGCACCGGACTGGCGACAGAAGCTCCGGTAGCAAGCGAATTCACGTCTGAGAGTGTGAGGCTCGTGCCAGGCTGGACTCGTGAAGGCCGAACGCTCCCGACATGACATCCTCGTTCTCGACGGCGCGTTGGCACCCGAGACGCTCGACGACCTCACTTCGCTAGCTCGGACTGCCAGTTTCGAGTCGCAGGACTTGAACCGGGGTGCCTTCACCGCACGGCAACGAGCTGTCGTCGAGTCCCCACAGATCGCGGAAGCCCTTTGGGACGCGATCGCGCCGTACCTCGGACGGCCTGCCGAGTGGTTCAGTGGCCCTGGTATGCCCCGACTCGATCCACCGATCGACGAGTGGAGCTTCCTCGGATGCAATCCACGTAGCCGGTTCTACTCCTACTCAATGGGCGGCACGTTCTCCGAGCACGAAGATGAACCATGGCGGCCGGATGCGTCGCGTCGGAGTCTTCTGACGCTGCTCGCCTATCTGCCGACTGGTGGGTGCGTCGGAGGCGAGACCGTCATCGATGGCGAGACCATTGCGGTCGAACCCGGCCGGATCGTCTTGTTCGATCACGGGTTGCTCCACGAGGGCAAGCCCGTCGAGCGAGGAACGAAGCTGGTTCTTCGGAATGACGTCGTCGCCGGCAGCCCAACAGCGGTCATGGACGAACTCGTGCGCGAAACCGAGCACCTCGGGCTCTATGAGGATGACCGTTGGCCGACCTGGTAGTCCAGCTCGGCTCGGCTGCTCGGGCCACAGAACAGTCTCAGTCCGGAGATGAGCCCCACGGCATCTTGCAGTCCGGTCCAGCAGCCTCGACCCTGAACGGCGCGTGGCCCGGCTGAACGACCTCCGAGAGGAGCTCGGCGAACACCAGGTTCATGTTGTGACCATTCGTTTCGATCCTGACCTCGTGGAACTTGAGACCGAGCGACTCAGACCACTCTGCCGCGGTCGCTGAATCGGGGACGTACGTCCCGCCCGGGTACATGACCTGCCACTTCACACCCCAGACGTATCCGTCGAGGTCGACGCCGGGCTCGTAGTCGGTGAGCCGGTCATCGAGCGACTGGGACCACGTCTCCGGTGACACTGCTGTGCTGAAGGTTGCAGCAACGCAATGTTTGAAGAGCAGCCTGACGGTTTCGGGCTCGATTCCCGTGCTCGGATCCGCGGTGCAATACACGTAGATCTCGTAGTCGCGCATGTAGTCGGTGAACCCGTGGTAGACGATCGCCTGGTCGAAGACCTCATCGAGAAGTCGTTGCACTTCGTCAGCGCTCATCGCTGGCTCCCCAGCTGCTTTCCGCCCAGATCGCGGCGGTCCTAACGGACGAGTTCACCGGCTGAGCACGAACCGGGCGCCTTCGGCCCGGAGCATCTGGAACGGGTTCATGTGCCGGACGCCATTCTCCGCTGCGGCATTCGGGATCTTGATCCGACGGCGACCGTCGCTGATCACCTCATGGGTGACGACGGTGTGCCCACCCGCGACGGCATGGCCGATGAGGAACGAGTCAGCGGCGGACGCAAACTCGCTCTTCGCTGCGGGTTCGTAGTTGAGCGAATCGTTGGCCCACCGGTTCACGGCCGCGACGGACGGGATCTCGTCGGCGGTCAGCGGAAGGAAGAACGAGCGGTGGTCCTTCACCCATTGGGCAAGGTCGTCGGCACCGACCGCCAGTTCGTCGTAGACGGCTTCGACACTGTGCACGACGCCAGCGGCGTTGGCTCGTTCGAGCCAGTCCCAGAAGCCAGGGCAGAAGTCGAAGCCGTAGTGGTCATTCTTGGCCCTGATGAAGACGTCGGAGTCGAGGAGGTACGCCACTACAGGACCCCTAGTTGCTCTCCGAGCCCCTCGAAGGTCGACGTCTTCTTCACACCGAGCAGACGAAAGGCCTCGGTGTATGGAGTGCGGCCCTCGACGGTGCTTGCGATCAACTCCCTCGCGAAGCGCTTACCGACCTGCACGGGCTTGGTGTTGTAGTAGTTCCCGCCACTCCCCTTCTCGGCCACGATCTCGGCGATCCGCTGCCGCTCGACCCGAAGCTCCGCCATGAACTGATCCCAGGTGAGCGCGCCGGCCTCGCGCATGCGGGCGAGGATCACCTGAGTCGAAACGCGGAACCGCTCGGCCAAAGGCTGGAGCTGTTCTCGAAGATCGCTGCGTCCATCGAAGACTTCGCGAAACTCATCCATCGGCACGAGCAGCTCAGCGGCCACCTGGTTGCACCAGCGCTCTTCGTCGAAGGTTCGTGTGGACTCTGGATCGACGTCGGAGAGTGCGGTCGACCCCAGCCATAAGTGAGCAAGCTCGTGGGCGAGCGTGAACACCTGAGCGGCCTTGGAATCCGCGCCATTGATGAACACGAGGGCTGCGTACTCATCGGTGAGAGCGAAACCCCGGAACTCCTCGGGGTCGAGCTTGCGGTGCGTGTTGGAGCCGACAATTCCGGAGATCATCACCAGCACGCCGGCGGCCTCAGCGTTTTCGCGCAGCTTTGTGAGCGCTGCGTTCCAACTGCCGAGCCGAGTGCAGGTCTCGGCTGTCCAGTCAAGAACGTCTCGCATCTGGCCAGCGGTCACCGCGGGATCGACTGCGGTCGTGGCGGTGCCGATGAACGGAAGCGGTTGCTCGCCATTGAGTAGCTGGCTGTCCCGGTACCACTCCTGGCGGGCCTGGCAGACGTACAGCGTGTCGAGCAGATCCGCAGATACGACCTCAGGTGTGGGCCGATCCCCCACCGTGCGGAAGTCCGGGATCGGGACTTCCTCATGCGGCGCGGCGTCGAGGAAGAAGTACCCGACCGGGGTGTACGTCTTGCGGGCGAACTCTTCGAGTTGCTTCAGTGTCGGCGCTCGGTCGCCGGCGAGCCAGTGTTCGTAGCGGGGGAACCGCGTGGCCCAGGCCTCATCGTCGATGCCCGACCGAGCGCGGGCCCACTCCAGGAGCTCTGGTTGCACCTCGACCCGGACGGACATACCTCCAGTATCGCCCGTCGGCGCAAACCGGAGCCGTCTACTTCGAGATTGTTGCTCGCGGCCAGCCGCGCAACGTGACGGGAGACCGTCTGGTCCACTGGCGCTTCTTTCGACCGGAAAAACCTGAGACACTGCGTCGCGAAGCCCTGCCTTGTGGAGCGCGGTGCTCGCACGAAAACGGAGCCGAGCACAGCGCTCGGTTGTTGCGGGCTCGGCATCCTCGGGGCATGCGCAGTGAGCGGCAAGCCACTCCAGGTCTGCCGGGTCCAGCCAAAGCGCTACTCGACCGGCACCGCGCTCGGCATCAGCGTCTGTCCCATCCGGGTGTCGTTCGGAGGCAGAGGCCCCTTCATCGAGCGCACCAAGGAGCCGACCGATGTCCTGTCGAGCGTGCGCAATGAAGTCGAGGTCCTGGCCCCCGGCGGATCGCACGCCACCCTCCGTTGCCAGCGAGACGTACATGTCGGGCGAGTCGCTGTCGAGACCTCCAGTTCGGATGAAATCGTCGCCTGCGACATGGATCACGCCCTTCGACGAAGGCCTGCCATGGCCCGGCGGTTGCCGATGCCAATCGGTCGGCGATCGCCGAGATGTCCTCTGCACTCAAGTCGCTGCCCATGCGGCCAGTCTCGCAGCCACAGACGGCGCCTACGGCGTGAACGCGTCGACCGAGGTCGAGTTCCGGAGAGCAGCCGCGGCAGCGATTTGCTCGTCGCTTGGGATTGCGTACCCGTACGAGACATCGAGCCGATCCAGAATCTCCTCAGAATCCGACCACGAGTGGGCCTGAGCCGACGCAAGCACGGATGCCGCCCGGTTCAACCCGAGGTACCGGAAGCCAGCAATCGACGCATCAATCTCGGAGGCGCTCATTGCATCGAACGCAGCATGAGCGACACCTCCGTTCGAGATCAGGCCATGAGCAAGGAGCGCAGACGACAGCGCTTGATCACCCGCGCCCATCCGTTCGCTCCCACCCCCGAGCGCAGCGCGATTCCAGACCGTGTCGGCCAGCAGGCCCTCACCATCGCCAAGCACCCCGAAGGTGTTCAGGTCACGGCCGTAGCGAGCGACAACATCGGTCTCGGAACCCTCGGCCGAGAGCTCGCAGTCCCCGCCGGCGGCTGTCGCAGCCGATCGGACGAAGAGTGCAAGTTGATCGACGGCATCCTGATCGTGCATCTCGGCGGTCGCGAAGTCGAAATCAATGGAGGTCGGCTCGAGCGGGAAGACATTGACCTGCACCCGATGGCGCCCGACGAAGACCTTGATGGTCGTCCGCTCGGCGTCGCTGCGGAACAGGACGGCGAGATCGACGTTGACGGCAGGGAGATCCTCGACGTGCCAGCTGCTCTCACGAAGCAAGTCGAGCACCCGACGCCAACCGGCCAGGTCGGTTGGCTCGATGCACCCGTCCGGCAGTGTGCGATCGTCGAAGTGGGAAAGCAGCGCTTCACGATCCAGCTCGCGCGCCACTTCAGCCACCCGGCCAAGACTGTTGCGGGACGCTCAACTGTCGGCCGGTCGTCGCATCGAGCGTCAACGCCGACTCGCCATCCAGGCTGTAGAGCGAGCAAGCAACGACGTTCCCTGCGGCGCTTCGGACCATCAAGTCATCGAGAGCAAGTCTCAGCGATTTCCACAAGGTCCCTGAAGTACCGAGGGCAGCGATGTCGATGCCGCTCACGAGCAGCAGGACAGGAGCATCGTCCACCGCTGCAATCTAATGGACTTGCCACTTGACCGCCGCGACATCAGCGGGGTCCGCGGCGTTGATCACGTAGGCCAGCCCGTCGACGACAGCACAGAGCCGCGCCGGGTCCGGGGTGGCGAACACGCCGGTCGTACCCCCGAGCCCACTGGCCTCGAACATCCCGACCCAACGCTGACCGTTCATTGGCTCGACCTCGAGGACGAGCGGAGTACCCCACCGCGACTCGAACTGATCGACCACCGCCCCATCTCGGTCATACCCGAAGACCGGGCACCGCCAGTTGCCGTCTCCCGGGAACTCTGGGTCGACAATCACCTGATAGTCGGCCTTGAAGTCGAACTTCTCGATCTCCGCCATCAGTCCAGAGCCTCGCCGAGAATCTGGGCGAGTGCTTCGTCGGCGCGTTCGACGGCGTGGGCGTAGACCCGCAGCGTCATCGCGGGGTCCGCGTGGCCGAGGCGGTGGGCGACGGTGCGGACGTCTTGGCCGGAGGCGATCGACTGGGTTGCAGACCAGTGGCGGAGGTCGTGGAGGCGCCAGCGGTCGTCGATGCCGGCAAGCTCGCGAGAGCGGCGCCACCACCAGCCGATGCGGTCGGGGCTCGGCGGGTCGGCGTCGGGCGTGAACAGCCATTCGGTCACGTCGGCGTACGTATCCGCCTTCTCCCCCACCATCTCGACAAGCGAGGAGCTGAGTGTCACGACTCGGCGGCTGCCCGTCTGGTCGGCTGGAGCCTCGGAGCTCGGACGCCGTCGACGGTCGAGACGATGATCTGGCCATCGACCACCACCTTTTCGTCGACGAACTTCTCCCACCGCATCGCCGCCAGCTCACCGCGGCGGGCTCCGGTCTCGGCGGCGAGGCGGAACGCGAGCGGGGCCATCTCGTGGACCTCGGCGGCGGCCTCAATCAGCGCCCGCACCTCGTCGTTGGTGAGCGTCCCCTTCTGCTGACGCTTCGGCTGCTCGATCGGCGCGGCCGAGGCCGGGTTGGTGGCGATCCACTCCCACCGGACCGCCTGCTGGAGCGCGGCCCGCAAGACTGTGTGCTGGTTGCGGATCGATGCTTCACCGGCGCCGGACTTCCGCAGACGAGCCACCCAGCGATCGATGTCGGACACACCGAGGGAGGCGACCGACATCGAGGCGATCGGGTCGCGCTGAATCAGCGCCGAACGGCTCGTCTGGTCTCGGACCGTCAGCGGCGCCCAGCTGGGGGCCTTGATCTCGAGCCACTCGTCGAGGAGCTGGCCGACCTTGCGTCCACCGGCGTTGCGTGCCGGCTTCACCGTCAGGTCGGCGGCCACGCGTTGCGCGTCGCGCTTGGTGCCGCGGACCGTTCGGGAGACCTGCGTGGGGTTCCCCTCACGGTCACGACCCGTGTAGCCGCGAACCACCCAGACACCGGGACGTCGCTCAAGGATGATGGCCATGGACGTCCACCATGGGCGCGTTCATCCCTACAGGAGTAGGGATGACAATAGGGATGGATCAGTTGTCCACAGGATGTGGCCGCTGCTGACCGTTGGTCACCGTTGTAACCGGACGACCCGCGGAGGCCAGAAGACCCCAGCTCAGCACTACTCGATCCGCAGACCCGAGATCGCCCGGCTGATCACGAGCTGCTGGATCTGCTCGGTGCCTTCGAAGATGTCGTGGATCTTGGCATCGCGGTGCCAGCGCTCGACGGGGTACTCACGGGTGTAGCCGTAGCCGCCGAGGATCTGGATCGCCCGTTCGGTGACCCACACCGACACCCGGCCGGCCTTCATCTTGGCCATCGAGCCCTCGGCGTTCTTGAACTTGCCGTTCTTGCCCATCCACGCGGCACGGTGGATCAGCAGGCGGGTGGCGTCGATCTCGGTCGCCATGTCGGCGAGCATGAACGCGATCGACTGGTTCATGATGATCGGCCGACCGAACGCGTGACGTTCCTTGGCGTACTCGAGCGAGTACTCGTAGGCGGCCCGGGCCACGCCGAGGGCCTGGGCGCCGACCGCCGGCCGGGTCGCCTCGAAGGTCTGCATCGCAGCCTGAGCGTTGCCCTTCTCGCCGCGGCGGACCCTGGCGAGGCGCTCGTCGAGCTTCTCCTTGCCGCCGAGCAGGCAGGAGCCCGGGACCCGGACGTCGTCGAGCACGACCTCGGCGGTGTGCGACGCACGGATGCCGTGCTTCTTGTACTTCTGACCCATCGACAGGCCCTTGGTGCCGGGCGGCACGATGAAGCTCGCGTGGCCCTTCGACCCGAGCTCGGGGTCGACCACGCCGACGACCACGTGGATGTCGGCGATGCCGCCGTTGGTGATCCACGCCTTGGTGCCGTTGAGGACCCACTCGTCCTTGGCCTCGTCGTAGACGGCGCGGGTGCGGTAGCCGTTGACGTCGGAGCCGGCGTCGGGTTCCGACGCGGCGAAGGCGCCGAGGGCGAGCTTCTCGGGGCTGCCGTAGCACTGGGGCACCCACTCCATGACCTGCTCGGGCGTGCCCGACGCGGCGATGCCGGCGGCGGCGAGCCCGGAGCCCATGATGGCCATGCCGATGCCGGCGTCGCCCCAGAACAGTTCTTCGATGGCGACCGGCATGGTGAGACCGGTCGGGTCACCCATCATGCCCTCGGCCATGAACTCCCAGCCGTAGAGGCCGATCTCGGCGGCCTGCTGAACGATCGGGTACGGGAACTCTTCGCGCTCGTCCCACTCCTCGGCCGCAGGCCGGATGACGTCGACGGCGAACTCGTGGATCCACTTCTGCAGCTGCAGTTGGTCTTCGTTGAGGTCGAGGGAGAACTCGGCCATGGGGGGCCTCCTGGGAGAGTGCGAAACGATCTGACGCGAAGTCCGGAGAGTCGGTTACCCACCGGTAACCCCGAGAGTACGGATGTGGCGCCATTCTGGCAACCCCACTGACAGATCCTGTCCATCGGCGACCGTTTCCAGCGTGACGACCCTCATCTTCGCGGCCGTTCGTTCGATAGGAAGCGACGTGAAACGCCGGAGACGAGACGACACACGATGGAGCGACCGAACCGCACTGGTCGCCGCGTTCGTCGCGCTCCCCGTCGCGATCGCCTCGGCGGCCACGGCGCTGATTGTCGGCGACGTCGACACCGTCACCGCGATGGTCTACATCACGGTCCCGGCCATGATCGCCGCAGCAGCAACCACGATCGCCACCTACTTCCTGCTCGTACGCCGCCACCGCGACCGCGAGCGGGTCAACAACCGACGGCTCTCGGCCACCAAGCGCGAGCTCCACGACGAAAAGCAGGAGCGGGCCGTGCTGCGCGAGCTCGACGCCGCGCTCGATCGGGCACCGACCGAGACCGACGCCATCGACGCGACCCGCGACGCGTTCACCAAGCACCTGTCGATGCAACCGATGGAGCTGCACCTCGTCGACCCGATCGACCCCGTGCTCGAGCTCGTGATCGCCACCGGCGACCATCCCACCAAGGAGGGCCAGCGCACTTCCCCGTGGGACTCGCTGGCCGCCGGCACCAACACGACGCTCGTCTACGAGACCACCGACCGCCCCGATGTGTGCGGCCATCTCCTCTCCCGGCTTCACCGGCCGATGTCGGCCATCGCCATTCCGGTGAACGTGATGGGCCGCCTGCTCGGCGTGCTCTACGGCCTCGGACCCGAAGGGCAGCAGCCGGGGGTCGGCGACGTGAAGTTCCTCGAGGACGTCGCCAATCTGGTCGGCGCCCGCCTCGCGATCCTGCGTGCCTCGGCCGCGATGGCGACGGCTCCTGACGACACCGACAAGGTCACGGGTCTCCCCGACCGGTCGGCCATGCAGGACCGCGTCCTGCGCCTCCTGCGCGAACGCCAGCCGTTCACCGTCGCCGTTGCCGACATCGACGGCTTCGGACGACTCAACGAGATCGAAGGCCGCGAGGCCGGCGACCGAGCCCTCCAGCTGGTCGCCCGGGTCAGCCGCCGGGCGATACGACCTGGCGACCTCATCGGCCGCATCGGAGGCGACGAGTTCCTCTTCGTGATGCCCCGCACCCGCACCGACGACGCCACCCGAGCATTCGAACGCCTGCGTGAAGAACTCACGCTCGCCCAGACGGGTTCGTCGGACCCGACGTTCTCGCTCTCGATCGGCGTCATCGGTTCGTCGTCGGGCGGGACGATCGAGGAGATCCTCCAGCGCGCTGCCGGTGCCCTCGCCCACGCGAAGTCGCAGGGCGGCAACCGCGTGGTCGTCGCTCACACCGCCAAGCCCGCAGCTCCGAGCGTCTGACGCCGACCCCTGCGCCCACCGACCGGGCCGCTACGGTCTCCCTCGTGCGTTGCCGGCCCCTACTACTCATCCTTGCGATCAGCGGGCTCGTGCTCGCCGGATGCGGTGACGATGCCGGCACCGACGCGGCCGGCGCCACGATGCTCGAGAACTCCGCACTGCAGACGCTCGACGGCGAACCCACCGAGTTCCACGCCTATCTCGGCCGACCACTCGTGCTCAACTTCTTCGCGGAGTCGTGCCCACCGTGCGTTCGGGAGATGCCCGCCTTCGATGCCGTCTCGGGCGAGGTCGCCGGCGAGGTCGACTTCCTCGGCGTGTCCGAGGACGCCACCGTCGAGGCCGGGCGCCGCATCGTCGAATCGACCGGCGTCGGCTACGAGATCGTCTGGGACGCCGACGGGTCCGCGCTGATGACGCTCCAGTCGATGGGGCTTCCCACCACCGCGTTCGTCTCGGCCGACGGCGAGATCCTCGAGGTCCACACCGGCGAGCTCTCCGCCGACGACCTCCGGGAACGGATCACGACCCACTACGGCCTCTGATCGGTCCCACAGGCATCCTGCACACGAGGAATCCTGCACACGAGAAGCCCTCCTCAGAGAAGCCCTGCCAGCAGGCGAACGGCGCCGGCCGTCGCCGCGACCTGGAACACGCGACCGAGGAGCACCGGGTCGAACCGGCGGATGTACCGAGCGCCGACGCGGGTCCCGATGATCACCCCCACGCTCGCGACGGTGATCATCGGGAGGTGGTCGCTCCAGACGAAGCCCGCCACTCCGAAGACGGCGACCTTCACCAGATGATTGATGAACTGCACGAGGGAGAACGTGGCGACGAAGCCGACATGGTCCGTCGTGACGGTGCGGAACGCGGGCGCGAGGAGCGGGCCGGACGCACCGATCGTCGGGTTGACGAGGCCGGCCACCGCGCCCACCAGACTCAGGCGTCGCACTCCTCCGCCGCGCGGCGCCAGCCATGCCGTCGCTGCCGGCCACCAGACGGCCACGAGGGCGAACACACCCACGACGGCACGACCGGCGTCGCGAGGGATCTCGTCGGCGATGAAGTAGCCCACCACGGTTGCCGGCACCAGCAACGGGAGGTACCAGCGCAGGAGGGCGACCTCGGCGTCGTGGCGCATGGTGACGGTGCGGGTGCCGTTCGACACGAGCTGCACGACGCCATGGGCCGGGATCGCCACGACCGGATCGACGAACTGGAGCATCACCACAAGGAGGACGACACCACCGCCCGCACCGGCCACCGCCGTCAGCGCGGCGGTCAGGACGGCGGCAACAGCGATGACCAACAGCTCGAACTCGGACACAACTTGTAGCGTACTTGTATTTAACCTGTGTTGTCCATGACTTCTGTGCGGATCAATGTCCGGATGCGTCACGACACAGCTGACACACTGCGCCGGTGACCGATCGACGTGCAGCGATGGCCGAGGGCGTGCGCCGCATCTTCCCGTTCTCACTGATCGCCGGTCCGTTCGGCGTCGTCTACGGCGCCACCGCCGCCGACCGCGGCATCGACGACATCCCCGCGATCTTCGCGTCGGTCGCCATCCTCGCCGGCGCCTCGCAGATCGCGTTGGTGGAGCTCATCGACGAGGGGGCGACGTGGATCGTCGCCGTTGCGACCGCGCTCGTCATCAACCTCCGCTTCTCGCTCTACTCGGCGTCGCTCGCTCCCGACTTCCGCCGCTTCTCACCGCCCTGGCGCTTCGGTCTCGGATACCTCCTCACGGATCAGACCGCCGTCCTGTCGATCGTCGAGTACCAGACGAACCCGGACCCGAGCTACCAGCGCTGGTTCACCCTCGGCGCCGGCGCGTGGTTCGTGATGCCGTGGTGGATCGGCACCGCCGTGGGGGTGCTGCTCGGCGGTGACATCCCCGATGGCTGGCAGGTCGGGTTCGCCGTGCCGCTCATGTTCACCGCGCTGCTGGTGCCGACCATCGTCGATCGGCCGAAGATCGCTGCCGCAGTCACCGGCGCGGCGGTCGCGATCGGCACGACATGGCTCCCCGACGGCGTCAACATCATGGCCGGTGCCGCAGCCGGCATCGCCGTCGGCACCGTGCTCGCCGAGCGACGAGATCCCATCGAGGCGGACGCGTGAGCCCGACCGTCCAGATCATCGTGGCCGGCATCGGCACCTACCTGATCCGCATCAGCTTCATCGCCCTCGCCGGACGCATCGGCGACATCGCTCCCCGGGTCCAGACGATGCTGTCGATGATCCCGCCGGCCGTTCTCGCCGCGATCACCGCCAACAGCCTGTTCTTCGTCGGCGACGACATCCGCGGTCTCGACGAATGGCACATCGCCATCGTGGTGGTCGGCCTCATCTCATGGAAGACGAAGAACGTCGCGCTCTGCCTCTTCGTCGGTATGCCCGTGCTGTGGGCCCTCGCCGCCCTCCCCTGACCCGCCACACCGGTGTCAGACACCCGCTACACGTGTGGCGGGTGTCTGACACCGGTGTGGCGGGGGGGGAATGGGGACGGGGGGACGCGTCGCCAGCGGTAGTCTCGGCGGTCTATGAGCACGTCCCGCATCCCTGAAAAGCCCGACCTCGCCGGCCTCGAGGACAAGTGGGACGCGGTATGGGACGAGTCCGGGATCTACCACTTCGACGCGTCGAAGTCGCGCGACGAGGTCTTCTCGATCGACACACCACCGCCCACCGTCTCCGGTTCGCTCCACGTCGGCCACGTCTTCTCCTACACCCACACCGACACCGTCGCCCGCTACCAACGCATGGCCGGCAAAGAGGTCTTCTACCCGATGGGGTGGGACGACAACGGCCTGCCCACCGAACGCCGCGTCCAGAACTACTTCGGTGTCCGCTGCGACCCGTCGCTCCCCTACGACCCCGACTTCGCGACGCCCGACGACGCCGGCGATCCGAAGGCCGTCGCCAAGCGGCAGACCATCTCGATCAGTCGCCCCAACTTCATCGAGCTGTGCCACGACCTCGCCGTCGAGGACGAGAAGGTCTTCGAGGCACTCTTCCGCCGCCTCGGGCTGTCGGTCGACTGGACCCGGACCTACGAGACGATCAACGACCACTCCCGCCGCATCAGCCAGCTCGGCTTTCTCGGCAACCTCGAACGGGGCGAGGCCTACCAGGTCGAGGCGCCGAGCCTGTGGGACATCACCTTCCAGACCGCGGTCGCCCAGGCCGAGCTCGAGGACAAGGAGATGCCCGGGGCGTACCACAAGCTCAAGTTCGCGGGCACCGACGGCAATCCCGACATCTGGATCGACACCACGCGGCCCGAGCTCGTCCCGTCCTGTGTCGCCCTCGTCGCCCACCCCGACGACGAGCGCTACCAGCGCTACTTCGACACGGCCACCGTCAGGTCGCCGGTCTTCGGTGTCGAGGTCCCCGTCCGGGCCCACGAACTCGCCGACCCGGAGAAGGGCACGGGCATCGCCATGATCTGCACGTTCGGCGACACGACCGACGTGACCTGGTGGCGCGAGCTCGACCTGCCCGTCCGCACCGTCATCGGCCGCGACGGCAAGTTCGCCGCGGAGACCCCGGAGTGGATCGAGACCGAGCAGGGGAAGGCCGCGTATGCCCGCCTGGCCGGCCTCCGCTCGAAGAACGCCCAGGAGGAGATCGCAAAGATCTTCGCCGAGTCGGGCGACATGGACGGCGAGCCCCGCCCCATCACCC
Source organism: Acidimicrobiales bacterium (assembly GCA_041394245.1). NCBI lineage: Bacteria > Bacillati > Actinomycetota > Acidimicrobiia > Acidimicrobiales > Acidimicrobiales bacterium. The sequence continues at coordinate 2,046,792 of JAWKIR010000002.1, forward strand.
ACCCGGTCAAGTTCTTCGAGAAGGGCGACAAGCCCCTCGAGATCGTCAGCAGCCGCCAGTGGTACATCCGCAACGGCGGCCGCGACAGCGACCTCCGTGCCGATCTCGTCGCCCGGGGCGACGAGATCAACTGGGTCCCCGCCTACATGCAGACCCGCTACGCGAGCTGGATCGAGGGACTCAACGGCGACTGGCTGATCAGCCGCCAGCGCTTCTTCGGCGTGCCCATCCCGCTCTGGTACCCACTCGACGCCTCCGGCGAGCCGGCCTGGGACGAACCGATCACCCCGAACATCGATCAGCTCCCGATCGACCCGTCGACCGATGTCCCTCCGGGCTACACCGAGGACCAGCGGGGTGCGCCGATGGGCTTCATGGGCGAGCCCGACATCATGGACACCTGGGCCACCTCGTCGCTCACGCCACAGATCGCCTGTGGCTGGCAGACCGACCCCGAGCTCTACGCAGCGACCTTCCCGATGGACGTCCGCCCCCAGGCCCACGACATCATCCGCACCTGGCTGTTCAGCACCGTCGTGCGGGCCCACTTCGACGCCGACGTCGCCCCGTGGAGCAACGCCACGCTGTCGGGATGGATCCTCGACCCCGACCGCAAGAAGATGTCGAAGTCGAAGGGCAACGTCGTCGTTCCCACGGAGTTGCTCGAGGAATACGGCTCCGACGCGGTCCGCTACTGGGCCTCGTCGGGTCGCCCCGGCACCGACACCGCGTTCGACGAGGGCCAGATGAAGATCGGCCGCCGCCTGTCGATCAAGCTCCTCAACGCGTCGAAGTTCGTGCTCGGGTTCGGCGACGGCGACGCGGCGATCGACCCCGCCCTCGTCACCGAACCGCTCGACCGGTCGATGCTCGACAAGCTCGCCGACCTCGTCGACGACGCAACCAAGGCCTTCGACGCATTCGACTACGCCCGCGCCCTCGAGCGCACCGAAGCGTTCTTCTGGTGGTTCACCGACAACCATGTCGAACTCGTCAAGGCCCGCGCCTACGGCGAGTACGGCGACGATCGCGCCGCCTCCGCCCAGCACGCACTGCGCATGGCACTGTCGACGCTCCAGCGTCTCTTCGCCCCCTTCCTTCCCTTCGTGGCCGAAGAGGTCTGGAACTGGTGGCACGACGGGTCGGTCCACACCGCCGAGTGGCCCGACAGCGATCCGCTCCGGGCTGCCGCCGGAGGAATCGGCCCAGGCCCGAGCGACGTCGCCACCGAGGCCCTGAGCGTGGTCCGCCGCGAGAAGTCCGAAGCGAAGCGCAAGCTGCGCACGCTCGTCGTGTCGGCCACGTTCGCGGCCACGCAGGCCCAACTCGATCTGCTCGAACTCGTCATCGACGACGTCAAGGCGGCCGGCATGATCGAGTCGGTCACAGCCGGGACGGCGACCGACTCGACCGAGATCGAGGTCACCGCCCAGCTCGAGCCCGAAGCCGACGCCGGAGCGAGCTGATGGGCGCGGGCGACCGCGACCGTTGGAACGAGAAGTGGTCGACCGCCGGTGTCGGCACCGACCACGGCTCGAAACTCGTCGATCTGCTCGAACCATGGCTCCCGCCATCAGGACGGCTGCTCGACATCGCCGGAGGCGGGTCGGCCGATGCGGTCGGCTTCGCCCGCCGCGGCCTCGACGTGATGGTCTGCGACGTGAGCGATGTGGGGCTCGCCCGGGCGCGCACCCGCGCCGAGGAGCAGGGGGTTCGTCTCACGACCGTCGAGGTCGATCTCGAATCGGCGCCGCTCCCGGACGGGCCGTGGGACGTGATCACCGTCGCCAACTATCTCCAACGGGATCTCTTCGCGGCGATGACCGAGCGGCTGACGACGGGCGGACTGCTCGGCGTCGTCATCGCCACGACGACCAATCTGGAGCGTCACGACAAACCGGGCGCCGCGTTCCTGCTCCGACCGGGCGAACTCCCCGGCCTGGTCGACCGGCTCGAGGTCGTCCACCACAGCGAGCAGTGGCGTGCCAACGGTCGCCACGAAGCCCACCTCGTCGCCCGGGCCTGACCCTCCCCTCGAACAACGCGGGTCAGGGCGATGCGGGATAGCTCCGACGCACCACGATGAACCCGAGTCCGCCGATGACGAGGAGCACGGCGACCAACGCCGCCACCCCCCAGACGTTCGAACGCTCATCGGCATCGTCGTCGACCGGTGTGGTGGCGGTCTCCACATCGTCTGCCTCGGAGCCGCCGTCCACGTCGTCCACCTCGTCCACCTCGTCCACCTCGGCATCGACACCCGGGTCGACGCTGTCAGGATCTTCGGCCGACGGCTCGTCGGTGACGAGCCGGGAATCGTCGCCCGCCGGTTCGAACGGGGGCAGCGCGGCCAGCACCTCCTCCACCGACGGAATGTCGACGACTTCCCAATCCTCGCCGCGGTTGGTGGACCGCAGCAGCGCCTGCTGCGCATAGGCGTAGATGGTCCCGTCGACGGCGTAGGTCGGCGAGAACTGAATCGGTGCCGACGACGGGTTGGCGTAGTCGGCGATGAGGAGGTTCGCCTCGTCGAGGGCTGGAGCAGTCGACTCGAAGGTCGCACCGCCGTCGGTGCTGCGCACCAGGCCGACCGCGCGCACACTCACCAGGAGCAACCCGTCGTCGGCAAACGTCGGGGAGAACGCCACTGCCTCGATCAACTCGTCGGACGTGAGCGGACCGGACCTGACTTCGGCGAAGGTCTCACCGAAATCCGACGATCGGAAGAGACCGCTGTCGGTCGCCGCGTACACCAACCCGTCGTTGGCGAAGTCCGGCGACACGGCGACCTGGATCCCGAAGTCGATTTCCCGGCCCGTCACCTCGGCCTCGTTGCGAACGCCGGTGTCGGTCCAGGTTCTTCCCCCGTCGGTGCTGCGATCCAGTCCGCCGACGGTGCCGACGAAAATGGTCCGGTCATCGGCGAAGGCAGGACTCGGAACGATCGAACGCACCCGGGTTTCGAACGACGAGAGCTGTTCCCAGCTGTCTCTGTCGCCGCCGCGCTCGGACATGAAGAACTCTCCCTGTCGAGTGCCGGCGAAGATCGTTCGATCGACGAGGTAGTCGGGAGACGCGGCGAGCACGAACTGCCGAAGCTGACTTCCCTCGGGCGGGTCGCCCACCGGGATCTGCTCCCAACTGACACCGCCGTCGGTCGACCGGATGAACCGCGTCCATGTCGCTCCCCACAGCGTCTGATCTTCGGCGTAGCCCGGCGAGAAGTGCACGTTGTGGAGCCGACGGAGCGGCGCGAACCGGTTCCCCTCCGTGACCGCATCGTCGATGAGCCCGCCGTTGGCCAGCTCCCACGTGCTGCCGTCGTCGCGGGATACGAACGCGCCCCTGACGTAGGTGAAGACTGCGAGGCTGCGGTCTTCTGCGAAGGCCGGCGAGAGCGCCAGGCCGGCGATGTAGCCGGTGAGCGTCTCCACCGGCACCCATGTGTCCGAACCCTGGCGAAGGAGGAACATGCCGTCGAAGCCCGCAAGGAGAACGATCCCCGACTCACCGGGCGCGGTCGCGATGGTCGTGAAGTGCGGACTCTCGACGTCATCGGCCTGTGGGCTGCGGGTGAGGCCCTCGTGCAGCGGCTCGAAGGTCCTCCCGCCGTCGACCGAGCGGTACGCGCCGCTGTCGCGCGTCGAGACGAACACGGTGTCGTCGTCGGCGAAGCTCGTCGAGACGGCCGTGCTCATCAACTGCTCGTCGGGGAGCCCTTCGCCGATCTCGGTGAACGTGGCGCCCTCGTCGTCGGACCGGAGGAGTCGGCGGTCGCCGGTCGCGGCGAACACGACAGGGCGATCGGCGGGGTCGGTCGACACGGCCAGGTCGCGAATCGGTCGGAATCCATCGACGCGACCCTGTTCGACCCAGGTGACGCCCGCATCGGTCGACAGCAGGATCCGGCCCGTCTTGTCGCCGACCAGCATGCGACCGTCGGGCAGGGCGACGCCCGACCCGACCGCGATCTCGACCCCGTCGAGCGTCGGCCGCTCCCAGGTCTCACCCGCGTCGGCCGATCGAGCGAGCACCGCCGTGTTGGGGCCGAACGCGAAGACCACGTTCGGGTCGTCGGGCGCCAGGATGAGCGACGACGCTTCGACGCCGGCCGCAGCCGGAAGCAACTCCCACGACGAGCCGCCGTCGACGGATCGCAGGAGGGCCCCGTCGATCGACGTGGTGTAGACGACATCGCTGTCGGCCGGCGACACCGCGATGTCGCGGAGCTTCTGGGTCTCCCCGCCGAGACCGCGCACGATCTCGTGCCAGCTCATGCCGCCGTCGTCGGAACGCATGAGTCGACCGCGGATGATGGCGAAGATCCGGCCCGAGATGTCGAAGTCGGCCGAGAACGCGAGGTCGGTCACGAGATCGTGAGGAGCATGCGCCGACGCCGGGACGTCGTCCGCGACGACGAAGAATCCGGTCGAGGACGCGACCAGGGCGAGGCACAGGCACACCCGCGCCGCGACCGCATGCCGACGCCCCCGGTCGATCCCACCTCGCCGCCAGAGCCAGCCGATCTCCACGCGGGAAACGGTACCTCCCACGGGGCCGTCATACCCCACGATCTGCTCGCGACCTCCGCCGCGGCGAGGCGGTACTCTCGGCCGGCATGTATCTCGACGACGACCTCGATCCGATCTCTCGCGCGGTCCGGCGCACCCTCGAGGGCTACCTCGCGTTTTTCTACGACGCATGGGTCAACCAGAACATCAACGCGATCTCCGGCGACTATGTCGAATTCGGTTCCTGGGGCGGCAACACCATGCACATGGCCTACCGGGCCATGTGCCTCAGCGGGCGCACGGACCGACACATGTGGGCCTACGACTCGTTCCAGCCGCTGCCGGAAGCCAAGGACGATCGCGACTACCACCCCGGCTGGAATCCCGGCGGCCCGATGGGCGGGGGCGGCGTCGCCAACTTCCACGAGGCGTGCGAACGTCACGGAATCCCTCGCGACGCCTACACGGCGACCGAGGGTTACTTCGACACGACCCTCCCACCGCTCGGCACCGACGGGGACCCGACCGACATCGCGATCTGCCTCATCGACTGCAACATGTACTCGAGTGCGGTGACCGTCTTCGAGTTCCTCGAGTCACGCCTCAAGCACGGCATGATCCTGGCGTTCGACGACTACTTCTGCTGGTCACCCGAGCGCATCTCCGGCGAGCAGTCCGTGTTCCTCGAGTTCTCCCGCGACCACCCCGAGTGGCACTTCGAGCGGTACCGCGACTTCCACCGCGCCGGCACGTCCTTCGCTGTCCAGCACGCCGACCAGATTCCTCGCTGAGGAGGGACTCCACGCCGTGATCGATCTCCGCTCCGACACCGTGACCCAGCCGACTCCTGCCATCCGCAAGGCGATGGCCGACGCCGAGGTCGGCGACGACGTCTTCGGCGACGATCCCACGGTGCACCGCCTCGAAGCCGTTGTCGCCGAACGGCTCGGCAAGGAGGCGGCGGTCTTCGTCACCAGCGGCACCCAGTCGAACCTCTGTGCGCTCCTGGCCCACTGTGGCCGGGGCGACGAATACATCGTGGGCGACATGGCCCACACCTACCGATGGGAGGGCGGCGGGGGCGCCGTGCTCGGCGGCATCCAACCGCAGCCGGTGCCGATGGCGGCCGACGGGCTTCCCGATCCGGTCGCGATCGCCGCGGCGGTGAAGCCCGACGACGACCACTTCGCCCGCAGCCGTCTGCTGTGCCTGGAGAACACCAAGGACGGCAAGGTCCAATCCGTCGATCGGATGGACGAGGCCGTGTCGGTCGGGCGAGCCCACGGGCTGTCGGTGCACCTCGACGGTGCCCGCATGTGGAACGCCGTCGTCGCTCTGGGGATCACCGGAGCCGAACTCGCCGCCCCGTTCGACTCCGTGTCGCTGTGCCTGTCGAAGGGTCTCGGAGCACCGGTCGGATCGGTGCTCAGCGGTCCGAGCGACTTCATCACCGAGGCCCGGCACTGGCGCAAGATGCTCGGCGGCGGCCTCCGGCAGGCCGGCGTACTCGCCGCGGCCGGCCTGCATGCGCTCGAGCACCATGTCGAACGCCTCGCCGACGATCATGCCAACGCCGCTCGGCTGGCTGAAGGCCTCGGCACGATCCCGGGCGTCACCGTCCACGCCTGCGACACCAACATGGTGTTCGTTTCGATCGACGACGCACCGGCCGATCTGCGGACCCGATTGGCCGATGCCGGCATCGTCACGCTGCTCTCGGTCCGACCCGACGGCACCGCCGGCGCCCGCCTCGTCACCCATCTCGACGTCACGGCCGACGACATCGAACGGACCATCGAAGGATTCGCCGCGCAACTCGGCTGACCGCGCCCACTTCCCAGGCTTCACCTGTTGGTAGAGTTCCGTTCACTCAACACAGGGGTGCGATGATGATCAATGCCTATCTGGACCCAGCCTCTGGCAGCGCGATCATCGGCGCGGTTGCTGCAGGCGCCGCGGGTGCCGGCGTTGCGGCCAAGACGATGATGGCGAAGCTACGGCTGAAGAAGCGCTCGACCGACGAGCCGGTGCTCGACGAAGAGCCCACCGTCCTCGACGAACCGACGCAGTGACCGCAGCGGGACCCCCGCCCGGCCGCGATCACCCGAACCCGACCTACGACGCCGGCTCCTTCCGAGATCCGTCGTCGCGCGTCTGGCGCGATGGCGACCATGTCCGGCGGGGCCTCGACACGACCGCGGCGGCCGACTACGAGACCGTGGCCGCGTCCCGCTTCTTCCGGGACGCGCTCGCCGACGGATCGATCGTCGGGACCCGCGAGGTCGAGGGACCGAGCCCCGACGGCCGCGAGTGGTCAACCGTGCTCGAACACGACCGCATCCCCGTCGTCACCTACCCCCACGAGTGGTCGTTCTCGATGCTGCAGGACGCAGCCCTGCTGACGCTTCGCCTCGTCCGGGCCGCGATCGACGACGACATCACGACCAAGGACGCGACCTCCTACAACGTGCAGTTCGTCGGTGCCCGCCCGGTGTTCATCGACGTGCCGTCGTTCGAGCCGTACCGGACCGGCGAGGCCTGGTGGGGCTATCGGCAGTTCTGCCAGATGTTCCTGTTCCCACTGATGTTCACGGCCTACAAGGACCTCCCCCATCAGCCCTGGATGCGCGGCGCCGTCGACGGCATCACCCCGGAGCAGGCCCGCCGGGTGCTCGAGGGCCGCCGCGCCGGGCACAAGGGGTTTCTCACCCACGTCTGGCTCCACGCCAAGGCCGATGCCCGTTTCACCGACGGCTCGGCCGACACCGTGACCGAGATGAAGAAGGCCGGCTACAAGAAGGAACTCTACGTCGCGACGATCGACCGGCTCATCGCGCTGGTCGAGGGACTCGTCTGGGACCGGTCCGAGTCGACATGGGGCGACTACTCCCAACGGGGTCACTACCAGTCGAAGGAACTGTTGCTGAAGGCCGACTTCGTCCGTTCGGTGGCCGCACTGACCCCACGCGATCAGGTCTGGGACATCGGCGCGAACGACGGCATGTTCAGCCGTATCGCGGCCGAGCACGCAACGACGGTCCTGGCGATGGATGCCGACGACCTCGTCGTCGATCGTCTGTACCGGGAGCTGCGGGCCGACGGCACGACGGGCATCGTGCCGATGTACATGAACTTCGCCGACCCGTCACCGGGCATCGGTTGGAACGGCACGGAGCGACCGGCGCTGCCGGCCCGATCACAGCCCGATCTCGTGCTCGCCCTCGCGGTGATCCATCACCTGGCCCTCACCCACAACGTCCCGACGTCGGCCATCCTCGACAACTTCGCCGCACTGGGCGGCGAGGTCGTCCTCGAGATCCCGACCGAGAACGATCCGATGGTGAAGACCCTGATGCGCCACAAGCGCGCCGGCACCCACGATGCCTACACGCTCGCCGCCATCGAGGGGCAGGTCGACGACCGGTTCACCGTCATCGACCGGCAGGAGTTGCCCGGCGGCACGCGCGTGCTGTTCCACCTGCGCCCGCGGTGACCGCCGACGTCGCCACCGACCGACGCGCCCTGCCGTCGGGGTGGCCATTCGTCGTGCTGGGCCTGACCGGCTTCGCGATCACGCAGCCACTCCTGTCGCTCGCCGGTTCGAACCCGACCCTGTTCGTGTTCGCCCGGACCGGCCGCCTGGAGATCGTGCTGCTCGCCGTCGGCATCGCCTTCGTGCCCCCGTTGTCGATCAGCGCGCTCGTCGCCGTCGCGCACCGGATCCACGCCACGCTCGGGCAGTGGATCTATCGCGGCGTCGCCGCCGCGCTCGCGTTCGTCGCGGGGGTCTGGATCGGGCGCGACATCGGGGGCGACCTCGTCGCCCTCGCCGGCGGCGTGCTCGCCGTCGCACTCGTCGTCGCCGCAGTGCTCCGAGCCGGTGTCGTGGCCGAATGGTTGCGCTACACGGCGATCCTGCCGTTCCTGGCGCTGGGGTTGTTCCTGTTCGCCAGCGAATCGAGCGACCTGCTCCGCCCGCTCGACGATGCCGAGCGGGCCGAGTTCGTGGGCGACACGCCGTCGCTGGTCGTCCTGGTCCTCGACGAGCTTCCCACCCGCTCACTCCTCGACGCCGACGGCAACATCGACGCCGCTCGCTTTCCCAACTTCGCTGCGCTCGCCGCCGACTCCACGTGGTACCGCAACTATGCAGCCCAGAGCGGAACGACGCGCACCGCGTTTCCGACCATGCTCACGGGCCGGGAGCCCCGCCTGCGTTCGCCGGTGTGGACCAACTACCCCGACAACCTCTTCTCGCTCCTCGCCCCGACCCATCACCTCACCGTGCACGAGGCGTTCACCCGCATGTGCGGCGTCTCCACCTGCTCCGAGGAGGGCCCCAGCGGTGAGGAAGTCGAGCCGCCGGCCCCCGACCACGCGCTCTCGCAGCTGATCGATCTGTGGACGGAACGGCTCCGCGGGCCCCGCACCGTCGGACAGGAGGCGCTCGACGACTTTCGCGAACAGGTCGATGCCGAGCCGCCCGAGGCGATCCCGTTCAAGGAACTCGGCATCTTCGAACCGGGGTATCTCGAGCAGTGGCCGACCCGCTTCAGCCGGTTCCTCGACGTCCTCGAGCCCAGTCCGAACCCGACCCTGTGGTTCCTCCACCTGCTGCTCCCCCACGTCCCGTGGGAGTTCTACGCCGACGGCACCCTCTACGCGACCGTGCCCCGAGGGAGCGAGCTGGGCGAGCTCAACACCGTCGAGTGGCTCAGTGCGGTCAACGAGGCTCGCCATCTCCTCCAGGTCCAGTACACCGACGCCCTGCTCGGCGAGCTGATCGCCCGTCTCGAGGCCAACGGGCTCTACGACGACACCGCCCTCGTCGTGGTGGCCGACCACGGTGTCTCGTTCGAGATCGGCACCGAGAACCGCGACATCTCCGGCCCAGGACGACCCGGCACGGCGTTCGCTCCGCTCTTCGTCAAGCCACCCGGCCCCGGCGAAGCGATCGTCAGCGACGAGAACCTCATGGCGATCGACCTCTTGCCGTTGATCGCCGACCTGACCGGCACCACGATCGACTGGGACATCGACGGCAGCGCGCCGGGGAGCGCGGCGATCGAACGTCGCGGCACCGACAAGTACACGTTCGCGATCGAGGGACCCGACGACAACCGCCGTCTGAGCGAGGCGCTGCACTACGACGGCGAGGCCGACTTCCCCACCGCCGCGGATCGCTGGATCCGTCCCTGGCAGGAGGGCGACGGGGAGCTCGACGCCCTCCTCGAACTGCTCGACAACGACGATCTGATCGGTGTCCCGCTCGACGAGCTGTCGACCGAGGCGGCCGGTCGCGTGCAGGTCTGGTCCCTGAATGCCCTGACCACCGCGCCGACGGATCCGCCGCCCGCGTTGGTGCAGGGACGGGTCGAGGCCACGCTCGACGCGGCGGAAGTCCTCGTCGCGGTCGACGGCACGATCGTCACCGGTTCGAAGGTCTATCCCACCGAGAACGGGCCGGGTTTCCTGGCGATGCTGCCGTCGGCGCTCGTCGGCGAGGCGATGCGATTGGACTTCGTCGTGGTCACGAACGACGGCCGACTGATCACCCCCGCGCTGACGTCGCTTTGAGCATCCCTGGTCCACGCAGGATGCGGGTCTTGCCGTACATCGAACCGAAGAGCAGGTGGCCGTCGTCGTCGACGGTCACACCCGCACCGAGGGTGTTGAACTTCGAACCGCCGAGCACGTAGTGGAACGCGGTCTCACCCGTCTCCCAGTCCGCAGCCTCGATGGTCCATTTCCCGTCACGCGCTCCGCAGGTGTAGACGAGGCCGCTCTCCTCAGCGACGAAGGGGACAGAGTTGGGTGACGAGATCTCGTGGTTGACCCACGCCTCACGCAATTCCCGGGCGATCGGGTCCCACGCGTACTTGTGCATCCCGTGGGGGGTGAACTCCGGCTTGTGGCCGAGCATGAAGCAGAGCATGCGAACGCCCTGGGCCGGGAACCCTTCGGGGATCGTGGCCGGTTCGTTGTTGACGGTCATCGCGCCATAGCCCGAGACGGTGATCGACTGCTCGGTCTGGATGGTCGGCAGGTCGGGGTCTCCCATGTTGGCGGGACCGATCCCGGCGATCCGTCGGTGCGGCGCGTCGGGGAGCTGCTCCCAGTCGTCGGGGATGTCGTCGCGCCAGGCGAGGGTGATGTTGACGACGGCGTCGCCGTCGCCGAACACCACGAATCGGTCCTCGTCGGGACCGAAACCCATGAGCGACGGGGTGGTTCCCGAGCCGGTACCACCGCCGTTGCGATAGGGAACCGTCCAGCACCCGTGCGCCTCGTCGTCGGTGAGCTCGGTTCCCGTCCACCGCAGCTTGTGGTGGTGGTCGTTCGACGAGCAGTAGATCCCGTTGTCCTCGTCGACACACATGCTCGTGCGCATCCACCCGTAGCCGGCCCGTCCGGCCTCCTCCATCTTCGTGCAGTACGCCTCGGCCTCCTCGGCCCCTCCCGCCACCTGGATGGCGTGGTACTCGCTGAAGTCACGGGCGAGCACGACCACCCAGCCGCGGTCGGTCGACATCACGAGGCGGCCGTCGAAGGTGATGTTCATGCCGACGAAGGCGCCGGTGATGTGAGCGGGCTTGTACCAACGATCTCGCTCGACGATCTCCGAGCGACGGTCGTTCGGATCGGTTTCGACATAGGCGACCGCGTGGTCCTTTCGCCCGAGGAAGAGCGTGTGGTCACGGTCGAGGAGTGCGTAGACGCCATCGAGGCCCGTCATGTACCGCATCGACAGCTCGACGGCGTGTTCGATCGCCGCCCAGCCGTCCTTTTCGTCGAGACCGCGGAGGTTGTCCTCGAGCTCTGACTGGGGGCTCTTCCCCTCGCCGCCCACGATGACGTGATCGGCGAGGATCTCGAGCGTGTCGTAGTCGAGCTTGACGATGTTCTGGCGCCCGTTGCTCCAGATGGTGCGACCGCCGTCGGGATAGACCCCGGAGATGAGTCCGCCGAAGTGACACGGACCGAGCCAGGCGTACTGGAGGTCGACCGCCTCGTCGAGCACCTCGGTCGGCCCCTCGGGGCCGCGCCACGGCACGTTGTCCTGCTGGTCGCTGCGACCGTGGGCCACCGGATAGGACGAATCGGCGAGAAAGGGATTGCGGGGTCCGTGCTGCATCTGGTTCATGTTCGGTGTCCGTTCGGGTGCTACCGGTGGGTGGTGAGAGGGGCATCGGCACGAAAGCCGGCAGAGGAGGGCAGACCGCCGTCGCGTTCGAAGGCATCGACCAGAGCTCGGATCTGGTCGCCGACGACGGCGCGGTCGAGTCCGTCGACCACCCGCGCGACCCGAGCGACGATCGCCTCGACCACCCGGGAGTGCACGGACTCTCCCGCATCGGTCAACACGACGAGGCGCCCTCGGCCGTCGCTCGGATCGGCCACCCGCTCGACGAGCCCATCGGCCTCGAGTCGGCGGAGCGTGGCGGTGAGGCCGCCGCTCGTCTGGACGACGAAGTCGGCGAGGTCGGAGGGACTGGCCGACCGGTCCGGCCGGTGGACGAGCAGTGACATGACCCTCGTCTCTGCCGGGGTGATGCCGTGGTCGGCACACACCTCGGCCATGGCGGCCTCGTTGAGACGGGACAGCCGTCCGAGCAGGAGGGCGAGTGTGGTCAGATCGATCACTCCGCCAGATAACTTTGCAGAAAGCTTTCTGTCAAGATAGTGCGGGCCAAGATAGTGTCGGCGTTCATGATTCTCGGGTTCGACGTGGGGGGCACCAACGCCCGCGGGCTGCTGGTCGACCCCACGACGCGATCGGTCATCGACCGGGCCCGGGCGTCGAGTGCGGGCCCCGGCGCAGCCGTCGTGGCGACGCTCGTCGAGATCACCCGCGAGCTCGAGCGCGCGAATGCGGTCTCCGTCGATGCCGTCGGACTCGGCGTTGCCGGCCTCGTCACCACCGACGGTGTGGTCCGGTACTCGCCGAACCTGGCGCAACTGGTCGAGTTCCCCCTCGGTCCCGAGCTGAGCGACGCGCTCGGAATCCCCGTGACCGCGATGAACGACGCGACCACCGGCACCTGGGCCGAGGCCAAGCTCGGCGCCGGGCGGGGCGCCGACGACTTCGCGTTCGTCGCCCTGGGCACCGGCATCGGGACCGGATTCGTGGTCGGCGGACAGCTCGTCCACGGCGCGCACGGTTTCGCCGGCGAGGCGGGCCACATGGTGGTCGATGCCGACGGCCCCGCCCACATCACCGGCCAGCAGGGGCCCTGGGAGTACTACGCGTCGGGCAGCGCGCTCGGTCGACGCGGGCGCGAGGCCGCCCACGACGGACGGTTCGACGCGGCGATCGACCTGGCCGGCGGTGTCGCGGCGATCACGGGCCTCCACGTCGCCGACGCGTTGGCCGCCGGGGACGACGACGCTGCCCGCGTCTTCGACGAGTTCTGCCGTGACGTCGCCCGCGGGTGCGCCAATCTCGTCGTGGTCCTCGACCCGCAGCGCATCGTCATCGGCGGCGGGCTCACCGGCATCGGCGAACCCCTCCGGCGCGGCGTCGACGACTGGCTGCACGAGCTGCTGCTCGCGTCCGACCATCGTCCCCGGGTCGAGGTCAGGCTCGCCGAACTCGGCGACGATGCCGGCGCCCTCGGCGCGGCCCTCGTCGCGATCGACGCCGCCTGAGCGACGCCGTCAGCCGTCGTCGTGCGGGCCACGCTTGGCCCGACTGGGGCTGACCCGGGGCGGCTCGTTGGGCTGCTTCGGATAGACGGGCGGCCAGGGTGCATCCATGAGACCGTCGGCCCAGTCGCGCTCGTGCCACTCGAGCAACGGCTCGATCGACTGCAGTGCATCGTCGACGCCGGCCCACGCGTCGCCGCGTTCGGCCAACCGGGCCGGCACCGTCGCGAGGGTCAACGCCTCGGGTTCGACGTCGGCGACCTCGTCCCAGGTGATCGGGGTGGAGACCTGGCCGCCCACCCTCGGACGCACCGACCAGGCACCGAACACCGTCTTGTGGGGTGCATTCTGGTTGAAGTCGACGAAGACGCGCCGACCCCGCTCCTCTTTCCACCATTCGCAGGTGAGCAGATCGGGCCGGCGCCGCTGCAGCTCGCGGGCCAGCGCCACTGCGGCGTAACGGACCTGGTAGCTGTCCCAGCGCGGATGGAGCCGCACATAGATGTGGATGCCCTTGGAACCGCTTGTCTTCGGCCATGCGACGATGCCGAGCTCGTCGAGCACCGCCTTCACCTCGTAGGCCGCGGCGCGCACGTCGTCGAAGTCGGTCCCCGGCTGCGGGTCGAGATCGATGCGCAGCTCGTCGGCGTGGGTCGGGTCCGCCGCCCGGTAGGGCCACACGTGGAACCCGAGACAGCCCATGTTGACCGCCCAGACGATGTGGGCCATGTCGTGGGCGACGAGGGCATTCGACGTCGTGCCGTTGGGTGTGCTCACCACGGTGGTCCGCAGCCAGTCGGGCGCACCCTTCGGGACCCGCTTCTGGAAGAACGACTTCCCTCCGGCCCCATCGGGATAACGCTCCAACAGGAGCGGACGCCCACCAACGACCCTCAGGAACGGCTCGGCGACCACCAGGTAGTAGCGGACGAGGTCCAACTTGGTCTCGCCTCGTTTCGAGAAGAACACCTTGTCGGGGCTGGTGACGCGGGCCTCGATGCCATCGACATCGATGATCACGGGGTCGCCGGCCATGACGCGACGCTACTTGTTCACCCGTGGGGACGCCGAAGCTCGACGGCGAGACTCACCGCGCCGCCGGCGGCCATCAGCCCACCGCCGATCAGCCCCAGGCCGGCGAACGACCACGACGAGACCAGCACGCCACCGAGCAACGGGCCGACCGCCCGGCCGGCCGCCATCGCCGCCTGCGCATCGCCGGCCCGGTCGGCCGGGTGCGCGGAGCGTTCCGCCAACAGCGTGTAGATCCCGGGCACGCCTGCCCAGAACGCGAACCCCCAGATGGTCAGCACGGGCCATGCCATCCAGACCTCGGTGATCAGCGGCAACGCGACCGCACATCCCGCGGTCACCACCAGCCAGATGCCGGCACGAGGTCGACGACCGCGCCAACGCGACGAGGGCACGCTGGCCAGGGCGTTGGCGGCGAAGAGGAGCGACAGCACCCCGGGACTCACCCCGACCTCGTCGATCAGGATCACACCGCCGAACACGAACACGGCCGAGCCACCGAGCGTCAGGAGCGTGAGCGCGCCGATCAGGACGAGGGCCTGGGGAACCGCCGCGGTGCGGGACCGATGTTCCGCCGCCGCCGCAGCCGCGAAGTCGGGAACCATCAGCAGGGGCACGAGGGCGGCGACGCCGAGCGCCCCGAAGACCCAGCGGTCGTCGCCGACCGACAGCAGCACACCGAACAGCGGCGAGACCACGACGCCGGCGATGGGCCCGACGACGGCGATGTCGCCCTGGCGCTGCTCGTCGCCGAAGACCTGCGACCAGGCGAGCCAGGTCAGGACCCCGAGTGAGAGGCCCGACAGCGCGCGGATGACCACGAACACCGCGAAGACGTCGGTCGCGGCGCTGGCGAAGTTCGCGGTCGCCAGCACGAGAAGCGCCAGACGAAATCCCCTCGCGCTCGGGACCATGAACCGCCCCGACGCCCATGAGGCCACCACGAACATGCCGAGCTGTGCCGCGGAGAAGATGCCGGCGGTGCCGGCGCCGACACCGAAACGGTCGGCGATCGACGACAGCGAGATCGGCGTGGCGACGAAGACCGCAGTCGACACCGCGGTGGCGAAGAGCAGGCCGGGTGCCGCACCGGTCCGAACGACGCGGAGAAGTCGGAGCGGAGCCTGCACCGGGGAAGTCTAAGACGGCTCTGGAGGGTCAGGCGCCCGGCTTGAAGACCATCAGGTAGAGGGTCACGAGGAACATCAGGGTGATCAACATGCCACCGATCTCGGCCTTCCTCCCGACCACGTCGTCGCCGGCGGCGATCCCCTTCTCGCCGGGGATGATCATCCCGTGCAGCACCCCGTTCATGGCGACCCAGAGGAGCACGGCAGGCCAGAGCCAGCTGTCGCTCACCGAGTAGACGAGCTCGTCGGTTCCCGGCGCCTTCGACATCCCGGCGACACCGAAACCGAGCAACCCGCCGAGGATCAGCATGCTGCCGTAGATCCGCATCGACCGGGCGGCGATGCCGGCGAAGACGGCCTGACGGACCGACGCGTCGCCACCGGCGGTCTCCCGATCGATGAACGGGTGGACGAACATCGGCGCGAACGCGGCGAACATCGTCAGGATGTGGAGGAAGAGAATGATGTTGTAGCCAGTGTCATTGATGTCGGCGAGAAGCATGGACGCGACCCTAGTCGCGCATCCGCCCGATACAGCCGAGCCGTAGTGTTCGGTATGGCCCGCTACACCACGTCGATCCGCTGCTCCCTCTCCGCCGGCGAGGCTTTCGCTCGTGTCGCCGACCTCGCCAACCTCGCCGACTGGGATCCCGGCGTCACCACGTCCGTGCAGGTCGTCGGCGACGGGCCGGGTCCCGATGCCGAATACGACGTCACCCTCTCGACCGGGTCGATGACGCTGCGCTACGTGACCACGGCGTTCACCGGGCCCCGCTCCGTCACCTACGAGGCGAAAGCGTCGTGGTTCACCTCGATCGACGTCATCTCCGTCGAGCCCGCCCCGGAAGGTTCGATCGTGACCTACGACGCCACGCTACGTCTCCCGCTCCTGTTGCGCCTGGGTGACCCGATCCTCGGCCTGGTCTTCCGTCGGGTCGGTGATGCCGCCGCCGGCGGACTGAGAAGTGCGCTCGAGGGAGACTTCGTCTCGTGAGTCTCACGGCCCGCATCGTCGATCGACTGCTCGAGGTGCCGATCGCGCCGAGCTTCACCCGAGTCGGCTACCACCTGCGGTCGTCGCTGTTCGATTGGACCGACCTCGACGAGCTCGACGGCACGGGCAAGACCGTCATCCTCACCGGCGCCACCTCCGGGATCGGCCTCGCCGCCGCACAACGCCTCACCGATGCCGACACCACGCTCGTCATCCTCGGTCGCAACGCCGAGAAGACCGAACGGGTCCGCGCCGAATTGGCCGACGGCGGCGGCGATGTGTCCTGCGTGATCGCCGACATGGGCGACCTCGACCAGGTTCGCCGCGTGAGCGCCGAGATCCTCGAGCGGCACCCCGGGATCGACGCGCTGCTCCACAACGCCGGTGCGCTCAGCGCCGAACGTCGCGACAACAACGCCGGGATCGAGTTGACGGTCGCCAGCCAGGTAGTGGGGCCGTTCCTGATGACGACCCTGCTCGCCCCTGCGCTCTCCGCCGCCGGCGGCAGGGTGATCACGATGTCATCGGGCGGCATGTACGCCAGCCCGTTGCGGGTCGACGGACTCCAGATGAGCGAGGCCGACTACGGCGGCAGCGAGCAGTACTCACGGGCCAAGCGGGCCCAGGTCACGCTCAACGAGATGTGGCCGACACGTTCCCCCGAACCCGGGATCTCCTTCCATGCCGTGCACCCCGGATGGGCCGACACTCCCGGTGTCGAGGAAGCCCTTCCGACGTTCCGGCGCATCGTCGGGCCGGCCCTGCGCACCCCGGACGAGGGCGCCGACACCATGGTGTGGCTCGCTCTCGCCCCCGACCTCGGCGACGCCCCCAACGGCAGCTTCTGGCTCGATCGTGCCCCGCGCCCGATCCATCGCCTGCCATCCACGAAGCGGTCCGACACCCCCCAACGACGCGAAGAGTTGTGGCGGATGGTGGCCGATCTTGCCGGGATCGAATGAACGACGCCGATTGCCGGGTGCGGGCCGGTGAGAATCTTGGGCCGGGAGACGACGTCACCCGTAGGCTGAGCGCATGCCCGAGTACCGCTCCCGCACCACCACCCACGGCCGCAACATGGCCGGTGCCCGCGCCCTGTGGCGCGCCACCGGCATGGGCGATGACGACTTCGACAAGCCGATCATCGCCATCTCGAACTCGTTCACGCAGTTCGTGCCCGGCCACGTCCACCTGAAAGACCTCGGTCAACTCGTCGCCCGCGAGATCGAGGCGGCCGGCGGCGTGGCCAAGGAGTTCAACACGATCGCCGTCGACGACGGCATCGCGATGGGTCACGGCGGCATGCTCTACAGCCTCCCGAGCCGCGACCTGATCTCCGATTCCGTCGAGTACATGGTCAACGCCCACTGCGCCGACGCCCTCGTCTGCATCTCGAACTGCGACAAGATCACTCCGGGCATGCTCAACGCGGCGATGCGGCTCAACATCCCGACGATCTTCGTCAGCGGCGGACCGATGGAAGCCGGCAAGACCAAGCTCGCCGGTGTGAGCGTGAAGCTCGACCTCATCAACCCGATGATCAGCGCCGGCGACAGCTCGGTGAGCGACGACGACCTGCTCCAGATGGAGCGCTCGGCGTGCCCGACGTGTGGCTCCTGCTCGGGCATGTTCACCGCCAACTCGATGAACTGCCTGACCGAGGCCCTCGGCCTGTCACTGCCCGGCAACGGCACCGTCGTCGCCACCCACGCCGACCGCGAGCAACTCTTCCTCGAGGCCGGCCGTCGCATCGTCGATCTCGCCCGCCGCTACTACGAAAAGGACGACGAGTCGGTCCTGCCCCGCTCGATCGCCACCAAGGCCGCCTTCGAGAACGCGATGACCCTCGACATCGCGATGGGTGGCTCGACCAACACGGTGCTCCACATCCTCGCCGCCGCCCATGAGGGCGGCATCGACTTCACGATGGCCGACGTCGACCGGTTGAGCCGCCGGTCGCCCAACATCTGCAAGGTCGCACCGAGCACCGAGAAGTACCACGTGGAAGACGTGCATCGAGCCGGCGGCATCATGGGCATCCTCGGTGAGCTCGACCGTGGCGGGCTGCTCGACACCACCCTCCCGACCGTCCACAGCGAGTCGTTGGCGGCTGCGCTCGACCAGTGGGACGTCATGCGCGACCCGTCCGACGAGGTCGTCGAGTTCTACCGGGCCGGCCCCGCCGGCATCCCCACGCAGGTCGCGTTCAGCCAGGCCGAGCGGTGGCCCGACCTCGACCTCGACCGCGACGACGGGTGCATCCGCACCGTGGCGAACCCCTACAACGCCGAGGGCGGCCTGGCCGTCCTCTTCGGCAACATCGCCGAGAACGGGTGCATCGTCAAGACGGCCGGTGTCGACGAATCGATCTTCACGTTCTCCGGCCCGGCCCGCGTCTTCGAGAGCCAGGACGCCGCATGCGACGCCATCCTCGACGAGACCGACATCAAGGCCGGCGACATCGTGGTGGTCCGCTACGAGGGCCCCAAGGGCGGGCCCGGCATGCAGGAGATGCTCTACCCGACCTCCTACATCAAGAGCCGGGGCCTCGGGAAGGAGTGCGCGCTCCTCACCGACGGCCGCTTCTCGGGTGGCACCTCGGGGCTCTCGATCGGTCACACGTCTCCTGAGGCGGCCGAGGGCGGCGCGATCGGTCTGATCGAGGAGGGCGACTTCATCGACATCGACATCCCCAACCGCTCCATCAACCTGCGCATCTCCGACGACGAGCTCGCTGCTCGCCGCGCCGCGATGGAAGCCAAGGGCAGCGACGCCTGGCAGCCGAACGGTCGGGTGCGCGAGGTCTCGGCCGCGCTGCAGGCCTACGCCGCGATGACGACATCGGCGGACCGCGGCGCGGTTCGCGACGTGAGCCAACTCCGCCGCTGAACCGCGACCACACCACCTCACGCAGCGACCGGTCGGTCGTCGCGTTCCTCGCATTCCTGAGCATCGTCCTCGCGTTCGGGATCGACTCGTCGTTGCCCGCGTTCGACGAGCTCCGTGACGAGTTCGGCCTGCGCGACGGTTCCGGTGAGGTCTCGCTCATCGTCACCACGTACTTCCTCGGCATGGCGGCCGGCCAGCTCGTCTGGGGCCTGTCATCGGACCGCACGGGTCGGCGGCGGCCCCTGCTGAGCGGCCTGGTGCTCTACGGCATCGGCGCGGCCGGCGCGGCGGCTGCCGGCTCGATGACCACGATGCTCGTCGCCCGTTTCGTCTGGGGCCTGGGAGCCGCCGCGCCGAGTGTCCTCCGGAACTCCATCGCCCGCGACCTCTACAGCGGCGACCGCCTCGCCCGCATCACTTCGCTCACCATGGCCATCTTCCTCGTCGGGCCGGCCATCGCACCCTCGATCGGCGAGGTCATCCTCCTCAGCGGCAACTGGCGTCTCGTATTCGCCGCCGCGGTGCCGCTCGCGCTTGCCGGCATCGCCTGGACACTCTGGTTCGGCGAGACGATGGCGCCCGAGAACGCTCGACCGCTCGACGTCGCCACGGTCCGCCGCGGCGCCGCGGCCTTCTTCCGCACGAGGGCGACGGTCGGCTACTCCGGGGCGATCACCCTCGGCTCGGGTGCGTTCTTCATCTATCTCGGCAGCGGTCAGCCGATCGTCGACGAGATCTACGGCTACGGCGACTGGTTCGCGCTCGTGTTCTTCATCACTGCGGCCGGCATCGGACTCACCGTGTGGACGAGCAGCCGGTTCATCAGTCGGTTCGGCGCCGACGCCGTGGGATCGACGGCGACGACGGTCATGGTGACCAGGGCGACGGTGTTCCTCGCGACGTGCCTCGCAACCGATGGCCGACCGCCGTTCGTGATCTGGCTCGTCCTCGTCACGGTCTTCGCGTCGTTCACGACCGTGTCGACCCCGGCGTTCGTCGCCCTCGCGATGACACCCATGGCCCGCATCGCCGGCACCGCGAGCGCCCTCAACGGGGTGCTGTCGATCGGCGTTGCATCGCTGCTCGCCGCTGTGTTCGACCGGATGATCGACGACACCGTCACACCGATGGCCGTCGGCTTTCTCACCTACTCGACGCTTGCCCTCCTCACCGCCCGCTGGGCCCGCGGCGGCTCGCGGGAGATCGTCGAACCCGACACCGAGCCGACGGCGAGAGCGATCGATGGAGGCTAGGTTGCGCGAGATGGGCAACGAGTACCGCGACGGCGTTCCTGAAGCCGTGACGTGATCTGGCCCCTCTTCCTCGCACCGGTGGCATTCGTGGCCGCCTGGCTCTTCGATCGTCGCCGCCGCGTCTATGCCGATCTCGGAACCACGCCCGCAGCCGCCGTCTACGCGGGTCGCAACGAGGTCAAGGGCCGGGCCTGGCACGAGCAACCCCTGCGCTCGCATTTGTCGCACACACCCTCGGTCTGGTGGACCTACCGACTCGAGGAGGAGCGAGAGCACACCCGCACGGTGACCAGCACCGACAGCGAAGGACGCACGACCACGCGTACCGAGACCTACACCGAGTGGCACGAGATCGATGCCCGGTCCGATGCCCGGCCGAGCATCGAGGTGGTCGACGACAGCGGGGCGGTCGAGGTGGTGATCGCGGAGGCCTCGCTGACCCCGCGCACCCTGGTGAGCGAGGTGTTCCGCGACGGCGAGAAGAAGGGGTTCCTGGCCCGACTCGTGAGCTTCGACAATCGGACCGGCCGGTACCGCCAGACCGAGACGGCGATCGCGATCGGCGACGACCTCTACGTGGTGGGCGACGCCTCGTTCCCCGGCGATGCCTCCGTCCCCCGCATCGATCACGGTCGCCCCTTCATCGTCTCGACCCGCCCGGAGGAGTCCCATCGCAAACGGGCGGGCATCGCCGTACCGATCTTCCTCGTCATCGGCGTCGCCCTCGCCATCTGGGGGGCGAGTGGGATCGACTCCGCTGTCGCGCTGCCGCTCACGATCACGGTTCTGGTGCTCCTGTTCCTCTCGGCCGTGTCGCTCGTCGTCTACAACCAGCTCCAGTCGTTCGTGCAGGCCGCCGCCCGCGCGTGGAGTCTGGTCGACGTGCAGCTGGCCCGACGGCGCGACCTCATCCCGGCGCTCGAATCGGTCACCAAGGCGGCCATCGCCCACGAACGCCAGACCCAGGAGGCGGTCGCCGTGGCTCGATCGAGCGTCGTGGGCGACGTCCCCGATGCTGCCGCCGTCGCCCAGGCCGATGCCGCCGTGCGTGAACAGACCGAGCAGATCACCCGGCTCCTCGCCGTCATCGAGGCACACCCCGAACTCGCGACCGACACGACGACGCGTCGGCTCCAACACGAGCTGGCCGACACCGAGAACCGCATCGCCGGGTCGCGGGCGTTCTACAACGAGACGGTCACGCTCCTGCGCAACAAGCGGGGAACCTTCCCGGGTGTGTTCATCGCCCGCTTCGCCGACCCGCGCGGCTTCGCCCTCTTCGGGGCCGACGGTTTCGAGCGCACCGTCCCGTCGATCGTCTACGACTTCGGCGAGGCCGACCCGCAGGTCCCGGATTAGCCTCACCCCCATGCGTCTGACCACCATCCGCCACCAGGGATCGACCCGCGCCGCCCGGGTCGAAGGCGACGATCTCGTCATCCTCGATGCCGTCGATGTGGGCGACCTGCTCCGCGGGAACGGCGACGCTTCGGCCGACGGTGCCACCATCACGGCGAGCGAGGCCGACCATGCACCGCTCGTGACCCATCCCGACAAGATCGTCTGTGTCGGGGTCAACTATCGGGACCACATCGAGGAGATGGGACGCGAGGCCCCACCCGCCCCCACGTACTTCGCCAAGTTCCGCCGCGCCCTGATCGGCGCCCACGACGACATCGCACTTCCCGACCCGTCGGTGTCGACCAGCATCGACTGGGAGGCCGAACTCGCCATCGTGATCGGTGCCGAAGTCCGGCACGCGTCGCCGGCCGAGGCGATGGCCGCCATTGCCGGCTTCACCGTGCTCAACGATGTCTCCGTACGTGACTACCAGCGCCGCACGACACAGTTCCTCGCCGGGAAGACCTTCGAAGCGATGACACCGCTCGGCCCCCACCTCGTCACCACCGACGAGGCCGGCGACGGTTCCGGTTTCGAGATCACCGCAACCGTCGACGGCGTGGTCAAGCAATCCAGCAACACGAGCCAGCTCATCTTCAACGCGGTCGACATCGTGGCGGATCTCAGCACGATCATCACCCTGGAACCCGGCGATGTGATCGCGACCGGCACCCCTGGCGGCGTGGGCGCGGCGAGGACACCGCCGGAGTGGCTGCGTGACGGCACGGTGCTGCGCACCGAGATCGCAGGCATCGGCGCCTGCGTCAACACCTGCCGCGTGCCGTGATGCCGCACGGCTCCGAACCTCAGCTGCAAGGATGACGTGATGGGTCTGTTCAGTCGTAGGAAACGGGCGCCGACCGACGACCCGACGCTCGTCGGGTTCGGTGGCGACGCGCCCGAAGAAGAGCTCGAAGAGCCCGAACCGCTCGACCTCGGACCGGAACCGCTCGAGGCGTTCGAGATGCTCGTCGACCGGGAATGGGAACGCCTCGCTGCGCCCGGAACCTGGTGGACCGGGGCCGAACGCATCGCCATCGCGGCCGATGCCCGCCGGGCCATGGCGGGGGAAGCACTCTCGGGGATCCTCCCCCCACCGGTGGAAGAGGCCACACGGATCATCGCGACCGCCGCGGCGTCCATCCGCGGCACCGACGTCGCTCGATGGGAACTCGACGGGCTCGACGCATCCGCCTACATCGAGATCGCCGGCATCGTGAGTCGCCTCGCCGCACTCGATGTCACCGCGTTCGGGCTCGGTCACAAGTTCCGCCCGCTTCCCGAACCCGAACCCGGCGACCCCTCGCGCGATCGCCCCGACGGTGCCACCATCACCACTGGCTGGGCCCCGACCATCGGACCCGCCGCAGCGTCGTCGGCTCTCTCGGCGGTCCCGGCCGAGGCGGAGGCCATGGCCGACGTGAGAGACGTGCTCTACCTCGGCGCCGTGCAGATGCTTCAGACACAGAGTGGGCGCGACGGGCTGACGCGGCCGCAGATCGAGCTGGCCGCATCGCGCGCATCGGCGCTCAACGACTGCTTCCACTGCCTGCTCGGCCAGACGTCGATGCTCCACGAGACCATCGACGCCGCGCCCGGCGCACGGACCTCGCGGCCGATCATCACCGGCTGCGGCGACGCCGGGGTCGAGCACGGTGCGGAGATCATCGCGTTCGTCGACAGCGTCGTCCTGTTCGACGACGACGAGGTCGATGCCGCACGGGCCGCGCTCGAACACCGCATCGGTCCGGTCGCAACCGACCGGGTCGCGATGGTCGCCGGCAGCTTCTCGATGACGAGCCGCGCCGTCGACGCCATCGGCGCACCCGTCGGTCGGGGTCACGACGAGTTGGCCGACGAACTCGGCGTCGCGATTCCCGCCCACCTCGCCCCGAGGTAGTTCAGACCACCTCGGCGAGCGTCGTCAGGAACCGGTCGTTCTCCTCCGGAGTCCCGATCGTCACGCGGATGCCCTCGTCGGGGAAGGGTCGGGTCACCACACCTCGCTGCTCGAGCGCGAGCGCGAGTTCGGCGCTGCGCACACCGAAGGGCAGCCAGACGAAGTTGGCCATGGGGCGAGGGAACACATGGCCGGCCGCGGTCAGGGCGTCGACCACACGATCGCGTTCCTGTCCGATCAGCCTGACCCGTTCGCGGATCTCGTCGTCCGCGGCGACGGCGGCAACAGCGGCCGCCTGTGCGATCGCGTTGACCGCGAAGGGCACCAGGGTCTTGTCCACCGACGCCACGACCTCGGGCGGGCCGATCATGTAACCCAGTCGTAGACCGGCGAGGCCGTGCGCCTTCGAGAACGTTCGCAGCACGACGGCGTTGTCGTGATGGGGCAACACGTCGACGACGGGATCTCCCAGCGCCGGGTCGTTGAACTCGCGGTACGCCTCGTCGATCACGACGAGGGTTCCTCGATCGACGGACTCCATGAAGCGCTTCAATTCATCGGTGCGCAGCGCCGTGCCGGTCGGGTTGTTGGGCGAGGCCAGGAACACCAGCTTCGTGCGGTCCGTCACGGCACCGGCGACGGCGTCGAGGTCGAACGCGTGGTCGACGAGGGGCACCGTCACCGACGTTCCCCCGACCAGCTGCGTGAACACGGGGTAGACCTCGAACGATCGCCACGGGTAGACGACCTCGTCACCGGGGTCCACATAGGTGAGACAGATCTGCTGCAGCAGACCGACCGACCCACACCCGACCGCCACCTCTGCCTCGGACACGCCCACGGCCCCCGCAAGTGCGGCCCGTACCGCCCCGGCCCGATGGTCGGCGTAGCGGTTGACCCCCGCGGCCGCCTCGGCGATCGCGGCGGCGACCGACGCGACCGGCGCCCACGGGGTCTCGTTCGACGCCAGCTTGATCGCGTTGGTGATGCCGTGTTCGGCCTCGGCCTGCGCCGCGGCCTTGCCCGGTCGATAGGCCGGCAGCGCGTCGACCGCGGGGCGCGGCCGACCGGTCATCGTTCGTCTCCGGAACCAGGTTCGGCGAGCTCGTCGGCGAGATCACGGAGCTTGTTCTTGGCCACCTTGTCGAGCGTGGCCCTCGGGAACTCCTCGACGAAGTGGACCGCGCGCGGCACCTTGAAGTCGGCGAGTTGTTCCACGCAGTGATCGATGATCGCCTGCGCGTGGGCGTCCTGGTCCTCGGGTGCGTCGCCACTGCGGATCACGAACGCGACCGGCACCTGGTCGAGCATGTCGTGGCTGCGCCCGACGACAGCGATGTCGGCGATGCCGCCGACGGCGCGGCACGTGTCCTCCACCTGACGGGCCGACACGTTCTCACCCCCGACCTTCAGGAGATCCTTGTCGCGCTCCTGGTAGAAGAAGCGGCCGGCGTCGTCGACCATCACCATGTCACCGGTGCGGAACCAGCCGTCGGCGGTGAACGCCTTGTCGTTGGCCTCCGGGTTGTCGAGGTACTCGAGGAAGAGCTGGATCCCCCGCGTGCCGCGCAACCACAGCTCGCCGATCTCCTCGACACCACACATGGCGCCGGTCTCGGGATCGACCACGATCGCCTCGTAGCCCGGTGTCGGCCAGCCCATCGTCCGCTCGGGGAAGGGATGGTGCAGGGGCGCATGGATCGCATGGATGACCGTCTCGGTCATGCCGTAGGCGGGAAGCACCCGGAGTCCGAGCCAGCCCTCGAGCAACGGCATCACGAGCCCGAACACACCGACACGGATGGTGTGCTCCGGGACCTGCTGCCCGCCGAGTGCCTTGAAGACGAACGGGATGAGCGAGATGTGGGTCACCGAATGGCGTTGCACCACTTCCCAGAACCGACTCGACGAGAACTTCGGCTGGAGCACGACGGTCCCGCCGACGCCGAGGATGCTCCACATCGACCAGGTCTGCGCATTGACGTGGAAGAACGGGAGGTAGATCAGGTAGGTGTCGCCCGGCCGCAGGTCGATGTTGCGGGGCCCCACGCGGCTCGTCCAGATCGCGTTGGCGTGGGTGTGCACCACCGCCTTCGGCAGCGACGTGGTGCCCGAGGTGAACATCACCCCCACCGGGAGCATCGGGTCGGCGGGGCGCTCGGCGACGCCGGCGGCGTCGCCGAACAACGCCGACCACGACTCGAAGCCGTCGGGAACCGGAGCCGACGGGGCCTCGCCGCTGTCGTCGTCGGTGACGACGAACCAACCGAGGTGCGGCGCGGCGTCGCGGACCAGCGCCGCGTACTGCGGCTGGGTGATCGCGCCGACGGCCTTCGTGTGGTCGGCGAAGTAGGCGACCTCGTTGGCCACCGACCGGGTGTTGGTCGTGACGCCCACCGCACCGATCCGGGCGCACGCATACCAGGCGAGCACCATCTCCGGACAGTTGTCGGCGTGGATCAGTACCCGATCGCCGACCCCGACCCCCCGTTCGACGAGGCCGGCGGCGATGCGCAGCGTGTCGTCGCGGAACTCCCGGTACGTCCACGTCGCCGTCGCCCCGTCGCGCGGTTCCCACACCAGCAGCGGCGTGTCCGGTTGGGTCTCGACCCACTCGTCGATCAGATGGGGAAGGTCCTGACCCACCATCTGAAAGCGCTCGATCTCGGTTGCGTCCATGGAACTCCTCATCCCCAATCGATCGGCACGGGCGTGACGTCGACCGGAACGGAACGTCCGTCTCGCATCACCGCCACCCAGTCCTGGTTGAAGGTCATCTCGTGGGCGATCGTCGTCGCCGCCGGCGAGTAGTGATACACCATCGCCGCCCGCATGCCATCGCTCACGTTGTCGGTCGATCGGTGGCGGAGGTGGCAGTCGAACACGAGCAGGTCGCCCGCGTTCATGAGCATCTGTCGCTCGCCGCTGGTGTCGGCGCCCTGGATCTCGACGTAGGCGAGACCGGCGCCGGGTCGGGGATCCTTCACCACGTCCTCGTGCACCGCCTCGCGGTGCGAACCGGGAACGACCCACAGCGGCCCGTTGTCGGCCGTCGCATCCGTGCAGGCCAGCCACACGCCCACCTGACGCGGCGGGTCCATCCGGAAGTACCACTCGTCCTGGTGCCATGGTTGGCCGAGGGCGCCCGGCTGCTTGAAGATGAACTGCGACAGGAAGCAGTCGATGTCCGGTCCGATCAGCTCGGCCAGCATGTCGAGGAGACGGGTGTCGGTCGCGAACTCGCGGAACACGCCCTCGGTTCGCATCACACGGAAGATCTTCGAGAGCCGTCCCTCCGCCGTCGACGCGTCGGCCAGGACGCTCTCGTGACTCACGAGGAGATCCGGTCGTTCCTCGCCACCGTCGATCCGCCGGGCGAGTTCGACGATCCGGGCGATCATCGCCTCGAGCACCTCCGGCTCCGCGAACCCCGGGACGACGAAGTACCCGTCGTCGTCCCAACTGCGGCGCTGCGCCGCGGTCAGTGCCGTCACAGGGTGACGACGTCGCTCGACGGCTGCTCGGGATCTTCCTCGGGAAGCAGGAAGCGCCAGAAGACCGTGCCGCGGGCATGCGAGTCGGTGTCGAGCCAGTTCGGGTGGCCGGGGTCCTTCGCCGACACCCAGATCTCGAAGCTGCCGTCGTCCTCGAGCTGGATCTGCGCGCCGTTGAGCGAGCAGCGACGGCCCCGGTATTCGAGCGTCTGCATGTGGGCGTTCCAGAGCATCACGTTGACGAACGGACCGGGCGGGATCGTGCCCCGCATGACCAGCGCCTCGTCGGGACCGAGATCCCAGCGACACATCGCGTAGTGGATGTCGGCCGCACCGGGAACGGGCAGTCCCGAGTCGCGGAAGCTGTAGGGCTTGGGGAGCACGTTGGGCTCGGTGGATGCGAACGGCACGCCGATGCCGCTGCTGCCGAAGTACCCCTGGCCCGTGGTGACCTGCCGCAGGAATGCGACCCCCTCGCGCATGCGTTCGGCGATGAACTCCTCGGTCAGGGCCGGCGGCGGCGTGTCGACGTCGAGGCATTCGATGTCGATGTCGACGTGCACGGCGCTGTCGTTCTGGGCCGACTTCTCGTTCTGGTAGTAGCTGCGCACGATGACGGCGATCGTGTCGGGCTCGAGCTTGATCCAGTCGCCGCCGTCGGCGTCGGCCTCGTCGGCACTGATCGTCAGCGAGTACCTCCCATCGGCGCCGACCGTGAGGTCGCGGTCGTTCACGTCGCCACGCAACGGACCGGCCATGCCGCCGTCGTCGGCACGACCGTGGAGCGTGAACGACGTGTAGCACTCGCCCTGGATGCGACCGGTCACGCGGTACTTCCGCGATCCGTCGACGCGCGTGTAGTGGTAGATCGCGTCGGGATTGTCGCCCTGGAGCTTTCGACCGGGGTCGACGATCGACACGAACCGCGGGTGCTCGGGCTGCGCTTCCCAGTAGAGCTCCGACATCGCCGAGAGCATCTGGCCGAGGTAGCGGAACGCCTCCGCCTGTTCGACCGGTTGGCTCCATCGTTCGTCATCGAGGATGTAGCCGTCACGGATCTCGGTGAGGGCCGCGATGAGATCGTCGAGCGCGGCCGTGGCGGGAGAAGTGGGGTTGTTCGACATGCGGCGAATACTGTCACGCGGTGGACGAGAACTCCGAAGACGACCAGCAACTCATCGACAGGTTCGCCGGTCACGGGATCACCCGCGACAACGCCGAGCACTTCCGCGGTCGCCTTCACCGACGACTCCTCATGGCCCGCTGCGAAGACTGCGGACGGTGGCAGCACCCGACCCGGCCGATGTGCCCGTCGTGCTGGTCGTGGAACATGACGATGACCGAGGTCTCCGGACACGGCACCATCCACCTGCTCATGACGCTGCACCAGGGTCCCGCGGCCGATGGCGTCGACTACACCGAGGGTCACCCGGTGGTCACCGTCGAACTCGACGAGCAGCCGGCGCTGCGGTTCACGTCGACGGTCACGGCCGACTTCCCCGCTGCCGACCTCGCGATCGGCACGCCGGTGACGCTGGAATGGATCGAACGCGACGGCACACCGATGCCCGTGTTCGGGAAGGCCGACCGATGACCAGCCGCAACCCGATGAAAGACCAGGTCGCGATCGTCGGTCTGGGCTCGACCGGCTTCTCGCGTGAGGGTGGCGAGTCGTCGCTCGCCATGGCGCTGCGCGCCGCGACCGAGGCGATCGCCGACGCCGGACTGACCGCGTCCGACATCGACGGCGTCGTCGCCACGAACGAGCCGGGAGCCGACGGCCCCGAGACCATCGCCGCCGCGCTCGGCATCGCCGAGGCGACCCACCACACCAAGCCGACACCGGTCGCCATGTTCTCCCTCCTCGACGCGGCCCGGGCGGTCTTCACCGGTGCCGCCGACCACGTCCTGGTCGTGACACCGGTCGTGATGGGGCCGTGGAACTCACGACGCGCCGCCGCCGATCCATGGCGACGGGGAACCCGATCCGGGATCCTTCCGGTCCCCGAGGACGCCACGAAGGCCGCGGCCTACGCGGCATGGGCCAGCCGCTACATCCACGAGTACGGCGCGACGAAGGACCCCTTCGCCCGTGTCGCGATCAACTCGCGGACCAATGCCGCCGCCAACCCGCTCGCCGCCAGCACCACACCGCTCTCGTTCGGCGCCTACGACGCCGCGCGCATGATCCGCGACCCGCTCAACATCTACGACATGGACCTTCCCGTCGACGGCGCCGATGCCTTCGTCCTCACGACCGCCGAACGGGCCCGGGCCCTCCCCCACCATCCGGTGCTCATCCATGCGGCCACGTCGGGCATCGTCGGCAAGAACGACGAGGACCAGCTCGCCGGGCTGCACCGCACCGGCCAGCACGTCGTCGTCGAGCAGCTGCGACGCACCTCCGACATCTGGATCGACGACATCGATCTCTTCTACCCCTACGAGGGGTTCACGATCATCACGCTGGCCTGGTTCGAGAACTGCGGCTTCTGCCCTCCCGGAGGCGCCGAGGTGTTCCTGCGCGAACACTGGAACGACGACGCCCAGCGCATCGAGATCGACGGCCGGATCCCGGTCAACACCCATGGCGGCTCGCTGTCGGAGGGCGCGACCCGCGGCACCGGCCACATCCGCGAGGCCGTCCACCAGCTCCGGGGCACGGCCGGCAGCCGCCAGGTGGACGGCGCCGCATCGGCGCTCGTCACCCCCGGCGGCTTCTTCTTCAACCCGCAGGGCGCAGTGCTCAGGAGGGCATGAATCATGACGATCCCAGCCGACGACCTCATCCTGATCAGCGTGGATGACCACATCTGCGAGCCGCCAGGAATGTTCACCGCGCACGTGCCGGAACGGTTCCGCGATCGGGCCCCCCGGGTCGACACCGATCCGAACGGGTTCCAGCAGTGGTGGTACGGCGACGCCATGGGACGCAACCTCGGCCTCAACGCCGTCGCCGGCAAGCCACCGGAGATGTTCAACGTCAACCCCAGCACCTACGACGAGATGCGGCCGGGCTGCTACGACGTCGACGAGCGGGTCCGCGACATGTCGGCGGGCGGCCAACTCGCCGGTCTCAACTTCCCGAACTGGCCCGGATTCGCCGGTCAGGTGCTGAGCGAGGGCCCCGACCGCGAGGTCAACCTCGTGATGATCCAGGCCTACAACGACTGGCACGTCGACGAGTGGTGCGGCGCCCACCCCGACCGCTTCATCCCGTGCGGCATCGTGCCGCTGTGGGACGCCCGGCTCGCCGCCGCCGAGGTGCGTCGACTCGCGGCCAAGGGGGTACGGGCGATCACGTTCTCCGAGAACCCCGCCGCGCTCGGTGTGCCGTCGCTGCACTCCGGATTCTGGGACCCGCTCTTCGGTGCGTGCAGCGATGAGGGCGTGGTGCTGTGCTGCCACATCGGGTCGTCGTCGAAAGGGATGAACACCTCGATCGACGCACCACAGTCGGTCCCCATGACGCTGTCGCCGGTGAGCACGATGTACACGCTCGTCGATCTCCTGTGGGCCGACCTCTGGCACCGGTTTCCCGAGCTGAAGTTCGCGCTCAGCGAGGGCGACATCGGGTGGATCCCCTACCTGCTGCAGCGAGCCGACCACGTCCAACGCCGTCACCACGGGTGGACGGAGCACACGTTCCCCGAGGGCATGAGCACCCCGTCCGATGTCTTTCGTCGCCACATGCTCTGCTGTTTCATCGACGACCCGGTGGGGGTCGGGCTGCTCGACCGGCTCAACATCGACAACCTCATGTGGGAGTCCGATTACCCGCACAGCGACAGCTCGTGGCCCCACGCGCCGGAGAGTCTCGCCGAACAGTTCACGGCCGTCGACGACGAGATCGTCGAGAAGATCACCCATCGGAACGCGATGGCGCACTTCGCCTTCGACCCGTTCTCCATCCGTCCACGCGACCAGTGCACGGCCGCGGCGTTGCGGGCCGAAGCGGCCGATGTGGACACGGTCACCCATGTCGGACGCGCCCCCGACGAGTCCGACCGCGAGTTCTTCCGCGAACTGTCGACCCGAGCCCTGCGCGGGAAGAAGAAGTAGCGCACGGAACCCACAACCATGTTCCGGTCACCGGGACGGCCGGGTCGCGACCCGAACGGATTCTGGACTACAACCTCACGATGCGTCGCCTCACCGCCCTCATCGCCGTCCTGCTCTCGTTCGCACTCCTCGCCGCCGCCTGTGGCGACGACGACACCGCGACCGACGACGACGGCGGGTCCACCACGACCGCGGCAGCGTCGGAAACCGACGATGCCGAGCCGGTCGACGGCACCATCCCCGAGGGCGACGGCACCGACACCACGCCCGATGTCGAACTCACGGGGTCGGAGCGCGGCATCACCGAGGAGACGGTTCGCATCGGCCTCGCCATCCCCGACACGACCCAGTTCTCCAACACCGGCGACCAGATCGCCCGCTACCGGGTCGTGGTCGACGAGATCAACCGCAACGGCGGTGTGATCGGACGCCAGATCGAACTGGTCGTCACCGAGTGGGGTCTGACCGACACGACCGGCTTCGATGCCGCCTGCGTACAGCTGACCGAGGACGAGGAAGTGTTCGCCGTCGTCACGCGTACACCGTCGGGATTCGGCGACATGACGTGCCTCACCGATCTCGGCAACACCATCACGGTGAACGGCCTCGATCTCGCTGCCGTCGAGGTCGAGCGGTCCGGCGGGAAGCTGTTCAGCGTGCTCTCCGATGCCTACGCCGCCCTCTCCGGTGGCATCGCGAACCTCAGCGACGAACTCGCCGACGCGAAGATCGCCATCACGGCGGGCGACGAGGCCGGCGGCGAGGACCGGGCCGGCGAACTCGAGCAGGTGCTCGGTGATCTCGGGCTCGATGTCGTGGCGACGACGGTCAGCTCGGTCGCCTACAGCGACGACCCCGCGGCTGCGCTCACCGAGCAGGATCGCTTCGCCGAGATCTGGAACAGCTCCGGAGCCACGCACGTCATCGGCGTCGGCAACGCCGTGATCGGCGCCGCCTATGCGATCGACAACCAGGACCTCGAGAACGACATGGTCCTCATCACGTCGAACCTGGGAATCCGGACTCTCAACAGCCTCGGCGCCGACCTGTCGGTGCTCCAGATGATCGGCGTGGCCGCCCCCGATCCGGGCACCGTCGCCGAGCAGGGCCTCCACGGAATGCCGGAGTGCATCTCGTTGATCGAGGAGCAGCTCGGCGAGACCGTCATCTTCTTCCCCGAGGAGGAGGAGCTCAGCGCGCTGTCGTCGACCTGGATGGCATGCGCCTCGTTCGACTTCCTCACCGCTGCGCTCGAGGCGATCGGCCCGAACCCCACCCAGGATGACTTCCTCGCGCTGACCGACGCGGGCTT
Organism: Acidimicrobiales bacterium; assembly: GCA_041394245.1. NCBI lineage: Bacteria > Bacillati > Actinomycetota > Acidimicrobiia > Acidimicrobiales > Acidimicrobiales bacterium. Next base: position 2,079,416 of record JAWKIR010000002.1, read on the forward strand.
CTCCTTCGAGATGACCGGCTCGGCGACCGCGTCGGTTTCGGCCGGCAAGGCCTACATGAACGACGACCCCGGCACGATCTACGACTGGAACGGCACGGAGTTCACCCCGCGCGGCTGACCACCCCGGTCAGTCGATCGAGGCGATCCAGGCGAGCGCGTCGCCGTAGTTCCGGGCGACGGGCATCTCGGGGTACTGCTCCGGGAGGCCGTCGGGCGGATGGATGAAGCTCGCCGCGTCGGCGGCGAGCAGCATGCCCAGGTCGTTGTGCGAGTCGCCCATCGCGGTGACGTGGTAGTTGAGGCTCTGGTACGACCGGACCGCACGCGTCTTCGGGTCGGCGACCCGAGGCGCGAACGCGACGATGCGATCGTCGACGACGGTGAGCCGATGGCACAGGAGGTGCGGCCGACCGAGCTGTTCCATGAAGGGCTCGGCGAACTGCTCGAAGGTGTCGGACAGGAGCACCACCTGGTGGCGAGCGCGCAGCTCGTCGAGGAACTCCCTGGCGCCGTCGAGCACGCCCAGGCCGCGGATCACGTCCTGGATGAGCGACAACGAGATCCCGTGCTGCTCGAGGATGTCGATGCGATAGTCCATCAGCGCCTGATAGTTCGGCTCGTCGCGAGTGGTCCGGCGCAGTGCGTCGACGCCGGTGCGTTCGGCGACCGCGATCCAGATCTCGGGAGTGACCACGCCCTCCATGTCGAGGGTGATCATCCGCTGGAGGGCGGTCACGAAACGAGTCCGGCAGCGAGGTCCTCCGCGAGCTCGCCACCATCGCCGAACGCGAGATCGTGTGCCCACGCCCGCTTGAGGAACAGATGGGCGTCGACCTCCCACGTGTAGCCCATGCCGCCGTGGACCTGCACGCAATCCTTCCCACACGCAGCAGCCGACTTCGACGCGAGGATCTTGGCCACCGACACCACCCGTTCGGGCGACTCGACGCCTCGTCCGTCGAGCGTCACACCGGCCGCGTAGACCGCGGCTCGCAGCACCTCGACCCTGGTGATCATGTCGGCACAGCGGTGCTTGACCGCCTGGAACGCACCGATGGGGCGGCCGAACTGTTCGCGCTCCTTGGCGTAGGCCACGGCGAGCTCGGTGGCACCGATCGAAATGCCGAGCTGTAGCGCGGCCGTCAACAGCGCACCGCGGAGCCGCCACTCGGCCGCCGCATCGTCGTCGCCGATCTGCTCGCCTTGCGGGAGTGCATCGACGCGGCGAATCGGCGTCAGGGGATCGAGCGGTTGGTGGGCATCGGTACCGCCGAGCGCCGCCGCGGGCACCGACCAGAGGCCCTGCTCGTCGCTGATGACGACGACATCGGACCAGACGACGTGTTCGATGTTGACGGGTCCTGCGGTCCGCTCGACCGTGGTGACGACGGTGGCCCCCTCGGCGGCTCCGTCGATGATCCCCGCGGCGAGCGTGGTGGCGACCAGAGGCCCGGGCACGAGTGCCCGGCCGAGCTTCTCGAACACCACTGCGGCCTCGGCCCAGCCGAGCCCCACACCACCGTCGGCCTCGGGAAGACACAGCGAGAAGACGCCGGTCTCGGCGAGTTCGGCCCAGCGCCCGCGATCGAGACCATCGGTCTCCATCGCCCGCACGGCTTCGATGTCGAAGCGGCCGGCGCACAGCGCGCCCACGCCTTCGGCCAGGGCTTCCTGGTCCTCGGAGAGTTCGAAATCCATGTCAGCGATCTCCTCTCGGCAGGCCGAGCAGCCGTTCGCCGACGATGTTGCGTTGGATCTCCGAGGTGCCGGCGGCGATCGTGAGGGTCAGGGTGTAGAGCCGCTGGCCGACATGATCGAGTTCGCTGAGATCCAGCGAATCGCCGATGGCGAGCCCGGCCCGGCCGAGGATCTGTTCGGCGAGATCGGCCATGCGCTTGCGCACGTCGGCGTAGGCGAGCTTGAACACCGAACCGCCGGGGCCGACCATTCCGGTGCGTTGCGCCTGGCTCACGTTGCGCTTGGTGAGCGACCAGAGCGCGTCGAGCTCGGCATCGAGCTGCCCGAGTTCACGACGGATGCCCATGTCGTCCCATGCGGTGCCCGATCGGCGGGTCACCTTCTGGGCGACCTTGGCCAGATCGGCCAGAAGTCGCTGCGACGAGATCACCTCGCTGATGAACGCGGTCCCTCGCTCGAACGAGAAGGTGACGTTGGTGACGCGCCACCCGTCGTTCTCGTCGCCCACACGGTTCACCTTGGGGATGCGGACCTCGTCGAGGAACATCTCGGCGAACTCGCCCGAGCCGAGCGCGGTGTCGATCGGGCGGATCTCGATGCCGGGCAGGTCCATCGGCATGATCACCCAGGTGATCCCCTTGTGCTTCGGGGCCTCGGCGTCGGTCCGCACGAGCAGTTCGCAGTAGTCGGCCACCTGGGCGAACGAGGTCCAGATCTTCTGACCGGTGACGACATAGTCGTCGCCGTCGTCGATGGCCCTGGTCGACAAGGAGGCGAGATCGGAGCCGGATCCCGGCTCGGAGAAGCCCTGGCACCAGACGTGCTCGCCCTTGAGGATCGGAGCCAGGTGGGTGGTCCGCTGCGCATCCGATGCCTCGGCGATCAGCGTGGGGCCGGCGTGGAGCTGCCCGACGAAGTTGACGCCCACATAGGGAGCACCGGCCCGTTCGGTCTCCTCGAGGAAGATCAGGTGCTCGGTCGGGGTGCTCCCCCGGCCGCCGAACTCGGCCGGCCAGTGGATGCCGGCATAGCCGGCGTCGTGGAGCATCCGCTGCCAGTCGGTGTCGTAGGCCCGGCGTGCCACCAGGTCGGTGTGGTCCGCGGGCAGTGGCGGAACGTCGGGGAGAACGTCGGAGAGCCACCCTCGCAGCTCGTCGCGAAAGTGCTCTTCTGCCTCGGTGTAGCGCAAGTCCATCGGGCGCCGATGGTAGGCGCGGGAATCGACCGGCACTCAGCCGGAGCACTTCGTTCCTTCGGGGTGTGCGGGCTAACTTCGCCGCCATGTCCGAGCACGATTCCGCAGACAAGTACGCCGCCGACGAACTCACCCGCTCGAGCCGCGATCGGGCCGAGCTGCAGACCCGGGTCCGCGCGTGGCTCGACGAGAAGGTCGACGCCACGGTCGAGGTCGGGGAGGTGACCAGCCCCGAGGGCAGCGGGATGTCGAGCGAGACCCTGCTGTTCGACGCGACCTGGGACGGGACGACCCATGCGCTCGTCGCCCGGGTCGAGCCCGACACCGCCGACGTCCCCGTCTTCCCCACCTACGACCTCGAGCTGCAGTACCGGGTGATGGAGCTGGTCGGCGACCGCAGCGACGTCCCCGTCCCTCGCACCCGTTGGTACGAGTCCGACCCGACGCCGCTGGGCGCACCGTTCTTCGTGATGGACCGCATGACCGGGCGGGTACCCGCCGACATCCCCCCGTACCTCATGGACGGGTGGCTGTCGGCCGCCACACCGGCCGAGCAACGCGCCCTCCAGGACGCCAGCGTGAAGATCCTCGCCGATCTCCACGGCATCTCGATCGAAGGCCTCGACACCGCCTTTCTCGACACACCGGCCGCCGGCCCGACGCCGCTCGCCCGCCACGTCGAGAACCAGCGGGCCTACTACGAGTGGTCCCGCAACGGACGCACACATCCGATCGTCGAGCGCGCCTTCGAATGGCTCGATGCGAACTGGCCGGCCGACGAGGGGCCGACCGTGATCAGCTGGGGCGACAGCCGCATCGGCAACATCATGTATGCCGCCGACGGCTTCGAGCCCGTCGCCGCCTTCGACTGGGAGATGGCCGCGCTCGCGCCACAGGAGATGGACCTGGCGTGGATGATGTTCATGCACACGTTCTTCCAGGAGATCGCCAACGTGCTGGAGATCCCCGGCATGCCCGACTTCCTGCGGCGTGACGACGTGATCGAAACCTACGAGTCGCTCTCCGGGCGCAAGGTGCAGAACCTCGAGTGGTTCGAGGTCTACGCCGCGCTGCGGCACGCCATGATCATGGCAAGAGTCACCGAACGTACGGTGCACTTCGGCCAGGCGGAGTGGCCCGACGACCTCGACTCGGTGATCCCCCACCGCCACGTGCTCGAACAGATGCTCGACGGAAGCTGGTGGAGCTGATGCCGAATCCGATCGGTCCGATCCTCCCCGAGGACGAGGGCTTCACCCACCAGATTCCCGAGACGTTCGCCCAGGTCGGGTCGAGCGATCCGTCGTGGACCGAGAAGGTCTGTGCGATGGCCATGGCCCGCGACGGCAGCCTGCAGATCGGCTTCGGTCTCGGCAAGTACACCAATCGCAACGTGATGGACGGCTATGGCGCCGTGAGTCGCGGGGTCGAACAGTTCACCGTCCGGGCGAGCCGCCGGCTCGAACCCGCACCCACGACCACCGCGATGGGGCCCCTGTCGTACGAGGTGATCGAACCGCTCCGACAGGTCCGGTTCCGGCTCGAGGCGAACGACACCCAACCGATCGCCTTCGACTGGCTTTTCGAGGCCGTGCTCCCACCGTTCGAGGAGGAGCGCTCGTTCCACCGCCGCGCCTATCGCACGGCGACCGATCTCGTCCGCTATCACCAGACCGGCGTGTGTTCCGGTTGGATCGAGGTCGACGGTGTGCGCACCGAGATGTCACCCGACTCGTGGGTCAGCACCCGCGACCACTCCTGGGGGGTGCGCTACGACGTCGGCACCCCGCCCACCGACACCGAGCCCGGCACGGGCATCCCCGCCGGCGTCGGCTTCCAGATGATCTGGTGCCCGGTGCTGATGCAACGCGCGGACGGCTCGCACTTCGCCCTGCACCTGCACTACACGTGGCATGCGGTCGGCGATCATGGTCAGAAGATGGTGACCGCCCAGGTCGAGCACCCCGACGGGTCGAGCGACCAGATCGTCGACATCGTCCCCCACCTGCGGTTCGACCCGGACAATCGTCGCCTCCTCGGTGGAACGCTCGACTGCCGCATGGCCGACGGATCCGAACGTCCGCTCACCATCGAGGTGATGGGCGACACGGGCGTGCAGCTCGGGGCCGGCCTCTACTTCGGGCTCGATGGCCACCACCACGGCGAATGGCGCGGCGAGCACCATGTCGATGGGGAGTACATCGCCGACTGCAGTACCCCCGAGATGGCGCGCCGCCTGCACCAGATCCGCGACACGACCGTGCGGGTGATCGACCCGGTCGGCGGCGCCGAGGGCTGGGGCAACTGTCAGCCCATCGCCTCCGGTCCGTGGCCCGAACTCGGGCTGGCCGACGAGAGTTGGATGTAGCCGACCTCGCCGTGCGGGCCGGCATGGCCGTCAGCGGAGCCGGGCCTTGGCTTCCTTCTTGAACGCGGCGAGCTGCACGCGTTCCTCGCGCTCGTTGTAGAAGTCGTCGAGCGGGTAGCAACCCGAGACGAGACCACCGCGCGGCGCCGTGGTGCAGTCGGAGAAGGTCCGGCACAGGAGTCGTCGATCGAGCTCGCGCCCGGCCAGGACGTCGGCGGGCATGTGGGGATACGACAGGACCATGCGGCCGAGCCCCACCGAGTCGGCGACGCCGTTCGCCACCATGGCCTGGCCGACGTTGGGCAGCCATTCCTGCAGGTACGAGAGACCGGCGCCGACGATGCGCATCTCGGCGTGGTGGTTGGTGACCTCGGCCGTCGCCGCGATGAGTCGGGCAACACCGACCAGAGGGTCCTCGGGAGGCTGGTAGCCGTCGGAGGGTGGGAAGTAGGCCGGCCGCTGTGCGTGGGGGACGTAGTACGGGCTCCCGGCCGTCGCGCACACGAGGCCGACGCCCATCATGTGGAGGGCATCGAGCAGCGCGTGGGTCTGGGTGAGGTCGTAGCCGTGCCCGGTGCCGTCGCCGCCGAACGCGTAGGGATAGTCGCCCTCGATCTCCGGCACCCCGGTACCGCCCGCACCGGCGACATGGGGCACCAGGTCGAAGATCGACAGCCGTATCGCAACCCCCAGTCCTGGCGCCGCATCACGGATCCCTTCGATGACGGAGCGGACGAATTGGGTCCGCCCGACGAGGTCGCCGCCGTAGCGGCCGGGCCGGTCGTAGGCGGTGAGGAACTCGTGGCCGAGATACCCGTGGCAGGCCTTGACGTCGACGAAGTCGAAACCCGCCTGCTCCGCCAGCACGGCACGATCGACGAACTGGGCGACCATCTCGTCGATCTCGTCGTCGGTGAGGAGGTTCGCGTCGTCGGCCCCCACCCGCGGGTCGAGCAGCGGGTGACGGTAGAGCGTCCGGGGCGCGGGACCGTCGGCGTTCGGACGGGCGTAGCGGCCCGAGTGGGTCAGCTGGAGCACCGACACCTGACGCGGATCGAGCATCGATCGCAACGCGGCGATGTCGTCGACCGTGGTCTCGTCGAGGACAAGCTGGCGGGGGTTGGCCTTGCCATCGGGACGCACCGCCGTGGCTTCGCCCCAGACGAGACCCGCACCGCTCGTGGCGAACCGACCCCACCGGCGCCGGACCAGGTCCGACGGGCGACCGTCGGGTTCGGCGTCCCACCCCTCCATGGGGAGGACCGTCCAACGGTTCGGGGCGAACGTCGTGCCCGCGGAGCCGTCGGTGATGGTCATCGGCGCGGCCAGCACGCCGGCCGGATCGACCTCGTCGTCGAGCGGGATCTCCACGCCGAGCGACGCGACATGATCCCGGAACGCCGCCGCGTCGGTGAGCCGCTTCACCTGCGTGTAGCGCGCCATCAGAGCACCCCCAGGCGTTCGCCGATGTCGCGCAGGACCTCACGGTCGGCGCTCGGACGGCGCGGCGCGCCGGCCGGGACGTTGTCGGATTCCGCCCATCCCCGCAGCTCGAGGAACGTCGCCGCGTTGTGCCGGTACCCGGGGACCGGCGGACGGAACGTGAAGTGTCCGAGATACTGGAGCAGGTCGTTGAGCTCGTAGAAGCCGGCATCGCCCTCGTGCCACAGCCGGTCGCGTTCGGCGAACAGCTCGGGGGCGAAGGTCGACAGCCCCAACAGGTAGTCGGAGCCGTACATCACCATGTCGATCCCGAGGTCGTTGCCGGTCAGGACCATGAAGTCGGGGCGTACCTCGTCGCGCAACGCCAACCGCTGCCATTCGAGGTCCCGGCTGAGCGACGAGTGTTTGGCCCCGACACATTGCGGGATGTCGAGCAGCGCCCGATACGTGTCGAGCGAGAAGATGCGGCCGTAGGGGACGAACATCGGGCCCAGCTCGAAGCCGAGGAACCGGTCGAGCTCGGCACCGATCGCCGCGAGCGCGTCGATCCACTCGTCCTCGGTCCCCTCGTTGAGACCGTGACTCGGGAACACCACCGGGGTCCCACCGCGGCTCGCGATGTCGGTCGCCGCCGAGATGTAGGCCGCGAGGTCCAGGGGGTCTCCGGGAGAGTCCCCGACGAAGGCCCCCGCCGCGAAGTTCCCACCGGTGACCTGCCGGGCGAGGTCGAGCACCCGCAGCTTCGTCTCGTGATCGAGCAGTTGCACGTACCCGGTGTCCATGTTGACCCCGGGCACGAGACCGGCTTCGTGGGTGCGGGCGATGTGCGCCTCCGTCGCGGCCCAGTCGATCTCGCCGTTGCGGGTGTGGGGCAGCAGCACTGCGGACATTCCGGTGATCCGGCGCCGCGGCACGATCAGCGAGGGGACGTCGAGGTCTGGCACGACTCGAAGCTAGTCGGCGGGTCCTAGGACCCCGACGACTGATCGCCCCAACCGCCGGGCACGACACCGTCGGTGGTGACCTTCCGCTCGGCGAACAACCAGCGGCCGTCGACGCAGCGGTACCGGTCGATGTAGCGGCCCCAGTGGTCGAGGCCCCGGTCGGTCAGCACCTGGTAGTAGCAGCGGCTGGAGGCGGTGTGGGGTGACTCGACGTCGATCTGCAGCGTCGCCGTGAAGTGGCGGATGAACCGGGCCCGGGCCGCGTCACCGTCACCCGTCTTGGCCGCGGCGGTGGCGAACATCGCCGCGATCGCGCCGCGGCCGTGGTGCGACCCCGACGGGATGTGCATCACCGCCTCGGGCGTGAACAGCTCCATCATCGGTGCGAACCGGCCGGCGTCACCATTGGCGTTGTAGCGGGCCACCAGATCACGGATCTGCTCGCGGGCGTCGAGTTCCCAGTGCTCCATGCGCCATTCCCTACCACGCAACCGCACCCACTAGCGTCGCCATCATGACCGTCGTCGACGACTACTCCGGCCCCTTCGACCCCGATTGGACCGTCGCCTCTCTGTCGCGGGGGGCGCTGGCCCGACTCTGCCGGGAGTACCAGATGCTGTCGATGTTCCACGACCGGTCATGGATGCCGCACATCGCCGTGGTCGGCGGTGAAGCCGCGACCGTGACCATGGCCGACGGCGAGTGGATGGGGGCGAGCCCGATCTACACCCGCCGCAACCTGGCCAATGTCGGGGCCGCGGGAGAGACGGTCGCGTCGATCTTCAAGGGCATCCAGCTCGACATCGGTGGGCCCGATCACTATCTCGACTTCCGCTTCGAGGTTCTCTCCGACGACGAGGGGATCTTCTGGACGGAGTTCTGTGGCCCCCACGACCATCTGCGGCGGCTGTCCGGCAACGACCCGGCCACCGTGCAACTGATGTGCCACGACATGGAGGACCGGACCTTCGATGCCACGTTCGGCGCCACCAACCCGAAGGCCCGCTGCGAACCGATCTTCCGGCCGCCACGGCCCGACGAGTTCACCGGTCACCACTGCCGCTGGCGTCTCTCCATCGACCACGAGGCCACCGGCGCCCTCCCGCCGAACCCGAGCCTCGCTTTCATGGAGACGACGAAGGCCGCGGCCTTCCCGTTCATCCTCGGCGAGTCGGCCGAGCCCGGAGGCCTCGACGACTACTCGGGTCCACTGCTCGAATGGTTCCGGCTCGAGGAGTTCTCCCATGCCTTTCTGGTCCGCCAGGCCAAGGAGTACGCGCTCGACAATCATCTCCTGATGCGGGCCGGCTTCTGGACGGCGGCCGAGAACTGGGGCGACGACTTCCTCGAGCAGACGATCCCCGAGCATCGGGCCGGTTTCGCCCCCGGCCTCACCGAGCGACTCACCCGGGCCCTGCGGATCGAGGGTGACGACCTCGAAGCGATCGCCAAGGTGCTCCAGGTCGACCCCGTCCACGTCCCGGAATACACCGACATCCGTGTCCGGCTCCACGACGACGCGGTGGTGGTGGAACTCCACGACTGCACGGCGCTCCACGACGACCCCCGCAGCCCGCTGATGCCGCTGTTCGCCACGCCCGACCGGCCCGGGTTCGAGCACATGGCCCAGGCGGTCAACCCGCGGGCCCGGGTGCGCCACCTCGGGCCGAACGGGGATGCCGTCCACGCCTGGGAGATCGTCGTCGATCCCGATGCCGAACCCGTCGACCCCCACCCCCTGGCCGACATGGTCAACCTGCACGAGATCACGACCTTCGACCTGACGGCTCGCCCCGAGACCCCGGTCGAACTGTCGAGCAAGGCGGCGGGGACCGCTTCATGAAGCCGTATCCCGCGCCGGTCGAGGGGGTCGACGTCACCCACGACGGCGGCATCGTCCGCGTGCTGCTGAACCGACCCGAGCGCCGCAACGCGCTCACCGACGAGATCGTGCAGGCGCTCATCTCGACCATCGAGGCCGCCGGATCCGACGACGATGCCCGGGTGATCCACCTCTGCGGCGCGGGCGATCACTTCTGTTCCGGGTTCGATCTGACCGGGCGCTCGAAACCCGACACGCCACCCCGAACCGGCGAGACCCAACGTCGCATGCGCTGGCAGGTCAACGAATTGATCCCGGCGATGCTCGAGACACAGATCCCGATCGTCGTCGCCGCCCGCGGGGCGGCGATGGGACTCGGGCTCGGACTCGTGCTCGCCGCCGACTTCGCGGTCGTGGCCGACGACGCCCGCCTGTCGGCGCCGATGGTGCGCTCCGGCTTCACCCCCGACAGCGGCATCTCGTGGCTCGCCCCGCGCCTCATCGGCATCGCCCGGGCCAAGGAGCTCCTCATGCTGGGGCGGGAGGTGAGCGGCACCACCGCGGCCGAGTGGGGCATGGTCCACGCCTCGGCGCCCACCTCGAACGTCGGCGAGGTCGCGGCTGCCCTGGCGGCCGAGTTGGCCGGGAGCGCAACGGTCGCCGTCGGCCTCGCCAAGGCGCTCGTGCAGCGCTCCCTGACCGCGGATCTCGACCGGCACCTGGCCGACGAGGCCATGGCCATCGAGCTGTCCAGTCGGTCCGCCGACTTCAAGGAGGCGAGCCGGGCCCGCCGCGACCAGCGCGACCCCGACTTCACCGGCCGCTGATCAGGCGCCGCGCCGACGCGTCAGCGTGGCGCGAACCGTTGACCGGCGTCGAGGCGGATGCAGCCGCCGTTGAGCATCGGGTTCTCGATGATGGCGACCGCGAGGCGGGCGTACTCCTGCGGCTTGCCGAGGCGCTTCGGGAACGCGGCGTCCTTGGTCAGCGCGTCGGCGAACTCGTCGGGAATCCCCTTCGTGATACCGGTGGCGAAGAGGCTGGGCGCGATCGCGTTGACCCGGATCCCGAGCGATCCGAGATCGCGGGCCATGGTGAGGCACATGCCGGCGATACCGGCCTTGGCGGCGGTGTAGGCGACCTGCCCGATCTGGCCTTCGAATGCGGCGATCGATGCCGTGTTGATCATCACCCCGCGCTCGCCGTCGTCGTTGGGCTCGTTGTCGCTCATCATCGCGGCGGCCAGGCGGTTGAGGTTGAACGAGGAGACGAGGTTGAGATCGACCACCCAGCGGAACTCGTCGAGCGGGTGCGGCCCGTCCTTGGAGAGCGTGCGCTTCGCCACACCGCCGCCCGCCGTGTTGACGACCGCGTCGAGACCCCCGAGGGCTGCGGCCGCCGCCTTCAGGACCTCCTCGGTTCCTTCGAAGTCGGTGACATCGCACGGATGGAAGGTGGTCCCGCCCCCGATCTCGGCGGCGACGGCTTCACCGTCGGACGACGCGAGGTCGAGGATCGCCACGGTTCCCCCGCCGGCCACGATGGCCTCCGCTGTGGCTCGTGCCATCCCTGATGCCCCGCCGACGACGATGGCCCGTAGTCCCTTGATCTGCATGTTCTTCCCCTTGGATACGACGGTCGAATCATTGCACGGTCGCCTTTCTCGACACGAACGGGAGGGCACTAGGGTCGGCCACCATGAGCAGCGCACCCTGGGCCACCATTCCCGAACTGATCGACGACGCGGCGGCCCGGTTCGGCGACAACGAGGCGATGGTCGACGGCGACGTCCGCTGGAACTTCGTCGAGTTCCGCGACGAGATCCGCCGGGCGGCCCGAGCGCTGATGGCGAGCGGCATCGACAAGGGCGACCGGGTGGCCGTGTGGGCGCCCAACATCTGGGAATGGGCGGTCGCCGCGCTCGGTGTCCATGTCGCCGGTGGTGTGGTCGTGCCGGTCAACACCCGCTGGAAGGGCCGGGAGGCCGAGTACGTCCTCGGCAACAGCGCCGCGAAGATGCTCTTCACCGTCACCGACTTCCTCGACATCGACTATGTGGCCGAGCTGCGCGGGGCGACGATCCCCGACTCGCTCAACGAGATCGTCGTGATGCGAGGCACCGTGCCGGAGGGCACGACGTCGTTCGCCGATTTCATCGCCCGTGCCGACCAGGTGAGCGAGGACGAGCGAGCCGCCCGCACGGCGACGGTCACCGGCGACGACCTCTGCCACATCATGTTCACGTCGGGCACCACCGGCGACCCGAAGGGCGCCATGCTCGTCCACTCGGCGATCTGCCGGTCCTACCTGTCGTGGGCGAGCACGATCGGCATGGATCAGGACCGCTACCTGATCATCAATCCCTTCTTCCATTCCTTCGGACTCAATGCCGGCATCCTCGCCTGCCTGATGACGGGGTCGACGATCATCCCCCATCCGGTCTTCGACGTGCCCTCCGTCATGAAGCGCATCCCCGAGGAGCGCATCTCGATGCTGCCGGGGCCACCGGCGATCTACCAGACCATCCTCAACACCGAGGATCTCGACCAGTGGGACATGTCGTCGCTACGGCTCGCCGTCACCGGCGCCGCCGCGATTCCCGTCGAGATGATCATCCAGATGCGGGAGCGGCTCGGCTTCGAGAAGATCGTCACCGGCTACGGCCTGACCGAGTCGTCGGGCATGGCCACGATGTGCCGCCACGACGACGACCCCGAGATCATCGCCAAGACCAGCGGCCGCGCCATCGACGACGTCGAGGTGGAGATCCACGACCCCGAGGGCCGCGACGTTCCCCGGGGCGAGCCCGGCGAGATCGTGGTGCGGGGCTACAACGTGATGAAGGGCTATCTCGACGACCCCGAGAAGACGGCCGAGACGATCGATGCCGAGGGATGGCTCCACACGGGCGACATCGGGACCATGGACGACGCCGGCAACATCGCCATCACCGACCGCGTGAAGGACATGTTCATCAACGGCGGGTTCAACGCCTACCCGGCGGAGATCGAGAACCTGATGATGCGCCATCCCGGAGTCGGACAGGTCGCGGTGGTCGGTGTTCCCGACCAGCGACTCGGCGAGGTCGGCTACGCCTTCGTCGTGCCGGCACCGGGTGCGGCGCAGGATGCTGCCGAGTTGATCTCGTGGTGCCGCGCGGAGATGGCCAACTACAAGTGCCCCCGCCACGTCGAGTACGTCACCGAGCTCCCCCTCAACGCCAGCGGCAAGGTCCTCAAGTACGAACTCCGCGACCGCGCCACCGCCTCCCTCCCCTGACCCATACCTTCTGGGGTCAGACACCCTTACCTTCTCGGGGCCGGCGTCGTCGCCGGCGCGTCACGGACTACTCCGGGAGGACCTCGTCGAGCGTTCCCGTCTCCACGTCGTAGACGAACCCGCGGATGTGGTCCTTGTGCGGGATGAACGGTGACAGCTCCAGTCGCCGCATCGACTGGCGTGTGTCGGCGTAGGGATCGACGAACGACTCGAGCGCCCAGGGCGGCCGGACCCCGAGCTCGGCCTGCATCTCGTCGTTGAAGCCTGCTTCGGTCACCTTCTGCAGACCGCAGTCGGTGTGGTGCACGAGAATGATCTCCTGGGTGCCCATCGACCGCTGCGAGAGCGCCAGCGAACGGATCACGTCGTCGGTGACGACGCCACCGGCGTTGCGGATGATGTGAGCGTCGCCACGGTCGAGCCCGAGGATGCCGAAGATCGGCATGCGGGAGTCCATACACGCCACGATCGCAACATGGCGTCTCGGGCTGACGGGAAGGCCACTCGGCTCGAATCTCGCCGCCCAGTCTCGATTGTTCGACACGAACTCGGTAGCGCTCGGCGCGAAACCATTCGGGACAGCGGGATTCTCGGCGGACGATGTCACATCCTGTGGTCTAGCCGATCATCACTCCGACGACGACGTTCCCCGCGGCGTCATCACCGACAGCAGATCGCCGATCACGTGCCCCTGCTCGACTCGATGCCGCATGGGGCTCTCTCCGTCGATCGCATAGTGGTTCCGGCGGCCGACTCTCGTCGGCATCAGACAGCCGGCCGCCCGCAGATCGTTGACGATCCCCTGGACCGCCCGCTCCGTGATTCCCACCTCTTCCGCGAGATCGCGCAGCCGCATCTGTGGATCGCGGGCCAGGCAGATCAGCACGTGCGTGTGGTTCGTGAGGAACGTCCAGTTCCGCTCATCCGGCTCCCGCTGGACTGCCATGAAGGGAGAATAGCGCAGAATCTCAGATAATCATTGCATGAACTATATTTCATGTTTATGATATCGCCTTATGGAATACGTTCTTCTGCTTGTGCCTTTCCTGCCGCTGGCCGGCGCGCTGATCACGTTCTCGCTGCGCTCGCCGGGCAGCGGCGACGGGCACGTGGCCCAGGCGTTCGTTGCAGCGGCCGCCGTTGCGGCTGCCGTAGTGGTCATTGCGACATTCGACGCACCGCAGGAGCTCGTTCACGAGGGCGACGACGGCCGAGCGACGATCGGTCTGGTCGCCGATCGGGGCGAGGCGATTCTCGCGCTGCTCACCACCGCGGTGAGCACGGTCGTCATCTCGTTCGCCCGTCGTGCGCTCGACGGCGACCCCCGACGGAACCGCTTCCTCGTACTGGCATCACTCCTCACCGCGAGCACCTCCACGGTGGCGCTGTCGGCGACCGGCACCGGCATTGCCGTCGGCTGGATCGCGACCGGTGCAGTGCTCGCCGCTCTGGTCGGCCACCGCCGCGATTGGGCACCGGCCCGGATGGCCATGCAGCGCACTCGACGGGCGTTCGCCGTCGGCGATGTCGCCATCGGCGCGGCGATCGTCGTCTCGATCCTCGCCGTCGGCGATCTCGATCTCCGGACCGTCGCCGCCGACGCCGGAGCGCTCGCAGCCGACGAGGTCGGTGCGGGCACCACGGCCCTCGACATCGTCGCGGTCTTGGTGGTGATCGCCGGGGTGGCCCGGTCCGCCCTCGTCCCACTGCACCGCTGGCTCCCGAGCACCATCGCCGCACCCACGCCCGTGTCCGCCCTCCTCCACGCCGGCGTCGTCAACGGCATCGGCGTGCTGATGATCCGTCTCGCTCCTGTCGTCGGAGTTTCCACACCGGCGATGGCCCTCGCCTTCGGCGCCGGCATCGTCACCGCCGTGCTCGCGACCGCCGTCATGTTGGTGCGGGCCGACGCGAAGGGTGCGCTCGCCTGGTCCACGGCCGGCCAGATGGGGTTCATGACGGTGCAGTTGGCAGTGGGTGCATTCGCCGCAGCGCTGTTCCATCTCGTCGGCCATGCCATGTACAAGGCGGCGCTCTTCCTGGGTGCCGGCGACACCGTCTCGGCCCGCGGCCGTCTTCGCCACCTCCCCCACGCCGAATCCACACTGAACCGGACCCGCCGACTCACGATCGCCGCCACGGCGTCGGTCTCGTCGATCGGGGCCGCCTTCCTGGTGTTCGACCCGCACGTCACGACGGCGGCCGCGATCCTGGTGTTGACGTTCGGCACCCTCACGACCGGCAACGCGGTCAACGGGTGGCTGCGCGCGGCACCCTCGACGGCGGGTTCACTGGTCATCGGGATCGGCGCCGGCGCGGCGGCGGCATTCGCCTACGTGGGTGGGCTCAGCCTCTTCGAGATCCACGTCGCCGACACCGTCCCCTACGAAGTCGACGGCGCAGTCGGCCCGGGGGTCCTCGTCGCCACCCTCGCCGTGATCGCACTCGGCGCCGTCACGATCACCTGGCTCCCCGGCCCGAGCGGCTCGCAGATGCGGCGCCGGGCCTACGTCACCCTCCACGGCCTGACCGGGCCGCGCCTTGCGCGCCGGCCGGCGGCCACGACGATCGAGCCCCGCCGCAGCCGATCCGATGTCCTCCGTCCGACCAACCAACCCCACCTCCGCCCCACCGGCCGGATCCTCGCCCGATAGGAGCGGGTCGACATGAGCCCCACCATCACCCACGCACCGAATCTCGCCGCGCTACGCGCCGACGTGTCGTCAGCGGCGCGGATCATCGCGCCGATCTGGCCGTTGACCTCCTTCGTGGCGGTCAACCCGCTCGGCGGCTTCGAACACCTCCCCTTCCACGATGCCTGCACCGAGGCCGGCCGTCGTTTCGGCGCCCGCACCCACCGATCGCTCCAGAGTTCCCGCACCGCGTTCTCTCGCGGGGACGTGACCGAGAACGACCTGCGCGCCGCGATCCTCGAGGTCGACCCCCTGCTGGCGCACGAACCCCCGGTGATGATCTCGGGGCGCGCCACCGATCCACTCGACCTGCTGGTCCACGATCTCGTCGCCGGACCGGTCGCCCTCGCGGTCGACGCGGATGCCCGACTCCATCCCCGTCAACACGACGTGGCGGCATACGTCGCCCAGTGGTGCATCGCGTACGCCGACGAATCGGCCGCCGCATTCGCGATGCCCGAACGCGAGCGCGGCCTGTTCGCCGCGTGGCATCAGCTGTGCGGTGGCGACCGACGGCTCCGCTCACTCGTGGGCGGACCGGCGCAGGAATGGATCCTCGGCCTACCCGACGATCCGTCCTCGGCCCTCCTCGCGGCGCTGTGGGTGCTCGATCCCGAGGACCACAACCGAACCGAGATCCTGCGCACCCTCGCGACGCGACTTCCGGGTTGGACGGGCTACGCCCGCTGGTGCGACGAGTGGGCACCCGCCAACCACCGGGGTCCCAAGCTGCGGGTACTCGACGTGATCGCACTCCTCGCCGTCATCGAAGCGTCGTTCGGTCTCCCGCTCACCGTCTCCCCGGCGCCGTCGATCGACACCGGTGCACTCCCGCGCCGGGTCGCCTCGGTCATGGCCCACTTCGGCCACAGGCCCCATGGGGACGACGACACCGGGGACGACGACACCGGCGACGAAGGCATCGCAGACGTCACCCGCCTGCTCGCGCGGGTGCCCGAATCGACCCGGGCCGCGATCTGGCTCGTCGCCCACGAGCGCGCCTTCCGCAACGAACTGTTGACGAAGCTCGCCGACGCGGACCCCGTGCCGAAGTCGACGTCACCGGTGGCGCACTTCGTCGCCTGCATCGACGTCCGGTCCGAGGTGCTGCGCCGGCATCTGGAAGCCCAGGGCGACTACGACACCTACGGTTTCGCAGGCTTCTTCGGAGTGCCGATCTCATGGCGGCCGATGGGCTCCGGCACCGTCGAGGCGCGGTGCCCCGTGCTCGTCAATCCCCGCTTCGAGGTGACCGAGCTGGTGGTCGACGGCGGGACCGCACCGGAGATCGCCCGCGGCCGATTGGCCCATGCCGGTCACGACGCCTACCACGATGCCAAGGCCGGCCTCGGATCGCCGTTCGCACTCGCCGAGTCGGCCGGCTGGCTGCTCGGTCCACGCGCTGCGTTCAAGACGCTGCTGCCCGGACGCCGGGGCCGTCGACGCGAGGCCACTGCGACCTTCGCCTCGGTCGACCCCGCCGTCAACCCCGCCTCGGGGCTTCCGCTGGAGGACCGCACGCTCTTCGCCGAGGCGATCCTGACCACCATCGGGTTGACGCCGAGCGCCCCCTTGATCGTCCTCTGCGGTCACAGCGCCAGGACGGTCAACAACCCGCACGCCTCCTCGCTCGACTGCGGCGCATGCGGCGGCGCACCCGGCGGTGCCAACGCCCGGGTCGCGGCCGCGATCCTCAACGACGCCGAGGTCCGCAGCCGTCTGGCCGATCGGGGCATTCACCTCTCCCCCGACACCTGGGTGGTGGCCGCCGAGCACGAGACGACCTCCGACGTCGTGTCGATCCTCGATCCCCACCTCGTCCCTGCGGCGTTCGCCGAGCCGCTCGCCGCGCTCGAACGCGATCTCGCGACCGCCGGCGCCGCCGCGAGCGCCGAGCGGGCCCACCGTCTTCCGGGCGATCCTCGTCGGGTGCGCGAGCGCGGCCGCGACTGGGCCCAGGTTCGACCGGAATGGGGACTGGCGGGCAACGCCGCCTTCATCGCCGCACCCCGGTCGGTCACCGCGGGAGTCGATCTCGGGAGTCGTTCCTTCCTCCACAGCTACGACGCCGCGACGGATCCCGACGGGGTGGCACTGGAGACGATCCTCACCGCTCCGCTGGTCGTCGCCCAATGGATCTCGTGCCAGTACTACTTCTCGACCGTCGACCCCGACATCTTCGGTGCCGGCGACAAGATGCTCCACAACCCGATCGGCGGCGTCGGTGTCGTACTGGGCGACGGCGGCGACCTCGCGGTCGGTCTCCCGAGCCAGTCCGTGTCGCTCGGCGACCGGATGGTCCACGAACCATTGCGTCTCCTCGCGCTCATCCAGGCACCGCCCGAGATGATCGACCGGATCGTGGCTCGCAACCCCGGTCTCCGGGATCTCGTCGAGAACGAGTGGATCCACATCGCCGCCCGGAGCGGCGCCGACGAGCCGTGGACCCTCCGCAGCCCGGCGGGCCCGTGGACCGTGTGGCAGCCTTCCGACACACCCGACGCCGGCCCGTCCACCCCCACAACCAATGGAACGAGTGCATGACCGAATTCGCCGATCTCACCAAGATGGCCAAGATCGAGGTCGTCATCGACGGCGCCGACGAGGCCACCGTCCGGGACCTCATGCTCGGGGCCGGCGCCTCGGGCTACACCGCCGTCACCGGCGTGTCCGGTTTCGGCCATCGCGGCGCACACCAGGGACGACTGCTGTTCAATGACAAGGCGAGCCTGTCGATGCTGATCTCGGTGGTCCCCCTCGATCGCGCCGACACGCTCGTCGCGGGGATACGCCAACTCCTCGAACACCAGCACGGCGTCCTCTTCGTGACCGAGACCTACGTCAGCCGACCCGGCTACTTCACCTGATCTCCACCGGCGTGGTAGGACCTCCGTCATGAGTGGAGTCATGGACGGAATCCGGATCCTCGAGGTCGCGGATCACACCTTCGTACCCGCCGCGTCGGCGATCCTCGCCGATTGGGGCGCCGACGTGATCAAGATCGAGCACGCCGTCCGCGGCGACGCGGCGCGTGGCCTCGGGCAGAGCGGCGCCGTCGACCTCAGCGGCGCGGTCCACGCGATCATGGAACACGCGAACCGCGGCAAGCGCAGCCTCGGTCTCGACCTCCAGAACGACGACGGGCTCGCCGTACTGCATCGGCTCATCGCGATCAGCGACGTCTTCCTCGTCAACAAGCCGCCGGCGGTGCGCGAGAAACTGCGCATCACCGAAGCCGAGGTGCGGGCCCACAATCCGTCGATCGTCTACGCCGCCGGCACGGCATGGGGACCGAAGGGTCCCGAGGGCAATCGCGGCGGCTACGACATGACCTCGTTCTGGTGCCGATCGGGTGCCGCGATGGGCGCGTGGTTCGTCGACGACGAACGCATGCCGAGCCAGCCCGGCCCGGCCTTCGGCGACTCGATGGGCGCGATGACCATCGCCGGCGGCATCAGTGCCGCCCTGTTGAAGCGGGAACGGACCGGCGAGCCGCAGTCGCTCGAGGTGTCGCTGCTGGCAACCGGGATGTGGGCGATGGCCTCGGGCATCGCGATGAGCCACGTCAACGGATCGGCATGGCGCCCGTTCGACATGGGCGGCATCGTGTTCAACCCGTTGCTGGGCACCTTCCCCACGGCCGACGGCCGGATGATCAACATCACCTGCCTGCAGCCGCTCAAGTACTGGCAGGAGTTCTGCCGGGTGATCGGCCGCGACGAACTCATCGACGACGAACGGTTCGCGACCCACGAGACGCTCACGGCCAACGCGACCGAGGCCAAGGCGGTCGTCGACGAGTTCATCGCGACACGCACGCTCGAGGAGGTCCGTCGGGACCTCGCCGACTTCGACGGCCAGTGGACACCGGTGCTCGATTCGCTCGAGATCATCGACGACCCGCAGTCGATCGCGAACGACTACGTCCAGGACCTCGAGAACGAGGCCGGAGTGCCCTTCAAGCTGGTGACCACGCCGGTGCAGTTCAATGGCGCGCCGAGCCCGGTCGGGCGGGCTCCGGGATTCAACGAGCACGGCGACGAGATCCTGACCGGCGACCTCGGTCTCGACATGGAGGAGATCATCGACCTCAAGGTGAAGGGCGCGGTGACCTAGCCGCAGTGATCCGAGCCTCGGTATTCCGGGGAGCCGTGTGCTAGGCAGACTCCATGCGCACCCCGATCTGTGACCAACTCGGGATCGAGTTCCCGATCTTCGCTTTCTCCCACTGTCGCGATGTCGTGGCGGCCGTCACCAACGCCGGCGGTTACGGCGTGCTCGGTGCACTCGCCTACGAGCCCGAGCGGCTCGAGATCGAGCTCGACTGGATCGACGACCATGTGGGCGGCAAGCCCTACGGGGTCGACTTCGCGATGCCGGCCAAGTACGAGGGTCAGGGCGGCGGCGAGACCGCCACGCCCGAATACCTGGCCTCGCTCATCCCCGAGGAGCACCGCAAGTTCGCCGATCGGATCATGGCCGAGGCCGGCATCCCGCCGTTGCCCGACGACACCGACCGCGTGCCGAAGGCGGCCGGACTCAACGTCGACGCGGAGGGTCCGGGCCAGGTGGAGGTCACGCTCAGCCACGACAACGTCAACATGGTCGTCAATGCGCTCGGCCCGCCGCCGAAGTACGTGGTCGACCAGTGCCACGAACGGGGCATCCTCGTCGGCGGACTCGTCGGTTCACGACAGCACGCCGAGCGTCAGCTCGCCATCGGCACCGACGTGATCATCGCCCAGGGCACCGAGGCCGGCGGCCACTGCGGTGAGATCTCGACGATGGTCCTCATTCCCCAGGTCGTCGACGCGGTGGGCCCCGACGTACCCGTGCTCGCCGCGGGCGGGATCCAGGACGGACGCCAGATGGCGGCCGCCATGGCCCTGGGTGCCCAAGGCGCCTGGACCGGGTCGATGTGGCTCCTGGCGGCCGAGGCCGACATGTCGCCCGAAGTCACGGACAACCTGCTCGCCGCCACCTCCACCGACTTCATCCGCTCCCGGGCGATGACCGGGAAGCCGGCCCGTCAGTTCCGCTCGGCCTGGGTCAACGCGTGGGAACGCGACGACGCACCCGCCACCCTCCCCATGCCGATCCAGGGTCTGCTCTTCGGCGAGTACGCCGCCCGTTGGGGACGGGTCCACTCCAAGCCGTTCGCCGGCCACCCCGCCGGCCAGATCATCGGAAGCATCGAGAAGGTCCGTCCGGCCAGGGACATGGTGCTCGACATGGTCAACGGCTGGCTCGAGACCGCAGAGATGTTCGCTGCGCACCTCGAGGCCGCCAAGGAGTAGTCGTCAGGGCCGGCGTCGACCGGTCAGGCGAACCCGAGGATCCGTGCCGCGTTCGCGCGCAGGAACGGCTCCCACACGTGATCGCGAAACGGCACGTCGTCCATCTCCGAGAAGATGCGGTCGAGTTCGAGCGCGTACGGGTGGTAGCCCCCGTAGAGGATCTTCTCGGTGCCCCGCGTGTTCGCGTAGTCGACGATCGCCGCCGGGTAGTGCTTCGGTGCAAACGCCGAGGTCGAGTAGTGCAGGCCCGGCCACTTGAGCATGAGCTTCACTGCGAGGTCGGTCCAGGGCTCGGCACCGTGTCGCATGACGAGGACCAGCTCCGGAAAGTCGTACATGACCCGGTCGAGCGCCTCGACGTGCTGGCTGTCCATCGGAACCCTCGGCCCCGGAACGCCGACGGTCACGAAGACGGGAAGGCCGAGCTCGACGCACGTCGCATAGATCGGATACCAGGCGGCGCCGTCGAGACGCTGCGGGGGTGCCGCGCCGGCGGGGAACGCGCCGACCGCCCGGATGCCGTAGCGCTCGTGATCGTGGCGGATCCGACGCACCGCGACCATGACGTCGTTCGGATCGACCTGTGTCGCGAGCGCGAAGCGCGACGGGTGAGCGATGGCCGCCGGGACCGCGGCGGGATGGCCGAGAGTGACCAGGCCGACGGCGACGCCGTTGGCGTCCATCGCGGCGAGCGTGTCGGCGATGACCGCGGTGTCGTCATCGTCGATGCCCGCGAGGGCGGGGATGTCGCGATACATGTAGTCGGCCGGATGCCGGTCACCGCGCTGCGAGGGACGGACGTTCGCCGGGTTGCGGTCGACGTCGGCTGCGGCCCGGAACCCGATCAACGTGTCGATCGCTCCGATGTCGGAGGGTCGTGCCATCGACAACCCGCCGGCTCAGCCGGCGACGCGGGCGAGGTGGGACTCGATGGCGGCACGCCACTCGGCTTGATGCGTGAGCTGGGGCGAGTGGTAGGCGCCGTCGATGATGACGGCGATGCCGTCGACCACACCGGCGGCGAGATCGGGCGCATGGTCGACGTAGGGATGGTCGTGCTCGCCGGCGATCACGGTCACCGGGACGTCGATGTCGCCGAGCAGATGGTCGACCGGTTGCAGGTGGTCACCGAACAGGGCCGTGCCGAGTGCCCGGCACGCCATCGGATCGAACGCCGCGCTCATCTGCGCCTTGCGGTCCTGCCACTCGGTGGGTGTCGCCGCGTCGATGAGCGGGTCCTCCGCCGTCTCGGGGCCTCGGCCCATCGGCGTGTCGACGGTGATCGACGAGAAATAGCCGCTGATGGCCTCGGCCAGTTCCGGGTCGTCGAGACCGAAGCGCCACGCGGTCGTGTCCATCAGGATCAACGAGTGCAGGAGGTCCCGGCGGGCGAGAGCGAGTCGCAGGGCGACCCGACCTCCCATCGAGTGACCGAGCAGGTCGACGGGTCCGTCGACCGTGTGCGCCAGCCAGTCGATGACGTCGTCGACGATGTGATCGACCGTGTAGGTCGCCTCGTCGAACGAGTTCGTCGAACGGCCGTGGCCTCGATGATCGATTGCCAGGACGCGCCGGTTCTCGGCCAATGCCGGGATGTGGAGGGCGAAATCATGAGCCGATCCGGAGAACCCGTGGATCAGCACCAGGGGCGGCCCGTCGCCACTGCCCCATTCGTCCCACGCAAGGGTGAAGCCCTCGACATCGAAGGTCTTCGTCAGCTCCGGCATGGTCGCCACTTCAGCGCACTCATCCCTCGTTGACAAGCGGCACGACCTGCTCCGCGAACGCGTCGATCTGGTCGAGGTACTCGGGCAGGTCGCGGGCCCGGAACTTCAGGTGGATGGTGTTGGCACCGACCTCGCGGGCCGAGCGGATGTCGTCGGCCAACGGTTCGATGCCGCCCGACAGCGCCATGACACCCTCGGGTACGTCGCCCAGGAGGTAGGTCCACGGCGGCATGTAGCCGATGTCGAAGCCGGCCTCGGCCCGCCCGGCGGATGCGGCGGCTCCGTGGATCGTCTCGACGATCTCGCCGTACTGGTCCTTGCCGTTGCCCATCGGGATGTAGCCGTCACCGATCCGTCCCGTTCGTCGCCACGCGGCCGCGCCGCTGCCACCGATCCAGATCGGCAGCTCGTCGGCGGGCTGCGGGGCGACTCCCACGTCGGCATAGGAGTAGTACTCGCCGTCGTGGCTGACATAGGTGTCGGCGAACGCGCCACGCACCGCGTCGAGCGTCTCGTCGAGGCGCTTCCCGCGGGTCGCGAAATCGACCCCGAGCGCCTCGAACTCCGCTTCCACGTGGCCGGCACCGACGCCGAGGATGGCCCGGCCACCCGAGAGGTGGTCGAGGGTACCGAACGACTTCGCCGTCTGGAGCGGATGCCGATACGCGGCGATCCACACGACGGACAGCAATCGCACATCCGTCGTGTGCGCCGCGAGGAATCCGAGGGTCGCGATCGTGTCGTACCACGTGGTGGTCATGCGGGCTGCGTACTCGTTGTCGGGAATGGCGACGTGATCGCACACCCCGACGAAGTCGTAGCCGCGTTCGTCGCAGCGTTGCGCGATCGCGACGAGATCGTCGACCGTGGCGGCGTCCTCCCAGGGATCGACGAGCGTCCGGGTGAGGGTCTGGATGGGAAGCTGGATCCCGTAGGACCAGCCGTTGCCGTTGTTGATCGCGCTCACTCGTCTCCCTCCGCGAGAGTCTTCTTGTACTCGGCGATCGCTTCTTCGGTGACACCGACGAACTCCGCCGCTCGCGGGTAGCCGACGTAGGGCGTCACCTGGATCAGTGCTTCACGCACCTCGTGCTCGTCGAAGTCGCCGCGCTTGAGGCCGGCGAGGCACTGGATCTTCCAGGTGGCCGTGCCGCCGATCGCGGCGATCGCCCCCATGATGATCAGCCGCCGGTCGCGCACGTCGAGTGCCTCACGGGTCCACACCGCCCCGAAGAGGTCTTCGGTCATGATGTCGGCGAAGTCCATGAAGCCGTGGGGCACGACGGGCACGACGTCCTGGTAGACGTCGGCCATCTTGGCCGCCCCCCGGTTCCACTTCTCCTGATCGATCTCGTGAGCCATGTCAGCCCTCTCCTTCAGTGTCGACGGGCATGCCGTAGACGAGATTCATCGAATCGCGAACCGCTTCGACCACCGGCATCGGCCGACCGCTCTCCAGTCCGAGGCCGGCGGCGAGGTCGAGATCCTTCTCGGCCAGATAGATGTTGCCGGCCAGGAAGTCGCCGAACTCGCCCACCTTCGTCTCCGACGGCATGGTGACGAGTGGATAGAAGCGCTCCGACAACGCACCGAGCTGGCCGACATGGCGCCATGCGGCCAAGAGCTGCTCGGGATCGCTCTCCTCGCCGACGACGATCTGGTACGCGGCGCTGACGGCAGCCTGCTGGAAGTAGGTCATCACGTTGAAGGCGACCTTCATCGCCATACCCGCGCCGACCGCACCCGACTCGAACACGGCGCCGCCACAGCAGTCGAGGACCGCCCGGGCCGTCTCGGGGATCCCGCCCTCGGGCACGCCCGCCATGATCGAGAGTTCGCCCACCTCGGCGGCGGCGGCGCCACCGGCGACGCCGGCGTCGAAGAACGACACGCCGCGCTCGCGCGCCAGGACGGCGAGATCGCGCACGGTGTCGGGATGCACCGTCGAGTGCACGGCGATCGAGGTTCCGGGCGCGCACGATTCGAGGATCCCCGCCTCGCCGGTCACGACCTCCATCACGGCCGCGTCGTCGGGAACGCAGATGCTGATGTGCGCACACGCGGCCGCGAGTTCCGCCGCCGATGCCGATGCGACGCCACCCTTGGCGACGACGGCGGCCACCGCATCGGGCCGGAGATCGAAGACCAGGAGGTCGAATCCGCTCTCGGCGAGCCGCCCCGCCATCGCTCCGCCCATGGCACCCAGTCCGATGTATCCGACAGTTCCGGTCACGCTGTTCGTCTCCTCGAGAGCCTGCGGGCGCCAAGGTAGTGGCACGACCGGCGAGGCTCAGAATCAGAGGTATCGGAATCAGAGGTAGTCGAGCGGCAGCGCCGTGGTCTGTTTCATCTGCTCCATGACGAAGACGGTTCGTACGTCGTAGAGGTCGACCCGAGCGATCAGGCGCTTGTAGAAGCCGTCGTATGCCTCGATCGACGGGACCACCACCTTGAGCGTGTAGTCGATCTCGCCCGATGTCCGGTATGCCTCGACGATCTCGGGGAGGTCGGCGATGCCGGCGCAGAAGCGGTCGAGCCACGCCGCGCTGTGGTCGTTGGTCCGGATGTGCACCAAGGCGGTCACGTCGAGATTGAGTGCGGCGGGGTCGACGAGTGCCACGCGACCCTTGATGACACCGTCATGTTCGAGCTTCTGCACCCGTCGCCATGTCGGCGTGGCGGTGAGGCCGACGTGCTCGGCGAGCTCGCGTGCCGTGAGATCGCCGCGGTCCTGGAGCAGACGCAGTATTTCCCGATCAATCTCATCCACAATAGAAGAACATAGTGCTAGTTCTCTACTTGTGAGTATGTACCTGCACACGAGCAAGATCAGCTGCAAGAATTCGCACAGATCTTCGATCCCCGGTTCCGTACGCTGGCGCCATGGCGTCGAACCCCTTCACCACCCACCCGCACGCGGCCGGCGAGACCTATCGCGAACACATGGGCGTGGCACTGGGGGTCAGCCGACAGCTCGCCGGCGCCGCGGCAGCCGCGCTGGTCCACGCAGTGTTCCCGGTGCTCCACACCACCACGGCGAGCGACAAGATCCGAGCGCTCAACGCCTGCCTCGAACGCCACGACCGCGCCGGCCTGAAGAAGAACGCCACGCTGACCATCGTCGACGGCGCCGCCTGAGGTCCCGCGGTCGCGCCGATTGCCGCTGACCGGTTTCGCCCTGTCGGACGGTTCCGGCCAGACTGACCCCATGAGCAGCGAACACCACACGGTCATCAGCGCCGACACCCACTGCGGCGCGGATCTTCTCGGGTACCGCCCTTACCTCGACGCCAAGTACCACGCCGAGTTCGACCTCTGGGCCGAGTTCATGCAGGCCGACCACGAACGCCGCAAGGAACTGTTCAAGGACATGGAGCGCACGCCGATGGAGGTCGGCGTCGACGGCGACCCCGACGAGTTCGGCTATCGCAACTTCGATTCGGCCAAGCGCCTGCAGGAACAGGAGGAGGACGGGGTCATCGCCGCCGTGCTCTTCCCGAACACGCAGCCGCCGTTCTCGCCTCCGGCCGCCACCTCGTTCGAGGCACCGCCCTACAGCGACAACTTCGAGCATCGCTGGGCCGGCCTCCGCGCTCACAACCGCTGGCTCGCCGACTTCGTCAGCGAGGCTCCTGCGCGCCGAGCCGGGATCATCCAGATCTTCCTGGGTGACGTCGAGGGTTCGGTCAAGGAGATCGAGTGGGCCGCCGAACAGGGTCTTCGTGGCGGCATTCTCGTGCCGGGGGCACCGCCCGACTCACCGTTCGAGCCGCTGTACTCGGCCGCCTACGAGCCCATCTGGGCGGCTGCCGCGGCCCACGACATGCCGCTCAACCATCATGCCGGCGGCGCCACACCCAACTTCGGCAACCACTTCCCGGCGTCGCTCGCCATGTTCATGCTCGAGGTCCAGTGGTGGACGCAGCGCGCGCTCTGGCACCTCATGTTCTCGGGCGTGTTCGAGCGTCACCCCGATCTTCCCTACGTGATCACCGAGACCGGCACCGCCTGGGTCCCCGACACGCTGGCCAAGCTCGACAGCTTCCATCACCGCATGAAGTACTCGAAGTACGGCTCCGAGTCGATCTTCGGCGGCCAGGCCGTCGCCCAGATGTCGCTGACGCCGACCGAGTACTTCCAGCGCCAGTGCTACATCGGTGCGTCGTTCCTGCGGCCGGCCGAAGCCGACGCCGTGCGCGAGGTCGGCGTCGACCGTGTCATGTGGGGCTCGGACTACCCCCACATCGAGGGCTCCTATCCGCACACCCACGAACATCTCCGGCTGACCTTCTCGCAGATGACGCGTGAGGAAACCACGACGATGCTCACCGACAATGCGGCGAGGATCTACAAGTTCGATCTCGAGGCACTCGCGCCGCTGGCCGAGCGCTACTGCCCGACCAAGGAATACGTCGAGACCCCCATCGACTACGCCGAGATCCCCGAGCGGGCCAAGGGCTGCCCGGGAATGAACCCCCTCAACCAGGTGCAGGAGGTCGCGTGAGCGATTCAGGAGTTTCCCCGGACAACATCGGACCACTGACGATCGACGGCACCGTCGCCGTCGTCACCGGCGGTGCCGGGGGCATCGGCAAGGGCATCGTCGGTGCGCTCCTGCGCGCCGGCTCGTCCGTCGTCATCGCCGACATCGAGGCCGACACGATCGCGGCCACCGTCGAGGAGTTCTCCTCGCTCGGTCCCGTGTCGGGCATTCGCACCGACATCACCGACGAAGCATCGGTGAAGGCGCTGGCCGACCAGGTCTACGAGCAGCACGGCAAGGTCAACCTGCTCTACAACAACGCCGGGGTCACGTCCGGCGGCGGCGGCAAGCCGTGGCAACAGGAACCCAACGACTGGCGCTGGTGTTTCGGCGTCAACGTGTTCGGCACCGCGATCTGCACCTCGGAGTTCGTTCCGCGGATGCTGGAGGGCGGTGAGCCGGGTCAGGTGATCAACACGTCGTCGGGCGACGGCGGTTTCGCCCCGGTGCCCACCGCGTCGGTCTACGCGGCATCGAAGGCGGCGGTCAGCTGCTTCACCGAGGCCCTGCACCACAACCTCGTCACGGAGGACACCGCACTGCGGGCTTCGGTCTTCTACCCCTCCGGTGGGTTGCAGCGCACCGGCCTGTTCACCGCCAGCCGCAACCGCCCGGCAGCGCTGCAACGGGTGGGCGAGGCGACCGGCCGCAAGAGCATGACGTTCGACGAGATGAAGGCGATGCTCGAAAAGGGCGGACGCGAAGTCGTCGAAGCCGACCTCGATGCCCAGGGCGACTTCGTCGTCGGCGAGACCGCCGCCCGTCGCTACATCATCACCCTGAACCTCGGCGACACGGTCGAGCTGCTCCACCGCCGCGCCGATGCGATCGGCCGGCTCGAGGTTCCGCCCCACCACGGCATGCCCATCTGAGCAACACCGTGCCGACTCCCGAAGACCTCACCGCAACCGCGCTCGCCGAAACGGTCGCCTACACGCAGCTGCGGCGGCTGCAGAACCGCTATGCCGACATCGTCACGCGGCGGGCCTGGCCCGAGTTCCACGAGATCATGCGGGCCGATTGTGTGATCACGGTGAACCTCGTCGACGACGAGATCCACTTCCACGGACCGCAGGAGATCGGCGACTTCATCAGCGGCCAGCTCGTGCAGTTCGACTTCTTCGAATTCGTGATCCTCAACACCGTCATGGAGATCGACGCACCCGCCGGCACGGCCACTGCCCGGATGTACATACAGGAGGCCCGCCAGACCATCCACGACGGGAGACGGTCCGACACGTTCGGCGTCTACCACGATCGCTTCGAACGAGACGACGACGGCGCCTGGTGGTTCGCCCGACGGCGGTACCAGTCCTACGCCAGGACGAACGGCGGCGACCGCGCCCAAGGTGCGGCCGACCTCACCGTGTTCGAACTCCCCGAGATCGCACTCGACGAACTCGACTGAGGATCACCAACCGGCTTCGAGACCGGCGAGGATCCGCGGGTACCAGAGGTCGTACATCGCGTCGGACCCGTAGCTCTCGTTGTTGAGCACGGCGATGCTCATCAGCTGCTGCACGGCCATCGCCCGATACGTCGCGTCGACGCCGGCGCGCAGCTCGGCGGAATCGAACTCGATGCCGTGATCGGCGAGCGCCGCCTCGTAGTCCTCGACCAACGAGGTGCGAAGGTGGATCTCGTCGGTGCGCAGGCTGCTCGAGAGCAGGTAGCCGATGTCGAACGCGGGGTTCGCGTAGCCCACGAGCGCCCAGTCGAGCAGGACGACCTGGCCGTCGGACCCGTAGAGGATGTTGTCGGAGCGCGGGTCGCCGTGGATCATCGTCGTCGGCCGATTCAAGCGGGCGACGTCGTCGGGGAAGCGATCGAGTGCATCGTGGATCAGCGCAACGTGTTCGTCGGTCAGCCACTCGTTCCACCGCTCTTGGGCGAGGGCGAGACATCGCTTCCGGCCGACCGTCTGATAGAGGCCGGGAGTCGTGGTGAGGATCGGGCGGAAGATCTCGTCGCCGGCGATGGAATCGTCGCCCCAGAACGCGGCGTGCACCGCGGCGAGCGCGGCGAGAGCGTCGGCCAGCTGGTCACGGTTCGGCGGCGCCGTCATGTCGTAGACGGTGCTGTCGGCGCCCAGATCCTCGATCAGGAGGGCGTAGCGGCGCTTGGTCGCCCGCATGAACTTCGTGACGTCGGCGGTGATCGCGAGCTGCACCCGATCGGGTAGGGCGTCGATCACCTTCGACATGACCGGACCCGTGCGCCGAGCGCCCTTCTCGTCGAACTCTGCGCCCAGGAACGTCGCCAGCCGGCACGGCATGCGGTGGGCGAACTGGCGGTAGAAGCGGATCTCGCGGGCGTAGGCGTCGAACTGTTCGAGCATGCCGCGGGTCTGATGGTCCGACGTCGGGAACTTGGCGATCACCGACGAAGGGGGGTCGTCGCCGCCCTCGGTGGAGAGCCGAACCCGGACCGTGTCGCCCGTGAATCCCGTGCCGCCCCCGGTCAACGCGGTGACCTCGAGGTCGACCACACGACCGGTCGGCAGCGCACCCGCGGCGCGCATCACGTCGGTCACCCACTGCGGCGTGAGGTCGGAGGGGGAAGCGGGAATGTACGCCGACACGAGTGAGCAGGGTAACGCGATGACAGGACAACCCTCTGAGGCGCGTCCCGCACGTCGCGCCTACCTTGAGCGACCATGAGCACTCCCGTCACCACGATCCAGACCGTCACGGGCCCGATCGCCACGAGCGATCTCGGGCGGACCCTCATGCACGAACACCTCGCGATCGGATACCCCGGATGGGAGGCCGCGACCGATGAGCCCTTCGACCGAGCCTCGGCAGCACGGATCTGCATCGAGCACATCGAACGACTGCAGGCGCTCGGCTACTCGTCGATGATCGATCCGTGCCCGAACGACCTCGGTCGCGACATCGAACTGATGGTGACGGTGGCCGAAGCGACCGGCTTCCACATCATCTGTGCGACCGGCCTCTACAAGGAGCACGAAGGCGGGCATGCCCACTGGGACTTCCGATCCCGTTTCGAGGACATCAGCGCGGTCATGACCGATCTGTTCGTCGGCGAACTGACCGACGGCATCGGCTCCACCGGTGTGCGGCCGGGACTCATCAAGGTGGGAACGGGCCTCGGCGATCTGACGACCCACGAGTCGGCGGTGTTCGCCGCCGCAGCGGCGGCCGCCGCCGCAACCGGTGTTCCCATCACCACCCACACCGAGGACGGGACACTCGGCGATCGACAGCAGGCGGTGCTCACGGCGGCCGGTGTCGCGCCCCACCGCATCGTCATCGGCCACTCGTGCGGCACGACCGACACTGACTACCACCTCCGCATCGCCGGCAACGGCAGCTATCTCGGGTTCGATCGGTTCGGGATCCCGACCGTGTCCGACGACGATCGCGCCGCCGCGCTGGCCCGGGTCATCGATGCCGGCGCGGGCGACCGCGTGGTGGTGTCCCACGATTCGGTGTGGTGCTGGAAGGGCAATCCCTGGCCGGTCGCCCTGCGCGAACAGATCGCCGCGACCTTCGTCCCCACCCGGTTCGACGAGGAGATCATCCCGAAGCTGCGAGATCTCGGCATCGACGACGCCGCGCTCCACCGGCTCACCCACGACAACCCACGCAACTACTTCGAGGGCACGCCCCTCGCCGATCTCGGTGTGACCGCATGAACGGCCACGGGGAGCGACCTCTCCCGCCCGACACCGTGGGCCTGCTCGAGGGCCTGACCACCACACGGTCCATCCGGCGCTACACCGACGATCCGGTTCCCGACGACGTCCTGCGCGACATCATGTTCGCGGCGACGCGTGCCCCGAGCGGCTCCAACCGTCAACCGTTCCGGTTCGTCGTCTTGAAGGACGGTCCCGTGGCAACCGAGGCGAAGGCGATCGTCGGCCGCGGCGCCCAGGCTGCGTGGGCGGCCAAGCGCGAGAACGAGGGGTACGACCAGGGGTCGGGCGTCGACCCTGATTCACCGAAGGCCCGCATGGCCCGCTCGATGGAGCGCTATGTCGACAACATCGCCGACGTTCCCGTCCTCGTGCTCCCGTGCTTCATCCGCTATCGGCCGGCCAACCCCACGGAAGGCGCATCGGTCTACCCCGCGTGCCAGAACCTCCTCCTCGCCGCCCGCGCCCTCGGCTACGGCGGCGTCCTCACCATTTGGCACGCCTTCGTCGAGGCGGAGCTGCGGACGCTGCTCGAGCTGCCCGACGACGTGGCCATCGCGGCGACGATCACCCTGGGCAGGCCCGAAGGGAACCATGGCCCGGTCCGGAGGGTGCCGATGTCCGAGCTGATCTACGAGGGGACCTGGGAAACCCCGGCACCGTGGGCCGTCGACCCGCCGGGCACCCGGTTCACGAGCGCAGGTCCGCCCCGCTAGAACGTCTCGCCGACCAGCGATTCCGACATCGCCCACAGGCGCTCGGCCGCCTCGGGGTCGGTCGCCCACGCTTCCGGCTCCGCGAACTCGACATCGTCGAGGTACCGACCACCGATCCCCTCGAGGCTCGGATCGACGGCGGCGAACACCGACGTCGCTGCACCCTGCTCGACCGTCTTGAACGAGGGCAGGCCGCCCCCGGCGCCCGACGATGCGCGTCGCGAGGCCCGGGCGCCGAGCTCCTCCATGTCGCCGGCGCCCATGTGGCGGGCGAGATCGGTCATGATCATCCCGGGGTGCACGGCGTTGGAACGCACACCGGCAGCGGCGTAGCGGGCCTCGAGTCCGACGGTGAACAAGATGTTGGCCGTCTTCGACTGCCCGTAGGCGTCGAACTTGTCGTAGGGACGCGACTCGAAGTTCGGGTCGTCCCACAGGACATCGCTGAATCCATGGCCGGCGCTCGACAGGTTGACGATCCGGCTCGGCGCGCCCGCCAGCAACGCGGGCATGACGTGGTTGGTGAACACGAAGTGCCCGAGGTGGTTGGTCCCGAACTGGGTCTCGAATCCGTCGACCGTCCGTCCCTCCGGCGTGAACATGACCCCCGCGTTGTTGACGAGGATCGAGATCTTCGGATGTCGGGCGACGATCGCGTCGGCCGCGGTGCGCACCGACGAGAGGTCGCCGAGGTCGAACGGCTCGTACTCGAGCGAGGCGTCAGGGTGGGCCAAGCGGATCTCGTCGATCGCGGCCCGGCACTTCTCGGCCGTGCGACCGCACACGATCACGTGGGCGCCGGCCGACGCGAGGACCCGTGCGGTCTCCCGACCGAGCCCGGTGGTCGCCCCCGTCACGATCGCGATCCGGCCCGCGAGATCGATCCCGTCGATCACCTCGGTCGTGGTTGTCTCGAATGCCATCTCGCCGCGACTCCTCGTGTGGTCGATGGCGAGTTGCTATCACCCACAGGGCTAGGAATACCAGCGTTGCGACGAGTATGGTCCCCCTCTGCGTCGCCGCCCGCTGGTGCCGCGCTTGCGTCCGTGTTCCGGGGGGTTTCGAGGGTGAGCGACAGTGAACCAGCTGCGGAGTCGGCACGGTCGCTGACCGCATCGGTGCTGGAGGAGGAGGCATCGCGTCAAGCCGCGCAGGCAGCGCGGTCCAAAGAGGTGCTGTTCGCCGACGAGCTGCTGCCGGGCGTCGGATCCGAGGAGATGTCGCTCAAGGAGGGATTCGCCAAGGGCGGCTCCTTCACCTTCTTCGTTCTGCTCGCCCTGAACTCCATGGACGAGCTCGAGGGCGCAGCGGTGAGCATCCTCGGCCCCGACATCGGCGAGACGTTCGGCGTGTCCGACGGCGCCATCACCCAGATCACCGTCGCCTCCATCGTGTTCTTCGTCCTCGGTGCCGGACCGATGGGCTATCTCGCCGACCGCTACAAGCGGGGCCCGATCGTCGGCCTCGCCAGCATCGCCTTCGCCTTCTTCGCGTTCCTGGGCGGCCTGGCCGTCAACGCCTTCATGTTCTTCTGGACCCGCTTCTTCACGGGGCTGTCGAAGGCCAACACGATCACCGTCCACTCCACCCTGCTCGCCGACGCGTACCCGATCGCCATACGCGGCCGCATGTACTCGCTCAACGCGGCGATCGGGCGGGTCTTCGCCGCCGCGAGTCCGGTCCTCGTCGGCGGCATCGCCGTCTGGGCCGGCGGTGTCGAGGGCTGGCGCTGGGCCTACCTCCTGCTCGGCCTCCCCGTCGCCGTCTTGGCCATTCTCGCGTTCTTCATCCCCGAACCCGAGCGAGGGCAGTGGGAGAAGAAGGACGTCCTCGGTCACAGCTTCGGCACCGACACCGAGGAGATCCCGATCTCGGTCGGCGCCGCCTTCAGCCGCATCTGGCGCATCGACACCGTCCGCTCGATGACCGTCGGACTCGCCGCGATCGGCTTCGCCCTGTTCCCGGCGGCGTCGATCCAATCGTTCTTCCTGGAAGAGGAGTTCGGGCTCGACGCACTCGAGCGGGGCTACGCCACGGCACCCACCGGACTCCTCATCGTCGCATTCCTCCCGTTCATCGGCAGCCGCTTCGACCGAACGTTCCGTCAGGCACCCGACAAGGCGCTGCGCATCATCGGGGCCCTGCTGATCCCGGTGGGCATCCTCATCCCGATCCAGTACTCGATGCCCAACGTCTGGTCGTTCGCCGTTCTCGCCACGCTCTCGGGCACGTTCATGGGTGCGGCGTTCGCGATGATCCAGCCGTCGATCCAGGGCGTGGTCCCGTACCGCCTGCGAGGCATGGGCACCGCCATCATCACGTTCTTCATGGTCGCCATCGGCGGTGTCGGCGGCGGCCTGATCAGCGGCTTCCTCCAGGACGAGTGGGGCGAGCGCTTCGCCATCACCGCGCTCGCGATCGTGGCGATGCCCATCGGCGGCTACAACATCATCAAGGGCAGCCGGGCGATCCGCCGCGACCTGTCGCTGGTCGTCGAGGAACTCCAGGAGGAGCAGGCGTACTTCGATCTCGTCTCGAACGACACCGACATCCCGGTGATGCAGGTCAACCACATCGACTTCAGCTACGGCCAGGTGCAGGTGTTGTTCGACGTGTCGTTCGACGTCGCCAAGGGCGAGACCCTCGCCCTGCTCGGCACCAATGGTGCGGGCAAGTCCACGATCCTGAAGGTCGTGGCCGGGCTCGAGACACCCGAGCGGGGCGTGGTGCGCTACCACGGCAAGACCTGCACGTTCGCGAGCCCGGAGGTACGGGCCCAGCTCGGCATCCAGATGCTCCCGGGGGGCAAGGGCGTCTGGCCGAGCCTCACCATCTGCGACAACCTCGAGGTCGGCGCCTATCAGTACCGAAGCGATGCCGCCGATGTCCGCCGCCGCATCGACCGGGTCCTCGAGATGTTCCCGGCGCTGTCCGATCGCCTCGACGAACGGGCCGCGGACCTGTCGGGTGGCCAGCAACAGATGCTCGCACTCGCCCGCGTGATGCTGCACGAGCCCGACCTGCTCATCATCGACGAGCTCAGTCTGGGCCTGGCCCCGACCGTCGTACAGGACCTCCTCGTCCACATCGACCGGCTACGCGACGCCGGCCAGACCATGATCATCGTGGAGCAGTCGCTCAATGTCGCGCTCGCCGTGTCGGATCGGGCGATCTTCCTCGAGAAGGGCCAGGTGCGGTTCGAAGGGTCGGCGCGCGAACTCGCCGAGCGTGACGATCTCGCCCGGGCCGTCTTCCTCGGCAAGGAAGGCGGCTGATGGACACCCTCCTCCTCGGGGCCTGGGTCACCCGCCAGATCCTCTTCTGGACCATCGTCCAGGGACTCGTCTTCGGCCTGCTCGCGATGGGCATCGTGCTCATCTATCGCTCGACGCGGGTGATCAACTTCGCGGTCGGCAACATGGGACTTCCGGGCGCGACGCTGTTCGCACTGTTGATGATCAACTGGAACTGGCCGTTCTGGCCGGCGCTGATCCTGTCGCTCGCCGTGGGTGCCATCCTCGGTTTCGTCACCGAGGTCACGGTGGTGAAACGGCTCTTCCACCGCCCCCGCATCGTTTTGTTGATCGCAACCGTGGCGATCGCCGACTTCTGGCGCGCCATCGTCTTGTTGGCGTTCCCCGACGTCGAGGGAACCCAGACCCGGTTCCCGGCCGCGATCGGGCGGAGCTGGGACGGCGTGGGCGGTCACTTCTCCGCCCTCGAGAGCATCGGTGTCGCGAAGGACGACGGCATCCTCGTCAAGGGTCCGGAGATCCAGATCCTGATCGTGGTCCCCATCGTCGCGATCCTGCTCGGGCTGATGATGAGTCGCACGACCTTCGGCAAGTCGATCACGGCGTCGGCCGACAACCCGGACCTGAGCCGACTGTCGGGCATCAATCCCCATGTCGTGTCGACGGTCGTGTGGACCCTCAGTGGGTTCATCGCGACGCTCTCCATGATCCTGCTGAGCAGTGGCAAGGCCGCGACGGGCATCGAGAATCTCGGGCCGTTCACCCTCACGAATGCGCTGGCTGCCGCGGTGATCGCCGGCATGCGGTCGTTCCCCCGGGCCATGGCCGGCGGCATCGCGATCGCGCTGGCCGACAACATCTTCGGCTTCAACTTCACGCGTGACCCCGGCCTGTCCACACTGCTGGTCTTCATCGCCGTCATCGTCGCCCTGTACTGGCAGAGCCGCTCCAACAACGACGAGTCGCCACTCAGCTTCGCGCCGAAGATCAAGCCGCTTCCCGCTCACCTCCAGCGGGTCTGGTGGATCCGCAACATGCCCCGGATCGCCCTCACATCGGTGCTCGTGCTCATCGTCGCGTTCACCATGCGCCACGAATGGGTCTTCGAACAGATCGACCGGTTCGTCTGGTTCTGGGACATGCCACCCGACCGGATCCGACCGTCGCAGTTCTTCCTCTACAGCACGATCGCCGCCTTCGCCATCGTGACCGCGTCGCTCACGGTGATCACGGGCTGGTCCGGCCAGGTCTCGCTCGCGCAGATGGCCTACGCCGGCATCGGGGCGCTCAGCGCGGCGGCATTCAACCGCGGCATCGAGCTCGACATCGGGTTCGCCGACAACCGGCTGCTCGACGTCGAATGGAGCGGCATACCGGCGATCCCGTCGATCGTCCTCTCCGTGTTCTTCACTGCGGCCATCGCGGCGATCACCGGGGTCGGCGCCCTCCGCGTGCGCGGCATCATGCTCGCGATCTCGACCTTCGCGTTCGCCATCGCCGCGGAGAAGTACATCTACAACCGCCCGTTCTTCTCCGACAACGAGAGCTCGGTCGTGTTCGAACGAGGCTGGTTGTTCGACTGGGATCTGAAGGACCAGCGAACGTTCTTCTACTTCTCGCTCGGCTGCCTCGCCCTGACGACCCTCGTCGTGGGACGGCTCCGACGCTCGGGAATCGGCCGCTCGATCATCGCCGTGCGCGACAACGCCGACACCGCATCCGCCTACACCGTGTCCCCGGTTCGCATGAAGCTGACCGCCTTCGCCGTCGCCGGCGGCATCGCAGGCCTCGGCGGTGCCGTGTTCGGCAACGCGGCCCGCCAGATCCGTTTCAGCGAGGCCCACTTCCAGATCGCCGATTCGCTCCAGGTCGTCAACATGGTCGTGATCGGTGGGCTCGGATCGGTGATCGGGCCGGTGATCGGCGCCTTCTGGGTCAAGGGCCTGCCGACCCTCTTCCCCGACAACACGCTCGTGAGCCTGCTCACCAGCAGCATCGGCTTCCTACTGATGCTCATGTACTTCCCCGGCGGGTTCGTGCAGCTCTTCTACCGGGTGCGCGACGGCATCGTCGCCCGCGCCGAGCAGCGCTACGGCTATCTCGAGACCACCAGCACCACGGACACGCCCGTTGCCGTCCGCCGCGGCGCCGCGGTGTCGGCAACCGTCGACCGCACCCCACCGGTGTACGAGACCGTGCTGAGCGGCGCCCTCGTGCTGCTCAAGGTCGCCAGCATCGCGGTGAGCGCCTACACCGCCTACGACCACCTGTTCGCCGACGGCGACAACGGCTGGTTCGGCATCTACATGGCGCTGGCCGCCGTTTCCGGGATCTGGGGCCTCGCCGTGCTGCTCAAGGTGTCGCAGGTCTCCGCGGACTACATCGGCGCCCGCGGCACCAAGACGGGCTACTCGCTCTATCTGCTCTTCGAACCGGTCATCCCGTTCCTCTGGCCGGCGGTGGTCACCCGCTGGTTCGGCCGAGACCTCGAGGCGGCCGCCCCACGGCCGGCGCGCGTCTACGGCGACCTGCCCGTGTCGTCGTCGGGCCGCGAGCTCATGCTCGCCACCCACGACATCACGGTCCGCTTCGGCGGCAACGTCGCCGTGTCCGGGGTCTCCCTCGAGGTCGGTCGCGACGAGATCGTCGGACTCATCGGCACGAACGGCGCCGGCAAGTCGACCCTGATGAACGCAATCGGCGGCTACGTGCCCGCCACCGGCAGGATCGAGCTGCTCGGCACCAGTGTCGAATCGCTCGGCTCGCCGGCCCGGGCCGGTCTCGGACTCGGCAGGACCTTCCAAGCCGCCACGCTCTTCCCCGAACTGACCGTGCGCGAGTGTGTGCAGGTCGCGCTGGAAGGCCGCCACCGGTCGTCGTTCGCCCGCAGCGCCCTGTTCCTCGACATGGCCTCGGAACGACGCATGCGCAGCGAAGCCGACGAGTTGATCGACTTCCTCGGACTCGGCCGCTACGCCGATTCGTTCATCTCCGACCTGTCCACCGGCACCCGACGCATCGTCGAGCTCAGCGGGCTTCTGGCCGTCGACGCCGACGTGTTGTGTCTCGACGAACCCACCGCCGGCGTGGCCCAACGCGAGACCGAGGCGTTCGGCCCGCTCATCCAGGAGATCCGCCGCGAGATGGGTGCCTCGATGCTCATCATCGAGCACGACATGCCGCTGATCATGAGCATCAGCGATCGTGTCTACTGCCTCGAAGCCGGCAGCGTCATCGCCGAAGGCAACCCCGAGGACGTGCGCAACGACCCCCTCGTGATCGCGAGCTATCTCGGCACCGATGACCGGGCGATCGAGCGCAGCGACAGCTGAGCTCCGGGAGAGAAATTCCAACCGCCTGTAACACCCAGACGTTGCGTTCGTCGTGCCACTATGTCCGAGACGAAAAGGAGCCGAAATGCGGCGGATAGTGGTTGTACTGATGGCGTTGGCGATGTTCAGCGCAGCGTGTGGTGGTGGCGACGGCGACGGTGACGTCGACGCGAGCGGCGGCAGTTCCACCACCAAGGCCCCCGACGAGGTCACGACCACCGCCGGAGGCGATTTCGACATCTCCGACGTGGAGGGGTCCGTGGTCCAGATCCAGGGTCAGGGCACGTTCGTGCAATCCGGCGGGGCGGCGGCGTTCAACGTCGGCTTCACCGGCACCGGCTTCGTCATCAGCGAGGACGGCCTCGTCGTCACCAACAACCATGTCGTGCAGGGCGCGGCGACCCTCGCCGTCAGCTTCTCCGACGGCGACCCGATGAACGCCCGCATCCTCGGCGTCAGCGAGTGCAGCGACCTCGCCGTCATCGATCTCGATGGCGGTGGCTACACGCCGCTGACCTTCCGCGACGATCCGGTGACCGTCGGCCTCGACGTGTTCTCCGCCGGGTTCCCCGCGTCCGACGAGGTCGACTTCGACGATCTCGACTACACGCTCACCAGCGGCATCGTCGGATCGGTCGAGGCCGATGGCGAGTCCTCATGGGCATCGGTCGACGGCGTGATCCAGCACGACGCCCGCATTCTCGGCGGCAACTCCGGTGGACCGCTCGTCGACGAAGACGGCCACGTCATCGGCGTCAACTACGCCGGCAACAACGAGTTCGACACGAACTACGCCATCGCGGCACAAGACGCCCGACCGATCATCGACCGGCTGGCCGGCGGCGAGAACGTCGATTCGCTGGGCATCAACGGCGAGGCGCAGGTCTACGACAACGGCCTCTCCGGCATGTTCATCTCCAGCGTCGAGAGCGGCTCACCGGCCGACAAGGCCGGCATCGAGCCCGGCGACGTGCTGATCACGCTGGAGAACCTCGTGCTCGCCACCGACGGCACGATGGCCGACTACTGCGACGTCCTGCGGACCCAGGGTGACGACGCCACGATGGACATCGAGGTCTACCGCCCGTCGCTCGACCTGGTGCTCACGGGTCAGGTGAACGGCGACCCGATCGAGCTGCCCCTGATCACCGGCGCGGTCATCGACGAGGTCGGCGGCGGCGACGGCTCCGACACCGGCGACAACTCGTCGGTCGGCGGCGGCGACGCTCCCTACAGCTACACCACCGTCACCGACGACCAGGGCCTGATCTCGGTCTCGATCCCGCAGTCATGGGTCGAGGTCAACGGCGAGCCGAACCCCGACTTCGGACCGAGCATCTGGGCGTCGCCCGACATCGAGGCCTGGCGCAACACCTGGGACGTTCCCGGCATCATCGTCGAATCGGCCCCGGATCGCAGCGCTTCCGAGATCGATACGCTCCTGCAGGAGCTCGACCTCTCCAGTGTGTGTGAGGACTTCGGCGCCGAGCCCTACGACGATGGCCTCTACGCCGGAACCCTCCAGATCTGGGGCAACTGCGGTGGCACCGACACGATCTACATCGTGCTGGCCGCGGCTCCGAACAACGCCGACTATCTGGTGCGGGTCGAGGTCCAGGCCCCGTCGCAGCGCGACCTCGAGGCGGCCGACGAGGCACTCGCCACGTTCATCGCCAACATCTGAGCCACGGCGCATGAGCCGTCCCACCATTGCCCAGCCGGGCATCGCCGACTACGCGGCGGCCCACAGCGAGCAGCCCGATCCGGTGCTGAGTTCGCTGATCGAGGCCACTGCGAGGCAGGCGGGTGGGGCGGCCATGATGCAGATCGGTCCCGACCAGGGGGCGTTCATGAGCCTCCTGGTCACGGCGCTGCGGCCCGCCTTCGCGGTCGAGGTGGGCACGTTCACCGGATACTCGTCGCTGTGCATCGCCCGGGGCCTCGCCCCGGGCGGTCGCCTTCTCTGCTGCGACGTCAGCGAGGAGTGGACGGCGATCGCGCGTGAACACTGGGAACTGGCCGGTCTCGCCGACCGCATCGACCTGCGGATCGCCCCGGCGATCGAGACACTGCAGGCGTTGCCCGACGAGCCCCGCATCGACTTCGCCTTCATCGATGCCGACAAGCCCGCCTACCGCAGCTACTACGAAGAGATACTCCGCCGCCTCGCACCGAACGGGATGATCCTGTTCGACAACACCCTCTGGTCGGGCAACGTCCTGCCCGACTCGGGCGCCGACGACGAGAGCACCGACGCGCTGCGGGCGCTCAACGACTTCCTGGCCGACGACGATCGCGTCGTCGTGGCCCAGCTCACCATCGGCGACGGCGTGACGATGGTGCGCCGGCGGAACCCGCTGCCGGACTAGGTGGGCGTCTCGTCGTCGTGGGCCTCGGCGATGTGGTGCACGGCGATGGTCGACGGATCGGGCCGCTCGGCGACGGGGTGATCACCCTGGTGACGGAACCACACCGTCTGCTGCGGGAACGGGATCTCGATCCCCGCCTCGTCGAGGGCCTTCTTGAGCCGTAGCCGGAGTTCCCGCTCGACCGCCCACTGCTCCGAGGGTTCGGTCTTGACGACGAGCCGAATGGCGATCGACGACGAACCGAGGCTCTGCACCCCCCAGACCTCGGGCCGCTCCATCACCTCGTCGCCGCCCCAGGCGCTGTTCTCCCACATCTCGTCGGCGACCCGCTGGATCACGCCCTGAGCGAAGTCGATGTCGGTGTCGTAGGCGACCTCGACGTCGATGAGGGCGCGCGACCAGAGCTGGCTGTAGTTGCCCACGCGGAGGATCTCGCCGTTGGGTACGTGCCACACGGTGCCCTGCACATCGCGGATCGTGGTCGACCGCAGTGAGACCTTCTCGACGGTGCCGGTGGCGGGCCCGAGGTCGACGATGTCGCCCACGCCGTACTGATCCTCGATCAGCATGAAGAGTCCGGACAGGAAATCGCGCACCACCGACTGGGCACCGAAACCGAGAGCGATACCGCCGATGCCGGCGCCGGCGATCAGGGGGGCCAGGTCGATCTCGAGCTGACCGAGGACGAGCAGGGCGGCCACGCTCCAGACGGCGGCCACGGCGAGGCTTCGCAGCACGAGTCCGATCGTCTCGGCGCGGGCCGAGGCCCGCTTCTTCTCGGACTCCTCGATGAGGAGACGCCCGGGGCCCCGCTCGCGCAGCGCCTGGAAACGCTCGTCGGTCGGCGATGCGGCGACGGTCGCAACGAAGCGGGCGACGACACGCTGGAGGATCCGCGACGCGATCCACGCCAGCGACAGGATGAGAACGATCCGAATCGGCCGATCGAGGAGCCATTCGGCCGCCGTGGCGAGGAACTTGCTGTTGGTCCAGTCGAACACCTGCTCGCAGATGTAGGACGGATCGACAGCACCGCACGCGTCGGTCAGGGGGTCGACTTCCTGGGCGGGCACGAGGACGAACGCGGCGGGAATCATGCTCGCGAACCTATGGCCGGCGGCGCGGCTCGGTGGATTCGTGGCTGATTCTCGCAGATGCACGATATTCGCTACTGTTTCTCGGCATGCACCAGTTTCGAATGGGTGAAGCCGCTCGCCTTCTCGGTGTCAGCCCCGACACCGTGCGGCGTTGGGCCGATCAAGGTCGTCTCGAGACGACCCGCACCGAGGGCGGCCATCGCGAAGTGGTCGGCACCGAACTCGCCCGGCTGGCCCTCGAGCTCGGCGACCAGCCGGGGGCCGACGCCAACCACGTATCGGCCCGCAATCGCTTCCCGGGCCTCGTGACCCGGGTCGTGCGCGACACGGTCATGGCCCAGGTCGAGATCCAGGCGGGACCCCACCGCATCGTCTCGTTGATCTCCGCGGAAGCCGTCGATGCCCTCGCACTCGAGCCCGGCGCGCCGGCCGTGGCATCGATCAAGTCGACCAACGTGATCATCGAAACGCCGTGAAGCCGACCACCCGGGTGGCGATCGCCATCGTGGCCGCGATGGGCCTCGTCGGATGCGGGGGCGACGGCGACACGACGGTGGTCATGGTCCCGTCCTCGTTCACCGGACTCACCGCGTCCATCGACACCCGACTCGACATCGACACCGACTGGGTCATCGCCGGAAGCAGCCGACTCGTTCGCCAGCTCGCCGACGGGGCCGCGGCCGACGTGTTGATCACGGCCGATGCCGAGACGATGGCCGACGCGGTCGACCAGGGCCTCGTGGCCGGCGAACCGGTGGTCGTCGCCCGCAATCGGCTCGTCGTTGCGCTCGCACCGGGAAACCAGGCCGGTGTTGCCGAGCTCGACGACCTCGCCGACCCGGATCTCCTGATCGGGGTCTGCGCCGCCGAAGTCCCCTGTGGCCGTCTGGCCGCCAGAGCCGTCGACTCCGGACTGGACCTGGCGGTCGACACCGAGGAGCCCAACGTCCGCTCCCTCGCGCTCAAGATCGCCCGGGGCGAACTCGACGCAGGCCTGGTCTACGCGACCGACGCCGCCGACCTCGGGCTCGCGACCCTGGACGACGACTCGTTGACCGGCTTCGAGACGGCGTATCTCGCGGCTTCGGTGCGCGACGAACCATCACCGATCATCGACTTCCTGCGCGCCGATGCCGGCCGCGACCTGCTCGAAGACGAAGGATTCCTCCTCCCGTGAGCGCCCCCCGCCGGATCGTGCCACGGCCGATCGCCGTCCCCGCGGCCGTGGCCGTGGTGCTGCTCGCCCTGCCGTTGGTCGGCCTGCTCCAGCGGGCGCCATGGTCGAGCATCCTCGAGCGACTGACCTCCGGCGAGATCCTCGAGGCGATCCGGGTTTCGCTCGTCGTCTCGCTGAGCGCCGCCGCCCTGTGCCTCGTGTTGGGTCTTCCGTTGGCCTGGGTACTGGCGCGCCAGGAAGGACCGTTGTTCTCCGTCCTCCGGGTGCTCGTGCTGCTCCCGATGGTGTTGCCACCCGTGGTCGGGGGCACGGCCCTGCTGTTCGCGCTCGGGCGCCGCGGCCTGTTCGGCGAGTGGCTCGACCGCTGGTTCGGCATCACCCTGCCGTTCACCACCGCCGGCGCGGTGGTCGCCGCGACCTTCGTCGCCCTGCCCTTCTTCGTGACCACGGTCGAATCGGCCCTCCGCGACGACGGCACCGTGCTCGACGAGGCGGCCGCAGCCGCCGGAGCGTCGCCGTGGCAGACGTTCGTGCATGTCACGCTTCCGGTTCTGCGGCCCTCGATCGCAGCAGGTCTCGCGCTCTCGTGGGCACGGGCACTCGGCGAGTTCGGCGCGACGATCACCTTCGCCGGCAGCCTCGGCGGGCGGACCCGCACCCTCCCGGTCGAGACCTTCCTGGCCCTCGAGCAGGACCCCGAGACGGCAATCGCAGTGAGCGTGCTCCTGCTCGCCATCAGCCTTGCGGTGCTGGCGATCCTGCGGGGGCGGTGGCTCACCCGATGATCTCCTTGCACGGTCGCGTCGTCCGTGGCGAACTCACCCTCGACTTCGACGCCGAGATCGCGCCCGGCGTCTCCCATGTCGTCGGTGCCAACGGTGCCGGGAAGACGACGCTGCTCCGGGTTCTCGCCGGCCTGGAGGCGCTCGACGCGGGCGAACTGCGAATCGACGGGCTCTCGATGGACGAGCCGGCCACCCGTCATTTCGTGCCGACCCACGAACGGCCGATCGCCTTCGCGTTCCAGGACCACCGGCTCTTCCCGCACCTGAGCGTGATCGACAATGTGGCGTTTCCCGCACGGCGGCGAGGCCGTTCCCGTCACGACGCCCGCCACGAGGCGCTCCCCCATCTCGAAACCGTCGGGATCGGCGAACTCGCCCGACGCATGCCCGGCGAATTGTCGATCGGACAGCGGCAACGTACGGCCATCGCACGGGCCCTGGCCACACCCGCGACGGTGCTGCTCCTCGACGAGCCCCTCGCCGCCATCGACGAGGCGAGCCGTGCCACCATCCGCGATCGGCTCCGGGGAGCCGCCCACCCCACCGTCGTCTGGGTGTCGCACGACCCGGACGACGTCGACCGCGGATCGCGGCTCATCTCCGTCACCGACGGCGCCGTACGCCAGACTCGGTGACCATGACGAACGAACTGCCCGATCCCCTTGCACCGTTCCGACTCGACGACCGGGTGGCGATCGTGACCGGCGCCAGCTCGGGTCTCGGTGAGCGCTTCGCCCGGGTGCTGGCCGCCGTCGGCGCGAAGGTCGTCGTCGCCGCCCGACGCGCCGAGCGACTCGACGCGCTGGTGGCCGAGCTCCCCGATGCGTTCGCCGTGCCGATCGACCTCACCGCGCCCGACGCCGGCGAGCTGTTGATCGACGCCGCCATCGAGCACTACGGCCGGATCGACGTCGTCGTG
Source organism: Acidimicrobiales bacterium (assembly GCA_041394245.1). Classification (NCBI taxonomy): domain Bacteria; kingdom Bacillati; phylum Actinomycetota; class Acidimicrobiia; order Acidimicrobiales; species Acidimicrobiales bacterium. The sequence goes on from JAWKIR010000002.1 coordinate 2,123,732, forward strand.
AACAATGCCGGTGCGAGCACGGCGGCGACCGCACTCGACTTCGATGTCGAGAGCTTCAGGCGCGAGATCGAGATCGACCTCGTCGCGCCGTACGGGGTCGCCCGCGCTGCTGCCGCGTGGGCCATCGGCGCATCGCACCCGCTCAGCATCATCAACATCGGTTCGGTCCTGGGGATGGTCGCCGGCGGTCGGCTCCGGGTTCCGGGCTACACCGCGGCCAAGGGTGGCATCCACAACCTGACCCGCGAACTCGCCTCGGAATGGGCCCGCAAGGGCATTCGTGTCAACGCGATCGCGCCGGGGTGGTTCGAGACGGAGATGAACGGCGAGATGTTCGCCGACGACCGGTCGTCGGCCTACATGACCGATGGCGCACCGATGGGTCGAGCGGGAGTGGAGGGAGAACTCGACGGCGCCCTCCTGCTGCTGGCCTCCGACAGTTCGTCGTTCATGACCGGCGCGATCGTCCCGGTCGACGGAGGGTGGACTGCGGTGTGAACCGGTCGGTAGCGTGCCCACAGATGTCCATGCTCCGTACCGACTCCCTGTCCGTCTCCTTCGGCGGCGTTCAGGCCCTGGCCGAGGTCCATCTCACGGTCGAACCGGGCGGCATCACCGGCCTGATCGGCCCCAACGGCGCGGGAAAGACCACATTCATCGACGCAGTGACCGGCATGGTTCCGACGACGGGGTCGGTCCATCTCGGTGACCACGACATCAGCAGGCTGAGCGCCAACGAACGGGCGACGCTGGGACTGGTCCGCACCTTCCAGACGCTCGAACTCTTCGAGGATCTGACCGTCGAGGACAATCTCGCCGCCGCGGCGACGCGGATCCGTTGGTGGGAGTTCATCGTCGATGCGCTCGTCCCCCGTCGTCGCGAAACCTCGATCCCCGCCGTGGAGTCCGCACTCGAGCTCCTCGGCCTGACCGAGGACCGGGACCGCTTCCCGGCCGACCTCAGCCATGGTCACCGGCGCCTGGTCGGGGTCGCTCGTGCGCTCGCCGCCTCGCCGAAGGTCCTCCTGTTGGACGAGCCGGCCGCCGGCCTCGACTCGGCCGAGAGCCTCGCACTCGGCGACCGCCTCCGGGCGATCGCGGCCACCGGCGTCACGGTGTTCCTGATCGACCACGACATGGGGCTCGTCCTCGACGTCTGCGACCGGATCCACGTCCTCGACTTCGGGTCGATCATCGCGACCGGTTCTCCCGACGAGATCCGCACCGACCCCGCAGTGGTCGCCGCCTACCTCGGCCGCGCCGCAACGGCGACATGACCGTCCTTCACCTGCGAAGCCTCGAGGCCGGCTACAACGGCGTCCCGGTCGTCCGCGGTCTCGATCTCGAGGTCGCCGCCGGCGAGGTCGTGGCCCTGCTCGGACCGAACGGAGCCGGCAAGACCACCACGCTCCGCACGATCTCGGGCCTTCTACCCACCATCGGCGGGCATCTGGAGGTCCTCGGCGAGCCGACCGACAGCCGCCGTCCGCACCGGGTCGCTCGACGCGGGGTCGCCCATGTTCCCGAAGACCGCTCGCTGTTCCCGGGGCTGACCGTCAAGGAGAACCTGCGTCTCGCCCCCGGGCTGAAGCGCCGCAACCGCCCGGCAGCCTATACCCGGGCGATCGACGTCTTCCCTGCGCTCGGCCCACTGCTCCACCGCCGCGCCGGTCTGCTGTCGGGCGGCGAGCAACAGATGCTCGCCGTGGCGCGGGCGATCGTCACCGAACCCCAGCTCCTGCTCGTCGACGAGATGAGCCTCGGGCTCGCTCCGGTGATCGTCGAGGAGATGCTGCCGGTGGTCCGCCGCGTGGCCGACGAACTCGGCACCGCGGTGATCGTCGTCGAGCAACACATCCATCTCGCCCTCGAACTCGCCGACCGGGCGGTGGTGCTGGCCCACGGACGCGTCGTCCTCGACGGCGATGCCGCGGACCTCCGATCCGATCCGAGCCTGGTCGAGGCGAGCTATCTCGGCTGACATGTCCGGTCACCCCTCACCTCCCACGGGCTGGTACCCCGATCCCGAGTACCCGGGGCAACTCCGCTACTGGGACGGAACGGGATGGACCGACCAGCGCCGATCGGCGGCCACGCCACCGCCATCGCCGTATCCGACGGCGGCGGGCGACCGGACGAATGCCGGCATCGCCCTCGCGCTCTCGATCCTCGGGCTCATCCTGTGCGGAGTGCTCGCTCCCATCGGGATGGTGATGGGACGCACCGAGCTCCAACGGATCGACGGCGGAGGGGGCGATGCGAACGCCCGAGGCATGGCCCAGGCCGCATGGATCATCGGCCTCATCGGGACGATCATCCTCGTCATCGGCGTGCTGGTCCTGCTGCTCTTCCTGGCCGTCCTCACGAGCCGCGGGTGATGTCCACCGCGTTCGCTCGGGTCGGTCGAGCCCGCGGATTCGACCTGCTGCCGGTGACCGCCGGCGCACTCGTCGTCGGAACCCTCGTGGCGAGCGCCGGTGCCGACGACGGTGTCGTCCTGTGCCCCCTGCGCCGTTGCACCGGTGCCTACTGCCCGGGATGCGGCGCGACCCGGGCCGCGAACCGACTCGTGCGCGGCGACGTGAGCGCGAGCTGGTCGCATCATCCGTGGATCGTGCTCGCCGCGGCGCAGATCGCGGTACTCATCGCCGTCATCGCGCTCACCACGCCGGCGTCGAGGGCGTCGCGACTCCGTTCGCTCGCGGTCCCTCTCCTGGCGTTCAATTGCGTGCTGATGATCGGCATCTGGGTCGTCCGTCTGTCGACCGAGGCAATCCCGACCGGCTGGTTCTGACCCGAACCCGAGGCGGGCCGATCAGATCGCCCGGCCGGCGTCGGCCCAGTACGGCGCACGGAGCTCGCGCTTGAGGATCTTGCCGGTGCCGGTGCGGGGAAGCTCGTCGACGAAGTCGACCGAGCGCGGGCACTTGTAGCCGGCAAGGCGCTCCCGACAGGCCCGCAACAGCTCCGCCTCGATCACGCCCTCGTCGGCGTGCAACGGGACAGCAGACACTTGGACGACGGCCTTGACCTCCTCACCGAACTCCTCGTTCGGGACGCCGATCACGGCGACATCGCCGACCGCGGCGTGCTCGGCGAGCACTGCCTCGATCTCCGCGGGATAGATGTTGACGCCACCGGAGATGATCATGTCGATCTTGCGATCGGACAGCCAGAGGTAGCCGTCGGCGTCGAGGTGACCCACGTCGCCGGTCGTGAACACGCCCGGCTCGAGGTGCGCGGCGGCGGTCTTCTCCGGGTCGTTGTGATACTCGAAGTCACTGCCCATCGCGCTCTTGAAGTAGAGGGTTCCCGTCTCACCGGGACCGAGGTGGTTGCCGTCGTCGTCGACGACGTAGACCTCCATCACCGCGAGTGGCTTGCCGACACTGCCGCCCCGTTCGAGCCAGTCGTCGGCCCGGATGGTGGAGATGAAGGCACCCTCGGTCGACCCGTAGTACTCATGCACGACCGGTCCGATCCACTCGATCATGGCGCGCTTCCACGGCGGCGGGCAGGGTGCGGCGCCGTGCCAGAGCGCGACGAGTGACGAACCGTCGAAGCCGGCCCGCACGTCGTCGGGCAGATCGAGGATGCGCTTGAACTGGGTCGGGACGAGGTGGGTGTTGGTGACCGCGTGTTCGTCGATGAGACGGAGCGTCTCCGCCGCGTCGAACTTGTGGCGCATCACGATCGACGAACCGTTGACCAGCGGCATGAAGCTGAACGCCCATTGCGCCGAGTGGTAGGCGGGTCCGGCGAGCAGTGTGGTGCCGTCGGCCGGGACGTAGTCGTTCATGCTCGAGCTGATGAGCCCGAAGATCTCGCTCGGTATTCCCTGACCGCCCGAGAGCATGCCGCGCACACCCTTCGGCCGACCGGTGGTCCCCGACGTGTAGAACATCGGCCCGCCGAGGAGCTGCTCGGTCAGCGCCGTTTCGGCGCCCGAGCCGAGAAGGTCTTCGTAGGAATCGAGTGCGCCGGTCCCGGCCACGGCCGAGAACTCGATGTTCGCCGCCCGCGGGTCGGCGAGCGCCTCGACCCCCACCTCGGCGAAGCGTTCGCCGACGATGAGGGCGCGGGCGCCGGAGTCGTCGATCACGTAGGCCAACTCGTCGGCCACCCAGTGCCAGTTGACCGGGACGACCGTGAACCCCGTGTGCGCTGCCGCCAACAAGACCTCGAAGAGCTCGCGACGGTTGCCCATCATCACGGCGACCGTGTCGCCGGAACCGATCCCTCGGTCCGCGAACGCCCGCGACAGCTTGGTGACCCGGGTTCGCAGCTCCGACCAGGTGGTCGCGCCCCGCTCGTCGACGAGTGCGGCCTCGTCGGGACGCGCGGTTGCGTGGGCGTCGAGGAGAACCGCCATCAGCCGCGAGGCATCCAGTTGCCGTGTGCGCCGTAGGGCACGCGTTGCGGGGTGAACACCCGGGCCACCGGCTCGCCACTGAAGTCCCGGGCGTCGATGATGCGGAACTCGCTGCGGTCCTCGGCGGGGTCATAGGCGTAGAGCACCACCCAACCGTCGTCCTCGGCCGCATCGATGGCGCGCGGGATGAACACCGGTTCGCCGCCGGTGACCGTCCCCATGTCGTGGATCTCGGGTCGGCCGGTGGCGAGGTCGTACTTGTAGACCTCGGTCCCCATGCTCGGATGATCGGGGGTCGCGCCCAGCTGCATCGTGTAGCCGAACCGCGCCGGCAGGCCGAGCCGTCGGTCGTCGACACGGGCGAAATCCGACGTGCGATCGTCGATCTGTTCCTCCGCGACCGTGCCCGCCGTCGTGTCGATCGTCCAGCGCCACAGCGTCGCCTTCGCCGAGATGTCGTCGAACCCGCCGGCCATGGCGCGATCGGCGCGGCACACCGTCAGCACGATGCGATCGCCCTCCTCGTGGGAGTTGACCGGGTGGAACACGTAACCCGGTTCGATGTCGAACCAGCGGACGTCGGCATCGCCGCCCGTGCGGGGCATCACCCCGAGCCGAGCGCCGTTGTCGGGACGCCAGGCGAAGGGGAGCTCGCCCCTGATCGCCATGTCGAGGTCGAAGCACACGGGGAGGTCCATCCAGATCACGTGGTTCCGGGTGATGTTGAAGTCGTGCATCATCACGCCGGTCGGAAGGGTGATCGGCTCGGACTGCACGAGCTCCCCCTCCGCGTCGAAGCGGTAGTAGCGCAGGAACTCGGGGCCGACGACGTTGTAGCCGAATGCGAGCATCTCGCCGGTCTCCGGACAGATCTTGGGATGGGCGGTGAACGCGCCGGCGATCCGGTCGCCCCACGTCTCCAGGCCGATGGTGTCGAGGTCGGCGTTCATCTCGTAGGCGCCATGGGCCTCCTCGAGGGCGAAGTACCGCCCGGCGTGGCGAACGATGTTGGTGTTGGCCGGCGAGTCCTTCGGGTGCATCGACAGCGCGCCGCCACCCGCTTCGAGGGCAGGAGTGCGGACATAGCGATTCTTGTACGACGCCGCGCCGTCACGGAGGTCGATCGCGTGGATCATGCCGTCGCCGAAGAACCAGTGGTCGCTCCACCCGCTGACCGGATTGAACCCGTTGCGCATGTAGGTGCCGTCGAGCTCAGCCGGGATCTCGCCCTCGACCTCGAGCCGATGGGCATCCAGCTCGTGCTCGATCGGTCCGTAGTTGCCCTGGAGGTGCCACGGCAGCTCTCTGGCCTGCTCGGTCGCCGGTCCGGTCTCGGTCGTCGTCATCGTCGTTTCCCCTCGTCGGACGAGAACATACCCCAGGTGGTTAACACTGTTAAGTCGATCAGCGCTATCGTCCGACGACCGATCTTGGAGGGGACCCATGATGCGACGGAGAATGCTGATCATCCTCGGAGCGTTCGCGCTCGTCGTGGCCGCATGCAGCGAGCCGGCGGACAACACCGAGACGAGCGACACCACCACGACGGCCGCGGCACCCGACACGACGGTCGACGACGGCACCGACGACGGCACCGGCGACGGGGGCGAGCCGCAGGGCGACGGAACATCGATCGTCGAGCGACTCGCCGGCCAGGAGTGGTTCCTCGGCACGATTCCCGACCTGCCGGTGGCCGCCGACGACAATCTCGAGCCGATCCGCATCGGCATGATCAACCAGGAGAACACCGCCGCCGGTTCGTACCCGGAGCTGCGTTTCGCGGCCGAGGCCGCCATCAACTTCATCAACGCCGAGCTCGGTGGCGTCGACGGCCGACCGCTCGAGCTCGTGCCGTGCATCACCGAGTTCAGCGTCGAGAGCTCGCAGGCCTGTGCGCAGGAACTCGTGCTCGAGGACGTGGTGGCCCTCGTCGGCGGCATCGACGTGCTGGTCCAGGGGGCCCTGCCCGTGCTGGAACAGAACGGGCTCCCCATCGTCGGCGGCATCCCCGCCGGCCTCGCCGAGCAGCGCAGCCCGTCGTCGTTCGCATTCTCCGGTGGCACCGCGGGCGGCATGGCCGCCTTCATGCAGCATGCCGCCGAGCAGGGATACGAGAAGGCCTTCATCGCCTACGGGGAGTTCGAGTCGTTCCAGGTCGCGGCGGAGGAATACGGCGCTCGCGTGGGCGAGGATCTCGGCCTCGAGGTCCGCCTCCACGCCTTCCCACTCTTCGGGGCCGACTACACGAGCGTACTCAACGACGCGAAGGCGTTCGGTGCCCAGGCCGTGGTCATCAACGCCGCCGACGCCGCCTGCGTTCCCGTGATGGAGGGCTTCCGCGACTTCGGCTTCGAAGGCACGCTCTACCTCTTCGGCGCCTGCGCGGCCGACGAGATCATCGATGCGGCCGGCGGCGCCGATGCCGGTGTCGTCTTCAACGGCGAAGGACCCCCCGACCCCGACGATGTCGACGGGACCGTCTTCGACCTCGCGTCCAACGAGTACAACACCGGCAACGCCCAGGCCGCCGGCACCGTGGCCTTCCGGGGCATGATGAATCTCTATGCCGTGCTCGCCGAGCTCGGCGGCGACGACATCACGAGCGAGGGCATCGTCGAAGTCCTTGAACGCGCCGTCGATCGTCGCAGCTTCTGGGGTCATCCCTACACCTGCGACGGCAACCAGGTCCCCGGTCTGCCCTCGCTCTGCGCTCCCCAGCAGGCGTTGTTCACCTTCGTCGACGGCGAGCTGACCTTCGTGACCGATTGGATCGACACCGTGGCGCTCTTCGAGAGCGCCTTCGCCGAGTAGTCGACGCCGACCGTAGCGATGACGACACTCTTCTCGAACCTGCTCCTCGGGCTCGGGGTCGGCGGCGTCATCGCGGCGCTGGCGATCGGTGTCGTCGTCACACACCGCGCCAGCAACGTGATCAACTTCGCGCACGCCGCGGTGGGGACCTATCTGGCCCTCGTCTACTACGAGTTCCGCGCCACCGGCGACGTCGTCCAACCGTTCCTCCTACCGTTCGTCCCCTCCCGGTTCCATCTGCTGGACCGACCGGTGGTGACGAGCGCTCTCGTGGTCACACTGTTGCTCGCGGCGATCGTCGGTCTGGCGACCTACTGGTTGATCTTCCGGCCGCTGCGAACGGCGCCGCCGTTGGCCCGGGTCGTGGCCTCCCTCGGTCTCATGACCTACCTGATCGGCGTGATGCAGGTGCGCTTCCCGACCAGCGGGGCGGTACGCAACGTCCTGGAGGGTCCCCTGCCCAACGATCTGGTGACGTTCGGGAGCGTGAGCGTCAACGCGGATCGCTACCTCCTCGCCGGCGGCGTGATCGCGGCTGCCGTCGTGATCAGCCTGATCGGGAAGTTCACCACGTTCGGGCTCGCCACCCGGGCGAATGCCGAGAACGAGACGGGTGCAGTGCTCCTCGGCATCTCACCCGACTGGATCAGCGCACTCAACTGGATGCTGGCGACGGTGCTCGCCGGCGCGGCGATGATCCTCGCGGCCCCGATTCTCAACAGCCTCGACCCGCCGGTGCAGAGCCTGCTCGTCGTCCCCGCGCTCGGCGCGGCACTACTCGGCCGCTTCCATTCGATCGGGATCGCGGCCGCGGTCGGTCTCGGTATCGGGATGCTCATGTCGGAGATCTCTGCGGCCCAGGCCGAGTGGGACGCGCTCAAGGGTGTCGGGCTCCAACAGGGCCTCCCCTTCATCATCGTCCTCATCGCCCTCGTCCTGCGCAGCGATCGCACGGTCGGCCGCGGCGACCTCCACACGGCCCGCCTCCCACCCGCACCGCGCCCGACCGTCACGATGGTCGTCACCCTCGCCTGCACCGCCGTCGGCGTGGTCGGGCTGTTCCGTCTCGACAGCGAGTGGCGACTCGCCATCATCTTCTCGGCGATCGCCGCCATCATGGCCCTGTCGGTCATCGTCCTGACCGGGTTCGTCGGCCAGATCTCGTTGGCGACGTTCGCCCTCGCCGGTACGGCCGGCTTCACGATGGTGAAGGTCGGCGACATGTGGGGAATCGGGTTCCCGTGGGCGCCGCTCGCAGGCACGGTCGCCGCTGTCGCACTCGGCACGCTCGCCGGGCTCCCCGCCATACGGATCCGCGGTCTGACCCTCGCGATCGCATCGCTCGCGGCCGCCGTGGCGATCGAGGAGCTCGTCTTCAAGTGGAACTGGTTCACCGGCGGCATCGAAGGGGCCCAGGTCGATCCTCCCAGCCTGCTGGGGGTCGATCTGCAGATCGCGGCCCGCGGCGCGCTGTTCCCTCGTCGCGAGTTCGGTTTCCTCGTCCTCGGCGCATTGCTGTTCGCGATGTACATCGTGGTGAACCTGCGCCGCAGCCCCACCGGTCGGCAGTGGTTGGCGGTGCGAGCCAACGAGCGCGCCGCCGAGGCGATCGGCATCTCCGCGCCGAGAGTGAAACTCTCGGCCAACGCGGTGGCCGCATTCCTCGCCGGCATCGGGGGAACGCTGACCGCATACCAGAACGGCTTCGTGTCGGCATCGAGCTTTGCTTCGCTCAAGTCTCTCGTACTCGTCGCGATGACCTACCTTTCGGGCATCGCTGCGCCGGCGGCCGCTCTGGTCGCCGGGGCGCTCACCGAGAAGGGTTTGCTCACCGTGGGCATGGATCAACTCAACGACGAGGCATCGCAGTACCAGTTCGCCGTGAGCGGGCTCTTCCTCATCATCGCCGCGATCAAGTTCCCGTCGGGCATCGTCGGCACGTCCGCCCGCGTCGCTCGGCGAGCCCAGCGACGATGACCACACCGCGGCCGGTGCTCTCGGCCGACGGCATCACCGCCGAGGCGATCGCTCTCATTCGCGAATCCGGCGTCGCAGAGCTGTCGATGCGGGCGCTCGCCGGTCGGATCGGGGTCACCGCCCCCGCGCTCTACGCGCACTTCACCAACCGCGAGGCGCTGTTGCGAGCCTGCGCGCAGGTCGGTTACGACGAGCTCGATGCCCGCTTTCGCGCCGGCAACCCGGCGTCGCCGATCGAGATGATCTGGGTGTCGAGCAGGAGCTATGTCCGCTTCGCGATGGACGAGCCCGAACTCTTCTCCCTGATGTTCATGTTCCGACCCGACGCCATCGAGATCACCGTCGATGCCGACATCGAACACGGTGGGGCAACCTCGGTCTTCGACTCGATGCTCGCCAACCTGGCCCACGCGATGGATGCGGGCGAACTACGGACGGCCGACCCGCTGCGCTACGGGCTCGCCCTGTGGGCAGCCGTGCACGGCGTCGCGACCGTCGGCGCGCTCGCGCCGGGCCTCGACACCGATCCACTCCTCGACGACGTGGTGGGCGGGTTGCTCGAGGGCTGGCGGCCCTGAGGACGACAAGGCGCCGCTCGAAGGAGCGGCGGCGGCGGAACGCACCTCCTCCCCCATGGGTGCGCACCGCCGCCCCGCGGTCCCGAGCGCCCGGAGGGCCTCGGAGATCTGTGTGCCACGCAGCCGTGAGGCGACCTCGGGCTGTGGCGAGCTGCCTCATGTTGCGCCACGGCGTCGGCCCGGTCAAGGGTCGAAGTTCCGATGCCGCCCGGGACCACGACCCGTCAGGCCAGCGCGTCCTGGAGGAACGCGAGCTGCAGCATCAGCAGATTCTCCGCCACCTCCTCCTGAGGCGTCATGTGGGTCACCCCCGACAGCGGCAACACGGTGTGGGGCTGGCCGGCCTCGAGCAGGGCGCGCGAAAGCTGCAGCGTGTGGGCCGCCACCACGTTGTCGTCGGCGAGCCCGTGGATCAACAGAAGCGGCGGCAACGTTCCGGGTTCGAGATCGGCCACGGCGGGAGTGAGCGCGCTGCGGAGATAGTTGTCGGGCTCCTGGTCGGGATGCCCGAGATACCGCTCCGTGTAGTGCGTGTCGTAGAGCCGCCAATCGGTCACCGGCGCGCCGGCAACCGCCGCGTGGAAGACATCGGGGCGACGCAGCACCGCGAGCGCGGCCAGGTACCCGCCGAACGACCAGCCCCGGATCGCCACCCGGCCGAGATCGAGTCGGGGTTCGAGGGCCGAGGCCGCCATCAGGGCATCGACCTGATCCTCCAGCACCGGACCGGCGAGATCGCCCCACACCTCCCGCTCGAACGCGGGACCGCGCCCCGGTGTGCCGCGACCGTCGGTGACGAGCACGGCGAACCCTTGATCGGCGAACCACTGTGACGCGTGGAACAGCGAGCGCGACTGCTGGACTCGTTGGGCGTGCGGCCCCCCATAGGGATCGAGGAGCACCGGCAGTCGGGCGTCGTCGGCCACGCCGTTCGGCAGGAGCAGCGCCGCCGCCAGCTCGCGCTCGCCCAGCCGGAGCATCTGCAGGTTGAGCGTCACATCGGGCGTCTCGGAGAGGTCCCCGAGATGGCCGACCTCGACACCGCCGAGCCGCACCGTCGTCCGGGCCCGGTCGAAGGCGAGGCTGCGACCGACCGTGACCGATGCGGGACCGCCGACGAGCATCGAATGCACCCCGTCGTCCGTGGTCAACCATTCGAGGTCGCCGTCCCATCCGACCCGGGCGACATGGACCGAGGTCGGCTCCCGGGACGCGGCGACCACGATGCCGTCGTCGGCGACGTCGATGACCCGACGAACCTGGACGCCGTCTCCGGTCAGCGCGGTACCGTCGACGCACAGCCGGCGGGCGACACCTCGATCCTCGACCGTCACCAGCCGGCCCCCGTTGCGGGCCGGGGTGCCCGGGACCAGCTCGGTCCAGTGCTCGTCGGTGAACCGGTGGTACTCCTCGACCGAGCCCTTCTCGGGATCCACGAACAGGACCGCGGTCGTGCGCTGCGGCCGGTCCTGGACGGTCAGCCAGATGCCGTCGTCGTCCCAGGCCGCATCGGCGAGGTACTCCCAGCCGCCCGACACCCAGTCGACATCGATCCGTCCGCCGTCGAGCGCGACGATCGCGAGGTCGACGCGGGCGTTGGCGGTGCCCGCAGCCGGATAGCGGATCGCGGTCGGTGCCACGGCCGGCGTCACCGGGGCCGCGATCCACCATTGGTCGACCGGCGAGACGTCGACCCGTTCGACCAGCACCCGACGGGAGTCGGGACTCCACCAGAATCCCCGGGTACGACCCATCTCCTCACCGGCCACGAACTCGGCCGAGCCCCAACTCACGGCGTCTCCCGACTCGGCGATCACCGATCGGTCGACCCCGGCGATCACGGCCCGGAGCTCGGGGCCGCAGACGTAGGCGACGCCCGAACCGTCCGGCGAGAGGCGCGGATCGAACACCCCCGACGCGGCCGGGAGGAACGACACATCACCGCTCGCCACGTCGACACGGCCCAGCTGACCCCCGAGGGCGAAGACCGCGACACCGAGGTCGGGGGTCGCGTCGTAGGCGACGATGCCGCCGCCCGACTCGCGGGCTCGTTCGCGGCGCGCTCGTTCCTCGGCCGGCAGGTTCGCCTCGTCGGCGCCGAGCGACCCCGCATCGACCACGAGCCGCTCCTCGCCCGAAGCCGTGTCGAACTCCCACAACGAGTTCACCGGGTCGTCTGGCCCGGCCGAACGGAGAAACAGGACCCGGCCTCCATCGCCCGCGACACGGATGTCGCGCGGCGCACCCAGAGTGAAGCGGCGGGTGACCGCCTGGCGACGAGGAAATGATGATGTGGAACTCACCTGCGTATGGTGGCCGCTGCACGACGCCGATGGAGGGAGACTGCTCATGGAACCGATCGACGGTCCGATCCGGTGGGGCATCGCCGGCACCGGCAGCATCGCGTCGAGCTTCGCCGCCGACTTCGCGAGGCTCGGCGACGGAGAGATCGTGGCGGTGGGTTCCCGGTCAGCGGACTCCGCGGCGCGCTTCGCTGCAGAACGGGGCATCGGGCGCGCCCACGGCAGCTACGACGCACTCGCGGCCGACCCCGACGTCGATGCGATCTACGTCGCCGGGCTGCACCCGGTGCACGCTCCCCAGACCGAACAGTTCCTCGACGCCGGCAAACACGTGCTGGTCGAGAAGCCGATCGCACTCAACGCTGTCGAGGTCGATGCGATGATCGCTGCGGCGGAGCGCAACGACCGTTTCCTCATGGAAGCGATGTGGATGCGGTTCAACCCGGCCCACATCGCGATGATGCAGCGTCTCGACGCGGGCGCCATCGGTGAGGTGCGCCGCATCGCGGCCGACTTCTCGTTCGCGCTGCCCTTCGACGAGACCCACCGGCTGTGGGACCGCAGCAAGGGCGGCGGCGCGCTGCTGGATCTGGGCATCTATCCCGTCACGCTCGCCTGGTGGACACTCGGCCCGCCCGACCGCATCGACTGGACGGGGCATGTCGCCACCACCGGGGTCGACGACGAGGTCGCCCTGCTGTGCTCCTGGGAAGGCGGTGCTTCGGCGAGCGTGACCACCTCGCTGCGCCTGCCGGGGACCATGACGGCCCGTATCGAAGGCACCGAGGGGACGATCGATCTGCCCGCCCCCGCGCACTGTGTCGACCGGTTCGTCGTTCGGCGGGGCGCCGAGGTCGAGGAGATCACGGCCGAGGCCGGCGGGCTGCACCATCAGGTCGCCGAAGTCCACCGCTGCCTCCGGGCCGGAGAACGCGAGAGCCCACGCATGCCGCTGGCCACCAGTCGGGCGATCATCGAGCGGTTCGACCGCATCCGGGCCGGGCTGGGCGTTCGCTACGACGCCGATTGATCATCGGGGAGAACCACCTGGACCTCCTCGATCGATCCGTCGGCGACGATCAGCCCGCGACCCGGCAACGGAGCGACCGCGAGCCGAGGCGGAAGCGGCCGGCCGAGCAGATCCCCGTCGAGCGGATCCGGCCGCAGGAGCAACCCGGCGCGCGAACTCTTGATCTCGGCCGACCAGTGACCGTAGGCGGCGCGGTACCGATCGGGGCGAACCGAAACCACGATGTGGACCCCCGGCGGCGGACAGGCGACGAGTTCGGCGAGTCGACCGTCGGCATCGGCGATGTCGAGCGCATCGTCGACGAGTACGAGCGACGACCCGCGCCCGGCGAGCTCGTCGACGACGCGTTCGGGCGCAGTTGGTGGCAGCCGGCTCCGCCTTGCCAACTCCTCCCCCACGACCAGGACGAGATCGGGCCCCGCTGCCCGGGCGATCGAGACCAATGCCGTCGTGCGACCCGAACGAGCCGGCCCCGTCACGAGGGCATGCTCGCCGGGGTGCAGGCGCAGCGTCGCCGGACGCAGATCGCGGTCTCCGATCGCGATCGTCAGTGCCGCTCCGGTGGGCGAGATCGAGACACTCGGCTCGCCGTCGGACCACGTGATCTCGGCCCCCAACTCACCGACATCGTGTGGGCGCCGTGCCGGCACCGGCCCCCGGGCCCGACCGGCGACCGATGACCCGATCGTGTCGGGCTCGCGGATCACCTGCAGCAGCTTCCCGTCGCTCGCCCGCACGGCCCGACCGGGCGGGAAGTGCTCCGTCGACGACTTCAGACCCAGCCGCAGTCCCTCGGACGGGTCGGTGGTGCGGTGGGCCAGCACCGTGCCGGCGGTGGCGAGGAACGCGGGTGGGAGATCTGCGACCCGCTTCACCGACAAGGCGATCGCGACCCCGACCGCAGGGCCGTCGGCCCAGACGCGGGCGAACTGCTCATGGATCGTCGGTTCCTTCACGACGTCGTGGGCTCGGGCGAGACCGGCGAAGTCGTCGATCACGACCAACAGCATCGGCGACGACCCGTCCGATGTTTCGGCCCGCCGGCGAACCACCTCCTCGTCGAGCCATCGAAGCAACCGTCGCCGACGCACGGTCTCGGCGGGCGTCACCACGGTGCCCGCGGCCGGGAGGTCGGCCAACCCCGTCAAGGCGCCGCTGTCGAGATCGATCACGTGGAGATGTGTGTCGGTGCCGTCGGCCACTGCCGCGAGCGCAGCGGCGGCGAGCGTGGTCGTCGTCCCCGACCGAGGACCTCCGGCGACCACCAGGTGCCCGTCGGAGGGCACCCACCCGCCGAGGCGCTGGCACTGCTCGTCGGGATCATCGACCACGCACCAGTGAGATGAACGCTCGTCGACGCGGCGGCGATCCACCGGCAAGGGCGGCGGCCAGGGAGATCGGGGTCGCCGTCCCCCGCGCCGCTGATGCGCCGTCGTGATCGCGGCGACCAGACGATCGAGGTCGGTGGGTCCCGCTCCAGACGTTGCGGCGGGCAGCTCGATCCCCCGGACCCGCACGCCCACCGAGGCATCGGAGCGTCCGGTGACCTGCGCGGCCTGGAACGGCACGAGCTCACCCGGCCCGAACCGGGCGACGGCCCTTCCCGGACGGGATCGGGGGATCGCGGCTGCGTCGGCCGCATCGATCACGTCGATGGAATCGTTTCGATCCGTGACCCGCAGCGCGATCCGACAACCGGCATTGGCCTTGATGTCGGCGGTCACCACTCCGGCGGGTCGCTGCGTGGCGAGGATCAGGTGGACGCCGAGGCTTCGCCCCCGCTGTGCCACACCGACGAGCGCCTCGACGAAGTCGGGCAGATCGGCGACCAGCGAAGCGAACTCGTCGACGACCACGAGCAGCCGGGGCAACGGCTCGATGTCGTCGATCGACGCGGTCGCGGCCCGAAACGAGTCCATGTCGTCGGCGCCGACGGCACGCAGCCGTCGCTCGCGGTATCGGAGTTCGGCCTCGAGGCATCGCATGGCTCGAGCCGCCAACTCGGCATCGAGATCCGTCACCAGGCCGGCCACGTGCGGCAGGTCGGCACAACAGTCGAATGCGGCGCCGCCCTTGTAGTCGACCAGCACCATCGCCACATGGTCGGGATCGGCGGTGGCCGCGACACCGGCGACCATCGAACGCAGTAGCTCCGACTTCCCCGACCCGGTGGTCCCACCCACGAGCAGGTGCGGGCCGTCGGCGACGAAGTCGAGCACGACGGTTCCGTCGCCGTCGGCACCGATCGGTGCGGCCAGGCGGGCGCTCCCGTCGAGCCGCGTCCATCGCGACTCGATCTCGTCCGGATCGTCTCCCGTGATCCCGAGCAGGGCGAGCAGCGGGGCCTCGGCAGGGACGCCGGCACCGGCGACCGGGAGCTCGGGATCATCGAGACGGGCCAGGCGACGCGCCGCCCGCTCGGCCACCTCCTCACCGACACCCCATCCGAGCCCGGCCCGGCCGTTGTCGGCCCGCCGCGGGTCGACGACGGAGATACGGCCGAGCGCGTCGGTGCGCACGACGGTGTCGCAGCGAGCCGGGAGCCGGTGCTCGTCCCTGACGAGGACGATCGCAGCGGTCGACGGCGATTCCAGGAGCAGCCGGCCCACGGTGCCGCGGCCCTGGAACGGGTCGTCACCGTCGAGTACCGCGAGGACGGCGCGATCTCCGGCCCCCGACAGCACCGCCACCGCCGCCTCGGGTCGATCCGTCGCCACCACCCCGACACCGCGCCGACCGGCCGCGTGGTCGGCGGTGTGGGGCAGCCACGACACCCACCGCCAGCGGGACGGATCGTCGGCCCCGACGACGACGGAGAGGTCGGCCGGACCGTGGTGGACCACCATCTGCAGCAGCAACGAGCGCGCCACTGCGACCGAGGCCTCCCGATCACCGACCAGACCGATGACGTGGCCGGGCGACAGGTCGACCGGCAGGGGAACATCGGGCATCAGCGCGAGCGCGGCCACCCGATCGATGATTTCCGCAGCCACCCCGTCGCCGTCGACCGGGGCGAGCGTCGGAGCGAACGACACGTCGGCGACGCCGACCGCCACGCAGAACGCGTCGGGATGGTCGGCTCGACGCTCCCAGAGCCGAACCGACGCGCCCTCGGCGCGGCGGACGACCTCGGCGGGATCGGGATGGGCACGGCGACGGCGGCGGATCTCCTGCCTGCGGTCCTCGGGCAGTCGGTCGACGAGCGCCGCCACCTCGGCCTCGAACGCCGCCACCGACCGGCGATGCTCGCGAGCCGATCGGCGGCGCCGCTCCCACCATGTGCCGATCGTCAGCACGGGGCCGAGCGCGGCGAAGACCGCCATGAACGGTGAGAAGAGCACGGCGACGATCGCCCCGGCGACGATCGGGAGCACGATGCCCGCCAACGAGAGGGGCTCACGCGGGGGTGGCGCCGGCGCCACGCCCGGGCAGCGGACGACCGGCGCCGCAGCGCCCGGCATCACCCGCGGCGGCCGGTTGAAAGGAATGGTCCCGCCACGGGCGCCGAGGCCTCTGGCGACCGAGACGGGCTGGTCGTCGACGAACGCACCCGTGCGGAACCGGCTGGTGCCGGCGCGGATCACCGCGTCCGGGCAGACGGGGGTCGGGCCGATCAGCCGGTGTCCTTCGAGCGCCGTGCCGTTGCGGGAGCCGAGGTCGACGACGACTCCGGCCCGGATGTCGAGATGACGAGCCGACAACGCCGGGTCGTCGAGACGGAGGCCCGCCCCTTCACCCCGCCCGACGGTGAGCGGGCCGTCGGCCCCCACCACGACCCCGGCCCGGATCCCGCCGACGACGGCGACGATCCGGGCCGGCGGCCTGGTGGTGGTCGGTCCGCCCGTCGTGTCGACGACCGAACCTTCGCAGAGGGCCACCACCGACAGGGGGGAGTCGGCGGTGGCCGGAGCGCCGTCGATGACGGGCTCGATCGTGGGATCGACGCGGGGGTCGAGGGCCACGAGCAGGTCGGCGACGGTCCGGTCCGGATGGTCGGTGTCGATGTCGACCACCCGGCTCCCCGCCGTGGTGCGATGCACGATGCGCACGACCGGCTCGATCGGAAAGGTCAGACGGTGTCGAGTGCGGTGACGCCGGCCTGCAACTCCCGACCGATGAAGGTCGAGTGTTCCCCGAGCGCATCGACCAGGTTCATCAGGTTCGGTCGGAACTCCGTGTCCCACAGCTGGCGGAACCGATCCGCACGATTGCCCTGCCACGTCGTGGCATCGATGGCGCCCTGAATGGCCCGGATCACATCCTGCACCGCCTGGCTCTGGTGACCGAAGGTCGCCCCGAGCTGCTCCATCTGAGACTTGCTCATCACCAACATGTCGCCTGCCATCACGCATCTCCTTCGTTCATCGCACCACAGGGTCGTGAGTGCGTTTCATGATGTTTCACTCTGACGAGGACACTGGCAGACAGAGCGCGGAGATGCAAGAGATTGCGCGAAATAATATGAAAGGCAGCAGATGGGGTCTCACTGACCCCGGAACTCGGTGCTGCGCCGTTCGACGAAGGCGGTACCGGCCTCGAGCACGTCGGCGGTCGTGAAGTTGACGTTCTGGGCGAGGGTCTCCGCTTCCACGGCCTGCGTCAGGGTCTGGTGCGCGGCGTTGTCGAGCAGTCGCTTCGACATCGACAGCGCGAGCGGCGGACCGGCGGCGATCCGGGCGGCGAGATCGGCGGTCGCCGACGGCAACGAGCCGGCCGTGACGACCTCGTTCACGAATCCGATCTCGCGAGCGGCATCGGCGTCGTACTCGGCCGCCGTGAACGCCATCTCCTTGGCCCGGTGGAGTCCGACCCGTTGCGGCAACAGGTACGAGGTCCCGAAGTCGAGCGACAGGCCCCGACGGGCGAAGATGAGCGAGAACCGGGCGCGATAGGTGCAGATCATCAGATCGGCGGCCAGCGCGAATCCGAAGCCGGCACCGACGGCCACACCGTCGACGGCGGCGATGGTCGGCATCGGCAACGCATGGAGTGCGATCACCGCGTCGCCGATCCGCCGCATCGTGTGCAGCGCATGGTCCGTGCCCTCGATCTCGTCGCCGGCCTCGCCGCTGACGTCGGCACCGCTGCAGAAGTGGTCACCACCACCTCGGAAGACCACGACACGCGGGCGCTCCACCCGCATCGTCATTGCGGCGTCGTGGAGGGCGTCGAACATCGCACCGGTGCAGGCGTTCATCCGCTCGGGACGGTTGATCGTGATCGAGCCGACGTCGCCGTCGATCGACACCTCGATGTTGGGATGGCTCATTCGGCAACCGTCCTCTTGATCGCGCCGAGCGGATCGGCTCGGAAGGCCTCGACCGATGCCTGATGCCCGGCGAGGGCCTGGAACTCCTGCCCGGCCCGCATCGCGGCCCGACCACCCTGTACGTCGAACTGACGGTGCACCATGCGTTTCAGGATCTGCGAGAGGTCGGTCGCCACGCCGGCGATCCGCTCGGCGACGGCGAGCACGTCGGCCTCGAGTGACGCCGCCGGATACGCCCGATTGGCCCAGCCGATCCGAGCGGCCTCGGCGCCATCGATGGCGTCACCGGTGAGCATCGTCTCCATCGCGTGACGCAGACCCATCAGTGGCTCGTGGTACTGCCAGTCGGGCGGCGAGGCCACCCGCACGACGGGATAGGAGATCCTGGCGTCGTCGGCGACATAGACGAGATCGCACGCCGACGCGAGCTCGGTCGCGCCGGCCATCGCGTAGCCGTGCACCTGGGCGATCACCGGCTTGGCGAGGTCCCAGATCGAGAACCACCCGTCGGTCGCCTGGCGCGCCCACTGACCATCGCCGGGGGCCGACGGATACGGCGGGTCTGCCATCAGATCGCTTCCGAGGTCGTAGCCCGACGAGAAGCACACCCCCGCGCCGCGCACGATCGAAACGCGCACGTCGTCGTCGTGGTCGTGGTCGTGGAGGATCTCGAAGAGCCGGGCGCGCAACGGCGTCGAGATGGCGTTGCGCTTGTCCGGTCGGTTGAGGGTGACGTAGCGCACGAACGGCGCGGCCTCCTCGACGGTGACGAGTTCGTCGTCGGCGGATTCGGTGCTCACGTGTGCACTCCCGTGTCTCTTGTGCCGGCCATCTCGGCCGCGATCTCGAGTCCTTCGTCGGTGTCGGTCCGCACGGTGAGGCCGGTCACCCCCGCCGGGATCACCTCGTGCCAGCGCGAGCGCACCCGATCGACCGAGCCGAACAGGGCGCCCGCGTCGATGTAGTCGTCGGGCACCGCGGCGATCGCCTCGTCCTTGCGTCCGGCCAGCCAGAGCTCCTGGATCCGCTCCGCCGCCTCGGGAAATCCGCGGCGGGCCATCGCATCCTTGTGGAAGTTCTTCGACTCGCTGCCCATCCCGCCCACGTACATGCCGGTCAGTGGCTTCTTGGCGTCGATCGCGGCCTTCACGTCGTCGGTGATCTCGATCGTGATGCCACCCATGATGTCGAAGTCGTCGGGTCGGCCACCTCGACGGGCCCACCCCTTCTCGAGGTTCGGGCCGTGGATCTCCCAGCCGTCGGACCCGTAGCCCATCGGCAGCCAGCCGTCGCAGATCTCGGCCGCGAGCGCGGTGTTGAGCGGGGCGCCGGCGGCGATCCAGATCTCGATGTCGCCGGCCGGATGCAGGATCGACTTCAGCGCCTTGCCCTGGCCGATCGAACCAGGACCGTCGTAGGGCAGCGAGATCTCCCGACCGTCGTGGGCGACGGGTTCCTCACGGGCGATGATCTTGCGCATGATGGTGACGTAGTCACGCAGCCGGTTGACCGGCGACCCCCACGGCTGGCCGTACCAGCCCTCCACGATCTGCGGGCCGGACACGCCGAGACCGATGATGACCCTGCCCCCTCCGGCCAGGGCGTCGATCGTCATCGCCTGCATCGCGGTGGCGGCCGGGGTCCGGGCCGCGAGTTGCACCACGCCGGTGGCGAGCTTGATCCGGCTCGTGTGCGCGGCGAGGTAGGCGAGCGGCGTCATGGCATCGCAGCCGTAGGCCTCGGCGGTCCACACCGAGTGGTAGCCGAGCGATTCCACGAGCTTCACCCGCTCGATCGGCACCTCGAGGGTGGCGGCGCGGTAGAGGTCGAGTCCGAGTCCGAGCTTCATGCCCGGACCCTATTGCCTCGCTCGGGGCCGGGCGATCTCGGTGCCGCGACGGCCGAGCGATAGCGTCGGCCTGATGGATTCGCCGCCTGCACCCCGCCGTGCGTCCCGTGACGTGTTCGACCGTCTCGACGTCGTCCCGCGGGCGTCCGAGCGCCCCTGGGGCGAGGGCACCTACCGGCGGCGCATCCTCGTCCGCCTCGACGGCGACCGGGCCTGGGGCGAACTCGAGGACGACTTCCACCACTTCCGCGTCGAACTCCGCCACGACGGTTCGACCGTGACCGAGGTCGCCGGATCGGGCATCCGGTCGCCGTGGAGGACCTGTCTCGACGCCGGCATGCCGTTGCAGACCCTCGTCGGCACCGCCCTCACGACCGGACCGCTGGCGCTGAGCCACCTCGACGCCCGCCAGAACTGCACCCACATGTTCGACCTCGCCGGGCTGATCGTCACCCATGCCGCCCGCAGGGTCGATGGCGACCGCCTCTACGACATCGCCGTCGACGATCCCGCCGACGGCACCGGGCCCCGCAATGCCCGCCTGTGGCGAGACGGCGATGTGGTCCTCGACTGGCGGCTCCAGGATCGCACCGTGCTCTCCCCCGCCGAATGGATCGATGTACCGCTCTGGCAGCGGTTCATCCCGTGGGCCGGCGAGCACCTCGACGACGAGGTGGGCGAGGCAGCGGTCGCCCTGCGCCGGGCCTGCGACATCGCCCACGGGCGTCAAGGCGATCTCGACCTCTTCGCCAAGGCGGCCGACCTGCCCCACGGCATGAACGGCATCTGCCACTCGATGCAGCCCTCGACCGCGCCCGTTGCGCTGCGCAACGTCGGTTCGGGCCGCGACTTCACCGATCACGAAGAGATCCTCCTGGCCGACTTCGATCGGCGGAGCTGATGAGCGCACGCCTGATGGCCGATGGCCGGCGACCGACCATCGTCGCGCTCATGTCGGTGATCGCGATCGCCTCCTACAACAACCTCTCGGCCGCCGCTGCCCTCCCCGACATCGGCGACGACCTGGGCGACATCGGCCTCCTCCCGTTCGTCATCACCATCGAGTTGTTGACCTCGGCGGTCGCCGTGCTCGCCGCCGGACCCATCGTCGACAGCCTCGGTGCCCGACGGGTGTTCCGGGTGGCCTCGACCGGTTTCATCGTCACGTCGCTCACCGTGGCGGCGGCACCGACGATGCCGTTGCTGCTCGTGGCCCGCGGCGTCCAGGGTGTGTTCGCCGGTGCGATCATGACCGTCGCCGTCGCCAGCATCGGTCTCGCCATCCCACAGAACCTGCGGCCGAAGGCCTTCGCCCTCACCTCGGCCGTCTGGGGCGTGATGGGCGTCGCCGGACCGGCGATCGCCGCGTTGTTCGTGGCGACGGTCGGATGGCGTGCGATCTTCCTGGTCAACGTCCCGGTCACCGTCCTCGCCGTGGTCATCGGCTGGGACCGCATCCCTGACCGTCCGGAGGGCGCCGCCCACCAGGCCGTCGACCGGGTCGGACTCGGCTTCGTCGCGGTCATCACCACATCGGCGCTGGCCCTGGCCACCTACTCACCGCTCGTCATCGGTGTGGCGACCGCGATCCTCGCGGTCTCGGTCCCTCTCTACGTCCGGTGGTCCCGCCGCACCCCCGATCCCGTCGTCCGGCTGCACCATCTCCTCGAGGACCGCTACCGCACGGTGCACCTCACCTCGATGGCGGTCCTCGCCGGCGGTGTCGGCGCCAACTCGTTCCTTCCGCTCTATCTGCGAACCGCACGGGGGCAGAGTGCAGGGCTCGCCGCGTTCGGGGTGCTGTTCCTCACCGTCGGTTGGTCCACCAGCGCCTACGTCTCCAGCCGCTTGCAGGAACGCTGGAGCGGTGAATGGGTCAGCCTGCTCGGTTCGGCCAATCGCCAGCCCCGGTGTCGTGTTCGCCGCCGCCTGCATCCACCTCGAGGCGCCGGTCGCCGTCGTCTACGCCGCCTTCTTCTGGGTGGGATCGGGCGTCGGGATGGTCACCTCCACCGGCGCCGCGCTCCTGCAATCGCGCACGATCTCCTCCGAGATGGGTCGACTCAACGCCGCCCACCAGTTCCTGCGAACCCTCGCGATCACCTTCGGCATCGCCGCCGTCGGCGCGATCACCCTGGCCGTCGTCGACGCGAGAACCGGCAATGTCGAAGCCGTCCGCGACCTGTTGTCGGGTGACGATCTGATCGTTCCGGCCGACCTGCTCGAGTCGATCGGCGACGGCTACACGATCGCGATCGCGGCGATGGCCGTCGTGGTCACGGCCTCCGTCCCCGCCGCGGTTCGCCTCGTGCGCACCCGGGGCGAGGCACTAGCCTCCGCAGCGTGAAAGCCCTCCGGTTCAGCCGCAAGGAAGCCCGCTACGCCGCCGCCATGGTCGCGTCGCGCCTCCGGCCCGGCGCCGGCGCCGCCGTCGGACCGCTCGATCTCGTCGACGACGACCCACCCGACCTTCCGGCCGAGGGCTGGCACCGGGTGTGGCCCCGCCTCACCGGTATCTGCGGCAGCGATCTCTCGACGATCGACGGCCACAGCTCGCGCTACTTCGAAGACTTCGTGTCGTTCCCGTTCGTCCCCGGCCACGAGATCGTCGGCGACATGGAAGGCGGCCGCCGCGTCGTCATCGAACCCGTCCTCGGCCACGCCGCCCGCGGTTTCGCACTCCCCTTCCCCGGCGCGTCGCCCGGCGACGGCAACGACTACCGGCATCTCACCCGCGGGCACCTCGAGCCCGGAATCCAGACCGGCTTCTGCGAGAGCACCGGTGGTGGATGGTCCACCGAGTTCGTCGCCCACGACAGCCAGATCCACGACGTGCCCGACTGGATGAGCGACGAGCTCGCCGTCACCATCGAACCCGTGGCCGGGGGTGTCCACGCCGCCCTCCGGGCCCAGGTGGCCGACGGCGACACCGTGGCCGTGATCGGCGCGGGGCCGATGGGCCTCGTGACTGTCGCCGCCCTGCGACACCTCACCGACCCGGGCTCGATCATGATCGGCGCCAAGTATCCGGTGCAGCGCGAGCTCGCCACCGAGTTCGGTGCCGACGTGGTGACTGCGCCGGGGGAGTTCGGTCGCGCAGTGCGCAGGGCCACCGGAACGTTCATGATCGGCAGCCGTCTCTCGGGCGGCGCCGACGTGGTGATCGACGCCGTCGGTTCGCCCGAATCGATCGAACAGGCCATCGGTCTGTGCCGGCCGCGGGGCCGGGTCGTCCTGCTGGGCATGCCGGGCC
This sequence comes from Acidimicrobiales bacterium, assembly GCA_041394245.1. NCBI lineage: Bacteria > Bacillati > Actinomycetota > Acidimicrobiia > Acidimicrobiales > Acidimicrobiales bacterium. Next base: position 2,147,174 of record JAWKIR010000002.1, read on the forward strand.
GTGTCGACATCGACCTCACGGCGCTCTGGCACCGCGAGACCGAACTGGTCGGCACCTACACGTACGGAACCGAGACGACGAAGGACGGTCGGGTTGCGTCGAGCTTCGAGCTCGCGATGGAACTGGCCGGCAAGGTCGCGTTCGACAAGATGGTCTCGGCCACGTATCCACTCGACCGCTACCGCGACGCCCTCGATCACGCGGCCAATGCCGGCAGCCGAGGCGGCGTGAAGATCGCCTTCGACCTGCGCGGCGAGAAGAACCGCGGACTCCCCGCCGAATAGTCCCAGGGTCGTGACTGCGGCCCCGACCCGACAGAATGGTCCCATGCCCGAATCCGATACCGCGCCCAAGCTCGACGACGAGACCTCAGCGGCGCTGACGCTGTTCAACGAATACGTCGAAGCCGACCGCGAACGCACCAACCGCGAGAAGCGCATCAAGAAGGCGGAGCGGGCGAAGGACGAGGCCGCGGCGGTCGTGAAGAAGCTCAACGAGCGCGGATCGGCAACCGAGAAGGCCGAGGCCGAGGCGGCATACCGCGATGCGGCCGACCGCTGGAAGAAGCTGCGCGACGGCGAAGAGCCCGACGAGCCGGCACCGGCCGCCGAGGCCGCCCCGGTCGACGATGAGGCCGCCCCGGTCGACGAGGCCGCACCGGCACCCACCGATGAGTCAGCCGCACCCGCCGACGATGACGAAGAGGAGGAGCCGCCCGTCGAGGCGGCCTCCGACGAAGAGGAGTGAGTCCGACGTCGGCCGTCAGTGAGGCGGACCGACGTGCGTTTCGCGAGCACGGTGTCGTCGCACTCCGCGGTGTCCTCCCGCTCGGCGTGGTCCGGTCGCTCGATGCCCCCGTCGCCCGCGCCGTCACCGGCGACGACGCCACCGCCGATCTCTCGGCCCTCGGCGACGCGCTGCGCGACGCTCCCCCGTCCGATGGTGCCCGGGGTCGGTTCCGTTCAGGCGTCGACCACTGGCTGGTCGACGACGACATGCGCGCCTTTGCGACCACATCACCGCTGCCGGCGATCGTGGCCTCATTGCTCGAGACGACCGATCTGTACCTGTACGAGGATTCCATCCTCGTGAAGGAGCCGGGCAGCCGCGAACCCACGGTGTTCCACCAGGACCACCCGTACTTCTCGGTCGACGGCGACGCGGTCTGCACCACATGGATTCCGCTCGACTCCGTGTCGCGCGAAACCGGCGCCATGGGCTACGTCCGCGGCAGCCACCTCGACGACACCGAGTGGCGGCCGAACCTCTTCGTCACCCGCGACCCGATACCCGGAACCAGCGGAACCGATGTGCCCGACTTCCACGCCGACCCGGACGGCGCCGACATCGTGTGGATCGAAGCCGAGCCAGGCGACGTGATCGTGCACCACGCCCGCACGATCCACGGTGCCGGACCCAACCAGTCGACGACGACCCCGCGCCGCGCCGTCTCCGTTCGCTATTGCGGTGCCGGGGTCACCTACACGCGGCGCGCACTGACCCCGAAGCCCCACCACGAGTCGCTCGCCGACGGCGACCCCGTGGGTCCGCCGGCGTTCCCCCTTGTCTGGCCGGCGTAGGACCGGAGGCGGCACCGACGTGCACCCGCGCGCGGGCGGTGTGCTCGGAACCGATCGATCAGATCCCGGTCACTCCGGTGAGGCGTCCGTGACCGTGTAGCTGAGACCACCGTCGTCGTTGGGCCATGCCTCGACGATCCAGAGGCTTCCCTCACCTTCGAAGTCGATCTTGGCGACCTCGGCCGGCGCTCCCTCGTTGTAGTCCCAGAAGCCGTAGCCGGCTGCGGGATTCGCTTCCTTGACGTAGACGAGTCCGTCGCTCCAGAGCTTGAACTTGACGACGCCCACACCGGGCACCTCGACCAGCTGATACACCGGCTCGAAGGGCGGCGGCTCGTCCCAGAAGTGCTGCTCGACCTCACCGGCGTCGTTGATCAACGCCTTGCCGTACCAAACCCATTCGCCGTTGGTGAACCTGACGAAGACCTTCCAGCCCTCACCCTGCACGACCTCGTAGTCGAAGCCGCCGGCGGGCGTGACATCGCCCACCCAGAGCTTCTCGCCTTCGCGTTCGACGATGAAGGAGCCCTTGCCCTCGACCGTGACGGTGAAACGGTCGGTGATGACGGTGGGGGGTGCCGCCGTGGTCGTGGTGGTGGTCGTCGTCGGGAAGACGAGATCCTCGATCCGCACGTCGATCTCGTCGCGAACGCCGTCGCTGATGGTCACGACCTTCAACGAATCGCCCTTCTTGACGATCAGCACGATGCCGTCGTCGGTGAGATCGATCGTCACGATCTCCCATCCTTCGACGAGGTCGGCATGGAGGAGGTCGAGACCGTCATCGGTCTCGGAGATCTCGGCCGAGCCGAGAGGACCGAGACTGAGTACCTTCGTTTGTGCCTCCGTCGTCTCGGCGATCACCGGGTGCTCGTCGCCATCGGAACCGCCGTCGGCGCCGGCGGCTTCATCGTGACCGGGATCGACGAGGTCGCTGGCGCTGCCGATGTCGGGCAGGTCGACGTCGGGAGTGGAGTCGCCGCCGTCGGGCGCACCGTCGGCGGTCTGGAGCGCAGGCGCCTCCGCACCATCGGCAGCCATCGCGGCAGCGCCGAACCCGAGCAACGGGACCACCGCGAGGCCGGCGAACAGGCGGCGGACATGACCGACGCGGGCCGTGTGCATCCGGGGCCGGAGGCCCTCGAGGATCTGATCGGTGTGGGGGTTCATCGCACTACTTCCTGACGGCAGGGGGCCATCTCGTGTCGGCCGAGCTGGTCGGCCATGCGTGGCTTGAGAGAAGAACGGGCTCGGCTCAGGTGGAAGCGGAACGCGCCGGGCGAGATGCCCATGCGGTCGGCCGCCTCGTCGGTGCTGAAACCTGCCCCGTAGAAGAGGTCGACGGCTTTGCGCTGCTGGGCCGGCAGCAGATCGAGGGCCTCGTCGAGTCCCTCGATCGAGTCGCTGCCGTGTGCCGGAACCGAGACCGGTTCCGCCGCGAGCTTCGGCAGCGAGTTCTCCCGGACCGTCCGGTGACGATGCTGATCGCGCACGATGTTGACCGCCACGCGACGCACCCACGCGGCCGGTTCCTTGTAGTGACCGACCCGCCACCATCGGGCATAAGCGCGGACGTACGCCTCCTGGGCGGCGTCGTGGGCGTCGTCACGGCGGGTGCCGTCGAGTTCCAGCCCCCGGACCGTCAGGTCGTAGGACGATCGGAAGAAGTCGTCGAAATCTCGGGCCATGCCCTGCCTATCTGCTGATGTTGCCGTCGCACATCGCCGCCGCCTCCCACGCCTCTCACGTGCGAGACCGAGGAAATGTTTGGCCACGCGAAGAAAAAACTCCGCGGTGCGTGTTCATCGGCAGATCAGCCCTGCGCACTGAGCTCCCGCCACATCGGTGTCTGACACCGATGTGGCGGGGAGAGGTCAGTGGGGGTGCATGCCCCCGTCGACGACCAGGACCTGGCCGGTCATGTAGCTCGATGCCCGGCCGGCGAGGAAGAGCGCGGGGCCAACCATCTCGTCGGCGTGCGCCGGACGACCGAGCAGGGTGCCCGCGCCCATCGCCGCAGGAGCGCCCTCGCCGAGGTTGCGGGTCATGTCGGTGTCGACCGGCCCGGGCGCGAGGGCGTTGACCCGGATGCCCTTTCCGGCCAGCTCCCCGGCGAACGAACGCGTCACGGACAGCAGCCCGGCCTTCATCGCCGCATACATCGCGACGCCGCGGGCGAACTGGAAGGCGCCGACACTGATGACATTGACCACGGCGGCATGGTCGGCCTTCTCGAGGTGGGGCACCGCGGCCTGGATCAGGAGCGCCGGACCGCGCAGGTTGACCTCGAAAGACTTCTGCCAGGTCGCATCGCTTTGTTGACCGACCGGCGCAGCCAGCGCGTTGGCCGCGTTGTTGATGACGATGTCGAGCCCGCCGAAGCGATCGATCGCTGCGGCGACCAGCTGATCGGCGGCATCGGCGTCGCCCATGTTCGTCGGGACACCCAGCGCGGCTGCCCCCATCGACTCGAGATGGGCCTGCGTGTCGGCGCAGGCGTCGGCCTTGCGGCTGGCGACTACCACGTTGGCCCCGGCCGCGGCCAGACCTTCGGCCACGGACCGGCCGATACCGCGGGTTCCTCCGGTGACGATGGCCGTCCGGCCGGAGAAGTCGAGCAGGCTGTGCAGTTGCGTGGCGTCCATGCCGCGACGCTAGCGGCCGGTCACGTCGCCGATGATGCCAGCCGCACCGCGTGCTCGTAGAGCCGAATGTCGTACTCGTTGTCGGCCGTGATCCGGGCCAGCAACTCCGGCGAGACGGCATCGGCGCCGTCGCCGACATTGGCGTGTGGCGCCGGTGGGAGATCGAGCCCGGTCAGGGCGGCAACCCGGTCCACCATGCCCGGGAGATCCTCGGTCACCCCGACACAGTCGTAGCGCTCCAGAACCGCGACGGCGTCGTCGAGCTCCGCCGGACCGATATCGAACGGTCGGGAGATGGCGGTTTCCCAGAACTGCGAGAGCGCCAGCCGAAGACCATCGCGCCCGTCGGCGTCGAGGCTGTTGCCATCGAGCGCAGCCGCGGCGGCCTCGTTGCGAGCCCGGGTGTCGGCGAAGAGTTGCGTCTGGTAGTTCGAGAGCCGGCTCCGCCACCCGTCATCTGCGTAGATGGCGGCGAGGTCGTCGGGTGCGTCCTGCGCGAAACGGAGCAGGAAGGGTGGTGGACGCTGACGAGCCCGAATCGTCGTACCTCCGCCGCATCGAGCCCGAGCCGGAGATGACTGAAGGTCTTCGCCGCGACCTGACCCGGCCCGGGGTCCTCGGCCGGATAGGTCGCCGCCTCGCCGATGCGGGCCCGAAGCACGCGGTGAAGCGACGTGCCGCCCGTCTTCATGACGTGGGTGTAGAAGAGCTGCCGCGACGACATCCGACGAGTGTGGCAGAGATGGGTCAGTCCTGGAGGAGCTCGAACAGCATCCCGAAGAAGTGCTCGGTCGGATAGTGGGTCACCAGATCGAGGTTGGGGACACCGTCGGTGATGCCGATCTGGTCGACGTCGAGCACCCCGCGTTGCGGACCGTCACCCACCATCACATCGACCCACAGCCGGGTCATCTCGGCGGGAGCGGGATCGATGGCGTGCGCCATGGCGATCGGGTCGGGAAGATCGTCGCCTTCCAGCCCGTAGGCCATCGCGTAGCGCCGCACCACCTGTGCGATGTCGACGGCGAAGTCCGAGTACTTGGTTCCCACGGCCCGCATCCGCGCATGGCGGTCGGCGTCGACCACCGCCGACGAGATCGAGATGTCCCACCCGACGAGCTCGAGCGGCAGGCCGGACCGCACCACGATCTGCGCTGCCTCGGGGTCGGCCCAGAAATTGTATTCCGCCATCGCCGAGACGTTGCCGGGGCCGTGGACCCCGGTGCCGCCCATGACGACGACCCGATCGACGGCGTCGACGATCTCGGGCGCCCGCAACACGGCGAGGGCGACATTCGTCAGCGGTCCGAGGGTGACGAGGGTGATCTCGCCGGGGGCGCCGAGGATGGTGTCGACGATGACATCGGCACCGCGTCCCTCCGCCGGAATGCGGCCGTGGAGCGGGAGACCGCAGTCGCCCATTCCGTCGGCCCCGTGCACATAGTCCGCCGTCTCGAGCGTGCGCATCATGGGGCGAGCAGCGCCCGGGTGGACGGGCACGTCGGCCCCGCACAGCTCGACGGTGTAGAGCGCGTTCTGGACCGCCTGATCGAGGCCGACGTTGCCGCACACCACGGTCAGGGCCTCGACCTGGATCTCGGGATGACGCAGCGCCATGAGGATGGCGACGGCATCGTCGGAGGCGGTGTCGGTGTCGATCAGGAAGCGGCGCATCGACGGATCCTAGGGCCGCGCGCCCACGGCGACCCGACCACGTTGCGTGATAGACCGGCGACGTGTTCTCACGACTGGGCAGATCGGCGGTGCGGCATCGCGGCGCCGCGCTGGGGCTCAGCGTCGCAGTCGTCGTCGCGTCGGTCGTCTTCGGCGTCGGCGTGCTCGACCGACTCGCAGGATCGGGCTTCGACGACCCCGACTCCGACTCGGTCGCCGCCCGCGCCGAACTCGACCGGCTGTTCGACACCGGCTTCACCGATGCCGCGTTCCTGTTGACCGTTCGGGACGCGGCCGGCGCCGACAGTCCCGCCGTCGACAGTCCCGAAGCGACCGCGGCCGGGCTCGCGTTCACCGAGGAGATCGCGTCGATGGAAGGCACCGACGATGTCGTGTCCTACTGGTCGGCGGGCTCCCCGCCGTCGCTGCGATCCCGCGACGGCACCCGCGCCCTGCTCCTCGTCCGCTTCCCCGGCGACGCCAACGACCCCGTTCGCGAAGAGCTGTCGATCCGGCTCACGGAGGACTTCGTGCTCGCCGCGCGCGGCCCGCTCGACGTGCAGATCGGCGGTCGTGATCCCGTCTTCGAACGCATCGGCATGGCCGCCGAGTCCGATCTCGCGACCGCGGAGCTCATCGCCATACCGATCACACTCCTCCTGCTCCTCGTCGTGTTCCGATCGCTCGTCGCCGCGCTCGTCCCTGCTCTCGTCGGCGTGGCGACCATCATCGGGGCCCTGCTGGTCCTCTACCTGGTCACGCTGTTCACCGATGTCTCGATCTTCGCGATCAATCTCGTGGCGACCCTCGGGCTCGGCCTGGCGATCGACTACTCGTTGCTGATCGTCACCCGGTACCGGGAGGAACGGGCGAGCGGCCTCGATGTCGACGCCGCCGTCGTGCGCACCGTCGAGACCGCCGGGCGAACCGTCGCGTTCAGCGGCCTGACGGTGGCGGTCTCGTTGTCGGCTCTGCTGGTGTTCCCCATCTACTTCCTTCGCTCGTTCGCCTACGCCGGGATCGGGGTGATCGGTTTCGCCCTGCTCCTCTCGGTGGTCGCCCTCCCCGCCGCGCTCAGCCTTCTCGGCGACCGCATCGAAGCCGGCGCCGTTCGCAGGCGAAGGATCCGCCGTCACGGCATCAGCGTGTGGCGGGAGCAGGCCGACCGGGTCGTCGATCACCCCTGGCGCTATCTGGTCCTCGGCGCCGTTGGTCTCGCCGCGATGGCGGTCCCGTTCCTGGGTGTCGAGTGGGGCGAGTCCGACCATCGTTCGCTCGCGCCGGATGATCCCGTCCGGGCGACGACGGAGCTGATGACCGAGGCGTTCGACTCGTCCGAGGCGAATGCGTTCCCCATCGTCGCGCGCGGGGGCGTCGACCGCGCGTCGATCACCGGCTACGCACTGGAGATCTCGCAACTGCCGGGGGTGGGCCGGGTCGACACCGCGCACGGTGCCTTCGTCGACGGCGCCTCGATCGACCCGGGCGACGAGGCGGCGACCGCTCGGTTTCTTCGCGACGACGCGACCTGGTTCAACGTCGTGCCCGACGTCGAACCGATCAGCGCCGAGGCGGAGTCGTTGATCCGCACGATCCGTGCCGCGGACGCGCCGTTCGACGACGTGCTCGTCGGTGGAGGCACCGCGGCGTTCATCGACACCAAGGACTCCATCCTCGACAATCTTCCGCTCGCCGGCGCACTGCTCTTCGGCGCGACCTTCGTGCTCCTCTTCCTCATGTTCGGGAGCATCCTCGTCCCGCTCAAGGCGATCGTCCTCAACCTGCTGAGCCTCGGCGCCACCTTCGGCGTCATGATCCTCGTCTTCCAGGAGGGCATGTTCGAGTCCGTCCTCGGCTTCACGGCGACCGGGTTCACCGACATCAGTACCCCGGTGCTCGTCTTCGGCATCGCGTTCGGGTTGAGCATGGACTACGAGGTCTTCCTGCTGTCGCGCATCAAGGAGGAGTACGACCGCAGCGGCCACAACGAGGACGCCATCGTCGACGGGATCGACCGGACGGGGCCCCTCGTCTCCGCAGCGGCCCTGCTGTTGACGGTGACGTTCCTCGCCACCGCGACCTCGAGCCTGAGCTTCCTCAAGCTGTTCGGGCTCGGACTCGCGGTCGCCGTCGTGGTCGACGCGTTCATCGTCCGCATCACGATCGTTCCCGCGCTGATGGCGATCGCCGGCCGGTGGAACTGGTGGGCGCCCGCCCCACTGCGGCGCTTCCACGACCGATGGGGCCTGCCCGACACCGATCCCGATCCGGTCATCGACCTCACCGACGTGATCGACCTGCGGGACCCGGCCCCGTCGACCCCGCCGCCAGGAGCCTTCGCCGCAGGCGATACTCGGGAACCGGTGGCGCCGGGACGTTTCGCCGCAGGCGAAACTCCAAGCGATGCGCAGCATCGCCGCCGGTAGCCTGATCAGCCATGACTGCTACCGAGAATGACGGCGCGTCCGCGCCCTATCCGCACGTCGAGAGTCCGGATCTTCCGGCCATCGAAGCGCGCATTCTCGAGCGGTGGGAGACCGCCGCCACCTTCGAGCAGTCGGTCGAGCAGCGCTCCGAGGACAACGAATACGTCTTCTACGACGGTCCGCCGTTCGCCAACGGCCTGCCCCACCACGGCCATCTGCTCACCGGCTACGTGAAGGATGTCGTCCCCCGCTACCAGACGATGAAGGGCAAGCGGGTCGAGCGTCGCTTCGGCTGGGACTGCCACGGCCTGCCCGCCGAGATGGAGGCCGAGAAGGAACTCCCGGTCTCGGGCCGGGCGTCGATCATCGACTACGGCATCGAGCGGTTCAACGAGTACTGCCGCACCTCGGTGCTCAAGTACACCCAGGAGTGGGAGACCACCGTCACCCGCCAGGCCCGCTGGGTCGACTTCGAGAACGACTACAAGACCATGGACCTCCCCTACATGGAGTCGGTGATGTGGGCGTTCAAGCAGCTGTGGGACAAGGGGTTGATCTATCAGGCCAACCGTGTGCTGCCCTACAGCTGGGGGGCGGAGACACCGCTGTCCAATCACGAGATCCGCCTCGACGACGCGACCCGCCCGCGCCAGGACCCGGCTGTCACCGTCGCGTTCACGCTCGACGATGCCGACGGCATCCCCGGCGAGGGACCCGCCGCGATCCTGGCCTGGACCACCACCCCGTGGACGCTGCCGTCCAACCTGGCGCTCGCGGTCGGCCCCGACCTCGACTATGCGGTGATGCTCGACGCCAACGGCACCCGCTACCTCATCGGCGAGGCCGTGCTCGGCAAATACGACAAGCAGATGGAGCATGCCGAACAGATCGGTACCGTCAAGGGCTCCGACCTCGTCGGTCGCACCTACGTGCCGCTGTTCCCTTATTTCGCCGACATGGCCGAGGTCGATCCGACGAAGCCCCATCACGGCACCAATCGTGCGTTCGTGGTGCTGGCCGGCGACTTCATCGACACCGACGAGGGCACCGGCGTCGTCCACATGGCGCCCGGGTTCGGTGAGGACGACCAGCGCTTGTGCGGCGAGGCGGGCATCGGCATGGTCGTGCCCGTCGACGACTCCGGTCGCTACACCGACGACGTGGTGGAGTGGGCCGGCGAGAACGTGCTCGAGGCCAACCCGTCGATCATCAAGCATCTGCGCGACACGGGTCAGCTGATCCGCCACGACAGCTACACGCACAACTACCCGCACTGCTGGCGCACCGACACGCCGATCATCTACAAGGCGATGCCGAGCTGGTACGTGAAGGTGACCGACATCCGCGACCGGATGCTCGAGACCAACCAGGAGATCAACTGGGTCCCGGGCCACATCAAGGACGGCCGCTTCGGCATGTGGCTCGAGGGCGCCCGCGACTGGTCGATCAGCCGCAACCGCTTCTGGGGTTCACCGATCCCCGTCTGGGTGAGCGACAACCCCGAGTACCCCCGCACCGACGTCTACGGGTCGCTCGACGAGCTCGAGGCCGACTTCGGCGTCCGGCCCGACAACCTGCACCGCCCGTTCATCGACGAGCTCACCCGTCCCAACCCCGACGATCCCACCGGCCAGTCGACGATGCGGCGTGTGCCCGAGGTGCTCGACTGCTGGTTCGAGTCGGGCTCGATGCCCTTCGCCCAGGTGCACTACCCGTTCGAGAACAAGGACTGGTTCGACGAGCACTTCCCGGCCGACTTCATCGTCGAATACATCAACCAGTCGCGCGGCTGGTTCTACACGATGCACGTCCTGTCGACGGCAATCTTCGACCGGCCCGGATTCAAGAACGCGATCTGTCACGGGATCCTGCTGGCCGACGACGGCGCCAAGCTCTCGAAGAAGCTCCGCAACTACACCGAGCCGTCCGAGATCTTCGAGAAGCAGGGCGCCGATGCGCTGCGGTGGTACTTCATGTCCACCAACATCGTGCGGGGCGGCGACACCCGCATCTCCGATCAGGCGATCGACGACGTCGTCCGCCAAGTGATCCTCCCGATCTGGAACGCCTATTCGTTCTTCACCCTCTACGCGAACGTCGAGGGCTACCGGGCGAGCTTCCGGACCGACTCGACCGAGCTGCTGGATCGCTACGTGCTCGCGAAGACGCGCGACCTCGTGGAGCAGGTCGAAGCGCGCATGGACGCCTACGACCTGCCCGGGGCGGCGATGGAGATCCAGTCCTTCATCGATGCGCTGAACAACTGGTACATCCGCCGGTCGCGCGACCGCTTCTGGGGCACGGCGTCCGGCCGGGCCGACCGGGCCGGTCTCGACACGCTCTACACGGTGCTGGTGACGCTCGTGCAGGTCGCCGCGCCGCTGCTGCCGATGATCACCGAGGAGATCTGGATCGGCCTCACCGGCGGCGACGCCGGCCAGCCCGACTCGGTGCACCTGACCGACTGGCCCTCGGTCGACGCCTACCCGTCCGATCCGGCGCTCGTCTCGGCCATGGACCGTCTGCGCGATGTCGCGTCGACCGGGTTGCGGCTCCGCGAAGACCAGGGTCTACGGGTTCGCCTGCCGCTGGCGTCGGTCACCATCGCGGGTCGCGACGCACCGACCCTGGAGCCGTTCGCCGATCTCCTCGCCGACGAGCTCAACGTGAAGGCCGTCCACGTCACCGAGGAGATCGGGTCGTTGGCGACCTTCGTCCTGCGACCCGATGGCAAGGCGCTCGGGCCCCGTCTCGGCAAGGACGTGCAGACCGTGTTCGCCGCGGCCAAGAACGGCGAGTGGGAATCGAACGACGACGGCTCGGTGACCGTCGCCGGGCACACACTCGCCGAGGGCGAGTACGAGCTCGCGCTCGAGTCGCCCGACGACGTGGTGGCCGCCGCGCTGCGGTCCAACGACGCCGTGGTCACCCTCGACACCGATGTCACCCCAGCGCTCGCAGCCGAGGGTCTGGCCCGCGACATCGTCCGGGAGATCCAGAACGCCCGCAAGGCCGAGGACCTGGTGGTCACCGACCGGATCGACGTGTGGATCGAGGTCGCCTCGACCGATGCGCTCGCCGCGCTCGACACCCATCGGGCCTACATCGCCGAGCAGGTGCTCGCCGAGTCGATCACCGCCGGCGCCGGCGACGACCACCTCCACATCCACGAAGCCAAGGTCGACAACGAACCCCTCCGCTTCACCCTCGCCGTCACCAAGTAGGTATCTCGGGGTCAGACACCCATACCTTCTCGAGGGAGACCCAGAAGGTATGGGTGTCTGACCCCGGCGTACTTTCCCGAGTGGCTACCGTTGCTGCCATGGCGAAGCGGATGCGGACTGTTCTGTTCTCGGCTGTCGTGGTGGCCCTCGTGGCCACCTCATGCGGCGGAGGTGACGGCGAGTCGAACGAGGTAAGCGACCCCACGACCGCCACTGCGGTGACCACCTCCGTCCCCACGACGTCGACCACCTCCTCCTCCTCCACCACCACCGAACCGCCGTCGCCGACCGGCCCGACCCCGCTCCCGCTCGACGAGATCCCCGACCTCGTCGTGGCTTGGGGGGACGGCACCGGCGACCCGCTCGAACTCGCACTGGCGATCATCGGCTTCCCACTCGCGATCCCGACTCCGGAGAACACCACGCCGCTGCGCGTCTCGGTCGACATGGTCCCCGGGAGCGACGAGCGGTCGCCCTGGACGTGGGACTGGAGCTACGAGGTCCTCTCGGCCGACCCCATGCCCGACATCGACATCCAGGCCGACGAACCGAGCCCGGGCAACGTCGCCCTCCGCGAGTTCTACGACCCGATCATGACCGACCTGGGTTGGACCTATTCCAACTCGACCGGGAGCGACCCGAGCAGCGGAGCCGGTGGGCCCCAGTCGATCAATCACGTGTACCAGAGCGGCGCCGCGACGATCGTGGTGAACGGTCTCCCGGCCACACCGAAGCCGATCTTCGTGTGGGCCGACGAGGAACAGGTCTACGGCGAGGGAATCCCCGGCTACCAGGTCGACGTGCCGTTCGAGTTCGAACCCGGCGTGATCCCGGTGCCGTTCATCCAGACGATCGTGGACGAGCTCCCCGAGATCGACGGCGCGCAGCTCACCGACGTCCGGCTCCAGAGCTGGAACCGTTCGGAGGACAGCTTCGACGCCGACCGAGGGCTTCGCTACCTCGAGGTGACCATCGAGCTGACGCTCGCACCCGATGCCGTCGACGACGCGAAGGCGACGTTCGCCGGCGACCTCGGAACGTCGGCGTTCTTCGCCGGCGAGGAGAGCTTCTTCGAGCCGGGATTCGTCGAGCCCGCGGAGCCACGGGAGTTCGGCGACGACTGGACCCAGCCCGTCGTTTTCCTCGACCGCTACGAGGGATCGATCGTCGTCTCCGTGCAGGACAGCGCCGAAGACGACCGTGCCGGGGCCACTGCGACGGTGAAGGTCACCTTCGAGCCGAATCGGCCCGTGCTCGAGGAACTCTCGGACTGATTCGAGGTGACGTTCAGTCGGTGACCCGCCGGCCGTCCTCGACGAGGTTGATCTCCCAGAGCACCTTGTCGAGCGCGTCGGCCGCGCTGATGGTCGGGAACCGCAGCGGCGTCTCCGCGGTGACGCAGGTGCCGATGGGCTGGAGCATCGTCCACGGTGTCGGGTGGGCGAACTGGACGACCGAGTAGCGGTCGCCCTGCTGGCCCGGGGCCGACACCACGCGATGGATACCCGGCGGGATCACCCCGTTGGTGAGCCGCTCGAGCATGAGGCCCGTGTTGATGATTGCCCGGTCGGGCGGGGGTGCCGCGTCGACCCACTCGTCGTCGATCTTCACCTGCAGGCCGGCAGCGGTGGCCCGGGGCAGGGCGGTGATCAGGTTGATGTCGGCATGCTCGCCGGCCCACACGTGTTGCTCGCCCGGCGCGTTCTCCATGGCCGGATAGTGGATCGCCCGGGTGAGGGTGGCGCCGTCGACCAGCATGTCGTCGAAGAAGCGCTCGTCGACACCGAGGCCGGCGGCGATGATGCGCAACACCCGCGCCTGCAACGACGCGATCGAGTGGTGGAAGTCCAGCAGGAGCTGATGGACGCCGGGCAGGTCGTTCTCCGGAAGCGTCGGGGGGCCGTAGCGATGCGGGTACTTGGACCGCAGCGGGTGGCCCTCGCCGAGGGGAGCGCCCCAGTTGAGCATCTCCTTCCAGTCGGGCACGTCGGCGCTCGCCGCCGTCTCGACGAGAAGGCCCGTGTAGCCGGTCTGCCCGTGCGACCCCGGCACGATGTACGCGTCCTTGTTCTCCTGCGGCAGCGTGAAGAACGCCTCGAGCTGCCCGTAGACCTCGTCGATCATGGTGACCGACAGGTCGTGCTCGACATAGACGAACCCGGTGCGCAGGCTCTGCGTCACCCCGTCGACCACGGCCTTTCGGGTCGCCGCATCGCCGTTCTCGAAGGCGATGAGGTCGACGTCGAGGATCTCCATGTCAGTGGCCATGTCTTCCACGCTACCCCCTTCCCCCTTTCCGCAAATCAAGGCGAGACGACCTGCAATTCGCGGGTGGGACAGCCTTCAGATCGGGGATGTGGCGCGGGGCGGCGGTTCTTCGGTTACTACGGGTGACATGGGAGACGAGAACGAGGAGGAGTTCGACGTGTTCGTCACGCGTGTCCAGCCCCAACTCGAACGTGCCCTCGCCGGTCATCTCCCCGCGCCGATGGTCGGCGACGCCGTCGCCGAGGCCCTCGCCTACGCCTGGGAGCACCGCGACCGCGTGCTCCCCATGACCAACCCCGCCGGCTATCTCTACCGGGTGGCCCAGTCACGCTCCCGCCGCCGCCGGCAAGGGCTCCTCCCGTGGACGTCCGACGACGCGATCCCCGACATCGAGCCCGGGCTGCCCGCCGCCCTGGCCCGACTCTCGCCGAAGCAGTCGCAGGCGATCTGGCTCGTCCATGCGGCGGGCATGACGCATGTCGAAGCGGGCGAGGCGATGGGCATCAGCGCATCCACCGTCGCCAACCACCTCGAGCGGGGCATGATCCGCCTGCGCACCGAACTGGGAGTCGACCGATGACCCTCGAGGACCAGATCCGCCGCATGGGCGAAGCCCGGGCGAGCGTGATCTCGACACCGACGTGGCGAGATCACGTCGGCGGCGGTCGGGGCCTGCCGTGGCGCTGGGCGGGTGCCGCCGTCGCGATCCTCGTCCTGGCCGTCGGGGCGTTCGCCGTTCTCCCTGGTGATGATCCCGACACCGACGTCGCCGGACCCGAGTCGGCTCGCCGCTGGATACCGGCGTCCGGCGTGGAACGTATCGACTACCCGGGCGAGCTCGCATTCGTGGCCGGCTTCCTCGCCTGGCCTGAAGTCGCGCTCGTCACTCCGGACGCGCGAACCGACGTTGCGGTCGACGACATCACGCGACTGTTCGGCGGCTCCACGCCCTATCGGAGGAACACTGTGCCGGCCGACGGATTCAGCGTCTCCACCCGCAACGACGGTGTCGTCGCCGTCTCATTCACGAGAGGCGGCGACGAGGATCTCGTCGCGAGCATCGAGACGCGACGGTTCTCGGCCCAAGATCTCGAGCGGAGGGCCGCGGAACTCCTCGGCGTCACGACCGACCTCGCCGCGCTGGCCGACGCGGTCGCCTCCTGGGACGACGCGCTCGCGGTCGCCTACGTGGGCGAGCCCGTCCCCATCGAGGCGAGCATCTCCGCCGACGAGACCTTCGACGAAGCGGTCTTCTGGCTCCACACCGCGTCGGCAGGTCAGTTCCTGGCGACGAACGGCGGGGAACGTCCGGGCTGGTTCGACGAACTGCTCGCGCTGGAGTCGACCGACGACCACGCGCTCACCGAGGAGTACTTCGGCTCCGTCGGCGCCGGCCCCGTGGTGGGCGTCACCGACGCCGAGTGGTTGCTGATCGTCGACGACGTGCTCGGACCCGACCCCCAGGTGGAGTTCCCCGGAAGCGAGCTGCTGTTCGCGGCTCCCGGTGCGCCCGAGGTGGCGACGCCCGCGGCCGAGCCCGCTCGCACCGAGGACGGCGCATGGACGCTCGCCCTGAGGTTCGACGAGCCCACGAGTTTCCGCGACGGTGGCGCCGTCGTCGCCACGATCGGCGGGGTCACCCTCACCTTCGGCTTCGCCGAGCCCGGGATGACATTCACGGAGTTGACCGTGCCGACCCGCATGCTCGAGGCCGAGGCCCGGAGCTACGCCGAACTGATCAACGATGCGCTCGCCGACCCGGCTCCGACGGCCACGACGACCACCGATCCGTATCCGACGACGGGGCCGAGTCAGTCGGGCGTCTGCGCGGCCAACCCGGTGCCGAGCGACGACGTGCTCGACCTCGCCGCCCACATCGCCTTCGACCGGTCACCGCTCGACCTCGACCAGGACGGCGTCGACGACGAGATGCTCGTCTACGACGACGCCGACGGGAACTGGTTCCTGCTCGCTCGTCTCCAGGCCGGATGGACCAACGCGCTCGATCTGGGGACGCCGCCGGAGGTGCCGGGCCTCGCCCGGACGAGCGACGGCGTCCCCGCGGGGACGGATCTCGACGACGACGGCGGCCTCGAGTTCTTCGTCACCGGATACCTCGGGCCGTCAGCAGGGATGGTCACGCTTCGGGGCTGCGAACTCGTCGACGAGTTCTTCCTCGACGAGCCAGCCGAAGGAATCGGTGCCACCTTCGGCGTTCAGATCGGGCTCTCGCCCGACATTCCGCTGTGTCAGGGACGGGCGTGTGCGACCCGCGTCCGGTGTGTCGACGACGTGCTCACACAGGAACTGTTCGTGGGAGTGGCCGTCAACGACGACTCGGGATACTGGACGACAGTCGAGCTACGACTCGATCCGAGCGGCATGATCATCAGCAACGAACTGCCAACCCGTCCCGTGGGACCGTTCGAAACACTCGACGATCCCCCGACCGAGGCCACCACCGGCGTGATCGACTGCGTTCCCTGAGCACGCTTGGTAGCGGGCATCCGCTCACCAAGTACGCTGCATGCATGACGAACATCGATCAGTACCTCGTCTCCGCCTCCGGGCAGATGTCGTTGCCCGCTGCGGCGCGCCGCCGATGGGGACTCGCCCAAGGCGGCCCGGTCGATGTGCTCGACCTCGGGTTCGGCGTGCTGACCGTCCCGGCCGGCGACGGGCCGGCCCTGCTCGACGACCTGCTCAGCGCCGGTGACCATCGCGCGTTCGTGGCCGCCCTCGATGACCCCGAACTCGCGACGACGTGAGCCACGTCGTCCTCGACGACCACCTGCTGCGGGATCTGCTGGCCGATCGACCCGCGCCCGCGCTCGCCCGCATCCTCCGTACCCGCGCGCCGGCGACCACGAACCTCTACTACCTCCGACTCTGCCGAAGCGTCGTGAGTGCCCGCGGCGGCACGCTCACCGGCTCGTGGCCGACCGAGCAGCGCCGAGCGCTCGGCCGGGCCCTCATCGCCCTTCCCGACGAGATCCGGATCCTCTCGCTCAGGACGCTCGCGTACGACATCGCAACGCTGGCCGAAGACCACGGCCTCTCGAGTCTCGGGGCGGAGGCGATCGCCGCGTGCCAGATGCTCGACGCGCCGCTCTACGTCGACGAAGCCGACGACGGTCCGCGCATCCGCGGTGCCGCAGCGGTCCTGCGCATCACGTACCGGACCGTCCCGAGAACGGCCTGATCCACGAGCGCCGTTCCGCGACCGAACCGACGTACGAGTCGATCACCGGCACCAGCGCGGCACCGGCCGCGGTCAACGAGTCGGTCCCGTAGCCGTCGAACACGTGGTTCTCCCCTTCGAGCAGGAGCAGTTCGACGTCGACGCCCTCGGACTCGAGCGCGTCGGCGAGAGCCGCGGCGCCGGCCGGGTCGGTCATGACGTCGTCGGTCCCGTGCACGATCAGCACCGGCGCATCATCGGCCGACGCCATGGCGATCGTGCTCGCGGCCACGGGAACGTCGGCCGCCCCATAGTACTGCTCACCGTGGAACTGCGAGCCGTCGTAGTAGCCGTAGAACAGGATCGCGCCGTCGACCCGGGTCGACACACCCTGGTGCAACTCGGCGCCCGCGTAGGCCGGATCGTCGGCCGCCGTGGCGACGACGGCGGCGAGTCGTGCACCGGCGCTGAACCCGTGCAAGATCACGTCGTCCACCTCGAGCATGCCCTCGGAGCCGAGGATCCGGATGTACTGCACGGCCGCCATCACGTTCTGCTCCGGCCGCGGATAGGCGGCCGCATCGGAGCCGGTGTCGAGCAGCGTGTAGTCGATGACGAAGGTGGCGCGGCGTGCGGCCAGGTGTGCGTCGCGCCACACCGCCACGTCGGCGGGATCGCCCTCGTAGCCGCCGCCGCCATGGATCAGGATCACGACGTCGCCATGGTGACCGACCGGCACGCAGAGCTCGCCACTCATTGGCGCCACCGCGCCGGCCGGCGTGTAGCCGACACGGTCGCAGTCGGGTTCCGTGTCGATGGCCATCTTCGGCGGGGTTTCGGGAGCGGCCACCGGCTCGATGGTCGGGGCGGCGGCCGCGGTCACGCCGGAACCGAGACCGACGAGGACTGCGACCGCCGTCGCGACCACCGAACCGATGCGCCTGGGGGAACGCCGGAACATGCCTTCACCGTGACGACCCTTGGTAAGCGGCGGAGAAGAGGAGTGTGAACAATCCGTGAAGGGCTACCGTCGCCTTCATGACCGAGCAGCTGTACCTCGCCGATCAGGAACTGCGGACGTTCACCGCCACCGTGACCGGGGTCGAGCCCGCCGACGAGGGTGACGGCGGTCGGGTCCTCCTCGACCGCACCACCTTCTACGCGACCGGAGGCGGCCAGCCTCACGACACCGGCACCCTCACGATCGACGGCGCCGACCAGGAGGTGACCGACGTCCGCAAGCAGGGCGTCGACATCTGGCACTCGATCGGCGGGCCACTGCCCGAGGTCGGCACCGAGGTCACCGGCGAGGTCGACTGGGAGCGTCGTCATCAGCTCATGCGCACCCACTCCGCGATGCACGTGCTCGGCGGAGTGATCTGGAACGAGTACCGGGTGCTGTCCACCGGCAACAACATGGAGCCGCTGAAGGGCCGGATCGACTACGAGTTCGACCCCCTCCCCGAAGGGTTCGCCGAGAAGATCGAAACCGCCGTCAACGCCGAGATCGCAGCGGACCGCCCGATCGAGGTGACGTTCCTCCCCCGCGAGACCGCGGTGGAAGACGAGGACCTCATCCGCACGAAGGTCAACATGATCCCCGAGTCGGTCGCGGAGATCCGCGTCGTCGACATCGTCGGGCTCGACAAGCAGGCCGACGGCGGCACCCATGTCCGCTCCACCGGCGAGATCGGCACGTTCACCGTGGTCAAGACCGAGTCGAAGGGCAAGGGCAACAAGCGCATCCGCTGGGAGCTGGCGTGACCAACAACCGCTTCTGAAGGCGGCCCGACCCGAAAAACGCGGGCGAACCCACCCAAATTTGGTGGGGTGGGGGGTGCGGGTGCGCAGGGCGGGGATCGCTGGCATCCTTTGGGGTATGGCCATCACCGATCGTTCAGATTCAGCGGATTCCGACATCGACCTGACCACGGTCGACGTGGCGGGGATCGTCTCGCGGGTCCGCGAGACCTACAACAGTGGCCGCACCCGCCCGATCGAATGGCGCGAGGAGCAGCTCGACGGACTGGTCCGCATGCTCAAGCTCGAGAGTCCGCGCCTCGAGGCCGCCCTCGCCGCCGACATGGGCAAGCCGGCGATGGAGGGCTTCACCACCGACGTCGGATTCATCGCCACCGAGATCGCCACGATGCGCAAGCACGTCGCCAAGTGGGCCAAGCCCCGCAAGGTCCGCCTGCCGATGACCGCCATGCCCGGCAAGGGCTACATCGTCCCCGAGCCCCTCGGCGTCGCCCTCGTGATCGCGCCGTGGAACTACCCGATCAACCTGCTCCTGTTGCCCGTTGCCGCCGCGATCGCCGCGGGCAACGCCGTGATCGCCAAGCCGTCGGAGCTCGCCGGGGAGACGAGCAGGGCGCTCGCCGAGCTCATCCCCCGCTATGTCGACCCCGAGGCCATCGCCGTGATCGAGGGCGACGTCGCCGTGGCCACCGAGCTGCTCGAACAGCGCTTCGACCACATCTTCTACACGGGCTCCACCGAGGTCGGCCGCATCGTCGCCACTGCCGCGGCACGGTTCCTGACCCCGGTCACCCTCGAGCTCGGCGGCAAGAGCCCCGTGTTCGTCGACGACTCGGCCAACATCGAGGTCACCGGACGCCGCCTCGCGTGGGGCAAGTGGCTCAACGCGGGCCAGACCTGCGTGGCCCCCGACTTCGTCCTCGTGACCGACAAGACCCGCGACGCCCTCGTCGACAGCATGCGGACCGCCTTCGACGAGTTCGCCGACGGCAAGGGCACGAAGGACAACCCCGACTTCACCTCCATCGTCAACGAACGCCACGCCGGCCGCCTCCAGGGCCTGCTCGCCGATCACGGCGGCACGATCGCCCTGGGCGGCGACAGCGACGTCGACGCGAGATACGTGGAACCGACGATCGTCGTCGACCCCGATCCCGACTCGCCGCTGATGCGCCAGGAGATCTTCGGACCGATCCTGCCGATCATCACCGTCGAGTCGATGCACGAGGCGGTCGAGTTCGTCAACGACCGCGAAAAGCCGCTCGCCCTCTACGTGTTCGCCGAGGACGACGAGAAGGCCGATGAGCTGCTCGCGCAGACGACCTCCGGCGGCGCCTGCGTCAACCACGTGATCCAGCACCTCGTCCCCGCCGATCTCCCGTTCGGCGGCGTCGGCGAGTCCGGCACCGGCCGCTACCACGGCCAGTCGGGCTTCGACACGTTCTCCAATCTCCGTTCGGTGCTGAAGAAGCCGACGAAGATGGACCTGAAGATGCTGTACCCGCCCTACACCGCCAAGAAGGAAAAGCTGATCCGCCGGTTCATCTGAGCGGACTCGCGATGCGCGCGACACAAAGAAGTCGGCGCCGGGGTCGACCACACGCCGGGCGGTCGGTAACGTGCTCCTCCGTGACTCCGCGGGGCGAGTTCGAGGCATGACCTCTCATGATGTCGTCGTCGTCGGCGCAGGCCTCGCCGGCCTCGCTGCGGCCATCCGACTCCGCGACCGGGGTCACGAGCCGCTCGTGCTCGAGCGCTCCGACGGGCCCGGCGGCCGCGTCCGCACCGACGACGTCGACGGCTTCCGGCTCGACCGCGGCTTTCAGATCTTCCTGAAGGCCTACCCCACCGCGCACGACATGCTCGATTACGACGCGCTCGACCTGCGCGCGTTCGATGCCGGGTCGCTCGTGCGCATCGGCGACCGGTTCCATCGCGTCGCCGACCCGTTCAGGAATCCCGGCGACGCCTTCGGCACGATGCGAGCGCCCATCGGCAACCTCAAGGACAAGCTGGCGATCCTCAAGTTCCGCAACAAGGTCCTGAAGCCCGAGATCGAAGAACTCTTCACGGCCAAGGAGACCACCGCGCTGGAACGACTCCGGGAGGCCGGCTTCTCCGAGCGCATGATCGACCGGTTCCTGCGTCCGCTGTTCAGCGGCATCGCCCTCGATCCCGAGCTCGGGTTCTCGAGCCGTTCGCTCGAGTTCATCTTCCGCATGTTGTCCGACGACGACGCCACCGTACCGGCGGGCGGCATGGGGCAGATCTCGCTCCAGCTCGCCTCTCGGCTCCCGGCCGGGACCATCCGCTACGGCACCGAGGTGACCGAGGTCGGCGAACACCATGTCGTCGTCGACGGCAGCAGGGTCGAATCCCAGGCCGTGGTGGTGGCCACCGACGCAGTCGATGCGGCCCGACTCACCGCGGGCGAGGTCGGCGACCCCGGCACCAACCCGGTCACGACATGGTGGTTCGCCGCCGACGAGACGCCGGTGCAACGGCCGGTGATCGTCCTCAACGGCAACGGGACCGGCGCCGTCAACAACCTCGCCGTGCTCTCGCAGGTCTCCCCCGAATACAGCCCCGACGACCGGGCACTGATCGCGGTCTCGACGCCCCATCTCGGGGTCGAGGAGTCCGCGGTGCGGTCGACCCTCGCCGAGTGGTACGGCGGGGTCGTCGAAGACTGGCAGACACTGCGGGTCGACGAGATCGAGCGGGCGCAACCCCGCCAGAACGTGGGCGAGGATCCCGACCAGTCGGTGCGGCTCCCGTCGGGCATGTTCGTGGCCGGCGATCACCGTCAGCACGCCTCGATCAACGGTGCCCTCACCTCCGGGTGGCGGGCCGCCGATGCCGTCACCGCCCGGCTCTGTCGCGACTGCTGAAACCGGGTCCGACCGAGGTGTGGGGCGCGTGTCGTTCGCGACTCCGCGCCGTTTGTGCAGGTCAGCGAGGCGCGACGGCACGCCGAAACTTCCCCTTGACGTGGGTGTAGTTACGCGACTGTAATTACGAGTCCGCAACTCTCGACAGAGCGGCGCGGCGAGGCGTGATCTGACCGGGAGTCACCGCCTTCGACTCGCACTTCCCGGCGCGGGGAAGGGGCCACGATGGCTATTACCGATGAGACGATCACGACCGAGCGCCTGAGCGCAGTCGCCAACCAGGAATCGAGCGGTACGACCGCGACGACGATGCGGGTGAAGAAGCGCAGCGGTGCGCTCGAACCCGTCGATGTCAACAAGATCGTCAACGCCGTCGCCCGAGCGACCGAAGGAATCGTCGGGGTCGATCCGATGGTCGTCTCGACCCGCACGATCGCCGCGCTGGCCGATGGCGCCACGACCCAGGAACTCGACGAGCTGTCGATTCGCACCGCGGCCGGTCTCATCGTCGAAGAGCCCGACTACTCCAAGGTGGCCGCCCGCCTCCTGTCGACCTACATCGACAAGGAGGTCCGCAACCAGAACGCTCCGTGGTTCTCCGAGTCGGTCGCGCTGGGTCACAAGGTCGGCATCATCGGCGACGAGGTCTTCGAATTCGTCAACGCCCACGCCCCCGAGCTCAACGCGGCGATCGACAGCCAGCGCGACAAGCGCTTCGAGTTCTTCGGCCTGCGCACCGTCTACGACCGCTACCTCCTGCGCCACCCCGAGACCCGCAAGGTCATCGAGACCCCGCAGTACTTCTTCCTGCGGGTCGCCTGCGGCCTGTCGACCAACCCCGAGGAAGCGATCCGCTTCTACGACCTGATGTCGTCGCTCGCCTACCTCCCGTCCTCGCCCACCCTGTTCAACTCGGGCACCACGCATCCCCAGATGTCGAGCTGCTACCTGCTCGATTCTCCGGAAGACTCGCTGGAAGGCATCTACAAGCGCTACACCGACATCGCCCGGCTCTCGAAGTTCGCCGGCGGCATCGGGGTCGCCTGGCACCGCATTCGTTCGAAGAACAGCCTCATCGTCGGCACCAACGGCCTGTCCAACGGCATCGTGCCGTGGCTCAAGACCCTCGATGCCTCCGTCGCCGCCGTCAACCAGGGAGGCCGCCGCAAGGGTGCCGCGTGCGTCTACCTCGAAGCGTGGCACGCCGACATCGACCAGTTCCTCGAGCTGCGCGACAACACCGGCGACCACGCCCGGCGCACCCACAACATCAACCTCGCCAACTGGATCCCCGACATGTTCATGGAACGGGTCGAGAAGGACTGGCAGTGGAGCCTCTTCGATCCGAAGAAGGTCCCCGAGCTGATCGACACCTTCGGCGACGAGTTCCGCGCCATCTACGAGCAGGCCGAGGCCGACGGCAAGTACGAAAAGCAGGTCCCTGCCCGGCAGCTCTACCAGCGGATGATGAAGACGCTGGCGGAGACCGGCAACGGCTGGATGACCTTCAAGGACTCCTCCAACGAGAAGTGCAACCAGACCGGGCCCGGCACCAGCGGTGGAACGGCGAACGCACGAGACCGCGTCGTGCACCTGTCCAACCTGTGCACCGAGATCCTCGAGGTCACCAGCCAGGACGAGACCGCGGTGTGCAACCTCGGCTCGGTCAACCTCGGTGAGTTCGTCGTCGAGTCCGAGGGCGTCATCGCCATGGACTACGTCCGCCTCGGCGAGGTCGTCCGCCAGGTCGTGCCGTTCCTCGACCGGGTGATCGACATCAACTACTACCCGACGAGCGAATCGGGCGCCTCCAACAGCCGCTGGCGTCCAGTCGGTCTCGGGTTGATGGGTCTCCAGGACGTCTTCTTCAAGATGGGCGTGCCGTTCGATTCCCCGGTGGCGCGCGACGTCAGCCGTCGGATCTCCGAAGAGATCTACTTCAACGCCCTGTGGGCATCGACCGAGCTCGCGGAAGCCAATGGCCCCCACGCGGCGTTTGCCGAGACCCGCGCCGCGGCCGGCGACCTCCAGTTCGACCTCTGGGGCGTGGAGCCGTCCGATCCCGAACGGTGGGTCCCGCTACGCGAGCGCATCGAGAGCCACGGTCTGCGCAACTCCCTGATGATCGCCATCGCCCCGACGGCGACGATCGCGTCGATCGCGGGCTGCTACGAGTGCATCGAGCCGCAGGTCTCCAACCTGTTCAAGCGCGAAACCCTCTCGGGCGAGTTCATGCAGATCAACCGGCACCTGGTGAAAGAACTCCAACGCCGCAACCTGTGGGATGCCGAGATGATCGGCGACGTGAAGAAGGCCGAAGGCTCGATCCAGGGCATCGAGCGCATCCCCGACGACCTCAAGGCGATCTATCGCACCGCGTGGGAGATCCCGATGAAGTCGCTCATCGAGATGGCCGCCGACCGTGGCGCCTTCATCGACCAGAGCCAGTCGCTCAACCTCTTCATGGAAGCGCCCACCATCGGCAAGCTCTCGTCGATGTACATGTACGCATGGAAGTCCGGACTCAAGACCACCTACTACCTGCGCAGCCGGCCGGCGACGAAGATCAACAAGACCACCACCTCGGTCGGCCCCGAGTCGGGTCCGACCGGTGGGCCCGACGGTGCACCGAAGAAGACATTCACCGACGAAGAGGCCATCGCCTGCTCGCTGGAGAACCCCGAGGCCTGCGAGGCGTGCGACTGATGGCACTCGCCGACGACTATCTCAACACCGCGCCGGCGAGTGCGCCCGACACCAACGCCGGGCACTACGCGGCGCCGGCGAATTCCCGGACCAACATCCTCGACCCCGGGTTCAATCTCACGCTGCGGCCGATGCGCTACCCGCAGTTCTTCGACATGTACAAGGACGCGATCAAGAACACCTGGACGGTCGAGGAGATCGACTTCTCCGACGATCTGACCGATCTCGACCGCAAGCTCATGCCGGCCGAGAAGCACATGATCAGCCGACTGGTGGCGTTCTTCGCCACCGGCGATTCGATCGTGGCCAACAACCTCGTCCTCAACCTCTACGAGCACATCAACGCTCCCGAGGCTCGGATGTATCTGTCGCGCCAGCTCTACGAAGAGGCGCTCCACGTCCAGTTCTACCTGAACCTGCTCGACAACTACATCCCCGATCCCGCCGAGCGGGCCGAGGCCTTCGCCGCCATCGAGAACATCCCGTCGATCCGGGCCAAGGGCGAGTTCTGCTTCAAGTGGATGGAGTCGGTCGGCAACGGTCCCCTCGAGACGGTCGAGGACCGCAAGCGGTTCCTGATGAACCTGATCTGCTTCGCGACCTGCATCGAAGGCCTGTTCTTCTTCGCGGCATTCGCCTACGTCTACTTCCTGCGATCGAAGGGCCTGCTCAACGGGCTCGCCGCCGGGACCAACTGGGTGTTCCGCGACGAATCGATGCACATGAACTTCGCCCTCGAGGTGATCAACACGGTCCGGGCCGAAGAGCCCGAGCTGTTCGACGCCGATCTCGGTGAGCGCATCACACTGATGATCGAGGAAGCGGTCGACGCCGAGTTCAAGTTCGCCGAGGACCTCCTCGGCGAGGGAGTGCCCGGCATGTCGACCGGCGACACCCGCACCTATCTGGAGTTCGTCGCCGATCAGCGCCTTGCTCAGCTCGGTCTGGCCAAGCGATACGGCGCACAGAACCCGTTCTCGTTCATGGAGCTGCAAGACGTCCAGGAGCTCTCGAACTTCTTCGAGCGCACCGTCTCCGCCTACCAGGTCGGTGTCGAGGGCGACGTCTCCTTCGACGAGGAGTTCTAGCTCCGCCCCATTCCCCATGCGTCCGGCGGCCACGGCCGTCGTGCCACCACCACCCCGTCTCGCGAGGACGGGGCAACCCCCCTGACGGCCGTCCCGATCGCTTCACCGAAGCACGGGGCGGCCGTCCCGCGTCCGACCCGCTACCAGTCGACGAGGTCCGCGTTGAGGCCCTCGGCGCGGATCGCCTCGAGGACCCGGTCGGCATGGGCCGCATCGAGGGTGTCGATCCGCAACTCGAGAATCGTGCTGCGGGCACCGCTCGATCCGAGACCGTCGTGGTCGACCTCGACGACGTTGGCCGCTTCGCGGGCGATGACCTGCGACACCAGGGCCAGGCGGCCGGGGGTGTCGTCGAGCTCGACCCGGATGCGGTTGAGTCGACCCTGCACGGCCAGGCCCCGCAGCGCCACGACCGAGAGGGTGCGGGGATCGATGTTGCCGCCGCACAGCACGAGTCCGACCTTCTTCCCGGCGAAGCGTTCGGGGTAGGTCATGAGTGCGGCCAGGCCGGCCGCGCCGGCTCCCTCGACGACGGTCTTCTCGATCTCGAGCAGCATCGCGATGGCCTGCTCGATCGCCGCCTCGGGCACGACGAGTACGTCGACAGCGTGGGCTTCGAGGATCGCCGAGGTGATCCTCCCCGGCTCGGAGACGGCGATGCCATCAGCGACCGTCGACCCGGAACGGGCAGTGGAGGCACGTCCGGCCAGGCGATCGGCCATCGAAGGAAACCGCTCGGTCTGCACGCCGATGACCTCGACCGGGCGGCCGTGGCCGGTGGTCGCCACCGCGATCCCGGCCGACAGGCCGCCACCGCCGACCGCAGCGACGATCATGTCGAGGTCGGGCTCCTGCTCGAGCATCTCGAGCCCGACGGTCCCCTGCCCGGCGATCACGACGGGATCGTCGAACGGGTGGATGAACTCCAGATCCCGCTCCTCGGCCAGCTCGCGGGCCCGCACGGCGGCAGCCATGACGTCGGCTCCGGCCAGCACGACCTCGGCGCCGAGGTCGCGGGTGCGAGCGACCTTCACGAACGGGGTGTTCTCGGGCATGACGATCGTCGTGGGAAGCCCGAGCAGGGCGCCGTGGTGGGCCACTCCCTGCGCATGGTTTCCGGCCGACATCGCGATGACGCCGCGCCCGGGCGCGACGGCGAGCAGCCGGTTCCTCGCGCCGCGCCCCTTGAACGAGCCGGTGTACTGGAGGTTCTCGAACTTCAGATGGACATCGACCCCCGTGATGTCGCTGAGCGTCTGCGAACGGGTCAGCGGCGTGTATTCGATGACCCCGCGGAGCGCGTCGGCGGCCCGGCGAATGGCGTCGAGCGTCACCTCGTCGGGACTCGGACCGAGGGGTGCTCCTGCAGACATGCACCGAGGGTAGGGCCGTTGTGATCTCGGTGGGGCGAGGGCGCCGACCTTCGTTACTTTGTGAGAACCCCCATTTTCGACCCGTACCGGCACCGAGATGAATCTGAACCCCCCGACCGAGCATCAGCTCCTCGTCTTCTGGGTGGCGCTCCTCGTCATCCTCGTGGTCGCCCGAGGCCTCGGCGCACTCATGCAGCGGATCGGGCAACCGGCGGTCGTGGGAGAACTGGCCGCCGGTCTGGTGCTCGGGCCTTCACTGCTGGGCAACATCGCCCCGGATGTGACCGACTGGTTGTTTCCCGCCGACGACGCCCAGACGGCAATGCTCTTCACCGTCGGGTGGCTCGGCGTGTTGCTTCTTCTCGTGGGCACCGGATTCGAGACCGATCTGGGGCTCATCCAACGTCTCGGACGGGCCGCGTTCTTCGTCTCGGCCGGCTCGCTGATCGTGCCCGCGGCCGCCGGGTTCGCGGTCGGTTGGTTCATCCCGAATGCGTTCGTCGGCAGCGAGACGGAGCGCTACATCTTCGCCCTGTTCGTGGCCGCCGCGCTGTCGATCTCGTCACTACCGGTGATCGCGAAGATCCTCGGCGAGATGGGGCTGATGCGCCGCAACTTCGGGCAACTCACTCTGGCGGCGGGCATGGCGAACGATGTCATCGGCTGGATCCTGCTCGGCTTCATCGCCGGCCTCGCGCAGGCCGGCGGGGTCAAGCTCGACAAGCTGGCGTTCACGGTCGGCGGCGTCGCGATCTTCTTCGTCCTCGCCTTCACCGTCGGCCAGCGGATCGTCGACGCGTCGCTGCGTCGGGTGCGCGCCTCCGGTGGCGATGCCCTCTCGGGGCTGACGGTGGTGTTGATCACTGCCCTCGCCTTCGGCGTGATCACCCAATGGCTCCATGTCGAGGCCGTGCTCGGCGCGTTCATCGCCGGCGTGATCCTCGCACGATCGCGTTTCGCCGATCACGAATTGATCCGCCCGCTCGAGACGATGACGGCAGCGATCTTCGCCCCGATCTTCTTCGCCACCGCAGGCCTTCGCGTCGATCTCGGCCTCCTCGGCGACGGAGAGACCATCGTCTGGGCGATCGTCGTCCTGCTTGCCGCATCGCTCTCGAAGTTCATCGGTTCGCTGGCCGGTGCCCGGCTGTCGGCCATCCCGACCCGCGAGGGCGCCGCGCTCGGCGTGGGGCTCAATGCCCGCGGCGCGCTCGAGATCGTGATCGCCACGGTCGGCCTGTCCCTCGGGGTCCTCAACGACCGGTCCTACACCGTGGTCGTGCTGATGGCCATGGCCACATCCATGGCCGCACCGCCGATGCTGCGCCGCGTGCTGCGCAACTGGGAGGGGACGCCAGAGGAGCGCCAGCGCCTCGACCTCGAGGCACAGTTGACGGCGAATGCGGTCGTGCGCGGCGGGCGGGTCCTGATCCCGACCCGTGGTGGCATGTCATCGCTGCTGGCCGCCCAGGTCACCGGGCTCACCTGGCCCGACGACACCGATGTCACCCTGTTCACGGTCGGCACCGGACCCGCCCCCGACCTGAGCGCCCACGAGGCCGTGCTGCACCACTGCAACGTCGAGAGCGAACAGGTGGATGCCGAGAACGCGACCAACGCGATCCTCGCCGAAGCACGGCTCGGCTACGACGCCATCGTCGTCGGCGCGGGACCACACCGATCGGCGACGGTCACAGCCGAGATCGACGAGCTGCTCCGACGGAGTCCCATTCCGGTCGTGATCGTGCGGTCCGCCCCCGGGAACGGCGGGCGACTCCCGTGGGCGTTCGCCCGCGCGGTGGTGCCGGTGAACGGCGGCCGGTCGTCGCGCCCGGCCCAGGAGCTCGCCGCCTACCTCAGTGCCCGTATCGGCACCCACGTGCACCACCTCCACGTCAGCGCCGATCCGGCGAGCCGCTTCGAGACGATCCTCGGCGAGTACCCCCGACCGGGCTCATCCGGCCGCGGCGTCCTCAACGATGCGGCCGCGCTCGCGTCCACCGCAGGTGCCAACTTCTCCTCGATGCTCGAGCACAACACCAATCCTGCCGAGCAGATTCTCGCGACGGCCGATGAGGTCGCCGCAGACCTCGTGGTGATCTCGGGCGCCAGCCGCACGAGCGACGGCACCCTCTTCCTCGGCCACACCATCCGCCACGTCATCGACAACGCCGCGGCAACACTCATCGTCGCCCTCGTCCCGGAGCGGGATCGACCGGCCGACGACCACCTCGCCGCGGCATCGGGTGGAACCTCCACGACGGAAGAACCGGGTACTCGAAACCACGCCGATCCGCCCACGTGATCTCCGGAATCCACGCCACGCGCACCTCGGGAGGCCACCATGTCACGGTGATTCGCCCTGCCATCTCCCGCCACCGTCGACCGTCGGCACTGCTCGCCACGGCGATCTCCGTCGCCGTCGTCGCCTCGTCGTGTGGCTCCGACAGTGCCGGAGACCTCGTCGCGACGACCTCGACGGCTGCCGTCGTCGACACGACCACGACGATCGACACGACGACGACCGACACGACGACGACCATCGCGCCGGCCGCCGACCCGATCGTCGCCGCCACGCTTTCGGCCTATTCGAACTGGTCGACACCGACCCGTGCGTCGGTCGACGAGCGCGGCCTGACCACCGACGAGTGGGTCGACGTCGCCGACGACAGCACCAAGACCAGCGTCGCGTGTGCGCCGGCCGCGCTCCCCCAGCTCAGCCGGTCGTTCGACCAGTTCCCTGCGTTCGGGTTCTCCGGAACACTCGCGCCCGGCCTGGTCGTCGAGGGGGCAGGGGTCGAGCCCGGCGACCTTCGGGTCGTGCCGTTGGGGCGGGCCCCGCTGACCCTCGTGTCGAGCCTCGCCTCGGAGAATCCGACCGTCGTGGTCGACGATCCGGACTCGACCTCTCTCGCCGAAGCGGTGGCCCGGCTCAAGCGTGATGCCGACGCCCGCCTCACCGGCATCGACGTCGTCCCGAGCGACATCACCTACACCAGAACGGAAACCCACAGCTTCGAGCAGTCGTCACTCGAGATCGGGGTGTCCCTTCGCTACGACGGTCCGCTCCGTCAGGCCGGCCTCGACTCCTCGTTCAACCAGGAGTCACAGACCGAGAAGCACTCGATCGCCGTGCAGCTCATCCAGCCGATGTACACCATCCGGATGGCCGACGACGCCGTGCGGACCGCCGGCGACTTCTTCTCTGCCGACGTGACTCCGCTCGACGTCGAGGCGCTGGTCGACTCCGGCGAAGTCGGCCCCGACAACCCGCCCCTGGTGATCGACGAGGTCACCTACGGCCGCGTCATGTACTTCACGATGACGAGCACGAGCGCAACGAGCGCCCAGGACCTGATGATCGCCGTCGACGCGGCACAGGCCAAGTTCTCCGGCAGCGCCGAGCTGACCGAAGAGCAGCGTCAGACGCTCTCCACCAGCGACATCGCGATGCTCTCCTACGGCGGCGACCAGAGCCTGGCCCTCGGGGCGATCAAGAGCGGCGATCTCGGCCAGTTCTTCGGTCCGGCCAACACCACCACGGCCGCGCCGTTGTCGTTCTCGCTGCGCACCCTGGGCGGCCAGCTCGTGGAGGTCGCCGACACGGCCGACCTGCAGCAGTTGTTGTGCAGCCGCACGGAGATCCCCTACTCGTTCAACGTCTCGGTCTCGAACATCACCGGGCGGGTCCGCGTGCTCGTCAATGGCGCCGAGGTGCTCGATGCGGCGAACACGCCCGACAACCTGCTCACGCTCTTCACCAACGAGTTCCGGCCCGGAAGCGGCAGTGCCAACATCGACAGCAAGCTCCAGCCCGGGATCGACAATGTCGTCGAGGTGAAGTTCGATCGGCTCACCTGTGTCGACGCCCAGTTCAGCCTGCGCATCGACCGCGACGGCACCAACGTCATCAACAAGTCCTTGTCGCCACGATGCGCCTTCTTCTTCACGTGGGAGTACGGCATCGACACCACGACGGGTCGGATCACGGACAACAACGACTACTGAGGCCGACGGTCTCCGGGGCCGAGCCAACGGACCCCGGCCCACGAGCCGAGGAGGCCGCCCGTGCTCGAGAGCACGAGATCGCCGATCGTGTCGCCGTAGGTGAGGGAGAGTCCGTCGGCGCCGCCGATGCCGTCGGTGGACACCAACCACTCGAATGCCTCCCACCCGACGATGGCGAGGGCGCCGAAGCCGTAGCCGAGCAGGAGCGCATCGCGCCGGTCGCCGACGTTGCGGAACCGGAACGCGTGGAACGCGGCGACGAGGGCGATCCAGTTGACGAAGTGCAACACGTCGTCGGTCGACGCGGCGGCGTCGTAGATGCCCAGCAGGTTGCCGAGGGTGTCGAGCAGGAAGGGCAGCGCCAGCAGGGCGTCGGCGACATGCGGGTAGGGATCCCACTTCCGTCGACGGGCGATCAGCGGGACCAGGACGGCACTGGCGAGGAAGATGGGCGCCCGCGCCGGCATGGCCTTGCCGTCGAGATGGTCGAGCGGCACCAGCAACGCGATCGCGAACGCTCCGAACAACGCACACTTCACCGCGGCGTTCACGCGTGCTGCGGCCGGCGTCGGATCGAGAAGGCGAACGCCGGTGGTCATGACGCCGACGTCGCGATGCTCAGCCGCGGCCGGCGTCGTCGATGGCGGCGATGAGAGCGGCCGCTCCCTCGTCGAGCTCCGCCGCGGTCACGTTGAGCATCGGTGCGATCCGGATGACGTTGCCGTACAGGCCGCCCTTGCCGACGAGCACGCCGTGGCGACGGCAGCCCTCCAACACCGCAGCCGCTCGCACCGTGTCGGGCTGCAACGAGCCTTCGTGGACGAACTCGAGCGCCTGCATCAGCCCCTTGCCCCGGAGCTCGGCGATCCACGGAGTCGCCTCGACGACCGGCGTGAGGTGGGCCGCCAGCCGTTCGCCCATCGCGAGCGCGTTGGCCTGCATGCCCTCCTCCTCGACCGCTTCGAGGGTGGCCAGGGCCGCAGCGCAGGCGAGCGGGTTGCCGCCGAACGTGGAGAACGACGTGACCTCGATCGTGTCCATGATCTCGGCTCTGGCCACGACGCCGGCGAGGCCGACTCCGTTGCCGACCCCCTTGGCGAACGTGAGCATGTCGGGCACCACGCCGTGCGCCTCGTAGCCCCAGTAGTGCTCCCCCGTGCGGCCCCAACCGGTCTGCACCTCGTCGGAGATCAGGAGAATGCCGCGAGCGTCGAGTTCCTTCGCGAAGGCACCGAAGAACCCGTCGGGCGGTGCGGCGAACCCACCGACGCCCTGGATCGGCTCGGCGATCAGGCATGCCACCTGACCGGCCGTGACCATGTCGAGCACCTGGACCAGATCGTCGACGCACGCCTGGGTGAAGGCGGCGTCGTCCATCTCGCGAAACGGGCTCCGCAGCCGGTAGCCGCCCTGGATGAAGCTGACGTCGAGACCCGAGATCGAGGTCGACGACCACGAGCTGTGCGAGGTGACCGCCTGCGCGGTGAACGACCGACCGTGGTAGCTGTTGCGCATCGCCAGCACCTGATTGGACTTCCGAAAGGAGGTCGCCAACAGGAGCGCGGTGTCGTTGGCCTCGGTGCCCGACGCGGTGAAGAACACCCGCGCGTCGGGGATCCCCGACAGGGCCGTGATCTTCTCCGCCAACGCGATCATCGGCTCACTGAGGTACAGCGTGGACGTGTGCATCACCTTGGCGGCCTGCGCCTGCACGGCAGCGACCACCTTCGGGTGGGCATGGCCGATCATGGTCGTGAGAACGCCACCGAAGAAGTCGAGGTAGCGGTCGCCCTCACGAGTGAAGACGTAGCTCCCCTCCCCCCGATCGATCGAGATGGGTTCGGCATACATCGGCCGCACGAACGACGGAAGGCTGGCGCGATAGCGGGCGAAGAGATCGTCGGTCATCGCGCCGAACATTACGCCATCGGCGGTCAGGTCACTGCGGAACGGTCGTTGTCGAACTGCTCGTGAACGCCGGATTCGACGACACGCGCCAGTCGCTCGACCGCGGTGTGGACATCGAGGAACGAAGTGGTGAGCGGCGACAGGCCGAGCCGGATGTTGTCTGGGGCCCGGAAGTCGGGCACGACCCGGCCCACCTCGATCAGGGCGCGGGTGATCCGCCAGGCATCGGGGTGGGCGAGCGCGGCGTGGGCACCTCGACGACCCGGATCGGTCGGCGACGCCCAGGCGAACCCCAGCGGCGCGAGCCGCGATGACCAGAGTTCACCGGCCTGCGCAACGAGTGCTCGGCCCTTCGCCGCGATCCCTGGCATTCCCGCCTCGACCACCAGGTCGATGCCCGGCTCCGCGCCGGCCAAGGAGAGGATCGGCGCCGTGCCGACCTGGAACCGCCGGATACCGTCGGCCGGCTGATGGTCGAGGCCGAAGCCGAACGGCTCGGCATCGCCCCACCATCCGGCGATCGGGTTCCGGAGGCTGTCCTGCAGATCCTGTCGGACGTAGAGGAACGCCGGCGATCCCGGCCCCCCGTTGAGGAACTTGTAGGTGCACCCGACCGCCAGGTCGGCTCCGGCCCCACCGAGGTCGACCTCGATCGCCCCGACCGAGTGGCTCAGGTCCCACAGCACCAGCGCACCCGCCTCGTGGGCGGCGGCGGTGATGGCCGCCAGGTCGTAGGTGTAGCCCGACTTGAAGGCGGTGAGCGACAGCGAGACGAGGGCGGTGCGGGCGTCGAGCGCAGCGAGCAGACCGGCCACCGGACCGTCGATGCCGTCGGACGCCACGATCTCGAGCTTGCGACCCGATCGGGCGGCGAGGCCGGCCAGCACGTGCACGTCGGACGGGAAATTGAGATCGTCGGTGACGATGGTCGTGCGATCGGGTCGGGCGTCGAGCGCGGCACCCGCCAGCTTGTGGAGATTGGTGGTCGTCGACTCCGACACGATCACCTCGCCGGCCCTCGCGCCGATCAGTGGTGCGATCCGATCGCCGATCTCTGCCGCGAGATCCCACCACGTCTCGTTCCACGACCGGATCAGCCGGTCGCCCCACTCGGATCGCACCGCGTGATCGACACGAGCGCGCGCGGTCCGGGGCAGTCGACCGAGCGAGTTGCCGTCGAGATAGATCAGCCCGGGGTCGGACACCTCGAACCGCGACGCGAAGGAAGCCAGTGGGTCGGCCTCGTCGCGTCGCACCGCATCGGCGAACCCTGCGACCTCTGGGTAGGGGCCGAGCTCGATCTCGACGCTCACGTGGCGACCGCGTCCTGCAGCAGTTCGACGAGCCGCTCGAGGTGATGGCGCTCGGTCGACTCCACACCGACCGAGATCCGCACCATCCACCGGTCGTCGAGCATCGACGGTGACAGGAACGCTGCACCCGAGGTGTTGATCGCCCGCACCCACTCCAAGGTGTGGGCATCGAGGGCCTCGGCCCGTGACGGATCATCGAACCCGGGCGGCACGTGACGGACGCACACGGTCTGCAGCCGCACCGGAGCCACCACCTCCCATTCGGGCAGCTCGCGAAACCGCTCCGCCAACCAACGAGCGTTGTCGAGGTCGCGTCGCAAGCGCGTCCGGATCGCCTCGACCCCGTCGATGCGCAGCTGATACCAGAGCTTGAGCGCCCGGAAGCGGCGCCCGAGAGGGATGCCCCAGTCGCGGTACTGGGTCGCGTCGC
The DNA here is from genome assembly GCA_041394245.1 of Acidimicrobiales bacterium. NCBI lineage: Bacteria > Bacillati > Actinomycetota > Acidimicrobiia > Acidimicrobiales > Acidimicrobiales bacterium. The sequence goes on from JAWKIR010000002.1 coordinate 2,181,650, forward strand.
CGCCGGCCGTCGAGCGCAGGTAGCTCGGGCTGGTCGACATCACCCGGATGAGATGGTCGGGATCCCGCAGGTACATCAGCGAGCAATCGAGGATCGTTCCCATCCACTTGTGGGGGTTCCACGAGAGCGAGTCGGCCCCTTCCAACCCGGCGAAGAGCGAACGCATCTCGGGCAACAGCAACGCCGAGCCGGCCATCGCCGCGTCGACGTGCACCCAGGCACCGTGCGGCGCCGCGGCCGACACGATCTCGCCGATCGGGTCGAAGGCGGTGGTGCCGGTCGATCCGGCCGATGCAACCACGACAGCGGGGCGCGAACCAGCGGCTCGATCGGCCGCCATCGCCGCGACGAGAGCATCGGGGAGCATGTCGTGCGTCCACGGATCGACGTCGACGAGGCGGATGTGGTCACCCCCGAAACCGGCGAGCAGCGCCGCCTTGCGAACCGACGAGTGCGCTTCGACCGTGGTGTAGACGCACAACGGTTCGGCGACGCCGGCAAGGCCGGTGGTGACCTGCGCATGATCGGTGACCCGCTCGCGGGCCGCCAGCATCGCAACGAGGCACGCACTCGACGCCGTGTCCTGGATGACCCCGTGCCAACCGTCGTCGAGACCGGTCAGCCGGCGGAGCCAGTCGACCACCACCTCCTCGACCTCGGTGAGCGCCGGCGACGACTCCCACGAGATGCCGAGCGAGGCCAGCCCCGACGACGCGAAGTCGCCGAGCACCGACGAAAGGCTCGCGTTCGACGGGAACCACCCGAAATGCATCGGGTGCTGGACCTCGGTGATGCCGGGAGCCACGATCTCGTGAAGATCGCGCAGGACCTCGTCGGCACCCACGGGCTGATCGGGCGGGTCGGCGGGGAGCCGAGCGACGATGTCACCGGGTTCCACATCGGGTCGCACGGGGCGCGACTCGACATCGGCCCGCCGGTCGGCGATCCAGTCGACCAGTTCGTGCGCCGCAGCGCGGAACTCGTCGGGTGTCATGTGCGTGCCCCGGACATGGGGCGGACGCTAGCCCTCGCGCTCGACCGCGCCGCCGTAGCCGTCGGTACCCGACGCGCCGGCCGCCGAACCGAGCCGATCGAGCGGCATGGTGTTGGTCGACGGGCTCGGGGTGAACTCGACCGGCATGCTCTTGACGCCACCGATGAAGTTCGACCGGAGGTACGCGACATCACCGGCGAGGTGGATGTCGGGAAGACGCTCGGCGATGCCCTTGAACATCAGCCGGATCTCCATCTTCGCGAGATTCGAGCCCAGGCAGAAGTGGGGGCCGCCGCCGCCGAAACCGACATGGTCGTTGGGGCTCCGCGTGATGTCGAACGTCCACGGGTCGTCGAAGGCACGGGGATCGCGATTGGCGGCGATGTGCCACATCACGACCTTGTCGTCCTCCTTGATCTTCACCCCGCCGATCTCGTAGTCACGCATGGCCTGACGGCGGAAGTTGAGCACCGGCGTGGCCCAGCGCACGACCTCGTCGACCATCGTGTCGGCGTACTTGTCGGGGTCGCTCTTGTAGAGCTCCCACTGGTCGGGGAACTCGAAGAACCCGTGCATCCCCCGGGTGATCGAGTTGCGGGTGGTCTCGTTGCCGGCCACGCACAGCAGCAGGAAGAACATGTCGAACTCGACCTCGTCGAGCGCTTCCCCGTCGACATCGGCCGACAGCAGGGTGGTGATGATGTCGTCGGCGGGCTTGCCGCGACGCTCCGTCTGCAAGGCGTTGGAGTAGGCGAAGAGCTCGGCGAACGCGGCCATCACGAATTCTTCGCTCTTCGCGAAGTCGGGGTCGTCGGCGCCGATCATCGAGTTCGTCCAGTCGAAGATCTTCTTGCGATCCTCGAAGGGGATGCCGACCATCTCGGCGATGGCCTGCAGCGGCAGCTCGGCGGACAGCTCGGTGACGAACTCGGCCGAACCGCGCTCGCACACCCGGTCGATGATCATCTGGGTTCGGTTGTGGAGGTAGTCCTCGAGCAGATTGATCATCCGCGGGGTGAAGCCGCGGCTGACGATCCGCCGGTAGCGGGTGTGCTTCGGCGGATCCATCGACAGCATCAGCGAGTCGTTCTGGAAGTCGTCCATCACGTCGGCGCGGGCCCGCTCCTGCATCTGGGTCCCGCCCTTGTTGGACGAGAAGATGTCGGCCTGGCGATTGATCTCCTTCAGGTGCTCGAGCCGGGTGATGGCCCAGAACCCCGGGCCCATGTCGCCCTCGTCGATCCAGTGGATGCCCGGGTCGGTCTCGCGCAACTGTTCGAGCATCGCGTGATGTTCCTGACGCTGGAACGCGTCCATGTCCCAGAGATCGATTCCCTCGAAACCTGTGTTCTCAACCGCGGTCATGCAAACCACTCCTCAGAAGTCTTCCCTGGAAGGTAACCCTAGGTCGCCGGAGACGGGCGGGGAAGTCAGGCCGAAACGCCGACCTCTGGCGCAGGCCCGATGTAGCGGGCGCTCGGGCGCACGATCTTGCCCACGCCGTGCTGCTCGATCACGTGCGCGGACCACCCGATCGAGCGACTGACCGAGAACGTCGGCGTGAACATCGCCCGGGGAAGGCCGGCGAGCTCCAACACGACCGACGCCCAGAACTCCACATTCGTGACGATGCGCTGATCGGGCTTCCACTCGGCGAGAACGCCGAGGATCTCCTCTTCGATGCCTGCGGCGCGAGTGACCAGCTCGCCGCCGAGTCGTTCGGCCGCTTCGCGCAGCACGACGCCGCGGGGGTCCTCGGCCCGATAGACCGCGTGTCCGAATCCCATGATCTTCCCCCCGGCGTCGAGCTCGGCACGGACCCAGTCCGCGGCGCACTCGGGAGTGCCGATCTCGTCGATCATCTGGATGCAACGACTCGGTGCCCCACCGTGCAACGGACCGGTCAACGCGCCGACTGCGGCGACGAGCGCCCCGGCCATGTCCGCACCGGTGCTCGCGACCACGCGACCCGTGAAGGTCGAGGCGTTGAAGCCGTGATCGACCGTTGCGACGAGGTACTGCTCGACGGCCCGGGCCGCCGCGGGGTCGGGCCGTCGACCGGTCGCCATCCGGAGGTAGTCGGCAGCGTGCCCGCTCGTCGGGTCGGGCTCGACGGGCGCATCACCCTGGCGCACCCGATGGTGCCGGGCGAGAATCGTCGGCACGACGGCGACGAGTCGGCGGGCATCGTCGTGGATCTCCTCGATCGAGCGGTCCAGCATCGAGCCGCGGCCCTCATGGTCGCCGAGCGCCAGCAGCCCGACCCGCAACGTCACCATCGGGTCGCCGACCCGTTCGGCGGTGGCATCGACCAGCTCCCCCACGACGGTCGGGAGGCCGCGATGCGCGCCGGCCTCCACGACGGGGGCTGCCGGCGGCAGCGCACCGCGCAGTTGCAGGGTCCACACCTCTTCGAGCGTGTTGTTGCGGGCCAGCTCGGCGGCGTCGTACTGGCGGTAGTGGAAGAAGCCCTCCTGGCCACGGACATCGCCCAGCTCGGTGTCGGCGACGGCCAGACCCTTGAGACCGGGCGGTGCGATGAGTTGTTCGGCATTCTCGGGTGACGTGTGCATGCCTCCACGTTGCGGCATCCTCGATACATTGACAACATTGATTGCATCAACATTGATTGCATCAACATTCACGGCACCACCACATGCGCGAGGGCGACATCACATGAGTGAAAACGACCGGATCGGTGCGGCCGAGGCGGCCGCGCGTCTGGGGGTGAAGCGCGAGACCATCTACGCCTATGTGAGCCGAGGCCTCCTGCACTCCCAACGCCATCTCGACGGCAAGTCCTCCACGTTCGACCCGGCCGAGATCGACCGCTTCCGACGCCGCAAGGCCGACGACCGCCCCGGTCGTCTCGAAGTCCCGATCGCGTCGGGGGTCACCGAGGTCACCGACGGCCGGGTCGAGTACCGCGGCCATCCGTTGGCGGCGCTGGTCGAGGCCAGCCACTCCTACGAAACCGTTGCCGAACTACTGTGGAACGGGACCGTCGCACCGGCCGACGCGTGGACCTCGCACCGCACCGTCGAGGCCGCGGTACGGCGGGCGGGCAAGGCATTGCCGCGCCACGCGACACCGACCGACCGCATGATGGCCGGGGTTGTCGCCGCCGGCGCCGCCGATCCCTTCCGTGACGACCGCTCCACGCAGGGAGCCACCCGCACCGCCCGACAACTCATCCGGGCGATCGTCGACTCGCTGCCGACCCGCACCGACGCCGACGTCGATGCCGACCGGATCGCCGAGCGGCTCTGGGTCCGGCTCACCGCCACGGCCCCGCACCACTGGCCGCTTCTCGAAACAGCGCTCGTCGTCCTGGCCGACCACGGCATGGCCACGTCGACGCTCGCGGCGCGGCTCGCGGCTTCCACGCGCGCCGCGCCGCACGCCGTGCTCCTGGCCGGGCTCGGTCCGCTCGCCGGTCCGCTCCACGGCGCGGCGAGCCGAACCGTCCATCTGATGTTCGAGGATGCGGCGAACCACGGAGCCGAGGCCGCGATCGCCGAGGTCATGCGGCGCGATGGCAAGGTCCCCGGCATCGGCCATTTCATCCACCGGACCTGCGATCCCCGCCACGACATCTTGTTCGACGTGCTCGCCGACCATCCCGTCGACGACGCACGGATGGACGTCGTCGCCTCGGTGATCGCCCTCACCAGCGACCGCATCCCGGCGGCACCCAACGTCGACCTGGCCCTCGGAGCGATGACCTATGTCGCCGCCATGGGACCCGATGCCGGCGAGGTGATCTTCGCCATCGCCCGCACCGCGGGCTGGGTCGCCCACGCGCTCGAGGAGTACGACGAGGCGCCGATCCGCTTTCGCCCGGTCGGGCGCTACATCGCCGCGCGCGCCTGAAACCGGTCAGTCGGCCAGGAGGATCTCGACCGCCATCGACGGGGTCATGTCGCCGGCCAGCACGGCGGCCTCCACGACCCGGCGGCGCTCGACGATGTCGGGATCGGCCTCGAACCGGGCGACCAGCTGGTCGACGAGCATCGCGTTCATCCATTCGAGCTGCTGGGCGCGGCGCCGGGCGGCGCGCTCCCCGGACGCTTCGAGCTTGCGGCGGTGCAACTCGATCTGTTCCCAGATCTCGTCGAGCCCCTCGCCCGTGAGGCCCGAGCAGGTGAGGACCGGTGGAGTCCAGTTCTCGCTGGCCGGCTGGAGGAGATGCAGGGCACGGCGATAGTCCCCGGCGGCCAACGCAGCCCGCTGGGCGTTGTCGCCGTCGGCCTTGTTGACGGCGAGCAGGTCGGCGAGCTCGAGCACGCCCTTCTTGATGCCCTGGAGCTCGTCACCGGCACCGGAGAGCATCAGTACGACGAAGATGTCGACCATGCCGTGCACGACCGTCTCGGACTGCCCGACCCCGACCGTCTCCACGATCACGATGTCGTGACCGGCCGCCTCGAGCACGAGCATCGACTCGCGGGTCGCCCGGGCCACGCCGCCCAGCGTTCCCGCCGACGGCGACGGTCGGATGAACGCCCGATCGTCGACGGCGAGCCGGGACATCCGGGTCTTGTCGCCGAGAATCGATCCGCCGGTACGCGAACTCGAGGGATCGACCGCGAGCACTGCGACCTTGTGATCGGCCGCGGTCAGCGATGTGCCGAGTGACTCGATGAAGGTCGACTTCCCGACGCCGGGGACACCCGTGATGCCGACCCGGTCGGCGTTGCCGGTGTGCGGGAGCAGGGTCGCCAGGAGCGCACCGGCGCGGGCCCGGTGGTCGGCTCGAGTCGACTCGACGAGCGTGATCGCCCGCCCGATCGCGGTGCGGTCGCCGGCCAACACTCCCGCGGCGAGCGCCTCGTCGTCGTCGGGATCGGCCCCGAGCATTTCCGCTGACATCGCCGCCGACGTTACCTTCTGGCCATGGCCCATGAACGAGCAGAGATCGAAGCAACGATTCAGCGCTACCTGGATCTGCGCCGAGCGGCGATCGCCGGCGAGATCCCCTGGAGCGACCTCAAGGAGGTCTTCACCGACGACGCCGTGTTCGTCGATTCGGTGTGGGGCCGACACGAGGGCGTCGACGCGCTCGTGGAGTTCCTCGACAACTCGATGGCCGGCCTCGACACCTGGGACTTCCCCCACTTCTGGGAGGCGATCGACGGCGATCGTGTGTTCCTGCGGTGGAGCAACCGGCTTCCCGGCGAACTGGCCGACGGCTCCCCGATCGACAACTTCGGGATGTCGTACCTGGAGTACGCCGGGAACGGGAAGTTCTCCTACGAGGAGGACATGTACTCCGAGAGCCACCTCCGGCTGACGATGAAGCAGTCGACCTGGGTGCCGAGTGCGGACATGGTGGCACCGCCGGCCGATCGCGACTGGGTCTAGCGACGCCGATGATCCGCCACACGGTCCTTCTCACGTTCGACGGCAGCGACGACGCGCAGATCCGACGGGTCATCGACGAACTCCGCGAACTGCCCTCACTCATCCCCGAGATCCAGGCCTACACGGTCGGACGCGACCTCGGGCTCACCGAGGGGACGGCGACGGTCGTCGTGTCGGGTGACTTCGCGACCGTCGCCGACTACCAGACCTACTCGGGTCATCCCGAGCACGTCCGGGTCCTCGATGACCACATCCGCCCCCACGTCACTGCACTCACGCGGGCCCAGATCGAGCTGCCCTGATCGAGGTGCTCGGCGAGGCCGGCTCATGAACACGCCACGACCGAGGTCGAACAGCGCCCCCTCGGCGGGGACGCTCGGTACGTTCGGTGGGGTCTTCACGCCCAGCCTGCTCACGATCCTGGGCCTCGTACTCTTCCTGCGGCTCGGCTATGTCGTCGGCAACGTCGGTCTCATCGGGTCGCTGCTGATCCTCGTCATGGCGACCTCGGTCTCCGTGCTCACGTCGATCTCGCTCGCCGCGATGGCGACCAACATGAAGGTCCGGGGCGGGGGCGTCTACTTCCTGATCTCCCGAACCCTCGGGCCCGCCTTCGGCGGCGCGATCGGGATCGTGCTCTACGGGGCAATGTCGGTGTCGGTCGCCTTCTACGCGATCGGTTTCGGCGAAGCCGTGGCATCCATGATCGGAGAGGACCCGGCCGACTGGGCCCAGCCGATCGCCGCCCTGACGGTGCTGGCGCTCCTCGGTCTCGGGTGGCTCGGCGCCGACATCGCCACCCGCCTCCAGTACGTGGTGATGGTGCTGCTCGTCCTCGCACTCGGTAGCTACTTCCTCGGCATCGTCCCCGACATCGACGCCGCGCAGATCGGCGACAACGCGTCGGCACCCGTCGGCGCCGACGACTTCTGGCTCGTGTTCGCGATCTTCTTCCCGGCGATCACCGGCTTCACCCAGGGAGTGGCGATGTCGGGCGATCTCCGCAACGCCGGCCGCAGCATCGCGGTGGGCACCTTCGCCGCCGTGGGTCTGTCGACGCTCGTCTATCTGCTGGTCATCATCACGCTGGCCGGTCGGTTCGACACCGCCGACCTGCGCACCGATCCCAACGTGATGAAGAACGCGTCGGCGATCAGTTGGATGATCGACGCCGGGGTGATCGCGGCGACCCTGTCGTCGGCGATCGCCTCGATCCTCGGCGCCCCGCGGACCCTGCAGCGACTGGCCAACGACAAGCTCATCCCGCGCCTCGAGCTCTTCGGTCAGGGTGCCGGCGCCCAGGACAATCCCCGCCGGGCGACCACGCTCACTGCGTGCATCGCCCTGATCACGATCGCGGCGGGCGACCTCAACGTCGTGGCCCCGATCATCTCGATGTTCTTCCTCGTCTCCTACGGCCTCATCAACTACGCCACGTTCTACGAGGCTCGGGCGGCGAGCACGTCGTTTCGTCCTCGCTTCCGGTTGTTCGATGCCCGACTGAGCCTGCTCGGGACGATCGTCTGTGCCGGCGTGATCGTCGCGATCGACCCACTCGCCGGGCTGGTGGCCGGACTGCTGCTCGCCGCGATCTTCGCAGGGCTGCAGCGCACCGCACGCGCCGCCCGGTGGTCCGACAGCTCGCGGGCCCACTACGCCACCGAGGCCCGGCGCCACCTCCGGGCGGCAGCCGCCCAACCGAGCGACGGCCGTGACTGGCGACCGTGTTCGCTGGTGTTCGTACCCCGCGACGCGACTCGCCGTACCCGGCTGATCATCATGGCCGAATGGCTCGAGGGCGGGGTCGGTTACACGACTGCGATTCGAATGGTGGAGGGATCCGGTGCCCGGGTACGCCAGCACGCGGCGATGATCGAGCGTGAGCTCCAGCGGGAGATCAGCACCCGCCATCCGGGTGTGTTCGGTCGCGTCGTCGCCGCTCCCGATCTGGGAAGTGCCACCGCCGCAGCCGTCCAGATGCACGGGTTCGGCGATCTCCGCACGAACCTCGCCGTCCATGGCTGGGCCGATCTCGAGGCCCGACTCGCGCTCGACGGCGCGCCACAACGCGAGGCGCTGTTGCAGAGCACGCGACTCGGCGCCAACGTCGTGATCGCGGCCTGCGAGACGAACGCCTGGAAACAGCTCGGCAGTGTCCCCTCCGATCAGCGGTCGATCGCCGTGCTGTGGACCGACGACCACTCGGGTTCGATCATGACGCTGCTCGCGTGGCTGACCACCCGACACCCCGACTGGACCGGCGCGTCGTTGAAGGTGCTCGTTCCCGACTCTCCCGGAGAAGCCGACCGCATCCGCATCCTGCTCGACGAGGCCCGTATCGACTGTTCGATCGAACGAACCGCCGAGGATCTCGGTGCCGGGCTCCGAGCACTCGAGGCGGCCCATCTGGCGTTCGTCCCCCTTCGTCTCCGGCAGGGCCACCCCCTCGGTCCGGCCGACACCGAGGTCACCGAGCTCGTCGGTCGACTCGGGGCAACCTTCCTCGTCCATGTCGCCGAGGACGTCGAGCTGATCTCCGAACCCGACGAAGGGATCGTCGCCCAGCTCGCCGAGGCCCGCGACCGCGCTGCTGCCGCCACGAGACGGGCGGCCGACCTCGACGCCGAGGCCGCGCGCCTGCTGGTCGAAGCAGAGGCGATGCGGATGTCGGCCGACCGGTCGGCCGACGGGCAGACGAAGTCGGCTGAGGTCGCGGCGCTGGAGGCCGTGGAGACGGCTGCGATCGCGGCACGGCGCCAATACGCCGACGCGCTGACCCGAGCGCGTGAGGCGACCGCCCGCGTCGCGGAACTCGAGGGGGCCACCCGGTCGATCGATGCCGCGCTGTGGCGCAGCGTCAGCGAGGCCGACGACTGAGCAGGTGCCGGCGCGAGCCGGCGACGGCGACGCCACCCACCATGACGAACCCGATCGCGAGAGCGACCAGGACCCCGGCACCGAAACCGGTGACGGCCAATTGCCCGTCGTTCGTCTCCTGCGTGCCGAGGACCTGGGTGGCGACGGTGGTCGGCGGAACCGTCGACGACGCAGACGGCGCGGAGAGTTCGATCGTGGTCGTGGTGGCCGGTGAGACGGAGGTGGTCGTGGTGGACCCCGTCACCGTCTCGTCGAAGCGCACGGGAGCGGACACGGCGCCCTGCGCAGAATCGAAGCTCCACGTGTTGAACACGACGACACAGTCGGCGATCGCACAGTCGGTGCCGTCACCGGTCCACCGGGGAAGCGCCACCGATGTCGACACGACCGCGATGGGCCGGGGCTGCACGGCGAGCGGGCAGCCGGTGGCGAGGATCCGTGAAGCGAGGTCCATGTCGCCGTCGTGGAAGCACACGAGGCCGGTGCAGACGTTGCGGAGCGACACGAGGTCGGTGGCGTCGGCCCCGACCGTCGGTGCCGCATCGGCCGGGCAGAGGGCCAATGTCGCGTAGTCGGAGCCCGTGGTGGTGGCCGACACATCGACCGTCTGGCCGTCGAGCAGGTCGACGGCGGGAGTGACGGTGATGTCGTCGGTCTGGGCCGACACCGGAGCCACCGAGGCGACGACGAGCATCGCCGCTCCCATGACCAGCGCCGCCGGCCGTCTCACAGCAGATCCAGCAACTCGAGTGCTGCGTCGGCGATGACGGTGCCGGGCGGGTAGACGGCGACCGCTCCCATGTCGAGCAGGGTGGGAACGTCGTCGGGCGGGATCACACCGCCGACCGTGATCTTGATGTCGCCGCGCCCGAGCTTCGCCAACTCGTCGCGCAACTCCGGTACGAGCGTCAGGTGACCGGCGGCGAGCGACGACGCGCCGACCACGTGGACGTCGGCCTCGACCGCCTGACGGGCGACTTCGGCCGGGGTCTGGAACAGCGGTCCGATGTCGACATCGAAGCCGAGGTCGGCGAACGCGGTGGCGATCACCTTCTGGCCTCGGTCGTGGCCGTCCTGGCCCATCTTGGCGATGAGAATGCGCGGGCGACGACCGTTCGCCTCGGCGAACGCATCGACCTTGTCGCGCACGGCGGTCACGGAATCGGCGTCGGCTCCCACTTCGCTTCGGTACACCCCTTCGATCGTTCGAATCGTCGCGACGTGACGACCGTAGACCTTCTCGAGCGCGTCGCTGATCTCGCCCACGCTGGCCTTCTCGCGAGCGGCATCGATCGCGAGGGCGAGCAGGTTGCCCGTGCCATTGGCCGCGGCCTCGGTCAGCGCGGCGAGCGCGGACTCGACGGCGTCGTTGTCGCGTTCGGCCCGGAGCTGTTCGAGCTTGGCGATCTGGGCCGCACGGACCTCGGCGTTCTCGATCTTGAGGACGTCGATGTCCTCGTTCTCGTCGAGGCGGTACTTGTTGACGCCGATCACCGCCTGGCGACCGGAGTCGATCCGCGCCTGCGTGCGCGCCGCAGCCTCCTCGATGCGCAGCTTCGGGATGCCGGCCTCGATGGCCGCAGCCATGCCACCCATCGCCTCCACCTCGGAGATGTGGTCCCAGGCCTTCTTGGCGAGTTCGTTGGTCAGCCGCTCGACGTGGCGGCTGCCGCCCCACGGATCGACCGTGCGGGTGGTGCCACTCTCCTGTTGCAGGAAGAGCTGGGTGTTGCGAGCGATGCGCGCCGAGAAGTCGGTCGGGAGCGCCAGGGCTTCGTCGAGCGCATTGGTGTGGAGCGACTGCGTGTGGCCCTGGGTGGCGGCCATGGCTTCGATGCAGGTGCGGGCGACGTTGTTGTAGACGTCCTGCGCGGTCAGCGACCAGCCGCTGGTCTGGCTGTGGGTCCGCAACGACAGCGACTTGGGGTTCTGCGGGTCGAACTGCTTCATCAGCTTCGACCACAGCAGGCGGGCGGCGCGCAGCTTCGCCACCTCCATGAAGAAGTCCATGCCGATCGCCCAGAAGAAGCTGAGGCGGGGGGCGAACGCGTCGACGTCGAGGCCGGCCTCGATCCCGGCCCTGACGTATTCGACACCGTCGGCGAGTGTGTAGGCGAGCTCGAGGTCGGCGGTCGCGCCGGCCTCCTGCATGTGGTAGCCGGAGATCGAGATCGAGTTGAACTTCGGCATCTCCTCGCTGGTGAAGGCGAAGATGTCGGAGATGATCCGCATGCTCGGGGTGGGCGGATAGATGTAGGTGTTGCGGACCATGAACTCCTTGAGGATGTCGTTCTGGATGGTCCCGGCCAGCTGTGCGGGCTTGACGCCCTGTTCCTCGGCGGCGACGACATAGAGCGCGAGCACCGGTAGTACCGCGCCGTTCATGGTCATCGACACACTCATCTCGTCGAGCGGGATGCCGTCGAAGAGCTGGCGCATGTCGAGGATCGAATCGATCGCCACGCCGGCCATGCCGACATCGCCCGACACCCGGGGATTGTCGGAGTCGTAGCCGCGGTGGGTGGCGAGGTCGAACGCGACCGACAGACCCTTCTGCCCGGCCGCGAGGTTGCGCCGGTAGAACGCGTTGGACGCCTCGGCCGTCGAGAACCCGGCGTATTGGCGGATCGTCCACGGCTGGTTGACGTACATCGTCGGGTACGGGCCCCGAAGAAACGGCGGCAACCCGGGGAGCGTCTCGAGGAAGTCGAGGTCGGCGATGTCGTCCGCGGTCGTGACCGCAGGGATGTCGATGCCTTCAGGGGTCTCGTTGACGACGTCGCTCGTGGTGGCGGCCGACACCGGCTCGCCCAGGTCGATCGTCGTGAAGTCCGGGATCACGCTCATCTCCCCACGGTACCCGCGCGCACCCGGAGGTCAGATTCCGAGGTCGGCGTGGAGCCGCGTCAGCGCGTCGAGCACGTCGACGCCGACGTGCCAGAACTCGTCGACCCCCGCAGCCAGGAGTTCGTCGCGGAGATCTCCGGGCGCCCCGGCCAGCACCACCTTGGCGCCCGCCTCCTTGAGCGCGGTCGCAGTCGCCGCGGCCCGCTCGGCGTAGACCCCGTCGGAGGAGCAGATCACGGCGACGGACGCGCCGGTTTCGGAGAAGCGCGCCTCGGCCTCGATCGGCGATGCCGATCCGTCGGTGTCGCCACCGACGGCCGCAACCCCGCCGACGGCGAGGAAGTTGGTGATCCATGTCGATCTGGCGGTGTGGGTCGCGAGCGGCCCGAGGGCGGCGAGATGCACGGACGGGCGGCTGCCGGTGGCGGCGAGGGCACGGTCGGCCGCGTCGCGCAGCGCCTCGAAGGGCGCCGCCATCCGGCGGACCGGGAACCCGGAAGCGGCGGGACGGGCCGATCTCACGACCGGTGTCTCGTCGATGTCGGGGAACTCCGACACGCCGGTGATCGGCGCACGACGCGTACCGATCTCGGCGAGACGGCGATTCCAGGCGGCCTCGAGATCGTCGGCGATCGAGCCATCGGCGAGCGCAGCCTCGATGCCCCCCTTGGCCTCGATTCCCTGGAAGACCCCCCAGGCCGCGGCTGCGAGCCGGTCGGTCAGCGACTCGACGAACCACGAACCGGCGGCCGGGTCGACCACCGTGGCGAGGTGTGACTCCTCGATGAGGAGGAGCTGGGTGTTGCGGGCGATCCGCCGCGAGAACGCATCGGGCACACCGAGCGCATCGTCGAACGGGAGCACGGTGATCGCGTCGGCGCCGCCCACCCCGGCGGCCAGCGACGCGGTGGTCGCCCGGAGCATGTTCACCCAGGGGTCGCGCCGGCTGTACATGGCACGGCTGGTCACGGCCTGGATCGAGTGGGCCCACGATTCCGCAGGCACACCACAGGCATCGAGCACCCTGCCCCACAGGCGACGGGCGGCCCGCAGCGAGGCGATGGTCATGAACTGGTCGGCGCCGGCACTCATCCGGAAGCCGATGGTGGTCGCCGCCGCCCCGGGGTCGGTTCCGATCCGTTCGAACGCACGCAGGTACGCGACGGCCGTCGCGATGGCCCAGCCCAGTTCCTCCGCTTCGGTCGCACCCGCATCGGCGTAGCGCGTGGAGTCGACCGTGATCGTGCGGCCCCGCGGCAGCGTCGGCGCGAGCTCGGCCGCGGCGGCGACACACTCCTCGACGGAGCCCTCCTCACCGCGGGCGACGCCGCCGATCGGGTCGAGGCCGAGCCAACTTCCGGTGGTCGCCGCATGGCCGCGCTCGACGACGAGCGCATGGAGGGCCCGGGCCGACTCGACGTCGGCGTGAGGGGCCAACACGATCGGGGCGAGGTCGAGCAACACCCCGTCGGTGGCCGCCCGGATGGCGTCGAGCGACCATCCACCGGCGGGTGCGGTCAGCTCGATCGACGTCACGCCCCGCTCGAGTTCGGCGATCACCGCCGTTGCGACATCGGGGTCGCCGCCGTCGTGCACCTGGCGCACGTCCCACCCACGCTCGATGCGTTCGGGATCGACCGGCACCGACCGGGCACTCGTGCCGTCGAATTCCGTGTAGAGCGGTTGGATGTCGAGCCCGTCGCGCGTGGCGCCGACCAGGACCCGATCGAACGGCTTGCCGCGCAACACCTTCTCCACGGCCGACAGCCACTCGTCGCGATCCGCGGTCGGGAACTCGGCCCCCAGGCTCAACTCAGTCATGCCCCGACGGTACCGGCGGCACCGACCCACCGTCGATATGGATGGCGGGCGGCAATCGATGTGGCGTTTGGCACAACCACCGGCACTGGCGCTATCGTCCGCGTCGGCCGATCGATCGGTCCAGAGTTCGTCCCGTGGAGGGGTCCATGTCGAAGAGAATCCTGTTCCGATGGTTGACCGCCGTCCTCGCCCTGGGCCTGATGGCCTCGGCGTGCGGCAGTGATCGTGACGACGCCGATGCCGGCGACGGCAACACCACGACGACCGCCGCCCCCGGCGGCGACAGCGGCGACAGCGGCGACAGCGGCGACAGCGGCGACAACACCACGACGACCGCGGCCGGCGCGACCGATCCCTGCGAGGGCGTCGCGCTGGAAGCCACCGAGATCGGGGTGACAGAAGACACCATCAAGGTGATCGTCATGGCCGATGTCGACTCGCCGCTCGCGCCGGGTCTCTTCCAGGGTTCGGTCGACGGCGTGATGGCGTGGGCCGACAAGGTCAACGCCGCGGGCGGCCTCGCCTGCCGTCAGGTCGAGGTCGAGTTCCACGACTCGAAGCTCAACGGCCAGACCACGGTCGAGGGCTTCCTCAAGGCGTGTGATTCTGCGCTGGCCCTCGTCGGCACGACCGTGCTGTTCGGCCTCGACGTCGAGGATCTCAACACCTGCGCCGACCAGGCCGGCAACCCCACCGGCGTGCCCGACGTCTCCTACATCACCACCGAGGTCCCCCATCAGTGCTCGGGCGTCAGCTTCCACCTCAGCCGACCGGGTGCCGAGTGCCCCTACGAGGGCGGCGAGCGCAGCTACCACGCGTCCGTCGGGGCCGTTTCGTACCTGCAGGAGAGCCTCGGGGTCGACTTCCAGGGCATCTTCCTCGTGCCCGCCGACCTTCCGTCGACGATCGCTTCCGCGGTTCCGCTCACCAATGCCCAGCGGGAGGTCGGCGTGACCTTCGACGGCATCTTCGGTGTCTCCGGGGCGGCCACACAGGCAGAGTTCGGTCCGTACGTGCAGACGCTGCGCGACAGCGGCTCCAACTACGTCTACAACGGTTCCAACGACCAGGCGATGCTCAAGCTCAAGCGTGAGGCTGCGCTCCAAGGCCTCGACACCGAGGCGATCAACTGGGTCTGCACCCTGTCGTGCTACACCCCGGCGTTCATCGAGGAGGGCGGCGCCGACGCCGAGGGTGTCTACATCTGGAGCTTCTTCCTCCCGTTCGAGGAGGCCGACACCAACGAGCAACTCGGCATCTTCATGGACAACATCGGCACCGACTTCCCGCCCGCCTGGGCGGCCGGCGCCTGGGTCGACGGGCTGCTCTTCGAACAGGCGGTCAACGCTGTCGTCGATCGAGACGGGCTCAACGGCCTGACCCGTGAAGCGCTCCTCACCGAACTCCGCAGCGTCACCACGTTCGATGCCGACGGATGGTGGTCGACAACCGACTTCACCACGACCGACACCATCGGCAGCTGCTTCGTACTGTTGCAGGTGCAGGACGGCGAGTACGTGCGTGTCCATCCCGAGGAGCGAGGCACACTCGACTGCTCGATCGATCCGGTCGCAGTGACTGCGGACCCCGACGCGTTCACGATGGACTGATCCCGATTTCGTGAAGCGACTCCCGATACGGACCTCGCTGTTCGTCGCCATCGGTGCCGCCCTGGCTTCCATGATCCTGCTGATCTGGAAGTACGGGGCGGACACCGATGTGACGAGCGAGAAGGTCGTCGTCGCCACCGTCGTAGGTCTGACCATCGGCGCGCTCTACGCGCTGTCGGCCACCGGTCTCGTCGTCGTCTACACGACGACCGGCACCTTCAATTTCGCCCACGGCGGCATCGGCGTGTTCAGCGCGTTCGTCTACTGGGAGATCGTCGAGAACCGGACCGGCCCCGAGCTCCCGCAATGGCTCGGGTTGCTCCTCGTGGTGCTGGTGGTCGCGCCGGCCCTCGGCGTGGCGATCGACCTCATCTTGATGCGTCGCCTACGCGATGCACCACTCGTGGTGCAACTGATGGTGACCGTCGGCCTGATGGTGTTCCTGCTCACCCTCACCGGGCAGATCTGGCAGGCCGACAAGATCCGCGGCGTCAGCTTCTTCTGGGAGGGTCAGGGGTTCTCGATCGGCGATCAGAAAGTCGCCTGGCACCGCTTCGCGAACCTGGTGATCGCCGCGATCATCGCGGTCTTCCTGCGCATCCTGCTGTTCCGAACCCGCATGGGCGTCGCCATGCGCGCCGTCGTCGACAATCGCGACCTCACCGCGCTCAACGGCGCGCGGCCGGGCGCCCTGTCGGCCTTCGCCTGGGCGCTCGGGTCGTCGCTGGCCGCCCTCGCCGGAATCCTCGTCGCCCCCGAGGTCGAGTTCAATCCGACCAACCTCAACTCCCTGATGCTGATCGTGGCGATCTCGGCGGCCGCCTTCGGCCAGATCCGCAGCCTCCCGCTGACGGTCGTGGGTGGCCTCCTCATCGGTCTCCTCGAGAGCTACAACCGGGAGTGGATCGATCTCGGCGCCGATTTCCCCTTCGCCGGGCGTGCCGTGGCTCCGATCGTGCTGTTCCTCGTGGTGCTCGCGCTGCCCCAGGCCCGCCTGTCCGTGGGTCGGGTCAGCAACAATCTCCGGCCCATCGAGCGCACGACCCACGTGTGGGAGGGCGCAATCGGCGCCATCGTGATCATCTTCCTGGGGTGGGCTGTCGCCCGCGGCGCGCTCCACTTCCTCGTCTGGGATCCGGGGGAATGGAGTTCGGTCAGCCTCAACAAGGGGATCTCGGCGATGGTGCTCGCCCTGATCGCGCTGTCGCTCGTGCCGCTCACCGGATGGGCCGGGCAGGTGAACTTCGCCCCGCTCGCCTTCGCGGGCTTCGGTGCGTTCCTGTTCCTGCGCCTCGGCTTGTGGTTCGGCATGCCCGACACCGCCGGTACGGGAAACCTCATCTGGCTGCCCGTGATCGGGCTGCTGTGCGCGCCCCTCGGCGCCCTGGTCGCGCTGTTCGCGGCGAGACTCAGCGGGCTCTATCTCGCCCTGCTCTCGCTCGCCTTCGCGCTGATCACCTCCAGCGTCCTCTTCCCCCATCCGCAGGTGTTTCCGCGGGTCCACACCTTCCAGACCCCGTATCTCGACGTCGGACTCTTCCGCCTCGACTTCGACTCCCGCTTCAGCTTCTTCATGCTGCTCGTGACGATGTTCGCGCTCGGCATGTTCGGCCTCATCGTGCTCCGGCGTAGTCGTTTCGGACGCCGCTGGGTGGCCATGCAGGACAGCCAAGCAGCGGCGGCGACGGTGGGCGTCAACGTGATCTGGACCAAGATCGTGGTCTACGCCACATCGTCGGCGATGGCCGGCATGGCGGGAGTGCTGTGGGCCACCAGCAAGTCGACGGTCGACTTCCGCGACTTCGATCTCCTCAACGGACTCACGATCGTGCTGCTCATGGCGGCCGCCGGCATGTCGTTCCCGATCGCCGGCCTGTTCCTGTCGTTCCAGTTCGTGTTCGAGGGTCTGGCCGAACGACTCGACCAGACCGACAACGTCGGCTTCCTCGTGTGGGTGCTCAAGGACTTCCTCGCCAAGTTCGGCCCCGGCATGCTCGCGATCGGCATGGTGGTGAACCAGCGCGGTGCCATCTTCGAGATGGGCAAGGGGTTTGCTCCGCTGCTCCCCTGGCGCAGCGATGCCCGCGCCGAACTCGCGGCGGAGAAGGCGAGCAAGCGCGAAGCCGAGATCGGCGGGCTGGGTCTGACCGAGCCGTTCACGAGCGAGGCCGTCGTCGGCCTCGACGCCGTCCTCGGCATCGTCGACGACGTGACACCCGGTGCCGGATACCACCACGGCGTCGCCCGGCCGATCGAGCCGACGCATGGCTGACGAGACCCTCATCGCCGAAGACATCGATGTCCGCTTCGGCGGCCTCCAGGCGCTCACCAGCGCCGCGGTGACCGCCCGCTCCGGCGAGATCACCGGGCTCATCGGGCCGAACGGTGCCGGCAAGACCACCCTCTTCAACGTGATCACCGGCCACCAGGCGCCCAACGCGGGCGACATCCGCCTGGGCGGCAAGAGCGTCCGCAGCTACGGCGTTCATCGCCGGGCCCAGCTCGGACTCTCGCGCACCTTCCAGAAGCTCGAGGCGTTCAACTCGCTGAGCGCCCGGGACAATGTGCTCGTGGCCGCCGAGATGAGCAAGCACAGTCGCAAGCCCGCCCAGCTGACCGACACGATCCTCGCCCGGGTCGGACTCACCGACGTAGCCGACATCACCGTCGGCACCCTGCCGACCGGCACGGCCCGCCTCGTCGAACTGGCCCGGGCGCTCGCGACCCGACCGCGGGTGCTCCTGCTCGACGAGGCCTCGTCGGGGCTCACCGAAGAGGAGACCTCCGCCGTCGGCGAGCTCCTCAAGCAGCTCGTGGCCGAGGACGATCTCGCCGTCCTTCTCGTCGAACACGACATGGGCTTCGTCATGACCACCTGCACCCGGATCCACGTCCTCGACTTCGGTCAGATCATCGCGGTCGGCACACCCGAGGAGATCCAGAACGACAAGGCCGTGCGCGGCGCCTATCTGGGGACCCACGAATGACCACTCCGCTCCTCGAACTGCGCGGCATTCGGGCCGGCTACGGCATCATCGACGTCCTCCACGGCGTCGATCTCGTCCTCGAGCCCGGCAGCGTGCTCGCGTTGCTCGGCCCGAACGGTGCCGGCAAGAGCACCACGCTCGCGGTCGCCAGCGGGCAGATTCATCCGAGCGGCGGTCAGCTCCTCATCGCCGGCCGCGAGGTCAACGGCGCCAAGCCCGATGCGCTCGCCCGGGCCGGTGTGTGTCTCGTGCCGGAAGGTCGGGGCGTCTTCCCGAACCTCACCGTTTCCGAGAACATCCGCATGATGACCTTCAGCGGCAAGACCTACGGCGAGGTCGCCGACAAGGCCTACGAGCTGTTCCCCCGCCTCGGTGAACGCCGCAAGCAACTGGCCGGGACCCTCTCGGGCGGCGAGCAGCAGATGCTCGCCATGGCCCGGGCGATGGCGACCGACCCGGCACTGCTCATGCTCGACGAACTCTCGATGGGACTCGCACCGATCATCGTCGAGGAGCTCTACGGACAGGTGGCCGAACTGGCCCGGGGCGGACTCTCCATCCTGATCGTGGAACAGTTCGCCCAGACCGTTTTGGGCGTGGCCGACACGGCGGCCATCATGCTGCACGGGCGCATCACCCGTATCGGCCAGCCGGCCGAGATCGCCGAAGAACTCACCGCTGCCTATCTGGGCATCGACTCTGGAGGACATTGATGACCGACGACACCAGCCCGCGGCTGCAGGAGTTCCAGAGCCAGGTCGACGACCTGCGACTCACCGGCGGCAAGGTCAACCCCGAGCGCACGGCCGTTCGCGGCGCGATCGCGCTCTTCGTGATCGCCATCGCGCTCGGCCTCGCCGCCTACTTCAGCTCCACCAGCGCGTCCGACTCGCGGGATCAGAACGAGATGATCATCCTCGCCCTGGTGGCGGTCGTCATCGCGCTGGGCGCGGCGGCGCTGTTCGTGCGGGCCAGCCTCACCCGCTACTTCCGCTACTGGCTGATCCGACTCGTCTACGAGGATCGGGCCAACACCGACCGGCTCATCGAAGCCATGAAGGAACGTGACTGAGATGGCAATGCCCGACGGAATCGGCGCGATCGACTGCATGATCTCGTTTCCCGCAGCCGACTTCACCCAATACGACTTCATCCGTCAGCAGCTGAAGGACACCGAGTCGACCGAGTTCGAGTTCCCGGTCG
The DNA here is from genome assembly GCA_041394245.1 of Acidimicrobiales bacterium. NCBI lineage: Bacteria > Bacillati > Actinomycetota > Acidimicrobiia > Acidimicrobiales > Acidimicrobiales bacterium. Next base: position 2,201,353 of record JAWKIR010000002.1, read on the forward strand.
AATACATGTTCAAGGGCGTCCCCAAGGAGCTCTACGGCTCCGACGACCCGATCGCGTTGACGCTCGGCGAGATGGACAAGTACGGCATCGAGATCGGCCTCATCGGCTGTGAGGGCGAGGTCTCCCAGAAGGCGCTCACCGAGCACCCGGATCGCTTCCTCGCCCAGACCAACGTCGACCCCAACGACGTCGTCGGCGCCGTGCGCAAGATCCGCCGCGAACACGACGAGTTCAACACCCGTTCCGTCGGTGCGTTCCCCGCGGGCTGCGTGCCCCAGGTGCCGATCGACGACCCGAAGTTCTATCCCGTCTACGCGACGTGTTGTGAGCTCGACCTGCCGATCTTCGTGTGTGCCGGCATCCCCGGCCCTCGGTTGCCGTTCTCGCCGCAACACGTCGAGCGCATCGACCAGGTGATGTACGACTTCCCCGAGCTGACCTTCGTGACCCGTCACGGCTGTGAGCCGTGGCAGGACCTGGCGGTGAAGCTGATGCTCAAGTGGCCCGGCCTGCACTACTCAACATCGGCCTTCGCCCCCAAGCACTACCCGAAGGCGATCATCGACTACGCCAACACCCGCGGCGCCGACAAGATCATCTACGCCGGGTACTTCCCCATGGGCCTGTCGATCGAGCGCATCATGACCGAGATGAAGGACGTGCCGTTCCGCGACCACGTCTGGCCGAAGTTCCTGCGCGACAACGCCCGCCGCGTGCTCAAGCTCGACTGAGCGCCGCCGTCATCAGGGGTCGAGCAACCCCCGGGTCGACGCGTCCTCGGGATTGATGTCCTCGAGTTCGCGGTTGGCGGTCTCGGGATAGAGCAACGCGATCATCACCACGACGATCAGGGGCGCGATCCCGAGCAGCACGACCCCGCGCCCCAGTCCGCCGTAGCGATCGTCGAGCTGGCCGGCGATGACGAGACCCGTCGCCGACCCGGCCACGGTGATCGTCGTGATCACCGCGTTCGCCCGTCCCCGCAGCGAGGTCGGGAAGAGTTCGGGACCGTAGACACCGAGGGCCGGCACGGTCGCCGCGCTGAAGACGATCGACACCACTGCGACGAGCCACATCACCGCACCCTCGGAGTTGTACGTGAGGACCGTGGTCGCACCCCCGATCAGCACAGCGACCGCGCCGACGAGTCGACGTCCGTACACCTCGGCCAGCTTGCCGCCGACCACGATGCCGAGGATGCCGGGCAGCGACGTCGCCATGCGGAAACCGGAGATTCCCGAGGCCGAGAAGCCGCGCTCGTCCTTCAGGAAGTCGTTCAGCAGCTGGTTGGTCGGCGCCTGGAACGACGCGTGGATGAAGCCGGCGGCGGCCAGCAGCAGCAGTCGATTGCGGAACTGGCGCCGCGCCGCAGGTGTGCGGCGCACCTCGTCGTCACGGCGGAGCGCATCGGCCGCCGTGAACCGCCGAGACTCGGGCAGGACCCTGGCGACGGAACGACACATCGGAAGGAACAGCAGCGGCACGAGGAACAGCAGACGCCACGTCCAGTCGTCGATCCCGGCCACCGGCAACAACATGATCGACAGGAAGGCGCCGGCCCCTCCCATCATCACCAGCATCGAGACGGCATAGGCCCGGCTCCGCGGACCGACCTCCTCCGCGGCGACCACGCCCAGGAGGATGCTGGCGGTCGTCGCCAGACCGCGGGTGATCGTCTGTGTTCCCGCCAGCAACTCGATGTTCGGAACGATCGCGCCGGTCGCTGCGGCCACGCACGCTGCCGTCACCGTTGCGAGGAGCACCATCCGTCGTCCGCGTCGGTCGGCGATGACCAGCAACCCCAGCGACATGAGCACGCCGATACGAACCGCGGCGAGCGCATTGCCCTGCGCCGCGTCGGACACACCGAACTCGTCGACCGCGAACGTCATCGTCTGCGTCGTGACGCTGATCGCGTAGCCGACCACGAACGCGAGGGCGGACAACAACGCCACCATCTCCGAGACCCGGGCGCTCTGACGTTCCGGCGGGCTCCACCAGGGCCACGGGCGGTCGCCCGAGAGGTCGGCCATCTGGCGGCGGATGGGACGGGCGAACATGGCCCCGAATCCGGCCATCGCGGCCCGATACTCGAGGGTCTGGACGATCTCGGTCCCGAGTGCGGTCTCGCCGCGCACCTCGATCGTTCTCGAGTACTCGTGGAACGGTCCCTCGACGAGGTCGAACCGGCCGGGCGCCGTCTCCCGCTCGAGCACCATGTCGTCTCGGGCCCTCAGCAAGCGGTCGCGGGTCGCCGCGTCCACGACCCGTTCAGTGACGACGACCTCTCTTCGCATCGGCGCAGCCTGACAGACAAAGCGCAGCCTGACAGACATCGCGCGATCGGCACGAAAACGTGACACTCCCGGGGGTGAGCGCCCCCCGGGAGTGTCCCAAGCACAGAACGCACCTTGCTGGACAGGAAGGGTCGGAGCGTTCCAGAGGTGCAATCGGCACCTCCGGAGAGGAACTGAGGACGAGTCGATCTCAGATGGTGCGGCCGGCGTCGGCCCAGTACTCGTCGCGCAGATGGCGCTTGTAGAGCTTGCCGGTCGGATGCCGTGGCAGTTCCTCGCGGAAGTCGATGCTCCGGGGGCACTTGACGTCGGCGAGGTGCTCCCGGCAGTAGGCGATGAGTTCACGCTCGAGCGCTTTGGCGGCAGCGTCGTCGGCCGGCATCTCGACCGGTTGGACCACTCCCTTCACCTCTTCGCCGAAGTCGTCGTTGGGTACTCCGATCACGGCGATGTCCGCGACGGCAGGATGCATCGTCAGCAGGTTCTCGGCCTCCTGCGGATACACGTTCACCCCGCCGGTGATGATCATGTAGGCCTTGCGGTCGGTGAGGTAGAGGAAGCCGTCCTCGTCGAGCCGGCCCACATCACCGAGCGTGGACCAGCCCCGGTGGTGACGTGAGTCGGCCGTCTTCTCGGGATCGCCGTGGTACTCGAACTCGGCGCCACCCTCGAAGTAGACGGTGCCCGCCTCGCCGACCGGGAGCTCTTCGCCGTCCTCCCCCACGATGTGGATGATGCCAAGGATGGCCTGGCCGACAGTGCCCGGGTGTTCGAGCCACTGCTCGCTGTTGCAGTAGACGAAGCCGTTGCCCTCGGTGCCCGCGTAGTACTCGTGGATGACCGGACCCCACCACTCGATCATGTGGCGCTTGACGTCGACCGGACACGGTGCGGCCGCGTGGATGCAGGCCTGCAGTGACGACACGTCGTACTTCGCGCGTGTCTCCTCGGGCAGCTTCAGCATGCGGACGAACATGGTGGGCACGACCTGCGACACCGTGATGCGGTACTCGCCGATCAACCGCAGGTAGTCCTCGGGGTCGAATCGCTCCATCACCACGACAGTGCCGCCCGACATGTGGATTCCCATGCAGAAGCGCAACGGGGCGGCGTGGTAGAGCGGCGCAGGCGACAGGTAGCGCGAGTCCTCGCCGAACCCGAAGAGCATGGCGCCGAGACCACCGACGCCCGAACCGGCCTCCTCGAGCGGGGCAAGGCCGGCAGCGGGGATGATACCCTTGGGACGACCGGTGGTACCCGAGCTGTAGAGCATGTCGGTGCCGGCCACCCGGTTCGGCAGGGGGTCGGCCGACGCCTGATCGATCGCGTCCTCGTAGCTGTCGTAGCCGTCGATGGTGCTGTCGACCATGAGCCGCAACTCGACGTCGGGCATCTGGTCACGCAGCTCGGCGGCCTGGTCGGCCTTGTAGGGCGAGGTGATGAACACCTTCGCACCACAGTTGTCGATGATGTAGGCCATCTCCTCGGTGGTGAGGCGGCTGCTCATCGCCGTGTAGATCAGCCCTGCGTAGTGCGCGCCCCAGCAGATCGCGAGGAAGCGCGGATGGTTCTCCATGCAGAAGGCGACATGGTCGCCCGGCTGGAGACCCATGTCGCGAAAGACGTGTGAGAGCCGGTTCGCTTCCTCGTCGAGCTCGCGGTAGGAGATCTGCTCCCCCGTCGACGCCATCACGATGGCGGGATGATCGGGACGAGCAGCGGCGTGGGCTCCGGGGTACAACGGTTCCTCCTGGGATCTCTGACTCCCGGCAACCTACCCCCACCACATCCGGTGTCAGACACCCGCTACACGCGTGCGGGCCGAGTCAGACGCCGAGGCGTCGCATGAGGTCGCGGACCTTCACCTCGATCTCGTCGCGGATCGGGCGGACGGCGTCGACGCCGCGACCCGCCGGGTCGTCGAGCGGCCAGTCCTCGTAGACGGTGCCCGGCACGTAGGGGCACTCGTCACCACACCCCATCGTGACGACGACATCGACCCGGTCGAGATCACTGTCGGCCCAACGGCGCGGCGTCGCCTCCGAGATGTCGATCCCCCGCTCGCTCATGGCCGAGACGGCCGCAGGGTTGACCGCGTCGCCCGGGGCCGAACCGCCGCTGAGAACCTCGACGCGATCGCCACCGAAATGACGAAGGAACCCCGCGGCCATCTGCGATCGTCCGGCGTTGTGCACGCAGAGGAAGAGGACCGATGGCACCTCGCCGCCGACCGGGATCATGTCCTCGTCCATCCCCGCACCGTAGAACAGCCCGAGAAAGTACGGGTGTCTGACCCCCGGATACTTTCTCGGTCAGAGGGTGAAGCCGCCGTCGACGTCGAGGTGTTGACCGGTGATGAAGCGGGCTCGGTCGGATGCGAGGAAGCACACTGCTTCGGCGATGTCGGCAGCGACGCCGAACCGGCGCATCGGGATGTTGGCCCGAGCCGCATCGAGGGCACGCTCGTCGAGATCCCCCGACGCCATCAGCCGCTGCGCCATTCCGTCGGTGAGCATGCCGGGACCGACCGTGTTGGCTCGGATACCGAAGCGCCCCTCTTCGGCGGCGAGTCCGCGGATCGCAGCCTCCACCGCGGCCTTCGGGATCGACGACAGACCGTCGCGCACCGGGAATCTGCGGGTCGCGGCCGTCGTGACGGCGACGATGTTGCCCTCGCAGACGCGCAGATGGGGGATCGCCGGCTGGGCGACGGCGAAGAACCCCGCCGCGTCGGCGTCGAGCTGCCAGCGGACCTCGCTCGGCTCGACGCGGCTGAGGTGCTTCTGCGGAACGGTCGGACCCGCCGCGTAGACGAGCGTGTGGATCCCACCGGCGGCTTCGGCGATGGCATCGACCGACGCCTTCGCCTGTTCGTGGTTCGTGAGATCGAGGGCGACGGCCCATGCCCGGCGTCCCCACTCGCTGATGTCGGCGGCCAGAGCCTGCGCTGCATCCTCGTTGCCCCGATACGTCAGGGCGACATCGCTTCCCCGCACGGCCAGCTCCCGGCAGATGGCGGCCCCGAGACCACCGGACCCGCCGATGACGAAGGCGGTGCCAGGACGATCGCTGAAGTCGGTCGTGAGGTCGGTTCCGTGTTCGGTCACGGCGCCAGCGTCCCGCACATCGGCGCCCGAGGCCAACATTTCGTCGGCTGGCTACAGTCCCGGCATGCGACTCGGCGTCTCCCTGAACTCCACCCACGCAACCGACGAGCACGCACAGGGCGTGCAATGGATGCTCGAGCGGGCTCGCACGGCTCGCGATGCCGGTCTCGACTCGCTGAGCCTGGGCGACCACCACTCGATGCCGATCCCCTACTACCAAGGCGTGCCGATGGTCGGACGCCTGACCGCAGAGTGGGATCCGGCTCGCCCGCTCGGCTGCCTGTTCCTCCTCCCCCTGTGGAACCCCGTTCTCGTCGCCGAGCAGGTCGGCACGCTCGCGGCCTTGCACCCCGGGCCCTTCATCGTCCAGACCGGCATCGGCGACGGGAAAGGCCAGTTCGCGGCGATGAACGCCGACCTCTCGACACGGGGCGCCACGCTCGACGAGTCGATCCGGGTCATCAAGGGGTTGCTCGCCGGGGAGATCGTCGACAGCGAGCGCTTCGGCATCACCGGCGCCCAGGTCAACCCACGCCCGCCACGCGGCGTCGAGTGGTGGATCGGCGCCGGCGCACCCGGGCCGCTGCGCCGTGCCGCCCGCGAAGGCGACGCGTGGTACGGCGGCCCCCATGTCACCCCCGGCAACGCCGAGATGATCGACGCCTATCGCGAGGAGGCCGACCGGCTCGGCCGCCCGGCCAAGGTGATCGTGCGCAAGGACGTGATCATCCTGCGCGACGGCGATCGGGCCAACGCGCTCGGCGACGAACTCCTTCGCCGCGGCTATCGCGGCATGACCCGGGAGATGGTCGTCTATGGCGGCATCGATGCGGCGATCGAGCAGCTCGCACCGTTCGACGATCTCGGCGTCGACGAGATCGTCATCCGGTGCATGTCGGTCGACCAGGCCGACGCCATGGAGACGCTCGAGCTCGCCGGTGAGGTCAGGGCCGCGCTGGCGAGTTGAGCCACTCGGCGCGGGCGATCTCCCAGACCACCTCGACGCCGCACTCGCCCGGGCAGTCGATCTCGACGTCGCGTCGGACGGCCTCGAGATAGCCGAGCTTCTCGGGGATCCGACCGCTGGCGGCGTTGGCCGCGTCGTGGTGGATCTCGACGATGTCGATGCCCGCAACCGCGAACCCGGCTTCGGTGAGAAGCGTCGCGGCCGCGGTGGCCACTCCGGCACCGGCGCGATCGGAGCGCACCCAGTAGCCGATCTCGAGGCGTCGCGGACCGGGACGGGTCATGAGCCCGCACACGCCGATCACCTCGTCGGTTGCCGGGTCGGTCATGACGTAGTTGAACGCCTCCCCCGTCGTCCACTGCTTCTCGCACAGCTCGATGAACGCGACGCTCTCCTCGAGGGTCCGGGGCTCGTCGGTCATCCAGTCCATGAACGCACGCAGCTCCACCCGGCTGACCTCGATCGCCGCATGGATCCCCTCGGCGTGACGCGTGCGCACCCGTTCGAGCACGACGAGCGGGCCGAGCAGTCGGGTCGGGGGTTGCGGCGCGGCCACGGTGGAACTCATCGGGCGGGCGCGGGGAACACCTCTACCGGTATCCCGTTCAACACCGCGTTGCCCGAGAGCGGATCGATGATCGACGGATCGGTGAGCACATTGCTGTTGACCCCGGCGTGCTCGGCCGCGACAGCCATGCGGGCGCCCGGCGTTCCGTGCCCCCAGCCGTGGGGAAGACTGACGACCCCGGGCATCACCGAGTCGGTGATTTCGACGGGAGCGGTCACTTCACCGACCTGTGAGCGGATGATCGCGGCGTCACCGTCGCGCAGCCCGAGGTCGGCTGCGTTGTCGGGGTGGAGCTGAAGGGTGCAGCGCGGCTTGCCCTTCACGAGCACCGGGAGGTTGTGCATCCACGAGTTGTTGGATCGCAGGTGGCGACGACCGACCAGACGCAAGCGCGTGTCGTCGCTCCACTCCGCCAGTCGGGCCTCCAGACGGGCGAGCTCGTCGGCGAACGGACCGGCGAAGAGGTCGATGCGGTGCTCGGGGGTTCGCAGGTGGCCGGGCAGCCGAGGCTCGAGGGCTCCGAAGTCGATCCCGTGGGGGTTCTGGCGGAGAAGCTCGAGGGACAGCCCGCCCGGTGTCGCGCCGAACCCGTCGCCGCGAGGGCCGGTGCGCAACATCGCGTCGAGCACACGCTCGCTCCCCGTGTCGCCGTCGACCATGGCGAGGAGCTCCTCGAGGTCGCGACCGGCGACCGGCGACTCCTCGGTGTCGATCTCGGCCTGGAGCAGCCCGCCGAGCACCTGGTCGTGCAGCATGCTCGGGTCGGCGTCGGGTCCGAAACCGAGGGCGATGAGCGCCAGCGTCGCCAGGATGTCCTCCTCCGATGGCATGTCGGTTTCGAACACCGCAGGCGAGAAGTTCGCGATGTTGCGGATGCTCAGGTTCGTGAAGTTGAGGTCGTAGTGGCTCTTCTCGAGCGAGCCCGGCGGGGGGAGGATCACGTTGGCGTGACGGGTCGTCTCGTTGAGATAGATGTCGACGCTGACCATCGCGTCGAGGGACGCGAAGGCAAGGTCCATGCGGGCACCGTCGGGACAACTCAGGACCGGGTTGCCGGCGACCGTCACCATCATCTTCAGCTGACCATCGCCGGGCTCCAGGATCTCGTCGGGAAGATCGGCGACCGGGAACTCTCCCTGCACCTCGGGACGATTGTTGACCCGGCTGTGGCGTCGGCCGACACGATACGGCCGTCCGGGTTTCGTCGCCCGCACGCGATCGTGAGACGGTCGGGGGAACATCATCCCGCCGGGCTGGTCGAGGTTGCCGGTCAGGATCGCGATCACGTCGAGCAGCCATGTCGTGAGGGTCCCGAACTCGACGGTGCACGTGCCGATCCGGCCGTAGACGGCCGCACGCTTCGCGGCGGAGATCTCGTCGGCCAGCGCGTCGATCGCCGATGCCGCCAGACCGGTCGCCGCCGCGGCGACCTCGGAGGTGAAGGGCTCGACCGCGACGCGGAGCTGATCGATGCCGTCGACGAAATCGCCGACAGGACCGGTACCGGTGTGGCCGGTGGCGACCAGTCGACGCACGACGGCGGCGAGCAGCACGGCATCGGTACCGGGCTTGATCGGCAGATGGAGATCGGCCTGCTCGGCGGTGCGAGTACGGCGAGGATCGATCACGATGACCCGACCCCCACGCTCCTGCACCGCCTCGATCCGACCGGGGAAGTCCGGCGCCGTGGCGATGCTGCCGTTCGAGGCGTAGGGGTTGGCGCCCAGACACACGAACAGGTCGGTGCGATCGATGTCGGGCACGGGCATGGAGCCACCGCTGCCGTAGAGATAGCCGGAGGCGACGTGGCGCGGCATCTGGTCGACGGTGCTCGCGGAGAACACGGCGCCGGCGCCGAGCCCCTTGATCAGGTGGCGCGTGTGGGTCGCGGCGCCGAGCACATGGGCACCCGGATTGCCGAGGTACATGCCGACGGCCTCGTTGCCGTGCGCCTCGCGGACCTCCCGCAGCAGCCGGTCGACTTCTGCGTACGCCTCGGCCCACTCGACCTCCTCGAACAGGGGCGCACCGGCGTCGTCGAAGCCACGGCGGATCAGCGGCGTGCGGAGACGGTCGGGGTCCTCGTGCAGTTGCTTCAGCGTCGAGCCCTTCGGACAGATGAAGCCGTGGGAGAAGACGTCGTCGCGGTCGCCCCGGATCCGCTTCACCGCGCCGTCGGCGATCTCGATCTCGAGCCCGCACGTGGCCTCGCAGAGCGGGCAGGTGCGAAAGACGGTGCGATCGGCGGTGTCGGTCATGGGCTCATCGTGACACGCGACGAGACGGGCCGTCAGTAGTCGAGGTAGCCCTTGAGGCCTTCGACCGTGTCGATGAACTCCTCGACCATCTCCATCACGACCTGGGTGGCGGACTTGCGCTGGTTCATGGTCCCGACGATCTGACCCACGAAGTAGTTGGCGAGCTTCTCCGCGCCGGAACCGGCGGTGTGCGATGCCCGGTCGATGCGGCGCTGGGCCTGGGCGGTCAGGATCGGCTGGAGCGGCATGCCGAGCGGATCGGGGGTGTCACCGCGCTCCCACTCCTCGGTCCATGCCGACTTGAGCATGCGGGCGTGCTTACCGGTGAGCGAGCGCGACCGAATGGTGTCGGCCGAGCTCGCGGCGAGGAACTTCTCCTTCACGACCGGGTGGGTCTCGGCCTCGTCCGTGGTGAGCCAGACCGAACCGCACCACACACCCTGCGCGCCCAGCGCCATCGCGGCCGCCATCTGGCGGCCCCGACCGATGCCGCCGGCGCCGAGCACCGGGCGCGAGGTCGCGTCGACGATCTCGGGGACGAGCACCATCGTCCCGATCTCGCCCGTGTGGCCACCGGCCTCGGAACCCTGGGCGATGATGATGTCGACACCGGCCCGTTCATGGGCTTCGGCGTGCGACGGCCGGCCGGCGAGCGCGCCGACGAGTCGACCTGCGCCCTTCACCGCGTCGATCATGTGCTGCGGCGGCGGCCCGAGGGCGTTGTCCACGAATGCGGTCCGGTGCGCGAGGGCGATGTCGATCTGCGGCCCCGCCGCGTTCGCCGAGAAGGGAGCCGCGCCGCCACGGCCCAGGCCGCGGCCGCGGTTCCCGTCGTCGTCGGGCATCGGCGGGACCTCGTAACGGGCGAGGATGTCGTCGACGAACTCGCGATGCTCCGCCGGGATCATCTTGATGAGATCGTCGGTCGTGTAGCCGCCGTCCTCGTCGCCGGCGTATTTGGCCGGGATGATCAGGTCGACGCCGTAGGGCTTGTCGCCGATCTCGTCCTCGATCCATTGCAGGTCGATGTCGAGCGCCTCGGGGGTGTGGGCCACTGCGCCCAGGACCCCGAGACCACCCGCCTTCGACACCGCCGCGACCACATCGCGACAATGGCTGAACGCGAAGATCGGGAACTCGAGATCCAGCATCTCGGTGACCTCGTTGCGCATCAGCGGTGTCCCTTCGTTCGTTGGGCCTCGGCCCAGGTGAGTCCTTCTTCGGCATCGGGTTCCTTCGGGAGCCCCAACACCGATTCGGCGATGATGTTGCGCTGCACGGCGAACGTGCCGCCGCCGAGCGTGAGCGCGGGGGCGAACTCCCAGCCGTAGTGCCACACGCGATCGACGCCGGGGAACAGTTCCACCGTGCGGGGATCGGTGTTGATCTCGGTGACCCCTGCGCTCTCGGCGCCGGGGATCCGACCGGCCGGTCCCGATCCCTTCAACATCCCGGCCGGTCCGGCCAGGTCCTTGGCGAGTTCCATCACGTTCTGACCGTGCTCGTCGGCCATCACCTTCTGGATCGAGGCCTCGGGCCCCGGGGTCTTCCCCTTGAGCTTGCTGCTCAGCGTGCGGAGTCGGTTGAGGCGCAGCACCTCGGCGTCGCAGTGCAGCCGTGCGATCCGCTGACGCGTCACAGGATCGTCGATGCCACCACCCTGGCGCAGCACGTCGATCAGGTCGGCGGCGCTCGGGCCGCTTCCCCAGAGCGAACCGGCCGACGACAGTGAAACCCGTTCGTTGGCCAGTGTCATCTTGGCCAGACGCCAGCCGTCGTTCTCGACGCCGACCAGGTTCTCGACCGGCAGCCGCATGTCGTCGAAGAACACCTGGTTGAACGCGTGCGCCGTCGTCATGTCGATGATCGGTTGCATCGTGAGGCCGGGTTGGTCCATCGGGCAGATGAAATACGAGATGCCGCGTTGTTTGGGTCGGTCGACGTCGGTTCGCGCGATGAGGATCCCGAACTTCGCGTAGTGGCCGTAGCTCGACCAGATCTTGGCACCGTTGACGACGTACTCGTCACCATCTCGCACCGCGCGGGTCGAGAGGTTGGCCAGGTCGGAGCCGGCCTCGGGCTCGCTGAACAGCTGGCACCAGAACTCCTCCCCCTTGAGCAGCGGCGGCAGGTAGCGCGCCCTTTGGGCGTCGGTGCCCTCGAGCAGGATCGTCGGCGCGGCCCAGCCGATGCCGATCGGGTTCACCGGTCGCCGTACTCCGGCCCGCCGCAGTTCGTCGTCGATGATCAGCTGGTGAAGCGGATCGGCGTTGATCCCGTAGGGCTCGGGCCAGTGCGGCACGATCAGTCCGGCGTCGAGCAGCTGATCGGGGGTCGGCTTCGGGTTGGCCGACAACCACGACCGGAGCTCGAGTCGGCGAGGGTCGTCGTCGGACGGCAGGTCGAAGTCCATCGATCGCCACGCTAGCCACGAAGTTAGCGATCGTTCACACCCACGGTCGTGGTGTGACGTCCGTCCACGGGCGGAGCTACCCGCTCGATTCGGGAACCGAACGGCCGATCTGGACGTCATAGGTACCGACGATCCCCAACCGGCTGTCCCGATGGACAGCGGCCGAGCACCGCAGTCAGGCGAACTGGTGCATCACCCGACCCATCTCTCCCCTCGCGCGCCCCGGCGCCGATCGATCCGCTCCGTGCCTGGCGCCTTGTTCGCGCTCGCCCCCGTCGCCCTCGTCGCATCGCTCGTCGCCGGTCCCGGTGTCATCCCGGGGCAGGCGGCCGTGAGCGTGGCGCCGCCCATCGAGATCGGCGTCGCCCGCTTCCTCTCCGACCGATCGACGACGATCGCGCCGACCACCACGACATTGCGACCCGACGGCCGGCCCTCCCTCGGTCCCACCCTGGTCGCCGATGCCCGCCCCGGCGATCTCCGGATCGACCCGGAGGCCGATGCGCTTCCGGTCGGCTACGTCGCCGAACCGGCCGACGAGGTCATCCGCGACATCTCGTACGGGCCCGACGACGCCCACCGCATGGACCTCTACCTCCCGGACGCGACGAATGCGCCGGTCGTCGTCTACCTCCATCACGGCGGCTGGACCGGTGGCGACCGCGGCGATGTCCCGGACATGGTGTTGCGCTTCGTCGAACGCGGCTACGCGGTTGCCTCGGTCGGGTATCGCCTTGCGCCCGAGCACCCGTTCCCTGCGCCGATGCACGATGTGAAACGGGCCATTCGCGAGCTGAAGGTGTTCGGCGACGAGACCGGTCTGATCGACGGCGACGCGCTCGTCCTCTACGGGATCTCCGCGGGCGGCCAACTCGCCGCGTTCGCCGCCGCGACCGTCGGGGAGTTCGAGCCGGAGGGACTGACCGCCGCGCAGGCGGCCCGCGACTCGAGCGTGGCAGGGATCGTGGTCGTGGTCGGCCCGACCGATCTGGTCGAGCTGTACGACCATCCGCACGGTTGGGCCCGGCCGATGACCGGCGCCCATGCCGGGTGCGACCCCTGCACTGGCGAGCAGCTCGCCCTCGCAAGTCCGATCACCCACGTCCATGCCGACATGGCGCCCGCGTACTGGGCCTACGGAGGACTCGACCCGCTCGTCGACGCAGCGGCGCAGGGACGCCTGATCGCCGAAGCGTGGGCGGAAGCCGCCGGCGGCGACGCCTCGTGGCTCGACGTGGTGGAGAACGAGAGTCACGTGCTCGACGAGACGATGGTGAACCAGCGGAGTCTCGAAGCCTTCGTCGACCTCGCCGCCGGCCGAAGGTGAAACCTGGACGATCGCGCCACAGCCGGCCGGATCGGCGGCACCGTCCGCCGAAGGTGAAATGTGAACGATCGCTAACTTCCCGGTACGATCGGGTCCATGAGCGAACGTGAAGTAGTGATCGTCGATGCCGTGCGCAGCCCCATCGGGAAGCGCAACGGCGAACTGTCCACCATGCACAGCATCAACCTGTTGGGCGACGTGCAGAAGGCCATCTTCGATCGGACCGGCATGGACCCGGCCGAGGTCGGCCAGGTCGTCGGCGGTTGTGTCGGTCAGGTCGGGATGCAGACGATGAACGTGGCCCGCAACGCGTGGCTCGCCGCCGGCCTGCCCCTCGAGGTCGCGGCAACGACCGTCGATGCCCAGTGCGGTTCGAGCCAGCAGGCGACGAACCTCGCGTACGCGATGGTCAAGGCCGGCGTCGTCGACTCGGCATTGTCGTGCGGCATCGAGCTGATGAGCCAGATCAAGATGGGCGCCACGATCCCCGATCCCGAAACCACCGGTGTGCCGGTCAACCAGCGCTACTGGGAGCACTACGAGTGGACCTCGCAGTTCGAAGGCGCCGAGCGGATCGCCGATCAGTGGGGCATCACCCGTGCCGACGCCGACGCGTTCGGTCTGCGCAGCCAGTTGCTCGCGGCCAAGGCCCGGGCGGAGGACGCGTTCAGCACCCAGATCGTACCGATCGAGGTTCCTGTCCTCGACGACGAGGGCAAGCCGACCGGTGAGACCACGACGGTCACGGCCGACGGCGGCATCCGCGACACCACCCTGGAGGCACTCGCGAGCCTGAAGCCCGTCGCCCGGGAGGACGGCGTGCACACCGCCGGTTCGGCGAGCCAGATCAGCGACGGCGCCGGCGCCGTGCTGATGATGACCCGGGAGAAGGCCGACGAGCTCGGCCTGAAGCCGCTGGCGAGGATCGTCGACACGTGCCTGGTCGGCACCGATCCCGTTCTCATGCTGACCGGCCCGATCGACGCCACCCGGAAACTGCTCGACGACAACGGTCTCACCATGGACGACATCGGTGTCGTCGAGATCAACGAGGCGTTCGCGTCCGTCGTGTTGGCGTGGGAGAAGGAGTTCTCCCCGAACATGGACACCGTCAACCCCAACGGCGGGGCGATCGGTCTCGGTCATCCGTTGGGCGGCACCGGTGCGATCCTGCTGACGAAGGCCGTGCACGAGATGCAGCGTTCCGACATCGAGTACGGCATCGTCACCATGTGCTGCGGTGGCGGCCTCGGCACCGGCACCCTCCTGCAAAAGCTCTGACCCCACCCCCTCCCCTTCGCGGATCTGTGTCGAGTTGCCCCCCGGCGCAGCCGGGGCAACTCGACACAGATCGATCAGGAGGCGGGGAGGTTCAGGCGAGCGTCGTCGCGCCTTCGGGGGCGAGTTCGACCCAGGTGACGCCGGGGGTGAGGGCGACGGGGACACCGTCGGAGGTCGTCCATGTCGCGACGGACCGCAGGCTCGGCTTGGTCCAGGTCACCTCGATCACGTGGCCGTCGGTGAACACCCAGCCGCGCCCCGAGCCGAGGAACTGTTGTTCGAAGACCGTCGAACCGGCGGTGTCGACCGACCCGGTGGCGACCTGGCGCACTTCGGCGACGATCACGTTCGCCGCGACGACCCGCTCGCCCTGCGCGTCGACGTGTTCGGACGTCCCCTGGGTCCGGAGCCAACCCCCGGCATCGGCATCCCAGTCCCATGTTGCGGTGACGGACGGGAACGTCACGGTGACGGTCGATGCCGGTTCGGCGGTCGACGGGAGCCCGATCGTTTCGTCGCGGTACTCGAAGTGCGGGGGCGGCGCACCGCCGTCTCCTCGGTCGGCGGCGACGTCGAGCAGCGTCTGCGCCTCACTCATCAGGTCGTAGGTCCCCGGCCGATCGGGTGAGCGGAAGTACTCACCACGGCTCTGAGCGCCGAGATCGACCATCGGTTGACGACGAAGCAACGCCGCGTGGACGAGGTTGGCGCCGGACCACGCGAACACCGGTTCGTTCAACGAGCCGATGAGCGCGATGTCGGTGGTGCGCCCGGAGCGAATCGGCCCCATCAGCGGGGCATGGGTGTGG
Organism: Acidimicrobiales bacterium; assembly: GCA_041394245.1. Lineage (NCBI taxonomy): Bacteria > Bacillati > Actinomycetota > Acidimicrobiia > Acidimicrobiales > Acidimicrobiales bacterium. Next base: position 2,216,380 of record JAWKIR010000002.1, read on the forward strand.
AACACCACGGCCAGCCGGGTGAAGCCGCCCTCGATCATCTCCTCGTAGACGAGATCCGCCTGGGTGAGCGCTTCCTGCGGACGGCCCTTGCTGGTGTTGTCGATCTTCACCAGCACCGCCGGGCGGGTCTGGACCGCCGGATCGTCGAGGGCCAGGCCGGTCAGCGGTGCGATCCCTTCGGCTGCCGCGGCCGGGGGGAGAGCGACCGGGGCGACGATGTTGCGATCGATGTCGATCTGTCCGAGCACACCGCGATACGCGGGCTCACCCGCGAGAACCGAGATCCCGCCGAGCGTGCCGATGGGGTCGACGGTCACGGTCGGCGCCGGACCCCGGGTGGTCGGCGGACCGAGGGACGGTTCGGCGGTCGAGGTCGTGGATGAGCCGTCGGCGGGGGCGGTCGTGGTCGACCCGATCTCGTCGGGCCCGACATCGTCGCCATCTTCCCCACCGCACGCAGCGGCAACCAAGGAGAGAACGGCGACGGACGCGAGGGCGGCAACTCGGAGACGCATGGCGGGCCACGCTACGGCGGATCGCCGCCGAGGCGTCGGCGGCCCACCCCTACCCACGATCGGACCAGAATTCCTGCCACGACGGATCGTCGTAGGGAATCGATCCGACACCGACCTGCGATGCCGGCCAGTTCGCCGGGGGTTGCGCCAACGGCGCTGCCTCGTCGTGACACCAACCGAGCCAGAGGAAGTGGCGTCGGCGGGTGAACCGCCACTCGCCGTCGATGCGCGCGTAGCGATCGTCGTACTTGATCAGCTGCTGGATGAAGCCTTCGCCGTGGTCGTCGATGAATCCGTGCGCCCACACCGTGCCGGTGGCGTTGTCGGCGTCATCGAACTCCACGAGATGGTTGGCGACCAGTAGCACCGCCATCCCGACCTCGGCGAGCGATCCGCGAAAGAACGCCCGACACGCGTCGGGACCCTCTCCGTGGACGCCGAAGCGGGCGTCGGGCCGGTAGAGCGACGCGAGCTGGTCGAGGTCACGCCGATCGACGGCGTCGGCGTAGCGATACGCCAGCCGACGGATCTCCTCGGTGGCGACCACCTGTTCGATTGCGCTCATCGATTCCGACATCTTCTTCCCCTCCACGACCTGGCGGACGCTACCGTTCCCGCGGTGGACGACGCAGACCATCCGGCCGCCGTGCGTTTCGCCGTGATCGGTGTCGCCCATCCACACGCGATCATCCTGGCGGCAGGGCTGCTCGATGCCGGCGCCGAGTGCATCGGCTGGGTCGACTCACCCGGGGGCAACGACGGCGCGTTCACCGCGCTGTTCCCCGACGTCCCCGAGCGCGGGCTCGACGACGTGCTGGCCGACGTCCCTGACCTCGCCGTGGTCGCGGCGGTGCCGAACGAGCGCGCCGATCTCGCCGCCGCCGCGATGCACGCCGGTGCCGACGTGCTCGTCGCCAAACCCGCCGTCACCGAAGCCGGACAGATCGACGCGATCGCCGCCGCCGTCGCCATCACCGGGAAACGCTGGTGGGTGGCCTTCACGGAACACTTCACGAGCCGCGCCGTCCTGCGGGCCGACCGGCTCGTCGCCGACGGCCGGATCGGGCCCGTCCGCCACGTGCTCGGGCTCGGCCCCCACCGGCTCGGCGCAGCTCGACCGGACTGGTTCTTCGATCCCGCCCGGTCGGGTCCGATGCTCGCCGATCTGGCCAGCCACCAGATCCATCACGCTGCCCGGTTCCTCGGCACCACCGATCTGACCGTCCTCCACGCCCGAACGACCCCGGCACCGGGCCGGCCGCACCCCGAGATGCTCGGCGAGCTCCTGCTCGAGGGCGGCACGGGTTCGGCCTACATCAAGGTCGACTGGCTCACACCCGACGGACTCGACACGTGGGGCGACGTGCGGCTGATGATCACCGGCGATTCCGGCACCATCGAGGTGCGGGCGAACTGCGACCCCGGTGGCCTTCCCGGCGCCGACCACGTGATCGTCGTCGACCGGGTCGGAACCGAGCGGATCGACTGTGCCGGCGACGAGCTGACCTGGGCCGCCACCCTCGTCGACGACGTGCGCAACGCCACCGAGCATCTCCTGACGACCGAGCACTGCCTCGCGGTCACGCGGACGGCTCAGGCCTGCGCCGACTCGACCACCTGATCCATGAAGCGCCCGATGACCGCCATCGCGGTGTCGAGGAACTCCCGACCCGCCTCGGTCGGCTCGGGGTCGATGACGACGCCGCACGACAGATGGCACTCGTCGCCGTCGTCTCGGAAGACGAACGTCCGCTCGTAGAAGTCGAGCGGCATGTCGCCTTCGACCCGGGAACTGCGCCGCCAGGGCGGCTCGAGCGACAGGACCGTCTCGACGAGCGACTCGTCGTCGCCAATGCCCCGCTCGAGCGCGCCGAGGAAGGCGTCCCAGGCGTGTTCGCGAGACGCCAGGATGTGGCGCTCGAGCGACCGGGACGTGTAACGGACCTTCTTCTCGGCCATCGGAGTCACCTCCGCCCGCTCATCACCCGGGTGATCCCGTCGGCCAGCTCCGGCCGACAGATCACGAGTCCGGGCGACCACGGGTCGTCCTTGTTGAACCAGAGCTCACCGCCGTCGAGTCGGCACGCAACCAGGCCGGCTGCCTCGGCCACGGCCACGGGCGCGCACGAGTCCCATTCGTAGAGACCGCCACCGTGGACGTAGGCGTCGACCTCGCCGCGAACGACGGCCATCGCCTTCACGCCGGCGCTCCCGACGGCCAGCACCTCGGCCCCGAGACCATCGGCCAGCAGGCGACCGTCGATGTGGCGTCGGGACCGCGACACGAGGATCCGGGGACGTTCGCCCACCCGCGACATGATCGGCTGCGGGGTCGGTTCGGTCGCCCAGGTGGTGTCCCAACCCGGCACCGCGACAGCGCCGGCGGTCGGCTTGCCGTTCTCGACGAGCGCGACGTGCACCGCCCAGTGGTCGCTCCACCCGAAGTCGCTCGAGCCGTCGAGGGGATCGACGATCCAGACGCGGTCCGAGTCGAGTCGGGCCGGATTGTCGCGGCCCTCCTCGGAGAGGACGATGTCGTCGGGTCGTTCGCGGGCGAGCTCACGAGTGATGAACTCGTGTGCCGAGCGGTCGCCGGTGTACTCGATCGAGCTCCAGCCCCGCCGATTCGCATCCGGGTCCTCGAGCAATGCCACGAGGAGATCGCCCGTCTCGGAGGCGATGCGCGCCGCGAGCGCGTGATCGGACGCGTCGGCCATCGGGGCTCAGATTTCCCAGCTGACCGGGTCGCCGCCATCGGCGATTCGCATGCCACGAGCCGCGACCTGCGGCCCGTACTGGGGATGGGGAAGGACGTAGAAGCGCTGGTGCCGCACCGCGTCGACGATGCGATCGGCCACCTCGTCGGGCGGAATCCCTCCGCTCACCAGATCGCGCACCGCGGCCCGCATCATCTCCTGCTCGGCCGTCGGTTCCTCGAGTGCGGCGGCCATGTGCTCGGGGAGATTCCGGTCGCTGTCGGCGATACCGGTGCGCACGAAGCCCGGGCACAGGACCGAGACGCTGAGATTGGTGTCGGCGGTCTCGAGGGCGAGGGTCTCACTCATCGCCACGACGGCGTACTTCGATGCCGTGTAGACCCCGAGCCCGGGGGTCGGCAGGAGGCCCGCCATCGAAGCGGTGTTGACGATGTGACACGGTTCGCCGTGGGCCACCATCGCCGCGCCGAAGGCCTTGATCCCGTGAGCGACGCCGAACAGGTTGACCCCGAGCGTCCACCGCCAGACGTCCATGTCGTCGGGCTCCAACATGGGGCCTCCGCCACCGACGCCGGCGTTGTTGAACAGCAGGTGGACATCGCCGAACTCGGCAGTCGCGGCCGCGGCCATGGCCTTGACCGAGTCGTAATCGGCCGTGTCGGTCACCACGCCGATGGCCCGGAAGCCGTCGGCCCGCAGCCGGGCCACCTCGGTGGTCAGCACCCGTTCCTCGATGTCGGCGATCACGAGGTTCATCCCCTCGCTTCCCAGCCGCTCTGCAGTCGCGAGGCCGATGCCGCTCGCGCCGCCCGTGATCACCGCCGTGCGGTCCTGGAAGTGCTCCATCCGCCGATCCTCGCACGTCTACGGGCCGAGCAACGAACGGGTCAATCCTTGACGTGCACCGACACCACATAGTCGCCGTCGTCGAAGGGTGCGCGATCCCATGTCGCCCATCGATGGACGGTCGACAGACCCGCCGTGCGGCAGTGCTGCTCATAGTCCTGCACAGCGAGGCGACCGCCACCGGTCTGGAATCCGGCGACCAGCAACCCGCCGGGACGGAGCTGGCCCGCCATGTTGGCGACGACCGCGCCCTCGGTACCCGGGGCGACGAAGATCATCACATTGCCGGCCATCACCACGAGATCGAAGTCGCCGCCGGCATCGACGTCGAGGAGGTCGCCCAGCACCCAACGCTGCTCGGGGGCCTTGCGGCGGGCCTCTTCGAGCATCGGTTCGTCGAGGTCGACACCGACGGCATCCACCCCGCGCGCGGTGAGCTCGATCGCGACACGACCGGTGCCGCAACCGGCATCGAGCACGCTCGCCGTCGCATCGATCCCGTGCTCTGCGAGCAAGCCCATGACCAGATCCGCCTCGCCGTGGATCGACTCGCCCGCCTCGGCCATCGCCTTCCACCGGGCGTCGTAGTCGGCGCCGCGCGGCACATCGTCTCGTTCGCGCCACCGACTCACGGCGTCACCCGAGTGCCGCGCCGCGCAGCGCCTGGAGGTCGGTGATGCTGATCCGTCGTCGACCGGTCGCGACGCAGCCCAGCTCGCGCAACGTCCGCAGCGATCGAGCCGTGGCTTCTCTGGTGGCGCCGATCCAGCCCGCCACGTCGTCCTGAGTGAGCGAGAGTCCGATCTCGACCGTCACGTCGGTGTGCTCGCCGTAGCGATCCGCGAGATCGAACAGGAGCATCGCCAGCCTCTGCGTGGTGTCGGCGCTGGCCCGCGCCGTCGTTCGATCGACCGCGTCGCGCAGATCGCGGCTGATCCGTTGCAACAGGGAGACGGCGTATCGGGGCTGGTCGGCCAGACCGGCCAGGAAGTCGTCGACGCCGATCTGCACGAGCTCCGACGCCTCGACCGCCACCGCGGTCGCCGACCGCGGACGACCGTCGAGGACACCGAGCTCTCCGAGCACGTCGCCCGGCTCCTTCATGGCGAGCACCAGCCGGCTCCCCGTCGGGGTGTTGACCTCGATGCGGACACGTCCGCTCAGCACGCCGTAGACCACGGCAGCACGGTCGCCCTCGTGGAACAGGGTCGCGCCGGCCTGCAGCCGGGTGACGGTCCCGCGTTCGGTGAGCAGATCGATCAGCGCCACGGTGGATGAAGCTAGTGGCTCGGAATCAACCGCGGGTCCGGATGCGATACACACACCGCTGGTCGCCGGACAGCAGGTGCTGGCTGCGCTCCACGACGCCCGCCGGTCCGATCGCAGCCCGGAACAGTTCGAGCTCGTTGCGACACAGGTTCTGGCATTCGGTCGCGGCCGCGCACACCGGGCAATGGTGCTCGGTGAGCACGAGCTCGTCGCCGACGTGGTTCACCTCGGCCATGTAGCCCTGTCGGGTCCGCTGTTCGGCGAGCACGGAGGCTCGGCCGGCGACGTCGGACGGGTCGAGGTGCGCCATGCGCCGTTCGAGCTCGGCGAGGTGGTCACGGTCCCGAGCGGCGAGGACGGCCTCGATCGCATCCTCACCGAGCACGGCGCGCATCGTCTGCAACAGCTCGACCGTGAGGTCGCCATGGCGGTCGGGGAAGAGTTCGATGGCCAGCGGCGACAGGGCCCATCCGATCGGCGGCCTGCCTCGCGTTCCCGTGACGAGGGTCTCGGCGTTGACCAGGCCGCGTTCCTCGAGCTCGACCAGTTGAGGCCGCACGGCCTGGGTGGTGACCCCCAGCGCGTCGGCGATGGCCGCCGTGGTGCTCGCCCCGGCACGCTTGAGGTGATCGACGATGCGCCGTTGCGCGTCGCCGATCCCGATGGTCTCGTTCATGGCGACCAGGGTACCCGATATTTCACAATGATTTCCTTGACAATTTTGCCGAGCAGGGGAACGATGATTAAACCAATCATCTACTTGCCTATATGGGAGCGATCATGATCCTCGAACACGCGAACGTCACCGTGACCGATCCCGAAGAAACCGCGGCGATGCTCGGCCGCATCTTCGGGTGGCACGTCCGTTGGGAGGGTCCGTCGCTGATGGGCGGGCGGACCGTCCATGTCGGCACCGACACCTCCTACCTCGCGCTCTACACGCCGCCCGACGACCCGGGCGAACGAGCCGACCCGGACCGCGTCGGCGGGCTCCAACATCTGGGCATCCTCGTCGACGATCTCGACCCGGTCGAGACGCGGGTCCGGGCCGAAGGGATCGAACCGTACAACTTCATGACCTACGACCCCGGGCGGCGCTTCTACTTCAACGATCACGACGGGATCGAGTTCGAGGTGGTCGCCTACGACGTGTGACCGGAGCACGGCCACCACCGGGAAACGTGGTTCACTCTTTCGGTGACCGCGTCCGCCCGTCAGAGCCTCCCGAGACCGTCGGTGGGCGATGTCGTGGCCGGAATCTCGGTGGCGCTGGTGCTCATCCCACAGTCGTTGGCCTACGCCGAGATCGCCGGAGTGCCGCCCCACGTCGGCCTGTTCGCCGCCGCGCTGCCTCCGCTGCTCGCCGCACCCTTCACCTCGTCGCCCTACCTCCAGACGGGTCCGGTCGCGCTCACGTCGCTCCTCACGTTCGGCGCTCTCTCGGGCCTCGCGACCGCCGGCTCGCCCGACTATGTCGCCCTCGCCGCGCTGCTCGCCGTCATCGTCGGGATCACGAGGGTTGCGCTGGGACTGCTGCGCATGGGAACGATCGCGTATCTCATGTCGCAGCCCGTCGTGATGGGCTTCACCACCGGCGCCGCGATCCTGATCGTGTCGTCACAGGTCCCGTCGATGTTCGGGGTGGTCCCCGAGAACGAGGGCACGCTCCAACGCGCATGGTGGACCATCACGCACCCGGGTGACTGGCAGGGCGCCGCGCTGGCACTCTCGGCCATCGCCATCGCGTTCGTCATCGGCTCCCGGTCGATCCACCGCCTCTTCCCCGGTGTGCTGGTCGTCGTGATCGGCTCGACCGTGTGGAGCCGGGTCGCCGACTACACGGGCGCAACCCTCGGCGACCTTCCCGGCGGCTTCCTCTCGCTGAGCGTCGACCTCCCCTACGGCGAATGGACCCGCCTGCTCGTCCCCGGCATCGTCATCGCCGTCGTCGGGTTCGCCGAACCGGCGGCCATCTGCCGCACGTTCGCCGCGCAGGACCGGATCCCCTGGAACGCCAACAAGGAGTTCTTCGGCAACGGCGTCGCCAACCTGGCCTCGGCCCTCTCCGGCGGCTTCCCCGTCGGCGGATCGTTCGCCCGCAGCTCCCTCAGCCGCCTGGCCGGCGCCACAAGCATCTGGACCGGAGCGATCAGCGGCGCAGTCGTCCTAGCCGCGCTCCCCCTGGCGACCCGACTCGAGCCGCTCCCCCGCGCCGTCCTCGGTGCCATCGTCGTCACCGCAGTGGCCAAGCTCATCCAACCGGTGCCGATCCTGCAGATGTGGCCCAAGAGCGCGCCGCAGGCCGCGATCGCCTCGGGGACGTTCATCGCGACCCTCGCCACCTCACCTCGCGTCGAGCGCGGCATCATCATCGGCGTCGTCCTCTCGATCGGGTTCCACCTCTACCGGGAGATGCGAGTCGACTACCGCTACGAGCGCGTCGGCGAGCGGGTGATCGTCCGCCCGAGCGGGGTCGTCTGGTTCGCATCGACACCTGCGCTCGAGGACTCCTTCCGCAACGCGCTGGCCGAACACCACGACGTCGACGGCATCACGATCGACCTCGCGTCGTGCGGGCGCCTCGACTACACGGGAGCATCCGCACTCGCCGCCGAAGTCACCGAACTCTCGGACTCGGGCTACGACATCGACTTCGTCAACATCCCGAACCACGCGTTGCGCGCCCTCGCCGGCGCGCTCGGCGGCACCCACGGCATCCCGAAACTCGACGAGCTGCCGGCCGCCACGCGCTACCAGTGGGTCGCACCCTGGCGCCGAGTCGAACCCGCCGCCGACGACGTCAGCTGAGCACCGTCACCGTGGTCGCGATCGTCAACTGCACCGCGACGCTCAGCGGCAGACCCGAGCGCACGTAATCTGCGACGCGATAGCCCCCCGGCCCGTAGACCATGGTGTTGGTCTGGTAGCCGATCGGCGAGATGAACGACGTCGACGCGGCGATGGCGACCGCGATCGCCATGAGCCGCACGTCGACCCCGGCCGGGCCCGCGATCGCGAGGGCGATGGGAAGCACCACCACCGCCGCAGCGTTGTTGGTGATGATCTCGGTCAGCACCGAGGTGGTCAACACGATCGCGAGCACGAGACCGAAGGTCCCGTACCCGTCCAGGGCACCGACGAGATCGGTCGCGATCCTCGAGGCGAGACCGCTCTCCTGCACCGCCGCGCCCAGCCCGAACGCGGCACCGATCAGCAACACCACGTCGAGGTCGACGGCCCGCTTCGCCTCGTCGAAGGTCAACACCCGGCTGACCACCATGGCCGCCGCGGCCAGCAGCGCACCCTCCACGGTCGAGACGACATCGAGCGAGGAGAGGACGACGAACGCGGTGAGGGCCGCGGCGACGACCGGTGCCTTCGCCGTGGCCGCAGGCGGCGGCGCGTCCAGCGCGGCGACGACGAGGAAGTCGGGGCCCTGGGACCATCGGGCCCGGAAGTCGACGCCGGCCACCACCACGAGGGTGTCGCCGTGACGGAGCCGCACCTCCCCGAGCTTCGTCTCGATCCGGTGCCCGGCCCGATGGACGGCGAGCACCGCGGCGTCGTAGCGCGCCCGGAAGTCGGCCTCGCGGAGGGTGTGGCCGGCGATGGGCGACATGCGGCCGACGACGACCTCGTAGAGCCGGCGACCCGCCACATCCAACGTCTCGACCATGTCGCTGCCCCGACTCTCGAGCCCCCGCATCCGCTGGAGGTCGATGACGTTCGACACGTCGCCCGCGAAGACGAGGACATCGCCTTCGTCGACGGTCTCGTCGGGGCCCACCGGGGAGAAGACGCGCGTCCCCCGGCGGATCTCGACCAGATAGACACCCGTCAGTCCGCGCAGCCCGGCATCCTCCACCGTCCGCCCGGCGATCGACGGATCCGATGTCACCCGCATCTCGACGAGGAACTCACGCATCGTCGCGTCGAACTGTTCCGGAGCGGTCAACCGCGGACGCAGCAACGGAATCGACACCCCGAAGAGCACCAACAGGCCGACCGCGGCGACGGGCGCGCCCACCTTGGCGAACTCGAACACCCCGATCGCGTCTTCTCCGGCGTCCTCGAGGAGCCCGGACACGACCAGGTTGGTCGATGTCCCGAGCACCGTCAGGGTGCCACCGAGGATCGCGGCATAGGACAACGGCAGCAGGTACCGCGACGCGTCGCGCCCGTTGCGACGCGTCCACGCCACCACGTCGGGAATGAGGATCGCGACGAGCGGGGTGTTGTTGAAGAACGCGCTGGCACCGGCGACGGGCATCAGCAGGCGGGCGTGAGCGACCCCGCGCCGCCGGGGACGGCCGAGGAGTCGCGACACCCCGGCCGAGAGCAGTCCGGTGCGCTGCGCGCCCGCGGCCAGCACGAACAGGGCGGCCACGGTGATCGGCGCCGCGTTCGAGAAGCCGGAGAACGCCGCACCGGCATCGATCACATCGGCGAGCAACAGCGTCACCGTCGCCGCCAGAACGGTCGCCGACGGCGCCAGCCGGTCGAAGATCAGCACACCGAACGTGACGCAGAGAACTGCGACGGTGATCCACTCGTCGGTGCTCACCCCGTGGTTGGCCTAACCCTTGACGACGTCGGCCAGCACGCGGATTTCCTCGGGCGTGCGCGCCGCCACGTTGAGCATCGTCACCGGGCTCTCCTCCCAGGCCTGGAGACGATCACGGATCCGCTCGACAGGACCGACGAGCGAGATCTCGTCGGCGAACTCGGTCGGCACCATCGCGATCGCTTCGTCGCGCTTGCCCTCGAAGAAGAGGTCCTGGATCTTGTGGGCCTCCTCCTCGAAGCCCATCCGCGCCATCAGCTTGGTGTGGTAGTTCTGCCCCTTGGCACCCATGCCGCCGATGTAGAACCCGAGCGATGCCTTCGTTCCCCACAGGGCGGCTTCGACATCGTCGGTGATTTTCATCGACACGTTGACCGCGATCTGGAAGTCGTCCTTGGCGCCGGCCAGCTGATCGGCATAGACCTCCGGGCGGAACGGTGAGTAGTAGAGCGGGATCCAGCCGTCGGCGATCTGCACGGTCTGGGTCACGTTCTTCGGCCCCTCGGCGCCGATCCAGATCGGGATCTCACGCAGCGGATGGGTCATCACCTTGAGGGGCTTGCCGAGACCTTCCGATCCCTCGCCCGTGTAGGGCATCTGGATGTGTTCACCGTGGAACTCCGCCGGGCCCTCGCGACGGAAGATCGTTCGCAGCACCTCGACGTATTCACGGGTGCGGGCGAGCGGCTTGCGCGACGGCATGCCGTACCACCCTTCGACCACCTGCGGGCCGGAGACACCGAGCCCGAGGATCACCCGTCCGTTCGACAGGTGGTCGAGCGTGATGGCGTGCATGGCCGTCGCCGCGGGGGTTCGGGCCGAGAGTTGCACCACCCCGGTGGCCAACTTGATGCGATCGGTGTGGCCGGCGATGTAGGCCAGGGGCGAGAAGGCATCCGACCCCCACGACTCGGCCGACCAGATGCAGTCGAAGCCGGCCTCCTCGGCCGCGATGCTCAGGTCGAGAAAGTTGTCGGGCATGGCCCGGGCCCAGTAGCCCCACGTGAATCCAAGTTCCATGGCGTGACGCTATCTCGCCGCGACCCACGGGCCGAAACCGCCTCAGCGCGAGGCCACGACGCGATCGACCAGTTCGTAGGTCGCCTCGGCGATCGGACCCCAGTCGAGCGCCGCCCTGCGGTCGGGGATCGCCGATCGTGCCGCGTCCAGGATCTCAGCGGTCAAACCGTCGATACAGGCCGTCAGTTCCTCACGGGTGTCGCCGTAGTAGATGCCTGCGGCGCCCATCGACTCCCTGAGATAACCCCACGATGAACACAGCGCCGGAATACCGGCGCCGATCGCATCGCCGACCGTCCCCGTGGTGAGCATCCCCTCCGAGAACGGCAGGACGAGCGCATCGAGGGTGAAGAGCCGCTTGGCGTAGACGTGGTGCTCGGTCAGCGTGTAGTGCGACGCATGGATGCGGGGATCGTCGGGAACCACCTCGTCGCCGAGCGACCAGCACCACAGCTCGATGTCGTCGCGCGCACTCGCGTGGACCGCGTCGATCACGAGCTGGGTGTCCTTTTGGACCCGCGGCGCTCCCACCACGCCGAGACGCAGCCCGGTGGGCGACATGCCCAGGCCGGCCTCGGCCTCTTCCCGACCTCCGGCCGGCCGCACCGGCTCGAGCATGTGACCCCAGTGACCGTGGGGGATGACGGCATGGACCGTGTGGTCCCCATAGGTGTAGTTCGCCTCCATGACGGCTCGCCCGTACTCGCTGTGGTGCACCACCACGTCGGCCGCAGCCGCCCACAGCTCGTAGATCTCGGTGGCGTCCTGGGCCATGTGGGGCACGCGATTGTGCTGTGTCCAGAAGATCGTCACTCCCGCAGCCCGCAGGCAGTCGATGGTGTGGCGAGCCCGTTCGGGCTCGAGGCCACTCGTCCACTCGGGCCAGTGGATGTGGGCCACATCGAACGTCGACATCGCCGCCGGGTCGTGCAGCGGCGCGGGCGCTTCGAGGACGCGGTCGCCCAGCGGTTCCCAGAGGCTGCGGTCGTACCAGTGACCGTGCGCGGTGCTCGCCACCCGCAATGGCGGGGTGACGCGGCAGACGTAGTCGAGCCGACGAGCCGGTTCGAGCACGAGCTCGTGGGTCCGCCCGTGCTCGTTCCAGAACGACCGGTGCTTCTGCATCCCGCTCGTGTCGATCACCGATGTCGTGTGGGGCTGGTGCGTCGTGAACTCGACCTGCAGCGGATGCCCGGCGACCTCGGGGATGTCGACGACCACCGCGTCGATCGTCGCCGGTTCGCGATCGAGTGTGATCGAGTCCTCGATGACGAGCGAGCGTCCCTCGACCCGATACGTGGCCGTGCGCGTGCCGGCGATCGGTACCTTCGCCGCCTCGCTCGCGCCGAAGTCGAGTGTCGAGAAGTAGTCGTGGGTCACCGTGATCGAATCCGGTCCGTGGGAGACGCTCGACGGCACGCTGTTGACGGTTCGCACCGAACCGTCGGCGTGCACCAGCGGGAGCCATCCGATGTGGCGACCCGACTCGACCGCCACCTCGAAACGACCCGGCCATCGCGGCGACATCGAGTAGTCGCCCCACATCCCCCCGACGAGTGGCAGGACGAAGTCGACGCCGCCGCCACGACGGGCCCAGGCCCCCGCGTTCCGTTCGTCCTCGAACCGCACGAAACGGTCGACGCGGCGGTAGCTCTGCGCCGGCGTCGCCGCCTCGACCGGGTGGGCGGCCCGCAACTCGTGGGCCGCCTGGAGGAGCTTGCCGAGCAGATCGAGCGTCATCTGGAGCCGACGCTCGGGGCCGCGATAGCTCATCGTCATGCGATGCTGATGCGCCGTCACCACACCCTGCGAGAACCACGACTGCAGCGCCGTCGTCGCGAGATCGGCCTTGCCGAGCCATCCCGCCACATCGGAACCGAGGTCGCGACCCGCGGCAGTCGCGCCGAGTTCCACGTTCATCACGACGCCGAGTGCTCCCGTCGAACGACCCCACGAGATGGCACCGCCGGGCGTCGCCAGGTCGGCGAGGTCGTCGAGCACCGCGCCGAGACCGTTGGCCCAGCTGTCACCGAGCTCGTCGGCGAAGGGTTCCGCGAAGAGGTAGACGTCGGGCGTGTACATGTCGTAGTTGGCCCCGCCGAAGTCGTCCCACCACCCGTAGGGGAGACCGCCGAAGAGCCCACGGAGCTTGTCGAGCAGCTCGTCGAGGCGGTTGTCGTCGGGCAGGCGGCCGAGGGCCCGGCGGGCGATCTCGCACCGGGTCAGCACCACGGCGAAATTGTTGGGGAGCGAGCCCTCGTCGAGCATCGACAGCATCGACGTCGAATCGATCGCCGCTTCGACGTTGGCGTGATCCGCATCGGTCCACGCGGCGAGGCGCGGGTTGTCGTCGAGCCCTCCCAGCCGCAGCACCGTTTCGGCGGCCCGGTACGAATAGAAGCTGTGGGTCGCCGGCCCGTCGAGCCGGCGGACGATCTCCAGCGCGACCTCGGCGCAGTCGACCCCGGCGACCTGCTCGACACCTTCACCGTGGAGAAGGCCGAGGGTGAAGGCGAGATCGGCGCGGGCATCCGGACCGACCGCGTAGCCACCGAAGACGAGTGGCAGTTCGAGTCGGGGCGCGTGGTGCGATTCGAGGTCGACGAGGACCTCTGCGGTCAGGGCGAGGAGGCGATCGGCGAGTTCGGCTGGTGTGGTCATGGCGAGGACGTCTCCCGTCGGGCGAGTCCCGTACGGTAGTGGGCGTGCCCACTCCGTACGGAATGACGACCGGCAACTCGCTCCAGGGGCCCACCGAGGTGCGTCGTCACCGACTCCGGGCCGCATCGGGTCTCGCGATCGATCTCCTCGACCTCGGTGCCACGCTCGCTCGCGTCGAGGTGCCGAGCGCCGACGGCCGGCCGGTCCCGTTGATCCTCGACCTCGACTCGGTGGCGGAGCGGGAGGACCCGGTGCGCAATCCCTACTTCGGGGTCACCGTGGGTCGCTACGCCAACCGACTCCGCCGTGCCGAGTTCCCGCTCGACGGCATCACCTACGCGGTGCAGGCCAACGAAGGCGACAACCAACTCCACGGCGGCTCCCCCGGCTTCGCCCATGTCGTGTGGGACACGTCGTCGACGACCGACGACACCGTGTCGTTCACCCGGATCAGCCCCGACGGCGAGAACGGGTTCCCCGGGACGCTCGAGGTGTCGGCGACCTATCGCCTCACCGACGACACGATCCACGTGACCTACGAGGCGACCACCGACGCCCCGACCATCGTGTCGATGACGAACCACGCCTACTGGAATCTCGGGGGGCCGGGCGAGGACGACATCGGTGAGCACGTCGTGCACATCGCGGCCGACGACGTCGTGCCGGTCGACGAGGCGACGCTGCCATCGGGGCCGCCCGCCGCGGTCGACGGCACGCCCTTCGACCTGCGTGCGCCGGTGCGGCTCTCCGACCGGCTGGGCTTCGCCCTCCCCAACGGGTTCGACCACTGTTTCATGATCGATGGGGAGGGGATGCGACGCCATGCCCGGGTCACCCACCCGAGCGGCCGCTCCCTCGAGGTCTGGAGCGACCATCCCGCGGTGCAGTTCTACACCGGCGCCTTCCTGTCCGGCGGTCCGGGGGCCGACGGCCGCCACCACGACCCCTTCGGTGCGCTGTGTCTCGAACCGCAACGAGTTCCCGACGCGCCGAACCTCGGCTGGGCGCCGTCGGCGGTACTGCGGCCGGGCGAGCGCTACGTTCACGAACTCCGGTTCCACCTCACCTGGGACTGACCCCGACGACAGGAGCCGACATGCCCCGCCTCAGCACCCGCAGCCGATCGGTCGAGGGAAAGGTGGTTCTGATCACCGGTGCCGGCTCGGGGATGGGTCGCGCCGAAGCCCACCTGTTCGCCGACGAGGGCGCCAAGGTCGCGGTGACCGACCTGGCGGGCGCCACCGTCGACGCCGTCGTGGCCGAGATCGTCGGGGCCGGCGGCATTGCACGGGGCTATGTGCTCGACGTGACCGACTCCGACGCGATCATCGACGTGACCGACCGGATCCGCCGCGACCTCGGCCCCATCGACATCCTCGTGAACAATGCCGGTGTCGCCGTCGGGTCGACCGTCGACGACGACGCGTTCGACGAGCGTTTCCGATTCGCGCTCGACGTGATGCTCACCCCGCATCACCGACTCATCCGCGCCTGCCTCGAAGACCTCCGGTCCAGCGGTGAGGGCCGGGTGATCAACATCTCGTCCACCGAAGGGCTCGGCGCCTCCCGTGGTTCCCTGCAGTACACGACGGCCAAACACGGCGTGATCGGTCTCACGCGGGCGATGGCATCGGCCCTCGCCCCCGACGGCATCACGGTCAACGCGGTCTGTCCCGGCCCGATCCTCACCGGCATGACCGAGCTCATCCCGCCCGACCACCGGGCCAAGTTCGCCCGTCGCCGCACCGTCCTCGGCCGCTACGGGGACCCCGAGGAGGTCGCCCACATGGTGCTCAACCTCGCCCTGCCCGCCTCGAGCTACGTCACCGGTGCCGTCATCCCGGTCGACGGCGGACAGACGATGAAGAACGACTGACCGCGCGAGGGGACGGAGGGCCGTGCGCGCTGCTACCGTCTCTTCTTTGCGGTTGTGTGACGAAACCGTCGTCGGCCGCCCCTCTTCGACCACCAGCTCTCCGAGAATGCGCCGACTCCTCCGTCCCTTCCGCCGCGGCAACGCGATCCTGCTCGCCCTCCTGGTCGCGCTCGCCCTGGCATCGTCGTTGGCATCGGCCCAGGAGACGCCCGAGGACCTTCGCCAGCAGCGACGCGAAGTGCAGGAGAACGCGGCCGAACTGGCGCTCGAGGTCGATGCCCTCACCGACGACATCGACGAGCTGACCGCCGCGCTCGAAGCGCTCCGCGCCGCCGTCGACGCCCAGCAGTCCGCACTCGACGCGGCGCAACGACGGGTGGCCGAAGCAGAGGCAGCCGAAGCCGCAGCCGAAGCCGCGATCGAATCGCTCGAAGCCGACATCGTCACGACGAGGGGCATCCTCGAGAACACCGCAGTCGACGCCTTCATCAACCACCAGGGTCCCAACAGCGATCAGGCGGTGCTCGACGCGAACCCCTGGGAGTACGCCCGCACCGAGTCGTTGATCGAGTTCGGCGCCGGCGACACGGCCGAGATCATCGACTCCCTCCGGGCGCTCGGCTCCGAACTCGAGCAGCGCCGAGACGATGCCGCCCGACTCACCGCCGAACTCGATGCCGAGCGCGACGAGGTGGCCGCTCGGGTCAGCGAGCTCGACGCCGCGGTCCAACGCGAGGAGGCACTCCTCGACGAGGTCGAGAGCCGGCTCGACGCTCGTCTCGCCGAAGCCCAGGGCCTCGAAGCGCTCGACGCCCAGCTCGCCGCCGAGATCCAGGCCGAGGAACAACGCATCGCCGAGGCCATCGCGGCCCGCAACCGGAGCAATCGGACGGTCACGATCCCCGACAACGCACCCGTCGAGCTCGCCACCGTGCGGGGGATCGTCGTCAACGCCGCGATCGCCGACAACGTCGAGGGCTTCCTCGCGGCAATGGAGGCCCGCGGTTACTCCCTCGGTGGCGGCGGCTACCGCAGCTCCGACTCACAGGTCAGCCTTCGACGCTCGCACTGCGGCTCCTCCGACTACGCGATCTGGGAGATGCCGGCGTCACAGTGCCGTCCGCCGACGGCACGCCCCGGCCAATCGGCTCACGAGCGGGGCCTGGCCATCGACTTCACGTACCAGGGCTCCATCATCCGCAGCCGCAGCAGTGCCGTCTTCCAGGTGATGGCCGAGGTTGCGCCGAGCTACGGCCTCTACAACCTGCCGAGTGAGCCCTGGCACTGGTCCACGACCGGCGGCTGATCCGATGATCGCCGATCTCGCGCACGACCGACCCGACGCGCTCGCCCTCACCGACGATCTCGGCAGCCACCGAACCCGCGCCGAGTTGATGGATCGGGCGACGCGTCTCGGACACCTGCTGCGCGACGACCTGGGCGTCGGCGTCGGCGGCCACGTCGCGGTGTTGACCGACAATCGCGTCGAGGTCTTCGAGATCTATCTCGCCGCCGTTCTCAGCGGGGTGTGGTTCGTCCCCGTCAACGGCCTACTCGCACCGCACGAGGTCGAGTACGTCGTGCGCGATGCCGGCGCCGCGGTGGTCATCACCGAAGCCGAACTCCGCCATCTCGTGCCCGACGACATCCCCGTCGTCGTGATCGGCGACGACCTCGATCAGCGGCTCGCCCACGCCGACGCGACGCCATTCGCCCTCGACGGACCGGCCGGCTCGCGGTTCAGCTACACGTCGGGCACCACGGGTCACCCGAAGGGTGTCAAGCGGGCGATCCCGGCGACGCTGGGCGAGATGCTCGAGCTCCAGCAGCGGCTGGGTACGCAGGTCGGCTTCGACGGTGACGGCACCCAGCTCGTGACCGGTCCCGCCTATCACGCCGCGGTCGGCGGCTACGGATTCTTCGATCTCTGCAACGGCGCCCACCTCCACCTGATGCGGAAGTTCGACGCCGCCCGCACCCTCGACCTGATCGAGGAGCTCCACGTCCGGCGCACCCATCTGGTGCCGACCATGATGGTCCGGATGCTGCGGCTTCCCGAGGAACGCCGCGCCGCGTTCGACCCGAGCGGTCTCGCCATGGTGCTCCACGGCGCTGCCCCCATCTCACCGACGGTGAAGCGGCGCATGATCGACTGGTTCGGTCCGATCCTCACGGAGTACTGGGGCACATCGGAGGCGGGGGTCTTCACGCGCGCCGACAGCGACGACTGGCTCCGCCACCCGGGCACGGTCGGCCGATCCGTCACCGGCTTCGAGGTGTTCGCCGTCTCCACCGACGGCGAACGGCTCCCGGCCGGCGAGGTCGGCACGCTCTACTGCCACACGCCCGGTCAGGATCGCCCGTTCGAGTACTGGAACGCACCCGACAAGACGGACGCCGCCTATCTCGCGCCGGGGGTCTTCTCGCTCGGCGACATGGGCAGCGTCGATGCCGACGGCTGGGTCCACCTCGCCGATCGGGCGACCAACATGATCATCAGCGGCGGGGTCAACATCTACCCGATGGAGGTGGAGCAGGCTCTACTCGACCATCCCGCCGTCGTCGACGTTGCCGTGTTCGGGATTCCCGACGAGGAGTGGGGCGAACAGGTCAAGGCCGCAGTCGAGCTCGTCACCGGCAGCGACGAGTCGACCGTCGACGCCATTCTCCAGTTCGCCCGGGAACGCCTCGGCCGACACAAGGTGCCGCGCTCGGTCGACGTACACCAGTCGCTCCCCCGCCAGCCGAACGGCAAGCTCTATGTGCGCGAACTCCGCGACCCGTACTGGGTCGGCCACGAGCGCGCGATCTGAACGACCGCCATCTGAACGACCGCGATCTGGACGACACTGCCGTTCACGAGCCGCTCGGGGTCACCACATGCAGTTCCGGGGCGAACCCCGTGTCGGCGACGACCGGCTTCTCGAGCAGCGCCTCGACGGCCTCGGCGAAGGAGCCGGAGCCTCCCACGGGGAAGATGCCCGACGAGCCCATGAACCGATCGCCGGTCGCATCCTGGTGACCGTCGGCCGGGACGACGATGTCGGATATCTCGGCGGCCTGGACGACCTGCATGAGGCCGGTGCCCAGCGCCGGCGTGATCGAACGCCAGACCACGACGTCCGCAGCTGCGGACTCGGCGATCTCTCGCGCCCGATGGATCTCGTCGACTTCGACGAACCGTTCGTCGTCGGCCGCGACGAGCACCGCGTCCTCGTCCGGACGCCACGACTCGCTGCTGCGGTCGAACAGGACGACCGCGCCCTGGTTCCCGGCGATCGCCAGCGCCCGGCGGAGCGTGGCTTCGGTCGGCGGGTCCGTCGGTGTCAGACACAGCACACGGGGGCCCGTCTCGGGAAGCAGACCTTCGTCGTCGACGTCACGATCATGACCAGCACGGTCCTGGTCGGGTGTGGAATCTGTCATCGGTTGACCTCCGCTCGGCATGCAACTTGCCTACCCCGGCCAGGGCATCCCGAAACCTCGAAGCGCGCCGGTCAGCGGCCGTCGACCGGGTGACCGGGCTCGACGTCGTCGACATCGGCGAGCCGCAGCGGCCGGTGGAGATCGGCATCGCCCACGATCAGCGGCTCGACGACGACGCACGTGTGGTCACCGTCGGTGTGGCGGCCACAGCGGGTGCCGACCAGCCAGGACCCACAGTCGGCCAGCATGGGGACACCCAACCGGTGGACGGTCTCACACCGAGCGAACTTGTCGATCTCGTCGCCCGTGGTCGCGCCGAACAGGCGGGCCAACTCATGGTCGCCGTCAGCCAGGAAGTGCACCCCGATACGCGAGGCGCCGACGATGATGTCGTGGCTGTGGTTCGCTCGGGAGATCCAGACGCTCCACCGGCGCGGATCGATGCTCGACTGACCGTGGAAGCCGACAAGACACCCGGCATCGTTTCCGTCGAGCGACGCAGTGACGATCACCATCGCCGGGTCGACCGCTGCAGCCAGCCGGTCGAACGCCGGCCCGACGTCGCGTTCGGGGCCACCTCGGGATTCGAGCCCCATGGTTCAGTCCGGGGCCGCCGACGGCGGACGCTGCACTGCGGGGTCAGGAGCGAGATCGGCCATGCCCGAGGGTAGACCGACGACTCGGCAGATGTCCGTCGACTCGCCTCGTACACTCCACGCCATGAACGAGCGCCGTCCGGCCGTCGGGGACCTCTCACCCGACGTCGAGTTCCTCGATTCGGCCGGCCGGCCCTGGAGACTCACCGCCCATCGCGGATCCGTCGTCGTCCTGGTGTTCCATCGCCACATCCATTGACTCCCGTGCGTCGACCACGCGATCGCCGTGCGCGACCGCATCGGGGAACTCGGGGAGGAGGCGATCGTCGCATTGGTGACATTCACCGACGGCGAATCCCTTCGCGACTACGAGGCCCGCCACGAACTCGGATTCGTCGCCTTGAGAGACCCGGACCGGGAGGGATATCGGGCTTTCGGGCTCGGGCGCGGCTCGGTCAGCCGGGTGTGGGGTCTGCGGTCCGCCCGTCGCTACGCCCAGCTGATCCGTCGCAACGGCATCGGTGGGCTGCGGCGCCCCACCGAGGACCCGCTCCAACTCGGGGGCGACTTCGTGATCGGCCCCGACGGCAGGCTTGTGTGGGGCTTTTGGAGTGATGGTCCCGACCACCGCCCGGCCTTCGGCGATCTCGCCGCCGCGGTGCGCGACGCCCGCCGACCCTGAATCAGTTCTCGATACCGGCGCGGGCCCGGAGTTCCTCCTGGGACTGTGTCCCGAACGCGTTCAACGCGTGGGCCGGATTGTCGGGATCGAGCACCACCAGCGGGTCGCGTAGGTCGTCGATGTAGCCGAGTGCGTATGCCCCCATCCGGTAGCCCATCAGTCGCTGGAGGGGTTCGGGGAATGTCGCGGCGACGGACTGCGGTACCGACAGGTACTGGTTCTCCTCCTGGCGAAGGAAGCTCACGTTGTAGGTGATGTTGATGGCCCGGCGGTGCGCGTCGGTCGTGTTGGGGCCTCCGCCGTGATACACGGAGCCGCTGTAGAACAGCACCGAACCCCGGCCCATCTCCGCCGGCACGCTGTCCTCGATACCGAACTGGAGTCCGTCCGGCTCGCGATTGCTCCCGACCACCACTCGGGTGGCGCCGTTCGCCTCCGTGAAGTCGTCGCCGGCCCAGATGGTGTTGCACTGCACCTCGTAGCCCTGCGGAAACGGAAAGAAGTCGAACGCCCACTGGTCGCGATGGATCTGCTGACCGACCGACCCCGGCCCGATGTCGATGATCTGGGTGAGGTGCAGCTGGTAGCTCGTCACATGACCGAGGAAGTCGTCGCAGGTCGCCAGCGCCGTCGGATGCATCACGAGATCACGCGCGGTCACGGACCGGGCCAGGAGTCCCCCGGTACGGCGCGTGTTGCGCCCCGTGAAATCGTCCTGGCCAACGCCGGTGGCATCGGTCCAGGGCTGCATCTCGGCGAAGAACGCATCGAGCTCGGCACCGGTGGCGAGCTCGTCGACGATGACCCCTCCGTCGCGGCGCAGCACCTCGGCGATCTCGGTGCCGGTCGCGGATGGAGGCAGGTGCGTCAGCATGACCGAACCGTAGTCGTCGACGACCGCGTGCGACCATGGGCGGATGCGCATCGTCTTCTTCCTCTACGAGGGTCTGACCACGCTCGACGTGATCGGACCCCACGATGTCCTGTCCCGCCTCCCCGGCGTCGAAGCCGTGAGCGTCTCCACGCACGGCGGGCCGGTGACCGCCGACACCGGCGTGCTCGGGCTCACCGCCACCCATGCCATGGCCGATGTCGAGTCGTGCGACGTGCTGGTGGTCCCCGGCGGCATGGCGGGCACGTTCGCCGCCGCGGCCGACCCCGAGATCCTCGCCTGGATCCGATCGGTCACGGCGAACGCGACCTGGATCACCTCGGTCTGCACCGGGTCACTGATCCTCGGTGCCGCCGGGCTCCTCGAAGGCAGGAAGGCCACGACGCACTGGGCGGCGATCGACCTCCTCGCCGGCTACGGCGCCGAACCCACCAGGGATCGAGTCGTGTTCGACGGCAACGTCGTCACCGGCGCCGGCGTGTCGGCCGGCATCGACCTCGCGCTGACGCTCGCCGCGAGGATCGCCGGCGACGACATCGCCCGGATCATCCAGCTCGGGATCGAGTACGACCCCGACCCGCCCTTCGATTGCGGCTCACCGGCCAAGGCATCACCGGAGCTGATCGAGCGGGCGGGATCGCTCTTCGGTTGACCCGTCAGTCGACCTGCAACATCTGGCGCGTCCGCTCGAGCGAATCGACGCATTCCTCCACCATCTCGTAGATGACGTCGGCGCTGCGCCTGACCTTGTTCATGGTCCCGACGATCTGACCGACCGGGTTGAACGCCACCGCCTGGGCCTTGTCGGGATACCGGCCACTCCGGGTCATCGCCTCGTGCACCGCCATCATCTGCAGCGGCATCCCGAGCGTGTCGGGGGTGTCGGCCCGTTCCCACGCCTCGGTCCAGTCGTTGCGGAGCATGCGGCAGGGCTTGCCGGTGTAGGACCGGCTGCGGACGGTGTCCCTGCTGGTGGCGTTCATGTAGGAGTCGATCTGGGCCGGCGAGGCCGCCGCTTCCTCGACGGCGAGCCACAGTGAGCCCGTCCACACCCCGGCGGCGCCCATCGCGAGCGCCGCAGCCATCTGTCGGCCGTTGCCGATCCCACCGGCGGCGAGCACCGGGATCGGCGCGACCTCGTCGATCACCTGGGGCCAGAGCACCACCGACCCGATGTCGCCGGTGTGGCCGCCGCCCTCGTAGCCCTGCGCGATCACGAAGTCGAGACCGGCAGCGGCATGACGGCTCGCCTGTGCGGGCGTGCCGCACAGGGCACCGACCGCACGCCCGGACGCCTGGATCTGCTGCACGAGATCGGGCGGGGGCGTGCCGAGTGCGTTGGCGACCATCACCACGTTGTCGTGGCGCAGGATCTCCTCGACCTGCGGCACCGCGGTCGCCGCGTTCCAACCCATCAGGCCGGTACCGCGCTCCTCCCCTTCCGGCAGGTCGGGGACATCGTGATCGTCGAGCATCTGGCGCACGAACGCCTTGTGTTCCTCGGGGATCATGTCCTGGAGTTGACCGGTCAACTTGTCGAGATCCATCTCACCGGCGCCGTCGTACTTCGCCGGCAGGACGATGTCGACGCCGTAGGGCTTGTCGCCGATGTGTTCGTCGATCCAGTCGAGTTCGATCTGCAGCTGTTCCACCGAGAAGCCGACCGCCCCGAGCACGCCGAGTCCACCGGCCTTACTGACGGCGACCACCACGTCACGGCAGTGCGTGAAGGCGTAGATCGGGAACTCGATACCGAAGCGTTGTGTCAGCTCGTTCTGCATGGCGCAGACGGTAGGCGCAGCGCGGTCACACGGCCAGACGACCGACCCCCGCGACCGATCCCCGATCGTTCAGATGCTGTGGCGCGACGCCGGCATCCAGTTGGGCCCGGCCCATTCGTCGATGCGAGCGAGGAACGCCTCGTGGTGCGGTTCGACGAGCTCGCACAACGCGATCGTCAGATCCTCGCCGAGCGCTTCCCACATCTGACCGCAGATCTCGTCGGTGCGCTGTTCGAGCCGAGTACGGGCTTCGCGGCCCGCATCGGTGAAGGTCCGGTCGACGGCGAAGCCCTTCTGTTCGAGCCTCGCCCATCCCCGCTCGATCTCGGTGTCGTCGGCCCCCCGGCTGCGGGCGATCCATTCGGCCTCGTCGTAGCCGACCATCACGTTGTGGAGGAGACCCACCTCGGCACCGTTCAAATCCGCCGCCGCACACAGGGCCCAATGCGTGTCGCCCCGCCATTCCCGAAGGCAGTTGACGGCGAGCCAGGCCGACAGGGCCGGAGACTCCACGCGGCGTTCCTTGCGGTCGCGATGGGCGGCGAACAACACACGAGCGCCCTGATGGAGCCCGTCGACGACGGCCCACAGCGGCGCGGCGAAACGACCGAGACCCGCGGCGATCGCCGGTGAGACCTCGTCGAGCCCGGGCACGATCCGAGCATCGCGCATGTCCAGCACCGCATCGGCGGTGGTGTGTTCGCGCAGCAGGTCCATGCCCATGCCGAGGAACACGGGGTTGATCGAATAGGCGGTCGCCGCGATGACGTCGTTGCCACCGCCCTCGAGCGGGGCGAACCGGATCGCTGCGTAGTAGCCGGCGCCGTCGGGCACACCGAGCTCGGCGTACGCGGCGGGTCCGGCCGGATCGAAGTAGATCCACCCGATCAGGTCGTGCGACGCCCGGGAGGCGCGCTGTGCGAGGGCGGCCCAGTCGGTCACTCAGCCTCCCGCCACCGCGGGGAGGACCTTGTCGACCGTCAGCTCGAGCGACTGCCAGGCCGAGTCGATCGGCATGCCGCCGACGAGCGGATGCAACGACAGCGCGCCCGTCTCCCGGATCCGCTCGATCGCCTGCTCGGGCGAGAGGAACTGGTAGATCCCCTCGGCCCGCAACTCGTCGACGTTCGACGCGTGGCTGTGCACCGCCGACGTCTGGTCGGGGGTCTGCCACGAGTCGTACGTCGACGCCTCGAGCCAGAAGTGGTGGCCGAGCTCGGCCCAGGCCTTGTCGGGATCCTCGACCACGTGGACCATGGCGACCTTCTCGGGGGCGATGCAGAACCCGGAAGTGCCGTGCTTCTCGCACTCCTCGTAGTACAACGCCTCGAGCTCCGCGATCGGAGCCGGAAGCTGGAGCGGCAGACCGAGCCGGGCCGCCCGCTTCGCCGCGGCGGGGCCGGACCCGCCGATCATGACCATCGGATGGGGTCGGGTGTAGGGCATCGGCCCGACCTTGATGGTCTCACCGTTGAGCTCGAACTCCTCGCCCGACCAGACCTTGAGCATGATGTCGAGCGACTCGTCGAGGATCTTGCCCCGGCGGGTCCATTCCTTGCCGACGGCGGCGTATTCGGCCGGGCGGTAGCCGAGACCCGTGGTGATCGACAGTCGGCCCTTGCTGATCAGATCGATCACCGCCATCTCCTGTGCCAGCAACACGGGATCGTGGAGCGGGACCAGGAGCGCGGTGATCGCGACCGACAGGTTCTGCGTACGGTTGAGGATCATCGCCGCGGTGAGCAGCGGTGTGGGACTCCAGCCGAGCGCGGTGGCGGTGTGTTCCTCGGTGCTCACCATCGCGAAGCCGTTCTTGTCGGCGTATTCGGCGAGGTCGATGCCGGCGCGATAGCGATCGCTCATGTGCTCGGCATCGGTGGGGTCGGGATGCACGAAGTTGAGGCGCATCATCATGAAGGCCACGGCGGGTCTCCTCGGGTCTGGGTTCAGCTGAACGGATCGGCCACTCCGGACCGGACTCCGGGCGAGAACCTAACCGGCATCGTGACCACGCCCGTCATCAACAGATTGCCCGGGTAGGGCCGGAACCGTTCGAGGTCGATCTCGTAGTCGGGGACCCGGGCAAGCACGTCGGCGATCATCAGCTCGGATTCGACGCGGGCGATGCTCGATCCGATACACCGATGACCGCCGAGGCCGAAGGCGAGGTGTTTGTTCTCGGTCCGCTCGATGTCGACCCGGTCGGCCTGTGGGAACATCGCCTCGTCGTGATTGGCGCTGACCCACGAGATGAACACGACGTCGCCGCGCTTGATCTCGCGGCCGCCGAGCTCGACGTCTCTCGTGGCCGTGCGGGTCAACGATTCGCTCGGGCTGTAGAAGCGGAGGAACTCCTCGACCGCGACGGGTATCGCGGTCGGATCCTCGATCAGTCGCTGCCGGTCGTCGGGGTGCGTGCCGAGATGATGGAGCCCCCACCCCACCAGTGAGGTCGTGGTGTCGAGACCACCCGCCACCAGGTTCCAGAGGATCCCGACGACCTCGTCGTCGCTCAGCAGCCGGCCGTCGATCTCGCTCGACACGATCGCCGAGGTCAGATCGTCGCCGGGGTTCGACCGGCGATGACGTGCGATCTCACCGAGCTCACCCCACATGTCGCCGACCCGCGCGACCGCTTCCTGGAACTGCGCATCCGACGGCTTGAACGACGACGTCGCGTGGAAGAAGTCGGCGTAGTAGCGCCAGTTGGTCGACGGCATTCCCATCATCTCGAGCGTCATCACCCCCGGCACCGGGGTCGCGTAGTCGAGGATCAGGTCGCCCTCGCCGGCCTCGATCATCTCGTCGAGGAACCAGCTCGACACATGGGCGATGCGGTCGCGGCTCGCCTCGACCGCCTTGGTGACCATGAACGGGTTGAGCACGCGCCGCAGGTCGGCATGGGCGGGGCCGTCGATCTCCGACACCCCCATCCGCGGGGTCTGTGGCGGCCGGGGGATCCCGCAGATGCCGTGGTAGTCGATGCCATCGGCCGCGCCCGGCTCGAACTTGTGGGCGAACGTCTCGTTGTCGCGGGCCACGGCGGCGACCGCCTCGTAGTCGGTCACCATCCAGAAACCACCGTGGTGCTCGTTGAAGACGACCGGGCACTCGCTGCGGAGCTCGGCATAGCGGTCGTGACGGGCCGCGACCCAGGCCCGATCCTGATGGTCGACGTCGATGCGATCGGTCATCACTGCTCCCCGATCGCCTCGAAGAAGTCGAAGTCGGCGAAGTGGGTCTCGGCGCGCTGCTCGACGAACCGCCGACCGCGCGGGTGGGTCAGGATCAGGGTGCGATCAGCCTCGATGCCGGCCACGACGAAGCGCCCGACATCCTCCTGCGCCATCGCATACGGGATCGCGCCGACGGTCGGCCCGACCTCGACCGCACCGCCGTAGCGATCCGGGCGATGTTTCATCGACGTTTGCATCAGGTTCGAGTCGACGGTGCCCGGACACAGACACGACACGCCGATGCCGTCTGCCGCGAGCTCGCCGCGCAGTGTCTCCGTGTAGCCGACGACCGCGTGCTTGGTGGTCGTGTAGAGACCGAGGTGGGTGCCGGCGACCTCCTCGGGTCTCGACGCCCACAGACCCGCCATCGACGCGGTGTTGACCACGTGCCCGCCACGCCCGTGGGCCCGGATTCTCGGCACGATTGCGGCGCAGGCGCGGACGATCGTCATCAGGTTGAACTCGATGACCCACCCCCACTCGGCCTCGGTCGCGGCGAGCAGTTCACCGCTGTGGACGACGCCGACATTGTTCGAGAGCACGTCGATCGACCCGAAGGCGGATTCGGCTGCGTCGGCCAGCGCGACAAGCGACGCGGGTTCGGTCGCGTCGACCTGCACGGCCACCGCGTTCGCTCCCAGGCCCACCATCTCGTCGGCCACCGTCGCCGCGGTCGCCTCGTCGATGTCGGCGATCACGAGCCGGGCGCCCTTCGCCGCCAGCCCGAGCGCGATCCCGCGTCCGACTCCACCGCCCCCGCCGACGATGACCGCCGTCGTCTCGTCGCTGATCCTCATGCGGACACTTCGGCCGGTCCGTTGGGCGTGACGTTCTCGCCGAGCCGACGCCGTAGATCGGTCTCGAAGCCGGCGATCGTCGCGTTCGCGTGCTCGGCCCAGAGCTCGGCCAGGCGGGGGTGTCCGGCATCGCGCTGCTCGTCCCACTCGTCGGCGAAACGACCCGACGTGATGTCGTCGAGGAGCTGCGCCATGCGGCCGTGGAGATCGAAGTCGTCGAACGTGCCTCGCCGGCTCAGCTGTCCGTACTGGCTCGTCGGCGAATGGAACCCGAGCTGGCCGACGAAGCCCAACTTGCGCACCAGCGTGTAGCTGCGCTCGACCTCGCCCGACAGCATCAGCTCGGTGATGATCGCCTCGAGCGGGATGTCGTTCTCCATCATGAGCCGCACGAAGGCGTTGTTGACGTGGGTCAGCGCGGGCGACAGCACCTGCTCGACGGCGAGGTCGAGCACCGCCTCCTGCCGCGGCGACATCTCGATCCCGCCCTGCTTCAGCCCGCCGATGCCGTGGGCGATCGCGAGCGTGCGGGCCAGGGCCGTGCCGGTCACATCGCGATGCACGCCGACGCCGGTGATGAACCCCCAGCCTTCCTCGTAGCAGCGCCGCACCTCGGGGCCGAGCATGCGTGGCGCGACCATGGCCTGGTCACCGGCCGGGTCGAAGCGGTCGAAGGCGAGCGTGTAGCCGGAGGCGACGATGGTCAACGCGCCGTCGCCCGGTTCGATCGGGAGCTCGGGGATCACGTCGTCGGGAACGAGGACGCAGATCACGTCGGCCTCGCTCGCCGCCTCGAGGTCACGGGCCTCGAACCCGTCGGCCTCGGCCTCGGCCCGGGAATCGTCGTTGCGCACGCACACGACCGGCGCCACACCGCTGTCGCGCAGGTTGAGCGCCCAGCTCCGTCCCTGGTTGCCGTAGCCGACCACGGCGACGGTCTGCCCGTCGAGTACCGAGAGGTCGGCGTCGGCCTCGTAGTGGATTGTCGTCATGGATGCTTTCTAACATCCGTGTCATGTCGCCCTCCAGTGGTCCACTCACCCGTCGCGGTTTCCTCGCCGCCTCCGCCGGGCTGGTCGCCGCCGCGTGCGCGAGCGACGGCGACGGCGCCGCCCCGCCGTCGACGAGCACGGCACCGACGACCACCACGACCGCGGCGACGACCACGACCGTCACCCCGACGACCACGATCCCCACACCGGTCTTCGACGTCGATCCGTTCCCCTACCTCACGGCCTCGGGCGACCCACTCCCTGATGCGGTCGTCATCTGGACGCGACTCGCCACCGACCCCACGGCCCCCGACGGGGGCATCGGCGCCGATCGGGTCCCCGTCGAGTGGGAGGTCGGAGTGGGTGGCGGCGAGGTGGTCGCCACCGGGACGTTCGTGACCCGCGCCGACCACGGCCATTCGGTGCACGTCGACGTCACCGGGCTCGATCCGTCCACCGCCTACTGGTACCGATTCCGCGTCGGCGAGTGGACGGTCGGCGGAATGACGCGAACCGCGCCGCCCGTCGGTGCGTCGGTCGAATCCCTCCGCTTCGCCGTCGCGTCCTGCATGGCATGGAAGTCGGGCCACTTCACGCCCCTGGCCCACATGGTCGACGAGGACCTCGACGCGGTGATCTTCGTCGGCGACTACATCTACGAGCTCGAGAGCGGCAACTTCCGCCAGCACGACCTGCCGGTCCCCTTCTCGCTCGACGAGTACCGGCGGTACTACGCGATCGCCCGGCTCGAGCCCGAGCTGGCGACCTGCCATCAGAACGTCCCCTGGATCGTGATGTGGGACGACCACGAGGTCGAGGACAACTACGCCGGATGGGAACCGGGCGGCATCGGATCGCTCGAACCCGGCGCGGCCGAGGGGTTCCGCGACCGGCGCACCGCCGCCTACCAGGCCTGGTGGGAGTTCATGCCGGTGCGCACCGGCCCGCCCGTCGACGGGGAGCTCACCGTCTACCGCGCCTTCGACTTCGGCGACCTCGCCCGCCTGACGCTCGTCGACGACCGCCAGTACCGCTCCCCCATCATCCAGGGGGAGGGCAACGGCAACCTCCCCCGCCCGCTCGGCGGCGGCCCCCAACTCGACGGCACCTTCGACGAGTCCCGCACGATGCTGGGCGAGGAACAGGAGGCGTGGCTCGCCGACCGCCTCCGCCACGACGCCCGGTGGACCCTGCTCGCCCAGCAGACGATCATGGCCGAGGTGGACCGCGCCCCCGACGACCCGACCAAGGGATTCTCGATGGACGCCTGGGACGGCTATGCGGCGCCCCGCGAGCGGCTCCTGTCACAGATCGCCGACGAGGGCATCGAGAACTTCGTGGTGCTCGGTGGCGACATCCACACCTCGGCGGTGGCCGACCTCCACGTCTCGTACCGCGAGCCGAACTCGCCGATGGTCGGCACGGAGTTCGTGGCACCGTCGGTCACCAGCCTCGAGCTGCTCCTCCCCGAGTTCGTCGAGGGATCA
Organism: Acidimicrobiales bacterium; assembly: GCA_041394245.1. NCBI lineage: Bacteria > Bacillati > Actinomycetota > Acidimicrobiia > Acidimicrobiales > Acidimicrobiales bacterium. Next base: position 2,245,737 of record JAWKIR010000002.1, read on the forward strand.
CGGTCGAACGACCACATCCACCTCTACGAGACGGAGCACCGCGGGTATCTCGTCGTCGAGGTCACACGAGACGAGCTGCTCGGCCACTTCCGCTGGGTCGAGACCACCCAGGCCCCCACGTCACCCATCGAGACCGCGTCGACATGGCGGGTCACCGCCGGGGCCGTCGGCGTCGAGCAGATCGCATGACCGACTTCACCATCCCGCCCTACGACGAGTGGGCCGACGCCCAGCCCTACGACATGTGGGCGACGGCCCGCCGGACCTGCCCCGTCGTGGAGACACCGGGAAACGAGTGGGCACCGCTCCCCGGGTTCAGCACCACCACGTTCGCCGACGCCGATCACGTGCTGCGCGATCCGGCGACGTTCTCGGCCTCGATCAACGCCGAGGCCATGGCGCCGTTCATGGGCGAGCTGCTGCTCGGGCTCGACGGCGAGGAGCACCGCCGGTACCGGGCGCTCGTCGCGCAGGCGTTCAAGCGATCCTCGATCGAACGCTGGAAGCCCGATCTGGTCGACGGCGTGCTCGACCGGCTGCTCGACGACCTCGCGCCCCGGGGCCGGGGCGACCTCGTCGAGTCGCTGACGTCGAAGTTCCCGGTGCAGGTGATCTGCGGCATCGTCGGTGTCCCTCTCGAGGACCACGAGCGCTTCAACCAGTGGGCGGAGAAGATCAACTACGGGCCCCTCGACCCCGAGGCCGGGCTCGCCGCGAGCGCGGCGATGGTCGCGTATCTCGAACCACTGGTCGATGCTCGCCGCACGCGTCCGACCGGCGATCTCCTGAGTGAACTCGTCCACGCCGAGATCGATGGCGAACGGCTCAGCGACGCCCGCCTCTTCGGCTTCCTGCGCCTCCTCCTGCCCGCCGGCGCCGAGACGACCTATCGGGTGTTCGGGACGGCGCTGCTCGTCCTCGCCCGCGATGCAACTCTGCGCGACCGGGTGGACGCCGATCGTTCGCTGGTGCCCCGTTTGATCGAGGAGACCCTGCGCTGGGAGACCTCCGTGACGATGGTCAGTCGGCGGGCCACCGTCGACACCACCATCGGCGACGTGCCGGTCGGCGCCGGCTGCCCGGTGACCGTCTACAACGGCGCCGCCAATCGCGACCCGCAGCGGTGCGACGATCCCGACCGATTCGACATCGACCGCGACCCCGTCGCCCATCTCGCCTTCGGGACCGGCCCCCACCAGTGCCTGGGCATGCACCTCGCCCGGGTCGAGCTCGAGGCGGGTGTCAACGCCGTCCTCGACCGCCTTCGCGACCTGCGCCTCGACCCTGCGAGACCCGCTCCCCGAGTCGCCGGCTACGCCTTCCGCGGCCCCGCCACCCTCCCCGCCCTCTGGACCCCCTGACACCGGCACCGCGACCCGCCACACCGGTGTCAGACACCCGCCACACCGGGGAGTTCGGCGCACTGCGGCTGGTCGAGCAGCCGGAGTCGACGGCGGGCATCGACGACGAGCGCCCCGAACGCCGGATCCGATGCGAGGCGGGCCCGTGCCCGCGTCGCCGCCGTACGGACGCCGCTGCCCGATCGGTAGCCGTAGCGCCCGGCCAGCTCCGTCGAAGACCGATTGGTGGTTTCGAGCGCCAGGAGCGCTGCGGCAAGGCGCTGATCCGCTCGGAGGCCGTCTGCCCGCACCAACTCGAGCTCGTCGCTCGAGTCGATCCCCAAGGCCCAGTCGACGGTAGTGGGTCAGTTTGAATCTCGTGGAGATGGGTCAGGGTCTTCGACCCATTCGCCGTCGAGGTCCATCGTCGCGAATCCGGTTGTCCAGTGATCTTCGTCGACCTCGTATTCGTCGATCGTGAAAGCGTCGACAAACCGGCGGAATCCGGGCAGGGTGACTGCCTCGTCGATGCGGGCTGATGCTCGGTCGCGTGACGAGTAGACGCCGAGCAATTTGCCCTCCTCGTCTTCGGGGTGTTGGTGCCATAGGAGAAACACGACTGCGGTCACGTTCCCATCCTGGCCAGAATCAGTCGAGAAGACCAGCGATCTGTTGAAGCGACCACGGATGGTCCGCTATCCCCGCGGCCATCGCCGGGGTCTGCTTGGTCTTGTACCCGTGCCGGTCGGTGATCGTGAGCGACTGATGGGTGCGGCCGAAGTTGTAGTGCATGTAGTGCAGCGACACGGCGTGGGCGAGGTTCTCGACCTTCTTGGAGAACCCGTTCGTCTTGACAACCAAACTGACCCACTACCCAGTCGACGGCCTCAGGGGTCCCGGTCCGGACCGGTCGATGATGTTCTGTGAACCCCCCGATCGGATCGTCCCGGCCGGCCGACACGAATTGGCGATACGCCGCACGCGACCCGATTCGACCGAGAAACTCGCCCGTGGTGAGCCACGGTAGTCGTGCAGAGCCATCGGCGTAAGCGCGATGACTGGACCAGGCGTAGTCGAGGTCGCCGAGCCCGTCCTCGAGTGGGTTGCGGTGGATGTATCGCAGGACGACGAACAGGTACCGATCGCTGTCGATCGGTCGCGAACGGTAGCGACCCCGGAAGAGCGGGCCGTCGAGGCCGTACTTGCCGTTGAAGCGGCGGGTGTAGTTCTCCCCCACGTGCTTCATCGTCCGGGCCAGCGCAGGCGCCGGGCCTTCGACGAGGAGGTGGTAGTGGTTGCCCATGAGCGCGTACGCATGCACGCGGGCGTCGGTTCTCGGGAGGGCCTCGCCGATGCAGTGCAGGAAGAACGAACGGTCGTCGTCGTCACCGAAGATCGAGAGTCGACGTGCCCCCCGGTTCATGACGTGGTGCCAAGTGGCGGCGGATCTCGTTCGTGGTAGGCGTCCCATGCGCGGCGACGCTAGGCAGCCGGTGTGACAGCACTCTCGTAGCGGATGTCTGACACCGGTGTAGCGGGTGTCTGACACCGGCAACGCTTCGCGTTGCTCGGAGTTCGGCTGCGCCGAACTCCCCGGTGTGGCGGGTCAGCCTCGGGGGAGGCCGAGGACGCGTTCGGCGACGATGTTGCGCTGGATCTCCGAGGAACCGGCGCTGATGGTGCCGCCGAAGGTCGTGAAGTAGGCATCGAGCGAGCCCACGGTGCCGTGTCGGGACTGTCCCGTCGGCAGCGAGTCCGGGCCGAACAACTCCGCAGCGACTTGGAGGAGATCGCGGCGGATCTCGGTCGAATACATCTTCATGAGCGCCTGTTCGGGAGCCGAACCGGTCTTCACGTAGCGGGCGAATCCGCGGTACCCGAGGCAGCGGGATGCGAGCGTGTCGATGTAGAGCCCGGCGATCGCGTCGCCGGCGGTCGCCTGTTCGGCCGCCGACAGCCCGGCCAACCTCGACGGGGCGACCGCGAGCAGTTCGTTCATCGACGATTCCATGCCCATCACGCCCATGAGCCACACCATCGAGCGCTCGTGGGCGAGCGAACCGTTGGCCATCGCCCAACCGTTGTTGAGCTCACCGACCAGGTTCGAGACCGGCAGGACCACGTCGTCGAGGAACACCTCGTTGAGGTCGGGGAACTCGGGCGAGATGATCTCGTTCAGCGGACGGACCGTGACGCCCGGCGTGTCCATCGGCATGAGGACGATAGAGATGCCCTTGTGCTTGGGCGCATCCGGGTCGGTGCGGCAGAAGAGGAAGCAGAAGTCGGCGTAGTTCGCACCCGACGTCCACACCTTCTGACCGTTGATGATGAAGTTGTCGCCATCACGCACGGCCCGGGTCTTGAGGTTCGCGAGGTCGCTGCCGGCGTCGGGCTCGCTCATGCCGAGGCAGGCCGACGTCTCGCCGCGCAACAGCGGCATCGCGTACTTCTCGATCTGCTCCTCGGTGCCGTAGTCGAGCAACGACGGCGCGATGATCCCGAGCCCCTGCGGATTGGTCGTCCGGGGAACGTCCGCCTTGTTGAGTTCCTCGAGATACACGAGCGTCTCGATCGGGCCGGCATTGCGCCCGCCACGTTCGGGCGGCCATCCCGGCACCAGCCAGCCGTCGTCGAACATCCGCTTCGTGAACGTGGCCGCCCATTGCGGGACGTACGCGCTCGAGCGGGGCGGATCGGCGGCGATCTCGTCGGCCGGGGGCCGGTTGGCGGCGAGCCATTCGAGGAACTCGGCCCGGAAGGCCTCGACCTCGTCGTCGAATCGGAGCTTCATGCTGCCTCCCCCAGGCCCAAGAGCGCGGCGAGGCGCGCTCGGTGAAACGCTCTGCTTCCGCAGAGGACATCGCCCGCCTTCGCTCGCTTGAGCAGGAAGTGCAGGTCGTTCTCCCAGGTGAAGCCGATCCCGCCGTGGAGCTGGAGGCCGTCCTGGGCAAGCAGCCGCTGGCAGTCGCCTGCCGCGGCCTTGGCCACATGCACCGCCTCGGCTCGCGCGTCGTCGTTCTCTGCGATGGCCAGTGCGGCGTAGTAGCCGACGGCGTTGGCGCGCTCGACCGCGAGGTACATCTCGGCGAAGCGGTGCTTCAGCGCCTGGAACGAGCCGATGACACGGTCGTACTGCTCGCGGACCTTCGCGTACTCGAGGGTGACCTCGAAGATCCGCCGACAGGCACCGACGATGTGCAGCGCCATGGCGACGCTCGCCTGCTGCGACACCTCGTCGATGGCGGCCAGCGCCCCCGGACCTGGTTCGATCAGCACCGACGCCGCCGAATCGGCGAACGTCACGTCGGCGAGCTCGAGGCCCGGGTCGATCAGCGCGGTGGTCTCGACGGTGCACGCATCGCGCTCCACACGGAACACGCCGAGCTCGTCGCCGACCCGGGCGACCACCGCGAAGACCTCCGCCGTCGCGCCGGCGAGCACGGCGTCCTTCGTTCCCGAGACGACCCATCCGTCGCCGGATCGGGATGCGATGGTCGTGACCGACGCCGGATCCCAGCGGCCGTGCTCGGCGTAGGCCAGCGCGCCGACCGTCTCGCCGGCAGCGGCCGCAGCGAGCAACTCCGTCGCGCCCGCCGCCGCGACCATCGGAATGAACTGGCTCACCATCGCGAGCAGCGGACCCGGGGCTGCTGCCCGGCCGAGTTCCTCGGCGAGCAGGCCGACCTCGACGAATCCCATGCCGAGTCCGCCGGCGTCCTCGGCCACGCCGAGGGCCGGCCAGTAGAGCTCGGTCATCTGCGCCCACAGGTCCGCAGACGTCCCCTCACCTTCGAAGATGGCCCGCACCACCGCTGGCGGACAGGCCCCTTCGAGCACCGAACGGATGTTGTCTCGCAGTTCGAACTGGTCGTCGGAGAGTTCGAGATCCATAATTCCCCTGTCGCGCTTTTCTAACAGTGGCGTCACCGTAACCATCTCAACCGGCAATGGAGAAACCATGACCATCGACTTGTTCCGCTACGAAGGCAAACGAGCCATCGTGATCGGCGGCGCGACCGGCATGGGTGCGGAGACCGCCCGCATGGCCGGCGAGCTCGGCGCCGAGGTGATCGTCCTCGACGTGGCCCCCGTCGACTACGACTGCGCCCAGAAGATCGAGGTCGACCTTCGCAACCAGGCGAGCGTCGATGCCGCCGCCGACGCGATCGAGGGCCCGGTCCACGCGGTCTTCGCCTGCGCCGGAGTCGCCGACGGCACGGCCGGCATCATGCTCATCAACTTCACCGCCCAGCGCCACTTCATCGATCGGCTGATCGCCCAGGGCAAGCTCGCCCAGGGCGGCGCCATCGCCTTCATCTCGTCGACCGCGGGTCTGGGGTGGAAGAAGAACATCGAGCGCGTCCGCGACTTCCTCAGCAACGCCGACTGGGCGTCCGCCGCCCGTTGGACCGAGGAGAATCCCGACACCGACAGCTACGGCTTCAGCAAGGAGGCGATCAATCTCTACGTCGCCCAACAGGCGTTCCCGATGCTGAAGGCCGGCTACCGGATCAACTGCATCCTGCCCGGGCCCACGGTGACCCCGCTGGCCGAGGCCAACGCCGACATGTGGCTGACCTACGCCGCCGACTATCGCGAGGCCGCCGGCGTCGACACGCTCACCCCCGATCAGATGGCGAGCACGATGGTCTTCCTCTGTAGCGACGCCGCGAAGGGCATCAACGGTGAGACGCTCCAGGTCGACCAGGGCCACACCAACGCCGCGTTGGTCGACGCCTACGACGCCCCCATCGTCAAGATGATCGCCGGCGAGATCGAATGGGACTTCGGCGCCCTCGGCTTCGAGTAGCCCCATACCTTCTGGGGTCAGACACCCTTACCTTCTCGGGGGCGTCACACCCCCGACCTACGGTGCGGGTGCATGGCACGCATGCTCCGATCAGCACTCGGTGGAACCTGGCACCACGTCATGAACCGGGGGGCTCGTCGACTCCCCGTCTTCGGCGACGACGCAGATCGACTCGCGTTCCTCGGCCTGCTCGCCGATTCGGTGACGACGGCCGAGGTGCGGGTCCACGCGTACGCGCTCATGCCCAACCACTTCCACCTGCTCGTCGAGGCCGAGGTCCCGAAGCTGTCTGCCGCGATGAAGGGTCTGACCGGCCGCTACGCCCAACGGTTCAACATCAAATACGGCTACGACGGCCCGCTGTTCCGGAGCCGCTACCGCTCGAAGCCCGTGCACGACGACGCCCATCTGTCCGCCACGCTGCGGTACATCCACCGGAATCCGATCGTCGACGGGCCGGCAACGCCGGAGGCGTTCCGGTGGACCAGCCACCTCGCGTACACCGATGAGGTCCGGCGACCGCGCTGGCTCACGACCACCAGGCTGCTCGATCGGTTCCCGAGCCGAGCGGCCTACATCGACTTCGTGCTGGACGCAACCGAACGCACCGCGTCCGGCCCCCCGTTCGCCCCAACGGCCCGTCGCCGGCCGCAGATGCTCCGTCCCACCGACGTCGAGGTCGCCCTCGGGGTCGACAGCGATTCGGAGCTCGCCGTGGTGCGCTGCGGTGGTCGTGGAGTGCGCAACGACGTCCGGCTGGCGCTGCTCTACCTGGCGTCGCTCCACACTGCCGTACCGATGGACGACCTGTGCCAACGCTACGGATACGGCAGCGTTGCGGTCGCTCGGTCCGCGGTGGCGCGAGCACGACGCCGCCTCCTGCGCGATCCGATCTTCGCCGAGCTCGTCGACCATGCGAGCGCCCGGCTGGGCAGACCATCGACTGCCGCCGAGAAGGTATGGGTGTCTGACCCCTAGATACTTTCTCGGAGGAGGGTTTTCCTGATCTTGCCCATGGGGGTGCGCTCGAACCCGTCGACGAACGTCACGGCATCGGGGACCTTGTACCGGGCCAGCTGTTCGCGGCACAGCGACTGCAGCTCAGCCTCGGACACCGCCGCGCCATCCATCAGCTCGACGAAGGCGACGACGCGTTCACCGAGTCGCTCGTCGGGGACCCCGATGACTGCGCACGCCGCGACCGAAGGGTTCTCGTGGAGGACGCGCTCGACCTCGGCGGGATAGACGTTGGCCCCGCCGCGGATGATGAGATCGTTCTTCCGATCGTGGATCCTGAGGTTGCCGTCGGCGTCGAGCGAGCCGATGTCGCCGGTGTGCAGCAGGCCATCCCGCAGCGCTTCGGCCGATGCCTCGGGTCGGTTCCAGTAGCCGAGCATCGGCCGGTAGACGTCGGCCCACTCCCCCTCGAGCGCCGGGCCGACACAGACCTCGCCGGCCTCGCCGACCGCGACGGGGACACCCGACTCGTCGAGGATGTGGATCGCGCATTGGGGTAGCGCCCTGCCGCACGAGCCGGGAACCGCCGGCTCGGTGACGTCTTCGACCGTCACCGCGGTCGGCGCTTCGGTCAGGCCATAGCCGGTACCCACGCGAGTCCCGAAGCGTTCTCGGTAGAGACGACGGAACGCATCGGGCATGTCTGCACCCCCGACCCCGATCGCATCGATCGACGCGAGCATCTCGTCGGTCACCGACTCGTTGGTGAGCAGGTCGTGGACCATCGCCGGCACCGCGGAGAAGGTGGTGACGTTCTCCGCCGCGATCCACTCGGCCATGCCGACACCATCGACCCGGTCCATGGCGACGAGGCTCATGTCGCACTGGTAGGCCATACACGGTCCGAGGATGATGAGGTTGAGGATCGTCAGCGGAAGTGGGACCCCCATCACTCCTCCGGAGCGATGTGTCCCGCGCACCGCGCTGACCCGCCCGGGCAACAGCATGTTGTGCTGCGAATGGACCGCTCCCTTGGGGAATCCGGTGGTGCCGGACGTGTAGGCGATCGCGGCGGGCGCCAGCGGATCGATCGCCACCGGCGCGAGGTCGGTGGATGCCGCAGCCACTGCCCCGCGCCACTCGTCGACCGTGAGTAACTCGCGGAGGTCGCCGAGTTCGCCACGACGAGGATCGAGGCTCGCTGCGGTGTCGGCGTCGGTCAACAGGACCGACACCTCTGCGTCGCGCAGCATGTAGGCCTTCTCGGGTGGCGCGAGCGGCCGATTGATCCCGAGCCAGATCGCACCCCGTCGCATCGCGGCGAGATAGCCGATCACGATGTCGACGTCGTTGGGCAGCGACATGGCGACCCGGTCGCCGATGCCCACCCCGAGGGCGGCGAGAGCACCGGCGGCACGCCCGACCTCGGCGTCGAGCTCGGCCATCGTGAAGCGGCCACTCCGACCGACCAACGCGAGCCGGTCGGGATCGCGGGTCAGGGCGTCGTCGAGCAACCGAGCAACCGAGCCCGGTCCTCCGACGTCGCGCGGCGGGGTTGCCGGCGGGATCAGCCCGTGGGCGGCGAGATCGATCACGGAGCGACGGAGAGCGCGGCCATCGTCTCGCCCATGATGAGCGCCTGATCGTGGTCGCTCAGTCCGGTGAGACCGTCGCGGAACGCGAGCGGTTCGGCCAAACCTTCGGCGTGGGGGAAGTCGGAGCCGAACAACACCTGTCCCGCGCCGATCGTCTCGCACAATGCCGGGATGTTCTCCTCGTGGTACGGCGACACGAAGACCTTCTCCTTCACGATCTCGCTCGGTCGCCCGCTCACATAGCCGCCCGGCCACGGGCCGTTGCGGCCCATGCCCTTCATCTTGTCCATCGCGCCGAGCAGGTACGGCACCCACAGCGATCCGTTCTCGACCGACATGATCCGGATGTTCGGGAAGCGGCCGAAGAAGTTCATGAACGTGAGACCCGCGATCGTCTGCATGATCGGGAGGTCGCCGTAGAAGCTCGTCCACTGGAACGCCGACTGCTGGTGCGACGACGGGTTGGCCTCCTCGCCCCACGCGACGGAGAACAGCTCGTTGTAGCCCGACTCGGAGATGTGGAACGTCACCGTCAGCCCCGCCTCGTTCACGCGTTCCCAGAACGGGTCGAAGATCGGATCCCCCGGGTTCCGCCCGCCCTGCGGACCCGGCCGGAGGTGGATGAACCGTGCGCCGCGATCCATCACGAACTCGAGTTCGGCGATCGCGGCATCGACGTCGATCAACGACATCAGCGGCACGCCATAGATGCGACCGTCGGCACCGAAGCCCCAGTCCTCGTCGAGCCAACGATTGAACGAGTGGACGTTGGCATAGGTCCGCGCCGGATTGTCCTTCATGAAGTGCTCGACGCACACCGCCACGGTCGGGAACAGCACCATCGCGTCGACACCCTGCTCGTCCATCAGCGCGAGGCGAGGCCCACGTTCGCGGTACTCGGGCCGCACGTTCTCGATGGCGTCGTTCTCCTCGACGGGGAGGCCCGCCTTCATGTTGCGGAGCATCTCGCGCAACGAGCCGGGCTTGGTGTGCACCTCCGAGAACGGCTCCTTGAGAAAGGTGAACGGCCGGTCGCCGATGAGCACTCGGGACCCGCCGTCGTCCTCGACCACACGGATCGCTTCGTCCATCTGGCCCGAAGGCATGAACCGGGTGAAACAGTCGTCGGGCTCGTAGTAGTGGTTGTCTGCGTCGAAGATCATGGTCTGCCGTCTGGAAGTCGAATGTGACGTTGGTGTTAGATTCCTTTGAGCAGCCGGCTTAGGTCAAGGGGGACCCCGTGGACAAGAACGACATGATCCTGGTCAGTGTCGACGATCATCTGTGCGAACCGCCGCACATGTTCGACGAACACCTTCCGGCGAAGTGGAAGGACGAGGCGCCGAAGCTCATCCGGACCGAGGAGGGCAACGACGTCTGGACCTTCAACGGCGCGGTGATCCCGAACGTGGGGCTCAACGCCGTCGCCGGACGCCCGAAGGAGGAATACGGCATGGAGCCGACCTCGTTCGAGGAGATGCGCCCCGGCTGCTACGACATCCACGAACGCATCAAGGACATGAACGCGGGCGGAGTGCTCGGGTCGATGTGCTTCCCGAGCTTCCCCGGCTTCGCCGGTCGCCTCTTCGCCTCGCACCCCAACAAGGAGTTCGCGGCCGACCTCATCCGGGCCTACAACGACTGGCACATCGACGAATGGTGCGGCGCGTATCCGGGTCGTTTCATCCCGGCCGCGCTGCCGATGCTCTGGTCGCCCGAGGAAACGGCAGCCGAGATCGCCCGAGTGGCAGAGAAGGGTTGCCACTCGATGATCTTCACCGAGAACCCGGTGCCGCTGGGCCAGCCGAGCTGGCACGACGAGCACTGGAATCCGATGCTGGAGGCGTGTGTCGAGCACAACACGGTCCTGTCGATCCATCTCGGTTCGTCGGGCCAGCTCGTGGTCACCGCACCGAACGCGCCGATGGACGTGATGATCCAGATGCAGCCGATGAACATCTCGACCGCGGCCGCCGACCTCTTGTGGTCGACGGTCCCGCGGCGCTACCCCGAGATCAAGATCGCGTTGTCCGAGGGCGGCACCGGTTGGGTTCCCTACTTCATGGACCGCGCCGACAAGACCTACAAGATGCACCACACGTGGACGGGTCAGGACTTCGGCGACCTGTTGCCGAGTGAGGTGTTCCGCCGGAACTTCCTCACCTGCTTCATCACCGACCCGGTCGGCATCATTCTTCGCCACGAGATCGGCATCGACAACATCACGTGGGAGATGGACTACCCCCACTCCGACTCGAACTGGCCCAACGCGCCCGAAGAGCTCGAGGAGGTGTTCACCGGCGTTCCCGACGATGAGGTCGACAAGATCACGCACCTCAACGCCATGGAGTGGTACTCCTACGACCCGTTCTCGGTGATCGATCGAGCCGATTGCACGGTGGGCGCGCTACGCGAAGCGGCCGGCGACCACGACGTGTCGATCAAGTCGATGTCGACCGGACGCCACGACGGTGCGGAGAAGATCTCACTGGTCGACTTCGCGGCGAACGCGAAGGCAAAGGCCTGACCGGGATCTACGGCCTCACCGGCCACACGGCCCTCGTCACCGGTGCGGCCGGTGGCGGCATCGGCAAGGCCACCGCGCGCCGGCTCCTCACCGAGGGCGCCAACGTGGTCGTCACCGACGTGCACGAACGGCGCACCGACGAAACGGTCGCCGAGTTCGCCGACGAGTTCGGCGCCGACCGGGTGATGGGCTCGCTGATGGACGCAGGCGACCGCGCCCAGATCGACGCCACGCTCGCCGCGGCCCGCGAGCGCTTCGGCGTCGTCGACGTGCTCGTGAACAATGCGGCGGTCAATGCGCTGAACCCCGTGGGCGACATGACCCCCGAGCAGTGGGACTGGGCGATCGGCGTCAACCTCTCCGGCCCCTGGTATCTCTGCCGGGCGTTGCTGCCGGCGATGGTCGAACAGGGGTGGGGATCGATCGTCAACATCACGTCCGTCGCCGGTTGGATCCACGGCACCAACGAGGGCCCCTACGCGGGCGCCAAGGCGGCCCTCCACCAACTCACGCGCACCATCGCCACGGAGTACGGGCCGAGCGGCGTCCGCTGCAACGGGGTCGCGCCGGGGATCATCCACACCTGGTTCGTCGACGCGAAAGCACCACAACTACTCGATGAGGCGCCGAGGACCCCCCTCCGCCGACTCGGCACTCCCGCCGACATCGCCAACGTGGTGGCGTGGCTGGTGAGCGACGAGTCGTCGTTCGTCACCGGCGAGACGATCAACGCCAGCGGCGGCTGGTACATGCGCCCGTGACCCCGCCACGGGTTCAGGCGAGTCCGCCGTCCATGCGGAGGATCGCGCCGGTGGTGAAGCTGGACGCGTCGCTCGCGAAGTAGAGCGCGGCGCCGATGATCTCGTGGGGCTCGCCGGCGCGACCGAGAGAGATGCCCTTGCCGATGTTGGCGATCGCCGCCTCACTCCACGCCTTCGAGATGTCGGTCAGGAACGGCCCCGGCTGGATGCAGTTGACGCGTACCTCCGGTCCGTAGGCCCTCGAGAAGCTCTCGGTGAGATTGTGGAGCCCCGCCTTGGCGAGTCCGTAGACGACCTCACCGGGCGTCGGCTTCACCGCGGCAGTGGAACTGACCGAGATGATGGAGCCCTTGCCGTTGGCCTTCATGTGCTCGGCCAGCAGGACGGTCAGCCGGAAGGTTCCTTTGAGGTTGACCTCCATCACCTTGTCGTAGAGCGCCTCGTCGATGGCATCGAGCGACTCGTAGAGGGGCGACATGCCCGCGTTGTTGACGAGGATGTCGATCGTCTCGAACTCGGCGATCGCCCGCGCGGCCAGCGCTTCGGCCTGATCCCAGTAGCCGATGTGGCACTCGACGGGGAGCGCCCGTACCCCGAACCGCTCCTCCACCTCGGCGGCGAGCGCCTCACAGTTCGCGAGCTTGCGACTCGCGATGACGACGTTCGCTCCCTGGGCGGCGAACGCCTGCACCATTTCCTTGCCGAGCCCGCGGCTCCCGCCGGTCACGATGGCGGTGCGGCCGGTGAGGTCGAAGTAGTCCATGGGTGAGTCCATGGCCGGGAGCGTAGAACACGTCATCTAGACATCCGGCCCGACGCGAGAAATACTGACGCCACTGTTAGATCAGCTCGGAAGGGAACATCAGTGGCGCGCACGATCGACTACCCCGTCTTCGACTCCGACAACCACCTGTACGAGACCGAAGAGGCCTTCACCCGCTACCTCCCCGAGAAGTACAAGGGAGCGATCAAGTACGTGCAGGTCGACGGGCGCACGAAGATCGCGGTCAACGACAAGATCTCCGACTACATCCCCAACCCGACCTTCGAGGTCGTGGCCCGACCCGGCGCGCAGGAGGAGTACTACCGCAACGGCAACCCCGAGGGGAAGAGCCTCCGCGAGATCTTCGGTGAGCCGATGAAGTGCCCCGAATGGGCCCGCAACGCGCAGGCCCGGCTCCCCCACCTCGACGAGCTCGGGATCGACGGCACGCTGATGTTCCCGACGCTCGCCAGTCTCCTCGAAGAGCGGATGCGCGACGACCCGGACCTGTGCCACGCCGCCGTGCATTCGCTCAACCAGTGGCTCCTCGACGAGTGGGGCTTCAACCACGAGAACCGCATCTTCACGACACCCGTGATCGCGCTGCCGATCGTCGAGAAGGCCATCGAGGAACTCGAATGGGCCCTCGACAAGGGCGCGCGGTGCGTCCTGATCCGGCCGGCGCCGGCGTGGGGGCTGCGGGGGCCGCGCTCGCCCGGGCTCGAGGAGTTCGATCCGTTCTGGGCCCGGGTGCAGGAATCCGGCGTGTTCGTCGGCATGCACTCGTCCGACTCGGGCTACGCCGATCTCTCGGGCATCTGGGAGGGCCGCGGCAACGAGATGCTGCCGTTCAAGCCCAACCCGTTCCGCTTCCTCGTCATGAACAATCGCGCCATCACCGACATGATGAACGCGATGATCTGCCACGGTGCCTTCACCCGGTTCCCCGACATGCGCTTCGGTACGATCGAGAACGGCGGAACCTGGGTCAAGCCGCTCATCGCGAACCTCGAGGGCATCTACAAGAAGATGCCGCAGGAGTTCGCCGAGCACCCGGTCAACACCTTCACCCGCAACGTCTACGTCAACCCGTTCTGGGAGGACGGACTCGAAGACCTGATCGACATCATGGGCGCCGATCGTCTGCTGTTCGGATCCGACTACCCCCACCCCGAGGGCCTCGCCAACCCGATCGAGTTCGCCGACGACCTGCCCGACAGCCTCAGCGACGCCGATGTCGCCAAGATCATGGGCGGCAACCTCAAGGAACTCCTGGGAGCCTGACGTGAGGATCGAACTCGACCGGGAACGCTGTCAGGGTCACGGACGCTGCTACGTGCTCGCATCCGCCGTCTTCGGATCAGACGACGACGGCTACGGGCTCGTCATCTCCGAGACCGTCGGACCCGAACTGCACGACGCCTCGCGCAAGGGCGCCGGCAACTGTCCTGAAGACGCCATCACCATCATCGAAAGCTGAACAGCCAATGAGCGACACCGACGACGGCATCGACCTGAGCGGACCACCGCAGGAGATGTACAAGTTCCTCCGCGACCACATGCCGGTGATGGCGGTCGAGCACGAGATGATGACCGGCACCAGCGTCGCGCTCCACGGCGACGTGATGACCGTCCTGCAGAACGCCGACGTCTTCTCGAGTCTCGGGGCGGCCGAGATCGGCCAGGTCCGCCCGCTGATCCCGCTCGAGATCGATCCGCCCGAACACTCGAAGTACCGCAAGCTGCTCGATCCGCTGTTCGCGCCGCGCCGGGTCGCCCTGCTCGAAGCGTCGACCCGGGCCCTCGTCAACGACCTCATCGACACGGTGATCGACGACGGCGAGTGCAACTTCCATCGATCGATCGCCGAGCCGCTCCCGAGCCAGGTGTTCCTCACCATGTTCGGCCTTCCGGTCGAGCGCACCCCGGAGTTCATCGAGCTGAAGGACGGCATCATCCGACCTCCGGTCGACGGATTCGACGAGGCGACAGAGTTCCGCAACGTCACCGGCCAGAAGATCTACGCGGTGCTCCAGGAAGCGATCGACGAGAAGAAGGCGAACCCCACCGACGACTTCATCTCGCAGTTTCTCGACGCCGAGGTGGAGGGTCATCGCCTCACCGAGGCCGACGTGCTCGACATCGGCTACCTCTTCTTCCTCGCCGGACTCGACACGGTCACCGCCTCGCTCGACTGCATGCTCGCCTATCTCGCCCAGAACGCGGCGCAGCAGAAGCGTCTGGTCGACCAACCCGCCGACATCCCGGCAGCCGTCGAGGAGCTGCTGCGCTGGGAGAGTCCGGTCGCCGGGGTGATCCGGGTCGCGACCGCCGACACCGAACTGTCGGGCTGTCCGATCCATGCCGGCGACAAGGTGTCGGTCAACCTCGGCTCGGCCAACACCGACGAGCGGTTCTGGGACGATGCCGACACGGTCGACTTCGACCGGGAGATCAACAAGCACATCGCGTTCGGCGGCGGCGTCCACCGCTGTCTCGGCTCGCATCTCGCCCGGATGGAACTGCGGGTGTGTCTCGAGGAATGGCACAAACGCGTGCCGTCGTATGAACTCAAGCCGGGCACCACGCCCGCATACACCATGGGGTTGCGCAGCGTCGACAACCTCGAACTCGTCTGGAGGACGTAGTGGACTCGAAGCTGTTGATCGACGGCAAGCTCGTCGACGCCGAGAACGGCGCACTGTTCGACAACATCAATCCGGCCACCGAAGAGGTGATCGGACAGGTCGCCGACGGCAGCAAGGCCGACATGGAAGCTGCGGTCGCCGCGGCCCGCAAGGCGTTCGACACGACCGACTGGTCGACGAACCACGCGTTCCGCAAGCAGTGCCTGCTCCAACTCCAGGCTGCGATCGAGAGCGAACAGGAGGAGATGCGCGCCGACCTCGTCGCCGAGGTCGGTTGTCCGCTGCTGATCACCTATGGCCCCCAGCTCGACGCGCCGTTGCGTGAGGCGCTCGCCTGGCCGGCCGAGATGATCGACTCCTTCGAGTGGAAGCGCTCGATCGGCACGAAGGACGCCATGGGCGTCGGCTACCAGACCGAACGCGAAGTCTGGAAGGAGCCCCTCGGCGTCATCGGGGTCATCGTCCCGTGGAACTTCCCGATCGAGATCACCCTCAACAAGCTCGGCCCGATCCTGGCGATGGGCAACACGTGCGTGCTCAAGCCGGCGCCCGACACGTCGGCCACGGCGGCGCGGCTCGCCCGATTGATCGTCGAGAAGACCGACATCCCGCCCGGTGTGGTCAACATCGTGTCGAGCCAGGACCACCTGACCGGCGAGGTCCTCACGACCTCGCCCGATGTCGACATGGTCGCATTCACCGGCTCGAGCGCGACGGGCCGCCGCATCATGGAGGCGGCGTCGTCGACCCTGAAGCCGGTGTTCCTCGAACTCGGCGGCAAGTCCGCCAACATCTATCTCGACGATGTCGACCTGTCCCAGGCACTGGCGAGCGCCGTCACCTCGTGCATGCACGGCGGCCAGGGCTGCGCGATCCCCACCCGCCTGCTCGTCCCCCGCAGCAAGTACGACGAAGCCGTCGCCGTCGCGACCGAGAGCTTCGCCAACTGGAACTATGGCGACCCCACGGATGCCAACAACCTGCAGGGCCCACAGGTCTCGAAGAAGCAGCAGGACCGTGTGCTCGCCTACATCCAGAAGGGGATCGAGGAAGGCGCCCGCGTCGCGATCGGCGGCGGCGTGCCCGCCCACCTCGACAAGGGGTACTACGTCGAGCCGACGCTGTTCGTCGACGTCGACAACTCGATGACGATCGCCCAGGAGGAGATCTTCGGACCGGTGATCTGCCTGATCGCGTACGACGACGACGAGGATGCGATCCGCATCGCGAACGACTCGACGTTCGGCCTCTCGGGCAACGTCTTCAGCGCGGATCTCGAGCGAGCCAAGGCCGTGGCTGCGAGGCTCCGGACCGGAACGATCGGGATCAACGGTGGTGTCTGGTACGGCGCCGACGCGCCGTTCGGTGGCTACAAGAACTCCGGCATCGGCCGCCAGTGCGGCATCGAGGGCCTCGAGATCTTCACCGAGACGAAGACCGTGGGTTGGCCCGCATGAGCGGGCCGCTCGACGGCATCCGCGTCGTCGAACTGGCGAGCTGGATGTTCGTGCCGTCGGCGGGTTCGGTGCTCGCCGACTGGGGCGCCGACGTCATCAAGGTCGAGCCCCCCGACGGTGGCGATCCCCAACGTGGCCTGATCACCTCCGGGCTCGTCCCCGGCGGCGCCGGCGGCGTCAACTTCATGATCGAGCAACCCAACCGCTCGAAGCGGAGCATGGCGATCAACCTCCGCAGCGACGACGGGCGCGAGGCGTTCCTGAAACTCATCGAGACGGCCGACGTCTTCCTCACCAACTATCTGCCGCCCATTCGCCGCAAGCTGCGGGTGGACACCGACGACATCCGGGCCCGCAACCCGAACATCATCATCGCCCGCGGCTCCGGTCAGGGGCCCCAAGGGCCCGACGCCGAGAAGGGCGGCTACGACGGCGCGTCGTTCTGGGCTCGCGGCGGACTCGGCGCCGTGTTCCCGCCCGGCGACGACGGCTGGCCGGCCGGCCAGGCATCGCCCGCGTTCGGCGACGTCATGGGTGGACTGAGCGTCGCCGGCGCGATCGCCGCTGCGCTCGTCAAACGAGAGCGCACCGGCGAGGGCAGCGTTGTCGACGTTTCGCTGCTCGCGACGGCGATGTGGCAGATCTCACCGCTGGTCGTGGCGTCGAAACTCTTCGGTATGAGCTCGCTCCCCCGCGGCGACCGACGCATGTCGCCCAATCCGGGGGTGGGCGTCTACCGCACGAAGGACGGGCGCTTCATCAGCCTGATCCTGCTCCAGAGTGACAAGCACTGGGAAGACTTCGCGGCCCGACTCGAACGACCGATCCTGGTGGACGACGAACGATTCAACCATTCCTCGGCCCGGGCCCAGAACGGGCCCGACTGCATCGACATCCTCGACGAGGCGTTTGCCGAACGCACCCTCGACGAATGGAAGGAACGACTCGAGACCTTCGATGGCGTGTGGACGCCGTTCCAGACCCTCGACGAGCTCTACGCCGACCCGCAGGTGATCGCCAACGGCTACCTGCCGGCGATGACGCACGGCTCGGGCGACGAGGTGCAGCTGGTCGCCAGCCCGGCCCAGTTCGACGAGGAACCGATCGAGGTGGAGCGGGCCCCCGAGCTCGGCGAACACACCGAACTCATCCTCAACGAACTCGGCATCGACTGGGACGACATCATCGCGATGAAGGAGTCGGGCGCGATCCTCTGACCCGACCGGGGCGGCGGGCGACCGCTGGCGCCTACCCTGAGAGGTCCATGGAGGACATCACGACTTCCCGGCGCGCACCGTTCGGCACCAACCCGACCGTGGGCGAGGCCGGCCGGGCGACGCAACAACGCATCCTTGCCGCGGCCAACGACGCGTTCGCCGCCACCGGCTACGCGCGCACGAGCGTCGAAGCGATCACCGACATCGCCGGCTGTTCCCGGCCGACCTTCTACCAGTACTTCTCCGGCAAAGAGGATCTCCACCGGCGCCTGGCCGCTCGGTTCGGCGCCGAACTCCTCGAGGTGCTGGACCGCATGGGGCCGATCACACCGGATCGGCGGGGGCGCGACGAGATCGCCTCGTGGCTGACGGGTCTCGCCGCCGTCCATGCCCGCTATCGCGCGGTGGCCGACAACTTCGCCGCTGCGGTCCGCACCGACGACCAGATGGTGACGGGGTCGGTCACGCTCAGTGCGGCCTACCGGTCGCGGCTCTGCGACGTCATCGTCGACCCGCCGGCCGATCCGGTCGCCCTCGAGGTGCAGGCCGTCGCGATCAACTCGGTGGCATACGGCGCGTCCGTCTATCGCCGGCGGGTGGGATCGGTGACCGATGCGCGGGCGACCGATGCGCTCACCGACCTCATCCCCCGCTCGATCTTCGGAGCGATCGACGGCATCAACATCGGCGAATCGCGACCGGGCACCGGTCGTCGCACGCCAGGGCAAACCCGGGCGACGAATCCCGACGACGAACGCCGCCAGGCCCGGGGTATGGCAACGCGGACCAAGCTGATGGACGCAGCCGCAGCCGCCTTCGGCACGCTGGGATACGAGGGGGTGAGGGTCGACGACATCGCGGTCGAGGCGGGCGTGTCGCACGGGACCTTCTATCGCTACTACCGCGACAAGGACGCGGTGTTCTCCGAACATGTCGACGCGGCAACCGACGAGATCGTGGAGCTGTTGGCGTCCTGGCCACTCGCAGCCGGCACGGAAGCCCCGTGGGCGAGCGACTACTTCGACCTCTTCGCTCGCCACGGCGGCATCATCGGATGCCTGCCCGAGGCGCGCGCGGCCGGACTCGACGCTGCGACTCGATCCCGGCTCGAGGTCAGCCGCGCGCTCCGAACCGGACTCGACGCTCGCAGCTTCGGCGACACCGATGCCGACATCGTGAGCTGCTTCGCCCTCCTCGAGGGATTCCCCGCGTCCGCCTTCCGCGGACTCGGCATCTCGGTCGAGGACGCGATCAACACGACCGCGCTCATCCTGCGCCGTGGCGTGTTCGGCGCATCGGCGTGAGGCAGCGATCAGAGGGCGAGCGAACCCGAGATGCTGAGGGTGCGGTCGGCAGGTAGGCGGAAACTGTCGGACGCGCTGCCTGCGTTCCGATGCAGCACGACGAAGACATGGTCGCGCCACGTGGCCCACCAGCTCGCCGAGCCGTCGACGACCGCGACACGCGGACTCAGCATGTAGAGCGCCTCCTCGGCGTCCTTCCCCAACAATCCCGCCAGCGCGGCCGGAACATCGGTCTCCTCCATGAAGCCGAACCGGAGGCGCGCGCCCCGGAACCCGTCGGAAAATTCCTGCATCTCCACGCGGAATGCAGGCTGCACCTTCGGGACGCCGGCGATCTCGACGGTCAGCACGATCACGTCCTCATGCAACACGTGTTGCAGGCGGGCGTGGCTCACCAGCGCCGGCGGCGCATAGCCCTGGATGCCGTAGAGATACACGGCGGTTCCCGGTATCCGCACCACTTCGGTGTCGCGGACACTGTCGATGAAATCGGGGATCGCGATCAGCCCGCCGGCCGACTGACGGCGCATGTTTCGGCGCCCTGCGTGCCAGGTCAGCATCAAGCCGAGCAGGACGGCACCGACCATGAGGGAGAACCAGCCGCCACTGGGGATCTTCGGCAGGTTGGCGCCGAAGAACGCCAGATCCACCGCCAGCATGACAAACGCGAACGCGACTGCGGCAGTGCGTGGCCAGCGGAAGCGGTGACGGGCGATGACCGTGAAGAGGACGGTGGTGATCGCCATCGTCGCGGTGACGGCGATGCCGTACGCGGCCGCGAGGTTGCTCGACGAGCCGAACCCGAGCACCAACGCGCAGCTCGCGATCATGAGCGTCCAGTTCACCACCGGGACATAGACCTGGCCGCGTTCGGATGCCGACGTGTGGACGATCCGCAGCCGCGGCAGGTAGCCGAGACCGACGGCTTGATGCGTGAGCGAGAACGCACCCGAGATGAGCGCCTGCGACGCGATCACGCTGGCCAGCGTCGACAGCACCACGAGCGGCAGGACGGCGGCGTCGGGGGCCATCCGATAGAACGGATTGTCGATCGCCTCCGCATCGCCGATCAGCAGCGCGCCCTGCCCGAGATAGTTGAGTGTGAGCGCCGGCAGCACCAGGGCGTACCAGGTGAGGGTGATCGGACGACGTCCGAAATGGCCCATGTCGGCGTAGAGGGCCTCGCCACCCGTCACCACGAGAAACACCGAGCCGAGGGAGAGGAAGGCGCTCATCCCGTTGTCGAGGAAGAAGCGCACCGCGTGGCCGGGCCAGAACGCCCGCAGCACGGTCGGTTCGCCGACGAGTTGCACCAGACCGAGCAGCGCAAGGGTGCTGAACCAGAGGATCATGGCGGGGCCGAAGACCCGACCGACCGCATGCGTCCCGCGACGTTGCACGCTGAAGAGCGCGACGAGGATGAGGATCGCAATCGGCACCACGAAGTGGTCCAGTCGATCTGTGGCGACCTCTGCGCCCTCCACCGCACTGAGGACGGAGATCGCCGGCGTGATCATCCCGTCGCCGTAGAGGAGGGCCGTGCCGAACACGCCCATGACCACGAGCACCAGACGCACCCGACTGCCCAGCCCCGAGGGAATCAGCGCGGTGAGGGCGAGGATGCCGCCCTCGTGGTCGTTGTCGGCACGCATCACGAAAATCAGATACTTCACCGAGATGATGACGATGAGCGACCAGACGATCAGCGAGAGCACCCCGAGGACGTTCGCCTCGACGACGGGTATCTCGTGGCCGGCCCCCTCGAAGGACTCGCGTAACGCATAGAGCGGGCTGGTGCCGATGTCGCCGTAGACGACACCGAGCGCGCCGATCGCCAGCGTCGCCACTCGGAGGTGTTCGGATCGTCGAGCCCGTTCGGGGCGCGGAGTCATTACCGCTGTCTATCCCGGCAATGGCCTCATTCCGATGACCCGGCGCCAATACTTCCGGCCACCGACGCGGCCAGCACCGCGAGCCGTCGTCGGTACCGCAGCATGGTGGGCTCGTCGTACTTGAATCCCAATGGCGACAGCAGCAGCAGATCGATCCAGGGGGTCGGGTCGTCGACCTCGTCGCCCAGCCGTTCCTCCAGTGCCTTGCGGACCCGTCGGTTCACGTCGTCGACCACCGACTTCGCATGTCCGGCCTTGGCCTCGACGAGATCGTTTCCATGTTCGGTGGATCGGAACTTCTCCATGAGATCGCCCGACCAGCGCTGGAGGAAGCCGTCGAGTCGGCCCTCGAGATCACCCTCGGCGACCAGCGATGCAATGGCGCTGTCGGCGGCATCGGTGAAGACACGCTCAAGCATCGCCCGGAAGATCTCCTCCTTGTTGCCGTAGTGCTGGTAGAGCGCCGGGCGCGACATCGATGCTGCTTCGGCGATGTCGGCCATCGACGTGCGGGCGAAGCCGTAGGCCGAGAACTTGGCGAGCGCCGCATCGAGGATCCGCAGCCGCTTGTCGTCGTCCGCTCCCTCGGCCATGGCCCCATGATGGCGGACGCCGCCGGGGTAGACAAGCTGACATTTTCTGCATATGTTGTCAGAACGTCACAGCACAGGAGCGCTTCCATGACCCGACTCGGCTATCAGATCCCGAACTTCACCTACCCCGGAGTCGCCGCCAACGAGATCTTCGACAATCTCGTCACCCAGGCCAAGACGGCCGAGGCGAGCGGGTTCGACCGGATCTTGCTGATGGATCACTTCTACCAGCTGCCCGGGATCGGTGACCCCGACGACTACATGCTCGAGTGCTACACCACCCTCGCGGCACTGGCGCAACACACCGAATCGGTGCGGCTGAGCGCCCTGGTGACGGGCAACACCTATCGCAACCCGGCGGTGCTCGCGAAGACGATCACCGCGCTGGACCACGTCTCGCACGGTCGCGCCACACTCGGCATCGGCAGCGGATGGTTCGAGCTCGAGCACGACGCCTACGGCATCCCCTTCAACACCTTCTCCGAGCGCTTCGAGAAGCTCGAGGAGGCGCTCAACATCATCCTGCCGATGCTCCGTGGCGAGCGACCGACCCTCGTCGGCACCCACTACCAGGTCACCGAAGCCATCAATTCCCCCGCGCCGGTCTCGAAGGTGCCCGTCATGATCGGCGGCAACGGCGAGAAGAAGACCCTTCGCATGGTCGCCCAGTACGCAGACGAGTCCAACCTCACGTGCGGCATCGAGGAGGTCCCCCGCAAGCTCGAGGCCCTCGCCGAGCATTGCGAGCGTCTCGGCCGCGACCGTTCGGAGATCAAGGTCACGAAGCTCGTGATGATGGTGATCGGCCGGACCATGGACGAGGCGCGGGCCAGCGTCGACACGTTCATCGAGAACCACGGTTGGCCGGCCGAGGTCGCCGAGCTGATGGCCCCCCGCATGACCCTGGGCGGACCCGACGAGATCGGCGAGGCCATCCAGGAGCTCGTCGATGCCGGCATCGACGGAGTGACCCTCAACCTCGCGGCCAACGCACACGATCCGGAACTCATCGCCCTCGCCGGGGAAACGGTGGGGGCGGTGCTGCCGGCCTGACGGGTCGGCCGAGCGGGTTCACCGCGTCGAGAACACGAGCTGGTCGGCACCCAGGCCCATCGCCCGCAATCCGCGGAAGACGGCGCGGCGCAGGAGCTGTCCCGAGGTGTCGATCGGCTCGACCGCCTTGACCGAGGTGCTGATCGTCTCGCGGTGGACCACCGTGAAGCCCGCACGCGCCAACAGCCGCTCGAGACCCCGCGACGTGAAGATGTTGAGGTGGTGTGGCGGACACACCATTCCCCATCGACGGATGCCCTTCACGCGGCGCTGGATACATCCCGGATTCGGCGTTGCGACCACGAGCAGGCCGCCGGGCCGCAGCCTGGCCGTGAGCTGCGACAGCATGCCGGCGGGATCAGCGACGTGCTCGATCACCGAGAATGCCGTGACGACGTCGTAGGTCCCGTCGTGGTCGGCGACATCACCGACGAGCAGTTCGACACCCAGCACGCTGTCGGCGAAACGGGCCGATTCCTCCGAGACCTCGAGTCCGGTCGCCACGAATCCGTATTCCTCGACCGCGAGTTTCGTGAACAGGCCGTTGCCGGCGCCGACGTCGAGGATCGAGGCCCCGGCCGGGCACCGATCGGCGATCCCGTCGAGGACGTACCGCCAACGAAACCCCCATCGCTGCTCGATCGCGTCGAGATCGTCGGACGCGATCGTGTAGTAGGACTCGTCGTACTGCTCGGGGTCGTACGCCGCGTCCGACACCAACGTGCCGCAACTCGGGCACACATAGACGTCGATGCCGTCATGGCGGAAGGCGGGTGCGACCAGATCGATCTCGGGTTCGACCACGCAGGAGATCGCTCGCTCGGGCGCGTCGGCCGATCCGGTCACGTCATCGGCTCCCGACCTTCGGCTCCCGTGGAAGTCCGAGCACCCGCTCGCCGACGATGTTCTTGTTCACCTCGGTCGTGCCGCCGGCGATCGTCAACGAGCGACTACCGCACAGCCGTTCCGCCCACGGGCCGGCGAGCGCGTCGACGCCGAGCACGTCCATCGCCGTCTCGGCGACACGCTGCTCCATCGTCGACCACGCCAGCTTGATCACGCTCGCCTCCGCCCCCGGCATGCGGTCGTGCATCGCTGCGGAGACGGTGCGCTGGGCGAGCAGGCGGAGCAGCTCGGAGTCGATGTAGCGCGCGACCAGTCGTTGGCGAACGATCGGGTCGGCACGCCGACCGGGGCCGGCATCGGCCAGCAGTCGCTCGAAGTTCTCGCGCAGCATGAGTGAGAGTTTCGCCACACCGGCCCGTTCGAATCCGAGCGTGCGGGTCGCAACATGCCAGCCCGAGCCGATCTCTCCGAGCACCGCGTCGACGGGTACCTCGACGTCGGTGAAGAACACGTCGGCGAAGTCGAGGGATCCGCCGATGGTTCTGATCGGTCGGACGTCGACCCCGGGGGACCGCATGTCGACGAGAAGGCAGGTCATGCCCTCGTGCTTTGGAGCCGACGGGTCGGTACGCACGTAGAGCTGACACCAGTCGGCCCGATGTCCCAGCGAGTTCCACGTCTTCTGCCCGTTCACGACGAAACGGTCGCCGTCGAGGACCGCTCGGCACGACAGCGACGCGAGATCCGAACCCGCGTCGGGTTCGGACATCCCCTGGCTCCAGATCTCGTCGCCGCGCAACATCGGTCGGAGGTAGCGCTGCTTCTGGGCGTCGGTGCCGATGGTCATGATCGCCGGAGCGATGTTGGCCACGCCGATCGCGTTCACCGGACCCGGAGCCCGCACCCGGGCGAACTCCTCGTTGTAGATGAGCTGCTCGAGCACGGTCGCGTCGCGTCCGCCGAACTCGCTCGGCCAGTCGATCGCCGCCAGCCCGGCGTCGAACAGGGTGGCGTTCCACGTGCGGCGCCGCGCGAACACGTCGTCGTCGTCGACACCCGCCTCGTCGAGATCGGACGGAAGATTCTCGGCCAGCCACTCCCGCAGCATCTGCCGGAAGGCGTTCCCTTCGGGCCCGAACGAGAGATCCATGTCGTGTCCTCGGCAGTCGTCTGGAGTGAACTGCGTCACCGCGCTAACGTCCCGATCTAACACCAGCGTCAGGTGCGTCACCGCATCCGGCTCGATTGCTTTTCTTGGGGGAAAGATGCATCGACGACTGCAAGGCCTGTTTGCTCTGCTGCTCACGTTCTCGCTGTTCGCGGCCGCGTGCGGCAACAGTGGCGACGACGAGACGTCCACCGACGATCAGACGACCACGACCACCGCGGCACCCGACGACGGCGACACTCCGGACACGACCGAGCCGGACACGACCGATCCCGGCACCGACGACCCCGCGGTCGATCGCGACACCTTCGTCTCGCTCGACGGCGTTCCCGGTGTGAGCGACGAGGAGATCGCGGTCGCCGTGCTCGGCCTGCGAGAAGGCAACCCGCTCGGCACCTGCATCCTCGACTGCTACCTCACCGGGATCCAGGCCTACTTCGACTACCAGAATTCCCTGGGCGGCGTCTTCGGCCGCCAGCTCGTGGTCGGCGATGTCCTCGACGACGAGCTCGTCCAACACCAGACCAAGGCGCTCGAGATCATCGCCGACGAAAACGCCTTCGTCACCTTCTCGGCCTCGCTCACCTCGACCGGCCTGGCCGACCTCGACGACGCCGGCGTCCCCACCTACAACTGGGGCATCCAGGCACCGCTCAACAACGGCCGCGACAACCTCTTCCCCCACATCGGGGTCCTGTGTGCGGACTGCACCGGCCGGGCAATCCCCTACCAGATGTCGCTCGTCGGCGCGACCACCGCGGTCTCGCTGGGCTATGGCGTGTCCCCGGAGTCGCAGAATTGCTCCCGGACCAACGCCCGGGCGATCGAGCTCTACGCCGACGATCTCGGGATCAGCGTCGCCAAGACCTACGACGATCTCGAGTTCGGCCTCAACAACGGCATCGCCCCGCAGGTGACCGAGTGGATCGAGCTCGGTGTGGACTTCGTGGCGTCGTGTCTCGACCTCAACGGCATGAAGAAGATCGCCGAGGAGCTCGTGCGCCAGGGCGTGCGCGACCAGATCACCCTCCAGCACCCGAACACCTACGACGCGGGCTTCGTCGCCGAAGCCGGCGACCTGTTCGACGGCGACTTCGTGTCGGCCCAGTTCACCCCGTTCGAGTTCTCGGATCTCCCGGCCATCGCGCTCTACAACGAGTGGGTCGGCCCCCAGGGCGGACCCACTGCCGAGCAGACCATGATCGGCTGGATGAACGCGATGCTCTTCGTCGACGGCCTCATCGCCACCGGGCCCGAGTTCGACCGTGCCTCGCTCGTCGAGACGACCAACACCGAGTTCACCGCCTACACCTACAACGGAATCACCTTCCCCATCGACTGGAGCCGTCAACACGACTCGGCGAGCGACGACGACCGGGTGACCAACGGCGCCGTGCAGGAGTGCACCACGCTCGTGCGGATGCAGGGCGGAACGTTCGAGAAGGTCACCGAAGAACCATGGTTGTGCTGGCCGCAGGGCGACCGGTCATGGCAGGACCCGGTCGAGGCGACGTTCAGCTGAACCCGCCGATCCAACCGACGAGGCAGGTGTCGTGATTCTCGCGTCCTTCGGTGAAGACTTCTTCCGCGCGCTCCTCCAGGGAACGCCACCGGGAACCGTCTACGCCCTGATCGGGCTGGGTTTCGTGCTCACCTACAAGACGTCGGGGGTGTTCAACCTGGCCTTCGGCGCGCAGGCCTACATCTCGGCAGCGATGTTCTTCAAGGCCCGCCAGGAGTGGGAATGGGGGATCGTTCCGTCCCTGATCCTCTCGGTCTTCGTGCTCGCGCCGGCGATCGGGCTGATCCTCGAACGGCTCATCTTCCGCAACCTCCGCACCGCCTCCGCGGTTTCGAAGCTGGTGATCGCGATCGGGCTGAGTGTGGCGTTGCCCGCGCTGTTCGAGCTGCTCGCCTCGTACAAACCCGTGGCCGGTCGGACACCGACCGGGATCGTGCCCGACGGATCATCGGTGTTCTACGACCCGTTCGGCGTCTACCCGTTCAGCCGCGACGAGCTGGCCCAGATCGTGGTGGCGGTCGTCGCCATGGTGCTGCTCGCCGCACTCTTCCGGCTCACCGCCGCGGGGCTGGCGATGCGTGCCGTGGTCGAGAGTCCGCGGATGACCGAGCTCGCCGGCATCCCGGCCGACCGGATCTCGGCCTTGGCGTGGGCGATCTCCAGCATGTTCGCGGGGATGGCCGGCGTGTTGATCGCCCCCCGGCTCAACACCCTGATCAGCACCGACTTCCTGACGCTGGTGATCATCGCGATGGCTGCCGCGGCAGTTGGTCGCCTGGTGAGCCTCCCCCGAGCCCTCATCGGCGGCATGGCGCTCGGGTGGTTCATCGCGCTCTTCAACACCTACCTCCCCCGCTGGTCGGACGACTACACCTGGCTCAAGCCCTTCCAGGAGAACCTGACGCCGTCGCTCCCGTTCGTGGTGCTGTTCGGGATCCTCGTCTTCTGGCCCGCCATCCGGCGGTCCATCGATGCGACCGATCCGCTCTCGGGGGTCGACCCCCCACCACCGGCCCTCGCGTCGTCGACCCGGCATCCCCTGTTGACGCTCCAGACCCGCGCGTTCGGCGTGGTGTTCTTCACGATCATCGGCGTGTTGGCCTTCACCCAGGCCGACGTCCGCTGGGTGTCGTTGCTGACCCAGGCCGTCATCCTCTCGACCATCTATCTCTCGATCACCGTGATCACCGGCTTCGCCGGCCAGATCTCGTTGTGCCAGGGAGCCTTCGCGGCCATCGGCGGGTTCACCGTGTTCCAGATGGCCGACCGCTACGAGATGTCGGTGCTACTCGCGGCGCTCATCGGCGCGACGATCGCCGCGGCCGTCGGTGCCTTGCTGTCGTTGCCCGTGCTTCGCCTCGGCGGCGTCTGGCTCGCGATCGCGACCCTGGCCTTCGCGTTCTTCTTCGACGCGGTGATGGTCAAGTTCTCCTGGGTCGGCGGCGGCAGCACCGCGCTGCTCACCGGCACCGCCGTGCCCCGGCCGGTGCTCGGGCCGTGGGACTTCGGCGAGTCCGACAAGGCGTTCCTCGCCCTCGCGATCGTGGTCTTCACGATCGTGTCGGTCGCCGTGATCCAGCTACGGGAGGGAACGATCGGTCGGACGTTGCGGGCGCTGCGAGGCAGCGAGGTCGCGGCGGAGTCGATCGGCATCTCGCCGGCACGCGCCCGCATCACCGCCTTCGCGGTCTCCGCCTTCATCGCCGGTCTCGGCGGCGCCATGCTCGCCATGCATCAGGAGAACGTCAACTACGCCCAGAACTTCACCCCGTTCGCAGCGATGTTCTGGCTCGTGCTCGTCGTGTCGCTCAGCGCCCGTACCGTCGAAGGCGCGGCGCAGGCGGGCGCCGCGTTCTCCCTCTTCGGTCCGCTGGTGCTCGAGGGATGGCTTCTCGAGCGAATCGTGCGAAGCGAGGAACGCCTGCCGGGCATCTTCCCGATCTCGGGCAAGTGGCGCTTCGTGCTGTTCGGCCTCACCGCGATCCAGTTCGCCCGCCACCCCGAAGGCATGGTCGAGTTCGGCAAGCGGCGCGCCACGAAGAAGCGCAACGAGCGCTACTACGCCCGCGACGCGCAACGTGCCGCGCTCGCCGCCGAAGAGGCAGGTGCCGCATCGTGACCGCGATCCTCCAGTCCACCGGTATCTCGAAGTCGTTCTCCGGCATCCAGGCCCTCAACGACGTCAGCATCGACGTGATGAAGGGCGAACGCGTCGGCCTCATCGGACCGAACGGTGCCGGCAAGACGACGTTCTTCAACTGCCTCCTCGGCGTGCTCACGCCCGATGCGGGGGTCGTCCGGTTCCTCGGCCGCGACGTCAGCAACCTGCCCGTGTACAAGCGGGCCCACGCCGGCATCGGCCGCACGTTCCAGCGGATCGAGCTCTTCTCCGACACCTCGGTCAAGGAACACCTGCTGATCGCCGAGCGCATCCACAACGGCACCGGCGCCTTCTGGAAGGACCTTCTCGGCCTGGGCAGGCCGACCGCGGCCGAGATCGCCCGCTGCGACGAAGTGCTCGAGTTGCTCGGGCTCCTCGAGCTGGGCGACGAGCCCATCGAATCACTGAGTCTCGGACAGGGTCGCCTGGTCGAGGTGGGTCGCGCCCTCATGACCGAACCGAGCCTGCTCCTGCTCGACGAACCGTCGTCGGGTCTCGACCGCGAGGAAACCGCGGCGCTCGCCACGACGCTGCGACAGGTCCAGGCGGAACAGGACTTCGCCATCCTGCTCGTCGAGCACGACGTGGACCTCGTCGCCGACTTCACCGAGCGGCTCTATGTGCTCGACTTCGGCTCGCTGATCGCCGAGGGCCCCACCGCCGAGACCCTGCGGGAACCCGCGGTTCGGACGGCCTACCTCGGCACGCTCGAGGTGGACCACCACGAAGGGGACCCGCGATGACGGACCGACCCATTCTCGAGATGACCGACGTGAGTGCCGAGTACGGACCGTTCCGGGCGCTGTTCGGCGTGAGCCTCACGATCCAACCGGGCGCCGCCCTCGCCCTCCTCGGGCCGAACGGGGCCGGCAAGACCACGGTCGCCCGCGTGGCCAGCGGCCTCGTCGCCGCGTCGTCGGGCTCGGTGACCGTCGACGGCGACGACATGACGCAGCGGCGGACCTACGAATACGCCCGGGCGGGCATCGCCCATGCCCCCGAGGGCCGATCGGTCTTCGCGACCTTCACCGTCGAGGAGAACCTGACCCTGTCGTTCCACCGAGCGCTCGGGCGATCAAAGGTCCGTGCCGGGCTCGAGGAGGCGTATTCGCTCTTCCCCCGCCTCGGCGAACGGCGCGGCCAGATCGCCGGGACGCTGTCGGGCGGCGAGCAGCGCATGCTGTCGATGGCGCGGGTGATGGTCGAGAAGCCCCGACTCCTGATCGCCGACGAACTCTCGCTCGGTCTCGCACCCATCGTCGTCGACGAGGTCTACGAGACCCTCGAGACGGTCCGAGCGACCGGCACGGCCCTGCTGATCGTCGAGCAGCACGTCCAGCACGCGCTCGATCTCTGTGACACGGTCGCCCTGCTCGATCATGGCGTGATCGCCTGGGAGGGTCCCGCATCGGAAGCCGCCGAGGTCGTCGTGACCCATCTGTTCGACAGAGAGGACGTCTGATGGAGGAACCACTCGAGCGGCGGGCGATCATCAGTGGTGCAGCCCAGTCCGACATCGGCCGGCGGCTCTACCGCAGCGGCCTCGACCTGACGATCGAGGCTTCGCTGCGGGCGATCGACGACGCCGGACTGACCGTTGCCGACATCGACGGCATCTCGACCTATCCCGGCATGAGCGGCCCGTTCGGCGGCTGCACCGGCGCCGAACTCCACGATGCGCTGCGCTTCTCGCTCAACTGGCGCGACGGCGGAGCGGAGACAAGCGGACAGCTGGGTGCGGTGCACAAGGCGGTGTTGGCCGTCGCCGCCGGCCTCGCGAAACACGTGCTGTGCTTCCGGACCGTCTACGAGGGAAGCGGCGGTGCGATGCGAGCCAGCGGTGGCGGTGGTGGGTCCATGCCGCCTGCGTTCCAGTACCTGATCCCCTACGGGGTCACGTCGGCGGCCAACTGGATCAGCTGCTACGCGAAGCGCCACATGCACGAGTTCGGCACGACCCGAGAGCAGCTCGGCGCCATCGCGATCAACGCCCGCACCAACGCGGCGAGCAACCCGAAGGCGATCTACACCGATCCGATGACGATGGACGACTATCTGAACGTCCGGATGATCAGCGACCCGTTCGGCCTCTACGACTGCGACGTTCCCTGCGACGGTTCGACCGTCGTCATCGTCTCGCATCGTGACTACGCGCCTCACGCGCCGAACGGCGCGATCCACGTCAACGCGATGGGAACGGCGCTTCGCGGCCGTCCCTCGTGGGACCAGTTCGAGGATCTGACCACCATGGCGATGCGCGATTCTGCAGCATCGATGTGGGAACGCACCGAGTTGACGGCCGCCGACGTCGACACCGCGCAGCTCTACGACGGTTTCACCTGGCTGACGATGGCATGGATCGAGGCGCTCGGCTTCTGTGAGAAGGGCGAGGGCGGACCCTTCGTCGAAGGCGGGTCGCGCATCGCGCCCGACGGCGAGCTTCCCCTCAACACGTCGGGTGGGCAGCTGTCGAGCGGACGGCTCCACGGCTTCGGCTTCCTCCACGAGGGCATCATGCAGCTCCGGGGCACGGCCAACGTCCAGGCCGCCGACTGCGAGGTCGCCGTCGTGGGCGCCGGTGGGGGACCCGAGTCGGGTTGCCTGCTGTTGACGAAAGGGATCCGATGAACGCCGATTCGGGCAGCACTCCCCCACCACGCTTCATCAGCCCGCACGCCGAAGGCGAGTTCTACTGGACGTCGGGCGCCGACGGCGTGCTCCGTCTCCAACGCTGCGGCGACTGCCGTCGCTACATCCACCCACCGGGTCCGGTGTGTCCCTACTGCCACTCCCGGGACCTGGCCCCCGAGCCCATCGCGGGGACCGGCACGATCGCGACGTTCACGATCAACCGCAAGGAGTGGATACCCGGGTTCGAGCCGCCCTACGTGTTCGCCCTCGTCGAGATCGACGAGGACCCGACGATCCGACTCGGCACCAACATCGTCGGCTGCGGCGTCGACGAGGTCGAGATCGGCATGCGGGTCGCCGTCGAGTTCGAGGCGAACGGCGAGTGGCACGTGCCGTTGTTCCATCCGATCCCGACCGAGTAGAGGACCAGCCATGACCGTCGTCGAGTTCGATCCGTTCAGCCGAGAGTTCTTCGACGATCCGACGGAGATGTACGCCCAGCTGCGGGCCCACGCGCCGTGCTTCCACAGCGAGAAGTACGACTTCTACGCGTTCAGCCGGTTCGACGACTGCGTCGCCGTCCACCGCGACACGACGAACTTCACGTCGACCCACGGCCTCACCTACGAGCAGCTGAGCGATCCGAACCACGACGACAGCTTCAACTCGCTGATCATGATGGACCCGCCCGCGCACACCCGCTACCGCAAGCTGGTGAGCCGGTCGTTCACCCCGCGGGCGATGGGACGCTACGACGAGCTGATCCGCCGACAGATCAACAAGTACCTCGACGCGCTCATGGACATCGACGAGTTCGACCTCGTCCAGGACTTCTCGGGGCCGTTCCCGGTGGAGATCATCTGCGCGATCCTCGGGGTCCCCGAGGCCGACTGGCAGATGATCCGGCACCAGACCGACGCGATGCTGCACCGCGAGGAGGGCGAAGCGCTCGGCAGCCCGGCCCAGGCCGAGGCCGCCATCAACCAGGCCGTGTACTTCATCGAGTTCGCCCGCGACAAGCGGAACCATCTCGGCGACGACCTGACGTCGACACTCATCGAGGCCCAGGTCGAGACCGACACCGGTGAGTTGGCATCACTCTCCGACGAGGACATCGCCGGCTTCATCTCGCTGCTCGGCGCGGCCGGCAGCGAGACCGTCACCAAGGCAGTGGCCAACGCAGGCGTGCTCTTCCATCGCAACCCGGGCGAGTGGGACAAGCTGAAGGCCGATCCGTCGAAGGTCGACTCGGCCGTCGAGGAGGTGCTGCGCTACTGGGCGCCGTCGCAGTACCAGGGCCGGCTCAGCGTCAACGACACCGAATGGCACGGCGTCACCGTGAAGGCGGGCAAGCCGGTGTTCATCGTCACCGGCGCGGCCAATCACGACGAGCGCGAGTTCGGCCCCGACGCCACCGTGTTCGACATCGACCGCGAACAGCGGCTCGCCATCAGCCTCGGTCACGGCATCCACACGTGCCTGGGCGCGGCCTTGGCCCGCATGGAATGCGCGGTCGCAATCGACGAGATCCGCCGCCGCTGGCCCGACTACACCATCGACGAGTCGCGCTGTGAACGTGTCCAGATGAGCAACGTCGCCGGCTACTCGAGCGTCCCCTTCGCGACCTCCTGACCCCCTCCCTCCCCCCGGATCTGTGAGCGGAGAATCGCGCATTGCGAGCGCGAGCGTTCACAGATCAGGGGAGGGGTGGGGGGTCAGGTGTTCTGCTTCTTCATCTCGGAGAGGTTGACGAGCACGGGGTAGCCGTTGATGGACATGGCGTTGCCGTGACCGACCGTGTGCATGTCGAAACCCGACTGCAACGCGCTGTAGAAGCCCTGGATGTCCTGCGTTTGGTTCACGATGCGCTTGGCCTGGGTGAGGGCGAACGGATGCATCTCGGCGATCTGGCGCGCCAACTCCATCGTCTGGTCCATCAACTCGTCGAGGGGGACGACGCGATTGACCATGCCGAGCTTCTCGGCCTCCTCGGCGGGGAAGCGACGAGCGGTGAAGAGCATCTCCTTGGCCTTGCGAGGACCGACCTCCCAGGTGTGGCCGTGGTACTCGACACCGCCGATGCCCATGCGCAGCACGGGATCGGAGAAGTGGGCGTTGTCGGCGGCGATGATCAGGTCCATCGGCCAGCACAGCATGAGACCACCGGCGATGCAGGCGCCCTGGACCGCGGCGATGGTCGGCTTCGGGATGTCGCGCCACTTGCGGCTGTAGCCCAGATAGTGGATGCGCTCCCACTCGAAGATCGCCTGGAGCCCCCGCTCCTCCCAGTCGAGCTGGCTCGACTGGCGGGCCTTCTCCGGGTCGGCGTTCTCGCCGATGGCGTCGTCGGAGCCCGTCATGTCGTGGCCCGAGGAGAAGTGCTTGCCCTCGGCCCGCAACACGATGACCTTCACGTCGCGGTCCTCGGCCGCGGCGCTGAAGCACGCGTCCATCTCGTCGAGTGTCTGCTGGTTGACGGCGTTGGCCTTGTCGGCGCGGTCGATCGTGACGATGCCGATCGGACCGTCGACCTCGTACTTCGTGTGGCCGAGGTCGTTCATGTCGACGGGGTTGGGCATGGTGGTCCTCCTCGGGACACGTGGGACTTACGAGACGTCGGCCAGATGGGGCGGCCGCCAACCGCCCCGGATCAAGCCGTAGATGTTGGTGAAGTTCGTGACGATGTCGTCGGGCAACGGCACCACGCCGCCCAGCTGCTCGGCCCCGGCCACGATCTTCGCCGTGTGTTCGACCACCGCCGCGGTGTGCAGCGCGTCCTGCGGGGACTTGCCGACGCAGAGGAGGCCGTGGTTTGCCATCAGCACCGCCCCCCGGTCGCCGAGATGACGGACGACCTCCTCGGCGAGTTCGTCCGACCCGGTCGTGCGGTACTCGGCCACCGGGATGTCGCCGCCGATGTAGACGATGACCTCCTCGATGCACGCGGGGATCGCCCGGCGGGCGATCGCGAACATCGAGGCGTGGGCCGGATGGCAGTGGACCACACCGCCGACCTCCGGGAAGCTCCGGTAGCAGTTGAGGTGCATCGCCTTCTCGCTCGACGGTCGGGCCGAGCCCTCGACGATCTCGCCGTCGAGGTCGACCACGGCGAGACCCTCCACCGTGATGTCCGGGTACGGCACCGACGACGGCGTCATCGCCACCGAACCATCGGCCTGTCGACCCGACACGTTGCCCGCGGTACCGACCACGAGGCCGGAGGTGAACATCTCCATCGCCACGTCGACGACAGCCTGACGGACCGTCCCCTCCGCGCCAGTGCTCATCGGAACGGTGCTCATCAGCCAAGGACCTCCGGGTTCTTGCAGTGCATCGGTCGTTCCCCGGCCAGGATCGCCGTGATGTCGGCCACGATCATCTCGGTCTGACGGATCTCCACGTCGTAGGTCGCGCCACCGATGTGGGGGGTCAGCAACACGTTGTCGCGACCCAACAGCGGGTGCCCCTCGGGCAGGGACTCGCCGTCGACATGATCGAGCGCGGCGGCCCCGACCTGCCCCGAGTCGAGTGCGGCGATCAGCGAATCGACGTCGTGGAGTCCGGCGCGGGCCGAGTTGAGATAGATCGCTCCCGGCTTCATCAGCGCGAACTTCGCGGCGTTCATCATCCCGAAGGTCTCGGGGGTGACCGCGGCGTGCATCGACACCACATCGGCCTCGGCGAGGAGGTCGTCGAGTTCGTGGGTGGCATCGGCTGCGAACGGATCCGCCGTGATCACCTTCATGCCCAATCCCTCGAGCCGCCACTTCGTCGCCCGACCGACCGCTCCGAAGCCGACGAGACCGGCCGTGCGGCCGGCGACCTGCCACGCCCGATAGCGCTGATAGGGCAACGACTCGCCGTGGACGGTGCCGTTCTGCATGTCGCGATCGCCGGCGACGACACGGCGGGTGAGCCCCATCAGCATCGCCACGGTCATCTCCGCCACCGCGTCGGCGTTGCGTCCAGGGGTGTGGATGACGGGGATGCCGGCGGCGGTGGCCCCGGCGACGTCGACGTTGGTCGGGTCGCCTCTCGTCGACCCGATGACCTTCAGCGGCAGCTCGAAGACCGGCCCCGAGCAGAAGTCGGCCTCGCAGACGACGATCGATGCACCGAGATCCCTGATACGTTCCGCCAGCTCGTCGGGGCCGTGCAGCTTGATCGGCTGGTACTCGATCCAGGGGTCGAACTCGACGTCCGCGATCCGGCGGAGATCCTCGAGAGCGGGGCCCCGCAGTGGGGCGGTGACGAGCGCGACGAGCCGAGACATGACGCAGACGTTAGTTTTGCGCCGGTGAAAGGGGGAATCGATGGGTGAGCTCACTGTCGGCATCGACATCGGCACGACATCGGTCAAGGCCGTCGCCGCCGATGCCGACGGCACGATCGTCGCCCGCACGCGGATCCCCCACGAGCTGCGCGCCCCCGATCCCGACACCTTCGAGCACGACGCCAACGCGGCCTGGGTCGACGGTGTGCTCGCCGCGTGGGACGCCGTCGGCGAACACCGCGACGTCGCGGCGATCACGGTCTCGGCGATGGTGCCGTCGTTGTGCGGTGTCGACACCACCGGCCGACCGGTCACGCCCGGCCTGCTCTACGGCGACGCACGGGGCCGCGGCACCGACCAGGACCCCGGCAACGAGCCCGGCACCGGCATGCCGGGGGAGATGGTCGGGTTCGCCCGCACCCTCGCCGGCCAGCCCGGTGTTGCCGCGCTATGGCCCGCCCAGGCGGTCGCCAACCACGCGCTCTGCGGCGTGGGGGCGATCGACACCTCGACGGCGATGACGATGGCGCCACTGTTCACGGGCACCGGATGGGACCCATCGGTGCTCGCCGAGATCGGCATCACCGCCGACCAGCTCCCGTCCTTCGTGCCGGGGACGGCGGCGATCGGCGACCGCAACGGGGTCGCCGTGTCGGGCGGCACGATCGATGCCCTCGCCGAGCAGACGGTCGGCGCCGCGGCGGCGGCGGGCGACGTGATGGTGATCTGCGGCACGACCCTGATCCCCTGGGCCCTCACCACCGAATGGTTCGACGTCGAAGGACTCTGGACCATCCCCTACGCGGTACCCGGACTCATCGCCGTCGGCGGCGCCAGCAACGCCGGCGGTCTCTTCATCGACCACGTCCGCCGGATGACCGGTGACCCCGACCAGCACGCCGTGCTCGCGGTGCCGCCCGACGCCCGACCCCTGTGGGTGCCCTACATCAGGGGCGAGCGCACGCCCTTCCACGATGCATCGCGGCGCGCCCACCTGCTCGACCTCGGCGTCGACCACGGGCCCGACGAGATCCTCGCGGCTGCCTACGACGCCGCCGCCTTCGTCGTCTGCCACCATCTCGATCTGGCCCGACCCCGGCTCGAAGCGGCCGGGACCCCTCCCACCCGCATCGTCGCCGCCGGTGGCGGCACCCGATCGGCCGCGTGGATGCAGGCGCTGGCCGACGTGACGCGCCTCCCTGTCGATGTCGCCGCGCACCCCGAGGGCGCCGCCCTGGGTGCCGCGTTCACCAGTCGGCTCACCGCCGGACTCGAATCGGACCCGAACGTCAGTCGATCATGGAGCCGTACCAGCCACCGCGTGGAGCCCCGGCCCGAACACCTCGACGCCGCCGACGCCCGCTACACCCGATTCAGAGAGGCCGTCGACGCATGAAGTTCTCCGTCACCTACCCACTGGTCACGCACCCCTACAACCCCGAGTTCCTGACCAAGGAGGGCGTCGTACGCTTCGCCACCGCAGCCGAGGCCGCCGGGTTCTCGGGCATGGGGTTCACCGACCATCCGGCACCCACCAGCCGCTGGCTCGAGGCCGGCGGCCACGACGCCCTCGATCCGTTCGCCGCCCTCGCGTTCGTCGCCGCGGTCACCGACTCGATCCGCCTGATCCCCAACGTCGTGGTGTTGCCCTACCGGAACCCCTTCATCGTCGCGAAGTCGGTGGCGACGATCGATGCCCTGTCCGGGGGACGGTTCACCCTCGCGGTCGGCACCGGTTACCTCAAGGGCGAGTACAAGGCGCTCGGTGTCGACTTCGACGATCGCAACACCATCTTCGACGAGGCCATCGCCGTGCTGCGGGGCGTGTGGACCCAGGACGACTTCAGCTTCGAGGGCACGGGATTCCTGGCCCACGGGCAGACCGCCAACCCCCAGCCCGGCCACGTCCCCATCTGGATCGGCGGCAACAGCAAACTGTCGCGGCGGCGCGTCGCACAGTCGGCCGACGGCTGGGTGCCCTTTCCCGCCCCGCGCGTGCTCGCCACGACGGCGAAGACTCCCCCGCTCGAGACCGTCGAGGACCTGGCCGAGATGCTCGACTATCTGTGGCGCGAGGTCGACGAGGTCGGCCGCGACCCGAGCGAGATCGACATCAGCTTCGGGACCCCGGCCGGCGGCTCGCCCGCCGACGACGACTTCGACGCCGACGCCCACCTGGCCGGACTCGCCGAGCTCGCCACCCTCGGCGTCAACTGGAGCGGCGTGAGCGTGCCCGGCGACTCGCTCGACCATGCGATCGAGACGCTGGAGCGCTACGGCGAACAGGTGATCCGGGCCCGGTAGACGGTCCCCCGGAGGACGCTGGTCAATAGACGATGCCGCAGACGTCGGCATCGAAGGCCTCGACCCGAGCGATCGCCGCATCCATCGGGTCGGCGATGGCAGGGTCCGCCGCCCACTCCTCCACGAGCGGGAAACCGGTGTCGACGTCCCACGCCGCGCCGGCCAGGATGTCGACCACCTCGACGAAGTTGGCGCGGATCAGCTCGAGGTCGGTCCGGAGATCCGCAGGCGCAACGGCCGCCAGATCCTCGAGCCTGGCGAGGAGCCCCTCGTAGTAGGCCTGGACGGCGGCGGGACCCCCATCGAGCGGCGGGTCCTCGACCTGCGACGCCTCGAACGACGCATTGCAGTAGGCCACGAACTCGGCGGGGACCTCCGCGGGTTCGCCGGGCGCATCGGCGGGATCGGCGGGGACGAGGTCGACCGGCGCGAACCCGCACACCTCGATGTCGTAGTCCTCGAGACGCCCATCGGCGGCCAGGTACTCGGGTGCGAGGTAGAGCGGTGTCAGATCGTCGAGGGCGAGCGCGAGATCCCATCCCACGCCGGAGAGGACGTCGATCGTGTCGACCAGCACCGTTCGCTGGATCTCCATGTCCTCGGCCAACACATCGGGCACCACTTCGGCGGCACCGTCCATCAGCACCAGCAGCTCGCGGTAGAACGCCTCGACCTCGGCCGGCGACGCCGTCGACGGCGAGAAGCCCGCGGCGAGAACGGCCGCCTGGTCCGAGAGTGCGCAGTAGGGGTCGTCGCCGATGTCGGTCGGAGGCGGGGACGAGCCCTCGTCGCTGCAGGCGCTCAGGAACAGCCCGAGGGTGACGAGCGCGCCGAGGAGCCGGAGGGGGAAACGCATCCGTGCACCGTACTGTGCGGGGTCCCGGCGACCGGGTCAGGCGTCTCGGGGCAGGCCGAGGAGCCGTTCGCCGATCACGTTGCGCTGCACCTCGCTGGTGCCCCCGGCGATCGTCAGGCTCCGATTCCACAGGAACGAGCTCACCCACCCGGCCGCGTCGCCGACCGCGGCGGCGGCATCCGGGCCGAAGAGTTCGACACCCGCCTCCTGCACGTCCTGGTCGTGGATCACCCCGAGCAACTTGACGATGCTGGCTTCGGGCCCGGCGTCGGCGCCGGCGAGCGAACGAATCGTCATCCGGTTGCGCAGCGCCGCCAGCGCGGCCTCGCGGGCGAGCAGCCGACCGACCGCCGCTTCGGCGTGGGGCGAGGAGTCCTCGTCGAGCAGACCGGCCAGCGCAGCCACACCGGCACCGATGGACGCGCCCGAGCCCATCGACACCCGCTCGTTGGCGAGTGTCGTCCGTCCGGCGCGCCAGCCGTCGTTGACATCGCCGATCACGCAGTCGTCGGGGACGAAGACGTCGTCGAAGAAGACCTCGTTGAACCAGGCGTCGCCGTTGATCTCGCGCAGCGGGCGAACGTCGATGCCCGGGCTCGCCATGTCGACGAAGAAGCAGGTGATCCCGTCGTGGTTCGGCCGGTCGGGATCGGTCCGCGCCAGACAGATCCCCCACTGGGCGGTGTGGGCCATCGACGTCCACACCTTCTGCCCGGTGAGCCGCCACCCGTCGCCGTCGCGCACCGCCTTCATCCGCAGCGACGCGAGATCGGACCCCGCCTCGGGCTCGGAGAAGAGCTGGCACCACATGATCTCCTGGCGCAGCGACGGGCCGACCCAACGCTCCTGCTGCGCCGCGGTCCCGTGGGCGATGAGGGTCGGCAGGGCCCAGGCCGCCACCTGCAGGTGGGGACGGCGGACACCGGCAGCCCGGAATTCCTGGTCGATCACGACCTGTTCGACCGCCGACGCACCGCGGCCCCACGGCTCGGGCCAGTGGGGCACGAGGTAACCCTCGTCGGCGATGCGCTGGTTCCAGGTCTCGCGGGGCGCTGCTTTCAGCGCGGTGAGCCATTCCCTCACTCCGGGGCGCAGGACCTCGGCCTCGGCCGGCAGCTCCATCGGCAGCGTGCGTACGACACCGTCGGCCACGAGGCGTCGCGTCTCGACGGCTCGCGCCGAGGCCGACGGCAGCAGCGCCCGGGTCGCGACCGCCCGGCGGAGGTAGAGGTGGGCGTCGTGCTCCCACGTGAACCCGATCCCGCCGAGCACCTGCACACAGTCCTTCGCGATCCCGACGACCGCGTCGGGCACCACGGTGCCCACGCATGCGATCGCGAGGCGCTGCTCGTCGGGGTCTCCACCACGGCTGGCGTCCCAGGTCGCCGCCCTCGACAGCTCGAGCGATGCGAGCATGTCGGCGCAGCGGTGCTTCACCCCCTGGAACTGGCCGATCGGGCGACCGAACTGCACCCGGTTCCTCGCGTGCTCCGCGGCTGTGTCGACACACCACGCGCCGATCCCGACCGCCTCGCTGCTGAGCAGCAGCGTCGCCAGGTCGGCCACGCGACCGACGGGCAACGACACCCGATGCCCTGCGCCGGCCTCGACCGTCACGTCGGCGACCCCACGGACCAGATCCACACCCCGGCTCGGCCCGCAGTCGAACGCCTCACGGGGGACGACCCGCCAGTGGTCGCCGTCCGGCACGATGACGACCGACGCGCCCGCGGCACCGAGCACGTTGCGAAAGACCCGGCCGTCGTCGGTGGCCGCGAAGGCGACGGCGCCGGTCTCGCCCGCAGCGATGCGCGGCACCCACTCCTCGGCGGGGTCGCCGCCCGCCTCGACCAGCACGGCGACGGCCAGCGCGGTCGGGAGCAACGGTCCGGGCACACCGGCGCGGCCGGTCTCCTCGAGCACGACGGCGAGATCGGCGAGACCGAACCCCTGACCGCCGAGTGACTCGGGGGCATGGAGCACCGGCCAGCCCATCGCCACCATCTCGTCCCACTGCCGCGCGTCCCAGTGCCGCGACCCTGCCTCGTCGTCGCCCTCGAGGCCCACACGTCGGCCCGCAGGCCCCACGACAGCGTTGCACCACCGCCGCACGGTGTCGGCCAACGCGGCATGGTCGGTCGTGATCCCGATCGACATCACGTCGCCTCCGTTGCGGCCAGCGCCGCGTCCTTGGCCCAGGCGTAGTCGCCCTTTCCCGTGACCTTGCGCACCACTTCGGCCACGACGATCAACGCCCGCGGCACCTTGTAGCCGGCGATCACCGCGCGGCAGTGGTCGGCCAGCTCCTCGACGCTCGGCGCCGTGGCGCCGTCGACCAGCGAGACCACCGCGGCCACCCGCGACCCGAAGCGTTCGTCGGGCACCCCGACGACCAGAGCGTCGAACACCGCCGGGTGGCCTTTCACCGCCGCCTCGACCTCCTCGGGGAAGACCTTCTCGCCACCGGTGTTGATGACCATCGAGCCCCGACCGAAGACGGAGATCGAGCCATCGGCCTCGATCGTGGCGATGTCGCCCGGCACCGAGTACCGCACACCGTCGATGGTCGGAAACGTCGCCGCCGTCTTCTCCTCGTCGTTCCAGTAGCCGAGGGGAATCCAACCGGACCGGGCGAGCTTGCCGCGCTCGCCCGAACCCGCCACGATCGGGCGGCCGTCGTCGCCGACCACGGTGGTGTGTTCGTCGGCCAGCAGCTGCAACGGCCCGCCGCCGTCGGCGGAGCGCTTGATCCGCCCCTGTCCACCCGTCTCCGAGGCACCGAAGCGGTCGATGATCCTCGTCGACGGAAGGTACGCCTCCAGCTCGGCCTCGATCGCCGGGGACAGGATCGCGCCCGACGACGAGATCAGCCGCAGCGCCCCGAGGTCGTAGAGCTCGTGGTTGCGGCGCAGTTCGGCGGCGAGCGGTCGGGCCACCGCGTCACCGATGATCATCAGGAACTCGGCCCGCTCGTCGGCCGCCAGTCGCAGCGCCGAGCCGGCATCGAACGACGCATCGACGGTCAGCAGACACGTTCCGCCCGTCAGCAGGGCCGTCAACGCGATCCACTGGGCACCGCCGTGGATGAGCGGGCAGAGCGGCAGACGGCGGGTGATGCCCGTGCCCTGGGTGACGAACGCGCCGATGTCGTCGGGCGACTCGAGCTTCGCCAGACCCTGGCGCGGCGCACCGGTGCCGCCGAGCGCACCGAAGAAGACATCCTCGTGGCGCCAGACCACACCCTTGGGCATGCCGGTCGTGCCGCCGGTGTAGAGCAGGTACCGATCGTCGGAGGACCGGGGGCCGACGTCGACCGCTGTGGTCGAGGCTCCCTCGATCACCGTGTCGTAGTCGCCGCCGATCGTGATGACCGGCCGAGACCCGGCCGCGGCGACGGCCTCGTCACGGATGCCGACCTGGGTGAACACCGCGGCGACCTCGGCGTCGTCGAAGACGTAGGCCAGTTCCTCGGTCGTGTAGCGGAAGTTGCCGTTGATCGGCACGGCCCGGAGCTTGAACACCCCGAGGGTGATCTCCATGAACTCGACGCAATTCATGGCATGGATCGCGACATGATCCCCGGCGCCGATACCGAGCTCGTGGAGCACGTGGGCGACCTGGTTGGCGCGGGCATCGAGCTCGGCGTACGTACGTCGGCGGGTCGGTTGGTCGATGCCGGCGGTGACGACCGCGTCCTGTCCGGGAAGTGCCTCGGCCGCTCCCTCGAAGAGGTCGGCGAGGTTGAAGCTCCGCACGCTCGTCTGCATGGCTGCAATGGTGGCCGCTCGGAAGTGGCGTTGCGAACCTAACGACCCAGCAACTTCGCGAAGGCGGCGTTCTCGATCGCCTCGGCCGTCTCGATGAGCGGCAGCCGCCACGCCCGCATGGTCTCCTTCGCCGCCGCAACGGCCTCGGCATCGTTGTCGGCGATCATGAGACCGATCTCGACCGCCCGTTCGATCAGCCGATCATCGGCGACCGCCTCGAGCGCCAACCCCCACTCGACCGCCGTCGATGCGTCGACCCAGTCGGCGGTCAGCAGCATCCACGAAGCCCGCTGATGGCCGATCTGGTTCGGCAGCAGCCGCGACGAGCCGATTTCGGGGGCCACGCCGATCGCCGCGAACGGGGTACGGAATCGGGCCGAGGCGGCGGCGAGCACGAGGTCGGCGTGGAGGCACATCGTCGTCCCGACCCCGACGGCCATGCCGTTGACCGCCACGATCAGCGGGGTGCGCAGGGATCGCACCGCATCGTTGAACGAGACGGTGTGTTCGGCCGATTCGGTCGTCGCGGCGATTGCCGCGAGGTGGTCGAGATCGACACCGGCACAGAACGCGCGACCCGATCCGGTCAACACGACAGCACCGACCGACGGATCGTCGTCGGCGGCCCGCAGCGCCGCGGCCGCCCGATCGGCGAGGCCGGCATCGAGCGCGTTGAGCTTCTCGGGCCGGTCGAAGGTCAGCACCCGCACCGGTCCGTCGTTCTTCACATCCATGCCCGGACGCTAGGAGCGTTTCACAGCCCCGTCACCTTTGCGTACGCTCGCGGAATGGCCGATCTACCGTTCCTCGCGTTCGACGCCGACAACCACTACTACGAGGCCGAAGACGCCTTCATCCGCCACATCGATCCGAAGATGAAGAAGCGGTGCATGCAATGGGCCGAGATCGACGGCAAGAAGCGCTTCCTCGTCGGGGGCCGGGTCAACAAGTTCATCCCGAACCCGACCTTCGACCCCATCGCCGCCCCAGGCAGCCTCGAGGACTACTTCCGGGGCAAGAACGAGGCCGGCGACATGGACCTCGGGAAGATGTTCGGTGAGCTCTCCCCCATCTCGGAGCACCCCGGCTACCGCGATCGCGACGCCCGCCTCGAGCTGATGGATTCCCAGGGTCTCGAGACCGTCCTCCTCTTCCCCACCATGGGTGTCGGCATGCAGGAGGCGCTCAAGCACGACCTCCCCGCACTCCACGCGGCGTTCACGGCGTTCAACAGCTGGCTCGACGAGGACTGGGGGTTCGACCGGGGCGACGGCCGCATCCACGCGGTTCCGTTCCTGACGCTCGCCGACCCCGAGCTGGCCGTCGCCGAGCTCGACCGGGTGCTCGCCATGGGCGCCCGGATGGTCGTCACCGTGCCCGGTCCGATCCCGACCGAGCACGGCTACCAGTCGCCGGGCATGCCCGCCTACGACCCGATCTGGGCCCGACTCCAGGAAGCCGGCGTGCCCTTCGCCATCCATGC
The DNA here is from genome assembly GCA_041394245.1 of Acidimicrobiales bacterium. Classification (NCBI taxonomy): domain Bacteria; kingdom Bacillati; phylum Actinomycetota; class Acidimicrobiia; order Acidimicrobiales; species Acidimicrobiales bacterium. The sequence continues at coordinate 2,289,665 of JAWKIR010000002.1, forward strand.
CGGCCTCGGCGGCACGAGTCAGTACGGCAAGATCTGGGAGCCGCCCTCGGGTCAGTTCGAGGGCTTCAAGCACTCGCCGTTCCCGGTCGTCGCCTTCGCCGACCGCACGATCGCCGACACCTTCGCCGCGATGATCTGCCACGGTGTGCTCGACCGATTCCCCGACCTGCGGCTCGTCACCATCGAGAACGGCGCGATGTGGGTACCCGATCTCCTCCGCAACCTCCAGGCCGGCTACGGCAAGATGCCGTTCGCGTTCAAACGACACCCGGTCGAGGCATTCCGGGAGAACATCTGGGTGTCGCCCTTCTTCGAGGACGACATGCACGCCCTCAAGGACGTGATCGGTGTCGATCGCCTCCTGTTCGGATCCGACTTCCCCCACGCCGAAGGGCTTCCCGAGCCCACCGACTACGTGAAGGACATCGTCGGGTTCACCGAGGAGGAGACTCGCAAGGTCATGCGTGACAACGCCTACGAGCTGATCGCCTCCTCGGCCCGATAGCCGTGTACCCCGGGGCGCACGAGCCCGATCGCGCCGCAGTGGTGATGGCGGGGTCGGGCGAAACCGTCAGCTACGGCGAACTCGAGTCGCGTTCGATCCAGCTGGCCCGCCACTGGCGCGACGCCGGCCTGCGCCCGGGCGACCACGTCGCCATCCTGCTGGAGAACCACCCGCGCTACTTCGAGGCGGTCTGGGCGGCGCTGCGGTCCGGCATCTACTACACCCCGGTCAACGTGCATCTCACCGCCGGCGAGGTCGCCTACGTCCTCGGCGACTGTGGGGCCAGAGCCGTCGTCACCTCGCCCGCCCAGGCGGACAAGCTCGGCGAGCCGGCCGACGACATCGACGTGCTCGTGATCGGCGACGGCTACGACGCCGCCCTCGACGCCCAGCCGACCGAGCCACTCGAGGACCAACCGTGCGGCCACGGAATGTTCTACTCGTCGGGCACCACCGGGCGACCGAAGGGGATCCTGTTCCCGCTCCCCGACCGGCAGGTGACCGACGACGACCCCATGGTCCAGAACGGCTCGCCCCTCGGCCTCGCCGACGGCTGCGTCTACCTCCTGCCCGCGCCGCTCTACCACACGTCCCCGGTGGTCACCGGCGCCCTGTGTCATCGCTACGGGGGCACCGTCGTGGTCATGGAACGCTTCGACGCCCGCGCCTGCCTCGAGACGATCGAGCGCTATCAGGTCGACGTCGCCCAGTTCGTGCCGACCATGTTCGTCCGCCTCCTCAAGCTCGACGACGACGTCCGCAACTCGTTCGACCTGTCCTCGCTGCGCCACGTCAGCCACGCGGCGGCGCCGTGCCCGGTCGACGTGAAGCACCGGATGATCGAGTGGTGGGGACCGATCATCCTCGAGTTCTACGCCGGATCCGAGAACGTGGGTTCCACGATGATCACCTCCGAGGAATGGCTCGCCCATCCCGGCTCGGTCGGCCTGCCCCGCTTCTGCACGACCCACATCTGCGACGACGACTTCAACGAGCTGCCCGTCGGCGAGGTCGGCAATGTCTGGTTCGACACACCCGGCGCGGCGATGGAGTACCACGGCGACCCCGAGAAGACGGCCGAGAACCGCAGTCCGCACGGTTGGTACACGATGGGCGACGTCGGCCGCGTCGACGACGACGGCTACCTCTACCTGACCGACCGCAAGACGTTCATGATCATCTCGGGTGGCGTCAACATCTACCCCCAGGAATCGGAGAACGTGCTCGTGGCCCATCCCGCGGTGCTCGACGTCGCCGTCATCGGCGTGCCCAACGACGACCTCGGCGAGGAGGCCAAGGCGGTCGTGCAGCTCGTCGATCCCGGCGCCGCGAGCGACGAGCTCGCGGCCGAGTTGCTCGCCTATTGCCAGGAGCACCTCGCCCGCTACAAGTGCCCGCGCTCGGTCGACTTCACCGAGCAACTCCCCCGCGAGGACTCGGGCAAGCTCTACAAGCGCCGCCTGCGCGACCAGTACTGGGGCGACCAGGAGAGCCGGATCGTCTGATGACGCAGATCATCAACATCTCTGTTCCCCGGACGGGGTCGAGCCATCTGGTCAACCACCTCCGTGCCTTCACGGGGTTGCGCGTGTTCGGCGAGGTGTTCAACCCCAATCAGTGCTTCTCGTTGAAGTCGGGACACTTCGACCACATCGCCGAACGCTGGGGGACGCGCCTCAGCCCGGCGATCGACGACCCGGACACCGTCGCGTGGGTGCGTGCCCACCCCACGGAGACGCTCGAGGTGCTCCGTCATTTCGCCCGAGGTCGCGCGACGGTTGTGAAGCTGTTCCCGGGTCACCTGGACCGCGCCTTCGTGACCGACTCACTGCTCCCCGACGACGATGTGGTCGCACTCGTCCTGCTCCGTCGCGTCATCGACAGCTACGCGTCGGCCGAGAAGGCCCGACGGACACGGCGGTGGCGCACGGCCGACACGACCGACCTGCGAGTGGAAGCGAACTTCGACCACTTCGTGGGTTGGTCGAAGTACCAGCAGCGCTGGTACCTCGACTGTCGGGACGCCATCGCCGGCGCCGATCGCCCTTTGAACATCCTTCGCTACGACGAACACATCGATCGCGACACCGGGCAGTTACTCGATGGCCTCGAGGCGATGCTCCGCGCCAACGACATCGATCCAGGTCCCCGCAAGGAGATCCCGTGGGTCACCCCGAAGCAGGACACGACACGTGACCCCGGCCGGAAGTTCACGAACTGGTCCGAGTTCGAGGCCCGGCTCGACGACGCGGGAATGCTCGACCTCGCCACCGGCTACTTCCTCTGACTCACACCCTGGCCGTCGTAGGGCGAACCGACGAGCGCGACGGGTGCGGCACTCCAGGCATCGAGCAGTCCCACCGAGAGATCGTCGCAGCCGTGCTTGAGCGGCGACGCATCGTCGAGGATCGCCGCGGTGACGCGGGCCGCCGCCTCGGCGGCCGGCGTCGTCATGTGGTCGACCGCCTTGCGACCCTCGTACGACGCCTCCGCCATTTCCCGATAGCCCTCGTAGGAGACGGCCTCGGGCATGCGGTCCGATCCCGCCAGCATGTCGGTGTCGATCGGTCCCGGCATGATCTCGATCACCCGGATGCCGAACGGCGCCACTTCACAGCGCAACGACTCGCCGAAGGCCGACACCGCCGCCTTGCTGGCCCGGTAGACGGAGTAGAAGGGGATGGCGGCCAGGATCGACGACGAGGTGATGTTGCACACCACTCCCCCGCCGCCGGCCCGCAGGACCGGGATCGCCCGCGCCGTCAACTCGACCAGGCCGAAGACGTTGGTCTCGAACACGGCCCGCCAGTCGGCGATGTCGACATGTTCGACCGGCAGGTACTGACGCTCGATGCCGGCGTTGTTGACCAACACCCGCAGCCCGTCGGGCACCACGAACGTGTCGGGGTCGTCCATGTCGATGCGTTGCACCGTGATCGAACCGCCACCGTCCCCGACCAGTGCGGCGAGATCCTCTCCGTCGGCCGGATTGCGCATCGCCGCAACCACATCGAAACCGGCCTGCGCCAGATCGAGGGCGATCGCCCGTCCGATCCCGCGGCTCGCACCGGTCACCCACGCCACTCCACTTGCGTCCATCCGACGACACTACGCTTCGAAACGCCGGCACGTCAGGGGGACCATGCCGCTCGGGAGAACCATGCAGCGCCACGAGTTCAGCTTCGAGATCGACGCCACACCCGACGAGGTGTGGCAGGTGTTCCACGGGCCCAAGCCCCGGGTCATGGAGCACGGCGACGTGCGCATCGAGATCCTCCACCCCGGTGCCGAGGGCGGCAACGGCCTCGTACGCCACTGCCACTTCCGGGTGCCGAAGTACCTGTTCTCCGGCGGCCGGGCCAAGAGCTGGGAGTGGCTCACCGAGCTGGACCCGCCCAACCGGTGGCGCTACGACGCGATCGGCAAGCCGCTCTGGTCGGAGGCCACCGGCATCACCGAACTCGAGGACCTCGGCGACGGCCGCACCCGGGTGCACTTCACCGAGACCTACCACGTGTTCAATCCCGTGATGCGGGTGTTGCTCGAGCGCCGGGTGCACGACTTCATCTCGAAGGACAACGACGTGCTCATGAAGCAGGGCGTCGAAGCCGGGCTAAAGGCCCTGCGGCGGCACCGAGACTGACGAGGGCCGCGCCCGCGCCCGTCAGGCGTCCATCAACGGATCGAGGAACTCGAACCCCGACCGGGCGTTCGCATCGACGGCGAACCGGGCCACCGGCACGGTGAAGAAGTCGGCGGCAACGTGGCCGACCGCCGCAAACCGTCCCTCCGCGTCGAAGGCAACGAACACGACCGCGTAGTCGGACTCGCGATCGACCCCGGCCCAGAGGTCGTAGCCGCCCTGGAGAACGGATTCGACGTCATCGACATCCGGGCCCCACATCGATGTCTCCCCGACAGATCCGGTCAGCGGCACCGCGGACCGGGTCTCGGTCACCTCGAGAGAGACCTCCACCGTCGCATCGCGTGCTGCTCCGTTGACCGCGAGACCGCTGACACGTAGCCAGTCGTAGTGCTCGATGACCTCGATGGTGATCGCCCCCGAACAGGCGCCGCCATCGGGGCAGAGCTCCCCTGAGCTCCAGGATGCACTGTCGGGGATCACGAAACTCTCGGCCGCGTCAGAGAGCGCGTCGTAGGGATGACCGTCGGAGCTGCACGCCGAAACGACGATCGCGAAGCATGCGAGGAGCAGCCCGGCGACTCGGGCGCGATCGTGAAACGGCATGGTTCACCTCCGAATCGCCTGCCATCCCGGCATTGCAACGCTAGCCCGACGGGCCCGCTCGGGGCAGGGCGACACCGGTTCGGACCAGCGGGTGCCCACGGGCCACGACCCGCCACCGCCGGCATCGTCGCGTGCCAACTCCATCTGCCGATCGTGGACGTCGTGATGGCAGCGGCAGCACAGCAGGACCAGGTTGTCGATGTCGGTCGGTCCGCAGGCCAACCAGGCGATCACGTGGTGCGCTTCGCAGCGAGACACCTCGGCCCCGCAGCCGACGCACCCGCGGTCGCGAGCGATGAGTGCCTTCCACTGCTCGAGGGTGGCGGTGCGATGGTCTCGCCCGACCCAGATCGGCTGGCCCGGTCCAGCGAAGACCATGCATGCTCGGCGGTGATCCGCCCTTCGGCCAGCGCCTCGCTCACGCGCTGCATCGACTCCAGCTGCGTGGCCGTCTTCGCCACGACGGCCGCAGCACGCGACGACATCCGACCCGCCGAACGCATCACGCCCGCGCCGTCGAGCCCGGCATCGCCCAACCGGTCGATCGCTCAGACCAGCCGCATCTCGAGTGCAGCGGCCGCGCCCGTGAGACGGCGCAGATCGTCGACACAGTCGGCCAGCTCCCGCCGCGACATCGTGCCGATCGCCACTCCGTTCAGTTCGCAAACCGCCGTTTCGAACACGGATCAAGGAAACGAACATCTGTTCGGTTTGTCTACCCTGAGCTGGGTCTTTCCGTGGCGATCTCGGCGCGTGAGGCGTCAGGCGAGCGCCGGCTGGAGTTCGTCGACGAGCAGTTCCATCTGCCGTTCCACCAGCGCTTCGGGCATCCCACCGATCGATCCCCAGAGGTAGAGATGCTCGATCGGCAGGCCGTCGCAGATCGTCCGCACCCGCGCCGCAGCCTCTTCGACGGTGAGGATCTGCAACGGCGCGATCACGCCGGACCCCCGCCCCTCGCGGACCTCGTCCTCGGTGAGCATCCTCGGCGTGCGACCCGAACCCTTCGCCGCGTTCTGCCGATAGCTGTTCAGCTGGTGGGTCCGGTGGGGCAGGATCTGCTCGAACATCTGCTCCGGGTCGTCGGCCAGTACGAAGTCGACCACACCGCCCATGCGGGCCGCAGCGGTGGGGTGCCCGGCCTCGGCCAGAGCGTCGCGATAGATCGGCCAGCTTTCCGCGTTCCAGGTCATGAGCCCGACCCCGAGCCGCCCGGCCCGCCGGGCCCCGACGGGGCCGAGGTAGCCGGCCCAGATCGGTACCGGGTCCTGCACCGGCCCCGGCGTGCACCCGCCCTCGGCAAAGATCCGGCCGACCTCGGCCAGGGCGTGATCGGTCGACCGGTAGCGGTCGGCGAGATCGGCGCCGAACGCCTCGAACTCAGGGGCGACATAGCCGGCCCCGAGGCCGAGTTCGAGCCTTCCGTTGCTGATCACGTCGACGACGGCCGCCTGCTCGGCGATCGCCATCGGATGGGCCAGCGGAGCGACGATGACACCGGTGCCGAGACGACACTGCCGGGTCCGGGCCGCGATGGCGGCGAGGGCGGTGAGCGGCTGGGGCAGGTAGCCGTCTTCCACGAAGTGGTGCTCGGTCACCCATATCGACCCGATGCCCTTGCGGTCGGCCTCCTCCATCAGGTCGAGATGCCAGCCGTAGTAGGTCGCCGGGTCGCGGTGCCAGGGATCGGGATTGCGGAAGTCGAAGTACAGCCCGAGGGTGGGACTCATGATGTCGTTCCGTTCAGAAGGGTCGGGTCGGCCCGCAGCTCGGTTCGCACCGCGGCTTCCCAGAAGCCGATGAACCGGTCGCCGTCGCTCTTCGCGAACATCGTCGCCGCCGCCGCGCCGAGTCGGGACTCGAGCGGACCATCGGCGACGGCCCGCGCGTGCCACGCCCGCTGCGACCGCTGCTCCAAGGCCACACACCGTTGATGCGCGGCCCGCACCGAGACAGCGGTGACGAACACCCCGTGCGCCGCGAGCAGCGCCATGTCGGCGTCGCCCATCAGGCGAACGGCTGCGGCTGCGGCGTCGGGGTCGTTGGCCGCACCCTCGTATTCGTCGACCAGCACGAGATCGCCGCCGCCGAGCGCCGACGACTGATCGAGCACCGGCGGCACCTCGCCGATGTCGGCCCAGACGGTCGCGTGGAGCGGATGGCTGTGCACCGCGACCTGAACGTCGGGGCGGGCCCGGTGCAGGGCGAGGTGCAGCGGTATGCCGAGCGGCACCGGCCAGTCGTTGCCGTCGAGCGCGCCCTCGACCACGTTGCCGTCGAGATCGATGGCGATCACGTGTTCCGGTCGCAACTCCTCCCAGTGGAGCAGCCACGGATTGCACCAGAGCGTGCCGTCGCCGCGATTGATCGTGATGTGGCCGGCGAGGTGGTCGTCGTAGCCCTCACGCCACAGCGCCCGGGCCAGCAGCGCCAACTCCTGGCGCGGCGTCAGCTCGGGCATCAGGCTCGAGGGGGTCGGTTCGAATGACATGTCAGACCCCCACGTCGACGCGGGCTGGGAACGTGATCGGCAGCGAACGCCACCCCGTGACGTTGCTCGAATGGAAGCGGACCTTCGCCTCGTGATCGACCTCGTAGTCGGGGATGCGGCGGAAGATCTCCTCGACGGCGACCTTCCCCTCCATGCGGGCCAGGGCGGCACCGAGGCAGAAGTGGGCGCCGTAGCCGAACGCGAGATGCCGCTCGGGGCGACGATGGATGTCGAACTCCTCCGCGGTCGGGCCGAACTCGCGCTCGTCGTGGTTCGCGGCGCCGATGACCAGCAGGACCGAATCGCCGGCCTTCATCCGCCGGCCGTGCATCTCGTGGTCACGGGTCAGGGTGCGGTGCATGTACTGCGTCGAGTTGTGGAACCGCAGCACTTCCTCGATGGCCCCGGGCACGAGCGACAGGTCGGCGGCCAGCTCGGCCTTCTGTTCGGGATGACGCGACAGCAACTCCAGCACGTTGGCCACCATCTTGGTGGTGGTCTCGTGGCCGGCGATCACGAAGAGCACGCAGAAGCCGAGCAGTTCCTCGTCGGTGAGGGCCCGACCGTCGACCTCGAAGCCGACGAGGTCGTTGATCAGCCCGCTTCCCTCACCGGCCTTGCGCTTCGGGAGGTCGGCCATGAAGTACTCGATGAGGCCGAACATCCCCTCCGCCGCGGCCGGTGGCACCGACATCACGCCGTCCTCGCGGATCATGATCTTGTCGCTGTTGATCCGCAGGTGGCCGCGGTCTTCGGGCGGAACGCCGAGCACCGCGGAGATGACATCCATCGGATAGGGGCTCGTCAGGTCGCCGACGACCTCCGCCGACCCCTTCGTCACGATCGCATCGAGATAGCCGGTGAAGATCGATCGGATCTCGTCCTCCATCTTCGCGACGGTCCGGACGGTGAAGACCCGGCTGACGAGCTTGCGCAGCACGGTGTGTTCGGGCGGGTCGAACTCGATCATCTGGTCGAACCCGATGCTCTGGCCGATCGGCCGCCGGTTCTCCAGCGCGATCCCGCCGGCCGACGACAGCAGCTCGGTGTCGCGGAACCCCTCCAGCACGTCGTCGAAGCGTGACAGTGCCCAGAACTGGAGCTCGTCGTTCCAGTACAGCGGCGCCTCGTCGCGCATCCGCTTGTAGGTCGCGTACGGGTCGTCGTGGTGCGAGAAGCCGAACGGGTTGAACTCGAGATCGCTCACGCCAACGACCGTAGCGAAGCCCGGCCGCCGCGCTCGATTCCTTGCCCCCGCTGAGGCCATTCGTACGCGAGGATGGGGGAACGACGAACAACGGGGAGACCGTGCAATGCCCGACACCGTGAAGGCCGCCATACTCCAGACCGCCTGGACCGGCGACAAGGAGTCGATGATCGAACTCCACGAGAAGCATCTCGCCGACGCGGCCGCAGCCGGCACCCAGGTGATGTGCTTCCAGGAACTCTTCTACGGCCCGTACTTCTGCCAGGTCCAGGACACCGAGTTCTACAGCTACGCCGAGGCGATCCCCGACGGCCCGACGACCAAGCGCTTCCAGGAGCTCGCCGCGAAGTACGGCATGGTGCTGGTCCTCCCGATGTACGAAGAGGAACAACCCGGCGTCCTCTACAACACCGCAGCGGTGATCGATGCCGACGGCAGCTACCTCGGCAAGTACCGCAAGATCCACATCCCGCAGGTGAAGGGCTTCTGGGAGAAGTTCTACTTCCGACCCGGCAACCTCGGATACCCCGTGTTCGACACGGCCGTCGGCAAGGTCGCCGTCAACATCTGCTACGACCGCCACTTCCCCGAGGGCTGGCGGGCGTTGGGCCTCAACGGCGCCGAGATCGTGTTCAATCCGTCGGCCACGAGCCGCGGCCTGTCGGCCTATCTCTGGCAGCTCGAACAGACCGCCTCGGCCGCGGCCAACATGTACTTCGTCGGGGCCATCAACCGGATCGGCGTCGAACCGCTCGGCGACAACGACTTCTACGGCACGTCGTACTTCGCGAATCCGCGGGGCCAGTTCGTCGGTGAGACGGCGAGCGACACCGACGAGGAGCTCGTCATCCGTGATCTCGATCTCGGCCTGATCCACGAGGTCCGCGACCAGTGGGCGTTCTACCGAGACCGTCGACCCGACATGTACGGCAACATCACCGAAGCGTAGGAGCAGAGCGCATGAAGAAGCTGATCAAGAACGGGACCGTCATCTCCTCGACCGGCGCCGATGCTGCCGACGTGCTGATCGACGGCGAGACGATCGTCGCGGTCCTCCAACCCGGTTCCGACGTCGCCGTGTCGGCCGAGGCCGGCGCCGAGGTGATCGACGCCACCGGTCTCTACGTCATTCCCGGTGGCGTCGACGGCCACACCCACATGGAGCTGCCCTTCGGCGGGACCGTCGCTTCCGACGACTTCGAGAACGGCACCCGGGCCGCGGCCTGGGGTGGCACCACCACCATCGTCGACTTCGCGGTGCAGAGCTTCGGTCAGGGAGTGCGCGACACCCTCGACCAGTGGATGGGCAAAGCCGACGGCAAGTGCGCCATCGACTACGGCTTCCACCAGATCATCGGCGACGTCAACGAGCAGTCGTTGAAGGACATGGACGCCCTGGTCGACGAGGGCATCACCAGCTTCAAGCTCTTCATGGCCTACCCCGGCGTGTTCCTGTCCGACGACGGCCAGATCCTGCGGGCCATGCAGCAGGCGGCCGGCAACGGGTCGTTGATCATGATGCACGCCGAGAACGGGCTCGCGATCGACGTGCTGGCCGAGCAGGCCGTGGAGCGGGGCGAGACCGACCCGGTCAACCACGGTTACGTCCGTCGGGCCGAGTTCGAGAGCGAGGCCACCCACCGGGCGATCCAACTCGCCAAGGTGGGCGCGGCGCCGCTCTACATCGTGCACCTGTCGGCCTCGGAGGCACTCGAGCAGGTGGCCATCGCGCGCGACAAGGGCGCCAACGTGTTCGCCGAGACCTGCCCGCAATACCTCTATCTCAACGTCGAGGACCATCTCGACCGCGGGTTCGACGGCGCCGCCTACGTCTGCTCCACGCCCCTGCGCACGAAGCACGCCCACCATCACGAGGATCTGTGGAAGGGCCTGCGCACCAACGACCTCAGCGTGGTCGCGACCGACCACTGCCCGTTCTGCATGAAGGATCAGAAAGAACTCGGTCGCGACGACTTCCGGGCGATCCCCAACGGCATCGGCGGCGTCGAGCACCGGATGGACCTCATCTACCAGGGTGTGGTCAACGGTGAGATCTCGCTCCCACGCTGGGTGGAGCTCTGCTCCACGACGCCGGCCAGGATGTTCGGGCTCTACCCCCGCAAGGGCACGATCCAGCCCGGCGCCGATGCCGACATCGTGTTGTACGACCCGAAGCGCACCTGGACCATCAGCCAGGACAACCACCACATGAACATGGACCACTCGGCGTGGGAGGGCTTCGAGATCAACGGCCACGTCCACACCGTCATGTCACGCGGCCGGGTCATCATCGAGAACGACACCTACACCGGCAGCACCGGCCACGGGAAGTTCCTCCGTCGCGGCCTCTCCGACTACCTCATCTAGCAACCCCGGGACCCCATGCAGCAGATCCAGCACCTCATCGACGGTTCATCGGTGGCCGCCACCTCCGGTCGCACCTCACCGGTGTTCGACCCGGCGACCGGCGTCCAGACCGGCGAACTCGCGCTCGCCTCGGTCGCCGATGTCGACGCGGCGGTCGCGAGCGCCAAGGCGGCCTTCGTCGAATGGCAGACGGTGAGCCTCGCCCGGCGGACCAAGCTGATGTTCACGTATCGCAACCTCGTGGTCGACAACGCCGACGAGATTGCCGCCCGCCTTACCGCCGAGCACGGCAAGGTCCTGAGCGACGCCGCCGGCGAGATCGCCCGAGCGATCGAGAACATCGAGTTCGCGTGCGGCCTCACCGATCAGCTCAAGGGAAGCCACAGCGAACAGGCATCGACCGGCGTCGACGTCTACTCGGTGCGGCGGCCGCTCGGGGTGGTGGCGGGCATCACCCCGTTCAATTTCCCGGCCATGGTGCCGCTGTGGATGATCCCCAACGCCGTCGCCTGCGGCAACACCTTCGTGCTGAAACCGTCGGAGAAGGACCCGTCGGCGCCGTTGCTCATCGCCGAGCTCTTCCAGGAAGCGGGGTTCCCGCCCGGCGTGCTCAATGTCGTCCAGGGCGACAAGGTGGCCGTCGACCGTCTGCTCGAACACCCCGACGTGAAGGCCGTGAGCTTCGTCGGATCCACCCCCATCGCGCACTACGTCTACGAGACGGGAACCCGCCACGGCAAGCGGGTGCAGGCGCTCGGCGGTGCCAAGAACCACATGGTCGTGCTCCCCGATGCCGACATCGACCTCGCCGCCGACTCGGCCGTGTCGGCGGCCTATGGCTCGGCCGGCGAGCGCTGTATGGCGGTCTCGGTCGCCGTGGCCGTGGGCGACGTCGCCGATCCACTGGTCGATGCCGTCAGGGTCAGGATGGAGAAGCTCACGATCGGGCCGGGCACCGACCCCGCCTCCGAGATGGGGCCGCTCATCACCGAGGCGCACCGGGACAAGGTCACGGGCTACATCGGCGCCGGTGCCGACGCGGGGGCGACCGTGGTGGTCGACGGCCGTTCCGCCGCGTTCGACAACGACGGGTTCTTCCTCGGCGTCACGCTGCTCGATCACGTCACCACCGACATGACCGTCTACCGCGAAGAGATCTTCGGGCCGGTCCTGTGCGTCGTGCGGGTCGACACCTACCAGGAAGCCGTCGATCTGATCTCGACGAACCCGTGGGGCAACGGTGCCGCGATCTTCACCCGCGACGGCGGCGCGGCCCGCCGCTTCCAGGAGGACGCCGATGCCGGCATGGTCGGCATCAACGTGCCCATCCCCGTCCCCGTCGGGTACCACTCGTTCGGCGGCTGGAAGGACTCGGCCTTCGGCGACACGACGATGTACGGGCCCGAGGGCTTCCACTTCTACACCCGCCCCAAGGTGATCACGAGTCGCTGGCCCGATCCGGCCGGCAGTGCCGTCAACCTCGGCTTCCCGACCAACCACTAGCTCGAGACGAAAAGAGAGCAACACCATGGACTTCGGCGTCGTTCTGCAGACCGACCCGCCCGCCTGGCGGGTCGTCGACCTCGCCCAGAAAGCCGAAACGCTCGGCTTCAGCCACGGCTGGACCTTCGACAGTCATGTGCTGTGGCAGGAGCCCTACGTGATCTACAGCCAGATGCTGTCGGCCACGAACCGCATGATCGTCGGCCCCATGGTGACCAACCCGGGCACCCGCAACTGGACCGTCACCGCCTCGCACTTCGCGACACTCAACGACATGTTCGGCAATCGCACGGTCTGCGGCATCGGCCGCGGCGACTCGGCCATGCGGGTGCTCGGCCACACCCCCACCAAGCTGACGACCCTCAGCGAATCGATGCACGTGATCAAGGAGCTGGCGGAGGGGCGCGAGGTCACCTACAACGGCACCCAGCAGCACTTCCCGTGGGCGAAGGAGTCGAAACTCGACATCCTGATGGCGGGCTACGGGCCCAAGGCGCTCGACCTGTGCGGCCGCGAGACCGACGGCTTCATCCTCCAGCTCGCCGACCTCGATCTCGCCGAATGGATGATCACCGCCGTGCGCGCCGCGGCTGCCGACGCCGGGCGCGACCCCGACGACCTCTACATGTGCGTGGCCGCACCGGCCTATGTCGGCACCAACCTCGCCCACCAGCGCGACCAGTGCCGCTGGTTCGGAGGCATGGTGGGCAACCACGTGGCCGACATCGTCGAGCGCTACGGCGACTCCGGCGCGGTGCCCACCGCGCTCACCGACTACATCAAGGGCCGCGAGGGCTACGACTACGCCGGCCACGGCAAGGCGGGCCACGACCACACCGACTTCGTGCCCGACGACATCGTCGACCGGTTCTGCATCCTCGGCGACGAAGACGCTCACATCGAGAAGCTGCGGGCACTCGAGGCCCTGGGCGTCGACCAGTTCGCGATCTATCTCATGCACGACCAGAAGGACGAGACCCTCAACGCCTACGGCCAGCGCATCATCCCGGCCCTGGCCCGCTGACGGGCAGGGCGTTCGTCACGCCGGGTGGCACCGGCAGGCGTGCGTGCCCCGTCAGTGCGTCGCGTCAGCCGGCCCCCTCGAGAACCAGGAGCATCTGGTCGACGTGGACCGCGACGTCGAAGTCTCCGAGATCGTCGTCCGGAGCGAGCGCCCGCATGACGAGCGGAGCCTCGAAGATCAGGAAGGCATCGTGGTAGCTGAAGTGTGGTGCAATCTCGCCGCGGGCCCTCGCGCGATCGAAGATCGCCCGGGTCGGACCGGCGCGAACGTCCATCATCGACCGCTGCAGTTCATGGAGCTTCGGTTCGCGATGGGCTGCAGCCAGGATCTCCAGGAACAGGGCCCGAATCCGTCGATCGGCGAAGATGGGCAGAAGACCCGCGAGGAACTCCCGGAGATCGCCTCGCAGTGACCCCGTGTCGGGCGTGTTCGGTACCGGGGTGAGCCGATCGAGGGCCGCAACCAGCAGCTCCTCCTTCGTCGGGAAGTGGCGATAGATCGTGGTCCGGGCGAGCCCCGAACGACGAGACACCTCGTCGACGGTGAACCGGTGCACGCCCACATCCAGAGCGACCTCCACCGACGCGTCGAGCATCTTGACGCGGGCTTCCTGACTCAGCGGTCGAGCCATGCGACCCGGCCGGCGGTTGCCGTTCCCATTACGCAGCAATACTGTAGCGTTATGCTGAACTCCCCCGTCGACATCCGCCTCCGAATCTCGGCTCTCTGGATCGCCATGTTGTTCATCTTCGCCTATGTCGATCTGTTCTCGCTGTACCGCCCGGATGTCCGCGCCGATCTCGCGAACAACCGTCTCGCCGGCTTCGAGATCGGCCAGCCGTTCCTGCTCGCAGTGACCGTGTTCGTGATCATCCCGAGCCTCATGGTGTACCTCAGCCTGGTCGTGGGCCGGGAGTTGAATCGCATCGCGAACATGGTCGTGGCCGGCACCTACGCGCTGGCAACGATCGGCAGCGCGATCGGCGAATGGAACTACTACGTCGCAGGCAGCGCGGTCGAGGCAGTGCTACTCGCCCTCGTCGTTCGCCATGCGTGGTCCTGGCCGGAACCACTCGCGGCCGAGTAGCGCTAGTGGCCGGTGCTCTGGCGGCGCCAGGGCATGGCGACCCACTCGAGCGCGGCCACGGCCACGAACATCGCGATGCCGACCGCGCTCGCGCCCAGCACCGCGGCCCACGCGGTGTCGTAGCGCGACAGGCCGGCGCTCTGGGTGATCAGCTGACCGAGCGACCCCTGGGTACCGCCGAAGTATTCGGCCACGATCGCGGAGATGATGGCCAACGAACTGGCCAGGCGCAGCGCCGACATCAAGAACGGCAGGGCGTTGGGAATGCGCACCCGCCGGATGACCGACCACTGCGATGCCGCCTGGCTGCGCATCAGTTCGACATGGACGGCATCGACCTGGGTGAGCCCCTTGGTGACGTTGAAGAACACGGGGAAGAAGACGACCACGATCACGACGAGGCGCCGCGAGAACGGGTCAGTGGACCCGAACCAGATGTTGAACACCGGCGCCAAGGACACGATCGGCACCGCGACCATGCCCGACGCGATCGGAGTGACGATGTCGCTGAACCAGCCCCACCGCGAAGCGATCAACGACGCGAACACCGCGAGGACCGACCCGACGACGAGGCCGTAGACGGCATTGCCGCCCGTCACCTCGACACCGTTCCAGATGCGGCCCCAGTTGTCGCCCACTGCGGTGTAGATCGACGACGGGCTCGGCAGGAGGAACTGCTTGATGTCGAACGCCCGCACGAGCCATTCCCACACCCCGAGGAACACGGCGCCGAACGCCAGGGGCACCAGGATGGTCGCGGCCCGGTCCGAGAATCGACTGCCGGTCACAGCGACATCTCCGAACGATGACGGGAACCGGGCATCAGTCGCTCGAGACTGCCGACCGCCGACGTGAACAGGAGCCCGAGCAGGCCGGCGCCGATGATCGCGCAATACATCTTCGGCGGGTCGGTCTGTGCCTGCTGGGCGTAGGCCAGGATCAGGCGACCCACGCCACCGCTCAACCCGATCGAGATCTCACCGACGATCGACCCGATGATCGACGCCGCCGCGGCGAGCTTGAGGGCGGGAACCAGGAACGGCACCGCGCCGGGCAGCCGCACCTTCAGCAGGGTCTGACGCCGCGTGGCGGCATAGGAATCCATCAACTCGATCGAGTGATTGGGCGGCGACTGGAGGCCGCGCAGCCCGTTGACCGCCACCGGGAAGAACGTGAGATACGTGGCGATGAGCGACACGGACATCCACGGTTGCCAGTCGACCAACTCGATGCGGTTGCCCCACGTGACGATGACGGGGGCGAGGGCCAACAGCGGAATGGTCTGCGAGACGATGATCCACGGGAGGATCCCCTTCTCGAGCAGCTTCGAACGCAGCATGACGATCGCCAACGCCATGCCGATGAGGGCACCCATCACGAATCCGGCGAGCGAGATTCGCAAGGTGTACCAGGAGCCCTGCAGCACGGCTTCGAGCACGGTCGTGCCGCTGCGCCGTTGCTGGGGCTCGAAGAAACGCGCCACGATGTCGGACAGCGCCGGCATCGTGATCGCGTTGGTCTTGACGGGGAGGTCACCACCGATGACCGGCCATTGGTCATCGGTCGCGATCCCCATGCGGCGGTAGCCCTCGTAGAGGCCGCAAAGCCCCACGATGGCCACCGCCGCCGGGACGATCCGGAGGGCCCCGTCGATGATCCGTCGGTTCACGACAGCGCGTCCGCAACGGACATCGGTAGGGCCCTCTCGGTGTTCACTCGTTGTCGGTACTGACGGGGATCACTCGCCGCCGGGAGTGGGCTCGACGTCGATCGGCGCGTAGTCGGCACCGGTCACATCGAGTCCCTTCTCCTCGAGCTGGGCGAGGGCTTCCTCCATCAGGTCGGAGCGAGTGGCTTCCTCATCCGGCTGGCCGGCGAGGATCTCGAACTCCACGGCGACGTCGATGGTCTGCTGGTAGAGATCGGGATCGAGGATGCCGACGCCGTCGGGGGACGGCCAGATCAGGTTGTTGACCTCGTTGATCATCCAGCGCTGGTGACCTTCACCGAGGATCGGGGCGTTGTCCAGGACGATCTGGACGCCTTCCTCGAGATTGTCGCGGCAGTAGATCCAACCCTCCATCGAGGCGGCGAGGAAATCGACCGTCTGGGCCCGGAACTCTTCCTCCTGGAGCCGGTTCGTGTCGGCCCACAGGGCGTCCTGGAGCATGGCCACTCCGAGATCGTTGTAGTCGAGGACGTGGAGCTCCTCGGGCTGGATCAGCTCGCCCGTATCGGGGTTGACCGTCTCGAGCATCTGGGCGTATTCGTTGTAGATCGTCGCCATGGCGGCATCGATGTCACGATTGGTGATCGCCACCATGTCGAACTGCTGCTGGACGAGCTCGACGTCGGTCTCGGGATCGAGCCCGGCCTGGCGGATCGCCGCCAGCAGCTCGAACTCGTTGCCGAAGCCCCAGTTGCCGATCTTCTTGCCTTCCCAGTCCGCAGGACTGTTCAGCCCGGAATCGGCCCAGGAGACCTGGCGGGTACCGGAGCGCTGGAAGACCTGGGCGATCTGGGTGAGGTCGGCACCGGCTTCGCGGGAGGCGAGGCCGCGCACCGTGAACGACACGGCGTAGTCGGCGTCGCCGTTCGCGACGACCGTCTGCGGGACGATGTCGACGCCGCCCTCGATGATGGTGAGATCGAGGCCTCGCTCGGCGTAGTAACCCTGCTCGATACCGGCGTAGTAGCCGCAGAACTGGCCCTGCGTGAACCACTGCAGCTGGAGCGAGATCGGGGTGAGCTCGTCGCTCGACGGTGTGTCGCCGCTGTCAGCGCTGTCGCCGCTGTCACCGGCGCCCTCGTCGCCAGAATCGTCGCCACAGGCGACGGCGAACAGCGCGAAGCTGAGCAACAGCGCCAGTACCAGGCGCCAGCGTGATGTACGTGTGTCTCTCATATTCCCTCCAGGGACTTGATGTCTCTCATGTCGAGGACTCCTCGACGAGATCGGTGTAGAGCCGAGGCCTTCGATCGCGAAGGAACGGAAGCCTCTGTCGACGTTCGGCAACGCTGGCGAGATCGACGTGCGCGAACACTACCTCAGCGTCCTGCGTGCCGGCCTGAGACACAATTTCGCCGTCAGGTTGATAGATCGCACTGAGTCCGTAGTAGTCCTTGCCGGTCTCGGCCGACCCCTCGAGCCCGACACGATTGGCGCACACCACGAACATGGAATTGAACACGGCGTGGGCGCGGAGCTCGAGCTGGAAGACCTCTTTCGTCGGCGCGCTCGCGCACGCGACGGGCACGCACATCACCGACGCGCCACCCAGCGCGACGAGACGCCCGAGCTCGGGGAAGTGGCGCTCGTAGCAGATGATGACACCCGCTTTGGTCGGGCCGACATCGACCACCGGCGGCGGCAACTCACCCGGCCGGAAGTAGTACTTCTCGGGGAAGCCGTTGGAGAACGGCAGATGCGACTTGCGGTAATGCACCGCCGGCTCACCGTTCACGAACACACTGGCGGTGTTGTGATACACGCCGGGGGTCGCGCTGGCCTCGAAGATCGACGAGACGATGGCGATCCCGTGCGCCGCCGACCGGTCCGCGACCATCGCGTTGGTGGCACCATCGAGTTCCTCGGCCCAATCGAAGTAGGTCGGGTCGATCTCCGCCGCCACGAAGGGCGCCGAGAAGATCTCGGGGAGGACGACGATCTCGGCACCGAGCGCCGCGGCTTCGTCGATGAGCTCGCCGGCCTCGCGCAGATTCTGCGCCCGGTCGGCGGTCGGCCGAAGCTGGATTGCGGCGACACCACAGGGAGATTCCACTCGTGCTCAGCCTTTCCCGGCCGCGGCGGCCAACGCGAGGAGGGTCTGTTCCTTGTCACCATGGGTGGAGATCAGCGGCAGCTCGACCCCGGCATCGTGGAACTCGAGAAGCTTCTCGTAGGCCTGGCCGGCGCGACCGCACGCCGTCACCTCGTGCACGAGCGAGGTCGGCACGAGGCGCATCGCCCGCCGCACGTCGTCGGGGGTCGCGGGCCAGCCGGCGACCTCCTTGATGCGCTCGACGAGCTCCGGTTCGACCCCACAGTGCTCGGCGATGTGCGGCTGCTGCATCAGATACTGGGTGAGGAATGCGCGACAGGCGTCGACCGCCTCGTCGGGATCGTCGTCGTCGACGCTGCACGCGATGATCTGGGTGACGTGGATCCGGTCACGGCCATCGGAGCGCTTCGCGATCCCCTTGTCGATCGCGGCGAGCGCACCTTCGAGATACGACACCGGCAGCAGGAAGTCGAGGTTCACCCCGTCGGCGATCTCGCCGGCGAGTTGCAGCATCTGGGGCCCGACCGAGCCGAAGTAGATCGGCACGTCGATCGGCTTGTTCTCGTGGTACATGCTGTCGAACCGGACACCGTCCATGTGCACGAAATCGCCCGAGAAGCTGACCAGCTCGTTGCGGAAGAAGGCCTGGAGTACGCCGACATACTCCCGCATCGCGGTGACCGGACGTTCGACCGGTGTGCCGACCTTCGAAGCGATCGGCTCCCACCACGCACCGATGCCGAGAATCGCCCGACCGGGGGCGATCTCGTCGATCGTCTTGAACGTCACGGCCATCAGCGCGGCGTTGCGGCTCTTGTTGTTGACGACGCCGGTGGCCACGCCGACCCGTTGCGTGCGTGACGCGATGACCGCCGCCGGCACGATGCCGTCTCGAGCCAGCCGTCCCTCGGCAACCCAGACCGATTCGAATCCGTGGGTGTCGGCGAATTCGGCCTGCCACCAGGTCTGGTCGAGCGTGAGCCGCTCACCGAGGTGCACGCCGAGCGGTATCGCGGTCATCGCGCACCCGCCGTGGGCGCGATCGGCCGGGCGCGCGGCAGATAGCGACCCCGCCCACGCGCGGCTGTCACTTCGCCGTGCTCGACGACCAGCTCGCCCCGCGAGAACACGTGGGTCGGGCCTCCGACGATCTCGGTGCCCTCGTAGAGGTTGTAGTCGGTCCGCATGTGTTGGTCGGCTGCCCGAACCGTGCGCCGCAGCTCCGGGTTCCAGACCACGAGATCGGCGTCGGCCCCCGGCACGACCGTTCCCTTCTGCGGGTACAGGCCGAACAACTTGGCCGGCCGCGTCGCGACGAGATCCACGAATCGACTGACGTCGAAGCGGCCCTGACGGACACCGGCCTGCCAGATCAACGACAACCGGTCCTCGATACCGGGGACGCCGTTCGGCACGTCGGGGAAGTAGCCGGCACCACGTCCCTTCTGCGGCGGCAGGTCGTCGGGCTGCCCCATGCAGAACGCGGCATGGTCGGTGCCGATCGTCGACAGAGTGTCGCTCACCAGGGCGTCCCACAGGCTCTCCTGGTTGGCTCGCTCGCGGATCGGGGGCGAGCAGAGGTACTTCGCGGCCTCGTGCCCGAGCCCCTCGTAGTCCTCGTAGGCGGCCAGGAGGTACTGCGGGCAGGTCTCACCGTGCACCGGCACGGCGCGCGCCCGGGCCAGCTGGATCTCGGCGGCGGCGTAGCGGCTCGACACGTGGACGACGAAGAGCGCGCTCCCGACCGACTCGGCGATCGCGATCGCGCGATGCACGGCCTCCTGTTCGGACGTGTGCGTGTGTGCCGCGAGGTGGTGGTGTTCCTCGACCATCCCGGCTTCGACCAGCCGATCGGTGGCGTCCTGCACCAGATGACCGTTCTCGGCGTGGACCATGGGCAGCACGCCTTCCTCGGCGGCGGCGCGGAACCCGGCGATCAGGGTGGCGTCGTCGACCATCATCCCGTGGTACGCCATGAAGAACTTCCAGCTCGTCGCACCTTCGGCGGCGAGCTGGCGCAGTTCCGGGATCGAACCCGCCGTGAGCGCGTTGCTGGGAACCATCGGATGGAGCCCGAAGTCGACGACGACCTTCTCCTCGGCGACAGCCCGCCGGGCCTGGAAGGCGTCGTAGATCGATTCCTCCGGGCGGGACTTGACGAAGTCGACGATCGTCGTCGTGCCGCCGACGGCAGCAGCGATCGTGCCCGTGTGGAAGTCGTCCGAGCTCACGGTCGTGAACGAGAGCGCGGGGTTCTCGAGATGGGTGTGGGTGTCGATCCCGCCCGGCAGGACGTAGCACCCGCGCGCATCGATCTCGCGCTCGGCCGTGCCGGTCCCCGGCTCGACGAGCCCGACGATCTTCTCGCCGTCGACGACCACGTCGGCCGAGAAGACTCCGCTCGCCCAGACGACCTCGCCGCCCCGAATGATCAGTGCGGCCATCAGCCGAGCGCCTCGTCGACGAGACCGAGCAGGTCGTCGAGAATCTCCAGACCGAGCTCGAGATCGTCGGGGCTCGTGATGAGTGGTGGTGCCAGCCTGATGATGTTGTTGTAGCTCGCGAGGAACAGTCCGCGCTCCTTGGCCCCGCGCATGATCGCGTTCATCGGCGCCGCGGCATCGCCGGTCGCTCGGAAGGGAACGAGCGGCTCTCTCGTCTCCCGATCGCGGACGAGCTCGACCCCGTGGAACAGACCCATGCCGCGAACATCACCGATGCAGCGCCGCCGCTCGGCCATCTCCACCAGCCGAGCCGACACGACGTCGCCGGACGCGACGGTGCGGGCGAGGATGTCCTCGTCCTCGAAGACCTTGATCGACTCGACCCCGACCGCGCAGGCGAGTGGATGACCGGCATAGGTCTGACCGATCGGGAAGCGGTTGTCCTCCAACCAGTCCCGGATCGGGGCGCTCACGATCATTGCGCCGAGCGGCACGTAGCCCGAGTTGATTCCCTTGGCGACGCACAAGATGTCGGGCACCACGTCGTAGTTGTCGCACGCGAACCAAGTGCCGGTCCGGCCGAACCCGACCATGACCTCGTCGAGGATCAGCATGATCCCGTACTTGTCACAGACCGCCCGGATCGCCTTCAGGTACCCGTCGGGCGGATAGATGATGCCGTTGGTGCCGGTGACGGTCTCGAGCACGACCGCTGCGACCGTCTCGGGGTTCTCGTACATCAGGATCTCTTCGAGGTGCGGCGCACCTGTGCAGACCGGACACGGATCGGGGTGCCCGGCCGGGCATCGATAGGTGTAGGGGTCGAGGATGCGGACCACACCGGGGCCACCCGGTTCGGCATCCCATCGGCGGGGATCGCCACCGACCGTGATCGTGCCCATCGTTCCGCCGTGGTACGAGCGATTGCGGGAGACCACCTTGGCCCGGCCGGTCACGTGACGGGCCAGCTTGATCGCACTCTCGACCGCGGCTGCGCCACCGGTCGTGAAGTAGGTGGCGGTCAGGTTGCCCGGGGTGATCTCGGCCAACTGGGCGGCCAGCTCGCTGCGGGCATCGTTGGCCATGTTCGGGGCCACGTAGCAGATCTTGTCGGCCTGGCGCTTGATCGCCTCGACGAGGCGAGGGTGTTGGTGCCCCAGGTTCATGTTGACGAGCTGCGACTGGAAATCGAGGAACCGTCGACCGTCGTGGGTCCAGAACCAGGCGCCTTCACCGCCCGCCACGAGGAGTGGGTCGAGCGCCGATTGGGTCGACCAGGAGGTCAGCACCAGATCGTGATCGCGCTGCAGGGCGAGCGCCGCCGCATCGGCGTCGATCTCGGGACCCCTGCTCTCGAGTGCATCCATGGCGCTGTCCCTCTGACAACCACCCGGCGGTTCCCGTCGGGTAGGGTGGTCCACTGTATGAACCGACGGCCCACTAGAAACCTAGCACAGCGCTCCGGACGGCCCGCGTGACACAGGCGGTGCTCGCGAACCGGACCGCGGCGGTGCTTCGGCTCGTCGCGTCGAGCCCCGCGCCGCTGGGCCTGAGCGAGATCGCGCGCGAGTCGGCCATTCCGAAGGCGACCTGCATCCGCATCCTTCGCGCGCTGGTCGATCAGGAACTGCTCGACGTCGATCCCGAGACACGCCGGTATCGCGTCTCGTTCGCACTGATCGCCCTGATGGCCGATCGCGTGCATGCCGACGGGTCGATCGAGCTCCTCCGGCGCGAGCTGGTCCGCTTGGGTTCGACCACCCACGAGACGGCGGGCATCGACCTGTTCATCGGCCACGACGTCGTGGTCGTGTTGCAGATCGAGGGACCACAACTGATCAGCCAGACCAGCAAGCCCGTCCCCCGCCGACTTCCGGCCCTGCGCACCTCGACCGGCAAGGCGTTCCTCACCTGGCACCACGATCCGGCCTCCACCGAGGTGCTCACCGCGACGCTCACCGCGGCCGAACGAGACCGACTCGACGAAGAGCTCGCGACCAATCGGCGCCGGGGCTATGCCGTCGCGTTCCAGGAACTCGACCCGGAGGCGGCCGCGATCGCCGCGCCCGTGATGGTCCACGACACGATGGTCTGCGCGGTGTGGATCGGTGGGCCGAGCTATCGCATGACCACCACCGCGATCCCCGAGCTCGCCGCCCATGTGGTGGAATCGGCCCACCGCCTCGCGATCTTGCTGCGCACCGGGCGGGTCTCGCTCGATGATCTCCCATCCACTCCCCTGAGAGAAGTCTCATGACGACGATTCGCATCGCTTGCCTGCAGACCGAGCCGGTGCTCGGTGCCGTGCAACAGAACCTCGCCGACCAGGCGGTCGCCTGCGCCGAGGCGATCGCCAACGGCGCCGACCTGCTGATCCTGCCCGAGTGTTCGACCACCGGCTGGGCCTTCGAGAGCGTCGAACAAGCCCACGAGGTCGCCGAGCCGGTGCCCGAGGGAGCGGCGTGCCGCCAATGGCTGGCCCTGTGCCGCGACGAGGGAGTGCATCTCGTCGCCGGGGTGGTCGAGCGCGACGGCGACGAGTTGTTCAACACCGCGGTGCTGATGGGTCCCGACGGATTGATCGGCACCTACCGCAAGGCCCACACCTGGGCCCTCGAGAAGACCTTCTACGCGCCCGGCAATCTCGGCGTGCCCGTCTACGACACACCGCTCGGCCGGATCGGCATGCACATCTGCTACGACTGCTGGTTCCCGGAGTCGTTCCGACTTATGGCCGCCCAGGGAGCCGACCTGATCTGTGCGCCGTCGAACTGGGTGCCGGTCCCGACGCAGCGAGACGATCTGCCGGCGATGGCCAACCTGTTGTGCATGACCAATGCCCACACGAATCTCGTCTATGTCGCGGCGGCAAGTCGGGTCGGGGCCGACGGCGATCAGCCGTTCATCGGCCAGAGCATCATCGTCGACCACGCGGGTTGGCCACTGGCCGGTCCGGCCAGTGGCGACCGACCCGAGATCATCTACGCCGACGTCGACCTCATCGGATCGCGGGCGGAGCGCCACGGCAACCCGTTCAATCAACCGCTACGAGACCGTCGCCTCGACGTCTACGACGAGATGCTCGGCTCCGACCACCCGGCCGGCGAGTACTGATCGGCGTCAGGGCGCGACCTGTTCGACGGATCGCAGCGCGTTGCGCACCTCGTTGGTCTTCTCGAAGAACTTCGCATCGTTGCGGATGGCGTCGGTGCGTTCACCCAGATCGATGTCGATCGTCGAGTGGATCCGCCCGGGACGAGGCGACATCACCACCACCCGGGACGAGAGGTACACCGCCTCGGCGATCGAGTGCGTGACGAAGATGACGGTGGTGTCGAGCTCCTCGTAGATCCGCAGGAGCTCCGCCTGCATGTGTTCACGGGTCATCTCGTCGAGCGCACCGAACGGTTCGTCCATCAACAAGAGCTTGGGTTCGAAGGTGAGGCAGCGGGCGATCGCCACACGCTGCTGCATGCCACCCGAGAGTTGGAACGGGTAGTGCGACCCGAACTCCTCGAGCTTCACCAGCTGCAGCATCTCTTCGCTGCGGGCCCGGCGGTCGGCCTTGGACCACCCCTTGAGCTCGAGCGGCAGCTCGATGTTGGCCCGGACCGTGCGCCAGTCGAACAGGCCCGCCTTCTGGAAGGCCATGGCATGGTCCTGGTCCAGCCGGGCCTGTGGCGCGGGTTTCCCGAAGACCGACGCGGTTCCCCGGCTAGGCGGCAGGAGGTCGGCCACGACCCGCAAGAGGGTCGACTTGCCACAACCGGACGGCCCGATCAGGGAGACGAACTCTCCTCGGCGAACCGTGAGGTCGATCCCCTGCAACGCGTCGACTGCGTTGGCCGACCCCTCGTTGAAGACCTTGTCGACCCCGACGAGCTCGACTGCCGGCGCGGACGGATCGATCGTGGTCACGCGGGATCCTCGCCCATCACCTCGTCGGGGACGATCCCGAGATCGTCGAGCACCGCCCGCGCCAGGCGGAAGGCCTCGACCCCGGCGGGGACGCCGGCGTAGACCGACACCTGCAGGAGCGTGTCGCGGATCTCCTCGAGCGTGCAGCCGTTGCCGATCGCGGCCCGAAGGTGGGTCTGGAACTCGTGCGAACGGTTCAGCGCCGAGAGGATGCAGAGGTTGTTGAGGCTCCGCTGCTTGTCGGTGAGCACCGACCGCGCCCACACGCCACCCCAGCAGTACTCCGTCACGGTCTCCTGGAACTCGCGGTTGAACGAGTCGACACCAGCGAAGGCCCGGTCGACATATTCGTCGCCGAGCACTCGGCGACGGGCGGCCATGCCTTCGTCGAACTTCGAATCGGTCACTCGCTACCTCGCTTCGGGTCCGGTCGGGCGTCACCCTACCCCACCGCCGTTTCGGCGAGCACGGGCACAACTTTCGAAAGGCTGTCGGGCCGACTCGCTCGTCCTGCCCGCGAGATCACCCCCGCAGCATCGAGGCTGCGGCATCGGCGAGGACCTGGCAACCGACCACGATGTCGTCGTCGTCGCTGTCCTCGGCGAAGTCGTGGCTGATGCCGTCGATGCTCGGAATGAACACCATCGCGCACGGCAGGGTCCCGGTCAGCACCATGGCGTCGTGCGCAGCAGCACTCGGCATCTCGACCCACGCGCCGGGCACCCGGGCCTCGGCCGCGGCGACGAGATGGCGCCGCAACTCGAGCGACATCTCTGCCGGCGGCACCCGGTCGCGGCGCAACGACGCCGACACCTCGACCGGACCCTCCGCGGTCATCTCCGCGGCGAGGTGCGCGACGGTGGCTTCGATCGCGTCGAGGACGTGGTCGTCGGGATCACGGAACTGCAGGCTGCACCACGCCGAACCGGGCACGATGCTCTCTGCACCGGGTTCGAGCCGGGCGTTGCCGATCGTCCACACCGTGGCCGGCCCGGCCAACGCCTCGAGCCGCGAGCGAAGGCGAACGCAGTACTCGAACAGCGCAACGCCGGCATCTCTGCGCCGGGCCATCGGCGTCGTCCCGGCATGATTCTGCTGACCCGTGAACGTGATCTGCATCGCCCGCATGCCCACGATCGACGTCACCACCCCGATCCGGCGGCCGGCGTCCTCGAGATGGGGCCCCTGCTCGATGTGGGCCTCGACGTAGCCGAGGTGACGGCCCGCCTCGAAACCCACCCGCGCCGCGTCGCGCAGCCCGACCCGTTCGATCGCCTCCGCCACGGTCTCCCCGGCCGCATTCGCACGCCCCATGTCGGCGGCGGAGAGCGCGCCGACGAACGACCTGCTGCCGAGGAAGTCCGTGTAGGTGCCCTCCTCGTCGGACCATGCGACGGTATCGATCGCCAGACCTGCGGTCGTGGCGTCCTCTGCGAAGGAGCGGGCGATCTCGATGGCGCACATGACGCCGAATGCGCCATCGAGCCAGCCACCTTCCGGCTGGGTGTCCGAATGCGATCCGATCACCAAGGCCGGACCGTGATTGCGCGATCGTCCGAAGACGTTCCCCACACCGTCGATGATCGCGTCGAGACCCGCGGTCGCCATCTGGTGACGCAACCACTGCCTCGCGGCCATGTCGGCATCGGAGAACGTCGGCCGGACCACCCCCGATCCGGTCGCTCCGAACCCGCGCAGGGTGCGCAATGACGTGAGCAGTCGCTCACCGTCGATGTCGACCACGCTAGGGCGTTTCGGAGCCTCGACGGCCGGGGGCGAACTGGCGCTGCCTCATCATGAGGCTGCACCAGTCGAGGTCAGCGCCCCCGAGCGCGTCGACGTCGGCGAGGAACTGGCTGACGAGCGCAGTCACGGGGAGTGACACGTTCATCGCTCGCGCTTCGTCGAGCACGAGCCCGATGTCTTTTCGCATGAGCGAGGTCGAGAAGCCGAAGTCGAACTCGCCATCGATCATCTGGGCGGCGCGATTCTGCATCTGCCACGACGTCGACGACCCCTGCAACATCGCCTCGACGACTGCGTGCGCATCGAGACCGGCGCTCATGGCGAAGTCGAGACCTTCGGCCAGCGCCTGACAGACCCCGACCACACAGATCTGATTGGTCATCTTGGTGACCTGACCGGCCCCCGACTCGCCCATGAGGGTCATCCGGGCGGCGTAGGCCGCCATGATCGACTCGGCTCGCGTGAACGCCTCCCGACTGCCACCGACCATCACGGTCAGGGAGCCGCTTCGCGCCCCATCGACGCCTCCGGACACCGGTGCGTCGAGGAACTCCACACCCCGACCGCCGAGCGTGGCACAGTGCTCGCGGGCTCCATCGGCGGAGATCGTCGAGTGGTCGATCCACACTGCGCCGCCGGCCAGGGCGTCGATGGCCTCGCCGATGACGAGGCGGACCTGCGCGTCGGCAGGAAGCGAACTGATGATCACCTCGGCATCGGCCACCGCTGCGGCAACCGACGTCGCCACCGACCCGCGGTGCTCGGCAATCCAACTGTCGGTGGCCGACTCGACCACGTCGAACACCACGACGTCGTGTCCGTGCCCGTCCTCGGCCAGGTGCGCGGCCATGTGCCAACCCATGCGGCCGAGACCCAGGAACGCGATCCTCATGCCGGCGTGTCCGGGCGGTCGCGATCTTCGAGGGTGAAGCCGCCGGCGAGTCGAGCGTTGATGCGACCGCCCGTGGCCATCGCGAGCATCAGCACCAACTCGTCGGGGCGGGGTGCGTCGGGGACGCCCATCTCGATGGCGTCGTAGTGGCTCCCGACGTATGACCACGCGAGGTGGGTGAGCGGGATGTCGAGACGCGCACCCATCGGGCCGACCTTCTTCGTCGATGCGACGATGGCCTCACCCCGGCCGATGGCAGCCCGCATGCCGCCACCACCGGGAATGTGCCACATCGCACCGTGCTCGAGTTCACCCGACGTGCCGACGATGGCCCCCTTGCCATAGCTCTCGATCGCGTCGGGATCTCCACCGAGCGCGTCGATGAGCCGGTGCCCGAGTCGCTCCCCGAGCGCTCGCAGTTCATCGGATGCCGGGCTCAGGTCCTCCACGTATCGGTCCACGTACGGGTTGCTCACCACGGCGGCGATCGCCCCCTTCACGGCGGGCGACTCCGGAGCCGGACCACGATCGTGATACGTCTCGTCGACACACACGAGGATCTTGCGCACTGCAAACAACACGAGCTCGTCCTCCCGGACACGGATGTCCATGAAGTGATGTGCCGCTCACCATAGCGAACGCGTCGCGCGCGCCGCTTACGGTGGTCGGCAGGTCGATCCGCCCCTAGGAGGCTGTCGTGTCATTTGTCGAGGAATGCAAGCAATCCGCCGGACCGGTCTGGGAGCGCTGGCTTCACCATCCATGGACCGAAGCCTTCTTCGCCGGGGAACTCTCCGATGAACGGTTCCGGTACTGGCTGATCCAGGACCTCCCGTATCTCGGCCAGAACATCACGAAGATGATCTACCCGAAGGTTCCCGCCCACAATCCGTTCGTCGGCCTGTCGCAGGAGTACGCGCGTCGGGCCGAGACGAGCAGGGTCGAACTGGAGACGCTGGGCGACGCGGGACCGTTCGCCAAGACGAGGTGGGCGGCCCGACCGACTCGCGACGCGGTCATCAACTTCTGGGTCAGAACCGCGCACGAAGGCGACTTCGGCGAGCTCTGTGCCGCGCTCTACGTCTGCTACTCGTTCGCCGAGACCTTCGGTGGCCGCTACCGGAGCGAGGCTCCCTCGGGGCTTCCCACCCTCCAACGCGACTGGGTCGAACAATGGGTCGATCCCTACTTCGAGCGCCTGCACCACTCGGTGAGAGACGGGCTGGACGAAGCCGGCACGCACGCGACGGAGGAGGAGAAGGAGCAGATGAAGTGGCTCTTCCTCAGAGGCACCCAGCTCCAGATCGGAACGTTCGACGCGGCGTGGAACCTGTCCGACCCGTGGCCGGGCGAGGGCGAGGAGATCGGCATCGCCGCCGATGCACCGTGGATGCGGACACCTGAAGGCTGAACCACGGCGGCGACCGGGAACGGCTCAGTCGTCGGGCATCACCTGGTCGACGTCGAGCACGGCCGGCAGATCGCTGGCCCGGATTCGCTCGGCGAACGAATAGTCGAGCGGGGCGATCCCGTCGAAGGGGGCGTCGAGGACGATCTCGGCACCGCCGCCGTAGGGCGCGGCCGCTCGCATCGCCAGCGTCACGTCGGCCGTCACTCCCGACAGCAGATAGATGTCGGCCTCGAGCCCGGGGAAGAAGCGGCTCGCGTACGACATCACGCCGTGGACGCCCTCGACGCCGACTGCCGCCTCGGCCACCGATCGGGCGTCGTCGCCACCACCGCGTCGGAGCACCACCCGGATTCCCGTGTGCCCGAGATGGGGGACGTCGCGGTCGTCGAGGCGCAACGCCGGATCGCCGACGACCCACGAGAGGTCCATCGCGTCGCCGGTCCGCACGGCGCGGCGCCCGGCGCCCTCCATCCGCCCCGCCGCGTCGAGTACCTCGCGGAACTCGGTCATGGCGGCGATGGCATCGCCTGGATCGACCGCAGTCAGATAGATCGTGACGTTGACGCCCTTGCCGTTGTCGAAACCCGGGTGGGTGCCGGTCCTCGGAAGCCGGATCTCGTGGAGCTCCGGCGGGGCGACGTAGCGACAGCCGCCGGCGATCTCCGGCATCGCGATGTTGGGCGGCAGATGCTCCAGGTCGTACCAGCGATTCCAGCTCTCGATGTTGTCGTGGTCGGTGTCGAGAGCGGTGAAGATGATGCCCTTGGCTTCCATGCGGAGACTCCTTGTCGCGGTGGCGCTACTTCTCGAACAGCGGAATGTGAGTCTCGCCCAGGAAGTGCGTCTCGTTGAAGCTTCGCACGGTCACCGCGTCGCTGGAACCCGACGCGAGCACGCGCGACACACCCGCATAGTCGGGCACGAAACGCAGGGTGTCGTCGATCCCGAGCATCTGGGCGAACCACACCGACGTCACCATGCCGTGGCAGAACACGGCGACGCGGCGTCCCGGGTTGTCGGCGATGATCTGCCGGAACGCGGCGTGCACCCCGCGCATCCACTCGTGTCTCTCGTCGTCGGCCAGCACGCTCAGCGGATCGGTCCACGCGTCGTCGGTGCCGCCCTCCTTGATCAGTCGACGGGTCACCTCGGCCGGGACGTAGGTCGAATCGTGCCGGTCGTACTCGGCCACACCTTCGACGACCACCGGCTCAAGCCCGAGCATGCGGGCCAGGGGCGCTGCGGTCTGGCGGGCGCGGGCGAGGGGGCTGGTGACGACCAGATCGATGCCCGCCGGGGCGAGGTACTCGCCCACCCGTTCAGCTTGCCGGTGACCGATCTCGGCCAGGTCGGGGTCGGCTGCGCCCACCGCGTCCTCGATGTGGACCGGGCGCCCGTGGCGGACGATCACGAGTTCCATTTCCGCGTTCCCCTCCGCATTCCACCAACCCGGGCGTCGTGCGCGACACTAACGAGATGCAGGGACTCATCCTCGAAGGAACCACCGAAGACAGCGTTCGTCTCTCCGACGACATCTCGTTCGCCAGCACGGATCTCCAGCCCCGACAGGTCCGGGTCGAGATCAAGGCCGCCGGCGTGTGCGGCTCGGATCTCAGCTGTGTGCACGGCAAGTACTACATGCCGACTCCCCTCGTCCCGGGCCACGAGGCGGCCGGTGTCGTCGTCGAGGTGGGCACGGCCGTGACCTATTGCGCAGTCGGCGACCACGTCATCTTGTCGACGTTCTCGAACTGCGGACACTGCCCCGACTGCGAGGGCGGCAACCCCGGCAACTGCAGCAACTCGCCGCTCGGCGGCCTCTCCCAGCCCTATGCCGAAGGCGACCAACCGCTCTACAACTTCGCCGGCATCGGTGCGTTCGTGCAGGAGACGATCGTCAGCGAGAACCAGTGCATCCCCATTCCGAAGGAGATGCCGCTCACTGCCGCGGCCCTCATCGGGTGCGGCGTGATCACCGGCACGGGCGCGGTCTTCAACCGAGCCCACCTGCAGATCGGTGACACGTGCGTGGTCATCGGCGCCGGCGGCGTCGGCCTCAACGTCATCCAGGCCGCGAAGTTGTGCGGCGCCTCGCAGATCATCGCCGTCGACCGGGTTCCCGAGAAGGGGGTGTTCGCCACCGAGTTCGGGGCGACCGACTTCATCCTCGCCGAAGAGGGCGTCGACGTGATCGCCGAGGTCAAGAAGATGACCGGCGGCGGCGTGCATCACGCCTTCGAGGTCGTCGGTTCGACCCAGCTCCTGGCCGACTGCCTCCAGATGACCCGCCCCGGCGGCAACATCTGCGCGGTCGGTGTGCCCGACCTCACCGCGACGGTCACCTACGGCTTCCAGCAGCTCCACCAGAACAAGAATCTGATGGGCATCCGGGCCGGCGGCGCCCGCCCCCGCAAGGACTTCCCGATGCTGGCCGACCTCTACATGAAGGGGAAGCTGAAGCTCGACGAGCTCATCAGCAACACGGCGGGCCTCGACGGCCTCCAGGGCGCCTTCGACGCCATCAAGGAGGGCAAGGAAGCCCGCACGGTGCTCCTCCCCAACGGCTGACAGCACCAGCCGGCGGAACGCCCCCGGGTGTCTCCGTCAGCTGCGGCGCAGCAGGGCGCGGCCGACCCGCAACGCCCGGCGGCCCGAGCTCAAGGTCAGCTCGTCGGTCACCGAGAGAAGGCTGTTGAGGCGGCGCCGGGTCGACGACCGCGGGTCGGGGGTGCCGTCCAGCGGGTACCCGAACAGACCCATCAGTTCTCGACACTCGAACTCGATCGCACCCACCTGCTTGGGGGTGAGAACGTTTCGCCACGCCCACGCCTGTGAGATGTCGATGCCCCGCGTCGAGCGTTCCTGGAGGGCCTGGCTGGAGAACTCCACCATGAGGTCGCGTTCGGGAACGAACGGCTCCGGTGATGCCGGCACCGACGCGGCGATCGGGCCGACATCGTCCGGGCAGGCCAGCAGATCCTCGTAGCGAAGACGGTGGACACGATCGGGGTAGCGCATCTCGAGCGCGAGACCGCTCGCGATCCGCTGCTTCCAGAACCGGGCACACTCCTGTGCCGTGCGCGGCCCGAAGTCCATTCGGCGAAGGCTCGCCGTCACCCCGCGGGGATCACGCACGAGATGGATGACGTGGGCTTCGGGGAACTCCTCGAGGAGGATGCTGCCGATCTCGATGTTCTCCGGGGTCGACTCCACCACCCGTAGCGGGTGCCCCGGCCCCCGCTGACCGTCGTGGAGTTCGATCATCCTCGACCGCAGGTAGGTCGGCAGCGTCTGACGCTCCGATGTCACCCCCGGATCGATCCCCCAACTGCGCCGTCGCCAATGGCCGACGGCGGTGGACGACGAGACCTTCGCGCCGAAACGACGGAAGGCAACCGCATGGAAGTAGGCCTCCGGCAACGACACGAGCGACAGCTTCTCGGCCAGGATCTTGCCGACGAGGGTCGTACCGCTGCGATCGCACCCTCCGACGAACACCACAACACTGTTCTCGTCCACAACACTGTTCTCGTCGGGAACACTGTTCTCGTCGGGCGGCGATGGGAGTCCGGCAACGGCCACGGCGACGAGGGTACCGCAGATCCCGACCGATCTCGCCCGCCTCAGCGGGCAGGTAGGACGACCTCCGGCAGCGGGTGTCGATAGAGCTTCGCCGCGTTCTCGCTGCAGATCATTCTCAGCTCTTCGACCGGGAGGTCGCCCCAGACGTCGTGGATCACCTGCTGGGTGTCGGGCCAGGTGCTGTCCCCGTGGGGGTAGTCGGTCTCGAGACAGATGTTCTCGACACCGATGACGTCGCGGGTGCGGATCGTCGACGGGTCGTCGAGGGTGCAGAACCAGAAGTTGCGGCGGAGCACGTCGGCCGGACGCTCAGCCCAGCCCAAGCCGTAGCCGCTGCGATCGACGATGTTGTCGAGCCGATCGATCAGCATCGCGACCCATCCGATGCCGCCCTCGCTCATCGCGATCTTCAGCGTGGGGTGCTGCAGCGGATACTCCGACCACAGCCACTCGGCACAGGCACCGAGCGACAACTGACCGAACATCGTGGCGCCGAGCTGGATGGCCGGTGCCCCGGCCGGGATCTCGTGGAGGCCCGAAGATCCGACATGAAGCGAGATGACCGTCTCGGTGTCGACGCAGGCGCCGATGATCGGATCCCAGAAGTCGCGGTCCCAGAGATTGGGCAGTCCGATGGCGTGGGGGCGCTCCGGCAGCGTGACCGAGGTGAATCCCCGCGCCGCGTTGCGCCGGATCTCGGCCGCCGCCGCGACCGGATCGCCGAGGTAGGTGATGCCACCGGGGATCACCCGGTTCGGATGCGGCTCGTACCACTCGGTGAACAGCCAGTCGTTCCACGCCCGCACCGCGTCGAGTCCCACGGCCGCATCGCTCGCCTTCGCGAAGACCGTGCCGCAAAAGCCGGTGACCTGACTCGGGAAGTTGAGCATCGCCCAGATGCCACCGAGGTCCATGTCCTTGATCCGGGCCTCGACGTCGTAGCACCCCGGCCGCATGTGCTCGAACCGGAAGGGTTCGATCCGCACCGTTTCCGGTCGTCGGCCGGCGACCGCGTTCATTCCCATCTGCACATAGCGCGCACCGTCGAACTCCCAGAGCTGGTGCCCCCTGTCGTTCTCGACGAGCTGAGGCCCACGGTCCCGCAGCCCCGGCTGCATGTAGGTCTCGAACAGGTGCGGCGGCTCGACGACATGGTCGTCCACCGAGATCACGGTGTACCTGACCTCGGCGGGCGTCGGGTCGGGCAGGAAGAGATCGGGATCGAGCGTGGTCACCCGCTCATGGTGTCACGGGGGCATACCGCGCGGCGATCCGCTGCGCGGCCGCTCCGACGCGATCGCGCAGCGCCTGCGGCTCGAGTGCCTCGACCTCGTCGCCGAGCGACAGCAGGTCCGCCACCGTGGCATCGAGCGAGCCGAGGCGGAACGTCGCCTCGACCCAGCCGGCCGCATCGGGTGTCACCGCGCGGCGAACCCGCAGCGGCTGGAGTCGACCCAGCACCGCCGCGAGACGCCGGCCCTCCGGCGAGATGCGCACCGTCGCCCGGCGGTTGCGACCCGGACGCCGGTCCCCGTGCCAGGTCTCCGGCCCGGCGAGGTCGGCGGAGAAGCCGTCCAGCAGCTCGAATCCCCCGTTGCGCCCGCGAAACGCGACCACCGGAACGCCGGCGCCGGACAGCGACTCCAGGTCGCGCAACACGGTGCGCTCCGACACCTCGAGCTCCTCGGCCAGCGCTCGCGCGGTGCAGCGGCCCCGGCGCTGGAGCAGGAGCAGGAGGGAGACGAGTCGACCGGCGCGCACGGTGCATCGTCGCAGCTCTCGATGAATCATGACAACTGATGTCATGTTCACGTGCGTACGGTGCGCCCACACGCGAACATCGCATCGACCACAAGGAGCACACCCATGACCGCCGACGTCGAAGGCAATGGCACCCCCGACGACCCGTGGATCCTCACCACGCCACCCGGGAAGTCCGAGTTCGAGGCCTATCGAGATCACGAGTCGGATCCGCCCGCACTCGTGGTCGACGTCGGTTCCACCCAGCTCCGCTACCACCTGCGCTGCATCGACGACCTCCACGCGATGTTGACGACCCACGGCGACTGGATGCTGCTCGGCAACGCCGATGAACAAAAGGAGGCCAAACCAGGCACGGTCGAGGCCTGGGGTCGTTCCAACGACAACCCGGTCGGTGGTTGGTACGGCCTAAAGAAGGGCCTACGGGGCCGCTTCGCGAACTATGTCCCGCCGGTGCTCGAGGTTCTCGGGCTCGCCGAGGTCGAACACAACGCCCGCAACAACTCGATGCGGGCGATCTGACTCAGTCCAGTCGGTAGCGGAGATCAGAGAGGCGTTCGTCGCCGATGCGTTCATCCCTGCGGCCGCCATCGAGCCGCCACCCTCGCGCTTCGTAGAACCTGCGAGCCCGCTCGTTGCCCTCGAGTACCCAGAGGACGATCGGCGCAGTCTCCTCGACTCGCAACCGATCCACGCCGGCGTCGAGGAGCGCGGAGCCGACGCCTCGTCGCCATGCGCCCGGATCGAGGTAGATCGCCAACACCTCGGCGGCGTCCGCGGTGTCGGGCGAGCGACGGACTCCGACGAGGAACCCGACGATCTCGCGGTCGACCTCCGCAACGAGTCGAGGACCATCTCCGGGAACCGAGAGCCGTGCCGTCCACGTGGCGGTGCGCTCGGCAACATCGAGGCCGTCGAGCGTCGCCTGGTCCACGATTCCGGCGTACGCCGCCTGCCAGGATCGCACGTGAACCCGTGCCATCGAGGCGGCGTCGGAAACGGTGGGCTCTCTGATCGAGAAGTCCATCCATGCACGCTACGGTGCCGCTCATGAAGGTTCTCGTCATGGGCGGCACCAACTTCAACGGGCTCGCACTGGTCCACGAACTGGTCCGCCGGGGCCACGACGTCACCGTGCTCAACCGGGGCAGGAGCGAGGCCGACATCCCCGACTCGGTCCACCGCCTCGTCGCCGACCGCAGCGATCCCGATTCGGTCCGCGCCGTCCTCGAGGGCACCGAATGGGACGTCATCCAGGACGTCACCGCCTACCACCCCGACGAGGTCGAGCTCATGATCGAGCTCTTTCGCGACCGGGTGGGGCACTACGTCTTCGCGAGCTCGACCGTCACGTATGCGGCCACCGACCTCCTCCCGATCACCGAGACCCATCCCGACGACCGCACCGACGCCCAGAACGAATACGGCCTCCACAAGCTGCTGTGCGAGGACCGGCTGTGGGCCGCCCACGCCGACCACGGATTCCCGGCCACGAGCGTGCCGTTCTCGATGGTGTTCGGTCCCCACAACATGATCGCCGCACGTGAACAGGCGATGTTCCGCCGCCTCGTCGAGGGCCGACCGATCCTCGTCCCGGGCGACGGCACGACCCTGCTGCAGCTCGGCCACGTCGACGATCAGGCCCGTGCCCTCGAACAGATCATGGGCAAGGAGGTCACCT
Organism: Acidimicrobiales bacterium; assembly: GCA_041394245.1. Lineage (NCBI taxonomy): Bacteria > Bacillati > Actinomycetota > Acidimicrobiia > Acidimicrobiales > Acidimicrobiales bacterium. The sequence goes on from JAWKIR010000002.1 coordinate 2,325,315, forward strand.
TCGGTCGGCGCTACAACCTGACCGGCCGGGAGTACGTCACCCGCAACGGCTATGTCGACGTGATCGCCGCGGCCGTCGGGGCCGATGCCCCCGACATCCGCCACATCCCTGCCGACCGGATGGACGCGCTCTGGCTGGGCGACATCCTCGTCGATCTCGGCGACCAGGGCGGGATGAGTCTCGCGGTCCGGTCCCGGGGCGGCGGCAACCCGGCGGTCAACCGGTCGACCGGACGCCAACGGTTCCAACTGAGCCAGCTCGTGCAACACCTGGCGCCCAACATCCACCACTGGAACCGGTCGACCGTCTTTTCGATCGACCGTCTGCGGACCGATGTGGGCTGGGAGCCGGTGCACACGTTCGCGTCGATGGTCGACGACACCTACCGCTGGTGGCGCGACGCCGGCCTCGCCGACCAGCCACACGACTGGACCTTCGAGGACAACCTGCTCGAGGTCATCTGACCCCGGTCGGGGCGCGGTCGTCGTAGGCCCGCCAGCCGCCGAGCGGCGTGATGTCGAGTGCCCCGTCGAGCGCCCGCGGCTCGGCGACGAAGCCCGTCACCTCCGACCCGTCGGCCAGCGTCACGGTTCCGAGCGCGAGCGGTGCGGGCACCATCTGCAGGAACCGGCCGAGGGCGGTCGGATCCAATCGCCAGACGTCGACCTCGATCGAGGACCCGCCGGCATCGTGGACCAGCGCCGGCTTCGGCGGGTCGCTGTCGGCCAGGGCCCAGAGCTTGTAGGTGGGGGCCGTGCTGGTGGTCCGATCCCACACCGCGCCGAGCCCGGCGAGCTGACCCTCCAGCGGCTCCCCGCGCATGTGAGCTCCGGCGACCACGAGCTCGACGAGCCCGTCATCGACGGGGCCGACCGGGCGGGCCACTCCGCGGATGTTCTCGGCGATCGACGCGACCACGGCGTCGTGCCACGCAGGCGCCGACAGCGTCACCCCGACCCCGGCACGGATCTCGCCGTCGAACTGCACCGGGATCGACACGGCGCAGAGATCGGCGAGGTTCGCGAAGGTCGTGAAGCGCCCGAGCGCCGAGTCGACCGCTTCGGGGTCACGTTCGACGTCCGCGAGGCTCGGCGCGACGGGCACGGTGGGCACGAGCAGGGCGTCCATCACGACGAACTGATCGGCGATACGGCGGACGAGCTCCATGCGGCGGTAGGCGCCCCGGTACGCGTCGACGGCATCGAACTTCGCTCCGCCGGCGATGAACGACGCGACCGTCGGGTCGAGATCGCTCGCGCCCCGGGCGAGAACGTCGCCGACCGCTGCGAGGCGTTCGGCCACCCACGGTCCGCCGTAGAGGAGGTCGCCGAGCGCGAAGAAGGGTTCGATGTCGACGGGCAGGATGCGAGCGCCGCCGTCGGCCAACCCGTCGATGGTCGCGAGATAGGCGGCAACGATGTCGGGGGTGCACCCGAGTTCGACCAGCTCGGCCTCGCCGACCACCCCGATGCGGGGGAAGCCCGGCACGAACGGACGCCGGTCGGGAGAGCGACGGGCGTAGGGGTCGGCCGGATCGAACGCCGAACAGTGGCTGACGACCTCCTGGGCGAGCCACACCTCGCGAGCGAACACCGACACCGCGTCGGCGCTGCGGACGGTCGGGACGACTCCGCGACACGAGATCCGCCCGAGCGTGGGTTTGACGCCGACGATGCCGCACATCGCCGCCGGCACGCGGCCCGACCCGGCCGTGTCGGTCCCGAGGGCGAAGTCCACCAGGCCGAGGGCGACCGCGACCGCCGAGCCCGAGCTCGAGCCGCCGGGTATGCGCGTCGGATCGATCGGGTTGCGAGGCGTTCCGAAGGGCGAGCGGGTCCCGACGAGGCCGCTGGCGAACTGGTCCATGTTGGTCTTGCCGACGGGGATCGCGCCCGCCCTGACCAGCTGCTGGACGACCGATGCCGACGCGGCCGGTTCGTAGGAGAAGCTCGGACAGGCGGCGGTGGTGGCGAGACCGACGACGTCGATGTTGTCCTTCACCGCGAAGACCCGACCGCGCAGTGGCACCATCGCGGGCGGACGGTCGTCGATCACGCGGGCCAACGACTCCAGACGGTCGGGCGACGCCACGGCGGTGAAGACGGCCGCGTCGTCGAGCGCCTCGTAGGCGACCCGGAACCGCGCGATGGCGTCTCTCGCGGTCACGTCATCCGCGGATCGTTGCGCACTCGTACGCCGCGGCTGCCGTCTTCCGACCGATATGCATCGGACGCAGGTTACGAACCGGTCGTTTCGGTCTCGTATCCGTCGGGTGAGCATCGGCTTGCACGGATCTGAACCCGACCCCGGCGACCGGCTCGTCAACGGGCGCGCGGGGGCGCGCGCGACCTAGGGTTTCCCATGGCCATCGACGGACTCGATCTCATTTCGTCTGCCCACTACGGCGAGGCGGGGCCGCCCCACGAACAATGGCGCAGCCTCCGCAGCCAACCGCTGACGTACTTCGAACCGGAGGGTTACGAGCCCTTCTGGGCAGTGACTCGCCACGCCGACATCACCGAGATCTCGAGCCGCCCTGACGACTTCTGCAACGGCAAGGGAATCGTGCTGCTGACCGAGGAGCAGGCCTACCGGCGCGACAACCCCGAGATCCCGATGGTCATGAAGACGATCATCGAGATGGACCCGCCCGACCACCGGATCTTCCGCAAGGTCGCGAGCGGCTACTTCACCCCACGAGGCATCGAGCGGCTCGACGAGATCGTCACCCAGTCGGCGCGAGCGGTCATCGATTCCCTCGGCACCGAGGGTGAAGCGGACTTCGTCGAGATGATCACCCAACAGCACCCGCTGCGGGTGCTGTCCACCATCCTCGGTATCGAGCCCGAACAGGAACAGCAGCTGCTCGAACTCACCGCCCAGCTGTTCGGCGGCGACGATCCCGAACTCCAGCGCGAGGGCGAGACCCGCCACGAGGCCAACCTCGCGTTGTTCATGGACTTCTTCACGATGTTCAACACCATCATCCAGGACCGCCGGGCCAACCCCCGCGACGACCTCGCGACGATGTTGGCCACAGCCACCCTCGAGAACGGCGAGCCCCTCGGCGACATGGAGACGCTCGGCTACTACCTGATCGTGTTCAACGCCGGCCACGACACCACCCGCCACTCCCTGACCGGCGCCTTCCAGGCCTTCCTCGACAACCCGGGAGAGCTGCAACGGCTCAAGGACGACCCGGGCCTCATGAAGTCCGCCGTCGAGGAGGTCGTCCGCTTCGCTGCGCCGGTGAACTACATGAAGCGCACGGCCACGCGTGATCTGATCTACGACGGCCACGAGATCAAGAAGGGCGACATGTTCGCCCTCTTCTACGCGTCGGCCAACCGCGATGCCGAGGTGTTCGACGACCCGGATCGGTTCGACATCGGGCGCAGCCCCAATCGCCATCTCGGGTTCGGCTGGGCCGAGCACTACTGCCTCGGCGCCCACCTCGCCCGGGCATCGATCGCGGCGCTGCTCGAACAACTCGCCACCCGTATGGAGTGGATGGAAGCCGCCGGCGACCCCGACTATGTCGCCTCCAGCTTCGTGGTCGGGCCGAAGCGCCTTCCGGTGCGCTACCGGATCTCGAATTAGCGGGGCGATGAACGACGGCCGCGCGTACCAAGAGCCCGACTACCGGGCCACTGCCGGAGAGTTCATCCGTCATGTCGCCCGCGAGTGGGGCGACCGAGACCTCGCCGTTCTCGGCGAGCGGCGGCTGACCTTCGCCGACGCCGACGCCCGGTCAGCGGCGCTCGCCAAGGCCTTGCTGGCCTCGGGGGTCAAGGCCGGCACACACGTCGGCCTGCTCGCACCCAACGGTCCCGATTGGATCGTCGCATGGCTCGCCGCTACCCGCATCGGCGCGGTCGTGCCGCTCCTCAACACGTACTACAAGCCTCGCGAGCTGACGTGGGTCCTGGCCCACAGCGAAGTGCAGGTGCTGTTCACGGTCGACCACCATCTCGGCCACGACTACGCCGAACGACTCGAATCGATCGCCCCCGGCCTCGCCGACCAGGCGCCGGGCGCGATCCGCGTCGAGAGCCATCCCGCACTGCGCACCGTGTGGATGTGGGGCGACGACATCCCTTCGTGGGCCGGCTCGGTCGACGACCTGCTCGTCAGAGCCGATGCCGTGACCGACGCCAGGCTCTTCGAGGCCGAGGCGAGCGTCCGGCCCCACGACGCGATGCTCGTGATCTACACGTCGGGAAGCACGGCCGAGCCGAAGGGGGTCATCCACTCCCACGGCGGCGTGATCCGCCACCCGTACAACCTGCTTCCCTTCCGCGACCTCGAACCCGGCGACGTCTGCTACACCCCCATGCCCCTCTTCTGGGTCGGCGGGCTCACCTACACCCTCCTGAGCTGCATGCACGCCGGCGCCACGGTGGTCTTCGAAGAGCAGTTCGAACCGGGAGCCACCCTCGACCTGATCGAGCGGGAACGCGTCACCCACGTCATCGGCTGGCCCCACATGGCGAAGGCGCTCACGGAGCATCCGTCGTTCCCCGACCGCGACCTCTCGTCGGTCCGGGGCGGGTCGCTCGATGCGCTCCTTCCCCCGCATCTGCGGGTCGGCGATCCCGAACTGCGAGCCAACTCACTGGGCATGACCGAATCGCTCGGACCCCACTCGATCGAGATGATCGGCAGCGAACTCCCACGTGACAAGCGCGGCTCGTTCGGCCGCTCGGTCCCGGGGGTCGAGCACCGGATCGTCGATCCGATCTCCGGGAAGAACCAGCCGCCGGGCGAGATGGGCGAGATCTGGATCAAGGGCTACTCGCTGATGCTCGGCCACCTGAAGAAGAGCCGCAGTGAGGTCTTCACCAAAGACGGCTGGTTCCGAACCGGCGACGCCGGGTATCTCGACGCCGACGGCCACCTCTATTTCAAGGGGCGGATGGGCGACCAGATCAAATCGTCGGGGATGAACATCACCCCGCGCGAGGTCGAGCTCGTCATCGAAGAACAGCCCGAGGTCATGCACGCCTTCGTGATGGGCGTCCCCCACGCAGAGCGGGGGGAGGACGTCGCGGCGGCGATCGTCTTCCGACCCGGCCACTCGGCCGACCCCGCCGACATCCAGGCCCGCCTCAAGCAGGAGATGTCGAGCTACAAGGTGCCGCGTCACATCGCGACCTACGCGTCGCCCGACGAGCTGCCGTGGCTCGACAGCGGCAAGATCGACCGACGGGCCCTCCAGGATTCGCTGATCGCGCGGTTCGGCAGCGACTGAAACACGCCTTGAGGTCGCGTCCCCTCGCGCCGAAGAAACCGGGGTGAGGCTGTCGCGTCGTCCCCTTCTCTGCCTGCTGGTAGCCAGCCTGTCGGCCGCGTCGCTGACCGCGGTCGGCCCCTCAGCCGCCGCCGACACCCCACCCCCCGGCGGCCACTTCACCGACGACGACACCAACATCCACGAAGGCGCCATCGAAGCCATCCGCGCCGAAGGCATCACCACCGGCTGCGCCCCCACCCGCTACTGCCCCGACGAACCCGTCACCCGCGGCCAAATGGCCGCCTTCCTCAACCGCGCCCTCCACCTCCCACCCGCCACCACCCCCTCCGGCTTCACCGACGACGACACCAACATCCACGAAGGCGCCATCGAAGCCATCCGCGCCGAAGGCATCACCACCGGCTGCGCCCCCACCCGCTACTGCCCCGACGAACCCGTCACCCGCGGCCAAATGGCCGCCTTCCTCAACCGCGCCCTCCACCTCCCACCCGCCACCCAACCATCAGGCTTCACCGACACCACCGGCACCTTCCGAGACGACATCGAACGCCTCCGCCACGCCGGCATCACCACCGGCACCAGCCCCACCACCTACAGCCCCCACCGCCCCGTCACCCGCGCCGAAATGGCCACCTTCCTCATGCGCGCCCTGCACCTCGACGAACTCGTCCCACCGCCGCGCGAGGAATGCGGCGTCCTCCCGGCCGACAACATCTGGAACACGAAGATCGACGACCTCCCCGTCGCGTCGAGGTCGTCGCAATGGGTCGACACGATCGGGGCGACGCGAACGATGCACGCCGACTTCGGTGCCGGAGAGTGGCCGCCCGGCTCGGGCGCCCCGATCGGCATTCCGTTCGTCGAGGTCGACGGCGGCGAACCGCTGGTGCCCGTCCAGTTCACCGCCTACGGGAGCGAGTCCGACCCGGGGCCGTATCCGATTCCGCTCGACGCGCCGCGCGAGGGCGGGCCCGCCGCGACCTCCGGCGACCGCCACGTCCTCGCCATCGACACATCGGACTGCGTGCTCTACGAACTCTTCGCCGCGCAACCCGGTGCCGGGGTCTGGCGGGCACAATCCGGCGCAGTCCACGACCTTCGCAGCAATGACCTCCGCCCCGACGGGTGGACATCGGCCGATGCCGCGGGCCTGCCCATCCTTCCCGGCCTGGTGACCTACGACGAGGTCGAGAGCGGCGTGATCGACCATGCCCTGCGGTTCACCGCACCGGCGACCCAGAACGTCCACGTCTGGCCGGCGCGCCACCACGCCGGATCACCCGGCGCCCACCTTCCGCCCATGGGACAGCGATTTCGGCTCCGCGCCGACTTCGACCTCAGCGGCTTCTCCGGCCCATCACTGGTGATCCTCACCGCCCTGCGTGACTACGGGATGATCCTGGCCGACAACGGATCGGCCTGGTACCTGTCGGGATCGCCCGACGAGCGATGGGACAACGACGCGCTCCGTGATCTCGGCGACGTCCCCGGCTCGGCGTTCGAGGCCGTCGACGTCTCATCGCTCATGATCGACCCGGACTCGGGTGCCGTCGCGAGCTGATCGACGCCGGTGGCCAACGGCTCGAGGGCTCACCCTCTCGGCAGCCCCAGCATGCGCTCGCCGATGATGGTGCGCTGCACCTCGCTCGTGCCACCGGCGATCGACGCCGACTTCGACCACAGCCACTGACGCTGCCAGGTCCCGGCAGCCGACTCGCCACTCGGTGGCGGCCACAGCGGCGCCTCGTCGCCCAGGATCGACAGCGCCAGCGCCGAGAGGTGCTGGGTCATGTCGCTCCAGGTGAGCTTCACGACCGACGACTCGGGCCCGGGCTCCTCGCCACGACCGAGCGCCGACAGGGTCCGCCAGTTCTGCAGGCGAAGGAGCCGGAGTTGGACGAACGCATCGGCCAGGTCGTCGGCGATCAGCGGATCATCGAGCACGCCCCGCTGGGCGGCCAGCCGCGCCAGTTCGTCGAGGTACACCTCGTGCACGACCTGCTCCTTGAAGGGGAAGTTCGTGCCCCGTTCGTGAGCGAGCGTCGTGTTGGCCACCATCCAGCCGTTGTGGAGCTCGCCCACGATCTGATCGTCGGGCACGAACACGTCGTCGAGGAAGACCTCGTTGAACTCGGACTCGTCGGTGATCTGGTGAAGCGGGCGGATCTCGATGCCGGGCGACTCCATGTCGATCACCATGTAGGAGATGCCGGCATGCTTCTTCGCGTCGGGGTCGGTCCGCACGAGTGCGATACCCCATTTCGAGAACTGGGCGTAGGACGTCCACACCTTCTGTCCGGTGACGAGCCAGCCGCCGTCGGCTTGCTCCGCACTCGTGCGGAGCGAGGCGAGGTCGGACCCGGCATCGGGCTCGGAGAAGAGCTGACACCAGATCTCGCTGGCGTCGAGAATCGACGGCAGCCAGCGGGCCTGCTGTTCGGCCGTGCCGCATGCCAGCAGGGTCGGTCCGGCGAGATTGATGCCGACCCGGTTGACCGGCTGGGGCGCACCGGCGCGGGCGTACTCCATGTTGTAGAGCGCGACCTCCACCGGGCTCGCGCCTCGCCCGCCGACCGATCGGGGCCAATAGATCGCGACCATCCGGGAAGCGGCCATCTTCGCCTGCCACCGCCGGCCCCACGCCACTTCCTCCTCGATCGAGGCGAAGCGACCCGGTCGATGCATGTTGGCGGCCAGCCAGTCCCGGACTTCCTCGGCGAAGGCGGCGTCGGCCGCCGCGAGGGTCAGGTCCATCAGCGGTTCCAGTCGGCCAGGTAGTCGCCATGGGCGAGGTTGCCGAAGTCGAGGCCGCACAGGGCCCGCATCCGCGGGGAGAGCTGCGCAACGACATCGTCGGAGAGCGACCGCCACCAGTTGGTCTGCGGCCGCAGGAAGCCCGTCGTGTAGAACGCGAAGAGCAGCGCCCGGTCACGATCCGCCGAACGGTTCTCTCCGGAGGTGTGCCACAAGCGGCCGTGCAGCAAGATGACCGACCCCGCAGTGGCGGTGAACGACTCCATCCCGACCTTCGGGTCGTCGGGCACCTCGGCGAACGAGGTGAACTCGTGTGAGCCCGGCAGGTACCGGGTCGCCCCGTTCTCCTCGTCGATGTCGTGCAGGCACCAGATGGCGTTCATCGCCCAGGTCTCGGTCCAGGGCTCGGGCATGACGGTCGACTGGTCGCAGTGGGCGTTCATCGAGCCGCTTCCGGGCAGGGCGGTGTTCGCCGTGAAGTTCGACAGGATCACATCGGCGCCGAGCAGCGCTTCGACCGTCGGCAGTACCGCAGGATGCTCGGCGAGGTCGGCGAACACCTTCGCGTGGGCCACCAGGTCGTAGACCCGGATGTTCCTCCCACCCGGATCGAGCGCCTCCAGGCGCACCGGCATCCCCGCGGCCTCCGATGCTGCGGCCGCGTCGACCAGCGCCGAACGGGCGGCCTCGACCTCGGCGGCCGAGAGCACGTCGGGGATCACGGCGAAGCCGTGGGAGCGGAAGTGGTCGATGTGCGAGGTATCGGGCGCGACGCATTCGACCATGCCCGACAGTATCGACCCGCCGATGCCCGCCGTAAAGAACGCGGAACCCGCCGACCTCGACACCTGCTGCCGCGACGCCCTGCCGGTCTGACCGATCAGGGCGACGTCCGACGGGCGACTGTTCTAACGTCCGTGTCATGTCCGACCTGGATGCCGTCCGAACCGTGCTCCGTCGCCAACGCGCGCACCGGTCCTTCACCGACGAACCGGTCGCGGACGACGTGATCACCGACATCCTCGAGCTCGCCACCCGGGCGCCCAGCGCGCAGAACTCCCAGCCGTGGGAGTTCGTCGTCGTCCGCGACCCCGACCGACGAGCCGCGATCTGGGAACTCGCGTCGCGGCTCTGGGACATGGGCGCCAAGGCCGCGACCGACGGCAAAGTGAGCGACGCCATGCGCGACGACGTGGAGCGCGGCGTGAAGGGTGGCTTCGCCGGAGCACCCGTGTCGATCGTGGTGTGCACCGACACGGCACGGTGGGACCTGAAGCTGGTCGACAGTTCGATCTGGCCCGCCACCCAGAACCTGATGATCGCGGCGACCGCGCACGGTCTCGGCAGCGCCCTGACGACGATCGGGACCATCCTCGCCGACGAGCTGGGCGAGATCCTGCACCTGCCGGCCACCGTCGTACCGGTGGCCGTCATCCCGATCGGCCACCCGGCCCGGTCGCTCGGCTCGTCGCGTCGCGAGCCCGTGAGGGAACATGCCCACCGAGAGGAGTTCGGTCGTGAATGGTGAGGAATCGGAGATCCGAAAGCTGCTGGCGAAGTACTGCCAGCTCCTCGACGACGGCCGCTTCGACGAGTGGATCGAGCTGTTCACCGACGACATCGAGTTCGTCGTGATGGGCATGCACAAGCACGGTCACGCCGAGGTCCGCGGCTTCATCGAGCCGAGCCAGCAGGCCGACGCCCGCGGCAAGCACATGATCAGCGAGCCGTGGATAGAGATCGAGTCGGCCGCCGACGCGACCGCCACCACCGACTTCGCGTGGGTGTCGAAGCAGGGCGCTGTCGGTCAATCCGGCCGCTACCACGACAGGATCGTCAACCAGAACGGACGCTGGCGATTCCAGCGCCGAGAGATCGTCTTCACAGGAGACCGACCCGAATGAGCACGCAGGACCAGGACATCGCCGATCAGATGATCGAAACGATCGCGAAGTGGGTCGACAAGGAGGTCATCCCCAACGCGAGCGAGCTCGAACACGCCGACGAGTTCCCCCAGGCGATGTTCGACCAGATGTGCGAGTTCGGCCTGTTCGGGGCGACGGTCCCCGAGGAGTACGGCGGGCTCGGCCTCGACGTCACGACCTATGCGCGCATCATCGAGGAGCTCAGCCGTGGCTGGATGTCGCTGTCGGGCATCCTCAACACCCACAAGATCGCCGCCACGATGATCGGCCGCTACGGCACCGAGGAGCAGAAGCAGACCTACCTGCCCCGGATGGTCGACGGCAGCTACCGGGCCGCGTTCTCGCTGAGCGAACCCGACTCCGGATCCGATGCCGGCGCCCTGCGCTGCAAGGCGACCCAGGACGGCGACGAGTGGATCATCAACGGCACCAAGATGTGGGTGACCAACGGCGTCCGCGCCCACATCGTGATGCTCCTCGCCCGCACCCCCGATGATCGTGTCACCTGCTTCATCGTCGAAAAGGAGCCGGGCGACCAGTTCGAGGGCCTCCGCACGTCGAAAAAGATCCACAAGCTCGGCTACAAGGGCCTCGAGACGGTCGAGATGTCCTATGTCGACCACCGGGTCCCCGCCGCCAACATCCTCGGCGGCGCCGACGGTATGGGCAACGGCCTGCGCTACGCCCTGTCGGCGCTCGAGCTCGGCCGCATCAACATCGCGGCGCGAGCAGTCGGCGTCGGCCAGGCCGCCTTCAACGCAGCGATGAAATACGCCCAGGAACGCGAGACCTTCGGCAAGCCGATCTTCGAGCACCAGGCAATCCAGTTCAAGCTCGCCGAGATGGCCACCAAACTCCAGGCGGCCCGCCTGATGACCTACGACGCCGCGCACCGCTACGACCGCGGCGAGCGCATCGATCTCGAAGCGGGCATGGCCAAGCTGTTCGCCTCGGAAGCGTGTTTCGAGATCTGCACCGACGCCCTGCGCATCCACGGGGGTAACGGCTACACGCAGGAGTACGACGTCGAGCGGTACTTCCGCGACTCGCCGCTGATGATCATCGGCGAGGGCACGAGCGAGATCCAGAAGATGGTGATCGCCCGCAAGCTCCACGAACGCCACGCGATCGACTAGTCCATGCCCACCCGCCACACCGGTGTCAGACACCCGCTACAGCCGTCACACCGGTGTCTGACACCGGTGTGGCAGGGGGAACGATGACGATTCGGCAACCGGCCGAACGATTCCGAGCGCTCTTCGAGCCCCGCGGCATCGTTGTCGCCGGCGCGGCCACCCATCCCGGCAAGTTCGGGTTCGTGGCCTACCACAACCTGCGCGCCGCCGGCTACGAAGGGGCACTCTACGGCACGAACCTGACCGGCGAGGACGTGCTCGGCGAGCAGACCTACGCGTCGCTCGACGAGATACCCGATGCAGATCTCGATCTGGTCTTCCTCGGCGTGCCGGCAAAGGCGACCGCCGACGTCCTGCGTCAAGCCGCGGACCGGGGTATCACCGCGGCATTCTGCGCGTCGGCCGGCTACGGCGAGATCGACGAGAACGGACGCAGCCATCAGGACGAGTTGGCCGAGCTCGCCGACAGCCTGGGCATCCTGTTCGCCGGTCCGAATGGCCAGGGCGTCATCTCGACACCGGTGAACATGTGCGCCCAGATCGTCGCGCCGATGCCGCCCCGGGGGACCATCGGCATCGCCAGTCAGTCGGGCGGAATGGTGTCGACGTTCGGCAACTTCGCGCGCCAGGCCGGGGTCGGTATCAGCCGGGCCGTGTCGGTCGGCAACGGCGCCCAGGTGGGCGTGGCCGACTTCATGGAGTGGTTCGCCACCGACCCGGAGACCACGGTCGGTCTGGCCTATCTCGAACACGTCGCCGACGACACGGTCGAACGCCTCGGCGCGGTCGCCGCACAGATGCCGGTCGTGGTGATGCGAGGAGGACGGTCGGTGTCGGGGGTCGCTGCCGTCGCCGCCCACACGGGCTCGACAGCCGGACGTGACGACACCGACCACGCCCTCGCCGAGGCCGGGGTCACCGTGGTCGACTCGATCGCCGAGGCCTACCGGACGGCGGCGACGTTCGCGACCCAGCCACTGCCCCGCGGCCCCCGCACGATCGTCTTCGGCACGGCCGGCGGCTGGTGTGTCATCACCGGCGACGCTGTCGAGGCCAGCGAACTCGACCTCATCGACCTGCCCGCCGATCTCGAGGCCGAGGTCGACGCTCGGGTCCCGCCGCGATGGAGTCGCCGCAATCCGATCGATCTCGCCGGGGGCGAAACCCGCGACACCATCCCCGAGCTGTTGCCGATCATCGCCGCCCACCCCGAGGTCGACGCGGTGATCTATCTCGGCCTCGGCATCCAGTCCAACACCGGGGCGATGGAACGCGCCGGGCGCTTCTATCCGGACCATGGCCTCGACCGCATCGTCGAGTACCACGAACGCCAGGACACCCGGTTCGCCGAAGCCGCCGCCACCGCGAGCGACCACAGCGGCAAGCCGGTCATCACGTTCACCGAGCTCGCGCTCACGAATCCCGAGAACGCGGGACCGACGGCGGTACGAGCGACAGGGCGCTACTGCCACAGCGCGGGCGACGAAGCCGTGCAGGCGCTCGAACACCTCTGGCGCTACGCGCGCCGGCGCGGCTGAGCACCGTGCCACTCACCGCGCTGTTCGACGCCGCTCCCCATAGGGACGATCTGATCGTGCACGACGACACCCACGTGTCGACGGGCGAGCTCGCCGCAATGGCGTCCTCGTTGGCCGGTGCACTCGATGCCCGGGGAATCGGACACGGCGACCATGTCGCCTTCCAGCTCCCGACGGGACTCGGCGCGGTCGTCGTCTACCGGGCGTGCTGGTCCATCGGCGTCGTCCCCGTCGCCCTGCATCCGCTCGCCGGTGCCGCACAACTCACCCACGCGCTCGGCCAGTCACGGCCGGCGCTGCTCCTCGCCGACCCGATGATGCCGCTCGCCGAGTTTCCGGGCACCACCACCGTGGCGGAGCTGACCGGAGGGTCATCGCCGCCGGTCGATGTCGCCGACGACGACGATGCGCTCGTGATGTTCACGTCGGGCAGCACCGGAGTGCCCAAAGGTGTGGTCCACACCCATGGATCCCTCGCCTACAAGACGGCCGAGTCCATCGAGGTGCACGGCTTCACCGCCGACGACGTGGTGTTGATGCCGGCACCACTCGCCCACGTGTCGGGCCTCCTGCACGGGGTGCTCGTGCCCGGTGCCATCGGCGCGAAGACCGTGCTGATGTCGAAGTGGGACCCGGGCCGAGCACTCGACCTGATCGAGCGGGAACGGGTGACCTGGATGGTCGGTCCACCCACCTTCTTCCTCGGCCTGATGGACCATCCCGAGTTCGCCACCGAGCGGGTCGATTCGCTGCGACTGGTCTCGTGCGGCGGCGCCGGCGTCAGCCCCGCCTTCGCCGCACGGGCCCGCGCCGAGCTCGGTGTCGTCGTCAAGCGCGCCTACGGCTCGACCGAGGCGCCGACCATCACCACCAGCCGCTACGACGATCCTCCCGAACGCATGGTGTCGACCGACGGGCGCCCCTTCGGCGGGTCGGAGATCCGTGTCGACGAAACCGGCGAGCTGTGGCTGCGAGGCCCGGAACTCGCCCGCGGCTACCTCGATCGCGAACGCACAGCGGAGTACTTCGTCGACGGCTGGTTCCGCACCGGCGATCTCGCGACGATCGAAGACGGTTGGCTGACCATCACCGGCCGACTCGGCGATCGCATCATCCGCGGCGGCGAGAACATCTCCGCGACCGAGGTCGAGCACCACCTCGAGGCCCATCCGGCCGTTCGTCAGGCGGTCGCTCTGGGCGAGCCCGACGACCGGTTGGGAGAGCGCGTCGCCGCATTCGTGGTGGCTCCCGACGGCTTGGACATCGACGCCTGCCGCGCCTGGTTCGTCGAACGCGGCGCAGCCCGCTTCATCACCCCCGAACGCATCGAGCTCGTCGACGAGATGCCGGTGCTCGCATCCGGCAAGATCGATCGTGCCGCGCTGAAGGAGTTGCTGACTCAGACGGGTTCGCCGCCGGCGAAGCCCCACGAGGACGGCGAATTCGCCTGACGGGTCGGGCGCGGCAAAGCTGGACGCCATGTCGGGCCCCGCCCCCACCATGAAAGCCGCGGTCTACCGTCGACGCGGTGAACTGGAGGTCGTCGATGTGCCACGCCCGGACTCCGCCGAGCGCGCCGTCGTCGCCGTCGAGTACTGCGGCATCTGCGGCACCGATCTCCACATGGTGCTCGACGGCTGGGGCACTCCGGGATCGGTCTTCGGCCACGAGTGGTCGGGTCGGATCGTCGATCCCGGCGGCACGGGCTTCGCCGAGGGAACGCTGGTCGTCGGCCTGCCGTCGCCGTCATGCGGCGTCTGCGTCACGTGCCGAGCCGGGCGGCCGAGCCTCTGCCGGGCTCGACCCGAAGCCGGCGTGGCGATCGACCGCGGTGCGTTCGCCGAGTTCGTCGGCGTCGGTGCCGAACGACTGATCGCGGTTCCGTCGGGCATCGACGCGATCACCGCCGCCTACACCGAGCCCCTCGCCGTGGCGATGCACGCAGTAACGCTGTCGGAGATCACGGACGAACAGACCGCCCTCGTGATGGGGGCCGGGCCCATCGGCGCCGCACTGATCGCGCTCCTCTCGGCCCGCGGGATCACGACGACGGCGGTCGAACCCGGGGCGGCCCGGGCCGCGCTGGCCGAACGGCTGGGCGCCCGCCCGAAGGCCGCCGATGAGCTCGAGGTCACCGCGCACCCCGGCGAACCGGCGCGCGATGCCGTCGATGTCGTGTTCGAGACATCCGGCGCTCGCGTCGCCGCCGAGACGGGACTGACCCAGCTCACCCCCGGTGGCACCCTCGTGCTGGTGGGCACCGGCCTCGACTACCCGAAGCTCGACACCAACCGCGTCATCCTCAACGAACTCCGTATCACCGGCGCGTTCAACTACGACGACAACGGATTCGAGGCGGCCCTGAGTCTGCTCGGATCGGGATCGTTGCCGGTCCACGAGTTGATCGCCGACGACGCCGTCTCACTGGACGAACTCCTCCCCACGATGCATCGTCTGCGGGCGGGAGAGATCCCCGGAAAGGCACTCGTACGACCATGAGCGATTTCAGTGGACCGACCCGCTTCAACCACGTGGCGATGAGCATGCCGGCCGACGCCCTCGACGAGCAGGGGCGGGCCGACATCACCGCGTTCTACGCCGAGGTGTTCGGGTGGGTCGAGCACCCGACGATGACCGAGGACCGCAAGCGCCTGGTGATGGGCGTTCACTCCTACGATCAGTTCGTCTTCCTCATCGCCGACGACGAACCGATGACGGCGCCCCGCCTCGACCATTTCGGCCTCGCCGTCGACACGCTCGACCAACTCCACACCGTTCTCGACCGGGCCAGGGCCTACGCGGCCCACGACGACCGGGTCGACATCATCGACTACGAGGTCGAGGACCACGGCGTGCTGAAGCTCCACAACTTCTACGTCGGCTACCTGCTCCCGATGATGGTCGAGGTGCAGTGCTTCGAGTTCGCAGAAGGTATGGGTGTCTGACCCTCGGGTACTTTCTTAGCGGCCGCGGCCGGGGGTGTAGCGGTCGGCGGCTTCGGGGTTGTCGGCCGCCGAGATGCGGTCCTGCACGTTCGTGAGCTCGGCGCGGGCCTCGCGGCTGTAGCGGGGGTCGGGCTTGACCACGTCGCCCGGCAGCGGGGCCAGCCCGAAGCCGGAGTAGACGACCTTGCGCGGTCGCTCGACCGGCGGATGAGCCCGGTGCAGCGTGTCGCTGCAGTGCACGGTGACATCGCCGGTCTCCGTCTCGAGCATGCGGGCCGGAAGGTCCAGCAGCGGGTCGCGCCCCGTGGCCATCGTGTTGGCCCGATGCGATCCCGGGATGACACCCAGCGCCCCGCTGACCCGGTCGGCACCGGTGACCGAAATACCGCAGGTCATGGAGTTGCAGATGTAGGAGTGCTGCCCCTGGCCGCAGTCCTTGTGCCACGGCAGGTCGGACAGGCCCTTGACGATGCCGAGCGGCTTCACGAGTCCTTCGGCGCCACCCTTGTGCTGGTGTCCGTCGCCCGTGAGCCCTGCGAGCCACTGGTAGCGGTCGCTCTCGACCACCTCGCGCAGCGCGGCGGACTTCTCGTAGAAGAAGAGGACCCGGACCGCCTGATCGAGCCCGTCCTCGTCGGTCGCCCACCACGACTCGCCGTCGTCGGGAGTGGCGCGAGCGATCCAGTGGTCGATGTCGTCGGCGACCCTCGACATCTCGTCGTCGTCGAACACGTTGCGGATGTGGAGGAACCCCGCTTCGCTCAGGAAGTGGGCCATCTCCTCGTGGTCGTCGTCGATGGTGAACGTGCGGTCGAGATCGAGCTCGCCGCCGTCGAGATCCACGAACGTGACGTCGCCGGTCTCGTGGACCCTGCGGCCGTCGAACAGCGCCCGCAGGATCGGTTCCCAGCCGATCCACTCGTTGATGTTCCCTGCGGTGAGCCGGACCCGAGACGTCATCGCGAGACCCATCGTCGACTGGGTGTCCTGCACGAGATCCGACAGCGCATCAGCCGACAGCTCGGCGACGACACCAGCGTCATCGACACCGGACGACGCCTGCATGACCCCATCGCGCACGCCGAGCGTCAACCCGCGGCCGTCGACCTGGAACCCGAGCGACGGCGCGTCCTTGTAGGTCGCACCACGACCGGCGAGGTCGCCGTGCGTCGCGAGTGCGGTGGCGATCACCTCGTCGAAGACCTCGTCACACGTCAGGTCCCGCACGTCCTTGCGGAGTCGGGTCCGGTGATCGATCGACATGGGCGACCTCCTGTCGGGTACGACAAGTGTGGTTCACCCGAGGACGGAGCCGCCACTCTCCATGCGTGCGGCGAGCAACGCACCCAGCCGGGCCCGATGGTGGCGGGCGTCGCCGAACGCCACCGAGTCGAGCTGCGCCCGCTTCAGGTAGAGGTGGACATCGGACTCCCACGTGAAGCCGATGCCACCGTGGACCTGCAGGGCCGACTCGGCCACCCGGACCCCGGCATCGCTGCACCAGACCTTGGCAGTGGCCGCCGCCACCGGGGCATCGGGGTCGCCCGCGCCGAGCGCCCAGGCCGCGTGGTAGACGGCGGACCGCATGCCTTCCACGTCGACCAGCATGTCGGCGCAGCGGTGCTTCACGGCCTGGAAGCTGCCGATCGGGCGTCCGAACTGCTCGCGTTCCTTCGCGTAGTCGACGGCCAGGTGCATGACCGCCTCGGCGCCACCGAGCATCTCCGCCGCGTGGAACACGGCGCCCCGGTCGAGGTGCGCCGCCACCTCGGCGGGGCCGCCGACGGTCACCGCCGGGGCGTGATCGAGATCGATCCATGCGAGCTCGCGGGTGAGATCCATCGCCGGTTCGGCGTGTCGTTCGATCCCGCGCAGATCGACGGCCACCAAGGCCTGCTCCGCGGAATCACTGCCGGCGGGCGCCACGAGCACCTCGGCCCGCGCGCCGTAGATCACCGGTTCGGGACGACCCGACACCGTGCCGTCGGCGTGTCGCTCGAGCGAGGTACGGGCGACGGCGGCGATCGACTCGCCGGCCAGCAGCGGGGACCCCCAGTCGCTGTCGGCGAGGACGGCGAGGGCGACCAACTGCTGGGTGAGCGGAACCGGCGCAACGTGCGCGCCGGCCTGCTCGAGCAACACGGCCGCCTCGACGGTGCCGAGGCCGACTCCGCCGAAGGACTCGGGGACGGCGATCCCGGTCCAACCCTGCTCGACCATTGCGGTCCACAACTCGGCATCGAAACCACCGGCGGCGCGGACCCGCTGCGACGAACACTCGCCCGCGAGCAACTCGCTGGCCGCGTCTCGCAGGGCGGTCTGGTCGGGCGACAGGTCGAAGTCCATGCGGCTCGCATCGTAGGTCGGCGAGACGATTTCTGACAGCTGCGTCAGCTCCTGGTAGACCCCACCCGTGGACCTGTCGCCGACCGCCGAACAAGAGGCATTCCGCGCCGAATGCCGTTCCTGGCTGACCGAGAACCTCCCGTGGGAGTACGGCGTCGGCCTGCCGCCGCTGTTCGACGACCTGGCCGAAGAGGTCGCGTTTCTCCGGGGCTGGCAGCGCCGGCTCGCCGAGGCCGGGTTCGTCGGCGTCACCTGGCCCCGCGAGTTCGGCGGCAGGGACGCCACACCCCTGCACCACTACATCGTGCAGGAGGAACTCGCCCGCGCCCGCGCCCCCGAGATGGTCGGCCGGATCGGCGTCAACCTGGTCGGTCCGACCCTGCTGGCCCACGGCACCGAAGAGCAGAAGCAACGCTGGCTCCCGAGCATCCTCGACGCCGACCAGCTGTTCTGTCAGCTGTTCTCCGAACCCGACGCCGGCTCCGACCTCGCCGCGGTCTCGACCCGGGCGACGAAGGTCGACGGCGGATGGGAGCTCCACGGACAGAAGGTGTGGACGTCCTACGCCCAGTTCGCCGACTGGGGGCTGTGCCTCGCCCGTACCGACCCCGAGGCGTCGAAGAACAAGGGCATCTCCGCCTTCATGGTCGACATGCGAGCGCCGGGGATCGACATCCGACCCCTCCGCCAGATCACCGACGAGTCCGACTTCAACGAGGTGTTCTTCGACGCGACCTTCGTGCCCGACGACCAACTGATCGGCCCGCTCCACGGCGGCTGGGCGGTGTCGGGCTCGACGCTCACCCACGAACGCGGCACCAATCCCCGCCAGCTCGTCATCCACACCCAACTCCTCGACGAGCTCTTCCGGCTGGCCGTCGAGCGCGGCGTCGCGACCGAGCCCCGAACCGAGCAGGCGCTGGCCCAAGCGTTCGTCGAGCTCCGGCTGTTCCAGCTCCAGAACTGGCGCTCGCTGAGTCGCCTCCAGCACGGCCGCGAGCTCGGCGCCGAAGCGGCGACGGCGAAGCTCTACTGGAGCGAGATGAGCCAGCGATTCCACCACACGGCGATGGAGGTCCTCGGCGACGAGTCGTCCCTCTGGCGCGGCGCGGCGCACAACCCCGCCGACGGCCGGTGGCAACGATCGTGGCTCTACTACCGAGCCGCGTCGATCTTCGCCGGTACCAACGAGATCCAGCGCAACATCATCGGCGAGCGCACCCTCGGCCTTCCCCGCGAGCCACGCCCACCTGCAAGCATGGGCAGATGAACGAGTTCCACACGATCACCTACGCCGTTTCCGACGCGGTGTGCACGATCACCCTCGACCGCCCCGAGGTCGCCAACGCCCAGAACACGGCGATGATCGACGAGCTCGACGCGGCCCTCGACCTCGCCGACGCCGACGACGCGGTGCGGGTAGTGATCCTGGCCGGCAACGGCAAGCACTGGTCGGCCGGCCACGACCTCAAGGCCCTCGTCGGCGACACCGAACCCGACGAGTGGCGGCTGATGCGCGAGACACCCGAGGGCAAATGGCACCACGAGAAGACCATGTACTTCGACAAGTGCCTGCGGCTGCGCGACTTCCGCAAGCCGACCATCGCCGCCGTGCAGGGCAAGTGCATCGCGGCCGGGGTGATGCTCGCCTGCATGTGCGACCTCATCGTGGCGAGCGACGACGCATCGTTCCAGAACCCGGTGCTGCGCATGACGGGCGCCGCCGTGGAGATCCTCGTGGAACCGTGGGAGATGCCGGCCCGCAAGGCGAAGGAGTTCCTCCTCGCGGCCGAGACGTTCAGCGCCCAGGAGGCCGAGCGGCTCGGCATGGTCAACCGGGTCGTGCCCCGCGACGAACTCGCATCGGCCGCCACCGAACTCGCGGCCCGCATCGCCCTGGTGCCGCCCACCACCGCCCAGGTGGTGAAGCGGTCGATCAACAAGACGCTCGATCTCCAGGGCCAGCGCGATTCGTGGGACTACCACTTCCAGGCGCATCACTGGATGCACAACACCGCCACCGCGCTCGACGCGCTCGAGGCCCGCAAGGCGAAGGGGTCCATGAAGGAAGTCTTTGCCGAGCATCGCGACGACTCGTGAGACGGCCGCTCGAGGGCCTGCGGGTGCTCGACCTGGGCACGCGCATCGCCGCGCCGTTCTGTGCCGGCCTGCTCGGTGAGCAGGGCGCCGAGGTCATCAAGATCGAGCAGCCGCAGGGGGGCGACCCGATGCGGGAGCTCGGCCCGTTCGTCGAGACCGACGACGGCCCGTATTCGCTCTACTGGGCGGTCGAGGGTCGGGGCCGCAAGTCGGTCACCCTCGATCTTCGCAAACCGGAGGGCCAGGAACTCTTCCGTCGCCTCGCCGCCGCGAGCGATGTCGTGTGCGAGAACTTCCGGCCGGGGACGCTCGAACGCTGGAACATCGACCCGAGCCGACTCGACCCCAAGACGGTGACGGTGCGTATCAGCGTGTTCGGTCAGGACGGACCCAAGTCGCTGCGACCGGGCCTCGACCGCAACGGCGTCGCCTACGGCGGCCTCCTGCATCTGACCGGTGAGCCCGACCGTCCTCCGGTGCGGCCCGGCGTCACGGTCACCGACTACCTGACCGGCGTCTTCGCCGCCCAGGCCGCGCTCGGCCTGCTCTACGAACGCGACGCCCGCGGCACCGGCCAGGGCGGCGTGATCGACGCGTACCTCTACGGGTCGGCGCTGCGCATCCTCGAGTGGTCGATCGCCGCCTACGACCGGCTCGGCGTGGTCCGCAACCGCTCGGGCAACCGCCTCGAACACTCGGCCCCGCTCGACAACTACCCGAGCAAGGACGGCCGCTACGTCTGCATCGTCGCCGCCGCCCAGAACAACTTCGAGCGCCTGTGCGCGGCCATGGAACGGCCCGACCTGCTGACCGACGAGCGCTACGCCACGCCGAAGGCGCGGGCCGCCAACAACGACGCCATCAACCAGATCGTGACCGACTGGGCGGCCGCACTCACCGCCGCAGAGATCGAGGAACGCTGTGTGGCCCACGACGTCCCCGTCGGTACCGCCTACGACGCCGCCGACCTGAGCAACGACGAACACGTCATCGCCCGCGGCGACATCGTGTCGGTCGACGACCCCGTGATCGGCGCCGTCCGGCAACAGGCGCCGTTCCCCCGCATCGAGGGTCAGATCGTCGAGACACCAACCGGGGCACCGCGACTCGGCGCCGACACCGACGAGGTGCTCGGATCCGTCCTCGGCCTCGCCGGCGACGAGATCTCCCGGCTCCGGGCCGAGCGGATCATCTAGCCCCGGAGGAACTCCGACATCTCGACGACACGCCTCTCGTCGATCGAGCGGTGCGCGGCCGCGCCGATGGCGACGGAGCGCAGGCCGTCGTAGAGGGTGACCTCAGGTTCGCGGCCCTGGAGGATCGCGTCGCGGAAGTGGAGGTGCTCGAGATACGACGACCCGTCGTGGAATCCCTCGTAGGCGACCGACTCGTCGTGCACCTCGTGGGTCTCGACGCTGCCCATCCAGTGCTCGCCCCGCCGCCCGATGCGCACGAGCGGGTGGGGCACGTAGGTCTCGACCTTGCCCAGTTCGCCGACGACGCTGAGCTGTTCCTGGTCGTGGGTCGCCTCGGCGAACATGCAGAGGTCGAGCATCCCGCGGCCGCCATCGTCGAACTCGACGATGACGAAGGCGTTGTCGAGGATGTCGGGCACCTCGCCGTCGTAGACCTCGTCGAGATGGTTGACGTCCTGCGCGCCGCTGGCCATGACCCGCACGGGCTCGCCGGGCATGATCCGGCACATCAGGTCGAAGAAGTGGCAGGTCTTCTCGACGAGCGTGCCGCCGGTGTTGCGCGAGAAGCGGTTCCAGTCGCCGACCTTCTCCAGGAAGGGGAACCGGTGTTCGCGGATCGACACCATCCGCGGTTGCCCCACGGCCCCTCCGTCGACCTCGTCGATCAGGCGGGTGATCTGCGGGATGTACCGGTACTCGAGACCCACCCAGGTGAGCGCGTCGCGACCCTCGGCGAGGTCGAGCACGGTGTAGCAGTCGTCGACGGTCGTGCAGAGCGGCTTCTCGACCAACACGTGCAGATCCGTCGCCAGGAGATCGGTCAACACGTCGATGTGGGTCATGTTGGGCGACGCCAGCACCACGACGTCGCACACCCCGTCGGCGATGAGTTGCCTGTGATCGTCGTAGACCGTCGCACCCGGCGCGAGCGCCGACGCGGTCTCCCGACTGCCCGGGTGAGGATCGGCCAACGCCGTGATCTCGACCCCGTCGATGTGGAGCAGGTTGTTGAGGTGTTCGACCCCCATCATCCCCGTGCCGATGATGCCGTAGCGCAGTTCCGCAGAGTCCATGGCCATGAGTTGACTAGCTTACGGGCAATGTCAGAAACGCTCATCAACATCGCGCCACGCCGAATCGGGGGGTTCGAGGTCGGACCGCTCGCATTCGGGTGCTGGCGGTTCACCACCGACTCGGTCGACGATGCCCGCGGCCTCATCGAGACGGCGCTCGACCTCGGGATGAACCTGGTCGACAACGCCGACGTCTACGGATTCGACTGGGGCGGCTCCGGTTTCGGGGCCAACGAGAAGCTCCTCGGCGAGGTGCTCGCGTCGGCGCCGGCGCTGCGCGACCGCATGGTGCTCGCCACCAAGGGCGGCATCGCGCCGCCGACCCCCTACGACTCGAGCGCCGCCTATCTCGAGGCCGCCTGCGAGGCGAGCCTTCGCCGCCTGCAGACCGACGTGATCGATCTCTACCAGATCCACCGACCCGACATGTTCGCCCACCCCGCCCAGGTGGCCGCGGTGCTCGCCTCGCTGCGCGAGAAGGGCAAGATCCGAGAGGTCGGCATCTCCAACCACACGCCCGCCCAACACGAGGCCCTCGTCGCCCATCTGCCGTTCCCACTGGCGACGACACAACCGGAGTACTCCCCCGCCGTGCTCGATCCGCTGCGTGACGGCACGTTCGACCTGTGCATGCGCGACGGTGTCGTGCCCCTGGCCTGGAGTCCGCTCGGGGGTGGACGCCTGATCAGCGGCGAGGGTGTGCGTCCCGAGCTGATCACCCTGCTCGACGAGCTGGCCGAACGCGAGGGCGTCGACCGCGCCGCCATCTGCATCGCGTTCGTGCTCGCTCATCCCTCGGCCCCGGTCGCGATTCTCGGCACCCAGACCCCGGCCCGACTCGATGCGGCGACGACCGCGCTGACGGTGACACTCGACCGCAACGACGTCTACGCCATCATCCAAGCGAGCGAAGGAGTGCCGCTCCCGTGAACGCCACCAACGAGCCCGTCGAGATCTCCTGGTTCTCGGCCCTGTGCGACGACGACTACGAGTTCCTCGGCGTACCCGACGACTCCCTGAAGAGCTCGTGGAACCATTGCCGCGACATCGTGCAGACCGCCGACCGCAACGGCTTCGACAACATCCTCCTGCCCTCCGGCTACCAGCTCGGCATCGACTCGACGGCGTTCGCCGCCGGCATCGCGACCCATACCGACCGGATCCATCTGCTGCTCGCCGTGCGCATCGGCGAGATGTGGCTCCCTCAGCTGGCCCGTCAGCTCGCCACCATCGATCAGATGGCCGGCGGCCGGCTGACGATCAACATCATCAGCTCCGACATGCCCGGCCAGTCGCTCGACTCCGAGCCCCGCTACCGCCGCACCGTCGAGTACATGCACGGCCTCCGCGCCCTGCTCGACGGCGGCCGGTTGGAGGCCCACGGCGAGTTCGTCGATTTCGATCTCGATCCGCCCCGCATCGCCACCGTGAACCCGGGCTGCCCGCCGATGTACTTCGGTGGGTTCTCGGAAGCGGCGAAAGAGTGCGCGGCCGAAGCTGCCGACGTGTTCCTCACCTGGCCCGACACCGTTGCCGCGGTGGGCGAGACCATCGACGACATGCGGGCCCGGGCCACGCGCTTCGATCGCACGCTGCGCTACGGACTACGGGCCCACATGATCGTGCGCGAGACCGAGGCCGAAGCCCGGGCCGCCGCCGATCGGCTGATCTCGAAGCTCGATGCCGACACCGGCGAGGCCATCCGCCAGAAGTCGCTCGACACCGCCTCGGTCGGCGTGTCGCGCCAGTCGGAGCTGCGGGAAGCCGCCGACGACGACGGCTACGCCGAGGCCAACCTGTGGACCGGCGTCGGCCGGGCTCGCAGCGGTGCCGGCGCGGCGATCGTCGGCGACCCCGACCAGGTCGTCGCCAAGCTGCGCGCCTATCAGAGCGTCGGTGTCGATGCCTTCATCCTGTCGGGCTACACCCACATCGCGGAGTGCGACCTCGTGGCCGAGCACGTGCTCCCGGCCATCGACCACGCCCCGCTCAAGCCGCGTTTCCAGCCCGGCGTCTAGCCCAAGCGCTGGATCAGCGTGCCGGTGCCGAGTCCGCCACCGCAGCACATGGAGATCAGCCCCCACTCCCCGTCGGTCCGCTCCAGCTCGTGGAGGGTCTTGGTGGTGAGGATGCAGCCGGTGCCGCCGAGCGGGTGACCCAGGGCGATGGCGCCGCCGTTGGGGTTCGTCTTCTCGAGATCGGCGCCGGTGGCCTTGGCCCAGGCGAGCACCACCGACGCGAACGCCTCGTTGACCTCGAACACGTCGACGTCGTCGATCGAGATGCCCTCTCGGCTGAGCACCCGCTCGGTCGCCGGGATGGGGCCTTCGAGCATCAGGACGGGATCGCAGCCGACGAGCGCGGTCTGGGCCACTCGGGCCCTGGGCTTCAGGCCGAGCTCGGCCGCCTTCTCGGCCGACATCAGCAGCACCGCGGCGGCCCCGTCGGAGATCTGTGATGACGAGCCGGCGGTGTGGATGCCGTCCTCACGGGCGACGGGCTTGAGCTTGGCCAGCGCCTCGAGGCTCGTGTCGCGCGGCACCTCGTCGCGGGCGAACTCGACGGTCTCGCCGGTCTTGTTGCCCTCGTCGTCGACCACCACGGCCTGCACGGGGACGATCTGGGTCTCGAAGCGGCCCTCGTCGCGGGCCCGGGCGGCCCGTTCCTGCGACTCGAGACCGAACGCGTCGGTGTCGTCGCGTGTGATGCCGTACTTCGTGGCGATCCGCTCCGCCCCCTCGAACTGCGAGGTGAACTCGTAGTGCTCGAAATAGCTGCGGCTGACCGGACGGCCGGGGCCGTTGGCGGTGTTGGACCCAACCGGCAACATCGTCATGACTTCGACCCCGCAGGCGAGGACCACGTCCTCCACGCCCGAGGCGATCAGCGAGTAGCCGAGGTTCACCGCGTGCTGCGAAGAGCCACACTGCGAGTCGACCGTGGAGCACGCGGTGTTCTCGTCACCCCCGTGGCTGAGCCAGGCGGTGCGGGTGATGTTCATGCCCTGTGCACCGATCTGGTTGATGCAGCCGCCGACGACCTGGCCGACGTCGCTCGAGTCGACCCCGGCCCGTTCCAGACAGGCCATCTGCACCGGCCCCAGAAGGTCCGCCGGATGGGTGTGGCCGAGGGTGCCGTTCTTCTTCCCCACGGCGGAACGGACGGCTTCGACGATGACGACTTCGGTCATTTGCAGATCTCCTGGAACGGGCGGTGCTCCAGCGTGATCCGCCATCCGCTCGAACGCAACCCGGATGCGTCGTACGCTTGCCCCCATGACCGATGTGGAAGCGCGCCGCGACGCGGACATGAACGCCGACATCAAGCTGATCACCGACAACGCCGATCGCATCTTCTCCTGGAAGTACGACCGGGAACGCGACCAGCTGGTCACCCTCTACAACAAGGCGATGGCGTCGCAGTGGGACTCGGTCAACGATCTCGACTGGGCGACCGATGTCGACCCCGACTATCTCGTCCACACCACCCAGAAGGACAACGTCACGGTTGCCCTCGCCCGGGCCGCGAAGGACCTCCCCGGATCGCCCTTCGCGAACTGGAGCGACACGGAGTTCGACCAGCTCGCCATCGAGTCGCTCAAGGCCACGCTCAGCCAGTTCATGCACGGCGAGCAGGGGGCGATGATGGTCGCGGCCAAGATCGTCGAGACGGTGCCGTGGATCGACGCCAAGTACTACGCGGCCACCCAGACGATGGACGAGGCCCGCCACACCGAGGTCTTCGCCAAGTACCTCCACACCAAGCTCGGCGACGCCTACCCGATGAGCCCGTACCTCGAAGAGCAGATCCAGGTGCTCGTGGAGGACAGCCGGTGGGACATCGCGTACCTCGGCATGCAGATCATCATCGAGTCGCTGGCCCTCGCCGCCTTCGGGCAGATGCTGCGGGTCACCGAGGAGCCCCTGTTGCGCAAGCTGCTGCGCTACGTGCTGAGCGACGAGGCCCGCCACGTCGCCTTCGGCATCCTGTCGCTGGGCGAGTACTACGAGAACCTCACCTCGGCCGAACTGCTCGACCGCCAGGAGTTCATGGCCGAGAACACGATCCGCAACCGCACGCGGTCGACCACCCCCGAGATCTGGGAACGCATGGGCGTGTCGGCCGACGTGGCCCGACCCTTCCTGTTGGAGGCGGCCCAGACGCTGGACTCGTCGATGTTCACCACCTTCCAGCACGGCTTCTTCGCCAAGCTGGTGCCCAACACCCGTCGCCTCGGCCTGCTCGACGCCAACGACGGCTTGCTGCGCCGCCAGTGGGGCGAGGCCGGTCTGATGGAATACGAGTTCGCCGACTCGACCGCCGAGGACTACGAGGCCTACGACGCCGTCGCCGCCGACCGGGCTGCCACAGGCTGAGTCGGCTGATCGCAGCCGGGCCCGTCTGTGTCGCGGTGACGACGTCTGCGTCGAGCTCGACTATTCAACTTGATCTGACTGTCACAGGGGTGGCGTAGTATCGAACGTATGTTCGGTTCCGAGGTGAGTTTCGATGCGGATGCGGCAGCCGCAGAGATCGCGCGGCTCGAGCGTGAAGCGCGGCGGCTCGATGCGCAACGGATCGCCTTGCTGGACCGCATCGACCGGTCCGGCGTGTTCGTGGCCGACGCGCACTTCTCGGCCAAGACGATGATGCGCCTCCACGCCCACCTGTCGGGCCCCGAGGCGACCCAGCGCGATCGGGTGATGAAGTGTCTGCGGGATCTGCCGGCGGTGGCCGAGTGCTACGCCGACGGGCTGGTCGGCACCGACCAGGTCCGCCGCATCGCCGCGGTCTGGGCCAACCCGCGGGTGCGTGAATACGTGGCGGTGTGTGAAGACGAGTTCCTGCTCGCCGCCCGGCAGATGGAGTTCGTCGAGTTCGACGCGTTCTGTGTCGAGTGGGTCAACCGGGTCGACCACGACGGCGCGGCCGACAAAGCCAACCGGCGCTGGCGACGCCGCTCGATCGACACCGTGCAGGACTTCAACGGGTTCTGGGACCTCGCGGCCGCATGATGAGTGTCGACGGCGCCCAACTCGACGAAACACTCGACCGGTTGGTCGACGCGTTGCGCCTCGCCGACATCGAAACCGCCCAAACCGAACACGGCGACAACTGGCGCCAACACCTCGCGCACAACAGCGCAGCTGCGCTACGACGCCTTCATGCAACTTCGTCCGCCGCGCGCCGCGGTCGGCCCCGACAGCCAACCCCTCGGCACCTGCCGACCTCGTCATCGACGACACCACCTACGAGCACCACGCGGTCCGCCTGGCGGCGCGGACGCGCCGCCGATCGATGCGACCGACCGCAACCGGTTCTCCCGTACCATCGACGGCCGCTACGTCAACCCCGCCGAGATCGTCACGCCCACTCACTCGTCGACCACGTCCGCTGCGCCGTCGTCAACACCGCCGGAGTCGTCATCGACCCTCGGCCGCCGCTCACGGCTCTTCACCGGCAACGCCCGCGACGCCGCCCTGCTCACCGAAGTGCGCTGCTACTGGACCGGCTGCTGGATCCCCGCCTCCAAATGCCACATCGACCACCTCACCCCGTGGCGTCGACACGGCAGAACCAGCCCCGGCAACGGGGCACCCGGCTGCGGGAAACACAACCGCATCAAAGAACACGGCTTCCACGCCTGGCGCACCGAGTCCGGCGAATGGAAACTCACCCGCCCCGACGGCACCCCCATCCCCGACCACCTCACCCACTGGCCCGACGCGAGTGAGTCGAATGGCCCACCATGGCGATGACGAACCGACCGATGCTGGGCCTCGTTCGCGATGGATCGCGGGCACCCGTTGCCACGGACGGCGAGGACCCAGCCACTGGGGAGCATTCGTGCCTCGTTCGATAACCGCAACCATGGCGCTTCCCGCCGCAGTGGTGGGCATCGTCGTCATGATGGTCATCCCGGTCCCGCCGGTGATGCTCGACCTGTTGTTGTCGCTCAACATCGCGGTCGCGGTGCTGATCCTCCTCGCCACGCTGAATGTGAAGCGGGCCCTCGATCTGGCGTCGTTCCCCTCCTTGCTCCTCGTGGTGACCCTGTTCCGCTTGGGCCTCAACGTGTCCACGACCCGCCTGATCCTCGGTCAGGGCGAAGCCGGCGACGTCATCTCCGCCTTCGGCCGCTTCGTGGTCGGGGGCAGCGTCGTCGTCGGCCTCGTCGTGTTCTTGATCCTCGTGGTGATCCAGTTCGTCGTGATCACCAATGGCGCGACCCGCGTCGCCGAGGTCGGCGCCCGGTTCACGCTCGACGCGATGCCCGGCAAGCAGATGGCGATCGACGCCGACCTGAACTCCGGGATCATCGACGACTTCGAAGCGACCCGTCGCCGCACCGAGGTGGCGTCCGAAGCCGACTTCTACGGGGCGATGGACGGCGCCTCCAAGTTCGTGAAGGGCGATGCCATCGCGGCGATCGTCATCACGGCGATCAACCTCATCGGCGGTCTCGTGATCGGCGTCGCCCAGCAAGGACTCTCGATCGGAGAGGCGGGTTCGACATACTCGCTGTTGACCGTGGGCGACGGTCTCGTGTCGCAGATCCCGGCTCTTCTCATCTCGATCTCCTCGGGCATCATCGTGACCCGGGCGACGGGCACGTCGGACCTCGGTACCGATGTTGCGAACGAGTTCGCCCGCCAGTCGCGTCCGTTCATCGTCGGCGGCATGGTCGTGGCCGGTCTCGGCCTCGTCCCCGGCCTTCCCTTCCTGCCGTTCGCGCTGGTGGGTGGCGGCGCAAGCCTCCTCGGCTACCGGCTGTCGCAGAACGACCTCGCCGCCGAGCGAGAGGCCGAGATCGAACCCGAACCGGCGCCGGTCGCCGATCCCGACGACCCCGCCCATCTCCAGCGATCCATCCGGGTCGAGGCGGTCGGGCTTGAGTTGGCGGCCGACATGGTCGATCTCGTGGACCCGGCCCGAGGTGGCGATCTCCTCGATCGAGTGCGGGCGCTGCGTCGCAAGATCGCCCTCGAACTCGGCCTCGTGATGCCGGCGGTACGGACCCGCGACAACATCGAACTTCCGAACGGCAGCTACGCGATCCTCGTGCACGGCGTCGAGCTCGCCAAGGGCATCGCGCCTCCTGGCAAGGCGCTCGTGATCGCCGACGACCTCTCGCTGTTCCCGGGTGAGGAAGTGGTCGAGCCGGTCTTCGGTCTCCCCGCCAAGTGGGTGCCGGAAACCCATCGGATGCAGGCGGAAGCACTCGGCGCCACCGTGGTGGACCGAGCATCCGTCGTCACCACCCATCTCGCCGAGATCGCCCGCCAGAATGCCGCGGAGCTGATCGGCCGCCAGGACGTGAAGAACCTGCTCGACATGGTCCGGGAGTCCGATCCCGCCGTGATCGACGACCTCGGTTCGAACGATGTCGCGCTGCCCCAGGTGCAGCGAGTCCTCCAGCAGCTCCTCCGCGAGCAGGTGCCGATCCGCGACATGGTCCGGATCCTCGAGGTGATCGGCGAGGCGGCTCGCCGAGCCCAGGGACCGGACGATCTGGTGGAGGCCGTGCGCGAAGTGCTGGCCCCTGCCATCACCGAGCAGCACGCCCGCAACGGTGAGCTTCCCGTCCTTGCATTCGACCCGTTGCTCGAGCGGGAACTGATCGCGGCGCTCGGCGTCGAAGCCGCGTCGACCCGACTCGATGCCGGCCACCTGCAGTCGATCCTCGACCAGATCCGCGATCTCGCGTTGCGGGCGGAGGGGGACGGACACCAGCCGGTCCTCATCTGCTCGCCGCCGCTGCGCCGCCCGCTCTCCCGCATGCTCGAGGGCTACGACAACCCACCGCCGGTGCTCTCGTTCCGTGAGATCGGTCCGCAAGTCCAGATCACGACGGTCGGAACCGTCGTCGATCCCTCAACCGTCATCGATGCCACCGGAGGCACCCAATGATGAACTCCATGCTGTTCGAAGGCCCGAATCTGGAGGAGGTCCTCAACGAGGCCCGCCTGTGCTTCGGCTCCGATGTCGAGATCGAGGCCGCCAACCGTATTCGGCGCGGTGGGCTGCTCGGCTTCTTCGCAAGTGAGTGGTTCGAGGTCTGGGCGCGGCCGTCGAGCGCGGTGGCGGCCAACCCGGCGCTCGCCCTCCTCGACCACGAGGACGAGGGCGACACCTTCCAGGCCATGGTGCGCAACGCCATGGCCGATCGCCGGATGCCCGGCGGGGGTCAGGGACCCGAGCCACTCCTCCAGGAGTACGACGCGGCCCTCGACGACTTCTTCGGCGGTGGCAACACCGGTCCGGCCCGTGAACTGGTGGGTGCGGGTGCGGCGATGGGACGGGCCGACGCGACAACGGCACCGGTCGACGCCGCGTTGGCGGCGGCGATGATTCCGGTGACCGCGCCGATGCCCGTGCCGGCACCCGCACCCACGGCGGCGCCCGCACCGACGACCGGTCTGGCACCGTCGATGACGCCGGCGTCGGTGGCCCTCGAGGACGCGCCCCGCGGCGTCACCGTGTTCGACGAACAGCGGGCCCCGAAAACCGATCTGCTGTGGGCGATGCTCGAGCGGCTCGAACGGGTCCCCGTGGCCCCGGCGCTCCCCGCCAACGGCGTCGTGGTCTTCGTCGGCCAGGCGAAGGCGGCATGGGAATCGGCGCGGACGATGGGCCAGCGCCAGGCGTTGTGGAACGGCGACGTGGCAGTGGTCAGCCGCTCGAGCGAGATCGAAGGTGTTCCGTCATGGCTGGTCGTCAATGACCTCGCGGATCTCGCGAAGCGGGCCGATCGCTGGCGCCAGCGCGGCATCGTGCCGATCGTGCTCGATCTGGGCAGTGAGGTCGTCGACCAGGTCTGGGCCATTCGTGCGCTCACTGCGCTCCAGGCCGATCAGGTCCGTTTCGTGACCGAGGCGTGGCGTCTGGCCGAGGACGTGGGTCGCACGGCCGGCAAGCTCGGCGGGGTCGACACGATCGAACTCGTCGCCGTGGCCGACACCGTCGAACCGCTCGCCATGCTCGACCTCGAGATCCCCATCAGCACGATCGAGGGTCGTCCGGCGACGCCGGAACTGCTGGCCGCAGTGTGGCTGGAGAACCGACGTCGTGGCTGAACTCAAGGCATCGGAGCGGTCCGCGGTGGAGTCGATCGTCGTCGGCGTGCACCGCCGCAACGCGCGTCGGCGCCAAGCCGCCCGCTCCGGTTGGGCGCTGCTCGCAACGGCGGGTATCGCACTCCCGGTCATCGCCTCGGCGATGGAGGACGCGATCAGCCTCACGACCGCGATTACCCGCATCGGGATCGCCTTCTTGCTGACCATGTTCGTCGTGACGGCTCTCGGGTCGCTCCTCGACAACTACCAGATGCAGGCCGCGCTCCATTCCGTGGAGTCGGCCCTCGTCAACGCGCGCAGCGCTGCGGCAGACGCGGCCGCCGACGTTGCGATGGACTCGATCAGTGCCGACAGCGATTCGCAAGGAGGTGCACGAGATGTCACCGGTGCATGAGATGACGACCAGTAACATCCGCCCCATGCAGATCACGACCACCCGCTTCGGTGTGCTCGACGCACTCGACGAACAGATGGTCGAGATCCAGGGCGGCCTTCTCGGCTTCCCCGACGCGAGCCGTTACCTGCGGGTCGAGATGCCCGACGCCGAAGGATGGCTGTGGCTCCAATCGGTCGATGATCCCGAGCTCGCCTTCCTCGCGATCGACGCGTTCTTGTTCTTCCCTGCGTACGACCTCGAACTTCCGGAGTCCGATGTCGCCGCGATCGAGCTCGAGGCGCCCACCGACGCAGAAGTCCTCGCGTTGGTGACCGTCCACCGGGCCGACGACGGCACGATGGGCGGCATCACTGCGAACCTGCTCGGACCGCTCGTGATCAACGATCGGACCAAAGTCGGTCGCCAGGTCGTACTCTCGGACTCGCAGTACTCCACCCGCGAGATCGTGTCCGGTTGAACCCGGGCCGAAGAGGAGCCACCACGTGCTGGTCTTGAGCCGCCGCGCCAACCAAGCGATCGTCATCGGCCCCGACATCGTGATCCGGGTCCTCGACATACGTGGTGACCAGGTCAGGATCGGTGTCGACGCCCCCCGGTCGGTCGCGGTGCACCGTGAAGAGGTGGCGGCCGACATCCGTCAATCCAACGAGGAAGCGGCCCGTCTCGGAGCCGTGGCGGCCCTCGATCTTCCCAAACCCGGCAGAGATTCCGCAGCGCACCGCCGTCCTCGAACAGGCCGACGCGACGATCGACCAGGTCCGGTTCATGGACGATCAGCTCCGTAGCCTGCGTACGGCGGCCGTCGGCGAAGCAAAGGCGCTCGTCACCGAGGCCAACGATCTCGCGACAGAGGTCGCCGCGTTGAACAACTCGCTCCGACCGCTGCTGTTGTCGGGCGCATCACCGAACGACCTCCTCGATCAGCGCGACATCGCGGTCGGTCGGCTGACCGATCTGGTCGGTGGGCGGGTGCAGAGTCGCGACGACGGCACCATCGACGTCTATGTCGGTGGGAGCACGATCGTGGCCGGTGGTCGGACGCTCGAGCTCGTGGCCGAAACGGTGCCCGACGCCGCCTTCGCAGACGTCAACATGCAGCGGCTCGAGTTTCGCTTCACCGGTGGTGGTGCCGTGGTCCCGACGGGAGGCGACGCCGCCGGACTCCTCGAGATGGCGAACAACGCGATACCCGACTCGATCCGCAACCTCGACCAGGTCGTCAACACACTCGTGACGTCCGTCAATGCGCTCCACAGCACGGGACAGGATCTCGACGGGGCGACCGGATGGAACTTCTTCGATCCTGCGGGCACGACCGCGTCGACGCTCGCCATGTCGGCCGACGTGATCGACCAGCCACGCCGGGTAGCCATCGCCACGGTCGGTGCCGGCCAACTCGATGTCGGGATCGGCCAACAGCTCGCGGCCCTGCGCGACGCCGCGGGCGGGCCCGACGATCAGTACGTCGAGCTCGTCGGCGGTCTGGGCGTGCAGGTGGGGTCGGCCCGTGCTCGCGCCGCCGCGCAGGAATCGGTGCTGCGTCGTGTCGACGAAGCCCGGCTCTCGGTGCGTGCGGTCAACATCGACGAGGAGATGATCGATCTCGTCTCGGCCCAGCGGGCCTATGAGGCTTCCGCCCGAATGATCAATGCCGTCGACGAGATGCTCGACGTTCTCGTCAATCGTCTCGGCCTCGTGGGCCGCTGAGGAGGCTCCTGATGCGCGTCACCCAGCAATCGCAGGTCCTGACCATGCGATCCGACCTTTCCCAGATCAGCAGCCGGCTCGCCGACATCCAGCGGCAGGTGGCCTCGGGACGCCAGCTCGAACGGGCGTCCGACGATCCGGCGGGCGCGCTCGAAGCGCTGCGCTATCGGCGTTCGCTGCGGTCCTACGAGCAGTTCGACCGCAACATCGGCGACGCCAAGACCTGGCTGCGTACGGGCGACAGCGCACTCGAGGCGATCGACGGTCGTCTCACCCGTGCCCAGGACCTGACCATCCAGGCCGACAACGGATCGCTCGACTCGGCTGCCCGCAACGCCGTCGCCGCCGAGCTCCGGGCCATCGCCGACGAGATGGTCGGTCTCGCCAACACGCGCCACCTCGGACGTCCGATCTTCGGTGGTGCGTCCGGCAGCTCCCAGGCCTACGACCCGACCGGAGCGTTCCAGGGCGACACCGGAGCGGTCACGCGCACGGTCGGTGGTGGAGTGAGCTACCAGGTCAACGTCACCGGCCCCGATGTGTTCGGCGTCGAGAACCCGGGTGACCCCATGAACGGCAACACGTTCGAAGCGCTGCGCGAGATCGCCGATCGGGTGGAGGCCGGCCTGTCCGCCGCACCCGGACTCGACGCGATCGAGCGCGCACAGGCGAACGTGCACAACTCGCAGGCGACCCTCGGTACCCGCCTGTCGTCGCTCGAGAATCTCGAGTCCCGCAACGAGGGCGTCACGATCGAGATGCGATCGGCGCTGAGCGAGACCGAAGACGTCGATCTCGCCGAGGCGATCCTCGACCTCAAGGGCCAGGAGGCGGCCTACACCGCCGCCCTCAGCGTCACGGGTCGAATCCTCGACCGCTCGCTGCTCGACTTCCTGCGCTGATCCGAACGGCCCAACCGCCCCGTGACGCCGGGGTGAACCGGGTGCGACCGCGGGCATCTCATGGCGCGATTGCCCTCTCATGTGGGCGGTTCGTGTGCCGACACTGGTCCCCGACCAGGCCTGTTCTGCACCTGCGGGGCAGCCACGGAAGGGACGCCGATGATTCAGCTGACGCGGTTGAACAATGACGCATTCGCGTTGAACACCGACCTCATCGAGCGCGTCGACGCAACTCCCGACACGGTGGTGACGCTCATCGACGGCACCAAGTACATCGTGGCCGAGCCGCTGGACGAGGTGATCGACCGCGTCGTCGCCTTCCGGGCCCGTGTCGTCGCCGCGGCCGAGAACGGCGCCGTCCTGCCGCTGCGTCTCGTGAACCCCGACACCGACCAGGACGACTGAGATGGACCCTCTGACAATCGCCGGCATCGTGCTTGCGCTCGCATCGACCTTCGGCGCCATGTTCATGGCGGGGATGGACCCCGTCGGCATCTTCTTCGGTGACCCGGGTTCGATCCTGCTCGTGTTCTTCGGCAGCCTCGGGGCCACGGCGGCGAGCGGCACCCTTCCCGATCTCAAGAACGGGTTGAAGGCGATGGTGAAGGCGTTCGCCGGTGGCGCGCCGCCGGACAGCGCAGGATCGATCGAGCAACTCGTCGGGTTCGCCGACATCGCCCGCCGCGACGGCCTGCTCACCCTCGAGAGCTCGCTCGCCGAGGTCGAGGACGAGTTCTTGAAGCGCGGGCTGATGATGGCCGTCGACGGCACCGACCCCGAGGAACTCCGCGAGACGTTGGACCTGGAGGTGAGCCAGATGGCGGCCCGCCATCGCGCCGGCGCCGCGTTCTTCTCCAACGCGGCGGGCTATGCACCGGCGTTCGGCGTGGCCGGCACGGTGATCGGTCTGATCGACATGCTCTCGAACCTCAGCGACCCGGGCGCTCTCGGCCCCGCGCTCGCCGTCGCCTTCTCCACCACGCTCTGGGGCGTGTTCCTCGCCAACTACATCTACACACCGGTGTCGATGAAGCTCAAGCGTGCGTCGGCGATCGAGGTCGCGTTCCGGGAGCTGCTGGTGGAGGGAATCCTCTCGATCCAGGCCGGGGCGAACCCGCGGGCGCTCTCGGGGAAGCTGTCCGCCTACCTGCCGCCGTCCGAGCGGGCCGACGAGGAACAGCAAAGTGCGTAAGGCGAAGGCCGCCGCACCGGTCGAGGACGACGGTCCGTCGAAGGCGTGGCTCGACAGCTACGCCGATGCCATGACCCTCCTGCTCGCGTTCTTCGTGTTGCTCTACGCGTTCTCCCTGCTCGACGAGAAGAAGTTCGCCGAGTTCAAGTACGGCGTCGAGCAGGCGTACTCGATCTCGAGCCCGGCCCTGCCCGAGGGGTCCGGGTTCCTCGACGAAGGCCTCGGGATCAACGAGAACGCCGGTCAACTCGCCGTCATCCCGTCGGATGTGCAGAACGAGATCGACGACATCCTCGAGAGCATCTCGTCCGATCAGGTGATCACTCCCGACGAGGTCGAGGAGCTGCGTGACGCGGTCGAGGCTGCGCTCGGCGCGGCATCGGTCGACATCTCCGCATTCGATGTCTCGCTCGATCCCCGCGGCGTGGTGATCACGCTCGACGAGCGACTCCTCTTCGCGTCGGGTTCCGCGCGTGTCGGCGATGGTGCCGCCCCCGCACTCGCGGCGGTCGCCCAGGTCATCGCCGGGCTCGACAATCAACTCCTCGTCGAAGGCCACACCGACTCCGTCCCGACCACGGGTACCGCCTGGCCGACGAACTGGGAGCTGTCGGCCGCGCGGGCGACCGCCGTGCTGCGAACGCTGCACGAGAGCTATGGCGTGCCCGACACCCGTATGGCGGCCGTCGGGTACTCCGACACCCGCCCCCGGGCGTCCAACGACGACGCCGATGGGCGTCAGGCCAACCGGCGGACCGAACTCGTGGTGCTCGTGGAGCCCGACAACGCGACCGTGACCGCGATCCCTCTCGTCGACTCGACGGATGGGCTCGCTGGCGACGTCGACGCGTCGGTCGGCCTCGACGAAGTCGCCGCGACCGACATCACCGGATTCGACGACCCCATCTTCGGGTCCTGACAAGGAGACTGCCGCAATGGCGAAGAAGAAGAAGAAGGCTGCCGAGGAAGACGAGGAGGGCGGCAAGGGCAAGGGCAAGAGCAAGGGCAAGATGATCGCCATCGGTCTCGTCGGCCTCGGTGCGGTCTACAAGTTCGTGCTCGCGCCGGCCCCCGCCGAGGAAGCCGTCGATGCCATCGACGAGCAGGCCGAGCGCGTCATCGAGGAGGGCGACATCTTCCCGATGGAGGAGCTCGTCGTGAACCTGACCGACCAGGACGATAGCCGCTACCTCAGGGTCGGGCTCGCCCTGGTCCTCGAAGCGGGAACGTCGCCCGACGCGATGGAGGCCGAGGCGCCGATCGCGATCGACGCGGCGATCGACTACCTCTCGGCCCAGTCCTTCGCGGATCTGCGCGAACCGGGCTCGAAGACCGAGATCCGCGACGAGCTCTCGGCGCGGATCCGGGAGGCGTACGGCGACGAGAAGGTCGTGCGGGTTCTCCTGACCACCTTCGTCATGCAGTAGTCGGCGTACCGCCGTGGCGGCGATGGGCGGGCCACGCAGGTGAGCAATCCGCCGGCCTGAACAGCATTCACCACTTACGGTGACACATGCGACTACCCTATGTTGCAGTGGTCATGGATCGTCGCCCGCCTGATGATCTCGACCATGAGGACAGCCCTCACCCTCCTGGGGTGAGGGCTGTCCGCCTTTTGGGTGCGCTCGCCGATCTGCCTCGCTGACCTTCGGGCAGCCGAGGCGATGTCCTTTGTCACTCGCCCGTGCGCCGATGTCACCGCCACGGGAGCAGGAGGTCACCGGCGAGCCGGGCGCACTCATCACCGGCGACACATGTGCCGATTCCTAGCTCCGTCGGCAAACCGCTGACGGCCTCGATCAACGGATTGAGCGAGGCCTGAACTTCAGTTCATGGAGGACACGGAAGACTATGCGTATCAACAACAACATCATGGCGTTCAATGCCCAGCGCAATCTGGGTGCGAGTGCCATGTCGATGGGCAAGAGCATCGAGAAGCTGTCGAGCGGTCTGCGGATCAATCGTGCGGCCGACGATGCCTCGGGTCTCGTCATCAGCCAGAAGCTTCGTGCGCAGACCTCCGGTCTCCGCCAGGCCGCCCGCAACGCACAGGACGGCATCTCCGTCGTGCAGACCGCAGAAGGCGCCCTCAACGAGGTGCACTCCATGCTCAACCGCATGCGTGACCTCGCCGTCCAGGCATCGAACACCGGCTCGAACGACGCCACCGCCCGTGGCGCCGCTCAGCAGGAGTTCGCCCAGCTCCGTACGGAGATCGACCGCATCGGTACCACCACCTCGTTCGGTGACGTGAAGCTGCTCAACGGCAGCTATGGCGTGACCGCGGCGAACGCGGTCGGCTACGACGCCGACAACTCGGTCGTGATCGGTGCCGGCAACGACACCTTCACCCTCGACATCAACGGCGACGGTGCGGTCACGGTCACCCTGGATCAGGCCACCTACACCGGCGATCAGCTGGCGACCGAGGTCGAGTCCAAGATCCGTTCGGCGCTCCTCGCCGGAACCGCCGCGCAGGTTGCGCACGCCGACAACATCTCCGTGACGTCGGAGCGCGCCGGTGCCGGTGCGACCCTGAAGCTCGAGGTGAGCGGCCTGGCCGACACCGAGACCTTCGTGCTCGCCGAGAACGGTGCCGACACCTTCCTCGCCAACACCAACTTCGGTGCAGCGACGGCAGCGTCGGGCAGCGGTGGCGTGTTCCAGGTCGGTGCCAACAACACCGCCGACGACCAGATCAGTGTGTCGATCGTCTCGGTGTCCGCGGCCGACCTGAGCCTCGCTGCGCTCGATCTCAGCACCGATGCCGGCGCCGCGATCGACGCGATCGATCTGGCCATCGCTTCGGTGAGCGCCAGCCGTGGTGATCTCGGTGCGGTCCAGAACCGCTTCGAGTCCACCATCGCCAACCTCCAGGTGACCAGCGAGAACCTGTCGGCCTCCGAATCCCGGATCCGTGACACCGACGTCGCGGCCGAGATGGTCGAGTTCACCCGGGCCCAGATCCTGCAGCAGGCCGGCACGGCCATGCTCGGGCAGGCCAACGCCGTTCCGCAGTCGGTGCTGCGGCTCCTCGGCTGATCCCTCCAGTCCACCCACCCACCCACGGGCGAGGGGCTTCGGCTCCTCGCCCGCTGGGGTGATCACCCCTGATCTCCCCGAGATTCGACGAAAGCGATGATGACGACATGACGAGCATCGACGGACTGATCACAGGCCTCGATACGACGTCGATCATCAATCAGCTGCTCGCCGCCGAGCGGATTCCGCAGAACCAGCTCCTCGCGAAGCAGGCGCTCGCAGAAGCCCGGGCCGATGTCTTCGCCGACCTTCGGGGTCGCTACGACGCCGTCAAGTCGGCCGCCCAGGCGCTGGACCTCCCGGACGACTGGGCCGCGCTCACCGCATCGAGCAGCAGCGACCAGGTTGCCGTGGCCGCCACGAGCGGCAGCATCACCGGGACCATCAGTTTCGTCGTGCAGCAGCGTGCGGCTGCCCACGCGGTCTACTCGACCGACACGCTGACGTCGCTCGACGACGTGGTCGCGGCCGGCGGCAGCGTCTTCTCCGCCGGCAGCTTCGAAGGACTCGGCTTCTCGGCGCTCGTCGGCGACAGCCTCGCCGAGGGCGTGCAGACGTTCGAGGTCACCGGCGAGTCCAACGCGGCGGTGACCGTCGGCGACACTGCGGTTCCGGAGACGCTGACGATCAGCGCGGCCAACGACGAGATCCAGCTCGCGGTGAACGGCGTCCAACGCACCCTCGACGTCGCCGATGGGACCTACGAGACCCGCGAGGACCTGATCAGCGCCGTCAACGCAGCGATCTCGGCCGAGCCGGACTTCGTCGGCAAGGTGAAGGCGCGGCTGAACCAGGTCAACCAGATCGAGTTCATCACGATCCGTGAGGGCAGCGAAGCGACGATCCAGGTCACCGGTGGGGATCTGAACGGCGACATCGGGCTCACCGACGACCTCGTCGCGCTGACCGGCACGGACGGTGTCGTCAGCGTCAACGGCGTCGAGACGATCATCACCAACACCGACGCCGACACCGAGGTCGTGCTCGATGCCGGCACCGGAACCATCACGGCCACCGTCTCGGGACCGTTGCGTTCCGGAACGGGAGAGGTCGAGCAGATCTCGTTCGGGACCGGTTCGCTCTCCGAGGTCGTGACCGCGGTGAATCGGGCCAAGGGGCTCGGTACGAAGGCGGCGATCGTGAAGGTCGACGAGGGCGAGTACCGCCTGCAGCTCACCGCGACCGAGACCGGCGACGACAGCGCCATCGATCTCGACCTCGGCATGTTCACGGGTCTGGGCAGCGGGTTCACCACGCTGACGAGTGGGCAGGACGCCGTTCTCCAGATCCAGGGCGTCGTGCCGTACACCGTCAGGTCGTCGGCCGACACCTTCACGGACCTCCTTCCGGGTGTCGACGTCACCTTGCAGGGAACGCCGGCCGAGACGATCACCATCGACGTCACCCGCAACGCCGAAGGACTCGCCGAGCGTGTCGGCAAGCTGGTCTCCGCGATCAATAACGTGCTGAAGGGACTGGCGGAGAGTTCGGCCTACGACAGCGAGACCGAGAAGGCGGCCCTGCTCACCGGTGACAGCACGGTCCGCCGTGCCCGCGACGACCTCACGCGAGCCTTGATCTCGCCCGTCGCCGGCGCCACGCTCAGCACGCTCGGGCTCGCCGGCGTCAAGATCCAGAACGACGGTACGTTCACGTTCGAAAAGCAGGAGTTCCTCGACGCCTACGACGCCGACCCGGCTGCCGTCGAACGGCTGTTCTCGGTGGACTTCGACAGCGAGCAGGATTCGGCCATCGGTCGGATCCTCGCCGAGGTCGACGACGCCGTCGGGTTCGGCACCGGATACCTCCGCGGTGCCGAGGATTCCGAGAAGGCCCGCGTCGAGGACCTCGGCCAACAGGCGGCCAAGTGGGATGTGCGTCTCGAGCTGCGTGAGCGGCTTCTCCGCATGACCTACAGCCGGCTGGAGACATCCCTCGCCCAGCTGCAGTCGCAGAGCACCTGGCTCACGGGCCAGATCAACAGCCTGTCGACCCCATCCGCCGGATAGCAGAAAGACCCCTGACCGATGCGATCCGATGACCTTCGGCGACGATTCCAGACCGACGGCATGCAGTCCGTCTCCCCGGAACGTCTCGTCATCCTCCTCTACGAACGGGCGCGACGCGACCTCACCGAGGCTCGTGCGGCGATCGTGGCGCGCGATCACGAGACGCGAAATCGCACCCTCGTCCACGCGCAGGAGATCATCGAGGAGCTCGCCTACTCACTCCAGGTCGATGTGTGGCCGGGGGCCGAGCGTCTGCTCGCGATCTACGACTATCTGCTCCGGTTGCTCATGAAGGCCAACATCGGCTCCGACCTGCGTCCGCTGGACGAGGCCGCGAAGCTGATCGACGACCTCACGGCGTCGTGGCGCGAGGCCTACGTCTCGATCCAACCCGACACGGTGACGGCATGACGGCCGACGCCCTGGGGCTGATCCAGGAGCATCTCGACGCGCTCGCCGCGTTGACGTTGTCGGACGAGCAGGAGCAGCCGCTTCCCGAACCTCCGGACCTGTCCGGGCTCTCGCTCGACGCCGGCGACCTGGAGCGGGCCCGTGTCCTGCTGCGTGACCTCGCCGCCGCCGAGCAACGATTGGTCGGCATGCGGGTGCGCGGCGGGGCGAGATCGAGAGTCTGCGGCGGCCGCGCCGCGAGGCCCCCGCTCCGGCGCCGCGCGTACTCGACACCTCGGCATAGACCACTGGGCCGTTCGGCCCATACGGAATGGGCCATCCGGCCCCAACGAGATGACCTTTCTCATCTCATCGGTGGAGCCCCCGATACTGCGGCTCGAGCACGGACTGCTCATCGCCTGCCATGGACGGCCGGGACATCTCTCAAGGTGATCCGTGATGTACGTGATGGTGTGGACTCCACAACGGAGCGAGGTGAAGGTCCGATGATGATCGGCGACGCCACGACTGCCGGTCTGCACGCCGCGCTCGACGCGCTCGACGCCCGTCGGAGCGCCCACGAGGCCAACATCGCGAACGTCGAGACCCCCGGCTACAAGGCCCGCTCCGTCGAGTTCGAGTCGGAGCTGCGCCGGGCGATGGATCGGGGCGGTGTCCCCGACGTCACCCCCGATGTCTCGATCTCCGATGCTCCCGGCCGGGCCAACGGCAACAACGTCAACGTCGGCCAGGAGATGGTCGGCCTCACCGAGACCGCCCTCACACAGGAACTCCTGATCCGGGCGATGAACGACAAGTTCGGTCTCGTCCGCACGGCAGTCGGGAACGCCTGATGAGCATGTTCGGAAGCCTCGCCGTCACCGCCAGCGGTATGGACGTGTACCAGACCTGGATCGACGCGATCGCCGACAACATCGCCAACGTCAACACCGTCCGCTCGACCGACGACGAGGCGTTCCGCCAGCGCATGGTGGTCGCACAGAGCGTCGGCGGCGAGGGTGGGCAGATCGGCGACGGCGCCCGGGTCGCCGGCATCCGTCTCGGCGATGCCGAGGGCCAGCTGCGTTACGACCCCGATCATCCCCTCGCCGACGACGACGGGCTCGTACGGGCCCCGGACATGGATCTCGGACAGCAGATGACCCACCTGATCGTCGCGCAGCGTTCGTATCAGGCCAACGTCTCGGTGTTCGAACGGGCCCGAGATGCGTATCTGCGAGCACTGGAGATCGGCCGATGATCGGCGC
The DNA here is from genome assembly GCA_041394245.1 of Acidimicrobiales bacterium. Classification (NCBI taxonomy): domain Bacteria; kingdom Bacillati; phylum Actinomycetota; class Acidimicrobiia; order Acidimicrobiales; species Acidimicrobiales bacterium. The sequence continues at coordinate 2,367,566 of JAWKIR010000002.1, forward strand.
GATCGGAGGTATTGGTGCGGCCGGCGGGGCTGCACCGGTCACTGGCACCGGCGCGGCGGGCGCGGCCGGAACGGCGGGCAAGGCGGGCGCCGCCAGTGGCGAATTCGGATCGTCCATCACCAAGGCGTTGGACGAACTCGACCGGTTGCACGGCACGGCCGACCAGATGGCCAACCGGGCCGCAACCGGGGAACTCGAATCGGTCACCGACTATCTGGTGGCCGCAACCGAGGCCCAGCTCGCCACCCAGGTGACGGTGGCGGTGCGCAACAAGGCCGTCGAGGCCTTCAACGACATCATGCGGATGCAGGTCTGATGCCGTCCGTCGCGGGTGCAGCCAGTGATCCGAGTGATGCAGCACGAGTCGTTCTACGAACCAGTGGGTGGATGAAGTGATCGAACAGTTCAGGGCGCGAGCCGGGGAAGTGACGGCGGGTTTCACCGCCGTGCAGAAGGTCACCATGGGCGCCGTTTTCGCGGCCGTCCTGGGTGGGCTCTGGTTCTTCGGGACCTGGGCGTCGACCACCGACATGGCCCCGCTCTATGCCGACCTCGAGACGGCGGACGCCGCCGCGATCGTGGACCAGCTCGATTCGATGGGCGTCTCCTACGAGCTCGCCGATCGCGGCCGCACCGTCCTGGTGCCGCGTGACCAGGTCTACGAGCTCCGCCTCGACCTCAGCACGGAAGGTCTTCCCAACGGTGGGTCGGAGGGCTACTCGCTCCTCGACAACCAGGGGATCACGTCGACGCAGTTCCAGCAGCGCATCGCGTTCCAGCGGGCCCTCGAGGGGGAACTGGCCGCCACTATCCGCAGCATCGATGCGGTCAACGCGGCCAGCGTGCACCTCGTCATCCCGCAGGACGACCTCTTCGCCGCCGATGACATCCACGCCACGGCGAGTGTGCTCGTCGAAACCGATTCGACCCTGGCCGCCGAACAGGTCCAGGCCATCGTGAACCTCGTCGCCGGCAGCGTCGAGGGACTCCGGGTCGATGCCGTGACGGTCGCCGACCAGACCGGCCTCGTGCTCGCCGCCCCCGGCCAGACGGCCTTCGAACGAGCCGGTGCCGGCGGCGCCACGAACCAGACCCGGGCGTTCGAACAGGCACTGGCGTCGCAGATCCAGACCATGCTCACCGCCGTCGTCGGTCCGGGCAACGTCATGGCGACCGTCTCCGCCGAGATGGACTGGGATGCCTCCAGCACGGTCTCGGAGGTCCACACGCCATCCGTCGTCGGTGAGGGCGAAGGTCGGCTGGCCACGAGCGAGCGACTGGCGAACGAGAGCTACTCCACCAACCAGAGCGACGGCGACGGCGGGATCCTCGGCGGCAACGAGGATGGGATCGGTGCGTCCAACGAATCGACCTTCAACAGCAGCGACATCGAACGCAACTATGCCGTCGACAGTTCCATCACGACGACCGAGGACTCCGGTGGCGACGTCCAGCGGCTCAACGTCGCCGTGCTCATCGACGAGAGTTCGAGCTCCGCGGATCAGCTCGCGGAGATCGAGGCACTCGTCGCCACCGCCGCAGGGATCGATCTCGACCGAGGCGACACGCTGGCCGTCAGCCGGTTGACGTTCGACACGACCATCGAGGACGCCCTCGCCGTGAGCGTCGAACAGATGGCGTCCGGCGCTGCAGCCACTTCGTCCGACGGCATGATCCGCACGATCGTGCTCGGCGTGCTCGGCGTCCTGATCGTCGCCGTTGCCGGTGTGCAGCTCTGGCGGGGGCGTCGGGCCACGGAGGAGATCGAGGAACTCGACCTCGTGACCCTGACCAACAGCCTGACGGCGGGCGCGGCCCGACCGGTCATGGCGGCGGCTCCGGCCGCCGCAGGCACCTCGGGTCGACCCGCAGCGGAGACACATGCGATGACCCCCGAAGAAGAGCTGCGGGCCCTCGTCGACCAACAGCCCGATGAAGTGGCCAGGTTGCTCCGAACGTGGCTCGCCGACCGACGGGCGGTCGCCCGATGAGCCGCCTCCACGAACTCACCGGCGCCGAGAAGGCCGCCATCCTCCTGTTGAGCCTCGATCAGGAGCAGGCCGCCCGGGTGCTCAAGCAGCTCCGTGACGACGAGGTCAGTGAGATCATCACGGAGATCGCCGCCCTGCACGTGGTCGAGCAGGAGACGGTCGCCGAGATCGTCGAGGTCTTCAGTGACACCCGACGCCAGGATGTGCAGTGGACGCGGGGCGGCATCGACCAGGCTCGTGCTCTTCTCGAGAACACGGTCGAGCCGGCCCGGGTCGAGGAGATCTTCGCCCTGATGGACAAGGGTGTCATCGCGCCGCCCTTCGCATGGCTCGCCCCGGTCGCCCCCGACGACCTGGCGGCGATCCTGCAGCGTGAGAACCCGCAGACGGCCGCCATCGTGATGTCGTTCCTCGATCCCGACGCGGCAGCCGCCGTGCTCCGGGCCCTTCCCGAGGAGTACCAACAACTCGTGGGCATCCGCATCGGCGAGCTCGGTGAGCCCTCGCCCGACCTGATCGAGAAGATCGAGGTCGGACTCCGCGAGCGCATCGGCCCCGATGCCTTCAAGCGGCAGTACGGCGTGGGCGGCATCAACACCCTCGTCGCCCTGCTCAACCGGTCGGACCGCGGGACCGAGCGGGAAGTGCTCGAAGCGTTGGCCCAACACGACGAGGAGCTGGCCATCGAGGTCCGTCGCCGACTCTTCGTGTTCGAGGACATCGCCTCGCTCGACGATCGAGCCATCCAGTCGGTGCTCCGCAGCGTCGACTCGAAGCTGCTCCCGATGGCGCTCAAGGGTGTTCGACCCGAGGTGCAGCGCAAGATCACCGACAACCTCTCGCAGCGTGCCGCGCAGAACCTCGTCGAGGAGATCGAACTCCTCGGGCCGGTGCGGGCGGCCGACGTCGAAGCCGCGCAGGCCGCGATCGTGGCGTTGATCGGTCAGCTGGAGCAGTCGGGCGAGATCATGATCAGCAGGGGGAACGATGCACTCATTGCGTGATCATCGTGCGTCGATCCGGGTGGAGGGCGCTGCCGCCGAACCCATCCCCAACCTCTCGATCATCGGTCGTCGCGATGCCCCGGCCGAGGCCCGTCTCGAAGGATTCCGTGCCGGACGAGAAGAAGGCTTCGCAGTCGGCCGGGAGGAAGGCCGGGCCACGTCGGAAGCGGCGGTGGCGTCTGCACTCGGCGCGCTGAGCGCCCTCGTCGCCGACTACCAGCAGCGCCTCGACTTCGCTCGGGGCGAGGTCGAACAGCTCGCGGTCGCGCTCGCCGTCGAACTGGCCGAAGTGCTCCTCGGGCGTCAGCTCGCAGAGATCGAACCGGGGAGTGACGTGATCGCTCGGGCCCTTGCGCTGCGCTGCGGCGCCGAGCCGGTGCGGATCCGCATGCACCCGGCCGACGCCGCGCTGATCGGCGCGTCGGATCATCCCGACGTCACCATCGTCCCCGACCCCGGACTCGCTCGCGGCGCCGCTGCCGCAGAATCCGGCGGAGGACTCGCCGACATCTCGATCGCCGCCGCCATCGAGCGGGTGCGGGAGGTGCTCTCGTGAGCCTCCTCACCGACCCGACTGCGGCAACGCACTGGATGCGAGCGTGCGAAGCGGCGCGTCCGATCCGGCTCGGGACGGTGCGCCGGGTGCTGGGCAACGGTTTCGAGGTTGCCGGATTGGACGCGGCCATCGGCGACCTCGTGATGGTCGAGACCGACAAGGGTCCGCTCTCCGGCCTGGTCGTCGCGCTCCACGACGACTCCGTGGTGGTCAGCGCCTACGGCGAGCTCGATGGTCTGCGTTGCGGACAGCTCGCCTCCGCCCCGGGGGGACCGCCGCGATTGGCGGTCGGACCGGAGTTGCTCGGCCGCGTGGTCGACGCACTCGGCACACCGATCGATGACGGTCCTGCGTTCGGTGCCATGGAGCTGGTGGAGTTGGACGAGCGAGCGCCGCATCCGTTGCGTCGCCAACGGATCACGCAGCCGATGGCGGTAGGGGTGCGGGCCATCGACGCGGCGATCACTTGTGGGCGTGGCCAGCGCATCGGCATCTTCGCCGGATCCGGCGTGGGCAAGTCCACGCTGCTGTCCATGATGGTCCGCGAGGCGACTGCCGACGTGGTGGTCATCGGACTCGTCGGGGAACGCGGCCGTGAGGTCCGCGAGTTCCTCGAGAACGACCTCGGCCCCGAGGGTCTGGCGAAGTCCGTCGTGGTCGTGGCCACCGGCGACGAGCCGGCGCTCATGCGTCTCACCGCGGCCCAGAGCGCCACCCGTATCGCCGAGAGTTTCCGTGACGCCGGCAAGGACGTCCTCCTGCTCGTGGACAGCATCACCCGCTTCGCCATGGCGCAGCGCGAGATCGGGCTGGCGGCAGGAGAGTTCCCGGCCAGTCGCGGCTACCCGCCGTCCGTCCTCTCTGCGCTTCCTCGTCTGCTGGAACGAGCCGGCGCCGGACCGCGAGGCAGTATCACCGCCTTCTACACGGTGCTGGTGGAGGGCGACGACATGAACGACCCGGTCGCGGACGCCGTGCGCGGCATCCTCGACGGCCACATCGTCTTGACCCGGGCGCTCGCTCAGCGTGGACACTTTCCCTCGATCGACGTTCTGGCGTCGGTCTCCCGCGTGATGAACGCGGTCACCACCGCCGACCAGCAGGGGCTCGCCCGTCAGCTCCGCGAGCAACTCGCCTCCTACGAGGAGTCGAGGGACCTGATCGAAGTGGGTGCCTACGTCCCGGGGTCGAACTCCCGCACCGACCTCGCCATCGCCCGTCGCGAGCACGTGCTCGCGTTCCTCCAGCAGGACAGTCACGAACCGGTGCCGTTCGACCGGGTGTGGAGTGAACTGCGAGCGGCCGTCGGGATCACGCCGCAGGGGGTGGCATCGTGAGCCGCACTCCGCACCGCCTGCGTCGATTGCTCGATCTGCGCCGCCGCCAGGAAGAGGCCGCCCGCATTCAGCTTGCGCAGAGCATGGCCAAGGCGGCCGAGCTCTCCGAGGAGGTTCGTCAGCGGACCGAAGCCCTCGAGTCGGTGCTGTCCGGAGCCCAGCCGCCCGCTCGTCGGAGCCATCTCGACGCCCTCGTCGAGATGACGGCGCCGGCCACGCTCGCGGCCCGGGCGGCCGAAGCATCCGCGATGAACACGGTGGTCGAGATCCGCCGGGAGTGGTCCCGCGCCGCGGTTCGTCTCAAGGGGCTCGAACGCCTCGAGGAGAACGACCGTGCCGCCGCTGAGGCCAAGGACGCCCTCGAGACGGCGCGCCAGACCGACGACGCGATCGTCGGCCGCATCGGGAGGCCCACGACATGAGCTTCTCGATGCCGGCGATGCCTATTCCCGAGCGGGTGCTCGAACTGGAGGCGCGTTTCGGCGTGTCCGGTCTTCGCCTGGGCAATTCGGCCGACGCCTACATGTTCGGCGAAACCCTCCAGAGTGTCAGCACGGCGACGGGGTCGACGACCGGCGCCGGGCTCGCGACGACGTCCACCCCATCGATCAACCCCGGCTACGTGGGATCGGTCGTCGACCCGGACGGGACACTCGCGAGCGACGTTCCCTTCGCGGACCTCTTCCGGGCCGCCGGCGCCGCGCATGGCATCCAACCGTCGGTGCTCGCCGCGGTCGCGAAGACCGAGTCCGCCTTCGACCCCAACGCCGTCAGCCCAGCCGGCGCGCAGGGCCTGATGCAGTTCATGCCGGCCACCGCGGCCGACATGGGTGTCGATTCGTTCGATCCCGCCTCGGCGATCGACGGTGCGGCCCGCTATCTCTCGCAGAACCTGCGCCGCTTCGGCTCGCTCGAACTCGCCCTCGCCGCCTACAACGCCGGCCCCGGTGCCGTGCAGCGACACGGCGGCATTCCCCCGTTCGCCGAGACACAGGCCTACGTGCCGAGAGTGCTCGCAGCGGCCGGGCTCACCCCTTCAAGCCAAGGAAGCAACCAGTGATCGAAATCGATGGCCTCATGGCCGCCGTGCTCCCGTCGGCGCAGTCCGCGTCGACCCCATCCGCCGCCGCCCCCGCGGAGTTCGCTGCGGCCATGGCGCTCGCCGCAGGCGAGACGGCACCCGATGGCACGGCGCCGCGTGGACAGCAGGCGGTGGCCGAGGCCGGGACCGCTGAGGCCGGCCCCCTCGATACCGCTGCGGCTGAGGCCGCGGTGACGGTCATCGACGCCGACCCGTCGCTCTCCCTCGAGTCGCTGTCGGGCGCCGAGTCGTTGCTCGATGCCGACGCCGTGTCGGATGCCGAGTCCCTGCTCGACACGGATCCCCGTTCCGAGACAGCGTCGCTGTTCGATGCCGCCGCGTTCGATGCCGCCGCACCCGAGGTCGTCGGAGAAGAGGTCGCGGTACCCGAGGTCGTCGTCGATGAGGTCGCGGTACCCGATGCCGAGTCGCCCGATGGAACCGAGCTCGCCCTCGCGTCGACCGCAGCGATCGCCGCAACGGTCGCCGTCGATCCCACCCGATCCGACCCGGCGCTGTCGTCCGCTCAGGACCCCGGATCCGTCGAGATCTCGACGGGCGCCGTCCCCGCGTCGGCCACGGCGCCCCTCGGCGAGATCGATCCGTCCGCAGTCCCGGCCATCGATGAGTCGACCGGCGTGGTGGACGCCTCGATCCTCGCCACGTCGGCGGTTCCGACCGACGCGAACGCGGTTGCTTCCGACCCGGCGCCGGTGACCGATGCCGCCGATGCGCCGTCGCTGTCGTCGACCGTCGCCGACCCATCGGTCGTCTCGACCGTTGCGGTCGCCAACGAGGCTGTCGAATCCGACGACGCGATCGGCGACGCGTCCACCATCGCCGAGTCCGTCCCCGCCGGGCCCGCCGTCGTTCTGAGCCCGTCGAGCTCCGCCGACACCACCGAAGCCGTTGCGGTCGAACCCGCGGTCGACGCAGTCGAGTCGCCTTCGGGTTCGGTGGCCGCCGACGCGGTCGTCGATGCAGGTGCTCCCGCCGCTTCGGCCGACGCCCTGCACGCGTCGGACAGCCCGCAACCCACGGTGCAGCCCGCCGCGATGAACACGCCGGCACCGAGGTCGGATGCAGCGGTCACCGATGTCGCCGATGTGCTCCCGGCTCCGTCGGTACCCGTGCCCGACGCGTCCCCGACCCAGCAGGTGGCGGAAGCGCTGCGTGAGGTGCGTCGCCTCGCAGACGGGTCGCACCGACTGTCGTTGCAGCTGCACCCCGAGGAACTCGGCGCCGTGCAGCTCGAGGTCGCGATCCGTGATGGTCGGCTGCACGTCCGGGCGGTGGCCGAGACCGAGGCGGCGCGTTCGGCGCTCGAGAAGAACCTCCCCGAGCTCCGCAGTGACCTTCGGGACGCCGGTGTCCGTGCCGGCTCGCTCGAGGTCGGCCCCGATGCTTCCGGCCGCGACCGCTCCGACTCGCCGACGCGTGAGTTCCGCCCCCAGGTCCGTCGCGAACAGCTCGTCGACGCACGGCACGCCTCCATCCCCGAACCGACGGTTTCGTCGGGCCTCGACATCCGTCTCTGAGAGGACATCATGGACACCATTTCCGCAATCGCCGGAACGACCCCGACCACCGATTTCGGGGCTGTCGCCGAGCCGAGTGAGCAGAGCCTCGGGAAGGACACCTTCCTGAAGCTCATGATCGCCCAGCTCCGCTATCAGGACCCGCTCTCGCCGGCCGACTCCCAGCAGTTCATGGCGCAGACCGCGCAATTCACCTCCGTCGAGAAGTTGGAGGAGATCGCCGCCTCCATGGCGAACCTCACGAAGAACGACGAGCTCGCGACGATCGGCAATCTCGTCGGCAAGTCCGTCCAGTACCTCGACTCGTTGGGCAACGTCGTCGAGTCGAAGGTGACGGCGGGCAAGGTCGACGACTACGGCATCGTGCTCGTCGTCGGTGAGCGGGAGATCCGCGTCGAGGACGTGGTGGCCGTGTTGGCCCGTGATGCCGTCGAACCGGCCGCTGCCGCCGCCGAACCGGAGGCACCGGCGGACCCTTCCGAGCCGGTTCTCCCCAACCAGTAGTCCCCAGTCAGTCCATCAACTCCCCATCCAACGAAAGCGAATCCCCACAATGATCCGATCCATGTTCTCCGCCATCTCAGGCCTGCGAAGCCATCGCACGATGCTCGACGTCGTCGGCAACAACATCGCCAACGTCAACACCGCAGGCTTCAAGGGCTCCTCGGTCGTGTTCCAGGACATCCTCAGCCAGACCATCCAGGGCGCCGGCGCCGGTGCGCCGACCGCCGACATCGGTGGCACGAACCCCAGCCAGATCGGCCTCGGCGTGGCCGTCGGCCGGGTCAGCACCAACTTCGCCCAGGGCGCGCTCCAGCGCACCGACCGCGACCTCGACTACGCCATCCGTGGCGACGGCTTCTTCACCATCCAGAACGCCGGCGAGCAGCTCTTCACCCGGGCCGGCTCCCTGTCGCTCGACGCCAATGGCCGGCTCGTCACCGGAACCGGCGGCCTCGTCCAGGGCTGGTCGGCCGATGCGGCCGGCAACATCAACACCAACGCGCCCATCGACAACATCTCTGTGCCGGTCGGCGACCTGATCCCTCCGACCCCGACCACGGATGTGTCCCTCACCGGCAACCTGCCGACAGGCGACCCGATCGGGAAGGCCTACACCACGAGCGTCGAGGTGTTCGACACGCAGGGGCAGGCGACCCTCGCCTCGTTCACGTTCACCAAGACCGCCGCCGACGAGTGGACGGTCACCGGGGCCTATGGCGACCCCGCCAGTCCGACCGCGTTCACGGTCACCGACAGCGTGCTGGCGTTCGACGCCAGTGGCGTGCTCACGGCTCCGGCAGACCTGAACATGAACGTCGCCGCCGGCCAGATCCCGGGCGTCGAAGCCTTCACCGTCAGCCTCGACCACTCGGGCGGGCGGGTCTCCCAGTTCGGCGGGGTCGGCACCGTCGCCGTGACCGCCCAGAACGGTTCGGCGGCCGGCTCGTTGCAGGCCATGTCGGTCTCGCAGGAGGGCGTGCTGATCGGCTCGTACAGCAACGGCCGGAACCGGGCCATCGCCCAGTTCTCGCTGTCCGTCTTCGCCAACCCCGAGGGCCTCGAGAAGGTCGGCGAGTCGAACTTCCGGGCATCGGTCAACTCCGGTGTGGCGCAGCTCAACGTCGCCGGCGTGGGCGGGCGTGGCCTGATCAGCTCCGGCACGCTCGAGATGTCGAACGTCGACCTGGCCTCGGAGTTCACCAACCTGATCGTCGCCCAGCGTGGGTTCCAGGCGAACTCCCGAGTGGTGACGGCGAGCGACGAGCTGCTCTCCGACATCGTGAACCTGAAGCGCTAGTTCCCCGGCGCGCTGACGCTCTGAAGGGCTCCCCACCCGCCTCGGCCCATCTCCCTCCGGGGAGATGGGCCGAGCGCATCAATGAGGCGGTTCCTTTCGTCACCACCGCGCCGGACCAGTGGCACATGACGTGCCATCTGCCCCTTATCGAGATACGTGTCGGGCCGAAGCTGCCTGTCACGGGAAACCGAATCCCGACGCTCATGATGCGCGTCGGCCACAAGCACCAAGGATGGTCAGAACATGGGCGCAGCCCCGGAACAACCTCGCAGCTACGTCTGCCAGGACAACACAACCGGTTCCGACAGTGCTCGCTCCCTCGGTGTCATGGTGGTCGACGATCACCATCTGGTGCGCCTCGCGTTGCACACCCTGCTCGACGCCGAGACCGACCTCCACATTGTCGGTGAGGCCGCCTCGCTCGCCGCGGCCCGTTCGTTGCTCGATCGGGTCACCCCCGACGTCTTGTTGCTCGATGTCCACCTGCCCGACGGCGATGGCCTCGAGCTGTGTGCCGCAGCGACCAAGCGGGGAGTGAAGACGCTCGTTCTCACGGCCTACGACGGTGAGGAGCTCCTCATCGACTCGATGCGTGCCGGTGCCGCCGGCTACGTCCTCAAGCAGGATCCGGCCGAATCCGTGTTGACCGCGCTCCGCACGGTCGGCGCCGGCGGTGCTCACTTCTCCACCGCGGCGACGCCGCAGATGCTGGCCATGATCGCGAACGGCGGGACCCCTGAGGACCCGCTCGCCCATCTGACCGATCGCGAGCGGTCGCTCCTGGAACTGCTGGGCGAAGGTCTCAGCAATCGCCAGATCGCCGAACGGCTGTTCCTCGGCGAGCGCACCGTGAAGAACTACGTGTCGCGACTGTTGCGCAAGCTCGACCTCGATCGGCGGGCCGAGGCCGCGGTCTTCGCCGCCCGAATGGATGCCCAGCGCGAGATGCGCCGGTACTCGGTCGGTGCCCGCGAGCGCGATGTCGTCGGCTGAGCCGGCCTCGGCCTGGTCCGGTCCCGACGACGTCTCGATCGGACGGCAGCTGCACGACATCGTCGTACCCCAGCTCTTCGTCCTGACGGCAGGCCTGACCGCGCTGCGCCGCCGGGGCGAGGTACGCGCCGGCGACCCGCTGGTCGATGACCTCATCGAGACCGCGACGCAGGCGGTCGGCGCCCTCCGGGCCATCAGCCGCGGCGAGTCGGCTGGGTCGGCCGATCGTGTCAGCGCGGTCGTGGCCCGGCTCGAGGCGGAGACGCGAACGATCGGGCAGCTCACCGACTGCGCCGTGGCGTTCGAGCGGACGGGGGATGCGGACATCCCGGCCGAGTTCGGCCTGGACCTGGTCGCGTTCGTCTGGGAGGCGATCGCGAACGCGTTGCGCCACGGCGATGCCGACCATGTCGTGGTGTGCGTCGTCGTCGAGGAGGACGAGTTCGTGGTCCGTGTGGAGGACGACGGCGCCTGGAAGGAACCGACCGACGCGTGGGGGAGCGGCATTCGTGGGCTCGAGGCGCGGGCGGCTCGTTGGACGGGTCGGGTCGGTGTCGCGGGGTCGCCCGAAGGTACTCGGATCGAGCTGCGGGTGTCCCGGGCCGGTGTGGACCAAGGGTGTGCCCGACGGTGACGTTCGGCATCTGACCCGAGACCCGGATCGCGCCGAGGCTGCGGTCATCGCCGAATCGGGAAGGAACGGGGAACTGATGCACCTGCGTCAGGCTGACCAGCCGGACATTGCACACGCTCGAACAGCCGGAGGTTCGATCCTCGCCATCGCAACGGTGGTGGGGCTCGTGGGCGCAACGGCGGCGACCGCCTCGGCATTCCTCGCCGGGTGGATCTCGGAGACCGTTGCCGGCCTGCTCTGCCTCGCTGTCGCGCTCGGCTCATTGCTGGCCGGCCGGCGGGCTCGACCGGTCGGCCGATTCTCCGATGGCACCGGCCTGGCCGCGATGGTGGAGAAGGAACGGGTTGATGGCGTGCTGCGGGTGCCGATGGCGGCCATCGTCGTCGAACTCCGCGGGATCGCCGCCGACACGCTGGTCGACGGCCCCGCCGCCTGGTCCGAACCGATCGGCGTGGTGCTTCGCCGGCTCACCGCCGCGGATCTCGGTACGGGGTTCTCGCTCGCCCGTCTCGGCCCGCACACCTTCGCCGCCGTCTTTCGGTGCGCGGATCACGCCGCCGCACTCGCGGCGGCGGAGAGTCTGGTCGCGCTGTGTCGAGTGCCCGTGCAGACTCCGACTCGCTCGGTGCGGATCGATGCCGTCGCCGGCGTCGGTTTCGCCGACGCCGGCGATCGCTGCGGTGGGGAGGAACTGATCCGGGTCGCCGACGCGGCGCTGCGGTTCGACAGCAAGATCGCCTCGCCGGTCGCGGCTGCCGACAGCCGCCTGATGCAGCACGCCCGACGGGTCATCGAGGTGGAGACGGAGATCAGGCACGCACTCGACGTCGATCTCCTGTCGGCCAAGTTGATCCCCGTGCTCGACGTTCGCCTGGACACCATCGTGGGTGTCCGCTCCGCCTACGACTGGACGGAGGTGTCGTCCAGCGACCCCGAGACACTGGGTTCGGTGGCGGCATCGCTCGGGTTGCGACGCTCCCTCGAGACCCACTATCTGATGCGGTCGATCGCCGCGGCGGAGTCGGTGCCGGTCGCGAGCGCCCGCCGGGTCGTGGCTCGGCTCGATCCCGGCCGCCTGACCGATCCACGGTCGGTCGGCCAGATCGGCCTTCTGCTCGAGGTGAGCGGCATCGACGCCGATCAGCTGATCCTCGAGTTCGAGCACTGGGGTGCGGCGGCGATCGACGACGCGTGCGTGGCCGCGCTCGACCGGCTCGGCGTCGGCGTGGGCCTCGCCGTGAGTCACCAGGGACGCTGGAGCCCGCTTCCGCCGACCCTCGCCGGTCGTCTCGAGAGTCTGTCGGTGACCGCCCGGGATCTCATCGACGCAGAAGACGGCATGGTGCACGAGGGTCGCGTCGAGCAGCTGCTTCGCCTCGTCGGCGAAGAGGCCGGCCGGATCACGGTGTGCGGGGTCGACAGTGCGCCGTGGGCGCTCGAACTGTCGTCCGTCGGCCTGACCAACCAGTGCGGACTCGTGCACGGCGAGGCGATGTCGGCCGCCGACATGCGGCGGTGGGTCGTCCGCCGAGCCGTCGGCTGAACCGGAGCGGTCCGGGCGTTCGACCGTCCTCACGGTCTTGTAGCCCGGCCGGTCCTGCCGAAGCTGTCGTCATGCATGCCACCGACGATCCTGACGTCGCGGTCGAGGACGGGATCGGCCCGGGCGCGGATCTGCGCGGGCGAGATCTCCGAGGCGTGAACCTCGGTCGACTGGACCTGGCCGGCGCAGACCTGACCGAGGCCGATCTCCGCGATGCCGACCTCACCGGAGCGTCGCTGGTCGGTGCCTGCCTCCACGGTGCCGACCTGCGGGGTGCGCGGTTCCTCCACGCCGACCTCACCGGAGCGGATCTCTCGGTCGCGAACGCCGCCGACGCCGCGCTCGGGGGAGCGACCCTCGACAGGGCCGTGGTGTTCGGCTCCGACCTCTCGAACGCGAGCCTGAGCCACGCCTCGCTTCGCGGCGCCGACCTGCGGACGACGCGGTTCGGTGGCGCTCGGCTGATCGGTGCCGACCTGGCGGACGCCGATCTGAGTCGCGCCGACCTGTCGGGCGCCGACATGACCGATGCAGCCGTCGACGGCGCGAGCTTCCACGACGCCTCGATGAGCGCCACGGTCGTCCGCGGAATTCGCGGGGCGGAGCACGCCGATTGGGTCGGCGCGAGCTTCTCGAGCGCCGACTTCACGGGCGCGTACCTGGCTCGGCGTGAGGCGATCGACCAGAACTATCTGCACGAGTTCCGTCGTCGCGGCCGGATGCACGAATGGCTGTACCGACTGTGGTGGGTGACGTCGGACTGCGGCCGGAGTTTCGTGCGATGGGGCATGTTGACGGTGCTCTTCGCCCTCGTCTTCGGCGGGGTCTACTCGTTCGTCGAGATCGACTATGGCGGCCACGAGACGTCGATCTCCTCTGTGTACTTCAGCGTCGTCACGCTCACGACGCTCGGGTACGGCGACGTCGTCCCTGCCTCACAGACCGCCCAGATCGTGGTCATGCTCGAGGTGGTGCTCGGCTACGTGATGCTCGGCGGTCTGCTCAGCATCTTCGCAACCAAGATGGGAAGAAGGGGTGAATGATGGGCCTGCTTCGTAGAACGAGGAGTGGTACGTCGCTGGATCAGGTCGCCGAGCTGCTCGATCGGTTCGAGCTGCCGTCGTTCCCCCAGGTTGCCGCCGAGGCGCTGCAGCATCTCGCCGATCCGGACGTCAAGATGGCCGAGGTCGCCAACGTGCTCGAACGCGATCCCGGCCTGTCTGTGCACTTCCTGCGGTTGGCGAACTCGGCATCGCTCGGCTTGCGGAGCTCGGTCGACAGCCTCGATCGTGCCGTCGTGATGCTCGGCCGGAATCAGGTGGAGTCGATCCTCATCGGGCACTCCGTCGCCGGTTCGCTGACCAGCAGATCGCCCGTGATCGAGGCGCCCCGATTCTGGGGAACCGCCGCGCTGCGGGCCGTACTGGCATCACAGGTCGCCCTGGTGCTCGATCCGTCCCGCCGATCGGAGCACTTCACGGCCGGGCTCCTCCAGGACATGGCGCTTCTCGTTCTCTCCGAACAGGTCAACGGCTACGACACGCTGCTGGCCGCCTGGTACTCGGGGTCGGTCACGGATCTCGTCGAGGCCGAGAACGACCGATTCGGGTGGGATCACGCCACCGTGGGGGCGGTGATGTGTCGAACGTGGAACTTCCCGGAGAAGCTCGTGATCGCGGTCGAGGCCCATCACGACGACGACGATGATCGCTCGCCCTCGCAACTCGTCGCCGCGTTCCACGAGGTCGATGACGAAGCGGGTCCAACGAGGTTCGCGGCCCGGTGCGCGGCGGCGGCCGAGCTCGCGCCGCAGATCGATCAGCTGCTCGACACCGCACGCTCCCAGGTCGAAGAGGTGGCATCGGTCTTCGCGGTGAGGTGACGCGGACGAGGTGACGCAAATCCACGAAAATGTGTCGCTGTCTCTCTCATGTGGCTCCGGGACCGGTCGATGCTGTGGTCCTCGCCGGCCGGCGAGTGCGATCTCCCCACCTCATCAGAGGAGCCATCATGAGCAGCACCATCCACAGCATCCGACAAGAGCGGCTCTCGGAACTCGTGACCCAGCTCTCCGGCGCCCCCCTCGAGCACTCTCGTTCGGTGCTCGCCGACGCCATGGATCACAACCTCCATGCCGGCGACAGCCTGCGTGACGTTGCCGGTGCGCTCGTCGCGATCCGCTCGATCGCCGTGTGACCCGTCAGGGCGAGAGATCGCTCAGTGCGCGAGACCGTCGCCGGAGGAATCGGCGGGCAGAGCCGGCAGCTGCGCCATCTGTCGCTGCCGGAGCGCGGTGAAGAACTCTTCCTCCTGTGCGGGACGGCCGAGCAGGTATCCCTGTCCGAGCTCGACTCCCATCACCTGGAGCATCCGCAGTTGTTCGGGCGTCTCGACGCCCTCGGCGATGAGTTCGAGCCCCAATTCCCCGCTGAGATCGACGAGCGCCTGGGTGATGGCCCGGGTTCCGGAGTCGACCTCGAGATCGCCGACGTAGGAGCCGTCGATCTTGATCATCGAGGCGGGCATCAGACGGAGCTGGTTCAGTGACGAGTAGCCGGTGCCGAAATCGTCCAGCGCAATGGTCGCGCCCGAACGCTTGATGGCTCGGAGCATCTCGATGGCGTCGCCGTCGGTGCCGACGAAGACGGTCTCGGTCACTTCGAGGATCATCTGCGACGGCGAGATCCCGTGGCGTCCCACCGCGTCGTGGAACTCGTCGATGAATCCGCTGTGGGCGAGTTGACGGCCGGACACGTTGACGGAGATCCGGAGGTCTTCTCGACCGATCGCACGGGCTCGAGCCGCGATGCGACACGCGCTGTCGAGGATCCACCGTCCGAGCGGGACGATGAGGCCCGAGTGTTCGGCGATCTCGATGAACTGGTCGGTTCCGGTGAGCCCGTGGACCGGGTGGAACCAGCGGACGAGGCACTCGGCGCCGACCGTCCTGCCGCTCCCGAGATCGCGCAGCGGTTGCAGGAAGAGGCTGAACTCGTTGTTCTCGATCGACTCGAGGATTCCCCGTTGCAGCTCGAAGGTGCGTGTCATCCGGTTGCGCAGGCTGTCGTCGAACGCCGCCCACCGGCATCCACCGGCCCGCTTGGCCTTGTACATCGCGAGGTCGGCGTTGGTGAGGAGTTGTTCGGCCGAGATCGGCTCGAACCCGCGCTCCATGGCGATGCCGACGCTGCAGCTGACCTTGGCATCGGTGCCGTCTATCGCGAAGGGAGCCTCGTTCGCCTCGATGATGCGGTCGGCCAGAGCGGCCGCGTGGTCGAGGTTCGGGCAGTCGGCGATGATCACGACGAACTCGTCGCCGCCGATTCGGGCCAGCAGGTCGTCGTGGCGGAGCACCCGCGAGAGTCGGCCGGCGACCTCGACGAGCAGGTTGTCGCCGGCGTCGTGGCCGAGTCCGTCATTGATCATCTTGAAGCCGTCGAGGTCGATGAAGAGGGCGGCGACGCCGTTCTCGCGGTCCGCATCGGCCAGCCGGTCGTGGAGCCGGTTCACGAGCGACGGCCGGTTGTCGAGTCCCGTCAGGTCGTCGGTCATCGCCTTGCGGCGCAGGCGCGTCTCGAGCTTCACCGAGTCGGTGATGTCCTCGACCGAGGCGATGGCCGTGCGCGGTCCGTCCTCGGAGTCGTCGGCGACGGGCCGAACCCGAACGCGGCAGACCCGTTCGTCGTTGTGTCGTCGGCGGGTCACGCGGACGTCGAGATCGGTCGCTTCGCCGTGGTGACTGGCCGCGCGGAATGCGATGTTGAGCTGCTCGCGGTCCTCGGCCTGGATGGTCCAGAACCGCTGGCCGACCTCGGCCGTGGGGTCGAAGTCGGCATAGTCGCTGAGCCACCCGTTCATGTAGAGGATCTCGCCACCGGCGGCCACGTGGATCACACCCAACGGCAGCGACTCCGTGAGGGTGTTGAACTGCAGTTCACGCTCGCGGGCCCGGGCCAACGCCCGCATCTCCTCGTCGACGTCGACCATCTCGGACTCGACATGACCGTCGGACGCAAGGCGGTCCGTGTGGGTGACCTCGACCCATCGCCAGCCACCGTCGCCGGTCGCCCAACGGATGCGGTGGCGAACCGGGGGCTCGCCGGCGAGCATCGAGAGCCAGGCGTCGATGCCGCGACCATGATCGTCGGGGTGGACATAGTGGAGCGCCGACCGACCGAGCATCTCGGAGGGGTCGAGACCCAGCATCGCCTCGGTGAGTGGATCGACCCAGATCAGCTCGGCGATCTCGTTGCGGTGATGCACGATCCGACGGGGGCGGACCGAGGGGGTCGACACCGGAGAGCCGGGGACGTGCAGGCCGTCGCCACTGAGCCCGACGTAGACGCCGTACTGCTCGGTGACGTCGATGATCGCGATGTGCGTTCCGACCTGCTCGAGGCCCGTGTGCAGTTCCAGCTCGGCCGCGCCACAGCGGCGGGCCCGCCCGATCGCTCCCATGAGGGCAGCACCCTCGCGCGGCGAGACATTGTCCCTGATCTCGCCGACGCCGAGCGGCGTGGGCGAACTGACCACGCCGAGCTCGGCGATCGCCGTCGGGGTGGGGCAGGAGCGGAAGGTCGGATCGAGGCAGATGCCCGTCACGCCCGGAAGGGTGGCCAACTCACGGATCAGCTCCACGCGCTCGGTCGGGGTGAGCGCCGATGCTTGCTCTCGTTCCATACAGCGTTCATCGGCGGCGGGCGCCGAGTGCTGAGCGGCCGCCGCCGCTTTCTCTGTCGGGCGCCTTCTCAGCGCCCCTGCCATCTCGGCGGGCGCTTCTCGGTGCGGGCCGCGCCGCCTTCGGACGCGTCTTCGGACTGGGCGACGACTCGGCGCATCGCTTCGCCCATGCGTACGGCGTCGGTCCACGGAAGACCCCTACCGCGATGGGCCATCTCGTTCGTCGCGCGCACGGCGAGCGGGGCGCCCTGGCACAGGCGTTCGGCCAACGCGTGGGCTTCGTCCATGAGATTGTCGTGTTCGTACACCCGCCACGCGAGGCCGATGTCGCGGGCCCGTTCGGCGTCGATCGAGTCGCCCGTGAGCAGGAGCTCCAACGCGTCGGGCATGGCGACATGGTCCGGTAACCGCAGCGCGCCGACGATGGTGGCGACGCCGATCTTGACCTCCGGATAGCCGAAGGTCGCGCGGTCGCTGGCGAGTACGAAATCGCAGGCGAGCACGGCGGTGAGGCCGTAGCCGATACACGGTCCGTTCACGGCCGCGATCGTGGGCTTCCAGATCTCCATGCCGCTCTCGAAGGTGGTGATCGTGGGCCATTCCCAGAACGAACCCGGCCAGTTGCCGGTCGACCCCTTCCCATCGGTGAGGTCGGCCCCGGCGCAGAACGCTCTCCCGTTGCCGGTCACGATGCCGACCCACGCCTCGTCGTCCTCGCGGAACCGGGTCCATGCCGCGTCGAGTGCCTCGCGCATCGCTGCGTTGACGGCGTTGAGCTTCTCGGGACGGTTGTAGGTGATCGTCGCGACGTGGCCGGAGCGTTGGTAGGTGGCCGCGGGCGTCTCGTTCGAGGGCATGGGCGTCAGTGTTCCCTACGCTGCGACCCATGGCCACAATCACCGCAGACCTCACCACCGGCTTCGCCGTCGAACTTCGTGCCGGCGACCACGTCTGGCACGCCGATGAACCCTCGGACCTCGGAGGGACCGACACGGGCCCGACCCCGTACGAGCTGCTGATCTCGGCCGTCGCGGCGTGCACGTGCATCACCGTGTCGATGTACTGCCAGCGCAAGAACTGGGCCCTCCACTCGATCTCGGCTCGCTACGAGATCGACAAGGTCCACGCCGACGACTGCGGGGACTGCGACGACGACGCCACCGGCTACATCGACCGGATCCGCAGCGAGATCTTCATCGAGGGCGACTTCGACGACGAACAGCGCGAACGACTCGCCGACATCGCACAGCGATGCCCCGTCCACAAGACGCTCGACCACGGCGTGAGCTTCACGACGGAGACCATCTTCGTCGCCTGACCCGCCACACCGGTGTCAGACACCCGCTACAGACCCGCCACAACGGTGTCAGACACCGTTGTGGCGGGTGGGATCAGCGGTTGGCCAGCGAGTCGCGGATCTCGGTGAGCAGATCGATCTCGCTCGGACCGCTCTCTTCCTCCTCCACCGGCGCCTTCGTGGCGTTGTAGGCCTTCAACACGAAGAAGACCGCGAGCGCAATGAACAAGAAGTTGATGATCGCCGTGATGACGGTCCCGTAGAACAGCGGCGTGCCCGCGAGATCGATGGTGAGACCATCGAAGTTCGGCTGATCGAACAACGCGGCGATGATCTGCATGAGGACACCGTCGACCAGCGCACCCACGATGGGGGCGAACGCCCCCGCCATGATCACCGCGACGGCGAGGTCGACGATGTTCCCCTTGTTGATGAAGTCCTTGAATTCCTGAATCACGTAACTACTCCCTCTCGAGGGCCACCCAGGTGTGACCCGCCGTTGCAACCGACGCCCCGCCGGCATCGGAAGTCGCGGCGAAGACTAGATCAGATCGAACTGAACGGCGCTCAGAACGACCGATCGGAGGGGAATGGGTAAGGTCTCGCTCCGACGGACGCGCACGAGGAGCGAACACGATGACGGACGGTTCGATCGAGGTCTACGAGAGTGAGGGACGCACCTTCCCTCCCGCACCGGAGTTCGCCGCGGCGGCCCTCACCAACGACCGTGCCCTCTACGACGAGGCCGACGCCGACTTCGAGGCCTTCTGGGCCCGCCAGGCACGCGAGCTGCTCACCTGGTCGAAGGACTTCGACACGATCCTCGAATGGAAGCTCCCGTTCGCACGCTGGTTCATCGGTGGTGAGCTCAATGTCAGCGAGAACTGCCTCGACCGCCACGTTGCGGCCGGCAGGGGCGACAAGGTCGCGTACCACTTCGAAGGGGAACCCGGCGATACCCGGACCATCACCTACGCCGAGCTGCTGGCCGACGTCGAACGCTTCGCCAACGTGCTCAAGGGACTCGGTCTGGAACGCGGAGATCGGATCGCGATCTACATGCCGATGATCCCCGAGCTGCCGGTTGCGATGCTCGCGTGCACCCGGATCGGTGTGGCGCACTCGGTGATCTTCGGCGGCTTCTCGCCCGACGCGATCACCGATCGTTGTGTCGATGCCGAGGCCCGGCTGATCATCACCGCCGATGCGGGCTACCGCCGCGGTGAGCCCTCGGCGCTGAAGCCCAACGTCGACGCGGCCCTCGATGTCGGTGCCCCGTCGGTCGAGAATGTCATCGTCGTCGATCGCTGCGGCACGAATCCGACCATGGTCGAGGGCCGTGATCACTGGTGGCACGAACTCATGGCGGCCGCTGATCCGAGCTGCCCGGCCGAGCCGATGGACTCCGAGCAGCTCCTGTATCTCCTCTACACCTCGGGGACCACGGCGAAGCCGAAGGGCATCATGCACACGACCGGGGGCTATCTCACCCAGGTCGCGTTCACCCACAAGTACGTGTTCGACCTGAAGCCCGAGACCGACGTCTACTGGTGCGCCGCCGACATCGGCTGGGTGACGGGCCACAGCTACATCGTCTACGGCCCCCTCGCCAACGGCTGTACTTCGGTGATGTACGAAGGGACGCCCGACACGCCCCGCCCGGAGGAACGCGAGGGCGACCGGGCGGCATGGAAGAAGGACCGACTGTGGGACATCGTCGAGCGCTACGGCGTCACCCAGCTCTACACCGCACCCACGGCCATCCGGACGTTCATGAAATGGGGCGAGGAGTGGCCGGCCGGGCGGGATCTGTCCACGTTGCGGGTGCTCGGCACGGTCGGTGAGCCGATCAACCCCGAGGCGTGGATGTGGTACCACCGCAACATCGGCGGCGAATCGTGCCCGATCGTCGACACGTGGTGGCAGACCGAGACCGGTGGCCACATGATCTCGCCGCTCCCCGGTGTCACCACCACCAAGCCGGGTACTGCGACCAACACGATCCCGGGCGTCTACGCCGAGGTCGTCGACGACGCCGGCAATCCGGTGACCACCGGCGGTGGCTATCTGACACTCACCAAGCCGTGGCCGGCGATGCTGCGCGGCATCTGGGGTGATCAGGACCGGTACCGGGAGACCTACTGGTCGACCTACGAGGGGCGCTACTTCGCAGGCGACGGCGCTCGCGTCGACGAGGACGGCGACATCTGGATCCTGGGTCGGGTCGACGACGTGATGAACGTCTCCGGCCATCGGATCTCGACCGCCGAGGTCGAGGGTGCGCTCGTCGACCACCCGGCCGTGGCCGAAGCCGCCGTCGTCGGCGCCACCGACGAGCTGACCGGCCAGGCGATCGTCGGCTACGTGATCCTGATGGGCACGGCCGAGCCGTCGAAGGAACTCGGCGAGGAGATCCGTCAACACGTGGCGAAGAAGCTCGGTCCCACCGCCCGCCCGAAGGCCGTCTTCCTCGTGCCCGACCTGCCGAAGACCCGCTCGGGCAAGATCATGCGCCGTCTCCTGCGAGACGTCGCCGATGGTCACGAGCTGGGCGACACCACGACCCTCGCCGACCCCGGGGTGGTCGCCGCCATCCGCGACGGTGCCGCCGCCGGCGACGAGGAGTGAACTTCTCGAACTGGTTCCGGATCAGCGATCGAGGATTCGAACTCCCCGTCGCGATCTTCGACATGGACGGTGTGCTGTCCGACGCCACCCATCGTCAGCAGTATCTCCGCACCGATCCGCCGGATTGGGACAGCTTCGGCGCCATCGCCCACCTCGACCCTCCGCTCGAATACGGGCACGCCGAGGCGACGCGGTTCGCGGCCGACCACTGCATCGTCGTGGTCACGGCACGTCCGGCTCCCATGTTCGCGACGACCCGCGAGTGGCTCACGCGGCACGGTTTCCCTGTCGATCTCGCAATCCTGCGACCCGAGGACGACTTCCGGCCCTCCCACGAGATGAAGCGAGAGCAGCTGCTGCGGATCCGCGCCCACGGCGGCGACGTGCGGGTCGCGTA
Organism: Acidimicrobiales bacterium; assembly: GCA_041394245.1. NCBI lineage: Bacteria > Bacillati > Actinomycetota > Acidimicrobiia > Acidimicrobiales > Acidimicrobiales bacterium. Next base: position 2,389,046 of record JAWKIR010000002.1, read on the forward strand.
CGAAGACGAGATCGCCAACCTCGAGATGTACCGGGCTCACGACGTCGAGGCTGTCTACGTCCACTCCGGCTACTACGACGACATCGGCGAGGTTTGAGCCCGTCGGACGAGTTCGGTCACGAGTGCGAACATGTCGGCCCAATCCTCCTTCATGCATTCGATCCGAGCCTGGTCATCGCCGGCCTGGAGCTCGACCCATCGCTGGGTTCGAACGCCCCGATAGGACTGGGAGTCGGTTCCAACCCGGTCTACGTCTCGCCAGCGGATCGCTTCGTGGCGGCGGGGCAACGTCACCCCATGGCTCGTGAACCTCGGACCCCCGGGCGCAGGCTCGAGGGTCGAACCGTTGTCGAGGTGGCGCAGCCACCCGTGGACGCGGATGCTCGGGGCCGACGTCACGGCCTCGCGAAGCGAGCGGTCCTCCTCGTAGTCGCTGCGCTCATTGAAGTGGAAGTACGGTCCGGCCAACGCCCCGATGACGAACCCGATGGCCGCGCCGCTGCTTGCCGGTTCACCGGTCGCAGCGAAAAAGAGGGCCATGCCCGCTGCACACGCGATTGCCCAGAGCAGCGACGCCTTCAACCATTCCACGACGTCGACTGTGTCACACAGGGGTTTGACCTGGAATTTCTGTCGGTCCATCTACTGTTGAAGGCCACCAGGAGGTATCCGACCAACATGGTCAACACCGCAAAGACATTCACACTGCTCGCCGCGCTCGGCGGTCTCGTCATCATCGCCGGCGGCGCCCTCGGCGGTCAGAGTGGCCTCGTCGTCGGGCTGTTTCTCGGCCTCGTCATGGCCGGCGGCGCGTACTGGTTCAGCGACAAGCTCGCCATCGCGTCGGCCAAGGCCCAGCCGGTCACTCCGGAGCAGATGCCCGAGTACTTCCAGATCATGGAGCAGCTCACGAGCACGGCCGGCATGCCGATGCCGAAGCTCTACGTCTCGCCCAACCCGCAGCCCAACGCCTTTGCCACCGGCCGCAATCCCAACCACGCAGCGGTTGCGGTCACGGTCGGCTTGCTCGATGCCATGAGCTGGGACGAGGTGCGCGGCGTGCTCGCCCATGAGCTCGCCCACATCCGCAACCGCGACATCCTGATCGGATCGGTCGCCGCTGCCGTCGGCATGGGGATCACCTTCGCGGCCCGCATGGCGATGTGGGGCGCGATGTTCGGCGGCCGGGGCGGACGCGACCGCAACCCGATCGGTGAGCTGGCCTTCGCCATCCTCGCGCCGATCGCCGCCGCGCTGATCCAGGCTGCGGTGAGCCGCAGCCGGGAGTTCCAGGCCGACGAATCGGCCGCGAGGCTCATCGGCACCGGCGAGCCGCTGGCCCGGGCACTGGAGAAGCTCGACGCCTACGCGATGCGCATCCCGGGCAACGTCGACCCCAGCCAGGCGAGCAGCTACATCATCAATCCGCTCTCGGCCCAGGCGGCCGGCCGTGGCGGTGGCGGCTTCGGCAAGCTCTTCAGCACCCACCCGCCGACCGAGCAACGTATCGCCCGCCTGCGGGCCCTCTAATCGCGGAAGTTGTTGAACTGGAGGGGGAGGCCGAAGTCCTCCTCCTTCAGCTTCGCGATCACCTCTTGGAGGTCGTCGCGCTTCTTGCCCGACACCCTGAGCTGATCGCCCTGGGTGGATGACTGGATGCCCTTGAGGCCGAGTGCCTTGATGAACTTGTTGAGCTCTCGGGCCTTGTCGGCGTTGATACCCGCCTGCAGGGTCGCGGTCTGGCGGACAGTTCCGCCCGACGCCGACTCGACCTTGCCGTAGTCGAGGACCTTCAGGCTGACCTTGCGCTTCACGAGCTTCTCTTCGAGCACCTGCCGGAGCGCGGCGAGTCGATCCTCCGACAACGACGCCATGTCGATCGCCCCGTCGCCCAACTCGATCGAGGAGTTGGTGTTCTTGAAATCGAATCGCTGGGCGACTTCACGCGCTGCTTGGTCGACGGCGTTGCGCACTTCCTGCTCGTCGACCTCTGAGACCACATCGAACGTCGGCATGTTGAGGAACGTACCAAAGCGATGGGTCGCGTGGCGTCCGCTCACATCCGATCGCCGGATGCCGACCTGACGACCATGTCGTCACTGCGTCTAACGGCCCTCGTCACGGGCGCCGTCTATCTGGGTTGGCGGTTGGCCTTCACGTGGCAGGGCGCCAACCCGGTGATGTTCTTCCTGCTCCTCGCCGCGGAGGCCTTCGGGTTCCTGCGGGTGTTCATGGAGACGTCGATGTTCGGCGAGCCCCGACCCGAGGTGCGCACCCCGGACAAGACCCTTGCTCCCGACGGCGACGTCATCGTCGTGGTGACCGATGAACCCACGAGTGAAGTCCGGGCTGCGGTGCTGTCGGCCCGGCTCATCTCCGGCTACAACAACCTGCGAATCGTCGACCGAGACGACCGTCCCGACGTTGCCCAGCTCGCCCAGCGCCTCGGTCTCACCCGCATCGTGGGCGGGTTCGGCGCCGACCTCGGCGTACTGATCGACAAGGCGATGGACGAGTGCACCTCGCTGTTCTCGCTCCTGATGCCCGCCGACGTCGTCGTCCTACCCGACATCCTCGAGGTGACGGCCGGGGCCTTCGACGACCCCGAGATCGCCGTCGTCGCCTGCCGTGTCGAGAACGCCAACGCTCTCGGTGTCGTCGACTTCGGTGGCTACGGCGAGCATCGCCGTCGCGACGAACTCATGCTCGGCGCGCTCGACGAAGCCGGCGCGCTGCCGTGGTGGCCCGGCATGGCCGTGGTCCGCCGCAGTGCCATTCGCGAGATCGACGGGATGAGCCGCGGCCGTCAGGGCGTCACCCTCTCCACCGGTGTTCGTCTCCAGGCAGCCGGCTGGCGAATCGCCGACGTGCCCGTCATCGTCGCCCGTCGGCTGGCACCGTGGAACGACGACCGTCATCTCCACCGTTGGGCCCGCGACCTCCACGAGCGGCTCAGCGTCCTGGTCGACGACGAAGCCCCGCGGCGCAACCAACACGCCACTCGCCTTCGACGCCGGGTGTACCGCACCGCAGATCTCCTCGTCGGCCGGAGCATTCAGCGGCTCGTCCTGATCGGCCTGCTCTTCGCCGTGATGTTCTCCTCGTCGCTGCCCCTGGTCGCCGATCCGCTCGTCCTCCTCGTGCTGTGGGGAGCGTGGCAGCTCTCCTCGCTGCTCTACCGCCGCGCCGCGCAGGCGCCGATCGGCTTCGCTTCGTGGATGAGCAACGACCTCCGGCTCCTGGCCACCGATGTCCACGTCGCGCTGCGCGCCCTACCCGGTCGGCCGCTCGATGCCGACCTGGTCGATCCGGCCCCCGGACGTCGCAGCCGCAAGATCCTCTTCGGCGTCCTCCAGGTGGGGCTGGCGTCGTCGTTGTTGCTGTTCGGCACCGGGCTGCTTCGGCCGTCGCACGGGGACTTCGCGACGCTGGCGTCGCTCTCGATCGGGATCTGGCTGTGGGCCATGACCATGCAGGCCGGGTCCGGACTCAAGCTCCGTCAGTTTCGCCAGAACTTCCGTTCGTCCGACCAGCTCGAAGTGCTCGCCGCCGATGGCGAACTGGACATCGTGGGTGTGTCGCCCTTCGGACTCGACGTGGTGTCACCGACCCCGTTCGACATCGGGCAGACCATCCGGATCGCGTTCGCGTTGCCGCAGGTCGACGGATCGTCGTCGCGCTTCGAGTGCCCGACCGCGGTTCGCCGGGTCTCCCGCACCGGCAACCGCCACCTCGCCTATCTGCGATTCGCCCAGCTCAGCGATGCCGAGGTCGACCGGATCACCGAGTACTGCGCCGTCATGGCCGGCGTCAGTGAGCTCCGTGACCGTGCCGCGGGCGAGTCGATACCGGTCGCTCCGCTCGTCGGATCGGTGGTCAAGCCGAGAGCAGGCGCCGCCATGGTCGCAGACGTCTGAACCGCGGATAGTCTTTTCTCGTCCAAGGGTCGGTGCCCGAGCGGCCAAAGGGAACGGGCTGTAAACCCGTCGGCTTTCGCCTACGAAGGTTCGAATCCTTCTCGGCCCACACGACCGAAGACCCGGCGCCCAGCGCCGGGTCTTCGTATTTTTCCCACCGGCGCATCTGGCTCACGCCAGCATGCATGCTTGTCGGCGCATCTGGCTCACGCCAGCATGCGTGCTTGTCGGCGCATCTGGCTCACGCCAGCATGCGTGCTTGTCGGCGCATCTGGCTCACGCCAGCATGCGCTGCATGACCACGACGTCGAGCCACTTCCCGAACTTGCGGCCGACCTCGCGCTCCGTCCCGATGACCTCGTACCCGCACGCATGGTGCAGACCGATGCTCGCCTCGTGGCCGCCCGAGATACGGGCGATGATCGTGTGGAAACCGCGAGCGGTCGCAACGTCGATCAGTTCCTCCATCAGGGCCCGACCGACGCCGGAACCCCGAGCCGACTCGGCGACGTAGACGCTGTTCTCGACCGAGGTGCGGTACGCAGGACGGGGCCGATACGGCGACAGCGACGCGAACCCCACGACGGCGCCATCGATCTCCGCGACCACCACCCCCAGGGCGCCCTCGCGTTCTCGGATCCACTCGACCTGCTGCTCGAGGGTGCGCGGCTCGAGGTCGAAGGTGTGGGTCGTCTCGAGTACCTCGCGGTTGTAGATCGTCCGCAACGCTTCGGCATCGCGCGTCGTGGCTGGTCGGAGTTCCATCAGTCGGTCTCGATCCGGTTGATGCGTCGTAGCAGTCGCAGCGGCGCCGCCTTCAAGAGCCCGACGGCGACCTTGTTGAGTACCCCGGGAACCACCCGGGCCTTCCCGGCCGCCACGGCAGCCAACGCATCGGCCGCAACCGTCTCGGCGTCCTGCCAGAGGAACTTCGGGATCTCGCGCTGGTCGATGTCGGCCCGAGCATGGAACTCCGTGCGGGTGTAACCCGGACACGCCACCGTCACGACGACCCCGGTGTCGCGCAGATCCTGGTGGAGCGACTCGCTGAAGCTGTTCACGAACGCCTTCGTGGCCGCGTAGGTCGCACCGCTCGCCGATGGCAGGTAGCCGGCGACGCTCGCGATGTTGAGGATCCCGCCCGTTCCCGCTGCCGACATGGCGACCGCGGCCGCGTGTGAGAGCTCGTGGAGCGCGACGACATTGACGGCGACGACCCCGCGTTCGCGCGCCGGGTCGAGCTCGGCGAACCGGCCGGTGAACCCCAGGCCGGCGTTGTTCACCAGAAGATCGATCGGCTCGTCGGTCGCGCCCAGCCGTGCTGCGACCATCGCGACGTCGGCTGGGTCGCTCAGGTCGGCGACCAGCACCTCGGTGTCGACGCCGGCCTCTGCGGCGAGTGCCTCGAGACGGTTGCGGTCCCGGGCGACGACGACGAGGCGAGTGCCGTCGGTGGCGAGCTGTCGAGCGATCGCCGCGCCGATGCCGCTCGACGCGCCGGTCACGAGCGCTCGGTTCCAACGGGGCATACGACCTCGATCTCCAGGGTGACGGTGACCCGCCCGAATCTACTGCCGTGGTTGTATGGGGCATGCCAGGTTCCCGTCCCGCCCGCAATGTGCTCGGCGGCGACCTCGCGGAGTGCGGCGTCGATCCCGTCACCGGCTTCTTCCGCGATGGTTGCTGCAACACCTCCGACGACGACATCGGGTCGCACACGGTGTGCACGACCGTCACCGCGCGATTCCTCGAGTTCTCCAAGGCGGCCGGCAACGATCTCTCGACCCCGCGGCCCGAATGGGGTTTCGCCGGTCTGCAGCCGGGAGACGGATGGTGTGTCTGCGCGGCGCGCTGGCTCGAAGCCGCGCTGGCCGGTGCGGCCGCGCCGGTGCGGCTCGTCGCCACACACGAACGGGCGCTCGAAGTGGTCCCCTTGCAGATGTTGCGCGCCCACGCAGTCGACGCCGAGAACTGACGCCCGGAACCGACGTCGAGCTCGGAGCGTGCGTCAGTAGGCGGCCACGTCGCGGGCCACCTGGGCCCAGCGGTCGAGGATGTCGGGGTGCTTCCTGAGCTGGCTCGAAGCCGTGTAGGTCATGAGCCGCACCGTGGGGGCGACGTCGCGGTAGCGCTCGACCAGCCGGGCCCCGAGGGTCGACCACGATCCCGACACCGTGTAGTGATCGAGAATGTCGTCGGTGATGAGACCGACCATCCCGGCGAGGTCGCCCTCGCGCTGCTTCGCGTGGAGCTGGTCCGACAGTCCGTCGAAACCGTGGGTCTCGAACACGGGGGAGTACGTCCGGGTCGATCCGTAGAACGCGATCATCTGTCGGGCGTGTTCGCGCGTCTCGGCCAGCTCCTCGTCGGAATCGCCGACGGGTGTCATCACGGGGATCTCGAATGTGACATCAGCCAGACTCCGACCGGCCCGGTCGGCGCCCTCCTCCACATGAGGGCGCTGACGGTCCGCGATGTAGGCCGCGGAATTGAACGGATGGATGTGGATGCCGTCGCAGACCTCACCGGCCATTCGGCTCATCCACGGCAGCACGGCCGACACGAAGATCTTCGGATCGGGGGCATCGATCGGGCCGGGTGACCACTGGGCGGGAAGGAGCGAGAACTCGTAGAAGTCGCCTTCGAACGACAGCGCCTCCTCGCCTCGGAAGGCGCGGAAGATCGCCTGGATCGACTGTACGTACTCCTTCATGCGGGGCCCGGGTGGCGCATACGCCGATGAGTAGCGCCGTTCGATGTGCGCCTTGACCTGCGTGCCGAGACCGAGCGTGAAGCGTCCACCGGTCGAGTCGGCCAGCTCCCACGCAATCGATGCGGTGATCATCGGGCTCCGCGGGAACGCCACCGCGACGGCGGTGCCGATGCCGAGGGTGTCGGTGGCGAGGCCTGCTGCGGCTGCGGAGAGATAGGCGGTGCGTCCCGACTCGGTCAACCACATCGTCCCGAATCCCGCGTCCTCGACCGCTTTCGCGTGCCGCTGCATCGCGTGGAGCTCCATCGAGCCGGACATGATGTCGAGTTGCACGATTCCCCCTCGTCGTCGGCGTCGGGCGCCGGAGTCGCCCGTCAACGTAGTCGGGTGGTGCGGTTCCCGGCCTCAAGTCCCGCTGCCCGAAGCCGATCGGAACGGACCACCAGCTCCAGGAATCGCTTCCCCGTGTCTTCTCACGCGTCCCACACCGAACCGGGCGGCCCGCGCTCGATTCCACGCGACCCCCTGGCAGTGGTCGACGATGTGGGCGAAGTCCTCGCCCGGTTCGACGGGGTCGACAGTGCGGCGGGATCGGCGGAGGCGCTCCGCCTGATCGCGGAGGGCTTCGGAGCCCTCATGAGCGTTGTCGTCCGGTTCGCCGACGACGGTCCCCGCGTCGAATGCATGTGGGCGGGTGGTCGCTACTTCCCCGATCCGGACATTCGGATGAACGCCGATCTCCTCCCGACCGACACGCCGGTCCGTTCCCGTCGGACGCCCGTCGCATTCGGGTCCGAGGCGTTCGGAGCGGAGACGGCACAGATGTTGCGCTCCTTCGGCGGCGATCCCGTCCTTCTCGTTGCGCCGATCAACGATGCCGACGAGGTCAGTGGCGCGGTTGCGGTACTCGCAGAGGGCGCGGACGAGTTCTCGAGCGATGCACGGACCGCGCTGCAACTCTGCGGTGAGCTCCTCTGGCGTCAGATTCGGCATCACGAGTCCCGCCGCGAGCTCCACGAACGGGTCGAGGTCGCCGAGATCCTCACGCGGATCGGTGGGCGCCTCCACGGGGGCGGCATCAGCGAGGCACGTGGGCTCCTCTCCGAGGTGTTCATCGCGGTCGGCGACTATCTCGAAGCCGACCTCGTCGCCACCTACGAGCGCGGCGACGAGACGGCCGACGTCCTCATCGAGTGGCCTTCGGATGGCGACGGACTCGCGACACCGTCGGTCCGCTTCACCGATGAGGAATGGGATCGGATCGGCGAGGGGCCGGTCGAGTGGAGTCAGCACGGGTCCGATCCGATCACCGACAAGGTGAGGGGCTCCCATCCGGTCGGGATGCTCGTGCCCGGCCACGCCGACGGTCGGCTCGTGGGTCTCTTCGTCGTGGCGAAGTCCGACAACCGTCCGTTCCGCGACGCACATCGTGATCTCGTCATGTCGACCGTCGGCCTCCTCGGACAGTTCCGGACTCGGATGGCTGCCGAGCTGGCCCTGGTCCGCCGCGGCGTGGTCGAGCAGTGCCGCACCGAGATCGCCGAGGCATTCATCAACTCGCCCGCCAGCGCGATCGAAGAGGTGGTGGCCGCGGCGCTGCAGCGCATCGGCGAAGTGTTCGGCGTTCGTCGGGTGCGCTGGGTCGAGGCGGTGCCCGGCGCTCCCGCCTCGTCGCACGTGGTCGAATGGTCGGACGGGTCTCGTCCGGCTGCACCCGAGCGATTCACGATCGACCCCGAAGACGTCACCGGCCCCGGTGCGGTGAAGGAGCCCTTCCTCATCCGACCGGACGAGGTTGCCGAGTTCTGCGGGGTGGAGAGCCCGTCCCCGACGCTGGTCGTGCCCTCCGTCGTCGGCGATGACATCTGCGCGGTACTCACGCTGACGGGGGAGTCCGCCGAGAACGCATTGCTGCAAGGAGAGGACCGCGCCCTGACCGATCTGGCCGGTCTCGTCTACCAGGCGCGCACGCGCGCGCAGCAGGAACTCGATGCGGAGTATCGCAAGACACTCGACGATCTCCAGCTCCGGCTCGCTCATCGATTCCTCGATCGCACGGTCCAGGAGGACGGACCGGTGCTCGATTGGGTCCTCGGCGAGTTGGGCGTCGTCCTCGGGTGCGATCTGATCGCGTTCGCCGAGTACGTGGGAACCAGTGAGGGAGAGATGCACTGGTGGTCGCGGGGCGACTCCCGAGCCGACGTGCTCGACGCCATCGAGCAGGGCAACGCGGAGTTCGCGTCGTACTTCGAGCGATGTCTGGAGACGGGCGAACCGGTGGTGATGCGCAGCCGACATCTCTCGTCGGAGCTCCGCTCGGTCGCTGAGACCATCGTCGCCCCGGAGGTCTCCCTGCTCGCGGTGCCGTTCCGGGCTCCGGGCGTGGCCCTGCTCCTGGGTGTCTGTGCGCTCGAGGATCGTGACTGGCGAGCGGTGGAGATCGCCCTGCTGCAGCAGGTGATCGGCCAGATGCGTCAGTTCATCGATGTCGTCGCCGGCCGGGGCCGCCTCGAGTTCGATGCCCGCCATGACGCGCTCACCGGGCTGGCCAATCGGCGCAAGATGGCGGAGGAGTTCACCAGTCTCGTGGCCTCCGGCCGTCGTGGCGCGTTGTTGATGATCGACGTCGATCGCTTCAAGGTCGTCAACGACTCGTTGGGGCACAGCGCCGGCGACGCCGTGCTCGTGGCGATCGCGGATCGTGTCCGGGCTTCGGTGCGCGAGGAGGATCTCGTCGGTCGCTTCGGTGGCGACGAGTTCGCGGTGATGGTCCGCGACACCGTCGACGATCTCGAACTCGCGGCGACCGCCAGCCGCCTGATCGAGATCATCCGCGAACCGATCCTGGTGAGCGGAACGACCGTCATCCCCACATGCAGCATCGGCATCGCGGCGGCGAGTGAGATCGACGACGTCGAGGCCGTTCTCCGCCATGCCGATGCCGCCCTCTACGACGCGAAGGCGAGGGGCCGCGACCGGTACGAGTTCTTCGACGACGCTCGCCGCCAGTCGCTGTCCGAGCGCCTTCACCTCGAAACGGCGTTGCGCAGTGGCGTGGCCGCCGGTCACTTCGTGCCCTGGTTCCAACCCGAATACGACCTGATCAGCAACCGGATCGTCGGCGTCGAGGCGTTGGTGCGATGGAATCATCCGATCGAGGGCGTACTCGACGCCTATCGCTTCATCGACACCGCGGAGGAGATCGGTCTGGCGCCGGAGCTGAGTCGGCTCGTGACCCGACGAAGCCTCGAGACGCTCCGCGACTGGCTCGACGAGGGCTTCGACACCAGGCTGCGAGTCAACATCGCGGCCGCCCAGCTGCAGTCGAACGACCTTGCCGACCAGATCGGCGAGTCACTCGACCATCTCGGCATCCCGCCCGGTCTGCTCTGCATCGAGATCACGGAACGGTCGCTCATGCTCGACCTCGACAGCGCGGTGCAGGCGTTGCGCGCGGTCCGCTCGCTGGGCGTCGAGGTGGCCGTCGACGACTTCGGCACGGGCTTCAGCTCGTTGGCCCGGCTCAAGCATCTGCCGGTGGACACCCTCAAGATCGACCGGTCGTTCGTGTCAGGTCTCGTGACCAACGAAACCGATCGCGAGATCGTCCGCACCATCATCTGGCTCAGTCGAGGCCTCGGGCTCGATGTCGTGGCCGAGGGGGTCGAACACCCGGAGCAGGCCGAGTTGTTGCTGGAACTCGGCTGTCGTCGTGCCCAGGGCTGGCTGTGGTCGCCGGCGGTTCCGGCTGCCGAGGTGCCTCGCCTCGCTCGCGTGTGAATACTCTGTTCGGGTATCGCACACCCCGTGACGATCAACTGATCGAGGAGGGCACCATGGAGCCGACCGACGTTCGAGACCAGACCGCCGTCGACGAGACCACCGACACCACGGCCGACGCCGCCGAACTCGTGGAGGACGAGCTCCTCGTCGAGGAGATCTCCATCGACGGGATGTGCGGCGTCTACTAGTCCCATGGACTTCGACGCCGGCCGTCCGTACCGGCTGCACGAGCGAGTGGCCCTGCGCCCCGAACCCTTCGGGGCGCTGGCGTACCACTACGGCAACCGGCGACTGAACTTTCTTCGCGCGCCGGAGCTCGTGACACTCGTGGAGTCGCTCGCAGAGCACGACAACCCCCGTGCCGCGTTCGACGCGGCCGGCATCGAACCCCGACGCTGGCCGTCGTTCGAGAAGGCACTCGCCTCTCTCGCGGCCTCTGATTTCCTGGTGGCCGCATGACCGATCTGCAGATCCCTCACGTTCCCGTGCCCGACAACCTCGTGTTGTCGCCGGTCAAGCAGAGCGGACTCGGCGACCAGATGAAGGCCGGGCTCGACGCACCCATCTGCCTCACCTGGGAGCTGACCTATGCGTGCAACCTCCAGTGCGTGCACTGTCTCTCCTCGAGCGGGCGCCGCGATCCTCGCGAGCTGAGCACCGCCGAAGCCGAGGCCGTGATCGACGAACTCGAGCGGATGCAGGTCTTCTACATCAACATCGGCGGCGGTGAGCCCACGATCCGCCCCGATTTCTGGCACCTCGTCGAGTACGCGGTCGATCACGGCGTGGGCGTGAAGTTCTCCACCAACGGTTCGCGGATCGATGCCGAGGTGGCTCGGAAGCTCGCCGGGATGGACTATGTCGACGTCCAGATCTCGATCGACGGCGCCGACGCGGCGACCAACGACGAAGTGCGCGGCGAAGGGTCCTTCGACACCGCGGTGCGGGCAATGGAGCATCTCCACGCCGCCGGATTCGGCGAGTTCAAGATCTCGGTGGTGATGACCCGCCACAACATCCCGCAGGTCGACGAGTTCAAGGCGATGGCCGACCGCTACGGGGCCCAGCTGCGCCTCACCCGCTTCCGGCCGTCGGGCCGCGGCGCCGACAGCTGGCACGAGCTGCACCCGACCGATCAGCAGCAGCGCGATCTCTACCACTGGCTGCTCGAACGGCCCGACGTCTTGACCGGCGATTCGTTCTTCCACCTGTCCGCGCTGGGCGAAGCGCTTCCCGGACTCAATCTCTGTGGTGCGGGACGCGTCGTGTGCCTCATCGATCCGCTGGGCGACGTCTACGCCTGCCCCTTCGTCCTCCACGACGAGTTCCTGGCCGGCAGTGTCCGCGACACGGGCGGTTTCCAGAAGGTGTGGCAGGAGAGCGAGCTGTTCCAGGAGCTGCGCGAGCCCCAGTCGGCCGGCGCGTGCGCATCCTGCGGCCACTTCGACGCCTGTCAGGGTGGCTGCATGGCGGCGAAGTTCTTCACCGGCATCCCGCTCGACGGGCCCGACCCCGAATGCGTGCTCGGGCACGGTGAGGCGCTCGTCGAGGCAGCCGACCGGGCAGAGCGTCCGGTCGGCCAGGATCACTCGAGGCCGACGCCCGTGAAGTTCCTCGGCCGCAAGTGATGCGTCGGCTGGCGGCGGTCGCGTGCGCGCTCGGACTGCTCGCTGCGGCCTGCGGTGACGATGCCGCTGCACCGCCGTCACCTGTCACCCCGAGTTCGACCACCACCACGGATTCGACCTCCACCCCGAGTTCGACCACCACCCCGAGTTCGACCACCGCGGCGCCCGCGCCGACGACCGATGCGGCCGACGGGTGTGTGGCCGAGGAGACCGAGAAGCGGACGTTCGTCGACGACACCCGGTCGACCCCGGCAACCGAGACGGCCGCCGAGCTGGCGAACCGGACGCTCGAGGTGTGGATCGATCGGCCGACGGCGCCCGGCCCGTGGCCCCTGATCGTCTTCGCCCACGGACTCACCGGGCATCCTCGAAGTCACGAGCTGCACCGCCGCTCACTCGCCGAGCAGTGCTTCGTCGTGGTCGCGCCGGCGTTTCCGCTCACCAACAACGACGTGCCGGGCGCGTGGTCCAACGCCGGCGACGTGCCCGGTCAGATCGGCGACGTGTCGTTCCTCATCGACGAGGTGCTCGCCGATGTCGGGCTCGCCTCGTTCGTCGACGGCGACCGGATCGGCATGATCGGCCACTCGCTCGGTGGGCTCACCACCGCCGGCGCTGCGGTCTCGCCCGATGCCGATGCGCGGATCTCCGCCGCGGTGGTCATGTCGGCCGGGTTCGTCGAGGCACGCGCCGACCTCCCGGTGATGGTCCTTCACGGCGACAACGACACGTTGATCCCCATCGCCACCGGTGCGGCGGCCTATGCCGTGCTTCCCGGCCGGGGTGTCTTCGTGACCCTGCTCGGGGGCGACCACCTCGCCGGCATCATCGACGACGACTCCGACTACGGCTCGGTCGTGCGCGGGGTCACCGGGGCATTCTTCGCCCTCGAACTCGACAACGGCGATGGCACGGTTGAGGACCTGTTCGACCTTCCGCTCGACCTCGCGTCCATCGAGGCCCGGTCGGACGACGGGCCCTTCGCCGACTGGTCGGACTACTTCGTCGCCTGAGCCCGTCGTCTAGCGACGCTGGTCGCGGACGCTCTGCACATGGTCGATCGCGTCGCGCAGCTCGCGTATCCAGTCGTCTTCGTGCTTTCCGACCAGGCGGACACACCAGGCCAACGCCTCGCTCCGGCTGCGGGCGATGCCGCCGTCGATCAGGGTGTCGAGGACCTGCCGCTCCTCCAGCCGAAGCCTGGTCATGGCCGGCGCGTTGACCGTGGTGAACCGAGCCTCGGTGTCGCCGCACACGGCGGCCCAGCTCACCGTGCGTCGAAACACCCGCTCGGCGTCGTCGGCGATTGCCATGCGCTGTTCCCGGGTGGCCTCGCGGAAGGCGACGATCTGTTGCTCGGGGCTCAGTCCCGCGCCGGGGGCCCCGAGGTTGCCGGTGACGAGGATCTCGTCGGCGTCGTGGCGGATGTGCACGACGTCGGTGAACCATCCGTCGGGCAGCGCCTCGGTGAACCAGGCGACGAGAGTCTCGGTGTCGGTGACCGGAGCCGCGGTGGACCGCTCGCTCCGGGATCGTGAGGCAGGTGGTGGATTCATGGGAATAGTGGGCACCATAGGTGGTTGTAAGCGTGTAATCGAATACCTGACGAGGACTATTACATGGCCCAGGAATCGCCGTCCACCAATCCGACCACCGACGCCGTTCGCACGGTTCCGGTCCTGCCGACGTCGGGCGTGGTGTTGCCCGAGATGGTCGTGACGATCAAGATCGAGTCGGCCGAGGCCGCCGCCGCAGTGGCCGCGGCAGCCGACCACGAAGACCACGTCGTTCTGGTGCCGCGTGACGCAGGAGCGTCCCAGGCGGTCGGCACGCTGGCGCGCATCGAACAGCGTGGCGCCCTCCCCGGTGGGGGCGACGGTCTCGTGATCCGTGGTGTCGCCCGGGTCCGTGTCGGTCGTGGATCGCTCGACGGCACCGGCGCACTGCTCGTCGACGCCACCACCATCGATCCGGGTGCGCGCTCCGCTCAGACCGACGAACTCGCCTCCCGCTACCGGGCTGCGGCGACGCGTCTGTTGCGTGCGGTCGGCGGTGCCCGCATGGCGCGGCTGCTCCATGATGTCGACGATCCCGGCGCGCTGGCCGACACCATCGCGTGGTGGCCCGAGCTCGACGACGACCAGCGCGTGCAGCTGCTCGAGACCGTGGCGACCGATGATCGTCTGCGCCTGGCCATCGAGTGGGCCGAGGCGGCCGCGGGCGAGGCCGAGGTCGCGGGCGACATCCAGCGGCAGGTCAGCGACGACCTCGATGCCTCTCAACGTGAGGCGATCCTTCGACGCCAGCTCGCGGCGATCCAGAGTGAACTGGGTGAGGGCGACGGCGATGCGATCGGCGACTACCGGGCCCGCCTGGCGACCCTCGTCGAGTCCGGGCGGACCGCGCCGGTCGCGGAAGCGATCGACAAGGAGATCGGGCGACTCGAGCGGGCGGGAAACCAGAGTCAGGAGTCGGGCTGGATCCGCACCTGGCTCGACACGATGTTCGAGGTGCCGTGGACCGACCGGACCGACGACGACCTGGATCTCGAGCGTGCCCGCGACGTTCTCGATGCCGACCACACCGGCCTCGACGAGGTGAAGGACCGGATCGTGGAGTTCCTGGCCGTCCGGCGCCTCCGTGAAGAACGGGCCGTCGACGCGTCGCGCGTGCGGGGTGGCACGATCCTGGCCCTCGCCGGTCCTCCCGGCGTCGGCAAGACCTCCCTCGGCCGCTCGGTCGCCCGCACGCTCGGGCGGGAGTTCGTTCGCATGTCGCTCGGCGGCATCCACGACGAAGCCGAGATCCGCGGTCACCGCCGCACCTATGTCGGTGCCCGGCCCGGTCGGATCGTGCGTGCCCTCACCGAGGCCGGCGCGATGAACCCGGTGATCCTGCTCGACGAGATCGACAAGATCGGCAGCGACTACCGGGGCGATCCGTCGGCCGCGCTGCTCGAGGTGCTCGACCCGGCCCAGAACGACACCTTCCGCGATCACTATCTCGAGGTCGACCTCGATCTGAGCGATGTCGTCTTCATCGCCACCGCCAACGAGATCGAGCGGCTCCCGGCGCCCCTCCTCGATCGCATGGAGGTCATCCCCCTTCGGGGCTACAGCGAGGACGAGAAGGTCGACATCGCCCGTGATCATCTGCTCCCGCGGCTGTACGAGGAGAACGCGGTGCGGGCCGACGAGGTCGTCGTCTCCGACGACGTCATCCGCACGGTGGTCGGTGACTACACGAGAGAGGCCGGTGTGCGGTCGCTCGAGCGACGTCTCGACCGGCTCATCCGACGCGCCGCGACGAAGGTCGCGACGGGTGCGGTCGAGCCGATCACGGTGACCGAGGAAGAACTGATCGACGCGCTCGGGCGTCCGTCGCTGCGCGAGGATCCGGCCGAGCGAACGATCGACCCCGGTGTCGCGACCGGACTCGCGGTCACCGGCGCGGGTGGCGACATCCTCTTCGTCGAGACGGCGGTGATGCCCGGCGACGGCGGTCTGACCCTGACGGGTCAGCTCGGCGACGTCATGCAGGAATCGGCGCAGATCGCCCTGAGCTATCTGCGGGCCAACGCCGACCGGCTGGGGATCGAGCTGCCCGACGACCGCCGGGTCCACGTCCACTTTCCGGCCGGAGCGGTGCCGAAGGACGGTCCGTCGGCCGGGGTCACCATGTCGGTCGCGCTCGTGAGTCTGCTGAGCGGGCGCCGTGTTCGTGGCGATGTCGCCATGACCGGTGAGGTCACTCTCCAGGGGCGTGTGCTCCCGATCGGTGGGGTGAAGGAGAAGGTCCTGGCGGCCCATCGGGCCGGCGTCACCGACGTGATCCTCCCGATCGCCAACGCGGGAGACGTCGACGACATCCCCCGGGAGGTGCGCGACGACATCACGATCCACCTGGCGACCCGGGTCGAGGACGCCCTCGAGGTGGCGTTGATGCCTAGCGGCGGCTGAGAAGACTCAGGACGTACCAGAACATCGTCATCACCGACGAGAACAGGGCCAGGGCCCCGGCCACGTGGGCTTGGGCCGGGTACTTCCGGATGATGGTCTGGGTCTGGTAGAGGATCGCCACACCCGAGAGGGCGATCATGGCGATCGAGAACCACACGCCGAGGCTGAAGCCGAAGACCAGCGCGGCGATGATGACCACCAAGGCGACCACGAAGCCGTACATCACGATCGGGCGCAGGAACGAGAGGTCCTTGCGGGTGACGAAGCCGATCACGGTCAGACCCGCGAACGCCACCGCGGTGATGAGCGCGGCCGCGGCGACGGTGGTGCCACCGTTGCCCGGGGACCGGAAGACGTAGTGCAGCATCGGGGCGAACAGCAGCGCGTAGAGCGCGGCCGATCCGAAGAGTGCGGCGTACTGCTTCGACGGGTTCAGCAGATCCGCCGCCGCGTTGGCGACCATCCACTGGCCGACCATGAAGCCCCCGAGGATGATCAACCAGGTCATGCCGCTGCCGGCGACGAGGTCGTAGATGCCCTCGGCGATGGGTGTGTTGAGGAAGATCGCCTCGATGCCGACGAACACGAGGATCGCCGCCATGAGGTGCTGGTAGACGCGCACGACGAAGTCGCCACGCGCCTCGTCGTCGAGGACTGCTACCGGCCGGAGGTCGAGCTCGCTGAAGGACATGCGGTCAGAGTACCGAACAAGTGATGACCACCGGCCGCGACGTCGGCCACCGACGACTACTCCGGCGGAGCCTTGATCACTCCCGCGTCGAGTAGAGCCTGCTTCTGCTCGGCCGTGATGCCGATCTCGGTGAGCACGTCGTCGATGTCCTCGTTGAGCAGCGGAGCCGAGGCCTTGAACTCGGTCGGTGTCGCACTGAACCGGGCCGACATGCGAGGACTGCGGATTCGACCGGCGCTCGGATGCTCCCATTCGACGAAGGTGCCGCTGTGCACGATCTGCGGATCCGTCGGGAGATCCTCCATCTGGTTGACATGGCCGCACGGCACCGAGTGCTCGTGCATCCGGGGCAGCAGGTCGGCGACCTTCCACTCGAGGAACGCGTTGCCCAGCAGCCCGCCGATCTCCTCCTGCTTGCCGTGGCGTTGGGCAACGGTGCCGTAGGACTCGATCCACTCGGGGTGGCCCAGCGCCTCGAAGAGGCCCTGGAACTGGCCGTCGGAGATGACGAAGTACACGACGTGGCCGTCGGCGCACTGGCTGAGCGTGTAGATCTCGCTGAGTCGGTGGCTCGGCGGGACGTCGGGATCGAGCATCGTGTCGGCCATACCGCCGTCGGGCCAGAGGAACTGCACGGCGATGTCGAGCATGGACAGCTCGATGTGTTGGCCCCCGCTGCCTTCGTTGCGGGCGTGGAGCGCGCTGGTGATCGCCAGTGCCGCCATCCACGCCGCGGCCTTGTCGACGACACCGTTGCGCACGAGATCCGGGATCGGAACCTGCGGGTTGACCTGGAGCGCCACATAGCCCGCCATCGCCTGGACGATCGGGTCGTAGACGGCACGGTCCGCATAGGGGCCGGTCGCGCCATAGCCCGACATCGAGCAGTAGATGATGTCGGGGTTGACGGCGACGCTGCCCTCCCAGCCGACGCCGAGCCGTTCCATCACGCCGGGCCGCATGTTCTGGACCACGACGTCGGCATCCCTGATGAGTTCCAGCACCAGTTCGCGACCCGCGTTCTGCTGGATGTCGACCTGGATCGACCGCTTGCCGCGATTGTTGTTGACGATCGAACTGTTGAGCCCGCCCTTGGCGAACTGGGCGAGTCGGGTGAGGTCGCCGAACGCCGGCGGTTCGACCTTGATCACCTCGGCGCCGAGGTCGCTGAGCAGCATGCAGGCGAGCGGCCCGGCGATGACCTGCGTCATGTCGACGACCTTGATTCCTTCGAGCGGTCCTGGCATCTCGTCCCCTTCCCCAGCGGTCGTGACCCTAGCCGTGTAGCCTCACCGAGCAATTCCGACCGACCGGTCACACAGACACCAGGAGGCCTCATGGGCATTCTCGACAAGATCAAGGGCCTGGTCGGTGGCAACGCCGACAAGGTCGAAGACGCCATCGACAAGGCCGCAGAGGTTGTGAAGGACAAGGTTCCGGACGCGCACGACGACAAGATCGACATGGCTGCGGAGAAGGCGAAGGACCTCGTCGACGATCTCGACGGCGAAGAGGAGTAACTCCACGCCGTTTCGAAGAACCGCGCCTCACGGGGCGCGGTTCTTCGCGTACGCCGTCGAACGCGTTCTCGACGTGCGCCGGTACCGTCGTGGGTCGGATGAGAGGTCAGGCGCGTGGGCAATCCCTGGTTTGAAACGGTCGCTATCGCTCAGCAACGGGCGAAGAAGCGAATCCCGACTTCGGTCTACGGCGCACTGATCGCGGGCGCCGAAGCGGGCATCTCGATGCGCGACAACGTCGCGGCGTTCGACGAGCTCGGGTTCCGCCCCGTCACTGCGGGCCAGGGCGCCGAGCGAGCCATGGACGTCACCGTGATGGGCCAGCCGGCATCGATGCCCGTCATCATCTCGCCGACCGGAGTGCAGGCGGTCCACCCTGACGGGGAGGTCGCCGTCGCCCGTGCCGCCGCGAACCGCGGCATCCCGGCCGGGCTCAGCTCGTTCGCGTCCAAGCCGATCGAAGAGGTCGCTGCGGTCAACTCCCAGCTGTTCTTCCAGATCTACTGGGCCGGCGACAGGGATTCGATTCTCGCTCGCATCGAACGAGCGAAGAACGCCGGCGCCGTCGGCCTCATCTTGACCCTCGACTGGTCGTTCTCCCACGGCCGCGACTGGGGGAGCCCGGCGATCCCGCAGTCGTTCACCCTCCGGGAGCTGCTTCCCCACGCCACCGACGTGATTCGCAAGCCGCGGTGGGCGTGGACATGGGCGAAGTCCGGGCAGATCCCGCGTCTGACGGTGCCGAACTTCGCCACTGGCGGTGAGGATCCTCCGGTGTTCTTCGAGGCCTACGGCACGTGGATGGGCACCCCGCCTCCCACGTGGGACGATGTTGCGTGGCTCCGGTCGCAGTGGGACGGACCCTTCATGATCAAGGGTGTCGTCCGTTCCGACGAAGCCCGCCGGGCCGTCGACGCCGGTGCCACCTGCGTGTCGGTCTCGAACCACGGCGGCAACAATGTCGACGGCGCTCCCGCGTCGATCCGCATGTTGCCCGAGATCGTGGCCGCAGTCGGCAATCAGGTCGAGGTCGTGCTCGACGGCGGCGTGCGGCGCGGATCCGACGTCGTCAAGGCGTGTGCGTTGGGCGCCGACGCAGTCCTCATCGGACGGGCGTATCTCTGGGGCCTCGCCGCCAACGGCCAGGCCGGTGTCGAGAACGTGCTCGACATCCTCCGCGGTGGCATCGACGCGACCCTGCGCGGTATCGGTGTCGACTCCATCGCCGACCTCACCCCCGACCACATCATCGTCCCCGACGGATTCTCCCCCCCACCCCTGCCAAATTAAGGCGAGTGCGCCCGCAAACTGCGGGTCAGCCCGCCTTCAGAAGCCGTCGACGGGCGGTTGCGACGGTCGTGACGAGTTCGATGGGCCGCTCGTAGTACGCCTGCCATGTGAAGCTGAGCGGTGTCCACCCGCGGTTGACGACCCGGTTCCGACGGACCGGGTCTCGTTCGAACGACAACCGGTTGAGGTGCCAGCGCACGCTGTCGAGCTCGATGGCGATTCGTTCGTCGGGGTAGGCGAGGTCGACGAAGCCGACCAGGCCCGCGCCATCGTTGATCTCGAACTCGAACTCCGGCTGGGGCAGACCGTGGGCGACGAGCAGGCGTGCAACGAGACGGCTGAACTCGCTTTTCGGAACCGCAGTCTCGCCGAGGCGTTCGTCGAGCACGGTTCGGAGGCGGCCACACCCGTCGCGGCCCTTGCGTGAGTGCCGAACGAGCACGTCGGCGAGATCACCGAGCTTCAATCGGCGATCGACGAGGAGGACGTCGATCAGCGCGTTGGTTCGCTCGAGGCTCGACACCCCGGCGAAGTCGAGCACGCTGCGCGCCAACCCGGTGGTGGGAATGCCGTCGACCTCGGACATGTCGATGCGGTCGATCTGGGTGGTCTGGTGCAAGGCGAAGTCGCCCGGTGCACGCCACCGGCCCTGCTCGATGCTCACCTCGATCCTCGGACTCCGATGCCCCCGGACCCCATGGTTGCGAATGGCCGACCGGTGACTGGCAACCCCGTCGACGGTGAGGCACGCGGCCATGAGTCGCGACGCCCAGGAATCGGGCGCGAGGTGGTGTCGATACACCCCGTGTGAGAGCCGATGCCACTCTCCTGATGCGACGCGACGGTCGATCTGGTGGCGGGTGGCGTCGGCCTGGAGAGCCTGTTGGCGGCTGATGACACCGTGTTGACGAGTGAAGACCTCGGCAAGGTGTTGGGGGGTACGCATGGTTTCTCCCGTTCGTGCATGGGAGAAGTAGGCGACACCCTGTCGCGCCGGTGTGACAGTCCGCCGCACCGAGCCGTTCTGAAGGGGAGTTCGCCCGCGAAAGGCGGGCGGGGGCGCCTTAGTTTGCGGGGGTGGCGGCGAGGGTGGCGCCGATCGCGCGGAGTTGCTGGCTGGCCGCGCCGAGGGTTACCTCGAGATGCTTGTTCCACAGCGTGTAGCGGTGGAGCGGATAGTCGACGTCGACGCCGATGCCGCCGTGCATGTGCTGGGCGCCGTGGGCGACGAAGTGTGCGCCTTCGGATCCGAACCACTTGGCGATCCGCAGGTCTTCCCACGGGTCGATCCCGTTGGCGATGCGCCACAGGGCCGACTGGGTCTGGAGGCGCAGCCCCTCCACCTGGATGAAGCAGTCGGCCAGACGCTGGGTCACCGCCTGGAAGGTGGCGATGGGGCGGCCGAACTGTTCACGCTCGCTCGTGTACTGCGCCGTGAGCCGGAGCTGACCCTCGACCACGCCCAGCTGGGTCGCGCACACGAGCGCGAGGTACCGGGCCTCGAACCAACGGATCGCGGCTTCGCCCGACGCGAGCAGTGTCGAGGGCGCCGCCGCGAACGTGAGCTCGTGCACGGTCTCCTTGCGGGTGGAGATTCCGGTCTGCGACGTGACTCCCGAACCGTGCGGATCGACGAGGTAGAGCCCCGGTCCGTCGGGTCCGAGCGCATTGACGACGGCGTGCGTGGCCTGGGATGCGAACTCCACGACCGACTTCACGCCGGTGAGCGAGCCGTCGGCTGCCGCGACGACCCCCGGGCGGGCGAGGTCCTCGCGGAGGTGTTCTGCGGTCGCAACCGTGAGGATGCGGGAGCCGTCGCACACGCCGGGAAGGAGTTCACCGGCGAGTGCGTCGTCGCCGAATTCGGCGATGGTCAGTGCTGCGAGCATCGTGGGCAGCGCGGGTACGGGTGCCACATGGCGGCCGACGGCTTCGCACACGAGCCCGGCCTCGATGATGCCGAGTCCTCCGCCTCCGTGGGCCTCGGGGAGGGCGATGCCGGTCAGGCCGGCGTCGGCCATCAGGGCCCATTCTTCGGCGGCGAACCACTGGTCGGTCGCCTCGATCTGCTTGAGCCGTTCGTGATCGATCTTGTCGCCGAGGATCTGCATCGCCAGATCGCTGACGGCCTGCTCGGTTTCGTTGAGGTTGAAGTCCATCGCTACTTCCTGCGCTTCTCGCGGGGGAGAGCCATGCCGGCCCACCCGATGATGTCTCGTTGCAATTCGTTGGTGCCGCCGCCGAAGGTGAGGACCCACACGCCGCGGTACAACTCCTCGATCCGGCCGGCCAGCACGGCGCCCGGTGAGCCGGGCCGCAGGGCACCGAGGGCGCCGAACAGCTCGGTTGCTTCCTTGTAGATGGCGTGCATCGACTCCGAACCCCACACCTTCACCGAGCTGGCGACGGCCGGGTTCAACGCGCCGGTGGTCTGGTTGTAGGCGACCTTCCAGTTGAGCAGGTCGAGGAAGCGGACGCGGGCCCGCATCTCGGCCAGCTTGACCTGTACCCATTCCTGGTCGATCACGCGACCGCCGTCGGGGTGCTCTGTGTCGCGGGCCCAATCGATGATCTGGTTCACCGTGTTGGTGATGCCGCCGGCGGCGCACAACGACACCCGCTCCTGGTTGAGCTGGCTGGTGATGAGGTTCCAGCCGCCGTGGACCTCGCCGACCACGGCGGACTCGGGGACGCGCACGTCGTCGTAGAACGTCGCGGTGGTGTTGGTCGTCCCCATCGTGATGAACGGCGAGATCGAGAAGCCGGGGTCGCTCGTCGGGACCAGGAAGATGGTGATGCCCTTGTGGGCGGGGGCATCGGGATCGGTGCGGGCCGCGAGCCAGATGTAGTCGGCGTCCCACGCCAGCGAGGTGTAGAGCTTCTGGCCGTTGATGACCCACTCGTCGCCGTCCTTCACCGCCCTGGTCTGCAGCGAGGCGAGGTCGGAGCCGGCACCCGGCTCGGAGTAGCCGATGGAGAAGAACATGTCGCCGGTGAGGATCTTGGGCAGGAAGTCGTTCTTCTGCTCTTCGGTGCCGAAGTGGCGCAAGGTCGGACCGACCGTGTTGGTCGTGAGGAACGGGATCGGGCAGCCCGCCTTCTGCGCCTCGTTGAAGAAGATGTAGTTCTCGACAGGGGTGTAGCCCTTGCCTCCGTACTCCTCGGGCCACGCGACGCCGAGCCAGCCGTCGGCGCCGATCTTGCGAATGAGATCCCGATACGGCTCGTTGGCGCTGAGTTCGTCGTTGCGAATCGACGCCTTCACTTCGTCGGTCATCAACGTCGTGAAGTAGTCGCGGAGCTCGGCCTGGAGATCTTTCTGGTCAGGTGTCAGATCGACGTGCATCCGCAGACTGTCTCAGACCCGGTCTCCGACCGCCACTCGCGCCATCTCCCGGCGGGCCGGGTAGTGGTCCGCCGTCGCGAAATGTTGGGTCGACCGCTCGTCCCAGAGACAGAGTTCGCCCACCGTCCAGGTGTGACGGATGCAGCGGTTGGGTTGCTCCGCCTGGTCGACGAGGAAGCCGAGCAGCGCCTCGGACTCGCGCCGTTCGAGCTCCACGATGCGGCGGGTGAACTGTCGATTGACGTAGAGGTAGCTGCGGCCGGTGACCGGGTGGGTACCGATCACCGGATGGCGGGTGTCGGGGAGCAGTTGGCGCGCCATCTCGAACACGTCGACCCCGCCCTTGGTCTTGAAGGCTTCGCCCGAGCCGATGTCGTGATGGGCCGTCAGCCCCGTCAGCAACGCGCGCATCCCCGCCGACAACGCGTCGTGCGCGGCGTACATCGATGCCCACAAGGTGTCGCCGCCGTGGGCCGGCATCTCGATCGGCCGGAGCGATCCGATCGCCGGCGGCTCCAGGTCCCACGACACATCGGTGTGCCAGCGGTCCTGGAACGGCGGATGGTCGGCATCGTCGACGATGTGCTCGGCGACGGCCTCGGTCCGGCCGGCCACCCTCGCCAGCGGGTGGATGTAGGGCGAGCCGATCCGGAGCATGAACGCGAGGTGCTGTTCGTCGGTCAGATCGTCCTGGTCTCGGATGAACACCACCTGGTGCTCGTGCACGGCCGCCATCAGCTCGTCGACGGCGTCGTCGTCGAGCGTGTCGACCCGTGGGAGTCCGGTGATCTCCGCGCCGAGGATCGGCGTCAGTCGGCGCGTCTCGAAGCTGGCCATCGCCGGACACTACCGTCGCCACCATGAGCCTGGGATCCCGAACGTCGCCGTCGCTGTCGGACCGGGCACTGACGCTGCTGTTGCCACTCGGCGCGACGGAACAGCACGGCCCTCATCTCCCGCTCGACACGGACACCCGGATCGCAGTGGCGGTCGCAGAAGGAGTCGCGGCGCAGCTGGCGGACACGGTGGTGGCCCCTGCGGTGGCCATCGGCGCGTCCGGCGAACACGCGGGATTCCCGGGCACGCTCTCGATCGGGACGAAGGTTCTGGCCGACGTGCTGATCGAGATCGTGAGGACGGCAGGGCCCGAGTTCGCCCGCATCGTGGTCGTCAACGGTCACGGCGGCAATGCCTACGCGTTGCGCGCGGCCGTGGCGACCTGCGCGGCCGAGGGTCGTGCGCTCGACGTCTGGTCGGTGCGCCTGCCGGGGGCCGATGCGCATGCCGGCTTGACCGAAACGTCGCTCCTGCTGCATCTCGCACCGGAGCTCGTGCGGCTGGCGGCAGCAGAGAGCGGGAACACCGATCCCATCGATGAGCTGCTCCCGAAGATGATGGAGTGCGGCGTTCGGGAAGTGTCGCCGAACGGCGTGCTCGGCGATCCGACGGGGGCGACTCCCGAGCACGGTGCCGCGCTCCTTTCGGCGCTGGTCGACGACGCCATCGCCCAGATCGACACCCGGTAGTCGCAGTCTGCGCCCGCGCCTGCGACGCTGGGCCGATGCAACGACCCGTAGCCCTCGTCACCGGCGCCGCCCGCGGCATGGGCGCCGCGACTGTCGCCCGTCTCGTCGCCGACGGCTGGTCGGTCGTCGCCACCGACATCTGTGCCGACGAGCCAGCGATCCCGTACGGCATGGGCACACTCGCGGAGCTCGAGGCGGTGGCGGCCGCCGGCGGTGAGTTCGTCACCCCGGTGGTCGCCGATGTGCGCGACCAGGCGGCGATGCGCGCCGCGGTCGCCACTGCCGTCGACCTGTTCGGTCGGCTCGACGCGGCCATCGCGGTCGCCGGCGTGTTCGCCGCCGGTGACCGGCTGTGGGAGGTGTCCGACGCCGAGTGGGACGCCGTGGTCGACATCGACCTGCGCGGCGTGTTCCACACGGCCCGCGCCGCGATCCCGGCGATCCTCGAGAGTCCCGAGCCGTGGCGGGGACGCTTCGTCGCCATCGCCTCGACCGCCGCGATGGTCGGGCTCAAGAACATGGCGCCCTATGTGGCGGCCAAGCACGGCGTCGTCGGTCTCGTCCGGTCGTTGGCCGTCGACCTGTCCGGTACCGGTGTCACGGCCAACGCGGTGGCTCCCGGCTCGACCCGCACCGCGATCATCGAGGCATCGGCGGCCGCCTACGACACCGATGTCGGCGAGTTCGCGGAACATCAGCGGCCCATCGGCCGGCTGATCGAGCCCGACGAGATCGCCGGCGCGGTGGCGTACCTGTGCTCGGAGGCGGCTGCGGCCGTGACCGGGATCGTGCTTCCCGTCGACGGCGGGATGACGAGCACCATCTGACGGCGGGCCGCGGCGCGGACTACCGTCTCGGTTCTCGCTTCACGAAGGACGAACAACGATGAGAACACGCGCCGCAGTGCTGTACGGGGCCAACCAGGAATGGAAGGTCGAGGAGATCGAGCTCGACGCTCCGGGCAAGGGTGAGGTGCTGATCAAGACCCATGCCGCCGGCCTGTGTCACTCCGACGAACACCTCGTCACCGGCGATCTGGCCGGCGACACCTTGTTTCCCGTCATCGGCGGGCACGAGGGGTCCGGAGTCGTCATCGAGGTGGGTGAGGGCGTGACCGACTTCGAGGTCGGCGACCATGTCGCCGTCTCGTTCGTGCCCGCGTGCGGCAAGTGTCGTTGGTGCGCATCGGGTCAGCAGAACCTCTGCAATCTCGGCGCCGGCACGCTCGGTCCGGGCATGATCTCCGATGGTCGCTGTGGTCACCACGGCCCCGCCGGTGAAGACATCAACACCATGGCCAAGCTCGGCACGTTCGCCGAGCACATGCTCCTGAGCGAGGACTCGGTGATCAAGGTCGACAAGGACCTTCCGCTCATCCCGGTCGCGCTCGTGAGCTGTGGCGTCGCCACGGGCTACGGCAGCGCCGTGAACCGCGCCGAGGTGACCGCCGGCGACACCGTCGTCGTGGTCGGCTGTGGCGGCATCGGGGCCAATGTGCTCCAGGGTGCGAAGGCTGCCGGCGCGATGAATGTCGTCGCCGTCGATCCCTCGGAGTTCAAGCGCGAGAAGGCAGCCGAGTTCGGCGCGACCCACACCGCCGCCTCGATGGAAGAGGCGATGGCGCTGGTGGGCGGACTCACCGAGGGGGTCATGGCCGACAGCGTCATCCTCTCCGCCGGTGTGATCCACGGCGACATGCTCGCCCCGGCCCAGTTCCTGACCCGCAAGGGCGGCACGATCGTCGTCACCGGTCTCGCTCCGATGATGCAGATGGACGTGCAGCTCAACCTCTTCGAGCTGGCCATGATGAACAAGCAGATCAGGGGCACGATCTTCGGTTCCGACAGCCCTCGTCGGGCGGTACCGAGGCTCTTGAGCATGTACCAGGCCGGCCAGTTGAAGCTCGACGAGCTCGTGACCAAGACCTACACCCTCGACCAGATCAACGAGGGCTACCAGGACATGCGCGACGACAAGAACATCCGCGGCGTTCTCGTCTTCGACTAGCGGTCGGGCCGTTCGGGCGCGGGCCGGCACAGCAGTGTGCTGCCACCGATGGCGAGGAGACGACCGTCGTCGGACCAAGTCTCGGACTCGACACCGATGATCCCGGCGCGCCCGACCGGCGCCGCGCCCCAACCGAGCAGCCACTCGTGGTCGTGGGCCGGCTGGAGGAAGCGGCAGGTGAGCTCGATCGTGGGAGCGAACCACTCGAGTTCACCGGTGTGCGCGTTGGTCGCCGCTCCCCACGCGTCGAGGTCGGTGACGATCAGAACGCGGGTGTCGTCGAGCCACGGCTGATCGAAGCGAGGGCCGTCGACGAAGCGGTACCAGGCGGCCTGGTCGGGCTCGCTCGGGGCGCGGTTCGCCCAGTCGTCGGTCCACTGCGTCGGTCGGTGGTCGAGGCGGTTCCAGAACTCGTGCATGACCTGTTCGCCCTGGGCGGCCAGGCGGTCGTGGAAGCTCGGCAGCTGGGTGTGGTGGGCCACGTCGGGCCCGCGTCGCGCGGTGTGGTGGTCGAGTCCTTCGTCGGCGTCGGTACCCCACACCGTTGCCTCGAGGAGGGGCCGGTCGTCCTGCGCCATCACCACCCTCGTGCAGGTCGCGACGCGCGTGGTTCGCAGTGTCTCGACCCGCAGGGTCACCGGCGCGAACCGGGCGGCAGCGAGAAAGCTCGTGTTGATCGAGGCCGGGCGGCCGCGGCCGCAGTGATCGCCCGCGGCGCGCAGCGCGATCGACGCGATGTAGCCCCCCATCGGGCCCCAGATGGCCCACTCCTCGGAGGGGTGCGCCGTGTAGGTGCTCCATTGCTCGCCCCGCTCCGTGAGGACGATCGCCGTGTCGCGTTCGAGGTCTGCCACGGGGCGACCGTAGCGGCCCGGGTGGGTGGCAGTTCGAGGATTTCGGCGTCGGGATCGGTCTAGCCTTCCGACGTGACCGCACCGCTGATCGTCGACGTGTTCAGAGGCGGCGACGTCGAGAGCCGCCACGAGGTCGATGTCGTCGCGGTCGAGCCGGGGGGCCGCATTCTCTGGTCGCGCGGCGACGGGACGCGTGACGTGTTCGCTCGGTCTGCGCTCAAGCCGGTGCAGGCGGTTCCCCTGGTGAGCACCGGAGCTGGGGACGCGATCGGCGACGAACGACTGGCGATCGCCTGTGCGAGCCACGGCGGCGAGCCGCGTCACGTTGCGGTCGTCGATGCCTGGCTCGCCGACATCGGGTTCACCGTGGCGGACCTGGAATGTGGCGCCCACCCACCCTCGCATCGGCCGAGTGCCGATGCCCTGGCGGCCTCCGGAGAGCCGGCGACCGCTCGCCACAACAACTGTTCGGGCAAGCACGTGGGCTTTCTGTCGGTCTGTCGACACCTCGACATCGATCCGGCCGGCTACCTCTCGCCCACCCACGTCCTCCAGGCCGACCATCTGACCCCGGCGATCGAGGCGTGCTGCGGTGTCTCGTTGGCCGACTCGGTGCCGGGCGTCGACGGGTGCGGGATCCCCGTCTGGTCGATGCCGCTCGACCGTCTGGCCGCCGGGTGGACATCGCTCGGCTCGCTTCCCGAGGGCCGTCGCATCCTGACGGCGATGACCGCGGAGCCGTTCATGGTGGGCGGCACCGACCGTGCCTGCACCCGGATCATCGGGGACGGCGACGGCCGGCTCGTGGTCAAGACCGGCGCCGAAGGCGTCTACTGCGGAATCGCGCTCGACTCCGGGACCGCGGTCGCGCTGAAGGTCCGCGACGGCGCGACCCGGGCGTCCGAGATGGCGATCGAGTGGGCGATGGCCGAGCTCGGCGCGTGCCCGCCGCCACCGCCACAGGTGCTGCGCAACTGGATCGGAACGGAGGTCGGGTCGATCCGGGTCGTGGCCTGAAGCTGCGAACTATCGGTACCGGGCGCTGCGCTGGTACCTTCTGCCGCGTTCACCGTCTCGCCCGAACACGTCCTCCGAGGGGATCATCATGAAGACCAGAGCCGCCATTCTTCGAGAAGTCGGAGCCGACTGGAGCGTCGAGGAGATCGAACTCGACGAGCCGCAGGCGGGAGAGATCCTCGTCAAGACCCTGGCTGCCGGCATGTGCCATTCCGATGAGCACGCCCACGACGGCACCATGCCGGTACCGATGCCACTGATCGGTGGTCACGAAGGCGCCGGCGAGGTCATCGCGCTCGGCGAGGGCGTCACCGAGTTCGAGATCGGCGACCACATCTCGTGCTCGTTCATCCCGTCGTGCGGCAAGTGCCGCTGGTGTGCCTCGGGCCAGCAGAACCTGTGCGATCTCGGCATGCACCTGATGGAGCCCGGCATGATGGCCGGCGGGTTCCGTCACCACAGCGCGGCGGGTGAGGATCTCACCCCGCTGCTCAAGCTCGGCACGTTCGCCGAACACATGGTCCTGAGCGTCGACTCCGCGATCAAGGTCCAAAAGGACATCCCGGCCGGCCCGGCCGCCCTCGTGAGTTGCGGTGTCACCACCGGCTACGGCTCCGCGGTCAATCGCGCCGGCGTGACCGCGGGCGACACGGTCGTCATCGTCGGCTGTGGTGGTCTCGGCCATGCCGCGATCCAGGGCGCCAAGGTCGCCGGGGCGATGAACGTGGTCGCCGTCGACCCGTCGGAGTTCAAGCGCGAGAGCGCCCAGGAGTTCGGGGCCACCCACGCAGCGGCTTCGATGGAAGAGGCGATGGCCCTCGTCGGCGGTATCACCGAGGGAGTGATGGCCGACAGCGTCATCCTCACCCCGGGTGTCCTCACCGGCGACATGATCGCTCCCGCTCAGTTCCTCACCCGCAAGGGCGGCACCATCGTGGCAACCGCGGTGGCCAATGCGATGGCGATGGACGTGCAGCTCAACCTCTTCGAGTTCGCCATGATGAACAAGGAGCTCAAGGGCTGCCTGTTCGGTTCGGCCGCGCCTCGCAAGGAGATCCCGCATCTCCTCTCGATGTATCAGGCCGGTCAGCTCAAGCTCGACGAGATGATCACCAACACCTACACGCTGGATCAGATCAACGAGGGCTACGCCGACATGCTCGCGAACAAGAACGTGCGCGGCGTCATCACCTTCGACTGATCCGGACCTTCATGACCTCGCTCGACGACGCCGCGGTGCTCGACGCGCTCGACGCGGCGATCGTCGGGCGCCGCCGTGAGCTCGAACTCCTGGTCGCGGCGCTCGCTGCAGATCGCCATGTGCTGCTCGAAGGCCCGCCCGGTACGGGCAAGTCGACGATGTTGCGCGAAGTGGCCAACGCCGCAGGCACGGGGTTCGTCTTCGTCGAGGGCAACGCCGAGCTGACCCCGGCGCGCCTGGCCGGTCAGTTCGACCCGGCGAGAGTTCTCGAGGAGGGCTACACCCCCGACGTGTTCGTCGACGGGCCGTTGCTCGAGGCGCTGCGGGCGGGCTCGCTGCTCTACCTAGAGGAGCTCAATCGTGTCCCCGAGGAGACGGTCAACCTCCTCATCTCGGTGATGTCGGAGGGGGAGCTGCATCTTCCCCGGCTCGGCCGGGTCGAGGCCGCACCCGGGTTCCGACTCGTGGCGGCGATGAACCCGTTCGACAATGTGGGGACGGCCCGTGTGTCCGGCGCGGTGTACGACCGGATGTGTCGGATCGCCATGGGCTACCAGTCCCGCGACGACGAGGCCGACATCGTGAGTCGTCGGGCCTGTGAGGCCGGCGACCTGATCATGACGCGTGCCGTCTTGGTGACCCGGGGGACGCGGAACCACGCCGATGTCCGCGTGGGCTCGTCGGTACGCGGCGCGATCGATCTGGTCGAAGTGGCGACGCGGCTGGCCTCGATCCGGCGGGCCGAGGTCACCGACCCCGAGATCGGACTCGATGCGGCGCTGGTGGCCCTGTCGGGTCGCATCCGTCTCCACGAAGGTGGTGACCGGCAACCGGAGGACGTCATCCGCGACCTCTGGGCACAGGTCCTGGCTGCGGAGAACCCCGCCCCGGAGCCGGAAGTCGACGAGGACCCGGGAAAAGTCGGAGCCCCCTAGGGGGCGATCCGGGAGCGCCACTCACCCTCGAGGGCGATGATGCCCAGGAAGCGCTCGCCGACGAGAGCCGTCGGACGACGCCACGCGAACAACTTCGGCGCGATACCGCCTTCGACGACATCTCTCCCGATGTCGGACAGATCGACGAGCAGGCACTCGCCGATCTCGTCGAGGAGGACGCCGACCATGCCCTCTCATTGCTCGCCGAGATGACCGCGGCCACCGATCCGCTCCTCGCCGCGCTGGCCGCACGACTGGCCGGGCGGCTCATGCTCGATCTCGCCCGTTCGGGTCCGAGCGACAGCCGCGGGATCGGCCGACTGGTCTCGTCCCCGGCCGATCGGGCCGAGGGCGACCTCGATGTCGATGCCAGCCTCGACGCCCTCGTGCAGGCGCGCGCCGGACGCCATGCCGTCGCTGCGGACGAGTTGCGTGTCCGGCACTGGACCAAGCCGACGATGGCGCTCTCGCTGCTCGTCGATCGCAGTGGCTCGATGAGCGGCGATCGCCTCGCGATCGCGGCGGTCGCCGCGGCGGCGTGCTCGTGGCGCGCGCCCACGGACTGGTCCGTGCTCGGGTTCTCCGAGCGCCAACTCGCGCTGAAGTCCCAGGACGACGACCGTCCGCCGGCGGCGGTGGTCAACGACCTGCTCCGACTCCGGGGTCGTGGTACGACCGATCTCGATGCCGCGCTGCGGAGCTCGGCCCGGCAACTCGAACGGTCCCGCGCCAAGCGGCGGGTGACGATCCTGCTCTCCGACTGCCGGGCCACGAGCGGCGTCGACCCCGTGGCGGCAGCACGTCGCCTCGACGAGCTGTGCATCATCGCCCCGGCCGACGACGCCGATGACGCGGCCGACTTCGCCCGTCGCACTGGTGCGCGGTTCACGGTGGTCGAGCGGGCGTTCGACATCCCGGCCGCACTCGCCCGTGTGCTCTGAGGTCCGTGTGTTCGCGCTCCGCAGGCTTTCATGGACGGAGAGTGATCAGTATCGTGGGCGTGATGCCCGCCGAGGAAATGTCCGCTGCCGCGGAGAGCCGTGTTCCGGCAGCTGATTCCGTCCCGTCGCGGCCCGGGCGGCAGGTACGTGCGTTCGGGGGCTACCAACCGGGTTTCGACGGGGTGCGAGGGTACGCACTCGTCTGCATGCTGCTGTACCACGCAGAACTCGGGCCGATCGATGGTGCGTTCTTCGCGCTCTCGCTCTTCTTCACCCTGTCCGGCTTCCTGATCACGTCGATCCTGCTGGATGACCGACGTCAGGCGGGAAGAGTCGACTTCGGTCGCTTCTGGAGCCGTCGTGTTCGGCGTCTCGCCCCTGCCGCGATCCTCGGGCTTCTCGCCGCGGTCGTCTTCGGGGCGACGGTTGCGACGCGGTCACAGGCGGAGAAGTTGCCGAGCGAGGTCTTCGGGGTCGTCTTCTACATCGTCAACTGGACCTTCATCGCGACGGAGCAGTCCTACGCCGATCTCTTTGCATCACCTTCGCCGGTGCAGCACTACTGGTCGCTCGCCATCGAAGAGCAGTTCTACCTGATCATCCCGCTGGCGTTCGCCGCCCTGCTCTCGCGGAACGTCTCCCATCGGGCGATCTTCTCGGTCTTCGCGTCGCTGGCCGTGTTGTCGACGCTCTGGACGGCTTGGTTGTCCTCCGTCGGCACCGACATCGACCGGATGTACTACGGCACGGACACCCGGGTGGCCGAAGTCGCGGTCGGTATCGCCCTCGCCGTCGCCATGGACCGGCGCGGTGCGGTCTTCCCCGAGCGGGTCAAGAACGCGCTGGCCGTCGTCGGAGTGGTGGTCGTGGCGTCGATGGCGTGGATGTGGACGAGTTTCACGCTGCTCGACGCGTTCGCCTACCGGGGAGGGCTGCTCCTCAACGGGGTGCTCACCGGAATCCTCATCCTCGTCCTCATCGCCGATCGTGGCCCTGTTCCGTTCGTCCTCGGCCTGAAGCCGATGGTGTGGTTGGGCCGGATGAGCTACGGCATCTACATCTTCCACTGGCCGATCTTCCTCTGGTTGACCGAGGAGCGGACGGGTCTCGACCCCTGGCCCAACTTCGCGCTGCGGATCGGGGTCACCCTGGTCGTGTCGCTGGCGTCGTTCCATCTGGTCGAGACCCCGATCAGGAAGGGGGCGACCCTCGGCCTGTCGGTGCGCGGCCTGCGAATGGCCTACCCGATCGCGGGTATCGCCCTGGTCGTCGGAGCCGGCCTCACCGCGAACCTCGACGGCGACGATCCGCTCGCCACTCTGCGTGAGGATGGTCGGTCCACCCGCGTTCCGGTGGCGACGGCCGACGGCGTGCTCGACATCGTCGTGATCCACAGCGCCGCGAACTCCGAGATCGTCGATGCGCTCGAGGGGGTCATCGCCGACGAGGAACAGATCAGACTCGCGGGCCGAGACGTCTTCCGCTGTGAGGGCGGCGTGGTCGAGATCGATGTCGGCGCCACCTGCGCGAACTGGTCCACGGAATGGCCGGGATTGATCGATGCCCACGATCCCGATGTCGTGGTCCTCCTCGTCGAAGGCTGGGACGGTGACGATCTGGCGGAACTCGGCGCCGACGAACGGTCGACCGCCGCTCGTCTGCTCGGCGCGGGGTTCGACCTGCTGACGGCCAACGGTGCCTCGGTCGTCGTCACCGGGAGCGGTCAACCGTATGAAGTGGAGCTGCTGAGGGAGTTCACGCCGCTCTACCGGTCGTTCGTGGATCTCGGTGGTCGATCCGATGTCAACGTGGTCCAGGGTTCGATGCCGGACCCCGATGCGGTCAGCGAGGCGGAGTATCTCGATCGCTCCGCGCAGGCGATCATCGACCTCGGGGCTCTGTATCAGCGAGCGGACCGAGCCGACGCAACCCGCGTGATGGTGATCGGTGACTCCCAGGCCCGCTCGCTCGGATACGGGCTCGAACGCTGGGGCGCCAACCACGGGGTGTGGGTCTGGAATGCGGCGACCAACGGATGCGGATTGGCCGATGACGGCTACAAGTACGGGGGCGGCGAGGAGGAGCCGATTCGCGACGAATGTCTCGCCGCCAGAGCGAACCTCCCCGACCAGGTTCGCAGTTTCGATCCCGAAGTGGTCATCGTGCTCTCGAGCGTCTGGGATACCGGTGACCGCCGTCTCGACGGCTGGCCCGAACGCCGCTCGATCGGCGACCCGGAGTTCGACGACTACCTCACGCAGGAGTACATCGACGTGGTCGACACCGTGACCGAGACGGGCGCTCGTGTCGTGTGGATGCTCGCTCCCTGTCTCGATACCGGCGGCGCGAACGACCCGGGGGCGGTCGACACGGGGGGATTCGGAGACAACGCGCGCGAGGTGCTCGACGGCGAGATCCTCCCTGCGGTTGCCGCGGTCTATCCCGAGAAGGTCCGGCTGTACGACCTCGACGCGGTGCTCTGTCCGGGCGGCGATCCGCTGCGCGAGGCCGATGGCATCTCGCCGATCCGCGCCGACGGCGTCCACTTCAACGTCGAGGGCAGTGGGTGGTTCGCCGAGACCTATGGTGCCGATGTGCTCGAACTCGAAGGGCTGGATGGGTGAATCAGATGGGAGATCGCAACGCACACATCATGTCGAGGATCGACGCGCTGACCGATGACGGTCGCTTCGACGAGGCGATCTCGGTGCTGCGCGAGGCCGTTTCTTCTCGACGCGATGTCGAACTCGAGGCGGCGCTCCTGCAGATCCGGCATCGAGCATTCGCCGAAACGGAGTTCCCGCCCGGACCGGATCCTTGGCCGAGGGTGGCCTCGGATCGATTCGGGGAGGGCAGCCTTCCCGAGGTGGCGGCCGGCGAGCTCACCGCCGAGATCGTCCGAGCGGCTCTCCTGCACCACGGCGCGCTGATGGTGCGCGGCCTGGTCGACCATGCGCGGGCGAGTGAGCTGCGCGCCACGATCGACGCCGCCTTCGAGGCAGCGGCTCGATTGCGGGAGAACCCCGATGCGGAGACGTCCCCCTCGCTCGTTCCCTTCGTTCCCGAGGAGCGCTACCCCTTCGGGATCTACGAGCGCGCGTTCGCGAACTTCGGCAGCGGGGTCCTCGGTGTCGATTCGCCCGCCGCCATGTGGGAGATGACGGAGGCGCTCGAGGCCGCAGGAATGCGGCGGGTGTTCGAGGACTACTTCGGCGAATCGGCTGCGTTCTCGGTCAAGAAGACGACCCTGCGGCGTACCGAGCCGGAGACGGTCGCGGGGTGGCACCAGGACGGTGCCTTCCTCGGGACCGGGACGCGCGCCCTCAACGTCTGGACCGCCCTGACCCCGTGCGGCATCGACGCGCCGAGCCTCGACGTGTTCGTGCAACGCTTCGACCATCTGGTTCCGACCGGCGGTCCGGAGATCTACGACTGGTCGGTGAGCGACGAAACGGCAGCGACCTACGACACGACGAAGATCGTCCGTCCGGTTTTCGACACCGGCGATGCACTGCTGTTCGACCAGATGACACTGCACCGTACGGGCGTCGACCCGGCGATGACGTCGACCCGCTATGCGATCGAGATGTGGTTCTTCGCGCCGTCGACCTACCCGCTGGAGCAGATCCCCATCGTCTTCTAGCGGGGATCGTGCTGAGGTCCCCGGACGAGACGGCCGGGGTGTTCGCCCGTGAACTCGTCGTCCACGACCGTCACGACCCCCCGGCAGATCGTGGCCCCGTAACCGTGGGCCTTCTGGACGTAGCGGTTGGCCCCGGTCGGCAGGTCGCCGACGAGGTGGGGCAGCTCGACGCCGAGCGCGTCGATGTCGATGACGTTGAGGTCGGCCCGCAGACCGGGGGTGATCAGCCCGCGGTCGCGGAGACCGTAGAGCTCGGCCGTCTGGCGGGTCTGGCGGTGCACCACCCACTCGAGCGGCATGTGGTCGCCCCGGAGCCGGTCGCGGGCCCAGAACTGGAGCATGAACGTCGGCATGCCGCCGTCGGCGATGGTGCCGCAGTGCGCGCCGGCGTCGGCGAGTCCCATTCGCGTGTGGGGATGCTGGTGGAGCTCCCACAGATGGTCGAGGTTGTGGTTCGTGTAGTTGAAGAGAGGGAAGTACAGGAGGCCGCGACCGTTCTGCGTCATCAGGTGGTCGTAGGCGATCTCGGCGGGAGTCCGGCTGTCGTGGGCGGCGAGGGCCGCACAGGTCGACGCGGGGTCGGGCTCGTAGTCGGCCTCGCCGGCGAAGGGGTAGAGCTTGTCCCAGGTGCGGGTGACCGAAGTGATGAAGTCGCTCCAGACGGCCGGGACCTCCGTCGTCAACGCCGTCCGGACGTCGTCGCGGCGGAGGTGGGCGAGCCGCTCCTCTTCGGGAAGTCGGCCGATCAGGCCCCAGGTGGGGCACAGCATGAACGGGTTCACGGTCGCCGACCAAGACTCGAGGATGCCGACCGGGCGACCCGACACCTGGGCGAGCACGTTCAGCCCATCGGCCTGGGCTTCGTCGAGGAGCCGGAGGTCCTCGCGCCACAGGTCGGGCGCGTAGTCGGGCTGGTTGAGATTGAAGATCACCGGTTGCGCGGTCACCTTCGCGACCGCGCGCATCCATTCGAACGATTCCGGCACATCGGCGTGGTGGGTGGCGGTCTGGAAGACACCGTGGCCGGCGCGGCGCACCGCTTCGGCGATGGCGAGGAGTTCCTCGTGGGTGGCGAACGTCCCGGGGACGAGCTCGCCGTCGACCGACTTGTGCAGCGGCGTGCGCGAAGTCGAGAAGCCGAGGGCGCCGACCTCCAGCGCCTCCTGCACGAGTTCGGCCATCCGGGTGATGTCGTCGCCGGTCGCGTCATCCACGGCGCGTGAACCCATGACGTAGGCGCGCAGCGCCCCGTGGGGTATCTGGGCGCCGAGATCGAGGACCCACGACCGGTGCTCGAGATCGTCGAGGTACTCGGGAAAGGTCTCCCAGCCCCACTCGATGCCGTCGGTGAGTGCGGCGCCGGGGATGTCCTCGACGCCCTCCATGAGTTCGATCAACCAGTCGCGACGGTCGGGCGCAACCGGCGCGAAACCCACACCACAGTTGCCCATGACCACCGAGGTGACTCCATGCCAGCCCGACGGCGTGAGCTCGGGGTCCCAGGTCGCCTGGGCGTCGTAGTGGGTGTGGGTGTCGACGAAGCCGGGTGTGACGACGCGACCGTCGGCGTCGATCTCGCGACGCCCGGCGCCGACGTCGTCGCCGACCGCCACGATCGTCTCACCGTCGACGGCGATGTCGCCGGTGGACTCGGGCCCCCCGGTTCCGTCGATGATCCGGCCGTTGCGAATGACGAGGTCGTGCATGGCCAAGAGCGTAGATCGCGAGCGGCGGTACCGTCCTGTGCATGCACCAGCGGGCGTCCGGTCGACGATGATCGGGCATGCGCGGCGAGGGTGTTCGCCGGGTGAGTCTCATCCCGGAACCGGTCGCTCTCGGAACAGCCTGCGGACTGCGGCTTCGAGCACTCGGGCGGCCGTTGCAATCTCGTCGAGCGACACGCGTTCGTCGACGGCGTGGGCGTTGGCGATGTCGCCCGGGCCGTACACCGCGCATGCGGCGCCGGCCTCACGTCGCCACAGGGCCATGTCGCATCCGTAGGGCACACCGATCGTGCCCGGTCGGGACCCCGTCTCCGACTCGGCTGCATCGCACAGTGCGGCCACCAACGGGTGGTCGGGATCGATCGACGACGAGCCGAACGCGGCACCGGTTCGCTCGATGCGCGGCGGGTGGGCGTCGAGCCACGGGTCGCCGGCGATCGCCTCACGCAGCGTGCGCTCGAACCGTGCTTCGGCCTCCTGGATCGACTCGTCGATCGTGACACCGACCCGAAGCTCCGCGGTGATCTGCTCCATCACGTTCGAGGCCCACACGCCCCCATGCACGACACCGACCGTGGTCGGGTACGGCAGGCCCGTGGCCGTCATCGCGGGATTGCGCTCGGCGTCGTTGAGCTCGCGCTCGAGGCGCTCGACCGCCGCGTACACGGTGAGGAAGTGGTCGAGCGCCGACTCGCCGAGGAGCCGGGTCGCCGCGTGCGCAGCGCGTCCGTCGACCTCGATCGTGTAGGTCAGCGCCCCACCGTGGGCCACGACGACCTGCGGGCCGTCGGCACCCGACGTGGGCTCGGGCACGATCACGTAGTCGCCGGTCCATCCTCGCCGGATCGCCGCGAGCGTGCCGGTCCCTCCGTCCTCCTCGCCCGGCACCGCGATGAAACACAGCTCGCCGGCGAAGTCGCGGTCGCCGGTCGCGACGCGGGTGAACGCCTCGATCGCGGCCACGACGCCTCCCTTCATGTCGGCACTGCCCCGCCCGTACAGCACGTCGCCGTCGAGTTCGCCGGCGGGATCGCGCGTCCACTTCGCCCTGTCGCCAACCGGCACGACGTCGGCGTGTCCGGTGAGTACCACGGTGGGCCCCGGTCGGGTGCCGACGACGCGGGCCGCCACCACCGGGACCTCGTCGCGCTCGACCTCGCGGCCCGGATACGCCGGATCGACCTCGAGTTCCGACATCGGCGTGACCCACCGGTCGACGTGGTCGGCCACCGGCTCCAACCACGACGCGATCAGGTCGATCGCCGGATGCTCGTGCCCCGTCTCCGAAGGCGCGGCGACCAACGCGAGCGCCCGTTCTGCGAGGTGGTCGGTCATCAGAGCACCGCGAGCGCATGGTCGAGGTCGCCGATCAGATCGTCGACGTTCTCGATCCCCGCCGAGTACCGCACGAGACCCTCGGGGATGCCGAGGGAGGCGCGCTCCTCGGGTGTGCACTCGACATGACTGGTGGTGGCCGGCGGCCCGACGGTCGTCTCCACCGCACCCAGATTCGCCGCACGGTGGGCGAGACGCAGGTGGGGAAGGAACTTCTTCACGGCCTCGAGATCGCCGTCGAGCGCGAAACTCAACATCCCTCCCCCGCCGGACATCTGCCGCGTCGCGATCTCGTGGCCGGGGTGGCTCGCCAGACCCGGATAGTTCACCGTGGTGACCATCGGGTGAGCTTCGAGGAACTCGGCGACCGCCATCGCGTTGGCCGATTGCCGCTCGACGCGGAGATGGAGCGTCTTCATCCCCCGCAGGAGGAGATAGGCGGCCATCGGATGCAGGGTCGCGCCGTTGATCTCCCGATACCGGAAGACCTCCTCGACCAGATCGCCACGCCCGACGACCGCGCCGCCGAGGGCGTCGGCGTGACCCCCGAGGAACTTGGTGGCGCTGTGCACGACGAGGTCGGCGCCCAGCGTCAGCGGTTGCTGGAGGACCGGCGTGGCGAACGTGTTGTCGACCACGGTCACGGCCCCGCGGTCACGACCGGCGGCGAGGAGCCGCGGCAGGTCGATGATCTTCAGCGTGGGGTTGGTGGGCGTCTCGAGGTACAGCAGGTCGCAGCCACGGTCCATCGCCTGCTCGACACCGTCGGCGTCGGTCGTGTCGACCAGCTCGACCTCCACACCGACCCTCGGCAGGTACTTGGTGAACAGCATGCTCGTGCCGCCGTAGGTGTCCTTCACCGACACGACGCGCTGGCCCGGCTCGAGGAGGGCGTGGAGCATGTTGGAGATCGCGGCCATGCCCGTCGACGCCGAGGTGGCCGCCTCCGCCCCTTCGAGCAGGCGCAGCTTCTCCTCGAACACGGCCACGGTCGGGTTGGTGTTGCGGCCGTAGATGTGGCCGGGCTCGGCACCGGTGGCGACGTCGAGCCACTCGTCGACGTTCTCGTAGCCGAAGCCGACGCTGTGCACGACCGGGACCTGGGTGGCCCGTTCGAGGAGATAACGATCCTCGCCGGCCCACACCGCACGCGTCCCGATCGAGTGCGGATGTGGCGTGCCGGGTTGCTCGTCGGGTCGGCTGTCGGACTTCTTCACCATGGAAGTCACCGTAGGGCGACAACCGCGCCTGGGCCATCGGGGGCGCCGAGGCCGTGCATGGCACGGGCGAAGGCCGCGGCCGGGGGTACCGTCCGGTGTATGGACCGCACGGGCTTGCCGGCTCACGACAACACGTTCGCCAACACGGTGTTCGCCAACATGGTGTGCATCGAGTGAACCGGCCGCTGCCGCCCGCCGGCATCGGCCTTGTCGCCGATGCCGGTCTCCGCCGCCTCGATGCCGGCCGTGTCCTCGTCGGTGGTTCGCCGCTGCGGATCGTGAAGCTGTCCGACGCGGGCGCGGCCGTTGTCGATGCATGGCTCGGGGGAACACCGCTCGCCGCGGTGAAGTCGGCCCGGGGGCTGGCTCGGCGCCTCCTCGACACGGGCATGGTGCATCCGGTGGTGTCACCGGCCGACCGCCCACCGCCGGTGACGGTGGTGGTTCCGGCCAAGGACGATGCCGACGACCTCGCGGCCCTGCTCCCGACGATCGGGTTCCCGACCGTCGTCGTCGACGACGCGTCCGACGATGCCGCGTCGATCGAGCGGGTCGCCACCGCGCACGGGGCGCACCTGGTGCGCCGGGCCGAGAACGGCGGTCCCGGTGCCGCCCGCATGTCGGGCCTCGACGCGGTCGACACGGAGTTCGTCGTGTTCGTCGACGCCGACGTCGAGCTTCCGGCCGGGTGGTGGCACGACCTCGCGTCCCATTTCGACGACCCCGAGGTGGTGGCCGTCGCCCCTCGTGTCGTCAGCGCGCCGGGGCCGTCACTGCGGGAACGCTACGAGTCGGCGCATTCGCCGCTCGACCTCGGATCTCAGCCGGCCAACGTCGCGCCCCTGCGTCGTGTCGCCTACGTGCCCACCGCGGTCTTCGCCGTGCGAGCCGACGCGCTGCGTACCATCGGCGGCTTCGACCCGGAGTTGCGCGTCGGTGAGGACGTCGACCTCGTCTGGCGCCTCGCGTCCGAGGCGGGGACGGTCCGCTATGCACCGGAGGTCGAGGCACGACACCGACCCCGGGCGACCTGGTTCGCCATGGCCCGACAACGCATCCGCTACGGAGGATCAGCGGTCGACCTCGCCGAGCGTCACGGGTCGCTCGTGGCGCCGGCGCGATGCTCGCGGTGGAGCCTCGCCGCATGGGGGGCGGTGGCGGTCGGTCGTCCAGTGTTCGGCGCGACCATCGCCGCCGGCTCGTCGAGCGCGCTGGCCCGCAAGCTCTCGGCGCTCCCCGGCCCGACCGGTGAAGCACTGCGGATCGCCGGCTGGGGTCATCTCCAGGCTGGTCGCGGGCTCGCGATCGCCACGTCTCGGGTGTGGTGGCCTCTGGCGCTGCCGCTCGCCCGGTTCCGTCGCATCCGCCCTGCGGTGGTGGTGGCGATGGTCGGTCCGGCGGCGTGGCAGTGGTGGACCGGTGTCCGTCCCGCCGGACCCGTGCGATCGGTCGCCCTCCGCGTGGCCGACGACATGCTCTACGGCGTCGGCGTCTGGCGTCGTGCGATCGCCCGGCGAAGCGGCCGGGCCCTCGTGCCGGACCTGACCGAGTGGCCGGGGAGACGGGCGCCGGTCGAGACGGATACCGTCGCGCAGTGATGGGCACGCTGATTCCGCAACGAATGACCAGGTTGATCGAACGCTGCGCGCGCGAGGTCGACGAGGGACGGGTTCCCGGGTGCCAGGTGGCGGTCGGGTTCGAGGGCGAGGTGGTCCTCTTCGAGGCGTTCGGCGACGTGACGACCGAGCATCGACTCCACACGTATTCGGCGATCAAACCCACGGTCTCGCTCACCGTGTTGGAACTCGCAGCCGAAGGTCTGCTCGACCTGGATGCGCCCGTCGCGACGGTCCTGCCCGGCTTCTCGACCAACGGCAAGGACGTCATCACCCTCTCCCAGGTTCTTCTCCATGCCGGTGGCTTCCCCCACGCACCCGTCTCGGTCGCCGAGTTCAACGATCGCGAGCGCCGCCTCGCTCGCTACGAGACGTGGCGCACGAGCTGGGACCCGGGCAGTGCGTTCGAGTACCACGCGTCCGCCGCGCACTGGGTGCTCGCCGACTGCATCACCGAAGTGACCGGTCGTCACCACGCCGACGTGGTCACCGAGCGGATCATGACCCCGGCCGGGTGCAGCCGGTGGCTCGCCATTCCCGCCGCCGAGCAGCACGACAT
Organism: Acidimicrobiales bacterium; assembly: GCA_041394245.1. NCBI lineage: Bacteria > Bacillati > Actinomycetota > Acidimicrobiia > Acidimicrobiales > Acidimicrobiales bacterium. The sequence goes on from JAWKIR010000002.1 coordinate 2,430,471, forward strand.
CGCCGATGTGGTGTCGGTCGGGGAGGCCCCTGACCTGGAGGCGTTGGCCCGGCAGTTCGGTATCGAGGAGATGCCGGTCACCGAGGTCACCGACGCCGCCCTCCTGGCGTTCAACGATCCGTCGATCCGCGAAGCGGGTCATCCGGGCGGTGGCGGCATCACCACCGCCGCCGAGCTGGCTCTCTGGTATCAGGCGGTGCTGCACGACGATGGTGGCTTCCTTCGTCCCGAAGTGAAGCACGACGCGCTCGCGGTGATCCGCCAGACCAACGCGGACTGGATGGGAGTGTCGGCCAACCGCACCCACGCCTTCACGATCGGCGGCGACGACGGGCAGGCGCTCATGCGCGGGTACGGCCACACGACCGGCCCCGCGACCTTCGGCCACGGTGGGGCGAAGGGGCAACGTGGTTGGGCCGATCCCGGGACCGGGATCTCGCTCGGGTTCATGACCCACGGGCTCGACCGCGACGAACTCGTCCATGCCCGGCGGTGTGCCGGGATCTCCTCGGCGGCCGGGGCACTCACGACGCCGATCTGAGCGGATTCAGGCGAGGTCGATGCGGACCGAACGCTCGATCAGCAACCACAGGCCGCCGAGCGCGAGGGTGCTCGCCAGCGCGACCGGCGCGGCGACGCCGACGTCGCTGCGATCGGCCAACACGCCGACGAGGGCCGGCAGCGAGATCGCCCCGACCGAGGTCGCCGCGATCTGCAAGCCCACGGCGCGAGTGGCGCGGGCCTCGCCGAGGTAGACGGCGGTGCGTCCCATGACCACGGGGAACATCGCCGAGAAGGCGACGCCGATCCACGGGAGTGCGAGCCCACCGGCACCGCCGGGATCGGCCCAGAGCACGACGACCGCAGCGACCGCACCTGCGGTCGACACGCGCAGCGTCTGTTCGGGACGGACGCGGTGTCCGACCACGGCGAGGACGAAGCGCCCGCTCATCAGGCCGCCCCAGTAGAGGGCGGTGAGTACCCCGGCGGCGGCGTCGGAGTAGCCGCGGGCTTCCGTGAGCAGGGTGTAGGCCCACGTCCCCACCGCGATCTCGACGCCGACATAGACGGAGAACCAGGCGATCATCAGGCCCTGCAGGCGGATCGACCCGATGAGGTCGCGGTCCTGGGCGCTGATCTCCGGTGTGGTCGTGGCGATCGAGAACCCGTCGCGGTGTCGCAGCAGCACGAGCACGACGACGCCGGTGAGAGCGGTGCACATCACATAGGGAGCTCTCCACGCGGTGCCGCCGGCGACGAAGGCCGTCGCGAGCAGTGGCCCGAGAAAGGCCCCCACGCCGTAGGAGGCGTGGAGAAGCCCCATCGCCCGCGGGCCCTGGGTGAGTGCCATCCACGCATTGATCCCCGCGTCGGCGGTGCCCCAACCGACGCCGAGCACGAGGTAGCCGAGCATGAGCACCCACCAGTGCGGTGCGCTCGCCACCATCGCGAGCGCCACCAGTGCGGCGGTCATCGCCGCCGGGAGGACCCGACCGACTCGAAAGCGTTCGGTGAGGGGACCGGACGACACGCCGCCGGCCGCATACCCGATCGAGGTGGCGACGACGAGGAGCCCGAGGCTGCCGTCGGACCGACCGAAGTGGTCGCGCAGATTCGGCCACACCGTTCCGAACACGCCGTCGGGAAGACCGAAGACGACAAAGAGGAGAAACGACGCCAGAACGGCGCGACGGATCTGCCGGTTCGCCGTCGTCGACCCGGGCAGGTTCAACGACGCTGCCGTTGGGTGAGGTAGCGGGCTGCGACGTCTCGGCTCTCCGGGTCGTGCATCGCCGTGACGAACTGGTCGGCGTCGGACCAGGCGCCGTCGGTCGAGACGAGCGCCTCGGCGGCCGCGTCGACGGCGTCGAGCGTGGCCCGCAACGTGTAGACCGACTTGTCGGCGAGTGATGCGGCCAGTGCGTCGGCCTCGGCGGCGAGGTCGTCGTCGGCCACCACCCGGTTGACGATGCTGCGCGCGTGCGCCTCGGCTGCGGTGAACGGTCGACACGACAGCACGAGGTCACGTGTCGCGGGGGCGCCGATCTCGCGGACGAGCCGAGGGATGCCGCCCCAGGTCAACGGGATCCCGAGGTCGACCTCCGGGATGACGAAGTTGGTCGATTCGGCCGCGATGCGGAGATCGCAGGCCATCGCCAGCAGCACGCCGCCGCCGATGCAATGGCCGTGGATCGCGGCGATGGTCACCGCCCGCATCCGCTCGATCGACTCCACCATCACGCGGCCCGCGTCGGCGCCGTCGCGGGCCGATCGGTCCCCGGCCTCTGTGAAACCGCCGAGGTCGGCACCGGCCGAGAACGCCCGCCCGGCCCCGCCCACGACGACCACCCGAATCGCCGCGCGTGCGTCGAACCACGCGGCCGCGGCGGCCAGTTCGTCGAGACAGGCGGTCGACAGCGGATTGAGCTTCTCGGGTCGGTTCAGTGTCAGCCGGCCGATGCGCCCGCGTGCCGTGGCGGTGAGGGTCTCGAATCCGGTGCCGGTCTCGGTCTCGTTGTCCATACGCGACGATGCCACGCTCCGCAGGGGAGCGTGGCACCGAAGCATGCGACTGGCGAGTCGCGGCTCGCCACCTCGATCCCCCGGTCGGGGGATCAGATCTGAGTGCGTGGTGTCAGGCGATCTTCAACGATTCGTCCGCCGCCACCTCGGCGGGATCGTCGGCCGCCGTCGGCTCGAGGATCGAGAGGTCGCCGGTGATGGCTTCGACCCGGGCCCAGTCGGTGACGTCCGCGTCCTCGGTCAGGAACACGATCTGCTGGTTCTCACTCGACCGAACGAGCATCTCGAGCAGCGGGGCCTTGAGTTCCACGGCGATCCCGTTGAGGGAGTCGTCGAGGACGAGCGGCAGGTTCTCGCCGCCGGGGCCGATCCCGCGAACCTCTTCGAGCTTTTGCATCAGTGCGTGGGCGAGAGCAGCGACCTCGTCGTTCTCCGTGTCGATGGGGAGAGGGCCGGTGCTGAGTGCGTCGACGTCGCGCGCTCGACGGGAGGCCTCCTCGATCTCGTCGCGGTGCTCGTAGGCCCAGTCGACCACGATGTCGCCGGCCGTCTCGAACCAATCGGCGAGGGCGGTCTCGTGGTCGGCGCTCGCCTGCATGAGGCGCTGGCGCGACGCCTGGCTGTCGAGGAGGCCGTTGACCCGCTGGAGGTGGAAGCCGAGATAGGACTGGGCGCCGGCTTCGGCCAGCGCGTCCTCTTCGGCCGCGCGGGCCTTCTCCATGCGCTGGTGCTGCACGAACGACACCGCCGTCACCATCGCGGCGAGGATGACCAGGGCCATGGCGATGGTCTGGCCGATCCACATGACCGACGGAACCGCCAGGATCGCTGCACCCGCACCCACGAAGAACGAGATCTTGCGGACCTGCTCGGCCCGTGCCTGCGCTTCTTCGAACTGGGCGTGGCGTTCTTCGATGCGGGCGACGACGGAGGCGTCCTCGGGTGCCGATCCGGATGCGTCGGCCTCTTCGTCGAGGATCTGGCGAGCCGCGGTGACGCGATCGGCCAGACCCCACAGGCGGCCGGGATCGACGGCCGCGAGCCGTCGGATGATCTGGTCGTGATGGGTGCTGGTCGTCAGATCGGTGGACGTCAGCCGCAGGCGACGCTTGGTCGAGCGGGCGTCGAGCCCCGCAACCGACAGGAGGTCGATGTTGCCCTGGTCGTCGGCGAAGCGGGAGCTGACATCGGCCGAGGCTTCGACGTCGATCACGCGGGCGCGGGCGCCGAAGGGACGGAAGACGGCGAAACGGTTGCCGTTGTCGGCAACGATCTCGGCGTGCACGCCGGCTCTACTCGAGCTCAGCGAGCCGACGAGCTCGGTGATGAGCCCCTCCCGCTCGAGCCGTCCGACACCGCCGATGACGGTGAGTCGGGGATGGAATTCCAACGAGAAGGTGTTCTCGTCAGCCTCTATGACAAGCCGGTCGAATCGCATGCCATCACTACGGCGCGAGTGGTTCGCGACTTGAGCCATTCGACCCACGGACGTGGTGCGATCCGACCATGCGCGAGTTTTGACCGGACGGCGGGTTGGAGGGCGGTCCGTCCCGTGGCATCATTGCCGACGCTTCCTCGGGGCGTTTTTCACCCCGCGGCGGCAGGCTCCCTTAGCTCAGTCGGCAGAGCGTCTCCATGGTAAGGAGAAGGTCGTCAGTTCAATTCTGACAGGGAGCTCCACGGAACGGCTCGCCGATCCGAGGGCGGCGACGTAGCTCAGTTGGTGAGAGCGCTCGACTCATAATCGAGAGGTCGACAGTTCGAATCTGTCCGTCGCTACGCGGGGTTCTTCCGGTGCGGTCCGACACCGTCAGGGGTGGAGCAGAATGGCCGACGTGCCTGCAACCGAGCGTCGTCTCCGGATCGTCACCGATCCGTCACGTAACGGTGGCCCCTCTGTCGGGTCCAACCTGGTGGCTGCAGCCATGGACGATCTGGTCCGCTGGGCGGTGGCCGGCGAACGCGAGGCGTTCGACGAGATGGTGCGTCGCACCCATCGCGACGCCTACGGCCTGGCGTTGCGCCTGACCAGTGACGAGGAGGATGCGAGAGACGTGGTGCAGGACGCCTACCTCCGTGCCTATCGCAGCCTCCACCGTTTCCGTGGCGACGCGAAGTTCTCCACCTGGCTCTATCGCATCGTGGCCAACTGTGCGTCGACGACCACCGGCCGACGTCGGCGTCACCGCCACGAGGAACTGCCCGACGAGGCCCATGTGGTCGATCCCCGTCCCGACGGCGATCCCGCGGTGCAGGCCTCGGTCGGCGATCTCCGCGCCCGACTCGACGATGCGATTCGCGACCTTCCGCCCCGCCTGCGCGCCGTGGTCGTCCTGCGCGATGTCTACGACCTGCCCCATGAGGCCATTGCCGACGAACTCGGCATCTCGGTCAGCGCAGCAAAGGTACGCCTGCATCGTGCCCGCCACCGGCTCCGTGAACGCGTGTTCCCGCTGCCGGGAGAGGAACTCCATGCGATCTCGTGACCAGCCGTGCTGCGAGGACCTCATCGAGTCGCTCCCGGGCGTCGTCGACGGAGGTCCACGCGGCGAAGTCATGTCGGAAGTCGACCGGACCCACCTCGCGCAGTGCCTGCGCTGCCAGGCCGAGGTGGCCAACTATCGACGGCTCCGGAGGGCGATGCGTGAGCTCGCAGAGGCCGGCGGACCGGTCGACGCCACGCTCGAGCACGAGATCCTGCTCGTCCTCGACGAGTACGACGAGCGATCCGGTCGGCGCGTGCCGGGCTATGCCGCGGCCACGCTGGGCGGACTCGCCGCGGCCGCAGGGGTCATCGCGTTGGCGACGAGGCAACGCCGCAGCGGCCGTCTCGTCGGCTGATCACGCGCTGCTCGCGCGCTGAATCGCGCGCGGCGCGAGGGCAGTTATTTCCGAGGCCAGTGCTATCGTTGTCCACCGTTCTCAGGGGCGTGGCTCAATTGGTAGAGCATCGGTCTCCAAAACCGAAGGTTGCAGGTTCAAGTCCTGTCGCCCCTGCATGACGGTGCCGTCACTCGGTGGCGCCGGTCACTGATCCAAGGAATTTCCCATGTCGATGAACCGACAGCAGAAGCGAATGCTCCAGAAGCAGGGCGAGATCGACGCCGATGGTCAACCCGTCCGCGCTCGACGTCAACCGCCGAGTGGCGCCGCCGCACAGGAACGAACCGGACCCGTCCAGTTCCTCCGTGAGGTCCGCGGTGAGCTTCGCAAGGTCGCCTGGCCGTCGCGCTCGGAGACCATCAACTACTCGATCGTCGTCCTCGTGACCATCGTGGTCCTGGGAGCGATCATCTACGGCCTCGACTGGCTGTTCTCCACCTTCATCCTCGACCTCTTCGAGGCCTGATCCCATGACTGACGAGTCCGACATGAACGAAGAGATCGACGACGCGGCCGAGGCCGTCATCGCCGAAGCCGAAGAGATCGTCGCCGAGGCGGCCGACGACGACACCGCGGTCGACGACACCGTGGTCGACGACACCGCGGCGCCGAGCGCCCCGGTGGGCGCCGGTCTGGCCAACGCCTGGACCGGCGGCGCCGCAGAGGTCGCTCAGACGGTGGTCGACGAAGACGAGCTGCTCGAGGACGACGACTTCGAGGTCGACACCTACGTCTCGCCCTACGACCGGCCGGGTCGATGGTTCGTGCTCCACACCCAGTCGGGATACGAGAAGAAGGTCAAGCAGAACCTCGAGGCCCGCATCGCGTCGATGAACATGGAGGAGCGCATCTACGAGGTGGTCATCCCCACCCGCGAGATCCCCGAGTTCAAGAACGGCAAGAAGGTCATGACCGAGAAGAAGCTCTTCCCGGGCTACCTGCTCTGTCGCACGTCGCTCGACGACGACGCCTGGTACGTCATCCGCAACACCCCGGGCGTGACCGGCTTCGTCAACCAGGGCGGAAAGCCCTCGCCGATGCGCCGCAAGGACGTCGAGAACTTCCTCGGCGTCGAAGCCGACCGCACCCAGGAAGCCACGAAGAAGTCGAAGCCGATGTTCGAATACGACATGGGCGAGACCGTGCGGGTCAAGGAAGGTCCTTTCGCCGACTTCTCCGGTGAGATCATCGAGATCAATGAGGATCAGCTCAAGGTGAAGGTGCTCGTCAACATCTTCGGTCGCGAGACCCCCGTCGAGCTCGAGTTCGCCCAGGTGGCGAGGCTCTGAAACCTCGCGCCTGATTCCCTTCCCGCGCGGGTTGTCGCGCGGGCACTCTCCATCCAGACTTAACGGTCCACCCTCCTTAGGAATATTTGTCATGGCCAAGAAGCAGGTCGCTGCTGTCGTCCGAATCCAGATCCCCGCCGGTCAGGCCTCGCCTGCGCCGCCGGTCGGCACCGCGCTCGGTCCGCACGGTGTCGCGATCATGGACTTCTGCAAGGACTACAACGCGAAGACCGAGGACCAGCGCGGCCAGATCGTTCCCGCCGAGATCACGATCTACGAAGACCGCACGTTCTCGTTCGTTCTCAAGACCCCGCCCACGGCGTTCCTGATCAAGAAGGCGGCCGGGCTCGAGTCGGCGGCCAACAACCCCGGTCGCGAGACCGCCGGTTCGATCACCGACGCGCAGGTCACCGAGATCGCCGAACTCAAGATGCGCGACCTCAACGCCATCGATATTGAGGGTGCCAAGCTCCAGGTCGCCGGTACCGCTCGTTCGATGGGTATCGACGTCGTCGGCAACTCCTGAAATCGTCAGTCGCTGAGTCGAAGTTCGACTCACCTGTTCGTTCCGGATCACCTCGCCGGACGGCAGTACACAGAGGGAGCCACACATGGCGCAGAGCAAGCAGTACAAGGACAACGCCAAGAAGTACGACCGGGAACGTCTGCATTCCGATGCGGAGGCGGTCGCCATCATCAAGTCGTTGGGTACCAAGAAGTTCGACGAGACCGTCGACGTGGTGGTTCGCCTCGGGGTCGATCCCCGTAAGGCCGATCAGATGATCCGGTCCACGGTCGCGCTCCCGTCGGGAACCGGCAAGGATGTGCGGATCGCCGTGTTCGCCCAGGGTGAGGCGGCCCAGGCCGCCCGCGACGCCGGCGCGGAGTATGTCGGTGGCGACGACCTGGCGGCCGAGGTCGAGGGCGGCATGACCGATTTCGACCTTGCGATCGCGACTCCCGACATGATGCCCACGGTCGGCAAGCTCGGCCGCGTGCTCGGTCCCCGTGGCCTGATGCCGAACCCCAAGACCGGCACCGTCACCCCCGACGTCGCCAAGGCGATCGAGGAGTTCAAGGGCGGCATGGTCGAGTACCGCACCGATCGTTTCGCCAACGTCCACGTGCCGATCGGCAAGGCGTCGTTCGACGACGCTGCGCTGCTCGCCAATCTTCGGGCCTTGGTCACCGAGTTGGAGCGGGTGAAGCCTGCGTCGGCCAAGGGTCACTACATGAAGAAGGTCGTGCTGAGCACGACCATGGGTCCGGCGGTTCGCGTCGATCCCAACCAGATCGCCTCGGCCTGATTCGAGGAAGTCGCCCGGCTGCCCCTTACGCTGTCGGGTACAACTGAGATCTCTGTTCACCGAAGACCTCCGGTGCGCTCCACGGGGAGCACCAATGAGCCAGCTGGCTCGCCGGACGAGGAGAACCTCCTGAGGCTGCAGCGTGCTGTGGCATTTCTGGGCGTTCGCCGAATCGGTGGGCGCCCAGTTCGCATTTTGCAGTCAGAAGTTGCAGTCAGGGAGTCGGCTCCGGTCGCCTTCCGTGAGTCCGGCGTCGTTGCCGGAATGAAGAGGAGGTGACAGAAATGGAAGACCCGAGACCCGAGAAGGTTGCGGTCGTCGACGAGGTGAAGCAGAAGCTCGCCGAGACCGACGGCGCGATGCTGACGGAGTACCGCGGGCTCGACGTGCGGGCTCTGGCCGAGCTGCGTCGTGCACTGCGCGATGCCGGTGGCGAATACAAGATCTACAAGAACACGCTGGTGCGCCTTGCGGCGCGCGATGCAGGACTGGAGATCGACGACCTTTTGACCGGTCCGACGGCCATCGCCTTCGTGGGCGAGCGTGCCGACGGATCCGCCGGTGACGTCGCGGCAGTGGCGAAGGCCCTGAAGGAGTTCGCCAAGACCAACAGTTCGCTGGTGATCAAGGGCGGCGTGATCGATGATCAGCTGCTCAGCGCCGATGATCTGAAGGCGCTTGCCGAACTGCCGTCGCGTGAGGTGTTGCTGTCGATGTTGGCCGGTGCGTTCCAGGCGCCGATGGCCAAGTTCGCCGGCTTGCTCGCTGCGGTGCCACGCGACTTCGCGTACGGCCTGCAGGCGCTGATCGAGAAGGGTGGCGGTCCGAATGCGGCCGCCGATGCACCCGTGATCGAAGAGGCTCCGGCCGAGGAGACCCCCGCCGAGGCGGAGGCAGCTGCGGACGAGGCCCCTGAAGAATCTGGCGAGGCTCCCGAAGCCGAAGCCACCGAAGAAACCCCAGAAACCGAGGCGTCAGCCGACGCCGACGCCGGCGATGCCGGTGACGATGAGGCTGGCGATGCCGGCGAAGATTCCGGCGATGCCGGTGAGGAAGAGGAGGCCTGAACATGGCTACCAAGGAAGAGATTCTCGACGCGATCGGCGCCATGAGCGTCCTCGAGCTCAGCGAGCTCCTGTCGGACTTCGAGGAGAAGTTCGGCGTGACCGCTGCGGCTCCTGTCGCGGTTGCGGCTGCTGCCCCCGCGGGCGGCGGTGACGCCGGTGCGGAGGAGGAGAAGGATTCCTTCGACGTCGTGCTCACCAGCGCCGGCGAGAAGAAGATCCAGGTGATCAAGGAGGTCCGTGGTCTCACGTCCCTCGGCCTGAAGGAGGCCAAGGAGCTGGTCGACAGCGCACCGAAGGCCATTCTCGAAGGTGCGTCGAAGGATGACGCCGAGAAGGCCAAGGCCGTTCTCGAAGGCGCCGGCGGCACCGTCGAACTCCAGTAGTACCCGCCCTTCGGGGCGCTCAGCATTGACGAACCGCGTCGGCCTCCGGTCGGCGCGGTTCGTCGTTTTCGACCGAGCCGGCGCGGTCGGTGCGGCGGGATGGCACACGTCCGCTGTAACCGCGTTCGTGAACTGTCGTCGTGGTGGGGGAGCGGGCGCGTCCCACGAAGACCCCACGAAGACCCCACGACGAGGAACGAACGATGGTGAAGTTGATGCGAGCCGCGGTGCTGGCAACGGTGTTGGCGATGCTCTCCAGCGGGTGCGTCTACCTCCAGCGGGTGTCGACGACATCGACCGGGGCGGAGATACCGGACGGCGGGACGGGCCTCGATGTGTCAGCCGATGGGCGCTACGTCCTCTTCCGGACGTCGTACAGCATGAGCAGTTTCGATTCGAACGGGGTCGATGATCTGTATCGGAAGGACACCCTCACGGGCGCGGTCGAACTCGTCACCCGAACCCCGACGGGCGGCGCAAACGCGGCATCCGTCGAAGGGGAGATGAGCGACGACGGGCGTTGGGTCGCGTTCTCCTCGGCGGCGTCCAACCTGGTACTCGCCGACACCAACGGCACGTTGGACGTGTTCGTCCACGACGTGGTGGCGCACACCACCGCACGGGCGAGTGTCACCTCCACGGGCGGTCAGGGCTCTCAACTGGCCGATCGGCCCGCGATCTCGGGCGACGGCCTCCATGTCTCCTTCTCCACGGCCTCTGCCCTGGTGCCGGCCGACACGGACGTCTCTCGCGACGTGTACCGCTTCGAGCGAGCCACCGGCGCGGTGGCACTCGTGTCGAGTGCCTCCAATGGTGTGGTGGGTGATGGCAGCAGCTTCCGTTCCTCGATCGACTACGACGGGTCGGTGATCGCGTTCGACTCCGACAGCACGAACCTCGTGCCCGGCGACACCAACGGGGAGCGGGACGTCTTCGTCAAGTTCGATACCGGGCTGACCGCTCGGGTGTCGACCGGTGCCGGGAACACTCAGGCAACGGGCGGCTCTTCGTCGCCGTCCATGTCCGGTAACGGGTTGGCGGTGGCGTTCACGTCCGCGGCCTTCGATCTCACGCCCGGGGATCTCAACGGGCAGGACGATGTGTTCGTGAAGGCGATCACCGGCGAGATCTTCCTTGCTTCGGTCGCCACCGATGGCACCCAGGGGAGTCGCGAGTCGAACGGCGCTCGCATCAGCCACGACGGCACGCTCGTGAGCTTCTTCTCGAGAGCGACCGAGCTGACCCAACGTCCGACCGGCAACGGCGCAGTGGTCGTGCGGGACGGCATCGACAACATCACGACGGTCGCTTCGCGCGACAGCAACGGCAACCCGCACAACGGGGCCGGTGTGATCGCCGCCGGAGGTACCTACGTGCTGTGGTGGAACTCCTCGCCGACGATCCTCCCCGGCGACACCAACAGTGCGCCGGACACGTATCTGCAGTGGTGGAGTCCGCACGAGATCACGTCGATCTCGCCGTCGACCATCTCGCTCGGTGCGTCCCAGCCGGTGACCATCACCGGCAGCGGTTTCAACCGCAATGCCGACATCAGCATCTACACGCATCTCGGCAATGTCGATGGGATCACCTTCTCGAACGTGGTCGTGGTCGACCAGACGACCATCACCGCAGACGTCGAGTCGACCGTCGGCGTCACGCCCGTCGGGCCGAAGAACCTCTGGGTCGAGGCGGCCGGTGGTGGTCCGGGACAGACGTCGGGCGCGCTCGCGAACTGCGACACGTGCCTCACGGTGTCGCTCTGAGTCGGCGCGGGCCGGCTGGTTAATGGTCGGTTTCGCGTGGTCCCGCACAGTGCTCGCACCCAGACGGACCAAAGGGAGTGGCGACGATGGGCGAGCGCGACAACGAGACCGATGCCCACCTCGTGCGACGGCTTCGGCACGGCGACCGTGCAGCGGCCGAGCACCTCTACCGACGTCACGGTCCGACCGTGCGGTTCGTCGTGATGGACAACGTGCGTGACCGCGACGACATCGACGACGTCGTCCAGGACACCTTCGCCCGCGCGTTCGCCCGGGTCGACCAGCTCACCGACGATTCGTGCTTTCGGCCGTGGCTCCTGCAGATCGCCCGGCGGTTGTCCATCGATGCCCGGCGGGCTCGTCTGCGTCGCCCGGACGTGACCCCCCTCGGTGATCGGGTGGTGATCGACCTCGATGCACCGAGTGAGCTGCTCGCCGAGGTCGAGGAGCTGGCCGCCGCGCTGCGGCGAGGCCTCTCGGGGCTGTCACTGCGCGACCGCACGGTGCTCTCGATGACCGTCGAGTTGGGGTTCACCCTCGACGAGGTGGCCGAGGCACTCGACATCACCTATGGCAACGCCAAGGTGGTGCTGCACCGTGCTCGCGCCCGCCTGCGTCGGTCGATCGAGCCGCTCCTCGCGGTCGGTTAGCGCGGCGCGGTCGGTTAGCGCGGCGAAATCCACCCCGGCGTCGTTCAGCGGCTCCCTTTCAACCACTGCTCGACGGCGTCGGGGGACCATTCCTGGATCGGATCGGCGGCCAGCGCGCGTTCGATGCCGGGGGCGATGAGGCGGGCGAGGGCAACCCGTTCGTCGCGGTCGAGGGCGAGCATGAAGGTGCGGAGCTTGTGGAGGGCTCGGTCGCCCGGGTCGGTGCGCTGGTCGTCGTCGGGCATGCGGTCACTCCTTCGCCGGGCTCCCGAAGGGCCAGACGGGACCGGCGGTCGGGGGTTACAGACCGCGTCGTCTGATCGACCCCTCTAGGGTGCGGAGGTGGCTGATCCGATCTCGCATGTCAATGTCGTCGCCGTCGGCGACGAGCTGCAGGTGACGTGGCGCGGGGGTTCCGACGACATGTCGGTGTTCCTGTCGGGCGACCCCGACGACGCCGGCACCGACGTGCGGGCGCCCGACGCACCTGGCCGGGCGCTCCTTCCGCGGCGCGCCCGCCGTGCCTATGTGCATCTGTTCGAGCCGACCCAGGGGTTCGTGGTGGCCGCCGAGCGGCGGCTGCCGATGGACGGCCCGTCGAACTTCCGTGATCTCGGTGGCTATCCCACGCTCGACGGTTCGTGGACCCGGTGGGGTCGGGTGTTCCGCAGCGACGGGCTGCACACATTGTCCGATCCCGATCACGAGCTGATGGACGAGTTGGGCATCACGGTGGTGTTCGACCTGCGTTCGCACGGCGAGGTCGAACAGGCTCCCGACCGGCTGCCCGCCGGCGTGCGCCACGTGCACCTTCCGATGTCGAGCGACGTGGCGCAGGGTCGATCGATGTTGGAGCGCATCGTCGACGGGGATCTCCCCAAGTTCGACGAGGACGACATGGCCGACGGCTACCTGCGCATGTTGGAGGGCTTCCCGGAGTTCCTCTCCGAGATGCTGCACGCCGTGGGCGACGGCGAACGGGTGCTGTTCCACTGCACCGCCGGAAAGGACCGCACCGGGATCACGGCGATGACCATGCTCGGCCTCGCAGGAGTGGCCGACGGCTACATCCTCGACGACTACGAGGTCTCGGCGCACTATCGCGCCCACTCGGCGGAGGGAACGAACTGGTTCGAGGAGCGGATCCGCGAAGCCGGCTACGACCCCGACGACTACCACGCCCTGTGGGGCTCCCCGAGGCCGGCCATGCGCAAGACGCTCGAGGGACTTCGTCAGCGGTGGGGTGACCATCACAGCTATGTCCGCAGCATCGGCGTCTCCGACGATGTTGCGGCACGGGTGAGGGCGGCGCTGCGAACGGACTGACGGCGAGCCGTGTAACCCGGGACAGCCTCACTCGTCCTGTACGTGGGATCGTTCGCAGCACAACCGGGAGGCGTTCCGTGTTCCACAAGATTCAGAACCGTCGGGGTATCCGATTCCGGGTCGCGACCCTCGTCGTCATGGCGGCATTCGCGTCCGGTTGTGTGCACCTCGAACGGGTCACTGTCGACGAGAACGGAGTTGAGTTCCCGTTCGGCATCAGCGTGGAGGACGTTTCGTACGACGGTCGCTACGTGCTGCTCAAGACATCGGGAGCCATCGACAGTCGCGATTCGGGCTCCTTCGATGACCTCTATCGAAAGGACATGTTGACCGGGGCGATCGAACTCGTTTCGATCGACGACGGCGAGGTCGCGGCCATCGGTGGGTACGACGGTGCGATCAGCGATGACGGCGACCGCATCGTGTTCGTCTCGATGTCGGGGCGGGTGGTCATGCGCACCGTTTCGGCGGGCACCACGATGGTGGTGGGTCTCGACGACGCCGGCAACGAGGCGACGTCCTCCTTTCACCCGGCGATCTCCGGCGATGGCACCGTCATCGCATGGTCGACCACGTACCCCGTGATCGGGGGGGCGTCCAACGGCGTCGGGCAGGTGTACCGACGCGATCTGTCGACCGGGATCGTCCGACTCGTGTCGGAAGCGACGGGTGGCGGCTTGGCCAACGGCGGGAGCAGCCTGCCGTCGCTGAGCGAGGACGGTGACGAAGTCGCCTTCCTGTCGTCGGCGTCCGACCTCGTCGTCGGGGACACCAACGGCCTGCGCGACGTATTCGTTCGGACGGCCGGCTCGGTCTTTCGGGCGTCGACCTCGGCGACCGGGCAGCAGGCCAACGGCGAATCCTACGGGCCGGTGATCTCCGGCAACGGTCACTTCGTGGCGTTCGATTCACAGGCCACGAATCTCCATCCGGCGGACACCAGCGCAAGTCCGGACATCTATCGCAAGCGTGACACCGGCGCGATCGATCTCATCAGTGTCGACAACGACGGAACGCATCTCGACGGGCCAAACCAACTCCCCTCGATCAGCCACGATGGTTCGATCGTGTCGTTTCAGTCCGGCGACGACGATCTGAACTTCTACGTCAATGCATTCGGGCTCTACATCCGAGACGTCGAGAACGCGACGACCACCCGCGGCAGCGCACTTGCCGATGGCACGTTGAGTTGGCTGTCGACGTCGCTGTTCCGTGGCCTCGTCTCCGGCGACGGGAACTATGCGGTGTGGAACGTCGGGCCGTCGGGCGCGACCTCGGTACCGGGAGACACGAACGGCCAGATCGATGTCCTCTTGCGATGGTGGTCGGAGCCGCAGGTGACGACGATGTCGCCGTCGACACTTCCGCTGGGAGTCGCAACGACGGTCACCATCACCGGATCGGGATTCCGGCAGGACGCGGCGACGATCATCGCCACGAACCTCGCCAATCCCGGTGTCGACGGGATCTTCTTCTCGAACGTGGAGGTCGTCGACGCCAACACGATCGTCGCCGAGATCGAGGTCGTGCTCGGGAGCGCTGCTCCGGGCGACTACTGGGTCGCGCTGCAGCACCAGGGCACGGGTCCCGGAGTGCCTTCCGGCGCCGTCGGCAGTTGCCTGTGCTTCACGGTGGTGCCGTAGAGGCAGGCTTGTCGACAGATCACAATCCGGTTGCAGGTGACGCAGCGTCCTTGACCTCGCGCCCGCGAACCTTTACCGTTCGCGTGCAATCCGCCCGACCCGATTCGGCTCGGATCTCGCACCGGCCGTCACGGCCGGTGCCGGTTCTGGTTGCCCGAGAGTTGCTGTTCGCGGCGCGGTGCCACTAGCGTGCAAAGCAACGTGGTCGTCCTCGCGCCTGTTCCGGATCTTCTTGCTTCGGTTCTCCGCGCCCGGACGGCCTGTTGTCGTCCTCATCCACGGCCAACTCTGGAGCCAAGGTGACCACACGCGCCGCACACCGCGAACGCTATTCGTTCGGAAATCTCCCCGAGGTTCTCGAACTCCCCGACCTCATCGCTGTTCAGCGTGAGTCCTTCAAGTGGCTGCTCGACGAGGGTCTCGCACAGACCTTCCGCGACATCAGCCCGATCAAGGACTTCACCGAAACGCTGCAACTCGAACTCGAGTTCGACCCCGACGACGAGGACCTGCGCCCGCCGCCGAAGTTCACGGTGGAGGAGTGCAAGGAAAAGGACATGACCTACAGCGCGCCGATCTTCGTGCGCGCCCGCTTCATGAACGCCAACACCGGCGAGATCAAGGAGCAGACGGTCTTCATGGGTGACTTCCCCATGATGACCGACAAGGGAACCTTCATCATCAACGGCACCGAGCGTGTCGTGGTCTCCCAGCTCGTGCGTTCGCCCGGCGTCATCTTCCAGCCGGGTGAGCGGTTCCGTCTCCGCAACCTGAGCAAGCACCAGCTCGTCACCGGCACGGTGCACCCGTACCGCGGCGAATGGATCGAGTTCGATGTCGAGCAAAAGCCCGGCAAGGACGTCACCGCGGGTGCCCGTGTCGCCCGCAAGCGGCGCATCTCGCTGTTCACCCTGCTGCGTGCTCTCGGCTACGACGAGGAGAACGAGCCCGGGTTCCTCGACCGTTTCGTCGAGTACTTCGACTTCCTCGAGGGCCAGTGGGAAAAGGACAAGGAGATCGCCCCGACGCAGGAAGAGGCGCTCCTCGAGATCTACAAGCGGGCCCGTCCGGGCGAACCGCCGACCGTCGAGTCGGCCCGCGCCTACTTCCGCAACGCCTTCTTCGAGCCGCGTCGCTACGACCTGAGCCGCGTCGGTCGGTACAAGCTCAACCGCAAGCTCGGTCCCGAGCTCGACTTCCTCGAGAAGCAGTTCAAGCTCAAGCTCGATCGTCCCGACTCCGACCAGTCGGTGCTGGCGCAGGCCGAGATGCTCGCCGCCACGACCTATCTGCTCAACCTCGCCAAGGGCGAGCCGGGCTATCGCCTCGACGACCAGGACCACTTCGCCAATCGCCGCATCCGCAGCGTCGGCGAGCTGATCCAGAACCAGGTCCGCATCGGCCTCTCCCGCATGGAACGGGTCGTGCGCGAGCGCATGACCACGCAGGACGTCGAGGCCATCACCCCGCAGACCCTCATCAACATCCGTCCGGTCGTCGCGGCGATCAAGGAGTTCTTCGGAACCTCCCAGCTCTCGCAGTTCATGGACCAGGTCAACCCGCTCTCGGGCCTCACCCAGCGTCGCCGCCTGTCGGCGCTCGGCCCGGGTGGTCTGTCCCGTGAGCGTGCCGGCTTCGAAGTGCGAGACGTGCACTTCTCTCACTACGGCCGCATGTGCCCGATCGAGACCCCCGAAGGTCCCAACATCGGTCTGATCGGCGGTCTGGCCTCGTTCGCCCGGGTCAACCCGTTCGGCTTCATCGAGACGCCCTACCGCGTGGTCAAGAAGGGTGTGGTCACCGACGAGATCGTCTACCTGACCGCCGACGAGGAAGAGGACTATGTCGTCGCCCAGGCCAACGCGCCGATCGACGACAAGGGCAACTTCCTGGCCGACCGTGTGCTCGTGCGGCGTTCGCCCCAGGCCGCGTCGTTGCACGACCTGCGGCTCCAGCTGGAACAGGAAGTCTTCTTCGGCGCCACCACCGAGATCTCCTCGGTGCCGCCGGAGGAAGTCCAGATGATGGACGTCTCGCCGAAGCAGATCATCTCGGTCGCCACCGCGCTGATCCCCTTCCTAGAGCACGACGACGCCAACCGCGCCCTCATGGGCGCCAACATGCAGCGCCAGGCGGTGCCGCTGATCCGGGCCGAGGCGCCCTACATCGGCACCGGCATCGAGGGTCGCTGCGCGACCGATGCCGCCGACATGGTGCTGGCCGAGGACGACGGCACCGTCGTCGAACTCGACGGCGACCACATCGTCATGGACTACAAGAAGCTGGGCCAGAAGACGATCCGTCTGAAGCGCTTCGAGCGGTCCAACCAGGACTCCTGCATCTCGCAAAAGCCCCGTGTCGCCGAGGGCGACAAGGTCAAGGCCGGTCAACTCCTCGCTGACGGTCCTTCGACCGACAACGGCGAACTCGCCCTCGGCAAGAACCTCCTCGTGGCCTTCATGCCATGGGAGGGCTACAACTTCGAGGACGCCATCATCCTCTCGGAGCGCCTGGTGAAGGACGACGTGCTCACGTCGGTCCACATCCACGAGCACGAGATCGATGCCCGCGACACCAAGCTCGGCCCCGAGGAGATCACCCGGGACATCCCGAACCTCAGCGAGGAGATCCTCGCCGACCTCGACGAGCGCGGCATCATCCGCGTCGGCGCCGAGGTCGGTCCGGGCGACGTCCTCGTCGGCAAGGTCACCCCCAAGGGCGAGACCGAGCTCACCCCCGAAGAGCGCCTCCTGCGTGCCATCTTCGGCGAGAAGGCCCGTGAGGTGCGCGACACCTCGCTGAAGGTCCCGCACGGCGAGACCGGCAAGGTCATCGACGTCAAGGTCTTCAATCGCGACGACGCCCACGAGCTGCCCCCCGGGGTCAACCAGCTCGTGCGGGTCTACGTCGCCCAGAAGCGCAAGATCAGCGTGGGCGACAAGCTCGCCGGCCGCCACGGCAACAAGGGTGTCATCTCCAAGATCCTCCCGATCGAGGACATGCCGTTCAACGCCGACGGTCAGCAGGTCGACATCATCCTCAACCCACTCGGCGTGCCGTCTCGTATGAACGTCGGCCAGGTGCTCGAAGCGCACCTCGGCTATTGCGCCCGCTGGGGTTGGAACATCGACGGCGAACAGGTCGGCGACACACCCGTTCGCGGTACCGAGACCAAGACGCGTCCGACCACCAAGCCCGCCACGTTCGTGGCGACGCCGGTGTTCGACGGTGCGAAGTGGGACGAGTACGAGCTCGCCGGCGACAAGCCGGTGATCGTCGACATCCTGAAGAACCTGAATCCCGAGTCCAAGGACGGCGAGACCCGCCTGATCGGTGTCAACGGCAAGCAGACCCTCTACAACGGTCGCACCGGCGAGCCTTACGACAACGACATCATGACGGGCTACGTCTACATCCTGAAGCTGGCCCACCTGGTCGACGACAAGATCCACGCCCGTTCGACCGGCCCGTACTCGATGATCACCCAGCAGCCGCTCGGTGGTAAGGCCCAGTTCGGTGGTCAGCGGTTCGGCGAGATGGAAGTGTGGGCTCTCGAGGCCTACGGCGCGGCGTACTGCCTGCAGGAGCTGCTCACCATCAAGTCCGACGACGTGCTCGGCCGGGTGAAGGTCTACGAGGCCATCGTCAAGGGCGAGAACATTCCCGAGCCCGGCATTCCCGAGTCCTTCAAGGTGCTCATCAAGGAAATGCAGGCGTTGTGCATCAACGTCGAGGTGCTCTCCAAGGACGGTCAGGAGATCGAGATGCGAGAACTCGACGAAGAGACCTTCCGCACGGTCGAGGAGCTGGGGATCGATCTCCAGCGACCCGAACGTGGATCCGACGAAGAAGACGCCGCCCGCGCCGCCGCCCGTGCGGCTCGTGGCTGAGACCGGGAAGACGAGGGAGTAACTTTCATGCTCGACGTCAATGATTTCTCCAACCTGAAGATCGGTCTCGCCACTGCGGATTCCATCCGCATGTGGTCGAACGGCGAGGTCAAGAAGCCGGAGACCATCAACTACCGCACGCTCAAGCCCGAGAAGGACGGACTCTTCTGCGAGAAGATCTTCGGTCCGACGAAGGACTGGGAGTGCGCCTGTGGCAAGTACAAGCGCGTCCGTTTCAAGGGCATCATCTGCGAGCGTTGTGGCGTCGAGGTCACCCGCTCGAAGGTTCGGCGTGAGCGCATGGGCCACATCGAGCTCGCCGCGCCGGCCGTGCACATCTGGTACCTGCGCGGCACCCGCTCGTGGCTGGCCTACCTCCTCATGGGCACCGAGCCCAAGGAGGAGCTCAAGGCCAAGCAGCTCGAGAAGGTCATCTACTTCGCCGCCAACCTCGTCGTCTCCGTCGACGAGGAGCGTCGCGACGCCGACCTCGTGTCGCTCGAGGCCGAGGTCATCGGCGAACGCGAAGCGATCGACAAGGACATGGAACTCGACCTGGCCCGCCGGGCCGAGGACCTCGAGAAGGAACTCGCCGAACTCGAAAAGGACGGCGCCAAGGACACCGAGCTGAAGGCGGCTCGTCGTCAGGCCGACAAGGACCTCGCGGAGATCCGCGAGCAGTTCGAGTTCGAGAAGGAGATTCTCGATCGGGCCTGGGACGAGTTCAAGAGCCTGTTCGGTCGTCAGATCATCGAAGACGAGATGCTGTGGCGTGAGCTGCAGGACCGCTGGGGCGACTACTTCGTGGGCGGCATGGGCGCCGACGCGATCGCCCGTCTGGTCGAGACGCTCGACTTCGACGAGGAAGAGGTCAAGCTTCGCGCCCAGATCGATCCGCCGGAAGGCGAGAAGGGTCTGTCGGCCCAGCGGAAGCAAAAGGCGATCAAGCGGTTGAAGATCGTGGCGGCGTTCAATCGTCGCGACGAGCACGGCCGTCGGATCAATGATCCCCGCGCCATGATCCTCGACGTCGTTCCGGTGATCCCGCCGGAGCTGCGTCCGATGGTCCAGCTCGACGGTGGCCGCTTCGCGACCTCCGATCTCAACGATCTCTACCGTCGCGTGATCAATCGCAACAACCGGCTCAAGCGTCTGCTCGATCTCGGTGCGCCGGAGATCATCGTCAACAACGAAAAGCGCATGCTCCAGGAGGCCGTCGACGCCCTGTTCGACAACGGTCGTCGTGGGCGCCCGGTCACCGGTCCCGGTAACCGCCCGCTCAAGTCGCTCTCCGACATGCTGAAGGGCAAGCAGGGCCGGTTCCGTCAGAACCTGCTCGGCAAGCGCGTCGACTACTCGGGCCGTTCGGTCATCGTGGTCGGCCCGACGCTCAAGTTCCACCAGTGCGGTCTCCCGAAGATCATGGCGCTCGAGCTGTTCAAGCCGTTCGTCATGAAGCGTCTCGTCGACGCCGAGCTGGCCCAGAACATCAAGTCGGCCAAGCGCATGGTCGAGCGTCGTCGCCCCCAGGTGTGGGACGTTCTCGAGGACGTCATCAAGGAACACCCGGTCATGCTCAACCGTGCACCGACCCTGCACCGTCTGGGTATCCAGGCCTTCGAGCCCGTGCTCGTCGAGGGCAAGGCGATCAACCTGCATCCGCTGGTGTGCACCGCCTTCAACGCCGACTTCGACGGGGATCAGATGGCCGTGCACCTGCCGCTGTCGGCAGAGGCGCAGGCCGAGGCCCGCGTCCTCATGCTCAGCGCCAACAACGTGCTCAGCCCGGCCAACGGCCGTCCGCTGGTCACACCGACGCAGGACATGATCATCGGTGCGTTCTATCTGACCGACATCGTCGAGGATGCCAAGGGCGCCGGCCGCGTGTTCCGCGACGTGCGTGAACTCGAGGCCGCCTACGAACGTGGTGACGTCGCCATCCACGCACCGATCCAGTTCCGCACCCCCGACCTGCTGATCAGCCCGGCCAACGGCGAGGCGGCGCAGTACGAGCCGACCACCGTCGGCCGTGTCTTCTTCAACCAGACCCTCCCGGAGGCGTACCCCTACGTCAACGAAAAGGTCGGCAAGAAGCAGATGGGGGCCATCGTCGACACCCTTGCTCGCGGGTACCCGAAGCAGGAGGTGGCGATGAGCCTCGACGCGATCAAGGACACCTGCTTCAAGTTCGCCATGCGGTCGGGGCTCACCGTCTCGATCGACGACGTGGCGACGCCGACCGAGAAGGCCGAGATCCTCGACCGTCACGAGAAGATGGCCGACAAGATCGAGCAGCAGTTCCGTCGCGGCATCATCACCGATGGTGAGCGCCGTCAGATGGAGGTGGAGGTCTGGTCCGAGGCGACCGAAGAGGTCACCAACCGGATGAAGGACGGCCTCGAGAGCCAGCAGTTCAACCCGGTCAACATGATGGTCGAGTCGGGTGCTCGAGGAAACATGATGCAGGTGCGTCAGATCGCCGGCATGCGTGGCCTCGTGGCGAACCCCCGCGGCGACATGATCCCCCGCCCGATCAAGAGCAACTTCCGTGAAGGTCTGAAGATGCTCGAGTACTTCATCGCCACGCCGGGCGCCCGCAAGGGTCTCGTCGACACGGCGTTGCGTACTGCCGACTCCGGCTACCTCACCCGTCGCCTCGTCGACGTGGCGCAGGAACTCATCATCAACGATGAGGACCCGTTCGAGCGTTCCGGTCCGGTGGGTGGCATCTGGATCGAAGACGTCATGCCCGACACCCCGAACAAGCGCACGCATCTGGAGACCAAGCTCTTCGGCCGTGTGCTCGCTGACGATGTCGAACTCGCCGATGGCTCTGTCATCGAGAAGGGCACGATGGTCGGCGACGACGAACTCGAGACCCTGCGCGACGACGAGAAGGTCACCCGCGTGCGGGTGCTCTCGCCGCTGACCGACGATTCGGCGTTCGGCATCTCGCCCAAGAGCTACGGCATGTCACTCGCAACGGGCGGCAAGATCGAGCTCGGCGAAGCGGTCGGTGTCATCGCCGCCCAGTCGATCGGTGAACCGGGTACCCAGCTGACGATGCGGACCTTCCACACCGGTGGTGTGGCGGGTGCGCAGGACATCGCCGGTGGTCTGCCCCGCGTGGTCGAGCTCTTCGAGGCCCGTACCCCGAAGGGCAAGGCCACGCTGGCCCGCACCTCCGGTGTGGTCCGTGTCGGCGACGACGACGGTCGCGGCCGTGAGGTCCTGATCATCGCCGACGACGGCGAGGAAGATGCCTACACCATCCCGTCGGGCGCTCGTCTCGAGGTCACCGACGGCCAGGAGCTGAAGGCCGGCGATGCGATCGTCGAGGGCGCACGTGATCCCAAGGAACTCCTGGAGATCAAGGGTGTCCGCGAGACCCAGAAGTACCTCGTCGACGAGGTGCAGAAGGTCTACCGGGATCAGGGCGTGTCGATCCACGACAAGCACATCGAGCTGATCGTGCGTCAGATGACCAAGCGGATTCTGATCAACGAGCCGGGCGACACCGACTTCTTGCCGGGCTACCAGATCGACAAGAAGGTGTTCGCCGACACGAACCGTCGTGTGGTCGAGGAGGGTGGCAAGCCCGCCGAGGGTCGTCCCCAGCTGATGGGTATCACCAAGGCGTCGCTCGCGACCGAGTCGTGGCTGTCGGCCGCGTCGTTCCAGGAGACCACCCGGGTGCTCACCGAGGCGGCGATCGAGTCGAAGACCGACTCGTTGCAGGGCCTCAAGGAGAACATCATCATCGGCAAGCTCATCCCGGCCGGTACCGGCATGACCGAGTACCGCAACATCAAGACCACCGCGCCCGACTACGAGCCGATGGACTACTACTCGAGCGATTCCGACGAACAGGATGTCGCCGAGTGGCTTGCGGGCCGCAGTGATGCGGGCGCCGACGTGATCACACTGCCGGGTGCAACCACCTGACGCAGCCGTCATCTGAAATCAAGGCGAGTTGGCCCGACCTTTTCGGGCCGACTCGCCTTCATTTCGTTTTGGGGGCGGTCAGAGGAGCAACTGGATGGGTGCGGTGACGAACTCGTAGAAGACTGTCCACGCCAGCGAGTAGTCGCGGATGGTGACGAAGGCGAAGCCGCCGGCCACATAGAGGTTGGTGAGGATGGTGCCGCCGATGGTGCGGAGCCGACCTTCCTTGACGAGGTGCCACGGCCACCACGCGAGTACCGCCATGCCGATGCCGTGATAGAGGCCCCAGGTCACCCAGGTGAGCGCGAGGTCGTGCCACATGGCGATGGTCACCAGGGTGACGATGAGCGCCGCGGACTGGTTGCGGGTGGTGGCGATGACGGGGAAGAAGACGTTGCGGAACGCCCAACCCGACAGTGAGATGTGCCATCGGCGCCAGAACTCGGCGAGGTCGGGGGCCAGCACCGGCCAGCGGAAATTCTCACCGATCGTGTAGCCGAAGAGGCGGGCGAGACCGATCGCGATGTCGGAGTACGCCGAGAAGTCGAGATAGGCGAGCAGGTAGGCCAGCAGGCAGAAGCGCACGACATCCCACGGGTCGCCGGTCGGGTCGGTGACGACGCGGCTCCAGAGACCGCTCTCGAAGAGCAGCCCGCCGAGGATGCCGTCGACGATCACCAGCTTCTTGGCCACGCCCACCGTGATGCGCATGGCCCCGTCGCTCAGATCGAGCCGGGTGATGCGCTCTGCCCGGTTCTTGAAGAACGAGTCGACGAGTTCGATGGGGCCCGCCACGAGGGTCGGCGGGAACAGCACGTAGACGAGGTATCGGCGCAGGTTGAGATCTTCGAGCTGGCCACGGTGCCATCGCAGCTGGAGATCCAGCAGCCGGATGAGGAAGTAGCTCGTACCGAGCGGGAGGACGAGTGCGAGCGAGCCGTAGTCCTCGAACGACACGAGGAAGATGGCCTTGAAGTTCTTGAGGATCAGCAGGATCAGCGCGGTGATGGCCAGCCAGGTCAGGATGAAGCGGGACGAGCGCTTGTCGCTCGCCCGATACCAGCGGCCGATGGCGAAGAAGCCGAGCAGGATCCCCAACAGCATCAGTGTGAAGCCGAACTGGAGCGCCGACAGCGCGCTGACGGAGAAGGCGATCAGCAGCCACTGGCTCAGTGCCACCCGTCGATGGGTGAGGACGATGATCGGGACGAACGCGAGTGCGAGAAGGAACAGGCGGTTGAGCCAGCGGCCGTCGAACGGGGCCTGGCGGATCTGACGGACGGTGTCGATGCCCTCGATGTCGATGGTCGCCCCGGCAGGTATCGGGTCGATCACGAGCCGCAACGCGTCTCCGGCGAGCGTGGCATGGCCGCGACAGTGGAGTGCGTCGTTGCAGTCGACGGAGTTGAAGCCCCGCAGCACGAGATCGTCGACGGAGGAAGCTCCGTCGACCGAGAAGCGCACCACATAGTCGGTGGTGGCGCCCTTTCCCTCGAAGTCGGCCTGCCAGGTGCCGTCGGCGGCGATGCCCTCGGTCTCAGGTGCGGCGATGTCGTCGGTCACCACCGACCAGATGCCAACCATCACGGCGCCGAGCGCCAGGAGGGTGATCAGGGGGCGGAGCTTCTTGATCACTCCGCCTCGAGTCCGAGATCGGTGTCGAGCAGTGCGCCGAAGACCGCATCGGTGAGACGGGGCCTACCGGGGGCGAGGAGATGCTCGAGATCGAAGAAGTCGGTGTCGTCGAAGGGCAGGTCGCGCAGATCGAGCAGCCGTGCACCGGTGTCGGCCACCAGACGGTCGACCCTGGCGTCGAAGTCGTTCCACACCGGCCCGTAGGCATCGACCGACAGCGACGTGCGGGGGAGCTCGAGGAAGACGACCTCGGCCCCGGTCGCCCGGATCGCTTCGGCCAAGGCGGTCGCGATCGCGAAGTCGAGTTCGCGATGCTCGAAGTAGCCGTCGACCCGGGTCTCGGCGACGACATCGGCGAGGGATTGCTTCTCGGCATCGGACAGCGGCTGGTTTCCGTAGCCGTAGCGGACCGGTCGACGGATGTCGCGAAACGTCGTGTCGGTCAGTGCGCCCCAGTCGACGTCGGTCAGGCGACCGGCGAACAGGTCGGACCATGCTTGCGTGGTGCGGCTGTCGAGTCGACCCTCGACCCACTGGCGCAGGAACAGCCGATGCTCGAAGACACTCGATTCGTCCCACGGCGAGAAGACCGTCGAATCGCCGAGTTCATCGAGACGGCCGCTGAACCCCGACGGCTTCGGGCGGGCGTCGGCGACGAGGTCGGCGTCGGAGAGATCGCGTAGTCCGTCCGCGGGCAGCAGCGAGAAGCGCGATGTGGTGAACTCCTGCTCGAGGGTGTCGTCGCCGAACCCGAGCCGGCGGGGGTTGACCTCGATCACGACGGTGTCGCCGGCTTCCAAGGGGAGGTTGAGCGCGATCCGCGCCGTTTCGGCCATCGACTGATCGAAGCTGTAGAGGGTGTGGACCCCGGGGGCGTCGGCCCCGTATGTGTCGTCGACTGCTTGCTGGATGATGCCGTCGGGGAGCAGCCCCTCGCGCACGGTGGATCCGCCGATCACGACGAGCCGTCCGCCGGCGGGCCGTTCGCTCGACTGGATGGCCACCACTTCCGAGACGAGCCGGCCGTGGTCGTCGCGCTCGTGGGCGAGGAACGCGTCGGCGCTCCACTCGTCGAGGCCATCGGGATCGAATGCCACACGGGCCGTCGCCTCGACGGCGACGAGAACGAGCAACGCGGTGAGCGCAGCGGCCAGGAAGGCGCGTCGGTTGGCGAGCAGGCCGGTCATGTCGTCAGAACCCGGCGTAGCGGAACGCGGACAGTTCCGACGACGACAGCCAGATCGACACGGCGATCGAGAGGAACACGACGACCCAGAACACGTAGGCGATCAGGAAGTCCCGCCGAGGGTGGGCGCGTGATTCGTGCTCGGGAGATTCGGGGTCGGTCATGGTGCGGCCGGAAGGGATTCGATCAGGGCGTCGAGGGAGCGACGGTCGACCTTGCCCGAGCCGGTCCGAGGGATCGTCGGCAACGACACGAACTTCTTCGGGATGTGGTTGGTCGCCAGCTGTTCTCGCAGACGTCGCACCGTCTCCGTGCGATCGAAGTCGCCTCGTACGACGACGTAGGCGATGGGTACATGCCCCTCCATCTGATCGGCGGCGGCGCGGACGAAGGCATCGTCGATCGAGTCGAGCGTCTTCAGCGCGTCGGTGATCACTTGGGCCGAGACCTTCAGGCCGGAGCGCTTGAACACGGCATCGGACCGGCCGGCGAGGAACAGGTAGCCGTCGTCGTCGCGATAGCCCTTGTCGCCGGTGTGGAAGCCGCGTGGCCCGAGCACGTCGGTGTTGGCCGCCGGGTTGGCGTGGTAGCCGTCGAAGCGGAAGGGGCCGTCGACATGCAGCTCCCCGATCTCGCCCGGAGCCGCGATGTCGCCGGATTCGTCGTAGACGTCGAGCTCGATACCCGAGATCGGCAGGCCGACACTGCCCTTCTTGCGCTCGACCTCGTGCGGCGGCAGGGTGCAGATGCGGCCGCCCATCTCGGCCATGCCGTAGACGACATGGAGCTCGAGGTCGGGGAACGCGGCGTTGAGCTGGTCGATGGTCGATGCCGGGAGATGGTCGCCGGACGACATGAGCCAGCGAAGATCGGGCAGACGGTCGCGGCCGGCGAGGGCGACGAATTGCGAGTGGAACGGCGACCCGCCGAACGCAGTGATGCGATTCCCGGCGAGCTCGGTGACCAGATCCTTCGGCATGAGGGTGGTCTCGACGCCGTGGAACGCCGCCCCGCACATCAGCGTCACGATGAAGTGGCTGATCGAGCTGATGAACCGGAAGGGGGTCGCGATCATGAGCCGATCGGTGGGGCGCAGCCGGAGACGGTCGCGGGTGGCGAGGGCGTTCATCACGAGCTGTTCGTGCGTGAGCGGCACACCCTTGGGCAGGCCCGTGGTGCCCGACGTGAAGATCAGGCCGGCCAGGTCGGGCTGGTCATCGGTATCGGCCCACGGGAGGTCGCGCAGACTGCGAACGGGTTCGCCGACCGGGTCGGTGTCGGCCACCTGCTCGCAGCCGGCCAGGGCGGGCGGGGGTTCGATGCCGGTGGCGCAGACGCGTGTGGCGCCGGTGATGGCGAGGACGTTGGCGCCGTGGTCGTCGGGGACGTCGGGTTCGAGACAGACCGGCTTCGCCCCGATCACCCACAGCGCCAGCAGGTCGACCCAGAATCGTTCGCCGCGTCCGCAGAGCACCACCACGAACTCGTCGGGTGTGACCCCGGCGACCAGCAGCTCGTGGGCGCGACCGTGCACCCGGCGGAGAAGATCGCCGCGCGAACGCGGGGTCTCGCCGAGGATGCAGTCGGCGTCGGTGTCGGCCGTGAGCGTGCCCATCACGTAGCGGGCGATGTTCTTCTTCACGCGCCGTCTCCCGGTGCGATGTTCGTCAGCTGAACTTCTCGACGGTCGCGACGATCAGATCGATCGAATCGAAGTCGTCGAGTGCCACGTCGAGCGGTGACAGCGAGATGCCCAGGTCGTCGTTGAGCGAGAACAGCAGCGACACGGCGCTGAGGCTGTCGAGCAGGCCCGACGAGAACAACAACGTGTCGTCGCCGATATCGGCGTCGAGGCCGAGATTTTCGATCACGAGCGATCGGATCTTGTCCTTCACGTGGGCTCCTTAGTCGCCGTAGTTCAAGATGTTGGTCTTGGCGTAGGTGTAGGACTCGAGCATTGCTTCGAGCGAGCCTTCCTTGCCCAATCCGCTGTTGCGGATGCCACCGTACGCGATGCCGGGCACCATGATCGCGTTCTGGTTGATCTGGACGATCCCGGCCTCGAGCGCGTCGGCGAGCCGCATGCACGTCGTGATGTCTCGACCCCACACGCTCGCCGACAAGCCGAACTCGCTGTCGTTGGCCCGTTGGAGCGCATCCTCGATGTCGTCGTAGGTGAACAGGCACACCACAGGCCCGAAGACCTCCTCGACCGCCACCCGATGGTCGGCGGGGGGATCGAGGACGACGCACGGACGAACGAAGTAGCCGCCGTCCCAGTCGGTGCCCTCGGCGATGGTGCCGTAGGTCTCGACGGTGAGGCCGTCCGCGATCGCTCCGTCGATGTAGGCCTGCACCCGATCGCGTTGACGAGCCGAGATCAGCGGACCGCACTGGGTCGCCGGGTCGAGTGCTTCGCCGATCACGATGTCGTCGAGCGCCGCGGCGAGCCGCCGGCGAAACTCCTCGATCATGGAGGACGCGATGAACACGCGACTGGCTGCAGTGCAGCTCTGGCCGCCGCGGGTGAACCGCATCGACTGGACGACTCCGTGGACCGCCTTGTCGATGTCGCAATCGGGGAGCACGAGCATCGGGCTCTTCCCCCCGAGTTCGAGGGTGACCGGGCGGATCAGTTTGGCGCTCGCCTCGTAGACGGCGCGGCCGGTGTCGACCGATCCCGTGAAGCTGACCTTGTCGACGTTGGGGTCGGACACGAGGGAGGCGCCGGTGATGTCGCCGGTACCGGTGAGGAAGTGGACGAGGTCGGTCGGCAGAACCTCGACGAGCTCCTGGAGCACGCGGATCAGCGTGAAGGAGGTCTGCTCGGGAACCTTGACGACCGCAGCATTGCCGGCGACCAGTGGGGCCGCGACCTTGTAGCCCATCATCATCAAGGGGACGTTCCACGGCACGATGCCGGCGACGACCCCGTGGGGGTGGCGGGTGGTGAAGCCGATGACATCGGTGCCGAGCGGCGTCGTGTGGCCCTTCAGCTCGTGCGAGACGCCGCCGAAGTAGCGGAAGATCTCGACGACGAGGCCGACCTCGCCGCGGCACTCGGTCTCGAGTGCCTTGCCGGACTCGAACGCGAGGAGGACCGCCAGTTCGTCGCCGATGGCGGCGAGACGATCGGCGCATGCCGTCATCAGCCGGCCTCGTTCCTGAACGGTCGTGCGGGCCCACGCTCGTTGTGCGGCTCTGGCCTGGGTCGTGGCCCGGTTCACCTGGACCGCATCGCAGACGGGGACGGTGGCGAAGACGGCTCCGGTCGACGGGTCGAAGGCATCGATGACGTCGAAGTCGCCATGCTCGCCGAAGACGTGTTCGACGTACCAGTGCCGCAGCTGCTCGACCGATTCGGTGGGTTGGCCGCTCATGGCCAGCACCCTATTCGACGCGCTCTGCCTCTCCTCGTTGCGTTCTCGCGCCCTGCCCGGGCGGCGCTGTTCTCGGCGACGCCCCAGCTAGCATTCGTTGGCCCGACAAGGAGCGCACGGCCGATCGTGCGCTGACCGCCGTCAACTGAAGGTGCCCCCCGTGCAATTCCGCAAGTACGTCCTCTTCGTCGTCGCTCTTCTCGCCCTCACGGCGGGAGCCTGTTCCTCCGGTGACGATTCCGGTGCGCCAGACGCGCCCGATGACACCGTTGCTGATGACACCGTTGCCGATGAAACGGCTCCCGACGAGACGGCTCCCGACGAGACCGCCCCGGCTTCGGGAGGTGACGGCATCGCCTACGAGGTCTTCTCGAGTGATGAAGGCGCCGGCTGTGGCGTCTACGTGTCGGTGCCCTCCGATGCGTTCGACGGCTCGGTCGACGCTCGCGCGATGCTGTGGGCCGGTGTGGTCGATCAGGACTTCACGACGTGCGGGTTCTCCGATGTGGTCGAGGCCGGACTGATCACCGTCAACGGTCTCGACGACTACGACCAGCCGGATTGGTCGACCGTCGAAGAACACGCATTCTTCTCCGTGACGGGCTGGGACGCCCTTGTCGCCGACTGCCACACCGAGGTGCTCACCGACGAGTGCGCCGCGGCGCTCGAGGCGAGTCTGAGCGAGTGAACCTGCGGCGTGGCGCGCTGCTCACGGCGCTGGCGCTGGCGTTGGTCGCCGGTGTCGGAGTCGGTGCATGGTGGCTCGTGTTCCGCGACGATGCGCCGTCGGAATCGGCGGTCACCTGGGCGCTGATCGATGCCGTGCCCGCCCATCAAAAGAGCGGGGTCTTCGTCAGGGCCGGACTCGACTACGAGCCGTTGCTCGACGATGCCCAGTCGCAGGAACGGGCCCGGCTCACGCTGACCCGACCGAGCGGCATGCTCGCCATCGCTCCGGAGCGGGCGGCGAACGTGCCCTTCGACGGGATCGTGCTCGAAGGGCTCCAGGTTCCGATCGCCGGTTCGGAGACCATGCTGTTCGTGATCGACGAGGCCGGTGCGCTGACCGTGTTCGCGCCGCGGACCGCGCTCGACGACTGTGTCACCCGCTTCTCCGTCGACGAACCCTTCGCCGGCTATGGGCTCGTCGGCGACATCGGCGGGCTCTTCGAGGTCACCGGCGTGGAGTGTTTCGCGTTCATCGGCGACGAGGTCGATCCCGAC
Organism: Acidimicrobiales bacterium; assembly: GCA_041394245.1. NCBI lineage: Bacteria > Bacillati > Actinomycetota > Acidimicrobiia > Acidimicrobiales > Acidimicrobiales bacterium. The sequence continues at coordinate 2,460,568 of JAWKIR010000002.1, forward strand.
GAGAGCGGGTCCACGACGACGACCACGACCACGACCTCGACCGTCGAGGAACTGTTGGTCGAGGAACTGGCGGGGGCGATGCCGTTGGCCGAGATGCCCCCGGTGGACTCGTCGTCGGAAGCAACGCCGGCGCCGGCCCCGACGATGCGGGCGTTCGGTGCGCTGTTCTCCGTTCCGGTCGACGATGTCGCCGGCCTCGATCCGATCACCGTGACATCGTTGGCGTTGACCGACTCGACGCAGCGAATCAGCGATTCGGGCGCGGCACTGACCGTCGAGATCCGCAACAAGGACCTGGCGCTCGCGGCCCGCACCGAAGATCCGGCCGATGACTCGTCGCTCTCCGTCGTTCACGTGCTGGGCAGCGGTGGTGAGCGTTCGTCGTTCACGATGAACGACGACGGGTCCTTCTCGATCGATCTCGACGAACTGCCGTCCCGTCTCAAGATCTGGTTCGACGACTACGGGCTCGAGCACTACGTCCGCCAGGGAGCCTGGGTCGACACGGATCGGCTCACACGGCATCTCGAGATCGATCTCGAGCCGGTGTTCGAGCCGACCGGTGAGCCGCCGCCGCCGTCGCCGCAGAACCGGAACCCGCACGAGTTGCGGGTGTGGAACGGGTCGACCCGCATGGAGGTGCAGGAGTACGCGGGCTACACCTACACCAACAACTTCGGGCGGGCCGATCGCGACCGGAGCACCGACAATCCCAACGGCTGCGATCGGGTCGCCTACCTCGGGGGAAGCTATGTCGAAGCGGTGCAGACCCGCATCGACCAGAAGGCGGGCATCATCGCGGAAGCGACGCTGAGCACCCGACGCGACCGCTGTGTGGAGGTGTTGACGGTCGGTCGATCGGTGTTCTCCGTGGAGTCCCACTATGGCAACGCGGTCTCGCTCGTCGAAGACTTCGGGGTCGAGCATCTCATCTTCAACATCTCGAGCACCGAGCTCTGTCGGATGGACGACCTCGCCTACGAGATGGCCAACGGTGTCGCCCGTGACACCCCGACGACGTGGCGGTACGTGGGCGGAAGGTTCGTCGCGCCTGTGCTGCGTGGTGAGATCGTCGAGGTCGACGAGGATCCCGATTTCGAGCTCGACGAGTACTGCAACTTCACCCCCGGGAAGGACGATCTGACGGTCGAGCGGGCCCTGTTCGCCAAACTCGCCGCGATGCACGAGGAGTTGGTCTCGCTCGACACGGACCTCGAGGTCACCTTCCTGCTGATGAAGGATGCGTACGCCGACACCGACATCCGCGAGCAACGGCTCGACCTGCTGCTGTCGTTCTGCGACGAGTTCGACGTGCCGTGCGCGCTGGTCGACCCGCCGGAGCTGTTCAAGCCCGACGAGTTGCTCGACGACTTCTCGCCCTATCTGTATCGATATCTCGGCGACGGGCACCCGAACCCGAGGGCCAACCAGTACACCGCCGAAACGCTGGTCGAGGTGATCGAGTCGGCCCTTCCGTCGTGAGCCTCGCTCACCGGTCGTGAAGCGGCCCGGCGGGGAGCGAACCGTCGATGTCGGTGAAGCCGTAGTGGTCGGCGAGCGTTCGTGATGCGATCGCCTGGCCGGTCCACTGCCGGGCTTCGGGGTCGGCGGCGATCGCGGCGACCGCTCGTCCGGTGAATTCTCGCGATTCGGCGATCGAGACGTCGAGCGATTCGGGGAGTGCGCCGGCCGCCACCGCGAGGTCGATCCGCTCGGTGCGGACGAAGCCGGGCCACAGCGACACCGCGTTGACACCGTGGGGTGCGAGCTCGTGGGCGGTGTCGGCCGTGATGCGGTCGAGGGCACACTTGCCGACGCCATAGGCGACATGCCACGCGTATTCCTGGGCCCCCGAGGAGCTGATGTTGGCGATCAGGCCCGAGCCGGCCGGGACCATGAACGTGCGGGCCGCGAACACACTCGCGACGTAGGCCGAGCGGGTGCCGACGTCGATCATGTCGTCCCAGTTGGAGATGGGCACCTCCCAGAACGGCTTCCGTGAGGTGAGCTCGTCGCACACGATGAACGCGTTGTTGACGAGGATGTCGAGGCGCCCTTCCTCGTCGGCGACGCGATCGAACAGCGCTTCGACGGCAGCGTCGTCTCGATGGTCACAGACGACGCCGATCGCCCGTCCGCCGGCGGCGACGATCTCGGCGGCGGTCGCGCCGACGGTGCCCGGCAACGGGTGGTCGTCCTCGGTGGCGGAGCGTCCGGTGAGGTAGACGGTGGCCCCCGCGGCCGCGAGCACGTTGGCGCAACCACGGCCGATGCCGCGGCTCGCACCGGTCACGATTGCCACACTGCCATCGAGACTGCCGGCGAGATATGTCACGAGTTCGCTCCATTCGGTTCGGTCCAGGCACGGAAGTGCGCGCCGCCCACATCGTCGGCGGCGACGACGTCGGCGGCGAGCAGTGTCGCCCGACGATGCTCGGGGTCGTGGGCGGGCCACTCGCCGAGCGGTGCGCAGGCCGGCACCTTGCTGTGGCAGAAGGCGGCCCACGCGTCGCCGATCGCAGCCGAGAGCCGGTCGGCGTCCTCGGCCCGGTCGCGGTCGGCGCCGAGGGTCGCCCGCCAGTCCGCGACGTCGAGCGTCCCGAAGTGGAACGGGAGATCGGTCGCGTGGGCTGCGCCGAGCCCGGGGGCATCCCAGTCGAAGCGGTAGCGGAAAACGGGGACTCCGCGCTGCGCGTGCCGGTCGGCCAACAGCGACGCGGGGACGTGGAGATCGGTGTCGGCGATCGCGTCGGCGAGGTCGCCCCCGCACACGTCGAGACCGGCTTGCGCCGAGGCTTCGGGGTCGGCGGCGAAGGTCGCACACTTGGCAGCCAACCAGGGGATCGCGTACTCGGCCGGCAAGGACGGGATCTGATCCCGGAACAGCGCCATCTCGTCGCGGGTCGTGCCGATCACGAGTGGCACGGGGGAGAGCTCGGCGTCGAGCGGACCGGCGGGCAGGAGGTCGCCGTCGACCCAGGGGTGGAACGGCATCATCCCCGCCGTCGGGAGGAGGGCGGTGTCGGCCTCGGCCTGGACGGTGAGCAGCCGGTCGAGCTCGACGTCGGCGAGGCCGGAAGCATGCGCGACACCGGCGGTCGCGAGGAACGTGTCGGCCACGGTCGCCGCGGTTTCCCGGTCGAGTGTCGCGCCGGGTGCGCCGCTCGCGACGATCGCGCCGTCGAACAGCCCCCGCGCGGCAGGGCTCGCGAGGAGGTGGGTGATCGCGCCGGCGCCGGCCGATTCGCCCATCAGCGTGATGTTGGTCGGGTCGCCGCCGAACGCCGCGGCTTCGGAACGGATCCACTGCAGTGCGGCAACCAGGTCGCGAAGGCCGAGATTGCTCGGCACACCGTCGGCTGCCAGGAACCCGAGCGCACCGAGCCGATAGTTGACCCCGATCACCACGATGTCGCCCGCTGCGGCCAGACGGGTGCCGTCGTAGGTCGCGAGGGCGGCGCCGCCGATCTGGTAGCGCCCGCCCGGTACCCAGACGAGCACCGGGCGCGATCCGCTCGTGGCGGGAGTCCAGATCTCGGCCCGGAGGCAGTCCTCCCCGATCTCGCCGACTGCCATGTCGGGGATCAGCGGGTCGGAGGTGACGACCTGCGGAGCCGCGGGCCCGATCGTGTCGGCGGCGACGATGCCGTCCCATGGGGTGACCGGACGGGGAAGTCCGAACCGTGGGGCGGTGGCGTACCGCACGCCGCGGAACGCGACGCCCCTCGCGGTGTCGACCCCCGACAGGGTTCCGGCGGTGGTGTGTGCGACCGGCGCCATGAGGCCGCCGATCAGTCCAGGACCCGGGGCTCGGAGGCGACGAGCTGGCGCACGGCACCGTCCCAGTACACGTCGGCCGCCCGCTCGACGAGCGAGGCCCGCAGCTGCTTCTGGAACACCGGCGCGATCGGAGTCGCCCGGGCGCCATACGCCCGGAGCCGCCAGTGCATCTCGCACGTGCGCTCGAACAGGATGCTCTTGTAGATCGCCTCCGCCATCGTCGGCGCCGTCACGATGACGCCGTGGCTGACGAGGAGGGCGACGGTTGCGTCGCCGATGGCATCGGCCAGAGCCCCGCCCAGCAGAGGAGTGTCGACCTCACCGTCGTAGTCGTCGACGAGCACCATCTGGTCGGCCAGGATGCTCGAGTTCTGGTGAACGAGCTCGGGCAGTTCGGGAACCGCGGCGAGTACCGACGCATACATGGGATGGCTGTGGACGACGACTCGGGCGTCGGGCCGACGACGGTGCAGTTCCGTGTGGATGTGGATCGCGGGGGTGACGTCCCAGGCGCCGGCCACGACCGAGCCGTCGAGGTCGACCTCCAGGATGTCGCTGCCCTTGACCTCTCGCCACCAGTAGCCCCACGGGTTGACGAGCAGGGTGTCGGCGCCGGGCTGTTGCCAGGTGACATGCCCGGTCATGTTCTCGGAAAAGCCGGCGATGTCGAGATGGCGCATGGCACAGGCGAGCTCCTGGGCGGGGGTCAGCTCGACGCCCCGAGGGGGTAGGTGACTCGGTGCCCACGCTGCGACACCACCGACGGGATCCTGGTTCTCGTTCACGGGCCGATACTAGGAGGCCCTGCCGGCCGCGTCAGATGGGCCGCGACCGGAACGAGCGTGGGCGCTCAGGCCACGGGCCAACCTGCCGATGTGAAGGAGAGAACCGACCCAGGACGACACGGTGCCGCCCACCTCCGAACACCCAGATCCGCCCCGAGCGGTGGTCGATCCCCCGCAGGGGGAATGGAAGGCGCGTCCGCTGCTCGCATGGATGATCCGGGCCGGGTTGATCGCGGTGCCGCTGGTGATCAGCTGGCTCAGCGTCCGGTTCGCGATGGGGCTGGTTCGCCGGCCCGACGGTCTCGGCCCGTCGCTCGGATGGTTCCTCGGCGCGGTGGTCCTGTCGTCGCTGGTGTTCCAGCTGGTGCGGCGCCTCATCCGGCGCTTCAGTTCGCTCGGTGTCCTCTTCAGCCTGTCGTTGACGTTCCCGGACGCCGCGCCCTCCCGGATGCGCGCGTTCCTGCGGTCCGGTGCCGACGACGAACGGGACCGACCCGCGACGCTCACCGGTTCGCAGACCGATACCGCCGTGACCGCCAAGCGCCTCGCTGCGCTCGTGACGAAGGTCAGCCGCCGCGAGGTCCGTTCCGGTCGTCACAGCGATCGCGTCCGCGGCTACGCGGAACTGATCGCGGCGGAGCTCGGCCTCGCCCAGGCCGACATCGAGCGCCTGCGATGGGCGACGCTGCTGCACGACGTCGGCATGCTCGACGTGCCGCAACGCGTGCTCGACACCCGGGGCGGTCTGAGTGCCGAGGACCGAGTCCTCGTGGAGCAGCACCCGGTGCACGCCATCGGCCATCTCGCGCCGTTCGCAGACTGGCTCGGTCCGTGGTCGGGCGCCGCGACCGATCATCACGAACGGTGGGACGGCAGCGGGTATCCGGCCGGGTTGGCAGGTGAGCAGATCTCGCTCGCGGGGCGGATCGTGGCGGTCGCCGACGCCTACGACGCGATGACGGCGCTGCGCTCGTACAAGAAGCCGATGTCGCCGGCCGCGGCTCGACGTGAACTCGTCGACCACGCCGGGACCCAGTTCGACCCGACGGTGGTTCGGGCGTTCCTGAGTGTCGGTATCCATCCCAACCGGTCGGGCGTCGGCGCGCTCGGCGCGCTCGCCGAGATCCCCGGCCAGCTCCTGCAGGTGGTCTCGGGTGCGGGAACCGGTGCCGGCGCCGCGGTGGCCAGCGCGGTGTTCGTCGCCGCGTCCGCGGCTGCGGTCCCGGCGATCTCGGTCGAGGTGCAGCAGCCCGCCGTGCAGGTCGAGCGAGTCGTCGACGCGGTGGACGAACCTGTCGTCGAAACGAACGCGTCGACCACGACGCGCCCGCCGACCACGACCAGGGCACCGTCGACCACGGCCGTGTCGACGACCACGCTCGTGCCGTCGACGACGACACTCGCGCCGGCCACCACGACGCGGCCCGCACCGACCACCCCGCCGCCGGCCCCCACGGCTCCGCCGACCACCACGCCGCCGCCCACCGTCACGACGACGGTCCCGGCCTACCCGACGCTGCCGCCCGTCACGACGACCCTGCCCGTGCCCGGCTATCCGACGACATAGCGTCTACCCGAGGGCGTAGTTCCAGGTGTCGGGTTGGGGGGCGCCCGCCCGCTCGAAGCACTGGATGTCGAACCAGATCGGCAGCAGGTACTTCACGTAGAACGCGTGGGTGACATGGTCGCCGTTGACGAGGTCGTCGTACTCCTTGATCCGCACGCGTTCGTCGGCCGACTGGAGTTCCTTGGCCTTCGCGAGATGACGGTCGACCTCCTCGCGTGTTGCGCACAGGAGCCCGAGGTGGTCGTAGCCGGGGGAGTCGATGTGCACCCGCTGTTCGGTCACCAGGATGAACTGGCTCGTCGCCGGGTCGGTGCGCAGCAGCAGCCCGGTCTGCCCGAGGATCGAGACGTCGCTCGCCGTCCAACCGAGGAGGTCGCCGTAGAACCGCGTGATCTCGTCGCGATGAGCTTCGAGCCCGCCGGGCGCGAGGGTGAGCTCCATGTGGTTGAAACGCAGTGGCATGCGACGATGTCACTCCACTTCGAGATCGCTGTCCAGTGCCGGGCGGTCGCGAAAAGCCCGCGCGGGTTGAGGTTCCCATACCTCGCTCGTATGCTTTCCCGTCGGCCTGAGCGCGCTCCCGAGGGCGCAGCCGGCCGTATCCACGTTCTGATCCCGCCTACGAAGGTATTTCTGTGCCAACGATTCAGCAGCTGGTCCGCAAGGGTCGCCAGTCGAAGCGTCGCAAGGAAGCGACACCCGCGCTCAAGGGAGCGCCCCAGCGCCGTGGTGTCTGCACCCGCGTCTACACCGCCACCCCGAAGAAGCCGAACTCCGCGCTGCGCAAGGTCGCCCGTGTCCGGCTCACCTCCGGCGTCGAGGTCACGGCCTACATCCCCGGTGAGGGTCACAACCTCCAGGAGCATTCGATCGTCCTCGTGCGAGGCGGTCGTGTGAAGGATCTCCCCGGTGTTCGCTACAAGATCGTCCGCGGCACGCTCGACACCTCCGGTGTGCGTGACCGCAAGCAGGCCCGTAGCCGTTACGGCGCCAAGAAAGAAGGCTGAGCATGCCTCGTAAGGGTCCGGCACAGCGTCGCGAAATCCATCCCGATCCGATCCACGACTCGGTGCTCGTCACCCAGTTCATCAACAAGGTCCTGCAGCGCGGCAAGCGCAACCTGGCCGAGCGGATCGTCTACGACGCACTGACGATCGTCGAGGAGAAGACCGGCGCCGAGCCCGTCGGCACCCTCAAGCGTGCCGTCGACAATGTGCGCCCGCAGCTCGAGGTCCGCAGCCGCCGTGTCGGTGGCGCCACCTATCAGGTGCCCGTCGAGGTCCGTCCTCGTCGTGCCACCACCCTCGCCATCCGCTGGATGGTCGGCTTCTCCCGGGATCGCCGTGAGCGCACCATGTCGGAGCGCCTGGCCAACGAGATCCTCGATGCCAGCAACGGCATCGGTGCGTCGTGCAAGCGTCGTGAGGATCTCCAGAAGATGGCCGACGCCAACAAGGCATTCGCTCACTACCGCTGGTAGCTCCGCGGTTCTCCTTCATCCGTCCAATACACTTTTTCGACGACCGGGCTCTTCTCTCCGAAAGAGAAACGCCCGGTCGTGGTGCGTGCGAACCGAACCCCGGTTCGATGCGAACCACCCCGGTTCGTCGTGAAACCGAACGAGGTTTCGCCCGCCCATCCCCTTACCTGAGGAATTCCCATGGCTGAGAAGCGAACTCCGCTCAACATGACCCGCAACATCGGGATCATGGCCCACATCGACGCGGGCAAGACCACCACCACCGAGCGCATCCTCTACTACACCGGTCGGTCCTACAAGATCGGTGAGGTCCACGACGGCGCGGCCACCATGGACTGGATGGAGCAGGAGCAGGAGCGTGGCATCACGATCACCTCCGCGGCGACCCACTGCATCTGGAACGACCATCGCATCAACATCATCGACACGCCGGGCCACGTCGACTTCACCGTCGAGGTCGAGCGTTCGCTGCGCGTGCTCGACGGCGCGGTCGCCGTGTTCGACGGCGTCGCCGGCGTGGAGCCGCAGACCGAGACCGTCTGGCGTCAGGCCGACCGCTACCACGTGCCCCGCATGTGCTTCATCAACAAGATGGACCGCACCGGTGCCGACTTCTTCTTCTGCCTCGACACCATCAAGGACCGGCTGACGCCCAATGTCGCGGTGCTCCAGCTGCCGATCGGCGCGGAGAGCGACTACCAGGGCGTGATCGACCTGGTCCGGATGAAGGCCCTCGTGTGGCCGCCGGCCACCGACGAGACCGATCTGGGCGCCACCTACGACATCCTCGACATCCCGGCGGAGTACCAGGAACAGGCCGACGAGTACCGGGCCATGCTCCTCGAGGCTGCGGCCGACCAGGACGAGGACATCATGATGAAGGTCCTCGAAGACGAAGAGGTCACCCAGGAAGAGCTCATGGCGGCGATCCGCAAGGGCACGCTCGAGGGCAATCTCGTGCCGATCCTCAACGGGACCGCCTTCAAGAACAAGGGCGTTCAGCCCCTGCTCGACGCCGTCATCGACTACCTGCCGTCGCCGCTCGACGTGCCGCCGATCAAGGGCGAGGACAAGGCCGGCAACGAGGCGACACGCAAGGCCAGCGACGACGAGCCGTTCGCAGCCCTCGCGTTCAAGATCATGACCGACCCCCACGTCGGTCGGCTCACCTACTTCCGGGTCTACTCCGGCACCTTCAACAAGGGCGAGGTCGTTCTCAACACTCGTACCTCCAGCAAGGAGCGGGTCGGGCGCATCCTCGAGATGCACGCCAACGACCGCGTCGACAAGGACTCCGTCGCCACCGGCGACATCGCGGCGGGCATCGGCATCAAGAACACCCGCACGGGTGACACCCTGTGCGATCCGGCCCATCCGATCACCCTGGAGAACCTCGATTTCCCGACGCCGGTGATCGAGGTCGCCGTCGAGCCGAAGTCCAAGGCCGACCAGGAGAAGATGGGCAAGGCGCTGCAGGCGCTGGCCGAAGAGGACCCCACCTTCCAGGTCACCACCAACGAGGAAACCGCGCAGACCATCATCGCCGGCATGGGCGAGTTGCATCTCGAGGTGCTCGTCGACCGCATGCGCCGCGAGTTCAAGGTCGAGGCCGCGGTCGGCAAGCCCCAGGTCGCCTACCGTGAGACCATCACGCAGGAAGTGCCGAGCTACACCTACACGCACAAGAAGCAGACGGGTGGCACCGGTCAGTTCGCGGTGATCTCGGCCACGCTCAGCCCCAACCCGGGCGGCGAGTACGAGTTCGAGTCCACCGTCACCGGCGGCAACATCCCGAAGGAATACATCAAGCCGGTCGACCAGGGCATCCAGGAAGCGATGAGCAACGGTGTCCTCGCCGGCTTCCCGACGGTCGACATCAAGGTGACCCTCGAAGACGGCAAGACGCACGACGTCGACTCGTCGGAGATGGCGTTCAAGATCGCCGGCAACGCCTGGTTCCGTGAAGTGGCCCGCAAGGCGAAGCCGACACTTCTCGAGCCGGTCATGGCCGTGGAGATCGTCACCCCCGACGACTACCTCGGCGATGTGGTCGGCGATGTGAACTCGCGCCGCGGCCAGATGCAAGGCACCGAGCAGCGCGGAAACAACCAAGTCGTGAACGCACTCGTGCCGCTCTCCGAGATGTTCGGATACAGTACGGACCTGCGTTCACGCACGCAGGGGCGGGCGACGTACACGATGCAATTCGATTCGTACCAGCCCACGCCTGCAAACGTCCAGGAAGAGATCGTCGCCCGCGTCCGCGGCGAATGATCGTCTCCTAACCCCAAACAACGAAGCACACCCTCTCGTAGAGAATAAGGAAAAACAGTTATGGCCAAGGAGACGTTCGAGCGGAACAAGCCTCACGTCAACGTGGGCACGATGGGACACATCGACCACGGCAAGACGACGCTCACCGCTGCGATCACGAAGGTTCTCGCCGACAACGTCGAGGGCTCGAAGTTCACCGAGTTCGCCAACATCGACAACGCGCCGGAAGAGCGCGAGCGCGGCATCACCATCAACGTGTCGCACGTGGAGTACGAGACGGAGAACCGTCACTACGCCCATGTCGACATGCCCGGCCACGCCGACTACATCAAGAACATGATCACCGGTGCGGCTCAGGTCGACGGTGCCATCCTCGTGGTGTCGGCCGCCGACGGCCCCATGCCCCAGACCCGTGAGCACGTGCTGCTCGCCCGTCAGGTCGGCGTGCCGAAGATCATCGTGGCGCTGAACAAGGTCGACATGGTCGACGACGAGGAGCTCATCGAGCTCGTCGAGATGGAAGTTCGCGAGCTCCTCAACGAGTACGACTTCCCGGGTGACGACACCCCCGTCGTGCACGTCTCCGCCCTCAAGGCCCTCGAAGGCGACGCCGACGCGGCGGCCGCCATCCTGGAGCTCATGGCGCAGGTCGACGAGTTCATCCCGACCCCCGAACGTGATCTCGACAAGCCGTTCCTGATGCCGATCGAAGACGTGTTCACCATCACCGGTCGTGGCACCGTGGTGACCGGCAAGGTCGAGCAGGGCGCCGTTCACACCGGCGACGAGATCGAGATCGTCGGCATCAAGGAGACCTCGAAGACCACCTGCACCGGTGTCGAGATGTTCCGCAAGCTCCTCGACCAGGGTCAGGCCGGCGACAACATCGGCGCCCTCCTGCGCGGTGTCGACAAGGACGATGTCCAGCGTGGCCAGGTGCTCGCCGCCCCCGGCAGCATCACCCCGCACACCGACTTCGAGGCGCAGGTCTACGTGCTGTCGAAGGAGGAGGGCGGCCGTCACAAGCCGTTCTTCACCAACTACCGTCCGCAGTTCTACTTCCGGACCACCGACATCACCGGCACCATCCAGCTGCCCGAGGGCACCGAGATGTGCATGCCCGGTGACAACACCGAGATGACCGTCGAGCTGATCCACCCGATCGCCATGGACGAGGGTCTCCGCTTCGCCATCCGCGAGGGCGGCCGCACCGTTGGTGCCGGCTCGGTCACGAAGATCCTCAAGTAGGACTGAAGATGGCTGCAGGACAGAAGATTCGTATCCGCCTCAAGGCCTACGACCACGAAATCATCGATCAGTCGACGAAGAAGATCGTCGAGACGGTGAAGCGGACGCAGGCCCAGTTGTCGGGTCCGATCCCTCTGCCGACCGAGAAGCACCGCTTCACGGTCATCAAGGGCCCGTTCAAGGACAAGGACTCCCGGGAACACTTCGAGATGCGCATCCACAAGCGCCTGCTCGACATCCTGGATCCGTCGCCCAAGACGGTCGACTCCCTGCAGCGTCTCGACCTCCCCGCCGGGGTCGACATCGAGATCAAGATCCAGCAGGCCTAGCGCCACTCGATCCGAGAACGAAGAAGAGCCCCGGGCCCATGGCCCGGGGCTCTTGCGTTTGTTTCGGCTTGTCGCTCAGCTCGTCAGGTGGACCTGGGCGGTCAGCACCATGTCGTCGACCCGGAAGGTCGGATTCGAGTTGCCCAGGCTCGACTGGGCGGTGAACACGTAGGTCCCGGCCGGAAGTTCCTCGGTCACGCGGCTCATCGCATGGCTCTCGTAGGAGCCGGTGCCCTCGGTGGCGTTGTCGCTGCTGTCGAACGCCTGGTCGGCGGGGCCGACGACACCGCCGTCGCGGAGCAGGGAGATCTGGCACCATCCGCCGGCGCCGCCGCCCGAGCACGCGGTCTCTGCCGTGAACTGGAGTTCGATCACGCCGGTGTGGCCCTCGGGAATGGTGACCGAGGCGCTGAGGCCGAGATCGCCCAGTGTCGAGGTGGCGCTGAGGTTGGTGTCCGATGCGAAGAGGTTCATCGTCGTCGGCGCGACGATGTTGTCGTTGTAGCGCTTGAGGAAGGTCACCGATTCGCCGCGGGTCACGTTGTCGTCGGGGGCGAACGTGGTCGACGTCTTGCCGGTGGTGATGCCGTTGTCGAACGCCCATTCGACGGGGTCGGCGTAGAACTTGTCGTCGGGGACGTCGTCGAACACGTGGAATGCCATTGCGGTACTCGGGACGAGCATTGCTGCTGCCACGATGGCGACGGCGAACTTGGTCTTGGAAATCGTGAAGGTCACGGGATCCGCCTTTCGGGTTGGTGTGGTCCTGACCGTAACGGACGCCCGGCCGGTCCGTCTGTGACGTGGGTTCCGCTCGCCGAAATTCTCACCCGGCTAGCGTTCCCCCCGATGTCGAAGATCCTGCGGGCCCGTGCACTTCACACGATCGATGCGGCGGCACGCGGCGACGCCGTGGTCGTCGACGACGGTCGCATTCTCGCGGTCGGGGCCTTCGGCGACCTTCGAGTCGACCATCCGGACGCGACGATCGACGACCGCTACGCCGACGCGGTGCTGTTGCCCGGGTTCGTGGAGGCCCACGCCCATTCCATGGCCGGAGGGATCTGGCAGCACCTCTATGTCGGCTACTTCGACAGTCGCGATCCCGACGGACGCGTGTGGCCGGGTTGCAAGACCCTCGACGCCGTGATCGAGCGGCTGCGGGAGGCCGAAGCCGCGCTCGAAGACCCCACCGTGACGCTGCGGGCCTGGGGACTCGACCCGATCTACTTCCCGGGCGAGCGCCTCGTCGCCGAGCATCTCGACCGGGTGTCGACCACTCGGCCGATCTTCGTCTTCCACGCCAGTCTCCACCTCGCGACCGTCAACACGGCGCTGATGGACCGGGAGGGCATCACCGCCGACACGCTGATGGATGGAGTGCCCAAGGACGGCGCCGGCAATCCGATCGGCGAGCTCCAGGAACCGGCGGCGATGTCGTTGGCCGGCGAGGCGCTCACCGGGATGGTCCGCTCGTTCATGGCTCCGGAGGGCATCACCGCCTTCGGTCGCCTTGCCCGCAACGCCGGCATCACCACGGTCGTCGATCTCGGCAGCGGCCCGATCGCCAGCGACGCGATCGCCTCGATGTGGCAACAGGTCGTGAACGCCGACGACTTCCCGGCCCGCGTGTCGGTGTTCCACAATCCGGGCCATGGCGGCCCGGCCGCGCTCGACGACGTGGCGGAGCTGATCCTGCGGCGGCGGGCGGAGTCGACCGACAAGCTTCGCTTCGGCGGCGTCAAGTTCGTGCTCGACGGCAGCATCCAGGGGTTCACCGCCCGCGTCACCCAGCCGTATCTGAACGGCAGGGACAATGGCCTCTGGCTGATTCCGCCCGATCAGCTGGCCGACTGGATCCGCCCGGTCGTCGATGCCGGCCTCCTGTTGCATGTGCACTGCAACGGCGACCAGGCCGTCGACGTGCTGCTCGATGCGTTCACCGAGGCAACCGGTGGTGCGCCGCCGGCCGACCATCGCACCACCGTGCAGCACAGCCAGCTGACCCGGCGCGACCAGTACGAGCGCATGGCGGAGCTCGGCATGTGCGCCAACCTGTTCTCGAACCACTTCTGGTACTGGGGCGATCAGCACGTCGACCTGACCGTCGGACCCGAGCGGGCGGCGAAGATGAACGCCGCCGCGACGGTGCTCGAGCTCGGGATCCCGCTCTCGATCCACTGCGACGCTTCGGTCACCCCACTCGGCTCCCTTCACGTGGCGTGGTGCGCAGCGAACCGGCAGACCGCGACGGGTCGTGTCCTCGGTCCCGAGGAACGTCTCGACGTGGCGCAAGCCCTGCACGCCGTGACGATGGGCGCGGCTCACCAGCTCCGCATGGACGACGAGGTCGGATCGATCACCCCCGGCAAGCGGGCCGACTTCGTGGCCCTCGACGCCGACCCCTTCGAGGTCGGTGCAGCTGACCTACGCGACATCGGCGTGCTCGGCACGGTGCTCGATGGGCGCCACCACCCGGTCGGGTGACGACCGCGCGGATCCCGCTCACCGTGGTCGGCGGCTACCTCGGGGCCGGCAAGACGACATTGATCAATCGGATCCTGACCGGTGAGCACGGTCGGCGCATCGCAGTGATCGTCAACGACTTCGGCGACGTGGCGATCGACGAGTCGTTGATCGTCGGCGCCGAGGGCGGGGTGCGGGCGCTCGCCAACGGATGTGTCTGTTGCAGCGCCGTCGACGGACTCGCAACGGCACTCGCCGAGGTCGCTGGGCTCGAGCCGGCCCCCGAGCACCTCGTGATCGAGGTCAGCGGTGTCGGCGATCCGTGGGCGGTCGCCCAGTGGGGGCGCACGCCGGGCTACGAGCTCGACGGTGTGGTGGTCGTGGTCGATCCCTTCGCCATCCGTCGTTGGGCGGACGACCGGTACGTGGGCGACACCGTTCGGGGGCAGCTCGCGTCCGCCGACGTGGTCGTGGTCAGCCATGCCGATGACGCGCCGCCGGACATGATCATCGGCGTGCAGGCCTGGCTGCGAGATCTCGTCGACGGTCCCGTCCTCGTCGGTGCCGCACATGTGCTCGAGCTGGTGGCGCCGCGTTCGGCCGGCCGCGCATCGGCTCCGCCGGCCCACGCACAACACCGGGCTCACGATTTCGTCCCTCGGTCGGCGACCCGGGCCGAAGTGCAGGAGTGGCTCGCGGGCGCTCCACCGACGGTCGTTCGGGTGAAGGGTTTCGTCGACGGCCCCGACGGCGCGTTCGTCGCCCAGCGGTTCGGACACCGGGACGAGATCCGCCGATGCGATCCCGGTGCCGAACCGTGGGTCACCGTCATCACGGTCGGCACCGATGACGTGCCGACCGTGACGCGGTGGTGTGCCGCCCTGTCGTGAACTCTTGGCGCCTGCGGGTGGCTATGACACGGCGACGTCGTCGTCGACGATCAGGAGGAACGCCACGGAGTTCCACCCGCCCGGCACCGACGCGTTCGTCGGACTCATGATGCGCACGCCCGCCCATTCCGCTCCGAAGAGCAGGCCGGGCTCCGCGGTGGTGTCGCCGATGACCTCCACCGGGATCGACTGTGACGTTTCCCCGGGAGCGAAGGTCACGGTGCCGGCGGTGGGCACGAAATCGGCGGCGCCGCCGTCGATCACGCCGCCGGCCGGGGCCGAGACGTAGTCGACCGTGACGGTCTTGGCGGACGGGGCGGAGAGTTCGACGATGATCTCGGCGGTCGTCGTGCCCACATCACCTTCGGTCGTCACCACCGACACCGGGGTGGCCACCGGCGGGTCGTCGTCGTCGAGTAGCACGACGTAGGCGAGTTCACCGGGCGTGAACGTCGCACCGGTTGCCCCGGTGATCTCGACCCACGCCGCCTCGTCCTCCTCGTCGATGTCGTCGCCGAAGATCGTGAGCTCGATGAACCCTTCGACGCTGCCGGCGGGGATGACGACCTGACCGGACGCCGACGGGTAGTCGACCCCGAGCGTGGCGGTGAACGGGTTGGCGGGCTGAGCCGTCGTTGCCCACGACACCGTGACGGGCGTCGCCGATGGCTCGGACAGTTCCAGGGGGATCAGCACGGTGGACGACTCGCCGGCGTCGCCCTCGTCGAATCCGAAGCCGAACGGTGATGACACGCTCGGCAGGCCTCCGACGGGCGGTTCCTCACCGACATCGACGGTCTTGGTGATCTCGGCGTCGCCACCGAACTCGTCCTGGACGTAGAGCGTGACGTCGACCTCGCCCAGTTCGGCGTAGGTGTGGGTGATGGTGGGGCCGCCCGAGTCGCTGTCGCCATCACCGAAGTCCCAGTACCAGTCGTAGATCTCGCTGTCGGCCGTGGTCGGCGATGCGTCGAACTCGACGGTGAACGGATCCTCGGAGTCGGGGTAGCTCCACGTGAAGTCCGGGTCGATGAAGCCGCTCACCTGGATGGTGTCGAGGGTCATCGCGATGTCGCCCTCGTCGTCGGTCACCGTCACGGAGACGTCGTAGTAGCCGGGCTCGTTGTAGATGTGCACCGGTGAGGGGTCGAACGAGATCGCCCCGTCGCCGAAGTCCCACGAGTACGACACGATGCCGTCGCCGGGACCGACCGGGTTGTACGGATCCGACAGATCGAGGTTGTCGGGGTCGTACGCGCCCGAGGCGTCGAAGTCGATCTCCAGCGGATTGGCGCTGACGTTGTCCCACGACAGCGACGAGATCGGTTGGCAGTCCTGCGCACCGAAGTCGACGAAGAGCTGTGGTTGGATCACGTACGGCAGGCTCGACGAGCCGAATCCGAGACCCAGGTCGCCCGAGACGTAGGTGAGCAGCGGAGCGATGTTGCCGATGAGGGGCAGACCCGTGCAGGGCACCGTGCGGGTGGTGGTGATCCTCACGGTGCACGAATAGCTGTCCGACGCGCAGTCGTCGGGGTCGAGGATCTCGTAGCTGAACCCCCAGTTGGCCCCCGTGCCGAAGGGCGCCACATAGCTCCGGTCGAACCAGGGGCGCCAGGCGATGTTGGAGAGGCAGCCGGGCGTGGTGGGCCCTTCGCTGCACGCGTTGTAGGCGTGCTCGGTCAACTCGAAGGTCAAGATGTCGCCGTCGGTGACGACCTGGGCGCCGGTCTGCCCGTTCACCGTCAGCGTGTATCCCGGTGGAGGGAAGTAGCCCTCGAACGGAGGATTGTTGTTGGCCGCACCGGCCTGGCCGACCGTTGTGGTGAGTGTGGCGATCATCGCGACCACCATCGCCACCCCCCACGAGAACTTCATTTTCCGCACGCGCCTGCCTCCTTGGTGAATTTCACCCAGCGTGACATTGCGGTACCAACAGATCGCCAACAGATCGCCAACGGACCACCGACACCCAGACCGGGTCGTTCGGACCATGTCGACAGGGTCATCGGTCACGGTTCGTCATGGGTCGTCCGGCCGTTTGCGGGGGCCCGATGCCGAGTCCTCGTCAAGATGAGGGCCGCGTCGCCCCGAAAGGACGGTGAACCACCCAGGGGACCCCTTCATGACGATTCGCGTCTTCATCATCGATGATCACGAGTTGCTTCGTGCCGGCCTCCGTGCGGTGCTCGAACGCGAGCCCGACATCGATGTGACCGGCGAGGCCGCCACGGTGCAGGACGGTCTCGTCGGGATCGAGCGGTGTCGTCCCGATGTCGTGCTCGTCGACCTGGTGCTTCCCGACGGGGACGGCCTCGAGGTGTGTGGGGCGGTCTCGGCCGACACCGAAGGTGTGCGCTGCCTGGTCCTGGCGTCGAGGTCCGACGACGAGGTGCTCGCATCGGTCATTCGTGCGGGAGCAGCCGGGTTCCTGCTGACGCACACGCCAGCGCGCGAACTCGTCCGATCGGTGCGGGTGATCGCCGGGGGCGGGTCCCTCATCGACCCGACCGTGATGGCGCGACTGCTCGAACGGCTCCGTGCAGGTCGGGCGGCGCCGTCCGATGCGTCGGTGCTCGAACAGTTGAGTCCGCAGGAACGCCGTCTGCTCGACCTTCTCGCTGAAGGACTCACCAACCGACAGGTCGCGGCGCGCATGGGGCTGGCCGAGAAGACGGTGAAGAACTATGTCTCCAACCTGTTGCGCAAACTCGACATGAACAGTCGGACCGAGGCCGCCGTCTTCGTGACGAGCCTACGGGCGGCCCGGCCCGGGCCTCGTCGCCGCAGCGCGGGGCCGGCGTCGATCGTCTGATCAGCTCCGTCCGCGCCCACGCCGCGCGGCGCTGCGGGCCAGGGTGTCCTCGGCCACCTCGTGGTGCTGTCGGTAACCGGCGATGAAGGCCTGTGCCGTCGCCGCGAAGGGAAGGGAGAGGAGGGCACCGACCACACCGAGCAACGCGGCTCCGGCCAGTACCGCGCCGAACGCGACGGCGACATGGATCTCCATCGAGTAGGCGGTGACCCTGGGTGCGAAGAGATAGTTCTCGATCTGCTGGTACACGACGATCACGACGAGCACGGCGAGCCCCTTCTTCGGGTCCTCGAGCAGGCCGATGATGACGGGGAGGAACCCGGCGATGTAGGTGCCGATCACGGGGATGAACTGTGAGATCACGCCGACCCAGAGGGCGAGCGGCAGCGGGAACGGGATGTCGATGATCTGGAAGGCGATCCAATGCGCTGCGGCCGAGAGCAGGGCGAGGATGCCGCGCGAGTAGATGTAGCCGCCGGTTTTTTGGATCGCGAGATCCCAGACGTCGAGCACCATCTCCTGACGCTCGGGTTCGAGGAACGAACAGATCGTGCGGCGCAGCTTGGGACCTTCGGCGACGAGATAGAAGGTGAACAAGGCGATCGTGAACGCCTGGAACACGATGTTGAGGACCGTCGTTCCCAGATTGACGATGTCGTCGGCGAAGCTCGTCGCGAGGTCCGCGGCACGACCGTCGTCGACGAACTGCTGCTGGAGTTTCCCGAGGTCGATCTCCTCGTCGATGTTCTCCTGCAGCCACACCTCCGCGTCCTCGATCAGTTGTGGCGCATCGTCGATGAACTCGTTGATCTGGGTCGCCAGCGCCGTGCCGATCGCCGCCGAGAAGCCGGCGATCGCGATCAGCATCACGACGTAGACGATCCAGACACCGCCGCCGCGGCGGACGCCGTGTCGCTCCAGGCGGTTCACGGCGGGTTCGATCGCGAAGCTGAGGAACAGCGAGATCAGTATGACGATCAGGAGTGGGCGCAGCGAGCGAACCATGCCGGTGCCGAGATAGACCACCAACCACCCGACCCAGAACAGCGCGATCGCCTTCACGATCCAGCGCGGCACGGCGGACGCACTCAACCAAGTCTGTTCAGTACCGTTTTCGGTATCACCATCACCGTGGGTCGCCATCGGACGGGACGCTACTTTGCGGTCCAGAAAGACCCGGGGATGCCGGTTGGTACGCGTCCTTCCTCCCGCTAGCATCGTGTCCTTGTGCGGTGAGGCGACCTCCGGGTCGCACCACCACGACAAATCGACGTCGGTGCAGGCCGCTTGCGGAACCGCATCGCAAAACCGAACGAACGCTCCGCCGGGCCTGCCCGTGCGGAGCGTTCGCGTGAACCACCGCAACGGCTCCCGCCGCTGCAACGTATGAGGAAGCAACCATGGCCACCAAGGCGATCGTCGGCGAGAAAGTCGGCATGACGCAGGTCTGGGACGATGACAATCGTGTCGTCCCGGTCACCGTGTTGCGCGTGTCCGCGTGCCGTGTCGTGCAGGTCAAGACGCCCGAACACGACGGCTACAGCGCCATCCAGGTCACGCTCGGCGTGAAGGATGCGGGCAAGCTCACCCGACCAGAAGCGGGTCACTTCGAAAAGGCCGGTGTCGAAGCCGGTCGCAAGCTCGTCGAGCTCCGACTCGACGACGTTTCGGAGTTCACCGTCGGGCAGGAGATCAGCGTCGACCTGCTCGAACAGGGCGAACGCGTCGATGTCACTGCCATCTCGAAGGGCAAGGGCTTCGCCGGCGCGATGAAGCGTCACGGCTTCGGCGGTGCCCCGGCATCGCACGGCGCCCACAAGAACCATCGCAAGCCCGGATCGGTCGGCCAGTGCGCCACCCCGTCCCGCGTCTTCAAGGGCAAGAAGCTCCCCGGGCGCATGGGCAACAACAAGGTCACCACGCTCAACCTCGAGGTCGTGAAGAGCGATCCCGAGGCCGGCGTGCTGCTGGTCCGGGGCTCGGTCCCCGGTCCTCGCGGCGCCACCGTGGTCATCCGCGACGCAGTGAAGGGCTCGTAGAGATGGCGTCCATCAGCATCAAGACCCAGTCCGGTTCCGACGCCGGGACCACCGATCTCGCCGACGACGTGTTCGGCATCGAGCCCAACGTGCCGGTCATGCACCAGGTCGTGACCGCACAGCTCGCCGCCAAGCGTCAGGGCACGGCGTCCACCAAGACCCGTTCCGAGGTCCGCGGTGGCGGCGCCAAGCCGTGGCGCCAGAAGGGCACCGGCCGTGCCCGTGCGGGTTCGTCGAACTCGCCGCTCTGGCGTGGTGGCGGCATCGCCCACGGTCCCAAGCCGCGTGACTACACCCAAAAGACGCCCAAGAAGATGGTGAAGCTCGCCCTGCGCAGCGCATTGTCCGACCGGGCCAGCGAGGGCAACGTCATCGTGGTCGACTCCTGGAGCTTCGATGCTCCGAAGACGAAGGACGCCATCGCCGCCCTGTCGGCCATCGGCGCCGAGGGCAAGGTCCTCATGGTGCTCGGCGACAACGACGAGGCCGCCTACAAGAGCTTCCGCAACCTGACCAACGTGCACTGCCTGCATGTCGGCGAGCTCAACACCTACGACGTCCTCGACAGCGACGTCGTGGTGTTCACCACCGAGACGCTGCCCGGAGCGACACCACTCGTCGCCGAGTCGGGCGGATCCGCTGCCGAAGTCAGCGGGGAGGAACAGTGAAGGATCATCGCGACGTCATCATCCGTCCGGTCGTCTCCGAGAAGTCCTACGGACTCATCGAGGAGAACGTCTACACGTTCGTGGTCGCCCCGAGCGCCTCGAAGCCCGAGATCCGCGACGCTGTCGAATCGATCTTCGACGTGTCGGTGCTCAAGGTGAACACCCTCAACCGCAAGGGCAAGCGCAAGCGCAACCGCCGCAACGGTGGCTTCGGTACGAAGTCCGGTCAAAAGCGCGCACTCGTCACCCTCGCCGAGGGCGACTCGATCGACCTCTTCGAGGCGTAGGGCGAAGGGACACAGACTCATGGCAATCCGCAAGCGCAAGCCCACCAGTCCGGGACGTCGATTCCAGACGTCGTCCGACTTCTCCGAGATCACCGCGACCAAGCCCGAGCGCAGTCTCGTCAAGGGCGAGTCGAAGACCGGTGGACGCAACAACCACGGTCGCAAGACCAGCCGTCATCGCGGTGGCGGCCACAAGCAGAAGTACCGCACGATCGACTTCGATCGCACCAAGGACGGCGTGCCGGCCACGGTCGCGACGATCGAGTACGACCCGAACCGCACCTGCAACATCGCGTTGCTGCACTACCACGACGGCGAGAAGCGCTACATCATCGCACCGCGTGGTCTGGTGGTCGGCGACAAGCTCCAATCCGGTCAGGGCGCGGAGATCCGCCCCGGCAACGCATTGCCGCTGCGGTACATCCCCGTCGGTACCGTCGTGCACAACGTCGAGCTCAAGGCCGGCGCAGGCGCCAAGATGGCCCGCTCCGCTGGCGCCTCGATCCAGCTCGTCGCGAAGGAAGGCGAGTTCGCCACCCTTCGTCTGCCGAGCAGCGAGATGCGCCGAGTGCCGATCGACTGCCGGGCAACCGTCGGCGAGGTCGGCAACAGCCAGCACGAACTCGTCAAGATCGGCAAGGCCGGCCGCAACCGCTGGAAGGGCAAGCGTCCGCAGTCACGCGGCGTTGCGATGAACCCGGTCGATCACCCGCATGGTGGCGGCGAGGGCAAGACTTCCGGTGGCCGTCATCCCGTGTCGCCCTGGGGCAAGCCCGAAGGTCGCACCCGCAAGAGCAACCAAGAATCCGACAAGCTGATCGTGCGCCGTCGCCGGACGCGCGGTTCGCGGAGGTAATCACAATGCCGCGCAGCCTCAAGAAGGGTCCGTTCGTCGACGACCATCTCCTCAAGAAGGTGGATGTCCTCAACGAATCGGGCGAGAAGAAGGTCATCAAGACCTGGTCTCGTCGATCGACCATCATCCCCGACATGATCGGCCACACCCTGGCCGTTCACGACGGCCGCAAGCACGTCCCGGTCTACGTGACCGAGTCGATGGTCGGTCACAAGCTCGGTGAGTTCGCGCCCACCCGCACGTTCAAGTTCCATGCGGGCCAGGAGCGGGGAGCACGTCGCTGATGACCGCTTCGAAGACCAACGAGCGTCCGGGCACCCGGGCCAAGGCGTCGCACGTTCGTGCGTCCGCCTACAAGGCTCGCGAGATCCTCAACCTGATCCGCGGCAAGTCCTACGCCGAGGCCGCGGAGATCCTCGCGTTCTCCGAGCGCGGAATCAGCGAAGACATCGCCAAGGTGCTCGACTCCGCAGTCGCCAACGCCGAGCACAACGATGGCCAGCTTGCCGAAGAACTCTTCGTCTCGGCCTGTTATGCCGACGAGGGTCCGACGCTCAAGCGCTGGCGTCCTCGTGCGCGCGGCCGCGCCACCCGCATTCGCAAGCGCACCTGCCACATCACCGTGATCGTGTCGCGCTACTCCGATGCCCAGCTCGAAGCGCTGCGTGCGAAGGAAGCCAACGCCGGTCGCTCGACCACGGCCAACGCCGCCGAGGCCCGTCGCCGACGCGTCGAGCAGAGCCGTGAGCGTGAAGAGGCTCGCGAAGCCGAACACGACCATGATCACGATCACGATCACGATCACGATCACGACCACGACCACGAGGCGTCGACAGAAGAGAAGGCGGCAGAGGTGGTCGCCGCGACGGAAGCGGTCATGGCCGAATCCGAGCCCGCTCAGGGCGACGACGACGCAGCGACGAACGCGGATCCGTCGGATGACGGCGAGGGCGACGAGTCGCCCTTCGGTCCGCTGAGCCACGCCCCGCTCGACGACCCGAGCGAGGCGCCCGAGGGCTACCCGATCAAGGGCAACGCCGACTCGATGAAGTACCACCAGCCCGATGGGCGCTGGTTCGAACAGACCGTTGCCGAGGTGTGGTTCGCCACCACCGACGCAGCCGAAGCCGCCGGCTTCACCGAGGCGGGTTCCGCCTCCTCCGAAGAAGATGCCGGCGACGCCGGAGAGGACGACTGATGGGACAGAAGGTCAACCCGTACGGGTTCCGCCTGGGCATCACCACGGAGTGGAAGAGCCGCTGGTTCGCCGACCGTGAGGAATACGCCGACAACGTCATCGAGGATTGGAAGATCCGCGATTTCCTCATGACCGAGCTGCCGCACGCGGCGATCAGCCGTGTCGAGGTCGAGCGCACCCGCGATCGTCTTCGTGTCGACGTCCACACGGCCCGTCCGGGCATCGTGATCGGTCGCCGTGGCTCCGAGGCCGACCGGCTCCGCACTGGTCTCACCTCGATCACCGGCAACGCCAAGGTCCAGCTCAACATCCAGGAGATCAAGCAGCCCGAGCTCGATGCTGCCCTGATCGCCCAGGGTGTCGCCGATCAGCTCGCTGGTCGTGTGGCGTTTCGCCGTGCGATGAAGCGTGCGGTCCAGAATGCCCAGAAGGCCGGTGCTCTCGGCATCCGCGTCCAGTGCTCGGGCCGTCTCGGCGGGTCGGAGATGGCCCGCACCGAGTGGTACCGCGAGGGCCGCGTCCCGTTGCACACGCTGCGTGCCGACGTCGATTACGGCTTCCGCGAGGCGAAGACCACCTACGGGCGCATCGGTGTGAAGGTGTGGCTCTACAAGGGCGACATCCTCCCCTACAAGACCACCAGCGACGACAAGGCCACCCTCGAGGCCGCCATGGCGGCCGGCGAGACATCCGGTCAGGCCAAGCCCCGCAAGGTCGTCTCCTCCGCTGCTGCCCGCAAGCGTGTCGCCACGCCCGAGACCGATGCCGATGCCGAGGTCGAGGAAGAGCCGGCACCGCTCATCAAGGAAGCCGATCCCGAGTTCGAGAAGCTCCTCGACGAGGAAGATGCCATCGAGGCATCGACCCGTGAGCAGAGCGAGACCCCGCACTTCCGGGCGAACGACTGAGGTTTGTTGTCATGTTGATGCCGAAGAAGGTCAAGCACCGCAAGCAACACCGGGGCCGTACCAAGGGAATGTCGAAGGGCGCGACCGAGGTCACCTATGGCGACTACGGAATCCAGGCGCTCGAGCCCGGGTGGATCACCGCCCGTCAGATCGAGGCCGGTCGTATCGCCATGACCCGTCACATCAAGCGTGGCGGCAAGGTGTGGATCAACGTCTTCCCCGACAAGCCGGTCACCCAGAAGCCGGCCGAGACCCGCATGGGTTCGGGCAAGGGCAACCCGGAGCACTGGGTCGCGGTCGTCAAGCCCGGACGGATCCTGTTCGAGCTGTCGTACCACGACGAGCAGATCGCCCGTGAGGCGATCGATCGGGCGATCCAGAAGATGCCGATCAAGGCACGTTTCGTCAGCCGTGAGGAGAGTTTCTGATGGCGAAGACAAAAGCCCTCGCCGATCTCGCCGTGACCGACCTGATCCAACAGTTGGCCGACCACAAGGAGTCGTTGTTCAACCTGCGATTCCAGTTCGCGACCGGCCAGCTCGACGACTCTGCGGCGCTCAAGGCCGTCAAGAAGGACATCGCCCGTGTGCTCACCGAGCTCCGGGCCCGTGAGATCGCCGAAGCCGAGGCGATGGAGAAGTCAGATGGCTGAGCAAGAGACCGAGACACGCGAGAACGCACGCAAGGTCCGTGAGGGCCTGGTCGTGTCGAACGCGATGGACAAGACCGCAGTGGTCGAGACGATCGATCGTGTGCGCCACCGGCGCTACGCCAAGACCGTGCAGCGCAACAAGAAGCTCCACGTGCACGACGAGGACAACACCCTCAACGTGGGCGACCGTGTGCGCGTGCAGGAAACCCGACCGCTGTCGAAGAACAAGCGCTGGCGCCTCGTGGCCGTCCTGGAGCGTGCAAAGTGATCCAGCAGGAATCCCGTCTTCGGGTCGCCGACAACTCGGGCGCCAAGGAGGTCTTGTGCATCAAGGTCCTCGGCGGTTCGAAGCGTCGCTACGCCTCGATCGGCGACGTCTTCGTCGCCACCGTCAAGGATGCGATCCCTGGCGCGCAGGTCAAGAAGGGCGACGTCGTCAAGTGCGTGGTCGTCCGGGTCAAGAAGGAAAAGCGTCGTCCGGATGGCAGCTACATCCGCTTCGACGAGAACGCAGCCGTGCTGATCAACGATCAGCGTCAGCCGCGCGGCACCCGCATCTTCGGCCCGGTGGGTCGAGAACTGCGCGACAAGCAGTTCATGCGCATCGTGTCGCTCGCACCGGAGGTCCTGTGACATGGCAGGCATGAAAATCATCAAGGGCGATCGCGTCGTCGTGCTGTCGGGCAAGGACAAGGGCGCACAGGGTGTCGTCGAACGGGCCATCCCCGAAAAGGGCAAGGTCATCGTCGACGGCGTCAACATCGCCAAGAAGCACCAGGCCCCGACTCGTCAGGACCAGCAGGGTGGCATCATCGACAAGGCGATGCCGATCGACGTGTCGAACGTCGCCCTGGTCAGCCCGAAGGACGGCAAGGCCACCCGCGTCGGCTACAAGATCCTCGACGACGGCACCAAGGTCCGCATCTGCAAGCGCACGGGGGTGGAACTCTGATGAGCACCACCACCTACAAGCCGCGCCTTCGCACCATGTACAACGAGGAGATCCGACCTGCCCTGAAGGAGCAGCTCGACATCCCCAACGTCATGATGGTGCCGAAGATCGAGAAGATCGTCCTCAACATGGGTGTCGGTGAAGCCGTCGCCTCGGCGAAGCTGCTCGAGGGCGCCCTGGCCGACATGGAGACCATCGCCGGCCAAAAGCCCGTGATCACGCGGGCCAAGAAGAGCCTCGCCAGCTTCAAGCTGCGCGACGGCCAGGCCATTGGCTGCAAGGTCACCCTCCGGGGCGACCGCATGTACGAGTTCCTCGATCGCCTCATTTCGCTGGCGATTCCGCGGATCCGAGATTTCCGAGGGCTCTCGCCGAAGTCGTTCGACGGCAACGGCAACTACACCTTCGGTGTGACCGAACAACTCATGTTCCCCGAGATCGACTACGACAAGGTCGACACCACTCGGGGTATGGACATCACGATCGTCACGACGGCGACGACGAACGACCACGGGCGTGCTCTGCTCGCGGCATTCGACTTCCCGTTCCGACGCGAGGGGCAGTGACCCATGGCGAAGAAAGCACTCCGCGAGAAGCAGCAGCGCACCCCGAAGTTCAAGGTGCGCTCCTACACCCGGTGCCGCCGCTGTGGCCGGCCTCGTTCGGTGTACCGCAAGTTCGGCCTGTGCCGGATCTGCTTGCGAGAAATGGCACACGCGGGCGAGTTGCCCGGTGTGAAGAAGGCCAGTTGGTAGGGAGGTGACAGCGCGATGACAATGACAGATCCCATCTCCGACATGCTCACTCGTATTCGCAACGCCAATGTGGCGATGCACGACGACGTCCGCATGCCGTCCTCGAAGCAGAAGCTCGCTCTTGCGGGTCTTCTCGAAAAAGAGGGCTACATCGCCGGCTTCACCGAAGTCGACAACGGCGACAAGCCGGGCAAGACCCTGACCATCGAGATGAAGTACTCGCCCGAGCGGGCCCGCGTCATCTCCGGTCTGACCCGTGTGTCCAAGCCCGGTCTGCGCATCTATCGCAAGCGCGACGAGATCCCCCGCGTACAGGGTGGCCTCGGCGTGGCGGTCGTGTCGACCAACAAGGGCCTGATGTCCGATCGAGAAGCGAGGAAGAACCGCATGGGCGGCGAGATCCTCTGCTTCGTGTGGTGAGGGAGTCGACATGAGCCGAGTTGGCAGCGAACCCATCACCATCCCGAGCGGTGTCGAGATCTCGATCTCGGGCGCCTCGGTCACGGTCAAGGGGTCCAAGGGGACCCTCGAGCAGACCCTGCCCGGTGGCATCACCGTGCACGAGGACGAGGGTTTCCTCGTCGTCGAACGCCCGGACGACAGTGGTCCGAGCAAGTCCTTCCACGGTCTCTCGCGCACCCTGATCCAGAACATGATCACCGGTGTCACCGAGGGCTTCACCAAGGAACTCCAGATCCAGGGCGTTGGCTACCGTGCCACCGCCAAGGGCACCAACGCCCTCGAGCTCGCGCTCGGCTACAGCCATCCCGTCAACATCGAAGCCCCGGAGGGCATCGAGTTCGACGTGCCGGTCCAGACGCAGATCTTCGTGAAGGGGATCGACAAGCAGCTGGTCGGGCAGGTTGCCGCCGACATCCGCAAGTGGCGCAAGCCGGAGCCCTACAAGGGCAAGGGCATCCGCTACGCGAATGAGCGCGTGATTCGCAAGGCCGGAAAGGCGGCCAAGTAGCCATGGCGTACACCGCGAAGAAGCGGCGCAGCGATCGTCTGCGCCGGCACTACCGGATCCGCAAGACGATGCGCGGCACAGCCGAGCGTCCCCGTCTGGCGGTCTTCCGATCCAACAAGCACATCTCCGCACAGGTGATCGACGACCTCACGGGCGTCACCCTCGCTGCGGCATCCACCACCGAGAAGGCGCTTCGGGGCGCCAACAACGGCAACGCCGAGGCGGCCGGCAAGTGTGGTGCGCTCCTCGCGGAACGCGCCAAGGCAGCCGGCATCGACACGGTGGTATTCGATCGTGGTGGGTTCCGCTACCACGGCCGGGTTGCGGCGCTCGCCGACGCAGCCCGTGAGGGAGGATTGAAGTTCTGATGGCATACGAACGCAGAGAACGTGAGCCGAACCCCCGCGACGGTGGCGAGGGCCTGCGCGAGTCGCGGGTCATCAACATCAATCGCGTCGCGAAGGTCGTCAAGGGCGGCCGTCGTTTCTCCTTCACCGCACTCGTGGTGATCGGTGACGGCGCCGGCAAGGTCGGCCTCGGCTACGGCAAGGCCAAGGAAGTGCCGCTGGCCATCCAGAAGGGCACCGAAGAGGCGCGCCGCAACCTGTTCTCCGTGGCGATGGCCGGTTCGACCATCGTCCACGAGACCATCGGCGAGATGGGTGCAGGTCGCGTCATGCTCAAGCCCGCCGCCCCCGGTACCGGCGTGATCGCCGGTGGCGCCGCTCGCGCCATTCTCGAAGAGGCCGGCATCGCCGACGTGCTGTGCAAGTCGCTCGGCTCGGCCAACCACATCAATGTCGCTCGAGCGACGATCAACGGCCTCATGGGCCTGCGGCGCCCCGACGAGATCGCACGACTCCGCGGCCTCGAGCCCGACGAGTTCCTGCCCGCCGGCCTCTGGGCGGCGTACCAGGAGAGCGAGCGCGGCCCGGCTGCTGCGGTGGCCAACGAGGTGTCGTGATGGCAACGATCAAGGTCACCCAGATCCGCTCCGCCATCGGCGCCAAGCCGAAGCAGCGTGGCAGCCTCCGCGCCCTCGGGTTGCGCGGTATCGGCAAGAGCAACACATTCGAAGACCGGCCCGAGATCCGGGGCATGATCGCTCGTGTTCCGCACCTCGTGCGCGTAGAGGAAGTCGACTCATGATCAAGCTCCACGACCTGCAACCCGCCGACGGCTCCAACAAGCGCGGCAAGCGCAAGGCCCGCGGTATCGGCGGCAAGGGCGGCAAGACCGCCGGCCGCGGCACCAAGGGCCAGCACGCGCGCAACACGGTTCGGGTCGGCTTCGAGGGCGGGCAGATGCCCCTCCTGCAGCGCATCCCGAAGCTCCGCGGGTTCACCAACCCGTTCCGCGTCGAATACCAGGCCATCAACCTCGACACCCTCGTCGAGACCGGACTCACCGAGGTCTCACCCGAGATCCTCCTCGAGCGCGGTCTGATCTCGAAGGGCGCCCTGTTGAAGATCCTGGGTCGCGGCGAGGTGACCACGGCCATCACGGTCAAGGCCCACGGGTTCTCGAAGTCGGCCGAGGCAGCCATCACGGCGGCCGGGGGTAGTGTCGAGACGCTGCCGCTTCCGTGGGGCGACCGTCGTCCTCCGCACGGCAGCTTCAACCAACACACCAACCGCTGATTTCCCCGACGGGGAGGGAGAAAGCCGTGCTGTCGCGGGTACTGAACATGTTCCGGGTCGCCGACCTGCGCAACAAGATCATCTTCACCCTGGCCATGATCGGCCTCTACCGGTTGGGTTCGTTCGTGCCGGCGCCCGGCGTCGACATCGAGGCCGTGCAGGATCTGCGCGACCAGGCGAACTCCGGCGGCATCCTCGGCTACATCCAGTTGTTCTCGGGCGGTGCGTTGACCCAGTTCGCGATCTTCGCGCTGGGCATCATGCCCTACATCACCTCGTCGATCATCATGCAGATCCTCGGCGTCGTGATCCCCAAGATCGAACAGTGGCAACAGCAAGGTGCGGTCGGGCAGCGCAAGATCACCCAGTGGACCCGCTATCTCACGATCTCGATCGCGGTGGTGCAGTCCACCTCGTTCGCCTTCCTCTTCCACAACGGCGGACTCGTCGGCCAGGTCGACCTGCTGCCGAAGTTCAGTGCCTGGACCGTGTTCGTCGTCGTCCTGACGCTGACCAGCGGCACCGCCCTGTTGATGTGGATGGGTGAGCTCATCACCCAGCGGGGCATCGGCAACGGCATGTCCCTGCTGATCTTCACGAGTGTCGTCTCGACGCTCCCGGCACAGGGCACCCTGGTCGAGGCGGAGAACGGACTCCCGGCCCTGATCGCGCTGATCGCCGTGGCGGTCATGCTCCTCGTGGCCATCGTGTTCGTCGAGCAGGGACAGCGTCGCATCCCGGTGCAGTTCGCCAAGCGCGTGGTCGGTCGCCGGATGTACGGCGGGCAGTCGACCTACATCCCGCTGAAAGTCAACCAGTCCGGCGTGATCCCGATCATCTTCGCCAGCTCCGTGCTCTACCTGCCCAACCTGATCGCCGTGGCGCTGCCCGACGACGGTTGGGGCGGCAGCGTCCAGCGCTGGGTCGACAACAATCTGGCGAACCCCGCCGCGGTGACCTATCTCGTGTTCTTCGGCTTGCTGATCGTCGGCTTCGCCTACTTCTACACGGCCATCACCTTCGATCCGGCCAAGCAGGCCGACACGATTCGCAAGCAGGGTGGCTTCATCCCGGGCATCCGGCCCGGTCCGCAGACCGAGCGCTACCTCGCTCGCATCCTCAGCCGCATCACGTTCCCGGGTGCGCTGTTCATCGCCGGCGTGGCCCTGATCCCGTCGGTCCTGATCAACCAGACGCTCGAAACCGGAACCGGTGGTGGCGGTGGCGCCGGTGGCTTCGCCTTCGGCGGCATCTCGCTCCTGATCGCCTCGGGTGTCGCGCTCGAGACGATGAAGCAGATCGACAGCCAGCTGATGATGCGCAACTACGAGGGGTTCTTGAAGTAGATGCGCGCACTTCGATTGGTGATTCTCGGCCGTCAGGGCTCGGGGAAGGGCACCCAGGCGGTCCGTATCGCCGAGGCCTTCGGCTGCATCCACGTCTCCACCGGCGACATGCTGCGCGCCGCCGTCACCGCCGGCACCGAACTCGGTCAGCAGGCCGAGGCGGTCATGAACAGTGGCGGCCTCGTCGGGGACGACATCATGAACGGCATCGTCGCCGAGCGACTCGCCGCCGACGACATCATGCGCAATGGGGTGCTGCTCGACGGCTTTCCCCGCACGGCCGACCAGGCCGACGCGCTCGAACGAATCTGTGCCGAGCAGGGCGTTGCCCTCGACATGGCCATCAATCTCGACGTCCCCGTGGGAATCGTGACCGAACGCATGCTGGCTCGCCGGCGTGAGGACGACACACCCGAGGCGATCGAACGCCGTCTGTCCCTCTACGAGGAGCAGACGGCACCACTGCTCGACTGGTTCGGCACCCGAGACCTTCTCACGACGGTCGACGGCGTCGGATCCGAGGAGGAGGTCTTCGCCCGGCTCGCCGATGCGATCAGTCAGGTGCGGCAGTGATGTCGCGTCGGGTTGGTCGCCTTGCGCGCGTCCGGTAGCGTAGTCCACTGGCCTGGGAGACCCGGGTCATTCCGCGTGCGAGCAACCGGCTCGCCGTTTTCGAAGAGGTTTCCGCCATCGCAAAGCCCAAGGAAGATGCGATCGTTCTCGAGGGGACGGTCACCGAGTCGCTCCCCAACGCCATGTTCCGCGTGGAACTGGAGAACGGCCCAGAAGTGCTCGCACACATCAGCGGCAAGATGCGCATGCACTACATCCGCATTCTTCCTGGCGACCGCGTCCAGGTGGAACTCACCCCGTACGACCTCCAGCGAGGCCGTATCACCTACAGGTACAAGTAGCTCTCCATGAAGGTTCGACCAAGCGTCAAGAAGATCTGTGACAAGTGCAAGGTGATTCGTCGCCACGGCCGCGTCATGGTCATCTGCGAAAACCCGCGTCACAAGCAGAGGCAAGGCTGAAATGGCACGCATTAGCGGCGTCGACATCCCCCGCGAGAAGCAGGTGGGGATCTCGCTGACATACATCTACGGCATCGGCCGCACCACCGCACAGGTCGTGTGCGATGCGACCGAGATCGACAGCACCACCCGTGTGCGCGATCTGACCGACGACGAGGTTGCGAAGATCCGTGCCTTCATCGAGTCCGATCTCAAGGTCGAGGGCGATCTCCGTCGCGAGGTCAGCCAGGACATCAAGCGCAAGATGGAGATCGGTTGCTACCAGGGTCTGCGTCATCGCCGCGGCCTGCCGGTCCGTGGGCAGCGCACCCACACCAACGCTCGCACGCGCAAGGGTCCCAAGAAGACCGTTGCCGGTAAGAAGAAGGTCACCAAGTAATGGCAACAGCAGGTGCCGGCGGTCGTCGACCGCGCAAGCGTGAACGCAAGAACGTCACGCACGGAATCGCTCACATCAAGAGCTCGTTCAACAACACGATCATCGCGATCAGTGACCAGAAGGGCGACATCATCGCCTGGGCGTCGGCGGGCAACGTCGGCTTCAAGGGATCGCGCAAGTCGACGCCGTTCGCCGCGCAGATGGCGGCCGAGCAGGCTGCTCGCCGCGCGATGGAACACGGGGTCCGCAAGGTCGACGTCCAGGTCAAGGGTCCGGGTTCGGGCCGCGAGACCGCCATTCGTTCCATCCAGAACGCCGGCATCGAAGTGACGGGCATCAAGGACGTCACCCCGATCCCGCACAACGGTTGTCGCCTCGTCAAGCGGCGGAGGGTCTGAAATGTCGCGTTACACCGGACCGAGGGCGCGCGTCTCGCGCCGCCTCGGCACCAACATCTGGGGCACGAAGGGCGAGACCATCGCGCTCGACAAGCGCCCGTACCCGCCCGGCGAGCACGGCCGCTCGCGCCGTCGTGGATCGGTGTCGGAGTACCTCCTCCAGCTGCAGGAGAAGCAGAAGGCTCGCTTCACCTACGGTCTCACCGAGCGCCAGTTCCGCAACCTGTTCGCCGAGGCCAGCCGTCGTCAGGGCGTCACCGGCGACAACATGCTCCGTTTCCTCGAGTTGCGGCTCGACAACGTGGTGTACCGCGCCGGTTGGGGCGCAACCCGCCCGCAGTCGCGTCAGTTCGTCAACCACGGACACGTCAACGTCAACGGTCGCCGGGTCACGATCCCCAGCTATCGCGTCCGCAAGGGCGACGTGATCGAGCTGCGCACCAAGGCTCGTGACTTCACGGTCATCCAGTGGAACTCCGACGTCCTCGACCGCACGCCCCCGGCGTGGCTCGAGACCGGTGAGGACTTCCAGATCACGGTGCGGGAACTCCCGCTTCGTGAGCAGATCGACATTCCCGTCCGCGAACAGCTCATCGTCGAGCTGTACTCGAAGTAGCCGAGGTAAACGATGCTCGTCATTCAGCGTCCCACCGTCGAAGCCATCGATGAAGCGGAAGGCAACCTCCAGCGGTTCGCCATCGGCCCACTCGAGCCCGGTTTCGGCCACACGATCGGCAACTCGATCCGACGCACCCTGTTGTCGTCGATTCCCGGCGCCGCCGTCACCCAGGTGCGTTTCGACGACGCCCTCCACGAGTTCGACACCATCACCGGTGTCGCCGAGGACGTCACCGACATCATCTTGAACCTGAAGGACCTCGTCCTGACCGTTCACAGCGACGAGCCGGTGACCCTGCGTCTCGACACGCGTGGACCGGCCGAGGTGACCGCCGCCGACATCCAGCCCCACCCCGATGTCGAGGTGCTCAACGGTGATCTGCCGTTGGCCAACGTCAACGCCAAGGGTCGACTGGCGGTCGACATCACCGTGCAGCAGGGTCGTGGCTACGTCTCCGCCGACCGGAACAACACCAGCACGACCATCGGTGTGATCCCGGTCGACTCGATCTACTCACCCGTTCGACGCGTGGCCTTCGAGGTGCTGCCGACCCGTGTCGAGCAGTCCACCGATTTCGACCGCCTCGTGCTCGAGATCGAGACCGACGGCTCCATCACCCCCCGCGACGCCCTGGCGTCGGCCGGTGGCACCCTGCGTGCCCTCGTCCAGCTCGTCGAGGAGATGAGCGACGAGCCCCAGGGCCTGGAGCTCGGCGAAGCCATCCAGATCGCGACCGGTGGTCCCGACATGGATCTGCCCATCGAAGACCTCGAGCTCTCCGAGCGTCCTCGCAACTGCCTGAAGCGCGCCCAGGTCAATACCGTCGGCGAGCTGCTGCTCAAGAGCGAAGACGATCTGCTGGCCATCACCAACTTCGGCCAGAAGAGCCTCGACGAGGTCATCGCCAAGCTCGACGAGCGCGGCCTCACCCTCCGGAACCGAGACTGACATGCCCGCAACACCACGCAAGGGCCGCCGCTTCGGTGGCAGCGCACAGCATCAGAAGCTGATGATGGCCAACCTCGTCGCATCGTTGATCGCGGCCGAGGGGATCACCACGACCGAGGCCAAGGCGAAGGCGATGCGTCCGATCGCCGAGAAGATGATCACGAAGGCCCGCAAGGGCGGCGTGCACAACCATCGCCAGGTCGTGAAGTTCCTCGGCGATCGGGAGATGGCGTCGAAGCTGTTCGACGAGATCGGTCCCCGCTACGAGGATCGTCACGGCGGCTACCTGCGCATCATCAAGCTCGACAACCGTTCGGGCGACAACGCCCCGATGGCCCGCATCGAATTCGTGTAGCCCGTCACAGCGGTGTCAGACACCCGCTACGAACGAACGAGGAAGCGAAACGCCCCGCCCGGGAGACCGGCGGGGCGTTCGCCGTTTCCGGGCGCCGTATCCTCGGGTCCGATGGTCGAGCGCCTGCCACCACCGCCGCCCGAGGGATTCGTTCGGATCCGGATGCGGGTTGCCTACGACGGCAGCGGCTTCTCGGGCTTCATGAAGAACCCCGAGGCGCGCACCATCGAGGGCGCGCTCGAGGAGGCGCTCACAGAGTCGTTGCGCCATCCGGTCACGCTCAGTTGCGCCGGTCGCACCGACAAGGGCGTCCACGCCCGAGGTCAGGTCGTCGCGTTCGACGCCGACGCCGCACACGTCGACGCCAACGCTCTCGGCCGGGCCCTGAACCGCAAGCTCGGTCCGGAGATCGCCGTCGACCGGATCGAGGAGGCGCCGCCGACGTTCGATGCCCGGCTCAGCTGCACGGCTCGTAGCTACCGCTATCACGTGCTCAATCGGCCCGTTGGCGACCCGCTCCGTCGTCATGTCACCTGGCATGTCCCCCAACAGTTGAACGTCGAGGCGATGGCCGCCGCCGCAGGGCCCCTCGTCGGACTGCACGACTTCACCGCGTTCAGCAAGAAGAACAAGTCGCGCCCCACCGAGGTCTTCCTGCGCCGGGTGCATTCGGCCGAGTGGGTGCGAGCCGACGACATCGTGCGGTTCGACATCACCGCCAACGCCTTCACCCACCAGATGGTCCGCAGCCTCGTCGGCATGCTCGTCGCCATCGGCCTCGGTCGACGGGAGGTGGCCGACCTCGACGAGGTCCTGCGCGGGCTCGATCGCAGTGCCGCCCCGAGCCCGGCCCCGCCCGGTGGACTGGTGCTCTGGGAAGCGCACTACGACTGATCGGCGCGATTTGCCGCGTATTCGCGCTCGTTGCTGTTTGTCGTTGCTCCACCGCCGCCGTAGCCTTGAACGGTCCTATCCGATCACCGTCGGATCCCCGTCTCGGAGAACTCCGTGTCCACCACCTCAATCAAAGCCGGCGAGATCGAACGCTCCTGGCACGTCGTCGATGCAGAAGGCCTCGTCCTCGGCCGGCTCGCGACCGAAGTCGCCAACATCCTCCGTGGGAAGCACAAGGCGATCTACACGCCCAACCTCGACACCGGCGATCACGTGATCATCGTCAACGCTGACAAGGTCGTCCTGACGGCCGGCAAGGCCGACAAGAAGCTCGTCCACCGCCACTCGGGCTACCCGGGCGGACTCAAGACCGAGACCTATGCACAGAAGATGGCCCGCAAGCCCGAACAGGCCGTGCAGGACACCATCAAGGGCATGCTCCCGAAGACCCGCCTCGGCCGTGCCCAGCTCAAGAAGCTGAAGGTCTACGCCGGTCCCACCCATCCGCATTCGGCTCAGAACCCCCAGCCGCTCGAGATCGCCCACGCCGCCGCGCGTCCCCGGGCCTGAACAGGAACCCTTCGATGACTGCTCCGCTCACCCAGACCACCGGCCGCCGCAAGCGCGCCGTCGCCCGCGTCCGTCTGCGTCCCGGCACCGGTGTCGTGACCGTCAACGGCAAGCCGCTCGACGACTACTTCCCGTCGCGGACCCATCGTCAGAACGCGATCCAGCCGCTCACCATGCTCGAGCTCGGCGAGGCCTACGACGTCGACGCGACGATCCACGGCGGCGGCACCACCGGCCAGGCCGGTGCCCTGCGTCTCGGTATCGCCCGTTCGCTGATCGCCCTCGACGAGGAGCACCGCGCGCCGTTGCGCTCGGCCGGCTTCGTCACCCGCGACCCGCGCAAGAAGGAGTCCAAGAAGTACGGCCTCAAGAAGGCCCGCAAGGCTCCGCAGTACAGCAAGCGCTAGCGGGGGGTGGGTGAGCCGGTCCTGTCGGCGGGCGTGTCCCGGCCGATCGAGTCACCGTGAGCCTTCGCTTCGGAACTGATGGCATCCGGGCCGACGCCCGAGATGTGCTGACCGCCCCGGTGGTGGCGGCCCTCGGACGCGCCGGCGCGGAGGCGCTCGGCGCCGACGGCCTCGTCGTGGGCCGCGACACGCGGGCTTCGGGCCCTACCCTGGCAGCTGCGCTGCACGCCGGTGTGCTCGCCGCGGGGGGACGTTCTGTCGACCTCGGCATCGTGCCGACCCCGGCGGTTGCGCTCTGGTGTGCCCGGGAGGGAGTCGCCGGCGCCATGGTGTCGGCGAGTCACAACCCGTGGCACGACAACGGCATCAAGTTCTTCGCCCCCGGTGGCGTCAAGCTCGGCGACGATGTCCAGGACCGGATACAGGTCCGCTTCGACGAACTGCTGGCTGATGCCGACACCCCGGTCGTCGGAACCGGCGAAGACCGCCACCGCGATGCCGTGGAGCGCCACGTGGCCGCGATCGTCGCCAGCCTCGACGGGCGATCGCTCACCGGCCTGCGGGTCGTCGCCGATGCGGCGAACGGCGCCGCCACGCCGGTGATCGCCGAGGTCTTCGGCCGGCTCGGTGCCGATGTGCACGTCATCCACGCGTCGCCCGACGGGCACAACATCAACGACGGCTGCGGGTCGACCCACCCCGCCGATCTCCAGACGGCGGTCCGCGAACGGGGCGCCGATCTCGGCGTGGCCTTCGACGGCGATGCCGACCGACTCGTCGCCGTCGATGCGTCGGGCGCGTTGGTCGACGGCGATCAGGTCATCGCGATCTGCGCGCTCGATCGGCATGCCCGCGGGCGATTGGCCGGAGACGCCGTCGTGGTCACGGTCATGACGAACCTCGGGTTTCGGCGTTCGATGGATGCCGCCGGCATCCACGTGATCGATACGAAGGTCGGCGACCGTCATGTGCTCGAGGCGCTCGACGCGGGGGGCTACAGCCTCGGTGGCGAACAGTCGGGCCACGTGATCTTCCGGGATCTCGCGTCGACCGGCGACGGCGTCTTGAGCGCCGTGCAGTTGCTCGATGTCGTCGTCCGGACCGGTCGACCGCTCGGCGATCTCGCCGCGGCGGCCATGACCCGACTCCCGCAGGTCCTTCGCAATGTTCGCGTGGCCTCCCGGCCCGACGACGTCGATGCCGTGCTCGCTCCGTTCGTCGAGGCGTCGATGGGTCGCATGGCCGGGAGGGGGCGAGTGCTGATCCGTCCCTCGGGGACCGAGCCGCTGATCCGGGTGATGGTCGAAGCCGAGACCGATGCCGAGGCGCAGGCGGAGGCCGACAGTCTCGTCGCTGCGGTGGAATCGCTGTTCACCTGACCCTCGCGTCGCCGTGCGCGGAACGCTTGCCCGGGACCGCTCCTAAACTGCGGTGGTTGGGTGGCCGACGGGAACCAGAACTCTTTCTTCGGGAGACATGCACATGTGCGGGATCATCGCCGTAGTCCGGCGGCCCTCGAGCCGAGCCACACCGAGTGGCATCGATGTGGTGCGCCCGCTCACGGGGGTCGCGGGTTCCCTGCGCGACGCCGTCGACGTCACCGCGGCACTGCGGGCGGCGGCCGACGAACTCATGACCGTCGATGCGCTCCTGCGGGGTGTGCCGGGCGTCCGCCTGCTGCTCGAAGACGCCTCGGTGGCGCCGGCGCTCACCCATCACTGTGGTGAGATCCAGGCTGCGGTCGAGGCGATCGAGGCCGCGATGGAGATCGGTGCCGAGCTGCCGACCGCCGAGCTCGAGCGTCGTAATCACGAGCTGATCCGCGTCCGCGACGGCGTGTGGGCGATCACGCGAGATCGCCTCCGCGCCGCGGAGACGGTGGCGATGTTGGCCGGCGACGCCCGTGATCAGGGTGCGCTCGAGGCCTTCTTGTCGGTGCACCAGGCATTGAGCGCGATCGATCGGCTCGAGGTTCGCGGCCGTGACTCGGCCGGCCTGCACCTGCTGATCCACGACCACGCGCTCGATCTCGACGACCCTGCGGTCCAGGCCGCGATCGCCGCCCGCAGCGGCGATGCCACGTTCGGCTCGGGCAGCGTGCGTCTCGTCGACGGCGTGCTCAGCATCGTGCACAAGACGGCGGCCGAAATCGGGGAGCTCGGCGACAACACGGCGGTCATCCGACAGGCCTTCGCCGACGACCACCTGCTGCACGCGGCACTTGCCAACGACACCGCGAGAACACTGGTGCTCGGCCACACCCGATGGGCCTCGATCGGGATCATCAGCGAGCCCAACGCCCATCCGCTCAACAGCGATCTCATCGGCACCACCGGGCCCTATGTCGTCGGTGCGCTCAATGGCGACGTCGACAACTTCGCCGACCTCATCGCCGAAGAAGGCGTGACGATCACGCCGTCGATCACCACCGACGCCAAGGTCATTCCCAGCCTCATGAGCCGTCGCCTCGACGACGGACTCGAGTCGGCTGAGGCGTTCCGTCGTACCGTCGCGACCTTCGAAGGCTCGGTCGCCATCGGCGCCTCGACCGCGAGCGCGCCGGACCGACTCCAGCTCGCGCTTCGCGGCAGCGGCCAGGCCCTCTACATCGGTCTCGCGGAAGACGCCTACATCGTGGCCAGCGAGCCCTATGGCGTGGTCGAGGAGACCATGCGCTACATCCGCATGGACGGTGAGACGCCGGGCAATCCGGAGAACCCCAACGCGAGCCGTGGGCAGATCATCGAGCTCGACGGCAACGAGGGCGGGATGCTCTCGGGCATTCTCCGCAAGGCCTACGACGGCACCGATCTCCCCGTCACGGAGGATGACGTCGCCCTCGCCCAGATCACCACGCGCGACATCGACCGTGGTGACCACCCGCACTATCTGATGAAGGAGATCGGCGAGGCCCCGACGTCGTTCCGCAAGACGCTGCGCGGCAAGGTCGTCGAGGGGCCCGACGGGCCGAGCGTGTCGCTCGGGCCGGAGATCATCCCCACCGAGGTGCGCGCGGGCCTGGCCGACGGTTCGATCTCGCGGGTGCTCGTGATCGGACAGGGCACCGCGGCGGT
This sequence comes from Acidimicrobiales bacterium, assembly GCA_041394245.1. NCBI lineage: Bacteria > Bacillati > Actinomycetota > Acidimicrobiia > Acidimicrobiales > Acidimicrobiales bacterium. The sequence goes on from JAWKIR010000002.1 coordinate 2,499,151, forward strand.
CGCCGGGCAGTCGCTCGCCGCGACACTCGACGTGCTGGTTCCGAACGGCGCGTTGAGCACGCAGGCGATCCTCGCCACCGAGCTGTCGGGGTTCTCGCTGCGCGCCGACATGAGCGACACACTGATCGTGGCCGTGAGTCAGTCGGGCACGACGACCGACACGAACCGCACGGTCGACATCGTCCGCAATCGCGGCGCGAAGGTGATCGCCATCGTCAACCGGCGCGGGAGCGACCTGACCGACCGAGCCGACGGCGTGCTCTACACCTCCGACGGACGCGATGTGGAGATGTCGGTCGCGTCGACGAAGGCCTTCTACGCGCAGATCGCAGCGGGCCTGCTCATCGCGATCGCGGTGGCCGACGAACTGTTGGGCGACGAGGGCGCCGCCGATCGGCGGGCGTTGCTCGAGGCGATCACCTCGCTCCCGACGGCCATGGAGACGGTGATCGGGCGTCGCGAACTGATCGGTCAGGCCGCCCGCAGCTTCGCCCCGAGCCGGCGCTACTGGGCGCTGGTCGGCAACGGCAGCAACCGCATCGCCGCCCAGGAAGTGCGGATCAAGCTCTCCGAGCTCTGCTACAAGTCGATCGCCGCCGACAGTACCGAGGACAAGAAGCACATCGATCTCTCCTCGGAACCGCTCATCCTCGTGTGCGCGGCCGGCCTGTCGGGCTCCACTGCCGACGACGTCGCGAAGGAAGTCGCGATCTTCCGGGCCCACAAGGCTGCCCCGATCGTCATCGCCGACGAGGGCGAGGGCCGCTTCGATGCTGCGCTCGCCGTGCTTCCCGTCCCCGCCGTCGACTCCCGGCTCGGATTCATCCTGTCCGCGATGGTCGGTCACCTCTTCGGCTACGAGGTCGCCCTGGCGATCGACGCGCAGGCCCGGCCGATGCGTGAGGCCCGCAGCGCGATCGAACAGGTCGCCGCCCGCTCCGACGTCAACGGCGAGGCCGCGCTCGCGACCGTGCAACCGGTGATCGAACGACTCGCCACCGCGTTCTTCGACGGCAACCGGACCGGCGCCTTCAACGGACACCTCGAGGCGGGGACCGCCGTGCGGATCGGTTCCCTACTGCGGTTCGCGCTCCGGTCGACGCCGCTCGAGTCGTACCAGATCGAGTACGGCAAGGTCGGCACGCCGGCCGTCGTGCTCGACGATCTCGCCGCCGCGTTGACCATGGGGATCGAGGAGCTCACGCGACCGATCGATGCGATCAAGCACCAGGCGAAGACGGTGACCGTCGGGATCTCCCGCTCCGACGAGACGCTGCTCGAGGTCGCCCTGGCCCGGGCGGCACTCGATGCCGGCGCGCCGCGTGACCGGCTCAGCTACGCCTCGTTGCGGACGCTGGCCGACCTCGACCCGGCGGTGACGGAAGTCCTCGGACACACGCGCTATCGCATCGAAGGCCTCGACGAGCACGGCGACGGCGAGGCCACGGCGGTCGTCGTCGATCGCGGCGGCATCAGCCAGAACATCCCGTCGCGCACCGACCGGTCGCCGACCCTGCGGGGCACCAAGCACCAGGTCGCGCTCGAGCGCCGGGTCTTCGTCGCCCTGGGTCGCAGCGACGGTCGATCGTTGGTCTTCGTCCCCGAGCTGAAGGACAACGTCACGACCGGCCTGACGCTCCTCCAGGTCCGTTTCGCCGACGGGCTGACCCCGGGGGCGGCTCGTGGTGTGCTCCAGGGCTACCGCAACCGCTACTCGGCCCTGCGCGATGCCGTGCTCGAGACCGAGGACGTCTTTCGCGAAGACATCCTCGGCGAGCAGTCCGTTGCCGACCTCCTCACCCTTCCGATCAATGTGCTCGCCGACCGCTGGCGGGTCAACGGCGACGGGTAGCGATCCCGCCGTCACGTCGTGCCCGGTAGGGTCCGGGGATGATCGGCATCGGCACTGACCTGGTCGACATCGACCGCTTCCGGACGGTGCTCGCCCGCACGCCGAGTCTCGCCGAGCGGGTGTTTCGTGCCGACGAACGGGCCTATGCCGAGCGGGCCGCCGACCCGACGCCTCGTCTTGCCGCCCGGTTCGCGGCCAAGGAGGCGACGTTGAAGTCGCTCGGGTTGGGTCTCGGGGCGATGGCCCTGTCCGACATCGAGGTGGTGAAGCACGAGGACGGGCGACCCGAGCTCCGGCTCCACGGCACCGCCGCCGAAGCGGCCCGCCAGGTGGGGGCACAACGGTTCCTGCTCACGATCTCCCACACCGATCACCTCGCCCAAGCGACCGTGGTGGCGCTCGCCTCATGATCCCGGTCCTGACACCGGCGCGGATGACCGAGATCGATGCGGCCGCGGCCGACCGGATCGACGACCTGATCGATCGCGCCGGCCGCGCGGTGGCGCGGTCGGCGATCCGGATGCTGGGCGGGTCCTACGGTCGTCGCGTCGTCGTGCTCGCCGGTCCGGGCAACAATGGTGCCGACGGCCGTGTCGCCGCCCACCATCTCGAACGCCGCGGGGTGCGGGTGACGGTCGTCGATGCACTCACCGCGCCGTCGGCGCTGCCTGCGGCCGATCTCGTGGTCGATGCCGCGTTCGGCAACGGGCTCAGCCGTGACTATGTCGCGCCCGCAGTCGCACCCTTCACTCCGGTGCTCGCCGTCGACATTCCGTCGGGGGTCGACGGCCTCACGGGTCGATGCCTCGGCGCACCGCTGCGGGCGGATCGGACCGTGACCTTCCAGGCGCTCGCGCCGGGTCTCGTGCTCGAGCCCGGTCGCGACCTCGCAGGTTCGGTGGAGGTCGTCGACATCGGACTGGCGCTCGGCGACGTCTCGGTGCACGTGGTCGAACCATCCGACGTCGGTGCGCTCCTCACCCGGCGACCGGTCGACGATCACAAGTGGCGCTCGGGCGTGCGTGTCGTCGGTGGTTCGCCGGGGATGACGGGCGCCGCATGGCTCGCCGCTCGCTCGGCGCAGCGGTGCGGCGCCGGCATCGTCCAGCTGTCGATGCCGGGTGCCAGAGGCGACGAGGGCCCGATCGAGTCGGTCGCCGTGCCACTGCCGCTCGACGGCTGGGCCGATGCGGCGTTCGCCACGATCGAGGAACGGGTGTGTGCCGTGCTCGTCGGTCCCGGCCTCGGACCGGTCGGCGGGGTCGAGCTGATGGCGGCCTGCGGTCTCGACCAGCCGGTCGTGTTCGACGGCGATGCCCTGCGACCGGAGCTCGTCACCATGCTCGCCGACCGCGCTGCCGCCACGGTGTTGACGCCCCACGACGGTGAGTGGCGTCGCCTCGGGGGATCGGACGACGCCGATCGGATCGGGGCGACCCGGGCGTTCGCCCAGGCCCATCAGGTGACCGTCGTGCGGAAGGGGCCGACCACCATCGTGGCTGCACCCGACGGATCGGCGAGGGTGATCGTCTCGGGCACCGCGGCTCTGGCCACGGCCGGCACCGGCGACGTGCTGGCGGGCGCGATCGTCGCCCTCCTGGCGCGGGGCCACTCCGGCCCCGACGCGGCGACGATCGCGGCACACGTCCACGGCGTCGCCGGTGCGCGGCTGGGCCCCGGACTCGTCGCGTCCGAGGTCGCCGATCTCCTGCCTGCGGTGATCGCCGATCTCGGCGCGCATGGCTGAGACCGGCATGGGCCTGCGCATCGATGTCGTCGAGCCCTTCTTCGCCGGCTCCCATCGAGCCTGGGCGGAGGGTTGGGCGACCCACTCCCGCCACGACGTGTGCCTCCACACCATGCCCGGTTCGGCATGGCGGTGGCGGATGCGGGGCGCGGCGGTGACCATCGCCCCTCGGCTCGTCGCCGATGCCGAGCAGCGTGGGTCACCCGATCTGCTCGTCGTGTCCGACATGGTCGACCTGGGCGATCTCCTGGCCCGGACCCGACTGACCCACGGCAGGGTTCCGGTCGTCCTCTATCTCCACGAGAATCAGCTGACCTATCCGCGCCGGCCCGGTGAACCCCTCGACACGGGGCTCGCGTGGATCACGTGGCGCAACCTCACGTTCGCCGACGAGATCTGGTGCAACTCCGCCTTCCACCGCGATGAGCTCCTCGGCGCGCTTCCCGAGCTGCTCCACGGCGTTCCCGATCACGACCACACCGATCTTCTCTCGGGCGTGGCCGGGCGGATGCGGGTGCTGCCCGTGGGGGTCGACATCCCCGCACCCGGGCCGCGGGAACGGCCCCCGCTGATTCTCAGCAATCAGCGCTGGCACCACGACAAGGACGTCGACGCGGTGGTGCGGGCGTTGCTGCGGCTCGCCGAGTCCGGTGTCGAGTTCCGTGTTGCGGTGATCGGTGACCATCGCGGGGGTCACGCGGCGGAGATCGATCCGCTGCTCGACCGGCTGGGCGGTCGCGTCATCGCCCGCGGCCTGCAGGATCGGGCCGCCTACGAGTCGCTCGTCGGGCGGGCCGACATCGTCGTGTCGGCCGCGAAGAACGAGTTCTTCGGTGTCGCGGTCGTCGAGGCGGTCGGCGCGGGTGCCGTTCCGGTGTTGCCCGACGCGGTGGCATATCCGGAGATCATCCCGGCCGAGTTCCATCCCGTCGCCCTCTACGCGCGGGGCGAGTTGCGCGCCGCGCTGGCGGCCACGCTGGCGGCGCTCGATGATCGCCGTGGTGCCGTCGCAGGACTCGCGGCGTCGATGACCAGGTTTGCGTGGACCGTCGTGGCGCCGAGCTACGACCGGGCGGCCGAGGCGCTGGCCGTCGAGCGGCCCCCGGCCGAGCGCTAGCGTGCCTCCCGTGGAGATCGCCGTCGAAGGAGTGACCGTCGGTCATTGGACCGATGACGACGCCAGGACCGGGTGCACGGTGATCCGGCTTCCTGGCGGGACCGTCGCCTCCGGTGAGGTGCGCGGCGGTGCCCCCGCGAGCCGTGAGTTCGCCCTGCTCGACCCGACCCGGCTGGTCGCGGCTGTGGATGCGGTGGTGCTGAGCGGCGGTTCGGCGTTCGGGTTGGCTGCGGCCGACGGCGTCATGGAGGTGCTCGAGGAGGAGGGGCGTGGGTTTGCGACGGCCCACGGCCCGGTGCCGATCGTGGTCGCGCTGTCGCTCTACGACCTCGGGGTCGGATCGTCGGCGGTGCGGCCCGATGCCCGGGCCGGTGCCCACGCCGCGCGTGTGGCTGGACGCTCACCCGCGGCGGGCCGTGTCGGCGCCGGGACGGGTGCGACGGTGGGGAAGTGGCGTGGACCCGATCACGCCCGACCGGGGGGTCTCGGCATCGTCAACGTCCGGCGTGGCGAGCTGTCGCTCACGGCGATCATCGCCAACAACGCGGCCGGTGAGATCGACGACGGTTCGGTCGGCGCGGCCGTGCTCGACGCGTCGTTCGACGGATGGCCCGACCGCGCCACGTTCGGTTCCAACACCGTGATCGGCGTCGTGGTGACCAACGCGATCCTCGACAAGGTCGACTGTCGACTCCTCGCCGAGGGTGCCCACGACGGGCTCGCCCGGGCGATCACGCCGCCGCACATGCGCAGCGATGGCGATGCGTTCGTCGCCGCCGCCACCGGGCTCGTGGAGGCCGCGGTGGACGATGTTCGTCTGATGGCGGTGGTCGCGGTCGAGCAGGCCGTCAGGGAGTCCGTCGGTAGACTCGACGGGTGAGAACGCCCCTCGAACTCCGATGCACCAGCGCGTCGGCGACTGCAACCCAGGCACTCGCGGCTGCCATCGCGCCGCTCGTGGACGACGGTGATCTCCTCGTCCTCGTCGGCGACCTCGGAGCCGGGAAGACCGCATTCACGCAGGGCATCTGCCGGGCCCTCGGGGTCGACGAGCCGGTGACGAGTCCGACCTTCACGCTCGCCAATCGCTACCAGGGGCGCCTCGTGGTCAACCATCTCGACGTGTACCGCATCGAGGCACTCGCCGAGGCCGAGGACCTGGCCCTCGGCGAGTTGCTCGACGACGGTCTCACCCTCATCGAGTGGGGCGACGTGATCCTGCCGGCGTTGCCCGAGGACCGTCTCGACGTGCGGATCACCTTCGGTGCCGGCGACGACGATCGGGTGCTCGAATTCACCCCGGTCGGTGCGCCCTGGTCCGACCGGTTCGACCGGCTCGTCGACGCGCTCGGGGAGTGGACCACGTGACCGGGCCGGTCGTCCTGGCGATCGAGTCGGCCACGTCGTGCGTGGGCTGCGCGGTCGGTACGCCCGACGGGGTGATCGCGTCGACCTACTCGGCGCGGGGTCGCCGCCACGCCGAGTCGCTGGCTCCCCAGATCGAGTTCGTCGTGACCCAGGCCGGCCTCGCGATCGCCGACATCGCGTGTGTCGCGGTCGACATCGGTCCGGGCCTCTACACCGGTCTGCGGGTCGGGATCACCACTGCGCGGGCCATGGCCCACATGCTCGACGTCCCGATGGTGCCGGTGACGTCACTCGAAGCCATCGCCCACGCCAACCGCGCCGGTGGCGACATGGTCGTGGCCGTCGATGCCCGGCGTGGCGAGGTGTTCCACGCCGCGTTCACGGTCGCCGCCGACGGCACACTGGCCGGAACCGAAGCGGCGGTCGGCACGGTTGCGGAGTTGGAGTACGGCACCGGCCGCCGGATCGTCGGTGATGGTGGGGTCGCCCGCGCCGAGGAGTTCGCCGCTGCCGGCCACCACGTCGACCGCGAAGCGACGCATCTCCCGCTTCCCGATGTGGTCCTCTCGCTCGCCGTCGGCCGACTCGACGAGGCCGTGCCGGCCCACGAGATCCACCCGCTGTACCTCCGCCGGCCCGACGCGGTCGCGAAGTGGGAGGGGGCATGAGCGGAGTCCTCCGCTTCGAGACGATGGCGGCGCGCGACATCGACTCGGTCCGGTCCATCGACGCGGTCGCGTACCCCAACCCGTGGTCGGTCGCGACCTGGCGCAAGGAGCTCGCCGCGGACGACCGAGTGCATCTCGTCGCCGTCGACGGCGACGAGGTGGTGGGCCATGCCGGTCTGTTGTTCGTGCTCGACGAGGCCCATGTCACCACGGTGGCGACCGCAGCGGCCCACGAGGGCCGGGGCATCGCGACCGCCCTGCTGGTCCGCCTCCTTCGCGCCGCCCGCCAACACGGATCTGTCTCGGCCACGCTCGAGGTTCGTGCCGCCGATCGTCGGCCGCAGCGGCTCTACGGCCGCTTCGGGTTCCGCCCGGCGGGCGTCCGCCGCAACTACTACCGCGACCCGACCGACGACGGCATCGTCATGTGGCTCCACGATCTCGACAGTGACGAGACGACCGCCCGCCTCGAGGCGCTCGACAGTCCCCACCCCATGACCGCGACAGGAGAGCCCGCATGAGCGCCGACGTCATCCTCGGAATCGAGACGAGTTGCGACGAGACGGCGGCGGCCGTCGTCGTCCGTGCCACCGAGGTGCGGTCGAGCATCGTCTCGAGCCAGGTCGACATCCACGCGAAGTACGGCGGTGTCGTTCCCGAGGTCGCGAGTCGTGCCCATGTCGAGACGATCATGCCCGTGGTCGACCAGGCGCTCCGCGAGTCGGGTCTCACCCCATCCGGTATCGACGCGGTCGCCGCCACCCACGGGCCGGGCCTGGTCGGCGCGCTGCTCGTCGGTGTGTCGGCGGCCAAGGCCATGGCACTGGTGTGGGACGTGCCGTTCGTGGCGGTCAACCATCTCGAAGCGCACCTCTACGCCGCGTTCCTCGAGGAACCGGATCTCGAGATGCCGCTGGTGATCGTCCTGGTGTCGGGCGGTCACACGATGTTGATCCTGATGGAGGATCACCTCCACTACCGGGTACTCGGTGCGACGGTCGACGATGCTGCCGGCGAGGCGTTCGACAAGGTCGCCCGCTTCATGGATCTCGGCTATCCGGGCGGTCCGATCATCGATCGGCTCAGCGCGAGCGGCGATCCGGCGGCGATCGCGTTCCCGAGAGCGATGGCGAGCGACGGATGGAACTTCTCGTTCAGCGGGGTCAAGACCTCGGTGGTCAACCATGTCCGCAAGCATCCCGAGGTGGCGGTCGAAGACGTCGCGGCGTCGTTCCAGGAGGCCGTGGCCGATGTCCTGGTCGCCAAGGCCCGCCGTGCCGCCAGGGAGTTCGGGGCAAAGGGGTTGTGTCTCGCCGGCGGCGTGGCCGCCAATTCGCGGCTCCGCGAGAAGATGGCCGAGGCCGCGGCGGCCGACGGACTCCGCGCGTTCCTGCCGAGTCGGGCGATGTGCACCGACAACGCGGCCATGGTCGCCGCTGCGGGATGGTGGCGTTTGCGGGCCGACGGCCCTTCCGATCTGGGCGTCGGTGCCGACCCGTCGCTTCGTCTTCCGACCGCCTGACGCGCGAAATTCCCGCGGCAGGCAGTTGTTCGTCGGGCGCGCCGGACGTATCGTTAGCACTCGGCACTTCAGAGTGCTAACGACCGCTCGCCAGTACCGGCGGGTGTTTCAACGAAACGATCTCGGAGGATCGAATGAGCTTGCAGCCCCTCGAGGACCGCATTGTGGTCCGCTCCAACGAAGCGGAATCGACCACCGCCAGCGGTCTCGTCATCCCTGACACCGCCCAGGAGAAGCCCCAGCAGGGCGAAGTCATCGCGGTCGGCCCCGGCCGTCGCTCTGACACCACTGGCGACATCATCCCTCTCGACGTCGCGGTCGGCGACACCGTCGTCTACAGCAAGTACGGCGGCACGGAGATCACGGTCGCCGGCGAAGAGCTCCTGATCCTCAACGCCCGCGACGTCCTCGCCAAGATCAGCTGAGGTAGCGACCATGTCCAAGGAACTGAAGTTCAACGAAGACGCGCGTCGTCGTCTCGAGGCCGGCGTCAACAAGCTGGCCGACGCCGTCAAGGTCACGCTCGGCCCGAAGGGCCGCAACGTCGTCCTCGACAAGAAGTTCGGCGCGCCGACGATCACCAACGACGGTGTGTCCATCGCTCGTGAGATCGAGCTCGAGGACCACTTCGAGAACATGGGTGCTCAGCTGGTGAAGGAGGTGGCGACCAAGACCAACGACATCGCGGGTGACGGCACCACCACCGCCACCGTGCTCGCCCAGTCCCTCGTCAAGGAAGGTCTGCGCAACGTCGCGGCCGGCGCCAACCCCATGGGCCTCAAGAAGGGCATGGAGAAGGCCGTCGCCGCCGCCGTCGAGAACCTCGCGTCGCAGGCCGTGCAGGTCGACGACAGCAAGGACAAGATCGCCCAGGTCGCCTCGATCTCGGCCGCCGACACCGCCATCGGCGCGGTCATCGCCGAGGCCATCGACAAGGTCGGCAAGGACGGCGTGCTCACCGTCGAGGAGTCCAACACGTTCGGCATGGATCTCGACTTCGTCGAGGGCATGCAGTTCGACAAGGGTTATCTCTCGCCCTACTTCGTGACGGACCCCGAGCGTCAGGAAGCGGTGCTCGACGAGCCCTACATCCTGTTCAACCAGGGCAAGATCTCCAACGTCCAGGACCTCCTCCCGGTTCTCGAGAAGGTCATGCAGTCAGGCAAGCCGCTGCTGATCATCGCCGAGGACATCGAGGGCGAGGCACTGGCCACGCTGGTGGTCAACAAGATCCGTGGCACCTTCAACTCGGTCTCCGTCAAGGCTCCGGGCTTCGGTGAGCGCCGCAAGGCGATGCTGCAGGACATGGCCATCCTCACCGGTGGCCAGGTCATCGCCGAGGAAGTCGGGCTCAAGCTCGACACCGCTGATCTCAGCCTGCTCGGACAGGCCCGCAAGGTCGTCGTCACCAAGGACGACACCACGATCATCGAAGGCGGCGGCGACGTCGCCGAGGTCGAGGGCCGCGTCAAGCAGATCAAGGCCGAGATCGACAACACCGATTCCGACTGGGATCGCGAGAAGCTCCAGGAGCGTCTCGCCAAGCTGGCCGGCGGCGTCGCCGTCGTCCAGGTCGGCGCGGCCACCGAGGTGGAGCTCAAGGAGAAGAAGCACCGCATCGAAGACGCCGTCTCGGCCACTCGTGCCGCGATCGAGGAAGGCATCGTCGCCGGTGGCGGCACCGCCCTGCTCCGCTCGCGCTCCGCCGTGGCCAAGATCGAAAAGAAGCTGAAGGGTGACGAGGCCACCGGCGCTCGCATCATCTTTGCGGCGCTCGAGGCTCCGGCCAGGCTCATCGCGAGCAACGCCGGCCACGAGGGTGCGGTCATCGTCCAGCGCGTCGAGGAGGCCGAGGGCTCCATGGGGTTCAACGCCGCCACCGGCGAGATGGAGGACCTCATCGAGGCCGGCGTCATCGACCCGGTCAAGGTGACCCGTGCGGCGCTGCAGAACGCCGCGTCCATTGCCGGGCTTCTCCTCACCACCGAGGCGCTCATCGCCGACAAGCCCGAGGAAGCCCCCGCCATGCCGATGGGCGGCGACCCAATGGGTGGCATGGGCGGAATGGGCATGATGTAGCCGTTCTGTGAGCGGCAGCGCCGCCTACGGCGGCACTGCCGCTCACAGAACCTGAAGACTGAGGCGGCCCGGGCGTTGTGCCCGGGTCGTTTCGCGTTCGGGGGTAGGTTCAGCGTCGATGAAGAGTGGGGGGTTGACCACGGCGTGGCGGCGGTTCCCGAGCGGGCTGCCCGCGCTGGCGGGGGTCGCCTCGGTGCTGTGCCTCCTTGCGCCGTGGGCGCGCAGCGGGCGGGTCGACCGTTCGACGATCGACCTGTTGTCGTCGGCGAGCGCGCTCGCATTGTGGGACGGAGGCGAGGAGTACCTGGCCCTGGCGTCGTGGTACCTCCTGCCCCTGCTCGCCGCCGGCGCCATCGTGGCGGCCGCCTGGGGGCGCTCGAGGTTCAGTGCGAGGTGTGTGGTGCCGATAGGCCCTCTGATGGCGTTGGCATGGCTCGCAGTCGTGCGGTCGCCGTTCGACGCCCGCTGGGGTGCGCTGCTCGGCACCGTCCTGGGGCTGATCGCAACGGTCCTCGCTGGTCTGCTACTGATGCGAACGAGAAAGCCGGCGGAAGGCACGACATGACCGAAGAGTTCGGACCGGGCACCGGTCCATCCAGCCCTGATCCGGGAGGCGTGCCCTCCGAGTGGTCGCCGCCGTCGTCGTCGCTCCCGCGCCCGCCGTCGATGCCCCCGCCGGTGGAGGCCGTCTCGACCGGTCCGGTGATGGCGCCGCCGGCGTCGCGTCCGGGATGGTTCGGTCGCGGCATCGCGCTCGCAGCAGCTGCCGTGCTGGTGGGTGGGGGCGGCTATCTGGCGATCAACGCGGGCTCGGCCGACGGCGGTGCCGACTCACCGCGTGCCGCGCTCGACGGCGCGCTCGCCGCGCTGTCGGAGCAGGATCTGATCGGAGCGGCCGAGTTCGTCGAGCCGACCGAGCGGGAGACGATGATCGACGCCGGGTTCTCGGTGGTCGAGGAGTTGATCCGTCTCGAGGTCTTCGACGACTCGCTCGACCTGGCCGCGGTCGACGGCATCGATGTCGAGTTCGACGACGTCGAGGTTCGGGTCGACGAGGTGCGCCCCGGCGTCGCCCACCTGTTCATCGTCGGGGGCACCGCCTCGACGGCGCTCGACGGCGCCGCGGTGCCGTTCGGGTCGCTGGTGACCGATCGTGTCGACGGCGACGACCTCGCGATCGAACAGCGCCAGTCGTCGGAGATGTCGCCCAGCGACCTCCCCATCGTGGCCGTCGAGCGCGACGGACGCTGGTACCTGAGCCTCTGGTACACGGTGGCCGAGAACGCCCGTCTCGAGACGGGGCGACCGATGCCGGCGTCGTCCGACCGCCTCACCGAGATCGGGGCCGACTCACCGGAGCAAGCGGTCGAGAACTTCATCGGGGCGATCGAGCAACTCGACATCTCGACGATGATCGGCATGCTCGATCCGCTCGAAGCGTCGGCGCTCTACGACTACGGTCCGCTGTTCGTCGGCGATGGGCAGCGGGCAGCCGACGAGTTCCTCCGGGAAGTCCGCAGCGACGGATGGACGTGGGAGGTCGCCGGGCTCGACCTCAGGGCAGAGACCGACGGTGCGCAGGCGACGGTCTTCGTCGACGCGATCCACGTCACAGCGAGCAGTGACGACGTGTCGTTCGACGCATCGTTCACCGCCGATCGGGTCGAGGTGGTGGTCGACAGTCCCGAGGTCGACTTCGACTACCTGATCGAGGACGACTGCATGATCCTGACCTACGACGAGGGCTACGGCCCCGAGACCGAGGAGATGTGCACCGATGACGTGCTCGCCGACGCGGGCCTCGGTGACCTCGCGTCGGGAGCGATGGGCGGGCTCACGACGATCGACGACTTCGGGATCGTGGTTCGCAACGTCGCCGGTCGGTGGTACATCTCGCCGATCCGCACGGGTTCGGAGCTGATGCTGCAGTCGCTGCGGGCCTTCGATGCCGAAGCACTGGCGGAGACCGTCGACGCCTTCGCCGACCTTCTCAGCGACCCGTTCGCCCTCGGGTCTTCGTTCGGCGACGACACGTTCTTCGAGATCGACGAGGACATGGGGTTCGATGCGGGCATGGCGTTCCCCGATGCCAACGCATGGATGCTCGCCGACGGGCCGGACTACGTGTTCGTCTACGACCTCGTCGACATCTATCGGGACGACGTGTGGTGGCAGTGGCTGACCGACGTTCCCGAGCGGGAGTTCCGCGACGGTGTGGTCGGACAGGCGTTCCTTCCCGGCGACGCCTATGTCGACATCATCGTGCTGGCCGGGCTCGACGTGGCCACCGACGAGGAGTTGGCCGACTGGCTCGGCGGCGAACTCGTCACCGATGACGGTTTCACCTACCTGTCCACGACCAATTCCTGGGGCGAGACGCTCGTCGTCGCGAGGACGGCCGATGGCATCGCCGTGGTGTCGAGCTACGGCGGTCTGCTCGACGGGGTCGTCGACACGTTGCGCAACCAGGTCGGCGGCTGAGCTACTCGACGCCGGTCTGCGCGGATGCCGTCGCCATCAGCAGTGCCGCCGCGGTGCTGAGGCAGGCGGCCATCAACCAGGCCCATCCGAAGCCGTGCGTGTCGGCGATGACGCCGAACGCCGCGGGTCCGGTCATCGCGCCGACGAACATGCCGGCCTGCACCACCCCCGACGAGGCTCCGGTGGTCGCCGGATTCTGTTCGACGGTTCCGAGATGGACGATCCCGGGCCACGACCAGCCGAATCCGTAGGCGAGCAGGGCGCCACACACGGCCAGGATCGTGTGTCCGGTGCCGATCATCGGATACGCGAAGGCCCCGACGACGAGGAGCGCCGTCGCGAAGCGGAAGCGATCGTAGGAGCGGCGATCCATCAGCGCGCCCCACCCGATACGACTGCTGATGAGAGCCAGGCTTCCCGCCACCTGCACGATGCCGGCGGTGGTGCGATCGAAGCCCGCGTCCTCGAGCGTCCGGACCAGAAAGGCACCGATGTTGCTGACGGCAGCGGCTCCGAACGCGGCGCCGACGGCGACGCGCCAGACCCGGGGGGACGGGCGGTAGCGGATGCGGACGGCGGGCGGGTTCACGGGGGCGGCGACCTGGGGCATGGCGATGATCGCTGCACCGGCCAGCGCGGCGGCGCCCACATAGGCGGCACGCCAGCCGAGCGACACGGCGATCGTCGGAAGGGCGAGACCGGCGAGACCGGTCGAGGTCGGGATGGCGGCCTGCTTGATGCCGAGGGCGAACCCTCGATGCCGCACCGGCACTCCTCCCGAGATGAAGGTGTTGTTCGACGGCTGGTTGATGGCGTTGCCGATCCCTGCGACACACAACGCGAGCACCACGCCGGTATAGGAGGACGCGAGCAGGACCCCGATCGTGCCGACCCCGGCCATGGTGGTCCCGAGTCGCAGCGCGGGTGTGGGGCCGAGTCGATCCGACAGGGCGCCACCCCACGACGACAGGGCGGCCGACACGGCGAAGTAGGCGGCGACGGCGTAGCCCTGTTGTGCGTCGCCGAACCCGAACTCGGTCTGGATGTCGGGGGCGAGCGCGCCGAAGAGGTGCACCGGAGCGATCGCCGCCACCATCGTCGCCAGCGACACTGCCGTGACGTGTCGGGGATCGGGCGGCCGCATCGCTGCAGTATGGGGCGTGGATAGCCTGACGCCCATGGATCGACCATGTCGCGGCGAGTTGCGCCAGTGCCCGATCGGGGTGGGGTCCTGAGTGATCCGGCGGCGCCGGCGGGCGAGTGGCCCGAGGCGATCGAGCCGCTCGTTCCCGTGCCACCGGGACGCGGTGGTCCGCAGCGCATTCCCCGGCCCGAAGGCGCGACGCTCGGTGGTCCACCGCCGTGGGCGGCCCTGCCCGTCTCCGACCGGACCCTCGATCTCGACCGGGTGATCGGGGCCCTCCAGCGCCGCCGACCACCGCAGGTCGTCGGCCCGGTCCCGGAGCAGACTCGGGACAGCGCGGTGCTCTGCCTTCTCTACGAGGAGGACGGCGAACCCCACGTGGTGCTGACCCGGCGGTCGCCGAGGATGCGCCTGCACGCCCACGAGATCGCGTTCCCGGGAGGCCGCAAGGACGACACCGACCGTGATCTGTGGGCGACGGCGGTGCGTGAGGCCGAGGAGGAGGTCGATCTCGATGCCTCGCGGATCCATCGTGTGGGGGGACTCGACAGGTTCGTGACGGTGGGATCGCGGACGCTCGTCACCCCGTTCGTCGCGGTCACCGACCGTCGACCGGACCTCACGCCGTCGCCCGATGAGGTCGAGTCGGTTCGTCATGTCGCCCTGTCCGAGCTGTTGCTCGACGAGGTGTGGCGGGAGGAGATCTGGCCCCTTCGTCACTTCGGAGCCCCGCGCGCCATCACGTTCTTCGAGCTGGAGGGCGACACGGTCTGGGGCGCAACGGGCGCGATGCTGCGACAGCTCCTGGCCATCGCGACGGGCACCGACGACACCATCCGGGGCGGACCGGGCTGAGCACGACCCGCGTCGTACACTACGTCTGTGCCCGAGATCCGCTTCACCGCAGCCACCCACCCCGAACTCGTCCGTCAGGTGACGGTCTGGCTCGAATCCACCGGCGCGGACAGGACCGCAGCCGACGTCGTCGAGGGAAGCGCGGAACTGACCAAGGACGCGCTGCGGCTGATCGCGGCAGCGGCGCCGGCGCCGCTGGCCGACAGCGATCTGGTGAAGGGTCTGACCGCGCTCGGGCATCGCGCCACCGACGCGACACGCGATGCCACGCTGGCGGGTCTCGACGGGCTCGCCCAGGTGACCGACGGGACCCTGGTCCGGCGTGTTTCCCAAGGCGGCGCCAAGGCGGCGTACGAGATGAACACGAAGGTCGCGAAACAGCTCCTGAAGTCCGTCCTCGGCGGCTAGGCTCCTCTCTTTCCACCCGGGCCAACTGCCGGTCGGTACGGCCCGACGAAGGGGTCGTACGCGTGGCCGAGATCGATATCGGACGAGGCAAGAGTGGACGTCGGGGCATCGGCCTCGACGAGATCTCGATCGTTCCGGCGCGCCGCACGCGCGACCGTGACGACGTCGACCTGGGCTGGAAGATCGACGCCTACAAGTTCGACCTGCCGTTTCTCGCCGCCGGAATCGAGCGGCCCGTGGGGGTCGACGAGGCGGTGGCGATCGGCCGCGCCGGCGCGTTGGCCGTCGTCGATCTCGAGGCGATGTGGTCCGCGCACGGCGATCCAGGCGCGCTCGCGGCCCAGATCGCCGCGATCAAGTCCGCCGACATCCGCGTGGCGGCCGCGGTGGGCGGAACCCGGGCCGAGGAACTCGCGCCGGTCGCCATCAAGGCCGAGGTCGACATCCTCGTCATCCACGACGGAGTGATCTCCGCCGAGGCCGTGTCCGTCGGTGGAACGAGCCTCAACCTCAAGACCTTCATCCGCTCGCTCGACATCCCCGTCATCGTCGGCGGCTGTGCGAGCTACGCCGCGGCGCTGCATCTGATGCGCACCGGCGCGGCCGGTGTCATCGTCGGCGTCGACCGCGACGACCTCGGTATCGGCGTGCCGTTGGCGACCGCCATCGGCGATGCCCGCTCCGCCCGGGTCCGTCACCTCGACGAGACGGGTGTCTATTGCCACCTGATCGCTCGCGGCGACATCGCCACCGGAGCCGATGTCGCGAAGGCCGTGGCGTGCGGGGCCGATGCGGTGGTGGTCGACGCGTCCGTGCTCATCGGTGCCGATCCGCAGACCGGTGATGTGGCCGACAACCTGCGCGACGCGATGGCGCTGTGCGGCTACACCGACCTCAAGGGCTTCCAGAAGGCCGAGGTCGTGGTCCGATGAACGCGGCGGCTCCCGGGAGCGACGAGAAGGTCCTCGTCGTCGACTTCGGTGCGCAATACGCCCAGTTGATCGCCCGTCGAGTGCGCGAAGCCCACGTCTACAGCGAGATCGTGGCGCCGACCATCACGGCGGACGAGATCGCCGAGAAGGCGCCGACCGGGATCATCTTCAGCGGCGGCCCCGATTCGGTTCACGCCGAGGGTGCCATCGCGATCGACCCTGCGGTCTACGACCTCGGGGTGCCGATTCTCGGGATCTGCTACGGCGCCCAGTTGATCGCGCAGCAAAACGGCGGTCTCGTCGGTCGCACGGATCGGGGCGAGTACGGCCGCACGACCATGACCGTCGAGGGCGATGGTGGCATCCTCCTCGGGGGCACACCGGCGCAGCAGTCGGTGTGGATGAGCCACTTCGATGCGATCGTCAACCCGCCGGCCGGTGTGACCGCGACTGCGTCGACCCCCGACGCGCCCGTCGCCGCGTTCGAGGACCGCGAGCAGAAGCTCTATGGCGTGCAGTTCCATCCCGAGGTCATGCACACCGCCCACGGCCAACACGTCATCGAGCAGTTCCTCCGGGTCGGTTGCGCGGCGTCGGGCAAGTGGACGATGGCGTCGATCATCGACACCGCCGTCGAGCAGATCCGTTCGCAGGTGGGCGATCGTCGTGCGCTGTGCGGCCTGAGCGGCGGCGTCGACTCCGCCGTCGCCGCGGCGGTCGTGCACAAGGCGATCGGCGACCAGCTGACCTGCGTGTTCGTCGACACCGGGCTGATGCGGCTCAACGAGGGCGACCAGGTCGTCGAGACCTTCGAACGCAACTTCGGTGTCGAGCTCATCCATGTCGAGGCCGGTGAGCGGTTCTTCGCCGCCCTCGCCGGGATCACCGAACCGGAAGCGAAGCGCAAGGCGATCGGCGAGCTGTTCATCCGGGTGTTCGAGGATGCCCAGTCGAAGGTCGAGGGCGCCGACTTCCTCGTGCAGGGAACCCTCTACCCCGACGTGATCGAGTCGGGTTCCGAGCACGCGTCGACGATCAAGAGCCACCACAACGTGGGCGGTCTCCCCGACGACATCGACTTCGAACTCGTCGAGCCGCTGCGGAGCCTCTTCAAGGACGAGGTCCGCCAGGTCGGCCGTGAGCTCGGTCTGCCCGACGAGATCGTCGAGCGTCAGCCGTTCCCCGGCCCGGGACTCGGCGTCCGGATCATCGGTGAGGTCACCCCCGACAAGGTGGCGACGCTCCAGCACGCCGACTTCATCGTGCGGGAAGAACTCCGCAACGCCGGGCTCGAGCGCGAGATCTGGCAGTCGTTCGCGGTGCTGCCCGACATCCGCAGCGTCGGTGTGATGGGCGACGAACGCACCTACGGCTACCCGATCATCATCCGTGCCGTCACCAGCGAGGACGCCATGACCGCCGACTGGGCGCGGATCCCCTACGACGTGCTCGAGACGATGAGCAGCCGGGTGATCAACGAGGTGCCCGGTGTGAACCGTGTGGCCTACGACATCACGTCGAAGCCACCCGGCACCATCGAATGGGAGTAGGCGAAAGGCAGTGGGCGAGTGGGGTGACTCCGTGGTGTTGACCGCGGCCGACGCATACCAGCGCGCCGCGGCGCTCTTCG
The DNA here is from genome assembly GCA_041394245.1 of Acidimicrobiales bacterium. NCBI lineage: Bacteria > Bacillati > Actinomycetota > Acidimicrobiia > Acidimicrobiales > Acidimicrobiales bacterium. Next base: position 2,516,954 of record JAWKIR010000002.1, read on the forward strand.
GCGAGAAGATCGCCGCCCTCGCCGATCACGAGTGGGAAGCGCAGACGGGCGACGACTGGACCGTCGTCACGACCGTCGCGTGGGTGGTGGTGGGCGACTCCCACATCGCCTCGGCGGTGGCGGGCCAGTCACTGCGATTGGTCGGAGAGTTCGACGCCGCGGTGCTCGGCAACGCGCCGGTCGCCGCCTGGCGCGGCACTGCCGTCGCGGCGATCGCCGCGCTGCGCGAGCCCGGCGCACTCGAACGGGTCGTCGACCACCCCCAGGGGTCCTTGGCCGTCGCCGACCTGGTCGGTCAGCGCGTCACCGAGAACCTCGTGCGGGCCTGGGACATCGGCCGCGCCCTCGCTGCCCCCGTCGAGATCCCCGAGGATCTCGCCGAATGGTGTCTCGACTTCTGGGCCGCCCACGCCGACGCCGTGATCGCGGGTGGCGTGCTGCCCGAGCGACCGGTCGAGCCGGCGCCCGATGCCGATGCCGCAGCCCGGCTTCTCGCCCTCACCGGCCGGTCTGTCTGAACGGGCGACCGGCAACGGGTGCGGCGACGTGTCAGACTCGTCTGGTCGACTTGAGCGGGGGACGACATGGCGGACGAACAGCAGATCGACATCGACATCGATCTCGCGCCCCCATCGCGGCCGCGGGGAGGACGCCTGCTGGCGATCCTGGGCCTGCTGCTCCTCGTGGCGCTCGGCGGCTTCGCGATCGCCAACGCCGGCGGTTCGTCGCCCGACGGCACGACCGACCGGGCCGATCCCGACGATCCCGACGATCCCGACGATCCCGAGCCGGTGGCGGTCGATGCCGCCGGTCGCTACGACGGACTCGACTCCGTCCGTCTTCCCTTGGAGGTCACCCCCGACACCGATCTCGTCGACGGGTCGGAGGTCCGCGCACGCGGCGCGGGCTACACCCCGAACGCGACGGTGGCGATCGTCCAGTGCGCCGGAATCGTCGGCCCCGAGCGTGACGGTTCGGTCGACAACTGCGACCTGTCGAACTATCTCCTCGGGAATGCGGACGAGAACGGCTACGTCGACATGACGCTCATCGTCCGGCGCTACATCGGCACGGGCGAGGGGGAGATGGATTGCGCACTCAGCTCGGTCGATTGCGCGATCGCGATCGGCAACATCGACAACTACGACGAGTCCGGCGTCGCGAACGCATGGTTCGACGGCAATGTCGAAGGTGTGCGGTCCCCGGTGATCACGGTCACGCCGACCGTCGGTATCCGCGATGGTGACCAGCTCACGGTTGTCGGTGCGAACTTCGAGCCGAACGACGAGGTGCGTCTCGGTCAATGTGTGATCGGCGGCGCCCACTCGTTCTCCGGCTGCTTCTCCAGTGGCTACCTGATCGACACGGTGATGGCGGACGCGGACGGCGCGTTCACCGCCGTGGTCACCGCTCGGCGGGAGCTCGGGTCGGGAATCGACTGCTTCGACGATGTCTACGGATGCCGGCTGGCCGCGCACGGCACCACCGACGCACCCAACCCGGTCGGGCTGTTCTTCGACGGATCGACCCGGCCGGCATCCGGAGTCTCGCTGGTCCTCGATCCCGGCTTCGATCTGTTCGATGGCGCGTTCGTCACGGTCTCGATCGACGAGGTCGCCCGCGACGGCGAGCTGTTCCTCCAGCAATGCGTCGATCAGGGGGATCTCGGAGTGACGTGCGGACCCGAGATCACGACGACGGTCATCGACGGATCGGCGTCCACCACCTACGTGATCGAACAGTTCCTCGTGAACGGGGCCGGCGACAGTGTCGACTGCGCCGCCGACGGCCGGGTCTGCGAGTTCCGCGTGAGCGGGGTCCACGAACAGACGGTGCCGCTGCGATTCCGAGGTGAGCCATGAACCGCGGCCCGGTCGTCGAACGCGTGGTGTTGCTGGGAGCGTTGGCGCTCCTTCTCGGGGTCGGCGTGTGGCTCGTGACGGCGGGCGGGTCGAACGAGGCCTCGGCACCCGACGACACGGAAGCCGACGACACGGAAGCCGACGACACGGCACCCGACGACACGGCACCCGACGACACGGAAGCCGACGAGGTCCTGATCGACGAGGCCGGCCCGCTCGATGGCCTCGAGTCCCTGCGCCTTCCGATCACGGCCACCCCGGCCACCGATCTCGTCGACCAGCAGGATGTGGAGATCGCCGGCTCGGGCTTCACCGCCGGTGCGACCATCGCGATGGTCCAGTGCTGGCTGGGTGACGGCACCGGGTCCCGCGACGACTGCGACCTCGGAAACATCGCGATCGCGTCTGCCGACGACCAGGGTGCGTTCATCTCGTACATGACCGTCAACCAGCTGATCGACACCGCCAACGGGGTGCGCGATTGTGCGACGGGTGGTACCGATGCCGGCTGCCGGATCGGGGTGGGCAACACGCTCGATCTCGATGAATCGGGCGCGGTCGAGATCGTCTTCCGCGTCGCCGACGGCATCGCCCCGCCATCGATCGAGGCCACACCCACCTCCGGTCTCCGCGACGGCGATGCGATCTCGGTCAGCGGGGTCGGCTTCGATCCCGACAGTCAGGTGATGGTGACCCAGTGCCCGGTGGGCGGGCTCGACGACGCGAGCTGGGGATGCGTCAACCGCAATCCGGGCGAACTGGTCGACGTCGACGCGGCGGGGAGCTTCTCGATGACGGTGGCCGCCCAGCGCCAGCGCGTCTCCGAGGACGGCGCCCACGACTGTGCGCTCGAGGTCTACCGGTGCATGCTCGTGGTCCGGACCGTCGCACCACCTCCGGTCGCGGGCGACGGAGACGACCAGGTGGTCGAGTTGCTGGCTGCGGGACGCTCGCCCAACCCCATTCCTCTCGACTTCGATCCTGCCGAGCCACCGAGTCGGCCGCCGGAGTACACCGTCAGCCCGAGCCAGGATCTGGTCGCGGGGGCGGTGGTGCGGCTCGATGTCTTCGACATGCCGGTCGACGGTTCCTTCACGGTGCGCCAGTGCGCCGACGGGGGACCGCGCGGTCTGTTCTGTGAACCGCTCGGCAACGTCGACGTTGTCGATGGCACCGGTGGCGTGGATCTCGTGGTGGTGGAGACCCTGAGCCTGGCCGACGACACGATCGACTGCACGGAACCGGCCCGACGCTGCTATCTGACGCTCGACGGCGAACTCGCCGATGCCGTGCGCGGGCCGCTGCGCTTCGCAAGCTGACTCAGCGGCCCGCCAGGCGCTCGACCACGGGTGCCATCGTGTCGATGGCGTCTGCGCTCCAGCTGACGTAGGAGATGCCCCAACGGTCGCGCCAGCGCCGTATGTCGTTGCACATCTCGTCGACCGTGCCGACCAGGACGTGGGGCATCTCGGCGGCCTCCTCGGCGCTCAGGTGGAAGCCGGGGGCCATCGACTCGATCAACGACTGCCGATCGTCGCTCGGCAGCACCATGTGGATGCGCGTCTGGAGGACGAGGTCGTCGAACCGTGGGCCGGCGGCGTCGCGAACTGCGGCGACCTTGGCATCGGTTCGGCTCGGCGAGCCGCTGGCACCGGCGGACGCGTCGAGCGTGCCGGAGGCGAGCGAGAGGTTGATCCCGACGATGTCGGCCTCGCGTCCGGCGAGACCGAGGACTCGGGGCCCGCCGCCGGCGATCATGAGTGGGGGATGGGGACGCTGCACCGGTTTCGGCAGACCTTCGTGGGCGACGATGCGGTAGTGGCTGCCGTCGAACGAGAACTCGCCGTCGGCGAAGGACCGCTTCATCACCGAGATCGCCTCGGCGAGACGATCGATGCGCACGCCCGGGCGATCGAGGATGATGCCGGCCTTTTCGTAGTCGGTGATCTTCCAGCCCGCACCGATGCCCCACTCGAGTCGCCCACCGGAGAGCACATCGAGCGTCGCCAACTCCTTCGCGAGCACCGCCGGGTTGCGGAAGTCGTTGGCCAGCACGAGCGTGGCGAGTCGGATCCGCTCGGTCGCCATCGCCGCGGCGGTGAGCGCGACGACCGGGGCACACCCCTCGTCGAGATGGTCGCTGATGGCGACGGCGTCGTAGCCCAGGTCCTCGGCGCGGACGGCGAGGGCGACGAGCTCCGTGGGATCGGCGACGGCGCCCACGGAGACACCGAACCGGAAGGGGTGCGACATGGTCGGCACGCTAGTCAGCGGCTGGCGGCGGCCACCTCGTTTACCGACTGTTCAGCTTCATTGCCTGATCGGTTCACCGTTCGGCCCCTCGCCCGCAAAGCTGGCTTCGTACCGTGCCGAGCATGCACAACAACCCATACAAGCGACGCTCCCTGTTCGCCGTCACGTTGCTCGTTGTCCTCGGTGTCTTCGCTGCGGCCTGTGGCGATGACAGCGGCGCGACGGATTCCAGCGACACGACGATCGACGCCAACAGTTCGGGCGACACGAGTTCTGGCGACACGAACACCATGGATGACACTTCGATGGACGGTCTCGAGGGCGAGTATCTCGTCTCGGGTTCGTCGACCGTCTTCCCGATCGTGCAGCAGCAGGCGGAGGAGTTCGCGGCCCTCGCTCCCGGTGTCGCGATCACCGTGGAAGGCCCGGGCTCGGGCGACGGCGCGAAGAAGTTCTGCGCCGGCGAAGCACCGATCGCGAATGCCTCGCGGCTGTTCAAGGACGAAGAGATCGAGATCTGCGAGGCCAATGGCATCGAGTTCATCGAGATCCGGCGGGGCATCGACGGCATCTCGGTGATCACCTCGTCGACCAATGATGCGATCGAGTGTGTGTCGTTCAATGACCTGTATGCGTTGTTGTCCGAGGAAGCGTTCGGGTTCGAGAGTTGGGCCGACGCGAATGCGTTGACGTCGGGCTGGGGCGGTACGACGTTCCCGGACGCGCCGCTCGACGTGTTCGCGCCGGGTGAGGAGTCGGGCACGTACGACTCGTTCGGCGAGATCGTGATCGAGTCGGTGGCGAGCGGCAAGACCGGGCTCGATCCCGAAGCCCGCGAGTTCGTCGAGACCATCCGACCCGACTACGCCGCCAATGCCAACGACAACGTCATCATCGAAGGCATCGCCGCGAGTCAGTACTCCCTCGGATGGGTGGGCTACGCCTTCGCCCACGAGGCGGCCGAGGCCGGCGACGTCAACCTCTTGGCAGTCAGCGTCGAGGACGGCGGCGAGTGCGTCACACCGACGCCGGAGACGATCGCTGACGCTTCCTTCCCGATCGCCCGCTTCCTCTACACGTACGTCAACGCCGAGGCCGCGGCGACCGACCCGTCGGTCGCCGCCTTCGTCGACTACATGATGAGCGACGTCGGCCTCGAATCGGTGCGAGCGGTCGGCTATGTGGACCTCGCCGCGTCGGATCAGGTGCGAGCCCAGGCCGTGTGGAACAACCGTCTCGTGGGGGCGGGCCAGTGGGAGTAGTCACCACGCCTGCGCTGTCCCGTCGTGCGACCGCCGCGTTGAGTGAGCCGCTCGCGTTCATCCTCGTTGCGATGGGAATCGCGTTGGTGGAGTACTTCGTCGCCGGGCCGGTGACCGACTTCGGGCCCTCGAACTTCTGGCTCGCCTTCGTGATGATGGCGATCTGGAATGGCTGGGAGTTCGCCGGGGCGACGACTGCGATCGGAGCGCTCACTGGGCAGCACATCGCACTCACCGACGGTACTCCCGCGCCCGTTCTGACGATCGTCATCCGTCAACTCGGCCGCTTCGGCGTCCTCTACGGCCTACCGGTCCTCGCCCTCGACTTCAGCGTCGTGGTCGTGCTGGTCATCTGGTCCATCGTCGGGATCGTGGTGTGGCGAACTCCTGCCCATCGGGCGCCGTGGGACCTCCTGGCCGGCACGCTCGTGGTCGACGGGTTCGAACGCTCCACGTCGGTCATCGATTTGCCCGAGATCCACGGCGCCGACGATCTGCGCCTCGAACCCGGCCGGGCCCGCGGCAACCGCCGCGCCGCGCGTGCGATGTTCGCGGCCGGCCTCGCCTCGGTCGTCGTGAGTGTCCTCATCATCTGGAACATCTTCACCGAGGCCGCGAAGTTCGTTTCCGACAGCGAGTTCGAGTGGGGGATCCTTACCGAACGCGGATGGTTCCCCCGCGGGGGCGAGTTTGACCTCTCGACATTGTTCGTCGGGACCCTCTGGGTCACCGGCATCGCCATGCTGGTGGCCGGACCCGTCGGTCTCGGCGTGGCCTTCTACCTCTCCGAGTACGCGTCTCCCCGGGTCCGTCGATTCGTCAAGCCGCTGATCGAGACGCTGGCGAGCATCCCCAGCGTTGTGATCGGTCTCTTCGCCATCAGCTTCATCGCGCCGACGGTGCTGTCCCGAATCTTCGACGACATCGGCATCTTCTCCATCCTGGCCGCCGGCATCGGTGTCGGTGTCCTCACCGTGCCGATCATCGCCTCGATCTCCGAGGATGCGATGCGGGCGGTTCCCATGGAACTTCGCGAGGCGAGTTACGGCCTCGGCGGGCGGAAGGTCACGACTGCCCTCCGGGTGGTGTTCCCGGCTGCGCTCTCGGGCATCTCGGCGGCGGCGATCGTCGGGGTCTCACGAGCGGTCGGCGAGACGATGGTCGTGTTCATCGCCGGCGGTGGCAATGGCATCTTCAACACCGATCCGATCCAACCGGGTCAGACGATCACGGCGGCGATGGCGTCGCTCGGGGCGGGCACCGATCAGGTCGCCGGCTCGGGCCTCGCGTTCCAGAGCCTCTACTTCCTCGGCGCAGTGCTGTTCGTGATGACCATGTTGTTGAACATCCTCTCCGATGCCGTCGTCCGCCGCTTCCGGCAGGTCTACTGATGGCGGTCGCCCGTTCGTCCGTGGTCGATCTCGCCGACCTGAAAGCGAGGAAGGGCGCGGACATCAAGGGCCAGATATTCCTCGGCCTCCTTCTGATCTCGGTAGCTCTTGCCTTTGCCATGGTGGGAGCCGTCTTCTGGAATGTGATCGTCGAGGCCTGGGACGTCCTGTCCGGGCGCCTCTGGGACTTCGTCCGGTCGCCGTCGTCGTCCGATCCGGCTCAGGCCGGCGTTGCCCAGGGAATCCGCGGCAGTCTCCTGATCGCCGGGATCGTGATGCTGACCTTCCCGATCGGCATCGCAGGCGCGGTCTATCTCGAGGAGTACGCGAACGACACGATCGCGACCCGGCTGATCCAGGTGACCGTCCGAAATCTCGCCGGCGTTCCCTCGATCGTCTACGGCCTGCTCGGTCTGGCCGTCTTCGTGCAGGGACTTCGCGGACTGACGGGCGGCTCCTCCGTGGTCGCCGCCGGCATCACGCTCGCCGTGCTCGTGCTGCCCGTGGTGGTGATCACCTCGGCCGAGGCTGTCCGGGCGGTGCCGGCGTCGTTGCGCGAGGGAGCTTACGGGCTCGGGGCCACCCAGTGGGAAGTGATCCGCTCGCAGGTGATCCCGGCAGCGATGCCCGGCATCCTCACCGGCACGGTTCTCGCCATCGCCCGGGCCCTCGGCGAAGCGGCTCCGTTGCTCGTGATCGGGGCGGCGGGCTTCTACACGACCGGCAACAACGACTTTCTCGAACAACTCCAGGGCGCTTTCACCGCCCTGCCGATGAACATCGCCAATTTCTCTCGACTCCCGGCCCAGACCTGGCGCGGCCACGCTGCGGCCGCGAGTGTGGTGCTGCTGGCGATGGTCTTCCTGATCAATCTCGTGGCGATCGTCGCTCGAGCCCGAATCTCCAAGAAACTCGGACGCTGATGCACATGACCGAATCCGAAACCCGTCCCGTCACCCGGCTCGCGCCCGACCTCGAAGTCATCGCGGACGACACCGCGGTCGCCGACCACGTGTTCAGCGTCCGCGATCTCAGCGTCTTCTACGGCGATCTGCGTGCGGTGGCCGATGTCAACCTCGATGTCCGTGAGCGAGAGATCACGGCGTTCATCGGCCCTTCCGGGTGCGGGAAGTCGACGGTTCTGCGTTGCTTCAACCGCATGAACGACCTGATCGACATCGCCCGCGTCGAGGGCAGCGTGCTCTATCACGGCGTCGATCTCTACGACCCCAGAGTCGACCCTGTCGCAGTGAGGCGTCGGGTCGGCATGGTGTTCCAGAAGCCGAATCCGTTCCCAAAGTCGATCTACGACAATGTCGCGTACGGTCCCAAGGTCGCGGGACAAAAGGGCAACCTCGACGAGGTGGTCGAGAAATCCCTGCGAAGCGCCGGCTTGTGGGACGAGGTCAAGGACCGGTTGGGTGAATCGGCGCTCGGGATGTCGGGTGGCCAGCAACAACGGCTGTGTATCGCTCGTGCGATTGCGATCAACCCGGACGTCCTCTTGATGGACGAGCCCTGCTCCGCGCTCGATCCGATCGCCACCGGGCGAATCGAAGAGCTCATGAAGGAGATCCAGAACGACTACACGATCGTCATCGTGACCCACAACATGCAGCAGGCAGCGCGAGTGAGCGACCGTACCGCCTTCTTCACCGCCGAGCTGGATGAGGGCACCGGCCAGCGACGGGGCAAACTTGTCGAACTCGGCGAGACCGGCACCATCTTCTCGAACCCGACCGACGAGCGGACCGAGGCGTATGTGACCGGCCGGTTCGGCTGAGTGGTCGTTAGGAGACCCCGTGAACGAGATCCGCACCAGCCTGGACGAACGCCTCCACCTGATTGAGGACCGGCTGTTGGCGATGACAGAACTGGTCGCCGAGCGGGTCGGCACCGTCACCTCTGCCATGCTCGAAGGCGACGTGGACACGGCAGACACGCTCGTGGCTGCCGACGACGACATCGATCTGCTCTCCCTGCAGGTCGAAGAGGGCTGCATCGACACGCTCGTGCGAGAGCAGCCGGTCGCCACCGACTTGCGCTTCGTCGTCGCGGCGATGCACATGAACATGGACATCGAGCGCAGTGGCGACCTCGTGAGCAACATCGCGAAGGCGATCGGTCGTCTCCAGGGCGCACATCCCGACGATCATGTCCGCGACCTCGTTGCTCGGATGAGCTCGCAGGCCCAGCTGCTGCTGCGGCGCGCCGCAGAGGCGTTCCGCAGTCGCGACTCTCAGCTGGCCGGTTCCATCAACGAGCTCGACGATGTGCTCGACGATCTCCACTACCGCTACATCCAGCATGTGATCGCTGACGCGCGGCGCGGTGCGCTCGATCCTCAGCAGTCGCTGCAGCTTGCGCTCGTGGGACGCTTCTACGAACGGATCGGGGACCATGCCGAGAATCTCGGCGAACGAGTTCGCTACATCATCGACGGATGGCTCCCCGAGGCGCAGGCTGCCGAGCGCGCCCGCGCCCGCCAGGAGACAGGTGAGCAGCGGCCGACCCGCGGTTTGGCGGTGATCGATTCGATCGCGGCGGAGCGGCGAATCGATGCAATCCGCCGAGACTTCGTCGCCAACGTGTCGCACGAGCTCAAGACTCCCGTCGGGGCGATGTCGTTGCTGGCCGAGACGCTCGTGAACGAGGACGACCCGACAGATCGACTCCGACTCTCCGAGATGCTGCAGAAGGAAGCGCAGCGCGTCGAGGACATCATCGATGACCTCCTCGAGCTGACCAGGCTCGAGGAAGCCGCAACCGGTGAGGACGACATCGACGTCGACGAGCTCGTCCAGAGCGCCGTCGACAAAGTGAGGGCGTTCGCGGGCACGCACCGCGTGGAGGTCGCGACCGTCGGACTTCCCTCGGGTTTGCGGCTGCGGGGTGAGCGCCGACAACTCGTCCGGGCGCTCACCAATCTGCTCGACAACGGCGTCCGCTACTCCGAGGCCGATCAGCGCATCACGATCACCGTAGAGCCGCGCGAGGGTTCCGTTGCCATCATCGTGAAGGACGAAGGCGTCGGCATTCCCCGCGCCGAACTCGAGCGGGTGTTCGAACGGTTCTACCGCGTCGATCGGGCGCGCAGCCGCGAGACTGGTGGTACCGGGCTCGGCTTGGCCATCGTCAGGCATGTCGCGCAGAACCACGGCGGGCGGGTGCTGGTCGAGTCGAAGCCGGGCGAAGGATCCAGCTTCTCGATGCAGCTGCCGCTCGCGGGCGCGGATGCGGCCGACGCCGAGTCGACGTGAACCCGGGCATCAGCATTCTCGTGGTGGACGACGAACCGTCGTTTCGCGAGGGGCTGCGTCAAGCACTCAAGCAGGAGGGCTTCATCGTCCACCTCGCCGCAGACGGCGAGGAGGCGCTCGAGGTGTGGCGGGCTCACAAGCCCGACCTCGTCCTCCTCGACGTGATGTTGCCCAGGATGTCAGGAATCGACGTCTGCCGCGAGATCCGCTCCGTGGACGAGACGCCGGTGATCATGGTGTCGGCCCGCAACGAGGAGATCGATGCAGTGGTCGCGCTCGAAGTCGGCGCCGATGACTATGTGGCCAAGCCGTATCGGGTCCGGGAGCTCGTGGCCCGTATGCGTACCGTGCTGCGACGAGCGAGCGCGGCGGCGCCGGGAGTCGGCGGCGACGTCGTCGTGCTCGAGGCCGGGGAGCTGCGTCTCGACCGTGAGCGCCATGAGGTGACGGTCAAGGGTGAAGAAGTGCAGCTCCCGCTGAAAGAGTTCGAACTGCTCGCCCTGCTGATGGACAACAAAGGACTGGTGGTCACCCGTCAGACGCTCATCGACCGGGTGTGGGGCTACGACTACGTCGGCGACACGAAGACGCTCGACGTCCACATCAAGCGTCTCCGGGCCAAGGTCGAACCCAACCCCGACACCCCCGAGCTGATCGTCACCATCCGCGGCCTCGGCTACAAACTCGTCGCCTGAGAAAGTATCCGGGGGTCAGACACCCATACCTTCTCGTGTAGCGGGTGTCTGACACCGGTGTGGCGGGGCAGGGTGTCAGATGTCGTCGGTAGGGTGGCCGGGTGCCCGACTCGTCCCTCTTCGATGGCCTGAACCCGGCCCAGTTCGATGCCGTCGTCCACACCGGTGGGCCGCTGCTGGTCGTCGCCGGCGCGGGATCGGGCAAGACGCGTGTGCTCACCCATCGCATCGCCCACCTGATCGACGAGGGACTGTCGCCGTTCGAGATTCTCGCCATCACCTTCACCAACAAGGCCGCGGGGGAGATGAAGCACCGGGTCGGTGGGCTCGTCGGGCCTGTCGCCGAGCGGATGTGGGTCTCCACGTTCCACTCGGCCTGCGTTCGCATTCTGCGCCGCGATGTCGAGCGGCTCGGATTCCCGTCGCGGTTCTCGATCTACGACCAGGCCGACGCCGTACGCCTCGTGGGCTACGTCATCCGCGATCTCAACCTCGACCCGAAGCGGTTCCCGCCCCGCTCGGTCCACGCCGCCATCTCTGCGGCGAAGAACGACAACATCAGCGCGATGGTCTACGCCGAAGAGGCACAGCAGATCTTCGAGCGCAAGATCGCCGACGTCTACTTCGAATACCAGAAGCGTCTGCTGACGGCCGGGGCGATGGACTTCGATGATCTGCTGCAGCGGACGGTCGAGCTCTTCCGTACCCATCCCGACGTGCTCGACAGTTGGCGACGCCGGTTCGGCCACGTCCTCGTCGACGAGTACCAGGACACCAACCCGGTCCAGAACGATCTGGTGCTGATGCTCAGCGAGGAGCACCGTCAGGTGACCGTCGTGGGCGACAGTGACCAATCGATCTACCGGTTCCGCGGCGCCGACATCCGCAACATCCTCGAGTTCGAGGAGGCGTTCCCCGACGCGAGCGTGGTCGTGCTCGAGCAGAACTATCGCTCCACACAGTCGATCCTCGATGCTGCGAACGCGGTCATCGCCAAGAACATCGGCCGCAAGCCCAAGGACCTCTGGACCGACCAGGGGCCGGGCGAGAAGATCGTCCGCTACCACGCCGACGACGAGTCCGACGAGTCGCAATACGTCGCCAACGAGATCGCCCGGCTCCACGATCACGAGCAGGTCCGCTACGACGAGATCGCGGTCTTCTACCGAGCCAACGCCCAGTCCCGTGTGCTCGAGGAGTTCCTGCTGCGGGTCGGCATCCCCTACAAGGTCGTCGGCGGCACCCGTTTCTATGACCGTCGTGAGATCAAGGACGCCATCGCCTACCTGCGGGCCATCGTCAATCCCACCGACGAGGTGTCGGTCAAGCGGGTGATCAACGTCCCAAAGCGCGGAGTGGGCGATTCCTCCATCGGCAAGCTCGATGCGTGGGCCAACGCGACCGGCGAGTCCTTCGACCAGGCCGTGGTCCGATTCGACGAGGCCGGGGTCACCGGGCGAGCCGCCACGGGTCTCGAGAAGTTCCTCGTGCTGACCACCGAGATCCGCAAGCTCGATGCCGGTCCCGCCACGATCATCGAGGAGGCGCTCGATCGGTCGGGCTACCTCGAGGAGCTGCAGGCCGAGCGTTCGGTCGAGGCCGAAGGCCGGCTCGAGAACCTCTCGGAGCTCGTCGGTATGGCCCGCGACTACGAGACGGTCGACGAGTTCCTCGAGCAGATCTCGCTCGTCAGCGACACCGACGACACCGATGACGACGAGTCGACCGTGACGCTCATGACCCTCCACTCGGCCAAGGGGCTCGAGTACCCGTACGTGTTCATCATCGGGATGGAGGACGGCGTCTTCCCCCACATCCGTTCGCTCGGTGAACCCCACGAGCTCGAGGAAGAACGGCGTCTCGCCTACGTCGGGATCACCCGGGCGATGCAGAAGCTCTATCTCACCAACGCGTGGAGCCGGATGCTCCACGGGACGACGCAATACAACCCGCCGAGCCGGTTCCTCGACGAGATCCCGTCAGAGCTGGTCGAAGAGGTCGGCGGCTCGCGACTGCGCAGCCGACGCGACCGGAGTTCCTACGGAAGCAGCGGCACCAGCTACGGCGGCGATCGTCAGCGGATCGGCGCCGAGCGTGAGCGTGCGCACCGCGACCGAGTGGTCGAGCAGGCCATGGCCGCAGGCAGCGCACCGACACCGTCGGGGGCGGAAACCATGGGCCTGCGGATCGGCGACGATGTGCGTCACGCTCAGTGGGGCGAGGGGATCATCATCGACATCGAGGGATCGGGCGACAAGGCCGAGGCCAGCGTGCATTTCCCCAGCGTCGGCGAGAAGCGACTCCTGCTCTCGTGGGCTCCGCTCGAGAAACTCTGACGGCCTCGTAGGCTCCGGCGGAGGTTTTCTGGGGCTTTTGACTCATATCCGTTGATGACACACGACATCGGCCGACACGAAGAGTGACATGTCACTGTTCCCCGAGCGCTCGGCGCTGCGATGACGGGCGTACGCGCACCGTTGCCGGTCACCTCATCGACGATGGGGCGGCGTACCTTCCTCGGCCGCACGGCCCTGGCCGGTGCTGCGGTCTGGGCCGCGCCCACCGTGATCTCGATGGACCCGGTCGCGGCTGCGGTCGGATCCTGCTCCGGCGTCTCCGTCTGTGAGTTCTCGTCCGGACTCGAGGGATGGACGATCGACAACTCGTGGGGAAGCGGGGTCAACGGGCTCTGGAACCACAACACGGAGGCCTCACGAGACGGTGGGTCGCTGCACTACGGCCGAGGGACGAACGGCAACTTCCGCACCGGCAACAACCGCAACAGCGGTCGCGTCCTCTCGCCCGAGTTCGAGATCCCGAGCACGGGGCCGAACACCGTCAAGTTCACGGTGTGGCGCGAAGTGGAGAAGCAGGACCCCGGCTACGACCGGTTGCGCTTGCTCATCCTCGGCTCGTCCACGAACACGCTCTACCAGGTGTCGTCGATCGGAGACACGAGCGGCTTCGAGTCGTACACCATCACGATCCCGTCGTCGTTCAACGGTCAGACCGTGCGGTTCCAGTTCGATTTCGACACTCGTGACGGCCTCTACAACGACCACGAGGGGATCTATGTCGGGCGGTTCGAGGTGACGGCGTGCCCGCCTGCGGGTGCCGATGCGGGTGCGTCTCCCGGGTTGGCGCCCGCCGGCTTCTCGTCCTTCGCGCCGTCATCCGCCTCCTTGTCGACCGAGGCCGACGACCCCGTCCCGGCGCGCTGACCGCGACTATTCAGGGCAGCTCAGGTTCGGGCCATCGGGGGCCGGCTGCTCGGTGTCGGGATCGGCGAGTCGTGCGTCGACCTCTTCCTGGGTCTCGTTGAGGAAGACGATGACCTTGTCGTCGATCACCGCGACCGGTAGACGTTCGAGCCCGCATCCGAGTTCGTTGAATGTGACGGTGTCGCATTCGAAGTCGGTGCTCGAGACGAGCGTGAACGTGCGTCGCTCCGGGTTCCACACTGCAGAGCAGTCTCGCGGGTCGATTCCCCGGCGGGCTTCGAATGCCAGCCACCCGACTGCGGGATCGTCGCCGATGTGCTGGAGGAAGATGTCGCGAGCGCCTCTCGAACCGGCATCGGCGTAGAGGATCGGGCCCCGCGCCGCGATCTCCTCGCTGATGCGACCCGTGAACCCGGCGTCGAAACTCGTGTCGCCGAGCTGCACCGTCACGGTGTCGCTCGATTGCGCGACCCACACCACCATCGCCCCGAGGAGGAGGGCGATGACGACACCGGTGATGCCGACGAGCACTGCACTGCGGGCATTGATCTGGGGGCCTCTCGCGACGGGCATGATTCCTTGCTCCCAGCAGTGGGCGAATGTGGAGGGGACGGGCGGACCCGCCTAGTATCGCCGGTGTGCCGCCGCTGAGCCGCCTCGGCCGGTGATGGCACTTTTCGCGTCAGCAGGAGGAAGCGATGGATCTGTTCGAGCATCAGGGCAAGGAGTTCTTTGCCCAGTACGGCATGCCGGTCTCACCCGGTGAGGCCGCCTTCAGCGTCGACGAGGCGGTCGCCGCCGCCGAGCGCCTGGGAACCCCCGTGATGGTGAAGGCGCAGGTCCACACGGGCGGGCGGGGCAAAGCCGGTGGCGTGAAGTTCGCCGCCGACATCGACGCCGTGCGCGAGCACGCCGGCAACATCCTCGGCCTCGACATCAACGGCCACATCGTGCAGCGCCTCTGGATCGAGAAGGCCTCCGACATCGCCGAGGAGTACTACGCGAGCTTCACGCTCGATCGCTCGGCGAAGAAGCACCTCGGCATGCTCTCGAAGGAGGGCGGGGTCGAGATCGAGACCGTCGCCGAGGAGAACCCCGATGCGATCGCCAAGATCTGGATCGACCCGGTCGACGGCCTGACCGAGGCCGCCTGTCGCGAGTGGGTCGCCGCGGCCAACCTGCCGGACGCCGCGGTCGAAGGCACGGTCGACATCCTCCAGAAGCTCTACACCGCCTATACCGAAGGTGACGCCGACCTCGTCGAGATCAACCCGCTGATCCTCACCCCCGAGGGCAGGGTCCACGTGCTCGACGCCAAGGTGACCCTCGACGGCAACAGCGAGTTCCGTCACCCCGACTATGCGCAATACGACGCGACACAGCCGCGCGACGAGCGCGAGGAAGCGGCCCACGCGAAGGGGCTGCAATACGTGGGTCTCGAAGGATCCGTCGGCGTCATCGCCAACGGTGCCGGTCTCGCGATGAGCACGGTCGACGTGGTCAACCAGGTCGGCGGCAAGCCCGCCAACTTCCTCGACATCGGCGGCGGTGCCAATGCCGATGTCATGGCCGGCGCGCTCGAGGTGATCAACAACGACCCCAACGTGAAGTCCATCTTCATCAACATCTTCGGCGGCATCACCCGTGGTGAAGAGGTGGCCAACGGCATCCTCGAAGCCATGAAGCGGGTCGACATCGATTCGCCGATCGTGATCCGCCTCGACGGCACCAACGCCGACGAGGGCCGCGAGATCCTGCGCCCCAACCTGAACGACAAGTTGATGATGGAAGAGACCATGCTCGATGCAGCCCGCAAGGCTGTGGAACTGGCGAGCTGAGGAGACCCGAGATGAGCATTTTCGTAGACGAGAACACCAAGGTCATCTATCAGGGCCTCACCGGTTCCCAGGGCAGCTATTACGGCCGCCTCAACGCCGAGTACGGCACGCAGGTGGTCGCCGGCACGCATCCCACGAAAGCCGGCACCGACGTCGACGGCGTGCCGATCTTCGCCAGTGTCGCCGACGCCGTCGCAGCCACCGGCGCGACCGCCAGCTGCATCTTCATCCCGGCACCGGGCGTTCGAAGCGCAGTCATGGAAGCGGCCGAAGGGGGCGTCGAGTTCATCGTGGCCATCACCGAGGGCGTACCCGCCCACGACGAGGCGTACTTCTACAACGACCTCAAGCGGAACTTCCCCAACGTCCGCCTGCTCGGCCCGAACTGCCCCGGCATCATCAGCCCCGGCAAGTGCAACATCGGCATCACCGCCGGTCACATCGCGAAGGCGGGCGGCCCGGTCGGCATCGTGAGCCGCTCCGGCACGCTCACCTATCAGGCCCTCTACGAGCTGAAGCAGAAGGACATCGGTGTGACCACCTGTGTCGGCATCGGCGGCGATCCCGTCCCCGGCACCTCGTTCATCGACTGCCTCGAGGCCTTCGAGGCCGACCCCGAGACCAAGGCGGTCATGATGATCGGCGAGATCGGCGGATCGGCCGAGGAAGAAGCGGCCGAGTTCATCAAGAACCACATGACCAAGCCGGTGTCGTCCTACATCGCCGGCGTGACCGCTCCTCCCGGCAAGAAGATGGGCCATGCCGGCGCCATCGTGTCGGGCGGCAAGGGAACCGCGGCGGCGAAGATGGAAGCGCTCGCCGACGCAGGTGTGAAGGTCGGTCACAACCCGACCGAAGCCGGCGAACTCATGGCGGAGATCGTCGCCAATCTCTGACCGTTCACCGGTTCTGTGAGCTTGAGTGCCGCTGTACGCGGTGCTCAAGCTCACAGAACGGCGGTGGGAGGGGGAGTGGCACCACTTGGGTGCCGAAGACTGCAAGCGTGGAGGGGTGCGCCCCCTCCACGCTTTGCTTTGTGCCGTCGTGATGGTCGCCGTCGCCTGTGGAACCCGCTCCGTAGAGGTCGCCGACGAGACGACGATCGACGATCCGGCCGGCGGCGCCGCGTCCTCGACGACGTCCTCCACGACCCTTCCGTCGACCACGACCCTTGCGTCGACCACAACCGTGCCAACTCCCACGGGCGTGCCCACATCCACGACCACGACGACGACCCCGCCCTTCGTGCTCGACGAGGAGGGCGTACCGGTCAACGGCCAGAGCGACGGCGTCGTGATCACCACCACGGGCTGGGTCGTGCCGGTGCTGGATGACGACACCGACGGCTGGCGGGTCTGGACACCCTGTGGGCGTGAGGGCTTCGTGGGCGCCGGCGAGTTCGTCGCGGGTGCCGACGTCGTTCTCGATCCCGGTCACGGCGGGTCGGAGCCGGGGGCGGTCGGCCCGGGCGGGACTCGCGAGGCCGACATCAACCTCCAGGTCGCCCGGCGGGTTCGCGATGCCCTCGAGGCCGACGGCTACCGCGTGGTGATGACCCGCGACAGCGACGTCCGCGTCCCGATCGTCACCCGGGCCGAGATCGCGTTGGCGCTCGACCCGATCGCCAACATCTCGATCCACCACAACGCGGGCACCGAAGCGGTCAGCAGCGAGCCCGGCACGGAGATGTTCTTCCAGCTGGCCTCGCCCGAATCGAAGCGGCTCGCCGGCCTGCTCTACGAGGAGACCCGCGAGTTCCTCGATCCTCTCGGGTCGACCTGGTTCGCGCTCGAGGACGCCGGCGCGATGGGGCGTGAGAACCGCGACGGCGGCGACTACTACGGGGTGCTGCGGCGACCGGCCGGGGTGACCAGCGTGCTCGCCGAGTTCGCCTACATCACCAACCCGGTCGAGGAGGACCTGCTCAACCGGGCCGACGTGCAGGACGGGCTGGCGGAGGCGGTGCGGGCCGCCGTCGAGCGCTTCGTCGACACTGCGGATCCCGGCTCGGGGTTCACGCTCGACCCGCTCTTTCGCGGATACGGCCCGTCCGGTGCGGGGCGAACGACGAACTGCTCCGATCCGGCCCTCCAATGACCGCCCGCCCGATCGCACTCGCGGTCCTCGTTGCGCTCGGCGCCGGTTGCGTGAGCGGCGGCGCCGAGGTGGCCGAGCCCGTACCGACGCTCTTCGACGACGAGGTGGTGCCGTCGACATCGGCCCCGGCCGACGAGACCACCTCGTCGACCGCCTCCACCACGACGATCCCCGTGGTCGATCGGCTGCCCGCACTGGCCGAGGACGTGCCCGGCGCGATCGTGTCGGACGACGGGGTGGTGCTGCCGGTCACGGGTACCGACGGCGAGGTCTTCTTCCTGCTCGGGCCGTGCGGCGGCGAGCAGATCGAGCCGGTGTCGACGGCGACCCGCGTCGGCCCGCAGCACGTTGTGCTCGATCCCGGCGGGGGCGACGACGAGGCGGGTCGGGTGAACCTCGCGGTCGCTCGGCGCACCGCCGAGGAGCTCGCGGCCGACGGTGTGGCCGTGGTGCTGACCCGCACGAGCGATGCGCAACTCGGCGCGGGGACCCGGGGCGCGGTCGGGCCGGCCGTCGGCGCCGCGGTGCTGGTCTCCATCCAACGAGGCGACGGTTACGCCGTGACCGACGATCCGCGGCCGACGGTCTTCCATCGTGCCGACGACCCGGAGAGTCGTCGGCTCGCCGGGCTCATCCATCACGAGGTCGAGTTGTCGTTCGCCGATCTCGACGGCCCGTTCACCGCCCACGCCGAGCCGGGCGTGCGGCCGTTGCTCAACCAGCGTGGCGAGGACTTCTTCCGGGTGCTCCAGACCAGCCCCGGCGTCGCCGCGGCGAGGGTGGAGCTCCTGGGCCTCGACGAAAACGAAACGGCCCTCCTCTCTTCGGAGGAGGGCCGTGAATTCGAAGCTCGGGCCCTGGCCGATGCGATCGTGCGCTTCCTCGTCACGAACGAGGAAGGCGACGGGTTCGTCGACCCGGTCGAGACCATGCGAACCGCGCCGACGACAGATGCGCCGGGCGGCTGCTGACCCGGCAGATCAGAACTGCGTGGGCGGTGTGGCGTCGCCGCTGTCGGCTCCGGCCTCCATGACCGCGCCGACGGTCATCGCGATCGCGGCGAGCGTCGACAGCCAGAGGCCGATGCCGACATCGCCCCGCACGACGAATCCGATCGTGATGATCACGGCGAAGAGGCTCAGCACGATGTGGGCCTGGGCGTGGGTGAAGCCGAACGGGAGCGACGGCAGGTTGACGTTGCCGAACTGACGCGCGGCGACGCCCCCGCCGATGACCAGACCGATCAGGGCGGCGACGATGCCGAGCAGGCCGAAGAAGTCGGTGTCCCAGGCATTGGCTCCGAAGTCGAAGGCTCCCTCTCCGATGCTCACCCAGTCGAGGAACGTGCCCAAGAGGAGCACGGCCCCTCCACCCATGAGCATGATCGTGCTGGGTTTGATGTCGCTGCTGTCCATGTGTTTTCCTCCCGCGGTACACCTACGAATACAGGACCCTAGCTGCATGGCATCGATCACGCCGGGAACGTGTGATCCGTGGGCGCTTTGCTAGGTTCGGCCGTGATGTCGACCTCGCCAGAATCCCCGCGCCGTGCCCTGCTCTCCGTCTTCGACAAGGCGGGGATCACCGACCTCGCGGCCGGGCTCGTCGAGCTCGGCTGGGAGCTGATCTCGAGCGGTGGCACCGCCAAGGTGATCGCCGAGGCCGGTCTCCCCGTCACGGACGTGGCCGACCACACCGGCTCGCCGATCATGCTCGGGCATCGGGTCGTCACGCTGCATCCGCGGATCCACGGCGGCATCCTCGCCGACCGCGACGACCCGGAGCATCGGGCCGACCTCGAAGCCAACGACATCGACCCGATCGACCTCGTGGTCGTGAACCTCTATCCCTTCCGCGACGAGCCGGGCATCGAGATGATCGACATCGGCGGGCCCACGATGGTGCGGGCCGCGGCCAAGAACCACGCTCACGTCGGCATCGCCGTCGACCCCGCCGACTACGACGGCATCCTCGCCGAACTCCGAGCCGATGGATGGCTCTCCGCCGCGACCCGGCGACGCCTCGCCCGCGCCGCGTTCGCCCACACCGCGGCCTACGACGCCGCGATCGTCACGTGGATCGACGAGACCGAGGAGGAGCCCGAGACGCTGCCGCCCACGCTGCACCTCGCCCTCGAGCGGACCGATGTGCTCCGATACGGCGAGAATCCTCACCAGTCCGGCGCCCGCTATCGCACGATCGGCCAGACGAGCATGTGGGACGACGTCGTCCAGCACTCGGGCGTCGCCCTCAGCTACCTCAACCTCTTCGATGCCGACGCGGCCTGGCGTCTCGCCCACGATCTGGGTGACCAGCCTGCAGTCGCCATCATCAAGCACGCCAACCCGTGCGGCGTGGCGATCGGCGACGACCTGGCCCGCGCCTACCAGCAGGCCTTCGAGTGTGACAGCCGCAGTGCCTTCGGCGGCATCGTCGCGACCAACCGGGTCATCGACCTCGAGACGGTCGAGGCGATGGAGGCCGCAGCGCAGGCCGACGTGGTCATCGCCCCCGGTTATGCCGACGGTGTGATCGAACGTCTCATCGCCAAGCGCAAGAACACGCGATTGCTCACGGCGACACCGCCGACCGCGCCGCACGGACTCGAGCTGCGCCAGATCGGCGGCGGCTATCTGGTGCAGGACGCTCACCACTTCGCGTCGATGCCGAGCGACTGGCAGGTGGTCACCCGACGCCGACCGACCGAGCAGGAGATGGCCGACGCAGCCTTCGCGTGGCGGGTTTGCGGGCATGTCACCTCGAACGCGATCGTGCTCGCCAAGGACGGCGTCGCGTGGGGGATCGGCGCGGGGCAGCAGAATCGGGTCGAGTCCGGCGAGATCGCCGCATCGAAGGCCGACGGCCGGGCCAAGGACGGTGCCTGTGCGAGCGACGCCTTCTATCCCTTCCCCGACGGCATCGAGGCCGCAGCCGACGCGGGCGCGGCGATCATCGTGCAGCCGGGAGGGTCGGTCAACGACGACAAGACGATCGCCGCGGCCGACGCCCGCGGCGTGGCGATGGTGTTCACCGGCGAACGTCACTTCCTCCACTAGGGCGATCATGGCGGCGAACGACGACAAGGCGGGGCCGGCGGCCAAGGCCGAGAAGGAGCCGCGCAGCTTGGAGTGGGCGGTAAGGGTCGGGAAGCAGCGGTCCTCCCTGCGCTTCTATCGCGCCGTTCACCTGTTCATCCGGGTCGTCATCTTCCGGTGGGTGCGCACCGAGGTCCACGGGGCCGAGAACCTCGACCTCGACGGACCGGTCATCATCGCCCCGGTGCATCGTTCGAACCTCGATGCGCCGCTCGTGGCGGCCGCGGGTTCGCGGCGAATGCGAGCGCTCGGGAAGCAGTCGCTGTTCGTCAACCCGGTCAGCGCGTGGGTCTGCGCCGCCCTCGGTGCGATTCCGGTGCGTCGCGGCGAGGCCGATCGTGACGCGATGCGTTCGGCCCGTGCGATCCTGGATGCCGGCGAGATGATGATCGTGTTCCCCGAGGGGACCCGCCAGAGCGGCGATCGGGTCGCCGGGGTGTTCGACGGCATGTCGTACCTCGCCTCGAAGACGGGCGCGATGATCGTCCCCGTCGGCATCGGCGGAACGGAGAACGCCTTGCCCTCGGGAGCGAAGTTCCTGCATCGGTGCCGCACCGCGGTCGTGGTGGGCGAAGCGATTCCGGCGCCGGAAGGTCGGCTGAGTCGACCTGCGTTGGCCGCGTTCAGCGAGAACGTCGGTGCCCGTCTGCAGGACGTGTTCGACGAGGCCAACCGGCTCGTTTCGTCCTGAGGCGTTGCCGTTGTGTGAAAGGGCCGAACTTCCCATTCCCGTGCGCCTGCCAGGGCGTACTGTGGGGCCCCATGACCGCGATTCGTGATCTGCTCGATCGAGGCCGCACCCTCTCGTTCGAGTTCTTCCCCCCGAAGACCCACGAGGCCCAGGCGAAGCTGCGGGACACCGTCGATCTTCTCGAGAAGCTCGAACCCGATTTCGCGTCGGTCACCTATGGCGCCGGCGGCAGTACCCGAGATACAACGCGCGACACCGTGCTCGACCTCATCGAGCACCGGTCGTTCCCGGCGATGCCGCATCTCACCTGTGTCGGACACAGCTACGCCGAGGTGCTCGAGCTGATCGAAGACTACCAGGCGCACGGGGTCCACAACATGTTGGCGTTGGCCGGCGATCCGCCGGAGGACGGCAGCCCCAATC
This sequence comes from Acidimicrobiales bacterium, assembly GCA_041394245.1. Lineage (NCBI taxonomy): Bacteria > Bacillati > Actinomycetota > Acidimicrobiia > Acidimicrobiales > Acidimicrobiales bacterium. The sequence goes on from JAWKIR010000002.1 coordinate 2,539,042, forward strand.
CCGGCGACTTTCGCTACGCCATCGAACTCGTCGAGACGCTGCGCGAGCACACCGACATGTGCGTCGGCGTGGCCGCGTTTCCCGAGGTCCACCCGCGATCGGCGTCCCGGGCCGACGACCGGGCCCGGCTCGCCGAGAAGCTCGACGCCGCCGACTTCGGCATCACCCAGTTCTTCTTCCACTGCGACGACTACTTCCGCATGATGGACGAACTCGCCGCGCTCGGTTGCGACACCCCGGTGCTTCCCGGGGTCATCCCGGTCGTGAATCCGGTCAGCGTCCGTCGTTTCGCAGGGATGAACGGCACGGCCGTCGACGAGGCGCTGTGGGCCCGCCTGGAGGCCGCGGCGGACGGCGACGAACGCATCGAGGTCGCGGTCGACGCGGCGGTCACACAGATCGAACGTCTGCTCGAAGGGGGCGCCCCCGGTGTGCACCTCTACACGCTGAACCAGCCGGACGCGACCATCAGGATCTGCGAGCGCATCGACCTCGGCTGAAGCCTCTCGGGTTCGGGTTTGCAGGGTAAGGTCAGCCGCATGGCTGACAAGATCACGATGCAAGACGACGGCACGCTGGCCGTTCCCGACAACCCGATCATCCCATTCATCGAGGGCGACGGAACCGGGGTCGACATCTGGCCGGCCGCCAAGCTGGTGCTCGACGCCGCGGCGGGCAAGTACGGCAAGACCATCGAGTGGAAAGAGGTCCTCGCCGGCGAGAAGGCCTTCAACGAGACGGGCGACTGGCTGCCGCAGGCGACCATCGACGACTTCAACGAGTACCTCATCGGCATCAAGGGTCCGCTCACCACCCCGATCGGCGGCGGGTTCCGGAGCCTCAACGTCGCGATCCGCCAGATCATGGATCTCTACGTCTGCCTGCGCCCGGTGCGCTGGTTCACGGGCGTGCCGTCGCCGGTGAAGGAGCCCCAGCTCGTCGACATGGTGATCTTCCGTGAGAACACCGAGGACATCTATGCCGGGCTCGAGGTCGAGGCCTTCACTCCCGAGGCCAAGAAGATGCGAGAGATGCTGCTCGATGCCTTCGGATGGGAGATCAAGGAGGATTCCGGCATCGGTGTGAAGCCGATCTCGAAATCCGGCTCGCAGCGCCTCCAGCGCGCCGCGATCGAATACGCCGTCAAGCGTGGCCGCACGCGTGTGCACTGGGTCCACAAGGGCAACATCATGAAGTTCACCGAGGGCGCGTTCCAGAAGTGGGGCTACGAGCTCGTGCGTGAAGAGTTCTCCGACGTCGCCGTCGGCTGGGACGACTGCGGCGGCGACCCCGGCGACAAGATCCTGGTGCAGGACGCCATCGCCGACATCGCCCTCCAGCAGGTGCTCACCCGGCCCTCCGAGTTCGACGTCATCGCCACGATGAACCTCAACGGCGACTATCTGTCCGACGCGCTCGCCGCCCAGGTCGGCGGCATCGGCATCGCACCCGGCGCCAACATCAACTACGTGACCGGCCACGGCGTGTTCGAGGCGACCCACGGCACCGCGCCGAAGTACGCGGGGCAGGACAAGGTGAATCCGTCCTCGGTCCTGCTCTCGGGTGTGATGATGTTCGAGCACCTGGGTTGGCAAGACGCCGCCGACGACATCATCCGTGCCGTCGAGGCCACGATCGGCGACAAGGTCGTCACCTACGACTTCGCCCGGCTGATGGACGGAGCCACCGAGGTCAAGTGCTCGGAGTTCGCGAGCGCCATCGTCGACCGCCTCTAGAAACCCGCGGGGGCTGCCCCGCAGGCCCGATACCGTGTCCGCGTGAGTGACCTCGTAGGGGCCCGCTCCGATGGGGGCGACGACGAACATCTGTGGCGACGGGGCGGTCGACTGATCGCCCGGTCGTTGCGCGCCCATCCGTGGCCCCATGCCGCGGCGATGCTCGGCGCACTGCTCTACGTGTTCGCCGCAGTCGGTGGCGCCTGGGTGCTGCGGGCGATCACCGACGATCTGATCATTCCGGCGTTCGAGGACGGCAGCGTCGACGGTGGTGACGTGTGGGCAGCGGTGATCGCCCTCGTGGGCATCTCGCTCTTTCGCGGTGGCACGGTGGTCATGCGCCGTCTGTTCCTGTCGATGGCGGAGAACCGCACCCAGCGGGACTGGCGCAGAGCCCTGCTCGGCCACTATCTCGAGGTGCCGCTTCGGTTCCATCGATCGAAGCCGACCGGTGAACTGTTGGCTCATGCCGACATCGACCTGGTGCAGGCGACGATGGTGCTCAAGCCGATGGCGTTCTCGGCGAGCGTCGTCCTGCTGGTCCTCGTGGCGCTCGTGAGCATCCTGATGATCCATTGGACGCTGGCCGTCATCGCCGCGGTGCTGTTCCCCGCCCTCGTGGTGCTGAGCCGCATCTACACCGCGAAGGTCGAGGGTCCGGCGGCGCTCGCCCAGCAACGGGTGGGTGAGGTCTCGGCGGTCGCGCACGAGAGCTTCGACGGCGCCCTCGTGGTGAAGACCCTCGGTCGCCAAGAGGATGAGGTGCAACGCCTGTACGAGGCGTCGGATCGGCTGCGTCAGGCCCGCATCCACGTGGGTCGCCTGCGGGCGAACTTCGAGCCGGTGATCGACGCCCTGCCCAACGCCGGCATCGTCCTGCTGATCCTCACCGGAACCTGGCTGATCTCGACCGGCGACGCCACCCCGGGTGACGTCGTGCTCGCGGCGACCCTGTTCGGCCTGTTGACCACGCCGTTGCGGGTCTTCGGGTTCTTCCTCGAGGAGATGCCGCGTTCGGTCGTGTCGCTCGAACGGGTCGATCGCGTCATGGCCTACCCGGTCGAGGCCCGCGGCGGCCGAGGCGGGCTGGCAGAGAAGCCGCTCGACGTGGTCGTCGACGGACTGTCGGTCCGCTACGGCCAGCACGAGATCCTGTCCGACGTCTCGTTCACGGTCGCCGCGGGGGAGACCCTCGCCGTCGTGGGGGCGACCGGGTCCGGCAAGACGACCCTGGTCGAGTCGATCGTCGGCCTGCTGGATCGTGAGCGGGGCAGCGTCCGTATCGGCGGCGTCGACGTCGAGGATCTGTCGCCGGAGGAGTTGGCGGCGCGTGTGGCGCTCGTGTTCCAGGAGGCGTTCCTGTTCGCCGAGTCGATCTCGGAGAACGTCGGCATGGGCCGTGCGTCGGCATCCGACGTCGCCGGTGCGCTCGCCATCGCCCGGGCGACGGAGTTCGTCGACGCGCTCCCGCAGGGCACCGACACCGTCGTCGGTGAACGGGGCCAGACCCTGTCCGGCGGACAGCGCCAGCGCGTCGCCCTGGCCCGGGCGCTCGCCCGCTCGCCGCGGCTGCTGCTGCTCGACGACGCCACCAGCGCGGTCGACCCGCTCGTCGAAGCCGAGATCCTCGACAATCTCCAACGCGAACTCGACACGACGCTGATCGTCGTCGCTCATCGGATCTCGACGATCAAGCTCGCCGACCGGATCGTCTATCTCGACAAGGGTCGCGTCGTGGCGACCGACACCCACGCGGCCCTGTTGCAGCGCGACGACTATCGGGCGCTCGTCACCGCCTACGAAGCGGAGGCGACATGAGCGCTCGCGGCCTGTCGCCGGAGTCGGAGGATCCCGTATCCCTGCTCGATGACGACGTCGTCCCCGACGTGTCGGCGTTCCAGGTGCTGCGGCGGGGTCTCGCCATCAGTCCGGAGCTGCGGACCGGGCTTCGCGTCACGGTCGTGCTCGCCCTGGTCGCCGCGCTCGGCCGGTTGGTCATCCCGATCACCATCCAGCAGGTGCTCGACCGCGGTGTGCTCAGCGACGAGGGCTATCGGCCCGGCTTCGTCTGGGCCGTGTCGGCCGGCGCGATGCTGATCGTGATCGGCGTGATGATCGCGAGTCGCATGGCCCAGATCCGATTGGTCATCGCGGCCGAGGCGGTCCTGCTCGGCCTGCGGACCCGGGCCTTCGACCACATCCACAAGCTGAGCCTCGCCGACCACAACGAGAGCCGGCGCGGCGTGCTCGTCAGCCGGGTGACCTCCGATGTCGAGTCGCTCGCCCAGTTCACCCAGTGGGGCGCGATCAGCTGGGTGATCAACTCGTCGATCATCACCGGCGCCCTGGCCGTGATGCTCGTCTACAACTGGCAGCTCACCCTCGTGGTCATCGTCTGCCATCTCCCGCTCCTGCCGTTCCTCAAGTGGGTGCAGAAGCGACAGTTCAACGCCTACAGCCTCGTACGCACCCGCGTGGCGGAGACCCTCGGCCAGACCTCGGAGGCCGTCACCGGGGCCCCCGTCATCCGCGCCTACGGCTACGACGGACCGGTGCGGGCCCGCCTCGACGACGCGATCGACAACCAGTACCGGTCGCAGATGCGGTCGGTGGTCTGGTTCGCGGGGTTGTTGCCGGTCGTCGACTTCTTCTCCTCACTGTCGCTGGCCGCGGCCGTCGGGGTCGGCGTGTGGTACTCCGACGTGGTCGACGTCGGGGTCGGTGAGCTCGTGGCGTTCCTCTTCCTCGTCAACCTCCTGTTGAACCCGATCGCCGAGCTGGGCGAGGTGCTCGACCAGACCCAGACGGCACTGGCGGGTTGGTGGAAGATCCTCCGCGTGCTCGACGTTCCGATCGCGGTCGAAGAACCCGAACTGGGCACCCACCTGCCGAGCGGACCTCTGGCGATCACCGTCGCCGGCGTCGGCTTCCGCTACCGGACGGGCGAGCAGGTGCTCTACGACGTCGATGTCGAGATCCCCGCCGAGACCAATGTCGCCATCGTGGGGGAGACCGGGAGCGGCAAGACCACGTTCGCCCGGCTGCTGGCTCGCCTCGCCGATCCGGTCGGAGGGGTGGTGACGATCGGTGGGCTCGACCTGCGATCGGTCGACCCGGCGTCTCGTCGCGCCGCGATCCGGATGGTCCCTCAGGACGGCTTCCTGTTCGACACCACGATCGAGGAGAACATCCGCTACGGACGCATCGGTGCGACACGCGACGAGGCCGAGGCCGCGATCGAGGCACTGGGACTCACCCAGTGGCTGTCGGGCCTGCCGCTCGGCATCGACACGCCGGTCGGCGAGCGCGGTGGTCGACTCTCGGTCGGTGAGCGGCAACTCATCGCTCTGGCCCGCGCCCAGGTCGCCGATCCCGGACTCCTCCTGCTCGACGAGGCGACCTCCGCGGTCGACCCCGAGACCGAGGAGGCCCTCGCGTCGGCCCTGGCGCGTCTCGCGATCGGGCGGACGACGATCTCCGTCGCTCATCGGCTGTCGACCGCCGAGCGGGCCGATCTCGTGCTCGTCTTCGACGCCGGTCGCATCGTCCAGAAGGGGCACCACGACGAACTCGTCGCGGTCGACGGGATCTACCGGGGACTCCACGAGTCCTGGATCGGCAACACGCGCAACTCCTCGGCCTGACGGGACCGGCGCAGGAGAGTCCACGCCGTCGCCGCGAACGCGGCCACGACGACGACCGCGAGCGGCGATCCGCCGGCCGCGGTCTTCGCGAGATGCACCATGCCGACGGCCCATGCGAGGGCGACGATCCTTCGGTCGATGCGGCCGCGGTCGAAGAGGACCAACACGGTGAACACGAGGAGCGAGCTGTCGTAGTAGATCGTGTGGGGGCCGATCAGGAGCAACCCGGCGGTCGTCACCGCGATCCGCTCGTCGAGCTCCAGAGCACTGCGCCACCAGGTCCACGCCAATGTCGCGACGACCGCTGCCGACACGAGGCCGCCGACGACGAGCGCCGTCTTCGACTCGGTGCCGAGTAGCGAGTGCAGGAAGCCGATGGGGGCGATCTCGTTGAGTGCGTTCACTTCGGCGTCGGCCTCGAGCAGCGGTCGGACCTCGCGCAGCCAGGTCGTCAGCCACGCGGGCCCGAAGAGAAGTGCGTTGACCGACCAGACGCCCACCGCGCCGACGCCGGCGGCACCCACGGCCCGCCAGTGGCGACCGAGGAAGAGCAGACCGATGATCGGAAGGGCGTACTGCGGTCGAAAGAGCAGTGCCGCGGCGGCGAGCCCCGCCACGAGCTCGCGGTCGGTGGCGAGGCTCCGCCAGATCAGGGCGACGAGGAAGAGCGTGCACGCGGTGTTCTGGCCGCCACCGATGCCGACGAAGACGGGATACGACGTGAGCGTCGCCGCGAGGGCGAGGGGGAAACGCCGGTCGATCACCGAGATCATGGGCCGGAGCAAGTGGAGCGCACCGACGAGCAGACCGACCATCACGAACGTGTGGACCACATAGGCGGCTCGGTACGGGAGCCGGGCCAGGACCGAGTACGCCCCGGCGACATGCGGGGCGTACGGGAACATGATGAACCCGTCCTCGTCGCCCAGGAGACCCTCCTGGGCGGCCGCCTGGGTGGTGGGATCCCACAGGTCGTCGATGTGGCCGTCGGCGACGATCGTGCCGGCGGAGTAGAACGCGGGGAAGTCGCCGCCGACCCGGCCCGATGCCGTGTCGGAACCGTCACCGCTGATGATGACGAAGACGAAGGCGGCGGCCAGCGCGAGGAGGAGCGCCTTCGGGTAGAGCGTCAGGCGGCGATCGAGATCGGCCGAATGCGGGCTCGGCGCGGGAGCAGTCATGGTCGCCACACCCCCCAATCGGCCGACCGACGGGTCTGGTTGAGGAACGCCTGGGGCGAGGGGGCGTCCGCGACGCCCGAATCGTCTGATCGGTCTCGATCTCGGCTACCGTTCTCGACGGTTTGCGTACCATCGCCTTCGGAGAAAAATCATGAACGAGCCCGTTCGCGTCGCCGTCACCGGCGCCGCCGGTCAGATCGGCTACAGCCTCCTCTTCCGCATCGCCAGTGGCTCGATGCTCGGCCCCGATCAGCCGGTCATTCTCCAGCTGCTCGAGATCCCGCCCGCCATGGGTGCACTCGAGGGCGTTGCCATGGAGCTCGACGACGGGGCCTTCCCGCTGCTGGCCGGCATCACCCAGAGCGACGACCCGAACGCTGCGTTCGACGGCGCCAACATCGCCATGCTCGTCGGTTCGCGGCCCCGTTCCAAGGGCATGGAGCGCAAGGACCTGCTCGAGGCCAACGGCGCCATCTTCACCGTCCAGGGCAAGGCCCTCAACGACAACGCGGCCGACGACATCAAGGTCCTCGTCGTGGGCAACCCGGCCAACACGAACTCGCTCATCGCGATGAACAACGCGCCCGACATCCCCGACGCCCGCTTCACCGCGATGACCCGCCTCGACCACAACCGGGCCAAGGCGCAGCTCGCCCAGAAGCTCGGTGTCACGGTCAACGACATCACCAACATGACCATCTGGGGCAACCACTCGGCCACCCAGTATCCCGACCTGTTCCACTGCAACGTCAACGGCAGCAACGCTGCGGAGGCAGTGGGCGACCAGGACTGGCTCGAGAACACCTTCATCCCGACCGTGCAGCAGCGCGGCGCGGCCATCATCGAGGCCCGTGGATTGTCGTCGGCGGCGTCCGCCGCGTCGGCCGCCGTCGATCACGTCCACGACTGGGTGCTCGGGTCCGCAGCGAACGATTGGGTCTCGATGGCGATCCCGTCCGACGGCAGCTATGGCGTGCCGGAGGGACTCATGTCGTCGTTCCCGGTCACCTGCAGCGGCGGCGAGTACTCGATCGTGCAGGGGCTCGACATCGACGAGTTCTCCCAGAGCCGGATCGACGCCACCGTCGCCGAGCTCGCCGAAGAGCGCGACACGGTGCGCGAGCTCGGTCTGATCTGAATCCCGCCCGCTCGCAGCGTTAGCATCGGGTTCCATGGCCGACTCGTCGAGTGCCGCGAACGAACCCGAAGCCGCGCCGCGTCACGACGCCGACATCCTCGAGTTCCCCGGTGGCGATCGCACCACGCGCCTGCGTGACGTGATCGGCGAGGTGCTGCGGGAGGAACGGCATCGTCAGGGGCGCACGCTCGCCGACGTCGCCGATGCCGCGGCGGTCTCGGTGCAGTACCTCTCCGAGGTCGAGCGAGGCCGCAAGGAGGTCTCCTCCGACGTGCTGCACGCGATCCACCAGGAGTTGGGGATCGATCTCGGCGAGTTGCTCGACCGTTCGACTCGGCGGCTACGCCCGCGGGCGCAGCACCGCGGTCCGGTCATGCTCGCCGCCTGAACCGACGAGGACCCGGTCGGCGATCCCATACGCGACCGCCGCTTCGCCGGCGAGGACCAGGGCCCGATCGGTGTCGGCGCGGACATCGTCGGCCGAGCGTCCGGTGTGGTGGGCGAGCAGCCCCTCGGCCTCGGCCCGCACGCGGGCCAACTCGGCCGCCTCCAGCGCGAGATCGCTCAGCGATCCGCGGCTGCCCTCGGCGTGGGGCTGGTGGAGCAGCACCCGGGCGTGCGGCAACAGTGCCCGCTTGCCCGGCGCGCCGGCGGCGAGGAGGATGGCAGCTGTCGATGTGGCCTGGCCCACGCAGAGCGTCGCCACATCGCAGGCGACGAACTGCATGGTGTCGTAGATCGCCATCATGGCGCTGAACGACCCGCCCGGTGAGTTGAGATAGAGGTTGATGTCGGCGGTGGCGTTGTCGGCTGCGAGATGGAGGAGCTGGGCGACGATCACATTGGCGACGCCATCATCGATCGGGGTGCCGACGAAGACGATGCGCTCCGAGAGGAGACGGCTGTAGATGTCGGACACGCGCTCGCCCCGAGCCGTCGACTCGACGACGGTGGGGATCGTGTAGGAGGTCATCGGCCACTCCCGACGAGTCCGACGCGCCGGGTCGGCCGGGCGGGCACGATCTCGGCGAGCGTCGTCACGACATGGTCGACGAAGCCGTAGTCGCGGGCCTCTTCGGCGGTGAACCAGCGGTCACGGCCGACGTCCTCGACCACCCGGTCGAGGGGGTGGCCCGTGTGGCGGGAGATGATGCGCCGCATCCGCTCGAGCGTCGCTTCGAGATTGGCCGCCTGGATCTCCACGTCGGCCGCCGACCCGCCCAGACCGGCCGACCCTTCATGCATCACGACCTGGGCGTTCGGAAGTGCGTAGCGCTTCCCGGGCGCGCCGGCGCAGAGCAGGATCTGTCCCATGCTCGCCGCGAAGCCGACCGCCACGGTGGCCACGTCGTTGGGGACGAGCTGCATCGTGTCGTAGATCGCGAGGCCGGCCAGGACGGAGCCTCCCGGTGAGTTGATGTGCAGGCAGATGTCGCTGGCGGGGTCGTCGTCGGCCAGAACGAGGAGCTGGGCGACCACGCGGTTGGCGCTGGCGTCGTCGACTGCTTCGCCGAGCACGATGATGCGCTGCTCCATGAGACGATCGCCCACGTTCGGCCCGGACGGGAGTGTGTGGTTCATGGGCCGAGTGTGGCGGCTCGCGACCGCCCCCGGAGCCGATTCTGCTGCAGGCAGAACCCGTCGGCGACGCATAGCCTGGCTCGCATGCCGGAGTTGCCGGAGATCAAGGCGCATGCCGAACGACTCGCCGAGAACTGGATGGGCGCGGAGCTCGTGGGGTTCCGCCCGCTGCATCTCACTGCGCTCAAGACCTATGCGCCTCGGCCCGAGGAGGCCTACGGGCTCATGCTCACCGGCACGGGGAATCGGGGCAAGTACCTCTACCTGCGTTTCGGCGAGCAGCTGACGTTCGTCGTCCATCTCATGCAGGGCGGGCGACTGCGGCCCGACGCGAAGAAGGCGAAGAAGCCCCGCGGTGGTATGGCCCGCTGGGAGTTCGCCGACGGCGGTGCGCTCCTGCTCACCGAAGCGGGGACCGAGCACAAGGCCGGGGTGTGGCTGGTGGAGGGAGACCCCGACGTCCAGCAGCCGGTCGACCATCTCGGGCCCGACGCCGACACGATCAGCCGCGAGCAACTCGTCGTCGCGCTGCACTCGGAGAACACCCGGGTGCACGGCTTCCTGCGCGACCAACGGCGCATCGCCGGCATCGGGCGGCTGCTGTCGAACGAGATCCTCTTCCACGCCAAGCTCTCGCCGTTCGCCATGACGAAGAAGCTGGCCGATGCCGACATCGATCGCTTGGAGGCGAGCATGAACGAGGTGATCGCGCGCCACCTCGAGTTCGAGCGCTCGCTCGACGACATCGGGAGGTCGGCCGATCGCCCCAGCGCCGTGCACCACCGGATCGGGTTGCCGTGCCGGGACTGCGACGACGAGGTGCGATCGGTCGAGTACCGGCGCTACACGGTCGCCTACTGCCCGACATGTCAGACGAACGGGAGAGAGCTCGCCGACAACACGACGAGCAAGTTCCTCAAATAGCAGCGCCGAGCAGTTCCGCGATCTCGTCGAGGGCGCCACGGTGCGAGATGAGCACGTCGAGATCGCCGCCGATCCTCAACGCACCGTCGAGAAAGGCGCGTTGGGCCGAAAGGCGACCGGCGTGGATCGCTGCCGCGGTCTCGAACGAACTGGTCAGCGTGACCGACGGGTCGGCTGCAGGCCCGGCCGCGACCCGGGCGACGCCGTCGGCGAACGCAACGTGCCACGAGATGGGCGAGGGGCCGGTGATGCGCTGTTCGATGGTGAGCCGGATGTCGGCGTCGATCGTGGCCCCGGCCGCAGCGCGGGTGAGGTCGTCGATCCACTCCTGAGATGCGAATGCAGCCACGTAGGCAGGCTAGAGGCTCTGCTCGTAGCCTCGGGTTCTTGCAGACGAGCGAGCGCCCCGCGGACCTCGGATGGCGCATCGCCGCCCGGGTGGTCGACATCGTGGTGTTCACCTGGTTGTTGGTCTTCGTGCTCGTGGAGATCGATCAACGCCTCCTCGGGGGCGATCCGCTCGGTCGCCGGTCGGCGCGGCTCGTGCTGGACTCGGCGCGGCCGATCATCCTGTTGCTGTTGCTCGTCGTCGTCTACGAGATCGTGCCGGCGGTCGCGTGGGGGGCCACGCCCGGCAAGGCGTTGTTGGGGCTCCGAGTCCGGCGCACGAGTGCGGCGGGGCCGCCGTGGTTGATGGCTCTCGGTCGGGCCGCGGTGCTGTATCTACCGGTCGTCTTCTTCGGCGCGTTCGGTTTCGTCGTGCCCCTCGTCCTGCTCATCAGCGTCGCCATCGCGGCCGACGGGAGGGGTCTGCACGACCGCCTGGTCGGTACCCTCATCGTCAGCATTCCCCGCGAGCCCGACCCAGAGAGGAGCTGACCCCGTGCGCACCGTGAAGACCCTTGCCGCCGTCGTCGGACTCGCCCTCGTACTCCTCGCGTGCGGCGACGACGGCGGCTCCGAGTCGTCGGTCGCCGTGGGTGCCGTCGTGCCCGGCCCCGATGGCCTGCGAACCATCCGCACCGGCGGCAACGGGACGGCCTTCGACGCCACCGAGCGGGCCTACAGTCTCACGTCGCGCAACATCAACCACTACGAACGGCAGGTCTTCGCCGACGGCAAGGTGATCTTCGAGGTCGACTGGACCCCCGTCGGCCCGCAGGGGTTCGGTGGGCTCGGGCCGAACTTCGACGCCACCGCGTGCTCGTCGTGCCACCTCGACGACGGTCGGTCGCCGGGTCCGGCGGCCGATGGCGTCCTGCCGATGGGACTCACGGTGAAGCTCCTCACCGACGACCCGGCCGCGATCAACGAGTTCGGCGCCGTCTTGTCGGCCCGCTCCGAGGACGGCCCCGGCGAGGCGGTGACCTCGGTTCGCTACGAAGAGGTCGTCGGTGAGTTCGACGATGGCACGCCCTACACGCTGCGACGGCCGGTCTATTCGGTCGACCTCACCGGCGAGGGGTCGTTGCCGGCCGACGCGGTCATCGGGATCCGGGTCGCGCCACAGCTGCCCGGGATGGGATTGCTCGAGCTGATTCCCGACTCCGAGCTCGCCGCGTTGGCCGACCCCGACGACCTCGACGGCGACGGCATCTCCGGCCGCCTCGGTACGGCCACCGACCTCCTGCGCGACGAACCGGCCGTCGGCCGATTCGGATGGACGGCCGGTCAGCCGACCGTCGAACAGCAGAGCGCCACCGCGCTCTTCCACGACATGGGCCTCACCTCGCGCTACTTCCCGACCGCTGACTGCGACGCGTGGGCGCCGTGCGTGCGCGTGGGGATGCCGCTCTCCACGGAATACAACGTCGAGGAATACGGCGACCCGAACTTCGGCGTGCAGGAGCCGGCCGGCGGAGAGGTCACCGACGAGCAGTTGCTCGACCTGGCGATCTACACCCAGACGCTGGCGGTGCCGGCACCCCGCGACCTCGGCGACCCCGAGGTGGAGCGGGGCTACGAGCTCTTCGGCACCACCGGTTGCACGTCGTGCCACGCCGGACCGTTCACCACCCGTGAAGGGCCTATCCAGGGCCTGAGCAACCAGGTCATCCAGCCCTACACGGATCTACTCCTGCACGATCTCGGTCTCGGCCTCGGTGATCAATCCCTCGACGGCACGCCCGTGCCGACGGAGTGGCGCACGCCCCCGCTGTGGGGCATCGGCCTGCTCGACACGGTGAGCGGTCACACCACCCTGCTGCACGACGGCCGGGCCCGTGGCTACGAGGAAGCGATCCTGTGGCACGACGGCGAGGCCGCCGCGAGTGCGGCGGCCTACCGTGCGTTGTCGGCTGCCGACCGGGCAGCCCTCGTGCGGTTCCTCGAGTCGCTCTGACGGGAGGGGCGCTGAATCAGCTGCTCGGGTCGGGCGGGGTCAACGCGTCGAGGTCGATCTGCATCGGCACGTCGATGGCCGGCCGGGGCGGGTCCGTCGCCGGATCGCCGGGCATGTTCTCGAAGTTCAGCTCGGGAGCCGGAACATCGCGATAGTCGACCGGCTCGAACGGTGCGAGATTGAAGAGGGCGATCAGCTCGTCGAGTGACGTGAGCACGGCGGTGTCCGGCCCGTCGCACGGGAGCACCGTCTGGGCATCGACCGGGTTCGTGCCGCCCGCGATCTCGTTGTTGCTGAAGCAGTTGCCCTGCGCACCGTTCTCGATGTCGTTGAGGGCCACGAGGATCTCGGCATCGAGGGTCGAACCGCTGATGATGTTGTCGCGCACGATGTTGTCCATCGCCGGGAAGTCACGACCGTTGCCGCTGGCGAAGATCGCGTCGATCCAGTCGATGGCGATCACACCGGCTCGGTTGTTGCCGACGATGGTGTTGCGCTCGACGATGTTGTTGGTGACACCGGCGAGGACGACGCCTGAACCCAGGCCGAGCTGGAACCCGGTGTTGCGGGAGGGCACCTCAGGGTTGTTGTTGTTCTCGATGAGGTTGCCGACGATGACGGTGCCGGCATTGGGAGCGAGTTCTTCGCCGTCCTGGCTGTTGGGGACCACACCGATCATGTTGTCGTGGAACCACGACGCGGCCACGGTGGTGCCCGTCGAGTTCGTACCCGAGTAGCCGAGCTGGCTGTTCTCTCCCTCGACCTTGTAGAGCAGGGCGTTGCAGGGGTTGCACTGGCCGATGTAGAAGCCGGAGTCATCACTCGCGCCGGCGTAGGCGTTGTCGATCTGGCCGTCGACGGCGTTGAAGGCGTACATGCCGTAGACGCCGATGTTGTGGGCGGTCACGTAGGAGGCGCGATAGCCCTCGACGAAGATGTCGCTGCCGTAGTCGCCGGTCCAGAAGAGGCCGTTGCCGGTGTAGTTGCGCACGGTCAGGTTCTCGATGGCCACACCGTTCGAGAAGACGATGATGCCGTTCTCCTCGCCGTGTTCGCCGTCGAGGATCACGCCGTTGCGATCCATGCCGCGGATCACGATGTTGTCGGTCTGGACGATGACCGCCTCGTTGTAGACGCCCTCGTCGATGAGGACCAGGTCGCCCGGCTCGGCGGCGTCGACGGCGTCCTGGATGGTGGCGTAGTCGCCGGGCACGCTGCGGATCGTGTAGCCGAGCTCGGGAGCCCCGGCCGTCGTGGTCGAGTCGACCGGGTCGTCGGGGGCCTCGGATGTGGTGGTCGTCGAGTCGGTCGTGTCGGTGGCCGTGTCGCCGTCGTCGCCGCAGGCTGCGGCAACCAGGCCGAGCAGGGCGAGCAGGCTGATCAGCTGTACAAGTGCGCGTCGCTTCATGGTCGCCGATGCTAGAGCTTTACGCTGTAAACCGCAGGTTTCGGCGATGACCTCGACTCAGCCCCCGCCGACGACGACGAAGCCGGTCTGCCCGCGGGTCGCCGTGCCGTGGATCGAGCAGTAGAAGGGGTAGTCCCCCTCGGCCGTCAGGATCAGCGCCTGGGGTGCCTCGAGCAGGGCTTCCTTGGTGATCTTCGGGAATGCCCCCTCGGCCGCGGCGGTGACGTCGTGGGTGTTGGCGCCACGGTTGACGAAGACGATCTGGGTCCCGGGATCGACCCGGAAGAAGCGTTCCTCGAACACGTTGTCGCGGATCTCGATCTCGACGGTTTCCTGGCCACGGAGATCGACGATGGTCGATGGCCGCGAGACGTCGGGGTTGACCGGCGGGAACACACTGTCCTCGGCGACATCGACGGTCTCGCCGTCGGCTTCGGTCGATGCGGTTGGGGTCGTGGTGTCGTCCTGGACGGTCACCGCGAACTCGAGGGGGTCATCGGCGGCGCATCCGAGGAGAGAGAGCGAGACCAGGCCGAGGGCGAGCACCTGGAGAGAACGGCGGGCGAACTGCATCGGCGAAATTCTACGGGCGGGTCAGCGGGTGATGGCCAGTTGGCGTGACTGGGCGAGCAGCCGGCCGTCGGCCGCCCAGATGTGGCAGTCCTCGTCGGCGAACCCGTCGGCGACGTGGTGCGTGTTGCACTCGGCGTAGACCCGGTCGTCGTCGGGCGGGTCGACCAGCGGCAGCGAGGCGCGGATGTGGACCGTCAGGTCGATCGTCGGCATCGCGGCGGGGCGGGTGAACCGGGGAAAGCCCGCAGGTGGGATGGCATCGGCGATGGCGACCAGTTCGATCGCATCGAGCGGTCGCGGCTTCGCGGCTCGGATCCACTGCCCGATGCGGGGCGATCCCTCGCCGCTGAAGAAGGGGGCATCGACGATCGGGCGACCCGACCAGTTGTGATGGACCGGTGGGGGTTCCCGGTCGAACGCGAGTTCATCGTCGTCGGCGTGCGCCGACAGCGGGTGTGACCATGTCTCGGTCGATTCCCACGGGACCGAGAACGCGGCGATCGAGGAGCAGACGACCCGATCGCGCTGTGTCATCGTCGCCTGCACACTCGACACGGATCGGCCCTGACGGAGCACGTCGACGGCGATCTCCACGTCGGCGAAATCGGGGCGGGCGAGATAGTGGGTCGTGATCGACCGCAGGCCACGGGCGGGGTCGTCGACCGACGTGGTCATCGCGCGGGCGATCAGCGCGGCCAGGTACCCACCATTCGGGCCGGCGACCACGTTCCACCGGTCGAGCAGGGTGGTGCCGTAGCGATGATCGCCGAGGGCGGTGACGGTCGTGTCGGCATCGAAGTCGGGGGTCGTCTCACTCACCGCGCCAGCCTGCCCGGGCGCGTTCGGTCTGCCACCCTGGGGAGATGTACGTGACCGAGGACGATGATCGAGACCGACCCGCCGATGCCGATGTCGACGTGTTCGATCTCGAGTTCGTGGCGACGGATCTCTCCCTCGCTGGCCTGTTGCGGCTCGACATCCGTCGGCCGGCGGGCGCCACGCGGTTCCTCGCCTCGGTGCTGCGCCCCGGAGAGGATCCCGTCACGGTCCTCGACTACGACCTTCCGCTGGCGACCGGTGCGTTCGAGTTCCGCGCACCGGGCGTGTGGGTCGAGGTCTGCTGCGAGGAGCCGCTCGACCACTGGACCATCGGGCTCGAGGCCTTCGGGTTGGCGATCCCCGCGGCCGAGGTAGTGACCCCGTCGTCGTTCGGTGACCGTGTCCCACTCGGCTTCGATCTCGACCTCGACACCGTCGCCGCGCCCGACGGTGATGCGAGTTCCTTCGCCATCGAGGTGCGGGTCCACGGCGATGTCCTGATCGCCGACCGCGCCTACGAGATCGAAGCCACCGGCACCCGTCGTCGTTCCGTAGCGGGTGTCAGACACCCGCTACGGGGCGGGGACCCGGAGATTCTGGGGGAACTGACGGTGGCGTGGCCGGTGCAGGACGGTCGCGCGAACATCGAACGTCGCGGCTGGTTCGGTGGGTCGCGGCCGGGTTGGACGCGTCTCGATTCCTCGGTTGATGACGCCTAGTGTGAGTAGCGCTTGCCCAAGCGGGCGATGGCGAGGACCGCGACCATCGCCACGGCGGCGAGCGCAACCGGTTGGAACCACTCGTCGGCGGCCGGCCACTCGAGCCCGGTGCCGTCGATCACCTGGGTCTGATCCTCCGAGATCACGCCCACCCCGTGGGGCCAGGGCCACAGCACTCGCAGCGAGCCGATCATCAGCCCGATCAGCGCCGCCATCACGGTGTTGAACGCCCGTTCCATCACCCAGCCGAGGACCGACGAGAACAGGGCGAGCCCGATCACACAGCCGATCGCGACCAGAGCGGCATTGGCGAAGTTGCGCTCGTCGATGGTGTTGATGACGGCGGCGTACATCCCGATCATGAGCAGGATGAACGACCCGGAGATGCCGGGCAGGATCATGGCGCAGATGGCCAGAGAGCCGGCGCCGAGGAACAGCAACGGCGAGGGATCGGCGATCGGGCCCTGCTGGAAGCCGAGGAGTGCGAACACGACGACGGCGACGCCGGCCATCAGCACCCACCCCTGTGGCGTGCGTTCGGTCAGCAGGCCGAGCGCCACCACGACCGAGGCGGCCACGAGGCCGAAGAACAGGCCGGCCATGTTCTCGGGATTGTCGTGCAGCTGCGTCTCGATCACCGAGGCGAGCGCGACGACGGCGGTGCCGATCCCGGCGCCGAGCGGCAGGAGGAAGAGGAAGTCGAGCTCCTTGATGCGGGTCCAGAAGCCTCGGACGTCGCCCTTCAGCAGGGTCCCCAGAGCCCGAGCGCCGTCTCGGATCGAGTCGATCAGCTTCTGGTAGATCCCGACGACCAGTGCGATCGTGCCGCCGGAGACCCCCGGCACCACGTCGGCAGCTCCCATCAGGAATCCGCGGGCGAACTGGGCGCCGATCTTTTGCATCACGGCTGCTGAGGGTACCGTCCAGCTCCATGACGGACGCGGCAGCGGTACCCGAGAATGCCGACGCCCTGCGAGGCCGTCTCGTCGACATCGGCGAGGTCCAGCTCTGGGTCGACGAGCAGGGCCCGACGGCGGGTGATCCGGTCGTGCTCATCGCCGGTGCGGACTCGCCGGGGTTCCGGTGGACGCCGGCCATCGTCGACCGACTCGTCGCCGACGGCCACCGGGTGATCCGCTTCGATCATCGCGACTGCGGACGCTCGACCCGGTTCGGGCCGAACGACGCGTATCTCCTCGACGACCTCACGGCCGACGTGGTCTCGCTCCTTGATGAACTCGAGATCGTCGATGCCCATGTCATCGGTCGTTCGATGGGCGGGATGATCGGCCAGTTGCTGGGCATCGATCATCCGGAGCGAGTCCGTTCGCTGACGATCTTCGGATCGAGTCCGGCGCCGGGCGACGAGCGGCTCGGTGGGCCCGACGACGGCTTCGTCGAGGCGATGACGACCCGCCTGTTCGCCGGCCCACCGAAGGACGAAGCCGGTCGCATCGAGTGGCTGGTCGAGCTCGACGAGTTCCTGAGCGGCTCGTTGTACCCGCTCGATCGGGAACGGCAGATCGCCCTGGCCAAGGCCGAGCTGATGACCGGATGGGTTCCCGAGACCGGGCATGGCGTGGCGGTCCATGCGAGCCCGGGCCGCCTCGAGCGGCTCGAGGCGATCACCGTGCCCACCCTCGTCGTGCACGGAACGGCAGATCCCGTGTTCCCCCCGGCGCACGGGCGGGCCCTGGCGACCGGCATCGATGGCGCCGTCCTGGTGGAGGTGGAGGGTCTCGGACACGAGGTTCCCGACGCCCTGATCGAGGAACTGTGGCCGGTCCTGCACCACCATCTCCGCGCCGCTGCGGCATGGCGGCAGTGACGCACCTCCTTCCTGATTGGCCCTGGCTCGCGGCGCTGATCCCGGTGTCGATCTACAGCGCGGGCGAGCCGGGCTTCGTCCCGCTCACGGTCGCGGTAGCGATCGCGTGGTTCGTGCTCCTCGTTCGGTCCTGGCGGCGGGGCGAGTCGCGTGAAATCGTGCTGCCGGCCATCGGACTCGTCGTGCTGGTCGCAGCCCGATCGATGGACCCCTCGATCGCGTTCACGCTGAGCGAATCGGCGATGTCGGCGGAGGCAGAGGCGGTGTTGAGCGAGGCTGCTCCGCGTGAACAGGGAGCCCAGTTCATCGGCCTCGTGCCGGTGTGGAGCATTCGGCCGACTTCCTGCGACGACGGCGCGGTCTTCTTCGTGACCGGGGCGCTGGGTTTCTGGAAGTCGGGATACGCGTACTCGACCACGCCGTTGCCGGAGGACCAGCACACCTGCCACTACACCCACCTGCGCGACAACTGGTACCGGGCCCGGCTGAACTACAACTGATCCGGACGGCCGAAAACGTCGAACGAGGCGCCCGGGGCGGGGGCGCCTCGTTCGTGAAGCAAGGTCCTCGCCACGCTCTCGTGTCTGGAATCTTCTCTCTCGGACGCTTCTCCTCGCACCTCCGTGGAGGTGTGTCGGGCGCGAGAAGCTCGTGGGAGCGGTTCCGTTCACTGTTGCGCGTGGGTTCGTGTGGCGTGTCCGGGCACGGCTCCGTGTCGGAGTGCTCCGTGCAGTAGGTGCGCCGTCCTTTCTTCAGGTCACAATTGCGTGTGACGATGGTCACCGTCGCGCCGTGTGTCCGAAAGGTCAAGGCCGACCTCGGGCAGTGGTGGATTGTGAACGAGTGAACGATCGTCTCGGCGCGAGATCGGCCACCCCGTTCCTCCCAGATCGGCGCCGCTGCCTAGTGTCACCGGTGTGGAGATCGAGTTGGTCGACGACGAGGCGACGCCGGCAGCGTTCGACGCCGTGGTGGGTTTCGTCGATCTCGCGGGGTTCACCGCCGCGACCGAACGACTCGGTCGGCTCGGCGCGCGGGGCACGGAGGAGCTGGGAGAGCTGATCAACGCGCTCTTCACCCCTGCGATCGACATCGTGCATCGCGTCGGTGGAGAGGTCGGCTGGTTCGCCGGCGACGCGATCGGCGTGCTGTTCGACCGTTCGACGACTCCAGATGGAGACGCGGTGGAGGCGCTGCTCGAAGTGTCTCGCGTGATCATGGGAATGACGCCCGTCGCCACGGCAGCCGGTGACCTCACCATGGCGGTGAAGATCGGTGCAGCCGCAGGCCCCGTGCGCTGGTGCACGGTCGTCGGTGATCAGAAGCTGAGTTGGTTCGCCGGGGAGGCGATCGATCGTGCGGCCGATGCCGAGCACTTCGCCGACCCCGGCGACCTCGTGGTCCATCAGACCGTGCTCGACGCAGTAGCGGGCCAGATGACGGACACCACGGTGCTTGCCCCCGAGTTCGCGCTGGTCGCCTCGACCTCGGCCCCGAGCCTTCGGGCGGCGACCGTGCACCCGCTTGTCGGGCGACGATCACTCGACCACCAGCCACCACGGGTCGCGCGCCTTGCCCGTTCCGGCGATGCCGGGTTCCTCGATCAGCATCGGCCGGTCACCTCGATGTTCGTGCGGATGCCCCAGCCCGCCCACGATCGGGCGACGTTGGCCGGCCTGCAGGAGATCCTCGGCGCCCACGGCGGCTACCTCTCGTCGGCGACCGAGGGGGACAAGGGAGCGGTCGCCCTCGCCCTGTTCGGGGTGCCCACCGCCGTCGCCGACCGTCAGCGGCGCGCCCTGGTCGCAGCGCTCGAGATTCGGGATCTCCTGCCGGGGGCGAGCATCGGGATCACGTCGGGTCGGGCCTACGCAGGGCGCGTCGGCAGCGACGCGCGCTGGGACTACTCGCTCGTCGGTGACAGCGTGAACACGGCTGCGAGGCTGATGCAGGCGGCCGGCTCGTCGGAGATCCTGGTCGACCACCCGACGCTCGACGGCGCCGGTGCCGGGGTGGTCGTGGTCGATCAGCGCTCGTTGGTGCTGAAGGGGAAGGCCGAACCGGAACCCACTGCGGTGGTCGGTGAGGTCTCGGCCACCGAGTTCGACGGCGCCGACCGCGGTGCGTTCGTCGGCCGTGATGCCGAAGCAGGTGTGCTGCTCGAGGTGTTGGCCCGATCAGGGATGGCTGTCGTGGTCGCGGACGCCGGGGCGGGGAAGAGCCGCCTGCTGCACCACGTCGTGAGCGAGTCGACGACCCATCCGCTGATTCTCCCGATGGAACCCGGTGACCGCAGTCGACCGTTCGCACTGTGGCGGCAGTTGTTGCCCGCGGTGGTCGGCGTCGAACCGTCGGAGGTGCTCGCGGCGCTGGAGCAGACGTTCGGAGCCGATCCGCGTGTCCCGCTCGCCGGGTTCCTCCTCGGTCGTTCGGTGGCGCTCGACTCGTCGTTCGCCTCGCTGGATGCCGACGATCGTGCCGAGGTCCTCGCCGGGTTCCTGGTCGAGGTGTTGCGGTCCCGGCCGGAACAACGGCCGATCCTGATCGAGGACCTCCACTGGGTCGACGACTCGTCACTGGACCTTCTCGTGCGGATGGTGGGTCGGCTGCCCGGCGCGAACGTGACCGTTCTCGCCACCAGCCGACCGGAGCCTCAGATCGAGGAGCTGGGCGACGATGCCGGCGTCCGCATGATCGCTCTCGGGCCTCTCGGACCTGGCGCGATGGCGGAGTTGGCCGCCGAGTTGTGGACGGACCTGCTCGGATCGCCGCCGTCGGCGGCCGTGGCTCGCGATCTCGTCGAACGATCGGCAGGCAACCCGCTGTTCTGCGAGCAGCTCGTCTCGTTCGCTCACGCGGCGGGTGTCGCGCCGGATGCTCCGGCCCTCCCGTCCGAGGGCGCGTTGCCGGTCACGCTCACCGATCTCCTGCTCGCCCGCCTCGATTCCCTGCCCGAACCGGCCGCGGTCGCGGCGAGCTACGCGGCAGTGTTCGGGAGCTCGTTCACCGTGGACGATCTGGTCGGCGCGTTCGGCGGACGCCCGGGGTCCGCACAGATTCTCGGCGGTGTCGAGATCCTGCGTGATCAGGGTGTCGTCGTCGGGCTCGGCTCCCATCGGTTCGCCCACTCTCTACTCGGCGAGGCCGCGTACGATCGGCTCAGTTTCGGCCTGCGCGGTGAACTGCACCTGCACGTCGTCGAGCGGCTCGAGGCGACGGGGAGCGACGACGTCGACGCTCTTGCCCGTCACACGGCATCGACGAACGACACCGATCGCCAACGGAAGTACTTCCGGCTCGCCGGCGACGCAGCGGCGGCGCAGTATGCCCACGAGGTTTCGCGCACCTGGTACACCGCGTTGCTCCCGTTGCTCGACGGCGCAGTGTTCGGTGAGATCGAGTTGGCGCTCGGCGAGGTCGAGTTCGTCGCGGGTGCGCTCGTCGACGCTCGTGACCACCTGCGGTCAGCGGTCGAACACCTTCCCGTCGAGGCTCGAGTGGGCGCCCAGGCGACGCTCGCCCGCGTCCTCGTCGGACTCGGCGAGCCGAGCGAGGGCTTCGACGTGCTCGAGCCGTTGATCGCCGACACCGAGGCGAGCGGCGACTGGGTCGGGCTCCGCGTGGTCATGGAGACCAAGGCCGATCTGGCCACGATGCTCGGTGACGTGGCCCGGGCGGAGGAGGTCGAGGCACTGCTCGACCGGCTACGGCGGTCCCTGGGAGGCGAACATCCGGCGGCGGCTCCGCTCGAGTTCCTCGTGCCGCTGCTCTGGATGCGTGGCGAGATCGAGGAGGCGGCGATCGAGTACGAGCGCCAGTTCGACGGTTTCGTCGAGCAGGGTGACCTCGTCAATGCAGGGATGAACGCTGCTGACCTGGCCGGTCTCGCCTTCGAGCGTCGCGATCTCGCAGCGACCTTCGACTGGATGGAACGGGCGCGTGACCTTCTCGAGCGGGCGGGGCACGCGCGGGCGCTGGTGCGATTCGTTCGTGGGAACGAGATCGTGGTCCGGCTCGCGCTCGGCGACACCGAGGGAGCCCGGGAGGTCGCCGAGGAGCGCCTGTACGACGCCATCGAACTCCAGGATCCGAACGCCGTCGGCGAGACACTCGCGCTCTTGTCCCGGCTCGTCCCGAACGGCCGCGTCGACCTGGCCCTGCGGGCGATCGCGGTGGGCAGTCGTGTCGCCAACAACGACCTCGTCGCCGACGCGTTCCATGCACTTGCCGTCGCCCATCTCGACGATGGTGCGCCGGAGGTCGCGGTGGATCTGCTCGGCGTCGTGCTGGGCCAGTTCGACGGCGCCGCGGAAGTGCAGGTCGAACTCGCCGAGGCGCAACTCCGGATCGGCGGGAGCGAGGCGAAACGAGCGATCGAGCGCCTGTCGACCCTCGCGACCGAGGCCGGACACCTCGGAGCGCTCGCTGCCGCGGCGCTGGCCACTGCGACCGGGGTCGGGCGGGGCGAGGCGATCGAACGGTGCCGAATCGAGCGCGACGCGTTTCCGTCGGCGGCGCTCGGTCGGGCGCTGCGAGGACTCGGCATCGAGGTGACGCCGCCTGCCCTGCCCCCTCCCAGTGTGGTCGTGCGGGGAGACGTCGCCGGCGTCGCCGCGGCCGTCGACTTCGCCGACCGGGAGGTCGCTGCGTTGCACGATTGGCCGACGACCGCCCGCACTGTGGTCGACGAGGCCTTGATCATCACGGAGGGTGTCGACTAGCGTCACCGCCGCGATCGGCGCGCGGAGGACTCACTCATGGAAAACGAACAGATGCTCGACTCCGGCAGGCGTGGTCGGACCCGGTGGGCACTGGCTGCGTTGGTGGTCGCCGCGACGCTGGCGGCGCTCACGATCCCCGCAGGGGCGTGGATTCGCGCCCGGTCCGACATCAGCATCGATGCCGAGGCTCTGGCGGTCTGCAGTTCCGAGGTAACGCTGTCGTCGACGTTGGCCCACCAGATCGACAGCTTCGAGTTCTTCTACCCCGACTTCGTCGGTGTGCCCGACGTGACGCCGTATCCCGGACTCGCCACCGAGTTCATCGAGCTCTACGGCTCGTCGGGCGATGCGTTGGCCCGGACCAACGCGGTGGTGACCGTCGAGGTGCCACGGATCTATCGCAGCCAGGACACCAGCGTCCGCTTCAGCGGTGAGGCCACGGTTCCGACCCCGGCCGGGTTCGACAACGGCGACACGCTCTACGCATCGGGCTTCGACTCCACGCTCAGCCCGGTTGCCGTGCCGCTGACCATCGGTGACCCCGTCTACGACTGTGCTCCCGAATACCTGCCGTGGGCCGTGTTGTCAGCCGGCAACACCGTGCAGGTCAACGCCTACCTGCCCCACACCATCCTCTTCGATGCGTCATCGGTCTCCCCCAAGTCGTTGACCGTGTCCAACGGTGCGCAGTCCGCGCCGGTCCAGTTCCTCGGCCAGATCGGTTCGATCGGCGTCGCCCGGGTCGATCTCAACGACGCCGGTCTCCGCTGCAACACCACCACCCTGGTGCTCTCGGGCGTCGATGCAGGCGGCTACGAGCACCTCGGCGAGATCAAGGTGTTCCCGAAGGGCCGCCGCTGCTGAGAGGCAGCGGCGCTACTGCGAAGCCAGTGAGCGGTTCTTGACCTTCGCCTTGACATAGTCGCGGTTCATGAAGGCGATGAAGTCGAGGCTGATCTCCTTCGGGCACGCCTCATGGCATTCGCCGTGGTTCGTGCAGGATCCGAAGAAGTCCTCCATGGTCTCGACCATGGCCTCGGTTCGCTTCCAACGCTCCGGCTGGCCCTGGGGCAAGACGTTGAGATGGGCGAGCTTCGCCGAGGTGAACAGCTGCGCCGCCGAGTTGGGGCAGGCCGCGACGCAGGCGCCGCAGCCGATGCATGCCGCCGCGTCCATCGACGTGTCGGCGACCTCCTTGGGGATCAGCGTCGCGTTGGCGTCCTGGGGCGTGCCCGTCGGCGCGGAGATGTAGCCGCCGGCCTCGACGATGCGGTCGAACGCCCGACGGTCGACCATCAGATCCTTGAGCACAGGGAACGCCGCGGCCTTCCACGGCTCGATGACGATCTCGTCGCCGTCGTTGAACTTGCGCATGTGGAGCTGGCACGTGGCCGTGGCCTTCTCGGGCCCGTGGGCCTGGCCGTTGATCATCACGCCACAGGTACCGCAGATGCCTTCACGACAGTCGTGGCCGAACGTGATCGGTTCGACGTCGTCGGCGATCAGACGCTCGTTGACCACATCGAGCATCTCGAGGAACGAAGCGTCCTCGGGGATGTCCTTCGCGTCGACATCGAGGAATGCCCCCTGCGAGTGGGGCCCGTCCTGACGCCAGATCTTCAGCTTGAGGTTCAGCATCTTGCTCACTTGTAGCTCCTCTGCGTCAGCTTGACGGTGTCGAACTGCAGGTCTTCCTTGTGGAGCGTCTGCGCCGTGTCGGGGCCGTTCCACTCCCAGGCGGCGACGTAGGCGAAGTTCTCGTCGTCGCGCAGCGCCTCACCCTCGGGGGTCTGCGATTCCTCTCGGAAATGACCGCCACAGCTCTCACGACGGTGCAGCGCGTCGCGCACCTTGAGCTCGGCGAACTCCATGAAGTCGTCGACGCGGTTGACCTTCTCGAGCATGGTGTTGATGCCGTCGGGGGAACCGAGCACCTTGACGTTCTTGCGGAACTCCTCGCGCAGCGCGGGGATCTCCGAGAGTGCCTTCTCGAGGCCGGCCTCGTTGCGGGCCATGCCGCAGTACTCCCAGACGATCTTGCCGAGCTCGCGGTGGTAGTGCTCGACGCCGTGGGTGCCCTTCTTCGCGGTCCACTGACGGGTCTTGTCGTCGATCGCGGCCACGGACTCGTTGAAGACCGGATCATCGGTCGGCACCGGTGTGTCGCCCAGCTTCGGGGCCAGGTAGTCGCCGATCGTGTAGGGGAGCACGAAGTAGCCGTCGGCCAGACCCTGCATGAGGGCCGACGCGCCCAGGCGGTTCGCGCCGTGATCCGAGAAGTTCGCCTCGCCGAGGGCGTAGAGCCCCGGCACGGTGGTCATCAGGTTGTAGTCGACCCAGAGGCCACCCATCGTGTAGTGGGTGGCGGGGTAGATGCGCATGGGGGTGGCGTAGGGGTCCTCACCCGTGATGCGCTCGTACATGTCGAAGAGGTTGCCGTAGCGCTCCTTCACGGCTTCGACACCGTCGCGTTCGATCGCGGCGGCGAAGTCGAGATAGACGCCGTTCTTGAGCGGACCGACACCGCGTCCCTCGTCGACCACCGTCTTCGCGTTGCGGCTGGCGACGTCGCGCGGGACGAGGTTGCCGAAGCTCGGGTACTTCTCCTCGAGGTAGTAGTAGCGCTCTTCCTCGGGGATGTCGGCGGCTCCACGGCTCTCGTCCATGCCCCGCGGCACCCAGATGCGGCCGTCGTTGCGCAGCGATTCCGACATCAGGGTCAGCTTCGACTGGAATTCGTCGGCGGCCGGGATGCAGGTCGGGTGGATCTGCGTGTAGCAGGGGTTGGCGAACAGGGCGCCCTTGCGGTGCGCTCGCCATGCGGCGGTGACGTTGGACGCCATCGCGTTGGTCGACAGGTAGTAGACGTTGCCGTAGCCGCCGGTCGCGAGCACGACCGCGTGGGCGCTGTGCCCGTGGACCTCGCCGGTGAGCATGTCGCGGGCGACGATGCCACAGGCCTCGCCGTCCTTCGTGACGATGTCGAGCACGTCGGAACGGTTGTAGAGCGTGACCTTGCCGGCCCGGATGTTGGCGGCCAGGGCCTGGTAGGCGCCGAGCAGCAGCTGCTGTCCGGTCTGGCCTCGGGCGTAGAAGGTCCGGCTGACCTGGGCGCCACCGAACG
This sequence comes from Acidimicrobiales bacterium, assembly GCA_041394245.1. Taxonomy (NCBI): domain Bacteria; kingdom Bacillati; phylum Actinomycetota; class Acidimicrobiia; order Acidimicrobiales; species Acidimicrobiales bacterium. The sequence continues at coordinate 2,564,779 of JAWKIR010000002.1, forward strand.
AGCGGTTGGCGAGCAGACCGCCGTATTCCCGGGCGAACGGGACGCCCTGCGCGACGCACTGGTCGATGATGTTGACCGACACCTGGGCCAGGCGGTGGACGTTGGCCTCACGTGAGCGGTAATCGCCGCCCTTGACCGTGTCGTAGAAGAGCCGGTGGACCGAGTCGCCGTCGTTGCGATAGTTCTTCGCAGCGTTGATGCCACCCTGGGCGGCGATCGAGTGGGCACGGCGGGGCGAGTCGTGGAAGGTGAAGACCTTCACGTTGTAGCCGAGCTCGGCGAGCGAGGCGGCGGCCGAGGCGCCGGCGAGGCCGGTGCCGACGACGATCACCTCGAACTTGCGCTTGTTCGCGGGGTTGACGAGCTTCACCGAGAACTTGTGGTTGTCCCACTTGTCGGCGATCGGGCCCTCGGGGATCTTCGCGTCGAGCATGACCATCACTCGCCTCCTTGGTCGGCGTGGGAATCGAGCACCGAGTTGCCGTCGGCATCGACGAACCCGATCGGGTCCGCGCGGTTGTCCTCGTCGATCACACCGCTCTGCACCGCGATCGGGAAGCTCAGGTTGCCGACCAGGATCAGCAGGGCGAGCCCCTGGGCGATGCCCTTGCGGAGGGCGTTGTACTTGGGGTTGTTGATCCCCAGGGTCTGGAACATCGACCAGGCGCCGTGGAAGATGTGAACGGCGAGGGCGACGTTGGCGACGATGTAGATGATCGCGATCGGCACGGCGCTCATCGAGCTGTAGACGTTGTGGTACGGGTCGCCGCGGACCCAGTCGTCGTCGACCCAGCCCCAGGTGAGATCGGCCAGGTGGAACAGGACGTAGAGCAAGATGATGGGCCCGGTCCAGCGCATGGTCCGGCTGGCGAAGTTCGCCGCGATGTAGTTGCGGCTGCCGACGTAGGCGCTGCCGGCCTTCTGGTTCATGCGGCTGAGCGACACGGCGCAGTGGATGTGGACGGCGAACATGCCGATCAGACCGAGTCGCATCACCCAGAGCAGGAACGTGCGGGGAGCGAGATGTCCACCGAGGTCACGAAGCGCTTCGGCGTATTCGTGGACCTGGCGCGGGCCCTCGTAGAGGTGCAGGTTGCCGATCATGTGGACGATGACGAACCCGAGCAGCCCGATGCCGGTGAGGGCCATGGCGTACTTCTTGCCGACGGCCGTCTGATAGATGTTCAGCGGCCAGGGGAGTGGTTTCGGACGCCTGCGGACCGGAGCGACGTCGTGTCGCGACGGAGATGTTGCCTGTGCCATGAAAACATGCACTTTCTGCTCACGGGAGTACCCGGGAACGGTACTTCCCCCGGACCCACTCGGCCTACTTCTGCTCGCGACGATCAGTGCACCGGTGCCTGGTACCGGTTCGTCACGGTGACGGCGTCGCTGGTGAGTTCGAGGTCGACGACCACCTGGGTCGCGCCGGCGGGCACCACCGCGCCGGCCCGCCCGATGAGAACGCAGTCGTCGGCCGCGATGGTGCCGGACCATTCCTGGCTGTGCTCGGCGACGAGTTCACCGTCGGCATCGGTTGCCCGCACCGTGGCCCGGACTCGGGCGTCGTCGATTGCGTCGCGCCGGTCGGACACGACGTGCACGGCGAGATCCAGCGTCTCCCCGCGGTGCACCACCGGTGGGAGCGGATCCGCCACGACGATGACCGGGCGACAGGCATCGACCATCGCCTGCCACGCCGGCTTGGGGCGACGGTCGTGGTCGAGCACGCCGAACCCCCCGGTCGGCGAGGTGTCGGCCAGGTAGAACTGGGCGAAGCCGCCGGTGGGTCGGTACTTGAGCCGGCGGAGGAGCTCGATGCTGGTCTTGACGACCTCGGCCTGCGCGATCCGTGTGAGCGCAGCCCATGCCGCGCCGTCGCGGACCCCCCGCGGGGAAACGAGGTGCTGCAACGCCTGCGTTCGTGCACCCGTCTCCGCACCGAGTCGTTCCCAGTCGATCGCGGGCCAGCGGTCGTCGGTGAGTACGGCGGCGTCGGGGTTCACCGAGGCGGCGCCGAACGCGGTGACGAATCGACCCATCCGCGGGAGACGGGCGACGGCGCCGGCGAGGTCGGCGGCCCGTCCGTCGGCCCAGCCGAACCAGAGGTGGCTGGTCGTGCCGTCGAGCGAGGGGAAGTGCGGCGGCACGGCAGTGTGGAGGACCACGGGGCGGCTGCCGTCGGTCCGGGTGAGGACGCGGCGGACCGAGCGATCGAGCACGTCGCGGTTCCACGAGGGGGCCTGCTGGCCGAGCACCGGCGGCGTGGCGGTCGGTACGTCGGGGCGACGGAACGGCTCGTCGTGGACGCACCACACGGCGACCGACGGGTGATGCGCGAGGAGGTCGACGGCCTCCCTCGCCTGGCGGACGGCCTGGCCACGGACTCCTCGTGCCATCACGCCCCGTAGCGGCAGTTCCTGCCAGATCAGCAGGCCGGCCTCGTCGGCCGCGTCGTAGAGCTCCGGCCGGGCGATGTGGGCGATCACCCGGATGAAGTCGAGGCCGGCCTCGATCGCCGCGCCGATGTCGCCCTCGATCTGCTGGCGGGTCGCGTCGCCGGGACGAGGGGTCGTCGGGAGCATCCCGGTGCCCTTGAGGAACAGAGGCTCGCCGTTGACCCGAACGACCCAGTTCCTCATCGTGATGGTGCGAAAGCCGATGCGCACCGAGCGGGAGTCGTCGACCTCGCCGTTGTTGACGAGGTCGCAGCGAAGGTCGTGCAGCGGCTGCGCGCCGAGGGCATGGGGCCACCAGATCGCCGGCGCGGGAACGTCGAAGGTCCACTCGACGCGGTTCTCGCCCACTGCGGCGGAGTGGGTCTGCTCGTGTTCGTGGCCGGCGACGCGGGTGCGCAGGGTCACCGTGCCGCCGTCGGGTGCGTCGAACACGCAGCGCATGGCCATCCGGGCCCGGCTGGGGTTGGCATCCAGGCAGACGGCGCGGAAGAACCGGATGGCGATCGGTCCGGTCTCGACGATGCGCACCGGGCCCCAGATCCCTCCGGGGTTGGCTCCCGTAGTACCGCCCAGTTCGGGATCCTGGAGCGCCCCCATCATTCCGGAACGATGGTCGGGGTCGCCGAAGCGACTGCAGTTGACGTCGACGCCCAGCACGTGCGGTGAACGATCGGCCAGAAGGTCGGTGACCTCGAAGCGGTGGGGCACGAAGTAGCCGTCGGTGTCGCCGACGTAGCCGCCGTCGAGCCAGACGTCGCCCTGTTGGGCGATGCCGTCGAAACAGAGGAAACGGCGTCGACCCGGCGGCGTGGGCGCGAGTTCGAACGAGGTCCGGTGCAGCACCGATCGGGCCGATTCGAGGCCCGCGACCTCGGACCAGTGGCCGGGGACCGGCACGGCCGTCCAGCCTCGATCGTCGAGTTCGGGTTCGTGGAACGTCCGCCGCAGCTCCTCCGTGGCCGGTGCCGCCCGCCATGCCCCCGACAGTTCCATCCGTTGGAGGGTAGCGGCCCGGCATCGCTGCTTGCCGAGGGGTCGGGGGGCCCGTGTAGGGTCGCCGCCATGTCGAGACCCGAGACCCTTGGTGCCCTTCGCGACAGCGGCTGGGAGTCCACACCGATCCGCAAGGAGATCCGCCGCAACGCGATCGCCCGGATCCGCTCCGGCGAACCACTCTTCCCCGAGGTGATCGGCTACGAGAACACCGTCACCCCCCAGCTCGAGAACGCGCTGTTGGCCGGCCACGACATCATCTTCCTCGGAGAGCGTGGTCAGGCGAAGACCCGGATGATCCGCGGGCTCACCGGTCTGCTCGACGAATGGATGCCCATCGTCGCGGGCTCGGAGATCAACGACGACCCGTACGCGCCGATCTCCAAGTACGCCCGCGACCTGATCGCCGAGATGGGCGACGACACCCCGATCGGCTGGGTGCACCGTGACGACCGTTTCGGCGAGAAGCTGGCCACGCCCGACACGGCGATCGCCGACCTGATCGGCGAGGTCGATCCGATCAAGATCGCGGAAGGCCGCTACCTCTCCGATGAACTCGTCCTGCACTACGGCCTGGTGCCCCGGACCAACCGCGGCATCTTCGCCATGAACGAGCTCCCCGATCTGGCCGAGCGCATCCAGGTCGGCCTGCTCAACGTGCTCGAGGAGCGCGACGTCCAGATCCGCGGCCACAAGGTGCGGCTCCCGCTCGACGTCATCCTCGTGGCGTCGGCCAATCCCGAGGACTACACCAACCGCGGTCGTCTGATCACACCGCTGAAGGACCGGTTCGGTTCGCAGATCCGCACCCACTACCCCCTCGACGTCGACACCGAGGTGGCGATCATCGAGCAGGAGGCCGACCTGGCCTCGGCCGACGGACTCGACGTCGTCGTGCCGTCGTTCATGACCGAGATCTGCGCCACAGTGAGTCATGTCGCACGCGCCAGTCAGCACATCAACCAGCGGTCGGGTGTGTCGGTTCGTCTGTCGATCTCCAACACCGAGGTGATGGTCGCCAACGCCGTGCGCCGGTCACTGCGTTCGGGGGCGACCGACGTCGTTCCTCGCATCGTCGATCTCGATGCGCTGCCGGCCTCGACCTCGGGCAAGATCGAGATCGAGACGCTCGACGAGGGTCGCGACGGCGAGATCCTGGCGAACCTCGTCCGCACCGCGGTGTTGACGGTGTTCAAGGACCGGGTCCCGCCCGACACCCATCGCGGTGTGGTCGACGCCTTCGATGGCGACGTGGTGCTCGACACCGGCGAAGACGTCACCGACGATGCCTACGCGGCGATGCTCGCGTCGGTCCCCGCGTTGCAGGCGCCGGTCGCGGCATTGCTGGCGGAGGAGGATCCCGGCGACGCCGAGTCGCCGGCCATGATCGCCAGCGCGATCGAGCTGGTGCTCGAAGGCCTTCACCTGTCGAAGCGGCTCAACAAGGACGGCGGTGGCGGCAAGTCGCAGTTCCGCAGCCGCAGCTGACGGCATCACGGGCGATCGGTACGCTCCGCCGAGATGACGGAGGTCATCCCGTGCGGCGGATAGCGCGGACTCGTCACCGTCTACAAGTCGTACGTGGCCGTCTACACGTCGTATTTGACCGTCGCCGGTAGGGATGCGGTGGGCACGGTCATCTCGCGACGTCGGCGAAGGTCGTCGCGGCCGGGCGGTGGGTCCGATCGCGACGGAGCAGACCTCTGCGCGCAGTGAAGCCCTTCTTCCACTCGTACCCGTCGATGCCGGCGTCGTGGAAGTAGCCGGCAAGTCCTTCCTCGGCGGCTTCCTGCACCACTTCGAGACTGCGGCCCACCTGATGGTCGTGCCAGGCGTCGTCGTCGGTCGGGATGCCGTGACCGGCGACCACGATGCGATGATCGGGCAGCGCATCGGCGGTCCGGTGGATCGCCTCGGCGAGTTCGCCGGGCTCCGGCACGAACCCGCTTGCGTCCCGACGGCCGTTGCGGGGCCACGCGTCGATGACGCCTTCGGCGGTCACCCCGATGGGGTGGTCGTGGACGATGCCGACGAAGTCGACGTCGGTCACGAAGGCGGGCACTTCCTTCGCTGCACGTCCGTCGATCTCGAGCATCCCCGTGGCGTGCGCCCGCAGCCACGAACCCCACAACAGTTCATCCCACCGTCGAGCCGCCTTCTTCGCCTCCGGAGTGATTCGTCCGTCGTTCTCGGCGAGCGCGTGGACCGGGTCGGCCCGCCATGCGGTCATGACCGGTTGGTCGCCGGAGGCGAGGAGACGCACAGCGTCGTGCGTCGCGAGCACTGCGCCCTCGGCTGCTTCGCGCATGGACCGGGCATCGATGCGCCCGGGCGGACGGCTTCCCAGGCCGTAGCCGCGTAGCGCCCACCCGATCGGGTCGTCGATCGGCACGAAGCCGTCGGCGAACTCGTCGAGCGCTTCGGCCACCCGATCGACGTGGCGGGCCCAGAATCGACCACGCGCCGTCGCGTCGCGATGGCCACCTTCGTCGTCGAGGTACCAGCCGGGAAGCGACGTGTGCTGGAGCGTCAGCCAGTTGCGCAAGCCGGCGTGGCGGGCGGCGGAGAGGATGTCGCGATACCGGTCGAGCGCGTCGTTGTCGAGCTTGCCCTCGACCGGCTCGATCCGCGCCCATTCGATGGTGATGCGCCAGTCGGTGCATCCGAGCGCGGCGAACTGCGCCACGTCGTCCTCGTAGTCGAGATGCAGGCCGTAGCCGTCGGCCGACGAGGGCGCGAGCTTGTCGCGCTCCCACTCCGACCAGTCGGCTGTCGGGGCCACGCCCTCGGCGGAAACCGACGACGACGTGACCCCCCAGCGGAACTCAGCGGTTGGTGAAGACACCGGCGTCGAAGACGACTCGATCGCCGACCCGGGTCTGGAACAACGTCTGATCACCGTCGTTCCACATGTGGACGTCGAGCTGCTCGCCGGGCATGACCGGCGACTTGAACCGCCCACCCATCGATCCGAATGCGTCGGGGTCACTGTCGCAGAGGCCGTGGAGCAGGGCCCGCCCGGTGAAGCCGAAGGTGCAGAGGCCGTGCAGGATCGGCTTGTCGAAGCCGGCCATCGCCGCGAACGACGGGTCGGAGTGGAGCGGGTTGCGGTCGCCGTTGAGGCGGTAGAGCAGCGCCTGGTCGTCGCGGGTCGTGTAGCTGATCACCTGGTCGGCGTCGCGGTCGGGGAGTTCCCAGGTGCTCGCCTCGCCGCGGTCGCCGCCCCAGCCGCCTTCACCGGAGATGAAGAGCCCGTTGCGGCTGGTCCACATCGGGTTGCCATCGGCATCGGTCACCGTCGACTCGAGGCGTACGAGCGCCGCCTTGCCCTTGTCGAGGATCTCGGCGACGCGGCCCTGACCGGTCGCGGTGCCCTCGGCGGGGACCGTCTGGTGGATCTCGATGAACTGCTCGCCGTGGAGCAGCGCGGCGAGGTTGAAATCGCCGAACGCCGGCATGCCACCCGAGCCCATCACGACGACCTGCGTCGGCAGTGCCTTCTGAGGCGTGTCCTTGGTGTTCTCGGTCGTGAACTCCAACTCGAACCCGGTCGGGTCGGTTGCGCCGGCACCGACGCCCAGCGCGTAGAGCAGGCTGTCTTTCGACGTCCACCGGATCTCCGACGGCTCACTGGTGTTTCCGACGGCATCTGGATTGATCGGCATTGCGTTGTCTCCTGTGGGTGAGATTCGTGGGTAGGGAAATCGTGGGTCAGTCGATCGGCGCGGCGAGCGTCGCCATCGCCATGGATGTGATGCGGTCTTCGAGGAGACCGTCGGGATTCTTCTCGGCGGTGGCCGTGGTGGAGATCAGGCCGATGGCACCGGCGACGAGGATGCGGGCCTGTTCGGCGGTGAGCTCGGTGCGCACCGCCCGGAGTTCGTCGATCCACTCGGTGCTCCAGGCCCGGAGCCGCCGCGTCATCGGGGAGCGGCGAGCCGAGGACAGGTGTTTGGCCTCGCTGGTCCACACCGAGATGAGGGCGGAGCGCTCGATCGCGACGCGTGCGTAGGCGCGAACGTAGCCCTCGAGCACCGAGATCGGGCTGCCACCGGTCGCCCGGGCAGTGAGGTTCGCCTCGTGGACCTCGTCGGCGGCGAGCTGGATCGCCTCGAGCAGGATCTCCTCCTTCGAGGAGAAGTGGCGATAGATCGCCGGCCCGCTGACGTCGACTGCGCTGCCGATGTCGTCCACACCGGTCGCTGGATAGCCGCGTTCGTGGAAGAGCTCGATCGCCGCTTCGAGGATCAGTTCGCGCCGATTCGACGGCCGCCGCGTCGGCGAGTCGGACTCGAGGGCACGGGCTGCGTCGGACATGGTTAGTGAACGTTAACAAGCCGACGGTCCGAGGAGCACGTCGACGCCCGTGGGTCGGTCTGCCCCCGGGCGGCGGGGAGGTGCGGCGAACCCCCGGCGAGTTAGGGTCGGGGCATGGTCCTTCGCCGCCGTCGCCAACGCCGTCAGCCGCCGCACTTCACCTACTCGCGGTGGGACGGATCGCAGACGGGTTTCCAGGTCGATGCCGACCATCTCTTCGACGAGTTGGCCGACGATCTCCTGTATCACGGCGACGTGAACAACGCCCTGCGTCAGATGATGCAGGGCGGGATGATGGACCGCGACGGACGCCAGATGCAGGGCATCCGGGAGATGCTCGACCGACTGCGTGAGCGTCGTCGCGAGATTCTCGACCAGCACGACCTCGGCGGGGTGTTCGACGAGATCGCCGACGCGCTCCGAGAGGTCGTGGAAGAGGAGCGCCGCGCCCTCGGCGACATGGTCGAGCAGGCCGCACAGTCCGGCGACCAACGTCGCCAGGAGCTGGCGAGCGATTCGGCGACGATGAAGAACATGGAGCTCGACATGCTCCCGCCGGACCTCGCCGGCCAGGTGAAGGGACTGCAGAACTACGAGTTCGAGAGCGCCGAGGCCCAACAGAAGTTCGAGGAACTGATGGATCAGTTGCGCGAACAGCTGATGCAGCAGCAGCTCGACCAGATGGCCGAGGGTGTCAACAACATGTCGCCGGAAGACCTCCAGCGCATGAAGGACATGATGGCCGAGCTCAACAACATGCTCGAGCAGCGTGCCAACGGCGAGGAGCCGGACTTCCAGAAGTTCATGGACGAGTTCGGCGACTTCTTCCCCGAGAATCCCCAGACGCTCGACGAGCTGCTCGAGGTCATGGCGCAGCGCATGGCCCAGGCCCAACAGATGATGAACTCGATGACGCCCGAGCAGCGTCAGCAGCTCCAGGAGCTGAGCAATCAGCTGATGGAGGACATGGATCTCAACTTCCAGATGCAGCAGCTCGCCGACAATCTGCGACAGCAGTTCCCGCAGATGGGGTGGGGCCAGTCCTACGACTTCCAGGGTCAGGACCCGCTCGACATGTCGCAGGCCATGGACATGATGGGCGAGCTGGGCGACATCGATCAGCTCGACAACCTCCTGCGAGGGGCCACCAACCCCGGAGCACTGGCCGAGGTCGACATCGACCGGGCTCGCGACCTGCTCGGCGACGAGTCGGCCGAATCACTCGAGCGGATGGCCGAGATCGCCCGCATGCTCGAGGAAGCCGGCCTGATCGAGAACAAGGAGGGCCGTTACGAGCTCACCCCGCGGGCGATCCGCAAGATCGGCAACGGCGCGCTCGAGGAGATCTTCAAGCACATGTCGGCCGACATGATGGGCAAGCACGAGCTCCACAAGGCCGGTCAGGGCCACGAACGCGAGTACGAGACCAAGTCCTACGAGTACGGCGATCCCTTCAACCTCCACATCGAGCAGACCCTGCGGAACTCGATCGCTCGCACGGGCGGCGGCACGCCGATCCGGCTGCATCCCGACGACTTCGAGATCGAGCGGACCGAACAGCAGGTGCGGTCGGCGACCGTGATCATGCTCGACATCTCGATGTCGATGGCCATGCGCGACAACTTCCTCCCTGCGAAGAAGGTCACGATGGCGCTCCACTCGCTGATCTCGAGCCAGTACCCGCGCGACTTCCTCGGCATGGTGTCGTTCTCCGAGGTCGCCCGCGAGTTCAACGCTGCGACCCTGCCCGAGCTGAGCTGGGACTACGTCTACGGCACCAACATGCAGCACAGCTTCCAGATCGCCCGGAAGATGCTCTCGCGCGAGACGGGCACCAAGCAGATCATCATGATCACCGATGGCGAACCCACGGCACACATCACGAAGTCGGGCCAGCCCTACTTCAACTATCCGCCGTCACAGGAGACTGTCGACCTGACGCTTGCCGAGGTCGCCAAGTGCACGCGTGACGACATCCGGATCAACACGTTCGTTCTCGACGTCACGCAGTACCTGCGTCACTTCGTCGAACAGATCTCGCGGATGAACGGTGGCCGGGCGTTCTTCACGACCAACGAGAATCTCGGCGACTACCTCCTGTACGACTTCGTCGACCACAAGCGGTCGATGGTCCGAGGCAGGCGGTGACGCCCTGAACGAGCACGGCAACGATCGTTCCGCGGTGTTCCACCGCAACCTCGCGTCGTCGATGAACACGGTCATCGCCCGACTGGCATCGGCCGGCATCGACGACTTCGACGAGGTGTTGCTCTCCGTGTTCGCGGAGGTCGGATCCGTCCTCGACGTGTTGGCGATCGGCGAGTCGACCGTCGACGACGCTGGAGTCGGATGGCGCGACGAGCGGCGCATGACCGCAGACGAGCTCGCCGAGGTGGCGGAGGTCCTGCGGCGGGCCCCGGATGCCGACGGCCCCTTCTCGATGCCGGCGCCCGGTGGCCGGGTGGTCGTGGCCGCGCCGGCGACGAGCAACGGCTTCTCGCGGTTCACCGGGGTCGTTCTCGCGGAGGGTGTCGAACCGTTGCTCGACGGTGTGCTGGCGCTCGAGCTGCTCAGCTCGGTTGCCGGTGCCGCTCGCCAGCGAGTGATGGCCGAGCGTGAGCTGCGGGCGAACTTCGAGCTTCAGGGATTCCTGAGCGATCTCTCGACCCGGGCGGCGGTCGAGGCGGCGGACGAGTCGACGCTCCAGGAGATCCTCGAGGAGGTCCGCGACCACCTCGGGCTGACCTCCGTCTCGACCCTGATCAGGGACCGTGACCAGTTCGTCCTCGTCGCGACGACCGACTTCCTCGGGACGACCCCGTTCTCCGCCGGCACGCGATCGGCGGCGACCATCGCCCATCTGCTCGAGCTGACGAACGCGGGCCACTTCGTGCGCGATCTCGCATCGTTCGACGACGGGCCCGATGCACTCAGCAAGACCTCCGGTGAGGTGCTGGTCGTGCCTCGTTTCGGCCCCGACGGTGTGGCCGGCATCGTCGTGTTCACCGACGTCGACGGTCGAGAATGGGCCCCGACCTTGATCGATGCCGCGAAGTCGGTCGCCCGCACCGTGCAGAAGCTCACGATGCGCATCGAGACCGAACGGGTACTCGAGCATCGCCGCTCGCTCGACCGGCTCCTTTCCGACGTGGCGGCGGTCGCCGCCAAGACCACGATCGACAATCTCGACGAGGTGGTCGCGGAGACGCTACGCATGGCACTCGTCTGCTTCGGCATCCGTGCCGTGAGCATGTGGGCGACCGGGGCCGAGCACAACGTCCGGATCATGGACCGCCAGACCGATGGGACGTTGAGCCGGTATCCGATCGTCGTTCCGATGTTGCCGGAGGAGCGGGCCGATCTCGTCGCTCGAGGCCACCGTTTCGTGAAGCTTCGCGATGTCCCGCTCGCCGCACCGCTCGACGCCACAGCGATCGATGGCGACTCGGTCGCGCTCGTCGTACCGATCGGGCCGGGGCCGACGGGTCTTCTCGTCTTCGAAGACCCTGACCGTTGGTGGTCCGATGAGGACGTGGTCGCGTGTCGCACGCTGGCCAACCTCGCCGACCAGACGCGCGCCCGACTACACGCCGACGCGCTCATGCGTTCCCGTCTGCGTGACGAGGCGTTCAGCGCGGCGGTCGCGACGGTCTCGGTCGGCATCGATCTCGAAAATGTCGACGAGCGGCTCGAAGACATCCTGCGTCTGTCGGTGGAGCACTTCGGTCTGGTCGAGGCCTCGATCTGGCGCCATTCAGCCGGTCGGCTCGTCTGCCGTTCGTCGGCGCGGTGCGACGGCGAGCCGTTCCCCGTCGGGTCGGAGGTCGCCGTTGCGGATCTCGGGCCGTTGACCTCGCGGGGCTGGGCGGTGGTCCGACTCGGCGACCTCGACCTGGGCGGATTGACGCGGCTCGACAGCGATGAAGCGCGTGCGCTGATCATCAGCTACCAGGACGGCGACGGGGTCGGCGGCGTGTTGGTTCTCACCGATCCGGCAGCCAGGTACTGGGACGAGCAGCAGATCGCCACAGCGCGCGGTGTTGCCGACACCATCGGTCATGTCCGCATGCGTCTGCGGGTCGCCCGTCGGCTCGCTCGACAGCAGGCGGTCGACGAGATCCTGGCCGCCGCGTCGCGCGATTTCGTCGACACGACGCTCGACGATGCCTCCCAGGCGATCGCGCCGGTGCTCGAGAAGCTCCGTGAGCGGTTCGGCTTGGCCGGAATCAGTCTCTTGCAGCTGCAACATCGGACGCTGCGCGTCGAGTGCACCTGCGAGGTGACCGACGACGGTCTGCGGCTTCTCGGCGACACGCTGCCGATTCCGCGTGACCACCCGGCGATCGCCCGCATGCTCGACCCGAACCGGCCGGCGGTCTGGCGACTCGGGCAGCTCTTCGATCTCTCGACGACGGCCGACCACTCGGCGGTCGTCATCCCGGCGGTCCGTGGTCGCGACCTGTTGATCGTGGTCGCTGCGCACCGAAAGGGGGCCGGCTTCGATGCCCAGACGATCGGCGCCCTCAGCTCACTGACCGGTCTGCTCGAGCAGTTGCGGCGGCGGCTGCTCTTGGAGACCCACGCCCGCCGCCGGGCCGAAGCGGATCAGCTCGTGGCCGAGATCGCTCGGCGTTTCGTCGAGCAGCCGCCCGATGACCACGAGACCGTCGTCGACGAGGCCCTGGCCCGGATCGGCAGGTTCTTCGCGTTACGGGCGGTTGCGCAACTGACCTTCGCCGGCGACGAGGTTGCCACCTGCGACCGGTGCTGGACCAGTTCCGACGCCGATGACCGGAGTCTCGAGGCCCTGCGCACACTCGCGGCCGATGACCCGGTCATGCAGCTCATCCGGGATGTCGACGAAGGGGCGGTCGTCGAGATCGGCGCCCGCGCGCCACTGCCGGATCTGCGGTCGAACACGTTGACGGCTCATCGAGTCCGCCGTGAGGTCGCGGGCTCCACCAGCCTGATCACCCTGTCGACGCGCGCCCCGCATCTCATCCCCGATCTCGACATCCAACAGGACGTCCTCGCCCGCGTCGCACCACTCATGGAGCAGCTCGCTCGCCGGGCCGAAGCCGACCTGGCGGTGTCGCGCCGGCTGCGCCACGAGGATCTGCTCCGTCGCTTCGCGACCCGCATGGTGACCACCAAGGCCGATTCGTCCGAGCGGCTCGACGACGCCTTCGACGAGCTGATGGCGGCGGTCGGCGTGGATCACGCCACCATCTGGCACTTCCATCCGACCGACGAGGGCTTCGAGGTCGCCGCCGTGCTCCAGATCGCCGGCGACGGCATCGGACCACTCCCCGAGCGCTACCAGCGGTTCGCGCTGCCGGCTGGTTTCACCGACCCGAGCCGCGCTCCGCACTTCTCCGCCGAAGCCTCCGCGTGGGACCTCGACTGCGCCCCGGAGGGGATGCGGCAGATGATCCGCGAATCACTGCCGCCGGGACCCCGCCAGATTGCCTATCTCCCGGCACCGGGCAGTGATCCGGCCGGCGAAGCCAGCTACCTCTCGGTGTCGCGACCGGGCACTGAGGCATTCCGAGCCGACGAACTCGAGTTCTTCCGGTCGGCCCATTCGATCCTCATCCAGCACGAGGCCCGCGTCGCCGCGGAGCGATGGTTCGGCGCAGCGTTCAACTCTGCTCCCGTGGGCATCATCCTCCGAGAGGCCGACATGACGATGATCCACTGCAACGCCGCCTATGCCGAACTCGTGGGTCGCCCCGTCGAAGAGCTCGTGGGCACCAACCTCCACCATGTGATGCCGGCCGACATGGCCGACGAACGCACCGGCGCGTTTGCCGACGGTCGGCACGGGATGCAGCAGGTCGAGTCGTCGTATCGTCGCCCCGACGGGACGATCCGATGGGCGTCGGTGCGCACGACACCGGTGGTGATCCCGGGTCGACGCGATCCACTCCTGCTCATCTACGCCGAGGACATCACCGAGCACCGACGCAGCCGGGAGATGCTCGAATACCAGGCCACGCACGACGAACTCACCGGGCTGCCGAACCGGCGCTCGCTGCTGGCGGAGATCGCGGCGGAGCTCGACCGTCCGGGCGACTGTGCGGTGCTCGTCCTCGACCTCGACCGCTTCAAGGTCATCAACGACTCGCTCGGGCACAGCGTCGGCGACCAGCTCCTCGTGACCTGTGCCGATCGCATCCGACTCTCGCTCCGACCCGGCGACTCGGTGAGCCGTCTGGGCGGCGACGAGTTCGCGATCCTCCTGCGTTCGCCCGCGGACCACCATTCGGCGGGGGTGGTCGCCGACCGGTTGCTGGCGCTCCTGCGCGAGCCGGTCGCGGTCGGTGAGGACGAGGTGTACCCCTCTGGTTCCATCGGCGTGGCGATCCCGGAACCCGGCGACACCGTCGAGGATCTCGTGCGTCACGCCGATGCCGCGATGTACCAGGCCAAGGGTTTGGGGCGAGATCGGTGGGAGGCGTTCGACAGCTCCATGCGCAAGGCCGTGGTCGATCGGATCCGGACCGAGTCGGACCTTCGCCGAGCGATCGACAACGGTCAGCTCGAGGTGCACTACCAGCCCGAGTTCCTCCTCGAGTCGGGGCAGATCGTCGGGACCGAGGCGTTGGTCCGATGGCGGCACCCCGAACGCGGGCTTCTCTCCGCAGGCTCCTTCATCGGCCTGGCCGAGGAGACCGGCCTGGTGGTCGACATCGGCCGATGGGTCCTGTCGGTCGCCACGCAGCAGGCCGCCGTCTGGATGGCCGCCGGTCACGAGGTGATCACCCGGGTCAATCTGTCGGCCCGACAGTTCCGTGGGGCCGTGGTTGCCGAGGTGGAGGCGGCCCTCGCCGAGGCCTCCCTCCCGGCACACCGTCTCTGTCTCGAGCTCACCGAGACCGCGATCATGGATGACGTGCAGGAGTCGGCTTCGATCCTCGCCCGCTTCCGTGAGCTCGGGGTACAGATCGCGATCGACGATTTCGGGACGGGCTTTTCGTCGCTCGCCTATCTCAAGCGCTTCCCGGTCGACATCTTGAAGGTCGACCGGACCTTCGTCGACGGGGTCGGCGTCGACCCCGACGACACCGCGATCGTCCGATCGGTCATCGGCCTCGCCCGCACGTTGCGACTCGAGGTCGTCGCGGAGGGCATCGAGGATGCTGCACAGGTCGGCGAGTTGCTCCGTCTCGGCTGCGACCGAGGGCAGGGATTCCATCTCGCCCGTCCCGCTCCGGCCGACGATGTCTCGCGGCTTTTGTCCGGTGGTTCAGCCGTCCCCGGGGATCCGGCGGTGGACTGAATTTCGGACGCGGCCTTTACAAGTGGCGAAACACAGTGCTGTAATTACACTCGTGGCAGCAGGCGGAGGGAATCCACGCTGGATTCCATCGAGCGCCACGGAGGATCCCATGGCCATGCATTCCGACATCGAGACCGAAGAAAAAGCCTGGCAGGACTACGCCAACTGCCTGGGTGTCGACCCCGACCTGTTCTTCCCCGAGCGTGGTGCGTCCACCCGCGAGGCCAAAGAAGTCTGCCGTGGCTGTGTGGTTCGAGAGGATTGCCTGGAATACGCCCTGCAGAACGGTGAGAAGTTCGGCATCTGGGGCGGCATGAGCGAGCGCGAACGGCGCCGCATCCGGCGTCAACGGGCGCTCGCCCGAGCCGCGGCGGCGGCCCAAGCCGGCAGCGTCACCGCCTGATCACGCGATTCTTCCCCAGCCCTCCTACGACTCGCTCGATCGAGGCGGTACTCTCGGGGTCATGGTTGCTTTCCTCCAGACCAACGAGTTGCTCATTGTCTTGGCCCTCGCAGTGCTGATCTTCGGAGGCGCCAAGCTTCCGAAGCTCGCTCGGTCGCTCGGACAGGCCCAAAACGAGTTCAAGCAGGGACTCGCGGAGGGTGCCAAGGACGACGACTCGACGCCCACCACCTGAATTCCGGTCACTTGACCGGGCCCGACCCGACCGATGCGGCGGGGACCGTGCCCACCTGGGATGAGGTCGCGCGCGGCCACACCCGATTCATGTACTCCGTCGCGTACCGACTCGCGGGGAACCATTCCGACGCCGAGGACGTTGTCCAGGAGTCGTTGCTGCGTGTGCAGCGCGGCCTCGCCAACTACACCCCCGGTTCGCTTGAAGGATGGCTCGCTCGCATCGTGACCAATGTCTTCCTCGATGAAACGCGGCGCCGCGCGCGGCGACCGCAGACGGCGCTTCCCGACGATCCCGACCGCGTCCTTGCAGGCGGTCCCGGAGCCGACGAGGCGCTCGCCATGCAGTCGCTGCCCGACCACCTCCAGACGGCTCTCGCCGGGCTGCAGGAAGAGTTTCGTGTCGCCGTCGTCCTGTGTGATGTCGCCGGCCTCAGCTATGGCGAGATCGCGGCACAGACCGGTGTGCCGGTGGGAACGGTTCGGTCTCGCGTCCATCGCGGGCGCATGCGGCTCCGGGAGGTGCTGTCGTGAACGAGGAGTGGCTCTCGGCCTACCTCGATGGGGAGCTCTCGACGGTCGAAGCACGCGAAGTCGAGGCCGCGCTCGCCGCCGACCCCGACGTGGCCGCCACCTGTGCCGATCTGGCTCGTATTCGATCGACGGTGCGCGACGCCGTCGTGGACATCCCCGTCGGCGCTCTCGAACGCATCGTCGCCTCCGTGGAAAGCGATGGGGCCCAGGGCAGCCAGGCGCCGGTCGGCGCTGCGGTCGTGGCGTTGCGTCGCCGTCGGGTGCCGACGTTCGCGGCGGCGGCCGCGGCCATGGCGATCATCGCCGGCGTGGTCGGAGGGCTCGGCGGGTCGACGACCGTCCCCGCGTTGGGTGACCTCATCGCCCGCCACGAGGTGGCGGCCGCGGTGCTCGACGGCGCGCCGATGCCCGCCGAGATGGACGACATGGAACCCATCTCGATGGATGAGGCAACCGTTGCGTCGCTTCCGATGCCCGCCGACTATTCGATGGAACAGGCCTTCGCCGAAGGGGACACGATCCATTTGGTGTATCGGAGCGGCCTCGGTGATCCGGTGTCGGTGTTTCGCCAGGACGGCGACGTCGACATGGACGCACTCGGCGACGGTTCGATGACGCACGGCGAGGAAGCCGACATGTGGAGTGCGGCGATCGACGGCTCGTATGTCGCGGTCGTCGACGGCGACGGCTACCTGTGGATCGTGGTCAGCCCGGCGCCGCCCGACGACATGATGGACGACATGATGGATGATCTGCCGACGCGGTCACCGGGTGTGAAGGAGCGACTGCGCGACGCAGCCGATGCAGTCGTCGACGCGTTCCGGATATGGGACTGATCGCTCAGACGGCGATCGGTGTGGTGGCGTCGCGGCGGGCCTTGAGGATGCGGCGCCGTTGGCGTTCGCTGGTGCCGCCCCACACGCCGTGATCGATCCGGTTGCGCAGCGCGTACTCGAGGCAGCGCTCCTGGACGGGGCAGCCGTCGCAGATCCGCCGGGCGATCTCGACACCCACACCGTCGGAAGGAAAGAACGTGTCCGGGGGGTGGGTGGCGCAATTTCCGCCTGCCATCCAGCTGGTGTCCATTCGAGTCTCCTTGGGCCGTGCCCTCGAGCACTTGCGCCCGATTGCCGATGCCCGCATTCGGTACGGGTAGTACGCCCAGATCTCGGGGAAAGTTCCCGTAAAGCTCCATTCGACGCGAAATGGCCACTCACTGAAGTCGTTCCAGCACGAAGCGTGTGATTTCGGTGCCGTCGGGCGGGAATCCGGCCCGCGAATGTGGCGGTTAGACTGCGACAGCACCGGACATCCGTCCCGTTCCCTACCCACGCTTCTATTGCACGAGCGCGAGGCACCGCAATGACCGACACCGCAGACATCGCAAACGACGAACCACCGATCGGCCAAGCGACCATCGTCTACCTCGGCCCCACGGCCCCCCACTGGGAGATCCGCGCCGTCTACGGCGAACGCGACGTCATGGACGGCTTCCGGGACCGGGTCAACGCCCGCCTGCTCCTCCTCCCGCCGCACGATCCGCAGTTCCGTCGCAATCGCGAACGCGTGAACCGCGACGGGGAACGTGGGCGGATCGTCGTCGAATGGGACCTCGGCTACCCGGAGGACGACGAGGCTGCCTCGTGATCGTGCGTCGGGCGACGTGATGCCACGCATCGGCATCGACCTCGGCGGAACCAAGATCATGGGCGTGCTCGTCGAGAACGGCCGAGTCGTCGGGACTGCGAAGAAGTCCACGCCCAAGGTCGGGACTCCGATCGACGTGCTGGATGCCATCGCTGCCGTCGTCGCCAAGGTCGACCCCGACGGACGTGCCGATGCCATCGGGGTCGGGGTCCCCGGGCCGGTCCGTCCGGGCACCGGCGTGCTGCCATTGGCCACCAACCTGCCGGGGTGGGACCACGAGGTCGACGTCGCTTCGGAGTTGCGCGAGCGGTGCTATGGGCGCCGGGTGGAGGTCGACAACGACGTCAACGTGGGCACCCTCGCCGAAGTCCGCTTCGGTGCCGCCAGCGGGGTCGCCGACGTCCTCGGGATCTTCATGGGGACCGGTGTCGGCGCCGGCCTCGTGCTCGACGGCACGCTGCGGCGAGGTCCGCGCGGTCTCGCCGGAGAGCTGGGCCACGCCATTGTCGCGTTCCGGGACTTCGGCAGCGATGGCATCGGCCACGGCGAGGTCGAGGACTATGCCGGGCGCGCCATGATGGAGCGCCGCGCCCGGGCGCGTCACGCAGCCGGCGAGTCGACGGCTCTCGTCGATCTCGCCGGAGACCGCAGAATGAAGTCGTCGACATGGGAGACCGCACTCGCCGACGGCGACCCGATGGCCGTCTCGATCGTCGCCGATGCGACCGACGCGCTGGCTGCCGCGATCGCCGGTGCGGTCGCGCTGGTCGACATCGAGCTGGTGGTGCTCGGCGGAGGAATGGCCGAGCGACTCGGTGAGCCCTTCCGCCGCGACCTCGAGCGACGGGTCGCCGATCGAGCGTTCGCCGATGCCGCGGTACCGGTCCGCGCCGCCACCCTCGGCGAAACGGGTGGGGCACTCGGCGCGGCGCTCCTCGTCGAGGCAGCAGTGTGACCGCGCCCGTCGGGTCGCTGCCGGTGGGCGGCTGGGACGACAACGACACCGCGTTCTTCAACCGCGAGCTGAGCTGGTTGGCCTTCAACGCCCGGGTGTTGGCCCTCGCGGCCGACGACGACGTCCCCCTTCTCGAACAGCTTGCGTTCGTGGCGATCTACACCAGCAACCTCGACGAGTTCTTCCAAGTGCGCGTGTCGGGCCTTCTCGACCAGGTCGCCGGCGACGTGCAGACACCGAGTCCCGACGGCCGGTCGCCGCGCGAACAGGTGGCTGCGATCAGGGAGGTGGTGACCGACCTCGGCGCCCGCCACGAAGAGGTCATCCTCCATCGGATGATGCCGCGCCTGCGCGCAGCAGGCATCGAGCTCCTCGAACACGCCGATCTCTCGCCGGCCGAGGCCGAGGAGATGGCCGAACGCTTCCGGACCCGCATCTTCCCCGTCCTCACCCCGCTCGCTGTCGATCCGGGCCACCCGTTCCCCTACATCTCCGACCTCTCGCTCAATCTCGCGGTGGTCGTCCGCGATCATGTCGACGGACGCGACCGCTTCGCCCGGGTCAAGGTGCCCAACACCTTGCCGAGATGGATGCAGGTCGGTGAGGCCGACCGCTACGTCTCGATCGAATCCGTCATCGCTGCGCACCTCGAGCAGCTCTTTCCCGGCCTGGAGGTCGTCGAGTCACACGTGTTCCGTGTGACCCGCAACGCCGACATCACCCTCGAGGAGTCAGAGGCCGACGACCTCCTCGCAGCCGTCGAGCTCGAGCTTCGTCGTCGCCGGTTCGGTCGCGCCGTCCGCCTCGAGGTCGCCGCGTCGATATCGGACGAGGTGCTCGACCTCCTGCAACGCGAGCTCGATCTCGACGGCTCGGAGGTGTATCCGACCGCGGCTCCACTCGACGCGACCGGCCTGTTCGAGATCGCGAGCCTCGACCGGCCGGAACTTCGTTGGCCGCCCTGGCAGGGCGTGGTCGAGCCCGAGCTCGAAGGCGACGAGGGGCCGGCCGACTTCTTCGCGGTCATGCGGGCCGGCGACGTGATGGTGCACCATCCGTACTCGTCGTTCGGCGCGTCGGTGGTCGAGTTCATCCGCCAGGCATCGCTCGATCCCGACGTTCTGGCGATCAAGCTCACGCTCTACCGCACCTCCGGCGAGAGCCCGATCATCGACGCACTCATCCGGGCATCGGAGCTCGGCAAACAGGTGGCGGTGCTGGTCGAGCTCAAGGCACGCTTCGACGAGGCCGCCAACATCGGCTGGGCCCGGCGGTTGGAGAAGGCCGGCGTGCATGTCGCCTACGGCATCGTCGGTCTCAAGATCCATTCGAAGATCTGCATGGTGGTGCGTGAGGAGGCCGACGGGATCCGTCGCTACTGCCACCTCGGCACCGGCAACTACAACCACCGGACGGCTCGCTTCTACGAAGACATCGGGGTGCTGACCGCCGACGTCGAGGTGGGCGAGGATCTTGCCGACCTGTTCAACGGGCTGACCGGCTACAGCCATGCCCACGAGTTCCGTCGGATCCTGGTCGCCCCACAACATCTCCGCAGCCGTCTCGGTGAGATGATCGACCGGGAGATCGAATCCGGTCGCGGCGCGATGACGCTCAAGATGAACAGCCTCGTCGACCCGAAGATGATCGAGAAGCTCTACGCCGCGTCGCAGGCGGGTGTCGACATCGATCTCGTGATCCGGGGGATCTGCTGTCTGCGTCCGGGCGTGCCCGGCTTGTCCGAGCGCATCCGGGTCCGCTCGCTGGTCGGACGCTTTCTCGAACACTCGCGCATCTATCGCTTCGCCAACGGCGCCGGACCGGGGCGGTCCGTGACCTACATCGGCAGCGCCGACCTCATGACCCGTAACCTCGATCGTCGGGTCGAGGTCCTGCTGGAGATCACCGACCCCATGACGGAGGGTCGACTCCACGAAACGCTCGACATCAACCTGGCCGACGACCGATTGGCCTGGACCCTCGACGGGTCCGGCACGTGGACGAGGCGTGAGGGTACGGTCGGGATCGATGCCCAGCAGCGACTCCAGCAGCTCGCCCGAGCCCGGCGAGCAGCCAGTGCCTGATCTCCTGACCCAGCTGACCGAATCGCATCCCGAGGTCAGCGTGTGGGCGGCCGGTGGCATCGTCCTGCGCGAGAACGACGGCGAACTCGAAGTGCTGGTCGTGCACCGACCCCACCGTGCGGACTGGTCGTTCCCCAAAGGCAAGATCGACGACGGCGAGAGTCTCGAGCAGACCGCGGTGCGCGAGGTGGAGGAGGAGACCGGGTATCGGTGTCGCCGAATGGATCGGTTGCCCATCGTTCGCTATGTCGACGGCAAGGACCGTGAGAAGCTCGTCGTCTACTGGACCATGGAGGTCGAGAGTGGCGCCTTCACCCCCAACGACGAGGTCGACACACTCGGGTGGTTCACCCCCGTCGCGGCCGCTGGTTTGTTGACCTACGACCACGACATCGAACTGCTCGACGCGATCCGCCCGCCGGAGCGGCAACTTAGACTGATGGCGTGAACGACTCCGGCTGGCGCCCACTCCGGCGGCCACAGCCCAAGGCCCGGGGCGCGGACGGCTTCGTCGTCACCCCCTTCGTTCGCCTCGCCCGGGTCCACGCGCTGTCCGCCGCATCGGATGGTGCGATCACGGCGGCACTCGCCGGATCGATCTTCTTCTCGATCAGCCCCGAGGAGTCCCGCGGTCGAGTGGCGCTGGCGCTGCTGCTGACGATGGCGCCCTTCGCGGTCGTCACCCCGCTCATCGGCCCGGCCATCGACCGGGTCGCCGGTGGTCGCCGGATGATGATCATCATGACGCTGGTCGGTCGGGTGGTCCTCGCCTTCTTCATGATCCGCCACTTCGACACACTGCTCCTCTTCCC
This sequence comes from Acidimicrobiales bacterium, assembly GCA_041394245.1. NCBI lineage: Bacteria > Bacillati > Actinomycetota > Acidimicrobiia > Acidimicrobiales > Acidimicrobiales bacterium. Next base: position 2,586,499 of record JAWKIR010000002.1, read on the forward strand.
CGAAGCATTCGGTGTGCTCGTGCTGCAGAAGGGGTACGCGGTCGCGAAGAGTGCCGTGGTGCCCCAGTTCGTCAAGAGCGAACAGGACTTCGTGGGCGCCAACAGCCGTCTCGCGCTGTTGAGTTCGATCGCGGGTCCGGTCGGGGCGGCGGTCGCCGGCGCCTTCAGCGTGGTCGGCGGCCCGGCCTTCGCTGCCGCCCTCGCCATGATCGGCTTCATCGTGGCGACGATCTTCGCGTTCCAGCTCCCGAAGATCGTGGTTGCCCCCGAGCCCGTCGAAGCTGCCGAACGCGCCGAACTGCGAGACGCCAAGATCCTCCTCGCGGCGACGTCGATGGCGGTCATACGCGGCGTCGTCGGCTTCGTGACGATGCTGCTGATGTTTGCGCTCCGCGGTGGCAAGGAGGCCCTCAACACTTCCGGCGACGGCGCCGCACTCGGAGGTGCGACCGCGACGGCGCGGGGGATCGACATCACCGGCGACCCGCGGGCGCCACTCTGGCACTTCGCGATCGTCGGGCTCCTCGCGGTGACGGGTTCGCTGTCGGCAGCGAAACTGGCGCCGGCGGCACGGCAGCGAATGGTGGAAGAACGGATATTGGCCGGCTCGCTCACCGGCATCGTCGCCGTCGCCCTGTTCGCAGCGCTCAACGGTTCGATCTTCGGGACGGCGCTGCTCGGCTTCATCGTGTCGTTCAGCACCGTCACCGGAAAGCTGGCCTTCGATGCCCTCGTCCAGCGCGACGCGCCCGATGCGAACTACGGCCGCTCGTTCGCCCGCTTCGAGGCGCGGTTCCAACTCGCCTTCGCCGTGGGGGCGTTCGTTCCCGTCCTCATCCGAATGAGTGTCACCGTCGGGGCGTTCCTCGTGGCCATCGCGGCGGCCGCTGCGCTCTTCTCCTACATCGCCGGCGGACCGGGACGCGGCGCGTTCTCGAGAAAGCGTCTGGGCGACTACGCCCGGTCACGGCTGGACAGTGCTCGTTCGGACAGTGCCGATCCGGACCGTGCACATCCGAACCGTGCGTTTTCCGACCGTGGGTTGACGGCTCCCGGCCGCGGTGACGAGGTCGACCCGACCGTGGAACTCACCGACGAGGACCTGCGGCCGTCGCAGCCGGCGCCCCCGGCGTCGGCCAGCGAGATCGCGGCACCCGACTACTGGGACGACACGACGCCGTACGTCTCTTCGATCGACGGTGTCGAGGTCGACCCGACTCCTCCGGCCGACGACGACGGAGACGACGACGTCTAGACCTCGGGAAGATCGATGCGAGCGAGCCACAGGCCGGGCGCATCGACCTCGTTCGGGGTGGGGAGATGGGCCGGGTCGGAGAAGAGTCGGTTCACCCCGTCGTCGCCTGCTCGCTCGGCGATGCCGGCAACGAAGTCGCGGCCCCGCTCGTAGTGGGTGCGATCGAGTTCGAGCCCGAGAATCCGCTCGACGAAGCGGTCGCTGGCATCGGCTTCGACCCGGCGGCGCCGCAGCGCCTCGGTCAGCATCGGGTACGAGCCGATCAACGGGCCGCCCGTCCGGTCCATGATGTGATCGACATACCCAGTGATCGCCGCGACGAGGGCGGTCAGTTCGGGCTGGAGCGCTTCCTGAGTCGAGGAACGCACTGCGCCGAGGATCGCATCCGGGTCGCCGAGGGTTGCCTGGAGATCGGCGAGCGCCTCCGGCCCGGCCGACAGATCGAGGCCGCCGAATGCCTCACCGAGGATCTCGGGGTCGCGCTCGAAGCCGCGAGCATGGCGGTGCAGGAGGTCGGTGAGTCGTGCGCGCACATGGGGCACGTTGAGTACGGCGTGGTGGGCGACCTCGTGCAGACAGACCCACAATCGGAGGTCGTCGCGGTCGAGTGACCAGTCGGTGCCGAACAGATCGAGGTTGCGCAGGAGGACGAGGATCGGGGCATCCGCTGGTCGCGGGACGGGGAGGGAATAGCCGCCGAGAGCGGTTCTGGCGAGATTGCCGACCATCGAGCCGGTCGTCATGCCGAGCATCATCGGACCCATCATCCGGGACAGCTGCGTCATCATCTCGGCCATGGGGTCGCCCGCGCCCAGATCGTCGGGCATGGACATCGTCGCCGTCATCCCGGCCGCCAGTTCCTCGAACAGCGGGCGATAGTCGTCGATCGTCTGATCGGCCCATTGCGACCGGTTGGTGACCGCGACCCGCAGCGGCCCGTGCTGGGCGACGGGCAGATCGGTCGCGTGCTGGACCTGGAGTTCGGCGACGCGGATGAGATTCTCGATCGCGATGCGATCCGTGGGGTCGATGTTGGGTTCGGACTCGCCGTCGTTGGCGATCGACCGAGCGAGCTGGCGGGCGGCGTCGGGCCCACCGCCGGCCTGGCCCTGGAGCATCTTCATCAGCTCACCGAGGAACGGGATGCCGCCGAACGGGTCGCCATCGGGTGGCAGATCGTCGCTCATGACGGCATGGTAGGTGCGTGATCGCGTCTTTACGCCCCGCCCCCTCGTTCCATCGCCGGATGCCACGATGACTCGCGTCGTCGTAACCGGCGCGGCGGGTGCCATCGGATCCCGGGTCGTGCGGCGCCTCGTTGCGGCCGGCGAGATCACCGAGGTGTTGGCCGTCGACCGTGTCGGTACCCCGGTGGCTGCCGACGTCGAGTCCAAGCGCGTCGACCTCGCCGCCGGTCCGCTCGACTCCATCTTCGCGGGCGCCGATGTGATCGTGCACCTCGCCTCGGCGACGACGCCGGGACAGCCGGAGCCCGTCGCCGAAGAGCTGGATCTGGCCATCACCCAGCGGGTGCTGGAGGCAGCCGGCGAGGCGGGGGTGCGCCAGGTCGTCGTGCTGTCCAGTGCGATGGTCTATGGCGCGTGGGCCGCGAATCCCGTCCCCATCACCGAGGACGCGCCCATTCGCCCCAATCCCGACTTCAGCTGGGCAGTGGGCCGGGCCGATGTCGAACAGCTCGCCGCCGAGTGGGGATCACGTCACCCCGGCGCCGCCGTCGCGATCCTGCGGCCGACGGCCATCGTGTCCGACGACGCACTCGGCGGTCTCGCTCGGGTGCTCCACTCAGCGCGGCTCGGGGTCGCGGCCGAGGGCGATCCGCCGGTGCAGTACCTCCACATCGACGACCTCGCCGCCGCGGTGGTGACCGCAGTGACGGGTCGCCTCGATGGCGTCGCCAACGTGGCTCCCGACGGATGGATTCCACCCGACGCGCTCTCGGACCTCGAAGGGCCGACACCGCGGGTGCGGGTGCCGGCCTGGGCGGCGCGCGCGCTCGCGGCCGCCCGCTGGCGCTTCGGTGTCTCGCCGGTGCCTCCGGGCGTCGTGCCCTACACCTCGCACAGCTGGGTCGTCTCGAACGACCGGATACGCGCCCTCGGGTGGCAGCCGACGCACACGAACGAGGAAGCATGGGTCGTCAGTCACGAGCCGGGGCCGCTCGATCGCATGCCGGCTCGTCGCCGTCAGGAGCTGGCGCTGGTCGTCTCGGTGGTCGCCCTGGTCGGTGCACTCGTGGGTGCGCTCCTGATTCTGCGGCGTGTGCGTCGCCGCTCAGGCGGCGGCATCGACGTGTGAGGCGAGTTCGACGTCGCAGTCGAACTCCTGCCCGGCTCGCCAGATCGTGATGTCGACCGTTTCGCCGGGCTCGTAGGAGCGCAGCGTCGCCACCATCGACGCCATGCTGTCGATCGTCCGGTCGTCGATCCCGGTGATCAGATCGTCGGCGACCATGCCGCAACCGGCGGCCGGGCCGTCGGCGTTCACGGCGGTGACGAGTGATCCGGGCCGATCGCCGTCGGTCACATCGGGATTTCGGGCCGTGACGCCCAGCCAGGGATGGGTTGCGCCGCCGGTGGCGATGATCTCGTCGGCGACCTCCCGGGCGAGCTCGATCGGAATGATCGCGGTGGGCGCCGTGTTGGCGGTGGCCGTCGTGATACCGACGATGTTGCCGTCGCGGTCGTAGGCCGGCGTGCCCGGGGCGATGTCGCCGATGCGGCCATCGAGCTCGACGATTCCCACGACGGGTCGGCCGCTGGCCATCTCCGAGGCCGACTGTTCGGCGACGACCCGCTGAAACGACCGGCTGCCATCGGTGTTCGACAAGGTGACCTCGTCGCCGGCGCGCACCAGGGCATCGCCGTGCGCGGCGGTCGGAGTCCGCCCGTCCACACGGATGACGGCGACGTCGGTGACCCCGTCGCGTCCGACCACGGTCCCCGCGGTGCTCGACCCTCCCCAGGTGACGAGTACGACGTCGTCGTCGCCGAGCGCCGTGTCGCTCGTGACCATGTAGCCGTCGCGGACCATCAGTGCACCGGCCAGCACCCCGCCGTCGGAGGACCGCACGACGATCAGATCCTCGAGGGTCTCCTCGAAACGCACGAGACGGGGATCATCGGGAGTCGTGGGGACCGTCGTCGCGACCACCGTTGTCGTGGGCACCGCGTCGACGGGTGCGGTCGTGAGGGTCGTCGTGGGTGCGGTCGACGGTGCGGACGGGTTCGTCGCGGCTGCCGCCGGAGTCGATTCCGCGGCGGGCGAAGTGAGCGCGCCGTCGAGGTCGGCGGGTTCCGACGCGCTGGCCAAGAGGACACGGTCGTCGTTCCCGGTGCCCGGGTCGGCCCGGCTCACCCAGACGAGACCGGACACCGCGAGGGCGCCGCCGATGACGGTGATGCCGGTTCGCATCCGACGGGCCCGACGGCGCGCGACCGCCCGCCGGGCATCGAGTGCGACCTCGGCCGGGTGTCGCCAGACACGGTCCTCGGGCGGCAGGGGGCGACGTCCGGCCGGCTCCTCAGCGTCGCGTTCCCCGTCACCCACGAGTGGTGAGCGTACCGACGACCTCGCTGCTGATGGTCGCGCCCCCGCCAACCGAGGTGGGCGTCGGCGCCGCCGGCCCTACCATTACGGCGTGCTCACACCACCTGAGGACCGCAGCGACTGGCTCGGTCTCACCGAAGACCCACTCCCGGTCGGCCGTGCCGCGGACTGGGCGGTCCTGCCGAGCTGTGGCGCGATGGTGCTCTTCAGCGGAACCGCTCGCGATCACGCCCCCGGGCGAGACGGCGTCGAGCAGCTCGAGTACGAGGCCTACGCCGAGCATGTGGTGCCGCGCCTGGCCGACATCGCGGCGAAGATGCGCGAGCAGTGGCCCACCCTCGGTCGGGTCGTTCTGCTCCATCGCGTCGGCCTGGTCGCCGTCGGCGAGTCCTCCGTGGTGGTCGTCGCGTCGTCCCCCCACCGGCCCGAAGCCTTCGCCGCCGCCCGTTTCGGAATCGACACGCTGAAGGCCTCGGTCCCGATCTGGAAGCGCGAGACCTGGAAGGACGGAGAGTCCTGGGGTCTCGAAGCGCAACACATCACCGACGTCGACGGGCCCGACGCGCAGGTGCCGCGATGAGCACCGCCGCCGTCTTCTTGATCGTCGCCACGCTCGCCGCGGTCGGCGGATCGTTGATGCTCTACTTCGGTCATCGCGTGCGTCAGCCGCGGATGCCGGACTTCCACGAACAGCTGCGGGCCATCGCGCCGCAGAATCCGAAGCGACCCGCGGAGCAACCGAGCGGTATCGTGCCGTTGGAGCATGCCCCCGACGAGGAGCGCTGAACACTGGCACGTGACCTTGCGATCGACCTGGGTACGGCGAACACACTCGTCTACGCCAGAGGAGAGGGCATCGTCTTGAACGAGCCCTCCGTGATCGCGCTCAACAGCCGCAACGGCGAAGTGTTGGCGATGGGTCACGAGGCGTGGCAGATGATCGGACGCACGCCGAGCTACATCGTCGCCGTGCGTCCGCTCCGCAAGGGGGCCATCACCGATTTCGACGTCACCCAGCGCATGATCCGGCTGCTGTTGCAGCGGGTCGGGGTCAGCCGCCTCAATCGCCCGCGGGTCGTGATCTGCGTGCCGTCGGCCATCACGGCGGTGGAGCGTCGAGCGGTGACCGAAGCCGCGAAGCGAGCGGGGGCTGCCGACGCGCGGCTCATCGAGCAGCCGGTGGCGGCGGCGATCGGCGCCGATCTTCCGATCAACGAGCCCATCGGCAACATGGTGATCGACATCGGCGGCGGCACCACCGAGACGGCGCTCATCTCCCTCGGCGGCGTGGTGGCCCTGGAAGCCGTGCGGGTCGGGTCCTTCGACATCGACAACGCCATCCAGGGTTACGTCCGTCGCGAGTACGGCATCGCCGTGGGCGAGCGCACCGCCGAGGAGATCAAGATCGTCCTGGGATCGGCGGATCCCACCGACAACGAGGTCAACGCCGAGGTCCGTGGGCGCGAGCTGATGAGTGGGCTCCCGAAGACCGTCATCCTCACGCCCGGCGAGATCCGTGAGGCGATCGACGAGCCGGTGACGGCGATGGTCGACTCGGTGCTGTCGTGTCTCGCGCAGGCCCCGCCGGAGCTCGCGCAGGATCTGATCGTGCAGGGCATCCATCTGGTCGGCGGCGGCGGAATGCTGAAGGGCATGGACTCCCGTCTGTCACGCGAGGCCGAGGTGCAGGTGCGACTCGTGGACTCGCCGCTCGAAGCGGTGGCGTATGGGGCCGGCCGCGTCATCGAGCACTACGAGTCGGTGCAGGCGATGTTCATGGAGGGCGGCGGGTCCCGCCGCTGACTCACGAGTCCTCGGGGCCGAGGAGTTCTTCGACCGCGTCGCGAACCTGTCGATCCTTGTCGGTCCGGGCTCGCGCCCAGGCCTCGTCGACCTCGGGCCCCTCGAAGGCAACCAGCGCGATGACGGCACGTCGGCGGATCGCCGGCTTGTCGGTGGTGGCATCGAGCAGGGCAGGAAGTCCTCGATCGTCGCCGATGGCGCCGAGGGCGGCGACGGCTGCCTCTCGGGCAAGCGGTTCGTGGTGATTTCGGGCGATGTCGATCAGTGCGTCCATCGCGGCCGGCGCGGGGTCGGCGCGCTCGCCGATCGCCCATGCGGCGGACTCGACCACCATCGGATGGGGGTCGTGCAGGAGCGACGCGATCGGCGGTGCCGGTCGTGACGCGGCGATCTCGAGACCGGCGATCCGCACGGCCGGATCGTCGTCGGTGAGCGTTCGGGCCAGCTCGTCGTCGGTCAGTTCGTCGAGGCGGGCGAGCGCGCGCACCGCGGCGATCCGGACGGTCCCGTCGGGGTCGCCGAGCCCGCGTCGCGCGGTCGTGGTGTCGCCGGTGTGGCCGGCCACTCCCACGGCTCTGCGCCGACCTGCGCCCGACGAGCTGTTCACGACGGTGACACTACCGGTCCGGACCCCGCCGCCGAGCCGCCGGAAACGCTCAAGAGACGCCGGACTCCTGCCGACGGGGTGAACGGCACCCATCCGCGAAGGAGTCGCTTCGATGTCCTACATCGTGATCCACGACGACACCAGCACCGTCCCCCACTACGCCGAGTTCGACGACGTGCAGGCCGCAGCGTCGTATCTCGAGGACCTGGTCACCCGGAACGGGGAGTCCAACGCTCGCCTCTTTGCGCTCGAGCCGGTCGAGTTCGCCGTGAAGTCCTACGTCCGGGTGGAGATCGGCGTCTCGTCGACGGATGCGCCCGCCGCGGTCGAGGATGTCGCCGTCGCACCGACCATGGTCGCCGAGGTGCCCGCGGCCGACGACGCCATCGATGAGATGGCGGACGTGAATGTCGACGACACGGTCGAGGACGACACGGTCGAGTATGTCGAAGCGGCGATGGCGCCGGTCGATGCGTTCTCGCCGGTCGCTCCCATGTCGGAGCACCTCGACGATCTCCCGGGTAGTGAGCCTCGACGGGGATTGTTCGGTCGCTAGGAGTCGATCGGGTGCCTCGGTCAGGCGATCGCCTGCTCGAGCAGGAATCCGGCCGCGAGCACGACGATGCCGATGGTGGCGGCCAGCAGCACACCGATCGTGATGATGATCACGGCGAGCACGATCGCCGCGCGGATGCGTTCCCAGACCCGTACGTAGGCCTTCCGTCCGACCACGGGCTTCTCGACCCCGCGGCGGACGAGTCCCAGTGCCCGCAGGGAATCGAGGACGATCGACGTGTCGTCGTCCTCGTCGAGACGAAGGGCCAGCAGCAGGCCGCTGCGGGCGGTGCGAGTTCCCGCGGTGCCGATACGGCGCTCCGTCATGGCAGGCTGAATCGCCCACGGCGGTCGACTGCCGAGGAACACTCCCGCCACGAGGACGAGCACGAGCACGATGGATGAGGTGAGCACGCCGACGCCGATGTTACCGCCCGCCGACGGGCCGGAGGCACGCGGCGACGCGCCGCCTGGTGGTGGCCGTCTGTTGTGGCGCATCGTCGCCGTGGTCCTCGCGGTCGGCGTGATCGCGCTGTTGGGCGCGCTGATCCCGGTGAAGAGCTTCGCTGCCGTCGTGCCGGGTCAGCGCTTCATCGATCAGGAGCTGGTCGCCCAGAAGCCCGGTTCGGCGCGGCCGACGGCTTCGCGCGTGTCGATCGATGCCGACGGAATCGACGAACCCGATGGCGCGATCCTCTTCACCACCGTCCAACTCGACACGAGCATCTCGATCGCCGACTGGCTCTACGGCGAGTACGACGACGACATCGATCTCCGACCGCGCAGCGACGTCCTGGGCGACCGCAGCGTCGAGGACAATCGCGAACGCAACCTCGAGATGATGCGCGTCTCGAAGGACGCCGCAATCGTCGCCGCGCTGCATCACCTCGGAATCGCGGTCTTCGAGGAAACGGGGCTCGGGATCGACACCGTGCGCGACGACGGACCGGCGCGAGGTTCGTTGGTCGCCGGCGACGTCATCATCGCCGTCGACGATGTGCCCATCACCGGCTTCGCGTCCCTGCAGGACCAGCTGGCCACGAAGTCGCCCGGCGAGTTGGGCGTCATCACGGTGGAGAACATCGACACGTTCGAGACGCGCGACGTCGAGCTGGCATGGGGCGAACATCCGGACCGACCCGGCGATGCCTACATCGGCGTGAACGTCGTCCCCCGCCAGGAGGAACTCCCGCTCCCGTTCGACATCGAGATCGACTCCGGGTCGATCGGAGGTCCGTCGGCCGGTCTCGCGTTCACCCTCACCATCCTGGATCTGCTGACCGCCGGCGAGCTGACCGGTGGTCTCGATGTGGCTGTGACCGGCACCATCACGGGCGATGGGATGGTGGGACCGATCGGCGGTGTCGGGCAGAAGGCGGCGGCCGCGCGCGAGGCCGGTGCCGCCGCGTTCATCGTGCCGGTGCAGAACGTGGACGAGGCCGAACCGCATGCCGGGTCGATGCCGATCATCGGCGTCGCGACCCTCGACGATGCGCTCGCGGCCCTGGCGTCCCTCGGCGGTGAGACGGAGAACCTGACGCTGGTCGCGAGCTGAGACGCTCGGGTCGAGCGGGGCGCGGTGGGGGATACCCACGCCGGGTCGCCGTCGCTCATAGCATCGGATCTGTGAATCCGCCTGCTGACGACCTCGACCCGTCGCGCCTGGAAGCTGCGACGTTCGATCTGGTTCGCCGCGGCTTCGACCCGACCGCAGTGCGCGCGGAGCTGCAGCGCGCCGCCCAGGAGATCCGTCGCCTCCGGCTCGACCGAGATGAGTTGGCCGGCCGGCTGGCGGAGTTCGACGGCGTGTCGTCGGAGCATCTCGAGGCTCATCGGGTCGCCGAGGCCCTCGGGGTCGAGGCGACGCAGGTGATCGAGGCGGCGCATCACGCCGCGAGAGAACGCGCCGAACGCGCCGAACGCGAGGCCGACGCAGTGCGCGACGAGGCGCTGGCCGCTGCGGAGCAGATGCGAGACGAGGCCAGCGCGGCACGGGAGGAACTCCTCGAAGCGGCTCGCCGCGAAGCGGAGCAAGTCATCGAAGAAGGTCGCGTCCGGGGCCGCGACATGGTGGCGGAGGCGCAAACGGTGCGCGAGCGGATGCTGCGTGACCTCGCCCGCAAACGTCAGACGGGGCGAGCCCAGGTCGAGCAGCTCCGGGCGGGCCGTGATCGTCTCCTCGAATCGTTGTCGGTGGCGCAGGGAAGCCTCGACACCGCAGTCGACGATCTCGTGCGCGCCGTGCCCGAGGCGCGGTCGGCGGCAGAGCGCGCCGGGCTTCGGGTGACCTCCGAACCGACCCCGACTCCCGAGGAACTCGAGGGAGAGATCGAGGCCGCCCGCCTGGTCGGCCACCCGCTCGTCGACGACATCCCCGATCCGGGTCCGGTCGAGGACGCGTTCACCACCGGTGAGATGGAGTCGCTGTCCCATCTCGACCTGCTCCAGGAGGAGCCCTCCGATTCCGGGGTGACCCGGACCGACGTCGAGATCGAGGAAGAAGGCCCGGCCGACGACGAGGTCCCGGCTGACGACGAGGTCCCGGCTGACGACGAGGTCCCGGCAGACGACGAAGCCGTTGAACTCTACGATGTCGAGGACGAGGACGAGGTCCCGTCCGACGACGAGGACGCAGAGCCCGAGCCCGAGCCCGAGCCCGAGCGCGAGCCGGAGCCGGAGCTGGAGCCTGAGCCGGAATCTGACGACGAACCGGAACCGTCCGGCGATGGTGCGGCTGTCGAGGACGTCTTCGCGAAGCTCCGCTCGGCTCAGGAGTCGATCGACGTCCCCGAACCCGCACCGGAGCCCGAGCCTGAGCCCGAGCCTGAGCCTGAGCCTGAGCCTGAGCCTGAGCCTGAGCCCGAGCCCGAGCCCGAGCCCGAGCCCGAGCCGGTGGGCCTCGATGTCGCTCGTGCCGGCGCTCGCAAGTCGGCCGCCGATGCGGCCGCGAAGGCGATGAAGAAGGTGCTGGTCGAAGAGCAGGGGACGCTGCTCGACGGTGTGCGGCGCAGCGGGGCCGCCGCGCTCGGTTTCGTGATCGATGATCCTGCGGGGCATCGCAGCACTTACGAGACCGCGGCCGCCGTGGCCCTCGAGGAACTGGCCGTGACCCTCGGGGGGTCGAAGCGGCTCAACCTGTCCGAAGCGTTCGACCACATCGATGCCATCGCTCTCGAGCCGGTGCTGCAGCGGTTGCGTGATGTCGCCGAGCGGGTCGACGATGCCGACGAGTTGTCCGACACGGTCCGTGCGCTCTACCGCGAGTCCCGAAACCGCCGACTCGACGAGGCGGCCGCCGCTGCGGCGGTGGCGGTCGACGGACTCGTGACGATCGCAACCCACAAGGGTCCGGTCGTGTGGATGATGGAGTCCGGCGGCCCCTGTGGACCGGATTGCGCCGACAACGCACTTGCCGGTGCGGTGACCGCCGGTGACGAGTTCCCCACCGGGGATCGGCATCCGCCCGCCCACACGACCTGCACCTGTTGGTTGGCCCCGGCCCCCGACTGACGAGGCGCGAATCCGCTCCTCGACTCCGTCTGTGGGTGGGCTGCCGATAGTGTGCTGACACATGCGCGCTGCTGATGATCTCCCCCGTCGCGAAAGCGGTCGTCTGAGCGGTCGCGGCCGCGTCGTCGCGGTGATCGCCGTCATCGTGGTGATGGTGCTCGTGGCGTCGCTGTCGGGGATCGCTGGCTTCTACACCGACTACCTGTGGTTCGATGCCCTCGACCGGGCGTCCGTCTGGCGGCAGGTTCTCGGCGCGAAGGTGGCCTTGACCCTGATCTTCGGCGGCGTGTTCTTCGTCTTCATGTGGCTCAACCTGTTCCTCACCGACCGGGCGGCACCGACCTTTCGTCCGGCCGGCCCGGAAGAGGAACTGCTGGCCCGCTACCACGATGTCGTGGCAGGTCGGAAGGGCCTCGTCCGCACCGGTGTGGCCGCCGTGTTCGCCCTGGTCGCGTCGGCCGGCGTCTCCGGTCGATGGGAGGACTGGCTGCTGTTCACCAACCGCCAGGACTTCGGCATCGACGACCCGCAGTTCGGCGTCGATCTCGGGTTCTATGTCTTCCAGTTGCCGTTTCTGAGCTTCGTGGTCGGCTGGGCGTTCGCCAGCTTCGTCATCATCTTCATCCTCACCGCGATCAGTCACTATCTCAACGGGTCGATCCGGGTCACCGCTGTCTCGGGAAGCCGGGCCACGCCGACGGTGAAGGTGCACCTCTCGGCCATCCTGGCCGTCCTCGCACTGATCAAGGCCGCCGACTACTGGCTCGACCGCTACGAGCTCACGGTCTCGAGCCGGGGCGTGGTCGACGGCGCGCTCTACACCGACGTCAACGCCCAGTTGCCGGCCATCTACCTCCTGATCGCGATCTCGCTCTCCGCAGTGGTGTTGCTCGTGATCAACCTGCGTCTGCGGGGATGGACCATGCCGGTCCTCGCGGTCGGTCTGTGGGCATTCACCGCCATCGTGGTCGGGGGCATCTACCCGGCGTTCGTGCAGCGATTCCAGGTCGAGCCCAACGAGACCACCCGCGAGGCCGAGTTCGTCGACCGCAACATCGCCGCCACGCAGTACGCGTTCGGACTCGACACCATCCAGCAACGTGAGTTCGACTACACCGACGAGCTGACCGCCGACCAGATCCGGGACAACGCCGTCACCGTGGCCAACGCCCGCCTTCTCGACCCGGTCGCCGTGCACCCCACGTTCGAGCGGGAGCAGACCGAGCGCGACTTCTACCGCTTCGTCGGTGTCGACACCGAGCCCGATGTCGCCAACGCCGGCACCGCGCTCGACACCGACCGCTATGTCATCGACGGTGAGTTGCGTCAGGTGATCGTCGGTGCGCGTGAGCTACAACTCGACAGCAACCTGAGCTGGGAACGAGAGCATGTGCGCCTCACCCACGGCTACGGCCTGGCCATGGCGACGGCCAACACCCCCACGTCCTCGGGAAGCCCCGACTTCGTGGTGTCGGGCCTGCCCACGGCGGTCGACGAGTCGCTGGAGTCGGTCATCGATCGGCCGCAGCTCTATCACGGCGAGGATCTCGCGGGCTACGCGCTCGTCGACACGACCGTCCCAGAGATCGATTATGTCGACAGCGAGACGGGCGCCGACGTTCCTTACGAGTACGACGGAACCGGCGGCGTCTCGATGGGATCGTTCATCCGTCAGGCGGCCTTCGCGCTGCGGTTCCGCCAGATCGATCCGCTGATCTCGAACTTCGTCGACGGCGACACTCGGATCATCTACAACCGCGACGTCCACAACCGGGTGGAGGCCCTCGCCCCGTTCCTGTCGTTCGACGCCGATGCATATCCCGTCATCGTCGATGGCAGCGTCTACTACGTCATCGACGGCTACACCACGTCCGACCGGTTCCCCTACAGCCAGAACAGCGAGAACGGCCGCCTGGCCGAAGGTGGGCTCGCCGGCTCGTCGTTCAACTATGTGCGCAACTCGGTGAAGGCCGTGGTCGATGCCTACGACGGCACGGTCTGGTTCTACGTGATGCCGGTCGAGGACCCGATCGTGCGGGCGTGGCAGAACGCCTTCCCGGAGCTCTTCTCGGATTTCGAGGAGATGCCCGACGAGTTGCGTGATCATCTGCGCTACCCGCAGGACCTGTTCCGGGTGCAGACCAACATGTATGCCAGATATCAGGTCGACGACGCCGAAGCGCTCATCATCGGCACCGAGGCGTGGGCCGTCGCCCAGGACCCCGGTCGATCGGTGCGCGCCGGTGGCACCTCGGAAACGTCGACCGACGAGTCGGGCGTGGTCACCACGAGCGAGAAGCGGGTCAACCCGTACTACTCCCTCCTGACGCTTCCCGGTGAGGACGATCCGTCGTTCGTCACGCTGCGCACCTTCGTCCCGTTCGCCGACGACGACGGGCGAAAGGAGCTCGAGGCGTTCATGGTCGGTGAAACCACCGCCGATGGGTCCTCGCGTCTCGTCAGCTACGAGGTGACCAGCGCGTCGGCTCCCGGTCCGGTACTCGTGGCGACCAGCGTCGCGCAGAACGACCAGATCGCGCAGCTCCTGACGCTGCTCAACGCCAGCGGTTCCACGGTCGAGTTCAGCGACGTCCTCCTGCTTCCGATCGACAACGGGATCCTGTGGGTGCGCTCGCTCTATGTCGCCGCCGAAGGCACGAGCGTGCCGACGCTCGAGAACGTGATCGTGTCGGTGGGCGAGGGCGAACAGCTCGCCATCGGCTCGACCCTCGAGGAGGCGCTCGAGAACCTCTTCCCGGGTGAGGAGTTCGGGGACCTGCTCGACGGCCCCGCCGGCGGCGCAGTGACGACGCCGACGACACCGACGACGCCGACGACGCCGACGACCACCACCGCGCCGCCCACCGACGAACTTCCCGCCACGCTGGAGGACCTCGTCATCGAGATCGGCGATCTCTGGCGCGAGTCGAACGATGCGCTCGCCCAGGATCCGCCCGACCGGGTGGCATCCGCCGAGGCGTTGGCGCGGATCGACGAACTCCTCGCCTACAGCCGCACACTGACCGGCACGGAACCGCCCGAGCCGGTCGACCCGGGCGAGGTCGACAGCTGAGCCTTCGGCGGCAGCTGCTCACCGACATCTACGGCTCGGCGGCCGACGATGCCGTCGTTGCCCGCCTCGAGGCGCTCGTGGCGGCCGCTCGGCGTTCACCCCGTCTGCCGCGATGGTCCGAACGAGATGCGTGGCTCATCTGTTATCCGGATCAGTTCGGGCCTTCCGGGATCGGCGGGGTCCGTCAGGTCGTCGGGGCGCTGGCCCCGGAGATCAACGGCGTGCACCTGCTGCCGTTCCACCCGTCGTCGAGCGACGGCGGGTTCAGCGTCGAGGACTACGCCGTCGTCGATCCCGCCGTCGGCACCTGGCGCGACATCGAAGCGCTGGCCTCCGACACTCGGCTCATGGCCGATGCGGTCATCAACCATGTCTCGGCGCAGGGCGCCTGGTTCCGTGCCCATCTCGCCGGCGATGCCGCCTTCGTCGACTTCTTCTTCGTCGTCCCCGACGGCGCCGACCTCTCCGCCGTCGCCCGGCCGCGTCCCGGGCCCCCGGTGACGCGTTTCGTTCGCAACGACGGCTCCGAGGCCGACTACTGGACGACCTTCAGCGCCGATCAGGTCGATCTCGACTATCGGTCGCCCGACGTCCTGCTCGCGGTCTGCGAGGCGGTCTTCCGCTTCGTTGCGGCCGGTGCCTCGGCGGTCCGGCTCGACGCCGTCGCGTTCTTGTGGAAGGACGCAGCGACCACCTCGATGCATCTTCCCCAGACCCACTCCGTCGTCGCGCTGCTGCGTGACTGCCTCGACGAGATCGATCCCGGGGTGGTGTTGATCACCGAGACCAATGTCCCGCACGCCGACAACGTCGCCTACCTCGGAACCCCCGAGCGGCCGGGAGCCCACGCCGTCTACCAGTTCACCCTCGCCCCGCTCGTGCTCCATGCGCTCCACACGGGCGACACCGATCCGCTGTGCCGCTGGATCACCGAGATCAGCCTGCCGCCGGGCACCACCGTCATGAACTTCCTCGCGAGCCACGACGGGGTCGGCGTTCGGCCGGCGAAGGGCTGGCTGACGGTCGATCAGGTCGCCGCCCTCGCGGGCCGATGTGTCGAAGCCGGAGGCCGGGTGAACGAGGCTGCGACGCCGGGCGGCTCCGAGCCCTATGAGCTCGCGGCGACATGGCGAAGCCTGTGCGAGGTCGGTGTGGGCGCGCCCTTCGATGCCGACGAGTTGGCGGCCCGTATCGTCGCGGGGCATTCGATCGCCCTCGCCCTCGTGGGGATCCCCCTGCTCTACGTGCATTCGCCCGCCGCGTCGCCCAACGCGTTCGACCGCGTCGACGCGTCGGGCGTGCCGAGGGACCTCAACCGTGGCCGTTTCCCCTCGCCGCAGGAGTACCTCGACGCGCTCGAGCGCGATCCGATCGGGAGTCGGGTGTGGCCACGATTGCGCGAGATGCTCGTGTGGCGTCGCGAACGTCGTGCCTTTCATCCCGAGGCCGAGCAAGAGCTGGTCGATGCTCCCGCAGGCGTCGTCGCGATCCGGCGCGGTACGGGGACCGACACCGCGCTCGTGGTCACCAACCTCACCGCTGCGGCCCGTTCGGTGCCGATCGGTCCGGGGTGGGAGCGCATGGATGACCGGACCCCGATCGGCCCGACGGTCGAGCTCGGGCCATGGGCGGTGCGGTGGTTGGCCCGGACCGAGGCCGGCACTGTGTCGGCGCCCTGACGCAACGAGCGTCACGCTGCTGACAACGCGGTGTCCTGGCGTCCGGCAGAGTGGGAAGTGTTCTGGGGCGGCGGTCCCGGGAACTCGGGTGTGGCGCGGCGGCTTCCACCCGAGCCCTCGTGCCATCGGGTCTCTCTTCGGAGGGACCCGATGTCGCGTCAGGGTGGCGGTATGACGTCCGATCCCCCGACTACCGTTGCCGCGAGTCAACCGGAGGTCCCCGCCATGCCCCGATCGTCATCTCGCCGTCGTTTCCTCGCACGACTGATCGCCGTCCTCGGCGTGGTCTCGTTGTTCGCTGCCGCGTGCGGCGACGACGGTGACGGCGGTGGTGACGGGAGTCCGGCCACGAACACCGCCGCGCCCGGCGACGCGACGACAACCACCACCGCGCCGGCGACCACGGCACCACCGCCCGAGTCGGGCGAACAGCTGGATCTCCAGCTCAACGTGGTCGAGTTCGGCGACGACGGGTTCGTCGAGATCATCAACACGGGTGCCGAACCGGTCACGCTCGCGGGCATCTACATCTGTGAGTTCCCCGACTACGCCGATCTCGGCGACGTCGCAGAGATCGCATCCCTCGAGGCTGGTGCAACCCTGCGCATCCCTGCGGCGGTCCTCGGCGGGCTGAGCAGCGAGGACGGCGAAGCGGCGCTCTACGCGGGCGACGACTTCACGTCGTCCGACGCCATGCTGTCCTATGTGCAGTGGGGCGTCGGCGAACACGAGCGGGCGTCCGTCGCCGTCGACGCCGGACTGTGGCCCTCGGTCGACGTGTTCGTCACGCCCGACCCGGCCTTCAACTCGATCGAGTCGGGTGGATTCGCGGCCGACCCCGAAGGTTGGAGCTGACGCCGCTGGTCAGCCGCTCAGCGCCGCAGCGAGCTGGGCGCGGCGGGCGTCGTCGAACCAGTCGGCGTTGAGCCCGAATGCCTCAGCCGCGTCGAGCATGTGACCGTCGGTGCCGCGGATGGCGATCTGGTCCAGCCGGATGAGGCTCGGGTGTTCGACGCCCATCGCGTGGCACAGCGAGCGGAGATCGTGGCGGAACGAACGCACATAGCCCGCGACGCGGACCGACTTGTTGGTGGGGTCGAGCCCTCGCGCCAGGCGTGCCTGCTGGGTGGCCACGCCGGTCGGGCAGTAGCCGGTGTGGCACTTCTGGGCCTGGATGCAGCCGACTGCCAACATGGCCTCTCGGGCGACGTTGACGAGGTCGACGCCCATCGCCATGGCGATGGCCGCGTCGGGAACGAAGCCGAGCTTGCCGGATCCGATGAAGGTGGTGTCGTGGTGGAGTCCGTGTCGGGCGAAGGCGTCGAACACGAGCGGGAAGCCGTCGCGGAACGGCAGCGCCACATGATCGGAGAAGACCAGCGGTGCGGCACCCGTGCCGCCCTCGCCACCGTCGACGGTGACGAAGTCGGGCCCGCTGCCGGTCTCGGCCATTGCCTCGGCGAGTTCGTCCCAGAATCGGGATTCGCCGACCGCGCTCTTGATCCCGACGGGCACGCCGGTGGCAGCAGCGATCCGTTCGACGAAGGCGATGAGACCGCGCACGTCGTCGAACTCGACGTGGCGGCTGGGGCTGTGGACGGTGATTCCCACCGGGACACCCCGGGCCGACGCGATCTCGTCGGTGACCTTCGCGCCGGGGAGCACGCCGCCCAGGCCCGGTTTGGCGCCCTGGCTCAGCTTCACCTCGATCGCCTTGACCGGAGCATCGGCCATCGACGCGAGCAATGCGTCGATCGAGAATCGGCCGTCGTGGCCACGGGCACCGAACATGCCCGTCCCGATCTGGAAGACCAGGTCACCGCCGTTGCGGTGATGGGAGCTGATCCCACCCTCGCCGGTGTTGTGGAGGCAGCCGGCCATCCCCGCTCCCTTGTTGAGCGCCTCGATGGCGGGTCCGGAGAGCGAGCCGAAGCTCATGGCCGAGATGTTGATGATCGACTCGGGGCGGAAGGCGCCCGGCCGACCGGTCCGTGCGCCGAGCACCTTGGCGCCGGCGAGATCGTCCAGTCGGTCGTCGGCCGAGGGCGCGAGCGGGAATGCCGCGTGGCGGAAGAACGGATATCCGGGAGCATCGAGGCTGTTGTCGGTGCCGAAACCGAAATAGGAGTTCTCGCCCTTGGCGCTGGCGTAGACCCATCGGCGCTGGTCGCGGCTGAACGGTCGTTCCTCGTCGTTGTCGGTGACGATGTACTGCCGGAGTTCGGGCCCGATCCGTTCGAGGATGTAGCGGAGATGGCCGATGACCGGGTAGTTGCGCAGGATGGCGTGGTGCTTCTGGGTGAGGTCGTAGACGACGATCATGCCGAAACCGACGGCCACCACCAGCACGACCCACAGCCACCACGACATTCCCGCAACCTAGTGCCGGCTGCCGGCCCCAACGGGTTTCAGTCGAGATCCGCGAGTGCCTCGCGCAGCGCGGCCACCGCTGCGGCTCCTGCCTCTTCGGCGGCGGCCAGCTCGGCTCGAGCCTGCCGGAGTTCGTCTCTGGCGATGTCGAGCACTTCGGCGCCGTTGCCGTCGTCGAAACTCGCGGGCGTGACGGCAAGGACGTCGTCGGCGGTTCCGTCGGTCGCGGCTTCGGCCGCGGCCAGATGCTCGAGCGACGCGTCTCGGTGCGCCTGCGCGGCGGTCACGTCGGCACCGGCGCGGCCTGCCGCGGTGATGGCGGTGTCGAGTTCGCCGATCATGCTCCGGCCGATACCGACGCCGGCCTCGACGCGGTCGGTGCCAACGGTCAGATGAGCCTGTGGCAGGACCACGAGGTACACGCGATGGTCCGGCGCGATCGTGGCGCAGAGCGTCGTCACGGTCACGCGGTCGGTCGCGGTCGACAGTTCCCGATCGAGTGCGGTCAACCTCGCCTCGGTGTCGCCCACGATGGCGGCGATGGCTGCGTCGTGTGCTTCCGTCACGGCGGCGACGCCGTCGATCGATGCCCGGGTCCGGGCCAGGCTGTCGAGGCGCTGACCGACGGCGGCCTGGCAGCGTTCGCGGAGCTCGGCGAACCGTTGCTCGTCCGTCCTCGACGCGCCCCGCTCCGGTGTCGTGTCGTCCTGCGCCGTTGCGGGAGTCGCCACGGCGAGTGCGAGACAGCCGGTCAGGGCGGCAGTGATCAGTCGTGCGACGTGTCGGTTCATCGGTTTCTCCTTTGTGGGGTCGTGAGGATGCGGTCAGTCGTCATCGCCGGTCCGGGCCAGGTGCTGGGCATCATCGTCGGCGTCGAGATCGTCGGCGATCCCGTCGATCTGGGTGACGAGATCCGCGAGCAGGCCGTCGACCGCGTCGAGGGCCGAGTCGGCATCGAGTGTCTCGGTCGCCTGAGGGGGCGGTGTGGTGCTGGTGGGCACCGGGACCGTCGTGGTCGCGGTGACGCTCGGTGAGGGTGCGGAGTCGCGGCACGAGGTGGCCACGAGTGTGGCGACGACCACCACGGTGGCGAGGCGGGTGCGGCGGCGAACTCTGGCGGCGACCATGACCTCGATCGTGGACGGGACTCACCAAGGACCGACGAGGAAGATGTGAGGAAGTCGTGAACGGATCAGCGGGTGCGCTGGATCTCCCAGACGTTCTGCATCTGCCCGTGGACGAGGCGTTCCTCGGCCAAGCGGAAGCCGAGCTTGTGCAGCGTGGCCTCGCTTCCTTCGTTGGCGGGATGGGTCACGGCGTGGATGAGATCGCCCGGGTAGCGGTCCCACGCGTCCAACAGGATCACGTGGCCCGCCTCGGTGGCGTAGCCCTCGCGCCAGAAGCGCCGGGCGATCGTGAAGCCGAAGTCCACCGACGCGCCCTCGACCCCGAAGAGGTGTTGCAGGCCCGCCTCGCCGATCAATCCACCGGTCTCGGCGTCGCGGATGGCCCACAGCCCCCAGCCTTCCGCTCGCCAGCAACGGGCGGCCGCGGCGAGCGCCGACTTCGTCTGCTCGCGGGACCGGGTGCCGCCGTCGACGAATTCCATGACGGCCTCGTCGTCGTAGAGCGCGCTGATCTCGTCGAGATCCGCGATGCCCAACGGCATGAGGACGGTGCGACGGGTTCGCAGCGAAGGTGCGCTCACCCCCTGATCGTGTCACCCTTGGACGGCGAACGGGAGGGGAATCGCCGACTTCCGCGTGAATCGCAAGTCGGCGGGTGTTCCCTGAGCGGCATCTCGCGCCCGGTCCAGGCGTCCAGGAGACACACATGACACTCGAGATCACCCCACTGAACGGCTACTTCGGCGCCGAGGTGTCCGGTGTCGACATGGCCGATGTCGACGACGCGACTCGCGACGAACTCCGCGCGGCATGGCTCCGACACAAGGTGCTGGTGTTGCGCGATCAGCAGATCTCGATCGAGCAACACATCGCGTTCGGCCGACTGTTCGGCGATCTCGAGATCCATCCGTTCACCGAGGGGATCGAGGGGTATCCCGAGATCGTGATGCTCGAGGCCGGTGGCGATAGCGGGAAGCGGTTCGTCGCGGCAGGGTGGCACTCCGACGTCACGTGGCGGGCCGAGCCGTCGATGGGTTCGATCCTGCGGGGACGGGTGATTCCCGACGTCGGCGGCGACACCTGTTTCGCCGATGCGACCGCGGCCTACGAGCGCCTGCCCCAAGACATCAAGGACGTGGTCGACGATGCCTTCGCGATCCACGACTACGCGCGCGTCTTCGCGTCGCGGGTGGCGCCCGAGGAGAAGGAGGAGATCAACGCGAAGTACCCGCCGCAGCGACATCCGGTGATCCGCACCCATCCGGAGACCGGCGCCCGCGGCATCTACACGAACACCGGATTCACCTCGCACATCGAGGGGATGAGTCCGGAGGAGTCGGAACGGATCCTGCGTCGTCTCGAACGTCAGATCATGGATCCGAGCGTTCAGATCCGGGTGAAGTGGCGGCCCGACACCTTCGTCATGTGGGACAACCGTGCGGTGCAACATGCCGCGACGACCGACTTCTTCCCGGCGCACCGGGTGATGGAGCGGGTGACCGTGATCGGCGACCGGCCCTTCTGACGAAGTGGCGTAACGTCGACGTTCATGAACTTCGGCCCGATCGTCAGTTCCGAGTGGCTCGACCAGCATCTTCACGCCGAAGGGCAGGTGGTGGTGGACCTGCGCTGGTCGGTGGCCGACGGACCGAAGCGGGCCGACTACGAGCGCGGCCACATCCCCGGGGCGGTGTTCGCCGACCTCGACGTGGACCTTTCCGGTGCCGCCTCGGACGCGGCGGGCCGTCACCCGCTGCCGACGCCCCTGCATTTCGGCGAGGCGATGTCGCGCCTCGGCATCGGTGACCGCACCCGCGTCGTCGTCTACGACGATGCCGGCGGCCTCGTCGCCGCTCGGCTCTGGTGGATGCTGGATGTGCTCGGTCGAGAGGTGGCGGTGCTCGACGGGGGGATCCAGGCATGGTCGGGGAAGCTGTCGAAGGCGAAGCCCGGTCCGGCCGACGCCGCGTTCACCCCGCGGCCCTGGCCCGACCGGGTCCGGGTGTCTCCCGACGAGGTCGCTGCCGCGCTCGGCGGTGATCTCGTGCTGATCGATGCCCGTTCGGCCGAGCGCTACGCCGACGGCAGCGAGATCGACCCGCGGCCGGGCCACATCCCCGGCGCGCAGAGCGTGCCGGCCGGGTCGAACCTCGAGGACGGCTACTGGAGGTCACCTCGGGCGTTGCGCGAGCTCTACGAGGCCGTGGATGCCGACGGCGACAACGTCGTCGCGTATTGCGGGAGCGGCGTGACCGCGTGTGCCGACCTGTTGGGCCGGCGCTTGGCGGGACTTCCCGACGGTCGGCTCTATCCGGGCTCGTGGTCCCAGTGGGGCGCCGACGAGGACCGGCCGGCGAGCACCGGCCCGATGCCGCTCGGTCCGACGCCCGCCTAGGCCGATCACCGCACGCGGATCCGTGGGTCGGGCGAACCGCGACGCATGGTCGCGAGGAACTCCTCGAGCGGCGCGGGAGCGGCGACCTGTGGTTCATCGTCGCCCGGCGGGTGGGCCCAGAACTCCTCCCACGACGGGAACAGGTCGTGGAAGGCGCCGTCGTAACGTTCGCGGTCGGGCCATCGCATCTTCTCGGGCCCGATCGGCGGCCGGTTCAGATCGGTCGCGTACCAGTAGCACGGGAGGCGTCGGCGGAAGAACCAGCGACCCTCGATGCGTTCGTAGTCGTCCCAGTAGAGCATCTGCATGATGACCCACTCGTCGCCGGTCTCGTGCTCGTTCTTCGAGTACACGACCCCGTGGGCATGGTCGGGGTCGTCGAACTCGATGACATGGTTCCCGATGTGATGCGCCGTGCCGGTGAACTGCAACCGCAGCGTGTCGTCGAGCCATCGCTTGAGATGGGCGCGTCCGGTCTGATCGCGGCTCACCCGGATGTCGGGCGCGAAGAGGTTGACGTGGGCGTCGAGGTCGCGCATGTCGAGCGACAGGGCGTACTTCGCGACGAGTTGGCGGATCTCGTCGAGTGACTCCAGACGGTCGATGCGTGCTTCGAGATCAGTGGCCATGTCGGCTCCTTCGTCGGTCTTCGGGTTCGCTGGGGTTCGTTCTACGATCATGCGGGGAAGGGAGAAGGCGATGACCGAGACGGATCACCTTCGTGTCGTGGTGCTCGACGACTACCAGCGGGTGGCGGAGGTCATGGGTGCGTGGGCGACGATCCCCGCCGAGGTGGAGGTGATCACGATCGATCGCCATCTCGCGGAGCTCGACGACCTCGTCGCTGCCGTCGGAGATGCCGACGTGGTGGTCGCCATGCGGGAGCGGACCCCGCTCACGGCCGCGTTCTTCGAGGCCGTGCCGAACCTGCGCCTCGTCGTGACCACGGGGCCGTCGAACGCGGTGATCGATGTCGGCGCCGCGAACCGGCACGGCGTCGAGGTGCGGGGCACCGGCGGCTACCTGTCGACCACCGCGGAGCACACCTGGGCGCTCATCCTCGCGTTGCTGCGCCACATCCCGGCCTCGGACCGGGCGGTGCGGGAGGGGGGCTGGCAGCACACGTTGGGGACCGAGCTGGCCGGTCGGGTGCTCGGGGTGGTCGGTCTGGGGCGCCTCGGTACCGCGGTGACCCGCGTCGCCCATGCGTTCGACATGGATGTGATCGCGTGGAGTCCGAACCTCGACCCGGCGACGGCCGAGGGTCTCGGCGTCCGTCCCGTCTCCCGAGATGAGCTCTTCGCCACCGCCGATGTCGTGACGATCCACATGGTGCTGTCGGAACGATCCCGCGGGCTCGTCGGTGCCCACGAGATCGGACTCATGAAGCCGACCGCCGTGCTCGTCAACAGCTCGCGCGGTCCGCTGGTCGACGAGGACGCGCTCGTCGACGCACTCGAGGCGGGACGCATCGCGGGCGCTGCGCTCGACGTGTTCCACACCGAGCCGTTGCCGGCCGACCATCCGTTGCGGCGGCTCGACAACACGGTGCTCACGCCCCACACCGGCTACGTGAGCGACGGGCTCTATCGCCTCTTCTACGACGAGATCGTGGAGGACATCGCAGCGTGGTGCCGGGGCGAACCGCTGCGCGTCGTCGTGCCCTGACCGATCCGGTCGCGGGGCATCACCCGGCGGCATCGACGCCGACGTAGATCCGATCGGGGTGACCGCCCGACAGCACGCCGACGGCCTGTGCGGCATCGTCGAGCCCGAACACGTGGGTGCGCAGGGCACCCAGCTCGGGGTCGTCGGCGAGGAGCTCCAGCG
Source organism: Acidimicrobiales bacterium (assembly GCA_041394245.1). Classification (NCBI taxonomy): domain Bacteria; kingdom Bacillati; phylum Actinomycetota; class Acidimicrobiia; order Acidimicrobiales; species Acidimicrobiales bacterium. The sequence goes on from JAWKIR010000002.1 coordinate 2,610,270, forward strand.
CGCGATGGTAGGCGGGCCAACCCGCCGAGCGGGCCCCCTGGATCCGGATCGCCCGGAGGACGATCTGATCGACATCGAGCTGTGCGGCCTGGCCGTGCTTCAGCCCGCCGAGGACGATGGTGCCGCCGTCGGCGACACAGCCCACGGCCTGGCCGACAGGTTCGACGGCGCCTGCGCTCGTGTCGACGACGACGTCGACCCCGCGGCCGTCGGTGGCGTCGAGCACGACCGAAACGAGATCCTCGCGGGTGACATCGACGGTGCGATCGGCGCCGAGCGTGGTGGCCCGGTCGAGGCGCACCTCGTCGTGTCCGGTGCCCGACACGAGCACGAGGCCGGCCCCGGCCGCCCGGGTCGAGACGACCGAAGCGAGCCCCCGCTGGCCGGCGCCGAGGATCAGCACGGATTGGCCGGAGGCGAGTCCGGATCGGCGGACGCTCCACTCGTAGGCGGTACCGAGGGCGTTGAACAGCGTGGCGGTGCCCGGGTCGAGATGGTCGGGCACTGGGTGCACCACCGACAGGGGGTGCAGCGCCATGAGCTCCGACCATCCGCCCCACAGCGCGGGCTCGGCCGACATGGGGACGAACCCGTAGGCGAAGGGGCGGGTGGGCCAGCCCCGACACGACACGTACTCGCCCGTCAGGCAGGCCTGACAGCTCCCGCACGGGATGTTGGGCTCGATCGCGACGCGGTCACCGGCCGACACGCCCCAACGGGCCGCGGTGGCGTCGCCGATCTCCTCGATCGTGCCGACGACCTCGTGGCCCGGAATCATGGGACCGGCCGGCCACTGGGAGCCGGTGAACGAGCCGTCGAACTGCTCGACGTCGGTGCCGCAGAGGCCGCAGGCCTCGACGCGCAGCCACGCCCATTCGCTGCTGGGAAGCGATGGCCGCTCGATGCTGCGGACCTCGATGGCGCCGGGCCCGGTGAGTACCGCGGCGCGGACCATCACCAGGACTCGGGATCGTTCACGACGGATGCGGGCACGGGATGGCGGTAGAGCTCCGAGGCGTTCTCCCAGGTGATCCGGCGACGGTCCGCTTCGGGAAGGTCGCCGATCTCGCGTTCGACGATCTCCTGGGTCCGCGGCCAGGTGGAATCGCAGTGGGGGTAGTCGGACTCCAGGAGGATGTGGTCGACCCCGATGATGTCGCGCTGGCGGAACGCCGACGGATCCTCGACGGCGCAGAAGTAGAAGTTGCGCCGGAACACTTCCGACGGGGTGAGGTCCGATGTCCACGTGCCGTACATGTCGTGGTAGCCGAGCATGTGGTCGAGTCGGTCGATGAGCCCCGCCACCCATCCGATGCCGCCTTCGGAGAGACAGATCTTCAGGTCGGGGTAGCGGACCGGCGCCAATGAGTAGAGCCAGTCGACCGCGGCATGGATCGCGTAGGCGAAGAACAGGACGCCGACGACGTCGGGCGGGGCGTCGTCGGAGGTGGACGGCGATGCGCCGGCCGAGCCGATGTGGAGGTTGATGACCGTCTCGGTCTCGGCGCAGGCCTGCAGGAACGGCTCCCAGTAGCCGGAGTGGATGCTGGGGAAACCGAGCTTGTCGGGGGCCTCGGAGAAGGTCACGGCCTTGAACCCGCGTTCGGCGTTCTCACGGATCATGTCGGCGGCGACGTGGGGGTCGAGCAACCACGGAATCTGGCAGGGGATGATGCGGTCGGGGTAGGGCCCCGCCCACGACTCGAGGTGCCAGTCGTTCCAGGCCCGCACCGATGCCATCGCCAACTCGGGATCGTTGGTGACCGTCTGGAGGCGTTGCCCCGCGAAGCCGGGAAGGAACGAGGGGAAGTTGACCGAGGCGTAGACGCCGTTGAGGTCCATGTCGGCGACCCGGGCGTGGATGTCCCAGGCGCCGCGTCGCATCTCGTCGAAGCGGGTGGGTTCGAAGCCGTACTCCGAGACGGGGCGTCCGACCACCGCGTTGAACCCGACGTTGGGCAGCTCGGTGCCGTCGTAGATCCAGGTCTGGCGGCCGTCGTCGGTTTCGACCACGCGCGGGGCGCGGTCGACGAGGTGGGCCGGGATGCGGCCCTCGAAGGTGTCGGGCGGTTCGACGACATGGTCGTCGGCCGAGATCACGAGGTGGCGCCGCGGTGCCCGTTCGGGTTCGGGGAGGAAGGTGACCTGGCGGTCGTCTCCGGTCCCGGCCTGGGTGAAGCTCAGGTCCTGGGCGAGGTCGTCGAGGCTGCGCATGGCGATGGTTCCGATCGGCTGTGGGGTCGTGAGACTGGGGTGGCGTTCATTCGAGCACGTCGGGCTCGTCGCGGATGAGCTGACGGGCGATGCCGTCGAAGTAGAGGTCGGCGCCGCGTTCCATCAGCGAGACCTTCATGCCGGCGACGAGACCGGGGGCGAGGGGAAGGGCTGTGCCACCGGCGCGCTGCACGTCGAAGGACATGCGACAGGCGCGGTCGATGCTGGCGGCGCGATAGGTCGCCTGTTCGAGGGTGGCGCCGGTGACGATGACGCCGTGGCTGGCGAGGATGACGATGCTGGCATCGCCGATGCGTTCGGCCAGATCGGTGCCGAGTTCGGCGGAGTCGATCTCGCCGGTGTATTCGGCCACGAGTCCGAGATCGCCGTCGAACATGCTCGCGGTCTGGTGGACCAGCTCGGGCAGCACCCCCATCGCGGCGAGAACACAGACGTGGTACGGATGGTTGTGAATGACGACCCGCGCATCGGGACGGACACGATGCAGCTCGGTGTGGATGTGGATCGCCGGGGTGACATCCCACTTCCCGCTGACCACGTGGCCGTCCTCGTCGACCTCGCAGATGTCGCTCGCGGCGATCTCTCGCCACCAGAGCCCCCACGGATTGACCAGCATCGTGTCGGTGCCCTCACGCTGCCAGGTGATGTGGCCGTTGAGGTTCTCGGCGAAGCCCTCCCGGGCCAGCCAGCGGAAGGCGATCGCCAGCTTCTGTTCGTCGGTCAGGTCGCGCCCGATCCCGGGGCTGATGCTCGGCGACCAGACGGCGTAGCCGCCCTCGCGGTCGGCCGGTGCCGAGGCCGAGGCGGTACTGTCGTCATCACGGGTGACAGAAGATGGCATCTTCTATATGATTTGCCTTCGGCGGTGGACCTGTCAACCCGGACCGGACGAACCCAAAGGTGTACATGAACAGCAAAGACCCCGGGGCGGCGGCCGGGACGGCCTCAGGATCGGATCCGTTGCTCGCCGTTCCGTCGATCCGTGGGCCACGGGCGGCCGACGGACGGTACCGGGCACCCCATGTGGCGGATCTCGTCGTGGGCGAGCTGCGGCGGCGTATTCTCGACGGTGAGCTGCGAGATGGCGACGAGCTCCCGCGTCAGGAGGACCTCCTCCAGGAGTTCGGTGTCTCGAAGCCGTCGATGCGCGAGGCGCTGCGCATCCTCGAGTCCGAGGGGCTGCTGTCGGTGCGGCGCGGCAAGGTCGGCGGAGCGGTGGTGCACCGGCCCGACGAACAGAACGCGGCCTACACGCTCGGCACGGTCCTGCGCACGATGGGAGTGCCGGTCGACGACGTGTCGATGGCGTTGAATCTGCTCGAACCACAGTGTGTGGCGCTCTGCGCGAGTCGGCCGGATCGAGCCGAGACCGTCGTGCCCCGCCTTCGCGAGGTGCACGAGGCCGCGGCCGCGTGCATCGACGACATGCGCCAGTTCACGCTGGCCTCGCGCAAGTTCCACGAGGAGATCGTCAACCTCTGCGGGAGCCCGACCATGACACTGCTGGTCGGCGCGCTCGAGGCGGTCTGGTCGGCCCATGCCGACGCGTGGGCGGAGCTCCAGGTCGTCGATGGCGACAAGCCCGAGATCGACTATCGCCATCAGGGCCTCGACGACCATGCCCGCCTGCTCGACCTCATCGAGGCCGGCGATGTCGGCGGTGCCGTGGCCGAGGCACATCGGCATCTGGCCTGGTCACCGGTCTACACGATCGACGAGACGCGCTCCGTGTTCCCCCGCGTCGTGTCGGATCGGGCGCAATCGTGAGCTCCTCGGCGACCACAGATGTGGCTGCGATCGCCGAGCGAATCACCGATCAGGGGTGGGCCATCGTCCCCGACGTGATCGATGCCGACGCGGTGGCCGCGCTCAGCGCGACCGTCGACGCGACCATGGCCGCCGACGACACCCCGTTCGGCGTCAACACGTTTCTCGGTGAGCGCACTCGTCGGGTCTTCAACCTCCTGTCCCACGATCCCGCCTACGCGGCGGTGCCGACCGACCCCACCGTCTTGCCGATCGTCGAGGCGGTGCTCGACCACGAGTTGCTGCTGTCATCGCTCACGGCGATCGAGACCCATCCGGGTCAGGGGCCACAACCGCTCCATGCCGACGACGGGTCGATCCCGCTGCCTCGGCCGCATCCGCCCCTCGCCGTGATCGCACTGTGGGCCCTGTCGGACTTCACCGAGGAGAACGGCGCCACCCGCTTCGTTCCGGGAACGCATCTCGAGAGCCGCCGCCCCCGGCCCGGCGAAGAGGCCACAACCGTCTCCGCGGAGATGTCGGCCGGGAGCGTGCTGATCTACAACGGTTCGCTCTGGCACGGCGGTGGCGCCAACCTCTCCGAAGGGCGCCGCCAGTTCATCGTCTGCAACTATTGCGCCGGTTGGGTTCGCCAGGAGGAGAGTCAGCTGCTCGGGCTCGACCGCGACTATGTCGCCACCCTTCCGCCGCGGATGCGCCGGCTCGTCGGCTACGGGGTCTACAAGGGACTCATCGGCCATGTGGCCGGAGACGATCCGGGCTCGTGGGTCGACGACGACGTCGAGACCGACCTCGTCTGGAAGCGGATGCGCTGACCGTCGCGACGGTCAGCCGAAGCGCCGAGCGACGTCGTCGGCGATCTCGCCCTTGGCGATCTTGCCGCCGCTCGATCGGGGGAGTGCGTCGAGCACGACGAGTGCTTCGGGTCTGATCTCCTTCGACGTGCCACGCTCGGCGAGGTGTTGGAGCAGTTCCTCGAGCGTGAGCGTCTCGCCGTCGTGGAGTTCGACATAGACGCACACGCGCTCGCCGAACACCTCGTCGGGAATCGCCACCGCCGCGCTCAAACCGACGCGGGGGTGGGTGTTGACCTCGTCCTCCACCTGTGACGCGGAGATGTTCTTGCCGCCACGGATGATGAAGTCGGAGATGCGCCCGGTGACGGTGAGGTAGCCGTCGGCATCGATGGCGCACAGGTCGCCCATCAGCATCCAGCCGTCGGCGGTGAACAGCTGGGCGTTGGCTTCGGCGTCGAGATAGCCGAGGCAGGTCGCCGGTCCGCGGCAGGCCGGCCGACCTTCGCCGGGCATTCCGAGTTCCTCCACCCCGTCGGCGTCGAACAGGCGGACGTGCATCTCGGGCACGATCCGACCCGCCGTCCGGAGCCGTTGTTCGAGCGTCTCGCCGAGGCGGGTGCCCGACAGCAGGCCGGTCTCGTTCGAGCCGTAGAACTGGAGCACGGTGCAGCCGCTGCGTCGCTCGAACTCGGCGGCGCGGTGTTCGGGCACGGCCTCGCCCCCGGTGAACATCGAACGCAGCGAGCTCAGGTCGTGGGTGTCGAATCCCTGCTCGTTGAGCATCATCAGGAACTGGGTGCTGACACAGCCGAGGACGCTCACGCGGTGTTGCTCGATGAGATCGAGGGTGCGGGCGGCGTCGAACCCTCGGCTGATCACCGTCGGGGTGCCGAGCACGATCGGCGTGTAGTGCGCGGTCCAGAGCCCGAAGCCGAACGGCGCGGGAAGCAGCGACATGAGGATGTCGTCGGTTCCGATGTCGCCGTTGCGCGCCGCGACCTTGTGGAAGTAGAGCCAGCGGTTCTGGAAGTGGAGCACGCATTTCGGGAGGCCGGTCGTGCCCGATGTCGAGTTGATGAAGGAGAGGTCGTCGGGGCCGATGCGTCGATCGTCGAGATCGCCGGGATGCGGCGGTTCGACGGCGACACCGTTGACGGTGATGTCGCCATCGGGGTCGGCTTCGAAGACGGGGACCTCGATGTGGGCGTCGATCGTGATGCCGAGGCCCTCGATCTCCGAGCGGAACGCCGACGCGGGAGCGCCGCCGTGTTCGGCGAGGGTCATCAGGATCGGGGCCTGGGTGAGACCGAGCAGGTGGGCGACCTCCCGGCTGTTGGCCCGCGCCCCGAGGCCGACCGTCACGATGCCGGCCTTCTCGAGCCCGAGGTAGGCGGCATGGACGGTCGCGGTGTCGGGGATGAGCACGCCGATGCGGGTGCCGGGTTCGATCCCGAGATCGACGATCGCGGCGGCGATCCGGTCGCTCGCCCGGTCGAGCGCGGACCAGCTGAGGGTGCCGTCGTCGGCGATGTAGGCCGCGTCGTCGGGTCGTTCTGCGGCGTGGCGGCGCAGGTGGTCGACGAGGGTCACGTCACCCCACCAGCCGTCGGCGCGGTAGGAACGGGCAGCGTCGGGATCGACCGCGTTGCGGAACTGTGGTTCGCCCTCGCGTGATCCGGTGAAAGATTGAATCATTCAGATGATACTTGCACGGGGTTGGGGTGAAGGAAAGACTGCCGAGCGGTGCCGTGGCCCCGCCGACCCACCCGCTCGTGAACGGTCGTCACACCAGTCGTTCGGGGAGCGAGGCGAACACCTCGGCATCGTGACCCGGGATGAGCGTGGCCCCGGCCGTTCGCAACGAGCGCAGGAGCTGGATGCTCTCGGCCTGGCGCTCGGCGTCGTGCCCGATCGGCGGGAGCGGGGCGCCGTCGAGCGTCTCGGCGAAGTAGGCGCAGTCGGCGCACAGCACGATTTCCCGATCGGCCAGCCGGACACGTAGCGACTGATGGCCCGGGGTGTGTCCCGGGGTCGGGATGCAGACGACGCGCCCGTCGCCGAACACGTCGTGTTCGCCGTCGAGCGTCACGATGTCGTGGCCGAGGTCGTAGTCGGTCGGGTTGAACGTGTTGGCGGCTGCGAGGTCGGGGTCGAGGCCCGCGGCCCACTCGTCGCGTTGCACCAACACCCTGGCGTTCGGGAGCTGGGCGAGCCCGCCGGCATGGTCGAAGTGCAGGTGCGACAGGATCACGATGTTGATGTCGTCCGGGTCGACGTCGCGCTCGCGGAGCCGGCTGGCCACCATGTCGTGCGCGCCCACGCCGAGTCCGAAGAACAGCTCGACGACCTCGCGGGCCGGGCCGGGCGTGGTGAGATCGGTGTGCATCGCACAGTCGAACAGGGCGAGATCGTCGCCGTGGCGGATCAGCCACGCCGGCACCGGAAGCTCCACTGCGGAGTCGTCGGCGCCGGTCTCGAACATCGAGCGGCCGGCGGTGAGGGTGCCGCACGACAGCGGCTCGATGGTCATGTCCATGCCCACTACCGTCGCACGGATGGACGCCACGTTCGACTTCGAGGCTGAGCTCTTCGAATGGGACGCCCGCGACGACTCGTCGTGGGTGTTCGCCACCGTGCCGGCCGACATCTCCGAGGACGTGCGCGACATGGGGCTGCCCCGCAAGGGTTTCGGCTCCGTGCGGGTCAGGGTCCGCCTCGGCACGAGCGAGTGGCGCACGTCGATCTTCCCGGACTCGAAGTCGGGGTGCTACGTCCTGCCGGTCAAGAAGGCAGTGCGGACGAAGGAGATGGTCGGCATCGGCGACATCGTCGATGTCGAGATCGACATTGCTCCTGAGTGAGCGAGCCCCCGAGCGATCGGCGTCGGGATCGGGGTCAGGCGGGCCACCGCTGGCCGGCTTCTTCGAGCTCGGCGCGAAAGTCCGGATGCGCGATCGCGGCGAGGGCACGGGCCCGCTCCCGCACCGTCTTCCCGGCGAGCTCGGCGACGCCGAATTCGGTGATGACCACGTCGACCTGGTGGCGAGGAGTGGTCACGATGCTGCCTGCCGCCGCCATGCCGGCGATGCGCGAGATGACGACGCCGTCGCGCGTCGTCGTCGACGGCAGGCAGATCAGGGAACGGTCGCTCAGCTCCAACCCGGCGCCGGCGATGAAGTCCTCGTGGCCGCCGATGCCGGAGAACTGGGCGCCGCCGATCGTGTCGGCGATCACCTGGCCGGCGAGGTCGATGCTCATGGCGCCGTTGATCGTGATCATCTCTCGATTGCGGCTGATGCTCTCCGGTGAGTTGACGATGTCGACCGGCAGGAAGCGGACCGCGTCGTTGCCGTCGAGCCACTCGTAGAGCTCGGGGGCGCCGGCCGCGAAGGTGGTGACGGCGAACCCGTCGAACTCGCCCTTGTGGTCGTTGGTGACCTTGCCCGCCTTGCACAGGCGCATGAGGCCGGTGGTGAACATCTCGGAATGGATGCCGTAGCCGCCGCCGGACCCCTCGGCGAGGAGGGTGGCGACCGTGTTGGGGATCCCGCCGATGCCGGTCTGGAGCGTGGCGCCGTCGGGCACGAAGTCGGCCGCGTAGGCGGCGATCGCCTGCTCGACCTCGGTGGCCGGCGCGTCGGCCAGCTCGAACGGGGTGGCGTCGCCCTCGATGACCAGGTCGACGTCGTCGACGTGCAGCGCATGGCGGTGCTCCGGGGGAAGCCCGATGGTGCGGGGGAAGTGGGGGCTCGTCTCGACGATGCACAGGCGGGCGGGATCGGCGGCCGCCCGTTTCAACTCCTCCACCGACGCACCGGCGTGGAGCGAGAGGCTCATCCAGCCGTCGCCGTCGGGCGGGGTGGCGGCGGTGGCCATGACCCGGGGGGCGATCTGCTCGAGCGTGGGCGCGAACCGTCGGAAGTCGGCGGGCACGAAGTCGACCTTCGCGCCGGCCGCGATCAGGAAGCGCTCGGCCGGCCCGAAGAAGCCACTCTGCAGCGCCACGTTGGCGCGGGTGAACAGCTCGTAGAGGTCGGGGAGTAGGGCCCCGAACACGAGGAGATCGTCCCAGTCGTCCCTCGTCCCGAGGGCGTGGAGGAACTGCCCCGGCACGCCGGGCCCGAGCGGCACCGCGAGCGTGTCGGTCGGACGGATCACGTCGATGGCGGCGGCGGGCGAGAGCGTCTTCGTCATGTGACAGCAGTATCCCAACCGTGGGGTGGTCGGGAGGGGCTTTGGCCCCTTTCGGCGGAGGTTGTCGCGCGTCGGGGTGGCCGGTAGCTTCGTCAGTCGCGGGGTGGAGCAGTCTGGTAGCTCGTCGGGCTCATAACCCGAAGGTCGCAGGTTCAAATCCTGCCCCCGCCACCACCCGAAATGCCCGGAAACAAACGGTTTCCGGGCATTTCTCGTTGTCGAGCTGAGTGTTCGATCTACCGGGGTGTCTACCGGTGGAAGCCGCGATCGCTGTGTTTGCTGGGTTGGTGTCGGTGGATGGATCTACCGGCTGGCGTCGATGAGGTCGGCGAACTGGGCGGCGGCTGCGGCGCCCATGCCGGGGAGCAGGTGTTGGTAGGTGTGCATTGTGAAGCCGGGGTGGGCGTGGCCGAGGCGTTCGGAGACGACCTTGATTGGGACGCCGGCGGCGACGAGGAGCGAGGCGTGCGTGTGTCGAAGATCGTGAAATCTGATTCGGGGAAGTCCAGCCTCGACGCTCGAGCGGGTGAAGAGCTGCGAGAACGATTCGGGCGACGGTGCCCGGTGGCGGGTGTTCAGGAACATGGGAGTGTCTGGCTCGATGGCTGCGCCCTCCTGGGTCAGCCGTTGTCTCCACTGGGCGAGGACTTGCGTGGTGTTGGTGTCGAGGTCGATGGATCGGCGGCTCGTTCGCGTTTTGACGGGCGCTTCGACCGTGCGCCCTGCGGCGACCTGCCTGGTCCGGCTGATCGACAGGCTCGCATTGGCTGTGTCGAAATCGCGCCATTGGAGCCCGGCGAGTTCGCCGCGGCGGATACCGGTGTAGGCAGTCAGGTGCAGGGCCGTGTAGAGCCGCTTTTCGGCCACGTGAGCGAGGAATGCGGCGAGTTGATTCGCGTCCCAGATTGCGGGGACGGTCGAGCGTCGGCCTGGTCGTGGTGGCCGGGCATGGGTGGCGGGGTTGGTGTCGATGAGGCGTCGGTCGACGGCGAGGTCGAGTGCGTTGGAGATGGTTCGGTGGATCTCCAACACGGTCTTGGCGGCGAGGCCTTCCTTGCGTCGTCCGCCGTGGCGAAGAAGGTGCTGGGAGAGGGCGTCAAGGTCTTCGGGTCGGATCTGGTCGAGCGGGATGTCTCCGATGCGTGGTGCGATGTTCTTGTCGATCATCCACTGGTAGCGGGACCTGGTCGCGTGGGACAGGAGCGGCTTGGAGTCGATCCAGGTCGTGGCCATGAACTGGCTGAGGGTTCCGGGCCGGCGGCGCGGTGGGCGGGCTTGGTCAACCCGGACCTTGATGGCCTCGGCAGCGGATCGGGAGATACCAGCTGGATGCCAGCTGCGCCGCTCGGTGCCGGTGAGTGGGTCGCGGCCTTTGTAGTCGACGACGTAGAAGTTCTGGTGCGTTGCACGATGTAGGACATCGGCATCCATCGGCTCTTCGGGTCATCAACCCGACGGGCTATGGGTGACCGGCTGCCTTGTGAGCTGCAGCGCAGCTACCTGGTGGCGGAGCGCTGACCTGACTGTTCGTCGAGCCCGCGCGCGAGGTGGTCGAAGGCACCACTGATGATCTGGGGCAGGGGGCTCGTTTGTCCGCGGTGGAGCCAGTGTTGGAGTGAGGCTCGCATGGCGGCGAGTGCTGCGGCGGCGAGCAGCCTTGGATTGGGGTCGTCGAGGTTTGCCTGGGACCGTTGGGCGAGGGTGACTGCGAGCGTGTCTTCCCAGCCTGCTTGGAGTTGGAGGCTGCGGGCGTAGACCGATGGTGTGGTGGCCATGATGGTGAAGCGGCGGAGCAGCTCCTTGCGTTGCGATTCGTAGTCGGCGGCGACGATCGCGAATGCTGCTCCGAGGGCCTGCCACGGGGGTTCGGTCGATGGCCGGTGGCCGAGTTCGGTGATGATCCGGTCGAGTCGTTGGCTGTAGTCGGCGAGGACGACGTCTTCTTTGGTCGAGAAGTAGGAGAAGAAGGTTCGCGGTGCGATGTCGACGGCCCGGGCGATGTCGTCGATGGTCGTGGCGTCGAACCCGTTGGTTTCGAACAGGTCGATGGCTGCGGTCTCGATGGCGCGGCGGCGTTCGTTTCGTTTGCGTTCACGTAGTCCGAGCGTTTCTGGCATTGCAGCATCTTGACAGATCGGTACAGTAGGCGCAATATTGCAGTGAGTGCAAAAACTAACGGAGGTGTCTGATGTCGAACTGGCTGTATCGCTTGGGGCGCTTCGCCGCATCGCATCGGGGACTGGTGCTGGTGGTGTGGTTGGCCGCAGCAGTGACGATCGTCGCGGTGGATCGCATCGCGGGCGGCGAGACGGTGGACAACTTCGAGGTCCCCGGTGTCGAATCTCAGCAGGCGATCGATCTGTTGAAAGATCAGTTTCCTGAGCGGTCGGGTGCCACGGCGATGGTCGTGTTCCACACCGACCAAGGCGATTTCTCGGGTGCGGACGCCGCCGCTGCGGTTGCGGCGACGGTCGAGCAAGTTCGGGAGCTCGATCATGTTGTTGCCGTGACCGACCCGTTGGGCAGCCAGCGGTCGATCTCGCCCGATGGGGCTACGGCGTTTGCGTCGGTGCAGTTCGATGCCTCCACCGCCGAACTCGGACGTGAGGCGCTCGACGCGCTCATCGACACCGCCGGCCCGGCCGAGGCTGCGGGCCTGCAGGTCGAGTACGGCGGTGAACTCCCGACGGTGTTGAAGGAGCGGACCACCGGTCCGGCCGAGATGATCGGGATCATCGCGGCACTGGTGATCTTGTTCGTCACCTTCCGAAGCGTCTACTCGACCGTGCTGCCCCTCGGCGTGGCCGTGCTTGGCCTGGCGGTGGGGCTCTCGATCGTCGGCCTGCTGGGAGCTGTCATCGACATCCCGTCGGTGGCGCCGCGGTTGGGCACGATGATCGGACTCGGGGTTGGTATCGACTACGCCCTGTTCGTGTTGAGCCGACACCGTGACCAGCTCGACGCAGGCATGGATGTCGAGGAGTCGATCGGGCGCACGAACGCCACTGCGGGGCAGGCTGTTGTGGTTGCCGGTGGGACGGTCGTCGTCGCGATCCTCGGACTGCAGCTGGCCGGTATCCCGTTCGTGGCCGCGCTCGGCTACTCGGCGTCGCTGGTGGTCGCTATCGCTGTGCTGGTTGCAGTGACCTTGCTGCCGGCTCTGTTGGCTCTGGCCGGCCGACGGGTGCTGCCTCGTTCGCATCGCCTGGCCGGGCGGGCCGATGCTGTCGGCGGCAGCGACCACTCCGAAGTCGTTGCGGGGGGTCATGGTGGGTGGGTGCGTTGGGCGCACTGGGTGGCGCATCATCCTTGGCGGTCATCGATCGCGGCGACGCTGGTGCTGTTGGTGTTGTCGATCCCGGTGTTGGACATGCGTCTCGGGCAGGCCGACGCCGGCACTGACCCGGTGACCACAACACATCGGCGGGCCTATGACCTGTTGGCGGCCGGGTTCGGGGACGGGTTCAACGGGCCGCTGCTGGTGGTCGTCGACCTGACCTCGACAAGCGACCCCACGGTGCTCGACCAGGTGGCTGCTGCGCTGGCCGCTGACCCGGGTGTCAGGGCCGTGTCTCCGCCCGAAGTCAACGAAACCGGCAACACGGCGCTGCTCACCGCCATCCCCACCACCAAGCCGCAAGACGAAGCCACCAGCGATCTCGTGCACCGGCTTCGCGAAGAAGCACTGCCGGCGGCAACCGATGCCACCGGGGCGGACGCGCTCGTGGGTGGCCCCACGGCGGGGTTCATTGACCAGTCCGACAAGATCGCGGCCCGGCTGCCCTGGTTCATCGCCGCCGTCGTGTCGTTGTCGTTCCTGTTGTTGATGACGGTCTTCCGCTCGATCCTGGTCCCACTCAAGGCGGCACTGTTGAATCTGTTGTCGATCGGAGCCGCCTACGGCGTGGTGGTCGCGGTGTTCCAGTGGGGCTGGGGCCGCAGTCTGATCGGCCTCGACGAAGCGGTGCCCATCGCGTCGTTCGTGCCGATGATGATGTTCGCCATCCTGTTCGGCTTGTCGATGGACTACGAGGTCTTCATCCTGTCCCGCATCCGCGAGGAGTACCACCGTGGTCACTCCAACATCGACAGTGTGGTCGAAGGCCTCGGCGCCACCGCGAAGGTTATCACCGCCGCCGCCCTCATCATGATCAGTGTCTTCCTCGGGTTCGTCGTCTCCGATGATCCGGTGGTCAAGATGATGGGCGTGGGTCTCGCGACCGCCGTCGCCGTCGACGCGACCATCGTCCGTATGGTGCTGGTTCCGTCGACGATGGCGCTGGTCGGTGATCCGAACTGGTGGCTGCCCGACTGGCTCGACAGGATCCTGCCGACCCTCGACATCGAGGGTGACGCCGACCTCACCGGCACCCGAACCGCCACCGCACGAACCGCAGACACAGGAGAAGCGCCATGACTGATCGAATCCCTGACGGGTTTGTCCTCGCCCGCACCACCGACGTGTTCGACAACGACACCGTCCCGGCCGGTCTGTTGAAGGCCCACCGGGTGGCCGACAGCGTCTGGGGTCGCCTCGTCGTCCATGCCGGATCGGTGCGCTTCGTGTTCGAAGACGAGCCCGATGCGGCGGCCGTGTTGAAGGCTGGCGAGACACTGGTGATTCCGCCAGCGCGGCTGCATCACGTGGAACTCGACGGGCCCGCCACGTTCGCCGTCGAGTTCCATCGGCGGCCCGCCGACGCGAACGTCGTGCTGGAGAGCACAGGTTTGGCGTAGGTGTCGGTCAGTCGGGGACCGACCTGGCGAGCAGGCCGATGAGTTCGGCCAGCGTCATGGCCGGATCGAGGTCTTCGGCGTCGATGGGTGACAGGCTGCGTTCGCCGTACTCCTCGGCGAGCAGCTCGACGAGATCGAACAGGGCCAGTTCATCAGCGAAGCCGCAGTCGGCGAGGGTCACGCCGGCGAGGTCGTCGGTGGCGAGGTGGCCGGCGAGGAGAGCGACCATGTCGTCGGGGTCGACGTGGTCGTGATGGCTGTGGGTTTCAGCGACCAACCGGACCATCCTCGAGTCGGTCGCCCGTGTCTCGGTCGACGCCGAGTTGGGTGGCGTGCACCCGGGCCACGTTGTGCGCCAGGGTCTTGGCTCGTTCGGTGTGTGGTCCGGCCCAGGCGGAGTCGAGGGTGCGTTCGAACAGGGAGAGCCATCGGGCGAAATGGGCACCGGTGAGCGGCGAGAGGGCGTGGGCTTCGGCGTGGCGGGCGTAGGGGTTGCCCTGGTAGCCATCTATTCCCAAGAGGGCCCGGGCCCAAAAGGCGGTGAGTTTGGGGAGGTGGGTGTCCCAGTCGACGCCGACGACATCGTTGAAGACGGGACCGAGGAGGTCATCGGTGTTGACGTCTCGGTAGAAGCGGCGAACCATGTCGGCGATCTGGTCGAGGGTGTCGAGGTCGGGTCGGGTCACGGGGTGGGGCTCCAGAGTTCGATGCGGGTGCCTTCGGGATCGTTGAGTTCGACGTAGCTGCTGTTCCAGCGGGCGGCGATTGCCGTGACCGCGAGCCCGGCTGCGACGGGGGTGCTGCGTGTTGTTGCGAGGTCGGCCACTTGCCAGCTGAGGGTGATGCCGGCGCCGTGACTCGGGGCGATGCTGGTTTGGGAGGCGTCGGTGAGGCTGAGGTGCGCTGAGCCGCTGAGGTGGACCTCGACGAACCACTCGGTGGTGTGGGTGACGGTGAGGTCGAGCGTGTCTCGGTAGAAGGCGACGGTGTCGGTCCATCGTTCGCAGTAGAGGATCGTGTTGGTGCGAACGATCGCGAGCGCCGGGGTCACGCGGTGATTTCCTCGGCGGGGAGCTTCGCCGATACCGCTGGGCGCACAGGAAGGGGTGTCCATGTGCCGAGCAGGCCGAGGGCGGCGACCTTGGTGACCTCGGCGATCCCGTAGAGGGTGTGCAGGTGAGATGGCGGGGGTTCGGTGCCTGCGATGATCGACGCGACTCGCTCGTCGAGCGCGGGAATCAGCCAAGCCGACTGCAGAACCACGATCACGGTGACGACGCCAGCGGCAACGAGGGCCCGTTCGGAGGGGCGGCGGCCGGCGCCGACTGCCTGCCACAGGACGATCGCGAGGCAGGCGACGAGTGTCCATTCGAGATAGGCGAGGGCGTGAAACGTGGCGCGGCCCACATCGAGCGCGACCGGGCGGGTGAGGGAATCGGCGGTGAACTTCACCGGCGTGGCCAGGAACGACACACCGATGACGATCCCCATCCACACCCACGCCAGCAGACGGATCACCGTGTCGCCGCCGCCAGGAGTCCCGGCGCGACAGCCGCGGTCACGGCGGGGTGGTGCAACGGCTGCAGTGCCAGCACTGCATCGCTGCCGGGGGTGACCTGATACGCGGTACCGGGCACGAGCACGACGAGCGCACCGGTAGTCAGGCACCGGCTCGAGCCGGAGGCGGCGACGACCGTGGCTGTGCCGGCCTCGACGGTGAGCGTCGACCACGCCGCGGGCGCCAACTCGTGGCCGGATCGATCGTGACCGTCGAGCAGCGTCGGTGGACCGGCTGCGACGAGCCCGACCGGGAGTTGTGCCCGGTCGCACAGCGGGCAGTCCGCTGTCCCGTCGGGTCGGCGTTGGGGAGGTGGTGGGTGGCCGCAGTCGAGGCGTAGCCAGGTGCCGTGGTCCAGGTCGGTGGGTTCGAGATGGCGTTGCATGAAATGGGGCTTGCTCCAACGAGTCTTCCGGGTAGTCTTATACTATGCGACTGGAAGTTACGCGCAAGAGCGATCTGGCAGTTCGTGCTCTACGGGTCCTCGCTGAGGCGTCGGCGCGGATGAAGGGCCCGGCGTTGGCCGATGCGGTGGGCTCGACGTCGGGGTTCGTGTCCCAGGTGCTGAATCCGCTGGTGCGGAACGGGTGGGTGCAGTCGGATCCTGGACCGTCGGGCGGCTACGCATTGGCGGCGGATCTCGGCTCGTTGTCGGTGCTGGCGGTGATCGAGGCGATCGAGGGTCCGACCGATTCGGGGCGTTGCGTGCTCGCGGACCGGGCGTGCAACGAAGCCGGAACCTGCGCGCTACACGTCCCCTGGTTGCGGGCCCGAGCCCAGCTACTGGGTGAGCTGGACTCCACCTCGGTGGCCGAGGCCTCACTGGTGACGGAGGCGACGTGATGGACACCGTTGACGCACGCACAACGGCTCCCGACGACGCGGCACGGCCGAGCGGCCTGTGGCGCCAGGTGGCCGTGCCGTCCGAGCACGGTGGCTGGTCCCTCACCGCCGAGCCGGCCGTGTTGGGCCTGATCGTCGCCTGGTCCTGGTCCGGCTTTGCGTTGGGGGTAGCGGCGATGCTCGCCTTCGTCGCCCGCACGCCTGTGAAGCTGGTGTTGGTGGACCGGTGGCGTCACCGTTGGTTGGACCGCAGCCGCCTCGCCGCCCGCATCGCCACCGCAGAACTCCTGGCGATCGCCGCGCTCGGCATCTGGGCAGCAGTCGCCGCGACGAACGGCTGGTTCTGGGTACCGCTCGCCATGGCCGCCCCGCTGGTCGCGATCGAGCTCTGGTTCGACATGCGGTCGCGGAGCCGCCGGCTCGTGCCAGAACTGGCCGGCACAATCGGAATCGGCTCGACCGTGGCTGCGATCGTGCTCGCCGCCGGCGAATCGACGACTCTGGCCATCGGGTTGTGGGTGGTGGTGTCGGCCCGCGCCGCCGCAGCGATCCCGTACGCCCGCACCCAGGTGTTCCGAGCCCACAACCGGCCGATCGAGCGCTGGCACAGCGACCTCGCTCAGTTCTTGGCGTTCGCAGCGACAGTGGCGGCGTGGTCTCTCGACGCGATCCCGGTTGCCCCCATGCTGGCGGTTGCCGCCATCGCGGTGTTCAACGTCGCTGCGATTCGCCGTCCGGTGAAGCGGGCGGTGGTGATTGGACTGCAACAGATGACTTTCGGCATTGCCGTCGTCGCTGTCACCGCGATCGCCGTCCTCACATGACCCGCCCGATAGGAGACCCCAATATGCCCACGCTCGACCCGAACACCGCGCTCGCCGAACTCGTCACCGCCAACCCCAGCTTGGCTAGGCACCTGGACCGGCTCGGCCTTGACTACTGCTGCGGCGGAAACCGTCGGCTGGCCGATGCCGTCGACTCCGCCGGTCTCGGCCTCGACGACGTCCTCAGCGACCTCGGCGGTCAACTCGCCGATGCGGGTCCCCTGCCCGAGGAGTCGGACTGGTCGACGATGTCGCCCGCCGAGCTGGTTGATCATCTCGAAGCCACCCACCACGCCTACCTGCGTGAAGCGCTGCCGCGACTGACCGCGTTGGCGGACAAGGTCGCCTCAGTCCACGGCAGTCGGCACCCTGAGCTGGTCGAGGTGCAACGGCTCGTTGCCGAACTGCGAGCCGATCTCGAGCCGCACCTCCTCAAGGAGGAACGCGTGCTCTTCCCCATGATCCGCGAACTCGCCACCGCGACCAGCGCTCCGGCATTCCATTGCGGAACCCTGAACAACCCGATCCAGGTAATGAGCGCCGAGCACGACATGGCCGGCGATCTCCTCGCCCAGCTCCGGGCCGCCACCGGCGACTACACCTTGCCCGGCGACGCATGCGCCAGCTACCAGGCCCTCTACTCGGGGCTGGCCGAACTCGAGGCCGACACCCATCTCCACGTCCACAAGGAGAACAACGTGCTGTTCCCCGCAGTGCTTGACGCAGAGCAGCAGCTCGCTACGCGATGAGCGATCTCGGCGGCGACCCGGCCTGCTGGGCCCACCTGTTCGACGAAGGCGACGACGACAGCGGCATCGATGGTCTGCCGGACGGGGCGTTGACGGTGGACCTCGGGGCCGCACGCGTCGGCGGTGGCGGGGTGATCTGGAGCCTCCCGCATGGTGGGGACCTCGACGCGAATCTCGTTCGCCTGGATCCGGACGGGGCTATTGGCGAGCACGTCAACAATGATGTCGACGTGTTGATGTTCGTGCAGTCCGGGGCCGGCCAGGTCTACATCGGTGAGACGCGCCGCGACGTTGCCTCTGACCATCTCGTGCTCATCCCCCGCGGGGCCCGGCGTTCGATCACCGCTGGGTCGTCGGGAATCACCTACCTCAGCGTGCACCGCCGCCGTAGCCCGCTCGGCATCGGCCGCTCCGGGACCAAACACTCGACCGAGGAGCCGGAACTGCAGCCTCGGGTGCGCGAAAGTGGGCAGCAATGACCGCTGCTTCCCCCAAGGCGCCTGCCGAATCCCAACGTCATCGGACCCGCCTGTCGTTTCTCGATGACGAGGTCGACGGGGCCTCAGTGGTGTGGGGGCTCGGCGCCGTGTCCCTCCTGCTGGTCGGGGTCTACTTCGGGTCCGGGGGCATGCGCTGGTTCGATGCCGCGTTGTCGGGCTACCTGCTCGGCGTGCTGTTGGCGACCTTCGCGGTGGTGTACCGGTACCGGGTGTGGTTGCAGCGCCCGCCGACGAAGCTGCTGAACCAGCGGGGCTGGCAGGCCCTCACGAGACGCGGGAAGCGGGCGTCGAACACTGCCGCCCTTGGCGGTTTGGTGGCGACCAACTTGGCTGGGCAGGGATTCATCCGGCGCCGCTCGACCAGTCGGTGGATGGCGCACCAGTTGGTGTTCTGGGGCTGCATCCTCGCTGGCTTGGTGACGTTCCCGTTGACGTTCGGGTGGCTGCACTTCGAATCGGTGGGTCAAGATTCTGAGCAGTACCGGGCGTATGTGTTCGATATCGGCACCATGGACTTCGGTTCCCGCAGTTTCATCGGGTTCCTGGTCTTCCATCTGCTCAACATCTCCGCTGTTTTGGTGATCGCCGGTGTGGTGGTGTTCCTGTACCGGCGACTCAATGATCCCGGTGCGATCGCGGTCGAACGGGCCGGCGACTTCGCGGCGCTGGCCGGGCTGTTCGCCGTTTCGATCACCGGACTGTTTCTCACCGCATCGAGCCTGTGGCTCGAGGGCCGCGGCTATGTCTTCTTGAACACCGTGCACGCCCTCACGGTCATCCTCGGGCTCATGTACATCCCGTTCGGCAAGCTCTTCCACATCTTCCAACGCCCGGCCAACCTCGGCGTGCACTTCTACCGACGAGAAGCCGAAGCCGGCGAAGCCCAGACCTGCCGCAGCTGCGGCGAGGGTTTCGCCTCGCAGCTACAAATGAGTGACCTCAAGATGGTTCTTCCCCAGGTCGGGTTCGACTACACCATCGATGCCACGACCGACGTTGCCGCCGGGAACTGGCAGGACACATGCCCCCGCTGCCGACGCAAGAACGTGGCCTTGGCCCAAACAAGACGAGTGGACGGATTCGGCTGATGGCACAACCCCCGCTGAGCGAACAGCAACTGATCGAACGCTACGGCCCACATCTCAACCAGGCGCCACCGGGCGGGTGGGACGCCGGACTCAAGATCGACAAGGTCGTGGACACGCACTGCTGTTTCTGTGGGCAGCAGTGCGGTATCAAGCTCAAGGTGGCCGACAACCAGGTCGTTGGCTTCGAGCCCCGCTACGAGTTCCCGTTCAACCAGGGCAAGCTCTGCCCCAAAGGTGTCAAGCGCTACCTGCAGGGAGGCCACCCCGACCGGCTACTCGAACCCCTCGAACGCGACGCTTCGGCTGCCGGCGGGTTCCGGCCGGTGACGTGGGACCATGCGCTCGACCGCACAGTGGCCGAGATCCGCCGCATCGGCGAGCAGTTCGGTCCCGACGCGTTCGCCATGTTGTCAGGCGTGTCGTTGACGAACGAGAAGTCGTACCTGATCGGCAAGTTCGCCCGCCTTGCCCTCGGTACCGCGAACCTCGACTACAACGGCCGGCTCTGCATGGTGTCCGCCGGCGCCGCGTCGAAGCGAGCACTTGGGGTGGATCGAGCCCCCAACCCGTGGAGTGACATCCCACTCGCCGACGTGATCATCGTTGCCGGCGCCAACGTGGCCGAGTGTGCCCCGATCACCACCAGCTACATCTGGCGGGCCCGTGATCGCGGAGCCAAACTCATCGTCGCTGACCCGCGGGTCACCCCGCTGGCCCGCACCGCCGACGTGTTCCTCGGGCTGCGACCCGGCACCGACTCGGCGTTGTACGGCTCGATTCTGCATGTGCTGATCGAGAACGACTGGCTCGACCACGCCTACATCGACGCTCACACCAACGGCTTCGCGGAGGCAGCCGCAGCGGTGGCCGACCACACCCCCCAGTGGGCTGAAGGCGTCACTGGTGTCCCGGCCGATCGGATCATCGAGGCCGCCCGACTTTGGGGGACGTCGGCGACTGGCATGTTGTTGCACGCCCGGGGCATCGAACACCAGTCCAAGGGCGTCGAGAACGTGAACGCCTGCATCAATCTCGGTTTGGCCACCGGGAAGTACGGGCGACCGGGGTGCGGGGTCTGCACGATCACCGGGCAGGGCAACGGCCAGGGCGGCCGCGAACACGGCCACAAGTGCGACCAGCTGCCCGGCAACCGCGACATCACCAACCCCGAACACCGCGCCCACGTCGCGAACGTTTGGGGCTGCGACGTTGACGAGATCCCTGGTAAGGGCATCACCGCCCAGGAAATCATGGAAGCGATCCACGACGGTGAAATCAAAGGTCTGCTGTCGATCTGTTTCAACCCGCTTGTGTCGCTTCCTGACACGAAGTTCACACGCGAAGCGCTCGACAAGCTCGAGTACTACGCCGTCATCGACTTCTTCTTGTCCGAAACCGCGCACCACGCCGACATCGTCCTGCCCGGCAGCCTGCACGAAGAAGACGAAGGCACCGTCACGACCGTCGAGGGTCGCTGCGTCAAGATCAACGCCGCAGTCGACCCGCCCGGTCAGGCCCGCAAGGACTGGGAGATTCTGCTCGACATCGCGGAACGGCTCGGGAAAGGCCACTACTTCCACTATTCCGACACCGAAGAGATCTTCGATGAGATGTGCCGGGCATCGGCGGGCGGCAGCGCCGACTACGCCGGCATGACCTGGGACCGGATCGTCGACGAACAGGGCATCTTCTGGCCGTGCCCCGAACCCGGGCACACCGGCACGCCACGCCTCTTCGAAGGCGGCGAGTTCTTCCACCCCGACGGCAAGGCCAAGTTCTTCCCGATCCGGTACCGGGACCCGGCAGAAGTCGTCGACGACGACTATCCCGTGTGGCTCACCACTGGCCGGGTCGTGTCGCAGTACCTGTCAGGCACCCAGACCCGTCGCATCGCCCAACTCGTCGACCAATACCCCGAACCGCTCTGTGAGATCCACCCCCGACTGGCAGCCGAACTCTGCGTCGAGTCCGGCGATCGGGTCACGGTCACGTCCCGTCGAGGCTCGATCACCGCGCCCGCCAAGGTGGTCGAGACGATCCGGCCCGACACCGTATTCATCCCCTACCACTGGCCCGGCGACAAGGCCGCCAACACCCTCACCAACCGAGCGCTCGACCCCATCTCCAAGATCCCCGAATACAAGGTGTCCGCCGTGCGAGTCGAAAAGGCCGATGGCGCGACCGCTGTCGCCATCACCGATAGCCGAGACACCCGGCTGCACGACGGCGAGACACCGGAGGCGACACGATGATCGGCGGCCAGGTCTTTGTCATCGACCAGAGCCGCTGCATTGGTTGCGAGGCGTGCGTTCATGCGTGTGAGGAGTGCGGCACCCACCGAGGCACGTCGCTGATCCACCTCGAACAGATCGATCCCGGTGTATCCACCCAAACCGCGCCGATGGTGTGCATGCAATGCGAAGACCCGACGTGCGCCAAGGTCTGCCCCGCCGACGCCATCAAACAGAACGAAGCCGGCGTCGTCCAGTCAGCTCTCAAGCCCCGCTGCATTGGGTGCTCGAACTGTGTCCTGGCCTGCCCGTTCGGCGTGCCTCGCTACTTCCCCGAGCCGGACCAGATGATGAAGTGCGACATGTGTTTCGACCGCACCTCACAGGGCTTGGCCCCGATGTGCGCCTCAGTCTGCCCATCAGAAGCCCTCTGGTACGGCACACCCGAGCAATTCGCCGAGCGACGACCAGGACAACTCATCAACGACTTCCAATTCGGAAACCAAAACGTCCGAACCCATGTCGCCACCGTCGTCAACGACCGCAACGAAGGCCCCCTCGACGTGGCAACCATGACCGTGCGCGAGCGATGGCAGGACGACCCCTTCGGCCTCGGCGCCGGGTAGATCCAGGAGACATCGATGACCACAACACAGCAACCCGAATCGGCCGGCGGTGACGACGGCACCCCCGTCTGGTTGAACAACTTTCCCCACACCTCTGCAGGTGAAGATGCCGTCACCCGCCGAGCCTTCACCCGCTACTTGATCGCCGGATCCGGTGTCTTCGCAGCCTCCACCCTCGGCGCCGCAGCGTGGACCTCACTGCGAGACCTCGACACCGGGACGCCCACTGCAATCATCGACCTCGACCAGGTACCTGAAGGCGGCGCCCACCTGTTCCGCTACCCCGGACCCGACGATCCCGCGATGTTGATCCACTTACCGGGCGGCGAACTCGTTGCCTACAGCCAAAAATGCACCCACCTGGGCTGCGTCGTGTTCTACGAGCCAGAAGACACCGAACTCGTGTGCCCCTGCCACGAAGGTATCTTCGAGGCCTCCACCGGCGACCCAATTGCAGGGCCACCCGAACGAGCACTGCCCGCCATCGGTCTTGAAGTCCGCGACGGCACCGTGTGGGCACTGGGTATCAAGCGATGACACCGGTCAACACCGGCGACAGCAAACGAACCAGCGCCGTGTTCGTCTACGTCGTGCTCATCCTCGCGCTCCAGATTTTCCTCCTCGTCGTCTCGCTGGAGGCGTTCCAGGCAGACGACGAGGCACTGGCCTGGCCCGCCGCTGCGCTGTCCGTCGGCTTGTTCGCCACGACCCTCGGGTTCGCCCGACTGCTGCACCGTGACTGACCCCGGACGCTCAGGCCCCGAACCTGACCGACCCGGTCCGATCGGTGGCGACATGGCCGCCATCGTGTGGGGCCTTGCGCAACGTATGCGGATCCCCGCGCTCACCAAACGCCACGACGACACCAACATCATGGGCCTGTTCGCCGGTGTGAACGGCTTGATCGCGATTGCCATCATGTCTGCTGTCGCCTGGGCGACCGGACAGCCATTCATTTTCCCGTCGCTCGGCCCCACCGCGTTCCTGCTCTTCTACACGCCAACCAACCCCGCAGCCTCGCCCCGCAACACCATCATCGGCCACGCCGTCGGCGCCGCGGCCGGCTACCTCGCACTCGTCATCTTCGGGCTCACCAACGACCCACCCGCCCTAGCTTCGGAGGTGACCGGCGGACGTATCGGTGCCGCCGCGGTCAGCCTCGCCCTCACCAGCGCCGTCATGGTCTGGCTCAAAGCGCCCCACCCGCCAGCCGGTGCGACCACTCTCATTGTCTCGCTGGGAATCCTGCGCGAAATCGACCAGCTCGCCATCCTGATGCTCGCCGTCATCCTGCTCACGGTCCAGGGTCTGGTCATCAACCGGCTCGCCGGCATCGACTACCCGACCTGGCGAGTCAACCCCGCACCAGCCACATCTCGCCGACAGACAGACAAACGACCATGACCAGAACGAAGCCCCACGAGCACCGCAGACGCGACCTCGACAACCGTACAGAGATCGCTGAGTTCGTCACCCGCTTCTACCGCGAGATCGCCCAAGACGACCGCTTCCACCTCTACTTCGAGACACTCGCCCACGTCGACTGGCATGCCCACACCCTCGACCTCACCGACTTCTGGGCCGGCCTGCTGCTCGGCGAACCGCACGACCCGGCCGACGACGTCATCGAAGCCCACCGCTGGCTCCATGACGCGGAGCCCTTCGACACAGCCCTGTTCGATCGGTGGCTGGAGATCTTCGACACCACGCTCGACGAAGGCTGGAGCGGCCCAGCGGCCACGACGGCTCGACGCCGCGGACACGGGATCGCGTGGGCCATGGCCAAACGCCTCACCGGACACGCCAACCGCCAACCGTGATGGACAAAGATCGACCCGCACCCGGACACGGCTCACCTGACTCGTCACCGCTCGGCCGCCGACCAGCGCCTCGACACGAGCGGCCCGCGCATCCGCAAGTGGCCGCAGCGCTCCTGATGTGCGGGATCGTGCTCTTACTCGTCCTGGTGTCGGTGATGGAGGTTCGCTGAGCCGACGGACGACTCAACCAGGCACCACTGATTCGTGTTCGGGGCAGTCGACCCGCAACTCGCTGTCGGGGAGCCGGCAGTCCAGCAGGAGACAACGAGCCGGCGACGCCTGTTGTGGCGGTTGGAAGTGGCGGCACGTGAGGCAGCTGCGGTTGATGGTGATGACTCCCGCGGCCTGGAGTCGGGCGATCTCGCCGAGCAGGACCCGCAGCGTGGTGGAGCGGTCGGTTGTTGATCCGGCCTCGGCGGCAAGGAGTGGGGCGAGCTCGGTGGCGATGGCGGCGGCCACGTCCTTGCCGCGGTCGGTCAGTGTGACCAGGGTGCTGCGCAGGTCGTTGGGGTCGCGGTGGCGCTCGACGAGGCCACGGGAGTCGAGCGTCGCCAGCGCGTCGCTCACCGTTGGCTGGGACACGTCGAGTTCGGCTGCGAGATCACCGACCCGGCGGGCGCGGTCGTCGGCGAGGATCTCGAGCACGCTGAGACCCAACGCCGAGAGCGCATGGCGAGTGGCGGCGTGTTGGCGAGCGGCCCGCAATGCCCGGCCCAACCGCTCCACGGCGGCGAGGACCTTTCGATCGAGGTCAGTTGCGGTGGCCATGGGTCCATTGTCGCCCGAACGCCGGGACTGGGCGTTCACCACCGGGAGGGTTCGTAGGGCTGGGACCACAAGGTGACCGTCAGGGTGACGGCTTTGAACCATGCCGTGTGCATCGCGTCGACCTCGTCTTCGGGTGCGTCGCCGTCGGCGAGAAACTGGCGAACAGTAGCGGTGATGGGCCAGATGAAGGCGATCAGGTAGCGCAGTGGGATGTGGGTCTGGTCCGACTCGACGGCGTCGGTGTCGCCCATGAGGTCGGTGTGTCGTCGGGCGATCTCGTGCTGGTAGTCGAGCCATGACTGGTCCCATGGTCGGCTGCAGAGGTCGCGGATCCACTGTCCGAACCTGAGCCGGACCGCAGCAAGGTAGTCGCCGGAGGGCTGACTGTCGGCGCCGTTGAACGAGGCCACAAGGTGGGAGTGTGAGCCGACATAGCCGTACCAGAGGTCGAGGATCTGCTCGATCTGGGGCTCGAGAACTGCGCCCGCCTGTGCGAGCGCGGTGGCGTCGTTATCGGTCCACAGGAGGGTCGACAACAGCAGGTCCAGGTCTGCTTTGGTGACCGGGGAGGTGGGAAGGTCGGCGTCGTAGGTGTAGCCCGCGATGTTGGTGGTCATTGGTTGTTCTCCTTGTTGGGTGCGAGACATCCCTGGTCGGGGTCGCAGGTCGTGGTCGGTGAGGTAGCGGGTTCGTCGATGAGGCGGCCGAGTGTGGCGCCTAGGGCGAGGTCGTCGAGGTGGCCGAACGCGTTGAGCCGGATCTGGCCCGCCCGGTCGATCGCGATCAGGCTCGGGGTACCGCGGAGCCCGTAGCGGGCCATGGTGACCGGCGTGCCACCCGGTTGGTCGTGGGCGTCGACACCGACCGGGAAGCTGATGCGGTACTCGTGCAAGAACGCCTCCAACGACACCGGCGTCATCGCGTCGTGGTGCTCGAAGACCGTGTGGAGGCCGAGCACGGTGACCTCAGCTCCGAAGGCGCTCTCGATCCGCTGTGCTTGGGGGAGTCCGTGGCTCACACAGCCCGGACACAGCATCTGGAACGTCTCAATCACGACCACCTGCCCTCGAAGATCATCGAGGGAGATGGCGGACCTGGTGTTGAACCACGTCGACACCTCCAACGGCGGAGCGGTCTGGCGGGGAGCGTCCAGGCGCCCCGTGTCGAAGGTCGATTCCATTGGGTGATCCATATGTATCCTATGTATAGGATACCTATGGATATGTCAAGCGAGCGTCGTTGCCCGAGGGTTGCTCGACGAGCTGAACCGGCGCCTCGTCAGCCACATAGGGTGGAGGCATGGCCATCAAGCTCGCGGTTCTCGTGTTCGTTGTGTGCGTCAGCGGGCTTGCGTCGTGCGCGAGCGGGGACTCGGACTCCGACGCGGTCCCGATACCCACCTCCGCTTCAGGAGAACCCGGCGACACCTCCACGACGTCGTCCTCGATACCGTCGACGACGAGTCAGCCGGCGGCTCCGGCGTCTGATGCCACCCTCTCCGGCCCGATCGCCGCCGGCAGCAGGGGAGGGCCGGGCACCGCGACGCCGGTCGACTTGGCGGCAGCAGGGTATGTGGAGGAGGAGTTCTTTCTCAGCGGCGAGGCCACGTCGTTCGTGCCGAGCGGTGAGCTGCTCATCGATGGCAAGTGGGATGTCGTTGCCGATGAAGCGGCACCGTTCACGACCCGGATGCTCGTCCGCCGGCCCGACGACGCGACCGTGTTCAGCGGGACGGTCCTCGTCGAGTGGTTCAATGTGTCGTCGAACGTCGACGTCGATGTCGACTTCGGCTTCGCGTCCGACGAGATCCTTCGTAGCGGCGACGTGTGGGTGGGCGTGTCGGCCCAGCAGGTCGGCATCACCAGTACTGAGGGCGGCGACTTCGGTGTCGATGCTCTCGGCCTCAGGGCGTGGGATCCCGAGCGGTATGGCGACCTGGAACACCCTGGCGATGCCTACTCGTACGACATCTTCAGCCAGGCCGGACACGCGCTCCGCAACCCGCGCGGCACCGACCCGCTGGCCGGCTACGACGTCGAGCAGATCCTCGCCATGGGCGAATCCCAATCGGCCTTCCGGCTCCTCACCTACGTCAACGCCGTTCACCCGTTGGCCGAGGCATACGACGGCTTCCTCATCCACAGTCGAGATGGTGGCGGCGCGCCGCTCGTCGCGGGAGACGACCTTGTCCCATCGGTGTCGCAGGTGCGGACCGACCTCGATGTGCCGGTGCTTCAACTTGTTACGGAAACCGACCTGTTCGGGCTCCGACCCGGCTCTGCGTTCCCCGACGCTCGACAGGCAGACACCGACACGGTGCGGACGTGGGAGATGGCGGGCACCGCCCACGCGGATGCCCACTATCTCGCGTCGCTGTACGCCCAGGGCACGCAGAACTTCGACTCCTTCCTCGATCTCACCGCGGTCATCCCGGTCGCCAACAGCGGGCCACAGCGCTGGATTGTCAACGCCGCCCTGAACCACCTGCGAGCGTGGGCGGCCGAGGGCGCGCCACCGCCATCAGCCGATCCCATCGAGACGAACGGCGGCGCCATCGTGCGCGACGAGCACGGCAATGCGCTTGGAGGGATCCGAACTCCGGCTGTCGAGGTCCCGACCGCGACACTCACCGGCGAAGGAACCTCCCTGATCGGGTCGACTACGCCGCTGACGCCAGACGTGCTCGCGGAGCTCTATCCAACCCCGGCTGACTACCTCACGGCGTACGAAGACGCACTCGAGGAGAGCATCTCGAACGGCTTCATCCTGGAGATCGACGCCGAGGCGATCCTCGACGAAGCGTTGCTACCCGACTCATGAGAGCGATCGCGATTCAGGACCATGCGATTTGTCAGATGAACACCCTGACGGTGGTCACCGACTACGGGCCGCGCGACCTCTGTTTCGGATCCGCCGGGTTCGACGGTGGCTACGAGGCTCTGGCGACCGACGCGGTGACCATCCAGGCGGTCAGGATAGAGATGCCAGTTGCGTCGCTCGCGGACTTTGTCGCGTTCAGGCGCGCGGCTGGGCGCCCCAAGGACGTGGTCGTGTTGCCCGCCCGCGAAGCACGACTGAGCGAGCAGTGAGAAGCGCGATGCCACGCTCCGTGGGGGTCCTACATGCATCCCCATCGCGGGCTCGCTTGGCCTCCATGCAACACAGATGCAACAGCACATCGGCAAACAACGGGGAACAACGGTCGCGGGCGGGCAGCAGATCCAGCGCCAGAATCCTTGACCTGCCAGGCAAAACCCCGGGAATCGTTGATCTGACAGGGGTTGTGAAAAACAGTCTCAGAGGGCTCATAACCCGAAGGTCGCAGGTTCAAATCCTGCCCCCGCCACCACAAAAGCCCTGGTCACAGCACTGCTGAGGCCAGGGCTTCGTCGTACCCGGCGATCGAGGTAGCGGACAGGTAACACTCGCCAAAGCGTGGACCTGCTCGAGCGGCCAAGCGGTGGCGAAGAAGATCACTCTCCGCGCGCCTTGGCCGATGAGCTGGCCGCGTTGCATCAATATCGAGCGCTGACCGGGGAGCCGCCCACTACCGTCATCTGTAGGCGGCTCGCGAGCCGGGCATCGAATCAAGATCAAGCGATTCGCAGCCGATCCACTGGTTCGGAGAGGAGATGTATGGCAGTCAACTTCGGAGCGATCAAGGCAGCGCAAGCTGCGAACAAGTTGATCGATCCGCGCGACATCTTCAACGCGCTGCCGTCGAAGCCGGTCGAGATGAGTTTCCTGCGTGGTCCCCAGGACCAGGTCTTGGACAAGTGGTTCGCCCGCAGGAACCAGCGGGACTTGGTGGTCAAGCTCAACACGGGTGGTGGCAAGACCCTTGTGGGCCTTCTCATTGCACGTAGTTCTCTGGCCGAGGGCAAGGGCCCGGTGGCGTATCTCGTGCCCGACCGCTACCTCGTCGACCAGGTGCTGGCGGAGGCAGGTCGACTTGGCATCGAAGCAACGGGCGATACGGGCTTCGCCTACGCACAGGGTCGAGCGATCCTCGTCGAGACGTTCCAGAAGCTCTTCAACGGCAAGTCGGTGTTCGGTGTCGCCGGGAGTGCGGGGCGTTCGCCGTCCGCGCCGCGACCGCACACCGTCATCATTGACGACGCGCACGCGTGCCTGAACAAGGCCGAGCAGGCGTTCCGGCTTTCTATCCCTGCGTCCAACGACGCGTACAGGGCAATGCTCGAGCTGTTCGGCGATGAGTTGGAGTCTCAAGCTCCGGCGGCCTACATAGCGCTCACGTCCCAGCAGAGTTCCGGTATCCAGCAGGTCCCGTACTGGGCGTGGGCGAACAAGAAGCGCGAGGTCCTGGAGCTACTCGCAAGCATCTCCAACACTGAGGAGATTCAGTTCTCTTGGCCACTGCTCGCCGACGTGCTCCCCATCTCGCGAGCGGTCTTCACGGCAGAGGCGCTCGAGATCGAGGCGCCCTGCCCGCCGGCGTCAGTGGTGGTCGGTTTCGACGAGGCGGAGCGCCGGATCTACCTCACGGCGACGCTCGCTGACGACGGCATTCTGGTGAGTGACCTCGATGCTGACCCAGAGGCCATGGCCGACCCAATCACCCCCGCCAGCGCGGGCGACATCGGCGACCGCCTGATTCTCGTGCCGCAACAGACTCATCCTGAGGCGAGTGAGGACGAGGTTCGTGATCTCATCCTCGGGCTAGCCGGCGACCGCAATGTCGTCGTGATCGTGCCGAGCTACCGTCGGGCGGCCTACTGGAAGCCCTACGCGAAGGCGGTCCTCGACAAGGACACGCTGACCGCAGGCATCGAGCAGATGCGCAACGACCCGGAGCTAGGGCTAGTCGTGCTCGTCAACCGGTACGACGGTGTTGACCTGCCGGGCGACGCCTGCCACGTGCTGGTGATTGATGGGCTTCCCGAGGCAATGAGCGGCTCGGAGCGCATCGACCAGGCACAGCTCACGGGCTCGGAGCTGCTCGTCGCTCGACAGGTCCAACGCCTTGAGCAAGGGATGGGTCGCGCTACCCGCTCGAACGACGACCACTGCGTGGTGTTTCTCCTTGGACGACGCCTCGCCGAGCGTCTCTACAGCCCGGAGGCACGCGAGTGTTTCTCGCCGGCTACGCGCGCGCAGATCGAACTCTCCGAGCAGGTAGCAACACAGCTCGGAGGGACGGCGCTGGACACCTTGCGCGAAGCAGCGCTCCAGTGCCTCAACCGTGACCCGGAGTGGCTCACGATCAGCCGTACCGTCCTCGCGCCGCTCCGATACCCGCCCGCTCGAGTGAGTGAGATCGCGATCGCGAGTCGCGAGGCCTTCAATCATGCCGCAGCAGGCGACTTCACTGCTGCGGTTGCGTCCAGCCAGCGAGCGATCGATGTAGCGCCGTCCGACTCGGACCGCGGGTACCTCATGCAGCAGCAAGGTGCATACCAGCATCATCTTGACCCCTCGATCGCTCAGCAGACCCAGAAGGCCGCCAACAGGCGGAACCGAAATGTTCTGCGCCCGATGGGAGGCGTCGAGTACGAAAGGCTGTCCGCGCCGACGATGGAACAGGGCGCAGCCGCTTCCTCGTACCTCCAGGCTCGCTATCCAACGGGCAACGACGTCGTCATTGGACTCAACGCGTTGATCGATGACCTGGGGTGGGGGAACAAGTCCGATGTCTTCGAGCAAGCGTGGTCTGATCTTGCGGACCACCTCGGCTTCGGCGGTCAACGTCCCGAGCGGGACACGGGTAGCGGCCCAGACGGCCTTTGGGCGCTCACCGGTGGATCGTTTCACGTCATCGAGGCGAAGAACCAGGTGGATGAGGCCAACCCCGTGTACAAGAAGCACGCCGAGCAGCTGTCGAACGCGATGGACTGGTTTCGCGGCATCTACGGCACCAATACTCGCTGCACGCCGGTGCTCATTCATCCGCGCGCGGCCTTCGATCGAAAGGCGGCGATCCCAACCGGCTGCCAAGTGGTTACGGCCGAGAGGCTGGCCTCGCTGCGGGACAACCTTCGAACGCTGACGGTCGGACTCTCGGCGAGCAACGTATTCCGGGATGGCGCGGCGACAGGGCGGCTGCTCGCGACTCTAGGGTTGACGCCCAACGACTTCCTCAAGCGCTACACGTCTAACGGCTTCAAGGGATCCTGAACGGTCTGACCCTGATGGATTGCCTCGGTTCAGCTACGACCCGAGCTGAGATGGGGGCTCGATGAGCGGCAGAATGGGGGTCGTGCGCGTGTCGATCGTGGGGTTCAACCTCCCTGGCCGGGACTTCTGCCGGCCTGACGGGTCGCCGATGGCCAACGTCCACGTTGGCGTGCACCTCCGACGCGAACCCGATGAGCTGACCCGGGCAGACGCCGCAGCGGTTCGCTGGGACATCGACGTAGCTCCGTAGCCTCCAAGGTCGTCGAGTCTTCGAGGGATCGTGCGACGAAGGCGTTCGCACGGGACCTGCCCTCAACATGGACTACAGGCTCGGGCCCGAACGAGGGGCGTTGGGTCAGCTGTCGAGTGATTACCGACCCGTTGCCGACGCTGGTCCCACGGTCGAGCACTTGGGGCTGTAGACGGCAACGTCTACAACAGCTACAACAGCATGGGTATCGGCGATCGAAGACGCTCGCACAGCGGCCGTGCCAGCCGCGCGGGCGCAGGTCCGGCCGGCAGTCCGATGCGCTCACGCCGATGGCCGGGAGACCCGATGAGACGTGGCAGTGGACGGCGACGGAAGGGGATCCGGTCTGGCGTCTGGCCTGACCGGACGGGGCCGAGGCTGGACTGGCCCGGGTCCTGACGTGTTGCGCCGAATCGCTGCTGCTGCCGATCACATGCTGGTTCGAAGCGTGGAGGATGGTCCGCAAGTGGACTGCCAGCGGACGGTGAGTGCGCTGATAACAGAGCTCGTCATGGTGAAGGGAGCTTCGGCACGGCGCCGGGGCCTTCCCACAACGGAGGCAGGATAATGCAGTCCCCCCTCACCATCGAGACGGTGACCAACACGGTCGAGATGCTCGACCTCAGCTACTGGGTATCGCCGGACTCGGCCGGTGTGCTGGTCCCGTTCGGTCCGACCGACGAGCACGCCGGCTACGACGTGATCTTGGAGATCGACGGCAACGTGCTGTCGTCCCGGATCGTCCCGAAGGATCTGGAGGAGCTGGCCGTGGCTGATCCCGGGGCCGTGCTGGCGATCTGCAACCTGTGGAACAGGGCGCACCGCTGGCCGACAGCGGTGTTTGAGGCGGTACCCCGGCCGTTCCTGCTCGGGAACCTGAACCAGCACTTCGCAGTCGCGCCGACGCCGGAGCAGCTCCTGGCTTCGATCGAGTTGCCCCTGGCGACGGGTGCGGCGTTCGTTCGGTTCCTCGTCCGGCTCGTCGGGCAAGGCGGTCTGGCGCTCGATGACGAGGCGCTTTCGTCGCTGCTCGACATCGACGACGCCGCCTGACAAGGGGCTCCGAAAAGCTCACAGAAAACTCACGGACCAGCGGGAAGCAGAGGGGGGCAGCGGGGAACACCGGGCACCGTCACAAGCGGTTGAGCAGCAATTTCGCGTGTTTCTCCTGGTCATGCGAGATGGCCCAACGTTCTCATGACCCGAAGGTCGGAGGTTCAAATCCTGCCCCCGCCACTATTTTCCCTGGTCAGAGGCCTGCACTTCGGTGCGGGCCTCTTTCGCGTGCACTTGGGCTGTGAGATCTCACCCAGATCTCCCACGTCCTCGACGATCGACGAACCGCATCGCCGCTGGTCAGCGCCGTGGAGGTCGTCTGGTGACCTTCGGGTTGGTTGCCCGACGAGGCTGGTGTTTCGGAGACTTCGCAGCCTCTGGTGCTGGGCGTCGGCGTCGGGCAAGGAGTCGCGAGTGTGGTTGGGGGCCGGCAATGGGTCGTCAGCCGGTTGGGCGGGTCCAGGTGAGTTCGTAGCGGCCGAAAGCAGGTCTGCGAACGGGCCCCCGGCGGTTCGGTCATCTTTAGGTGCCGCATCTCGGTCGAGGCAACGGGCGGTGATCGTGGCGAGCTTCGCGTTGGTGCCGCTGCTGCGGGCCCGGCTCGGACGCGCCGTCACCGACGAGTACCGCAACGACGCGCTCACCGAGCTCACCATCGTGTTGCTCGACGCGCCGACCGTCGGCGCCCACCTCGCCCGCCGGCTGTCAACCGGGCCCACAAGGCGGTCCGCCGAGTAACCCAACGCGGTGTCGTGCACCTTGTCGAGATCGCCCCGACCGGCCCGATATCCTCACGCGCTGCAGTGACGTTCCGACGAGCCCGTCGAGCGAGCCGACCTCGCCCACTTCCACGCCGCGGTCACCGCCGTGATGTCGCCCTCCCAGCTCCGCCAGCACTGGCTCCGCCGGGTGCTGGACGCGTCGGCGCCGGCATGCAGCGCGGAGCAGCGTAAGCTCGCGTCCCGCGCGACGGCGCGGATCCAACCGTCGGTCGATGGGTACCTCCACGTCGCATAAACGCACCCCAGTGGGCAGGAGATCGCGACGCCGAGGGTCGAAGTTGCTGCATCAGCTCGCCATCCACGAGTTGGAGTAGACGCCCGACCAAGCTTGCGAAGCAGCGTGGCCGTCTAAGCGCCGGCTACACTATCGAACATCTGTTCGTCTCACCGAGAAGGGGGTGTGTCGATGGCACAGGCATCGTCGATCGAGTGGACCGAGACAACGTGGAACCCAACGACCGGATGTGACCGAACCTCGCCCGGCTGCGACAACTGCTACGCACTGACGCTGGCCAAGCGACTCAAAGCGATGGGAAGCGAGCGGTATCAGAACGACGGCGACCCTCGCACCAGCGGCCCAGGCTTCCGAGTGACGTTGCACGACGATCTGCTCGATGCGCCCCACGGCTGGCGCCATCCACGCCTCGTTTTCGTCAACTCGATGAGTGACCTGTTCCACGACGACGTCGAGATCGACTTCATCAAGGCTGTCTTCGACGTCATGTCGGAAACACCGCGCCACACCTACCAGGTGCTGACCAAGCGGTCGAAGCGCCTTCGCAAGATCAGCGACCAGCTCGACTGGCCGGACAACGTGTGGATGGGGGTGAGCGTTGAGAACGCGCGATACCGCTTCAGGCTCGATGACCTTCGAGAGGTCCCCGCCGCAGTCCGCTTCGTCTCCGCCGAGCCGCTGCTCGGACCGCTCGGCCCCGTCGATCTCAGTGGGATCGACTGGGTCATCGCCGGCGGCGAGTCCGGTCCACGTGCCCGACCGATGGACATCGCCTGGGGACGCGACCTACGCGACCAGTGCCTCGAAGCAGGAGTCAGCTTCTTCTTCAAACAGTGGGGCGGGCGCACACCGAAAGCGGGTGGCCGAGAGTTGGACGGCCGCACGTGGGACGACATGCCCCAGCGGGCAGCGGTGTAGGCGCACATCCGGATGACGGCATCGTCAGGGTTCTTCGAGCAGCGCAACGCCCAGGCTGTCCTCAAGCACGGCCTGCTGACCCGCTACGCCTACTACTTCGGCGGACGGGCAGGGTCCGCCACGAAGGGCCGCGTCGCGTTCATCGACGGCTACGCCGGTGCGGGCCGCTACGAGGACGGCAACCCGGGGTCGCCGTTGTTGCTCGCCACGCAAGCCGAACGAACCAAGCTGTTCGGACGGGACGTGAAGCTGGCTTTCGCCGAGCAAGACGCCGAACGCCGCAGCCGTCTCGAAGCGACCCTGCGCGCCGAGAACGTCAGTGTCGATCAACTGATCGACGGAAGCCTGGAAGGCTCCATCGAGGCGTTGCTCGACCGCTACGCAGGGCGGGCGGTGCTGCTCTTCGTTGACCCCTTCGGTCTCGGCCTCACTCGGGGGACCTTGGAGCGGGTCTTGCGTCGCCGTGCGCCAACGCAGCCCATCGACGTGCTCTACCACTTCAGCCTGTCGACCGTCGCTCGCATGGGTCGAGCCGGACTTGCGGGCCCGACCGCAGAGACGAACGCCGCCCAGGTTGATGCTGCGCTCGGCGCGATCCAATGGCGTGGTGATTTCGAGGCAGCCGATCAATCGGGCGAGCCGACCGCTGCGGCGATCACGGTGGCGAACCGTTTCGGTCGTTCTGTACACCAGGCGACGGGCATGCGGTGCACCGGCGTGCAGGTTCGACAGAGGCCCGGTCAGCTTCCCAAGTACCTGTTGATGCTGTTCTCGGCGAACGCCGAGGCGCACTGGGACTTCGCCGACCAAGCATCGAGCGCGTACGTCGATTGGCTTCACTTCTGCGACCGAGCCGACTACGAGGCAAACCTCGACCACCGCGAAGCCCAGGGTTTGATCGAGTTGTTCCCCGCGCCGCAACCAACACGAGATGACGTCGATGACGCCTTGGCAGGCGAGGCCGAGCGCTACCTCACATCCCATCTACTCGAAATGCTCACCCGTCGAGGCCAGCTCCGCCCCCTCGACGAGGTCGAGAATGTGTACGGAACGATGCTCGGCCGCGCCCGAGCCAAGCATCTCCGGGCTGCGGTCAAGCGTCTGCACGGCGACGGCCGCATCGACGACGACGGCAAGGGCGACTTCTGGAAGCGCACCATCACGCTGATCGGCCATTGAGCCGCCCTCGCCCGGGTCGCCAGGGCGTTGGATCGGCATCTGGTTTACCGTCCGAGGTGCCCGACACGCTCACCGACGCTGTCCAGGTCGCCTGAACCGGGCTCCGAAAAGCTCACAGAAATCTCACGGACCAGCGGGAACCAGTGGGGAACACCGGGCAATGCCACCGGGGCCCGAGAGGGCTCGTCAGCTGGGCAAACGCCCGAATCCGCTGGTCAAGCGCTTGAGGCCTGAGGTAGTTCCAGTGTGCTCATAACCCGAAGGTCGCAGGTTCAAATCCTGCCCCCGCCACCAAATCTCGTGTGAAGGCCCAGGTCAGCGACCTGGGCCTTCTTCGTTGGTCGGCGCTTCTACCGTGTTCAGGCCGACTTCTTCCGGGTCTTCCACCGGGTGTCGCCGGTAGAAGGGTCGACGAGGGCGGCGAAGAGGTGGGCGGCGTCGGCTTGCATGCCGGGCAGGACGTGTTGGTAGGTCTCGATCGTGAACGCGGTCGCCGCATGACCGAGCCGTTCGGACACGACCTTGACCGGCACCCCTTCCTTGATCAGCAGGGTGGCGTGGGTGTGGCGCGGGTCGTGGAACCGGATCACCGGCAGCCCGGCGTTGGGGGCGACGCGTTCGAATGCCTGGGAGATCGAGTGGGGATGTACCGGCCGTCAGGCTCGATCGACGAATGCGAGTCGGCGCAGCTTCGCTTCGAAGGCGCTGACCTCGGACCGGTCGGCACGCAACGCCACCACAGTCTTCAAGGCGGCGACGGGTAGCAACACGGCCATCAGCACTCGGACCGGTAGCCAGACGCCGTCGACTGCGAGGAGGAGCACGAGCATGCTGACGATGCTGATGGCGCTGGACATGGCGGTCAGCTTGGGATTCCGGTAGCCGTGCATGTCACTCCTAGCGGTCAGCGGCCGGAGATGACGCCGATGACAACGGTACAACGGCTCGCGACTCGAAGAGCGTCAGCGAGAGGCGATGGCCGTGAGGAGGCTTGGCCAGCGACCGGCCTCGCATCGCAGCTTGTCGTCGCTGCCGACGAAACCGAACTCCTCACGCGCGGGCATGCCAGGCCCTGACGAATTGGAAGGATCCGTCGATGGCTTCTCGTGAGGTCGCTCACCGAAGGAGGCAGTTGCCTCGCAGCACGAATCGCTGCGTCCATTGAACCCGGTTCCGACTGTCGGCATCCGACAACGGTGAGTACGGTTGGGTCGACAATCGAGGAGGCCGGCGATGGAGCCAGTCGAAGGTGCCCGCACGTTCCAAACGACCGGTGGCGCCTACGACGCCTTCATGGGTCGCTACTCCCGGGCGTTGGCGCCGGCGTTCGCCGACCGTCTTCACCTCACACCGGGCAATACGGCGCTCGACGTCGGTTGCGGGCCTGGCGCGTTGACGGGCGTGCTGGTCGAGCGCCTGGGTGCGGCGGCGGTGCTGGCGTGTGACCCGTCGCCGGGTTTCGTCGACGAGTGCGCTGCCCGACATCCGGGAGTGGAGGTGCGGGCGGGCCGCGCCGAGGCTGTTCCGTTCTCGGATGGACGCGTCGATGTCGCTGCTGCCCAGTTGGTGCTGCATTTCGTGACCGACCCGGCCGCAGCTGCGGGCGAGCTGGTGCGGGTGGTACGACCGGGCGGGACCATCGGAGCCTGCGTGTGGGACTTCCACGACGGGATGGAGATGTTGCGGGCGTTCTGGGACGCCGCGCTCGAGCTCGACGCCGATGCGCCCGACGAGGCCCGCACGCTCCGTTTCGGTCGCCCGGGTGAGATTGCCGAGCTCTTCGCTGAAGCGGGCTTGAACGACATCGAGGAATCAACGCTGGAGGTTCGCAGCGAGTACCGGGACTTCGACGAGCTCTGGGCCGGGTTCCTGGCCGGCATCGGCCCGGCGGGCGCGTACGCCGCTGCACTCGCCCCGCCGGTTCGGGCCGAACTCGGCGACCGTCTCCGTCGCCGCCTCGGGAATCCGCCTGCGGCGTTCGGTCTCACCGCGGTGGCCCGCGTGGCCACCGCGACGAGACCCGAGTGAGCCGAATGTCTTGATGATCGGCGTGCTCACGCGACACGAACCGTTCGCGCTGGTGCGGTCCAGCTGGCGTGGTTCCAGATGATGGTTGCGGCGATGGCGATCGTGGCGACGGTGAGGACGCCACCTTCGCCGACGATGGCCGCGGTGAGGACGGGGCGGTTGGTGACGAGGGTCGGGGCTTCGAGCAGGCAGGTGTTGGCGGCGGCGTGGGCGATGAGTACCGGCCAGAGGCTGTTGCTGCGGGTGCGGAGCCAGCCGAACAGGATGCCGGCGCCGCTGATCACGGCGACGACGCCCGGTACCACGATCCAGCGACTCCCGGCGCTGTCATAGCCGTTGGTGAGCGTGAGGAGCGGAATGTGGAACAGCCCATGGATGATGCCGACGATGAGCGCGGCTCGTCGCGGGCTGAGGGCCGCTGTCAGCTCGCCGTAGAGGAAGCCCCGCCAGCCGACCTCTTCGCCGAGCAGGAGCACGGTCATGATCGCGAGGCTGAACGGCGCGTCGAGCACGTAGAGGCCGAGTTCGTGGAAGGTCACGATGCCGGTGCCCCGGGCGATGGCGAATGGGATGGCGATGGTGAGGGCGGGCGCCGCTACGGCGATCGGCCAGAACCGGAAGCCTCCTCGCCGCAGGCCGAGGACCGGCAGGCGGGCGGATCGGTGGCGGAGTTTGGCTGCCGCTGCGAGGGCACCGACCACGGTTGCCGGGACGAGCAACGTCAACAGGGCAACGGGCCCGGGGTTCTCGGCGGTGCCGGGAAAAGCGATTGCGAGAAGGGTCGCTGCCAGGTAGCACCCGACGACGTAGGTCGCCATGGTGCTGGTCCGGCTCTTGCGGTTGTCCAGTGTCGGGAGGGGTGGCGTGTGTTGGATGGTCATGTCGTTCCTCTGATCGGTCGGGGAGCGAACCCGGGGCTTGTCGCTGGTTCGAGCATGCGCGTTGCGTCGGTCGCCGTCGTCCCCGGCAGGGTTGGACTCGTCGACCCCTGGTCCGTCTCGGGGTTGAACGGAGATACCGGATCTTCAGCCCCTGGGCTGACGCATGGTGTCGGGGCCGGTCGTAGGGTTGGCTGATGA
This sequence comes from Acidimicrobiales bacterium, assembly GCA_041394245.1. Taxonomy (NCBI): domain Bacteria; kingdom Bacillati; phylum Actinomycetota; class Acidimicrobiia; order Acidimicrobiales; species Acidimicrobiales bacterium. The sequence continues at coordinate 2,648,669 of JAWKIR010000002.1, forward strand.
GCCACCGGTGGACCCGTGGAGTTCGGAGGTTCTCCTCGGTGCCGAACGGCGTGGCCGACGTTGCTCTGGTAGTGGTGGTGGGATCGATTGCCGTGGTGGCGACGCTTCGTCAAGACGTCACGTCACCCCTGCACGACCCGACCGCCTTCGACGCGAGCCTGGCGTTCGCTACTGCGGTGCCGTTGGCGTTCCGACGCGGTTTCCCGACTTCTGCGGTGGTCGTGACGTGCGTCCTGGCGTGGACCCTGGTGGCGTCTGGCGCTCCCGAAGGGGCGGTTCCGTTCGTGTTGTTCGGTGTGTTGTTCCACGCCGGATCGAGCGAGCCGCTCAGGAGATCACTGTGGGCATTGGCCGCCGCGGCGGCCACCTTGGCGGGGCTGGTCTTGGTGGATGCTCCCGGGCTGAGCCCGTCTCAGGCTGCGCTGTTCGGGGCGGTCTACGGACTGGTGTGGATGACCGGCGTCAACGCACGGGGCCGCCGGCTCGCCGGCGAGTTGGCATCCCGCCGGGCAGCGGAGCTCGATGCACTCCACGCCCGCCGGGCATTGGCCGAGCAGCGACTCGAGATCGCCCGCGAACTCCACGATGTGGTTGCCCATTCGATGTCGGTGATCGCGGTGCAGACCGGTGTGGCCCTCCATTTCCTCGACGACGATCCGACCCAGACCCGCGAAGCGCTGATGGCGGTTAGCGCGACGTCCCGATCGACTCTCGACGAGTTGCGACAGATCGTCGGTGTCCTACGTGACGATCACGGTCAAGCCTTCGCTGTGCCCTCGCCGTCATTGGTCGATGTCGCCGCACTCGTGGATCGTGTGCATGCCCTCGGTGTGCCGGCGCACCTCCAGATCGATGACCCCGTCCCATCGGTGGCCGAGGTCGTTGGCGTGACCGTCTTCCGGCTCGTGCAGGAAGCGCTCACGAACACCATGACGCACGCCGGACCGGTCACCGACGTCAGCATCGACATCCACCGTCGATCGGACTTGCTCGTCGTTGCGATCACCGACGACGGCACGGGTCCCACCGAGCCGGTCATCGACGCTCGTCCGAGCGGCCATGGCCTGTCCGGGATGCGTGAACGCGTCGACCGCTCCGGCGGCACCATGACGGCTGGGCTGCTCGATCCGACCGGCTACTCGGTGACTGCGACGTTCCCCATCGGCGCCGGATGATCTCCATCGTCGTTGCCGACGACCAGACACTGGTCCGTCGCGGCTTCGTCTCGATCCTCGATTCGATTGCCGACATGACCGTCGTTGCCGACGCTGCCGATGGAGGTCAGGCAGTCGCCGCGGCCCGACGACGCCGGCCCGACGTGATGCTGATGGACGTCCAGATGCCGGGTATCGACGGCATCGAAGCTACCCGCCGGATCACCGCCGACCCGAACCTGCACCGCACGCGGATCATCATCCTCACCACCTTCGATCTCGACGAGTACGTCCACGATGCACTCCGAGCTGGCGCGAGTGGCTTCCTGCTCAAGGACACGCTCCCGGACGATCTCATCCGAGCCGTTCGCGTGGTCGCAGCGGGCGATGCGTTGATCGCACCGAGCATCACACGTCGGCTGATCGAGCAGTTCTCGGTGACGTCGGCTACGCCGGCGGGTTCCGATGAGCGGCTCTCGGCGCTCACCCAGCGCGAGCGTGAAGTGCTCCAACTCGTCGCCCAGGGTCTCTCCAACCACGAGATCGCCGACACCCTCCACCTGGGTACTGCGACCATCAAGACCCACATCGGACGTCTTCTCATGAAGCTCGTTGCCCGCGACCGCGCCCAGCTCGTCGTCACCGCCTACGAGACCCGACTCGTCGAGCCCAAACCCCGCTGAAGGCGGGCCGCAATGCCGGCTCCGGAGCGGTTTGGTGCAGGGCCTGTCGCCGGCTGAGCTCGTCGCCGCCATGGCCGAGATCGGACAGCGCGTCGCAGCGCTCCACTCCCGACCGAGGCGCTGAGCCAGGACGACGTTGCCGGTCGGCTGGAGATCACCCAGAGCGCGGTGTCCAAGCTCGAGCACGCCGAGGACGTGCATGTCGACGTTGCGGGACTACCTCGAAGCGCTCGGCGCTCGGCTCGAGCTCGTGGCGGTGATCGATGACGAGGACCGCTGCGTGCCCGTTCACCTGGGCAAGGAACCGGCGACCTGATTGTGCCTGCTCACGGTCCGTGGTCGAGCCGGGTTGTCCCGGCGTCGTCCGTCATCTACCAGGCATCTACCGGGACAGCGGTAGGCAGGGGGAAACAGCGGGGAGCAGGAGTGGCCCGAAAGCAGCACTTGAGCTGCGGAAACGTCCTCTGACCTGCGGATAGCTCTTCGGGTTCAAGAGGGCTCATAACCCGAAGGTCGCAGGTTCAAATCCTGCCCCCGCCACCAAGTGAAGAACCAGCTCAGAGGCCCTTTCCGGGAGACCGGGAAGGGCTTCTGGCGTTGCCAACGGCACTCAGCGCGAACAGGGCGCGAACAGATTGCTCTGCGGGCCGGAACCCGATGGTCGCTTCCTCGGCGCTCCGGTACGGGTACCCGTCGCAGTCGGAGCGTCGTCCGGCGCGCCGGGTCGGTGGACCCGCCGAGTTGAATCGCGACGGCGAGGATGACGAAGAGTTGCCGTCCAGCGTCTGGGCCGCGGGGTCGGACGGCGCGAGTTGCAGCGTGCCCGAAGGCGGATCGGTCCGGCCCGGAGTCATGGGACGCAGGGCGGTTGTGTGGGCTGTCCCTTCGTGAGCGACGCGCTGAAAGCGTGGAGACCGTCCTCGTCCGACTCTGTCGGCCCTGTCGCCTGCCACGCTCCCCTCATGGTCAGCTCATCGCCGGTCCAGGTCGTGCTGACGCCGACAGGGATCCAGGGGAGTTCCTCCGTCTCTGGGCGTAGTCGTAGGTCGTCGATGGTGCCGTTGCGGTCGGCGTCGCCGGTCACTGTGTAGGCGGTTACCTGTGTTCCGAGGCAGATCGTGGCAGACCCTTCGAGGTTTGGCCCGTCCTCGTCGGGTGAGCGTGAAAGTGTGATGGAGGTTTGGGCGATGGCATCGTCTGGTAGGGCGACGTCGCCGGACCAGGTTCCGGTCAGGGTCGAGCGGCCGCCGATGCTCACGTCCCAGGGTGTCGTGATCCAACGCAGGCCGAGGTCTGCGCCGAAGGCCACGATGAGCAGGCCAGCGACGAAGCCGGCGAACAGCATGATCCGCCGTGGTCGTAGTCGCAGCCCTGCCGCACCGCCAGAGGTGGTCATGAGCCAGGTGACTCGCGATCGGGATGGGTGCTTGCTGCCGAGACAGCATCCATCGCCGGGTCCGCCCGCACGAGGCCTTCGGCTGAACGGCTGACGACGCGAGCGACGTGAGCGCCCTCGGGTGGGACGAACGGGTTCTCCGAAATTGATCGCCATCGCGTGACCAACAGGCGTGCTTGTGCACTGACGGCGTACTGGTCGGCGCGGCCGTCGAGACCGAGGCGTGCACGTCGGTCGGTTCCTGCTGCACCGAGCAGCCGTTCGGCTTCCTCGATGAGATTCGCATCGAAGCCGAGGTCGGCTCCCCTGATGCCGGCTAGCACGGAGGCCTCATCGAGCTCGTGGCATCCGGACACGAGCGCCTCGATCCGGCCCAACAAGTCGCGTCGGTCGCCGGTCCCCGATCGCGCAACGAGAGCGTCGAGCGCGATGAGCGCAGATCGGGCGCGCAACAGATCGCTGCGTTCCTTGACGTCCCTCGTGAGGATCTTCCGCAGCGCGTTGAGCCCGGACTTGCTGACGAGCTGCATTGCCAGCGCAGCAGCTGACTGCGGCTCGGTCCGGAGCAGGTCGATGGCGGTTCTGACACCCCAGAGCCCGAGTGCGTCGAGGAGTTGTTGACGCTCCAGTGCGTTGGCAGCCGTCGGGGCGGTAGCTGTGGACCACGTGGTGGCGTCGAGGAGCAGGTCGTCGACCACGCTGCGGTCGCTCGACGCGAGGTTGCGGAGGGTCTGGACCTGCAGCTCGGTCAGCTCGCCGGCGCCGAGGGCCGGGAGCGCCGCCACAGGGGACACGGTGTTGCAGAGACGCCGAATGCGGATGTCGGCCGCAAGCCGCGCAGCGACCCGACCGGCTGTGTCGAGGGCGTCGAGCCGAGCGGCACCGATCTCGTCTGCTCGTGCGAGCACTCCGATGCAGTGCAGCGGTGATGGCAGCGACAAGCCGTCAGCGGCGAACGCCTCCAGGAAGTTGAGGTCAGTCGGGTGTTTGTTCTGCAGGACGTAGAGGGCGATGTCGGCGATGCCGGGCTGAACGTCGTCGGGGAGGATCGCTCGTTCGGTTCTTCCGATCACGCCCGGTGTCGGCGAATCGATCCCGGGTGTGTCCACGAGCGTGAGGTCCGCGAGCAGCGGAGTCGGCCAATGGACATTGACGTGATCGATCTCGTCGGTCGTGCCCGGCAGCTCGAAGTCGAGCGCGTGTGCAGAGGCCCGGAATGCGATCGGCACGCGTCCGCCGTCGCGCATCACCGCCTCGATGCTGGGTGCGTGGTCGTGTTGGTACCAGGTCACGACCTTGGTGCACTCTCCGGCGTCCGTCGGGGCGATGTGCTGGCCGACCAGAGCATTGAGCAGCGTCGACTTCCCCGACTTCATGCGCCCGACGATGGCGACTCGCAGCGGCTCGGCGAGCCTCCTCCCGATCGCGGCCGCCTCGTCTCCCACGGCGGTGCCGGCGTGCGCGAGGGCCACTCGGTCGATGAGGCCGGTGAGGTCGGCAATGAGATCCATTACCCTGCCCTTCCCCTACGGGCGGCGCTCGGCCACCCCGCTTGGAACTGTTCGGCGTCGTGTTGGAGCCGTTCCAGCGTGTGCCATTCGGCGTCGAGGTCGGCCCGGGTCTGGTCGGCGTCGCGCGTTTCGCCGTGGATCGCGCCGGCGGCGGCGGTCGCGGCAGCAGTGAGGCTTCGCTGGAGCTCCTCGATCCGAGCGAGAAACCCTGAGCGCAGCCCGTTCTGGGCTTCGCGAACAGCGTCCCGCGTCTGCTTCACCTGTTGGAATGTCAGCTCGTCGAAGGCGCGCCGGACGTGCGCCTTGGCCTGTGCTCGGCGCGCTGCGACCTGACGGGTCCGGTCGTCCCGGACTGCCTTTCCACCGAGCCCGATCCCGGCGACGAATGCGAGCGGGCTGAGGATGGTGAGACCGAGCGCGGTGCCGACGAATCCGAACACCATCATTCCCCCGTAGCTGCCGCGGAGGGCGACGAGACCCTTGTCGAGCACTCCGGATCGGGCGAGGTCCAGATCGGCAAGCTCCAACCCGTTCGCCCGCAGACGTTCGCCCCCTTCCGGCGCCCGCCCTGCGCTGGGCGACACGTCGACATCGGCCTCTGCGAAGTGATCGACCACCTTTTCGGCGAGCCGGGCGAGACCGCCTTCGATGAAGTCGACGTGCTCGCACAGATCGTCTGCGACCCGAGCGTTGACTCGACGTGCGATGTCGTCCCATCCGGTCGCGGGGTCGCCTGCGTCGATCTCCGCGTCGGCCCACGCTTGGGTCCGCCGGAGGCGCTGTCGGAGATCGAACTCCGCCTCCGACGCCAACACCGCCGACCCTTCCGCCAGCACCGCCTGCCAGCGAGTCGCTGCGCTTCGCAGCTGCTGAACCCGCGCGATCGCGTCGGACCGGGACGCCTCCATCGCCCGGGCGTCGTCGAGGTCTCCGAGCGCGGCTCGCTCCGACTCGACTTCCTCACGCAGCTGTGCCACCACGTCGTCGATCTCGGCGCAGACCCGAACGTGGCGCGGAGACGCACCGACCGTCGCGGCGATCGCTCGAACGAGTTCGGGGTATCCGGACATTCGGTTGAGCTCGACATCGTTGCGTGCGACGGCGGCAGCACGCAGTTCGGATGCGACACCGAGGACTGGAACCGCGCCGAGGCCGCGTTGGCCGAGATGTCGGCGATTGCGGGCGATGAGAGTCGTGGCATGGCGAGTGAGTTCGCACTTCGACGCGACGACGATCAGGTGATGGTTGACCGAGTGGAAGGCAGCGATCGAGTCGAGCTCGAACAGCGTCAACTCCCGCGTGCCATCCACGACGAAGATGACCGCCACAGACTCCCTGGCGCTCGCGATGGCTGCGCGTTCGCTGGGAGACCCGTGCCCGCCCAGCCCGGGCATGTCGAGGAGTGCGAGCCCGGAGCGCAGGAGGGGCTGGGGTGCGGTGTAGGTCAGCCCGAGCGCGCCAGGCGGTGGCTGCTGCATCGCTCGTGTCGCGTCGTCGAGGAGCACTGGGAGGGTGTGGTCGGCCGTCGCTGCGGCGGACTCCCGGGCCTGATCCGTGGTCGTGAGGTGTGCCGATATTGTCGCTCCGAATCTGACGAGGCACGGGAGTTCGCTGTCGCGATCGGCCGCCGCGAGACACAGATCGACCCCGAGCAGCGCGTTGACGAGGGTGCTCTTGCCGACCTTGTAACCGCCGACGACCAGAATGCGCCGGTCCAGGGCGGTGTCGGCGAGGTGACGTCGAACCCGCGTGGCGAGGTCGTCGCGGTCACGCAACATTGCCGCGGCTGCGGCGCGTTCGACGAGCGCCGACAGCTGAGGACTCATGGCAGGTCCACGCAGGCGAACGAACTGGGGTCGATGATGTTGTAGTCCGCGTCGGCCACGATGCCGCACAGTCGTGTCGCAGCTTCGTCGTCGGTGCCGGCCTTGGGTGGCACGGAGAATCGGGGAATTCGTGCGTTGTAGAAGATGCCGGGAAAGAACCCGAAGTCAGGGGCGTTCAGACCGGCCGACGCTGAGGGCTGGGTGTCGTAGTGGAAGTTGGCGCCCACGCCTTCGAGGGACAGCTCTGGCGGCGCGGTGCCTGTGAGATGCCACTGCACGACGACGCCGCCCGTGTCAGCATCGACCTCCACGGCGTCGAACACGACGGTGAGGGGTCCTGCTGCAGCTTCGAGGATCACGGTGGAGGAAGCGGTGACCGTGCCGCCGGTTGGCGGCGTAGCCGTCGAAGAGACGGCCACCCCGGCGCTCGTGGCGGTGGGGCTCGTTGCCGGAGCGGCGGTGGCCGTGGACGTCTGGGTTTCCCGCGACGAGACGGCTGGCTCCGTCGGGGTCGATGGAGCCAACGACGAGGTTGCTTCGTCGGAGGTTGTCGACCGATCGTTCGCTCCGTTCGACCGTGTCGCTGCGAAGCCGCCGATGACAGTGAGGGCCACGACACCGGCGGCGGCCCATCGCCAGCCACGTCGAGTGTTGCGTTGCGGGCCGACCGGCCCCTGTTCGTCCGTTGCAGCTGTCGCTCCCGAGGGTGCGGCCAGGGTCGCTGGCCCACCTGTGGCTTGAACGGTGGAGGTGCGGCGCGCGAAGCCTTGTGCAGCAGCCAGCGCGGCCCCGCTCGCGATCGAGTGCTTCGGATGCGTGTCGATCGACACCGGCCTACCGAGCGTTTCGGTCACGAGCCGGCTCACGACGGGCATCTGCGACGAACCGCCGACGAGGAGCACGGTGTGCAGATCGTCGAGCTCGACGCCCGCCGACGCCAGAGTGCGGTGGACGGTGACGATCGTGTCGTGCAACACCGGCGCCACCATCTCGTCGAGTTCGCGGCGGGTGATCCTGACCTCGGTCGTCAGATGCGGGAACACCACGGGGACCACTGCGTCGAGGTCGGTCGAGAGTGCCTCCTTGGCGGTTGCGCAATCGTCGCGCAATCGTCGCATCGCGGCCAGGTTGCCGACGTCGGTCGGGTCGAGGTCGTCGAGCGACCCGCCCAGGCTGGCTCGCACATGGCTGAGTACCGCAGCGTCGATGTCGATCCCGCCGAACCTGTCGAGCCCGTCCGGCCGGCCGATGACTTCGCATGATGTACCGTCGACACGCACGACGGCGGTGTCGAACGTGCCGCCGCCGAAGTCGTAGACGGCGATGGTGGCGCCGCTTGGCAACTCCCGCGTCGACGCGTAGAACAGCGCTGCCGCGGCAGGCTCGGCCAGCAGCAACGGTTCGTCGACGCCTGCGATTCCCGCAGCTTCGACCATGACATCGGTCTTGTACGGACCCCAACGAGCCGGATGTGTGAGTGCGACGCGATCCGGCGGGCGGCCGAGTTGAGCCGTCGCGACGCTGAGGACTCGTTCGATGAGGCGCGCCGTGAGCGATGCGGGCGTCCATGGCGCGCCGGCCAGCAAGACCGGTTCCGGATCGCCGATTCGTCGCTTGAACTCGCGTGCCAGGCGCACCGGATCGGTCGCCCCCCGCGCGAGCGCAGCGCGGCCGACGACCACCTGGCCTCCCGAATCGGCCAACACGACCGACGGCATCGTTGTCGACCGGCCATCGACGTCGAGGAGCGATGTCTGGCCCCCCGAACACGCGGCAGCTGATGTGTAGGTCGTGCCGACGTCGATACCGAGAGCCACCAAGGAGTCTTCACTCATCGACGAACTCTCCGAGGTCGAAGTGCCCCTCGGGATCGAACGGCTCGTCGGCCGGGAGCGCCTCGCCAAACTCGAACTGCTCATCGATCAGCTCGACGGCGAACTCCTCCGCTTCCAGCTCGGGCTCGACCTCCGCCTCTCCCACTACGTCGGCATCGAGCAGCTCGCCGCCTGCGGCATCGGCGGCCTCGTCGTGCAGGGGCTGTGCCGCGTCGTCGGCTTCGACAGCGCCATCTTGTGCTTCGTCATCCGGTTCGATCTCGCCGACCGCGTCGCCCATCGGTGCTTCGTCCCCGATGGCGTCGTCGAACACGTCCACCTCGATGTCGTCGAGACCCTGATCGCCATTGATCGCCTCTTCGACGATCGCTGCTTCAGCATCGAGGAGGTCGGCACCTGCGGCCTCCTCATCGACGACCTCGTCAGCCTCGGGCTGCTCGGCAACTGGTTGCGGGGCCTCGGCAGCGCCGCCCAGCTCGGCGGCTTCGTCGATGTCAGGGTCGATCACGACCTTGCCTTGCTGGTCGTGTACCTCGTCCGGGGCAGCCGCGGGCTCACCGAGCCCGAAACCAGCGGGCCGGAGCGCGTGCCCACCACCGAACCCGCCCGCGCCGGTGATGCGGCCCAGGTCGGTGATCGCGTCGTGGGTACCACCGGTATGGGTGTCGAGCGGGTCCAGGCCGTGCTGCACCTCGTACAGGTCGGTGAGCCCGTCGCCGTCGGTGTCGGGCCGGAGCGCGTCGGTACCCAATCCCCGCTCGGCTGAATCGCTCAATCCGTCGCCGTCTGAGTCGCTTAAGTCCATGTTGATGGCGTGCTCGATGCCGGACCGGGCAACGAAGGTGCGCCCGCCACCCTCCACGGGCTCGATGTTGTCGATGAACGAAGGCCGCTCGAGACCATTGCGCCGTATCGTTCCGAGCCCGGGTGGTGGCTGCAGGACCGGCGCCGCAGGTTCGACACCGCCATCGCCCGCGCGGTCACCATCGCTACCGGCACCGGCTGGTGCAACGTCGAGACCGACAGGGTCGACCGGGTCCGGTTCCGCCGCGTCTTCGGCTTCCACGGGCACGTCGTCGATTGCCCTGGTCGGCGATGACCATCCCGTCGTCGCGCCTGGAGCCTGAACCGAGGTTTCCGGCGAGAACGAGGTCGGAGGTGAGGCACTGCTCGCACCGAGCCGGTCTGGGCCGGTGCCGGCATCAAAGTTGCTTGGCCGTGGCCGGCCCCCTGCCGGCAGGTTCTCGCTGATCGCCTCGAGACCATCCGTCACACCCGACAGAGTGTTATCGAGCACCGCGTGGGCCCGGCCGCGAGCCTCAACCTCGTGCTGGTGCTTCAAGATCCACAACTCGTTCCCGCCGTCCAGCGCATGCAGGGCAAGCCCGTCGTCGAGGACATCGCCGACCTCCATCATCGGCTCGACGTTCCCGCCCTCGTTCGCTTCGCCGTCCGGGTCGTCGACCATCTCGGCTGGTTGGGGGGCGTCGTGGACGATGACGGGGGTGATCTCGTCGGCGATGCCGTCGAGGTCGGTGTCGACTTCGAGGGTGTCGGGTTCGCCGTCGCCGTCGGTGTCGACGAGGCGGTGGGCCATGTCGGGTTGGCCGTCGCCGTCGGAGTCGATGAGGACGCGTTCGCCGTCCTGCCAGGCGTCGATGTGGCCGTCGCCGTCGAGGTCGGCGACCCCGGCGTCGGGGTCGACCCATCCGTCGGCGACTCCGTCGCCGTCGACGTCGAGCACCTCGCCGCGGGCGGCAGCATCGATCGGTTGGATGGCAGCGGTGTCGGGCTGTGCGACGCCCCCGGTCTGGAGCCGGCTTGCTCCCGGTCCGAACGATGTGATCGGCGAACCGGCGTCAGCAACGGAAGTCGACAGACTCGCCGCCGCAGAGCTGGTCAGAACCGTCGGAACACCACCGAACCGTCCGAGGTCGGATCCGATGCGGGTCATGCTTCCAGAGTTCTCGAACGAACTCGCGTCCTCCAGGTAGTCGCCCGTTCCGTCGCCGTCGCTGTCGCCGGTGAGTGGATTGAACCCGTGTCCGACCTCGTAGCCGTCGGACAGCCCATCGCGGTCGCTGTCGGCCTGCATCGCGTCCGTCCCACGGGCGATCTCGTCGGCATCGTTGAGACCGTCACCGTCCGAGTCCGCTGACGTCGCCGAGGTTCCGGTGCCGTACACCTCGCGGAGGTCCCCGAGTCCGTCGCCGTCGCTGTCTCCCGACAGCGGATTGCTGCCGATGTCATGCACCTCGACGCCGTCGGTGAGGCCGTCACCGTCGCTGTCGGCGTTGTTCGCGTTCGTGCCGGCACGCAGTTCGGCCCGGTCGTCGAGCCCGTCACCGTCGGTGTCGTAGTTCAACGCATCCGAACCCGTCGCGCGTTCGATCGCATCGCTGAGGCCGTCACCGTCTCCGTCACCGGAGAACGGATCACTCTCGGTGTCGAGGCGGACATCGAGCGAGTCTCCGGAACCGATGACGATGCCCTCGGAATAGAACTGCTTCTCGCTGACCTCTTCGCCGTCGAGCAGGCCGTCGCCGTCGGTATCGGCATTGTGGAGATTGGTGCCGATGCGACGTTCCGCCGCGTCGCTCAAGCCGTCGCCGTCCGAATCGCGGTTCCAGTCGGCCCATTCCTCGTCGCCGCTGATGTGGGTGTCTCCGCGCCTGTCGACCATCTCGATGCTCCATCCTTCTGACTCGGCCGCCGAACCGCGCCCGACCTGCGCACGCGATCTCTGGAGGTGACCATCGCGCACGCGAGCCGTCAGGTCATGAGCAATCGACTACTCACGATCCACTGCGGTCGGTGCCCATGACAGCACCCAGACCACCCCGGCCGGCGACGCCGAGCTTGGTGTAGACACGGCCGAGAAGGTTGTCGACGGTCCGCACCGAGACGCCGAGCGCCTCGGCGATCTGTCGGCTCGAGTCACCGGCTGCGGCTCGGGATGCGACATCGCGTTCGCGTGCCGTGAGGACGACCGTCGGTCCGAGTCCGCTGAGGATCGGGGTCGCGGGGTTGCCGCAGCGCTCTCGAGCGGATGCTGCAGCGGCGCTGCAGCGACGCGTGGAGTCGACGAAGCCGTCATGGCGATACTGCGTTGCGGCGTCGACCCAGGCCTCGGCGGCGTTCAGATCCATGCCGAGCTCAGCGAACGTCAGGGCCGCCTGCTCCAACCGTCGTGCGTCGCGGGCCTTCCTGCCAGCCGCGTGGTCGGCAATCGGTGGTGCGAGCATCGACTCCCACGATGAACACAGGGATATCAGACGGTCGGCATTGCGCCCTATCGCACCGAGGCGCAGGAGTTCGTACCGGTTGATCGCCTCGAACGTGATGTGATCATCCTCGGCGGCACGACTGGCCAGCGCAGCCAGTTTTGATCTCGCTCCGAGTAGGTCGCCTCGCGCGACCGCCGCCCAGGCGAGCGACCGCTCGAAGTCGTTACGAGCGACCCCGGGAGGCGGCTCGGCAGCGGTCAGGGACTCGTCGAGGTGGGTCGCGTCTCCGCCAGTGAGCGCGAGTGCCTCGAGGTTGAGGGCAGTCACCCAGCCCCGCCAGAGCTGATGGTGCGGCTCCCGGAGTGCAGCAGCGAACTCGGTGCACGCTGAGCGACCGTGACCTCGTGCCAGATGGACGCGACCCCGCATCGCGCACGTCCAGAACCCTTCGTCGGGCGAGGCAGCGACCAGCAACCCTTCGAGCTCGGTGGTGCGGCCCGCGGCAAGCAGCGCCGAGAACAGCGTCACCGCGGCCCAACGGTACGCATCGCCGTGGCCGTCACCTGCGGAGAGTGCATCCGACAGCCATTCGTATGCATTGGTCACGGCGTCTTGGCAGCGGCCCTCTGCAAGCAGACCGCTGGTGAGCGGGCCAGCAGCGCGAAGCCTGACGGAGATGTCGGGATGGTCGGCCAGAGGAGTGGCGGTCGACCTCGCCGCGTGCCATCGACCGACGAAGGCTTGCGCGGCACTCCACGCTGCCACGAGGTCTCCGTGCTGTTCGTCAGCGGACGACTGTTCAAGGATGTCGGCCACGATCGTTTCGTTGCGGTCGACGAACGGCTGGTCGGCAATTCGCAGAGCGCTGCGCAGGGCCTGGTGACGAACCGCGAGCGTCATCGTCGGATCGACGATGATCGGTTCGAGGGCGGACAGAGCCTTGGGGCGGTCTCCGAGTACGGCGGCGCTCAGGCCCACGAGAAGGCTGCTCTCGACTGTCGGATCGAAGGTCCATGCTGCCTCGCTCAGCCTGGATGCGAGATCGGCGTCTCCGTGATCGAGCGCGAGCTCTGCCCCGTGGAGGAGCACTGCAGGGTCTCGGTCGATCAGTCCGCCCGTCATCGCGTGCAGCGTCCACTCGATCCGGCGCACGGCGAGGTCGTCTGAATCGTCTGCGCCGGTCGCCGCGACGAGTTTGGCGCTGATCCGGTGCCGCTCGAAGGTGCCGATCGCGGCGGCAACGATCTCCCCAACGATCGGGCGCCGAATGAGCAGGAGACCGTGGCGCTCGGTGACGACTCGGGCGGCTTCCAAGCCGGTGATCTGATCATCGGTTGCGAGGGTGCGAGCGACGCTCACGGGCAGGGGGCCAGCGATCGCGAGCAGATCGAGTAGCGCCCGGTGGTCGGCAGGAAGGTCGGGCAGGATGCGACCGAGGATGTCGCTGGCGCTGGGCTCGTCCAGCGTCAACCGTCCGTTCCAACTCGATCCCAGGTCCGATCTGACGAGATCACCAGATTCGACCGCGCTCTCTACGAGAACGCGCACGAGCAGTGGGAGCCCCTCTGTCGCTTCGTACAAGCGTCGTTGCGAACCGACGTCCATAAGGCCGGTGACGGAGTCGACCATGCCGTCGACCGCCTCCCGATCGAGCGGCCCCAGCCGGATGGTGACGCAAGACTCCGATGCCAACAGCGCCCGCAGCGGCGCCGGCGACCGGCCATCTCGGAGACAGAACGTGAACGGGGTCGCGCCCGCCAAAGCGACCTCCGCCAGCAGGCCCGCCGTCGAATCGTCGAGCCACTGGGCATCTTCGACGACGACTGCGCCCCCTGTTCGAACGAGCGCCTCGAAGGCTCGGGCGAGTGCGGTCACATCGTCACCGTGAGCGCCATCGCCTGTGATGCGGTCCGCCAGGAGAGGCGCCAACGCGCCCAACGGGATTGACTGAGTCGATATCGCCCCGCGGACGACCCGCCGATCGGGGTGGCCCGAGTAGAGCTCTGCCGCCACCCGGCTCTTGCCGACACCGAGCTCGCCAACGAGCACGACTGCCCGACCAGCTGCGTGCGCCTCGCGAACGCGCCGAATCTCGTTCTCCCGCCCCGCTAACGCCCAAGCCGACACCCGTGCCATGGTACGCGCGTCAAATCGCCATCGGCGGCTGCGGGGACAACTCGTGTTGGCAGGGCCGTCCTTGCCGCCGAGACAGCCGGGTTCGGTCGGGCCCGCCGCCGTCGCTATCGCCGAACTCGTCCGAACGCTTGCCGCCGCACTCGCCGCCTGAGCGCAGCCTCGACCCACCGACGTCAGCCTCGAAGTAGAGGTTCGTCGGGGAGAACCTTGGCCTCGATCCCAGAGTTCGAAGTCCACCGTCCGCCCGCCGGCGCCGCGAACAACTCGCGAACACGACGAGCACCAAATCTCGTGTGAAGTCCCAGGTCAGCGACCTGGGCCTTCGTCGTTGGTCGGGGCTTCTACCGTGTTCAGGCCGACTTCTTCCGGGTCTTCCACCGGGTGTCGCCGGTAGAAGGATCGACGAGGGCGGCCAGCCAGAACGCCGGGAACAGCCGGTGCCCGACCGCGGCCCGCAGGAAGACTGCGACCTGGTCAGCGGTCCAGGCTTGGGCTTCGTGTTTCGGGATCGACCGCAACCGAGGGGCATGAGCGACGAGGGCGATGTTGCGGCTCAGCATGCCTCGCCTCACCGCAGCAGCGAGCGCGCCGCGGATGATCAGGTGGATCTCGAGCACCGTCTTCGGCGACAGCGGCTTGATGCCGGGGTCGGTGGGGCGGAGTTTGGAGTCGTAGAGCCGCTCGAGATCCGCGGCCTTCAACCGTCGGATCGGGGTCCGGCCGAGGGTGGGGAGGATGTGGCGTTCGATCTTGCGCCGATAGCTGTGCCAGGTCGACTCCGCGAGCGTGTTGGCCTTGCCCGGCAGCCACTGCTCGGTCAGGTAGGCGCCGAACGTGAGCGAGCGGGTCGAGTCGTTCACACCCTCGGCTTCTGCAGCGAGCCGTTGCGCGAGTTATTCGGCTGCGGCACGGTCGGGTCCGGCGGGGTGCCAGGTCCGCTTCTCCTTCCCGGTGACGGGGGGGCGAGGCCTTCGTAGATGACGGCGTAGAACTGGGTGCCCTTCTTTGCGACAATCCTGGAGAGCGCCGACGACATCGAAGTGGTCGGCGAAGCCGAGAACGGAGCCGAGTCCCTTGCGATCGCTGCGACGACCCACCCGGACGTCGTACTGATGGACATCCGCATGCCCATCATGGACGGCCTCGAAGCGACACGACGCATCTCGAGCGATCCCGGACTCAGCCGAACCCGAATCGTGATCTTGACGACGTTTCACCTCGACGACTATGTCCACGAAGCGCTGCGTGCGGGTGCCAGCGGATTCCTCCTGAAGGACACGCTGCCTGCCGATCTCATGCAGGCTGTGAGGATCGTCGCCGGCGGTGAAGCCCTGCTCGCACCGAATATCACCCGTCGACTCATCGAGGAGTTCGTCACCCTTCCCGAGGCCCTTCTCGCCAAGCCCCAACCGCTCGCCCAGCTCACCGACCGAGAGAACGAGGTCCTCGCGCACATCGCGGCCGGAAGCTCCAACGCGGAGATCGCAGAGAGGCTGTTCATCAGCCAGGCCACGATCAAGACCCACGTCAGCCGTCTCCTTACGAAACTCGATGCCCGCGACCGTGCCCAACTCGTCATGATCGCCTACGAGACCGGGGCGGTGCAGCGAGGGATCGCGCCGTGAGCAGTGCCGCCGTCTCGTCTCGGCATCAGAGCGTTCGCAGCATCGGCCGCATCGTCGCAACCTCCGGATTCACGGCATTGGGCGTCCTCCATGTTGCGTGGGGTCGGGGATCGTCCTTCCCCTTCCCGGATCGCGAGCAGCTCGCGGACGCTGTCGTGGGGCGTCGCGCAGTTCCCGATGCCGCCGCGTGCCATGGCGTTGCCGGCTGTCTCTTCGCCGCAGCCGCGCTCGCCGCTGATCCTCGTATTGGGCCGAGGAACATGCGCGCGATCGGGCGAATGGGCGTCGTCGCCGTCCTGACCGCGCGGGGAGTCCTCGGGCTGCTCGGCCGCACCGACATGGTCTCTCCGGGCAGTTCGGGACAGCGCTTCCGACGCCTCGACCGACGTGTCTTCTCGCCTCTTTGTCTCGCGCTGGCCCTGGCTACAGCGGCAGTCGGTGTGCGGCGCGAACGGGGCGATTCGGCGTGAACCTCAGCGCTCGACACGGCGATCGTCGCGTCCGGGCGACCCGGCGGTCGGCGACAAGCCTCGGCCTTGACAGGCGTGCCAAGCTGGCGGCCGGTCAACGTATCGGATCCGTCGGGGTCGGCGGGCCGCCTCCTCGGCCCTTGGTCGCGGTCGTTCAACGGCCTCGAAAAGCTCACAGAGAACTCACGGATCAGCGGGAAACAGTGGGGAGCAGCGGGGAACACCGGGCAACGCCGGCGGGGCTCGGGACCGCCTGGTAGTCGAGCCACTCGTGCGGGGTGCCCTTGACGGCGCCGTAGTAGAAGTTGAATCCATCGATGTAGACGACCGTCGCCATGGTGAGTCGATCATCGGAGCCGCATCGGTCACTGCTCCCGAGATGCGAGGCCGCCTGACCGGCTCGGTCTGCTCAACGCCATCGAAGCCTTCATCAGCGACGAGCTCGGTGGGGTCGTGACCCGCCCGCTCCTCGTCACGCTCACCACCGCAGTGAAGCGCTGAACCCTCAACCGTTCCGATCTCTGGCAGGGTCCCGTCCCGTTGTCAGGCTCGGGTTTCGACCGCAGCGATGGCCGGGTTGCGCAACGCGGGGTCGGCGAGGTCGAGACCCGCGAGATCGGCCCGCTCGAACCATCGGATCGATGTGTGTTCGCCGGGTGCGTTGTTGGTCGGGTTTCCCTGCCAGCGACCGGTCGTGAACAGGACGAGTTCGACGTCGTGGGCGACGAGCGTGTCGAGGTGGGTGAGGTCTTCAGCGACGACGTCGATGTCGAGTTCTTCGGCTGCCTCGCGACACGCGGTGTCGACGGGCGATTCACCGGGTTCGACGTGACCGCCGATGACGTCCCAGGTGTTGGGATACCACTGCCGGTCGGGGTGGCGGTGGCCGAGGAGGACTCGGCCGTCGGCAATGAGGAGCACCCCCACGCAGACCGCCCGGGTGGTGCCTGTGAAGGGGAGGCGTTCCAGCGTCGTGCGTTGGTTGGAGGCGATCGTGGCGGTCAGGGCGAGTTCGTTGGCGACGAGGTGGCAGCGGGCAGGCCGGGAGCCGAGCTCGGTCCAGGCGTAGGGCCCGAGGTTGGAGGTTCGGGGGTGCACGATCGTGAGGTGGGGCCTGGTCTCGGTGGGTGCGAACGGAGGAGCGAGGAGTTCGTGACGGAGCCGGTTCCAGGAGTCGGATGGAACGCCAAACTCGGCGAAGACACCGTTCTGGCCGTCGTCGCCGTCGGTGACGAACCGGGCGGCGCTCAGCGTGAAAGGCGACACGCCTACCGCGGCAGACCGTGCCCGTGCCATGAGGAGTTCGAGGTCCGTGTACTCCTCGGGGTAGACGAGGGTGACGTGGGGATCGACGCCGGCGGCCATCGTCGGATCGAACCGTCGCCGGTATGTCGCAAGATCACCGACGACGTTCTCGTCGAAGGTCAGTGTGAGGTGGATCCTGGTGTCGCCGTCATTCATGGTCCGGTCTTTGGTGTCGGGCTGCGAGCGTTCAGGAGGAGTTGAGCGAACTGGCTGGCGATGCGGGTGTGGTCGACTCGGTCGGGTTCGAGCGAGGCTGCGATGAGTGTGCCGTGTGCGGTCGTCATGATCAGCTGCGCCATGGCTTCGGGTTCGATCCAGGCGGGGAGGCTGGTGTTGGCCTGCTGCCGGCTGATCTCGCGAGCGAGGACCTGTTCGATGTTGTGGAGGAGCGCGACGAGTGGGGCGCGGATCATCGCGCCCGTGGCGGCGCTGGTCACGGTTTGTAGATAGGCGCCGGCGGCGGTGCGGTTGTCGGACAGGACCTGGTTCAGCAATTGGATCGAGCGCAGCAGCTTCGTGATGGCATCTGAGTCGGATTCGAGCTCGGCAAGTACGGGCTGGAGGATCGTTCCGGCCATGGCCAGCATCGCTTCGTCGACCAACTGCTGCTTTGATCCGAAGTAGTAGGTGATGGCTGCGAGATTCGCGCCCGCAGCATCTGCGATCGATCGGGAGGTGAGCGGCTCGACGCCGGCTTTGCTCAGGAGTCTCTGGGTCGCCTCGAGCAGGCGTTGCCTGACTTGGGCGTCGTCGCTTGTTTCAGCTGCCCTGCGTTGACCTCCATTCATACAAATGTATGATACTGGAATGACGAGTCCAGCGGTGGGTGCCCAGATGGCGGGGCAGGTATCGCGGGCCGGCGACCGCTGGAACCTGGCGGCGATCGCCGCTGCGTTCGCGTTCGCGCTGGCCATCTCGCTCCTGCCGCTGGTCAGCGAGAGCTCCGACAGCGCCCAGTTCGAGCCCGAGTCCATAGCGGAGGGCGAAAGCGTCGGTGCTGGCCCTGAGGTGGTGAGCGAGTCGACGAGGAGGTCGCTCCTGGAGACTGAAGGGGCGCGCATCGTCGCAATCGCGCTCGTCCCGGCGCTTGTCGCTGCTGTGCCGATGCTGTGTCGACCTGCGGGCGTCCGGCGAAAGGCGAGGCTGGTGGCCAGCCTGGTCCTCGGCGTGGTCGCGGTTCTCGGGGCCGCGTCGGTTGGACTCTTCGTTGTGCCGACGCTGATCATGATGGTGGTCGCCACCTCGAGGAGTCCGGGTGACTGATCTGGGCGGGATCGCCGACGCCATTCGCGTGCGCCACCATGAACTCGTGGACACAATGCGTCACCGGTCGACTGCGGAATTCCTGGCGCCATCGCTGCTCCCTGACTGAAGTCGACTGACGATCGTCTGCCATCTCCGCAACGGAGCGGAGGCGTCGCGCTGGATGACAGAGCACACGCTTGCTGGAGAAGCGACTGCCTTCTATCCAGGCGCGCGAGCGGAGCAACGACCATCGACGCTTGTGCGTTGCCGATGCGCCTGCGGTGGTTGAGGAGTCGGCGACCGAGATCTGGTATCGCGAACACCTCGATCTCGGGGAGCTGGCGATTCGGGACCGATGTGATCGACGCCGCCGTTCGTGTCGATGATGCTGGTCAAGTCGACGTGGAGGAAGGTCCCCCAACGTCCGCGGTCGCCTGCACGTTCGTGGGTCCCAGCGCTGAGATCCTTGCGGCGCTGCTCGGCCGCAGGTCGCTCGAACCCCTCACCATTGAAGGTGACTCCAGCGCGGCCGTCGACTTCGCCGCAGCATTTCCGCCACCGGAGGGGTGCGGGGAACGCGGTCCGACAACCTGTCGGAGTGGCGGGGATCCCTATCACCGCCGTGAGGTTCGCTCGCTCGACCCCTGATCCACCTCACCGTGCTGGCGGCGTCATCCAGACGCGTCACTGTCCTCTCCGTCGATGGGCTGATCGCCGTGAGGTCGCCGACTGCAATGGGTCGGGCGTTGTTCCAGCGGGTTCGGTGTGGTCCGAGCCGATCACGGCCCCCTCTCGTTCGCCGATGCTTGCGCCAGCCGAGGTATCGAGCGACATAGGAACGAATCAATTCCTAATCAGGGCGGATTCGACGGGAGGGCCGAACACCCGCAGGCGTCAAGCGCTCGCCAGGAGGGATGCGACTGTCGTGGATCGGGCAAGCACGCGCGTCTGCAACGAGGACAAGCGGACACGAGGAGCGGCCGGCACCACGCGCGCTACTGGCACCTCGGCAAGCAAATCCCGGCCGACACCACGTTCGCCGGCAAGACCGGGCACACGACCGGGCACGGACCTGGTCAGACCACATCCGTGCCCGGTCTGGGCTGTTCGTCAGTCGGCGCGGATGGCGTCGAGGACCTTGCGCCTGGCGGCTCGGTGGGCGGGGAGGGCGGCGGCGGCGGTGCCGGCGAGGATCGCTCCGATCGCCGTGCCGACCAGGGGCCCGATCGGGAGGACCGGATCGGCAAAGCCGTCGTCGGTCAACGTCCTCAGCAGGGCCCAGGTCCCACCGATGCCGAGGGCGGCACCGATCGCCGTGCCGAACAGGGCGATGACGATCGCCTCCAACCGGATCGAGCGGCGCAGCTGGCTGCGGCTCATGCCGACCGCCCGCAACACACCCAGCTCACGAGTGCGTTCGTGCACTGACAGTCCGATCGTGGTGGCGATGCCGAGCACGGCGATCACGATCGCCAAGCCGAGGAAGCCGAGCACGATCGTGAGCAAGGTGTCGAACGTGCCGGCGATGGCGTCGGAGAGCTCCGACACCGACTCGACCGTGGCGGTCGGCATCTGGTCGGTGATCGCCTCGACCGCTGCGATCGAGTCGTCGTCGCCGGCGTCGATGAAGAGGAGCTGGTCGAGACCGATGCCGTGCGCGGCGACGAGGTCGTACGGGGCGATGACCGGTTCGAGCGCGGCGCCCTCGTCGAGGACGACACCGATCGGGAGTTGCTCCGACGTGCCGTCGGCGAACGTGATGTCGATCGTGTCGCCGACGGACCAACCCTGGTCGGCGGCGAGCTGATCGCCGACCGCCAACGAGGTGGCGTCGATCGCACCGTCGACCACCTCGACGTCGAGGAAGCCATCGGCGGCGGCCAGGTCGAGGCCCGTCACGGCGGTGGTGTCACCATCGATCGAGACGTCGGCGGTCTGCATCGGGAGGACGTCGACGCCGTCGATGTCGGCGAGGGCGGCGGCGAGTTCGGTCGGCATGCCCGGGCTCATCCCGAGTGGACGCACGATCCGGTCGGCGACGAACACCTCCTCCACGTCGCCGCGCACCGTCTCCGACGCGGTGCTCGCGAACATGGCGGCACCGGCGACCAGCATCACGCCGATCGTGAGCGCCGACGCCGTGGCGGCTGACCGCTTCGAGTTGCGCCGGGCGTTCGCGGCGGCGAGTCGACCACTCGCACCGAACCAGCCGAGCGGCACGGCGAGGGCCGCGACGACCGGGCGGACGAGCACGGGGCCGAGTGCCAGTGCACCGACGAAGGCGAGCGCCATGCCGTAGCCGACCGTCTTGGCGTTCCCGTCGGAACCGCCGACGAGCAGGAGCACGACACCGGCGACGGCGGCGACGAGGCCGACGACCGTGCGACGGATGGGGACACCCGCTGGTTCGGTCGACGCCTCGCGCATCGCCTCGACCGGGGCAACCGAGGCGCCACGACGAGCGGGCAGCAGGGCGGAGCCGATCGTCACGCCGACGCCGGTCGCCATCGACCAGACGATCGTCCGGGTGGCGATGACGAGATCGGAGTCGGGGAACTCGAGACCGAAGGTTGCGAACAGCTCGGTCAGACCGGCGGCGACCCCGATGCCGGCGACGACGCCCGCTGCAGCGGCGACCACTCCGAGCACGGCGGCCTCGATCACGACCGATCCGAGGACCTGACGGCGGCCGGCTCCGATCGCCCGCACCAGCGCGAGCTCCTTCGTCCGCTGCGCGATCGTCACCGTGAAGGTGTTGGCGATCGTGAACGCTCCGACGAACAGGGCGATGAAGCCGAACACCAGCAGGATCGTGCGGATGAGGTCGACGGCGCGGTCGACGTCGGCCTGCTGCTCGTCGATCATGCCCTGGCCGGTGACGATGCTCTGGTCGGGCAGCACGAGCGAGGCGCTGGCGGCCAGCGCGTCGGGCGTGACCGAACCGTCGCCGCGGGCGATCACCCAGTCGGTCTGGCCCAACTCGGTGATGCGGCCTTCGGCGTCGGCGTCGGTGAAGTGGACGAACCCGGTGCTACCGAACGCCGAACCACCAGACAGCTGGGTGAGGCCGACGACGGTGAACGTCTCGCGGCCGCGCACGGTCAACAGGTCGACCGGGTCACCGATCGCGACGTCGGCCAGGTCGGCGGTGTTGTCGCCGAGTGCGACCTCACCGGGGGCCGACGGTGCACGACCGTCGACGACCTCGTACAACGCGAGTACATCGTCGTCGATCCAGTTCAACCCGACGCTCTGCATCACGTCGATCGTCGAACCGTCGGCGCCGATCACCTCGGTGTAGCCCTCCGCATAGGGAGCGGCGGCAGCGACGCCCGGGAGCCCGGCGATCGTGTCGAGCGTGTCGAGGGGGATCTCGGCGCGGGCGGTGAGCGGGTCGTCGGGGTCGAGGCGGTGACCGCGTACGACCACGTCGACGCCGTCGGCGACGCCCTCGATCGCGGTGCCGTACGACGCCGACATGGTGTCGGCGAGGATCATCGTCCCCGCCGTGAAGGCGACGCCGAGGACGATGGCGACCGCCGTGGTGATGAATCGCAGCTTCTTGGCGAGCAGCGATCGGATGGAGAGGCGCAACATGGCGTGTCCCTTCGTGGAGGTCGGCGGGTCAGTACTCGAACCGCTTCATGCGGTCGAGCACCGAGTCGGGCGTGGGCGAGAACATCTCGTCGACGATGCGACCGTCGGCGAGGAAGACGATCCGGTCGGCGTACGACGCGGCGATTGGATCGTGGGTGACCATCACGACGGTCTGGTCGAGCTCGCGCACCGCGGTGCGCAGGAACGACAGGACCTCGGCGCCGGCGCGGCTGTCGAGGTTGCCGGTCGGCTCGTCACCGAACACGATCTCGGGTCGGCTGACGAGCGCACGGGCCACGGCGACGCGCTGCTGCTGGCCACCCGACAGCTCGGTCGGGCGATGGCGGAGACGCTCCCCCATGCCGACGGTCGACACGACGTGGTCGAGCCAGTCGGCGTCGACCCTGCGGCCGGCGAGATCGAGCGGCAGCAGGATGTTCTCCCGGGCCGTCAGGGTCGGCACCAGGTTGAACGACTGGAAGATGAAGCCGATCTTGTCGCGACGCATGCGGGTCAGCTGCTTGTCGTTCAGCGACGACAGCTCGACGCCGCCGATGGCGACCGAGCCGGACGTCAGCGTGTCGAGGCCGGCGACGGTCTGCATGAGGGTCGACTTGCCCGACCCGGACGGGCCCATGATGGCGGTGAAGCGGTTGCGCTCGAAGCCGACGGTCACGCCGGCGAGAGCGTGGACGGCGGCGTCGCCGCGGCCGTAGGTCTTGACCGCGTCGGTCGCACTCGCAGCGAAGCCGTCGGGGGCAGTCGCGATCCGGGGCGGGGCGAAGGTCGTGGGTTCGGTGGTGATGGTCATGGCGGACTCCTGTGTGTCGTGGGTGGTTCGTGGGTTGGTGAGGTCAGGTGGTGCGGTTGCGGAGGAGGGCGGCGCCGATCCAGACGAACCAGGCGATCGAGCCGAGGCCGAACACCATCTCGGCGGCTTCGAAGCCGGGGGCGAGGGTGGCCAGGCCGGCCACTGCCGTCGCCACGCCGAGCCAGTTCAGGGCCTTCGGGAGGGTGCCCGAGGCGAGGGCGGCCAGGCTGATCAGGCCGATCCACAGTCCGCCGAGCAGCTCGTTGCCGCCGCCGAGGCCGTTGGTGACGGCGTCGATCGACGACCACACGGCGGGGGCGTCACCCGGGTGCGAGCCGGCCAGGTCGGCGACGACCTCGATCCCGATGTTCTCGATCATCCCGGTGGCGAACATCAGGCCCGCCCAGATCAACCCGAAGGCGGTGGCCGTCGTGGCCAGCATCGGCGTGGCCGGTGCGAGTCGCCGGTGGAGGGCGAGCGCGAGCGGCACCAGGGCGATGCCGAACACGAGGAAGATGACGAGGTACCAGACGAACAGCGAGCCCTGGTGGGCGACGAGGAAGTCGACCGACTCGGCCGGGCTCGGATCGCCCGTCGTGTAGTCGGACATGCCCGTGGCGAACATGACGATGCCGAACACGAAGGTGAGGGCGGCGACGACGGCGGCGGCGCCACCGATGCGGCTGCTCCGGTCGTCGGTGGAGGTGGTCGTGACGGGCTGACGGGTAGTGATGCTCATGGTGCGGTGCTTTCTGTGGGCGTGGGTCGGTGTCGAGTGCATCGGGGCTCCTTTGGAAACGAGTCGGACGTGCTGTCCGATCGACGACCACTCTCCTCGTCGACCCCCGTCGCGGTCGTCCCTCCCCGGGGCGGTCGCGAACCGTGCCCCGTGGGGTGACGCCGGGTCCCCCCACGGGGGGACGACCGCCCGACGGACGACCGGTACTGTCGACCCACGTGATGACGTCGTTCGCTCCCGACCGCACCCCGAATCGCGCCCCGATCTGGTTCGTGGCCGACGCCTGCGGGGCGCTGACACTCGGGTTCGTCACGGTCGTCCAGATGACCCGGCCCGATGCCGTCGACGAGTTCGGCGCCGTCGGCTTCCCCGGCTGGTTCCTCGTCATGGCGCCGGCCGCGCTGATCGTCGTCCGGCGTCTCGCCCCACTCACCGTGCTCGCGGCAGCGATCGGCATCTACCTCGTCGCCGCCTTCGACTACGGCGAGGGCAACGGGACGCTCGCACTGGTACCGCTCGCGTACACGGTGGCGCTCACCCGACCGCCACGGGTGTCCGCGACGATCCTCGCGATCGGGTTGCTCGCCGTGTGGCCGATCACCTTCTACGGGCCCGGGGAGATCGACGCGTTCGACGGCGGCGCCCGATTCGTGTTCGTCATGTTCTTCCTGATCGGCTGGGCGTTCGGGAGTCAGGTCCGTGCATCGCACGAACGCCAGGCGGCCCTCGCCGAACACGCCGCGGCGACCCAGGCGGCGGTCGATGCCGTCGCTCGCCAGGCGGTCGCGGAGGAGCGCAACCGGATCGCTCGCGAGCTGCACGACGCCGTCGGCCACAGCGTGAACGTGATGGTGATGCAGGCCGGCGCCGCCCGCCTCGCCACCCAGGACGAACGGGCCGTCGCGTCGCTGCGCGAGATCGAGCGGGTCGGACGGCTCGCACTCGGTGACCTCGACCGCATGCTCGGCCTCCTGCACGCCACCGACGACGCCGCACCGCTCGAACCCGCCTACGGCCTGGCCGACATCGGCCGACTCGTCGAGGGCATCCGAGCCGCCGGCGCCGACATCGAGTTCGTGGACGGGTGCCCGCCCGAACTCGACCGGACCGTCGAGCACACCACCAGCGCCACTGCGTACCGCATCGTTCAGGAGGCACTGACCAACGCCGTCAAGCACGCCGGCCCGGCCCACATCGAGGTCACACTCCGGTGCGACGACCGGGAGCTGATCGTGCAGGTGATCGACGACGGGCGCGGCGCCGCCGCCACGGCGACGGGCGGTGGTGGGCGCGGACTGATCGGGATGCGCGAGCGCGTTGAACTGTTGGGCGGCCGACTCACGACCGGGCCGCGGGCCGGCGGCGGCTACCGCGTCGAGGCACACATCCCGCGGGCAGAGGACGACCGATGACCGTCCGAGTGCTGATCGTCGACGACGACGTCCTGGTCCGCGCCGGCTTGCGGATGATGATCGAGACCCAGGACGACCTCGAGGTCGTCGGTGAGGCGGGCGACGGCAACGCCGCGATCGAACTCGCCGGGTCGTTGGAGCCCGACGTCGTCCTGATGGACATCCGCATGCCGGGCATGGACGGGCTGGAGGCGACGAGGCGGATCGTCGGCGAGTTGGCCACCGACGCCGACAAGCCGGATGGGACTCGGGTACTCGTCCTCACCACGTTCGAACTCGACGAGTACGTGTACGACGCGGTTCGCGCCGGCGCCAGCGGGTTCCTGCTCAAGCGAACCCCGCCCGAAGACTTGCTCGCCGGGATCCGCGTCGTCGCCGGCGGAGACGCGCTACTGGCGCCGTCGGTGACACGCCGGCTGATGCGCGAGTTCTCGCGAGCGACCGCAGACGGGCCGACTCCGACCGACGTCAGCAACCGCGAACTCGACCGGCTCACCGACCGCGAACGCGAGGTGCTGGTACTGATCGCGCAGGGCCTGTCGAACAAGGAGATCGCTGCCGAGCTGATCGTCGGCGAGAGCACGGTGAAGACCCACGTCAAACGGATCCTGATGAAGCTCGCGTTGCGCGACCGTGTCCACGCCGTGGTCTACGCCTACGAAACCGGCCTCCTCGAACCCGGCGGCTGAAGCGGACCGTCGCCACCTCGCACCCCGCCGGGTTACGTGCTGCAGGTGACGGGCGAGGTGGTCTGTACCCAAGTTCGGCGGGCGTCGCGATGTCGTCGCCGGAGCGGTGCTCGGCGTCGAGAACGTGCCGGATGTCTCGCGAACGGCCACGAGCGTTGGCCCGATGTCATCCGCACCGTCGTCGAACCAGCCGAGTCCGCCGTCATCGCAGGGCATGCAGCAGGAAGTCACATGATTGAAGGGGGCGGAGTCGGGTTCGTCCCGCCGCTGATCACACCGGACAGCTACGACCGTCTTGATGCAGTCAGCACAGAGGACGCCTTTGCCGCCGCACGCACACTCGCCCGAGTCGAGGGCGTCTGGACTGGTCCGAGCGGCGGAGCCAGCATCCTTGCCGCAACCCGTCTTGCACAGGAGCTCGGCCCTGGACACCGTGTCGTGACGCTTCAGCCGGACTCCGGGCTCAAGTACTTGAGCGGCGATCTCTATCGGTGAAACTCCCTGCGTAGGTGCCAGTTCGGCGGGTTGGCGAGGAGAGTCCGGGTCATGGTCGGCCCGTCCATGCATCTGCGCCTGCGCGTCGGCGGCGACTGCGTGCGTCGGTTTCGGTGTCGCTCGCCCGCTCGAGCCCGGTGAACAGGTCCAGCACCTCGGTTGTCTCGAAGACTCGGTAGCGCTGTCGGCCGACGTTGCGTTGCCGCAGCACTGCGGCTCCGGGACTCTTGGAGGGCGTGGGTAAGTGGCGTGGTCCGATCTGGTCCGCGGCGTGGACGCCGTGGGGGTGAACTACGGACGTGGTGACCATCTTTGGTCCGGTGCTGCGTCGCAAGATGACGCAGACGGCCGGGTTCCGCCGCCTGCTCGGACGGCTGGGCTCTGCTCAGGTGATCCCGAGCGAGGGAGTCGATGGCGTCCGCCAGTGGCGGGCAATGAGGGTGTGCCACTTGTTGGCGGGCAGTTCCGGGCGGGTTGCGGCGAGACCCGTGCAGTACTTGCTGATACTGGTGGGTCGTCGGTGGTGCTCCCAGAGCCAGCGGTCGGCTGCGCTGGGCGGCCCCGTCGTCTTTGTCTCGATGACGATCGCATCGAGCATGGCCTCGTTGCAGTCATCGACGGCGAGGTCGGTACATTGCAGCCCGCGGTCGAGCGTCAGGCGCGTGCGGGTTCCGGGGTCGATGAGTGTGGAGCGTACGTACTCGGTGCACAGTGTTGGTCGTAGTGCTGCGGCGAGACCCTGCGCGCCGGTGGCCTGCTCCACGAAGTCGTCCCCTTCGCTCGTGATGGCCGCGTGGTCGGTCCGGCGGTACGGAATCCTGGCCTTCACGTTGTGTCCTCGGCGACCCTTGGCCTTGACCTCCAGGAAGCAGGGACCGGTCTCGCCGTAGGTTCGGCTTCGGATCTTGTACCGATGCCGCCGCCCCTGCACCGCGGCCCGGAAGAGCTCGAGGGACTCGGTGTCGAAGTAGGTCGAGCGATACAGGGAGGACTGGCGGCCGTCGATCTGCAAGACACGAACGCTCGGGGCCACAGCTGTGATCAGTTGCACGAGGGTCGCTTCATCGACGAGGTACTTGCGGTCCACTCGGGTCTGCAGCTCGGCGAGCTGATTGGTCGCTTGCAACGAGATGGGGTCGAGCGTCGTGAGGGCGTGTTCAATCGCGCTCATCGGTTCGACAGGTCCGGGCAGAGCTCCGGGTGTCCGGATGGGAGATCACTTCCCGGGAGAGCGTCTGCCAGCTTGAAGCAGACCTCCACGATGGTGGTGTCGCGAACGAGGTCGAGCCTCTTGATACGGAGTCGCGTGACCTCGGCGCCGAGCAACCGCTGGAGGTGCTCGGTAGCGGCCCGCTCGTTCGGGTACGCCCTGTCGAGGGTGATCGTCTGGGTTCGATGGCTCCCGAACAGCCGGGGGTGGTCGGCGACGAACAGCGCGAGGAGGATGGTGCCCATCAGCGCAGGAGTCACCCACGCGGGCGACACGCCGATGCCGCCGAGAAGCCCGATCGCGAGCGCGGTGAAGTAGTAGGCGATGTCCTCCTGAGCGAGCTCGGTGGAACGGAGCCGGATGATCGACAGCACGCCGAAGAGTCCGAGGCCCAGGCCCGCGCTAACCTCGGCGGTGGCGAGCGCCGTGGCAACGGCCATGACCCCCACGTTGAGGCCGAGTATTGCGACCACCATGTCTCGTCGACGGTGGCGGGGAAAGTAGAGGCCGAACACCAGGGCGGTGATGGCGACGAGATCGGCGGTGACCAGTGCTGCAGGAGTCATGGCGACCATGGAAGCCGTGGAGTCGGTGAACATCCTGTGAGCGGAATTCGGATCTCGTGTGACGCCGATTCACAGGCAACTCACAAGCCGTTCGTACGGTTTCCGGAACCCGAGGCGATTCGGTGGTGGCCAATCCCCACTCGATTGTCGACAGGAGCACCCCGTGACCACCATCGCCGATGCGCCTCACTCGGTCCCGCATCGCAGCCTGCTCCGGCTTCGAACCGCTCGACGGCTCTCTTCGGTGATCGCAGCGACTGCCGCTGTTCTGTCCCTCTCGTCGGCGTGTTCGGCCGGTTCGGCAGAGGCGTCGAACGACGCGATCGACCTGTTCGACGCCGGCGTCGTCCACACCGTCAGCGTCGACTTCGACGAGGCCGCCTATGACGCGATGATCGACACGTTCACCTCGACCGGTGACAAGGACTGGATCTCGGCGACCGTGGTGATCGACGGCGTCGAACACCAGAATGTCGGCCTGCGGTTGAAGGGAAACTCGTCACTGTTCGGCTTGACTGCCGCCACCGCCGGCAGTCCCGAGGAGCTTCCGTGGCTGATCCGCCTCGACAAGTTCGTCGACGGCGAGGATCACCAGGGCTACGAGGAGATCGTGATCCGTTCCAACTCGACCGAGACCGCGCTGAACGAAGCCGTCGCCCAGGAACTGCTCGCTGCAACAGGGCTCGCATCGCAGCGTCCGATCGAGACCGCGCTCACGGTGAACGGATCCGAGACCGTGCTCCGCCTCACCGTCGAGCACCCTGACAGCGAATGGTACGAGGACCACTTCGACGACGAGAACGGCCTGCTGTACAAGGCCGACAGTGAGGGCGACTACAGCTACCGCGGCGACGACGCAGATGCCTATGGCGAGGCCTTTGATCAGGAGGTCGGCGAGGACGACATGGAGCCGTTGATCGACTTCCTCGACTTCATCAACAACTCCGACGACGCGACCTTCGCCGCGGAGCTCGCCGACCGGCTCGACATCGAAGCCTTCGCCACCTACCTGGCGTTCCAGGACCTCATCGGCAACGCCGACGACATCAACGGCCGCGGCAACAACTCCTACCTCCAGTACGACACCGCGACCAACCGGTTCACTGTCGTCTCGTGGGACCTGAACCTTGCGTTCGCCACGGCGAACGTCACCGGAGCAGGCGCCAGTGCCGGGGAAGGGCGACCGGGGGGCGGGCCACCGGGTGGCGGTCGACCGGGCGGCGGCGGTCCAGGCGATCAGCCGAACGTGCTGGTCGACCGGTTCATGGCGGACGAGCACTTCGCGAGCATGTACGAGGCGAAGACCGGACATCTCACCGAGCTCTTGTTCTCCAGCGGTACCGTCGACGAGGTGATCGCAGCGTGGACCGACGTCCTACTCAACGGCGCCTCCGACCTCGTGCCGGCGGCAACGGTCGCCGGCGATGCTGAAGCGATCATCGCTTACGTCGACGTGATGCGATGAGCGATCCGGTCTCCAGAGTCCTCGTGGTCGATGACGAGGCGAACATCCGCTTCCTCGTCGAGTCGGCGCTGCAGCTCGCCGGCATGGAAACTGCCGGGGCCGGCGACGGTCGAGCCGGACTGAACCTGGCTGCCGACCTGCGCCCAGACCTGATCGTGCTCGACGTCATGATGCCTGAGCTCGATGGCTTCGAGGTGCTGCGGCGACTGCGCGACGCAGGAAACCGGGCGCCGGTGATCTTCCTCACTGCGCGCGACTCGATCGACGATCGCGTGCGGGGTCTCACCGCCGGTGGCGACGACTACATGGTCAAACCCTTCGCCGTCGCGGAACTGGTGGCACGGGTGCAGCTGCGCCTGCAGCAGGCCGGCGCGGCCGCCCGGCAGACGGTGCTGCGATGCGCCGACCTCGAGCTGGACATCGAGGCACATCGTGTGAGCAGGGCGAACGCTGTTGTCGAGCTCTCACCGACCGAGTACAAGCTGCTGCACTACCTCCTCGTCAACAGCGGCCGCGTGCTCACGCGGGCCCAGATCCTCGACCATGTCTGGGAGTACGACTTCGGCGGCGAATCGTCGGTGGTCGACACCTACATCAGCTACCTGCGACGCAAGGTCGACATCGCCGACACGAAGTTGATCCACACGATTCGTGGCGTCGGGTTCTGCCTGCGAGCAGAGGGGTGAAGCTCCGGACTCGGGTTCTGCTCGGCTTCACGCTGATCTTCGTCGTCGTGGTCGCCGTGGCCGTGTTCACGGTGAACGCGCAGAGGAGTCAACTGTACGACCAGGTCGATGATCGCCTGAACGCGACGCCCTTGCCAGCGGAGACGCGGGCTCGGCCGGCGCCCGGGACGCCTCGTGTCGACGGCGAGCCACTTGCCGACGGGCTGGGCCGCGCCGAAGCCCGACCGGTCGACGACCAGAGCATCTCTGACCTCTATGTCGCAGTGATCACCGCCGACAACACCGTCCGCCCGGTCATCCGCGGTCAGCTCCTCGTCGACGTTCCCGACCTCCAGACGCTCGTCGACGATCGACCGGCGGGCGGCACGATCGTCACGACCAGTGGGATCGACGGCACCTCCACTTTTCGTGTGCTCTACCTCGCCGGCACCGAAGTGTCGTTCGAGACGGTCGTGGCGCTGCCCCTCGACGACGTCGACGACACCGTTCGTCAGTTGACCCTCATCTTCGCCGGTGCCGCGGGCCTGATCCTGGTTGTCCTGAGCCTGATCGCCTCGTGGCTGAACCGATTCGGTCTGCGGCCGATCAGCGCAATGACCGATGTCGCCCAGGCGATCTCCGCAGGAGAGCGGGACCGGCGCGCCGATCCGGCGAACGACGCAACCGAGGCCGGTCGGCTCGGCCATGCGCTCAATCTCATGCTCGACGAGCGCGATGCCGGCGAGGAGCGACTGCGCCGGTTCGTCTCCGATGCATCGCACGAGCTGAGGACGCCGCTGACGTCGATCCGCGGATACCTCGATCTGTACCAGGCCGGCGGGTTTCGACAGCCTGGTCAGCTCGACGATGCGCTCCGCCGGCTGCAGGTCGAAGCCGAGCGGATGCACCTGCTCGTGGAGGATCTGCTCGTCCTGTCGACCTCCGACGAGGAGCGACCCCTGGACATCTCGGCCTTTCGGCTCGACGAGATGATCGTGGACGTCGTCGCGTTGGCTCTCGGCGGACAACCGGATCGTCACATCGAGGCCGACGTCTCCGAAGCCCGCGAGATCGAGGCCGACCGCCTGCGACTGCACCAGGCGATCGCCGTCCTCGTCGACAACGCCCTACGCCACACGCCCGACGACGCCGCGGTCCGGGTCGCAGCGCGCTCTACCGGTCGACGAGTCGAGATCTCGGTGACCGACGACGGTCCCGGCCTTACCCCTGAGGAGGCCGCCACGGCCTTTGACCGGTTCAGTCGAGGTGATCCGTCGCGGACACGCCGCACCGGTGGGGCAGGTCTCGGTCTGTCGATCGCACGGGCGATCGTCCAGGCCCACGGCGGCGAGATCCTCGTCTCGACAACCCCTGGCGCAGGGGCAACCTTCACCATCGTGCTGCCGGCCAACGGGCAGCCCTGAGGGTCGGGCGCGTCGGCCGCGGTTCGACCCGTCGAGCCTCGGGGCGCTCCGGACTCACAGACGACTCACAGGCAGCCGCCATCGAGCCCACAATCGGCATTCCTACGGTGCTGGCATGATGCACCGACACACCGAACGTTCCGCCCCCACCACCTCCAGCACCTCGATCTCCGCCGCCGCTCGATTGGCAATCGCGGCCTGTTGTGTGCTGCTCCCCCTCTCGGCTTGCGGGGGAAACGAACCAGGCGACGGTGACTCGGCGACCGAGGCCGAGACCGACGGCGAGCCGGGGACCGAATCGGAGAGTCCGGCGGAGACCACGACGGCGCCCGATTCCGTCGGTACCGTCGAGGGTTGCGACGAGGTCGCCGCGTTGTTCGTCACCCGGGGTTCGGCCAATCCCGACCTCGACGCCCCGGAGGTCGACGCCAACTGTGCGGGCGACGACATCGTCGTCACGAGCAACGGCATCCCGGACTACACCTACATCGAGACATCGCCGGGGCAGCCGACCGACCGCGATCACACCTTCACGATCCCGGCGACGCCGACACGTGCCGACGAGGTGACCGACGTACCGGCCCTCGGAACCGCCGGCGTCACCCTCGGCGGCATTCCGATCTTCGGGCCGACCGAAGGTACGGGCGGCGACGTCGAGTCGCTCCCGGGGATCTTGTCCGACTGCGGGAGCCACAACGGACCCTCGGGCTTCCACATCCACCTGATCCTCACGTCGTCGGAGACCGACTGCCTCTTCACTCCCGACGAGGTCGCCGCGCAGCCCCAGTTGGTCGGCTACGCCTTCGACGGGTTCCCCATCTACACCGGAGCCGACCAGTACACCTCGTCGTGGCAGCTGACCGACGAGTCGCTCTTCGCAACCGACACGTGGGCCGCACACAGCTACGTCGAGGGGTCCGGAGACCTCGATCAGTGCAACGGACGCACCGATGACGACGGCTCCTACGCCTACTACACCACTGCCACCTTCCCCTACATCCTCGGTTGCTTCGCCGGCGTCGTCGACCTCGACACCGCACGTGGAGACGATGGTGCCGACGGCGGCGACCGGCCCGAGCGCCCCGAGGGTGATGATGAGCGCCCCGAGCGGCCCGAAGCCGACGGGGACCGGCCCGAACGCCCCGAAGGGCAAGATGACGCGCCCGACGGTGGGGCGGGTGCATGACGCATCGCATCTCGCGGCGCGGGCTCCTGGTGGCGACGGGCGCCGGACTCGTCGGCATGGCCGGTGGCAACGCGTTGGCGTCGTCGGGTTCGACGACCGGCGAGCCGAACGAGGCCGACATCGGGTTCTGTGTCGACATGAGCACGCATCACGTCCAGGCGGTGGCGATGTGCCAACGGGTGCTGGGGCGGGACACGGGAGACCCCGTCCAGGCGGCTGCGTCGGAGGTCCTGCAGACCCAGAGCATCGAGGTCGGCATGATGCGGGCGTGGCTGACCGACTGGGGATCGTCGACCACCGCTCCGGACACCGTGATGGCCTGGATGGGTATGGGCCTCGGCGACGGCATCCCGGCCGAAGGGATGTCAGGTCTCGCGAGCGATGATGACATGCGAGCGCTCGCCCTCGCCGATGGCCGTGAACGGGGCCGGATGTGGCTCGAACTCATGCGGGCACATCATGTCGGCGGCGTTCACATGGCCACTGCGGCGATCGACCTCGCCGGCCTCGAGAAGGTCCGCCGCCTCGCTCGCACTCAGGCTGAGGTCCAAACCTACGAAATCGAGCAGTACGACCTCCTCCTCGCAGTCGAGTACGCCTGATGACGATGCTCGCATGCGACGCGATACCTGCCGTTTCGTAGGGCGTGGTCCCACCAAGAGCCGCGATGGAAGCACGTGGCCGGTCCCTCGACCGTCGGGTACGTCTCACCACCCGTCAACTTGACCACTCTAGAGTAAGACTCTAGAGTGATGCTCTAATGACGACCCGAGAGCGGATCCTGAACGAAGCGACGAGACAGTTGCTGGAGCTGGGGTACAGCGCGTTCACGATGGTGTCGGTGCGTGATGCTCTGGGGTTGTCGAGCGGGAGCATGTTTCATGCGTTCGAGTCGAAACCGGCGCTGGTCGCGGAGATCTACGTCGAGGGAATGCGGCGCTACCAGAGCACCGCGATCGAGGCGCTGACATCGACGCCCGATCCCGTCGCGGCTGTCGAGTCCTTGGTCGAGACGCACCTCTGTTGGGTACGTGACAACCGGGAACTGGCCCGGTTCCTGTTCTCGACCCAGCCCGATGAGGTGATCGACGCCGCGGCGCCGACGTTGACGGACGCGAACACCGTCTTCTTCAGCGCCGTCGAGAGCGTCCTCGACGCCGCGGTGGAAGCCGGGGTCATGGCGCCGCTCCCACCTGGAGTGGGCCATTCGGTGCTGATGGGGGCCGTGCAGGAGTACTGCCGGCAGTGGACCCGTGGCACGACAACAGTCGATCCGGGCGATCTGGTCGGCGTCTACCAACGGGTTGCCGTCGCGGCGATGCGAGCGACCCTGGAACCGGAGCACTCCAATGTCAGAGTCTGACCTGGTCACCTATTCGTGCCGCGACGGCATCGCGCTGGTGACGATGGACGACGGCCGCGTCAACGTCATGACTGCGCCCATGATCGCCCGTCTCGCCGGGGCGTTCAGGCAGGCCGAGGCCGACGCTGCGGTCATGGTGCTGACCGGCCGGGCCGACGTGTTCTCCGCTGGGTACGACATGGCCATGTTCGACGAGCCGATCGAGACGATCGCCGCCACACTCCAGGCCGGCGGCGAGCTGATCGCACAGATGTTGGCGCACCCCTACCCGGTGGTCGCTGCGTGTACCGGTCATGCGATCGCGCAGGGCGCATTCACGCTGTTGGCGTGCGATGTGCGGATCGGCGTCACGGGCAACGGCAAGATCGGGCTCAACGAGGTGGCAATCGGACTCACCATCCCTCACTACGGCGTCGAACTCGCCCGTCATCAACTCTCCTCGGCATGGTTCGACCATGCGGCGCTCACCGGCACGTTGTACGAACCAGAGCAAGCGCGCTCAGCCGGGTTCTTCCACGAACTCGTCGAAGCGAGCCGGCTCGACGCGGCCGCGCTCGATCACGCGTACAGGCTGCGCAACATCGACATGGCGGCCCACGCCCGGACCAAGGAGCGCGTTCGCAAACCGGCGCTCGACGCCATTCGTGCCGGGCTCGCCCACGAGTTCGTGGCCGTCCGATGACTGCATCGGCCGCCCGCGCGGAGCAGCGCCTCGTTGCCGCCGGCATCGTGTTCGCGGTCGCGAGCACGATGCACGCTGTCGACCACCTCCGACGTGGTCAAGGGAGCATCACCGATTCGCTCTACTGGTTGGGAAACTTTGGACTGGTCCTTCAGGTCGCGACCATCACCCTCGTACTGACGCGCCACCGC
Organism: Acidimicrobiales bacterium; assembly: GCA_041394245.1. Taxonomy (NCBI): domain Bacteria; kingdom Bacillati; phylum Actinomycetota; class Acidimicrobiia; order Acidimicrobiales; species Acidimicrobiales bacterium. The sequence goes on from JAWKIR010000002.1 coordinate 2,683,577, forward strand.
GTCGCCCCCATCGCCGCGTTGGCGACCGGCTCGAGCCTCGCCGTCGGCTTCACCGCTGCTCACTGGCTGCCGGAATGGGGTCCGATCAGCGACCCGATCTGGGAAGTCGACACGGCGGTGTGGTTCTCGATCGTTGCCGCGTCGAGCGAGATTCTCGGAGCGATCGTCCTGGCAGCTACCGCGCTCGCCGTCGTTCGGCATCGCGGATTGGAATCCTTCGCCGCGACCTGAGCAGCAGCGGTCCGGGCAACTCCCGTGGCCCGGTGGGCGGAGTCATTGGATGTGGCGGTCGACGGATGGGGGCCCTCGAGTCTCCTGGCAGCGTGCCGACTGGTTCCCCTGGCAACTGCGACCTAGAGTCTCACTTGTGCCACGCTCCGACACAGCGCCGCCCCAAGCCGCGCCGCGACGCGCCGACTTCGTCCGCCGTCGCCGCGAGGTGATCGACACCTTCCTCGACCTCGTGCTCGCGGGAGATCCGTCGCCGGATGTGGCGTCCATCGCCGGCGGGGCCGGAGTGTCGCGGGCGTCGGTGTTCCGCTACTTCGAGACGCTCGAGGAGCTGCGCACCGAGGCGATGGGCCGGGTGCTCGAACGATTCGCCGACCTCTTCGAGATCGAAGCGCCATCGTCGACGGGCACCGATGCTCGGGTCGCCGCCTTCGTCGATTCCCGTCTGCGATTCCACGCGCGGCTCCACCCGCTGGCGCTGCTCCAACGGCACCACGCCGTCGACAGTGGCAACGCAGCAGCCCTCGTCGACGCGAGTCGCAACCTGCTGGCCGATCAGGTCAGGTCGTACTTCGGGCGCGAACTCGGACACCTCAGCCGCGCGCGCCAAGACGACGCGGTGGTCACCATCGCGGTGCTGACCTCGGTCGAGTCCTGGCACCAGTCACACCACAGTCACGGCCGGAGCCAGGCCCAGATCCGCCGAGCATGGATCTCGGCGATCGCCGCGGTGTTCGCCGGAGTCGGCGCACATCCGCATGGAGAACCCACATGACCACGATCAACGTCCGCCTCCGTCGAACGCGGCGGCGCCGATCAGGCGCGCTGCTCGCGGTCGTGCTCCTGGCCGCCGCGTGCAGCGATGGTGACGACGTCGCGAACGAGCCCGCCTCGACGACGACCACGTCGACCACCAACTCCCCGACGACCACTCCCTCCACGACCACTCCCTCCACGACCACTGCCCGAGTCGACGCCGACGAGGCCGACCCCGTGGTCGACTGCACGTCGGTCCCTCGTGGGATGAGCGAGTTCGTGCTCGAGGCCGGTGGAGCCGAGCACGACGTGCGGTTGTACGTCCCATCGACCTACGACGGCACCTCCGAGCTTCCGCTCGTCATGGACTTCCACGGGTTCGGCTCGAATGGCCGGCAGCAGGCCGCCCTGACCGGCTACGAGGAGCTGGCCGAGGACGAGGGCTTCGTCGTCGTCCACCCGACCGCCGTGCCCGCGAGTGGCGACGAGCAACGCCGCAACTCGTGGGAGACGGTCGAACTCGACGATCCGGCCAAGGACGACATCGCCTTCACCGAGGAGCTCATCGACCTGCTCGTCGAGGACTACTGCGTCGACGCGACCCGGGTGTACGCAACGGGTATGTCCGGCGGCGGCCTGTTCACCAGTCAGCTCGTGTGCGAGATGTCCGATCGTCTCGCGGCCGCCGTTTCCGTCGCCGCCATCTCGTATCCGGAGTCCTGCGACCCCGTCCGACCCGTGCCGTTCATTGCCATCCACGGCACCGACGACCCGACCGTCCCGTTCGACGGTGACCTGACCGGCACCCGGTTCGAAGGCGAGGCGTTCACGCAGCTGCTGTTCTCGGAACCCATGCCCGAGCAGTTCGGCAGGTTCGCGGTGGCGATGGGATGCAACCCCGAGGGTGAACGGGTGCAGGAGTCGACCGACATCGCCACGACGACCTACCGCGGCTGCGACGACGATGTGCCGCTCGTGTTCTACGAGGTCATCGGGGGTGGCCATGCATGGCCGAGCTCACCGCTGGCCGAGCCGGACTCGCCGGTGGTGGCGCAGCTGACCGCGCTGCAGGGTTACACCACCTTCGAGATCAACGCCACGACCGACGCCTGGGCCTTCTTCGAGCAGCACGCCCTGGAAGGCTGATCCGGGTCAGCTCAGCAGCGCCTCGATGAGGGGGAGCGCGGCGGTGCCGTCCTCGATGCCGAGCTCGACCCCCCGGGCGCGGAACGCGGCGTTCATCAGGTTCCGGGCGCCGATCTCGGCGGCGAACGCCTCGCCGGGCACGATGGCCTCGACGCGGCGTCCGCTCGACACGAGGAGGTCGATCTCTCGTTCGAGCGCGCGGATCGCGGCGGGATCACCGGCCCGGAGCGGGCCGACGAAGATGGCTGCCTCGACGTCGGAATCCAGCACGATGTCGAGGTTCGAGCTGCTCCAGAGGCCGCCGTCGGTGAAGCGGGAGCCGTCGAGCGTGATCGGCGGGAACACCCCCGGGATCGCGCACGACGACGCGACAGCCGGGGCGAGGTCCACGCCGTCCTCGGCCGTCCAGACCCTGCGCTCACCGCTGCCACAGTCGACCGCCGTGATCCGCAGATCACCGGCCGGCCACTCGGGGCCGCCCCGGTCTCCTTGCGTCGAGCCACCGCTGGAGCCGGGACCAGTCGGCACGTGATTGGGTCCTGCGTACCGAATCGCGGTCGCTGCGCTGGTCATGGCTGCGTTGTCTTGTGTTCGTTGCCGTCGACGCACAGGTCACGGTCGCGTAGGCCGGTACCGAGAGGTAGGCAGTGAGCCCGTGTGCGCTCGCCCGGGGGTTGGTAGTGGCGGCAGGTGAGGCAGCTCCGGCTGACCGTGATGATCCCGGTGTCCTGGACTCGGTCGAGATGTCGGCCGCGACGGTGTGGCCCTCGCTACGCCGTCAGCTGCCCTGGAGGTGTTCGACGAGTTGGTCGACGACAGTGCCCCAGCCGTCGTGGAAGCCCATCTCGGCGTGCTGCTCGGCGTCGCCCGGGTTCTGGTGCACGGCGATCGCCCGGTAGGTGCAGCCGCCGTTGCCGTTGTCGGTGAGCTCCAGGATGGCCGTGAAGGGCATGTCGCCAGGCTGGGGCCGGTAACCGGTGGTGAGCGCGCTGGTCCACACGAGGCGCTCGTTGGGGATGATCTCGAGGTAGCAGCCGGTCTCGTCCATCATCTGGTTGCCGTCGGGATCGTTCATGACGGTGCGGAACCCGCCACCAGGTCGGAGGTCGACCTCGCACAGGGTGATCGAGTAGGGCCGGGGCGCGAACCACTGCTGCAGCGAGGACGGGTCGGTCCAGGCCGCGAACACCGCCTGGGCGGTGACGGGGACGTCGCGGATGAGCTCGAGGTCGAGTTCGGGGTTGATGGGGTACGGGGTGAAGGTCACGGGGACTCCTGCTGGTTGATGAGGAACTGGTCGAGTTGGTCGAGGCGCTGCTGCCACATCCGGCGTTGACCGGTGAGCCAGCCCTCGGCCGCATCGAGCCCTGACGGCGCGAGCCGGTAGGTACGGGTTCGCCCTCGCTTCTGCGACGTCACCAGACCGGCCCCCTGCAGCACCGTGAGATGTTGGAGGAGCGACGGCAACGCCATGGCGAACGGTTGTGCCAGCTCCGAGGTGGACGCCGGACCCGCCACGAGTCGTTCGATCACCTGACGACGGGTCGGGTCGGCAAGAGCCTTGAAGACCTGGTCGACCTGATCCGAACGCTTCGGCATGGAGCTGAGTGTCGCTTGCGCAAATGGTTAGGTCAATACCTAAATGTTATTCTTCCGATCGCCGCGGTCGACCGACGAAACACGGAGGCCCGGGAGCGGTTGCCGCGCCTAGGTTCGGGATGTGCTGTCGGCCGGTGAAGTGGTGATCGTGTCGGGTCCACCCGGTTCGGGGAAGTCCACGGTGGCTGCGGCGTTGGCGGAGCCGGCCGAACGGGGCGCGCACCTCGAGTCGGACTGGTTCTTCCGCTGGATCCGCTCGGATCGTCTCGCGCCTGAGCGCCCGTGCCGTGCGGGTGCGGTATCTGGTGGTGCGGGCCGAACGGGAGACCGCATTGGCGCGGGTCCGGGAGCGCGACGGGGTGGATGATCGGTGGCCGGTTTCGGTCAGCGGCGTGCTCGGCCGGTGGTCGGGTCGTGGTGCTTCGGAATCGACGAGGCGAGTGGGAGCTGCCGGGCGGTCGACTGGACGCAAACGACGACTCGCCGGAGGCGGCGTTGCGGCGAGAGATGAGGCACAGCGACGAGCACGTCGACGTCGCCGAGTTCGACCTCGACGCTCTCCGCGCGGAGCCCATCCCCGAGGGCTACCTGCGGGCGATCGAGCTGGCGACCACGGCGCTCGGCCGGATGGACGGTCGCGTCACCGATCCGTTCGCGGGGCGGTCGCCGCGTCGTTAGTCTCGGCTTGGTGGGACTCCTGACCTTCGGCCTGAACGTCACATTGGATGGCTGCGTCGATCATGAGGAGGGAGTCGTCGACGACGAGACGCACGCGTTCTTCACGCGACTGATGGACGACAGCGGAGCGATGCTCTGGGGCCGCGTCACCTACGAGCTGATGGAGAGCCACTGGCCCGCAGTCGCCCGCGGCGACGTGGACGCGCCGCCGGCGATTCGCGACTGGGCGGTCAGCCTGGAGGCCAAACCCAAGTACGTCGTGTCGTCGACTCGATCCGAGTTCCCGTGGACCAACAGCCACCACCTGACCGGCGATCTGCGGGCCGGGGTGCAGGCGCTCAAGGACGCTGCGCCGGCCGGCGTGCTCGTCGGGAGCGGCATGCTCGCCACCGAGCTGGACCGACTGGATCTCATCGACGAGTACCGGTTCCTCGTCCACCCGATGATCGCCGGACACGGCCCGACCCTGTACCAGCGCGGGTTGCCGGGCACGCGACGGCTCGAGCTCGTCTCGGCGAATCCGCTCCGCTGTGGTGCGGTCGCCCTCCACTACCGACGCGCCCCATCGACGTAAGCGGCTCGTTGCGGCTCCGAGTCAGCTCGCTTGTCCGACCACCTCCGTCGGCGGCGAGTAGGGACGCGCCAGGCCGGGGTCCGTCGTAGGGTGTCGCGGTGCCCCGCGTGGTGTTCACCCGGAATCTCCAGCGCCACGTTCCGTGCCCGCCGACGACCGTCGACGGCACGACGGTGGCCGAGGTGCTCGGCGCCGTCTTCGCCGCGAACGACCGCCTGCGCGGGTACGTCGTCGACGAACGGGGGGCGCTCCGCAAGCACATGGTCGTCTTCGTCGACGGCGCGCCGCTCATCGACCGGTCGACGCTGTCGGACGCGGTGGACACCGATGGCGAGGTCTACGTCATGCAAGCACTCTCCGGAGGTTGAGGATGGGTCCGTTCGTTCATGTTGCGACCCGCAAGGGCTTGTTCGTCGTCGAGGGTGCCGGCGACAGCGCGGCGATCGTCGCCGAGCACTTCGTCGGCGACAACGTGGCCTTGACCGCCACCGACCCCCGTGACGGTGCCTGGTACGCCGTGCTCGACCACGGTCATTTCGGCATCAAGCTCCATCGGTCCGACGACGCGGGAGGTCGCTGGGTCGAGGTCGGCGTGCCCGAGTACCCGGAGAAGCCCGAGGGGTTCGTCGACGTCGACATGTGGGGGAACGAGCGGGAGTGGACGCTGGCCAACATCTGGGCGCTCGAGCCGGCGCTCGACCGCGACGGTGCGCTGTGGGCGGGCACGATCCCGGGTGGGCTGTTCCGGTCGCTCGACCGGGGCGAGTCGTGGGAGCTCGTCGAGTCGCTGTGGTCTGTCGAATCGCGTCCGCGCTGGGGCGGCGCCGGTGCCGACCAGCCGGCCCTCCACTCGATCTGCGTCGACCCCCGCGACCCCAGAACCGTGACCATCGCAGTGTCGAGCGGCGGCGTGTGGCGATCGACCGATGTCGGCGCGAGCTGGACGTCGCACACCCGTGGCATGGTCGCCGGCTACGTGCCGCCCGAGCAGGCCGAGTGGCCCGAGCACCAGGACGCCCACCACATCGAGCAGTGCCCGAGCGCCCCCGAGCACTTCTGGTGCCAGCACCACATGGGCATCTGGCGCTCGACCGACGACCTGGCCAACTGGACGCAGGTCTTCGCCGAACCCGTCGCCTCGTCGTTCGGGTTCGCCGTCGCCGTCCATCCCGACGACCCGGGCACGGCCTGGTTCGTGCCGGCGCACTCCGACGAGAAGCGGGCGCCGATCGACGGTCGGGTGATCGTGACGCGCACGCGCGACGGGGGCGAGACGTTCGAGGTCCTCACCGAAGGGCTGCCTCAACACCACGCCTTCGACCTCGTCCTGCGGCACGCGCTCGACGTCTCGGCCGACGGCGACCACCTTGCGTTCGGTTCCAGCACCGGCAACCTCTGGGTCACCGATGACCAGGGCGACCATTGGCACACGGTGGCGAACCACCTCCCGCCCGTCTACTCCGTGCGCTACGTCTGACCGCGAACATCGACAGGCCCGTCGCGCCGAGCCGGGTGCCGCCTCGACGTCTCGGACCCTTGACTATATAGAAAAACATCTATATAAAGGCCCCCATGAGGGCCGACCCGATCGACGAACCGACGGTGGCGGCGGAGGACAGGGCGTTCAAGGCGCTCGGTCACCGCGATCGCCGGACGATCCTGCGGCTGATCGCCGACGGTGAGACACCGGTCGGCGAGATCGTGGAGCGAAGCGAGCTCGATCAGCCCGTGGTGAGCCAGCACCTGAAGGTGCTGCGGACGGCCGGTCTCGTCACCGTTCGCGTCGACCACAACCGACGGCTCTACTCGGTCGACTTCGGACGGTTCGCGGAACTCCGCCGATTTCTCGACCAGTTCTGGCACGACAAACTCGCCGCGCTCAAGCACGCCGCCGAAGGAGACGACCGATGATCGGACTCGCCGAAGCCTCCATCCACATCGATGCACCGCAACGGGCGGTGTTCGACCTCTTCACCACCGAGGAGGGGCTTCGTTCCTGGATGGCCAAGGAGGCGGTCGTCGATCTCCGTCCCGGTGGCCGATGGCGGTGGGTCCACGACAACGACATCGTGGCCTCCGGCGAATACGTCGAGATCGACCCCTACCGGCGGGTGTCGTTCACCTACGGCTGGGAGTCGGGCCCCTATGCCGACATGGGACCGGGCTCGACCACGGTCGACGTTCGGTTCGAGCCGAGCGGATCGGGGACCGAGGTGACAGTGACGCACACCGCAGTGCCCGAGGAGTTCCGGACCGCCCACGGCGCCGGCTGGGCGTATTTCCTCGGTCTCCTGGCCGACGTCGCCCGGGGCCGGAGCACCCCGACGCCCCGGCTCCCCGCCTCGGAGATCGATCATCGAGAGGACCACTGACATGGCGACAACCGGAACACGTGACCCCGGACACGAGCAGTTCTGGGAGCTGGCCGAACCCCACCTCGCCAGCGGCCGACTCGTCGAGGGCACGATGATGGGTCACCAGTGCCTGCGCACCGCGGCCACCAACGGGTTCGTCGCCACCGTCGCCCGGACGAGCGGCCACGTGGTGGTGAAGCTCCCGAAGACCCGTGTCGCCGAACTGATCGATCAGGGGATCGGCCGACCGTTCGCGCCCGCCGGCAGGGTCTTCCGGGAGTGGGTCGAGCTCCCCGGGGTCGACGAGCGCACCTGGGAGCCGCTCCTCGCCGAGTCGATCGCGTTCGTCGACGGTGCATCATGACGATGGCCGAAGGGGAACCCTTCACCGGCTTCGGGCCCGATCTCGTGGCGTTCCTGGCCGGGCTCGAGGCCGACAACAGCAAGGCGTACTTCGATGCCCACCGGAAGGTCTACGACGATCAGGTCCGCCGGCCCCTCCAGCAGCTGTGCCTCGCAGTCGGTGACCGGCTTGCGGCCGGGCCGGTGCCGGATCTCCGATACGAGCCGAAGGTCGGTCGCTCGATGTTCCGCATCAACCGCGACCTGCGGTTCAGCAAGGACCCCACGCCCTACCACCCGCACCTCGACCTGGCCTGGTGGCACGGCGATCACCCGAAAACGAGTCCGGCGTTCATCATGCGGATCCGCCACGACGAGGTGCTGACCGGCGTCGGTGTGTTCGCGCTGACCGACCACCGTCTCGATCGGTATCGCGCTGCGGTCGTCGGCGAACCCGGACGGGAGCTGGACCGCATCGTCGCCGCCATCACCGCAGCCGTCCCGGACGCGTCGCTGAGCGAGCCCGGCCGCAAGCGGGTACCGAAGGGTTTCGACGCCGAACATCCGCGGGCTCGCTACCTCCTGCACGACGGCCTGCACCTCAGCGGGGTGGAACCACTTCCTTCCACGGTCACGAGCGCGGCGTTCGCCGATCACGTCGTGGAGCGCCTCGGTCGGTACGTCGAGCTCCACCGCTGGCTCGTCGCCCACACCTGACGCTCGGGTGTCAGCTCCCGCTGACGCACACTCGCGGATCCTGCGTCCGCCGCCGACCACCACGACGGGGCGCACGTCGTCCCCTTGAATCTTCAGCAGAATTCCTGGAAGGGTCGTGGCCGCGGGATCGTCGACCGGATCCCTGCCCGTCGATGAGAGAGGTGGGTGATCAGTGTCCGACGCAGAGCTCCCCGGCCCGGTGGCGAGGTTCTGGGCCGAGTTCCTCACACAGACCGGGCGGCCCGACCACACGCCGCTCTACGACAGCTTTCACTTCGACGACAACGAGACCGACGCGGACGAGCTGGCCGAGCTCGTCCTCAGTGGCACGAAAGGGGCGACGGCCTCGCTGAAGTGGGAGTACGAGGGCGACGCCACCCGCGCGCCGATGCCGGGGGATCTGAGCATCGTGACCAACTGGGCGGGCTCGCCGCTTTGCGTCATCGAGACGACGGAGGTCGAGATCACGGCGTTCGACGAGGTGACCGAAGAGTTCGCCGCGGCCGAGGGGGAAGGCGATCGGTCGCTGCGACACTGGCGAGCCGTGCACGAGCGGTGCTTCGGGCGCGTGTGTGAGCGCCTCGGACGTGAGCCCTCGGCCGAGATGGAAGTCGTGTGCGAGCGATTCCGGGTGGTCTTTCGCGCGACCTGATCGCCGACGTCGACGCACGGATGGGAGACGCACCGGCGACAGTCGGAGCCGAATGCCCTCGTCGACCGAGCCACGAGTATTCACTCTCCGCGACCGCGGCGGAGCGGGAACATCGGGTGGCGTGGGGTTGCGTGCACGACGAGACTCTGGCGATGGCGAACGAACTCGAAGTTCACTACGGCCGACACGGCGGACTGGTCTCGGACATTCTCGCCGGGCTCTCCGCCGCGGGGTACGACATCGACTCGCTCGACCCGACGGCACTGTCGGGCGCCGACGAGTTTCATCTCGGCGGACGGCTCGCGACGCTCGCGCTGATCGACTCGATGCGCCCGAGCGTGCCAGGTTCGGTGCTCGACGTCGGGTGTGGGATCGGCGGGCCGGCGCGCACGATCGCGAACGAGCTCGGCGCAACGGTCCTGGGCATCGATCTCACCCCATCATTCGTCGAAGCAGCGACCGAACTCACCGCCCGAGTCGGCCTCGACGACCGGGTGTCGTTCGAAGTCGGCGACGCGCTCGCCCTCGACCTGCCCGACGAGCAGTTCGATCTCGTCACGCTCTTCCACGTCGGAATGAACATCGCCGACAAACCCCGCCTCTTCGCCGAACTGGCTCGCGTCCTGCGGCCGAGTGGCCACGTGCTGGTGTACGACATCATGCGAATCGCTCCTGGGAGTCTCGTCCTGCCGATGCCGTGGGCATCGTCGGACGATCACCAGCACCTCGGTGAGGTGGACGACTATCTCGGCGCACTCCGGGCGGCCGGCCTCACGCCCGGGGAACCGGTCGACCATCGACCGATCGTGAGCACCGCGCTGCAACGTGCCGCCGACGCACCACCGCCGGTGAACCTGTCGAACCTGATGGGGCCCGACTTCGTCGAGATGTTCACGAACTTGCGGACCGCGATGGCGGCAGGTCTCGTGGCACCGATACAGATCGTCGCGTCCAAGCGGGATTGAACCACTCCCGATCGCGCCGGCCGGGCCGACCGCCGATGCGGTAGCTGCCTCGCAAGTGATCCCTGCGCTGGTTTAGGAGCCTTTTGAGGTTCTGCTAGGGCCCTTGCGGTACGAGCTCGTCCATGGTGGACGGATGTCCCGTCCGATCGCCGCTCGCGGCGCACTCCGTTGGCTCGCTCGTCTCCACAGCCCATTCGTCCAGGTCGCGATCGCCGGGGCGGCGGGGATGGTCGTGATCGGTGTGGGGAGTCTGGTCGCGTCGCACCGCGCCGGTGAGGCGGAGGCGATGAACGACGTACGGTCCCGGACCGAGTCTCTGGCGAGGACGGTGCTCGAGCCGAACCTGTCCGCCGCGCTCCTCGACGGGGACCCGACCGCCATCGAACGACTCGACGCCATCGTGGACGAGCGAGTGCTCGATGGTTCGACGTTGCGGGTCAAGCTCTGGGACGCGAACGGTCTGGTGGTGTATTCCGACGAGCACCGACTCATCGGCGAGCGCTATGACCTCGACGACGACAAGAACGCCTCGCTGCGCAGCGGCCAGGTGGTGTCCGAGGTCAGCTCACTCGACGGTCCCGAAAATCGCTTCGAGACCGCAGGTCAGGCGCTCGAGGTCTACTTGCCGGTGAAGGGCCCGAACGGCGAATCCCTCCTCTTCGAGTCGTACTACGCGATGTCCGCCGTCGACGCCTCGAGCGCGCGCATCCGCGCCGAGTTCGCGCCGATCGTGATCGGCTCGCTGCTGGTGATGCAGGCCATGCACTTCGGCCTGGCCTGGGGTCTGAACCGGCGCCTCCGCCGAGGCCAGGCTGAGCGGGAGCGCCTGCTGCACCGGGCAATCGAGTCCTCGATGCTCGAACGCCGCCGCATCGCGGCCGACCTGCACGACGGGGTGGTCCAGGATCTCGCCGGAACCTCCTTCGCCATCTCGGCCGCCGCCGAGACCGCATCGCACACGTCCCCGGAGTTGGCGAGGGATCTGCGGTCCGCCTCGCTCGGAACGCGACGCAGTCTGCAGTCGCTGCGCTCCCTGCTCGTCGACATCTACCCGCCCAACCTCACGTCGCAGGGGCTCGAGGCCGCCCTGGTCGATCTGCTGGCGCCGGCTTCGGCGATGGGGATCCACACCGACCTGGTGGTCACGGGCGAGGTCGACCGATCGATCGAGACGACCGGCCTCGTGTATCGAGTGATCCAGGAGGCGACGAGAAACGTGTTCCGCCATGCGGAGGCCGGCACGATCGCCGTCTCGGTGACGGTCGATGACGATTCGACCGTTGCGACCGTGGTCGACGACGGCCGTGGATTCGAAGCGGACACCGGCTCGCCGGCCGGACACCTCGGCCTACGGGTCCTCACCGACCTGGTGGACGATGCCGGAGCCCGCCTAGAGGTGGACTCGACGCCCGGCGCAGGGACCTCGATCCGTCTGGAGGTGCCGGCGTGATCCGAGTCCTGCTCGTCGACGACCACGTGATGATCCGTGCGGGGCTGGAGCGCCTCCTCGAACAGGACCCCGGTGTCGAGGTCGTGGGGTGGCCGATCGAGGGCCTGCCGCGCTGGCGCTCGACTCGGCGTTGGAGCCCGATGTCGTCGTCATGGACATCTCGATGCCCGGAATGGACGGGATCGAGACGACCCGCCGCCTCGTCGGCCACCGCGCCGGCGCCTGTGTGGTGATGCTGACCGCCCACGTCGATCGCGGTCGGGTCCTCGACGCCCTCGATGCGGGTGCCGTGGGCTTCCTGGCGAAGGACGCCGAACCCGCCGCCCTGCTCGCGGGGATACACGCCGCGGCCAACGGGGACGCGCCGGTGGATCCCCGAGCGGCGCGGGCGATGATCGATGCCCGAGCGGGCCGTGTCGGGCCGGCGCTCACCGACCGCGAGGCCGAGGTGTTGGCGCTCGTCGCCCAAGGCGAAGCCAACAAGGCGATCGCTCGCCGACTGAGCATCAGCGAGAAGACCGTGAAGGCCCACCTCACGCGCGTGTTCGCCGCCCTCGGCGTCACCGATCGGACCCAAGCCGCCCTGTGGGCTGTCGACAACGGCTTCAGCGAGTCGGCGGATCGCGATGCGGTCCTAGGACCAAGGTCCACTACCCGATGAGACGCCTACTCGCTCACGATCGAGACATGCAGATCTCGCCTGCCGGTCACCGGCGCCGAAACACCCTGGTCCCGGCCGACCCCCATGGTCTGAGCGAGGCCGTGCTCGTGACCGACGACTGCGACACGGTGCTGGAGGTCGTCGGCGGGCCTCCCTGCGCCACCCTCGACGTGTTCGTCGCCGGCCGGTGCATCGGTTCGCTCACACTCGACCACCTCGGCGCCGGTTCCGTTTCCGTAGGAGAGACGGCCTCGGCCGGCGGCCACGGCTGGGTTCCGGTCGTCCTCCGCCACGGGGACTGCACGCTGCTGAGAGGGTTCCTCGGCGCCGATCGCCACCTCGGCCCGTCGCCGGCAGGTCGGTCATGACCCGCTTCCTGCTCTACAGCCACGACACCTACGGTCTGGGCCATCTTCGACGGAGCACACTGCTCGCCGACGCCATCGTTGGCGCCGATCCGCAGAACGAGGTGCTCCTCGCCACCGGTTCACCCCAGGCGCAGGCCTTCTCGTTGCCTTCCCGGGTCGATTCGCTCAAGCTGCCGTCGGCGACCAAGGACGGCGCAGGAGCGTATGCCCCGCGGGAGCTCGGCGGGTCGATCAGAAAGCTGGTCGATCTGCGATCCGCGCTGCTCATGGCGGCAGTCGACAAGTACGCACCCGAGGTGATCGTCGTCGATCATGCGCCCTTGGGGATGGCGGGCGAGCTCGTTCCGCTCCTCGACCGCCACGCCAAGCGGCGCGGCGGTCCCCGGCTGGTCCTCGGTCTCCGGGACATCATCGACGATCCCGAGAAGGTCGATCACGACTGGCAGCGCGCCGGGGTCTGGGAACGGCTGGACTGCTATGACGACATCCTCGTCTACGGCGACCCTCGGATCCTCACGACCGCGACCGAGCTCGACCTCCCGTCCCGGGTCGACGCGGCCGTCACCTACACGGGCTACGTGGCGCCGGTGATGCCGGTGCCGGTGACACAGGACGAACCGTTCCTGCTGGTCACCCCCGGTGGTGGCGGCGACGGTCAGGCCATGCTCCGCTGCTACCTCGACGCCGTCGAGGCCGGCGCGACCGCCGGGCTGCGATCTGTGATCGTCTCGGGACCGCTGATGTCGTCGATGCTTCGCGACGAGCTCGTCGACCGAGCTCGTCGATCACCGTCGGTCGAGATCTCGAGCTTCAGCGACGACATGCGGGCGCTCATCGCCTCGGCGGCTGGCGTCGTCTCGATGGCGGGCTACAACACGGTGGTCGAGGAGCTTTCGGCCGATGTGCCCGCGCTCTTGGTCCCGCGTTGTCGCCCCCGTCTCGAGCAGCACATCCGGGCCTGTCGCATCGCCCCGCACACCCGCATGCAGCACTGTCCGATCGAGAAGCTCGACGTCGATGCGATCGGACAGTTCGCCGCCCGGGCGTCGCAACCGCGTCACGCCAGGCGCCAGGGGATCCCGATCCGGCTCGACGGGGCCGCGACCGCCGCCGACCTCCTCGGGCGTCCCCACCGCACCCATTGCTCGCCCTCGCCGACCCTCGAACCTGCCGGAGCATTGCCATGATCGACCAGATGGTCCACCCCTCGCTGTCGCACCTGGAGACGACCCGCCTCCATGTCGGCTACGTACTCAAGCAGTACCCGAGGTTGTCGGAGACGTTCATCCTCAACGAGATCCTCGGCGTCGAAGGGACCGGCGCGAAGGTCTCGGTGTTCTCGCTGCGACCGCCGACGGAGGGACGGTTCCATCCCGATCTCGCTTCGGTCGAGGCCGACGTCCACTATCTGGCGGCCCCCGACAAGGCGGTGTTCCTCGATGCGATCCGCGCCCTGCCCGACCTCTGCGCGGACCGGCTCGTCGACGTCCTCGCCTTCGTGGACCTCCTGCCCGCTGACCGGCGGGCTCGGCTCGTCCTCGACGCGATCGCCGTGGCCCGCGAGGTCCGCCGCTCGGGGGTGGAACACTTGCACGCCCACTTCCTCACGGTGGCCGCGCACACCGCCCACCTCGTCCATCTCCTCACCGGCGTCCCCTACACGGTCACCGCCCACGCCAAGGACATCTACCGCCACGACGTGAACTGGGAGATTGCAGCCCGAGTCGGGTCCCGCGCCGCCGCGGTCGTCACCGTGTGCGATGCGAACCTGAGTTACCTGCGCGGTCGGCTCGATGGCTCGGGGACCCGACTCGTTCGGATCTACAACGGTCTCGGACCGCAGGCCGCGCCGGCGCCGTTGGCGGCTCGAACGAACGGGCTCGTGCTCGGCGTCGGCCGAATGGTGGAGAAGAAGGGCTTCGACGTGTTGCTCGACGCGTTCGCCGAGGTGGCCGCGACCCGCCGCGACGCTCGCTGTGTGCTGGTCGGCGATGGCGACTGCCGTGCCGCGCTGGAGGCACAGGCTCGGCGTCTCGGCATCGCCGACCGCGTCACCTTCACCGGGGCCCAACCGCAGCAGGTCGTGGGCGACTGGTTGCGTCGCGCCCATGTCATGGTGGCGCCCTGCCGGGTCGGCGAGGACGGCAACCAGGACGCGCTTCCGACCGTGCTCCTCGAATCGCTCGGCGCGGGGTTGCCCTCGGTGTCGACGCCCGTGGCCGGCATCACCGAGATCATCGAGCACGGCATCGAAGGCCTGATCGTGCCTCGCGACGATGTCGAGGCGACCGCCGCGGCCATCGTCGATCTGTTCGACGACTCTGAACGGTGGCGGACCATGTCCGATGCCGGACCCCGCAAACTCGCAGCACGGTTCGACCGCTCCCGGACGATCGCCGAACTCGTCGGTGTGATGGATCCCATCGGAGCGACGCGGTGACCCGGTTCGACATCATCCAGGTCAGCGCCGACCGGGGAATCGCCCCGGGCTCGACCAAGGGCGCGGCCCAGCACCTCCGGGGCATCGCCGGAGGTCTCCACCGCCGGGGTCATCGGGTCACGACCTACACGCCCCGACGCGCCGAAGGGCGGTTTCCCACGGCGTTGCTGCCGCTCGAGGACCTCGCCCGGATCGGTCATCACGCCGGTGGGGACGACCGGAGAATCGTGTACGAACGCTACTCACTCGGTCACAGCGGTGGACTCGAGCTGGCTCGCCGGCTCGGGATCCCGTTCGTCCTCGAGGTGAACGCACCGCTGGTCGACGAGGCGACGGGCCATCGCCCCGACACGCTCGGGCCGACCGACGCCCGGGTGGAAGCCGAGCTTCTCGACGCCGCCGATCTCGTCATCACGGTGTCCACGGCCCTGGCCGAGTGGGCCGACGCCCGGCGTGCCGGCCCGACGATCGTCGTGGCGAACGGCTACGAGCCGGCGTGGTTCGAGCGGCCGGCGACGCCGGGCACGCCGCGCTTCCCGCTCGTGTTCATCGGCCACCCGAAGCCCTGGCACGGCGCCGACCGGCTCGTGGACCTTCTCGCGGCACTGGCCCGGATCGACCGTCGCCCCGACCTGCTGGTCATCGGTGGCGGTCCGGGTGCCGACACCCTGCGCACCGCCGCCCGTGACGCAGGGGTCGGTGCCCAACTCACCATCACCGGGCCACTCCCGCCCGACGAGGCTTCGGCGATGCTGCAACACGGGGGCATCGGACTCGCCCCGTATCGGCGCCAGGACTCGTTCTACTTCTGTCCGCTCAAGATCATCGACTATCTCGCCGCCGGCCTCGCCGTCGTCGCCACCGATCAGGGAGACATCGGCGAGCTGGTCGGCACCGCCGGACTCGTGGTCCCTCCCGATGACGACCACCGACTCGTCGATGCGGTCGTCGCCCTGCTCGACGATCCGGCCGCGCGTGCCGTCTGTGGTGTCCACGGCCGCAGTCGGGCGATGACCTCCATGACGTGGGACCACGTCGCCGAGCGGACAGAAGCAGCGATGCTCACCCATCTCTCCCCGTTCACGGTCGACGCATGAGGTTCTCGCGCTCCCGTTCGACGGTGGCGGTCGACCCGTCCGATCTGCGCAGGGCGCTACGGGCGTTCGCCCCCGCGCTCGGAGGGCAGCGGCTCCGCATCGCCACCACGATGCTGCTCGCGCTGGCGGTGAGCGGGCTCGAGATCCTCAAGCCGTGGCCCATCACCTGGGTGATCGACGCGTTGACCGTCCCCGCGTCCGCCACCGGCGCGGCGGTTGACCCGGGCCCGGTGTCCCTGGCCCCGATCGTCGCCTTCGCGGCCCTGGCGTTGGCGATACCGGCGTTGCTCGGAGTCGCCATGGAGCGCCTCGACCTGGGCGTTGCGCAGGTCAGCCGCAAGGCCACCGTGAGGATCCGCAGCGACGTGTTCGAACACATCCAACGGCTCGAGCTCTCCCAACACCAACAGCACTACAGCGGTGATCTCATCGTCCGCCTCATGGGCGACGTGAACATGATCCGGGACCTGCTCTTCCCCAGCTGGGTCAATGTCGTCTCCCGGGGCTCGGTCCTGATCGGCGGCTCGATCGTGTTCGCGATGGTCGACTGGCGCCTGTTCGCCGTCGCCCTGATCCCGCTCCCACTGCTGTGGGTGTCGCTGGAGCGGACCTCGTCGGCGGTCAAGTCGGCCGCCGGCAAGTCCCGCCGCAAGGAAGGTGCAATCGCATCCACCGCGGCGGAGTCGATCCGTCAGGTCGGGCTCATCAAGGCGTTCGCAGCCGAGGGACGTACCTCCGACGCCTTCCGGAGCAATGCCCGCAGCGCAGAGCGGGCCACGATGGCTGCGGCCCGGCACTCGGCCCGCATGGTGCGGCTCACCGAGATCCTGACCGGCGGCGGCGTCGCCCTGGTCCTGGTCATGGGCGCGACCCGCGTCCGGGCCGGGCTGCTCACGCCCGGCGAGCTGGTCCTGGCGCTCTCGTACACCTCGATGATCTACAAGCCGATCCGCAAGCTGACCGGCGAGGGCGCACGGATCGCGAAGGCAACCGCGTGCGCGCTGCGGGTCCTCGACCTCCTCGAACAGCCGATCGAGGACTCGGTCACGGGCCAACCGGTGGCGACGCTCGACGGCGACATCGAGTTCATCAATGTCGGCCACGCCTACCACGACGGCCGGGCCTCGTTGACCGACTTCAGCGCACACATCTCGGCCGGACTGCTCACGGCGATCATCGGCGAGAACGGGACCGGGAAGTCGACGCTGTTGTCGTTGCTACTCCGTCTTCACCGGCCGACCGCGGGCGAGATCCGCATCGGGGGTACCCCGGTCGAGGAACTGCAGCTCGGCGGCTATCGCGAACAGATCGCGTACGTTCCCCAGGAGCTCGCCCTCTTCGGTGGCACCATCCGCGACAACATCGCGTTCGGTCAGCCGTCGGCCACGGACGAGGCCATCCACGCCGCGGCCTCCGCCGCGCTGCTCACGCCGGTGCTCGAGCAACTGCCCGACGGCATCGACACGCTCCTCGACGAGGACGGTTCGTCCCTCTCCGGAGGGCAGGCCCGACGGGTGATGCTGGCTCGGGCCGCGGTGCGGGACGCGTCGATCCTCGTGCTCGACGAGCCGCTCACCGGCCTCGACCCCGACGCGCGCGACACCGTGGCCCGAGCCATCAAGAACATCGCGGCTGGTCGCACCACGCTCGTCATCCATCACGGCGACCTCGACGAACTCGATCCCGACGCCTGCCTCCGACTCAGCCACCGCCCGAGACCGCAGCCGCACCTCGAGGCCGTCTACCGATGACCACCACCACCTCTCCTCCAGTCGCGCCGCCGCGTCCGGGTTTACCGCGACCGGTCACCGCACTCCTCGACACGACCGCCGCGACCCGAATCCTCTCCGATGCCGGCCTTGTCATCACCCGAGCCGAACCGCACTACCTGCGGCACAAGCCGGGCGAGACCACGATCGTCGGCTACCGATTCGCCACTCCCGATCTCGCCACGCCGGCGCTCGGCTACGCACACTGGTGCGCATCCGCGACCCGAGCCGGGGAGGTGCATGCCAAGGCACTGACGCTGCACCCTCGCCCGTCCGCTGTCGGCGTGTCGGTCGTGCGAGTCGATGACCACACCGTCTTCTACGGCTTTCCCAACGACGCCCGGCTGCGCCGACTCCGGTGGCTCACCACACCACGAAAGCTGAAGCGCGTCTTCGCGGCACTGGCACCTGCGGACGGCGAGATCTCGAAGGAGCGCTCGGTGAGCACCGTGCTCAAGTACAAGCCGGAACGGCGACTCGTGACCCGGGTCGACCTTGCCACCGCCGATGGTCCGGTCCAGTCGTTGCTCGTGCGCTACACAACGGGACGCGACGCCCCACGGCTGGCCGCCATCGCCGAGGCGCTGCGGGCCAACGGCGTGTCGACGCCGAGGCCGCGATTACAGCTCGACGACGGACGGGTCGGCGTCGACGACTTCATCGACGGCGTGGAGCTGCGGACATGGCTCGTCCACCGGGAATCCGTCGCCGACCAGCTGGCCGAGTCGCTCCACGGCTTCCACTCCACCGCCGTGCCGGCCCGCACGCCGGTCCGCACCGAGACCGACGACGGCACGAACGCCGTCAACGGGTTGTCGGCGCTGGCGCTCTGGGATCGCGACCTCGCGAGGATGGCGCAGGGCCTGTCGGAGGAGCTCGCTCGCCGGCGGCCCGCGTCGGTTGGACCGACCGGCCTGATCCACGGCGACCTCCACGACAAGAACATCCTGATCGACCACGGTCGGCCCTGGTTCATCGACCTCGAGCGAACCGCGGTCGGCTCGCCGGCCAGCGATCTCGGGCGGCTCCGCGCCCACGCGATCTCGCTCGACATCCGTCAGCCTGGCTGGTCGCCGGGCGCCGTCGCGCACGCCGAGGACGTCATCGCGGCCTACCGTTCCCGGTCGGGTCGCGTGTCGGCTTCGATCGACGATGCCTCCCTTGCGTGGCACTGCGCCGTCGCCCTCGTGGACCAGGCGCTCCTCGTCGTCCGCCACGTCGAAGCAGGGTGGCAGGCCAACGCGACCGCGCTTCTCGACGCCGCGACGGACGCGCTCCGATGAGCGGATGGTCGGCGGTGTGGCCGACGGCGTTCCCTCGGGCGAGCGGACCCTGGACACTTCGCGACGGGGACCGGTGGGGGACCCTCGATCCCGAGACGGGTCGGGCCGTCGAGGCCGACCCGGCCGCCGATGAGCGGCTCCCCGGACTGGACGCTGCGCTCCGGGTCGGGGACCTGCGCGGGTACCGGGCCGGCCGGCGGGCGGTCGTGGCCTCGCCTGCGAGCTTCGTCAAGGTGGTCAGGCCCAGCCGGGTCGACGCGTTGGTCAAACGGCACGACCTGCTGGGTGCAGGCCGCCGGTGCTTCTCGGTCCCGGCGGTGATCGCGGCGACCGCCGACGGCCGGGTCGAGTTGTCCGTCGCGGCCGGACGGTCGCTTCACCACGCGCTTCGCGCCGAGCCGGTGAGACCGCTCGACGACGTCGGTCCGCTGATCGCATCGCTCCACGACCTGCCTGCGCCGGATTGGCTGCCGAACAGGCCCCCCGACGACCCCGGCACTTGGATCGCGATCAGCCGCCGTTCTCCGACCCCGCACCTTGCGGCCATCGAACGGACGGCCCGGGCACTCCCGCCGATCGTCGCGACGGGCGAGACACTTGTCCACGGCGACCTCCACGACAAGAACATCTTCCTGGCCACGAAAGGCGCAGGCGATGCTCCGGGCCACGCGCTGATCGATCTCGACAGTCTCGGCCGCGGCGCCGCGGAGGACGACATCGCCAACCTCGCGGTGCATCTCGAGCTCCGGAACCTCCAGGGTCAGGCTGGGGTGGCGTTCGGCGCCCGTTCGCGGTCGTTGTACGAGAGCTACGAACGGCTGCGCCCGCTCGATGTGGAACGACTCCGTGTCGTCGAGCAGCACACGTGGTTCCGTCTTGCCTGCATCTACCAGTACCGATGGGGGAGTCGTCACCTCGTACCCGAGCTCCTCCGTGCCGTCGGCTACTCCAGGGCGAGGACCCCGCGGTCATGGCGTCGCCGCTGATCGCGAACGCGTGCCGATGTACATTCGGCCCATGACGACGGCGGTACTCCTGGATCTCGACGGCACGATCACCGATCCGGCCCAGGGGATCTTCAACTCGGTCGTGCACGCGCTGGATCGGCTGGGCAAGGACCCGCTCGGCGCTCGCGAGCTTCGGTCGTTCATCGGTCCGCCGCTCCGGCAGTCGTTCGCCCGCGTCGGGGTATCCGAGGCCGAGATCCCGGCTGCGATCGCGGCCTACCGCGAGCACTTCGCCACCGACGGCCTGTTCGAGAACGAGCTCTATCCCGGTATCGAGATCGTGTTGGGCCAGATCGCCGAAGGTACCGATGCGGTCGCAGTGGCGACGTCGAAGCCGACCGTGTTCGCCGCCCGAATCCTCGAGCACTTCGCGCTCGACGGATACTTCGATGCCATCGTGGGCGCAGAGCTCGACGGCCGGCGCTCGGCCAAAGCCGAGGTCATCAGCGAGGCGCTGCGACAGCTGGACGCGAACCCCGCCGATTGCGTCATGGTCGGTGACCGCGAGCACGATGTCATCGGCGCCGCCGCGCACGGGATCCCGTGTGTCGGAGTCGCGTGGGGCTACGCCGAGCCGGGCGAACTGGCGGCGGCCGGTGCCCACTCGGTCATCGAGCACCTCTCGGATCTTCCCGCCGCGATCGTCAACGCTCGGTCGTAGCGTTGTCGCCGGTCTGGTCGACGGCGTTCAGGTCATGCTCGCGCCGGTTCGAGTTCCATGAGTTGTGGCGTGAGGAGCGCGGGGAGCGCGGGACGACCGGTGAGGTAGCCCTGGATGTGGGTGATGCCGGAGGCGTGGAGTGAGATCAGCTGCTGTTCGGTCTCGACGCCCTCACAGACCACCGGGGCGTCGAGGATGCTGGCGATGGAGACGATGGCTTGCATGATCGCGCAGGAGTCGGTCTCGTCGCCGCCTGCCTGTTCGCGCATGGCGGAGAGCGTGAGGAGCAAAGAGCGGTCGATCTTGATGATGTCGAACGGGACCGAGATGAGTTGACCGAGGTTGGAGTAGCCGGATCCGAAGTCGTCGATCGAGATCCTCAATCCGGCATCCCGGAGGCGCTGGATTCGCTGTTGCGCGACGCCGGTGTGGTCGAGGGCGGCCGATTCGGTGATCTCGGCGACGAGGCGGTTGGTGGGCACGTTCCAGCGGCGGGCAGTCTCGAGAACACCGGCAACGAAGGCCGGCTCGGCGAGTTGGCGGGCGGAGACGTTGAACGAGACCGTGATGTCGGGGTCGACACCGGCCTCGATCCAGGCGGCGAGCTGGCGGCAGACCTCGTCGAGGACCCACTTGCCGATGCCGCAGATCTCTCCGGTGACCTCGGCGATGGGGATGAACTCGTCCGGTCCGATGGCGCCGAGGTGAGGAGAGGTCCAGCGGAGCAGGGCTTCCAGACTGACGATCGTCTGGTCCTCGGCGGTGACGATGGGCTGATAGACGAGGCTGAACTCGCGGTCGTAGTCCGCCTCCCGAAGGGCTCGGGTGATCTGGTTGTGGCGCGTGGTCGTGGATTCGAGTTCGGCTTCGTAGATCACGACCGTGTCGCCGCCCTGTCGCTTGGCCTCGTAGAGCGCGATGTCGGCTCGCCCGATCAGCGCCTCGGCGTGATCGCGGTCGTCGGTGAGCGCGACGCCGATGCTGGTACGGACGTGTTCGAGGCGGGCCCCGATCTGGAACGGTTCGTCGAGCGTGTCGAGGAGATGCTGGGCAGCGAGCCGGGCCGCGGCTTCGCCGGCGATGGACGGCAGGATGATGGCGAACTCGTCGCCGCCCATGCGCAGGATGGTCTGACCGGGCTGGATCGCGTTGGTGAGGCGGGCCGCGACCTGGGTGAGCAGTGCATCGCCGACCGGGTGGCCGAGACTGTCGTTGATGGTCTTGAACCCGTCGATGTCGAGCGTCATCAGCGCCATCGGTTGTCCCGTGTGTTCCATGGCGCTTCGGGCATCGCCGAGGCGGGGCTGCAGCACGCGGCGGTTGGGAAGCCCCGTGAGTGCATCGGTGCTGGCCTGGTGTTCGAGCTTGAGCCGCAGACGTGTCTCGATGGTGATGTCGCGGACCGTGATCACCCGGCCCCTCACGAGTTCGTCGGTGATCAGGTCCGAGACCCGGAGATCGAACCATCCGGAGTCGCCGTCGCGCTTGGTGAGTTCGAACGGCGCAGCCTGGCCCGTGCCGGTCTGGTGGAGATGGTTCCGCAACGCGGACCGCTGATCGGCGGGGGCCAGGCCGATCAGGTCCTCGGCGCGTTCGGCGACGGGGTCGAGGAGCTGGGCGGCCGACGCCGACCGATAGTTGATCGTCCCGGACGGGCTGATGACGAACATCGTGTCGGGAGAGTCGTCCAACAGGGTCCGCAGACGTTGTCCTTCGCGACGTTCCGCTTCGGCGAGGATCGCGCCTGGGTCGACCGGAACCGCGCCCGCAGGGCGAGCCACCCTGCCGCCACGAGTGCCCCGATCGCGCCGAGAACCGCACCCGCCGCGGTTCGTTCCGCGTTCCGCGTTGTCGGCAGCGCGCCGGGTGGCCGCCGCGAGCAGGTCTCGGAGTTCATCGTGATCGTGCGGAGCAGGGTGCTCGCCGTCGGTGCCACCCAGCAGCATGAACCCGCAGCCACCGATCTCGGCGATCAGCTCCTCGGCCCGCTCGATCTGCCCGCGTTCCAACCCGTGCAGAGCCAAGCCGTGGTCGCCGGTGAGTACCGCCACCGAGTCAGAGATGAGGGACACGTCGGGCTCGCCACCCAATGTCATGATCGCGTCGGCATGGGCCACCGTGGTCGCCGCCATCTGCAGCTCCATGGCTGCGCCCACCGCTCGACGCTCCCGGACGGCTTGTGCAGTGGAGACGGCTGCGGCGACAACCGCCGCCATGAGACAGAGGCTGATCCCGACACCCAGGAGCGGGGAGTAGCGATCCCTGATTGATCTCACGGCCAGAACGGGCCATTGTCCCCATCCGTGCCGGCCCGAAGGTCATTCCCGAGCGATCCGGGACGACGCGGCTCAGCTGCGTGGGTCGGGTGGCGCGTGTTCCAGGACGCATTCGAGGTAGCGACGCAGATGGCCGATCGCTTCGATCGCGACGGCAGGATCGTCCGCCGCCTTCGACAGCACGAAGGCGCCCTGGAGCACGGTTTGCGTGTGGCGGGCCAGGCTTGCAGCGGTGATGCCGGCGGCTGCAGCGTTGCGCGGGAGCGCCGCGGCGAGGTCGGCTTCGAGGGTCTCGGCGTGGCCGAAGATGCTCGCCGCGCAGGCGTCGCGCACGGCCGGGCTCGTCTCGAAGACCTCCTGGGCCATGGTGCCCACCAGGCATGTGTACTCGGCCGGATCGCCCGAGATCAGCCCGGCCCGAAACGACAGATAGCCGAAGACGCGGTCGGCCGGATGGTCGTGGTCGTGGTACGGCGCGGCAGCGAACAGCGCGCCGGTCGTCGTCGTCCAGTGCTCGGCGGCCGCGACCGCGAGCGCTTCCTTGGACGCGAAGTGGTGGAAGAAGGCGCCCTTGGTCACGCCGGCCGCCGCGCAGAGATCGTCGACGGTCGTGGCGTGCAGCCCCTGTGCCCTGATGACGTCAACCGCAGCGTCGAGCAGCGCGGCCTTCGCTTCGCCGTACCCCAGCCGCCGGGCGGCAGCCGTCACGCGGATGTCCCGTCGGCAGCCGCCCGCATCGCAGCCACGTCGAGTTTGCGCATCTGCAGCATTGCCTCCATCGCCCGGGCTGCTCGTTCGGGGTCGGGGTCACCGAGGATCTCGCCGAGTTCGTCGGGAACGATCTGCCACGACAGTCCGAAGCGGTCCTTCAGCCACCCGCACATGCTTTCCTCGCCGCCCTCGGTCAGCGCATCCCAGTAGTGGTCGACCTCGGCCTGGCCGCCGCACGGAACCACCAGCGACACCGCCTCGGTGAACGGGAACTGAGGGCCGCCGTTGAGCGCCTGGAACGGGCGACCCAGGAGCGTGAAGTGGATCATGAGCGGCGCGCCGTCGGGGCCGGGGCTCACGTTGTCGATCCGCGAATCTGCGAACAGTGAGACGTAGAACTCGGCGGCTTCGAGACCGTTGCCGTCGAACCAGAGACATGTCGAGATCTGGGTGGGTGCCATCTCGATACCATACCAACCAGTCGGTATGTCTTCCTGTCCTGGGGCGGGGGCTCTGGGAGGGATGGTCGCAGTACTGGCCCACGAACCGCGACGACGGGCCGTGATCACCTATGCCTTGCGCGGTGAGTGGTCGAGGTCGGTGCGGCGGGCCGCGTTGCCGGTCTCGAGTAGATCAGGCGGTACCGGTCGGCCGTAGAGATACCCCTGGAGCTCGTCGGCACCGAGTCCGCGCAGTCGCGCCGCCTGCTCGGCGGTCTCGATTCCCTCGGCGGTCACCGTCGCGCCGAGGAGATGGCCGGTGTCGACGATCAGCTTGGAGAGCGAGTGGGACGACTCGTCGATCGTGAAACTCCGGTCGATCTTGAGAAAGTCGATCGGCAGGGTCTTGAGCTGAGCGAGCGACGTGTAGCCGGTACCGAAGTCGTCGATCGCAGTGCGTACGCCGCGTGCTCGGAGCTGCTGGAGCTTGTGGGCGGCGGATCCGAGGTCTTCGAGCAATGCGCTCTCCGTCACCTCGATGATGATGCGCGTCGGGTCGATGCCGAACTCATCGAGCGGGCCGAGCACGTTGTGGACCACCTCCGAGTTGGCGAGATGGCGGCCCGAGATGTTGATCGCCACTGGAACGTCGACGAACGCATCAGCGGCGTCCCAGGCCACGATCTGACGGGCGACGCGGGCGACGACCCACTGATCGACCGCAACGATGAGATCGCTTCGCTCGGCCAGAGGGATGAAATCGTCCGGCGGCACCGTCCCGTGGCCCTCGCGCTCCCATCGAACGAGTGCCTCGAGGGCGACCATCGCACCCGTCTCCGGGTCGACGATCGGCTGGTAGTGCAGGACGAGGTCATCGTCGATGATCGCGGTGCGGAGTGCCTGCTCGAGGTCGGCTCGGTGCGCGGTCGCCTGCCGTAGGTCCTCGTCGCACAGCTCGATCCGACCCCGACCCAGCGCCTTGGCTCGGTAGACGGCGGCATCGGCATCACGTAGGAGGTCCTCCGCGTCGAGGGTGTCGATGGTCCGCAGGGCAATGCCGATACTCACGCCGATCGTCACCTCCGACCCGATGACATTGGTCGGCTTGGCGACAGCCTGGATGAGCCGCGACGCGATCGCTCGGGCTTCGGCGGCGTCGCGGACCGGCTCGGCGACGACGAGGAACTCGTCGCCTCCGAGTCGACCGACGTGGTCGCCGCTACGGGCGGCCTGCTGGAGACGTTGCGCCGCCTCGCGAAGCACGACGTCGCCGGCCAGGTGACCGTGGACATCGTTGATCTGCTTGAAGCCGTCGAGATCGATGAAGAACGCAGCGACCAATGTGTCACTGCGACTCGTGCGAGCGAGGGCCTTCTCGAGCTGGTGAATCGACGCGTTGCGATTCGGCAGCCGGGTGAGGCCGTCGTGGGTGGCCTCGTGGGTCATCTGGAGCCTGAACTCCTCGCGTTCGCGCAGTGACACGGCGAGCGTTTCCACGGCCGTCTGCAGCGACGCACCGAGGGCACCAGGGGCCCGTTCGGCGAGCGATGGGTGGGTGAGATCACCGTCGGCGAGTGCAAGCGCCTGTCGTTCGGCGAGCGCAAGCTGACCCGAGGCTTGGTTGATGGCTCGAATCGCTTCCCTGACCTCCACCGGCCCCTTCTCGGCCATCGGCTCCGCCTCTCCGTCACCCTCGCTGATCCGCCGGGCCGCGGTGGCGAGGCGACGGATCGGCCGCGCGACGACCTGAGCGACAACCAGGGCGACCAGCAAGCCGACGACCGTGATACCGGCGAGCTCCAGAATCGACCGGTCGACGACGTCTGCCGCGGCGTTCTGAGCCGACTCGCTTGCCGCGATGGCGTCGGCCCCGGCGCTCGCGACCAGCGCGAGGTGGAGATCGGTGGCGACGATCGAGCTCTGGTAGGTCGCAGCGATCGCATCGAGATCCAGGAGTGCAGCCGCGAGCGCGTCGTCATCGGCCGCGCCGAGAATGCTCGCGGTGACGAGGCCATTCACGTCCCGACGGAAGTCGGCGAGGGCGGGCGAAGCGGTCAACGCCGCGAGCGCGGATGCGGTCGACGTTCCCTCAGGTGCCACACGGGCCACCGTGTCGATGGCCTCCTGCCAGACCTGCTCGAGCGCAGCGACCGCCGCGATCTCACCGGCGCGGCCCGAGGGATCGAGGAACATCGACCCGAAGTAGTGATTGATCTGGCTCGCCGTGGCCTGACGGGCTGCCGTCGCGGCTTCCAGTGCCCGGACCGAGTCGATGAGACCTCGGCCGGCGTCGGCCGAGCTCGCCAGCCCGATCGTCAGGTCGAACACGCCGTCGGTCTGCTCGGCGGCCAGCGCCTCGAGCTCCTGGTAGCGGCCGCTGGCTTCGTCGAACGGCGTGCCTCCCGCTATCTCGGCCCGGAGGTCGACGAGCTGGTCGGCGAGCCCCTCGATCGTGACTTCTCCGATCAGCCCGTCTACCGCGGCGGTGGCCGCGTCGGCCGCACCCGCGATGTCGATGCCGACCAGGTCCTCGATGCTCCCGACGTCGAGCCCGAGGTCGACGACGGCGAGCTGGGTGGTGACCCAGTTGCGTTCCTCGAGAAGTCGGGTGCGCAGCCGAGCGAGGTCGACCGCTTGGCGCACCGCTTGATCGACCTCGGCGATGGCGGACGCCTGTGTCTGCGCCCGATCGACTTCCCGGACAACCAGCCATCCGGCGCCCACCGCGGGGACGAGCGCCACGATGGAGGCGATCACGCCGAGGCGGTAGAACCCCCGGGGGATACGGAAGGGCGCGAAGTTCACACCTCAGCGTCGGTCGGTCGGGCGGCGCGATGAGGATTCGCAGCCGCCCGCAACGACGGGTTCAGGACGTCGGGGCGTCCGCGTAGCGCAGGTACGGCTTGATCTCTTCCACGTTCTGAAAGGTCGCCTTCGCATCCTCGGTCGACATGCCGGGCGAGACGATCACCCGGTCGCCGGGGCGCCAGTCGGCCGGGGTCGCGATGGCGTCGCGGTCGGTGGCCTGGAGGGCATCGATTACTCGCACGATCTCGTCGAAGTTGCGGCCGACCGACTTCGGGTAGGTGAGGATCAGGCGCAGCTTGTCGGTGGGGTCGATGATGAACACGGACCGCACGGTCGAGGTGTCGCCCGCGCCGGGGTGGATCATGTCGTAGAGCTCGGCGACCTTGCGGTCAGGGTCGGCCACGATCGGGAAGTTGAGCGCGGTGCCGCTCACCTCGCCGATGTCGGGGGCCCACTTGTTGTGATCCTCGATCGGGTCGACTGACAGGGCCATCGCCTTCGTGTTGCGCTTGGCGAACTCGCCGTGGAGTGCGGCCGTGCGGCCGAGCTCGGTGGTGCACACCGGCGTGAAGTCGGCCGGGTGGCTGAAGAACACCGCCCAGGAATCCTTCTTCCAGTCGTGAAACGAGATCATTCCGTCGGTGGTGTCGGCGGTGAAGTCGGGGGCGGTGTCGCCCAAGTGCAGACTCATGGCTGTTCCTCTCGTTCGAGCGTCGGCGGATCCGACCCTCGCAGATGTCGGGACCATCGGACAAGCGGTCGCGCCTCGGGCCTCTCGCCCGGGTCCTCGTGTGTGATCCTTCCACACATGCGCCGGGGGCGGTCGGTCAGCCCCGAAGTTCGGCGAGCCGTGCCGCCAGCTTGTCGATCGCCATCGTCCAGCCCTGGCCCCCCGGCGAATCAGCGGGCACGCCGATGTGGGTCATCGTCATCCGGGTGCGGTCGCCGAGGTCTTCCAGCTCGACCACGACGGTGGTCTCCATGGGGGTGCCGGCCGGCATGCCCATCTGTTCCGCCGTCATGGCGGTGCCGGCCGCGTCGGCCATGGACTCCGTGTACACGAGGCGGGTCTTCGGCTCGATCTCGCGGAACTCGCCGACGAAGAACATCTGCATCGCCCCGCCAGGGGTGTCCATCTCCATCGCGATCCGGCGGCGACCGCCGATCTTCAGGTCCATCTCGGCTGTCGGGATCGTCGCGCCCATCGGGCCGTACCAGGCGGCGAAATGGTCGGCTTCGGTCCACATCGCCCAGATCAGGTCGATCGGTGCATCGAACGTGCGCTCGATCTCGACGCTCTTGGTGTCACTCATCGGGTGTTCGGTCCTTCTTGTTCGAGGGTCTGTTCCAGGGTCGTGCGGACGTAGTCGTCCATTCGGTCGAAGCGGTCGTCCCAGATGTGTCGGTACCGTTCGGTCCAGTCGGCGACCGCGGCCAAGGGCTCGGCGGCGATCGTGCAGGGCCGGAACTGCGCCCGCCGACCTCGGGTGACGAGCCCGGCGTGCTCGAGCACCTTGATGTGCTTGGAGATCGCGGGAAGGGTCAGGTCGAAGGGCTCAGCCAGCTCGTTGACGCTCGCCTCGCCCTCCGAGAGGCGAGCGAGGATCGCCCGCCGGGTCGAGTTGGCCAGCGCCGCGAAGGTCTCGTCGAGTCGCCGGTCGTCCAGCAACGCCGTTGCATCGGCCACGGGTCCACCCTTCTCCGGATCGCGCCCTTCGTATTTAACCGATATGGAAACTAATGTCGGGAGGCGTCGAAGTCAACCCGTCCGTGGGGTCGTCGATGCGCATCACGCGTGCGACGTCGTCGACCGATCACGATGTTCCGTTCCGGATCGACGGCCTACGGGGTCGCAGTCTCCTGCAGCGCAGCGCCGATGAACTCGGTGAATCCGGCGGTGCCGCGCCCGTTGAAATGGGCGGAGTCGGCGAACCACTCGTCGGGAGCCGCGAGTTCGCGACCGTTGATCAGCGCGACGCCGAGGGAGTCGGCCATCTCCGCCACCGCTTCCAGGGCCCGGCGCTCCGAATCCGGGTTGGCGCAGCCGGGGAGCACGGCCGGGCACCCGCCGGGCTCGAGCAGGAGCACGACCCTGCTGCCGCGCCGCTGCGCCTCGTTCACGATCTCGGCCAGCGCGGTTTCGTTGTCGGCACTGAAACCGGGGAAGGGTGCTCCGTCGCTCAGGTCCTCCGCCGTTCGGCGCTGCTGGTTGCGATAGATGGTGAGGTGCCCGCGCTCGGTGTAGGAGGTCGCGTCGACCGATTCGGACAGGAGCCCGACGAGGTCGCGCAGCTGGCTGCGTCTCCACCAGAACTCCGAGCGGCCGAGAATCGAGCCTCGCTGTCCTTCGTGTGCCACGAGTGCGTCGAAGCCGGTGGCGAGGACATCGTCGTCCTCGTCGTCAGGGGCGCCCCAGATCGACAGACCGATGACGATCGTGTCGGGCTCCAGAGGCCAGAGACTGTGGTCCAGCCACCGCTGCATCCCGATGGGAGTGCTGTAGGGCCCCGCCGCGTTGAAGGCCGAGACGCCGAATTCGGCGAGGAGCTGATCGGGATCGATGCCGGCTTCGGTCACCGACGACCCCAGGAAGAGCACATCGATCTCGTCGCCGACGAGGCGTTCCGCGTACTCCGATTTCACCTCGAGACCGACGCTCGGCCACGGATCGGGGCTCGGCAATGACGACGCCAGGATGCGCAGCGCGATCTCGGCGCACACGAGGGGGGCGAGGAGGCCGAGGATCCAGGGGGAGTGGCGAGTCGTCATGGTCAGAACTGGAAGTAGAGGAATGGTTCGGCGCTGGTCGCGGTCGCGACGAGCACGGCGGCGGCGGCCGTGCCGTACGCGAAGCCGCGGGCGAAGCTGCCCGGCGCCGACTGCAGCACGGCCCCGGACCGAAGCCGGCCGTCGATCACCGTCATCAGGCCGGCGGCAACAGCGACCGTGGCGACGGCGGACACCGAGAGCGTGCCGCGGCTCCAGTCGGCCGATCCCAACGCCTCGAGGATCGCCACCGCGTCACCGAACGACGCGGCCCGGAACGGGATCCAGGTCAGGGAGACCAATGCGAACGTGAACGGGACCCAGAGCGCCGAACGGCGGTGTTCCGGGCTTCCGTTCCGTTCGAGGAGGAGATAGGTGCCGTGGAGCGCTCCCCACGCCACGAAGGTCCACGCGGCGCCGTGCCACAGCCCCCCGAGCAGCATGGTCAGGAGCAGGTTGCGCTGCGTGATCCGCGGGCCGCACCGGTTGCCGCCGAGGGGGATGTAGAGATAGTCGCGGAGCCAGTCGGACAACGAGATGTGCCACCGCCGCCAGAACTCCGTGATGCTCTTCGAGCGGTACGGCTCGGTGAAGTTCACCATCAGCTCGACACCGAGGAGGCGCGACGTGCCGCGCGCGATGTTCGAGTAGCCGGCGAAGTCACCATAGATCTGGACCGAGAATCCGACGATGCCGACGAGCGCGCCGAGCGAGGTCGCCTGCGAGGGATCGGCGTAGACCGCGTTCACGTGGGGTGCGACCATGTCGGCGAGCACGGCCTTCTGGACGAGCCCCAGCATGATGAGTCGCAGACCGCTCGCGAGCTGATGCCCGGGAACCCGACCGGGGAGCGCCGCGAGCTGAGGCAGGAGCCGCGACGCCCGCTCGATCGGCCCGGCGACCAGTTGCGGGAAGTACGCGACATAGAGGGCGAAGGTGGGGAGGTGCGTCTCGGGCTCTGCTCGCCGACGGTAGATGTCGATCGTGTAGGACAGCGTCTGGAACGTGTAGAAGCTGATGCCGACCGGGAGCAGGATCTCGAGCGTCCATCCGGAACCTTCGAGCCCGATCCGTTCCAGCAGCTGTCGGCCCGAGTCGACGAAGAACCCGGCGTACTTGAAGAAGCCGAGGATCCCGAGATTGGCGCCCATGCTGACCCACAGCAGGGTCCTTCGCTGCCGATCGTCGTCGGTTCGACCGAGACGGGTGGCGACCACGAAGTCGACCGCGGTCGAGATCCAGACGAGCACGAGGAAGCGCACGTCCCACGCGCCGTAGAAGACATACGACGCGGCGAGCAGTACCCACACCCGTCGGGCCGCGGGCACCGCCCAGTACACGAGCAGCACGACCGGCACGAAAACGAGGTAGGCGACGGAGACGAAGTTCACGATGCGCCGGGCCGACTGCTCACATGCTTTTCATCGGCACGCCGCCTCGACGGCTTAGTGGCTCCCGGCCGGTCGCCATTCGGCCTTCCCTCATTCTGTGTCGCCGGACGTCGACACTGAGGCGCATGGACGTACCGCCGCGCCCAGAACGACGACCGCCCGCGCCCGCGGTCGGGCGTCGGTCGCCCGCGGACACCCCGGATGCCGCAGCGTTCGCGCTCGGCCGGCCGGAGGAGTGGGTGCTGGGACAGGTGCGGCGGCGGGGAACGGTGGGGTTCGTGGCGATGATGACCGCGTTCTCCGTGGTCAGCTCGGTGGTGTTGGTGACGGCTGCGATGCTCACCTTCCTCGGCGCGGACGCCGAGTACCTCGTCCCCAGCGTTGGCATGGCTGCCGCAGTGCCGGCCCTGGTCGCGCCGCCCGCCCTGTTCTTCAGTGTTCGCCTCGTGGCCCGCTTGGACGACGCGGGTCGCCTGCTTCGCCACACGGCGCGGACCGATCCTCTGACGGGTGTCTCGAATCGTCGCGGGTTCTTCGACGCCCTGGACGAACTCCGCGTTTCCAGCCGGGTTGCGGAGATCGCGATGGTCGACGTCGACGACTTCAAGAAGCTGAACGATCGCCACGGACACGCGGGCGGAGACCGGGCCCTGTGCCGCGTGGCGGAGTGGCTCGTGGAGCTCGTCGGCGACACCGGCACGGTCGCTCGCATCGGGGGTGACGAGTTCGCTTATGTGGCGTCGCCCGATCCGGCGCGACGACTGCCGACTCGGCAGGAGTTCGATCTCGACGGAATGGCGTACAGCATCACCATCGGACGCGCGGTGCGTTCGGCGGACGAGGACCCCGACGAGGCGCTCGTGCGCGCCGACGCCGACCTGTACCGGCGCAAGGACGAGTGGGGCGGTGCCAGCGTCCGCCACGGCCAGGACTCGTGATCGCCCGAGGCGGTCCGATGGCGCCGAGCTTCAGCTCAACTTGAGGAAGAGCTTCTCGAGGCGGTCGACATCGGTGTCGGTGTCGGCACTGGCCAGCGCGGCAGACATCAGCTTGAAGCCGACCCGGTCGAGTGCGCCCTTGGCCGCAGCGAGCTGCGTCACGATGTCCTGGCATTCGGCCTGTTCGCCGACGAGACGCTGGAGCCCCCGTATCTGGCCTTCGAGTCGGGCAAGGCGCTTGATGACGTCGTCGGTGGTCTCGGCGGGGAACTGCATCCCCGGATCATACCCCTACGGGTACGGGTTGCATCCTCGGTCAAATGTCCGTACATTTAGGCCATGTCCCTCCGGAAGTTGCTGCCGATACTGACGTGGGCGCCTCGCTACGAAGGCCGCGACCTCCGCAGTGACCTGACCGCGGGCCTCACCGTCGGCGCGATGCTGGTGCCGCAGGCGATGGCGTATGCGTTGCTCGCCGGTCTTCCCCCCGAAGTCGGCCTCTATGCCGCGACGATCCCGGTGATCGTCTACGCGCTGTTCGGCACCTCCCGTCAGCTCGCCGTTGGCCCGGTCGCGATCGTCTCCCTGCTCACCGCCTCGGCGTTGGCTC
Organism: Acidimicrobiales bacterium; assembly: GCA_041394245.1. Lineage (NCBI taxonomy): Bacteria > Bacillati > Actinomycetota > Acidimicrobiia > Acidimicrobiales > Acidimicrobiales bacterium. The sequence continues at coordinate 2,716,267 of JAWKIR010000002.1, forward strand.
CTCTGGTGGAGGAGGGGACGGCCGGCTATCTCGGCGCCGCAGCACTCCTGGCGGTCATGGTCGGCATCGTCCACATCGTCCTCGGCGCCGGTCGACTCGGCTTCCTGGTGAACTTCCTGTCGCATTCGGTGCTCGTCGGGTTCACGGCTGCGGCCGCGATCATCATCGGCTTCTCCCAGGCCAAGCACATCTTCGGCATCTCGACCGCACGCAAGGACCAGTTCTACGAAACGGTCCTGGAGTTCTTCGACAATGTGGGCGACACCAACTCGACCACGTTGATCCTCGGCGGGACGGCGCTCCTCTCGTTGTTCCTCTTCAAGCGCTTCGCCCCCCGGGTGCCCGCGGCCCTGGTCGTCGTGGTCGGGTCGATCCTGGCAGTCGAACTCTTCGACCTCGAGGCGCGAGGGGTCAAGGTCGTCGGTGACATCCCCGATTCGCTGCCCGCCTTCGGGCTCCCCGACTTCAGTGGATCGCTCGTCGCCGATCTGGCGGCCGCTGCGATGGTCATCACGCTGGTGGGGTTCATGGAGTCGATCGCCGTGGCCAAGGTGTACGCCCGTCGTCACCGCTACGACGTCGACGCCAACCGCGAATTGATCGGGCTCGGTGCCGCCAACGTGGCCGCCGGATTCTTCGGTGGCTATCCGGTCACGGGCGGGTTCTCCCGCACTGCGGTCAACGACACGGCGGGGGCCCGCACGCCGTTGGCGTCGTTGATCACCGCCGGCATCGTCCTCGCGACGATCGCGTTCCTCACGCCGTTCTTCGCGTCGCTGCCCGACGCAGCATTGGGTGCGATCATCATCATGGCGGTCATCGGCCTCGTCGATGTCGGCGAGATGCGCCATATCGCCCGGGTCAAGAAGACCGATCTGATCGGGCTCGCTGTCGCCTTCGTGGCGACGCTGGCCCTCGGGATCGAAGTCGGCATTCTCGTCGCCGTCGTCGCATCGATGCTGGTCGTGTTCGCTCGCATGTCGATGCCGCACAGCGCGGTGCTCGGCCATGTCGCCGGGACAACGAGCTATCGCAATGTCGAGCGCTTCCCGGAAGCGCGGACCGTCGACGGGATCCACATCGTGCGCGTCGACGCGGCGCTCTCGTTCGTGAACGCGCTCAACGTCAAGAAGCTCCTGCTCGGCGCGGCGGATGCGATGACGGACGCGCCACGGGTCCTCGTGCTCGACGCGTCGGGCATCAACGATCTCGACGCAACCGGGGCCGAGATGCTCGACGAACTCCTCGTCGAGATGGACGACCGCGGGGTCGGTTTCCATCTCTGCGATGTCAAGGGACCGGTTCGCGATGTCCTTCGCAACGCCGGTCTGTGGGAACGGTTGGGGGATCGCGTCCACACCTCGACCAACGACGCCGTCGCCGCGATCGTGGCGGACCGCCCGGGTCCGGCCGACCAACGCACCCACGGCATCGACGAACGTGAAACCGCCGGCGTCCCTGCCGGCACTGACCAGGAAAGCAGCGTGAGATGACCTACACCGATGAACCGGTGAACGACTTCCGACAGGTGGTGGGAACGAGCGGCCAACTCATCGACGTGCGCGAGCCGTCGGAGTTCTCGGAAGGAACCCTTCCCGGAGCGACCAACATCCCACTCGGTGAACTTCCGAGCAGGCTCGGTGAGCTCGACACCGAGCGCCGCGTGGTGCTGCTCTGCCGTAGCGGCGGCCGCAGTGCGAACGCCGCGGCGTTCCTGGCCAACGCCGGATTCGCCGACGTCGTCAATCTCGCCGGCGGCATGCTCGCCGTCGACCCGTCGCACTAGATACCCCATAGGGTATAATGATCCCATCGGCAACCTCGAAAGGAACCCGACCATGAAGTTCGTCCAGTACTACCTCGACTGCCTCTCACAGGCGTCGTACCTCATCGGCGACGAGACCACCGGGCGTGCCGTGGTGGTCGACCCCCGACGCGACATCGACGAGTACGTCAGAGATGCCCAGGCTGCGGGCCTCACGATCGAGCTGGTCGTCGAGACCCACTTCCACGCCGACTTCCTCTCCGGCCACCTCGAGCTGGCGAACGCGACCGGTGCCGAGATCGCCTTCTCGTCCGTGGCGGAGACCGAGTTCCCCTCCCGCAAGCTGGAGGACGGTGAGCGCCTCTCGTTGGGTGAGGTCGAACTCGAGTTCCTGCACACTCCCGGCCACACACCCGAATCGTTGAGCATCGTCGTGTACGAACACGCCGACGACGAGACGCCGTTCGGCGTCCTCACCGGCGACACGCTGTTCATCGGCGACGTCGGTCGCCCCGACCTCCTGGCGTCGATCGGCTTCACCCGCGACGAGCTCGCCGACAAGCTCTACGACAGCCTGCACGAGAAGCTGCTGCCGCTACCCGACGCGACCCGGGTCTACCCGGCCCACGGCGCCGGCTCGGCCTGCGGCAAGAACCTGTCGACCGAGACGTCGTCGACGATGGGCGAACAACGCAGGAGCAACTACGCGCTCCTCGCACCCGACCGGCAGACGTTCATCGATCTCGTCACCGAGGGACAACCCCCCGCCCCCGACTACTTCATCTACGACGCCGTGCTCAACCGTGAGGACCGGCCGCTGCTCGACGAGACCGCCCGCCCGGCCGCACTCGACCTCGCCGCATTCGACGAGTTCCGCGACGGCGGCGCGATGGTCATCGACGGTCGCGATCCGGAGGACTTCGGGCTCGGCCACCTCGTCGGCTCGGTCAATGTCGGCCTCAACGGTCGCTACGCGGAGTTCGCCGGTTCGGTCGTGCCGTCCGATGTCGACATCCTCCTGGTCGTCGACGACGGCTTCGAACTCGAAGCCAAGAACCGGCTGGCCCGGATCGGGTTCGATCGGGTCGTCGGCTACCTCGAGCACCCACTCGAGGTCATGGCGAACAATCCCGACCGGGTCCAGCGTGCGTCGCGGATGACCGCCGTCGAGTTCGAGGCCCGCAAGGCCGACATCGAGGGGCTGCAGCTCGTGGACATCCGGAACCCCGGCGAGTTCGCGCTGGGCTCGATCGAGGGTGCGCTGACCCTTCCCGTTGGGCAGCTCCCCGCCCGGCTCCACGAACTCGACCCGGATCGTCCGACGGTCGTGTTCTGCGCCGGGGGCTATCGGTCCTCGGTCGGCGCCAGCGTGTTGCGTCAGGCCGGGTTCGCCGACGTCTCCGACATCCTCGGTGGCTACGGCGCGTGGCTCGAGTTGTTGCCGTCGGCGTAGGCCTGGGCTGCGGTCAGCGACGCGCGACGACCTGGACGACGGCGCCGTCGCCGGTGTGGCCCGAGCCTTCGACGACCCGCCGAACGATCTCCCGGCCGACCTCGAAGGTGAGGTCGATCAGCTCTTCGCGAAGCCCTTCGAGCGTCATCGTGAGCTCCGGGACGGGTGGACCGCCGGTTCCCCGTCCGATCTGGTCCGGGGTGTAGGCCTCGAGGACGAGCACGCCTCCCGGTCGCAGCGCGACGGCGATGCCTGCATGAATGCGCCGACGGATGTCGGGAGGAGTGTGGGCGAAGATCGACACGATGATGTCCCACCGTTCGGTCCCGAGGTCGAAGTCGGCCAGGTCGGCGACGACGGTGGTGAGGTCGACGCCGCGCTCGTCGGCGAGGCGGGCCGCCTTGCTCATGCCGGCCCGAGTGAGGTCGACCGAGGTCACCCGGTGACCGAGGGACGCGAGGTACACGCCGTTGCGGCCTTCACCGTCGGCGAGACACAGCACGTCGCCGGGGGCGACGTCGGCCACTGACTCGACCAGGAAGTCGTTGGGCTCGGTGCCGTACACGAAGTCGTCGCCGCCGTAGCGGCCCTCCCACATCTCGGCCGGTGTCGAGCTCACTGGGTGACCGTGGGCAGGCCCGCGTCGAGCCACGACATGATGCCGCCGTCGACGTCGGCAACATCGCTGAACCCGAGTTCCTCCATGATCGCGACGGTCTGGCCGCTGCGGTTCCCCGAGCGGCAGTAGACGAGGTACGGCACGTCGGGATCGAGCTCGGCGATCCGGTCGGCGAAGTCGTCCAGGTAGAAGTCGATCATGCGGGCACCTTCGAGGTGGCCCTCGGCGAACTCCTCGGGCGTGCGCACGTCGAGGATGATCAGGCCGTCGGGCGCGCTGTTCTGGAGGTCGACGCCTTCCTGCACCGAGACGAGACGCACCCCTCGGCCATCACCCTGTCCGGACGCACCGTCGCCGGAAGAGCTGTCTCCCGAGGAGCTGCCGCAGCCGGCGGCGACGAGCAGTGCGAGCCCGAGGGGGAGGAGGATCAGTCGCAGGGTTCGAGTCATCCCTCGTACCCTGATCGCCGTGTTCGGGCGGTGCCAAGTCGTCGGCGTCGGCGTTGTGTCGACGTGGCGTGGGTGCCCGATCTCAACCGGGGCGTCCGCTGCGACCCTGGATGCCGGCGACCGACTGACGGTCGCCCAGCACGATGATGATGTCGCCGGTGCCGAGCACCCCCTCGAAGCTCCGGGGACTCGAGAAGTCGTGGCCTCCGGTCGGACGATGGGCGACCACCACGACCCCGTGTCGGGACTCGGTCTCCACGACGGTGCAACCGACCAGCGGTGAGCCTTCGAGGATCTCGACCTCGGTGAGTTCGACCTGGTCCGACTCTGTCGAGAACACCTGGTCGAGATAGGCGCTCGTGTTCGGCCGCAACGCGGCGGTGGCGAGTCGAGCCCCTGCCATCTCGTAGGGCTCGACCACGGTGTGGAGGTGCATCGCTCGCAGCTTGTGGGCATTGGCCGTCTCGTTGGCCCGACTGACGATCCTCACGTCGGCATTGAGCTGCTGGGCCGAGACGGCGAGGAAGAGGTTGGATGCATCCGAGGAGAGTCCGGCGACGAGGGCTTCGGCGTGCCCGATCCCCGCTCGGCGCAGCACGTCGTCGGAGGTGGCGTCGCCGACGATGCTCGGATGGGGACAATCGGCGAGCTTGTCGACCGACGTGTCGATCACGACGATCTCGCCGCCGAGCCCGTGAGCTCGGCGTGCCACGGCCTGACCGACCCGGCCGTAGCCGCAGATGATGACGTGGCCCCGCAGGGCCGAGATCTGTCGTTGCATTCGTCTCTCCCGGAACACGCCAGCTCGTTGGTCGACCATGGTCTCGATCATCACCCCGGCCGCGAACACCGCGGCGCTCGCCCCGACGAGTACCAACCCGAGGGTGAACCAGCGGTAGGCGGCCGTCGGGTCGCCGTCGGACGTGATCTCCCCGAACCCCACCGTCGTCACGGTGATGCCCGTCTGGTAGATCGCGTCGGCGAAGGTGAGGCCGAGGATCATGTAGCCGACGGTGCCGACCGTGAGCACGAGAACGAGGAGGCCGACGGCCCACTGTCTGCGCTGCGATTCCGTGGGTCCGCCCCGTCCGACGCTGGTCACGCCCGGAAGACTCCCACAGGTGGCCTCAGCGGCGCAGCACGTACATCGGGAACGCGCCGTAGTCCTTGGCCGTCGGGACGTGCCCGACGTATTCGAGCCGGGCGCCGTCGATCCCGTCGAGTGCCACCAGCGCCGCGAAGTGTTCGGTCACGTACACCTCGCCGGGAGGGGTGCCCGGTTCGATCCTGGCGGCCCGGGTGACGTGGGTGCCGTAGTAGGTCGGCTCGTCGTTCACGTAGTCGTAGCCGTCGAACACCGGTCCGGCATGGCCGCCGATGCGGGCGGTGAGCCCGGGCATGCCGAGGGGCTCGCGCATCGCGCGGAGCTCCTCCTGGAGCGCCAGCGCGAGGCGGGCGGCGTCGGACGCCCGGTCCATGACCAGATAGATCGCGTCGCCCCAGGTGTTGCGATAGTCGACGGCCCCGCCGAACGTGTCGATGACACGGGCGAGGCGGGCCATGACCTTCTCGAAGAAGGCAGGAAGCTCGTCCTCGCCGAGCGCGCTGAAGCCCTTGACGTCGGCGAACAGCATCGCCTTGATGGTCCGTGGCCGCGACCCGTCGACAGGGGCGGGATTCGGGTCCGTCGTGACGGGTGTCAGGCGATCGCGGGGGAGGTCGATGACCGTGGTGGCGTGACCGGTCCGGGCCCAGCGGGCGACGGCCGCCCCGGTACCCGCCTCGCCGTCGTTCTCGACGCCGTCCCAGAGCGCGATCTGGAACGCCTCGGAGCCGAGATGCTCGGCCCTCGCCAGTGCGAAACCCATGGCGAGCTGGTCGGCATACCCGAACATCGTCTCGTCGGGCAGGGCCACGGTGGTCTCGGTGACGATGCTGCTCGCCGCCGCGAGTGCCGCGTCGAAACGCGTCAGCCAGCCCGGTCCGCCCGGACGGACCGACCTCGCGACGAACGCCTCGACCGGGCAGGGGAGGACGGCGTGGACCTCGATCCCCAACCCGAGTGCTGCCTCGACGACGAGGAGGTCGGAACCGCAGGCCAGCGAACCGTGCACCGCACCCACGTTGCGCTCGCGCAACTCGTCGGCGATGCGTTCGCGCAGCTCGTCCTCGGGCCCTGACGCGAACATGTGTCCCGAGTAGTGGGCGACCGACGGCACCGGCAATGCGTCGAGCAGCCCGAGGTCCATGTCGGCCTCGCGGGCCACCAGGGCGAGCTGGCGTTTGGTCGTCGATCGCATCGACCAGTCGGCGCCCATCGCGGCGGCGGCCGCGAGGGCATGGGCGGCGTCGTCGCCTCGACCGAGTAGGAGCAGCGCTTCGGCCCGGGTCGCCGTCGACCAGTAGTCGCCGTCGCCGTTGTCATCACCGAGGACCGAGAGCGCCCTGGCCGCGTGGGTCTGTGAGGCGTCGTGGTCACCGGCGATCAGCAGCATGGTTGCGGCGTTGACGAGGGCGTAGCTGCTCGTTGCGTCGATCGCGACATACGCGGCGGCGGCCTCACGGGCGAGCGTGCGCCGGCTGCTTCCGGTGGCCGCGAGCGCTCTGTCCTTCACGAGCCGGGCCTGCAGGGCGAGCACGTCGTCGCGCAGCGCCGGTGGCGCCCCCGCCGCCCGGTCGACGAGGCGGGCATCGTCGAGCAGCTGTTGCGCACGATCGGGTGCACCGCAGCGGGCCAGGGCGAGCCCGGTGAGCCAGACGGTCTCGACGTCGGCGCCATCGGGTTCGTCGCCGATGCTGCGATGACCCATGTCGGCGGCAGCCAGGAACTCGCCGCGGGCCATCAGCCCTCGAATCTGTTCGGCGACGGCATCGGTCATCGAGCGATGGTAGATCGTTCGGCTCGGAGAGTCCGCGGTTGACCCGCTGGGCTACCGTGTGCCGCCATGAGCGAGGTGCCCCATTCCGGGTTCGGCGATGCCGATCTTCCTGCCCTCTTCGGCGCGGCCGACGCCGCGGCGATCGTGGGTCAGCGCACGTTCCTCGGTCAGACCCGACTGCAGCTCGGGATGCTACTGCTGGGAGCGACGGCCGGCGTCTCCGTGCAGGTCTTCGACATTCCCGAACTCGCCTACGTGGGCGTCGCCGCCTACATCGTGCTCGTCATCATGAGGGTCAACCTCAAGCTCACGTCGATGGATCGGGTCTGGTACGAGAACCGCCTGATCGCGGAGTCGGTGCGGAGTCTTGCGTGGCGCTACGCCGTCGGCGGGGCGCCGTTCGGACATGAGCCGTCCAGCGACGACGACGAGGTCGCCGACCCCGACGACGTGTTGCGCACGCGTATCGCCGGTCTGCTCGGCGACGTTTCCCACGTCCCCATTCCCGACCCGAGGAAGGGGACCGAACAGATCACTCGACCCATGCGTGAACTCCGCGCTGCGCCACTCGACGTCCGCCGCAGGGTCTATGACGACAATCGACTCACCGGGCAGCTGATCTGGTACGCCGACAAGGCGAAGGCCAACGCCCGGAAGCAGGCGAGGGTCGACACCGTGTTCGTCGTGGCCAGCGGGGCCGCGGTGTTCTTCGGTCTGCTCCAGGCGCTCGGCACCATCGACGTGAATCTGCTCGGGTTGGCCGGCATGCTCGCCGCGGTCGTGACCACCTGGGCTGCCACGAACAAGTTCTCGGAGCAGGCGCGTGGTTACGCGATGGCCGCCCACCAACTGACCCTGGCCCGCACGATCATCGATCACCAGCAATCCGAACAGCAGTGGGCCGTCTTCGTGAACGACTCCGAGGACGCCATCTCCCGCGAACACACGAGCTGGCGAGTCGCCCGGGCGCAGAAGTAGGTTCGGCCGTTCATGGGCGGAGTGTTCATCAGCTACCGACGAGCCGACTCGCAAGGCACGACCGGGCGTTTGGCCGATCGGTTGCAGCAGATCCTCGGGCGCGATGCGCCGCTGTTCTACGACATCGATTCGATCCGACCGGGCGAGGACTTCCAGCGGGTCATCGAGGAGACACTCGCCCAGTGCGATGTCACCCTCGTGATGATCGGGCCCCAGTGGACGACCCTGGCCGATGCGGACGGACGGCGCCGTCTCGACGATCCCGCTGATCTGGTGCGGCTCGAGGTCGAGGAATCGCTGAAGTCGTCGACGACGACGGTCATCCCGGTGCTAGTCGATGGGGCGACCATGCCGGGCCCGAGCGAGCTGCCGGAGTCGATCCGGTCGCTTTCGTCGGTGCATGCGGCGGAGTTGACGCCGCGGGGATTCGCGAACGACACCGACGTTCTTGCACAGCGCATCCGGGACCAGCTCACCTTCGAACGGCCGACGTCGGTGCTCCTGAGTGCAGCGTCGGTGTTGGTGCTGTTCGTCGCTGTGGCGCTGGTGCTCGCCCTCGGCGGCCTCGGCGAGCCGTCGCTCGATGCGCCGGTCGGTTCCGGGGATGTCGGCATCAACGGGGCGATCCTCTCGGCCGACACCGGCGTGGTCGACGTCGACCTCGGTTCTCCCGTGCCCATCTCGGTCGACGGCGTTGCCGGAGCGACCGAAGCACAGTTGCGGTTCTCGGTCGCCTCGATCCCACTGGGCTCCACGGAATGGGGCCCCATCGACGGCGGGGCCGCGCTCGTGGCGGCCGACGTCACCGAGTTCACGACGTCTGGCGTCGTCACCGCAGAGGTTCGCGTCCGCGATGGCGACGAACTGATCGTCGCCACTCGGGCATTCGAGGCGGCGGTGGAGAACCCGTGGTATCGCACGGCGATGGGTCTGGCGACCGTCCTGCTGGCGCTGGCCGGTTTCGCCTATCTGGAATCCGGCCTTCGTTCCCTGCGTGCGGGACAGCCCTCGATCAGTGGCTACGTCAGCTGTGCGTCGGGTGGCGTCATGTTGGCGGCGGGTCTGGTGTTCGGCAATGCCGTGTTCCGCTCGGTCCATGTCGGGCTTCCGACACTGATCCTGACTGCGGCGGCCGTCGCAGTCGCGTCGCTGATCCTGGCGTACCTCGTGGTGACCGCCGCTCGACCCCACCAGTTCGCCCGAGCCCGCTGACCGCCGACTGAGCGGCGTTTGGTCACCCTTTGTGGTCGACGGGTGCCGCAACGTACACTCGCAGCTGGATGGAGTCGAAGTTGGCGCGGCGGACGCGCCCGCGGCGGGCGCGGGTGGTACTGGCACTCGGCTTCTTCGCGCTCTCCGCCGCATTCCTCGCCGGCGGCGGCACGCCGTCGGATGCTGCGCCCGTGTGCGACAAGACCTGGACCGCTGCCACCGGCGGGGCATGGGCGACGGCCGCGAACTGGTCGCCGGCCGGGGTCCCCACCGGCGCCCAACACGCCTGTCTACCCGACCTCGGCGGCCCCTATACCGTCACGACCGGCTCGGCGTCGGTCTCCGGTGTGACCGTCGGGACCGACACGACGCTGGTCATCCAGGGCACGGCGGCCAACGCCACCTTCCAGGTGGGCCCAGGCGGCGAGATGATCGTCGACGGCACCCTGCGACTGGAGACGCTGGCCAACGGCTATTCGTTCCTGAACGTCGGGAGCGCCAGTGTCGTGAACAACGGCACGATCGAGATCGCCTCGGGAGGATCCGGCAGTCACTTCCTCTACGGCGGCACGGTGACGAACAACGGGACCATGGTCATCGACGCGAACCTCTCGACGACGGCCGGGAGTGGCGTGTTCGTCAACACGGGCTCGATCGTCGTCTCGGCCGGTGTCACGTGGAGCAACAACACCTACGACCTCGTGCTCGACGGGGGTTCCGTGAGCGGCGCCGGCGCCGTCGTCGCCGGCCGCCCGACGAACTGGAACGCCGGCGGGCTCACCGCCGATGTCTCGATCGTGAACGCGCCGCTGGTCGTCGCCGGCACCGGTTCGGGCACCGTGTCGATCCGCGGTTCGGGTTCGATCCGCGGCACCATCGGTGCGACACAGACGGTGGTGGTGGAGGGGACCTCGGGAAACACTTCGGTCGGTCTCTCCGGTGCCCTGGTCAACGAGGGCACGCTCCGACTCCGAACGACCGGTGGGGGCTACGCGTTCGTGAACGTGTCGGGCCAGTCGCTGGTCAACGCCCCTGGTGGCAATGTCGAGGTGGGTCCGTCGTCGGGTGGTGGGGCGCATTACCTCTATGGCGGGTCGGTGACCAACAGCGGGTCGATGTCGATCGATGCGGATCTGTTGACGAATGCGTCGTCGGGGACGTTCACCAATTCGGGGACGATCGACATCGGTTCGGGGGTGACGTGGTCGGAGAACACGTATGCGTTCGAGCACGCGGGGGGAACGATCACCGGTGGTGGTGTGCTGCGGGTCGATGCTGCGTTCACGTGGTCGGCGGGTTCGATCGGGACCGAGGTTCGTGCGGTGTCGTCGGCGGTGTCGGTGGCGGGTGTGGGTTCGGGTGAGTTGCTGATCGAGTCGACGTCGAGTCTGTCGGGCACGATCGGGTCGGGTCAGTCGGTGGTGGTGCAGGGCACGAACGGCAACACGTCGGTCGGGGTCGACACGAGCCTGGTGAACAACGGGTTGTTGCGGTTGGAGACGGTCGGGGCGGGGTATTCGTTCGTGAACGTGTCGGGTGCGTCGTTGGTGAACAACGGGGACGTCGAGGTGGGTCCGTCGTCGGGGAGTGGGGCGCATTACTTCTATGGCGGGTCGGTGGCGAACAACGGCACCTTCGCGGTGGGTGAGGATCTGTTGACGAATGCGTCGTCGGGGACGTTCACCAACACGGGGACGATCGATGTGGCGTCGGGTGTGACGTGGACGGAGAACACCTACGCCTTCGTTTCCGCCAACGGGGCTGGCACCGGTCCGGGTCGCGTCGCGGTCGGCGGCAGCCGCAGCATCGTCGGGTCGGGCGCGTACAGCGAAGCGCTCACTGCCACCAGCAACGTGATCGATCCCGATCGCGTGCTCTCGTTCGGCGAAGCCACCTTCGGCCCCGGCACCGACATCCTCATCGAGATCGATGCCCTCGGATCCGATCTGCTCGACATCAACGGCCCGGCCGCCCTGGCCGGCGACGTGATCGTGGACTTCGGCGGCTACGTGCCGGCCCACTGCGATGAGTGGAAGGTCGTGGAGTGGAACTCCTCCAGCGGCGCTTTCGCCAACATCACGATCCTGCCGGGCACCACGATCGGCGGTGTCGACATCATCTCGACCGTCGGTCCGACCGGCCTCATCATATCGGCCGAGCTCTCCGGTGGAGGCCCGCCCTGTGTGCCCAACTCACCGCCCGTCGCAATCGACGACGCCGAGTCGACGCCGTTCCAGACGGCAGTGGTGGTGGATGTCACGGCCAACGACAGCGATCCCGACGGCGACCCCCTGACGGTCGTGTCGGTGTCGGTGCCGTCGAACGGCACTGCGGTCGACAATCTCGACGGCACGGTCACCTACACCCCGGACCCCGGCTTCTCGGGCCCTGACTCGTTCACCTACACGATCGAGGATCCCTTCGGTGCCGCCGACGTCGCGACGGTCTCGGTGACGGTCGGTCCGCCGCCGCCCAACACCCCGCCGACCGCGGTCGACGACGCGGTGTCGACGCCGTTCGCAACCCCGGTGACCGTCGATGTCCTCGGCAACGATTCCGACCCCGAAGGTGATCCCATCACCGTGACCGCAGTCGGCGCCGCGACCAACGGCACCGTTGTCGACAACGGTGGCGGTTCGGTCACCTACACGCCCGATCCCGGTTTCAGTGGCGTCGACGCGTTCACCTACACCATCGAGGACACCTCGGGGGCGCCGTCGTCGGGCTCCGTGATCGTCAGCGTGGATCCGCCCAACACGCCACCCGTCGCAGTCGCCGACGGGGCCGTCACCGGGTTCGAAACCCCTGTCTCCATCGCGGTGTTGGCGAACGACATCGACCCCGACGGCGACCCGATCGTGATCGTCGCGGTGGGCGCGGCGACGAACGGATCGGCCGTCGACAACGGCGGTGGCACGGTCACCTACACCCCGGACCCCGGCTTCTCGGGTCCGGATTCGTTCACCTACACGATCGAGGATCCCTTCGGGGCGACGGCATCGGCGACGGTCACGATCGCCGTCAGCGCCGGCCCGCCTCCCAACAATCCACCGATCGCGGTGGCCGATTCGACCTCGACCGCCTACGAAACGAGCGTGTCCCTCGACGTGCTCGGCAACGACTCCGACCCCGACGGCGATCCGATCACGGTCGTCGCGGTCGGCGCCGCGGCCAACGGCGTCGTCGTGGCCGGCGGCGGTGGGTCGGTGACCTACACCCCGAACGCCGGGTTCTCGGGTGCCGATTCGTTCACCTACACGATCGAGGATTCGGCGGGGGCCACCGCGTCGGCGACCGTGGCGGTCACCGTGGCTACCCCGCCGACCACGACCACCACGACCACGACAACCACCACCACGACCACGACAACGACCACCACCACGACAACGACAACCACCACGACCACGACCACCGTGCCTCCCCCAACGACAACGACGACCGTGCCGCCCGTCACCACGACGTCGGTTGCTCCTCCGAGTGTGTCGCCGACCGGCAATCTGGCGCCGCTGCCGGTCCAGGACCGCGGTGTGACCTCGGTCGGGGTGGCGATCACACTGCCGATCCTCGGCAATGATTCCGATCCCGACGGCGATGAGCTCACGCTGGTGAGCGTCGGTCAGCCGGCCAACGGCACCGTGGTCCTCAACGCCGACGGCAGCGTGTCCTACACCCCCGACCCGGGCTTCTCCGGTACCGACACGTTCACCTACCTGGTCGTCGACGCGTCGGGTTCGACGGCGACGGGAACGGTGGTTGTCCAGGTGGCGGCAGCTGATGAGGCCGGACCGGCCGACGATGACGTCGCCCTTCCGCCGGCCGAGGTGCTCGGCGCGAGCGAGATCTCCATGGCCGGCGTCTTCGTCGGTCAACCCTTGACGCTCAGTGTGGCGCCGGGATCATGCAGCTCCGATGTCGAGATCTCCATCGACGGCGTGGTCGCGGCGACGGCGCCGGCCGACGGCTCACCGATCGCGCTGCCCACCGACGGCGTCGACATCGGCATCCACGATGCCCAGGTGACCTGCGCAGTCACGGGTGAGGTGCTCACCTCGACCACGTTCAACTCGGTCCGTCAGCGTCAGGGGGGCGGAGGTGGTGCCCAGAACGCCGCCTCCGTCATGGTGAGCGCACTGTTCGTCCTGATCGGTATGAGCCTGTTCGTCTCGGAGAGTCACACGAGGACGAGCCGATGAGAGGAAGTCACGTGGGCCGGTGTCGAAGTCTTGCGGGGATCATCGTCGCCCTTGTGGTGGTTTCGCTGTGGGGGGCCACGCCCCTCGGAGCACAGGAGGACGGTGAGGTGACGGTCGAGTACCTGCTCGACGGTCGATCCATCGAGGAGGCCGACTCGTTCGATCCGCACGAGTTCACGCCCCGTTCGGTCGGCGAGTTCGTCGCCACGGTGACCAACGGCACCGACGAGACGGTGTCGATCAGTTCGGCCCGGCTGCGGGGCCGGATGCTGGGCATGACGTTCCTCTCGTACGACACGCTGGTTCTGGTCGACGTCCCTGCGGGCGAGACGGTCACCTTCAGCGTGCCGGTCGACCTCTACGACGTCGACGACCAGGCGGTCGGCTTCCTACGGGCCGACATCTCGCTGCTCGATGCCGATCGTGAACCGATCGTCACCACGGGCTTCGCCGTCGATGTCAGGGGCCGGACACTCTCGGCCATGGGGATCTTCGCCGTCGTGATCCTGGTGATCGCCGTCGTGTCGACCGCCGCCAACGTCTGGTCGCTTCTGCGCCGGACGCTGCCGGAGAATCGCTACATCCGCGGCGTACGGTTCGCAGTCAGCGGCTTCTCGATCGGCCTCCTGATCGCGGTCGGCTTCTCGATTCTGCGCATCTTCCCGCTGCCGGGCACGGGCTGGCTGCCACTGGTGTTCATCCCCACCATCGCTGCGTTCGCGTTCGGCTACGTGCTGCCCACGCTCCGTTACGGCCGTGTCGAGCGTCCGGTGCCCGATCCGGCCTGACGGCGGCGGAAGGGTTCAGTTCGCCGGGAGGTCGAACCCGGTCGGGAGGTGCGCATCGATCACGTCGCGGTCGGCGGCGAGGCGCCCGATCTCGTAGAGGGGCCGAGCATTGTCGCCGCGGTCCATCTCGCGCAGCTGTTTCACGATGCCGGCGAGATCGTGGCGACCCAGGGCCTCGATCTCGCCGGTCTCGAGTGCGAGGTCGTAGCGCAGGTAGGTGAGCAGCGGCGTTCCACCGAGGTACTCGCCGCCGAGGTCGCCGATCTCGGAATCGATGGTTCGGGCATTGGGCGCCGTGGCCAGGAACTGCATGAGCAACTGGTTCAGGTCGTTGCTGTCGTTCATGAGCATCGCCGGAACCTCGCCGGCCCAGCTCCACATCTTCGACGAGAGCACCTGTTCGGGAGTCCGGTTCACCTCCCACGCCCCGGTGCCCACCGAGACGAGGAGCAGCTGATCCGCGCCGGTGGGCCAACGGAACCCGTAGCCGGCGGCCGTCGCGACCAGGAGCAGCTGCAGCGACGGGTTGACCGCGGTGCTCACGGCGCCGTCGATGAACGCGGCATTCTCGCCATCGGCGAGCTCGATGCCGACCGGTCGGAAGAAGGTCGGTGCCGCGGTGCTCGCCCGGGTGGCGTCGCGGAGTCGCACCTGGGCGTTCTCGTTCCCGTACACGCCGTCGGGATGATTGTGGAGCGGCCAGACGCTCCAGGTGTCGGCTCGCTTCGCGACGATGCAGAGGCCGGTTCGCACCTCGGGATCGCCCAGCCGGATGTCGCCGAACCCCACCGCGAGTTCCCGTTCGAGCACTTCCTCGCTGTAGCGGGCGGCCAGGAGATCGCGGAGCCCGGCCCGGCGGCCGAAAACGGCCGGACCGAGTTCGAAGTAGATGTCTCGGACCTCGGCCACCTCGCGTCCGGTGGCCAGGCCCGCTGCGAGGATCGATCCGGTGCTGGTGCCCCCGATGAGGTCGAAATAGTCGCTGAGGACGAGATCGGGTCGGCCGTGACGTTCCCGCAAGACCTCCTCGAGTCGTTCGAGGTAGGCGATCGTCAGTGTGCCCCGAATGCCGCCGCCATCGAGGGCGAGGATGCGCTTCGGACCGGGTGCGGTCAGCCTGGCCCGCACCGTGCCCTGGGGCACCGTTTCGTCGAGGGTTCCGTCGCCGTCGGCCACGGCGCTCACGCTACTCGGAGGCCGGGCCTGTCACAGAAGCTCGGCCAACTGGCGGATCAGGTCACTGCTCGTGACGATCCCTTCGAGCGCGCCGTCGTCGTTCACCACCACGACCGAATGGGTGTCGCCGGTGGACATGTGGTTCGCGACCTTGCGGACCGATTCGCCGTTGCGGACGGTGATCAGGTCGGTCGACATCGCGTCCTCGAGCGTGAACTGATGGTCGAGCATCGTCCGCAGCATGCGATCGTCGTTGCTGTCGACGTCGTACACCAGTCGCAGGATGTCCGTCGACGAGATCATCCCGACCGGGGTGTCGCCGTCGACGACCGGGACGTGGTGGTACTCGCCCTTCTGGAGAAGGGCGTAGACGTCGGACAGTGGCTGTCCGAGGTGGACGGTGTCCGGCTCGCGGGTCATGACGTCGGTCAGTGAGGGCTTGTGCTTCATGTCGACACCCTTCCCCGGCACGGCGGTCGGTGACAGGGCCGAAGGTCCCTGCGGGTGGCGGCGTTTCGGGGGGTCGTGCCAGGATCGGACGCACGAGGTCGGTCGCCGGGACGGGGATGCAGGGATGAAGATCGTGCAGGTCGGCAGGTCGCTGGGCGCCATGCTGGCTGCGCCGGTTCGTCTCCGGCGCAACCCTGCGCACGCACCGGTCGATGCGTCGCACTATGTCGTGCCGACGTTGGCGCCCACGCGCGAAGCGACGACCGTCGAGGCTGCCGACGTGCCCGTGGCCCGGACCCCGGCCGGCCGCTGGCGGGAATGGCCGCCGATGGTGCTGCGCGACTGTGACGAGCCGCTGCCCGAGGGTGCACCCGATCTCCGCGGGGTGTGGCAGGCCTACAAGGGCCCGATGAAGGGTCACATCGAACGGATCGAACAGGCCGGCGACCGGGTCGTGATCACGGCCGCCGGTGTCATCCACGACATGTTCGCCAACGGCACGATCGCCGGAGGAGTGCACGACGAGGGTGTGGGGGGTGCCGAGATCCACGTCGTGGCCCGCTACGACGAGGGCCGGCTCGATCTGTATCTCAATGGCAGGCGTCGAGTGGTCACTCGCTACCTCGACGGCGCAGATCTGGTCTGGCGTTGGGGTCCCTACACGAGTCGTCTCCGCCGGATCGTAGGCCCGTAGCCCTCGAACGAGTCCTGGCGAAACAGGCACGACCATAGAGTGCTCGGATGCCTCGCTACGCAACGTTGAACAACGAGTACCTCGCCACCTGGTTCACACGCGAGGACCCGGGCGGGCCGATGTGGGCCCTCAACCTGATGAAGTACCGCGAGCGCGCCGACTACGAGGACGGTCGGGAAACGACACTCTCGGGGGCCGAGGCCGACGACCTCTATGCCCCGCACGAACAGCTGAAGGCCGTGGGCTCGAAGGTGGTGCTCGTGGCTCCCGTGCGGCATCAGCTGGTCGGCGACGGCACCGTCTGGGACCGGATCGCCATCGCCCAATACGCCACCCGGATGGCCATGATCGAGATGAACATGCGCGACGACTTCCAGGACGCACACGTACACAAGGAGGCGGGGATGGACACCACCATCGTCATGGCGACGTTCCCGGTCGACGGCGACCCGGTCCCGCCCCAGGAGTCGGGCGAGGGTTCGGGCCGACTCATGCTCCTGCAGGTCGTGGCCGACGCCGCGCATCCGGACGTTGCCGCAGACATCGAGTCGACCCGTGTCGGTCGGTTCCGGGTGGAGGATCGCTTCCTCGGCGACCACCGCACCTTCGCCGAGGCTCGGTTCGACCTGATCAGCGAAGCGACGGCGGACGAGTTGGCGGCGAGTGGGACCGTCCACGACGAGGCGAACTATGTGGTCGTCGCCGACCCGGTCATCGACGAGGTGGCCCGGTCGCTCAGCGATCCGACGCGGGTGCTCTTCTGATGGAGGTCCTTCGCACACCCGACGCGCGGCACGTCCGGCTCGACGGTGGCGAATGACCGAAGCGGGCGCCAAATCTTCGGTCGGCCGGCGGCAAGGTGATCGGGACGGGGGTGTGCAACCATCCAGAGCGCCGGCGCCGCCGCCCGGGAACCAGTCATGAACGAGGACGAGCCATGAGCATCGAAACGAGAGCCGCAAGCACCTTCGTCATCAGCATCACGCCCTTCACCCAGGCCGGAGACCTCGACGAGGCGGGACTGCGTGCACATCTGCAGCGTCTCGGCCGGAGCGGGATCGGCGTCTATGTAGCCGGGAGCGGGAGCGGTGAGGGCTACACGCTCACGCTCGACGAACGTCGACGGGTGATGGAGATCGCCGGCGAGGAGCTCTCCGGCGTCGTGCCGGTGCGAGTGATGGGTGTCGAGCCGCGAACTGCCGCCGAAGCGATCGAGCTGGGGCGCGTCACCGCCGAGGTCGGCCTCGACGCGATGCAGCTCTACTCACTCGACATGGGACACGGCTATCGCCCCCGTTCCGCCGAGCTCGAGACCTACCTCAACGAGGCGCTCGATGCCGTGACCTGTCCGGTCGTGATCTCGACCCATCAATCGGTCGGCTATCGGTATCCGGTCGACCTGCTGGCGTCGACGGTGCAGCGCTACGACCACGTGATCGGCCTCAACATCACCACCCCCGACATCGGATACCTCGCCGCGGTCATCGAGGCGGTCGACGGTGCGGTCGATGTGCACGTCGGTGGACCGATGCACGCGCTCACCGCGCTCGGGCTCGGCGCCCAGGGCTACCTCAGCTCGGAGGGCAACATCGCCCCGAAGCTGTGCATGTCGCTCGTCGATGCCCACACGCAGGGTCGCGGCGCTGCGGTGTCGGAGGCCTTCACCCGGATCCTGCGCCTGTTCCGGGCCACCCAGGCCGCGGGCGGCATCGTCGGTACGAAGGCCGCGCTGCGCCGACTCGGGGCGGCCGGCGGATGGCCTCGCTCACCACGGCTCACCGGCGATGACACGACGGTCGACGCGCTCGTCGCGGTGATCGCGGATCTCGACCTGGTCGCGAGCGAGGGCCTCGACTGAGTGGTCGATCAGCCGAGTGACCGGCCGCCGTCGATCGTCACCACCTCGGCCGTGATGTAGCTCGCGGCCGACGAGGCCAGGAACGCCACCAGTCGCGCGACCTCGTCGGCCCGTCCGGTGCGCTTGAGGGGGATGGCCGAGCCGTAGGCGGCAAGCGCGGTCTCGACGTCGTTCGGGTCGACCGGAAGGGAGGCCCTTGCCGCCTTCGTATCGGTGATGGGGCCGGGGGCGACGGCGTTGACGCGAACGGTCGGGCCGAGGTCGAGGGCGAGGGATCTCGTGAGCGAGACCACGCCGCCCTTCGACGCGGCATAGGCCGCCATGCCCGGCCGCGGCTGGACGGCCGACACCGAGGCGATGTTGACGATCGCGCCGCCCCGCTCGACCATCTCGCGCGCGCAGGCTTGCGCGGTCGTGAAGGTGGCACGCAGATTGAGGCCGATCACCGCGTCCCACTCTTCGACCCCCATCTCGAGCGTCGAATGGTGCGGGAAGATGCCGGCGCCGTTGACGAGCACATCGATGCGGCCGAAGCCGTCGAGCGCTCCGGCGACGATCGCCGCCGGAGCGGCCGAATCGGTCAGATCGACCGGGACGGCGATCGAACCGGGAAGCGACGCGGCGACCTCGTCGAGGGCGGCCGCGTCGCGGTCGACGAGAACCAGCGACGCCCCGAGCTCTGCGAACCGGCGAGCGCACGCGGCTCCGATGCCGTTGGCCGCACCCGTGACCACGGCGACCTTGCCGTCGAAGGACAGCAACTCCGCGAACGTCGGTTCGGTCATGGGCGTGGGTCCGTCAGCGTCCGAATCCGAAGATCCGCTGGGCGTTGCCGCAGAGGATCGCGTGCTTCTCGTCGATCGGCACGTCGGCGAACGATGCCTTGATCGACTTCCACGAGTAGGGCCAGTCCGACGTGATGTGTGGGTAGTCGTTGGACCACATCATCCGGTCGGCGCCGATGCGGTGGCGGTTCGCGATCGCGTAGTTGTCGTTGATGAACGTCGCCGGGAAGTGCTTGGCCATGTACTCGCTCGGGAGCATCGGAAGGTTCTGGTCGCGCAGCGACGAGTCCTTGTGGCGGAGATAGTTGTCGTCGGCCTGTTCCGAGAAGTAGGGAAGCCATCCGCAGTCGGTCTCGATCATCGGGATCGTGAGCTCGGGGAACCGGTCGAGCACGCCGCAGAAGATGAACTGCAGGATCCGCTGGGGAGCGTCGTTGAAGTGCACGGTGCCGGGGAGGCCCTGTGCGGTGAGCGGCCGTGGCATCCGGTTGCTGAGCATGACGTGGATGGCGAGGGGTAGGCCGCTCTCCTGAACGCGGCCCCACACGGCATCGTCCTCGGGTTCGATGTCGAGGGTCCCGTTCGGGTAGCAGGTGAGCAGGAGGCCGACGAACCCCGGCATCTGCAGCACCCGCTCCAGCTCCGCCACGGTCGATTCGACGCCTCGGCTCGGCAGCATCGCCATGCCACCGAGGCGGGCCGGATCGTGGCTCGCGAACTCCGAGACGAAGTCGTTGTAGGCGCGCACCAGTTCGAGGTGGAGTTCGTCGGTCGGTGCCGCGGAGATCCACTGCCAGATGCCGCTCGGGAAGAGCACCTCGGCGTCGATGCCGTCGGCCATCATCTCCTCGACCCGGGCCTTCGGGTCGTAGCTACCCGGGTTGAGGTCCTCGAACCGGCACCATTTGCCCATCTGGTCGGGGTCCTTGCCGGCGCAGGCGCCCCAGCCGAAGGGGCGGGTGGCGGGCGCGCCCTCCATCACCCAGGCGTCGCCCTCGTCGAAGGACTCGATGCGGGGCACCTGATCGACGAACTTCGACGCGACCCGGCTCGTCCAGAGGTCGCCCGGCTCGTTGAAGTGCCCGTCGGCCGAGATGAGCTTGTAGGTGGGCGGGGTGGTCATGGCTGACTCCAGGGTCGAGGGGTTTGCGTACAACATCAAATTATTAGAAGATTCGATGACGCACAATCGGAACCGGCAGAATGACGACAGAGGGGGTGCGCATGCGAGAGAACACCGCGTATCGCAAGGCGGCGATCACCGGGGTCGGATTCACCGATTTCTCGAAGGCGTCCGGGCGCTCCGTCCTCTCCCTCGCTGCGGAGGCCTGTCGCGACGCGATCGCCGATGCCGGCCTCGCCCCTTCCGACATCGACGGCGTCGTCACCTATCAGTACCTGAACGACTCGGTGCCGGCGCAGGCGGTGGCCGCAGTGCTCGGGTTCGGCGACCTGCGCCACATCCTCGACTCGGGCCTCGCCGGTCAGGCCCCCTGCTATCTGGCCGCCCACGCGGCGACGATGATCTCGACCGGAGTCGCCCGCAACATCGTCGTCTATCGGGCCCTCAACGGTCGGAGCGGGCAACGGGTCGGCAGCGCCCGGGCTCCCGGTGATGCCGCCGATCTGCGCCACGATGCGGGGCTCGTGGCCTACCCGCAGACCATCGCGATGTGGGCGCGTCGCTACATGATCGACACCGGCGCGACCGAGGACGACCTCGCCGCCGTCGCCATCGCCCAGCGGGAATGGGCGGCCCACAACGACCGGGCGTTCCGTCGAACCCCGTTGACCATCGACGAGCACCGTGCCGCACCGATGGTCGCCGACCCCCTCCGCTCCGTCGACTGCACCACGGAGGTCGACGGTGCCTGCGCCATCGTCCTCACCAGCGACGAGCAGGCCGCCGACGCGCCCCACCCCGCAGTCGGCATCGAGTCGGCGGCCTATGTCCTCGGCCGCGGCGGTGGTCTCGACATGGCCGACTCTTCGAGCTGGCCCGATCTCAGCCGCAACCACACCTCGCTGCTGGCCGACCGCTTGTGGTCGGGCGCCGGGCTCGGCCCCGCCGACATGGATTTCGCCCAGATCTACGACTGCTTCTCGAGCGTCGTGCTGTTCGGGCTCGAAGGCCTCGGCTTCGCGGGCCGCGGTGAGGCCGGTGAGTTCGTCCGGGCCGGCCACACGGCCCCCGGTGGCCGCCTCCCCGTCAACACCAACGGCGGCCTCCTCAACGAGGGCTACCTTCACGGCATGAACACGCTGGCCGAAGCGGTCTTGCAGCTGCAGGGCCGCGGCGGCGCGCGTCAGGTGCCCGGCGCCGAGACGGGCGTGGTGACCTCCGGCGCGTTGCAGGACGGTTCGGCCCTCGTACTGGTGCGACGATGAGCGACGCCGACTTCTTCCGTTCGGGGATCGACGAGGGTCGCCTGCTCGTGCGTCGCTGTCGTGCGTGTGACCGTGCCGCGTACCCGCCGATGCCGGGCTGCCCACACTGCGGGCACCCGGAGGGCGAGATCGTCGAAGCGTCCGGCGAGGGCACCCTGTACTCCTGGACCGTCTGCCATGTCGCGTTCGACCCCGCCTTCGCCGACGACGTGCCCTATGTGGTGGGGCTGATCGACCTGCCCGAAGGGGCCCGGGTGGTCGCCCGTCTGGAGATCGCGGCCGACGGACTCGTGGGTGATGCGCCGGTGCGGGTCGAGTTCCCTTCGGGGGCTGACGGCTCGCGCCGACTCCGGTTCGTCGCGGCGCTACCGGACGGCCCGGCTGCACCCGAGAGAGAGGTGTCGACATGACCGACGACGTCCGCGTCGGCGTACGCGACGTGGAGACCGGCGACGACCGTGTCGTGCGGGTGTTCACCTTCCAGCGGCCCGCGCAGCGAAACCCGATCGACCTCGCGACGCTGCGGGAACTGGATCCGTTGCTCGCCGCGGCAGTCGACGACGAGCGGGTTCGGGCCGTCGTCCTGACCGGCGACGGCCCCGCGTTCTCCGCCGGTGGCGACCTCCGCGGCTACCTGAGCCTCTACGAGGACCCGCCCGCGTTTCGCGACTATCTCGTACGGTTCGCCGCGGTGTGCACCCGCCTGGAAACGGTCGACGTGATCACCATCGCGATGGTCAATGGTGCGTGTGTGGCCGGCGGGCTCGAGATCGCGCTCGCGTGCGACCTCATGATCGCGGCCGACACCGCCACCATCGCCGACGGTCACCTGGTGTTCGGTCAGCTCCCGGGTGCCGGCGGGAGTCAGCGGCTCTGCCGGGCGATCGGCCTCCAGAAGGCGAAGGAGCTGCTGCTCACCGGGCGAACCATCGATGCCCACGAGGCGGCGGCGATCGGCCTGGTCGCCGAAGTGGTCCCGGCGGACGACCTGGAGCAGCGGGTGATCGAGATCGCCGCGGCGGCGGCCGGGCACAGTCGCCTCGGGGTCAAGCGCATGAAGGAGCTCATCGTGGTGTCGCAGGACGAGGACCGCGCGACGGCGCTACAGGCGGAGATGGATCTCGTGGTCGACTACGCGACGTCGTCGCACGACGCGACCGAGGGACTGCACGCGTTCCTCGAACGTCGCCCGCCTCGGTGGCAGGGCCGATGACCGATCCGCGCCCGGGCTGGGACGACACGACCCTCTGGGGCGCGTTCGCGACGCATGCGGCCGCCGCACCCGATGCGCGTGCGGTGGTCGACCGCGATGGCGAACGCACCGTCACCAACGGTGACCTGCTGGCCGACGCGAATGCGCTGGCCGCGAGGTTCGAGGCGGATGGGCTCGTGGCCGGCGACGTCGTCTCGGTGCAGCTGCCCAACCGCTACGAGGCTGCGGTGGTGGCCCTCGCCTCGCTGCGGCTCGGCCTCGTGCTCAACACGTTGCTCCCGAACTATCGGGCCAAGGAGCTCGGCCACATCTTCGCGACGGCGTCTCCGTCGGCCGTCGTCATCCCTGCGGTGTATCGCGACTTCGATCACCGGGAGTTGATCGAGTCCGTCAGCGGATCGCTGCCTCCCGATGTCAGGGTTCTCGTGGTCGACGGCGACGAGATGATCGACGACGTGCGTCGCGATGCCGCCGCCGGACGGGTTCCCACGGCGCCGTTGCCGAACGCCGGCGGTCATTCGGAATTGATCTTCAGCTCGGGTACCGAGGCCGCACCGAAGGGCATCCTCCACAGCGAGCAGACGACCAACAGTGGCGTGCGGGCGCTGCACGACTTCCTCGGGCTCGACGCCGAGACGGTCGTGTGGATGCCGTCGCCGGTCGGCCACTCGACCGGCTTCAACTTCGGGTTGCGCTTCGCGCTGTACCACGGGGTGCCGCTCGTCCTCCAGGACCGCTGGGACGCCGATGTCGCCATCTCGCTGGTGCGCCGCTTCGGAGCGTCCTACACGCTGGCGGCCACGACCTTCCTCCAGGATCTTGTCGGTGAGCTGCAACGGCGGGACGAGACACTGCCGGAACTCACCCATTTCGCGTGTGGCGGAGCAGCAGTGCCACCGGAGCTGGTGTCGGCCGCCGGTGAACGCGGCATCGGGGTGCTGCGGCTCTACGGCTCGACCGAGGCCCTCGTCGTGTCGTGCAACCGGCCCGACCTCCCACTCGACACTCGTCGCGACACCGACGGGATGCCGCTCCCCGGAGTGACGGTGCGAACCAGAACCGCCGACGGTGCGCCGTGCGGGCCGGGCGAGCCGGGTGAGATCGAGGTGCAGAGTCCGCAGAACGCGCTCGGCTACTTCCACGACCCGCAACGGACCGCAGCGACGTTCCTCGACGGGAACTGGGTGCGCAGCGGTGACCTCGGCGTGCTGGGCCCGGACGGTTCGGTCTCGATCGTGGGTCGCACGAAGGAGATCATCATCCGCGGCGGTCTCAACATCGCGCCGCGTGAGATCGAGGAGATGATCCTCGACTTCGACGAGGTGGAGCGCTGCGCCGTGGTCGGGCTCGACGACCCGCGGCTCGGCGAGAAGGCGTGCGCCTTCGTGACCCTGCGCGACGGCGCCCGACTCGACTTCGAACTGATGATCGATCGCTTGCGGGCCGCCGGGTTGGCCGCCTACAAGCTCCCGGAAGGACTCGAGATCCTCGACGAGTTGCCGGCGACCGCCTCGGGAAAGATCCGCAAACACGTGCTTCGGGAGCGGTACTCGCCTCGTTAGCGGTCGCGCAGCGGGGTCGCCGAGACGGTGATGCCGCGGCCGAGGAGACTGTGGCGCTGCGGGTCGGCCTGGTGGTGGTGGGCGGCCCGTTCGGCTCCCTCACCGTCGCCCGCGACGATGGCGTCGAGGATTCGTCGATGTTCGTCGAGCGAGTCGTTGCGCATGTCGGTCTCGGGGAGGGCACCGAAGTCGATCTCCTCGCCCGCGGCGGCGACCTGTCCCGACCACAGCGACTCGAGCGCACCGACCAGCACCACGAGTGGCTGGCTTCCGCAGCGGGCGACGAGTTCCTCGTGGAAGCGTCGCGCGAGCATCGCGAACCTCGGCGGATCGTCGACCGCCTCGACCGACTCGCCATGGATCGCCTCGAGGGCGGGGATCACCTCGGTGGCGCGATCCGCCCGTTCGGCGCAGGCCCGCACACACAGCGGACCCAGCTGTGCCATCGCGGCGACCAGCTCGTCGACCTCGACGTGTCGAGACTCGAGCACCAGGCCGACCGTGTAGGCGACCGTCTCCGCACGGGGGAGCTGCACGATCGAACCTCCCACCTTGCCTCGTCGGACCGTGATCAGGCCCTCGGTCTCGAGCACTCGTAGCCCCTCGCGCACCGACGGGAGGCTGACCCCGTACTGAGCGACCAACTCGTCCTGGATGGGCAGGAGGTCGCCGTCGGAGAACTCGCCACCGAGGATCCGCCGGCGCAGGTCGTTGGCGACTTCCTCGGCGAGACGAGGCGGACGGCGCTGGCGGGCGGCGGACGACATCGACTGAACGTACCCGACCCGACCGCCCGAGTTCGCGCCAGGCGCTAGCCTGCAGCTTCGTTTCCGCGGCGAACGCCGTGGCGAGATGGGGTGCACATGGCCGGCGGCCTGGTCGGATTGTTGGACGACGTGGCGGCGCTGGCGAAGCTCGCTGCGGCGTCGATCGACGACGTGGGCGCGGCCGCCGGAAAGGCCAGCGTCAAGGCCGCCGGTGTGGTGGTCGACGACACCGCCGTCACGCCGACCTACGTCCACGGTCTCGCCGCCGAACGCGAACTCCCGATCATCAAGAAGATCGCCACCGGTTCGATTCGCAACAAGGTGCTCTTCATCCTCCCGGCGGCGTTGTTCCTCAGCGAGGTCGCGCCGACGCTCGTCGAGATCATCCTCATGTGCGGCGGCGCGTACCTCTGCTACGAGGGCGCCCACAAGATCGTGCACGCATTCCGTCACGACGACGGCGAACACGACGTGCCTGCGGCGGTCCAAGGTCCCGATGCCGAGCAGGCGACCATCGCGGGCGCGATTCGGACCGACTTCATCCTGTCGGCGGAGATCATGGTGATCGCACTCAAGGAGGTCATCGACGAGGCGCTGCTGGCACGGGCCATCATCCTGGTGATCGTCGCAGCGTTGATCACCGTTGCCGTCTACGGCGTCGTCGCCGTGATCGTGAAGATGGACGACATCGGGCTGTCGTTGGCCCAACGCCCTTCGACGACCTCGCAACGGGTCGGTCGTGCCCTCGTGACCGGGATGCCCAAGCTGCTCACTGCGCTGTCCGTGATCGGCACGGCGGCGATGTTGTGGGTGGGTGGGCACATCCTCCTCGTCGGCACCGAGGAGCTGGGGTGGCACTGGCCCTACGACCGGGTCCACGATGCCGAACACCGGGTCGCCGATGTCGGTTCGGTCGGCGGGGTGCTCGAGTGGTTCGTCAACACCGGGATCTCGGCCGTGGTCGGTATCGCCGTCGGTCTGGTGATCGCCACAGTGGTGGCGCAGCTACCGGCGCGAACCGGCGACGCCGACGCGCACTGAACGCCCCGGGCGTCAGACCGGTGGCCCGCCCGGCGGCGGGGGGAGGCTCGAGGTCCGTTCCGCGGCGCGGCGAAGGTCGCGGTCGCGTACCCAGCCGACGATCGCGAGGATCACGCCCACGAAGGCGGCGATCACACCGAGTCCGCCCGTACCCACTCCCAGCCATTCGACGAGAGTGACGTCCCGTAGTGATCGGGTGACCAGCGCATTCGTCGGTCGAGTCGGCGTCAGCGAGATCACGTAGACGCCTTCGGTCCGGGCATCGAACACGGCGACGCCCCGAAAGCTGGTGCCGTTGCGTTCCACGGTTTCGTTGCCGGAGGGCCTCGCAACCACGATCTCGCCGTTCGGACCGCTGATCTGCAATTCGTCGATTCCGACACTCACGGACTGGCTGAAGCTGACGACGCCGACCGAACGGCTCGAACCGGTCTGCAGTGAGATCAGATACGTGCCGGGGTCGAGCTTCTCCTCGAAGGTGCCCGGAACGGCGTGGGTGTCGGCCGTCAGCAGGCGACCGAGGAACCCCCACGTCACGATGGTGCCCACGGCCACGGCGACGATGCCGAGCGCAACCAGCCACAGGCCGAGTCGCTTCATTCGGGTGCCGCCTCGCATGCTCGCCACGGCGTGAGCATAAGGGGCCCGATGTCCTGCGCCCGGTTGTGACGCACGGACCCGAGGACCACACTGCACGGATGGACTCCGTCGATCCCGCCGCGGCGCCGATCACGGTCACCTATCCGGCCGATCTGCCGATCGCCGAACGACGCGAAGAACTGCTCGCCGCGATCCGCGACAACCAGGTGGTCGTCGTCGCCGGTGAGACCGGGTCGGGCAAGAGCACCCAGTTGCCGAAGATGTGCATCGAACTCGGCCTGCACGAAACCGGCTGGATCGGCCACACCCAACCCCGCCGCATCGCCGCCCGGTCGATCGCCGAACGGGTGGCCGAGGAGCTCGGCGACGAGGTCGGCGGCCTCGTCGGCTACAAGGTCCGTTTCACCGACAAGGTGTCGAAGAAGACGGCCATCAAAGCGATGACCGACGGCATCCTCCTGGCCGAGATGCAGCACGACCGGGAGCTGTCGGCCTACTCCACGATCATCGTGGACGAGGCCCACGAGCGAAGTCTCAACATCGACTTCCTGCTCGGGTACCTCCGCCGATTGCTCCCGACCCGACCCGACCTCAAGGTCATCATCACCTCGGCCACGATCGACACGGCGAGGTTCTCGCAACACTTCGACGATGCGCCGATCATCGAGGTGTCGGGGAGGACCTACCCCGTGGAGATCCGCTACCGGCCGCCGGAAGACGACGACACCGGGGAGGCGCTCACCCAGGCGGAAGCGATCGTCGATGCCGTCGACGAGCTCGCGCGCGAGGGCTCGGGCGACGTCCTGGTCTTCTGCAGCGGCGAACGCGAGATCCGCGAAACGAGCGAGGCGTTGGCCGATGCCCGCCTGCGCAACACCGAGGTCGTCCCGCTGTTCGGGCGCCTCTCGGCCGCCGAGCAGCACCGCGTGTTCGACCGGTCGCGGCGCGACGGTCGTCGCATCGTGGTGGCGACGAACGTGGCCGAGACCTCGCTGACCGTGCCCGGCATCCGCTACGTGGTCGACTGCGGCACCGCCCGGATCAGCCGCTACAGCAGTCGCACGAAGGTCCAACGGCTCCCGATCGAGGACGTCTCACAGGCGAGCGCCAACCAACGCTCAGGCCGGTGCGGCCGGGTGGCGCCCGGCATCGCGATCCGGCTCTACTCGGAGGAGAACTTCGCCAACCGCCCCGAGTTCACCGAACCCGAGATCACGCGGACGAACCTCGCGTCGGTCATCCTCCAGATGGCATCGCTCGGGCTCGGCGACATCGAGACGTTCCCCTTCGTCGACCCACCCGAGCTCCGCAACATCCGCGACGGCATCGCGCTGCTCGAAGAACTCGATGCGGTGCGGCCCGAATTCGAGGGCACGACGAAATGGCTGACCCCGATCGGACGACAGCTCGCGAGGATGCCGATCGACCCGCGCTTCGGGCGCATGGTGATCGCCGGCGCCGAGAGCGGTTGTCTACGCGAGGTGATGATCATCACCGCAGCGATGTCGGTCCAGGATCCCCGCGAGCGTCCGAGCGAGAAACGAGACACCGCGGCCGAGTTCCACGCTCGCTTCAACGAGCCCGGATCCGACTTCCTCACCTGGCTGAACCTGTGGGACCACCTCGAGACCGAGCGGCGCGACCGCTCGGGCAGCGCCTTCCGGAGAATGTGCAAGAAGGAATTCCTCAACCACAATCGCATCCGCGAGTGGTGGGACATCGTGCGTCAGCTGGAGCGCACCGCGAAGTCACAGCGGTGGACCGTCAACCGCGAGCGGGCGAAGCCCGACATCGTCCACCAGTGTCTGCTGACGGGTCTGCTCTCCCACATCGGCCTGAAGGACTCCAACGGCAACGAGTACCTCGGGGGCCGCAACGCCCGATTCGTGATCAGCCGCAACTCCGCACTGGGGAAGAAGCCGCCGAACTGGGTGATGGCCGGTGAACTGATCGAGACCAATCGGCTGTGGGCCCACAGTGCCGCTCGGATCCAGCCGGAGTGGGCCGAGCGAGCCGGCGAGCACGTGATCACGCGGACCTACGCGGAACCGGAATGGGATGCCGAGAAGGGTTCGGCGATGACCATCGAACGGGCCACCCTCTACGGCGTTCCCCTCGTGGCCGGCCGCCGGGTGCACTATCGACGGGTCGACCCGGCGGTTGCCCGGGAACTGTTCATCCACCACGCCCTGATCGAGGGAGAGTGGCAGACCCACCACGCCTTCTTCGCCCAGAACGAGAGCGTGCTCGAAGAGGTGCGCAAGATGGGGGCTCGTCGGCGCCGGGACGTCTTCGTCGAGTACGAGACCCTGTTCGACTTCTACGACCAGCGGCTCGGCGGCAAGGTCACCTCGGGGGCCGACTTCGATCGATGGTGGAACCGGCGCCGAGAGAAGGATCCCCATCTGCTCGACCTGCACCTCGACGACATCTTCGACGTCGCCGAGGTCGACGCGGATGCCGAATCGTTCCCCGACCGCTGGAAGGCGGGGGACGTCGAGTTCGCGCTCGACTACGAGTTCGACGAGACCTCCGCGCACGACGGTGTGACCGTCACGGTGCCGGTCACGCTTCTCGGCCATGTCGACGCGAGGGCGTTCGACTGGACGGTGCCGGGGCTGCGTGAGGAGCTGGTGACGGCCTTGCTGCGTTCGATGCCGAAGGAGGTGCGCAAGTCATTCGTGCCGATCCCCGACACGGTGGCGCAGATCCTTCCCGCGTTGACGCCCGGCTCCGGCGCGGACCTGGTCGACGCGGTTCGCCGCGAGCTGCGGGCGATCTCCGGCGAACCGCTTCCGCCGGACGCGCTCGTGTTGGACCGACTGCCCAATCACCTGCGACCGATCTATCGCGTCGTCGACGATGCCGGTGAGGTTCTGGTGCAGGGCCGTGATCTCGCGATGATCAGGCACCAACTGGCCGCGGAGGTGAGGGAGGACCTTGCCGGCGGCGCCCACGACCTCGTGCGATCGGGCGAGAAGCGGTGGGTGTTCGGCGACATTCCCCCGCTGGTGCGCACCAGCGCGGCCGGCCTGGAGGTCGACGCGTTCCCTGCGCTCGTCGACGAGGGTGAGACGGTCGGCCTCCGCCTCTTCGCCGATGCCGATCAGCAGCACGACGCCATGTGGGCGGGCAGCGCGCGTCTGCTGCGGCTCAATGTGGGTGGATCGGCGCGGATGCTCAACGACCTCTTCGACAATCGGGCAACGCTCGCGTTGGCGTCGAGCCCGCATGGATCGAAACTCGCCTGGGTCAACGACGCAGCCGATTGCATCTTCTCGCATCTGCTGGGTGAGGCCGGTGGCCCGGTGTGGACCGAGCGCGACTTCGTGGCGCTGGTCGAGCAGGTGCGTCGCAGTCTTCCCGATGCTGTCGAGACGATCGGCCGTGAGGCGGTGGCGATCCTGATCGCGGCCGCCGGCCTCACCCGCGATCTCGCTGCGCCCGTCGCGAGCGCACTGCACCCGGCCTATCTCGACATGCAGGCCCAGCTCGACCGCCTCGTGTATCCGGGCCATCTCGCGGGGGTGGGAGCCGGCCGACTCGGCGATGTGGCCCGCTATCTGGCCGGCATCCGGATGCGGCTCGACAAGCTGCCCGACCGGGTCGCCCTCGACCGGCAGCTGATGCAACGGTGCCGCTCACTGGAGCACGAGTTCGACGCCTACGCCGAACGGCTCGCACCCTCGGTCGCGCTGGAGGATCTCAACTGGCAGCTCGAGGAATTCCGGATCGCAACCCTCGCCCAGCAGGTGGGCGCGAAGGGGAAGGTCAGCGAGAAGCGCATCCGCGCCGCCCTGCACGCCCTCTGATCCCGTCGTGTCTGACGATATGATCATGTCCGACATCGAAGGAGCGGCGATGCCGAAACCCATCTACGACGTGAAGGCGCAGTTCTTCAAGACGCTCGGCCATCCCGCACGAATCCGGATCCTGGAGATCCTGGCGGGTGGTCCCCGCTCGGTGTCGGAACTCCAACCCGACGTCGGTCTGGAATCCTCCCACCTCTCCCAGCAACTCGCGGTTCTCCGCAAGGCGGGTGTCGTGCGGGCGAAACGCCAGGGGTCCTCGATGATCTACTCGGTGGCCGATCCGCAGGTGTTCGAGTTGCTCAGCGTGGCCAAGAAGATCATCGTCACATCGCTGTCCGGAGCCGACGACCTGCTCGCCGCCCTCGACTCGATGAGCTACGGCCCGTTCACCGAGGAGAATGCGGCGGGCTAGACGGATGACCGCCCCGACGGCCGGCCGGCCTCCGACGGCGCCCCGGTGATCGCCATCGCCGTCGTGCTGACGGTCGTGGTGGCGGCCGCAGCGCTCCTGCGACCGGGACTGCGTGCATCACCCCGATGGCGAGCGACGGTCACCCCGCTCGCCTCGATCATCGGGTCGGGGTTCCTGGTGGTGACGCCACTCCTGGCGGCGGTCGTCGGTTCGTGGGCACCGGTCGCCATGGCCGGAGTCGTCGCGGTCGCCCACTGGGTGGGCGCCGCGATGCGACTGGTGATCGCCGAGGTCGAACCCCGGCTGGAGAAGACTGATCCGTCTCGCATCCTGGTCGATCTCGATCGATTGTCGCGGCTTCTCCTCAGCTTCGCATACGTCGTCTCGGTGGCGTTCTACCTCCGGCTCATGTCGTCGTTCGTTCTCCGTTCGGTCACCGACGACCCGCGTGCGGCACAGGTGCTCACCACGATGGTGCTGGTCGGTATCGGTGCAGTCGGCTGGCGACGGGGCCTGCACGGACTCGAGGCGCTCGAGGAGGTTGCCGTCGGCATCAAGCTCTCGATCATCGCCAGTCTCGTGGTCGCGCTCCTCGCCTTCGACCTCGGCGACCCGGGCGCGGTGGTCGATGCGTACCGGACGGCGCAGATCGAGTGGGGTGGATGGGACGCGGTGCGGGTCCTGGCGGGGATGTTGTTGGTCGTCCAAGGGTTCGAGACGTCGCGTTACCTGGGTGCTCACTACGACGCGCCGACCCGCATCGCCTCCATGCGACGGGCCCAGTTGATCTCCGCGGCGATCTATCTCGTCTTCGTGGCGCTGTCCGTCCGGGTCTTCGACGCGCTCCCGTCGACGGTCCAGGAAACTGCGATCCTGGATGTCGCGGGCGAGATGACCGTGGTGCTGGTGCCGTTGCTGGTGGTCGCAGCCGTCGCCAGCCAGCTGAGCGCCGCGATCGCCGACACCGCCGGCGGAGGAGAGATGCTTGCCGGCGCGATTCCGCGGATGTCGTCAGCGGGAGTCGGCTATGTCGCCGTCACCGGGTCGGCCGTCGCCGTGGTGTGGCTCGCCGACGTGTTCGCCATCGTCAGCCTCGCCTCGCGTGCGTTCGCGGCGTACTACCTCGTCGCCACCATGATGTTGCTGGTGGTCCTGATCCGCGACCGCTCGGTACCGCGTCGCACCGCCCGCCTCGCCGGCTTCGGGACGCTCGCGGTCCTGCTGGGGCTCGTCGTGGTGTTCGCGATTCCGGCGGGCTCGTGAGGTCGGCGCCACACGATCGGCCGGGAGGCGGACTCACGACTCCAGCGGTATGTCCGCCAGCTCTCTCCACAGGTCACGCAACCTGCGGTACTCGCGTTCGTGGAGGCGACCCAGCACCTCGATGACCGGTGGCCGGGCACCATGATCGGTGGCGAACTGGACGAGTGACTGCGCAGAGACGGGCGAACCGCCGAACGCGTCTTCCAGACAGTCGGCGATTTCTGCACGGCACACTGTTCCCATGATCTGACCATATGACGGATTGCTCATCATTTGCAGGCGGGCGGGGTGATATCGGTCACTCGAACGGAGGGAGAGCAGCGTCGAAGGGCATGGATCCCTGCTGTCGTGAGCGTCTCGCCCACGAGTCGCTCGATGTTCGCTGGTGCGTCATTCGGATCCGAATGGAAGGAGATGAGGCGCGCGACGGTTGACGAGTGCATGACGACGACACCGATCGACATCCGGCGCTCCGACGATCGGTACTCCACCCGGATCGGATGGCTCGACTCGAAGCACTCGTTCAGCTTCGGGCGTCACCACGATCCCGCCAACACCGGCCACGGTCAGCTGATCGTGTCCAACGACGACCGGGTGGCCCCGGGCGCCGGTTTCGACACCCACGCCCACCGCGACATGGAGATCGTCACCTGGGTGCTCTCCGGAGCACTCGAACACAACGATTCCGAGGGCAACCACGGTCTGATCTATCCCGGTCTCGCCCAGCGGATGAGCGCCGGGCGCGGGATCTGGCATTCCGAGATGAACGCGAGCACGACCGACGAGGTCCATTTCGTGCAGATGTGGGTGGTGCCCGACACGGTGTCGATCGACCCCGGCTACGAGCAACTCGACGTCAACGCCCGCCTCGCCGGCGGCGATCTGGTGCCCATCGCATCCGGGCAGGGTCACGACGGCACGATCACGATCCATCAGCGCGACGCGGTGCTCTGGGGTGGCCGCCTGCCGACCGACCGGCGGGTCGAGGTGCCCGATGCGCCCTGTGTGCACGTCTTCATCGCGCGCGGGAGCGCCGATCTCGAGATGGCCGGACCCCTGGGAACGGGTGATGCCGTCCGCCTCACCGACGCCGGCCGGTTGGCGCTCACGGCAGGACCCGAAGGTGCCGAGGTGTTGATCTGGGCCACCGGCCGAGGCTGACGCCCGGCGCAACGGTTCCTACATCATTCCCAGTTCGAGACGGGCGACGTCCGACAGGCGTGAACTGTCCCACGGCGGATCGAACACCAGCTGCACGTCGACGAACTCGACACCGGGAATCCGTGCCACCGCGTCGTGGAGGTCCTGGCGCATGATGTCGCCCATGCCGCAGAAGGGGGCAGTCACCGACATGTCGATCTCGACTCGCCAGCCACCGTTGGGCAGCTCGATCGCGTCGACTCGATAGACCAGACCGAGCTCCACGATGTCGACGGGGATCTCGGGGTCGTAGACCGTGGTGGCCGCTTCCCAGACCTGATCGACACTGAAGTCGGCGCCGGCGTCGTCGGTCCGGGCCTCGGGAGCCTGGATGAATCCGAACTCGATCGCATCGGCCGGGGCGAGGCGAGCCATCTCGCCGTCGCTCGTCGTGACCGTGGCCGTGCCGCCCAGGGCCTGGAGCAACGTGACTTCGTCACCCTCGGCGAGCACCGCCGTGTGGCCCGCCGGAACGATGGTGACCTTGCAGGCTCGGGGGAGTGTGAACCCCTTCGGCCCTCCGAGGTTGACCGGGGTCTCACGCATCGGCGCGTCGCAATCGGTCGATGATCCAGGTGCGCAGTGTCTCGAAGGCGACGTCGTCGACCACCTGATCGGCAAAGCCGTTGATCAGGAGCCCGCGTGCCTCGCCGGCGGGGATCCCTCGGGAACGCAGGTAGTAGAGCGCCGTCTCGTCGAGCTGGCCGACGGTGGCGCCGTGCTTGCAGGCCACGTCGTCGGCGAGGATCTCGAGGCGGGGTTGGGTGTCGGCCTCGGCTCGGTCGGACAGCAGCAGGTTGTGGTTCTCCTGCTCGGCGTCGGTCCCGTCGGCCCCGGGGCGCACGTCGATACCCCCGCTGAAGATGCCGGTACTCGCATCGTCGAGGACACCGCGGAACAGCTGACGGCTGGAGCAGCCCTTCGCTGCGTGGACGACGTCGATCTGCTGATCGAGGGTCTGGTCGCCGAATCCGAAATAGAGACCGGACAGGTCGGCGTGCGCGGCCTCGCCCGCGAGCTGCACGTGGAAGGCGATGCGTCCGTAGGACGCGCCGAGGTTGAACGAGCGGGCGCGATAGGTGCTGGCGGCACCCTGGATCACCTCGACACGGTTCAGGCTGATCTGGGTGGCGGGCGCGTCCTGGAGCACGATGTGCTCGAGGGTGGCGCGGTCGCCGAGGGTGATGGTGGTGCGGACGTTGGCACCGCCCTCCTGCGGGCCACCCAGTCGGGTCTCCACGACGGTGGCCCGGCAGTCGTCGCCCAGTTCGATGACGACGCCGGTCGAGGCGGTGTTGTGGTCGTCTCCGGGCACGGCGAGGTCGACGACGTGGATCGGCACCGTGATGGTGTGGCCCGACACAACCCGGATGACTGCGCCGTCGCGACCGAACCGGGTGTTGAACGCGTCGAACGCGTCGACGGGATCGTCCTCACGGGGAAGGCCTGTCGACGGTGACGACGATCCGCCGTCGAGTTCGTCGGCCAGGGTGGTGATCGTCAGGCCCTCGGCGGTCATGGTCAGGTCGGAGAGGGCCGGGTCGACGGCGCCGTTGACGATCACGACTCGAGGACCGTCGAGCTCGGGGATCTGGGCCGCGACATCGGCAGGCACCGCGGTGGGGCCACCGGATGGCCCGAACGTGAGTCGGGCGAGGTCGGCATGGGGCGCGTAGCGCCAGGCTTCGTCGCGTCGGGTCGGAAGATCCGGCGCCGCCGCGGTGGCGGAGCGGTTCACGAGGGCGCTCCGGAGAGGGGTCGACCGGAGCCGTCGAGGTCGTGGTTGACGAAGTCGGCGTAGCCGTGGTCCTCGAGATGCAGGGCGAGGGTGTAGTCGCCCGACTCGACGATGCGACCGTCGACGAGGACGTGTACGAAGTCGGGCTTGATGTAGTCGAGGAGGCGTTGGTAGTGGGTGATCACGATCATCGATCGCTCGGGAGTGCGCAGGGCGTTGACCCCCGACGCGATGACGCGCAGCGCATCGATGTCGAGGCCGGAGTCGGTCTCGTCGAGCACGGCGAGACGCGGTTGCATCACGGCCATCTGGAGGATCTCGTTGCGCTTCTTCTCGCCGCCACTGAAACCGGCGTTGACCGCGCGATTGAGGAAGTCGTCCTTCATCTCGACGAGCTCCGTCGCCTCCTTGGCGATCGCCAGGAACTCGCGGGCGCTGATCTCGGTGTCGCCGCGGGCGCGGCGCACCGAGTTGAGCGCGGTGCGCAGGAAGTACATGTTGTTCACGCCCGGGATCTCGACCGGGTACTGGAACCCCATGAACACGCCGGCGGCGGCTCGTTCCTCCGGTTCCATCGCGAGGAGGTCGGCGCCGTCGAGCGTGACGGTGCCGGTGATGTCGTAGCCGTCGCGGCCGGCCAGGGTGTGGGCGAACGTGCTCTTGCCCGAGCCGTTCGGACCCATGATCGCATGGACCTCTCCGGCGCCGATGTCGAGGTTCAGGCCCTTGAGGATCTGCTTGTCGCCGATCGCGGCGGTGAGGTTTTCGACGTGCAGCATCAGCCGACACTTCCTTCCAGGCTCACGCTCAGCAGGCGCTGAGCTTCGACGGCGAATTCCATGGGGAGTTCGTCGAACACGTCACGGCAGAAACCGTTGACGATCATCGCCATCGCGTCTTCTTCGGACATGCCGCGCTGGCGGCAGTAGTAGAGCTGATCCTCGCCCACGGTCGAGGTCGATGCCTCGTGCTCCACCTGAGCCCGGGGGTTCTTGACCTCGATGTAGGGGATGGTGTGGGCACCGCAGTCGGAGCCCAGCAGCAGCGAGTCGCACTGGGTGTAGTTGCGGGCGTTCTCGGCCGAACGCATCACCTTGACGAGGCCCCGGTAGGTGTTCTGGCCGCGGCCGGCCGAGATGCCCTTGGAGATGATGCTGCTGGTGGTGTCGGCACCGATGTGGATCATCTTGGTGCCGGTGTCGGCCTGCTGGCGCTTGCTCGAGAGGGCGACGCTGTAGAACTCGCCCACCGACCGGTCACCCTGCAGGATCACGCTCGGGTACTTCCAGGTGATGGCCGAACCGGTCTCGACCTGGGTCCACGAGATCTTGGCGTCGGTGTGGGCCCGCCCGCGCTTGGTCACGAAGTTGTAGATGCCACCGACACCGTTCTCGTCGCCGGGGTACCAGTTCTGCACGGTCGAGTACTTGATCTCGGCCCGGTCCTTGGCGACCAGCTCGACCACCGCGGCGTGGAGCTGGTTCTCGTCGCGCTGAGGGGCGGTGCAACCCTCGAGGTAGGAGACGTGGGAGTCGTCCTCGGCCACGATCAGGGTGCGCTCGAACTGGCCGGTGTTCTGGGAGTTGATGCGGAAGTAGGTGGAGAGCTCCATGGGGCACCGCACCCCCTTGGGGATGTAGCAGAAGGACCCGTCGGAGAAGACTGCCGAGTTGAGCGCGGCGAAGAAGTTGTCGCGCACGGGCACCACCGAGCCGAGGTGCTCGCGGACGAGATCGGGATGGTCCTTCACGGCCTCGGAGAACGAGCAGAAGATCACGCCGGCCTCGGCGAGGGTCTCCTTGAACGTGGTGGTGACCGAGACCGAGTCGACGATCGCGTCGATGGCGACATTGCTCAGCATCTTCTGCTCGTGGAGCGGGATGCCGAGCTTGTCGAACATGTCGCGGATCTCGGGGTCGACGTCGTCGAGGCTGTCGAGCACGGGCTTCTTCTTCGGCGCCGCCCAGTAGCTCAGGCCCTGGTAGTCGATGGGCTGGATCTGGAGCTTCGCCCAGTCGGGTTCGTCCATCGATTGCCAGGCCTCGTACGCCTGGAGGCGCCACTCGAGGAGCCACTCGGGTTCGTCCTTCTTGGCCGAGATGAGCCGGACGGTGTCCTCGGTGAGGCCCGGGGGCGCGATGTCGGTGTCGAGGTCGGTGCTGAAGCCGTATTCGTAGCCGGCCTCGGTCAGTGCCTCTATCTCGCGCAGTGAATCGTTCATCGAACTACTTTCCCGTTCATCGAGGTCAGGTCTAGCCGTCGACCTCGATGAAGATGCACTCGCCGGGACATTCCTCGGCCGCTTCGATCACGCTCTCGACCGCCTTGTCGGGGATTCTCGCCATGCCTTCGGCCCCGGCCGGGTTGGCGGTGCCGTCGAAGAGCTTCTCACTGCCGAAGTTGCTCGCGGACTCCTTCACGTAGAAGAGCCCGTCGTCGAGTCCGAAGAAGACCTCGGGGGCGATTTCCTCGCACAGACCGTCGCCGGTGCAGAGATCCTGGTCGATCCAGACCTTCATGTCGTTCCTTTGGGGGTTGGCGTGCCTCGAGGTTACCAAGGTTTCGCCAGTTGTAACTGCTGAAAGTGCAGAAAATGGCCCTTCATGTTACGGTCACGAGCATGGATTCCGCCAACCGCGCCCTCTCGGCGACGCAGCGCCGGGTGCTCGTCGCCGTGAAGCGGCAGGGCGAGTCGACGGTCGACGAGCTCGGCGAACTGCTCGAGATCTCCCCCAGCGCGGTCCGCCAGCACCTCGGCGCGCTGGAGTCCGCAGGAATGGTGTCGTCTCGTCGCCAGTACGGGCTCCCTGGTCGGCCGGCGAACCGCTATCGGGCAACGGCGCGGGCCGAGTCGCTCTTCGAGGCCGACGACGGCCGCTTCTCGCTCGAGCTGCTCGGGCATCTCGAAGCCGAAGCCCCTGAGCTCGTCGCCCGGGTGTTCGATCGACGCCGTGTGAAGATGGTCGACGATGCCCGCTCGCGGGTGGAGGGGATGACCACCGACGAGCGGGTCGGCATCGTCGCCGAGCTCCTCGACGACCAGGGTTGTCTCGCCGATTCCGAGGTGGTCGACGACGGGCACCACCGCATCAACCTCCACACCTGCCCGGTCTGGGCAGTCGCCAGTCGCCACCGCGAGGCGTGCACCAGCGAACTCGACTTCATCTGCGACCTGATTCCGGGCGCGACGGTGGAGCGGGTCACCCACAAGACGTCCGGCGACCACACCTGCGTCTACGAGATCCGCGCTACGAGCTGACCACGTCGCGGTTGCGCCACCGGAACGGTCCCGATGATCGCTCCCGGGTCGCGAACGCCGCGATCTGATCGGAGAACCGCGTGGTGAGCGGACCGACGATCGCGGTCACCAACACATAGCCCGCCGCGAGCGCGCCCAACTCGGGGCCGTCGGCGAGCCCGGCTCCGAGCGCGGCGATGACGATCGAGAACTCGCCACGGGCGATCAGCACGGTGCCGGCCCGTAGGCGGCCGCGCGTGCCCACGCCGCGACGCCGCGCCGCGTACCACCCGGTGGCGACCTTGGTGAGCGCCGTGATCACGGCGAGGAGCACCGCCCAGCCGGCCACATCCACGAGATCGGCGGGATCGATCTGGAACGAGAAGAACACGAAGAAGGTCGCCGCGAAGAGATCGCGCAGCGGCGAGAGGAGTTCGAGCGCTCGTTCCTCCGCCTTTCCGGAGAGGGCCAGGCCGACCAGGAAGGCGCCGATGGCTCCGGACACCTCGAAGAGCTGGGCGACGCCGGCGACGAGGAGGACGAGACCGAACACGCCCAGGAGCACGGACTCGTTCGATCCGCTGCCGAGCCCGCGGCTGAGGTGAAGCCCGTAGCGGAGGGCGATCAGGAGAATCACGGCAACGACGGCGAGTGCGATCGCCACGCTGATCAGCGTTTCTCCGAGCGTGCCCCCGACGATCAGCGCGGCCACCACGGGGAGGTAGATCGCCATCGCGAGATCCTCGATCACGAGGAGGTCGAGCACCGACGGTGTCTCACGGTTGCCGATGCGGCCGAGATCGTCGAGGACCTTCGAGATCACACCCGACGAGGAGACCCAGCAGACACCACCGAGCAGCAGCGCGGCCAGCGGCGTCCAGCCGAGGATCATCCCGACCGCGAAGCCGGACCCGGCGTTGAGCACCATGTCGACCAGTCCCGGCGGTACGCCGGTCTTCAGCCCGGTGCGCAACTCGTCGTCGCTGTACTCGAGGCCGAGCGTGAAGAGCAGCAGCAACACGCCGATCTCGGCGGCCAGCGAGACGAAGTCCTCGGTCACGTCGAGCTCGGCGACGCCGCCGTTGCCGAACGCCAGCCCGGCGATCAGATAGAGCGGGACCGCAGTCACGCCCAGACGGCCGGCCAGGCGCGACAGGATGCCGAGGCCGAAGACGACTGCGCCGACCTCCAGAAAGGCGACAGCCGTCTCCGTGGAGCCGGCGGCGAGCATCATGCCGAGGCGATCACGGGGATCAGCCCCCCAGCATCGAGCGGAGTGTCCGCAGCCCGTCGAGCGGACCGACCGCGACGACGACGTCGCCGGCGGTCAGCACGAAGTCGGCGTCGGGGGCCGGAACGGGCACGTCGTCACGGATGACCGCCACGATCGAGGCGCCGGTCGTGGTGCGGAACCGACCGTCGCCGATCGGGTGTCCTGCGGCTTCGGAGTTCGTGGGGATCTGGGTCCAGTCGAGGGCCAGCCCGCCGATCACCTGACGGATCTGTGAAACGGTCTCGGTCACCCGGCTCACGCCGAGGATCTGCGCCAGGACCTGCGTGTCGGTTTCCGACAGGCTGACGAGCGACCGGCACGCATCGGGATCGTCGGCACCGTAGGCGAGGATCTCGCGGCGACCGTCGTGATGCACGATCACGGCCATGTCGTGGCCTTCCTCGCTGGTGAACTCGTGACGCACTCCGACGCCGGGCAGCTTCGTCTCGCGCACCTCTGTCATGCTGGGAGGCTAACGGGCCGGCCGCTGCGGCCGGACGGTGGGGTTCGTGGTCGCTCAGATCCCCGTCGGTCGGTTGGTGAACCGGTTCTCGGTCGGGCTGAAGAACCAGCCGCCGCCGGCCTTGGTCCCACCGTCGACCGCGATGTTGTGGCCGGTGACGAACGAGGACATGTCCGACGCGAGGAACAGCGCCACCCGGGCCTGGTCGGTGGGCCACCCGAGCCGCCCGACGGGCGCCCAGGTCGCCCACAGATCCTCGTGGCCGGCGGAGCGGGCGATGTAGTCGACCTGGGGCGTCTGGGTGAGATCGACACCGATCCCATTGGCCCGGATTCCCTCGCGGCCGTAGCCGACGGCCAGTGATGTCGTGAAGTGGGCGGCCGCTGCCTTCATGGCTGCGTAGACGGGCTCGCCGGGGTAGCCCCGCATCCCCTCGACGGAGTGGAAGTTGACGATGGACCCGCCGCCCCGCTCGATCATCGGAGT
The DNA here is from genome assembly GCA_041394245.1 of Acidimicrobiales bacterium. Classification (NCBI taxonomy): domain Bacteria; kingdom Bacillati; phylum Actinomycetota; class Acidimicrobiia; order Acidimicrobiales; species Acidimicrobiales bacterium. The sequence goes on from JAWKIR010000002.1 coordinate 2,757,022, forward strand.
GAGGAACGCCTGCGTCACCGCGAACATGTGCCACAGGTTGATGCGGTACATCTCCTCCCACGACGCCGGGTTCGACTCGGTGAAGCGCACCGACGGCCGATAGTCGCCGACATTGTTGACGAGGACGTCGATCCCGCCGTGTCGTTCGAGCACGTCGGCGGCCAGGGTCGCCACGCCGTCCTCGGTGCGTACGTCGACGATGTGGGCGTGGACCGAGCCCCCGGCCGCGGTCACCGTCTCGACGACGGTTTCGGCTCGCGCCGGATCGATCTCGGCGACCTCGACGATCGCACCGTGGGCCGCGAAGAGTTCGGTGACGGCGCCGCCGATACCCGCCCCGCCGCCGGTCACCACGGCGACCTTGCCCTCGAGGAGGCGGTTCCAGTCGTCGATGGCCGGCATGTCGTTCGGATCGATGGTCACCGCGTTGCTCCTGTGCTCGATGGTCCCCCGCCGTCGGGTGCGTCACCCTACCCAGGTCGGGATCGGCGGTCAGGGGGGCACCGATGTGCGGGACGGAGGACCCCGGTTCGGCCGGTCGACGGTGATCCGGCACGCTACGGTCTGGTGTGCGCGATGGCTGGCGACATCCGGGTCGGATCGGCGGACTCGTCTACGCGGTGGCCGCCCTCTTGTTGGGCGGTGTGGTCGCCGTCTTCAGTCGGCTCCGCCTCGCCGAGGAACGTGGTCGGCGCAGGGCGGCGCGTGCGTTGCCCGAAGGGGCGATCATCATCGTCTCGAACCATGCCAGCTACGCCGACGGTGTGTTGCTGGCCCTCATCTGCCGCCGGATGGGTCGTTCGGTTCGCCTGCTCGCGACTTCCGGGGTGTTCCGGATCCCCGTGCTCGGGTCACTGGCCCGCAGTGTCGGCTTCATCCCGGTCGCGCGGGGGTCGGCTTCGGCCGCCGACGCGCTGGAGCCTGCCGCAGCGGCGCTCGCGGTCGGGGAGGCGGTCGGCATCTTCCCGGAGGGCCGGACCACGCGGGATCCCGACCACTGGCCGGAGCGGGCCAAGACGGGAGCGGTGCGCCTCGCGTTGCGGACCGGTGCACCGATCGTGCCCGTTGCCATGGTGGGAACCCACCGCGTGCTCAGCCGGCGCTCGCCACTGCGTTCCATCCTGGTCAATGTGGTGCTGCGACCGGAGGTGCTGACCGAGGTGGGCGAGCCCATCGATGTCGCCGAACTCGCCCGGGCGACGGGGCATCGCCCCGACGACGTCCGGGGCATCACCGACGAGGTCTGGACGCGCGTCGTCGCGCTGGTTGCCGGACTCCGCGCCGATGCCGCTCCCGACCCGCGAGGTACCGCACCCGCGACCGACTGATGCCGCGCTCGGTCAGATGACGGGAGGGCGCCCGAGTCGCGTCATTCGAGCGACGGTTCGCCAGCGCATGCGGTCGATCGGGCGCGGCGTCGTCTGCCGAACCCCGTCGGCGAGGCCCCGGACCACGTCGCGACGGGCCTGTGTGCCCGGTGCCCTGAGCAGCATGAGTGTCGTCCAGACGAGGAGATAGACGGCAGCGACGACTCGGGGGAGACGGCGATGTGCGGTCCAGACCCGGTTGCGGGCGGTCGACACGAAGGCCTGGCCGTGACGGGCGGGCTGGGTCGCCGGATGATGCACGGTCGCCGTGGCGAGATAGTGGATCGACCGACCGGCATCGAGGAGGCGCCACGCGAGGTCCGTTTCCTCCATGGAGTAGAAGAACGCGTCGGGATAGCCGCCGGCCTTCTCGTAGTCGAGTCGGCGGATCGCGCAGGCCCCGCCGAGAAACGTCGTGACGTCGCTGCTGCGCAGCGGGTTGCCGGCGCGCAGGCGGGGCACATGGCGGCGCTGCGTGACCCCGGTCGTCTCGTCGGTGATCCGCATCGACACGGCCGCGACGTCGTGGCGCTGCTCGAAGAGGTCCACGACCGCCCGGGCGACCTGATCGTCGGCGCAGCGGGCATCGTCGTCGAGAAAGAAGAGGACGTCGCCCGTCGCCGCGGCGGCCCCGGCGTTGCGCCCTCCGGTGACCCCCAGGTTCTCCGGGAGCGTGATGCTACGGACCCCTGGATACGTGCCCGGAGCGGCGCCGTTGCCGACGAGCAGGATCTCGTCGGGCGGCACCGACTGGGTCCGGATCGACTCCACGGCGGCGGCGACCTCGAGGGGTCGGTCGCCCATGGTGAGCACGATCCAACTGCTGGTCCCCTGCACGGGCCGACCCTACCCGGCCGGTTCCGGCTCGCACCGGCCCTCGGCGGCTTCTCGGGAAGTCGCTTTGGTAGTCTCCCCCTGATGTCTTCGAACACGTCCGGTGGATCCATGCCGGAGCTCCACGACGCTCACGCGGCGATGCGGCTCGGGCCCTACCTCTCGGATCTGTGGGACCGGCGAAGCTACGTCTGGTACGAGTCCGTCAGCGAGCTGCGCAGTCGCCAGGTCACCAACGTGTTGGGCAATCTGTGGCACCTGCTCAACCCGGCGCTCAACATCTTCGTCTACTACCTGGTCTTCGGCCTGTTGTTGAAGGTGGACCGCGGCGTCGACAACTTCATCCTCTTCTTGTCGACCGGTCTCTTCGTCTTCCAGCTCACCCAGAAGTCGACGATCGACGGCGCGAGATCGATCATCAGCAACAAGGGCCTCCTCAAGGCGATCAAGTTCCCTCGTGCGCTCCTGCCGATCACCGGTGCGGTCACCGAGTTCATGTCGGCGTTGTCGTCGTTCCTCGTGCTGTTCGGGATCGCGCTGCTCACCGGCGAGTCGCCGTCGTGGCGATGGTTCGCGCTGATCCCGTTGCTCGTCGTGCAGTTCGTGTTCAACCTCGGCGCGTCGATGGTCGCCGCCCGGCTGACCACCCACTTCGTCGACTTCATCCAGATCCTTCCGTTCTTCTTCCGGCTGGTGCTCTACGGGTCCGGCGTGATCTTCGACGTCACGAAATACGTCCACGAGGGGTCGCGTGTCCGTCTGCTCTTCGAGCTCAACCCGATGTACTGCTTCATCACCGTGGCACGGTGGGCGATGTTCGGCGGCGAGCTCGATCCCACGGTCGTCGTGTCGGGCATCGTCTGGTCGATCGCACTCTGCATCGTCGGCTTCTTCTTCTTCCGCGCGGCCGAGGAGCGCTACGCCCGTGTCTGAGCTCTCATCGCAATCCGTCGCGAACGACGTCGCGCCCGTGAGCGTCGATGTCCAGCACGCCGACATCCGATACCGCGTCTACCAGGACAACTTCTTCAGCGCCCGTCAGATGGTGAGCCGCGGCTTCAAGGGGCGGGAGTCGGTGATGGTGCATGCCGTCCAGGACGTCTCCTTCCAGGTGCACGTGGGCGAGGCGTTCGGCATCGTCGGTTCGAACGGCTCCGGCAAGTCGTCACTCCTCCGAGCCATCGCCGGTCTCCAGTCGCTCCACAGCGGCCGGATCGACGTGCGCGGCGAGACGGGTCTGCTCGGCGTGGGTGCGGCGCTCAAGCCGTCGCTCTCGGGCTACCGCAACGTGATGCTGGGCGGGTTGGCGATGGGCCTCAGCCGTGACGAGATCGATCAGGAGATGGCGGGCGTGGTCGAGTTCTCCGGGTTGGGCGAGGCCATGGGTCGACCGATGCAGACCTACTCGTCGGGCATGCAGGCCCGTCTCGCGTTCTCGATCGCCACCCTCCGCGTCCCCGAGATCCTGCTGATCGACGAGGCACTCGCGGTGGGCGACATGGAGTTCCGCACCCGCAGCCTCGAGCGGGTGAACCAGATCCGTGAGCGGGCCGGGACGGTCATCATGGTGTCGCACAGCCTGAAGGAGATCACCGATTCGTGCAGCCGCGCGATCTGGCTCGACCAGGGCGTCCTGCGGATGGAAGGGACGGCCGACGAGGTGGTCGCCGCCTACGAAGAGAGCGCCTGAGCTGTCTGTCGACTGGTGCGACCGCGACCCGGCCGGCGCAGGGGCAACCGCGGCCGTCGGACGATGGCGTTCGGTCCGCAACCGGCTGCGTGACGCACTGGTGTCGGCCGACGGGTGGATCGCTCGGCGCCCGACCATCGACATCGCCGCGGGGCGGGCCCGGTTCGTCGTCGTGGCGAAGGCGGTCGTGCGCCCCCGGATGGGCCGGTTCCGTACCCGGTTGGTCGGTTCCGCATCCGGAGGGATTCTCGCGGGGATCGGAACGGCGCGGCGCCGGGCGATTCGTCCCGGCACGCCCATCGGGTTCCCGCAGGACGCCGGGGGATCGGCCATCGATCTCTCGCAGCTGCCCGACCCCGGTTCGCGGGCCTTCGATCGTCTCGCCCGACGCGGCCGCCGGGCCGGGGTCGTCCGACTCGACGAGGGGCTGACGGCAACAGCGGCCGCCGGGGTCGTTCGCCTCGCCGAGTCGGGGGTGCCCCTCGTGGCGCCGGGGTTGTCCTCGTCGCTGCGTTCGGTGCTCGGCCCGGAGCTCTCCGACGTGATCGAGCGCGCGCCGTTCGTCGCCCGCGACCCCCACCTCCGTGAGCGTCATTCGATCGCCGTGCGGCGCGCCGCATGGTCGCGTTCGTGGCGACCGCCGACGATCTCCGTGCTCTTGGCCTCCCGTCGACCGGCCGATCTGCCCGAGGCGATCCGGATGGTTCGCTCCCAGCGCGGCTGTGAGCTGCAGCTGTGTGTCGGCCTGCACGGGCCGGAGTGGCCCGACGACAGCGAGGCGGCGATTCGGGCGGCCTTCGACGGCCCGCTCGTGGTGGACCGGTTCGCCGACACGGTCGATCTGGGCACCATGCTCGATGCGCTCGGGTGTCGGGCCGACGGTGACTTCGTCACCAAGTGGGACGACGACGACCACTATGGCGCCGATCATCTCGTCGACCTGGTGTCGGCAATCGGCTACACGGGTGCGCAGATCGTCGGCAAGGCGGCCGAGTTCGTCCATCTCGAATCGATCGACACGACGATCCGGCGCTACGCGATCGGAGCCGAGAGCTACTCGACCACCCTCGCCGGTGGCACGTTGCTGCTGTCGGCCGAGACGTTGCGCGACGTCGGAGGATGGCCGGCGGCCTCGTCGCGGGTCGACGGCCTGCTGATCGACGAGATCCTCCGTCGCGGCGGTTCGAGCTATCGGACCCACGGCTTCCAGTTCGTGCTGCGTCGTCGGCGTCCCAGCTCGACACTGGGCCACACATGGACCGCTCCCGACGAGTACTTCCTCCGCGACGCCGTCGACCAACGGCCCGGCCTCGACCTCGTGTTCGCCGGCATCGCCACGGCTGCCGCGGCCGATCGACGCGAGTCGGGAGAACCCCACACATGAGCGCCGTCGTCGGAAATCGGTGGGACACGCTTCCGGTGCTGTCAGCGGTCGATGCGGTGCCGACACGGCGGGTCTCGGTGTGCATCCCCGCCCGCGACCCCGGCGTGGCGCTGGATCGCACCCTCGCCGGCCTGCGGTCGCAGCGCTATCCGTCGGCGCTGCTCGAGGTGGTCATATCGGACGATGCCTCGGCCTCGCCGATCGAGGTCGACGCAACCGGTCTCGATCTGGTGGTCGACCGGCGTGACGGCCGCGACGGCTTCGGAGCGGCCGCGGCACGCAACCGGGCCGCCGAGATCGCCACCGGCGACGTGTTGGTCTTCCTCGACGCCGATGTGGTGCCATCTCCCGACTTCGTCGCCGCGATGGCTCGATGGTTCGACCAGACCGACGACGCGGTCGTTCTCGGGGCCATGCGGTTCGTCGATCTCGACGGCATCGGCGCCGACGAGGTCGGCCGACTGCTGCTCGACGGCGGTTGGGACGACCTCGTGCGATCCCGCCGCATCCCGGGTCAGGACTGGCGAGCCGGCTACGTCGCCGAGTCGCGTGGGCTCACCGTCGACGAGGTGGATCTGTTCCGTGTGGTCACGGGGGCCGCGCTCGCCGTGCACCCCGACCGGTTCAACGAGGTCGGGGGATTCTGCGAGGTCCCGATCCGCGGCATCGAGGACACCGAACTCGGTTACCGGCTCATGGCCAACGGCGGGATCCTGGTCCCCGATGCCACCGCGCTGGTCTGGCACCAGGGCCGTCCGACGCTTCGCGGGAGCGCGGCCCGACGCAATCGGCGCGAACGGCAATCGACCACCGAGCGGCTGCTGCCGGTCGGAGGCTTCCGGGGCCCCGCTCCTGTCGCCGACCGAGGCGAATCGATCGCCGAGAGGGCGTGCGTGCGTGTCGTCGACGACGGCGATGGCACCGCGGCGTCGGTGATCGAGCGGATCCGCCGGGTCGGAGGGACCGACGTGTCGGTCGCCGCGGTGCCCGCGATCGAGCCGCGCGGCGGCTTCACGCCGGCGTTCGCCCAGGTCTGGTGCTCGCCCCGGTATGCGTGGGGTCCCGGCACGCTGCTGCGGCTGATCGACGAACTCGCCGACCCCGAGGTCGGGCGCGTCCGGGTCCCCGACCCCGACGGGGGTTTCGCGGTGGACGCCTACACGACCCGCGCGCTGTGCCGCGCGGCCCGACACGACGACGGAACGCCGGTCGCCGACCGCGTCGCCCGACTGTTCGGCGAACGTTGGGTCGCCGCCGAACGGCTCGACCTCCGACCGGTCGCCGACGAAGCGGCATCGGGTCGCGTTCGGCGACGTGAGGTGTGGGCCCAGCGGGCCCTCGCCCGGTTGCGATGGATCGGCCGGACCGGGCGTCGGCGGGCGGCCGCGGCCGATCGGGGCTCGTCGTGAGGCGTACGGTGCAGCGAATCCGCGATCGCCTGTCCCACGCGTCGGAAGTCCGGCGACACGCCGCGCTGCCCATGCGAGAGCCCCGGGTTCCGATGGCCGCGCCCGGTCGCTCACCCGCCGGCGTCCCGGGCAACGCCTGGCATCTCCTGGCGCTCGACGACGTCGCGACGTCGCCGTCCGTGTCCGTCGTCGTGCCGGCGAAGGACTGTCAGCCGACACTCGACCGACTGTTGGCGTCGCTGTCCCGAACGGACGCCCCCGTCGGCGCCTCGCGACCGGAGCTGGAGATCATCGTGGTCGACGATGCGTCGTCGCCGCCGCTCGTCGTCCCCGACGGGGTCACCCTCGTCCGCCTCGAACCGTCGCCCTCCTTCGGTGCCGGTCGGGCCCGTAACGAGGGTGCCCGTCGGGCGACCGGCGACATCCTCCTGTTCCTCGATGCCGACATGTTGGTCGGCCGCGCCGCCGTCTCCCGGCTGGCCCGCTGGTGCTCGGCCCATCCGGCGGCCGTCGTCACCGGCGTCATCGCGTTCTTCGACGTCGACGAGGTCGGCGCGGAACAGCTCGATGCCGCGATCGAGTCGGGCCGGCTGCAGTCGACGTTGGCCGACTTCGAACGCAACGACCAGGACTGGCGCGACCCGCACTTCCTGCGCACTGCCGACATGACCCTCGAGGACCCCGAGATCTTCAGCGTCACGATCGGCGCCGTGATGTGCCTCCCGCGTGCGCTGCACGAGGCGATCGGGGGCCTGCGCGAGCTCGGCCGCCGAGGTATCGAGGACACGGAGTACGGCTACCGACTCCACACCGCAGGAGCCCTCATGGTGCTCGATCGCACCGCGGAACTCTGGCATCAGGGGCGTCGCTTCTTCAGCTCGGAACACGCGGCGCAGGCCAAGCAGGATCGCGCCGACCTCAACAACGAGCTCATGGCGTCGGCGCGCTATCGCGTCGACTCGTCGACCGCCCGCCGGGTGCCCGTCGCCGTCGTGCACGCGGTGGGCGACGCGTCGGTCGATGGCTTCGCCGACTCGGACCGTCGAGACCTCGTGACGGCCGAGGACCGCGATGGCGCCGACGTGCTCGACCCGGTCGATGCCGTCGGGGTGCCCTACCGGATCGATGTCCACCGCTCGTGTCGGGTAGCCCCGGGGTCGTTCGGCGCCCTGATCGATCGGGTGCGGCGCGACGGACTCGGATCCCTGTCGGTCGAGAGTCCGGAGGGAGACCTCCTGATGACCGTGACGAGCCGCCGGGCCGAGGGTCGAGCGTCGCTCATCGGACTCCGCGGCGATGCCGCGTCCGCCCATGTCGGGTCGGCCTTCGGCGCGCGCACCGCCCCCGCAGCCGACTTCGACATCAGCTGACCCGGCGAGTGGTAGGGGGTCAGGCCCCTGCGGCGTGGAACGGAAGGGACTCGTAGCGGCGGACGAACGCGCCGGGTGCGAAGCGGCCCGCTTCGGCGTCGACGGTGAAATCGGGGAACCGCTCGAGCAGGCGTTCGAGCGCGACCGTCGCCTGCAGGCGAGCCGCCGCCGCGCCGAGGCAGTGGTGGGCGCCGTAGCCGAGGCTGAGGATCCGGTCGAGGTGGCGCGTGACATCGAGGTCGCCCGCGTCGTCGCCGTACTCCCGCTCGTCGCGGTTGGCCGAGCCGTAGAGCAGCATCACCTTGGTGTCGGCCGGAATGGTCGTGCCGTGCCGCGTGACCTCGCAGGTCGTCGTGCGGGCGAGGTTCTGCACGGGCGAGGTGAGACGGAGGAACTCGTCGACCGCGGCGCGGATTCGGCTCGGGTCGTCGAGCAGGATCCGGCGCTGGTCACCGTGCGCGGTGAGCAACTCGGCGGCACCGCTCAGGAGGCCGGTGGTGGTGTCGTTGCCTCCGGTGACCATCGTGAACACGAAGCCGATGATCCAACCGGGGGTGGCCACTTCCGGGCCGACCTCGACGAGTCCCGACACCAGATCGTCGCCGGGCTCGACCTTGCGCCGTTCGATGAGCTCCTCCCCGAAGGCGAAGAGCTCCATGAAGGCGTCGCCGGCCGACTCGAAACTGTCGGAGGCCGTGGCGGCGACGATCGCGTTGGTCCAGCGGTCGAAACGGGCGCGATCGCTCACCGGCACGCCCAGATAGTGGGCGACGACGAAGCTCGGCAGCGGCTTGAACAGCGCCTCCACGATGTCGCAGTCGCCCCGGTCGGCGATCTCGTCGAGCCGATTGTCGACGAAGGCTCGCACGCTGGCCTCGATCGCATTGACGCGGCGCGGCGTCATGGGCTTGCTGACGAGACGGCGCATGTCGGTGTGATCGGGAGGATCCATCATGACGATGGGCCGGGCATCGTCGCTGAACATCGCCGCCCCGTCCCTGTCGGGGGTCAGCCCCTGCGCTGAGGAGAACGTGGTGGTGTCGCGGGCGGCATCGAAGACGTCGTCGAATCGGGACAACACGTAGAAGTCGCCGTGGACCGGATGGGCGACCCGGTGCACCGGCGCCTCGTCGCGCAGTCGGCGGTAGTCGTCCCACGGCGACCGCCAGCTCTCCGCGGATCGCAGGTGATACAGCCCGCTCGACTCTGTGTGGTCCATCCCCGTGCCCTTCGTCGAGAACACGCTACGTCGTCACCTATGGTCGGGTCATGGTGTTGGACATCGTTCCCAGTGGGCAGGCCTGCGGCGCCATCGTTCGCGGCGTCGATCTCGCCGGCCCCCTCGACGACGAGACCGTGGACGAGATCCGCAGCGCATGGCTCGCCCACAAGGTGGTCGCCTTCCCCGGGCAGCGACTCACCGACGACGACCTCGAACGCGTCACGCTCCGGTTCGGACCGTTCGGCGACGATCCCTTCTTCGAGTCGATCGACGGGCATCCGCACATCGCCGCGATCCATCGCGCGGCCGACGAGACGGCGCCGATCTTCGCCGACTCCTGGCATGCCGACTGGACCTTCCAGGAGTTCCCGCCCGACGGCACGTGCCTCTACGGCAAGGTGGTACCGCCGGTCGGCGGCGACACCCTCTTCGCCGATCAGGTGGCTGCACTGGCCGCGATGCCGGTCGATCTGCGCCGACGCATCGAAGGGCTCACGGCCGTCCATTCCGCGCGACGCGGGTACGCCCCCGACGGTCTCTACGGCGACGACGACCGCGAACCGCGAGCGATGAGGATCATCGCGAGCGACGAGGCGTACCGCACCCAGACCCATCCCCTCGTGCGCGTGCACCCCGAGACCGGCACGGCGGCGGTCTACAGCACGTTCGGCTACATCATCGGCATCGAGGGGATGGCCGACGAGGACGCCAACGCCCTCCTCGGCGAGGTCTACGCGTGGCAGACCCGCGAGGAGTTCCGCTACCGGCACCGGTGGGAGCCCGACATGTTGGTGATGTGGGACAACCGCAGCGTGCTCCATCGGGCCACGGGCGGCTACGACGGCTACGAACGACTGCTCCATCGCACGACGATCGGCTACAACCGCACGATCCGTAGCCGGTGACCGACCTGCCCGAGGGACACGAGGTCAGCTCGGAAGTGGGAGCGTCTTCTCCGGGTTGAACAGGTCGTCGGGGTCGAGCGAGCGCTTGATCGTCCGCATCAGTTCCCACTCGATCGCCGGCTTCTGTGGCTCGACCCGATCGCGTAGGAGCGTGCCGAGACCGTGCTCCGCGCTCAAGGTGCCGCCGAGCTCGAACACCAGTGCGTCGATCGCTCGGCGCAGTTCGGGCCTGGCGTCGGCGAACGCGGGGATGTGGTCATCGCTCGTCGGGAGGATCATCATGTGGATGTTGCCGTCACCGACGTGTCCGAATCCGTAGCAGAGCGCGTCGGGTGTGATGCGCGCCGCGAGCGAGTGCACCCGGGTGATGAACGCGCAGATGTGGTCGATGGGCACGGCGGTGTCGAGTTTCACGCCGTGGGCGTGGTGCTCGGGGAAGGCGCGTGTCGGCGGGATCTCGTCGCGGAGGAACCACAACGCCGACTCCTGCTCGGGCGTGGCGGCGACCACGGCATCGGTGATCAGGCCGGCGTCGTCGGCCGCAGCGAGCAACGCCGTCAACCTGTCGGTGACCGGTTCGGACGAGGCCAGCTTCACCAGCATGTAGTGGTCGGCGCGCGTCTCGATCGGGTGCCCGACGCCGTAGCGCCGCTGCACCCGCTCGATCGCGACCTCCGGGATGAGCTCGAACGCGGTGAGGATCGCCGGCGCGTGCACGTGAGCCAGGGCGTAGAGCGCCATGAGCGCGTCGAGGTCGGTGATGGCGGCGAGGGCGGACTGCTCGTGGGGTGTCGCGGGCACCAGTTTCAGGACCGCCGAGGTGACGACGCCGAGCGTTCCCTCTGCACCGATGAAGAGCTGTTTCAGGTCATAGCCCGACGAGTCCTTGCGCAGGGCCCGGCGTCCGTCCCAGATTCGTCCGTCGGCGAGGACGACCTCGAGCCCCATGACGTTGTCGCGGAGGTTGCCGTAGCGGACCACGTTGTTGCCGCCGGCGTCGGTGGCGATGGCTCCGCCGATCGTCGCCGTGCCCCGCGCCCCCCAGTCGGGTGCGAACTTGCGGTCGACCGCGGCCGCGGCTTCCTGGAGCGCTTCGATCGTGACGCCCGCCTGCGCGGTGATCGTCCACCGTTCGGGATCGACCGACTCGATGGTGCGGAGCCGATCGAGCGACAGCACGACCGCCGCCCGGGTCGCCGGCATCTGCGTCCCGCCCGAGAGACCCGTGTCGCCGCCTCTCGGAACCATCGCAACGCCGTGCTCGGCGCACGCACGGACCGCGGCGGCCACCTCGGTGGTCGACGCCGGCCGCACCACGGTGGGATGTCCGACGACCACCGCTCCCGGACCGAGGGTGTCGGTGAGAAGGTCGAGAAACGCAGTGGTCGGGGCGGGCGGGGTCGGCGTGAGCTTCCTCGGCACGTCCATCGTCGTGACCGTACCCGACTCCTTCGGCGCCCGGTGATCGTGGTGACGACACTGCCGGGGATTCGATGCTACGAAGGGCCCGACGACGCCCTGGAGGTGCGAGATGCGAGATCAGCTGCTGATCGGCGGTGCATGGCGGGACGGAAGCGCGGGCGAGCGCATCCCGATCGTCGACCCGGCAACGGGCGACGAGATCACCACCGTCGCCGCGGGCACCCCGGCCGATGCGACCGCGGCGGTCGACGCGGCGGATCGGGCACAGCGTGATTGGGCCCGGGTGTCACCGCGGGACCGGGCCGAGATCCTGCGCAGCTGCTGGTCGACGCTCGTCGCCCACACCACCGAGCTCGCCGAGTTGATCACCCGCGAGCACGGCAAGCCGCTGGCCGACGCCCGGGGCGAGGTCGCCTATGCCGCCGAGTTCTTCCGGTGGAACAGCGAGGAAGCCGTACGCATCCGCGGCTCGCTGAGTACCGCACCGTCGGGTGCCAACCGGATCATCGTGCGTCACCCGCCCGTCGGCGTGGTCGTCATGGTCACGCCGTGGAACTTCCCGGCCGCGATGATCACCCGCAAGGTGGCCCCGGCGCTGGCCGCCGGCAACGCCGTCGTGATCAAGCCGCCGAAGGAGACACCGCTGACCGCACTTCGCGTGGCCGAACTCCTCCAGGATGCCGGTGTGCCCGACGGTGTCGTCAACGTCGTACCCACCGCCGAGGCCGGCCCCTGGTTCGATGCCGCGACCGCCCACCGGGCCACCCGCATGGTGTCGTTCACCGGATCGACCGAGGTCGGTCGGGTCCTCCTGCGACGCTGCGCCGACCGGGTGCTGAAGGTCGCGATGGAGCTCGGTGGCAACGCCCCCTTCCTCGTGTTCGACGACGCCGACATCGACGCCGCGGTCGAGGGCGCGATGGTCGCGAAGATGCGGCACTCGGCCGAGACCTGCACCGCGGCCAACCGGTTCTTCGTCGAGACCGGAGTCGCCGCGGCCTTCACCGAGCGGCTCGCGGCCGCGATGCACGACGTGCGGGTCGGCAACGGGCTCGACGAGGGCGTCGGCTGTGGTCCGATGATCAACCCTGCGGCGATCGAATCCATCGGTTCGCTGGTGGACGCCGCCGTGGCGGGCGGCGCACGGGTAGCGACGGGGGGCATGGCGCTCGACGGACCAGGCTTCTTCTACGCGCCCACCGTGCTCGGCGACGTCGCCCCGGGATCACCCATCACGCGCGAGGAGATCTTCGGACCGGTCGCCCCGGTCATCCCGTTCGACGACCTCGACGTCGTGATCGACCACGCCAACGACACCGAGATGGGGTTGGCCGCATACGTCTACACCACCGACCTCGCCAAGGGACTCTCGGTCGCCGAACGACTCGAGTCCGGCATCGTCGGCATCAATCGCGGCGCCATGTCGGATCCGGCTGCCCCCTTCGGAGGGATGAAGCAGTCCGGTCTCGGTCGTGAAGGGGCCAGCGAGGGCATCTACGAATTCTGCGAGACGCAATACATCTCGGCGAGCTGGTAGCCCGCCGGCGCGTCACGCAGCGAGCGGCGGGGGGATCTCGTCGGCGTGGAGGGCGGCCGATTGCTCGGCGGCGAGATCGCGCACGATGAGCACGATGCTGGCGACGAGGGCCAGGGTCAAGACGGCAATCAGTGAAAAGGCAGCCAGGATCATCTTCGGGTTCCCTCCCTCGGAGCGATCGGCGGCGGCCGGCTCCTTTGATTGCGGTCATGTTACGAACATGACGGAATCGTTGTCAATCGGGAGTGGGGGTGACCGGCTACCAGCTGATCGTGATCTCCAACTCCGATTCCTCGGTGCCGATCTCGATCTCGACCTCCACCTCGACGGAGTCGGGTACGTCGACCGTGTAGCGCAGCCCGTCTCGCGAGAATTCCAGGTCGTTGTGGCGGGCGAGCTGATCGGCGAGGGTTCGCAGCACTCCGGCCGCTTCCTCTCGTGTCAGCTGGCGCTTCTCTTCGAACTCGATCAGGTCCATGGATGCTCCTGTGGTCGGCGGGGGTCAGGGGGCGACGCCGGCAGTGCTGCCGACCGCCAGTTCGACGAGGCCGTCGAGCTGGGCTTCGGTGAGTTCGCCGGTGGTCCGGGACACCACCGTGCCATCGGCATCGACGGCGACCCAGTAGGGGAAGCGGGTGAGCCCGTAGGCGGCCGCCATCGAACCGGCGCTGTCGTCGAGGATCACCGGCGTCTGCCAGTCCTCGCGGGCGAACCACTCGGAGGGCGGGTAGTTGCCGCCGCTCGGGTCGACGGCGGTCGAGACGGCGATCATCTCGAAGCCGTCGGGGAGCGTCGTGTTCTCGAGCCAGCGCCGCACCACGGGGACCTCGGCCTGGCAGTGCGGGCACCAGTGAGCGAAGAACCCGATCAGGCGTGCGGTGCCGTCGGGGCCGAGCTCGGTCGACCGGCCGTCGAGGAGCGTCGCCCGGACCCTGGGGATCGTGAGTCCCGCGCCCGCGTCCGTGTCGGAGTACGGCGTCAGGAAGTCGCCGTAGACGTCGATGGGACCCGTCTCGGTGTCGATGGGTGTGTCGACGGTGTCGGTCGTGTCATCGCCGTTTCCGGTGAAGACCACCACCGCGGCGACGGCGACGATGACGAGGAGCCAGGTCATCGGGGAACGGAAGACGGCGGGCAGTGACTTCATGGGGTCTCCTTGACTGGGGTGCGGATTCCGGTGATCGAAACGGCGAGGATGACGGCGAAGCAGGTGCCGGCCATCTGGGGGATGGTCATCCAACCGAGTCCCTCCACCCAACGGGCCGAACAAGGGTTGGCAGCCTCGCAGAACGTCGACTGCTCGGGGAACAGCTGGATACCGATGTGGTACACCGACGCGACGAGGCCGACCCCGGCGAGTACGGCGACGTATGGGAGCACGGCGCGGTCACGACGAAGCGTTGCCATGACGCCGATCGCCGCGATCGGATACATGGCGATGCGCTGGAACCAGCACATCTCACACGGTACGAAATCGGCGATCTCGGAGAAGTAGAGGCTGCCGGCAACGGCGCCACCGGCGACGATCGTCACGAGCCGTAGGGCATCGCCGGAGAGCGCGTTGCGTCCGGCCTGACGGGTGAGCGCAACGACGACGAAGACGGCTCCGGCCAGCAGAACGAGCGCGGAGAAGTCGCCGACGACGTTGGGGTCGATGTCGTTCATCCGCCCTCAGTCTCTCGGGGGGAGCGTCGAGTACACAGGGTCACAGGTCCCGATTCTGCATCAGGCCCGAGAGGTAGACGGGGTCGGGCTGACGACCTCGTAGATCTCGATCGGCGACATGTCCTCGGTCAGGTCGCGCAGCAACCCGATCAGTTCCCCGGACTCGGGAACGGCGAAGTGGACGTGGAGGTCGGCGAGCGAGCTCCAGTGTTCGACGAACACGAAGCGCCGGTCGTTCTCGACGTCGCGGTGAACCGAGTGGAGCAGGCATCCGGGTTCGGTGCGGGAGCGGTGGACGTGGGCAAGGCAGAGCGCCTCGACCTCGTCGACGGTGTCGGGCCGGGCGGTCACCGAGCCGGTGACGATCACCATCGAGGGGGTGGTCATGTCAGCGACCGTAGTGGGAGCCGGCCTTGGCGAGTACGAGCGCGCGGATCGCCTCGGCCTCGTGGGGCGCCGGTCGCTAGGGTCCGGGCATGAAGATCACTGACCTGTTCTCCGTCGACGGCAAGATCGTGCTGGTCACCGGAGGTTCTCGTGGCATCGGCGAGATGATCGCCGCCGGATACCTCGCCAATGGCGCGAAGGTCTACATCAGCTCGCGCAAGGCCGAGGCATGCGATGCCGCGGCACAGCGGCTCATGGCCGAGCACGGCGGCGAGTGCGTCTCGGTCCCGGCCGACCTGTCGGGGCTCGAGGGCATCGACGCGCTGGTGGCCGAGATCTCGAAGCGCGAAGACCATCTCGACATCCTCGTGAACAACGCGGGCGTCTCCTGGGGGGCGCCGCTCGCGGAGTTCCCCGAGAAGGGCTGGGACAAGGTCATGGACACCAACGTGAAGGGTGTCTTCTTCCTCATCCAGCAACTGCTGCCGCTGCTCGAAGCCGGTGCGACCGCCGAGGACCCGAGCCGGATCATCAACATCGGTTCGATCGACGGCATCAAGTCGCCCGCGTTCGAGACCTACTCCTACGGCCCGTCGAAGGCCGCCGTCCACGCGTTGACGCGCCAGCTGGGCGGCCAACTCGCACCCCGCAACATCATCGTCAACGCGATCGCGCCGGGGCCGTTCCCCACCTGGATGCTGAGCACCGGTGTCGGCACCGGCGGCGACGTCGAGGGCACCGATTGGGAAGCCCTCGGGCGGACCAATCCCCGTGGTCGCGTCGGCACCCCCGAAGACATCGCGGGCCTCGCCATCTTCTTGAGTTCGCGGGCCGGGGCCTACACCGTCGGCGAGGTCATCACCTGCGACGGCGGGATCATCGTCTCCTAGACCGATCCGGCAGGAACCGTTCCCGATAGCGCGCGAACGTCTCGTCGAGTTCGGCCCGGTCGACGCCGACCAGCGAGTACTCGTGCTGCCCGGCTTCGGCCGGTGGACGGGCATCGACGGGCACCGGGGCGATGTCGAACCGACGGCAGAGGCCATCGAGCGTTCCCTGGGGATCGGCGATCAGCTCGCGTTGATCGATGTGGGTCACCTGCGCGTCCGGGAGATCGGCGTCGACCAGCGCGTCGAGTGACCGGCCGTACAGATCGAGGTGGTAGCGGGCGATCTCGGTCTCGTCGACCGTGTCACTGAACGCCCGACGGAGGTTGGCGACGAGGCTCGTCACCGAACCCAACACCTCGGTCGGCTCCCGATGGGTGATCACGACCCGCGCATCGGGGTAGCTGGCGAGCACGGTCGGCAGGTTGTTGAGATGCACCGGCGACTTCAGGACCCACCGCGACGGGCGATGCCGTTGGAGGCTCTGGAGGACGAGGCGGTGCCGGTCGTAGGCCGGGGTCATGTCGCAGGCCTGGAGCCAGTCGACATACCGGGGAACCCGGTAGCGGCTGATGAACTCCTCGCTGCGGAACGCGAACGACATCGCCGAGAGGCATTCCTTGTGCATGCGGCCCGCGTAGCGGTGGATCGACATCATCCCCTCGCTCCGCCGCTGTGGCCAGGTGAGCTCCTCGTCGGCCGCGGCGATCCGGGGGTCGTCGTCGGCCACGACCGCTCCGGGAGGAGGGGCGGGGAAGAGGAGCTCCCATCCCTCGGGTGCACGGAGCTCGGGATGCTGCGCGAGGAGTCCGTGAAGGAAGGTCGTGCCGGTGCGGGGCGCGCCGGCGACGATCACCGGTGCATCGATCCGTTCCGCGCCGATCGCCGGGTCGTGACGGGCGGCCGCTTCGAGTCGTGCCCGTTCCGCGATGATCCGGGTCAGCCACCGGTGGGTGAAGGCGCGGCCGTCGGCGGTCAGGGCGGCATCGACCTCGAGGGAGTCGAGGAGGAGGTCGAACGGTTCCGCGACGGTCGCCAGCGAACGCTCGATCTCGTCGGTCGTCGTGTCGGCCGCGTCGGCGGCGGCGACCACCAGGGCGGCGCGCTCCACCTCAGGTCCGGAAGCGCCACGCCAGGTGGGTGCGGCGGGCGGCGAGTTCGGCTCGGCGCTGCTCGGGCGCCACGCGAGGCGTGTCGGGGCCCATCACGGCGTCGAGTGTGTCGACCTTCACCACGCGCGACTCGATGGCCGGGGCGTGATCGTCGTGGGGCCAGAACCAGCGGAACGTGCACAACCCGGTGCCTCGTCCGCCGGTGTCGAGCCAGTTCGCGGCGCCGACGTCGATCGGGGAGATCACCGCACGGATGCGGCCGTCGGCCGACAGGGTGGTCTGGCGATGGTTGCGGCTGCAGACGCGACCGGTCGGATCGGTCAGTTCGAACGTGCCCATGCGATAGAGCTGGAGGGCCCAGTAGTCGGCGTGGGGCACGTCGGCTTCCACGAAGATCGCCTCGTCGGGGGCCAGGTCCCAGAAGTTGAACGAGTACCGCGCCGCCGAGAGTCCCTTCGCGACGGCCAGCCCGCTCGAGAAGACGTTGGGCTCGCGTTCGTCACGGTTCTCGACCATGTAGCGGTTCCAGTAGAGCATCGAGTCCTCGACCTGCCGGTAGGCGCGATCGAGTCGGGTCTCGAGCTCGTCGAGCGAAACGGCAGGAGTGGGGCCGGGGTCGTCGAGGCACTCGATGACCATCGTGGCCGGCTCGTCGGCGGTCCAGTCGTAGTAGTACTCGCGAAACGACGCCATGATCGCGCCGTCCGGCAGGTCGATGTGGCGATCGCCGCTGCCGTCACCGCCCAGGGTCAGCTCGAACTCGTCGCCCGGACCGATCCCCAGGTCGGAAGCCGTGACCTGGCCGACGGTCCCCCACACCTCGTTGTGCATGAAGCCCTTGCGGATCGCGAGGAGCCACTGGTCGCACGAGTGCATCCGGCCGGTGATCCGGTAGCGGCGGTCCGGGCTGATGCGGGCGTGGTGGTAGACGTTGTCCGCGTTCGGGCCGCCCCACTGATGCACCAGGTCGTTGTGGCGGTGGAATGCCGGCCGGGCCGGGTCGGCGTGGAACACCTCCCACTCGACGAAGCCGGCGATCTGTTCGACGAGATGCTCGAGCTGTTCGACCGGTGCGTCGGGGAACTCGTCGCCGACCACTCGATCGGCGAGCTGGTGCAGCCGGTCGGTGAAGGCTCGGAAGGTCGCGGTGAGGTCGCCGTCGGACACGGCCGGAGCGTAGTCGACCGCCCGCGGACTACCGTTCGCCGGATGACCGATCTCGTGCTTCCGTTCCCGCGGGTCGATCTCGGCCACTGGCCGACGCCGCTTGCGCCGTGCCGGCGTCTGCAGGAGGAACGCGGCGGTCCGTTGATCTGGCTCAAGCGCGACGACTGTTCAGGACTCGCGTTGGGTGGCAACAAGACCCGCAAGCTCGAGTTCCTGCTCGGCGAGGCGCTCGCCCAGGGCGCCTCGGGGGTCGTCACCTTCGGCGCGATCCAGTCCAACCATGCCCGCCAGACCGCCGCCGCCTGTGCACACGTCGGGCTTCCGTGCGATCTCGTCCTGACCGATGCGGTCGACCGCCCGACCGAGATCTACCGGTCCGGTGGCAACCGGTTGCTCGACGACGTGCTCGGTGCGACCGTGCACGTCGTCGCCGACGACGCCGCCGCGCTCGTTCGGGCCGGCGAACTCGCCGAGGCCGAGCCCGAGCGCTACTTCATCGATCCCGGCGGTTCGAGTGCCACCGGCGCGCTCGGCTATGTCGCCGCCGCGGCCGAGCTGGCCGAACAGATCGCGGCCGCGGGGCTCCGGCCCGGCGAGCTGGTGGTCGCCTCGTCGACGGGCGGCACCGCAGCCGGGCTCGTGGTCGGCCTGGCGGCGGCCGGGCTCGACCTTCTCGTCACCCCTGTCGCCGTGTATGCCGACGCGGCGCACACGGCGGGTTCGATCGATCGGCTCGTGTCCGACACGGCGGCGCGGCTCGGCCTCGATGCGGCGGCCCTCGGCCCGTGGCGGGTCGACGGAACCGCTCTGGGTGACGGCTACGGCATCGAGACGGCCGAGTCCCACGCCGCCGTGCTCGAACTCGCCCGCACCGAGGGTGTCCTGCTCGACCCCGTCTACACGGCCAAGGCGTTCGCCTCGTTGCTGGCCCGGACCGGCGACATCGACCCCGAAGCCGACGTGGTGTTCCTGCACACGGGCGGCCAACCGGGGATGTTCGCCTACGCCGACGCGTTCACCTGATCGGGTTGCCATCCGGGGCGTCCGAAGACGTGCCCCCACTTGTTGCGCCAGCCCTTGGCCCGGCGAACGTCGCGGGCGATGTCGGCCATCTCGTGGTAACCGATCCGGATCGGATTGAAGGTCTTGATGTTCTTGGTCAGGCCGTACTTCACCCGGCGGACCTCGGGTTCGAACGTGCCGAACAGCTTGTCCCAGGTGATCAGGATGCCGCCGTAGTTCTTGTCGAGATACTGCGGGTTGGCGCCGTGATGCACCCGGTGATGCGAGGGGGTGTTGAGCACCGATTCGCTGACGGGGTCGAGTCGGTCGATCACCTCGGTGTGGATCCAGTACTGGTAGAGCAGGTTCAGCTGCCCGGCGCGTGCGGTCTGCTGCAGCGGGATGCCGAGCAGTGGCATCGGGAAGAACACCCATGAGGTGAGATAGCCCGACCAGGGCTGGCGCAGTGCCGTCGACAGGTTGTAGTGCTCGCTCGAGTGGTGGGTGACGTGGTTGGCCCAGAGGATCCGCTTCTCGTGCTGCCAGCGGTGACTCCAGTAGTAGAGGAAGTCCCACATCACCATCGACACCAGGAACGATCCCTTGCGCTTGCCGAGATCGGCGACCCGATGGCGGTACAGGAACCTGCTGACCCGCGAGAGTGCGCCGTAGTAGGCGAGATTGACCGCGACGTTGCCGGCCAGCATCGCCAGGCTCGCCGTCGTGTCGCGCTTCTCGTAGCCGACGGGGATGAGCTCGTCGGGTGGCAACGACGGGTCGGAGAGTTCGGCCGGCGTCCAGTCGTCGAGATCGCCGGGTTCGCGCAATGGCCGGCCCCGCAGCGCCCGTGCCTCGGCCAGCATCGTCAGCACGAAGATGGGGAGCGAGGCCAGATCGACCTTGTCGATGGGGAGCGACCGCTTCACCCCCGCAGCATGACCCGCAGGACGGGCACTGTCCACGCGGGACTGTCCACGCGGGACTGCCGACGGGGTCGGCTCGCCCTACGCTGGCGGCGATGGGGCTTCTCGACCGACTCGTCCGCCGGGAGGCGGTGACGGATCCCCTGGTCGCGGACCTGCGGGCCGTGCTGGCCGACGATCGCGTCCGTGTCGACGGTGCCGAGCGGGCGTTGATGGCCAAGGACGCCTCGGTGTTCGGTGGCGGAGTCGCCGGCCCGACGTGCTTCCCCACGTCCACCGAAGAGGTCCGGGCGATCATGCGCGTCGCCGAGCGTCATGGATCGGCGGTCGTCCCCCGGGGCGCCGGCACCGGCCTGGCCGGGGGCGCGATTCCCCTGGGCGCGCCGATCGTGGTGTCGCTGGGGAAGATGAACCGCATCCTCGAGATCGACGAGGCGAACCGGATCGTCTGGGTCGAACCCGGGGTGATCAACCTCGACCTGTCCAAGCACCTTCGCCCCCTCGGCTACCACTTCGCACCGGACCCCTCGAGTCAGGCCGTCTGCACCCTGGGCGGGAACGTCGCCAACAACTCCGGGGGTCCCCACTGTCTCGCCTACGGCGTCACCGACGCTCATGTCGTCGCGGTCGAGGTCGTGCTGGCCGACGGCGAGGTCGTCATGCTCGGAGGGCTCGACGCCGAGCCTCCGGGCTATGACCTGCGCGGCGCCTTCGTCGGTGGCGAGGGCACGCTCGGGATCGCGACCCGGATCGCTGTTCGCCTGACCCGCAATCCGCCGGCCGTGCGCACCTTGCTCCTGTCGTTCTCGACCGTTCGCGACGCCGCCGAGACCGTCAGCGCGATCATCGCCGACGGCATCGTGCCCGCCGCGCTCGAGGTCATGGACCAGCGCATCACGGTCGCCGTGGAGAACTTCGTCGGCGCCGGCTACCCGGTCGACGCCGCCGCCGTGCTCCTTGCCGAGGTCGAAGGGCTCGATGCGGGGGTCGAGATCGACGCGGCGCGGATCGAGGCGATCGGCCTGGCCAACGGCGCCACAGAGGTGCGTCGGGCCGGATCCGATGACGAACGCGAGCTCCTGTGGAAGGGCCGCAAGACCGCGTTCGGGGCGATCGCCCAGCTGGCCCCCGACTACTACCTCCACGACACGGTGGTGCCCCGCTCGGCCCTGGCCGACGTGCTCGAGCAGGTCTACGAGATCGCCGATCGACACGACGTGATCGTGATGAACGTGTTCCACGCCGGCGACGGCAACCTCCATCCACTGCTGCTGTTCGACGCCCGGGAGGCGGGCACCCTCGAGCGGGTCCACGCGGCGGGAGCCGAGATCCTCCGGGCCTCGCTGGCCGCCGGTGGCGTGCTCAGCGGGGAGCACGGCGTCGGGGTCGAGAAGCAGCGCTTCATGGGCGAGCTGTTCACCGACGCCGACCTCGAACACCAGAACCGGTTGCGGCGGGCGTTCGATCCGGCCTGTCGGGCAAACCCCGGCAAGGTCCTGCCGATGGGTCACTCCTGCGCCGACATCCAGGCACTGCGTGCGGTTCCGACCGGGGTGTGGGGATGAGCACACTGGCGATCACCGACCCGGTGTTGCTCGGGTTCGCCGAGGAGGTCGGTGCCCAGGGCCCGGTCGCCGTCGCCGGCCGCCGCACCCGCTGGGATGTCGGGGGCCCGCTCGACGCCGATGCTCGGGTCCTGTCGGCTCCCACCGGCATCGTCGCCTACGCCGCGTCGGAGATGACGGTGCAGGTGCGGGCCGGGACCCCGGTGGCGGAGCTCGCCGCCGAACTCGCCGACCACGGGCAACGCACCGCACTGCCCGATCGGGGTGGCACGGTCGGCGGCGCCGTCGCCGTCGGGGAGAATCCGGTCGATGTGATGGCCCGCGGTCGACTCCGTGATGCGGTGCTCCAGGTCCGCTATGTGGGCGCCGCGGGCGAGCCGGTCACCGGCGGTGGCCCGGTCGTGAAGAACGTGACGGGCTACAACCTCCCGAAGCTGATGACGGGTTCGCTCGGCACCCTCGGCTTGCTCGCCGAATTCGTGTTGCGCACCAATCCCATCCCTGCGGCGTCGCGTTGGCTCTGCGCTGCCGGGGTCGATCCGACCGCGGCCCACCGGGCCGTGCACCGAGCCGCCGAGGTGCTGTGGGACGGTTCGTCCACCTGGATCCATCTCGAGGGTCACGGCCCCGACATCGATGCCGAGGGCGCCGTGTTGCGCGATCTCGCCGGCTTCGTCGAGGTCGACGGCCCGCCCGCCCGGCCCGCCCATCGCTGGTCGCTGAGCCCGGCGGAGGTCCTCGCCCTTCCTGCGTCGAATCCGGGTGCCACGCTGGTCGCCGTCGGGGTCGGGCTGGCATGGTCCGACACGCCCCAGCCGCCTCGGCCGGTTCCGCCCGGGGTCGCCGCCATCGCGGCCCGACTCAAGCACAACTTCGACCCTACGGGCCGCCTCAACCCCGGTCGCGAGGTCGGCCGCTGATGGACCTGCAGCTCGAGCCCGACGACTTGAACACGTGCGTGCAGTGCGGGCTGTGTCTTCCCCAGTGCCCGACCTATCGGGTGACCGGCGACGAGACCCGCAGCCCCCGCGGCCGGATCCAGTTGATGCGCGAGGTCCAGGTCGGGGACGCCCCGGTCACCACCGAGATCAGGGAATCCTTCGAGAGCTGTGTGCAGTGCCGGGCCTGCGAACCGGCGTGCCCGAGCGGCGTGCCCTACGGCCACCTCATGGAGCGCACCCGCGAAACCTTGGCAGCCGCGGGGGAGATGACGCCCCGATGGCAGCGCCTCCTCTACCGACCACTCGGCCACCCCCGCCTTCTTCGCTTCGGGAGCTCGGTCCTCGCCGTCGCCAACCGACTCCGGCTCGTTCCCAGACGCCTCGGCCTGCCCGCGTCGATGCCGATCCGGCGCCCGGCGCACACGACGTCGGGCACCGATGTCTTCCTGTTCACCGGGTGTGTGATGGATGCCTGGCAGCGAGACGTCCACATCTCCGGCCAGCGGGTGATCGAGGCGGCCGGTTTCGGCGTGACACCGACCGGCGACGTCGCCCCGTGCTGCGGTGCGCTGCAGGCCCATGCGGGGCTCACCGACCAGACCCGGGCGCTCGCCCGGACGACGATGGCCGCCCTCGGCGACGACGACCGTCCGATCCTGGTCGATTCGGCCGGCTGCGGCGCGGCGATGAAGGACTACGGCCATCTGTTGGGCACCGCCGAGGCGGCCGCGTTCGCGGCGCGGGTGTTCGACATCCAGGAATGGCTTGCCACCCACGTCGACCGGTTGCCGGTGGTCGAACCGCTCGACCTGCGGGTGGCCGTGCAGGACCCGTGTCATCTCCGCCAGGTGCAGCGGGTCCACGGGGCGACCCGGACGGTCCTGGCGCCATTCGTCCGCGAGCTGGTCGAGCTCGACGACGACGGGCTCTGCTGTGGCGCCGGCGGCGCCTACTCCGTGTTCGAAGCCGAGCTCGCGGGTGAGATCAGGGAGCGCAAGGTCGCCGCGATCGATCGGGCGACCCCCGATGTCGTGGCGAGCGCGAACCCGGGGTGCTCGATGCATCTCGCCGGTGCCGGAGTCGCGGCGGTGCACCCCATGGTGCTCGTGGCCCGCGCTCTCGGCGTCGAGAAGTCGTAGATCGTGCCGCCCACGGTCGCAGTGGTCGGCGCGGGACCGGCCGGTCTGATGGCCGCCGAGGTGCTCGCGAGCGCCGGCGCGGCGGTGACCGTCTACGAGATGCACCGTTCGCCGGGGCGCAAGCTGCTGCTCGCGGGGCGCAGTGGGCTCAACCTCACCCACCGAGAGCCGCTTCACGGATTCCTCGGGCGCTACGAACCCGCGACGGCGGCGTTGACTGCGGCCATCGAGGCCTTCCCGCCCGAGCAGGTGCGGGCCTGGGCCGAAGGACTCGGTCAGCCGACGTTCGTGGGCTCGAGTGGCCGTGTCTTCCCCGAAGCCCATCGTGCCGCCCCCCTGCTGCGGGCCTGGCTGGATCGGCTGGCCGGCCTCGGTGTCGAGCTGGCGACCTCGCACCGGTGGGTCGGATGGGAGGGCGATCGGCTCCGGTTCTCGACTCCCGACGGGGAGCGCGTGGTCGATGTCGATGCGTCGGTGATCGCGCTCGGCGGGGCCAGCTGGCCCCGAGTGGGATCCGACGGAGGATGGGTGGCGACGTTCACGGCCGACGGCACCGAGGTCGAACCCCTGCGCCCGTCGAACTGTGGCGTGGTCGTCGACTGGTCCGATGTGTTCAGGGAACGGTTCGAGGGTCATCCGATCAAGAACGTGGTGGTGCGCTGGGGCGAGCGGTCGGTGCGGGGTGAGCTCGTCGTCACCCGGGACGGTCTCGAAGGCGGACCGGTCTACGCCCTTTCCGGGACGTTGGGACGGACGAACCGGTTCCCGACGTCCCTCGTCCTGGATCTGGCCCCGGACCTCGATGCCGCGTCGCTCGTCGATCGGTGCTCCCGCCGGCGACCGAAGGAGTCACAATCGACGTGGCTGCGCGGTGTCGGTCTCGAACCGGTGGTTGCCGGTCTGCTTCGCGAGGCGACCGGCAACCGGATCCCCGACGACCCCGCGGAACTCGCCACCCTGGTGAAGGCCGCGCCGGTCGAGGTGCGACGCCTCGCGTCGATCGACCGAGCGATCTCGACGGCCGGCGGTGTGGCGTTCGCTGCACTCGACGTCGACCTGATGATGCGGTCCCGTCCCGGCGTGTTCCTCGCCGGCGAGATGCTGGACTGGGACGCCCCGACCGGCGGCTATCTCCTCCAGGCCTGTTTCTCGACCGGTCATCGCGCCGGTAGGGCCGCGGCCTCGTTCGTCGGCCTCGACAGCTGACACGGTCGTCAGCATTCGGGGATCGGTCTGAGGCGATCGTCGACGATTTCGTGGAGACCGACGTCGGTACCGGTCGCGTCGGACCAGGTTTCCGGGTCGCCGAGTGCGTGGACCCGGTGTCGTCCCTCGTGATCGAGGCTCATCGCCGTGCCGGTGAGCGTGTCGCCGATGGTCAGGGCGAACGGGATCGGTTCGGTCCGGTTCGTCGAGAGCCGACCGTCGACGAGCCCGATCTCACCGTCTGCTTCCGGGACGGCGGTGGGTCGGTTCCGCAGCCAGCAATAGCCGACCGGCTCGTCGATCAGGTCCCCGATCGGACTCCCGATGCGATCGTGGAGTCCGGCCAGCCCGTAGAGGCTCCCGTCGGTGCCGTTGCCGAAGGTGGCGAGGAGGTCGGCGGTGAGTGCGGCGACCAGCGGCGGGAGCGGCTCCGGGATCCAGGTCGAGAACGTGTTGTGCACGAGGCGATCTCGATCGGGACGCGGCCCGAACAGGTCCACCCCGTCGACACCCCACGGGATGTCGATCTCGAGTTGTCGGGCGATGGTCGGCACGATGTCCGTGGTCTCCACCGGCTCGCGGTGGTGCACCCCTGCGCGCTGATCGGGCAGCTTGTAGAAGAGCGGGACGCCGGCGACGCCGACGACGTTCTCCTCGGTGATCCCGCGGGCCGAGGTCCCGGGAACGAACGAGATGCCGTGGTCGGCCACGACGACCACGGTCGCGTCGTCGAACACCCCGGCTCGCTCGAGCCGGTCGAGGTACTCCCCGAGCAGCCGGTCGACGAACTGCAGCTGGAGCAGGTGTCGCTGTTGGCCGGCCCGAGCGATCGTCGGGTCGTCGTCCCAGGCCGAGGAGTAGCCGGGGAGCACGATGTCGGGGTAGGTGTCGCCGTTCCCGTGGAGGCGCCACGGCACGTGGGGGAGCAGGATGTGGAGGTAGTGGAGGCGGGGGACGTCGGAGGGCATGATCGCGGCGAGCTCGGCCCGGAAGTCGGCGACCCGGGAGTCGTCGGTGAGCAGGCGATCGAGGGTCGCTCGGTTCTCGTCGTTCACCGCTTCGGCATCGATCTCGACCGCATCGGCGTCCGGGGTCGGAGTCGGCCCGATCTCGATGGGGATCTCGCCGTCGCCGGGGAGGGCGGCCGCGGGGGCGTCGGGCGTAGGAGCGGCGGGAGCAGGAGCGGCGGCCTCCGCGGTGCTCCGGTCCTCGGTGCTCCGGTCCTCGGTGCCGAGATCGTCGCCGAAGTCGCCCCAGGTCGCGCCGATGTCCGGAAGCCCGATGTCGAGACCTTCCGGGGTCGCGAGATGACCGAAGACGATCATCGCGTCGTCGAGCAGCGACCGGAACGACGAGCCGTCGGCCGATCCGGTCTCGTCGAACACGGCTTCGGTCGTGGTCGATGGGATGGGTTGCGTCGGTTCCGACGGGTCGACATCAGATGCCATCAACTCGATGATCGACGCCGGCGGTTTCCCGTCGCAGACCGACGGCGGGCAGAGGTCCACCAACGGGTCGGACGCGCTGATGTCGTACACGTCGCCGAGCAGGGTGAACAGGTTCTCCGGGTAGAGCGAGTAGACCGGCGCCGCTTCCGTCTCGTATCGGCCGGTCAGGATGGCCGGTACGGCCCGCTCGGTCGTGAAGCCGACGGTGGTCGCGTTCGAGAAGAAGTGGGAAGTGTCGGCCAGACGGGCGAAGTTGGGCCACCGGGCACGGTCGATCGCGCCGGTCTCGTCGAGCAGTGAGGCCACCGGGAGTTCATCGAGGACGAGCAGGTACACGGGCGGGAAGCGTTCGTTGACGCGGTCGGCGAGCGACGCGCGGATCGGCTCGGCTCCGTCGTCGGTCACCCCGACCGTTGCGGTGAACGAATCCTCCGACACGAGGTCGGAGAGCCCGACGGCATCGATGTCGTCGGGGAACACGACCTTCGACGCGGGGGAGACGAAGAGGAAGAGCGCCACGAAGAGCACGGGCGTCAGCGCGAGCAGCGAAACCGCCGACCTGACCCCCGAATTCGTCGCGTAGAGCACGGCGAGTCCACCGGTGATCGCGAGTGCCGTGACCACCGGCACCAGCCAGGGTCCGGGCAACACGTCGACGACCTGGATCGCGACGAGGAAGACGAGCCCGGCCACGATGGCGAGGTGCACGCGGTCGCCGAGCCGGGGAGCGATGGCGTGAATGGTCACCTCGGCCGCGCCGAGCAGGGCCGCAGGCGCGAGCGCAACTGCGAGCGCGAACCACGTGACCTGCGCCGGCGACGACCCGTGGGCCGTGAAGAAGGTCGGGTTGTCGCCGAGGATCCCGAGCAGCGGCTGGGTGATCGCAAGGGTGCACAGCGCGAGGAGATGGAGCGAGCGCCAGACCGGAGTGGGCATGGCGGAGTCTGTCAGATCGGCTTCGGTCGGCGTCGAGACGAGCCGGGACCGCGTCCGTCGCCGATCGGGGGAAGAATGGCGCCATGACCACCTTCGACGCCGAGAAGATCACCCGGGGGAACTGGAAGACCATTCCCTTCCTCGAACACACGGGCATCGTGGTCGACCATGCCGAGCGGGGCTTCGTCCGGCTGCGGATGCCGTTCGAGCCGAACGTCAACCACGTGGGGATGATGTATGCCGGCGCGTTGTTCACGCTCGCCGAGGTCCCGGGCGGAACGATCTTCCTCACCACGTTCGACGGCACGAGCTACTACCCGATCGTGAAGGACCTCCAGATCCGCTTCCGGCGGCCGGCGATGACCGACATCACCGTCGAGGTCCGGATCAGCGACGACGAGGTCGCCCGGATCAGCGCACAAGCCGAGGCGAACGGCAAGGCCGACTACGGGTGGGAGTGCGAGCTGATCGACACCAGCGGCGAGGTCGTGGCGATCAGCCGCAACACCTACCAGATGCGGGCGTTCGACCTGGGCTGACGTCGACGGCCGCGCCGACGAGCGTCAGCGGGCGTTGAGGATCGCCGCGGTCGCGCCGTCGAGCGTCACGCTGCTCACGGTCTTGCCGTCGGCATCGAGCATCGGTTCCGGGAGCGTGTACGTCGCCAGACCGAGGCGCGGTTCGCGCAGGACCACCATCCCGTTCTCGAACTCTCGGATGATGAACCCACCGGTCGCCTCTCGGGGACCGGTCGCCGGTCCGAGGTCGGTCGAGAATCCGGGCCAGAAGCTGTCGGGCGCCGTCACGGCGAGGCTCTCGGACCCGACGAGATCGGCGCCGGCGTTGACCAGGAGCGTGGCGGCGAGGTTGTACGTCTGGTCGTGCGGACGGTCACCGGTGGTGCCGTCCTCGTCCATCAGCAGCACGTCGGTTCCCAGCGCGTGCGCACGATCGATGAAGGACAGGAACGTCTGGAAGCCGAACTTGTTCGTCCCGGCCACGAGGCCGACGTCGTTGGCGCCTCGCTCGAGCATGAGATAGTCGGCCGCAGCGATCTGCCGCGTGACGTGGAGATTGTCGAAGCCCGGCGAATCGGAGTACCAGATCGAGTTGTGCATGATCTCGATGTCGGGGAACGTCGTCCGGATCAGTGTCAGGTAGTCGGCCATGTACCGACGCCAGTTCCACGTGGTGATCGACTGCCCCGTCCTCGGGTCGATCGGGTTGACGTCGGTTCCGTCGACGTCTGACCACCGGCGCAGCATGTTGACGTCGTCGAGCATGATCCCGGGGTAGCCCTTGGCGACGAACTGGGCGATGCGGTCGATCTGGTACTGCACGAAATCGGGGTTGCCGAGGTCGCCGGCGAGAAGGGGGCAGCCCCCGGGTTGTCCGCAGTTGAAGTCGATGTAGGTGAGGGTGCCGTCGGCCTCGCGCATGAACCAGTCCGGGTGCTGATCGGCGAGGTCGTCGTCGGCGAAGATGCCGTAGCTGTTCATGTAGACGAGCACGTCGTCGAACTCGGCGAGCCGTTCGTCCCAGTACGGCGACCAGACCACGAGCCGGCTGTAGTTCTCGCGCATCCACTGCCACTCGGCCGGGGTCGCCGCGTCCGTGTACTGGTCGAATTCGCTGCTCGCGCGAGCGACCACGCCGGCCCGGCCGCTGTTGCACGCGGACGCGAGCAGGGCGACGGTGAGAACGAGAACGGGCACCCGGACGCGGAAACGCATGGTCAGACCTTCGACGTCTCCCCACGCTCGCTTGAGAAGTCTCGTGGGCCGGCGTACGCACTCGGCGGCGCCGGCGCGGGATCACCCTCCCGTTCGACGAGCGACGATCTCGACGTGGGGGACGACGAAGATCCCGTCGTCGGCCTCTGCCCAGCGCAGGAAGTCGGAGGCCATCGCCTCGAGATCGTGTTCGGTCGCCAACCCCCGGTCGAGTGCGTGGTTCCGGTAGCTCGACCGGAGGATCCGGTCGGCCCAGATCCCCGACCACCACCGACGACGCACTGGATCGGCGTAGCACCACACCGATGCGGTCGTGTCGAGCTCGACGAAACCGGCGGCGCGTACCCAGCCCAGGAGGTGTCGACCGGCGTTGGCGTCGTGGCCGTTGGCGGCGGTCATCGCCTGGTAGACCCGCATCCACTCGGTGATGCCGGCGAAGTCCGGGGCCCAGGTCATCCCGCCGTAGTCGGCGTCGCGGACGGCGACGACGCCGCCGGGTCGGGTCACGCGGCGCATCTCCTCCAGCGCCGCCACCGGCCGTTCGAGGTGTTGGAGCACCTGGTGCGCGTGCACGACGTCGAAGTGGCCGTCGGGGAAGTCGAGCGCGTGGATGTCGCCGGTCGTGAACTCGGCGACATCGCCATGGGCCGCGTCGGCGGCGGCGACGACGTCGGCCGACGCGTCGATGCCGGTGACGATGCTTCCCGGCGCGTGGGCGGCGATGTCGGCCGTGAGGCTCCCCGGTCCGCACCCGACGTCGAGGATTCGCGCGCCGGTGGCGAGGTGGGGCACGAGGTACCGCGCCGAGTCCGCGACGGTCCGTGCGCCGTGTGCGCGTAGGACCGAATCGTCGTGGCCGTGGGCGTAGGCGTCGAGGGCGCCGGTCATGAGAGCGGCTGGAAGCGGCGGGCGGCCACCCGATGGGCTGCGAGGTTGGCGCCGAGATCGGGCGACACGAGACGGCCGTCGCGTACGACGGGGTTGCCGTGCACGATCGTGTCGCGTGCCGCGGTCGGACCGCAGCGCAGCCAGCCCTCGATCGGATCGTCGAGGACGCCGGCGAACACCGGACCACTGAGTTCCCAGATCGCGATGTCGCCGACGGCGCCCACCGAGATCTCGCCCAGCTCGCCCGAGCGGCCGAGGCAGCCGGCACCGCCCCGGGTCGCGATCTCGAGGGCGATGCGGGCGGTCATCGCCGCGGCGCCGGAGACGAGCTTGCCCTGCAGCATCGAGAGGCGGGCCTCCTGCCACAACGATGCCGAGTCGGCCGAGGACGACCCGTCGCAGCCCAGCCCGACGGGACACCCGGCGTGCCGCATGTCGATGACCGGCGCGATGCCCGACGACAGGATCATGTTGGAGCTCGGACAGTGGGCGATCCCGACCCCGGCTGCACCGAGGCGGGCGACCTCCTCGGGATTGGGACGGACGACATGGGCACCCCAACTGCGGTCCGACATCCAGCCGACGTCGTCGAACAGGTCCACGGGTCGCATGCCGAACGTGGCGAGCGCGAACTCGTCGTCCTCGGCGTTCTCCGCGAGATGGGTGTGGAGTCGCACGTCCAGACGTTCGGCCAGCTCGGCCGTCCGGCGCATCAGATCGGGTGTGACGGTGAACGGTGAGCAGGGCGCCAGGGCGATCCGGGTCATCGCGCCGTGGCGGGGATCGTGCCACCGGGCGACGTGCCGCTCCGACTCGGCGAGGATGTCGTCCTCGTCGCGCACGGCGTCGTCGGGAGGGAGACCGCCGTCCTTCTCCGACAGGCTCATCGATCCGTAGGTCGGGTGGAACCGCATCCCGAGGTCGAGCGCCGCCTGTACCTCCGCGCCGAGCAGGTCGCCGGCCCGCAGCGGATGGAGGTAGTGGTGATCGCTCGACGTGGTGCAGCCCGACAGCGCGAGTTCGGCCAGACCGACCCAGGCGGCGAGGTATTCGGCCTCCTCGTCGATCGCCGCGGTCCAGAGCGGATAGAGCGACTGCAGCCAACCGAACAGCGGGGCATCGGTCATGGGGGTGTAGGCGCGGGTGAGGTTCTGGAACAGGTGATGGTGGCTGTTGACCAGCCCGGGTGTGACGAGGCAGCCCTCGGCGGAGATCCGCTCGGGGGCCGGCGGCGCGGGGTCGTCCGATCCGCCCACGCCGGAGATCAACCCGTCGGTGATCGCGACCCAGCCGCCCGGCACCTCGCGGCGGGTTTCGTCGACCGTGGCGACCAACCACGCGTCGTGAATCAGGAGGTCAGCCATCGGGTTCGTTCTCCAGGGCGTTGAGATAGTTGTAGATCGTGATGCGGGAGACACCCATGATCTGGGCGATGTCGTCGACGGCGCCGCGCAGGAGGAACGCCCCCCGTTCGTCGAGCATGCGCACGACACGTTGCTTTTGTGACCGGTCCCACTCGGTGGCGGGCACACCGATGTCGCGCTCGGCCATGCGCAAGATGTCGTCCAACGCGTCGCGGATCGAGGGAATCGGGATCTCCTCGGGAGTCGATGCAACGCGCAGCTGGATCGAGGTCGCGCCCTGCGTCATCGCGGCGCGGACCATCTCGGCGATCGCATCGGCCATCGAGTCGAGGTCGCCGGTCACCGACGACGCGAACGGTCCGAGGTCGACATCGAGGCCCCGACCGTCGAACGCGGCAACGGCTGCCGTGACGTGAGGACCGGGTTCGCCCTCGACGAAGGGTGCCACGAGAAACTCTGCCGCGATCTCGGTCCCCCGGGCCATGCCTGCACCGTACCCCACTGTCGAGCGCATCTGTACATTTTGTAAAGAAGCTCTGGTACGTTCTTGTGGTGCCCCGAACCGCCCTCGCTCTGCGCGTCGACATCGATCGTCTCCTCGGGCGGCTCGCGGCGCTCGCCGAGATCGGGGCGATCGAGGGCACCGAGGGGTGCGCACGGCTCGCGCTGACCGACGAGGACAAGGCCGGGCGCGATCTCGTCGTCACCTGGATGCGTGACCTCGGGCTCGACATCACCGTCGACGGCATCGGCAATGTGATCGCGACCCTTCCGGGTGAGGTCGACGGCCCGCCGGTCATGTGCGGTTCCCACATCGACACGGTCCGCACCGGAGGGCGCTACGACGGCAACCTGGGTGTGCTCGCCGGGCTCGAAGTCATCGAGACCGTGATCGGCGCCGGGCTCACACCGCGGCGCCCGCTCGCTGTCGGATTCTTCACCGACGAGGAAGGCGCCCGGTTCGCCCCCGACATGCTCGGCAGCCTCGTCTACGTCGGTGGTCTCGCGCTGGAGGAGGCGCTCGACATCGAAGGGATCGACGGCGCGATCGTCGGAGAAGAACTCGAACGCATCGGCTACGCCGGCGCCGCGCCGGTGCCGGGCGCGGTGCCCCATGCGTTCGTCGAACTCCATGTCGAGCAGGGTCCGGTGCTCGAGGCCGAGGGCATCACCATCGGTGCGGTCGATGGCGTCCAGGGCATCAGCTGGCAGGAGCTGACCATCACCGGTCAGTCGAACCATGCCGGCACGACCCCGATGTCGATGCGGCGCGATCCCGGCTTCGTGGCGGCGGCGATCACCACGTTCGTCCGGGAGCTCGCGACGGAGCTCGGGCATCCCCAGGTCGCCACCGTGGGCAAGGTCGACTTCATGCCCAACCTCGTCAACGTCGTTCCGGCGAGCGCAACCCTCACCGTCGATCTGCGCAACACCGACGAGGCCGTCCTGCGCGAGTCCGAACGTCGGCTCGCCGAGTACGTCGTGGCTGCGGCCGACGCCGAAGGGTGCACGGTCGAGACGCGGGTCCTCGCCCGGTTCGAACCCGTGATCTTCGATCCCGAGGTCGTCGCACTGGTCGAACGAACCGCCGATCGTCTCGGGCACTCGGTGAAGCGGATGCCCTCGGGTGCCGGCCACGACGCCCAGATGTTCGCGCGCGTGTGTCCGACCGCGATGGTGTTCACGCCGAGCCGAGACGGGCTGAGTCACAACCCGGCCGAGTACACGAGTCCCGCCGACCTCCAGGCCGGTGCCGACGTGCTCCTCCAGGTGATGTGGGCGCTCGCGAGTCAAGGAGAAGCCAGTGACTGAGCCCGGGTCCGTACCCGCCCCGTCCCCCGGGGTCACGCCGCCGCTCACCCCGATGTCGTTGTCGACCCTGATGGGTCGGGTCGACCACGAGTGGCGAACCCGCAGCAAGATCTTCGACCTGCCCAACGCCCGGATCTGGAGGCCCGACGACCACATCGACCTGTCGTTCGATTTCCTCGGGCGGCGCTGTGCGTCGCCGATCGGTCCGGCGGCCGGACCCCACAGCCAGATGGCGCAGAACATCGTCCTCGCCTGGCTCGGCGGAGGCCGTCTGTTCGAGTTGAAGACCGTTCAGATCCTCGATGATCTCGAGATCGGTCGACCGTGCATCGACATGGAGACCATCGGCTACAACATCGAGTGGAGCCAGGAACTGACGGTGCCCCAGAGCCTCGCCGAATACGTCAAGGCGTGGATGGCGCTCGAGGTCCTACGGCACTGGGAGCCGCTACGGGAGTTCGTCGGCGACCCCGGCCCCCACGTGTTCGACATGTCGGTCGGCTACGACCTGGCCGGGATCCGAAGCGACAAGGTCGCGTCGTTCATCCGCGGCATGCACGACGCCACGGCGTCGATCGACGCGCTGCGTTCGGAGCTGACCGGCCCGTTCGCAGAGTTCGCCGACCTCGAGTTCCCGCCCGTCATCAGCGACACGCTCACCCTCTCGACCTTCCACGGCTGCCCGCCCGAGGAGATCGAGTCGATCACCAAGCACCTCATCGACGAGCACGAGCTCGACGTCATCGTGAAGCTCAACCCGACCCTGCTCGGCTACGAGACCGTCGCCGGGATCGTCAACGACGAACTCGGCTATGTCGACGTTCCCGTGAAGGAAGCGGCCTTCGCCGCAGACCTCCAGTTCGACCGCGGCATCGAACTGATCGGCGAGCTCAACCAGTACGCCAAGGATCGTGGCCGCGTCTTCGGCATCAAGCTGACCAACACCCTCGTGGTCGACAACCAGCGTGGGTTCATGCCCGACGAGACGATGTATCTCTCGGGTCCGCCCCTGCACGTCCTGGCCGTCACGCTGCTCGACCGGCTGGCCACGGCGCTGCCCGGCACGCTCATGATTCCCGGTCACGAGGGCGACGTGATGGTGTCGTTCTCCGCCGGCATCACGAAGGACAACCTGGCCGACGCGCTGGCCGCCGGGGTCAATCCCGCGACCGTGTGCTCCGACCTCCTCAAGCCGGGTGGCTACGGCCGCATGGCGCCCATGCTGCGCGGCCTGGCCAAGGACATCGCCGCAGCGGGGGCGAACGACCTCGCCTCGTACCGCGCGCGGCGCCAGGCCGACGCCGAGGTCGGCGGCCATTCGTCGGTCGCCGCCGCCTACGCCGCGTCGTTGCACGGTCCCGGCGGCGAGCCCTACCGGCTCGCGGCCAACGAGAAGCTGCCCCGTTCGGTCGATCACGAGCTCGAGATGTTCGGGTGCGTCGCGTGCAACTTCTGCATCACCGTCTGCCCCAACGACGCCTTCTTCAGCATCAAGAGTCTCGAAGGGATGTCCGACCGCCAGCAGTATCTGGTCCTCGCCGAACTGTGCAACGAGTGTGGGAACTGCATGGTGTTCTGCCCCGAAGACGGCGACCCGGCGCAGATCAAGCCCAAGCTCTTCACCGACCCGGAGCTCTTCGCCGCACGCGAAGGGCAGGGATTCCTCGTCGCCGCGTCCGGCGTGGTCGACGCCCGAGCCGACGACGACACCGTCTCACTCGTGCAACGCCTTCTCGCCAGTGAGCAGGGCCTACCTCTCCAGGAGATCACATGACCGACCACGACCGCGCCTGGAACGGACCGCTCGAAGAGACCGAGGGGCGCAACCTCCGTCTGGCCGCCGCCCAGATGGGGCCGATCGGGCGTCATGAACCACGCGCCCACGTCGTCGATCGACTGGTGGCGCTCGTGCAGCAGGCGGCCACCGCCGGCGTCGAACTGGTCGTCTTCCCCGAGCTCGCGCTCACGACGTTCTTTCCCCGCTGGTTCGTCGAGGACGAGCCCGACCTCGACCTCGACAGCTTCTACGAGACCGAGATGCCCGGCCCCGAGACCCAACGGCTCTTCGATGTGGCCAAGTACCACGGGGTCGGGTTCTGTCTCGGCTATGCGGAACTCACGCCCGACGGCCATCGCTACAACACGCAGATCCTCGTGGAGCGCGACGGTGTGGTCGTGGGCAAGTACCGCAAGGTGCACCTTCCCGGTCATCGCGAGCACGAGCCGTGGCGTGGCTTCCAACACCTCGAGCGGCGCTACTTCGAACCCGGCGACGAGTTCCCCACGTGGCACGCGTTCGGCGGCGTCGTCGGGATGGCCATCTGCAACGACCGCCGCTGGCCGGAGACCTACCGATGCCTGGCGCTCGGCGGTGCCGAGCTGATCCTCATCGGGTACAACACGCCGATGCACTACGAGCCGGATCCGAGTCAGGATGCGCTCCAGTCGTTCCACAGCCATCTGGTGATGCAGGCCGGGGCCTATCAGAACGGGTGCTTCGTGGTCGGCGTCGCCAAGGGGGGCAACGAAGAGGGCGTCGAGTCGCTGGCCGACAGCTGCGTGATCGCCC
Organism: Acidimicrobiales bacterium; assembly: GCA_041394245.1. Lineage (NCBI taxonomy): Bacteria > Bacillati > Actinomycetota > Acidimicrobiia > Acidimicrobiales > Acidimicrobiales bacterium. The sequence goes on from JAWKIR010000002.1 coordinate 2,792,906, forward strand.
CGACCGGGCGGGTGATCGCACTGACGGCCCACACGGGCGACGAACTCGCCATCGCCGACATCGATCTCGACCTGTGCCGTAACTACAAGGAAACGCTCTTCCAGTTCGAGCGCTACCGGCGCCCCGAGGTCTACGGCGCGATCACCGCACAGGCCGGTCCGATCGCACCGACCGTGCCCGACCACCTCCTGGCCGATCTCTCCCTGGCCGATCTCTCCCTCTCCGATGCCGATGACGAGGATTCCCCATGACCAAGTTCGTTCTCAACGGAGCTGAGGTCGAGGCCTCGGCAGGCCACGAACACCTCCTCGCAGCCTTGCGCGACGAGCTCGGTGTGATGTCGCCGAAGGACGGATGCTCGCCGTCGGGCCAGTGCGGCTGCTGCACGGTCCTCGTCGACGGCAAGGCGCGGGTGGCGTGCCAGACCTCGATGGACAAGACCGACGGGGCCGAGGTCGTCACCCTCGAGGGCGTCGATTCCGACGAGCGTGACCGGATGGCGGCGGCCTTCGCCGCCCACGGCGCCCTCCAGTGCGGCTTCTGCACGCCGGGCATCATCATGCGGACCAAGTCCATGCTCGACAAGAAGGGCAGTGAGCTGACCCGTGAGGGTGCGGCCCGGCTGCTGGGGGCCAACCTCTGTCGTTGTACCGGCTACACGAAGATCCTCGATGCCGTCGAGGCATTGGCCGCCGACGAGGTCGCCGTTGCCCTCGCCCCCAAGGGAGTGGGTTCTCGCGGCGTGAAATACGAGGCCGCCGAGCTCTCGATGGGCGACCGGCCCTTCATCGACGACATGGTGCCCGAGGGACTCCTGCACGGCGCAGTCCGATTGGCCGATCACGCCCGGGCCGACGTCGTTGCGATCGACACGAGTGCCGCGGAGGCGGTGCCGGGCGTCGAGGCCGTGTTCACGGGCGCCGATGTCCCCGGGGAACTCCGCTCGGGTCTGATCCACAAGGACTGGCCGACCTTCATCCCCGTGGGTGGACGCACCAGCTATCTCGGCGACGTGCTCGCCGTGGTGGTCGCCGTTGACCGCCCCACCGCACGCCGCGCCGCGACCCTGATCGACGTCACCTACGACGTGCTGCCGCCGATCGTCAACCCGATCGAGGCGATCGCTCCCGGCGCCGACGACGCCGTCTGGCAGCTCGACGGCAACATCCTCTCGACCTCGACCTATCGACGCGGTGATGCGGCGGCGGCCCTCGCCGACTCGGTCCATGTCGTGCGCGAGACCTTCCAGACCCAGCGCATCGACCATGCGTTCCTCGAGCCGGAGTCGACCCTCGCCGTTCCGGTGCCGGCGGGGCAACCGCTGCCGCTCACCGCGGGCGGCACCAACGGTGAGCCCGTCGACTTCGATCGGCTCATGGTCTATTCGGGGGGTCAGGGCATCTGGGACGATCGCAACGACATCGCCCGCATGCTCGACGTCGACACCGCAGTCGTGGTGACCGAACTCGTGAGCAACGGCGGCGCCTTCGGCGGCAAGGAGGACATGTCGAACCAGGGTCAGACCGCGCTCGCAGCATGGCTCCTGCAACGACCGGTGAAGATCACGTTCTCCCGCGAGGAGTCGTTCCTCGTCCACACCAAGCGCCACCCGATCCGAATGCAGTACCAAGCCGGCTGTGATGCCGACGGGAAGCTGACCGGGCTGCACATCCGCATGGTGGGCGACTCCGGCCCCTACGCATCGGTCGGCATGAAGGTGCTCGAGCGGGCGGCAGGTCACGCCTCGGGCCCCTACGTCGTGCCCAACATCGACTGTGAGGCGATCGCCGCCCGCACCAACAACTCGGTGTGTGGCGCGTTCCGCGGCTTCGGTGCCAATCAGGCCCAGTTCGCCATGGAGGGAGTGATGGACCGCCTCGCGGAGATGGTCGGCATCACGGGTTGGGAGATGCGCAACCGCAACGTCGTCTCGCCCGGCGTCGTGTGGGGTCCGGGCCAGATCATGGATGACGGCTGTCTCGGCGCCCAGGCGTGCCTCGATGCGGTGAAGGAGCCCTACGAGTCGGCCCTCGCGGCGGGCAAGGCGGTGGGCCTCGGTCTCGGCTTGAAGAACTCCGGCCTCGGCAACGGGTTCAAGGAGATCGCCAAGGCGGTCGTCCATTTCCGCCCCGACGGCAAGGTCGAGGTCCGCCACTGCTGGACCGAGATGGGCCAGGGCGTCCACACGGTCGCCCAGCAGGTGGCCGTCGAGGAACTCGGCGTGAGCGCCGACGACGTGGTCGTCATCGTCGACTCGACTCGTGAACTCGGCGCCGGCCAGACCACCGGCAGTCGAGGCACGCTGATGGGTGCCGGCTCGGTCGCCGACGCCTGCCGTGTGGCGATGGCCGACGGCTGCAGGGTCGGGGTCGACTACGAGGGCGAGTACCGCGTCGACTGGACCAACTCCCTCAACGAAGGGCTCGAGCATCCGGTCATCCATTCCACGTTCGGCTATGCCGCGCAGATGGTCATCATGGATCCCGAGACGGGCGAGATCGAAAAGGTCGTCGCCGCCCACGACGTCGGTCGGGCCGTCAACCCGATGTTGTGCGAGGGCCAGATCGAGGGCGCCGTCCACATGGGTCTCGGCTACGCACTCAGCGAGGGATTCCCGTGCGACGACGACGGACGTCCGACCAACACCACACTGCGCGCACTCGACATCATCCGACCCAAGGACATGCCCGATGTCGACGTGATCCTCGTCGAGTCACCCCAGCCCAACGCGCCCTACGGGATCAAGGGCGTGGGTGAGATCGGGCTCGTCCCGACCGCCGGCGCCGTTGCCGCGGCGATGCACGCGCACGACGGAGAGTGGCGCACCGAACTGCCGCTGATCAACGACGCCAATCGTGAGAACGCAGCTTCGTGGACCGGGTCCTGGGTCGGCTCGTGAATCCGGACCAGACCGCCGGCCTCGTCTGCGCCCACCATCACCTCTACTCCGCACTGGCGAGGGGGATGCCGGCGCCGCCCCGCACACCCACGAAGTTCGCGGAGATCCTCGAGCTCGTCTGGTGGCGGCTCGACCGCGCCCTCGATGCCGACACCATCGAGTGGTCGGCCAAGCTCGCCGCCCTGGAAGCCCTCGAACGGGGCTGCACCTCGATCGTCGATCACCACGAGTCGCCCAACGCGATCGACGGGTCGCTCTCCATCATCGCCGACGCATGTGCCGAGGTCGGCGTACGCGTCAACTGCGCCTACGGGGTGACCGACCGTCACGGGCCTGAAGGTGCGGCCGCCGGTCTGGCCGAGAACGATCGCTTCCTGTCGGAGGGAGGCCGGGGCATGGTGGGGCTCCATGCGGCCTTCACCTGCGATGACGAGACGATCGCGGCGGCCGCCGAGCTCGCGTCCCGTCACGGCGTGGGGGTCCATGTGCACGTCGCCGAGGGCGAAGACGACACGTGGGCGCGCCTCGTCGGTCACACCGCCGACGACTGGTGGCTCGTCCATGGCGTGCACCTGCCCGACGACCACGGTCTGCACGGGACCATCATCCACAACCCGCGGTCCAACATGAACAACGCGGTCGGCTACGCCCGGCCGCAACGGTTCTCGAACCCGGTCGGTCTGGGCACCGACGGCATCGGCGCCGACATGCTCGACGAGTTCCGCGTCGCCTTCGTCAGAGCTAGGGAGCACGACGTCACCACCACGCCCGACGACACGTGGGCATGGCTCGACCGCGGCTACGAACTCTTCCCCGAGGCCCGCGACGACCGGGTCACCTGGGACTACCGACCGATGGATCCGTGGCGGCTGGCCTACAGCCCCGGGGTCTCGCCGATCACCGTCGAGATCGACGGCGAGGTCGTCCTGGCCGACGGCGTGGCCACCCGGGTCGACGCCGACGAGATCCGCCACAAGGCAGCCGACGCTGCGCAACGACTCTTTCGCACACTGGAGAACATCACATGACCAACTCGCCAGAGAGCAGCGGTCTCGCCGTGTTCGGCGATTTCGCCCCTGACGGACAGTCCGCCTACGACAACGCGATCACTCGCTTCCGCGAGAACAACATCGTGCTGCCGACCTTCGCCCAGCTCCGGGATCCGTCGACGATCCCGGGCCCGATCCTCGACTCCCTCGACGGCGTCGACAAGAACGCGGCCGACCCGCGCAACCTCTTCCGCGTGCACTGGTTCAATGCGCTCGACGGCAGTGGTCCCCAGGACGTGCCCGACCACATCGAGTTGCCCTCGGAGATGACCGGCGTCGACGCCCGTATCGTTCTCGCGTTCGGCAACCGGTTCCCGATGATCGCCGCTCACAAGGTGCTCGCGGCCTACTCGTGTCTCGTCGCCCGTCTGGTGACCGGCCGCTTCGACCCGACGGTCAATCGCGCCATCTGGCCCTCGACCGGCAACTACGCCCGAGGCGGCGTCGCCATCTCCAAGATCATGGGGTGTCGGGGCGTGGCCGTCCTGCCCGAGGGGATGAGCCGCGAGCGGTTCGAATGGCTCGATCGTTGGATCGACCATCCCGACGACGTGATCCGCACGCCGGGCACCGAGGCCAACGTCAAGGAGATCTACGACGAGTGCATGCGCCTCGAGCAGGATCCGGCCAACGTCATCCTCAACCAGTTCAGTGAGTTCTCGAACCACATGGGTCACTACTCGGTGACCGGCCGGGCCCTCGAGCGGGTGTTCGAACACGTCACCTCCACCGGTCCCGATGCCCGCGCCGGCACGCTCGCCGCGTTCGTCTCGGCCTCAGGTTCGGCCGGCACACTCGGTGCCGGCGACTACCTGAAGGACACCCACGGCGCCCGCATCGTCGCCGTCGAGGCGCTCGAAGTGCCGACGATGCTCTACAACGGCTTCGGTGACCACAACATCCAGGGCATCGGCGACAAGCACATTCCCCTGATCCACAACGTCACCAACACCGACATGGTGGTCGGCATCTCCGACAAGTCGACCGACGAGCTCGATGTGTTGTTCAACACCCCGGCGGGACTTCGTCTGCTCGAGCAGCGTGGCGTCGATCCGGCACTCGCCTCGGTGCTGACCCACATGGGCTACTCGTCGATCTGCAACGCACTCGCGGCGATCACCGCGGCGAAGAAGTGGGGGCTCGGGAGCGACGACGTCATCATGACCGTCGCCACTGACGGATCCGAGCTCTACAACTCCGAGCGCGAGAAGGTGATGTCGAGCCATTTCGCAGGCGGGTTCGACGACCGCGAGGCCGGACAGGTCTTCGACGAGCATCTCGGCGACGTGCAGACCACGCACGCGATCGAGATGGGGCCGGTCGAGCGTGATCGGGTCTTCAACCTGGGCTACTTCACGTGGGTCGAGCAGCTCGGTGTCGACATCGCCGACTTCGAACGGCGTCGGGATCAGAGCTTCTGGTCGGGTCTGCGGCCACTGATCGGGCGATGGGACGAGATGATCGACGAGTTCAACGACGCCACCGGCGCGTCGCACGGGTAACCATCGGAGATGTCGGGAAACCCTTTCGTCCGCTACCGGAAACGGCTCGACAGCTACGCCTCGGCGCGTGCAGGAGGGCTGAGTGACGAGCAGTACGTCGACATCGTCGAAGGGCTCGACGCCGCGGTCGCCGAGGTCGACGGACAGGGCTTCCAGGTGACGCCGACGCACGCCATGCCCGATCTCGCGGCGGCGGCCGGTCTGGCCGAGGGCGTGGAGCTGTTCGTGAAGGTCGAGGTCGACAACGTCGGCGGCTCGCACAAGGCCCGCCACCTCATGGGTGTGGCGATCCAGATGCTGGTCGACGAGGCCCTCGGTGCCGCTCCCGGCGGCCCCCTTGCGATCGCCAGCTGCGGCAACGCCGCACTCGGTGCCTCGGTCATCGCCCGTGCACTCGACCGTCCGCTCCAGGTGTTCGTTCCGACCTGGGCCGATCCGCCGGTGATCGACCGCCTGACCGCCCTGGGTGCCGATCTGCGGGTGTGCTCCCGTCAGCCCGACGAGGCGGGTGACCCCTGCTATCTGCGCTTCGGGGAGGCGGTCCTGGCCGGCGCTCGGCCGTTCAGTGTCCAGGGCGTCGACACCCCCACGACCTTCGATGGTGGCCGCACACTCGGCTGGGAACTCGCCGACCAGGTGGAAGGGCTCGAGGCTCTCTATGTGCAGGTCGGCGGCGGTGCCCTGGCGACGGCGACGTCGCTCGGGGTCGGTCCGGTGCCCCTGTTCCCGGTCCAGGCCGAGGGCTGCGCTCCGTTGCGGCGGGCATGGGATCTGCTCGCTCCCGAGTTCGATCTCGATGCGGCGGCGGCGAACCCGGCGGACTTCATGTGGCCGTGGGAGGACGAACCGTCGAGTGCCGCGTCCGGCATCCTCGACGATGTCACCTACGACTGGCTCCCGCTGATCGCCCGAACCCGTGCAACCGGCGGCGAACCGATCGTCGCGTCGGAGACCACGATCGTGCGGGCCCACGCGCTCGCCCGGGCCACCGGGATCGCCGTCTCGGCCACCGGGTCGGCGGGTCTCGCCGGTCCCCTCACGTCGCCGCCGGAACCGGGCCGCCGTATCGCTGTCCTGTTCACCGGCGTCGAGAGAGAATAGGCGTCATGGAAACCGTCACCGGCGAGCTCCACCACGTCCAACGGCCGTCGACCCGGGTCGATCGCGTCGTGCGGCCCGACAGCTGGCGGGCCGCCCTGGCTGCGCTCGCCGAGTTCCCCGGTTCCCGCCCGCTGTCGGGAGGCACCGATCTGCTCCTCGACCTCGCCCGGTCCTCCGGCGAACCGGTGACGCTCGTCGACCTCTCCGCGATCGGCGGCGCCGCCGACATCGTCGACGACGGCGATGCGTTCGTGCTCGGGGCCGGCGTCACCCACAACCAGATCGTCGCCGATCCGCGGCTCAGGGAGCATTGTCTCCCGCTGGCGCAGGCCTGTCTCGAGATCGGATCCCCGCAGCTTCGCAATCGGGCGACCGTCGCCGGCAATGTCGCGACGGCGAGCCCGGCCAACGACTCGATCAGCGCGCTCATGGCGCTCGGCGCCCGTGTCGTGCTGACCCGTCTCGTTCGTGATGGAGCCGGTGTCACCGAGGTCTCCCGCGACGTTGCCATCGCAGGGTTCTTCACGGGCTTTCGTGCGACGGTGAGGCGCCATGACGAGCTGATCACCGCGATCCGCGTCCCGAAGCTCTCGGCCGACGAGCGCGCCATCTGGGTCAAGGTCGGATTGCGTCGCGCCCAGGCCATCTCGGTCGTCCACGCGGCGATGGTGATCCGCCTGCACGACGGTCGGGTGGCCGATGCCCGGCTCGCCCTCGGTTCCGTCGCCCCGACGGTGATCATGAGCCATGTGTTCCCGGCGGCACTGCTCGACAAGCGCCTGGACGGACCGACCATCACCGCGGCGGCTGCTGCAGTTGCCGCGTCGATCGTCCCGATCGACGACGTGCGGGCGACCGCGAGCTACCGCACGGCGGTCACCGAGGCGGTTCTGCGGCGGGCGTTGCAGACGCTCGCCGAGGATCGTGGAGCCGAGGCATGGCCGCCGGATCCGCCGGTGCTCGGCGTGCGCACCCCTTCGTCGATGCCGTCGTCACCGATCGTCGCCGACGACACCGTGATCTCGTTGACCGTCAACGGCGATGTCGTACACGGGTCGACCGCGGCGTCCACCACATTGCTCGACTGGCTTCGCGACCATTCGTCCACGCCGTGTTCGGGGGTGAAGGAGGGATGCGCCGAAGGGGAGTGCGGGGCATGCACCGTTCGTCTCGACGGTGCTGCGGTGATGGGGTGCCTCGTCGCCGCCGCGCAGGCCGACGGGGCCGTGGTGACGACGGTCGAGGGTCTCGCCGCGACCGAACCCGACGGATCGGCCTCGCTGCATCCGCTCCAAACGTCGTTCGTCGACGAGTTCGCCGTCCAGTGTGGGTTCTGCATCCCCGGGTTCCTGGTCGCCGGTGCCGCGCTCCTCGAGGAGTGTCCGGCGCCGACCGATCAGCAGATCGAGCTGGGGTTGGCCGGCAACCTCTGCCGCTGCACCGGCTACTACCCGATCACCCAGGCGGTCCGAGCGGCAGGGAGCACGCGATGACCGGTGGCGTCGGCGAGTCCCCGATTCGGCGGGACGCGGCCGGGAAGGTCACCGGCGAGGCGACCTATCCCGCCGACCGGATGCCCGTCGACGCCCTCCACGCCGTCGTGGTGTTCACCGACCAACCGCATGCCCGACTGGTGTCGCTCGACATCAGCGCGGCGGAATCGGTCGACGGCGTGGTGACGGTCGTGACCGCGGCCGACGTGCCGGTCAACGAGTACGGCCTCACGATGTTCGACCAGCCGGTGCTGATCGGTCTCGACCACACCGGGCGTTCCGACGTTCGCTGCGATGTCAGCCGCTGGGAGGCCGATCATCTCGCGGTGGTGGTCGCCGAGTCGCGCCTCGCCGCCGAAGCCGGAGCCGCGGCGATCGCTGCCGGCGCCGAGTGGGAGCCGTTGCCCATCGTCGGTGATCTCGCCGCGGCCCGTACCGACCGGGTCCTCGTCCACGGCGAGACGGCACCGTCCAACACCTACTACGAGATGGCGATCCACAAGGGCGATCCGGAGGCGGGCTGGGCGGCCGCCGACGTGGTCATCGAGGGCACCTACGAGTTGCCCCATCAGGAGCACGCCTATCTCCAGGTGGAGGCCGGAACCGCGTGGACCGATGGCGAGGGTCGCATCACGGTCGAGACGTCGGGTCAGTGGACGTACGAGGACCGCGAACAGATCGCCCATGCGCTCGACCTCCCCGAGGATCGGGTGCGGGTGATCTACGCCACGATCGGCGGCGCGTTCGGCGGCAAGGAGGACATGAGTCTCCAGATCGTGCTCGCCCTCGCAGCCCGCAAGCTCGGACAACTGGGCATCGACCGGCCCGTGCACTGCCGCTGGTCCCGCGAGGAATCGATCGTCGGCCATCACAAGCGCCACCGGGCGACCGTCGAGGCGCGTCTCGGTGCCACACGAGACGGCAGGATCACCGTCGTGGAAGCCGACGTCTGGCTCGATGCCGGGGCCTACAACTACACGTCCAACAAGGTGCTCGGCAACGCCCATCTCTCGGTCGCGGGGGCCTACGAGGTGCCCAACGCCCGGATCGACAGCCGCGCCGTCTACACCCACTCGGTTCCGGGCGGTGCGTTCCGCGGCTTCGGAGGTCCGCAGGGCGGGTTCGTCGCCGAGACCCAGATGAACAAGCTCGCCGACGCGCTGGGCATCGACCCGATCGAACTGCGTCGGCGCAACATGCTCCGGGAGGGGAGCATCGGCATCACCCAGGAACCGTTGCCCGCCGGCGTCGGGCTCCCGCAGGTGATCGAGGCCTGCGCCGAACGAGCGCCGACCGACGGCGAGCTCGATCCGGTCGCCCCGTTCTCGTCGGTCGCGTCGCTTCCCCCGCTCGCCGACGGCGATCCGAGCATCGTCCGGGGCCGCGGGTTCGCGGCCGGCATGAAGAACGTCGGCTTCAGTTTCGGGTTCCCCGAACGCTGCGAAGCCGAGGTGCACTACCACGGCGAGCCGGGCGACGAACGGCCGACCGCGGTCGACGTCTTCCACGGCGGCGCCGAGGTCGGACAGGGCAACCATGCCGTCATCCTCCAGATGACCGCCGACGCCGCCGGTGTCGATCTCTCGGTTGTCCGGGGCCACTTCTCCGACACGGCGACGAGTGGCGACTCGGGTTCGGCGTCGGCGTCGCGGCTGACCTTCATGGCGGGCAACTCGGTGCTCGGCGCGGCCGAGGAGGCCGAGAAGGCGTGGCGCGACGGGCAGCGGCCCGCGATCGGGTCGTTCCGCTACACCCCGCCCCCGACCGAGGTGCTCGATCCCGTCACCGGCGCAGGCCAGCCCAACTTCTCCTACGGCTACATGGCCCAGGTCGTCGACGTCACCGTCGACACCGCAACGGGCCACATCCGCGTCGATCGGGTCGTCTCGGCCCACGACGTCGGCCGCGCCATCAACCCGGAGCTGGTGAAGGGGCAGATCGAGGGTGCCGTCGTGCAGGCCCACGGCTACGTCCTCAGCGAGAACCTCGTCGTGGCCGAGGGTCGGATCCGCAACCCGCGGCTCTCGCAGTACCTCATCCCCGGCATCGGCGACGTGCCGACCAGGGTCGAGAGTGTCATCCTCGAACTCGCCGACCCGGTCGGGCCGTGGGGCGCCCGGGGCGTCGCCGAGATGCCCTACATCACCTACGCCCCTGCGGTGATCGCCGCCGTCCACGACGCGACCGGCGTGTGGTTCGACAGCTTTCCGCTCACCCCCTCCCTCGTCCTCGCCGCCCTCCGATCTGCGTCGGCAAGCCCGTCGCCGGGCGAGGGGTAAGTCGACACAGATCCGGCGGGGAGGGGTGCGACGGCGGGGTGTCACACCCGTTTGATGGACTCAGGGCATGCGAGACCTCACGAGGCTCGTTCGGACGGCCACGAGTCAACACGGCCTCCTCTCCACCGCACAGATCCGCGCTGCGGGAGTGTCGGAGCCGGCCCAGACCCGGCTCGTGGTCTCTGGCGTGTTGGCGCCCGTCCGACGCGGCGTGCTGCGCATCGCCGGGTCGACGGCGTCGTGGGAGCAGGAACTCATGGCGGTGACCATGGCGCCTGGGCCGCAACGCGTCGCGAGTCATCGCAGCGCGCTTCGCCTCTGGGGGCTCCGGAGTCGCGACGACGTGCTCGAAGTGTCCGTCCGGCGGCCGGCGACGGGTGCGCTGAGGGGCGCCGTGGTCCACCGGAGTGTCGACCTCGATCCCGACGACATCACCGAGTGCGACGGCATCGCCGTGACGACAGTCGCCCGAACCCTCTGCGATGCCGGGCTGATCTTTCCGGCTACGGAAGTGCAGCGCCTCGTCGATCATGCAGTGGCGACGAAGATGGTGGCTGCAGCGGAGCTCCGCTGGCTGCGCCGGCGCGTCGGCGAGCACGGCCGAAACGGCGTCGTGAAGCTCGAGTCCGCGATTGACGGATTACCGGGGAATGCTCACTTCACCGACTCGGGGCCCGAGATTGCCCTGCTTCGTGTGATCGAAGCGGCGGGGCTGCCGGCGCCGGTCCTGCAGCACCCGGTGCCGGTGTCGGGTGGGCGTCGGTTCATCGACGTGGCCTACCCGTCCTTGCGGCTGGCGCTCGAGTACGACGGGGTCGACGAACACACGCGTATCGATCGATTCGTCGACGACCGGGTTCGACAGAACGATCTGACGCTTCGGGGTTGGACCGTTCTGCGCTACACCCACGTGCAGCTGCGCGACCGTCCGTGGGAGGTCGTCGCACAGATCCGCCGCCTGATCGCCCAGCGATCTGCGCTGGAAATGCCCTCGGCGGGCATGGGGCAAGTCGACACGAATGGGGGTGGTTGACACAGATCGCCGGGTGGTGGGGGCTAGTTGACGCCTCGGCCGTGGCCTTCCCAGTAGGGCGCCCGCAGGTCTTTCTTCAGGACCTTCATGGCGCCCGAGAGTGGCAGTGGTTCGTCGCGGAACTCGATGGATTTCGGCACCTTGTAGCCGGCGATCGACTCCTTGGCGAAGGCCTGGAGCTCCTCGGCAGTGGCCTCGGCGCCGGCGGCGAGGACGACGACTGCGTGGACCTGCTCGCCCCACGTGTCGTGGGGGATCCCGATCACCGCGACCTGCTCGACGGCCGGGTGCTTCGACAGCGCGCTCTCGACCTCGGCGGAATACACGTTCTCGCCGCCGGTCACGATCATGTCCTTCACGCGATCGACGAGGAAGAGGTAGCCGCCGTCGTCGAGATAGCCCGCATCGCCGGTGTGGTACCAGCCGCCCTCGAAGACATCCTCGGTGGCTTCGGTCTTGTTCCAGTACTTCTGCATGAAGTTGCCCCCGCGGGCCCAGACCTCACCGGTCTCGCCCTTGGCGACCTCGTTGCCGTTGTCGTCACGAATCGACAGGATGACGCCGGGGACGGCACGACCTGCGGAACGCAGCCGGGGCCCGCCGGCTCGGTGGTCGTCGGCGTTGAGCATGGTGAGGATCGCCGAGCATTCCGTCATGCCATAGCCCTGGATCACATCGATGTCGGGGAGCAACTCCATGATCCTGTCGAGGATCGCCGCCGGCATCGGCGACGCGCCATAGATCAGCTGTTGCAGCGACTGGATCCGCTCCGGTGCGAACTCCGGATGGTTCAGCATCATCCCGATCATCGTCGGGACCATGACCGTCTGGGTGACGCCGTGCGCCTCGATCAGCGCCATCGCTCCCGCCGGGTCGAACAGCGGCATCGTGACCGCGGTGCCACCCGTCATCGGCGTGCCGAGGATCGCGCCCATCGATGCCGCGTGGAACATGGGGGTCTGGACCAGGTTGACGGCGCCCTCCTCGAAGCCGAAGGCGATCGCCACGTGGTAGAGGTTCAGGATCTCGGCGCGATTGTCGAGCAGCACCCCTTTCGGGAGGCCGGTCGTTCCGCCCGTGTACATCAAGACGACGGGATCGTCTTCTTCGGGTTCTTCCGGAACTACCACGTCGACGCCGTCGATGAGGTCGTCGTATTTCATGTCGTGCGGGACGTCGCCGTCACCGATGAGAACGATCTGGCGGACATGATTCGGTTCGTCGGATGCGTCGAGCGCCTGGGCGATCGCGTTGGCGAAGAACTGGTCGGCGAAGATCACCTCGGTCCCGGAGTCGCGGATGATGTAGTCGAGCTCCTTGCCCGCCAGACGGAGATTGAGCGGGTTGACGATGCCGCCACCGAGATACGCCGCATGGTACAGCTCGAAGTATTCGTGGCTGTTGAGGGCCATCACGGCGAAACGGTCGCTACGGCTGAGGTCGAGTCGCTCGCCGAGCGCCCGCGTCAGTTGCATGGCCCGGTCGGCGTGTTGTCGATAGGTGGCGCGATAGTCGCCGTCGATGATCGCCGTGCAATCGGCGTACTTCTCAGCCGCAGGGAGGAAGGTTCGCTGGTAGATGAGCTCTTTCATGGGGAAAGACTCGCACGTTCTGGTGCGTTGTGAGAGAGGATGGCCACTCGGCTCTTCGAAGTGGAGAAGCGAATGCGGATTGCGATGGTCGGACTCGGACGGATGGGCGGCGATCTCAGCCGCCGTCTGATGGCAGGTGGACACGAGGTGGTCGTCAACGATCTCGACGCGGCGGCGGTCGACGCCCTGGTGGCCGACGGTGCCATCGGGGCGCGCTCGCTGCTCGATGTCGCGGCGGCGTTGCCTTCGCCACGAGTCGTGTGGGTGATGGTTCCGGCCGGGGTGACCGGTGCGGTCGTGGGTGCGGTCGCCGAGGTGCTCGACGCAGGCGATGTGATCATCGACGGCGGCAACACCAACTGGAACGACGACCTGGCTCGCAGCGCCGTGCTCGCCGAGAGGGGCATCACCCTGGTCGACATCGGCACGTCGGGCGGTGTTCACGGCCTCGAGCGCGGGTACTGCCTCATGGTGGGCGGCCCCGACGAGGTCGTGGCCGAGCTCACGCCGATTCTCGACACGATCGCGCCGGGCGAGGATGCGGCCGAGCGCACCCCGGGTCGCACCGGCCCGGCGGTTCCCGCCGAGAAGGGATGGCTCCACTGTGGGCCGAGCGGTGCGGGCCACTTCGTGAAGATGGTCCACAACGGCATCGAGTACGGGATGATGGCGGCGATCGCCGAGGGGTTGAACCTGCTCGACCACGCCGACCTCGGCTCGCTCGACCGGGAGGCCGATGCCGAGACGGCGCCCCTGCGAGATCCCGCCGCCTATCGCTACGACTTCGACCTCGCGGCGATCACCGAGGTGTGGCGGCGGGGCTCGGTCATCGGGTCCTGGCTCCTCGATCTCACGGCGGGAGCGCTGGCGGCCGACCCTGAACTGGCGGCCTTCGCGGGCAGGGTCAGCGATTCCGGCGAGGGTCGCTGGACGGCCCAGGCGGCGATCGACGTCGGTGTTCCAGCGGCGGTGCTCACGGCTGCGGTCCACCAGCGGTTCGCGAGTCGCGGCAACGACGAGACCGCGGGCAAGGTGCTCTCCGCGATGCGCCACGCCTTCGGCGGACATCACGAGAAGTCGACCGAGGATCGCGCATGACGACCCCCGGTGATGTTCTCGTGCTCTTCGGCGCCAGCGGCGATCTGTCACGGCGCAAGCTGTTCCCTGCGCTCTACGAACTCGAATGCAACGAACGCCTCCACGTCCCCGTGGTCGGGGTCGGCCGCACGGAGATCGACGACGAGGGGTTCCGGGCCCACGGCCGCGCCGCGCTCGAGGAGTTCGGTCCCGAACTCGACGAGGCGGTCGTCGATCGGCTCCTGGCTCGGTTGCGCTTCGTGTCGGGCGACTACCGAGACGGCGAGATGTTCGACCGGCTGGCCGAGACGCTCGACGGCGCCACGCACCCGGTCGCGTATCTCGCGGTGCCGCCCGGTCTCTTCGACGACGTCGCCTCGGGCCTGGCCCGTGTGGGGCTCAACAAGGGCGGCCGCATCGTGGTCGAGAAACCGTTCGGACGCGACCTGGCGTCGGCGGTGCAGCTCAACGAGATCCTCCATCGCCACTTCGACGAGTCGTCGGTCTTTCGCATCGACCACTTCCTCGGCAAGGAGCCGGTGCAGAACCTCATGGTGTTCCGTTTCGCGAACTCGATCCTCGAGCCGGTCTGGAACCGCAACCACGTGGCGTCGGTTCAGATCACGATGGCCGAGAGTTTCGGTATCGAAGGACGAGGCAGCTTCTACGACGATGTCGGGGCGCTGCGCGACGTGGTGCAGAACCACCTGCTCCAGATCGTCTCGCTCCTCGCGATGGAGCCGCCCGTCTCGAAGCACCCCGACGCGATGCGCGACGAGAAGGTCAAGGTCATGCGGGCCATGAAGTCGCTCACGGCCGACGACATCGTGCGCGGTCAGTACCGCGACTATCGCGACGAGGACGGTGTCGACCACGCCTCCGACACCGAGACCTATGTGGCCGTGCGTTTGGAGATCGACTCGTGGCGGTGGGCGGGTGTCCCGTTCATCATCCGTGCCGGGAAGGGTCTGGCCACGACCGCCACGGAGGCGGTGGTCGAGTTCCGCGAGCCGCCGAGTGCGATCTTCGACGATGGGGGTGCGCCGACGGCGAACATGCTTCGGTTCCGCATGAAGCCCGACGATGTGATCACCCTGACGATGCAGGCCAAGGTGCCGGGTCTCGGGATGATGGCCCGACCGGTCGATCTCGAGGTCGACTACGACGAAGCCCTCGGGGGAGGTGCGACGGAGGCCTACGAGCGCCTGCTCGGCGACGCCCTCGCCGGTGATGCACGGCTTTTCGCCCGCCAGGACAGCGTGGAGGAGTCGTGGCGCATCGTCGAAGGTGTGTTGACCGACGCGCCGCCCGTTGCGCTCTACGAGCGGGGGACGTGGGGGCCCGTCGAGGCCGATCGTCTGCTCCCCGACGGGATGTGCTGGCACCGCTGCGACTGAAACACGCCGCTGCTGCGGAGGTCTGACCCCCGCAGCAACGGCGTGCTCGGTGCTTCGAACGCCTCGCCTACTCGAAGATGTCGACGAGGTCGCCGACGGCGACGGCCTGGCCGTCACCCGCGGTGCTGTCGTACACCGCAAGCGAGTACATGTCGTCGGCGTAGAACTTCTCGGGCGACAGCGACGCGTTGGGCGAGCCGGCGAACGAGAAGTCGCTCAGCGACTCGGCCGCGGCGCGGAACGTGTCGTGGTTGAGCTCGGGCCCGGCCGCGTTGGCGATCACCGCGAACAGGTCGATCAACCGGCAGCCGTAGCGGATGCCGTTGAACCAGTTCTCCTCGTTCTCGGCGTAGTCGAGCGGGGGACGGATGTCGGCTTCCGGCAGGGCGGCCGCAACCACCTCGCTGCACTGCGACTGGTAGGTCGGATCGTCCCAGATGTCGGTGTCGCTCGGACCGGCTGCGGTCACGACGCCGTTCGCCACCGACTTGTCGGTGATGGTGTTGCCGAGGTTGGCGAGACCGGCCGGGTTGTTGGCCCAGATGTCGAGCTCGGTGATGAGGCCGGCAGCGGCGAGACCGCGGATGCTCGACGACGGGGTGCCGTGGATGAAGACGGCTGTGGCGCCCGAGCTCTTGATCTGCTCGGTGATGATGCCGAGCTCGTCGTCCTGTGCCGCAGTGTCGCCGTCGACGGCGAGAACGAGGTTCTGGCCGACCACTTCGACGCCACGGTCGGCGAGCTCCTGGAGTACCTGTCCCTGGCTCGCCTCGTCGGCGAGTCCGCCCATGACGAACACCTTCGCGCCGTCGAGCGCGCCGCTCTCCTCGAGCAGGTTGAGCAGGATGACGGTCGAGGCGTTGGCGGCCTGGCCGGGCATGTACCACGGCGCGACCGACTGGGCGAGCTCGTCGTCGTTCTGGTCGCCACCGATCAGGATGGTCTCGTTGAGACCGGTGATGCACGGATCAGCGGTTCCGGCCAGCGGGCCGACGAATCCACCGAGGACCGCGAAGACCTCGTTGTCCTGGGTCAGGGCGGTGCAGACACGGTCTGCGTCGCCCGGGTCGACCGGGGAGTACAGCTCGTAGACGGCTTCGACCTGACGCCCGGCGATACCGCCGGCGGCGTTGACCGAGTCGAACATCGCCTCCCATGCGGCGACCTGATCACCCCAGCCCGCGGGGCTGAGGTTGAGGTCGACCAGCTTCTGGAAGTCGAGCAGCGAGACGCCGACGGTGATGGTCGTCTCGGTGACGCCGGTGTACGACGCGGTCAGGACCTCGTCGGTGGTGTCGTCGGGCGGCGTGGTGTCGTCGGGCGGGGTGGTGTCGTCGGGCGGGGTGGTGTCGTCGCTCGGAGTGGTGTCGTCGGTGGCGGTGTCGCCGTCGCCGCTGTCGTCGCCGCACGCGGCGGCGATGAGCACGAAGCTCAACAGCAGGGCGAGGAGACGCAGCAGACTGCGTCGTCGAGAACTCATGGATTTACCCTCCAGGGTGGATGTCGTTTCGGGACTGGTTCTGGGATTTGTCCCAGGGTGGGACATTAATCTGGGTATCGTAGCGCCGATGGCCGGTCGACAACCAGCTCTTGCGTCTTCGGACGAGACACTCGTGCGGCGCGGGCGACCGCCGATCGGTGAACATCGGGTAGCCGTGCTCGAGGCCACGCGCCGGCTGCTGGCCGATGTGGGCTATGAGCAGATGACCCTCGAAGCGGTCGCCACCGAGGCGGGCCTCTATCGGCGCTATCTGTCGCGGACCTGGCGATCGAAGGCCGAGCTCGTGCGTGATGCGCTGTTCGAGGATGTCGCCGCCTTCGTCGTGCCGAATACGGGCGATCTCGTCGAAGATCTCCGCGTGACGGTTCGCCAACACGTCGAGCTGATCCTTCGGCCGGAGTTCCTCCGGGGCCTGCCTGCGCTGCAGGAGGCGTTCCGGGTCGATCCCGAACTGTGGGCCACCACCGTCGCGCGACATGTGCGACCGCCCGTCGAGGCGTTCCGGCAGGTGCTCGACTCGGCGATGGGTCGAGGTGAGATCATCGCCCACCTCCCGCCCGACGTGGTGCTCAACACGATGACCGGAGCGCTGCAGCAGCTCGCCCGGCTCGGCTCGATGGACTTCGACCAGCTCGTCGAGCACGGCGTGCAACTGGTGGCCGGCGCAATGGTCGAGTGGCCGGACGCACTATCTCTCCAACCCTGAGCGGCGGGTGGAATTGCGTTGAACGGCGCCGCAGGTTAACACTGTTAACCTCGACGTTCGAAAGGTCCCTCCATGACGCTCACCGGTCACGTCACCAACGCCGCCGCACAGTCGGACCTCGGGGGCAACATGTTCCCCGTCGATCGGGAGATCGATGTCGACCGGTGCGAGGTGATCGGCGAGATCCCCGCCGGTCTTCGCGGCTCCTTCGTGCGCAACGGACCGAACCCGATGTTCGAGCCCATCGGCAAGTACCACATGTTCGACGGTGACGGGATGCTCCACGGCGTCGATTTCGCCGATGGCGCGGCCTCGTATCGCAACCGCTGGATCCGCAGTCGAGGGCTGGGCGCCGAGATGAAGCTCGGTCGAGCCGTCTATCCCGGCCTGAGCGACGTGATGAACTTCCCCGACGCGTCGCTCACCGGTGATGCCGGACCGGTCAAGAACCCGGCCAACACTCACATCGTCCGTCACGCCGGCAAGCTGCTGGCGCTCTGGGAGCAGGGCCTGCCGACCGAGATCGCGCCCGATCTCGAGACCATCGGCGAGTGGAACTTCGGCGGCGCGCTCCAGGGGGCGATGACCGCGCACCCGCGCATCGACCCCTTCACCGGCGAGATGTTCTTCTTCGCATACAACTTCTTCCCGCCGTACCTCAGCTACTACGTGGTCGACCCGAGCGGCGCGATCGTCAAGCAGGTCGGCATCGACATGCCGGCTCCGGTGATGATGCACGACATGCTCATCACCGAGAACTACTCCGTCTTCATGGACAGCCCGATCGTGTTCGACATGGACGGCATGGCCAATGGCGAGTCGATGGTCAAGTGGAAGCGGGAGAACGGTACTCGGCTGGGCATCATCCCGAGGATGGGCGACGCCGACGACGTTCGCTGGTTCGAGGTGCCCACCTCACACGTGCAGCACTTCTGGAACGCATGGGAGAACGGCAACCGCATCGAGGTCACCGGTGTGCGCTTCGAGCAGGTCGACTTCGGGATCGAGTCGGAGAGCTCCGACAAGGGCAGCGGCGTCGAGACCAATGCCGGCTCGCCGGCCCGGTACTGGATCGACCTCGACACCGGTACTGCCGGCAGCGACTACTTCGACGACTTCAACGGCGAGTTCTGCCGGTTCAATGACGACCTCACCGGCCGCGAGACGAACTGCCTCTACATGTCGGGTTTCACCCGGCCGAATGCCGCCGCCGGCGATTTCGACACCGTCGTGAAGTACGACACCACGACCGACACGCGCACCATGTGGTACTCGGGCGACCATGGCCACATCGGCGAGGGCGTGTTCGCTCCCGACCCGAACGGCACCGCGGAGGACGACGGCTGGATCGTCAACTCGATGCATGATTCCGAGACGAATCAGAGCGAGGTCATCGTCCTCGACGCCCGTCGGATCGAGGACGGCCCGATCGCCCGGGTGCAGATCCCCCAGCGGATGCCGTTCGGCTTCCATGCCAATTGGTTCCCCTCCTGAGGAACGTGCCAACTGGTTCCCCTCTGGGGAACGTGAGCGTCAGCCCAGGAGCTGACGGGCCAGGAGCTCGTAGCTGCGGGCCCGGGCTTCGTGGTCCCACGTGATCGTGACGGCCATGAACTCGTCGGCGCCGTAGGCGTCGGCCATCGCCGTCACGTTGGTGGCCACCGTGGCGGGGTCGCCCTGGATCATCGGTTTGCGGCTCGGCTGGACCGCCAGCGGCCCGGGCGACGCGTCGCGAACCTGCTGCGGCGAAGGAATCGGGCCCTGGAGGCCACGTTGGCGCCACAGCTTCACACCGGCGGCGAGCTCCTCGGCTTCCTCGTGGGTGTCGGCGCAGATCACGCTGGCGGCGACCAGGATCTCGGGCGTGGGGTGCCGGTCAGTGGGCCGGTAGTTCGCCCGGTAGTTGGCAGCGATCGCCGCGCCGTCGGACTGGGAGATGAAGTCGGCGAAGGCGAGCGGCAGACCGAAGTGGGCGGCGTAGGCGGCGCTGTCGGGGCTCGACGCCAGCAACCACAGCTGGGGTGCGTCTCGCGGCACCGGTGTTGCCGTCACGCGGCCCTTGAAGGGATTGCCGTCGGGGAGGTCGTCGTGGAGGAAGCCGTCGAGCTCGGCGATCATGGCCGGATACTTCTCGATCGAGATCGGCTGGTGATCGGCGGCAAGGGCGACCATGGTGGCCTGGTCGGAGCCGGGAGCACGGCCGACACCGAGGTCGATCCGGTCTCCGTGCAGGCTGGCGAGCATCCGGAAGGTCTCTGCCACCTTGTAGGGCGCGTAGTGGGGCATCATCACCCCGCCGGATCCGACCCGGATCCGTTCGGTCGCCTCGGCGATGTGGGCGATCAGGATCTCGGGCACCGAACCGGCGAGGCCGCCCGTGTTGTGGTGCTCGGCCACCCAGTAGCGGTGATAGCCGAACCCTTCGCACCGGCGGGCGAGGTCGATCGAGTTGCGCAGGGCCTCGCCGGCGCTGGTCCCGGCAGGGACGGGTGACTGGTCGAGAACGGAGAGGCGCATCACCGGATCAAGAACCACCAGACCGACGCGAGAATTCCTGCGGTGCCCGTCATCGCCATCGTGACGAGCGCGCTGCGGCTGATGCCGCCGTCGTCGTCGGTCGGAATCCGATCGGTGACGTGCGCGAGCAGACGCTCGGCCCAGGCGACGTCTCGGGCGAGGATGGCCAGACCGGCGGCGACGATCGGGAGCCCCGGGCCGGGCAGCGGCATCATGGCCAGACCGGCGAGGGTGAGGATGCCGCCGACGGTGATGCGGGTGATCCGGATGGCGACATGGGCCTTGGCGCCTGCCTCGGTTCTCTCTCGGCGACCCGTCTCGTACTCGGCCGCGATGAGCGCATCGGCCAGCGTTTCGTCGTCGTGCACCCGGTATTGGTAGCAGCTGGGGTTCGGTGGGGCAGCGCGGGCCTGTGGCAGATTGAGACCATGGCGATCAAGCCCCTCTCGTCGACGGCGGTCGATCAGGTCGTCGCACGGCTCGGATTCGTCGAACGGCCGGCGGCCGACGTGGCCGGACTGCATGCCGTCTACTCGGCGTGGTGTCGCCGTGTTCCCTTCGACAACCTGCGCAAGCTCGTCGGGCTGCACTTCGCCATGCCCGAGCTCCCCGGCATCCACCCCGACGACTTCTTCGCGGCATGGCAGCTCACCGGCGCCGGTGGCACCTGTTGGGCGAGCAACAACGCGATCCATGCCCTGCTGGTCGGGCTCGGATTCGACGCGCGGCTCTTCGCCGCATCGATGTTCGACGGCGAGATCAACCACGGCACGACGATCGTGACGATCGACGGCGATCAGTGGCTGGTGGACACGGCCGTACACGGCGACGTGCCCGCTCCGCTCCGAGGCGTCTCGACGTCGGTCGAGCACGAGGGCTACGTGACGACGGTTCGTCCCGACGGTGGCAGCTGGGTGTTCGAATGCCCGACCCCCGATCCGGGGATGCGTATTCCGTGCCGGATCCACGGCACGATCGATGCCGCGTTCACTCTCGAAGCCAGCGAGAAGAGCCGCGGTTCGAGCCCGTTCAACCAGGGGATCATGGCCGGCATCAATGACGAGGCCGGTGTGTGGATGCTGAAGGAGGGCAGGTTGGTGCGATACGAGTCGAGTGCGACCACCTCGCGAGAACTGTCCGACGCCGAGGCCGACGAGTGGCTGGTCGAGGTGGCGGGGCATTCGCCCCAACTCGTGGCCGAGGTGCGCGCGATCCTCGATTTTCAGGCGGAATCCGCCGATTCGTGACATGTCCGAATGTGTCCGGACGAAACGGGCATGCTGGGCTCGTGAGAACGACGGGCACACAGGTCAGCGCAGTGGCCACGACCGGTATCTATTGCCGACCCCAGTGCAGCGCCCGCCCCGACCCGAAGAACGTCGCGCCGTTCGCCTCGCCCGTCGCTGCTGAGGCCGCCGGCTACCGGTCGTGTCTCCGCTGCCGTCCCGACCGTCATCTCCCCGGGTCGTCGACCCCGGTCGGTGTCCCGCCGGCGGTGGCAACCGCGCTGGCGTTGATCAGCGACGGCTTCCTCGACCGTTTCGACGAGGAAGCCCTCGCCGACCGCGTCGGCTACTCGACGCGGCAGCTGCGTCGACTCTTCGAGCAGCACGTGGGGGCGACTCCGGCGTTCGTCGGCCGTTCCCGTCGGGCCCACTTCGCCCGGCGACTGCTCGACGAAACCGACCTGGCGATGCCGGTCGTCGCGGCGGCATCGGGATTCGGCTCGGTCCGTCAGATGAATCGGGTGGTCGAGAGCATCTTCCGGTTCTCGCCGGGTGAGCTGCGTCGCAAGCGGCGTGGGGGCGACGTGCTGGTGGCCGACGGAGGTCTGCGGCTGCGGCTGCCCTTCGTGGAGCCGCTCGACCGGACCGCCGCGCTCGCCCATCTTCTGCCCCGGGTCACGCCCGGCGTCGAGGCCATCGAGGGATCTGTCTACCGCCGGACGCTCGAGGTCTGCGGCAACCCCGGGATCATCGAGGTCCATCTCGGCGGGAGTGACGCCCACCTGGAACTGGTGGCCCACCTCCCGACCTTCGACGCGATCATCGACGATGTCGCCCGCACCCGCTCGATGTTCGGGCTCGACGACGACGTGCGGGCGGCCGAGGACCACCTCCTCGCCGACCCCCTGCTGGCGCCGGTCGTGCGGGCACAGGCGGGACTGCGCGTGATCGGTGGTTGGGACCGCTTCGAGACGGCAGTGCGAGTGATCGTCGGTCAGCAGGTCTCCGTCGTCGGCGCCACGACCATCACCGCCCGGATCGTCGAGCGACACGGCCGGCGACTTCCCGGCGAAGCGCTCGGTCTCACCCACCTGTTCCCGACGCCCGACGCGCTCGTGGAACTCGATCCGGACGGACTCGGGATGCCGGCGTCACGCACCGCGACGATCGCGGCGCTCGCCGCCGCCGTGCTCACCGGCGATGTCGATCTGGCGGCATCGCCGGACCACCTGCGCTCGCAGCTGCTCGACGTGAAGGGCATCGGCCCGTGGACCGCCGACGTGATCGCGATGCGGGCCACCCGCGACCCCGATGCCTTTCCTTCGGGCGATCTCGGTGTCCGCCAGGCGGCAGGTCGTCTCCTCGGGCGGGACGGACCGCCGACGGCCGAGGAGGTCGCCGACCTCGCGAGGGTGTGGAGCCCCCACCGTTCACTGGCTGCCCAGCACCTCTGGGCCTCATTGCGTACCGTTGACCCCAAGGAGCGTTCCTGATGCAGATCCGTCGCCTCGACAGCCCCATCGGCTTGCTGACGCTGGTCGCGTCCTCCGCCGGCCTCACGCATGTGCTCTTCGAGGGCCAGCAACCGACCGACGTCGGTCTGCCGGCCGATCTCCCCGAAGCCGACGACGACCCCGCTCTCGAAGCAGCGGCCGCGCAACTGGCCGAGTACTTCGAGGGGCATCGGCGTGAGTTCGACATCCCGCTCGACCTGCACGGAACCGAGTTCCAGAAGGCGGCGTGGATGGCCCTTGCCGCGGTTCCCTACGGCGAGACCCGGTCCTACGGCGAGCAGGCCGACGCCATCGGACGTCCCGGTGCGTTCCGGGCCGTCGGTGCGGCCAACGGCCGCAATCCGGTCCCGGTGATCCTCCCGTGCCATCGCATCGTCGGGGCCGACGGGTCGCTCACCGGCTTCGCCGGCGGACTCGACACCAAGCGGCGGTTGCTGAACCTCGAGCAGGCCCAGCAGGGGCTTCCCGGGTTCTGAGCGAGGGATCTACGCTGCGCCCATGTCGCTGACCCTCGACCGCTACCCGGACCTCAGCTACGAGGCGGTGCCGCCGTCGACCGACGACCTCGAGGAGCTGCGGCTGCTGCGCAAGTGGGAGGTCGCCATCGGGTACCGGATTTTCGCCGGTCATCGCTGGGGTCTCCTCGGCGACGGTCACATCTCCGCTCGGGACCCGATCCTCACCGATCACTTCTGGGTGCTCGGCTACGGGACTCCCTTTCGCGACGCCACGGTCCACAACCTCACCCTCGTCGGCCCCGACGGTCGGGGAGCGGACGGGTCCGAGGTCAACACCGCCGGCTACTGCATCCACCACCCCATCCTCGAGTCACGGCCCGATCTGGCGTCGGCGGCTCACACCCACACCGGCTTCGGCACGCCCTGGTCGGCCAACGTGGAGCCCTTCCAGGCGATCAGTCAGGAGGCCTGCGCCTTCGTCTTCGACCAGTCGCTGTTCGAGGGCGAGGACCTCGAGGTGCTCACGACCGAGGTCGGCCATCGCATCGCTCGGGCGATGGGGAGCAGCAAGCTCTGCATCCTGCGCAACCACGGTCTCCTGACCGGCGGGAGGTCGCCGGCCGAAGCGGTCGGGTGGTTCGTGATGGCCGAACGGGTCGCCGAGGTCCACGTGAAGGCAACTGCGGCCAAGGCGATCTCCGACGCAGCGGCGAAGGAGGTCGCGTCGACGCTCGCGGTGCCCGACGTCGGCTGGCGGCTCTTCCAGTGGGCCGCTCGCGGCCTCGTCCCCGATCCCTCGGTCGTGCTCTGAGGCGACCTCAGTCGCCGGCGAGTGGTGCGTAGAGATCGACCGGGTTCATGTCGGGATCGTGAACGGTCGCGTAGCGCTGGCCCCAGGGCGCGTCGAACGGCGGGGTCTTGACCGTCGCTCCGGCGGCGGTCACGGCGGCGAAGAGGGCGTCGACCTCGGCCGGGGAGGCACATCCGAACGCGAGCGCGACGTTGCGACCACCCGAGGACGCTTCGTAGGTCGAGAACGACTCGATGGTCGCCACGCTGTCGAGCATCAACCGGAAACCGCCCGTCGTGGTGGCCTCCTGGTGGCCCTCGCCGAAGGCGGTGAACTCGAGACCGAGGCGGCGGTAGAACGCCACCGAGGCGTCGAGGTCGGCAGCGATGATTCCGATGGCATCGAGTTGCGGCATGGGCCGACGCTATGCGGTGAGGCTCGCCTTCATGGCCCGACGGTTCTTGCGCAGGATGCGTTCGGTGTAACCGTTGTGCTCGTCACGCCCGCCGAGCACGAGCTCGAGTGCGGCCTGGAACGGGATGCTGTGCTCCAGGTCGGTGGCCATCGGGTGGTAGTCGGCGTCGTCGGCGTTCTGCTTGTCGACGATCGCGGCCATGCGGCCCATCGTCTCGCGGACCTGCGCCTCGGTGAGCACACCGTGGTGCAGCCAGTTGGCGACGTGCTGGCTGGAGATCCGCAGCGTGGCGAGGTCCTCCATGAGGCCGACGTCCTCGATGTCGGGCACGGTCGAGCAGCCGACACCGATGCCGACCCAGCGCACGATGTAGCCGAGGATCGACTGGCTGTTGTTGTCGAGCTCGGTCTGGATCTGCTCGGCGGTGAGGTCTCGGTCGAGCAGCGGGATCGCGGTGAGTTCCTCGATCGGCCGCGGGGTTCGCGAGAGGAGCTCCTCCTGACGGGCGGCGACGTTGACGTCGAAGTAGTGCGTGGCGTGCAGGGTCGCCGCGGTGGGCGAGGGGACCCACGCGCACGTTGCCCCGGCCGACGGGTGGCCGACCTTCGTCTCGACCATCTCGGCCATCTCCGAGGGTTTCGCCCACATGCCCTTGCCGATCTGGGCGCGGTTCTGCAGACCGCAGGCGAGGCCGGTGTCGACGTTGGCGTCCTCGTAGGCCAGGAGCCAGGTCGCACCCTTCATCTCGCCCTTGGGAAGGACGGGGCCGGCCTCCATGTCGGTGTGGATCTCGTCGCCGGTGCGGTCGAGGAAGCCGGTGTTGATGAACACGACCCGGTCGGCGGCCTGCTCGATCGCTGCGGCGAGGTTGAGCGACGTGCGGCGCTCCTCGTCCATGATCCCCATCTTCATGGTGTGACGCTCGAGCCCGAGGGCGTCCTCGACGCGGCCGAACAGCTCGCAGGCCCAGGCCACCTCGTCGGGGCCGTGCATCTTCGGCTTCACGATGTAGATCGATCCGGTGCGGCTGTTGCGGAAGGCGCCGTGGCCGAGCAGGTCGTGTTTTGCGGCGAGCGCGGTGACCATCGCGTCGAGGATGGTCTCGGCGATCGGTTCGCCGTCGTGGGTGACCGCGTCGGTGGTGAGGTGATGGCCGACGTTGCGCACGAGCATGAGTGAACGGCCCTGCAGCACGAGCTCGGACCCGTCGGCGGCGGTGTAGGCGCGGTCGGCGTTGAGCCGGCGCTCGAGGGTCTGTCCGCCCTTCGGGAAGGTGGCGACGAGATCGCCCTTCATCAGGCCGAGCCAGTGGCGGTAGACGACGACCTTGTCGTCGGCGTCGACCGCGCTGACCGAGTCTTCGCAGTCCATGATCGTCGAGACGGCCGACTCGAGGTCGATGTCGGCAACACCGGCGGCGTCGTCCTTGCCGATGCGGTCGGTGCGGTCGATGCGGATGTCGGCGTGGAGGCCGTGCTTGCGCACGAGGATCGACGCCGGGTCGGCGGCGTCGCCGCTGTGGCCGACGAACTGCGTGGTGTCGGCGAGCCCCGAGCTGGTGTCGCCGAGTCCGACGACCAAGGCCCCGTCGACGACGGAGTAGCCGGTCGCGTCGGCATGGCTGCCGGCGGCGAGGGGGAAATGGGTGTCGAGGAACCTCCGGGCATGGGCGATCACCTTGGCGCCGCGGACCGGGTTGTAGCCCGTGCCTGCCTCGGCGCCGCCCTCGTCGCTGATCACATCGGTGCCGTAGAGGGCGTCGTAGAAGCTGCCCCATCGGGCGTTGGCGGCGTTGAGGGCGTAGCGGGCGTTGTCGAGCGGGACGACGAGCTGCGGTCCCGCGGTCGACGTGATCTCGGTGTCGACGTTCTCGGTGCGGATCGACACGTCGGTGGGCGCGTCGTCGAGGTAGCCGATGCTGCGCAGGAAGTCGATGTAGGCCGCATGGTCAGGGTTGTCGCGATGGTTGGTGTGCCACTCGTCGATCCGGGCCTGGAGCTCGTCGCGGCGGGCGAGAAGCGCGGCGTTGCGGGGACCGAGGTCGGTGACGATCGCCTCGAGCGCGGCCCAGAACTCGACCGCCGACACGCCGCTGCCGGGCGTCAGTTGTGTCTCCACGAAGTCGTGCAGAACCGGGGCAATCTCGAGAGAACCGATCGTGACCATGACCCGACAGGCTACCGAGAAGGTATGCGGGGTCAGACACCCATACCTTCTCACGGCTCCTGCCGAGATCTGGGAGCCGCCACCGAGGCCGTGCGAGAAGGTATGGGTGTCTGACCCCGGCGTACTTACTGGGCGGCCATGGCGGTGGCGGTGTCTTGTTCGGGGTCGTGGTGGGCGGGGCCGGCGACGTCGATGACGACGGTCTCGAGGTGATCGGAGAACGAACGGGCAGCGCCGGGGTCGTCGCACGGAGGCAGTGCTTCGGGGCGACCGATCCGCAGGCCCGAGCCCGTCATCGACCAGCGGGTGAGGCAATGCCACGACACGTCGCCCTCGGCGACGGCCTCCCCGTCGACGAGCAGTGTCGCCCGCCCGCCGATCTCGGTCGTCTTCACGTAGCGGACCGCGAGCTCGTGGCGGCCCGGGGAGAGCGCCACCGGTGCCCGAACCTCGTGGATGCGACGCGTGGCGACGTTGCAGTGCCAGACCAGCTCACCACCGTCGAGGTGGAAGGACCAGCCGCCGAGCACGTTGCCCTGTTGGGCCAGCACGCCCTCGGGCGTGTGCTCACCCACGTGGATCGTCGCGGTCACCCGATGGTCGCGGTTGCGGATGTCGGCAGCCGACTCCTCGGGGATCATCCCGGAACTCGGCCGGTAGACGTAGCGCTCCCGGGCGGGGACCGCGTTCGGTCGGTCGACGACGCGGTCGCTGAACGCCCGATTGTCGATCGGCAGCACGTTGTGCGCTTCGGCCCGCTCCCACCACGTCGCGATCATGGCGGCGAGCCGCTCCGGCTCGCGGTCGCTCAGGTCGTGCAGCTCCGTCGGATCGGATCGGAGGTCGTAGAGCTCCCAGTGTTCGTCGTCGAGCGGCGCGTCGTCGTCCTGGATCGCTACATAGGTGACGGCCTTCCAGCCCTCGTCGTAGAGCGCCCGGCAGCCGAGCATCTCGTAGTGCTGTGTGGTGCGGATCTCGTCGGCCCCGGGGTCGGCGAGCACCGGTTGCATCGCCGTTCCCTCGATCGGACGCTGCTCGACCCCGCCGATCATCGCCGGTGGCTCGACACCGCAGGCCCGCAGGATCGTCGGTGCGAGGTCGATCGCGTGCACGTAGTGGTGGCGCAGCGCACCGCGTGCCTCGATGCCCGCAGGCCAGTGGACGACGAGCGGATCGGCGATTCCGCCCTCGTGGACCTCGCGCTTCCAGCGACGGAACGGCGTGTTGCCGGCCACCGTCCAACCCCACGGGTAGTTGTTGTGGATCCGAGGGCCGCCGATCTCGTCGATGCGCTCGATCGACTCGCGCAGCGAGGTGCCCAGCCCGTTCCACTGTCGGATGTCGTTGAGCGAGCCGCCGACTCCTCCCTCCGAGCTGGCGCCGTTGTCGCTCAGCACCATGAACAGCGTGTTGTCGAGGTCGCCGGTGGACGTGAGGTGGTCGACCAGACGGCCGATTTGTTCGTCGGTGTGGCTCAACATGGCGGCGAACGCCTCCATGAACCGGGCGTGGACCCGGCGTTCATCGTCGCTCAGATCGGCCCAGGCCGGCACCCAGTCGGGTCGAGGCGACAGCTCGGCGTGTGCCGGGATCACACCGAGCTCCTTCTGGCGGGCGAAGGCTCGGTCCCGCCAGACGTCCCAGCCCTCGTCGAACGCGCCGAGATAGTGGTCCAGCCAGCGGCGCGGGGCCTGGTGCGGCGAGTGGCAGGCACCCGGCGCGACATAGAGGAAGAACGGCTTGTCGGGATCGGCGTTGCGAAGGTCGGTGACATGGTCGATCGCATGGTCGAGCAGGTCCTCGGTGAGGTGGTAGCCGTCCTCGTGCGTGGCCGGCGGCGGTACCTGGTGGTTGTCGTGCATGAGCGACGGACCGAACTGGTGGTTCTCGCCCTCGAAGAAGCCGTACCAGCGTTCGAAGCCCCGACCTGTCGGCCAGGTCGTGCGGGGCGACCCGAGATGCTGGAGATCGCGTGGGGTGAGATGCCACTTGCCGACCATCGTCGCTTGGTAGCCGGCGGGAACCAGCATCTCCGGCAGGAAGCCGTTGGCCTTCGAGATCGTCGCGTCGTAGCCGGGGAAGCCCATCGCCAGATCGGTGATGCGGCCCATGCCGACCGAGTGGTGGTTGCGGCCCGTCATCAGGCACGCCCGGGTCGGCGAACAGAGCGCGGTCGTGTGGAAGTTCGTGAACGTCAGTCCTCCCGCGGCCAACCGATCGATGGTGGGCGTCGCGATGTCGGACCCGTAGGGCCCGGTCTGGGCGAAGCCGACGTCGTCGAGCAGCACGACGACCACGTTGGGGGCGCCCTCGTCGGCCCGAACCGGGTCAGGCCACCATGGTTCGGCGTCGGGATACCAGCGGCTGATGCGGCCTTCGAACTGTCCGGGTTCCATACCCGGACGCTAGTCACCCCCGGTCGGTCGTTGTCGAGTGGTGCGTGGGGCGGGCGTCGACTACCACTGAGCCATGCTCTCCCCGCTCGACGACTATCCGATCCACCAGGCACCACGGCCGATTGCGGTGCCCGCCACCGGTGACCGCAACCACTACGGCCGCTACTGGTTCGGGGCCTTCCATCGCAACGCCGAGTTCTCGGTCGAGGCCGCCTTCGGTCGCTACACGAACCTGGGCGTGGCCGACTGCTCGCTGTCGATCGTGAAGGGCGACCACCAATACGCGTTCCACGCGTCGGGCCACGCCCCCGAGGATCCGATGGTGACGACGATGGGGCCGTTCCGGCTCGAGATCGTCGAGCCCATGAAGGAGCTGCGGATCACGGTCGAGGAGAACGACACCGACCTCACCGCCGATCTGGTCTGGCGCGCCCGCGCCGGCGCGCTGGCCGAGGACCACACCTACATGGACGCAGGCCCGGTGCGCGTCATCGACATGATCCGGTTCACCCAGTTCGGCACCTGGGCCGGTGAGGTGACGGTGCGGGGCGAGACGACGACCTTCACGCACGACGAGATGGTCGGGGTGCGCGATCGCTCGTGGGGCATCCGTCCCGTCGGGGAGAAGCCGGCCGGCCGCGAGATGCGCGCCGGCGGCAACTGCTGGTTGTGGGCGCCGATCCACTTCGACGACGAATGCCGGCTCTTCGGCTACTTCCAGGAGCCGGGCGGGAAGTTCTGGCGGGCCGACGGGTTCCGGGTGCCCATTCTCGAGCCCGTGCCCGCGTCGATCGACGAGTCCACCCCCGGTGTCTTCCGCCTCGACCCGGTGGCGCAGCGGCTCGAGTTCCGATCGGGCAGCCGATGGATCGAGCGGGCCGAGTTCGATCTCGTCCCCGAGGAGGGCGACCCCTACACGATCACGCTCGAGCCGCAGCTCCGCTTCCAGATGAAGGCACTCGGCTACGCCAACGTCGACTGGGGCCACGGCTTCCACCACGGCGAACTCGCAGTGGGCGCGGAGGAGTGGGACCTGTCGACGCTCGACCCGGCCGACCCCACGGTGCAGCACGTCCACCACACCGTTCGGGCGACCATGCCCGACGGCAACGGCGGCGAGAAGGTAGGTGTCGGTCTGCTCGAGCAGATCATCTACGGCCCCCACACCCAGTTCGGCTTCAACGAACTGCTGGACCTGGCGCCCTGAACCGACGCCGGCCCGTGTCTGCCCGCCCGCCCGTCCGATCGGTCGGGCCCGGGTACGATCCGCGGGAACGCCACGACAACACGACGAACACGAAGACGACGAAGGGGACACGGACATGGGGCAACTGGACGGGCGGGTAGCCGTCATCACCGGAGCGGGCGACGGCATCGGGGCGGGTCTCGCTCGCGTGTTCGCCCGCGAGGGCGCGAAGGTCGTGATCGGCGAGGTCAACGAGGGCACCGGTCAGGCCATGGCCGACGAGCTCGGTGACGCCGGCTCGTTCATCCGTACCGACGTCGGGAAGCGCGACGAATGCGAGGCGATGGTCGAGCACGCCGTGTCGACGTTCGGTGGCATCGACATCCTCGTCAACAATGCGTGGGGCGGCGGTCAGGTCTCCCGCGTCGAGAACAAGACCGACGAGCTGATGCAGGGTGGTCTCGACGTGGGCTTCCTCGGTCCGTTCTGGACGATGGTCGCGGCCCACTCCCACATGGCGCCGGCCGGCTACGGCCGGATCATCAACATGTGCTCGCTCAACGGCGTCAACGCCCACATGGGCACCGTCGAGTACAACACGGCAAAGGAAGCGCTGCGGGCCGCCACGCGGACCGCAGCGAGGGAATGGGCGCCGACGGGGATCACCGCCAACGTCATCTGTCCCGCAGCGATCTCGGCGTCGTTTCGCGCCGTGATGGAGCGCAATCCGGAGTTGGTCGCCTCGGCCGGCGCCAACAACCCGATGGGACGGATGGGCGATCCCGAGACCGACATCGCCCCGGTCGCCCTGTTCCTCGCGAGCGAGGGCAGCCGCTACATGACCGGCAACACCCTGTTCGTCGACGGCGGCGGCCACATCAACGGGTCCAGCTGGAAGCCCGACCTCGATTGAGCCGGTCATGATCCACGTGCGTGAGGCGCGGGCCGCTGATGTCGGTGACATCACCCGGATCCTCAACGCACTGATCGAGACCACGACGATCACGTGGCGGACCGATCCCCACCCGACCGGGGAACGAGAGGAATGGTTCGAGAGGCAGTCGGCCGCCGGGTTGCCGGTGCTGGTCGCAGTCGACGACGGCGTGGTCGTCGGGTTCGCCAGCTATGGCCCGTTCCGTGACAACGAGAAGTGGCCCGGTTACCGGTTCACCGTGGAGCACTCGGTCCATGTCGACGAATCGGCGTGGGGCTCCGGCGTCGGACGGCGGTTGATGGACGAGTTGATCGTGCGGGCCGCAGCCGCCGGTGTGCACGTGATGGTGGGCGCCGTCGATGCCGCCAACGCGGGTTCGGTCCGGTTCCACGAGCGGGTCGGCTTCGTGGAGCAGGGCCGGCTCCGTGAGGTCGGGTGGAAGCACGACCGATGGCTCGATCTCGTCTTCATGGTGCGGCGAATCGACGGGTGACCGCCGGGGTCTCTCAGCCGGCGTAGGCCGCGACGATCGGTGCGAGTTCGCTCGGCGTCGCCCCGTGCATGATCACGCCGTCGCAGCCGAGAGCCAGCTGGCCCTTGATCGCGTCGGCGCACTGTGCAGGCGAGCCGCTCGCCATCGGGGCCAGCCATTCCTCGGGGAGCAGCGTCGCGACGTGGGCGAGCACCTCGGGCGTGCCGGCCACGTCGAGGCCACCGTGGAAGTTGGCGACTGTCTCGTCGGCGCGGAAGCGCTCGAGCACGGCCGGGTCCCAGTTGTTGGTCGACACGAGCAGGTCGCCGTAGCCCTGGAGGTAGGTGGCGAGGCGGCCCACGGTCTTCATCAGCCGGCGTTCCTCGGGGATCTGGTCGCTCACCGTCGCGAAGCAGGACCACACCTTCACGTCGTCGGGGTTGCGGCCCGCATCGGCGGCTGCGTTCTTCACGGTCTCGACGGCCCGCTTCGTGGTCTCGTCGGTGAAGAAGGTGTGGAGGACGATCTGATCGAAGCAGCGGCCGCCGAGGGCGAGCGAGTTCGGTCCGAAGGCGGTGAGCCCCATCGGCAGGTACTCGTCGAGATCGGCCGACAGGTGCAGGACGGGGTACTTCCCGGCCGGGCCGTCGTGACCCATGATGACCTCGCCGCGGAAGAGTCGCCGGAGCAGATCGACCGCGTCCTCCATCTGCGCCGTCGTGATCCGGCTGATGCCGTAGGCGTCCTGCATCCGGGCGATCCCGCGTCCGAAGCCCAGGACGAAGCGGCCGCCGGTCAGGGACTGCATGGTGCGCGCGAATCCCGCCGTGACCATGAGGTGGCGGGTGTTGTGATTGGTCGATGCGGTGGCGATGCCGATGCGATCGGAGACCGCACCCGCCGCGCCGCACAGGGTCGCCGCCTCCTTCTTGTCGTAGCGCTCGGAGATGAACGTCCACCCGAGGCCGAGATCCTCCGCGGCGCGGACCTCGTCGACGAGATCGCGTGAGCTCGCGGCCTGGCCGGCGAGTGTGTAGAAGCCGAGTTCGGGGAATCGGAGATCGTTGCCTGACATGATCGGGACAGTATTCGCTGGGGTACTCCGGCTCCCCATTTGGCATGCTCGTGGCGTGGGGGAATCTGACGCAGTGGCCGATGCGCACGTGGTCGACGACGACGGTGTCGTCCGGATCGGGTCGGTGGTCTTCGCCATGATCCGGCCGGCAGCGGGCCACGAGCGGGCCTTCAATCACTGGTACGAGCGGGACCACTTCTACACGGCCGGTTGCGCGGCCCCCGGGGTGTTCTCCGCCGGCCGTTTCGTGGAGCCGATCACCGGCGTTCATCTGGCGTTGTACTTCGTGCTTCCCGGCTACGACGACGCACGGATCGCCTTCGCCATGGAGCAGGTGGCGCTCGCCGCGACCGAGAACCGGATGTTCACCGAACGCGAGCATCTCCACACCTGGAGCTACGCGGTCGAGTCGGCGACGCCGGGGACGGACGGGGTCCCGCTCGCACTCGCGCTCGACCATCGCTACGGCGCGCTCGCCGTTGCCATGGTCGATCTCGCCGGGCCCGACGATGCCGGCCCCCCCGGGCCGGGTCCCTCGCTGACGCTGCGTCCCCGCACGGCGATCATGCCGTCGGACTGGGAGGGTGAGATCGACCCCGACCGCCGACGGATCGTGATCGACTTCCACCGTGAGGCGCCGGCACCCGTTCGAGACGACGCCGTCTGGTCCGGGGCCTTCCTGCCCGTCGTCTTCGGAACCGACACCCACGTCACCGACTCGTCGCCTGCGGGATGACGACCACGCCGCCGTTGCGGCCGGCGCTGCGCCGTCTGCTGCTGCCGCTCTATCTGCCGTGGGGGATGGCAACCCTCGGGGCCGGCATCGTCCTTCCCGTCCTGCCGCTGTACCTGGAGGAGTCGGGTCTCAGCCTTGGATCGATCGGGACCGTTCTCGCCGCGAGCGGGATCGGCTCCGCGCTGGGCGGTGTGCCCGCGAGTTCGCTGGCTGAACGGCGCGGCACCGATCGACTGCTCCTGGTCGCGACGGTGTTCCTCGCGGCGACGACCGTGATCCTCGGCCTCACGAGCGCGGTCGTCGCGCTCGTCGCCATGCGGGTCGGCTACGGCTTCGCCTTCGCAGGGTTGTCGCAGTCACGCCAGCTGGTCGTCGCCCGTCAGGTGGCGGTGGGCCTGCGGGGGAGGATCAACTCGTTCGTCGGTGGGATGCACCGTCTCACGTATGTCGTCGGGCCGATCCTGGGGGGCCGGGTCTACGAGAGTTGGGGCGCCAACCCGACGTTCATCCTCTCGGGCGTGCTCACCAGCATCGGCCTGCTGGCGCTGGTGCTTCCCGGCGGGAGAGACCAGCACCCCATCGCGCCGGCCACGGAACGGGTCAGGATCGCGGCGTCGTTGTGGCGCCATCGCCGACGGCTGGTCGTCGCCTCGCTGGGGCCCCTCCTCGTCGCGTCGGCCCGGCAGGGCCGCTACGTCGTGGTGCCGCTGATCGGCGACGAGCTCGAGCTCGACGCTGCGGCGATCGGTCTCCTGGTCGCGGTCGGCACGGCCGCCGACTTCGTGCTGTTCCCGATCGCGGGCTGGCTGAGCGACCGTTTCGGTCGGCTCACGGCGATGGTCCCGGCCTTTTCGCTCATGGCGCTCGGGCTGGCCCTTCTCGGTTTCGCCGACACCGTGACCCAGGCTGTGGTCGCGGGGGTGATCATGGGGTTCGGCAACGGCCTGAGCGCGGGAAGCATGCTGACGCTCAGCACCGACCTGGCCCCGGTCGACGAGCCGGGCCCCTTCATCGCCGGATTCCACACCCTGTCGGGTGCCGGCACGTTCGTCGGCCCCTTCGCCGTCGGCTGGGTCGCCGATGCCCACGGCCTCGGCACCGCCGCGTTGGTCCTCGCCGTCACCCTCATGGCCGGCGTCGCCTGGCTCGCGTTCGTCATCGGCGAGACCGCCCGCCCCGCCTCAACACCCCTCTGACCCGCCACACCGGTGTCAGACACCCGTCACAGCTGTAGCGGGTGTCTGACACCGGTGTGGCGGGGGAGGGAGGCGAGGTAGCCGTCGGCGACCGTGGGGACGACGGGGCGGGTGCCGGGCGGGAGTGCGTTGCCGACACAGCGGAAACGCCCGGGGCCGACGGCGCGGGACACGGCTCCGGGTGTCTGTTCGCTCGACTCCCAGACCCGGCCCTCGGCCAGCGCCGCGAGGTTCGTCGGCGTGCCCACGAAGACGGGCCGGCCGCCGTCGACGACCACGACCCGATGGAACAGGCCGGCCAACTCCTCGGCGTGGTGGGTGGCGCAGATCACCGTGGTCGATGTCGACATCGACACCAGCAGGTTGCCGATCTCGGCTCGTTGCTCCGCGTCGAGACCGGCGAGGGGTTCGTCGAGCACGAGCAGGTCGGGTCCGCCGAGCAACGCCTGCGCGATCGAGAGCCGCCGCTGCATCCCACCGCTGAGGGTGCCGATCCGATCGCCGGCGACCTCGGCGAGGCCGACGCGGTCGAGGGCCCACGCGGTCCAGCGGCGCCGCAGCCGGCTCGACTCGATCTCCTTCAGTGCACCGACGTAGTTGCAGAACGCGTCGACCCGCATCCTCGACGGCAACCCGTCGCGCTGGGCGACATAGCCGAGCCGGCGACGGATGGCGGTGCGCTCGATCTGATCAGCGGGATCGAGATCCCCGACGCTGATCGAGCCGGACTGCCGCTCGGTCACGGTCGCGAGGAGGCGCAGCAGGGTGCTCTTGCCGGAACCGTTCGGCCCCAGCACCGCGGTCGAGCCCGGCTCGAAGACGAGCTGGTCGACCGCCAGCGCGTCGGACGAGCCGTAGCGGTGGCGTACTGCATCGAGGGCGACGGTCGGCGCGCTCATCGGTCGGTCATCACGTCGAGTCGGCGCCGCCGTTGCGCGAAGGCCACTGCGCCCCCGGATGCGACGAACAGGCTCAGTACCTGCATCGTCGGTCCGAAGGCGGCCGCAGCATCGGTTGCCGACACGGCAACGGTCACGATCAGGATCCACATCGCGGACACCACGCCGGCGGCGACGCGGGGATCGAGCCGGGTCGAGAGCGCCATGGTCACGGAGGTGGCAGCCAGCGACGGCAGCAACCAGGCGACCCGATGGGGACCGCCGGCGGGAGCAAGCATCGACGCGAGCAGCAGGACGATCGTGCTGGCGCCCACGACCGTCAGGGCCCGGATCAGGAAGAGGCGAAAACCATCGATCGGGGCCGCCACCGCCACCTCGTGCGTGGGGTCGACCCGCGGCCCGAACGCAACGGCCACGCCGGCGAGCGGGATCAACGGGGCCATGGTGAGGAAGACGACGATGCGGTCGACCCCCTCGGCCGACGTGTTGTTGTTCGCCGCCGACAGCGCGAACAGCACGGCGACAACGACCGAGACGAGGAACGACCGTCGCAGCGCCGGAGTGGCGGTCACCAGTGGCACCGTGCCCTCGCCGACGCCGAGGCGCAGCAGAATGCGGGCGAGAAGGCCTGGCGTCGGCGCGTCGAGTTCTGCCTCGATGACGGCGAAGTTGGCGGCGAGCCGTGCCGCGGGCACGTCGTCGGCGGACCCCTCTCCGGCGAGGAACCGGGGTCGGCCGGCCGCCCGCTCCAGGGCGGCGTCGAGTTGGTCGATGGTCATCGGAGGTGCTCCTGGAGGATCTGGCGGGCCCGCGCGAGCCGCGATTTCACGGTTCCCGCGGGGATGCCGAGCAGGTCGGCGGCTTCGCGATTGGTGAGTCCGTCGAGCGCGGTTGCCGCCATCACGGCCTGCAGCTCGGGCTCGAGGGCGGCGAACGCGGCGCCCAGGTCGGTGTGGCCCAGTGCCAGGGGGATCTCGTGCACGATCACCTCGGCGAGCGGCACGACGTCGGCCACCGGGTCGGGTGGCGGTCGCTTGCGGAGCTGGTCGATCAATCGTCGGATCGCGATCGTCCAGAGCCAGGCACCGACCTCCCCGGTCGGCTGGTATCGATCGGCCTGTCTCCACACCGCCAGGAAGGTGTCCTGCAGCGCCGTGTCGACGAGTTCGGCGTTGCCGCACCGCCGTTGCAGGCGCACTGTGAGCCAACCGGCATGGCGCTCGTAGAGTTCGGCCAGCGCGACACGGTCGCCCTTGCCGATGCGCTCGATGATCAGCGCGTCGTCGGCGACAGGCGCTGCGGGGTCGGTGGCCACTGTTGCCATGCTAGGAAGCCAGCGTTCGGCGCCGGCGGAAGGGCACGAGTCGTGCCAGCCGGGTCCGCCATGCGGGAGGGAACGGGTAGCGGTCGCGAAGCGGCCGCCGGAACGGGGCCAGCAGCTGGCCGGGCACGCTCGGCGGCGTGTGCTCGCCGTTCCCGTAGACCTCGGGTCGACGATCGGCCGGCATGTAGTAGGTGCCCCACACCGTGTCCCAGAGCGGGAGGAACACCGAGTAGTTCGAGTGGATGGATTCCGGGGTGTTCGAGTGGTGCCAGTGGTGGAACTCGGGTGTCATGACGATGCGATGCAGCGGCCGTAGTCGCCATCGCACGTTGGCGTGGGCGAACAGACCGAGGATCGTCTGGATGACGGCCGCCGCGCCGACGACCTCGAGCTGGAATCCGGCGGCGATCAGCATCACGGCGGGAACCGCGACGATGACACCGTCGAAGGGATGCACCCGGATGCCGGAGATCCAGTCCATCCGTTCGCTCGAATGGTGGATCGAGTGGAATCGCCAGAAGAAGCCGACCTCGTGGCTGAGCTTGTGTGTCCAGTAGATGAGGACGTCGAGCAGGATCACGCCCTCGATCGCCATCACCCAGCCCGGCTGACCCATCACGAGTGGCCGGAGCAGCAACATGGGGACCCAGAGCGGGAAGACGATGAGGGCGAGTCCGACGCCGACGACCACCTGGGCGACGTTGAGCGCCGGCGAGACGAGTGCGTAGGTGAGGTCGGTGCGCAGTCCCGGCCGCCGCAGCTTCTGGTCGTGTCGTCGGAACAGTTTCTCGAGCGGGACGACGAGGACGAACAGTGCGACGATCGCGCCGGCACCCTCCAGCCCGAAGGAGATCCCGGCCGCGATCGCGACGGCCAGGGCGACGATGTGCGCCCACCGCAGCAGCCGCCACCGCAGCGGGCGTCGGTCGACGTCGGCCCGGGGCGGCGGCGGGGAAAGGGTGGAACGCCGGCTCTCGGCCGTCGGTGGACGGAGTGGCGGTGGGGGAAGTGTCGACCTCATCAGGCCTCCTTTCCCCCTCTATCGAGTCGACCAGCGGATTCGGTTCAGTGGAGGGCAGAGGCGAAGCGGGCCAGGAGGGCGGCCGCCTGGCCGCGGGTGACCGTTGCGTCCGGGGCGAACAGAGAAGCGCTGATGCCGGTGGTGACCTCGGCGGTCGCCGCCCATCGGATCGGTGCTGCTTGCCACGGCGCGGTGAGGTCGGCAAAGGGGATCGAGGTGTTGGTCGTGGGCTGGTCCACCAGCCGCCAGAGGAAGGTCACGAACTCGGCTCGGGTCGCAGGGGCGGAGGGTGAGAATCGGTTGCCGCCGGTGCCCGTGGTGATGCCGTGGCGGGCCATCCAGCGGACGGCGTCTTCGTAGTAGCTGCCGGCGGGGAGGTCGACGAAGGTCGGCGCGTCGGGCGGCGGGGTCGGGGAACCGGCGAGGCGCCAGATCAGGGTCGCCGCCTGGGCCCGGGTCAGCGAGGCGTCGGGCTGAAAGCTCGTCGGACTCACCCCGGTGGTGATGCCGTTGCCGACGAGCCAGGCGACGGGTTCGCGCTGCCACGTCGCGGTGACGTCGGTGAAGTCACCCAGGGTTCCACCGTCGCTCCAGCACGGCGCCGTCCAGACCGCGAACTCGATCGCCGCGCAGTTCCCCGGGTCGGATTCGGAGTCCGAGAGCGGCTGCGACGAAGGGTCGAAGTCGGGATCGATCACGCACGTGCGGTAGGTGAATGCCGGCTCTGTGGCACCGCCCACCCGCACGCCCGAGATGGTGACCGTGTAGCACTCATCGCCGTTGTCGGGGGCCGCGAGCAGGGACGAGTCGGTGTCACCGCCGACGGCCCAGACGATGGACGCTTCGGGAGCGATGCGGCTGGACGGATTCGTCGGCTGGATGCGTTCGAGGACCTGGACCCCGATCGCGCCGAGGGAGTCCCGGACCGAGACGGTCGCGGCCGCGAAGTCGGCGCCGGCGAGAGAGAACGACCATCGCCCCCACACCGTGTCGGGCGGGACGTAGCCCGAGGGCGGCCATGCGATGAACCCTCGGCTTTCGCGTACGGCGGGACGGGCTCCCCAGAGATTGTCGTCGAAGACGTGCAGCGTGTTGGCCGCCGAATGTCCGCCGCCGCCGGCCACGTCGCCGCTCCCGACCTCGCGCAGCTGTGGGTACAGGATCGTGCGGCGGTGTCCGACGGCGTGATTGTTGCCGCCCGGGTCGCGGATGTAGGCATCGATCGCGTCGATGCCGTTGAGGCCCAGCGCGAGGTTGCTCTTGCCGGCCGCGGTGGCTCCGGCGTCGGTGTGGCAGGCCCAGCCGGCGCCGGGAGTGTGCGACAACGACCCCTGCGCCGACATCATCGTCGACGTCTGCTGCGTGGCCGCCGAGTAGGCGGAGCGCTCCGACACGGTGCCGAGTCCGGCCATCCGGCGGTACCAGTTCACGCGTTGCACGACGCTGTCACGAAAGGCCTGTGAGGTCGTGCCGGCGTTGCAGGAACCCACGTCGCCCGTGTGTCCGAGGTCGGGTTCGATCCGCTCGAACTCGGCGAGATAGGCGGCGAGCACTTCGGCACGGTCGCTGGTGTCGATCCAGGGACCGTCGGTGGCGGCGGCAGGTGCGGCCTGAGCGAACGACAGGAGAGGAGCCAGGAGCAACCCCGCCATCACCGATCCACGCAGACGCCCCGTTCTCATGCAGGGGGCAACGGCAGCTTCGCGCGGTCACTTGACCCTGACATGATGGGCCGTTCGGCTCATATCCGGTCGGGCGCGTAGCATGCCGTGATGGATGAACCGATCGAGATCCGACCCGCTGCGGGGTCCCTCGGCGCCGTGGTCCACGGCCTGTCGGCCGATCAGGTCGACGAGTCGGTTGCCCCGCTGCTGATGGATGCGTTGGCGACACACCTCGTGCTGTTCCTGCCGGGGCTGGCCCCGACCATCGAGCAGTTCCGCGACATCGGTGCGCTCTTCGGCGACCTCGAGGTGCATCCCTACATCCCGAAGGTCGACGAACGGGTCCCCGAGGTCGTCGAGCTCGACTCCGAGGTGTCGCCCAAGGCCGACCTCTGGCACACCGACGTCACCTTCTCCGAATCGCCTCCCGTCGCCGCGTTGTTGCACATGGTCGACGGCCCGGAGTTCGGCGGCGACACGATGTGGATCAATACGCTCGACGTCTACGACACGCTCAGCGAACCCATGAAGGCGATGCTCGACGGGCTCACGTGCACGCACCACGACTCGCGGGGGACCTTGACCGCCGAGCATCCGGTGGTTCGGGTCCAACCCGGCACCGGCCGGAAGAGCCTCTTCGTCAACAAGCAGTTCAGCCGCAGGATCCCTCAGCTGTCGAGGCCCGAATCGCAGATGCTGCTCGCGTATCTGTTCCGCTGGCAGGAGCAGGTGAGGTTCAGCTGCCGGTGGCGCTGGTCGACCGGCGACGTGGCCATCTGGGACGAGCGGTTCACACTGCACGCCGTGGTCGACGACACCAAGGAACGACGCCTCCTCCATCGGGCGACGGTGCTCGGCGACGGTGCGTCGCTGGCGGTGCCCGATGCTCCCGCATGGCCTGCGCACGAGCGCGACAAGATGGCCTCCAGTGGCTTCTACGGGATCGGTGGATATGAGTTCTGACCTGGGCCCCGACGACCGACGAGGCCTCGACGCGGCGATCGCCGAGGCCCGACTCGGCCGCGACGAGGGCGGCATCCCGATCGGTTCGGCTCTGATGATCGACGGCGAGATCGTCGGGCGGGGCCACAACCGTCGTGTGCAGCGCGGCAGCGTGGTGCTCCACGCCGAGATGGACTGCCTCGAGAACGCCGGCCGCTTGCCTGCGTCGGCCTACGCCCGGGCGACGCTCTACACCACGCTCTCGCCGTGCGACATGTGCACCGGCGCGGCCCTGCTCTACGGCATCCCGCGGGTCGTGATCGGCGAGCACACGACCTTCATGGGGGGCGAGGACCTCCTCGCCCGGCGCGGCGTGGCGACGGTGGTGGCCGACGACCCCGAGTGCGTCGCGATCATGCGCGATTTCATCGCCGCCGAGCCCGCCCTCTGGAACGAGGACATCGGCGAGGACTAGGGGATGGCGCCGATCTCGCGCCAGCGTTCGACGGCGATCTCGGGGTGCCCGGCGATGAGTCCGTCGATGTCGAATTCGAGGAGTGCCTCGTAGAAGTCGGCGTTCTCCTGGGTCCCGGCGTCGTTCGGCCACACCCAGATGCCCAGTCCCTCGGCGCGGGCCTTCTCGAGGAAGCCGGGGAGACGCAGGACGTCGAGGTCGTCGAACTGTGGTGGCACCTGCAGCACGCGATGGCTCTCGAGCAGCGGCTCACCGGCGAGGAACCAGTCGGTCAGCGCCCCGGTACCCGGGCTCGTGGGGATGTCGGGTGCGAACTCGTGGAACGCGGCGATCACGTCGTCGTCGAAGGACACGACCACGACGGAGTCCTGCCGGCCGAGCGCGTCGATCTCCTCGGCGAGCACCCGGGCCCCTTCGATCGCGAAATCGAGATCGGGCTCGCCGTCGTCGCCTCGGGGGATCTTGATCTCGACGTCGAGGACGTGGTCGGGGAACGCCTCGGCGATCGCCCGGAAGGTCTCGACGCGGAAGTCGTCGGCGGTGTAGCCGGCCGGAGGATCGACCTCGCCGACACGAACCCCCCGCCACACGTAGTCCTCGTCGGGCAACGACTGGTCGCTCCACTCGCTCGACCACCAGTGGCCGTTGTCGAGGGCCTGGAGCTCGTCGTAGGTGAAGTCGCGCACCCGGCCGGTGGTCTCGGTCGTGCGGTCGACGGTGTCGTCGTGCTGGACGACCAGGACCCCGTCGCCGGTCAGCTGCACGTCCATCTCGAGCACGTCGGTGCCGGCGAGCGCCGCCTCGCGGAACGCGAACATCGTGGAATGGGGCCACGACTGGTCGCCGCCCGCATGGCCGATCACGACCGGGCGACCGAGGGCGAACAGACCCTCGACGGTGCTGGCCGCGGGGGTGGGGATCTCGGGGAGTGGGGCGACCGTCGTGGTCGTGGAGGTGGTCGGCGAGGTGGTCGTGGGCGGCGCTGTCGTGGTCGAGGAGGTGGTCGACGACGCAGGCGTGGAGGCGGTGGTCGCGTCGTCGGCCGTCGTGTCGTCGCCGCACGAGACGGCGAGGAGGGCGGCCACGGCGACCGCCGCGGCGAGTCGGAGACGGAGGGGACGGCGCATGATCGCGACGCTACCGCTCAGGGAGCCGGTGTGGCGATGTCCACGATGAGCGGCGCGTGGTCCGACGGGCGGGGCAGCGCCCGGGCGTCGCGGTCGATCCACACGCGACGGATCGCCCGTGCCGCGTCGGCGGAACAGAGCGCCAGATCGATGCGCAGACCGTGGTTCTTCTCGAACTGACCCGGCCGGTAGTTCCACCAGGTGTAGACGCCGGGATCGGGCAGATGGTCGCGGGTCACGTCGCGCAGGCCGATGTCGACGAGCGCCCGGATCCCGGCCCGTTCGGGTTCGCTGGCGTGGGTGCGCCGGCGCCATCGCGACGGCATGTAGATGTCGTCGTCCGTCGGCGCCACGTTGAAGTCCCCCGCCACGATCGACGGGACGCCGGTCGCGTGCGCCTCGAGCAACTCGTGACGGAGGCGTTCGAGC
This sequence comes from Acidimicrobiales bacterium, assembly GCA_041394245.1. Classification (NCBI taxonomy): domain Bacteria; kingdom Bacillati; phylum Actinomycetota; class Acidimicrobiia; order Acidimicrobiales; species Acidimicrobiales bacterium. The sequence goes on from JAWKIR010000002.1 coordinate 2,835,497, forward strand.
CAGACCAGCTTGAACGCGTAGTGCGGGTCCCAGAGCTCGCGCCCGTTCGGCACGTAGACCGACCAACAGCGGATGCCACCACAGTCGGCGGCGATCAGCCGGGGCTCGTCGAAGGGCTCCGCCTGCGGCCCGCGGAATCCCCGGGCCACGTCGGTGAGGCCGATCCGACTCGCGACAGCGACCCCGTTCCAGTGGTTCACCCCGTGATGGGCGACCTCGTAGCCGGCACTGGCGAAGGCGTCGAACGGGAAGTCGCCGTCGCCGCACTTCGTCTCCTGGAGCAGCAACACGTCGGCGTCGGCCCTCTGAGCCCACTCGATCACCTGGTCGACGCGGGTCCGGATCGAGTTGATGTTCCAGGAGACGATTCGGCGCAGCTTTCCGGGCACCGGGTGACCGTAGCTGTGTCAAAGTGGCGAGCAATGCCCCGCACCGACGCCCACGATCCGTCCGACTGGCGAGCCCTCAACCTCGCGTGGTGGGACGAGAGAGCCCCGTTGCACGAGGAGTCCGTCTTCTACCGCACCGGGGGAAGTGGCCTCGAGGACTTCGAATGGGACGATCTCGGGTCGGTCGAGGGCCTCGACGTGTTCCACCCGCAATGTCACATCGGCACCGACACCTTGTCGCTGGCCGCGCGCGGGGCTCGCGTGGTCGGCCTCGACTTCTCCGCGAACGCCACGGCCGCTGCGGCCCGACTGGCCGCGGCAGCCGGTGTCGCCGACCGGGCCGAGTGGGTCACGGGCGATGCCTACGACAGTGTGGAGGCGGTCGGGGGGCGGACCTTCGACCTCGTCTACACGGGCAAGGGGGCGCTGTGCTGGTTGCCCGACATGGACCGCTGGGCTGCGGTGATGTGGCGGCTGTGTCGGCCCGGCGGGACGCTCTACGTCTCGGAGTTCCACCCGCTGCAGGACATGCTCGAGGAGGAGACGACCGAGATCGAACGCGACTACTTCCCGGTGGGTGGCGACGTCTTCGACGACGGGCCCGGCTCGTACGCCGACCCGGATGCGACGACGACCCACAATGTCATCGTCGACTTCATCCACCCGCTGTCGGAGGTGATCCAGGCCTTGCTCGACGTGGGTTTCCGCCTCGAGTTGCTGCGTGAGTTCCCGTTCACCGTCTACCACCGCTGGCCGTTCCTCGAGGAACGCGAACCGGGCGTCTGGTTCATGCCCGACGACCGGCCACAGCTGCCGCTGATGTACTCGTTGCGGCTACGTCGTCCCGACTGACACCCCGCGGCGGTCAGCTCTTCAGGTTCGCGGCGAGGAAGGCCGAGGTCTTCGCCCAGGCCGCGGCGGCGGCATCGGGGTTCGAGAACATCGGGTTGCGATGGTTGTCGAACGCGTGACCGGCGCCCTCGGCGACATGGATCTCGACATTGCCCATCCCCTCGGTGGCGGCGCGGAGCGCGTCGACGTCGTCATTGGGGAGGAACGCGTCGTCGCTGCCGAAGTGGAACTGGATGGGGCAGGTGATCGACGCGGCCTTGTCGAGGTTCGCGCCGATCATCGACCCGTAGTACGAGACCGCACAGGCAGGATCGTGGGCGGCGGCCGCGAGATAGGTCATCGAGCCGCCGAAGCAGAAGCCCATGACTCCGACCCGGCCATCGACCTCGGGGCGTTCGGCGAGGTGGGCGAGCGCGGCGCCGACATCGGCCACGCCGTCGTCGGGGTCGTGCTGACCGGCCACTGCGAACGCGGTGGGTAGATCGTCGGGCCCGGTGGCCTCGACGGCGAAGTCGGCTTCGATGCGCCAGTACATATGGGGTGCGAGAGCGACATAGCCCTCGTTCGCCAGGCGCTCGGCAACGTCGCGGATGTAGTCGTTGACGCCGAAGATCTCCTGGACGAGCACCACGCCCGGGCCGCTCCCCGAGTCGGGGACGCAGAGGAGGGCGGGGATGTCGCCGTTGGCGCTCGGCACGAAGATGTCGGATGACGTGGGCATGGACGGATCGTAGGCGACGCGCGACCGCGCCACGACGGGCGACCGTCTCTCCCCGGGGGGAGCCTCTGTCAGAGGTAGGGGCCGTTCTGCTCGGGATGGCCAGGGGTCCCCGCCGAGCTCATGCCCTGGCCGGACCCCGGCCCTCGGCCGGCGCCGAGTTGACGGAGGTGTTGGGCGGCCGCGGCCTGCTGTGCCGCCATGGAGGCCTGCAGGCCCTGGAGCAGCCCCTGCAGCCACCCGACGAGCTGGGCCTGGGCGACGCGGATCTCCGCCTCGGTGGGAACACCGTCGTCATCGCAGGACTTGGTGAACTCCGAGAGCTCCGCCATCAGGTCGGACGAGAGGATCGTCCCGAGCTCCTCCATGGTCTCGGCATGGATCCGGGCGAGCAGGCGCCGGCTCGGCTCGTCGGTGTCGGCGCCGCGCACCTCGGCCATGAGGGTCTGCAGCATGGTGCCCAGACGGATCAGCTTCGCCGGATCGGAGATCATCGGCTCGGGTTCGGCGGGCGGCTCGTCGGTTTCCGTCATGGGGAGAATCTGTCACAGATCCTTGCCCGGTCGCTTCGCGTCCTCGCCTCAGCGCACCACGATGGCGTCGAGTGCCGGGATGAGGACGTCGTCGGCCAGCCGGGTGGCCTCGGCCTCGGACGATTCGAGGATGACGGCCACGATGGTGTCGTCGATGCGGCTCGTGGCGATCTGGATGGCGGTGTCGACATCGCCCGTCCCCTGTGCGATCAGCCAGATGTGTTCGCCGAACTGGGTCGAGGAGAGCTCGGGGTCGATCACCCCCCATTCCGAGACGATCTCCTCGCGGGCCGTTTCGGCGTCGGTGGCGTCCCAGACGTAGACGTCGAGGTTGGTCAGGTCGAGCGGATCGGCGTCACGCCACCAGGTCCCGAAGCCGGAGTCGGACCAGCTGTCGGGAACGGACAACTCGATGGTCCGGTCGCCGCTGTCGTAGACACCGCGGATCAGCACCGCCGGCTGGGTCGGATCGCCGATCGCGAGCGGTGTGGCGCATTCGGAGTCGTCGACGTCGTTGCGACCGAACCAGGCCGCGGCGGCGGCGCGGACACAGCCCGACGTGGGTGGTCCGACGGTGGGTTCGACGATCACGGGACCGGCAGCGACCGCAGTGTCGTGGTCGGCCCCGTCGGTCGGCGCCGACCGCGTCAGCACCGTGAGCCCTGCGAGGGGTGGCGGCCGGTCGGCCCGAGGTTCGAGGGGCCAGACGGCGCAGGCGTTGGCGAAGACCTCGATGCCGTCGGCGACGTCTTCGCGAAGAGGTGACGGAAGGGTTGCCGCGGCGGAACGCTCCGGGTCGAACAGCGAACACGTGACACCGAGGAGGTTGACCTCGGTCGAACCCGAGCTCGCGGCCTGGACGAACGCGCTGACCGTCTCGGCGTCGCGCTCGAGGATCGCGGTGTGGATCAGGGGCAGGTAGGAGAGGTCCGACGCCCGGCCGCTGTTCGACACGATCGCCCCGATGAGCCGTTCCGCATCGATCGGGCGAGGTTCCTCGGAGAAGGCGTCGGCGGTGTCGTCGAGCGGGCGCGCATCGAGGCCGACGACCGCGGCGAGGAACTCGTCGACCGTCCCGGGCGTCGTGCACGACGCCACTTCTGCGCATCGCTCCCACACGGCCTCGATGGATGCGAGGGCCGACGCGGCTGCGCCGACCGCGCGATCGGTCGAGAGCCACGGGTCGACGTAGACCACCCGTCGCACCCGCACGTGGTCGGCGATCGTCGCAACCGTCAGGGCCCGCCAGCTGGGTGCGATCAGGTCGACCTCGTCGTAGCCGAGCGCTGCGATCGTGGTGCCGGCGTCGTGGCCCAGCTGCGACGGCAACGTTCCGGCCGGATCGATCCCGGCGACCCGGAGCCGTTCGGTGCAGCCGGTCATCAGTGCCTCGACGTCGGCATTCGTCTCCGCCCGATACAACTCGGGGCAGGAAAGGCTCGGGCCCCCGGGGGCGAGGCCACGGGAGCCGAGCACCACGAGCGGTCGATCCGGCAGGGCATCGGTCGTGAGCAGTTCCTCGCCCGACCCGTCGGCGAGATGGACGACGGGGACGCCGGACCCGGTGCCGGCGAGCACGCGGTACTCCAGGGTGACCATGTCGGCCGCCCCCTCGGTCTGGGGCACCGCGGCGACCCCGCACCGCACCTCGTCGAAGAAGCACTCGTCGTCGATCAGCCGGACGGTGTCATCTTGCCCGATGTCGTCGTTCCCGCTGCTCGCGGTGTCGACCGGGGTCGGCAGTCGATCGACATCCGGTGATGTCCAGGGACTCTCCGGGGTCGATGAACACCCGGCCGCGACGACGCCGGCGGCCAGCACGGCGAGGGCCCAGCGGGTGAGCGATGGAGCGGACCTCGTGCCCATCAGGAGGCACCGCCGATGGATCGTGCGACCGGAACGAGCACGAGACGTTCGAGGTCGTCGGGCTCGCCGGGTTCGAGGACCAGCACGAGACCGACGCCGCTGACGTCGTGTGTGTAGCGGATCATCGTCCCCGCGGTGGTCACCATCTCGTCGCGTTCCCAGCCGGCGGGGGTACCGGGCACGGGACGCGGCTCCCAGTCGGGAATGCGGCCGCCGAACGGCAGATGGTCGATCACCTCGTAGGAGGAGTCGACGTCGAGCAGGATCAGTGCGGTCTGGTCGAGCTGATCGAGGGCTCGCCAGAGGATGAGTGCATCGTCGGCCCACTCCGGACTCCAGTCCGGACCATCGAACACCACGGCTTCGCTGTCGCCGTCGAAGTCCTGGGTGTGGTCGACGAGCGACAACGGCTCACGGAATCGTTCGGCCATCTCGTCGACTTCGAGGTGATCCGAGAACGCGGCGCAACTGGTGTCGAGCAACACCTCGGGTTCGCGAACGAAGTCGCCGATCAGCCCCTCGGCGCACCATCCCTCGTCGCTGTCGTGGGCGAGGTCGGCGATGTTGACGAGGCGGGCCCGCGGCAGCCGCTCCGCCATCGCCGCCGCCCACTCCGGAGGAGTGATCGGATCGACGGCTCCGGCCAGCAGGAGGGTCGGCACATCCCATGTCACCGGATCGTCCTCGATCGGATCGGTGGGGCCGGTCTCCCACTCGGCGCAGATCGTGAGGGAGTCGACGCCGTTCAGTGAAGGGGCCAGATCGGCCGCCCGGAGGAACTCGTGGTCGAGCGGCCGCGCCAGGAGATCGGCGGTGGCGAAGGCGGCCTCGTCGGCGCATTGGACGAGGATGAAGACGGTGATGTCGGAGTGGTCGAACACACTCACCCGTGCCAGCCGTTCGATCCGGCGGACGTCGCCGTCGAGCCAGTCGATCAGCAGATCGGGCACGCCGGCGGCCTGGAATCCGACATAGAGGAGCGAGTGCAGCCCGTTGAGCAGGTCGGTGCCGTCGAACACGAGCGTGAAGGTGTCGGAGGCGGTGGTGGACACCTCGACGACCATCGGGTCGGCATCGAGGCTGCGCACGAGCGCCTCGAGTGTCGCCCACGGGTCGGGAAGCGCTTCCGCGCAGCGCTCCGAGGCCGCGCACCCGGCGAACACCGCATCGAGCGACGACTCCATCGAGACCGGCACCGAGCCCATGAGGTTCACGTCGGTGGGATACACACCGGAGAGCACCAGCGACCGCACGCCCTCGGGGGCATCGCGCATGATGGTCTGGGCGAGCCGGGTGCCGTAGGACGACCCGTGCAGGTTGTACTCCTCGATCCCGAGCGCCCACATCAGGTCGACGAGATCCTGCGCGTTGGCCGCACTGTCGAAGGCGGTGAGGTCGACATCGCCGTTGTCGCGGATGCGGTTGGCGCACTCTGCGAGGGCGGCGAGGAAGTCGTCGCGCAGCGCGTCGTGGCGTGCGCCTTCGGTGTAGAAGCGGTCGCTCGACTCGCCGGTCTCGCGGCACGACGGCAACGGCGTCGAACGACCGGCGCCGCGCTGGTCGTAGAGGATGACGTCGCGGGTCGCGATGTGGGGGCGGACGATGCTGTCGTACCAGTAGTCGGCCGACTCCAGAATGGCGCCGCCCGGGCCACCGTGGAGGTAGACGACGGGATCGGGCTGCTTCTCGTCGTCGCTGCCGGTGGCACTGAAGCGGACGAACGACAGCTCGATCGTGTAGTCGGGGTCGGCGCCTCGACCCGGGAGCTCGATCTTCCCGCAGCGAGCGGTCGTGGTGAGGGTGCGATCGAACGGGCAGCGGAACTGCTGGATCTCCGGGCGTGGACCGCGACGCGTCACGTCGTCGGCGGTGTCCGCCGACAACCAGGGCTCGTCCTCGTCGAACTCCTCTTCCGAGAGGTCGGTCGACGGGTCACGGGAACCGGTGTCGAGTGACGCCACGGTCTGGTCGAGCAGGGCCTGTTCGTCGGCAGAGATCTCGGCGCAGGCCGATGTCAGCAAGCCGACGACCGCGAGCGCGGCGATGTGGCGCAGGGCACGGCGCATCTCGACCACCCTATGTGTCGGTACCATTCCGGCGGTGACCACCACCCCCGCGCCCGCGTTGCAGCGAGTCGAATCGCTCCGCAACGTCGCCATGATCGCCCACGTCGACCATGGCAAGACCACCCTCGTCGATGCGCTGTTGCGCCAGGCGGGAGCATTCCGCGAGGGAGCAGAGCTCACCGATCGGGTCATGGACTCGATGGACCTCGAGCGTGAGAAGGGCATCACGATCCTCGCCAAGAACACGGCGATCCGTTTCGGCGACGTCAAGATCAACATCGTCGACACTCCGGGCCATGCCGACTTCGGCGGCGAGGTCGAGCGGGCGCTGACGATGGTCGACGCGGTGGTGCTGCTCGTCGACGCGTCGGAGGGGCCGCTGCCGCAGACACGTTTCGTGTTGCGCAAGGCGCTGGCCCGCCGGCTCCCCGTCGTTTTGGTCATCAACAAGATCGATCGGCCGGACGCCCGCATTTCTGATGTTGTCGACGAGGTCTACGAACTCTTCCTCGATCTCGACGCCGACGAGGAGCAGATCGACTTCCCGATCGTCTACACCGTTGCTCGCGAGGGGTTGGCCACGCTCGACCCCGATGTGCCGGGCACCGACATGCAGCCGCTGTTCGACGTGTTGCTCAACACCGTGCCGGCACCGCTGCACGACCCCGACCATCCGATGCGGGCCTGGGTCACCAACCTCGACTCGTCGCCCTACGTCGGCCGCATCGCGGTGTGCCGTGTCGAACACGGCACGATCCGCAAGGGTCAGGCGATCGCCTGGTGCCGCGAGGACGGCACGATCGCCAGCGCACGTGTCGGCACGCTCACGATCACCGAGGCGCTCGATCGGGTCGAGGTGGATTCGGCCGGTCCGGGCGAGCTGATCGGCGTCTCGGGGATCGACAACGTCACCATCGGCGAAACGCTCGCGGACCCCGACGATCCTCGTCCGTTCCCCGCCATCACCGTCGACGAACCGACGCTCTCGATGACGCTCGGCGTCAACACCTCGCCGCTCGCGGGTGCCGACGGCACCAAACTCACGGCCCGTCAGATCAAGGCCCGCCTCGACACCGAACTCATCGGCAACGTCTCGATCCGGGTCTTCACGACCGAACGCTCCGACACCTGGGAAGTGCAGGGTCGCGGTGAGCTCCAGTTGGCGATCCTGGTCGAGACGATGCGTCGCGAGGGGTTCGAGTTGACGGTGGGCAAGCCGGCGGTCCTCACCAAGGAGATCGACGGCACGATCCACGAGCCCACCGAGCGGCTCACCATCGACGTTCCGGAAGAACACGTCGGCTCGGTCACCCAACTCCTCGGCGAGCGCAAGGCCAAGATGGAGGACATGTCGAACCACGGCACCGGCTGGGTGCGGCTCGACTATGTCGTGCCGGCCCGGGCCCTGATCGGCTTCCGTACCGAGTTCCTCACCGAGACCCGTGGCACCGGCATGCTCCACCACATCTTCGAGGGCTACGTGCCCTGGGTCGGCGAGATCCGCAACCGCACCAAGGGCAGCGTGGTCGCCGACCGCACGGGCGACACCACCGGCTACGCGATCGCTGCGCTCCAGGAGCGTTCGGCCCTCTACGTCCCGCCGGGTGTGAAGGTCTACGAGGGGATGATCGTCGGCGAGAACCCGCGGGCCGAGGACATGGATGTCAACATCTGCCGCGAGAAGAAGCAGACCAACATCCGCACCCAGTCGAGCGACGACACCATTCGGCTCACGCCGCCCAAGCTGTTCTCGCTCGAGCAGGCGCTCGAGACGATCGCCGACGACGAGTGCGTCGAAGTGACGCCCACCAACGTCCGCATGCGCAAGACCGTCCTCGACGCCGGCGAGCGGGCCCGCATCGTCAAGAAGATGAAGGCACCCCGCGACAGCTAGCCGTGGTCGGCCCGCGCTACTTGCGGACCACCCTGGTGTTGGCGATTCGATCGAACAGGCTGCGACGTTCGGTGTCGCTGCTCATCATGATGAGCGATCCGATGACGACCCCCAGCCAGGCGATCACCCCGAGAAAGGGGATCATCGTCGGGAGCCAGGGCAGGACTCGGATCGTGGCGGGCCCGTAGCCGATGGGCGTGGTGCCGTCGGCCATCGTGACGCGGAGACCGAGCATGAGCTTGCCGGGCGACCCGCCCCGGGTCGCGACGAGAAAGATCGTGAGCGCCAACATGGCCAGTGGGCCGATGAGGGTGCTCACCCCGGTGGCCTGGAACTCGAACGAGCCACTGTCGGGGTCGGTGTCTTCGAGGAACGGCACCGTGGTCGCGATGGCGAGGACGAAGAAGACGAGCCCGTCGAGAAGGATGGCGCCGATCCGCACGCCGGTGTCGGCGAAGTTGCCCGCCGCTCCCTGCACAGCACCCGGAGGGGGCGGCGCCGCCGCCGACCCTGGAGGCGCAGGGACCGGGCCGCCGACCCACTGGGTCCCGTCCCACTGGCGAACGGTGCCGGGCGGGTCGCCTTCGGCGTGGTACAGACCCGGCGCGATGTTGCCGGAGGAGTCGGGTGTGGGACCGGTCATGGTGCCTCGTTGGGGATCGGGTCGAAACCGGTCACAGGAGGCGCTTGCGGACGACCCGCGTGCCGGCGATTCGATCGTAGGCGCTGCGTCGCTCGGGATCGTTGTTCACCATGATCAGGCTGGCGATCGCGAAGCCGACCCCGACGAGCGGTCCGATGAGCGGGATGATGCCGGCGAACCCGGGAAGGGACCGCACCGCGGCCGGCGCGAGACCGGGTGGTGTGGTCGTGCCGTCGGCGAGCGTGACCCGCAGGCCCAGGAGCAACTTGCCCGGTGAACCACCGAGGAAGGCGACACAGAGCATCCACGCCACGCCCAAGACGAACCCCAGCAGGTACGTGGCACCGGGCAGCTCCACCGAGGTGCCGTCGCCGCCTGCGTCGATGTCCTCGAAGACGTCGATGAGATACGGAACCAAGAAGACGAGACCGATGGCGGCGCTGATGAAGCCGTCGATGAGGGTTGCGCCGATGCGGACCCAGACCGTCGCGAAGCGTTCGTCGCCTGGTCGTCGGTCGGGATCCCATCCCGGCGGCGGAGGCATCGGCTCGGCCGACCACTGGATGCCGTCCCAGTAGCGGACGGTTCCGGGCGGGTCGCCCTGCGCCGGGTAGTAGCCGGGTGGCGCGGCCTCCATCAACCCACTCGAACCGGCAGCGACTTCAGCGAGTTGTTGAGGTTGGACTGCTGATGGCGGGGCTCACCAGCGAGCTCGATCGTCGACCACCGATCCAGCACCTCTTCGAAGAACACCCGGCCCTCGAGTCGAGCCAGATGCACCCCCAGGCAGAAATGGGTGGCGATGCCGAACGAGAGATGGTGGTTCGGGGATCGGGTGATGTCGAACGCCTGTGCGTTCTCGAAGACCGTCTCGTCGCGATTCGCCGAGGTGTACATCATCGCGACCTTGTCGCCGGCGGCGATCGACTTCCCGCCGAGCTCGGTGTCGACGACGGCGGTGCGCCGGAAGTAGTGCAGCGGGTTGGCCCACCGCAGGATCTCCTCCACTGCGGAAGGAATGAGCGAGCGGTCGGCTCGCAGCATGTCCATCTGATCGGGGTGTTGCAGCAGGGCCAGGAGCCCGCTCGAGAGCATGGTGCGGGTCGTGTCGTTGCCTGCCGTGACGAGTTGTACGAAGAATCGACCGAAGTCGATGTCGGTCATCTGCTTGCCGTCGAACTCGCCACCGAGCAGGAGGTCGGTGAGGTCACCCTGCTCTGGCATGGTGCGGCGGCGGGCCGCGAAACCGATGCCGTACATCGCCATGTCGACGCTCGAGTCGTTGAGGTCGGCGCTGTCCGCGATGTCGGGGTCCTGTCCGCCGCTGTTGCGTTCGGCCATCGCGTGGATCGCCGGCCAGTCCTCGCGGGGCAGACCCATCAGCTCGCCGACGACCTGGCTCGGGAGATGGGCGCACACGTCGTGGACGAACTCGAGCTCGGCGCCGAGGTCGTCGGCTCGGCCGAGGATCTCCCGGGTGATGGTGCGAATGCGGTCTTCCATCTCGCCGATGACGCGGGCCTTGAACTCCGGGGCGATCGGTCGTCGGTAGGCGGTGTGGCGGGGCGGGTCCATCGCCAGCAACATGTCGCGCATGCGTTCGAGCGACACCTCGTCGAGGTCTTCGAGCACCACACCACCCTCGCTCGCCGAGAAGATCTCGGCGTGCTTCGCGACATGCACCACGTCGGCGTGGCGGAGCACCGCCCAGTAGCCCGGCTGGTCGTCCATCTCCTGGAAGACGACCGGCTCCTCGACCCGAAGCCGGGTGAAGAGCTCGTGGGGTGCTCCGTCGACGTAGGTCTCCGGTCGGTGGAGGTCGTAGCCCACGGTCGATCAACCCACCCGACGGAGGTCGACGACGAAGATCAGGGTCTCGTTGGGGCCGATGACCCCGCCGGCGCCGAACTGGCCGTAGCCGAGATCCGGCGGAATCGTGAGTCGGCGTCGTCCGCCGACCTTCATGCCCTGCACACCCTGATCCCAGCCGGTGATGACCTCGCCGGCCCCCAGATTGAACGAGAATGTGTCGTTGCGGTTCCACGACGCATCGAACTCGTCGCCGGTCGACCACGACACGCCGACATAGTCCACGGTCGCCAGCATCCCGGCGGCAGCCACGGGTCCGTCGCCCTCGACGAGGTCGTCGATCAGGAGTTCGGCGGGTGGTTCGCCTTCGGGCACGGTCACGGCTGGTTTCACGTCGGTGCTCATGAGCCCGAAAGCTACACGCCGAAGAGCGACGTTGGGGAAGCCATGGCCAGCCCCTACCCTCGATAGTCGGCCACGCGTGGTGGTCGTTCGGCTCGAGGAGGACGACGTCATGGCAACAGGACGATCAAGCTTCGCGAAGCGTCAGCGTGATATGGCCAAGAAGGCCAAGGCGTCGGCAAAGCGTGACAAGAAGCTCGAGAACAACGAGGAAGATCTGGACGACGTCGACGACACGACCGTCGACGACGGACCTCAGTTGTCCAACGAGACGATCATGGACAAGGTCGCCGACCTCCATCGCCGCTACGACGACGGCCAGATGGACCTCGACACGTTCGACGAGGAGCGAGCCAATCTGATGGCTCAGATCAGCATCGACTGATCCTTCGCCGGGTCCCGGTGATCAGCTGATCACCTCGAGATCCGCACCGTCGAAGATCGGCGTTATCCCGGCTTCGGCGCGGTCCCGCTCGAGTTGCTCGGCGTCGGGTGCGTGTCGCTCGCCCGCGGCGACCGTCAGGATCTCCTCGAGGAGTCGGGCGTCGCTCGACGTGTTGAGGAAGAGGTCGGGTTCGGCGAGGACGAACTCCGTCGCGCGGGCCCGGGCCCCTTCCTCGTCGATCGGCTCGTACCAGCTGAAGCGCGGTCCGTCGTCGTCGGTCCACCTCCGACGGGCGATCGACTTGATCGACTGGGCGGCGATGCCCTGTTGTGCGCACACGTCGCGCAGGAGCCCGACGTCGGCCGCGTAGTCGGGGAACGTCGCCGCCAGCGAATGGTTCCAGGGGAAGAGCACCGATGCGAAGGGCGCCTCACCGAGGCTGCGCAGATGCATGCGGGCGATGCGCAACCCGTGGCCGGTGACGCCGACATGGCGACACAGGCCGGCGTCGCGGGCGGCGAACAGGGCTGGAACGGCACCCCCGGGGGAGAAGGCGGTGCGCCACTCGTCCTCCTCGACCAGGTTGTGGAGCTGGATCATGTCGACGTGATCCACGCCCATTCGTTCGAGGCTGGTCTCGAGGCTGCGGCGGGCGCCGTCGCCGTCGCGGTCGCCGGTCTTCGTGGCCAGGAACACCTCGCGACGGTGGTCTTCGAGAAAGGGCTTGAGTCGGTCCTCGGATGCGCCATAGCTCGCGGCGGTGTCGATGTGGTTCACGCCGAAGCGCATGACGGTCTCGAGGGTCGCGTCGGCCCGCGCCTGGCTCATGCCGCCGAGCGCCGCCGCACCGAAGATCACCTTCGTGCTCGTGTGGCCGGTGCTGCCGAAGGGTTGCCGCGTGATCATGTGGTCGCTCCTGGGAAGGCGGTCAGGTGATGCCGAGGGTCTCGAGTACGAGTGCGCGCAGTTCGGGAATCCCCGTGCCCTTGTCGGCACTGACCCACCGCACGTCCTTTCGTTCCACGCCCAGCTTGCCCGTCAGCTCGGCGCGGCGCTTCTGGCTCTTCGACGACCGGACCTTGTCGGCCTTGGTGGCCACGTAGAGGATCGGGCGCCCGAGGTGGTGGAGCCAATCGACGGTCTGGAGATCGAGCGCGGTCGGCCCGATCTCGCCGTCGATCAGGAGCAGGACCGCGACGAGGTTCTCCCGCTGCTCGACATAGGCGTTGAGCATCTCGGCCCACTTGGCCTGCTCGGTCTTCGAGACCTTCGCGTAGCCGTAGCCGGGCAGGTCCATCAGCCAACGACCGGAGTCCTCCCGGCCGACCTCGAAAGCGTTGAGCAGGCGGGTCGCTCCAGGGGTCTTCGACGTCTTGGCCAGTCCCTTGTGTTGGGCCAGGGCGTTGATCAGCGACGACTTGCCGACATTGGAGCGACCCATGAGGGCGACCTCGGCGTTGACGAACGGCAGCTCGTTCGGATCGGCGTACGAGCGCAGGAAACGCAGCGGGAGCGGGGCGGCCACCCGCCGACCCTACAAGCCGATGTCGTTGTCGGCGGCGTACTGGAGGATCAGCTCGGCATCGAGGGGCCGCAGGAACCCGTCGGCCACCGACTGGTCGATCGACGCGGTCATCGCGTCGAGGTACGCGGCCTTGGTCGGGTAGAGCTCGGCCAGCGTGGCGTCGTCGAACAGCGTCGTCGATCCGAACAACCCGCAGAACGAACTGCCGCCGACGGGCTCACCGGTGAGCCGGGCAACGGGGACGTCGACCCACGCGGTGCGCACGCCGCCGAGGATGTTGCCGTAGTCGTCGGTCACCGGGGCGTGGGTGGCCTGCCGGCCCTCCGCGTCGGGGTCGACCTCGACCTCGACCACCTCGGCCCGGGGTGCCGACGTGGGCGGCTCGCCACCCGCGGCCCAGCGGGCCAGCGCGTGGACCGCGGCGTTCATCACGTAGTGCTGGGGACCGGAGTTGATCGGGCCCCCGCAGTCCATGATCCCCGGAATCGGCGACGCGACCTCGACGACCGCGGCGATGGCAGGATCATTGCCGAGGTCCTGGGGCCCGACGTCGAGCGAGATCGAGTAGACGTCGCCGTGGGCGGTGCCGGCGACCTCCCACAGCACGAAGTTGTCGCTGTCGGGTTGGCGGTCGGGCACCCAGCCGAGCAGCAAGAGGTCGGAGTCGGTCTGGAAGGTCAACACCGGCACCCGGACGTCGTCGCGGATCAGGACCTGTTCGGGGGTGGGGGACTCGGCCTGTGGCCCCTGCGACAGGTCGGCCGAACCGCCACCGCGGCTGTGGATCAGGAACCCGTCGAAGAGTTGGGCGACGGGGTCGATCGCGTTGACATAGGTGGTGAGACGGAACGCCGACTGCGACTCGCCGACGGCGATGACGTGTTGGAGCGGGAGACCGCCGAGCGGGTCGATGCTGTCCCCGGGGTTGCGGACCGCCTGGGCGGCCTGGCTGAAGATGTCGTAGGAGAACGAGTCGCCGGGGTGCTGCAGTGGTGCGTAGCGCTCGGGCTCGGCGCCCTTCAGGTGGATGGGGAAGCCGACGTCGACGCCGCCTCCGCCACCCTCGATGCCGCGCTCCTGGGCCGACACGCCCACGTAGGCATAGCCCTCGCGCAGCTGCTCGACGTGCGACATCGTGAAGTTCGGTGCCGCATCGAGTCCGCCGCTCACGTTGAACCACTCCATCATCACGGTGCCGTTGAAGTCGGCGGGGTCGCTCGGCCGGACGACGACGATGCGGGTCGTGTAGTCGGCCTCGTCGGCGGCTTCGACCACCCACCGGCCGTCGGGCGTCAGTTCGCCGACGGGAGCGAACGAGCGGGCCGTTCCGGTCAGGAAATACTCCGACTGCTCGTAGCCGACGAGCGAGAGGTCGAACCCGACGCCCTGGTAGAAGGTCGAGCCGGCGTCGGGGGGAAGGCGCACCTCGGGGTTCGGGGTCGGGACGGGATCGCCGATCAGGTCGTCGGCGGGACTCGGCGGCTCGGCGACGGCATCGGTCGTCGTGGTCGTGGCGGCCGGCCCGAACGTGGTCGTCGATCCGTCCGACGGGTCGGTGGTGTCGCCGGCATCGCCGGTGTCGTCGCTGCAGGCGGCGGCGAGCAGTGCCAGCAGGGACAGGATCGCGAGTGCTGACGTGACGGAGCGGCGGTGCATCGCGAAAGGATCGCTCAGCGCAGGCCGGAGAGCCAGTCGACGACGGCGTCCGCCAGCGGCGCGCCGATGTCGTCCTGGATGAAGTGGCTCGCCGCATCGAACGCCTGGTGGGGTTGACCCGCCGTGCCCGGGATGAGCTCGAGCAGGTCGTCGCGGAGGGGGCCGAGCACGAAGTCGCTCATGCCCCACAACGACAGCACCGGCGAGTCCCACGCCGCCAGCACCTCTCGGGCTGCCGTGTTCTCGGCGACGCCCCCGTGCTCGGGGGTGATGGCCACGAGGCAGGGGAACTCACGAGCGCCGGCCATGTACGACTCGTCGGGGAATGGCGCCCGGTAGGCGTCCTTCTCTGCATCGGTGAGGTCTCGGGTGGCGATCGCCTGGTCGACGAGGGCGCCGGCGTCGAACGGGTCGACGGTCTGGGAGAGTTCCAGCCAGAAGTCGAAACCCGGCCCGAGGTTCTCGCCGTGCGGGAGCGCGGTGTTGGCCACGACGAGATGGCTGAACCGAGAGGGCCGTTCGGCTGCCACCCGAAGGCCGATCAGGCCGCCCCAGTCCTGGAGGAAGGCCGCGAACGAACCGATCCCCTCCGTGTCGATGATCTGGTCGAGAAACGCGTGCATCCAGCCGACATGACCGTTGTAGGAGTACGCCGCGCGATCGGTCGGCTTGTCGCTGCGCCCGAACCCGATGAGGTCGGGGGCGATGATCCGGTGGCCGGCGTCGACCAATGTCGGGATCATCCGTCGGTAGAGGTAGCTCCATGTCGGCTCGCCGTGGAGCAGGAGGATCGTCTCGCGGTCGCCAGCGGTGGGGCCCTCGTCGAGGTATGCCATGCGAAGGCCGTCGACGGTGACGTACTTCGGTTCCCACGGGAAATCGGGCAGGTCGACGAAGCGCTCGTCGGGAGTGCGGAGGAACTCGATGCCGGTTTCGGTCGTGTGGGTCGTCATCGGATCGACGCTATGGCCACGCGGTACGGTCACGCCATGCCCGAATCCGAACTGAGCCAGCAGGGCCGATCGGTCGACGATGTCATCGCCGACCTCGAGGCGAAGCGCACCCACGACGTCAAGTGGGCCGACGGCCGCGCCTTCGGCATGGTCTACGACGGCGGCCCATCGGTCCACGAGGTGGCCGAGCGGGCCGCCATGATCTACCTCCACGAGAACGCGCTCAACACGAAGGCGTTCCCGTCACTCGGTGAGATCCAGTCCGAGGTCGTCTCCTGGACGGCCGGACTGCTCCACGGCGACGGCGCCGCAGGCTTCCTCACCAGCGGCGGCACCGAGTCGATCCTGTGCGCGGTCAAGGCCGCGCGGGAGCGGGCGAAGGCCGAACGCGGCATCGTTGCTCCCGAGATGATCGTCGCAGAGAGCGCCCACGCCGCGTTCCACAAGGGCGCCCACCTGTTCGGGTTGACGCTCCACAAGACACCGGTGCTCGACGACTGGACCGCCGACGTCGACGCGATGGCCGCCATGGTGAACGACAACACCGTCCTCATCGTCGGATCCGCTCCCCAGTATCCGCAGGGCGTGATCGACCCGATTCCGGAGATCGCCGCCCTGGCCGCGTCGGCCGGTGCCAACTGCCACGTCGACGCGTGCATGGGCGGGTTCGTGCTCCCGTTCGTCGAGCGTCTCGGGCGCGAAGTCGGCCCGTGGGATTTCAGGGTCGAGGGTGTCACCTCGATCTCGGCCGACATCCACAAGCTCGGCTACGCGCCCAAGGGCGTGTCGGTGATCCTGCATCGCAACAAGGAGCTGCGCCGCTACCAGACCTTCGTGTTCGACGACTGGCTCGGCGGGTTCTACGCGTCGCCCAATCTGCAGGGCACCCGCAGCGGTCTGCCCATGGCGGCCGCCTGGGCGGTGATGCAGCACCTCGGGATCGACGGCTATGTCGAGCTGACCCGCCAGACGCTCGAGAACGCCGACGAGATGCGGGCGGGGGTGGCCGCGATCGACGGCATCAGAGTGCTCGGCGACGGGCAGTTCCATCTCGTGGCGATCGCGTCCGACCCCGAGGCCGATGATCCCGTCGACGTGTTCGCGCTGGGCGACGCGCTCGAGCGCCGCGGCTGGTTCCACGACCGGCAGGGTCCGCCCGACTCCCTGCACTCGACCGTGTCGAACTCGAACACCGGGGTCATCGGCGACTATCTCGAGGCGCTTCGGGCCGGTGTCGACGAGGTGCGGGGCACCACCACCGACGACCGCTCGACCAACTACGCGACCCTGGAGTAGGCGCTCACTGCGCTGCCATCTGCTCCATTGCCGCGGTCATCTCGTCGTCGGAGACGTCGCGGACGTGGGTGTGAAACGACCAGAGGTGCCCGAACGGGTCGGCCACGAGGGCTGCTCGATCGCCGTAGAACTGGTCCGCCGGTTGTCTGAGAATGGTGCCGCCCGCCTCTGCGGCTCGCGCGACGACGGCGTCGACATCGCTCACGTACTGGTGCAGGAGGACACAGGTGCCGCCGAGCTTCGCCGGGTTGGCTGCCTCGTGCTCCATGTCGTCGGGAGCATCGCTGAGGTAGACGGTCGCCCCGTGGACCACGATCGCCGCGTGGCCGATGCTGCCGTCGGGCATCTCGAGGCGGCCCTCCTCCGTGGCCCCGTAGGCGCGCACGTAGAAGTCGATCGCGTCGGCGGCGCCGTCGATCATCAGATACGGGACGATGCGGTCGCTGAGACCCTCGGGTACGGCGTGGACCATGGTGTGCTCCTGTCTCGGTGAACCACCATGCCAGCACCGTCACGGACACACCGCAACCGGTGTTCAGACCGACCAGCCGCCGTCGAACTGGATGGTCTGACCGGTGGCGAACCCCATCCGGCCGTCGAGGAAGACCTTGCAGAACTCGGCGAACTCGTCCATCTCGCCCATACGCCCCATCGGGACTTGCGCCTCGAGCTTGGCCCGCTTCTCGGGCGTCTCGCCGCCGAGTGCGGCCCAGTAGCCGGGGAAGTTCATGTAGTTGGTGCCGACGGCATTGACCTGCACGCCGTGGGGCGCGGCCTCGGCGGCGACGTTGCGGACCAGATGGTCGGCGCCGGCCCGCAGGGCCGAATAGAGCGGGGCCCGCGGCGTCGTGCGAGCCGACGTGGCGCTCGTGATCACGAGCACCTGACCGCCGCCCTGCTCGACCATGACGGGCACGACGGCATGGAGGAACTCGAACGGCGCGTTGATGACGCCCTTGGTCAGCCGGTCGAGATCCTCGGTCGACGCCGACTTCAGGAACCAGCCGCCGATGATCGCGCCGCTGAAGAGCGTGGCGGCGTCGATGCGGCCGAACTCGCCGAGCGCCCGTTCGACGAGCGTGGCCGCGAACCGGGGGTCGTGCTCGGGGCCGAGCTCCTCGGCGGTGCACACGGCAACCCGGGCGCCGGCGGCCTCGCAGCGTTCGACGAGACCGTCGGCGGGTGCGCCGAGAACGAGATCGTGGCCGTCGCTCGCAAGACGGACGGCCAGCTCCGGGCCGACGTAGTAGCCGGCAGCGGCGATGAGTGCGACGCGACGACCGGTCATGGGGCGATCCGGACGACGTGGCCGATCGTCGGGTCGACCCGGCCGGGCACCATCTCCGCCCAGAGTGCGGCCAGCGCGTCGGTGCCCTCGTGGCGAACGACCGTCATCCAGTCGTCGGACCACGCCGAGTAGCGCGTCCAGGCCTCGCGCACCCGGCGGTTCATCTCCTCACGGCCCCACTCGGCGTTGCGCTTCTCGATCTGGGAAGGGGCGAAGAACAGCTCCGGCTTCGGACCGGGCAGGTCTCCTCGGCCGTCCATGTGCTCCCAGTCGGTTGCCCCGACCGAGCTGCTGGCCTTCAGCTCGCCGGCGAAATGGCGGTGCACGGCGTGCCGGAGATCGCCGGCGGCCGACATGTCGACATAGACGGCGGGCCTCCGTTCGAGGGTCGAGACCCGGTCGTAGGTGACGACCTGGTCGTAGCAGCCGAGCGATTCGGTGAAGGCCACGTTGCCCGGCGAGGTCAGACCGACCACATGGACGCCTTCGCGTCGGGACATGAGGTGGGCGACGCCGATCGCCGTCTTGCTCGATGCACTCGAGAGGACGACCGTGTCGGCTCCGAACAGATCGTGGTCGCCGCACCAGTCGTCGATCACGAACGACGTCATGAAGAGGGGATGGAGCAGCATCCGCTGTTCTTCGCGATCAGCGTCGTGCAACGGATCGGTCGCCGTGATCTCGTAGCGGTTGTAGACCTTCGACATCGGCTGTCGATGTGGGGCCATGTCGCTGAAGGAGAACGGGCTGAGACGACCGGGTTCGAACACGACGTGGGACGCCATCGGGAGGTAGCCGTAGACCCGGGTGCCGGGCTCGACGCCGTCGCAGCGGCTCTCGACGATCTCGGCGTAGCCGAACGCAGGGACCCGCCCCCAGCCCTCGTCGGCCGGTGGGAAGAAGTCCCAGTAGCCCATCATGTGCCCGATCACGGAGTAGGTGATGTTGTTCGACGTCAGGGCGAAGTGGTCGATGCGGGCCAGCACCTGCCCCTCGCGGATCTCGACCGATTCTTCGACCGCCCGAGTCTCGGCGCGGTCCCCGCGGTTCACCTCGAAGGTCGTGATCATCAGGCGACGCTAACCCGAGAAAGTACGGGTGTCTGACCCCAGAAAGTATGGGGGTCAGACACCTGTACTTTCTCCGAGGAGGTTGTCGAGGCGGCGGGTCTGTTCGGCGAGGGCGGTTTCGAGGGCGGCGACGCGTTGTTCGAGATCCGGCGCTGCTGGCGCCGGGGAGGCCGGGGGCTCGCCGTCGTGCGTGGCGGCCCAGCACTGGTCGATCCTCGGTTCGCGCTCGCCGGCCTGGCGGTCCAGCCGGACCACCAGCGGCTCGGGCCGGGCCGCGAGCCGGTCGATCGCCGCGTCGACGGCCTCCTTGTCGCCCTGTGGCCCGTCGGTGTAGCGCTCGGTGCGGGTGGCGATCTCGTTGCGCGTCTGTGGTCCCCGCAGCAGGAGTGCGGCGAGCACCGCCAGCTCGTGACCGTCGATGCCGAGGGTCTCGTCGATGATGTGCTTGTGCTTCCCGACGCGGTGGCCGCTGCCGCTGACCGTGCGGGCGAGCTTCATCTCCCGCAGCTCGAGCATGAGTGCGTCGACCTCGCGTTCGGTGTAGTCGACGACCGGGTTGCGGTTGGTGCTCTGGTTGCACGCGTTGGTCAACGCGTTGCTGCTCAGCGGGTAACTGTCGGGCGTGGTCTGTGCCTTCTCGACGAGGCAGCCGATGACGCGAGCCTGGGCAGCGGTGAGATCCATGGGCGACACCGTACGGGCGAGTGGCCCTCAGCGCAGCTCGGCGAAGAAGTGCTCGATGAGGCCGTTGACGATGTCGGCCCGCTCCCACTGGAGGAAGTGGCCCGCCCCCGGGATCGCGACCGGGCCGACCCGGTTACGAAAGGCCACCTCGCAGCAATGGATGAAGTCGGGGCCGACCACCTGGTCGTCGGGGCCGTAGAGCACAAGGGTCGCCACATCGACGAAGTCCGACATCAGCGGTGGCTCACTCTGGGGCCGGCCGTAGCGCGCTTCATAGGGGGCCCAGGCCGACCGGAGCCGGTCGCGCTCGCGGAACGGTTCGGTCATGAAGGCCAGATCGTCGTCGGTGAACGAGCCCGGTGAGGCCAGCAGACGGTGGGTGTAGAACCCGCGGACCCAACGTTCGCGCTTGTCGGGTGTGTCGAGCTCGGCGATCAACGCGTCGGGTCGCTCTCCCTGATCGACCTGGTAGTCGGTGGTGGGGCCGTCGCCCATGGACCTGATCGTGGTGAGGTCGATGCCGGCCTCGACGAAGTCGTCGAGCAGGATCGGGGGCACGGTGTTGAAGTAGACCAGCTTGTCGACCGTGTTCGGGAAGCGGTGGAGGAGGTCGACGGCGACCGCGCCGCCCACGTCGCCGGCCACCACGCCGAAACGCTGGTGGCCGAGACCGCTCATCAGCGCGTGACAGTCGCGGCTGTAGCGGGCGAGGTCGTAGGTGTCGTCGCTGGACAGGTCGGAGTCGCCGTAGCCGCGGAGGTCGGGGACGATCACCTCGTAGCCCGCGGCGGCGAGCGGTTCGATGTTGCGCCACCACACCCGCTTCGTCTCGGGATAGCCGTGGATCAGCAGCAGCGGGTAGCCGCCGACGCCTTCCCGGACGAAGGCCAGCCGAAGGTCGCCGTCGACCGGCGCGCGATGGATCGTGAACGCGTCGGCCGATGGAGTGGAGGGCTGGGCCGGTCGGAGCCGGTGGTCGTAGAGCGCGGACATGGCCAGCATTGTGGTCGCCGGTCGACCTCAGCGCGAAACCTCGGCGAGGCGATGCTCGAGGAATCGGCGGTCGGCTTGGTTCCCGGTGAGGGCGAGCGCCGTTCGATACGCCGCTGCGGACTCGGTGGTGCGGTCGAGTCGGCGCAGGAAATCGGCGACGGCGGCGTGGTAGTGGGGATAGTTCGCGAGCGGGTCGCCGATCGCCTCATCGCGCAGAAGCGCGAGCCCGGCAGCGGGTCCCTCCGCCTCGCCGACGGCCACCGCGAGGTTGAGGGCGACCACGGGTGTCGGTCGCCAGTCGGCGAGCCGACGGTAGAGCGCGGCGATCTGGGCCCAGTCGGTTGCCGCCGCGCTCGGCGCCTCGTTGTGGAGCGCCTGGACCGCGGCCTCGATCTGATAGGGCCCCGGTCGCTCGAGTCGCAGCGCCCGGTCGAGCTGGTGCTGCCCCTGCTCGATCAGGGTGGTGGACCACCGGCTGCGATCCTGCTGCGGCAGAAGAACCGATTCGCCGTCGGCGCCGCCGATGCGGGCTGCTCGACGGGCGTGGATCATGAGGAACAGGCTGTGCAGCCCGAGGGTCTCGGCATCGTCGACCATGAGCTCGGCGAGCAGGCCGGCGAGTCGGATCGCCTCTTCGGCGAGGTCGACCCGCGTGGGCAGTGAACCGGTGCTGGGGTACGCGCCCTCGTTGAACACGAGGTAGAGGACCTGGTGGACGACATCGATCCGGCTGAGCATCTCGCTGTCGTCGGGAACCCGGAACGGGATGGCGGCGGACGCGATCTTTCGCTTCGCTCGGACGAGTCGCTGGGCCATCGTGGCCTCGGGAACGAGGAAGCCGCGGGCGATCTCGGCAGTCGTGAGTCCACCGAGGCTGCGCAGTGTGAGTGCCGCCTGGGCGTCACGACCGAGGGCGGGATGGCAGCAGCCGAAGAAGAGCCCGAGCTGATCATCGGGCATCGGCGCTGCGTCGGCCAACGGCTCTTCGAGTCGCCCCAGCAGCTCGACCTTGTCGCGGCCGGTGCGCTCGCGCCGGATCCGGTCGACTGCCTTGCGTCGCGCGACCGTCGTGATCCAGGCACCGGGCTTGTCGGGGATGCCGTCGTCGAGCCATCGGGTGAGCGCGAGGGTCGCCGCCTCCTGCGCGGCGTCCTCGGCGGCGCCCAGGTCGCCGAGGTCGCGGTAGAGGATGGCCATCAGGCGCGGCCATTCCTGCTTCACGACTTCGGCGACTCGGGCGCCGACGGGATCCGGGGTGATGTCCAGGGGTGATGTCCGGAGTCAGCCGAAGTCGAGAACGGGGCGGATCTCGATGGTCCCGGTTGCCGCGTGGGGGATCTTCGCCGCCCACGCCATGGCCTCGTCGAGCGTGTCGCACTCGAGGATGTAGAAGCCTCCGAGGTGTTCCTTGGTCTCGGCGAAGGGGCCGTCGGTCGTCGTGACCTCACCGTCGCGAACGCGCAGCGAGGTGGCGGTGGCGGTGTCGTCCAACGCCTCGCCGCCGAGGATCACCCCGGCGGCACCGGCTTCGGCACCGAAGGCGGCGTAGCCGGCGATGATCGGGCCGTAGGCCTCGCTGGTCCGCTCGGGGTTGACGGTCTTGTCGTGTTCGTCGGAGTAGATCAGGCATGCGTATTTCATCGGGGTGCTCCAAGTGGTCGTCCGGGGTGATCCGGTTGGTTGTTCGTGACGACGACGAACGAGATCGTGGGTTCTCGACAGCTTCGCGAAGATTTCTCCGCCGGATCCCGCCGTCTCAGTCCCACAACGCGGCGAGCAGCGTGTCGACCTCGTCGGCAACACCGACGGTCGAGAGCTCCATGTCGCTGCGCAGGTCGACCTCGGGCGCGGCCGACTCCTCGTCGAACAGTTCGCGCACCGGGTCGATGAAGCGGCTGAGCTGGGCGTAGACGTGGCGATCGTCGGTCGCGTGGCGGTTGACGTGGAACCGCAGCGGGAAGTTGACGGTGAGCTCGTCCTTCGCCCGGGTGAGGGCGACGTACATGAGCCGGAGCTCCTCGGCGAGTCCGTGTTGGTCGCCGAGTGCCATCTCGGAGGGGATGTTGCCGTCGGCCGCGTGGAGCAGATGGACACTTCGCCACTCGAGTCCCTTGGCCGAATGGATGGTCGACAGTGTGAGCCAGTCGTCGTCGAGGTGCGGAGGGCCGGCCTGGTCGCTGGTCTTGCTCGGAGGGTCGAGGGTCAGCTCGGTCAGGAAGCGGCTGCGGGTGGTGTAGGCCGACGCCGTGGCGGCGAGCTGGTCGATGTCGGCGACCCGGGCCGCAGCGTCGTCGTAGCGGTTGGGGAACACGAGGGCGCAGAAGGCCTTCAGCCGGTCGACCTGTTCGGCCGGCGCGATGTCGGACAGGCACGCGGTGAACGCGGCACGGAGCGCGATGGCCTGCTCGTCGGCGGCCGCCGGCACGCGCCCCGCACCGTCGAGGAAACGGGCGAGGGCGTCGTCGTGGTCGCGGTCGACGCCGATCTCGTCGCACAGACGACGGATCGTGGCGGGGCCGACACCCTCCAGGGATGCGAGGACGCGATGCCAGGCCAGCTGGTCGGCCGGATTGTCGAGGATGCGCAGGAGCGCCAGCAGATCTTTGACGTGGGCCGACTCGAGGTACTTCAGTCCGCCGTATTTCACATAGGGGATGTCGCGTCGGGTGAGTTCGAGTTCGAGGCCGTCGGCGTGGTGGCCGGCCCGGAAGAGCACGGCCTGTTGGCGGAGATCGATCCCCCGCTCGCGGGCGTCGAGCACGGCGGTCGCGACGGCGGCGCTCTGGGCACCCTCGTCGTGATGGGTCTTCAGCTTGGGGGTGAGGCCGTGCGGACGGGACGACCAGAGCTGCTTCGCGTAGTGCTCGTCGCTCTGGGACAGCACGGCGTTGGCGACGGCCAGGATCGGCATGGTCGATCGATAGTTCTGTTCGAGGGTCACCCGCGTGGCGCCGGGAAACTGCTCGGCGAAGTTCCACATGTTGGCCACGGTCGCCGCCCGGAACCCGTAGATGGCCTGGGCATCGTCGCCGACGGCGCACAGGTCGGTGTCGGGGCGGCACATCCCCCGGACGATGTCGGCCTGGATCGGGTTGGTGTCCTGGTACTCGTCGATGAGGACGTGGTCGAAGAGATCCCGCATCGCGTCGCCGACTCCGCTGACCGTGAGCCCACGCCAGAAGAGCAGCAGGTCGTCGTAGTCGAGCACCTGATGGCTGCGCTTGCGAGCGGTGTAGGCGGTGAAGATCGTCCGCAGGTCGTCGGCGTGATCGGCGCACCAGGGGTAGTCGCGCTCGAGCACCTCGCCGAGCTTCGCCTGGCTGCTGACCATGCGCGAGTAGACGCCGGCGATGGTCTCCTTGCGGGGGAACCGCTTGCCCCGCTCCCCGAATCCCTCGTCGGTACGCACGATGCCCATCAGCTCGGTGGCGTCGGACTGGTCGAGCACGGTGAATCCGGGTGACAGCCCGGCGCTCTGTCCGAAGTTGCGCAGGAGTCGGTTGGCCGTGGAGTGGAAGGTGCCACCCCAGACCCGGGAGGCGGCCCGGTCGGTCGACACCGCCGCCACCCGGGCAAGCATCTCGCTCGCGGCACGTCGGGTGAACGTGAGCAGGAGGATCCGGCTCGGGTCGGCGCCGTCGTCGATGATCCGACAGACCCGGGCTGCGAGGGTCTTGGTCTTGCCGGTACCCGCGCCGGCGACGATGAGCAAGGGGGAGCCGGTGTGGTCGACGGCGGCCTGCTGCTGTGGGTTCAGCGAATCGAACATGCGTTCGATCGTAGTCGAGACCTCAGCGGATCGAGGGAAGGGAGACGAACGGGGGCTCGGGTTTCGAGAGCGCGTATCCCTGGAAGAGCTCACAGCCGAGGTTCACGAGATGGTCGATCTCCCGGTGCGACTCGACACCTTCCGCCAACGTGATCGAGCCGAGGTCGCGACACACGACGATCATCGACTGGACCAGCGTGCTCTGGGTCGATCGCACATGGATGTCGCGCACGAGTTCCATGTCGAACTTCACGATGTCCGGTTGCATGGTCGCGAGGCTGGTGAGTCCGGCGTAGCCGGCGCCGAGGTCGTCCAGCGCCAGCCGGTAGCCGAGGCGGCGAAGTGCGTCGAGCCGCGTCTCGACGTCGGAGATCATCGAGAGGGGTGCCCGTTCGGTGATCTCGAGCACGATGCGGTCGCGGTGAGGCGCCAGTTCGTCGCGGCCCTCGATGAGCATCGGGTCCTCGAGCGACTCGGGCAGCAGGTTCACGAAGACGGCGACGTCGTCGGGTGCCGACGGCATGTCGGTGGCGACCATGTGGCGGACCAGCCGGTCGAGATCGAATCGGCGATCCAGCTGCGTGGCGGCATGGATCAGGTCGGGGGGTGACGCGATCACCGGATGATCCACGCGGATGAGCGCCTCGTAGGCGAAGACGCGACCCGCGGGAAGCGCAACGATCGGCTGGTACACCATGCGACAAAAGCCGAGTGCTTCCTCGAACGCCTCCTCCAGGCCGGGATCGACGTCGACCGAGCGAGAGGCGCGCCCTGCGGCCAGGGCGTCGTTGATGGCTTCGACGAGCACGTCGGACGGGCACGGCTTGACGAGGAACCGGTGGATCGCCGCGTCGTTGATCGCCGAGATCGTGGCTTCGAGCGATGCCTCACCGGTCAGAATGATCCGCTGAACGTCGGGATGTTCCTCGCGGACGCGGGCCAGGAACTCCGTGCCCGTCATCTGCGGCATGCGCTCATCCGACACCACGACGTCCACGTCGCCCGCAGCGAGTGCGGCGAGTCCGTCTCGTCCGGAGTTGGCCGTGCGGACTTCGAACGGCATCTTGCGGAGTGCGACCCGCACGGCGTCGGTGACACCGACCTCGTCGTCGACGAAGAGGACGACCGGGCTCACCGGGCCAGCTCCCGTGCCATCGACAGGGGTGCGAGCACCCGGATCGGTTCGACGATGCCCGGACCGGCCCCGAAGGTGCGGATGCGGCCGACGAGCACGGTGGTCAAGGTGACGCCTTCTGCCGCCAGTTTCGATCCGGTCGTGGTCATCACGTCCTCCGTGAGCTTCATTCCCGCCGCGAGCTGGTCGGCGGTCGTGTCGATCTCGACCATCGCGTTCGACGACGGCTTCACCTTGCCGAGGGCGGTGAGCAGGAACTCGGGTGGTGGATGGCTCTCGGCGGCCAGGAGCGCCAGCGCGGCGACGCGGCTCTCGCCGGAGCTCACCAGGTCGTCGAAGCGGTACGCGAGTCGGAGCAGTTCGGTCTTCAACGCCGTGTCACCGCACTCGGCGAGCGTCTCGGCGGTCATCGCCGGCCGGGTGTCCTGCTGATGCGAGACGATCTCGGCGACGGTCTCGAGGCGTGGGATCCGTGTGAGCAAGTCGCCGGCCACCGTCGAGTGCAGGGCCACCGACCCGGGCAGCAGATCACCGTGGTCGTCGCCGACCACGACACAGCCGATCTGGGAGAGGCGCGCGGCGAGGAGGAGGTCCCAGTCCACGTCGCGCTCGAGCTGACGGCACAGACCGGTCACGATGTCGACGATGCGCATCGTCTTGCTGTAGGCGCCGACGCTGACCAAGCCGAGCACGTCGGTGAGCATGCCGACGGCGCCACTGAGCGTCTGGTCGAGCAGGTCACGTTCGACGGTGCGAAGTCGCGACTGTTCGATCGCCTCGTCGATGGTCTCCGTGAGGAGTTCCGGAGGGCACGGCTTGGTCAGGAAACGGAAGACCCTCGCGTCGTTGACCGCAGCGATCGCCGCGTCGAGATCGGCTTGTCCGGTGAGGAGGATCCGGGGCAGCTCCGGGTGGCGTTCGCGCACCGCGGTCAGGAACTGCGCGCCGGACATCTGCGGCATGCGCATGTCCGAGACGACGGCGTCGACCCCGGCCTCGCGCGTCTCGGCGAGATACGAGAGCCCCTCGGCACCGCTCGACGCAACCGCGACGTTGTAGCGCTTGCGCAGGCCGAGACGCATGCCTTCGAGGAGCTCTGATTCGTCGTCGACGAAGAGAACGGTGGGCTTGTCGGTCACGGTCTTGCCTCGACGAGCCCCGCCTCCCAGCGGTCGAGGGCGGCGGTCATGGTGTCGTCGAGTCGGGTGACGAGCGGCCGACCGAGTGAGTCCCCCAGACGTCGCTGCACGATCAGGGCGGCGGCTTGTACCGCGGTGGTGCAGGTGAACGGCGTGTCGATGTCGGGGTCGGGAAGGTCGCTGGATGCGGCCACCGCGAGCACGAGTTCCGACGGAAGGCCCCAGATGGACAGCAGGTGTCCGGCCAGGTCGGTGTGGCGAACCCCGAACAGCATCCGCTCGGCGGTCGGCAGGTCGATGTCCTCGGCTTCGGCATGGTCGTAGGCCGCACGGAGGCGACCGGGCGTGGTCGAGGCTTCGAGCAGGATGCCGACGTGCGCGAGCAGACCGCCGACGGCGGCGATCGTGGCGTGCTCGGGACGGGCCAACGCCGAGGCGACGTGTCCGACCGAGGAGCCGTAGGTCGCGAGGGCATCGGGCGGGAATCCCCGGATGTCGGTGTCGGTGTCGAGGGCGCGCATCACCTCGACGGTCAGGGCGAGCTGGGCGACGGCGACGATGCCGATCCGGCCGACGGCATCGCGCACGGTCGTCGACGGCGTCGCGCCGGCGAACGCCGAGTTCGCGAGCTGGAGCAGCTTCGCGGTGATCGCCGGATCGGTTTCGGCAGCGGCCGCCACCGCGTCGAACGACACGTTGGGGTCGGCCAGAAGGGTCTGGATCCGCAGGTAGTGCTCGGGCAGGCTGGGCACGTTGTCGGCTCCGGCGATGACGCCGGCGACCTGATCGTCGAGGTGGAGCGAGCGATACCGGACCGCGTCGGCCAGGGCGGCGAGCAACTGCTCCCGCGGGCATGGCTTCGTCAACCAGCGGTGGGCCTCGAGCATCGACCTCATGACGAGTTGGGGCTCGGCCTCGCCGGAGAGGACGAAGCGCACGACATGGGGGTGTTCGCGTCGAATCGTGACCAGCAGGTCGGCGCCGTTGGCTCCGGGCATACGCATGTCCGTCACGACCACGTCGACGTGGTGTGCGTCGAGGATCTCGAGGGCCTCCTCGACACTCCCCGCCCAGAGGAAGTGATAGCTCTTGCGGGCCTGGCGCAGGGCGAGGCGAATGCCGTCGAGCACCCCGGGTTCGTCGTCGACGAACAGCACGGTCGGGCGAGGCTCGGCGCCGCCGGCCGGGGCACCGGTCGTGTCGTGGGTCGCGATCGTGGTCATGTCGGCGGCTCCGACGGCAACCAGATGCGGAAGGTGGTGCCGACCCCTTCCTCGACATCCACACCGATCTTGCCGTTGTGGCCGTCCACGACGACAGAGCGCGAGATCGCCAGTCCCTGGCCGGTCCCCCTGCCGGGTTCCTTGGTCGTGAAGAAGGGATCGAAGATCCGGTCGCGGATGGCTGCGGGGATCCCGCCACCAGTGTCGGCGATCGTCAGACAGACACCGCCGCCCTCCTCGACACACCGGATCGTGATGGTTCCCCGGTCCGGGGTCCCCTCGACCCGATCGGCGATGGCATGTGCGGCGTTCACCACGATGTTCAGCAGCACCTGCGACAGGTCACCCCGCTTGCACACGACCTGCGGGATCTCCGCCGGTACGAAGTCGACGTCGGCGATGTACTTGTACTCGTTGCGGGCGACGATGAGCGTCGTGTCGATCATCTCGTTGAGATCCTCGGGAGCGTGCTGCTCACTGCCGGGATGGGAGAACTGCTTCATCGCCTTGACGATGGTCGACACCCGTTCGACGCCCTCGAGGGTGCGGCGTACGGCTGCGGGCCCCTCGACGGCGATGAACTCCAGGTCGGCCTCCTCTTCGGCCTCGTCGACAGCTGCGATCGCACTGTTGATCGCACTGTTGGTCGCGGCGTCGGCGCTGATCATCGTGCGGAGCGCACCGTGGGCCTCGGCGACTCGCAGGAGGTCGTCGATGACATCGCCCAGGAAGTGGACACTGTCACCGATGTACTGGATCGGCGTGTTGATCTCGTGGGCGACGCCGGCGGCGAGCTGACCGACCGACTCGAGCTTCTGGGAATGGCGGAGTTCGAGTTCGAGCTGTCGCCGCTCGCTGATGTCGGTCGCGACGCAGACGGCGCCGGTGGTCTGCCCTTCGTCGTCGACGAGGGCCGACGTCGCGACGAGGACCGGAAGGCTGCCGTCGGCCGTCGCCAGGGATGCCTCGCCGGACCAGACGAGGTCGTCATCGGAGACCACCTCGCCCGTCCGGCTGATGAGGGTCCAGAGCGACTCGCCGAGCAGTTCCGAGACGTCGGTGCCCGTGAGCCCGGCCGTCGTGCCCTGGGCCGACACGATCCGCGCGTCGGCATCGGTCACGATGACCGCCGAGTCCATACTCCGCAGGATGCTCTCGAGGAAGCGGCTCTTCGCGCTGATCTCCTCCTTCGCGAGATACAGCGACCGGGTGTTGTCCTCGATCATCCGCTCGAGGATCGAGATCTTCTCGCGGGCTCGCTCGAGTCGTCCCTCCAGCCGTTCGTGGGTGTCAGGCATCGACGGGAATGCCATCCGCCGGAGTCTGCGTCGTCCGTCCGTCGGCCAGGACGATCCGGAAGGTCGCGTTGGTTCCCTCCGAGCTCACCATCTCGTGGGTGAACTCGGTCTCGAACCAGTCGCCGGCGCCGTCCAGCAGACCGTGGACCAACCCGAACAGCCCGAACGGCGACGCGTAGTGCATGAGGAGCTCACCGTCGCCGATCCGCTCGACGGCGAATCGGGCCGGGGACGCGTCCTGATCAAGCTTGCGGACCTCGGTGTGGACCACCGATTCCAGACCCAGCAGGAACGCCTCCAGGTCGTCGAAGTGCGCCATGAGGGAGGGAACGGCGCCCGCCAGGGTCGGGAAGGCGTGGCGGCCGCAGGCCTGGAGGGCCTCGTCGACGGTCACTCCGAGCTTGGCCGCCGCGGTGACGACGAGCGCCACCAGGTCGCCGGCCGGATAGGTCCCCGGTCCGACGAAGGGCTCGGTGGTCTCGATCGTCGTGTCGGCCACGATGTCCTCGAGCACGTCCTCGCCGAAGGTCTCCACGACGAAGTTCTCGAACACGTTGAAAATGACGCCCTTCACGGAGGACTCCTCTGCCGATCGATGTCGGCCGCAGCGTCGGTTGCCCCCTGCGCCACATGAGAGACTGGGTCGATGCTGTCGATCGCTGCGCTCCGATCCGCCCCGTCGTCGGGCGAGGGGTAGGTCGCTCGTGCCCGAGATTCCGGCGGGGATCGTGACGTTCCTGTTCACCGATGTCGAGGGGTCGACGCGGCTGTGGGCGGCCGACGCCGAGGCCACCGCGCGGAGCTTCGAACGCCACGACGAGATCATCCGCGACGCGATCGAGCGCTGCGGCGGCTACGTCTTCGGTTGGGCCGGTGACCACTTCCGCGGCGCTTTCGGTGATCCCGAGGCGGCGGTCGCCGCAGCGGTGGCTGCGCAGGCGGCGCTGGCGTCGTGTGACTGGCACGGCGACCCGGCACTGCGGGTGCGGATGGGTCTGCATCGCGGCCGCTCGACCCAGCGGGCCGGCGACTACTTCGGGCCGGTGCCCAACACGGCGGCGCGGTTGGAGGCACTCGCCGCCGGCGGGCAGATCCTGCTGTCGGCCGCCGTCGCCGACCTGGTCGACGTCGAGATGCTGGCGCTCGGCCAGCACCGTTTGCGTGACGTCCCCGAGCCCGTCGACATCTTCCAAGTCGGCGTCGAGTCGTTCCGGCCGCTCCAGGTCATCGACCCGTCGCTGTCGACCCTCCCGCTCCCCGGGTCACCGCTGATCGGACGACAACGCGAAGTCGGGCGGATCCGCCAGCTGCTCGAGACCTCGGCGATGGTGACGCTCACCGGATCCGGTGGCTGTGGGAAGACCCGGCTGGCCGTGGAGGTCGCCTACCAGGAACTGCCGAGCCGATCCGACGGCTGCTACTTCGTCGACCTGTCGAGCGTGTCGGACGGGTCCGAGCTGCCGGCCGCCCTCGCGATCGCGGTGCGCCTCGAGTTCGGCGGCTCGGACGAAGGAGCGCTCGATCAGGTGATCGCGCACCTGGAGCGACGCGATGCCCTCCTCGTTCTCGACAATTGCGAGCACATCGTCGACGACTGCGCAGTGTTCGCCGAGCGCCTCCTGGCCCGCAACAGCGCGACCGCGGTGCTCGCGACCACCCGGGAGCGTCTCGACGTGGCGGGAGAGGATGTGGTCGCCGTCGGTTCGCTGAGCATCGAGGGCGACGCTCCGGCCGTGCAACTCTTCGTCGAGCGGGCAAGGGCGGCGAGCCCGACCTTCACCTGCGGTGATGAGCCCGACGATCCTGTGCGGGCGACCGTGGGCGAGATCTGTCGACAGCTCGACGGCATGCCACTCGCCATCGAACTCGCCGCCGCCCGAGTGTCGGTGCTGACGCCCGCCCAGCTGCTCGATCGTATGTCCGACCGATTCCGTCTCCTGTCCGGCGGGCGCGGTCGGCACAAGCGGCGGACACTCCAGGCGACGCTCGACTGGTCCTACGACCTGCTCGACGAGGACGAGCAGCAGTTCTTCCGGCGTTGCGGGGTCTTCGTCGGGTCCTTCGACCTTCCCGCCGCGGTCGCCGTTTCGGGCTTCGACGACTATGACGCCATCGACTTGCTCGGCTCTCTCGTCGCCAAGTCGCTCCTGGCGATCGACGACTCGCCCGGCAATCCGACCACGCGGTACCGGATGCTCGAGACCATCCGCATCTATGCCGGTGACCTGCTCGCACGGTCCGACGATGTGCTCGCGGCCCGCGAAGCCCACCTGCGCTGGTTCCGTTCCCGAGCGGTCACGCAGGATTTCGTCGAGGCGGCCGACCTGAACCGGGCGCGCGGGCTCAGGGCCGACTGGCCCAATCTCGCGAGTGCCCTCGAGTGGGCGCTGGTGCGTGGCACCGATCCGGAGACGGGCGCCACCGGGAGCGAGGTCGCCGCCCACCTCGCGTTCGGTTGTCAGGGCCTCTGGGAGGCGCAGGTGCCGGCGATCGAGGGACGTCGCTGGGTCGAGCAGATCGCCGAGGACCTCGAGGCCGGGGAGTGCCGTGACTGGATGCGATACATCAGCGTCGTGCTCTCCATGCAGCTCGACGACTTCGCCGTGGTCCACCGGCAACTCGAGGAACTGATCGCGGCCGAGGGCACGGTGCCCGAGGTGTTGGCACAGGCGGCGGGGCTGATAGCGTTCCTGTGCGGTCGTCAGGACCGGGATCGGGCCCGAGCGCTCGCCGAGCGAGCCGAGCAGGTGGTGACCGAGCACCGTTTGGCCGGGGAGCATCTCACGCCCGGTATATGGGCCAGCGGGTGCCTGGCGCTCTACGAGAACCGCGCCGACGTGTCGTTGCCCGAGTTCGCCAGGGCTTCTGCACTGTTGGAGGCCACGGGGCGTCACACCAACCATCGGGTGATGGCCGGGCTCGCGCTGGCATCGGCCCACATCCTCATCGGCGATCCGGCCCGGGCGCTCGACATCGTCGAGTCGGGAGAATGGGCGTCGTCGGTGTGGGATTCGTCGCCGACCGTGCGGGCGCTTGCGCTCGTCGACCTCGGACGGACCCCCGAGGCCGCCGAGCTGGTGATCGACTTCGGCTACGCGGCGCTACGAGGTCGGCTCAGCCGCATGGCCAACGACGCGCTGGTCGGGTTGGCCGCACTGGCGATCAAGCGCGGCGAGGAGGCACATGCCTGGGTCCTGCTCCAACAGGCCGCGTCGCCGAAGACCCCCTTCACCATCGCGCTGGCGGAGGGACTGGCCGATCGGCTCGGCCACGGCGAGGACCTGCGAGCCATCCATCGCGACCGTCGGCGGCCGCTGACGGAGCTCGACGCGTCCGAGCATCTCCGGGCCGAGCTCGACCGGATTCGGCTCGTTCGCTGAGCGCGCCGGAAGGGGGACGCGAGAGGACCCTTGACAGAGAACATCGAAAACGCATGAAATGCATTCAATGTCTCCACAACTCACGCCGCGACCCGCTGATCTCTCGACGACCGGATCGTCCGACACGCTCGTTCTCGACGTGCCGGCCGCCCGCGAACTGGTCGGGGCGCTGACGAACGCCGCCGAGGCGCTGGCCGTCGATCACCTTGCGCTGCGGTCGATGCTCGACGAAGCCACCGCCATCCTCCGAGCCGACCACACGGGCGCACTGGTGCCGCTCACGGCCGCGCGTCAGGCATGCGCCGGACTCGCTGCGGATCTGAGGTTCCGTGTCGATCTGGTCGAGCGGACCACACACTCGCTCGACCGGATCGACGAATTGTCGCGGGGCGACTCGGCCTGGGGAACCCGCGAGCGCCGACGCCTGCTGCTCGGTCTGGTCGGCGGCGATGTCGACCACGCCCGGCGGGTCGAACGGGCGATGGCGGCAGGGCACGATGCCGCCGCGGCATTCCGGATCGTCGATGCCGAGCTGCGCCTCGAGTATCGGGTCGGTGCGCTCATGGAGGCGTTTTCGATCGACGAGGCCGCCGCCCTCGCCATGGTCGAACGGGTCGACGCGGCACTGATCGATCTCCTCGACCGGGGCTACGCCACCGACGACGCAGTGGCCGCGCTCGCGATCGTCGAGAACTTCGGGCTCGACCTCGCCACCGCACTCGACCATGCCGCTGCCGTCGGGATCGACCTGCACGCCGCACTCGGACAGATGCTCACGGCCCGCGCGCTCGGGGTGACCCTGGCCGAGTATGTCGCGCTCACCGGTCTGGAGGAGCACTTCGCGGTGTTCGACAACGCCACCGGAGGCTCCCGCGACCAGCGGGTGTCGGCCAAGGACCTCGAGTTCGTCGTCGCCCATCCGTGGCGGTTCACTCCGAGCCAGGTACTCGCCGCCCAGGCGCTGCTCGACCAGCCGCTCCTGCGCAATCGGCTCGACACCGCCAACCACAACGCCGACCTCTTCTCCGGCACCGCCTTCGGGTCGATGGAGCCCGGCGACGGCCTGATCGCCGACGTCGACCTGCACGCCTTCCTGCTGAAGGCCCAGCTCCACACGATCCTCGGCGACTACGCCGACCGGATCGACGTCGCGAACGATCCGTCGGGCATCGTCGACGGGTTCCGTTCCGAGAACGACTTCCGCGCGTTCATCGCCGACAACCCCGACCTCCCCGAGTCGGTCCTGGCCGCGGCGACGGTGGCACTCGAGTCCGGATGGTTCGACCAGACCTGGTGGGACGAGCACAAGGACGAGCTGGCGATGGGGGCGGCGCTGCTCGCCGCAGGGCTGGTCGTCGTCGCGACCGGTGGTGCCGCCTCGATGATCCTCGTGGTCGGCGCCGGCGCGCTCGCCGGTGGAGCGACGACGGTCGCCATCAACCTCGCCACCGGCGCACCGATACTCGACGACGCCCTCATGAACTCGGTCAGGGGTGGCTTCATCGGCGCCGGCGTGCATGGTGTCGTCACGGGCGCAGCGGCCTACGGGACGGCGTCGACGGGGGTCGCTCGGGTCGCCGCCGTCGCCGGCGCGACATCGGGTGCCGCCGACGTCGTGGCCGCCGGAGGCGTCGACCTGCTCATCGACGAGCAGTATGAGGCGGCCGTCCACGGCATGGCCAACGACGTCGGCAATGTCGCCGGGGCGATCGACCTCGGCCTCAGTGCCGGCGAGTGGGCGAGCCGTACGCCGGTCACCTTCGATTCGGTCGAGGAGCAACTCGCCGCGCTGTCCGACCGGATCAGCCGACAGCGCCAGCTCCGCCACATCAAGGATTCACCGCTGCACCGGTCGGGGGGCTACTTCGTCGATCCGGCCGATGCCCAGCGGGTGCTCGACGCCGTCCACGATGGGTCGGCGGAGGTCTTCGGGATCACTCGCGGTCAGGATCTCCTGGTGCGCTACGACGAGGTCATCGGGATCCATGTCAACCGCAACGGCGGAGTCGTGCCGGGCATCGAGACCACGACGTTCACCGTCAAGGGAAGCGCGAAGCCGAGTGTGGTGCCGGTGCGTCCGGGGAGGACGGAGTGATGGACGACCATCTGGGGGAGGACCGTCGGTCGGAGGCGCACCAGTTCACGACGCGCATGTTCCTGGCGGTGTGCGAGGCGGCCTTGGGCGCGTTCGACGACAACCTCTGGGGTATCGCCTTCACGACGGAGTTCGAGACCGAGACCGTCGATCTCCATCTGTTCTTCGAGGTGGAGCCGACCGATCTCGACCGCTACGAGATCTCCGAGTTCGCATTCGCCTTCGATGCCATCGGCGAGGTCGGACTGCGCATCCATCGAACCGTCATGGCTGCCGAGAGGTTCGTCCCCGACCACGGCCCGTTGATCTGGTGTTTCCGCCGTCGCCATCCCGCGGCAGAGCTGCCCGACGACGTCGGCTTCGAGGAGCTCGACTACTAGCTCGACCAGGCAACAGCGGGATCGTCGACCTCTCGCACGTCGGCGTCGTCGGTGAAGGCGACGAAACGATCGAACGAACGCAGGAACCAACGGTCGTGGGTGACGCACACCACCGTCCCCTCGAACACTGCGAGTCCGGCCTCGAGGGCCTCGGCCGACGCGACGTCGAGATTGTCGGTCGGTTCGTCGAGCAGGAGCAGGTTGGCGCCGTCGATCTCGAGCAGCAGGATCTGGAAACGCGCCTGTTGACCTCCCGAGAGGGTCTCCCATGCCTGATCGGCGGCCAGGTTCAGCTCGTAGCGCCGGAGCCGCGCCATGGCCGGCCCCCGATTGAGGTCGCGGGCCGCGAGGATGTCGATCAGGGGGCGTCCGCGGAGTTCGGGATGATCGTGGGTCTGGTTGAACAGGCCCGCCACGACTCGGGCGCCCAGTTTCCACTCGCCCTCGTGGTCGACGTCGCCGCCTGCGAGGAGGCGCAGGAAATGCGACTTGCCGGTGCCGTTGCGGCCGACCACGGCGACCCGTTCACCGAACCAGATCTCCAGATCGAACGGATACGTGAGGTCGCTGAGTTCGAGCTGTTCGCACATCACGACGCGCTTGCCGGTGCGGCCCCCCTCGAGTCGCATGTCGATCTTCTGCTCGCGGGCGAGCTCGCGGGGTGCACCCTGCTCGTCGAAGTGACGAAGCCTGGTCTCGGCGGCGCGGGCCCGACTCGCGTTGGCGTCGCTCATCGCGGCGCGGCGCTTCTGCTCCTTCATGTGGTTCACGAGACGCTTGCGCTCCTCGGCCCACCGGCGCTGCTCGTCGCTGATGAGCGACAGGCGATGCTCGCGCGCCTCGCTCCAGGTCGAGAACGATTCACCGTGGGTCCACGCGCCGTTCGCCTCGATCGTCACGACCTTCTGCGACGCCTCGGCGAGCAGCTCGCGGTCGTGGCTGACGAAGAGCACCGCCTTCGGGGTCGCTCGGATCCGTTCGGCCAACCACTCCTTGCCCGGCACGTCGAGGAAGTTGTCGGGCTCGTCGAGCAGGAGGACGTCGTGTTCGGAGCGCAGCAACAGTTCCAACGCCATGCGCTTCTGCTCACCTCCGGAGAAGGTCGCCATCGACCGATCGGCGATGTCGGACCACGGGAGGTCGGTGACGCGATGGGCACACTCCTCCCAGAGGACCTCGGCGTCGTAGCCGCCGATGCCGCCCCAGAGATCGAGCGCCTTCGCGTACTTCATGCCGTCGTCGGTGCCATCCATCATCTGGCCGTGGGCCCGATCGAGGCGAGCGCCGACCTCCCGGAGCTCGGGGGAGGACAGCGACAGATAGAGATCGCGCACGGTCGTCGAGCTGTCGAGGGCACCGACCAGCTGGGTCATCACGCCGAGCGAACCCTGGACGGAGATGGTGCCGTCGGTCGGCGTTTCCGTCCCGGCGACGAGTCGCATCACCGTGGTCTTGCCGGCGCCATTGGCGCCGACCAAGGCGACGTGCTCGCCCTCGCCCACGCGAAACGACACGTCGTCGAGCAGCATCTGCCCGTCGGGAAGCGACCATCCGAGATGGCTGACCTGGATGGAACCCACGGCCGTCGACGCTAGCGGGCACCGCGCCGACCCCAGGCCGGTTTCCGCGGACCCGTCGACATCGGTAAGTTCGCCGGATGCCCGACATCGCGAACGACCGCCGTCTCGACCCCCGGATCAAGGCGATGCTGGCGGCCATGCCGGAAGCGGAACCCCGCGATGTGTCGAGCTGGGAGGAACTCGTCGAGGAGGCTGCGGCCAACGACATGGCGCAGACGGTCACCGCCTTCATGGAGATCCACGACACCGAGGAGGTCGCCCCGTCGGCCGGGCTCCGGATGTCGGAGTACTCCTTCACGTCGTCGCCCGACGGCAACACGGTCAAGATCAACCTGATCCGGCCCGACAACGACGAGACCGTGCCGTGCGTCTACTACATCCATGGCGGGGCGATGGCCACGTTGTCCGCCTTCGACGGGAACTATCGGGCGTGGGGAAAGATCATCGCCGCCAACGGTGTGGCGGTGGCGATGGTGGACTTCCGCAACTCGGTCGTGCCGTCATCGGCGCCCGAGGTCGCGAAGTATCCGGCCGGTCTGAACGACTGCGTGGCCGGCCTGCACTGGGTCATCGACAATGCCGAACTCCTCTCCATCGATGCCGGCCGGGTCACCCTCGCCGGCGAGAGCGGCGGTGGGAACCTCGCGATCGCGACCACGATGCGGCTCAAGGCGAGCGGTGAACTCGGCCTGATCCGGGGGCTCTACGCCCTGTGTCCCTACATCGCCGGGGAGTGGCCGCTCCCGCAGTATCCGTCGTCGACCGAGAACCACGGGATCTTGTTGAGCCTGCACGACAACCGGCCGCGGATGGGCTACGGCATCGAGGCCTTCGAGGCGAAGGACCCGATGGCGTGGCCGGCGTTCGCCACCGTCGACGATGTCGCCGGGTTTCCGAAGACGATGATCAGCGTGAACGAATGTGATCCCTTGCGCGACGAGGGGATCGAGTTCTATCGACTCCTCCTCGAGGCCGGCGTGGACGCCCGATGCCGCCAGGTGATGGGCACGATGCACGGCATCGAGATCTTCCCCCTGATCTGCACGGAGATCTCGCGCGACACCGCCCGCGATCTCGCCGCCTTCGCCACGGACTGACCGGGTACGACGACCGACCGCGGCGAGTCAGGTGCCGCGGGCGTCGGGCAGCGCGTCGAGCGCGATCACCGGCACGTGGATCCAGCCCTCGACCCGGGCGACGTCGCGATGTTCCGGCGGCGCCGACGTCGTCAGTCCCATGTGGGCGAGACCGGCGACGACGGCGGTGATCACCGCGTCGAGGTCGTCGTCGTTGTCCACGAGTCGGCCGGCCGTTCCGGCGAGATCGATGTGGTCCGCCAGCGCGTCGACGATCGCGCGGCGGGCGTCGGTCCCCGCCTCGTCCTTGTAGCCGGTGGAACGCAGCCCCCACTTCGCGAGCGACCCGCCGGGATACGTCTCGTAGACCCCCGCCGCGCCGCTGCGGTCGGCTCCGGCTCCGGCGATCCGTTCGAGGATCCGGATCCCCCGCAGCGCGACGATGCCGAGCCGGTCGGTCGACACGCTCAACGGATCACGCGGCACATGGTTGGTGCGGATCCACTGATCGGTGGTGCGCAGTCGGAGTGCTCGCGGTGTCGTGTCGACATCGGCGACCGAACGGCCCTCGTGGTGTCGGCGCACCGTCTCGACGAAATCGGATGGCCAACCGAACGGGCAGTCCAGGCCTGTCGCGTCGGCCGCATCGGCGTGGGCGACGATGAGATCGTCGTCGGCGGGGCGGGCCAGCTCGACGACCCGTGGGTGCTCCTCCCACTCGATCACACAGAGGCTGGACTTCTTCGGCTGCGACGCGAGGTCGACGCCCACGACGCGGAGTGGGCGGTCGGATGGATCGGGCCGCGTGGACATCCGAGCCACGGTAGGTTCACCCCATGCCGAGTGACGCGATGCTCAAGGGAATGAATGCGCTCCACCGAGGGCTCCTCAAGGTCAGCGGCGGCCGCCTCGGGTGGACGGCCGCGAAGATGCCGGTGCTCGAGCTCACGACGACGGGGCGCAAGTCGGGCAAGAAGCGTTCCGTGATGCTCACCTCGCCGCACCAGGACGGCGATTCGCTCCTGATCGTCGCGTCACGAGGCGGCGACGACATCCATCCGGCGTGGTTCCTCAACCTGCGCGACGATCCCGCGGTCGAGGTGGCACTCGGGGGCAAGGAGGCCAAGCCCTACACGGCTCGAGTGCTGTCGTCGGAGGAGCGGGCCGAGCTGTGGGACAAGGTCACATCGGACTTCGCGAACTACGGCGGCTACCAGAAGAAGACCGACCGTGAGATCCCGCTCGTCTATCTCGATCCGGTCGAGACGTAGGCGAGGCTGCGGCTGCGGTCCTGGATGAACGGCCAGGCGAGCGCCACGCCGATCGCCGCCAACACGACCATGCCGACCGCCGCGGCGCCGTAGGCGACGGCTCGACCCGGGCCCTCGTAGAGACCGGCGATCACGGGGGCCGCGATGCCGGCCGTCAACGACTGCGCGGCGCCCATGAGGCCCTGCGCTCCCGCCTGACGCGCCTCGGGCACGGCCATGGAGATGGCGACGCCCGACGACGCCACGGTGATCCCGTCGGCGCAGGCATGCAGCATCGCGACGGCGAAGATCCAGCCGCCGGTCGGGAGCTGTCCGTAGGCGAACATGAAGGCGGCACCTGCGAGCAGGCCCGCGGTGCCGATCCGGAACGGCCCGATGCGCTGGGCCAGCCGTCCGCTCGTCGGCCCGAGCACCACGAGGGGGACCGCGAACAGGGTGATGCCGAGGTTGGCGAGCCAGTCGGTGGTGGCGAGGTCCTCGTGGACGACGTCCCACAGGGCGTCGAACGCGCCGATCATCAAGAAGACGGCGCTGCCGAGCACGACGGCACCGGCGACGACCCGATTGCGCAGCAGGCCGAGTGCGAGGCGCTGGCCGGTCTCGTCGGGGGTCTCCTCGACGGCGATCGCGAGGGCGAACGGGATGATGGCGATCGTGAGCGCGCTGACGACGACGAACGGCGAGGCGAGGCCGAACGGGCCCACCAACGCCGCACTGATGGCGGGGCCGCAGGCGAAGCCGAAGACGTCGGCACTGAGCAGCCGACCGAGGTTCTGACCGAGATTGTCGGGGTCGGCCAGGATCACGATCCGGCGAATGGCGGGCAATGACGCGCCGATGCCCACACCCGACACCAGGCGGCCGGCGAGGAGCGGGACGAGCGCCGTGCCGAACGCCATCATCAGGAGGCCCACCACGTTGGCCAGGACGCCGGCGATGATCAGCTTCCGGGCGTGGCCCCGATCGGCCAACGGCGCGATGAAGATCTGGGCCAGGAACGCAGAGATGAACCCGGCACCGATGAGCACGCCCAGCCAGGTCTCCGCGATCCCGTACTCGTCGCGATAGTCGCCGACCACGGTGAAGAGCACGCCGTAGCCCGACGCGAGGGCGGCCGAGAGCGCGGAGAAGACCCACGCCGGCGGGATGCGGCTGCGCAGCGACGTGGCGGTCTCGGACACCCGGGCAGGCTACGGACTCGCCGCGGCGATCGCCGCGATTTCCAGACGCCCGGACCACGCGGGCCTAGGCTCCGGCGATGGCGCAACGGTTCAGCGGCGGCTTCCGGTGGCTCATCGGCCTCATCCTCACGCTCCTGGCGCCGGTCGTGGTCGAGATGCTCGGTTGGAACGACCCGTGGGTGATCATCGTCCCGTCGGCGCTGCTCGGGGCGTTGTGTCTGTGGAACATCAACGCCGCGTACGCCCACTGGGTCAACGAGGCCGGTCGCTGGGACGTGCGGAGCTGGCTGTCGCATCACCTGACGCTCGCGGGCGCGGGCATCGCGGTCGTTGCCGTGGCCGCGCTGCTCATGGCCTGGTCATCGACCGACAACGTCCAGGCCGGTATCGCCTACGCGCTCGGTCTCTGGCTCGCCGGCACGGTGCCGGTCGTGCAGGTGGTCAGGGCGAAGCTGGCCGACATCGCCGACGCGTTCCCGTTCGCGCTCGCATGGATCCTCAACGCCCTCCTCATCGCCGGAACAACGGTGCTGCCGGCCGGGCTGCTCACGGGATGGGAGTGGTCCGGTCTCGCCGTCGGCGCGGTCGCCGGCGGGGTGTGGCTCGCGTTCGAGGTCGCCCGTCGGCTCATCTCGGTGTGGCCGTGGCTGGTCGGCGTTGGCGCGTTCGCGATGCTGCTGCCGATCGCTTTCGTGCTGTTCGCCGAGGCCGACCGCGTGCGATGGCCACTCCTCCTGCTCCTCCCGGTCGGGTTGGCGCTGGTCTCGGCCCGTCAACGTGGTCCGCGGCCGGTGGCCGTGGGTCCGACGCGGGCCGACCCGTGGAAGATCACCGCCCTCGCGGCAGTGGTGCTGTTGATCGTCGGCTTCGTCTGGTGGCTCGTTGTCATCGGCGACGACGTGTCGACGACCCTCGTGTTCGCCGGTGCCCTCGGCTCCCTGCTCTTCGGTGCGTCGCTCGTCACCCGCGGTGAGGGGCTCGTGGTGCTGGTGCTCGTCGGCCTGCTGATGGTGTGGGTCGTGCAGGACCACACCGGCCCACCGGCACCGATTCCCTCCGTGTCGTCGGACGCGGTGCTCGCTGCGTTCGGCGACTCGTATCTGTCGGGTGAGGGGATCGGCACGTTCTACGCCGACACCAACACGGGGACATCGGGCGATCCCGACCTCGCGATCGGCGGTGTGAACTCGTGTCGCCGCAGCGACGATGCGTACAGCCCGATCGTCGCGGCCGCGCGCGGCCTGGAGCTCGCGTTCTACGGGTGCTCCGGCGCGCTCGCGACGTCCGGCGGGTTCTCCGGTGCGCCCGACGACATCGAGACCGAGCGCGGCGTCAACTCCGTCTACGGCCAACTGCTGCGGTGGGAGGACGAACGGGGAACCGACAACGATCCCGAGCTCGTGCTGCTCTCGCTCGGCGGCAACGACGCGGGCTTCGCCACGATCGGTGCGGCCTGCTTCCTGCCGGGATCGTGCGACGACGCGCTCGATGCCGGGGCGACGCCGGCGCTCTCGGGGGTCACCGACCGGGTCGAGATCGCGCTCACCAAGGCGAGGGAGCTCTTTCCCACGTCACCGATGGTCGTGGTCGCCTACCCGCAGATGTTCGGGCCCGACGTCGACCGCTGTGGCGGTCAGGTGCCGTTCAACGGCACCGAGACCCGCGCGCTCCAGGGTTTCGTCGACGCCCTGAACCGGGCGGTCGGCGCGGCGGTCGAGCGGGTGGGCGACAGCGGGATCGTGCACTTCACCGGCGCGTCGACCTCCTATGAAGGGGAGCGGTTCTGCGAGGTCGATACCGGCGGCGCCCTGGTCGAGCCTGCGGCGATTCGGTCCCTCAGCTTCCAACCGACCGAGGGCGATGACCTCCTCGATCGACTCGTGCCGTCCAGGATCATCCACAACACCTTCCACCCGACACGGCGCGGTCACGAACTCGTCGCGGCGAAGCTCGTCGAATTCCTCGATCACGATTGCCACCTCGGAGCGGCCGACGGGTTCTGCGAGACCAACACCGCACCCGTGGCGGCCCCTGGACAGGCGCCGCCCATCGAGCCGAGCGGCCTGGCCGGTGTCGGCGGGCCGGCCGCTGAGGGTCCCGGTGCCGAGGTCGTCGCCGACGCGCCGGTCGGCGGCTGCGACGACCTCGAGTCGTTCACCCAGTGCACCCTCATCCAGAGCCTTCGTCTGGTGTTGGTGCCGATCGTGTTGATGGTGCTCGCCGGGCTGCTGCTCGTGCTCGCGGCCGGGCAGGGACAGCTCCTCGCCGTGGTCCGCAACCGGCTCCCGGGGCTTCGCCGAGTGATCCAGGCCACGCCGCTGGGGGAGGCGAGTCAGCGCCGACCGGAGGGTCCGCTACGTTGACGCGGGTGTCCCCGTTCCTCGCGACCGAATCGGCTCGCGACAACTTCGTCGAACTCGAGGTCGGGGTGGGATGGTGGGCCGGCCTTGCCGTGGCGATCGTCGCTCTCCTCGCCATCGACCTCTACCGGCACCGCGAGGATCACGAGCCGACGACCCGCGGCGCGTTCGTCGAGACGGCGGCCTGGATCACCGTCGGTCTCTCGTTCTCGCTCGTGGTCCTCGCCGGTTTCGGCGGGGCGGCGTTCGGTGAGTACCTGTCGGGCTACCTGATCGAGAAGTCGCTCAGCATCGACAACGTGTTCGTCTGGTCGATTCTCTTCTCCACCATGGCGATCCCGCTGCGGTTCCAGCACCGGGTGCTGTTCTGGGGCATCTTCGGCGCGCTGGCACTTCGGCTGGTGTTCATCCTGCTCGGCTCGGCGCTCATCCAACGCTTCGCCTGGATCCTCGTCGTCTTCGGCATCTTCCTCGTGGTCACCGGATTTCGGATCATCCGTCACCGTGACGACGAGGGTGAGGACGCGTCGACCGTCGGACTCGGCATCCTGCGACGGATCATGCCGGTGACCGAGACATTCGACGGTCACAAGTTCTTCACCGTCCACAACGGGATGCGGGCGGCGACGCCGCTGTTCGCCGCGCTCGTGGTGGTGGAGGCGACCGACGTGATCTTCGCACTCGACTCGGTCCCCGCGGTTCTCGCCGTCTCCAACGAGTCGTTCATCGTGTTCTCGTCGAACGCGTTCGCCATCCTCGGTCTGCGGGCCATGTACTTCCTGCTCGCCGATGCGCGTCAACGGTTCCACTATCTCTCGCATGCCCTCGGCGGCATCCTGATCTTCGTGGGTGCCAAGATGGCGGCGAGCCACTGGTACCACCTCGACACCTACGTCTCGCTGTCGATCATCCTCGGGATGCTCGTCGGAGCGATCGTGTTCAGCGAACGCAAGACCCGTCGCGAAGCGCTCGTCGGTTGAGATCCCGCTAGAACGGG
Organism: Acidimicrobiales bacterium; assembly: GCA_041394245.1. Classification (NCBI taxonomy): domain Bacteria; kingdom Bacillati; phylum Actinomycetota; class Acidimicrobiia; order Acidimicrobiales; species Acidimicrobiales bacterium. Next base: position 2,879,403 of record JAWKIR010000002.1, read on the forward strand.
GCGATGGTTTCCGCCGGTGCTCCCACCCTCACGCCCCCGTCGAGGTCCGCCCGCCTCGACGAGTTGGAGGCCGATCGCTTCGACGTGATCGTCGTCGGCGGGGGGATCACGGGGGCCGGTGTCGCCCGTGACGCGGCGGGGCGTGGGCTTCGGGTCGCCCTTCTCGAGGCCGACGACTTCGCGGCCGGCACGTCGTCGCGGTCTTCCAAGCTGATCCACGGAGGTTTGCGCTACCTGGCCAGCGGCGAGGTCGACCTGGTTCGCAAGACGGCACGCGAACGCGCCGCGGTGCACGCCATGGCCCCCCATCTCGCCGAGCCGTGCTGGATGGTGGTGCCGGCCCGCAACCGGGCCGCCGTCACGACCTTCCGGGCCGGGATCGGTACCTACGAGAAGCTGGGCGGGATCGACGGTGTCGACCGCCACGAAGTCTGGAAGGGCGCCGACATCACGGCCCATGAGCCGCATCTGCGCACCGACCCCTACCACTTCGCCGTCGCCTACCGCGAGTACCTGACCGACGATGCCCGGCTGGTGCTCGCCACCCTCCGGGCCGCGGTCGGCACGGGCGCGGTGGTCGCGAACCGGCTCCCGGTCGTCGGAATGCTCCATGGCCCCGACGGCGTCCGCATCGAGGGTGTCGTCGCCCGTTGTGCCCGCACCGATCGTGAGGTGAACGTGCGGGGCGCGGTCGTCGTCAATGCGGCGGGGCCCTGGGTCGAGGGGATCGCCCGGATGGAACAGGATCCCCCGGCGACCCCGTTGCACCTGTCGAAGGGCGTGCACATCGTCGTGCCGAGGTCCCGCTTCCCGGTCAACCACCTCGTGATCTGCAACACCCGCGACAAGCGGTCGATCTTCGTGATCCCGCGGGGCGACACCGTCTACATCGGCACGACCGACACCAGCTACTACGGCGACCGTCCCCTCTGGCCCGAGATCGAGCCCGACGATGTCGAGTACCTCCTCGATCCGATGACCCGCTACTTCGACATCGATCCGCTGACGCCCGACGATGTGATCGCGTCCTGGTCGGGCGTCCGGCCGCTGATCGCCCAGGAAGGCAAGGAAGCCAAGGAGATGTCGCGCAAGGACGAGATCACGGTGGGGCCGGGCGGGATGATCTCGATCGCCGGCGGCAAGCTCACCGGCTTCCGGCGCCTCGCCGAGGACGTCATGGACGTCGTCGCCCGCTCCCTCGACCGCCCCTTGGGCGCGGGCCCCGGTCTGGCCCGCGTGCCCGGTGGGGCCCCCGTCGACGCCGATCCCGATCGTCAGGCGACCCGCCTTCGGCGCCTCTACGGATCGGAGGCCCCCGACGTCCTCGCCCTCGGCGCGGGCCATCTGGTCGACGGTGAGCCGGTCGTCGTCGGTGAGGTCGACTGGGCGATCGACATGGAGGCGGCGACCACGCTGGTCGACGTCGTCTATCGACGCACGCGGCTCGCCTGGTACGTGCCGGCTCGTCGTGACGAACTGAGTGCGGCGGTGGCCGCCCGCATGGCGGAGCGCCTGGGTTGGTCGGCCGAGGAGCGGCTCGCCCAGGAAGCGGAGGTGCGCGCCCGGTTCGCCGATGAGCTGGCCTTTCGCGACGACGACCCATCGGCCCACGGAGAAGACGGAGACCCCACATGAGCCTGATCGACGACCTGGGCGCGGTGCTCGGGAGTGATGCCCTGCTGCTCGACGACGGCGACCGCGCCGCACGCTCGCGCGACACCTGGATGCGCTCGCAGATCCCGCTGTCGGCCGGCGAGACCGTTGCCGCGCCGGTGGCGGTGGTGGCCCCCGAGTCGACGGCCGAGCTGGCCGAGGCGGTCAAGGTCTGCCGCGCCCACGGCGCCCCGATGATTCCCCGCGGTGGCGGGTCGGGTGTGGTCGGTGGGGTGCTGGCGTCGGCCGATTCGGTGGTGCTGTCGACCGAACGCATGGCCGGACTCCGAGGGCTCTCGTCGACCGACCTCACCGCCACGTTCGGTGCCGGCACCAACGGTCTCGCCGCCGAGGAGCGGGTGCAGCAGGAAGGCCTCACCATCGGGCACTGGCCCCAGTCGATCGAGCTGTCGACGGTCGGCGGCTGGGTGGCGACCAGGGCATCGGGCCAGTATTCGACGGCCTACGGCAACATCGAGGACGTCGTCCTGTCGCTCGAAGCGGTGCTGGCCGACGGCACCGTCTACCGGGGCCGCGACACGCCTCGCGCATCGGCCGGCCCCGACCTGCGGCAGCTGCTGTTGGGTTCGGAAGGGACGCTCGGCATCGTGACCGAGGTGACGTTGTCGCTGCGGGAGCAGCCCGAACCGGGTGTGCGCCAGGCGTTCCACTTCACCGAGTTCTCACAGGGGCTCGACGCCATTCGCCGTGTGATGCGGGCGGGCTGGCGTCCGCCGGTCGTGCGTCTCTACGACGGTCGCGAGTCGTGGCGCCACTTCCGTGACCAGATGCCCAAGGGCCACTCGATGCTGATCTTCCTCCACGAGGGCCCCCCGGGACTCGCTCCCCTCGAGGCCGAGGCGGTCGCCGGGATCTGCACCGCCGGTGGCGGCGCAGCAGCCTCGGTGGAAGCGGTCGACGCGTGGTTCGCCCATCGCAACACGGTGCCGAGCTGGGACGAGTTGCTGACATCAGGGGTCGTCGCCGACACCATCGAGGTCGCCACCGACTGGTCCCGACTTCCAGCTCTCTACGACGCCGTCGTCGACGCCCTCAACGACGTGCCCGGCGTGGTGGCCGCATCGGCGCACTCGTCGCACGCCTATCGCTCGGGGGCCAATCTCTACTTCACGCTCGCGGCGACGCCCGGCGACGCCACCGAGTACGCCGCGACCTACGACGCCTGCTGGGACGCAGCGATGCGGGCGGCCGACGGCCTCGGTGCCGGCCTCGCGCACCACCACGGCATCGGGCGCGTGCGGCGCGACTGGATGCAGGCCGAGATCGGCGCTGGTGGGGTGTCGATGCTGCGGGCCGTGAAGTCGGCCCTCGATCCCGATGGCCTGCTCAACCCGGGCGTGCTGATCCCGTGAACGCGCGCAGTGGGCGGAGCGGTCGGCTGGTCGCCGGGCTCGATGTCGGCACGACGACGATCCGGTTCGGTCTGTTCGATCCGGCGTCGGGCGAACGGGTGGCCATCGCCCGCGAGACCCTCGACCTGTCGGTGCCGTTCGCCGGCGCGGTCGAACAGGATCCGGCTGCCTTCGTCGCGGCGACGCAGCGGCTGTGGGGATCGGTCCTCGCCGATGCCGGCGTGGTCGCCGGCGACGTCGGCGCGCTGGGCATCGCCAACCAGCGGGCGACGATCGTGTGCTGGTCGTCGGTCGACGGGCGGGCCATTCGGCCCGCGGTCGGCTGGCAGGACGCCCGCAGCGCCGGGGCCGTCGCCGAGCTGGTCGCCCAGGGGATTCCGGTCAACACCGCCGCGTCGTGCACGAAGATGCGCTGGCTGCTCGACAACGACCCGGCCGTCGCAGCGGCGGCGGCCGACGGCACCTTGCGGATGGGCACCGTCGATTCATGGATGACCTGGGCGCTGTCGGATGGGCAATCCTTCGTGACCGATCCCGGTAACGCGGCGGCCACCGGGATGTACGACCCCCGGGTCGGTGATTGGTCCGACGGCGCGCTCGAGCTCTTCGGGGTGCCACGAGCACCCCTGGCCGAGATCGTCGCGTCCGATGCCGATGCCGGCGCAGCCGTTCTCCTCGATCCGGCCGGTGGCATCGCCCTCACTGCCCGCGTCGGTGATCAGATGGCGGCCTGCGCGGCCCACCGGCTTGCCGAGGGTGAGGCGAAGATCACGCTCGGCACCTCGGCGATGCTCGACGTGCACGCGGGGCCCGAACCCGGCACGGCCCCGGTTGGCTGCTACACGCTTCCGTTGTGGCGACGCACACCGACCGGCGGCGCCGCGCCGGTCGAGGAGTTCATGTTCGAAGGCTCGATCACCACGGCGGGCAGCGTGGTCGAATGGCTCGTGCGCATCGGGATGCTCGACCGGGTCGACGCGCTCGACGCCGTTGCGTCGGAGGGGCGCCCGGGCGCAGTGCGGTTCGTGCCCGCGCTCGCCGGTCTCGGGTCGCCGCATCACGACCCGGGGGCTCGGGGTGAATGGACGGGGCTCGCCCTCGACACCACCCGACCCGACATGGTGCGGGCCGTGGTCGAGGGCATCGCCGACCGGGTCGCCGAGCTCGCGGTGCACATGGGGGTGCCGTCGCTCGCCGTCGACGGCGGATTGAGTCGCTCGCAGGTGATGGTCGACGCGCTGGAGCATCGGGGTCTCCACATCCGGCGGGCCGCCGACGACGAGGCGAGCCTGCGCGGCGCGGCCGAGATCGCCGCGTCGGCGCTCAGTCGATGACCGCCTGAAGGCCGATGACGGGGAGGTCGACCGACGTGGTCAGGCTGACGGTGCCCCACACCACCCAGGATCCGGCGGTGCGGTCGGTCCGCTGCCAGATCGTCCAGCTGGCGGTCGCCGATATCGGCCCCGGGTCGGAGGGTGATGGCGCGCGGGTGAAGGTGTGGATGCAGCGACTGTGCTGGTCGTCGGGTCCGGTCGGGTCCCATCGGGTCGTCGCGTCGTCGGTGCAGACGAGGCGGGCGCCATCGCCGAGATCCCAGGTGACGTCGCGAAAGACCGGGCGCACCGTCGCCCACACCGGGCCGGCCTGCGCCGACGCGGGGGCGTAGTCGAGTTCGCTGTCGACCGCGAACCACGAGGGAATGCCGACGATCTGGATACCGGCGGGCGAGGTCACGACCGACGGACGCTCGAACTCGATGCTGTCGAGTGCGTACCGGGCGGCTACCGGGGTGGTGATCAGCGGACCGGGAGGATCGACGATCGGGTCGTAGACGGCAACGAGCGGGTAGCCCGGGTAGCGGTCGTCCCACGGGTCGACGAACCAGCAGTTGTAGACGTAGGTGGCACCGACCTCGGGGTCGGCGATGCGCACCGCGTCGAGGGTGGTTCCGCCGATGACGAGCGTGAACCACGCGCAGTGGATGCGGGGGCCGTCGTAGGGGGCGCCGGGGGTGTCGGTCAGCTCGAGGGTTCCGGGTGCCGCGGCGGTGACCACCAGCGTGTTGTCGCTCCATTCCGTCGTCGTCTCCGACGGTGGCGGGTCGTCCTGGGCGGCCGCACCGCGCTCGGTCGGGACGAGCACGCCGATCAACCCGACCAGTACCAGTGGGAGGAGAGCGGTGCGATGTCGGTGCACGGTGGATCCTCCGTGGTCGGCCGTGGTGGGCTGCGTGGTGCTACATCCGGGTCAACGCCTCCAGGATGCTGGCGCGACTCCAACTTGCATGGTGGTATCGCAAGCCTGCCACGTCAAGGCCTTGGCTGGTGCGGTGGCCGCAATGGGTCCAGATGAGTACGACCAGGTCGCGGTCGGGGTCGACGGCGCCGGCCCAGTCGAGCGACGGTGGCTTCTTGCGCTCGCTCTCGTGCCATCGCAGATCCTTCAGCCCGAGATCGGTCGCGAGGCGCTCGGCCCAGGGTTGACGACGGCCGCCCACGATGTGGAGGACCTTCCCCTGTACCGTCGATCGCAGCCTCGACGCCACGTCCCCGTCCCGTTTCTCGCGCCACTCCTGGAAGTCGACGAGCTCGTCGAGCACCGTCCGGAGCCGCTCGACCGCGGTGTCGACCGCCTCGTCGGCACCGGCGGGCCAGCGCTCGCGAAGGGTGAACGCCAACTCGGTGGAGATGTCGGGATCGCCGAGCCCGGCGCTCTCCGCGGCGGCTTCGAGGAGGAGATCGCGGGCGATCGGAAGCGTCTCGTCCTGCTCGAAGAACAGGCGGGCGGTCGCGATCCGGAGCCGCACCTGGTCGAGGCGGGGCAAGAGCGAGCGGCCCCGTTCACCGAGCTCGAGGACGTCGTCGAGCTCCCCGGCATCGATGTGGTTCTCGATCGCTTCGCGCAGGTAGGGCGCCAGCGCCGCGGCGTTGATGTCCCAGGTGAGAATCTCCCGCAACGCGTCGTCGGGCATGCGGTGTGGGTCCGGCCAACGGGTGAGGGCGCGATCGAGCCAGGCGTCGGGGTCGGCGGGTGCACATTCGCGAGCGACGCGCAGCGCGAGATCGTCTCGCAATCGCAGGAACACCGATGGCAGCAGCCGGTCGAGCACCTCCTTGCCGGCCAGCTCGTCGAGGATGACCTCGGCGATCTCCCTCACCGCGCCATCGGGAAGGCGGGGGAGCTCGGCTGCGAGACGAGCCACGTTGGACTCGACTCCGAGGTCGATCTCGCGCAGCAGCGCGGCGACCTGTGTCGGAATGCTGAAGTGCAGGCCGGCACTGAGTCGTCGAAAGGCATCGCCGGTGCGGAACCGCGCCGGGTCGTCGAGCAGATCGATGACCACCTGGTAGTCGCCGATGTCGTAGGCGGCTTCGGCGGTCATCGATCGGACCACTGCGTCGTCGGGGGCGAGCGGGAGGATGTGGTCCTGGAGGAGGTTGAGCCACTGGGCGGGCTCGATGGCGTCGAGTCGTCGCAGGCGTTCGGCCAGTGCCTGCACCAGCGCCGGATCGGTGGCGACCGGCGCCGGCAACGCCGCGGCTTCGGCGGACGGGGTCGGCGCCGCCGGGAGCCTCGGCGGGGGAGGCGGTGAAGGAGCGGGAGCGGCGGCCTTGTGCGCATCGATCGCGAACGTGATCCGTGTCGAGAGCAGGGGCTCGGGCACGAAGGCCATGTCGATCGTGTGGGTGCCGGCGGCGAGTGGGCGGACGGGCACGTGGAGATAGTCGTCGTGGTCGGCGCGCTCCTTCTCGATTCCACCGACGACGGCGCCGGGCGGATTGGAGTCGACGAGGACGGAGTGGACGTGGTCGTCGCCGCCGGGGGAGTGGACCTCGATCACCGCGTTGGCGATCTCGCCGAGTTCGAGGCTGCGCTCGCGAACCTCGTGGCCGTGCGGATCGAGCACACGCACCAGACGGGCGAAGTTCGATTCGGCGTAGAACTGGTTACCCCGGAGGCGATGGACGACGTGGCGCCACGCCTCGCGCAACTCGTGGTCCGACCGTGGCGGCCGCAGCCCCTCGGCCGGCGCCCGCCAGGCGAAGTAGGGCGGCTGGGTCGGGTGCGGGCGCAAGGGCGCGATCAGTGCGTCGTCGTCCTCCACGACCGGCCATGGCCCGACCTTGATCGTGACCTGGAGCCCGTTGCGGGTTCGTTCGGCCGCGGTGATCGAGGCGTAACGGGCGGGGTCGACCTGGCTGTACGGGGAGTCCGACAGGATCACGATGGCACCTTCGCCGACCTCCACGTCGAGCCCGGGGGCCAGCCATCGTTCGGCGTAGACGATGTCGAACTCGGTGCCTTCGGGTGCGGAGACGAGCGCGACGTTCTGTTGTCGGTACTGCAGGATCCGTCCTGCCTTGAGCAGGTGGAGCAGCTGTGGTGCCTCGTCCGCCATGGCGGGAGGATACGGCTGGTCGCCCCGGGAGACCAGCGAGTCGTACGCTGCACGGATGGCTCGCTATCGACGTCGTCGGCCCAAGTCGGTTCGAGAGGTACTCGACGGTCTGGGCTTCGATCCCGAGACGATCGAGGAGGCCGAGGAGACCGGCACCGCCGAGTTGCTCGCGATCGACGGCCTGGTGCTCCCCGAACGAGGGAAGCTGACGCTGGCCGAACTCGCCGACAAGGTCGGTGCGGAGCCCGCCGCGGTGCGAGTGCTCTGGCGCAGCCTCGGCTTCGTCGAACCGGTCGAGGACGACCCGATGTTCACCAAGACCGATGTCCGGATCCTGCGCAACCTGATCGGCCTCACGAAGGCCGGGGCCGTACGTCCGGCGGTCGCGCTGCAGCTCGGGCGGGTCCTCGGGCAGGCGATGTCGCAGGTGGCGACGGCGGTTGTCGATGCGACCGAGGCCCAGGCCGCCGAGGCTCGCGACAGCGATGACGAAGCCGAATCCCCCTTCGCGGCCAGTGCCGGTGAGATCCTCCCGTTCCTGTCCGACGCGGTCGACTACACGTTTCGACGTCACCTCAGGGCCGCCGCTCGACGTCGCGTCGATCTGGCGATGCTCGTCGAGGGCACCGGCCAGGTCGTCGGCTTCGCCGACCTCGTCCGGTTCACCGAGCTCAGCATGCAACTCGCCGACGACGAGCTGGCCGAGGTCGTGGGCCGCTTCGACGACCTGGTCCATCAGGTGGTCGTCGAACACGACGGCCGCATCGTCAAGATGATCGGCGACGCGGCGATGTTCACGGTCGTCGATCCGGTGCAGGGCGCGATGATCGCGCTGGAGATGGCGGAGGCCGTTGCCGCCGAGGACGCCCTGGGAAGCGTGCGAATCGGTATGGCCTACGGGCCGATCCTGACGCGTGACGGTGATCTCTACGGGCCGGTCGTCAATCTCGCGAGTCGGCTGGTGGGAGTCGGCCGTGCCGGTGCGGTCAACGTGAGCCACGAGTTGCGCGACGCGATCGGCAGCGACCACCGGTTCGCACTGCGCAGCCTCGGGCCCAAACCGCTCAAGGGCATCGGGGATGCGCGGGTGTATCGCCTGCGTCCGGGTGAGGACTGGGGACTCGATCTACGGACGAGCGCTCCAGCCGCGGCCGCCGAGATCGCGGATCAGCTCCATCATCCGTGACGGGTCGCCGCTGGTCCCCGCGATGATCCGCTTGCGGATCGCCGACGAAACGGTGTCGATGAACACCACCACGGCGATGGTGATGATGAGCACGGCGCCGACCTGGGGGAAGTTGCGGAAGTTGAGCTGTGCGATCAGCTCCGAGCCGACGCCGCCGGCCCCGATCATGCCGAGCACGGCGGAGGCGCGGACGTTGATCTCGAAGCGGAACAGCCAGTAGCTGGTGATCTGCGGCATCACCTGGGGCAGCACGCCCCAGCGGACCCGTGAGACGAATGTGCCGCCGCAGGCCTCGACGGCCTCGACGGGACCGTGGTCGGACGACTCGATCTCCTCGCTCGAGAGCTTGCCCAGCGTGCCGATCGAGTGGAGCCCGATGGCGAGGGCGCCGGCCCACGGGCCGAGGGGCACGACCCCGAGGAGCACGACGGCGACGATCAGTTCGGGTACGGCCCTGATCACGTTGAACAGCTGGCGAATGGGCAGACGAACGAAACTCGGCGAGACGTTGTTCGACGCGAGGAACGCGAGTGGCAGCGACAGCGTTGCCGCGATGACGGTGCCGACCCACGCGATGTAGACCGACTCGAGGACCTTGCCGAGCACGCCCCGGTCGATCTCCGTGGCGAAATCGGGTGGCCACATCAGGCGGATGATCGCCCACGCATCGCCGGGGGCGGTGCGGAGCCGGGTCCAGGATGCGTCGAGTCCCGAGACGCCCCAGACGAAGGCCAAGCCGATCACCACAACCATCGCGAGGCGGAAGACCTGCGACCCACGCGGGGGAGCGGGTCGGGTGCGGGCCGCGGTGTCGGCCTGATCGGGCGGAATCGTCGCCGTCATCAGACGAGCCTCCGGCGGAGCGCCACGCTGATCTGCTCGATCACGAAGACGACCACGAATACCAGGATCAAGATGCCCAGGATCCGGTCGAAGCGGAAGAAGCTGCGCTGGGCTTCGATGATCCGACCGATGCCACCGGCGCCGACGAGACCGAGCACGATGGAGGCACGGATGTTGAGCTCGAACACGTAGAGCGCGTAGGCCACATACGACGGGAGAACCGTCGGCAACACGCCGGTGCGGACGGCCGGCACGTGACGGGCGCCCGCGGCCCGCGCGGCCTCGAGCGGCCCGGGATCGGCGCCGTCGATGGTCTCGGAGAAGAGCTTGACCATCACGGCGAACGAGAAGATGGACAGCGCCCACGACCCGGCGAACGCCCCGATACCGATCGCGGTCACCAGGATCTTCGCCCAGAAGAGATCGGGCACCGCGCGCACGATGCTCATGAGGATGCGGCTCACCCAGTAGGTGGGTGCGTTGGGGGTGGTGAGCCGACTCATGGCGAACGCGGCCGGGAGCGCGAGTCCGCAGCCGATCACGGTGGCGACGATCGCGATCTGGAAGGTCTCGATCAGCGGGTCGATCACGTTGCCGCGGTCGAGGACCCAGTCCCATGGGATCGGCCAGAACAGGCCCCAGAGCTTGTTGGTCCAGATGTCGATGAAGGTCGACCAGCGGAAGCCGACCTGGCGGGCGGTGAAGACGGTCCACGCCACGAGCGCAATGGCGACCAGATAGACGAGCGGATTTCGCCGCGGCTTCGTCGGACGCTGGGTTGCGCCGGGGGTTGTCGCCCCGGTCACTTGTCGTTGTCGGCGAGAACGTCGCCGGTGGTGATCGAGCGCCCGTAGATCTCGCGGAACGTGTCGTCGTCGACGTCGGCGATGTTGCCGTCGAAGACGAGCTCGCCGGCCCGGAGACCGATCAGGCGTTGGCCGTATTCCTGGGCGAGATCGAGATAGTGGAGGTTGATGAGGGTGGTGATGCCGAGTTCGGTGTTGATGCGGGCGAGGTCGCCCATCACCTGGCGGCTCGTCACCGGGTCGAGGGCGGCGACGGGTTCGTCGGCGAGCATGAGTGTCGGCTATTGGGCGAGAGCCCGGGCGATGCCGACGCGTTGTTGCTGGCCACCCGACAGGTTCGACGCCCGCACGTAGGCCTTCTCGACGATGCCGACCCGTTCGAGGGCCTCGAGGGCGATCTCGCGATCGGCCGCCGGCCACAGGCCGATGGTCGAGCGCCAGGCGGGCACGTTGCTGAGGCGGCCCATGAGCACATTGTTGAGCACGGTCGTGCGCTCGGCGAGGTTGAAGGTCTGGAAGATCATGCCGATGCGCGAGCGCACCTGGCGAAGGGCCGCTCCCGAGGCACCCACCACCTCGATGCCGTCGACCTTCGCCGAACCGCTGGTGGCGGGGACCAGCCCGTTGAGGACGCGCAGCAGGGTGGACTTGCCCGCGCCCGAGAGGCCGACGACCACCACGAACTCACCGTCGTCGATGGTGAGATCGACGTTGCGCAGCGCCTTGACCCCGTCGCGATAGGTGACGGACACGTCCTCGAGTTCGATCATGTGTCGGGCCTGACTCCTCGTGCGGTGGGCCGAACGTGGCACCGGCTGCGGACCTCCTGTCGGGGGTTCCGCAGCCGGTGACCATCACGGGATGGCGGGAGACCCCGCCGAGTGATCAGCCGGGGGGCTCGGTGATACCGAGGGCCGTGGCGGCTTCACGAACGACGTCGAAGTCGGCGTCGTTCGCCGGTGCGATGTCGGTCCAGCTGTAGATCTCGTCGAAGACGGCTTCGCCCTCTTCGGTCTGCAGATACGCATCGATCGCGTCGTAGATGGCGTCCTTCAGCGACTGCGGGAGTGCGGTGCGGACGGCGACGACGTCGTTCGGGATCTCGTCGGTGATCGAGAACACGATGACCTTCTCGCCGACATCGGGGTTGACGTCGTCGATGGTGCTGCGGGCGTCGTCGAAGGACAGGCCGAACTTGGCGCTGCCGTCGTAGACGGCCGTGACCGCGGCATCGTGGCCACCGGTGAAGATGGGGGTGATACCGGTCGCGGGATCGATGCCCAGGTTGGTGAGGTCGAGCGCCGGGAAGAGGTAACCCGAGGTCGAGGTCTCCGAGGTGAAGGCCACGGTCTCGCCGGCGACCGACGACAGGTCGCCGATGCAGCTCGTGCCGGAGCTGATCACGTCGCCGTTGTCGTTGACCTTGCCGAACTGGGGACCGTCGTCGCCGAACTCCACACCGACCTGCAGGGCCACTGCTTCGAGTGCCGGGACCTGGACGATCTCGCCGTTCTGGTTCTCGAGGGCGGTCGCCTCGGCGAGGGTGCCCTCCTGACAAACGGACGGGTCGTTGGTGAACCACTGGCCGTGGTAGGTGGCCGAGCCGAAGCGCACCGACTGGATCAGGGGCTCGATGTTGCCGAACTGGTCCTTGCCGAGCGTGTAGCCGAACGGGCCGAAGGCGCCGAGGTCGGTCTGGTCGGTTCCCATCGAGGTGACGAGGCCGGTGTAGTCGGTGGTGACCACGCCGTTGACGGTGATGCCGAGGGCCTCCTCGAGGACTGCGATGAACGGGTCGATGTTGTCCTGCAGCGTCGCCTGGTCCTGGCTGGGAACGAAGCCGAACGTGATCGACTCGGGCCAGTCGGCCATGTCGTCGTCGGCCATGTCGCCGCTGTCGTCGGCCATGTCGCCACTGTCGTCGCTCATGTCGTCGCTGGCGCTGTCGTCGGCCATGTCGCCGCTGTCGTCGGCTGAGCTGTCGTCGGCGGCATCGCCGCTGTCGTCGTCGCCGCACGCAGCGGCGAACAACGCGAAGCCGAGCAACAACGCCAGAAAGCGCATCATTGTCTTGTTCATGTGGTCCCTCCAGGGATGTGGGTTGGAAGCGACCGTAGTCAGCTCGAGCCGGCTTTGCGTCGCCGACCGCGTTACGTGCCTGTGAACGCCGCCCGGCGGTCGACGATCTCCTGGAAGTCGGCCCAGTCGTAGACGTCGATCGCGCCGGCGATCGGGCGGTTCCACGGGCGGACGTATCGGCACACCTCGGCGTCGGGGTGGGCGCCGGTGAGGGCCTCGAGGTTGTGGTCGGCATCGTCGAGGTACACGTCGCAGGTGACCTGGGTCTTGTCGTCGAGGATGTGGATTTCCGTCGACGGGATGCGGTGGCGGGCCAGCCAGTCGTAGGTGTCGTGGACCGAGAAATGCGGCTTGGTGGTGAGGATCACCAGGTGGTGACCGGCGCCGCGCAGTGCGTGGAGGGCGTCGAGCGCACCCTCGTAGGGCTCCAATCCGTGGAACAGGCTGCGTCCGTCGGCACACGTCTCCGCCCACTTCCAGAACGCGGACATGCTGGGGAAGTGGCTGAGGGAGGTGGGTGCATCCCACTCGACGACGTCGTCGGCGCGGAGTTCGCGCTCGAGGTGCTCGGGAAAGTCGCGGTTGTAGCGAGTGGTCCAGCCATGGTTGAAGTCGGCGACCACGCCGTCGAGATCGATGCCGAGTCGGAGTTTGCGCACAGACCAACTCTCGCAGCTCGGCTCCGATGTGGCACCCTCGGGGTATGTCCCGGCCATCTCGCCCGTTCGTGTTCGGCGTCGACCTGGACGGCGTCGTGGCCGACTACACCGCGGGCTTTCGCGAGATCGTGGCGGAGGATCGCGGGGTCGATCCGGCGACCCTTCCCGTCGAGCGTTCGTGGGACTTCCACGAGTGGGGACTCGACGCCGACGAGTTCAACCGGCTCCACAACTACGCCGTCAACGAGCGCCGCATGCTCGCGACATTGCCTGCGTTCGACGGCGCGGCCGACGCGCTGTGGCGTCTCTCCGATGCCGGGATCTGGATCCGTGTCGTCACCCACCGGCTCTATGTGAACTGGGGTCACGCCGCCGCGATCAACGACACCGTCACCTGGCTCGACGTCAACCGGATCCCGTATCGCGACATCTGCTTCCTGGGCGCCAAGCCCGAGGTCGAGGCCGACTGCTACATCGACGACGCGCCGCACAACATCGAGCAACTGCGCGCCGCGGGCAATGATGTCATCGTGTTCGATCAGCCCTACAACGTCGACTTCGACGGCCTCCGGGCCCGCGACTGGCGAGAGGTCGAGGCGATCGTGGTCGAACTCGCGGCGGCCAAGGCCGGTGCCGTCGAGGTGCAGCTGCCGGGGATCGAACCGGGTGCCGATCGGCTGACGCGTCGAGTCGGCCCGGCGTAGCCTCTTCATCATGAGCACAGATGCAGACAGCGGCAGCGACTACGAACCGAGCGCGTGGGGATGGGTGGCCGACCAGGTCGCCGAGTACGAGGCTTCGGGTGGCGAGCGGGCCAACACGCTGATGGACACGGGCATCCCGATCGTGGTCACCACGATGGTGGGGCACAAGAGCGGCAAGGTCCGCAAGGTGCCGTTGATGCGGGTCGAGCACGAGGGCGAGTACGCACTCATCGCCTCGAAGGCGGGCATGCCGCACCATCCGGGCTGGTACTACAACCTCGTCGACGCCACGCACGTCACGGTGCAGGACGGCCCCGAGCCGAAGAACTACACCGTCCGCGAAGTCACCGGCGCCGAGCGCGACGAGTGGTACGCCCGTGGGGTCGCGGTCTATCCGGACTATGCCGACTACGCCGTGTCCGCGGCCGAACACGGCCGGGTCATCCCGGTGTTCGTCGCCACACCCGTGTAGGGGTCAGAGGCCGCCGGCCGACAGTGCGTTGGCGATGCGGTTGAACGTCTGCACCAGGCCGAGGTGTTCGGTTTCGAAACGAGAGAGCGACTCCTCGAGGCTCTCGATGAGGTTCGGATCGTCGTCCTCGTTCTCGTCGGCCTCGACCTCGATCCGTCGAACCAGTTCCGCGAGGTGGGAGCGGTCGTCGTCGCCCAAGCCGTCGGCGGCGGCGATCGCCGACCGCAGCTCGTCGAGCAGTTCCTCCATGTCGCGGTCTTCGGTCTCGCTCACCACATCCCCCTCGGTCGCGTACATCAGCCCTTGCCGGTCAGCCCTGTTTCTACTCGCTCCCACCCGCCACAGCGGTGTCAGACACCCGCCACAGCGGTGTCAGACACCTGCCACGAGGTGGTGGGAGACTGCGTCGGTGTCCGATCTGCGCATGAACCAGACCATCGATCTGCTGCGGGAACTGATTCGCAACGAGTGTGTCAACGACGGCACGGCGGCGTCGGGCCAGGAGGTGCGCAACGCCGATGTGTTGCAGCATTGGCTGGAGGGATCGGGGCTCGATCTCCAGCGCTACGAGCCGGCGCCCGGCCGGGTGTCGCTCGTGTCGCGTATCGAGGGCACCGACCCGAGCGCGCCGAGCCTGTGCCTGATGGGACACACCGACGTGGTGCCGGTGAATCGCGACGGCTGGAGTCGCGACCCGTTCGGTGGCGAACGAGTCGTGTCGCCTGCCGGCATCGACGAGGTGTGGGGCAGGGGCGCGGTCGACATGTTGAACCTCACCGCGTCGATGGCCGTCGCGTTCCGTGAGCTGGCGCGCAGCGGGTTCCGGCCGCGGGGTGACCTCATCTTCTTCGCCGTTGCCGACGAGGAGTCGGGGAGCGCGCACGGCGCTCGGTGGATGGCCGACCACGAACGCGACGCCATCTTCGCCGACTACGTGCTCACCGAGAACGGCGGGCTCCACTCGGGGTCCCCGGAGGCACCGAGGATCGGCATCAACGTGGCCGAGAAGGGAGTGGCGTGGCGGCGGCTACGGGTCAAGGGCACACCCGGTCACGGGTCGCGGCCCTATCGCGGCGACAACGCGTTGGTGAAGGCCGCCGCCGTCATCCAGCGAATCGCCGACTACCGACCGCCGCCGCGATTCCACGAGCTCTGGCCGCAGCAGGTGGCCACCATGGACGTCGACGACGACACCAAGGCGGCGATGCTCGATCCCGACCGACTCGACGATCTGCTCGCCGAGCTTCCCCACGCCCCGCATGCGTCGCACCTCTACTCGTGCACGCACACCACCTTCTCGCCGAACCTGATCGCGGGCGGCGACGGCAGCCGGATGAAGACCAACGTCATCCCCGACTCGGTCGACATCGACGTCGACATTCGCACGATGCCCGGCGACACCACCGACGAGGTGCGGGCCCATCTCGACACGGCGCTCGGTGACCTTGCCGACGAGGTCCACGTCGACGTGATCATGAACGACCCGGCCAGCACGAGCCCGTCCGACACGCCCCTGTGGCAGAGCCTGCAGCGGGCGGTCGAGAAGCCGTTCCCGGGTGCACGGTTGGCCCCCCAGTTCGTCGTCGGGTTCACCGATTCGCGGATCTACCGGGAGATGGGAGCGGTGGCGTACGGCGCAGGGCTGTTCAGCCCCGAGCTCGATGTCGGTTCGTTCGGGCAGCGCTTCCACGGCAACGACGAACGCATCGACGTCGAGTCACTGCGACTCAGCACCGACCTGTTCCACGACGTGGCGAAGGATCTCCTGGGATGAGCACGGCACCACCACCGAGGTCGCGATGGCGCCGCCGACGCAGGTGATCGGCGACATGCTCGATCGTCACGAGCGGATCGAACCGGCGGGGTCGGTCGAGCGAGTCCGCAGCAACCTGCTCCACGGCGTGGAGCACCGGCCCGTGCGGCTGCGCTGACATGGGCGACGATCCCGTCGTCGAGGAGCTTCCACCTGGCCTGGCGCTGGTACGCACGACGCCGGAGTTCACGATCGACACCGTGCCCGCCGGCCTGCTCGGTGCGCATCGCGTGGCCGACGACGTGTGGGGCGTGCTGCGCGTGAATCGCGGCACGGTGGTCTTCGTGCTCGAAGACACCGGCGTGCGGCGGTCGTTGACGACGAACGACGCGCAGGTGATCGAACCCGGGGTGTTGCACCACGTCGAGCCCTCGGCCGACGCCCGTTTCGTCGTCGAGTTCCACCGCTAGGTCCGTCTCGCTCGCGGTGCTCGCGGGCGGACTGTGGTCAACTGGTTCCGAACCCGACGAGAGGGGCCTCCGTGGCGGACAGGAACGTACTCATCACCGGTACCTCGACGGGGATCGGTGCGGCCTGCGTGCAACGCATGGCGGGCTCGGGGTGGCGGGTCTACGCCGGTGTCCGACGCGAAGAGGACGGCGAACGCCTCGCCGCCGACGCCGACGCCGGCGCCGCGGGCGAGGTCGTCCCCGTCCTCCTCGATGTCGTCGATCGGGGGCACGTCGACGCCGCCCTGGCCCGGATCCGCGACGAGGCGGGCGTGCTGCACGGGTTGGTGAACAACGCGGGGATCGGAGTCGGTGGACCGATCGAGCTCCTGACCGACGAGGAGTGGCGCCGCCAGTTCGACGTCAACTTCTTCAGCCTCGTGTCGCTGACCCGAGAAGCGATGCCGCTGATGGAGGACGTCGGCGGCCGGTTCGTCCACATCGGTTCGATCGCCGGACGAGTGTCGCAGCCGGCACTCGGTCCCTATGCCGCGAGCAAGCACGCAGTGGAGGCGTTCAACTGGTCGTTGCGCGGTGAGCTGGCGCGGACGTCGATGAACTCGTCGGTCGTCGAGCCGGGCGAGATCAAGACGGCGATCTGGGACAAGGCCGACGACACGATCGCCGGGTCGGAGGCGCGGATCGATGCTGCGGGGCGGCGGGCTCGCTACGGCTTCCTGATCCAGCGCCAACGGGCGTTCAACGTCGAGGGCCGGGAGAAGGGAATCGATCCGGATCGGGTGGCGCAGGCGGTCGAGCACGCACTCACGGCGTCGAGGCCGAAGGCCCGCTATCTCGTCGGTCCCGACGCCAAGCTGATCGGTCTCATGGCCCGTTTGCCGGACCGCGTGCTCGAGCCGCTGCTCGGTCTCAACGGCCGGCGTCTGGAACGGGCAGGCCG
The DNA here is from genome assembly GCA_041394245.1 of Acidimicrobiales bacterium. NCBI lineage: Bacteria > Bacillati > Actinomycetota > Acidimicrobiia > Acidimicrobiales > Acidimicrobiales bacterium. The sequence continues at coordinate 2,896,740 of JAWKIR010000002.1, forward strand.
CAAGCTCGTTTGATCGGCGGGGCCCGAGGGCACCTACAGTCGGTGCGGTCCGGGCCGGTGCGGTCCGGTGTCGGCAAGGGGGAATCCGATGGCAGACGACGTGGCGGCGCTCGACGTCGACGGGGTGTTGCGCACCGCGTCGGAACGGGCCGGAGGGCTCGACGACCTCGACGACGGACCGGGCGGTTCGTTCATGGAGGGACTCGGTCGCTTGGTCGACTCGCTGTCCGCCGAGGCGCAACTCAACGACATCGGCCGGATCATCAGCAACGAACGGATGTTGCTCCACACGGTCAACCGCCTCCACTATGTCGACGATCGCAAGCGCCATCCGGACATCGCGACGCAGAAGATCGTGCGTCCGGTGTTCATCATCGGCATGCCTCGAACGGGTACGACGATCCTGCACGACATCCTCGCCTGCGACCCCCGCAGTCGGGCCCCGATGACCTGGGAGGTGATGTTCCCGTCGCCGCCACCCGAGGCCGCCACCTTCGACACCGACCCCCGCATCGCCCAGTGCGCGGCGACGATGCCCGACCGCGACATGCAGCTGCCCGGCTTCGACGCGATCCATCCGATGGGTCCGCAGCTGACACAGGAGTGCGTCGTGCTGATGGGTGAATCGATGTGCACTCCGCTGTTCCACAACCAGTTCCGGGTGCCGAGCTACGAGGACTGGGTCGACACCGAAGCCGATTGGCGTCCGGTCTACGACTTCCATCACCGTCAGCTCCAGCACTTCCAGGCCCGCAACCCCGGCGATCGCTGGGTGCTCAAGACCGGCGCCCACCTGTGGGGTCTCGATCAGCTGCTCGAGACCTACCCCGACGCCCGCATCGTGTTCACCCATCGCGACCCGGTGAAGTCGATGACCTCCTACTCGAGTCTCACGTCGATCGTGCGTCGGGTCGGCAGCGACGCCGTCGACCCGATCGAGGTGGCCGACGACTGGATCGACCGACTGCGGAGGGTCCTCCTGCGCGGTATCGAGATCCGTCAGGCCCGCGAGTACCCCGACGCGATCTTCTACGACATGTACTTCCCCGACTTCATCTCGGATCAGTTCACCGAGGTCGAGAAGATCTACGAGGCGCTCGACCTGCCGATGTCGGGCGAGGGCGCCGACGCGATGAAGGCGTTCATCGACGACAACCCGCCGGGCAAGCACGGTATCCACCGGTATTCGCCCGAGGAGTTCGGTGTCGACCCGGCCCAGGTCCGCGCCGAGTTCCGGACCTACATCGACCACTTCGGATTGACGGAGGAATGATGGCCGAGGACGTGACGATGCGGGCCTGGCGGGTCCACGAGTACGGGGCCCCACTCGAGGTGCTGCAGCTCGAGACGGTGCCGGTGCCCGAGCCCGAGGCCGGTGAGGTGCGGGTTCGGGTGCAGGCGATTCCGCTCAACCTCAACGACATCGAGCGCATCACCGGCGGCAACATGATGGCCCCGCCCGAGTTCCCCTACAGCCCGGGCATGGAGGTCATGGGTGTGGTCGACGCGTGTGGTCCCGGTGCCGAGGCCTGGCAGGGTCGGCGGGTGGTGGCGACCACGCGGCGGGCGTTCGGCGGGTTCGCCGAGCAGGCGATCTGCTCGACCCCCGCGGTGTTCGACATGCCCGACGACATCCCACTCCCCGACGCAGCCGCCCTCTATTTCCCGTTCCACCTCGCGTGGTTGGGCTTGTTCGACCGGGCCGAGTTGAAGGCCGGCGAGAGCGTGTTGATCCATGCCGCAGCCGGTGGTTCGGGCTCGGCCGCCGTGCAGCTCGCCGCCAACGCCGGAGCCCGGGTGTTCGCGACCGCGGGGACCGACGAGAAGGTGCAGCAGTGCCTCGACCTCGGCGCCGACGTCGCGATCAACTACGCCGACACCGACTTCGCCGAGATCGTGTTGGCCGAGACCGACAATCGGGGCGTCGACGTGGTGTTCGACAACGTCGGCGAGGCGGTGATGGAGCAGTCCATGAAGTGCACCGCCTACAACGGGCGCTACCTCATGATGGGCTTCGCCTCGAACAAGACGGTGGCCGACGAGCCCTTCATCGTTCCCCGTCGCGTTGCGCTCGGGAACTTCAAGCTCTGTGGTGTGCTGCTCAACTATGCCGGCGACGACATGATCCAGATGATGAAGACGGCGCTCGGCTGGAACGTCTCGCCCACCGCGTTGGGTGAGCGGATCACGGCCGACATCGTCGACCTGGTCCGGGCGGGGGCGGTGAAGCCGGTGATCGGTTCCGTCGTCGCGTTCGAGGAGCTCCCCGGCTTGATCGACGACATGGCCAACCGTCGCACCACCGGCCGCGCCATCGTGATGGTTGACTGAGTCGTCGAAGGACCAAGGGGAGACATGGACACACGCACGATCGGTTCGCTCGAGGTCTCGGTGGTGGGGCTGGGGTGCAACAACTTCGGTATGCGCATCGATGCCGACCAGACGAAGGCCGTGGTCGACGCCGCGATCGACGCGGGGATCACCTACTTCGACACGGCCGAGGCCTACGGCGGCGGGAAGTCCGAGGAGTTCCTCGGCGCCGCGCTCGTCGGTCGCCGTGACCGGGTCCACATCGCCACCAAGTGGGGCATGCGCCCGGCGGAGGACGGCGCTCCGGCCAACGGCAGCCGCGACGCGGTGCGGACCGCGATCGAGGGGAGCCTGCGGCGGCTCGGGACCGACTACATCGATCACTACCAGTTCCACAATCCCGACGCCGACACGCCGATCGCCGAGACGTTGGCCGCGCTGGCCGAGCTCGTGGCCGAGGGGAAGGTGCGTGAGGTGGGGTGCTCGAACTTCAGCGCCGCACAACTCGACGAAGCGGCGGCGGCCGGGCCGATCCCGTTCGCGACGGTCCAGAACCACTACAGCCTGCTCACGCGTGACCCGGAGACCAACGGTGTGCTCGACGCGTGCCGTCGTCACTCGATCGGGTTCGTGCCGTACTTCCCGCTCGAGTCGGGCCTGCTGACCGGCAAGTACCGGGACGGCGAGGATCTGCCCGAGGGAAGCCGGCTCGCTGCCTGGGGCGACCGGGCCGGCACGTTCATCACCGACGAGCGGCTGGCCACCGTCGCCGCGATCTCCGAATGGGCGGCCGACCGAGGCCACACCGTGCTCGACGCGGCGATGAGCTGGCTGACGAGCAACCCGCAGGTCGCAACCGTCATCTCGGGGGCGACCAAGGTCGAGCAGGTTCGGGGCAACGTGGCTGCGGGCGGCTGGGCGATGACCGCCGACGAGCGATCCGAGCTCGAGGCGCTGCTGAGTTGATCGGAGCCCCGGTCAGAGCACGTCGAAGGTGAGCCCGGCGTGGGCCTGCAGCGCCTCGATCAGGGTGTCGCCGAGGGCCGTCGACGGCGTCCAGAAGCCGCCGGCCACGCCGGCCTCGCCATCGCGGGGAAGATGCAGCAGCGTGACCGCGCACTCGCCGAGCATCCTGGCGGTCGACCCGTAGCCGGGGTCGCGGTCGCCGGTGACCTTCGTGGCGATCGTGCGACCGCTCGCCGTGGTGCCGAAGAAGCGGATGTCGAAGAAGCCCTTCTCCTGCGCTTCGGGACTCGGGCCGTCACCCGGCTTGGGCAGCACGAACCGGTTGAGGAGGCGGCGTGCCGGTCGGAGTGCGGCGATGCCGACAAAGCCGCCGAGGCCGCCGGCGAGGCCGGCCGCCTTGGCCGCGCCCTTCGGGCCGGCCCCCATCATCATCGCCTCGTCGTAGAGGAAGTCGTCGCCCCACGGACGGCCGAGCAGTGCATGGCTGCGGTGCACGACCCGGGTGTTGATCGCCGCCATCACGAACGGGGCGATCCATTCGCCGGATGCCTCGTCGTTCTTCGGCACCAGCACATTGGGCTGGTCGACCCCGCTCCGCATGCCGTCGGGCGCGAGCGCGTAGGGGTTGGCGAGCATCTTGCGGAGCGCCGGGTCGCCCGCGGTCTCCTCCAGAACGTTCATCATGCTGGCGATCGTGCCGCCGCTCGCTCCGCCCCTCATGGCCTTGACCCTCATGGCGATCGTCGTGCACGGCTCGCCGAACTCCTCGATGGCGGCGTGCTGCGTGAACCACACGCCGAGGTCGGAGGGGATCGAGTCGAAGCCGCAGGTGTGCACGATGCGGGCGCCGCTCGCCTGGGCCGTCGCGTAGTGGGCGTCGATCATCTTCTGCATCCATTGCGGTTCGCCGGTGAGGTCGCAGTAGTCGGTTCCGGCGGCCGCACACGCGGCGACGAGCTCGGATCCGTAGAGCGCATAGGGCCCGACCGTCGAGACCACGACCCGGGTCGAATCGGCGAGTGACGCCATGTCGGTGGCGCTCGACGCGTCGGCCACGATCTGCGGCACCGTGGCGCCGGTGGCAGCGGCAACAGCGTCGAGCTTGGCGGTGCTGCGACCGGCGATGGCCCACCGAAGCCCGCCCGGGTCAGTGCCGGGTCCAGGGCCGATGCCGTGGCGGTCGACCAGATACCGGCAGAGAATCTGGCCGACGAAGCTGGTGGCGCCGAACAGCACGATGTCGAACGGTCGGTCGTCGCGAGATGTCATGGACCCCGAGGCTACGGGCGGGACGGGGTCCCAGTGATCAGCAGAATCAGCGTCTCGGTCGCCTTCGCGATGTTTGCATCGGGAGTGACGTTCTCAGGGAGTGCCACTGAGCGGCGTGACGATGGCACCAAGCTCATTCCCGTCGAGAGCCCTCCGCCCGTGAACGATCCTCCGCCTCGCGCAACTTGTACCACTCTGCGTGGCTGTGTAGCCTCCCGCCCCTGGCCTGTTCGGGGGCAGGTCGAGGGGTTGGGCGATGGTTGCACGGGTCAGGATTCTGATCGTTCTCGCGGTGTTGGCCGCCGGAATGGGAACCGCGAGCGGGGCATCAGCCCAAAGTGACGGCGAGGTCCCGGCCGGCGATCCGCCGATCGTCGATGGGCTGCTGGACTCGGCGCTTCGCGACCTCGTCGCCAATGCCGGATCCTCGCGCTCCACGTCCGCGGGGACCGTGCTCGTCGAGGCGCATTACAACGTGGGGTCGGCTCAGGCCCGTGCCCTGGTCGAGGGCGCCGGTGGTGTGATCACCGGTGAGGTTCCCGGCTGGCTCATCGAGGCCTCGGTGCCGGTGGGCAACCTCGAAGCCCTCGAGGCGGAGGCCGGGATCGACTTCCTGCGTCTGCCCGGGGCCAGCTCCCCGATCTTCGACCCGCCGTCACCCGAACCCGGGCCGGGCCAGGCGGTCAGCGGCCAGCACGTGGTCGAATCGAACGCCGACGACTGGCACGCGGCCGGATACGACGGCGCCGGCATCAAGGTCGGCATCATCGACTTGTTCAACCTTCCCGACTGGAACAACGCCGTCGCGAGTGGGGATCTTCCGGCTGTCAGCGGCACCTTCTGTCGGTGGTCGGGTTCGTCCTGCAACGTCTGGAGTGTGTTCGCGACCGTGGCAACACACGGCAACAACGTGGCCGAGATCATCCACGACATGGCGCCTTCTGCGGAGCTCTACATCGCGTCGGTGTCGACAGCATCCGACTTCCAGGCCGCGGTCGACTGGTTCGACAGCAACGATGTCGACATCATCAGCCAGTCGCAGACGAACCGGTACGACGGTCCTGGCGACGGCACCGGACCGTTCGGCTCGGTCGTCGACGATGCCGTCTCCAAGGGGATGGCCTGGTTCAATGCAGCCGGCAACAACAGCGGCACCACGGGCAACGGCTCCTACTGGCGAGGCACCTGGACCGACACCGACAACGACGGCTGGATGAACTTCAACGGCGGCGACGAGGACCTGCAGTTCTGGGCCACGTTCCAGAACGGCGTCCGATGGGACGACTGGGGCGAAGCCGGCGTCACCGACTTCAACATCTGCGTCTACAGCAACCCGAATGCGGTCGGACTGCGCGGTTGCAGCTCGAACAGCCAGGTTGGTGGTGCCGACCCGCTGGAGGTCGTGACGAATCTGGCCTATCAAAGCTCGGCCAATTACCTCCGCATCCAGCTCGTTGACCCAGGTGCCGGCGCCGGCACCGACACCATCGAGTTCATGCAGAACGGCGGCGGGGTCGAAGCCTCGTCCAATCCGGGCAACGCCGGAGGACCCTTCTCCGACTCGGCCAACGCCGGGGCGATGTCGATCGGTGCGATCGATCCGGCCACCGGGAACAACATCGCCGGCTACAGCTCCTGGGGTCCGACCAACGACTTTCGCACGAAGCCGGACATGGCGGGACAGGCGTGCCTCACGACGAGCCTCACACCCTGCTTCGACGGGACCAGCTCGGCGACGCCGGTCGTTGCCGGCGCCGCTGCCCTGATCCTGCAGAGCCGGCGGACCACCACGCCCGCCGGTGTCGTGTCGTATCTTCGCAACCAGTCGACGGTCGATCGCGGTGCAGCCGGGGTCGACAACATCTACGGCTGGGGTGAGCTTCTCCTGCCCGCGCCCTGCGCGATCGACACCCACGAAGACAACGACACACAGGCGACCGCCACCTCGATGGCCAACGGCACGGTGCTTTCCGCCTCGGTCTGCGTGGGCGACCCGGACTGGTATTCGTTGCGGGTCACCGAAGGTCAGGACATCTCGGTCGATCTGACCTTCGATCACGCCAACGGTGATGTCGACGTCAAACTCTTCGATCCGTCCGGCCAGCTCGTCGGCTCGTCGACGTCTGGCTCCAGCAACGAGAGCATCACACACACGGCCCTCGCGAGCGGTCTCTACGCCGCTCAGGTCTACGGCTTCGGTGGGGCGGAGAACACCTATCAGATCGACATGCATCGTTCGATCTGTCCGGTCGACGATGCGTTCGAGGTCAACAACTCGCAGGCGACCGCAACGCCGCTCACCGATGGCGTGTCCGTTTCGGCCATCGCCTGCGACATCGCGGGCCCGACCGCCTACGACGTCGATTGGTACTCGTTGCCGGTGCAGGCCGGCGACACGGTCACTGCGACGGCCGAGTTCATCCACGACGGCGGCGACTTGACTGCGATTCTCTATGACCCGTCGGGTCTGACGCAGCTCGGTATCGGGACCTCGACGACCGACAACGAGGTCGTCGCCAGTGTCGCCGAGGAGGACGGGGCGTACGCGGTCCTCGTCTTCGGCGCCGGCAACGAGGAGAACGAGTACACGATGACGATGTCGGCGAGTTGTGTCGATGACGCGTTGGAGGACAACGACACCCGGTCGACGGCGACGGCATTGGCGAACGGGTCGTCGCAGAGCGGGGTGCAGTGTCCGGCTGATGATGACTGGTTCTCTCTCGATGTGGCGGCTGGCCTCGATGTCACAGTCGATCTCGCGTTCGTGGATGCCTACGGCGATCTCGATGTGCGGTTGTTCGATCCGTCGGGGTCCGAGGTTGCCTCGGCGACTTCGGGAACCGACAACGAGTCGATCGTGCACACGGCGCTGTCGGACGGCACGTACACCGCTCGGGTGTATGGCTATCTGGGGGCGCAGAACGTCTATGACATCACGATGTCGAAGTCGATCTGTCCGGGCGACGACACGATGGAACCCAACAACACGCAGGCGACTGCGACACCGTTGGGGAGTGGCGTGACGCAGGCGGCGATCGCGTGTGACGTCGACTGGTACTCGATTCCGGTGGTGGCCGGCGAGACGGTCAGCGCCGATGTCGAGTTCGCTGATGCGGCGGGCGATCTCAGCATCGCGTTGTACAACCCTTCGGGTTCGACGCAGGTGTCGAACAGCGTGTCCACGACCGACAACGAGTCGTTGAGTCATGTGGCGACCGAGACCGGCGACTACGGCCTGGTCGTCTTCGGGGCGGGCGGGGCCCAGAACGTGTACGACGTGACATTGTCGACGGTGTGCACCGATGACGGGTTCGAGGAGAACGACACCCGGGCGACGGCGACGCCGCTGTCCAATGACGTGGCCGTAGCCGGGCGTGTGTGTTCCGGTGACGATGACTGGTTCTCGATCCCGGCCGTGTCGGGTCAACTGGTGACGGCAGTGGTCGATTTCGTCCATGCCGACGGTGACCTCGACATCAGCTTGGTCGACCCGGCCGGGACCGAGGTGGAGTTCTCGACATCGACGAGCGATGGCGAGGCGATCACGTGGACGGCGGCGTCTTCAGGGACCTACAGCTTGGTGGTGTTCGGCTACAACGGAGCGGCGAACGACTACACCGTGTCGATGAAAGCAGGAGCACATCCGCGGGTTCGTCCGTTCGGTGCGGTGGCGAACCCGGAGGGCGACACGGGATCACAGATCGCGGATCTGTACCTGTACCTCGAGGATGCGTCAGGTCAACCGTACGCGTCGCCCACACCAGTGACGGTGTCGTGGACCACGCTCGATATTCCGAGCAATCCGCTGGTCGCGCATCCGGGTGAGGATTTCGTGGCGGCGTCGGGGGTGGCGACGTTCTTGCCGGGGGAGACGATCACGACGGTGCCGGTGGAGGTGTTGGGTGACACGGTCGACGAGCCGCCGCTGCTCTATGGCGAGTGGGGCTTGTGGACGGTGAGCAACCCGTCGTTGAACGCAAAGATCGACACAACGACCTTCTTCGGAATCGGCCTGCTGATCATCATCGACGACGACTGATCGGAAATCGCAAGCCACCGGGGCCTCACGGCCCTGGTGGGACCAGACCACACTTCGTGCCGACGCCGCCCTGGGAGCGGACTACCGTGCGCTCATGAAGACCCAGGCCTACGCCGACACCGTGGTGCGGCAGCGAGACGCCATCCCCGGGATCTACGGCGACGTCGACTTCTCGATCGTGCCCGAACGCTACGACGCCGGGGCGGCCGTCGACGATGCCCGATTCGCGAAATCGCACGCAGCGGTGCGGCGGGTCTTCGACGACCCGGCCCTCAGGGAGATGGTGCGCGACTACACCATGACCGGCGACCGGGTCGCCGATGCCTACGCCGCCCTGATTCCCGAGTACGGGTTCCGGACGCTCGTCGAGATGCTCGACGCGGCATGTGAGGGTGGTCTCGAGAGCGTCGAGAATGCACCCCCGGAGCTCGCAGCCTTCATCGAGGCGATGGAGGCGACGCCGGATTGGGTCGACATGGCGCTCGTCGAGCAGGGGGCCCGGGCCGAACGCATCCCGATGGCGACCGCCACCCCGTTCGCGATCCGCGGCGCCTTCCTCGCCACGTTCCTCAACAAGTACGCCGCGCTGCCCATGACCATGACGGGCACGCTCTCCGACGCCGCCGCAGCCAAGCGGGTGTTCGAGACGGCGAGCTTCTTCACGGCCACCACCATGCCGGGCGCGCTCGAACGCGACGGCAAGGGATTCCAGGCCGCGGCGAAGGTCCGCCTCATGCACTCGATGGTGCGCTTCCATCTGATGAGCTCCGGAAAGTGGGACGTCGCCACCTACGGGATCCCGATCCCACAGATCGACCAGATGCCGGCGGGGACGATCGGTGTGTTCCTCATGTCGGCGCGGCTCCTCGCGAAGGGCAGGACCGAGTTCACGCCGGCGCAGAAGGCGACCGTCGAACTCGCCCGCTACCGCTGCTTCCTGCTCGGCCTGCCCCAGGATCTGCTCGGCGAAACGCCCCAGGAGATCGTCGACCTGCTCGTCGCCCGCCACGTGTCGTTGCGGGAGGCCTACGACGACGAAGTCTGCGGCGCGCTGGTGCGAGGGACGATGAAGGCGGATCTCTTCGACACCTCGTCGACCAAGGGACGGGTTCACGCGTGGCTCGAGAACGGCTTCTCCCGTTTCGTCCTGATCAACAACTTCCTGGGCGGTGACCGGGCCCGCGCCGAGTCGATCGGCATCACCTTCGGCCGGATGGACAAGGTCGCCGCCGTCTTGTCGATGGGTGTGATCGCGGTCAAGACCGCGTACTACACGCTGGGCGTGCGAGTTCCGCTGCCGGTGGTTTCCGAACGGATCGACGCGCAGCTCAACGCCCGGCTGGCCCGGCTGCTCGACATGTACGGCCACGCCGACTTCGTGACCGACCCGGACCAATACGACCTCAGCGCCGCGCCATAGGTGCCATCGCATCGGATGTGAACGTTCCCCTGCGTCCGGAGCGAGGTTTCGCTCCGTAGGAGGTGGGGAAGGACGTGGCAATGCTCGATTTCGACCGACAATCCGTGGAGATCGGCGAGGGCCGTCTCGCCAAGCTGCGCCGCTTCAACCTGGTGATGGGTCTGGTCCATCTCGTGTCCGGTGCGCTGATGGTGGTGCTCGGCAACGACTTCGAGCTGGAGATCAGCTCGTTCAGCCTGGGCGGCCCCCCGGGCACCCCGCTCGCCGACGGCACCCTCGATTCGGTGATCGGCGTTCCACTCGCGTGGGCGACCGCGTCGTTCCTCTTCCTGTCGGCCTTCTTCCATTTCGTGATCGCCACCGTCGGGTTCCGTGCCTACGGCTCGGAGCTCCGCCACGGGCGCAACCGGTTCCGCTGGGTCGAGTATGCGCTGTCGTCGACGCTGATGATCGTGTTGATCGCGCTCGTCACCGGCATCACCGATCTGGCCGCGCTCATCGCGATCGCGTTCGTGAACGCCTCGATGATCCTCTTCGGCTGGATCATGGAGATGGTCAACGACGCCGACCGCCCGGTCTGGTGGACGCCCTTCTGGTTCGGGTCGATCGCCGGGATCGGTCCGTGGGTCGCCATCGCGACCTATCTCGTGGTCAACCTCAGCCGTGAAGGCGCCGAGGGTCCCCCCGGCTTCGTCTACGGGATCATCGTCACGATCTTCGTGCTGTTCAACATCTTCGCCATCAACCAATGGCTGCAGTACCGCAGGGTCGGCCGTTGGGCCGACTACGTCTACGGCGAGACCGCCTACATCGTGCTCAGCCTCGTGGCGAAGAGTGTCCTGGCATGGCAGATCTTCGTCAACACGCTGATCGATTGATCGGGTCGATCAGCCGCCTGCGGCGATGCGGCCTTCGACGCTGCGATGATCGCGGCGATCCGCGAGGTCCCGGCGCCGGTCGAGTGGGCCGGCTGACCGAGTCGGTCGTTCTCGATGCGATCGTGTTCGATGCGATCGTGGAGGGTTGCCCGCGGGGTCTGGGGTGCGTTCCGGGGTTCGGTCATGAGCATGCTGCTCGATTCTGGGCCAGTGGTCTCCCCCAGAAGTCGGGGGCCTACTCCTACAACGGCGGAAACGCGACGAAGTCGCGTGATTCGTCGGAACAATTCCCGAATCGGTGTCGTTCAGCCGGCGTAGGCCGAGATCTGGGCGTCGACGAGGGCGACGAGATCTCCCATTGCCACCTGCGCGTCGGCGAGGTGCAGGCCCCACTCGGGGGTGAGGTCGCCGTTGATGTCATCGGTGCGGGGATCGGCCGGGTCGCCCAGGATCTCGATCGACAGGTAGCCGAAGGTGCCGTCGTCGACGCATTCGGCGACGATGAAGTCGGGGTAGCCGACCCATGGGGTCGTGATGGCCTCGGCGTCGGCGGGGTCGGTGAACGGGCTCGCGCCGGCGAAGGCGGCCGAACCGGCGTTGAAGAGGTACTCGGGGTGTGTGGTGGCCGCTGAACCTTCGAGGTTGGCCGGGTTGGTGCACAGCGCGGGGCCGGCGTCGTTGCGGCCGAAGAAGGAGTTCGAGGGCGGCGGGGCGGTTTCGCGGAAGGTCGCGTAGCTGATGACACAGCCGATCTCGCCGACCTCGGTGCACCCCGGAATCGTGTCGTACGCCCGGGCGGAGCTGCCCAGGATGTGGGCGGTCACGAACTGGTCCTGGATGCCGGGCACACCGTCGATCTCCTCGGCGATCAGGTTGGCGATGAGGCCGGCGCCCTGGGAGTGGCCGAGAAGGACGAAGCCGCGGCCTTCGTTGGCCGTGGCCATGTAGTACTTGAAGGCGTCGAGCACGTCGGCGTAGGCGACCGCGTAGGTGTCGACGCCCTCGTCGGCCTGGACTCGGCCGGTCATCGAAGCGAGCGTGTTCTGTCGGTAGACGGGAGCGAACACCCGACACACCGAGCCGTAGCGGGCGGCCTGGCTGCGGGTGGTGAAGATCTCCTGTTCGGGCTGCGGGTCGAAGTCGCTGTTGGGGGTCTGGTCGCCACTGATGGTCGGGTAGACGTAGAAGCAGTCGACCGGGGCGTCGTCCACGGGGGTGAAGGGGACGACCTCGAGGCTCCCGTCGGGCGCCACGAGGGTCAGGTCCTGGTTCTCGGCGCAGGTGTCGTCGGCGCCGGGCCAGCAGATCCACACCGCCGGGTCGTCGTAGATCTCGCTGACGTAGCCCGCGTACGGAGCGGGTGAATCGACCGGATCGTCGGGCGCGGCCTCGATCGTGGTCGTCGTCTCCGCGGGGGTCTCCGCTTCGGTGGTCGTGGTGACGGCCGACTCGGTCGTGGTGGTCGCGTCGTCGGTCGATGTGGTGTCGCCGTCGTCACTGCAGGCCCCGGCGAGCAGGGCGAGCGCGAGAGCGACGGTGACGATGGTGCGGATGGTTCGGCGACGAATCATGGCCGCGACCGTAGTCACAAACTCCGGGTCGGAACGGAACGATTGTGGCGATGAGGCCGGTGGCGTCGCCCCGGCCGGCGAGCAGGCTGCCCGGACCGTCTTCGGGCCGTGCCATGGGTCGAGGTCTTCGGAGGACTCGCTGGCCTGACGTGCCACCGCCTCGGATGGCCGATCCGTGTGAGATCGGCTCCCGGCCCGGGACCCTCCCGGTGGGTTTGCCTGGTCCCCCAGCGGGGAGTTGCATGGGCGCCATGGCAGAACGCGCAGACCGGGGAGCACCCACGTTCGGGATCATCGGGGCGGGGATGTCTGGCATCCTCGCAGCGATCAAGCTGCAGGAGGTCGGCTACGGGTTCACCGTCTTCGAGAAGGCCGATCGGCTCGGGGGGACCTGGCGGGAGAACACCTACCCCGGCATCGCCTGCGACGTGCCGTCGCACATCTACAGCTACTCCTTCGCTCTCAACCCTGACTGGAGCCACTTCGCCTCGCCGGGGGGAGAGATCCTCGAGTACTTCGAGGAGGTGGCCCGGCGCTACGGCGTCGATGATCAGATCCGCTTCTCTGATGCCGTGGTGCGGTGCACCTGGTTCGACCCGACCGAGGATGCCGACGGCCGATGGGAGATCGAGACCGCTTCCGGGCATGTCGAGACGGTCGACTTCGTGATCGCGGCGACCGGGATCCTCCATCACCCGAAGCTGCCCGACATCGCGGGGCTCGACTCGTTCGCGGGTCCGATGTTCCACAGCGCCCGCTGGGATCACGACGTCGCTCTCGACGGCAAGCGCATCGGGCTCATCGGCACCGGTTCCACCGGCGTGCAGATCACCGGGGCGCTCGCGCCGCGGGCCGGCCATCTCAGCGTGTTCCAGCGGACAGCGCAATGGGTGGTGCCGGTCGACCAGGTGGCGTACACCGAAGAGGAGAGGGCCACGTTCCGAACCGACGCCGATACGTTGGCGAAGCTTCACGAAGACCTGAAGAAGTCGTTCAACGACGGGTTCGGGACCACGATCCTCGACCAGCAGTCGGGAATGGTCGACGCCATCGAAGCCCGCTGTCAGGAGGAACTCGCGGCCATCGCCGACGAAGAGCTCCGGGCCAAGATCACGCCGACATATCGCGCCGGCTGCAAGCGGCTCGTGATCTCGCACAACTGGTACGACGCGGTGCAGCGAGACACCGTCGAGATCGTCACCGACGACATCGAACGGATCGAGCCGACGGGGGTGCGCACCGCCGACGGGCGTCTCCACGAGGTCGACGTGCTCGTGCTCGCAACCGGGTTCAAGGTCGACGCCTTCATGCGGCCGATGACGATCACCGGCGCCGACGGGGTGGATCTCGACGACGTGTGGGCCGAGCGACCGAGTGCCTACATGGCGATCACCATCCCGGGTTTCCCGAACCTCTTCATGCTGAACGGGCCCAATTCGCCGGTCGGCAATTTCTCGCTGATCCAGACGGCCGAGCTCCAGTTCGAGTACGTCATGGACATGGTCGAGCGGGTCGTGTCGGGGCAGCTCGATCGGGTCCAGCCGACGCAGGACGCAGCCGAGCGCTTCGAGGAGGAGCGGGTCGCCGCTGCGCGAAACACGGTGTGGGCGACCGGCTGCAACAGCTGGTACCTCGATGATCGTGGCATCCCGTTCGCCTGGCCTTTTCCGTTCGAACGGTTCCGGCGCGAGATGGCCGAGCCTCGCCTCGGCGACTACGAAGCGGCCGGGGTCTGAGTTCGGCGCAACGTCAGGAGCCGACCGGTCGAGGGAGCGGACCCGAGAAGTCGATGGCGATGATCCTCAGGGCGCGGTGGCCCGGATAGCCCGGCGCCTCGAGCCACGCGTGATAGGCGAGCAGCGCCCGCCCCGACCGGTCGACGAAGAACTCGGCGCCGCCCGGACCTTCCGCCCCGGGGGAAGAGGCGATGATCGGCCCCTCGAAGGGCTTGTCGCACGGGCCGACGGCGGACGTGCAACGGGCCAGTCCGATGCCGTAGGCGGCCTGGTTGTACCAGTTCCCCGAGTAGGCGAGCCAGTACGTGCCGTCGACGATGTGCATGCTCGGGGCCTCGACGTGGGGGTATTCCCAGTCCTGGTCGGTGGCGATGAGGCGCACTGGCTCGCCGATCAACGAGCGTCCGTCCGGGGCGAGTCGTTGGCTCCAGATCGATGATTCCCGACGCAGGGTGATGCCATCGTTCTTCCAGAGCAGGAAGATCGAGCCGTCGTCATCGACGAAGGGGCTCGGATCGATGGCGCCGCCGAGATCGGTGGGACAGAGCCAGGGCTCGGTGCTGACGTCGACGAAGGGGCCGTCCGGTGCGGCGCCTTCGGCGACCGAGAGGCAGTGCTTGTCGGTGCCGTCGACCCTGGCCGTGTAGTAGAGGAGGTAGTGGTCGTCGACGGCGAGCACCGCGGGCGCCCAGCTCGACAGTGGGGTCGCCCAGCCGGGAAGCGTTGTGAGTGCGTCGGTCGGACCCGACCACTCGGCCAAGGTCGGCCCGTCGAGTCGCTGCACCTGTACGAACCCCGACGCCGTGGCGTAGGCGTGGTAGCCGTCGTCGTCGGCCAGCACGAACGGGTCGGGGAAGTCCCGATCCCACACGAGTCGATCGTCGTCGACCCGATCCTCGGGAACAGTGGTCGTGGTCGTGGTCGTCGTGGTGGTGGTGGTCGTCGTCGTCGTCGTGGTGGTCGTCGTCGTCGTGGTCGTCGTCGTCGTGGTGGCCGTCGTGGTCGTCGATGGTGAGCCAGCGGTGTCGCCGGCGCCGCACCCGCCGAGCAGGGCGAGCGCCGCGATCAGTACCGGCACCCAGGGCCGCGGCAACTCAGGGTTCCAGGCAGAAGGGGATGGAGTCGCCGGGGGTGTCCGGTGACCCCGTCTCGCCGGCGGGGTCGTAGATCTTCACGGCGTCGATGGACGTGAACTGCAGCAGCGTCGGGACGATCTGGTTGGCCACCGTGAAGGTGGACCCGCCGCTCGAGCAGCCCCCGGCGAGGCGCACCTGGGCGGTGCGCTCGAGTATCGAGAACTCGGCGATGCCGGTCGCCTCCGACGCCACGAACCGGAGTCCGCCCGCCTGTTCGTCACTCGTCGGACCCTCGAAGAGCGCGTCGAGCGCGGCAGCTTCCGGGGAGGCAGGATCCACGGCGCGCTCGACCGGGCGAACGTAGGGCAGGCGCCCGATGTTGAAGGCCTCCTCGTCGAGGAAGAACACCTGGACGACGATGGATTCGGGCTCGCTGGTGCTCGGCGGGACTGTCGTCGATGTGGGAGATGTTGTCGAGGTCGATGTTGCCTCCGGAGCGGTCGTGGTGGATGTGGGCGAACCCTGTGGGTCGTCGCCGCACGCCGCGCTGAGCACGCAGATGGCGACCAACACCGGGAGAACGCGAGACATGACGCGAGTCAATCCGGTGCGGCAGCGACGCGCCAGGGTCCTTGGGCCCGAGCGCCGCTGCCGCCAGGCGGTTGCGGCAGCGCCGGCCGGCGGGCCAATCAGCCGAGTGCGCCCGACGCGAGCAGTGAGGTGATCGTCCCTGCGACGAACACGGCGAGCATCACCGCCATCGTGGCGGCACCGATGGTGACGGCGCGGCCGAGGTCGCTCATGTGGCCCCCGAGGACGTCGATCCGTTCGCCGATGCTGTCCATTCGCATGCTCAGGCTGTCCATGCGCGAACTGAGCGATGCCCCCTGTGCGGCGACGAGTCGGGTGAGCTCCTGCAGGTCGCTCGAGGTCTGATCAGCCCGCAGCGTCAAGGCTTCGATGCGTCCCTCGACCCCGCCGATGCGTCCCTCGACGCCGCCGAGTCGGTCCTCGACGCCGCCGAGTCGGCGGTCGAGCAGCGCGATGTCGTCCTTGGTGGCGAGCTGCGTCCACGGGATCGGCGGCATGGACTCCATCATGGCATCCGCAGCGCTCTCGTCCATCAGTTCGATGAGGTACTGGCGGATACGAAGGCGGGTGTTCTCGTCGACGGGCATCGGCCCCTCCTGGTTCGAGAGTTGGAGGGGAAGTCCGTGTCGTGACCCTAGGACGAGTGTGTGACAGAAGGTCGTGGTGGTGAATGCGATCCCCGGAAAACGCCGGTTGGCGGTGTGCGGGTGCGCTCGCATCGGTGATGGCCCTGCCATGTTGAAGTCGACGTACTCCGCCGCAGCGTCGTCGCACGCGTCGAGTCTGCTGCTGCACTCAGCCGCGTCTCGGCTGTGCCGCGAAGTCGCTGAGTCGTTGCATGACGGCATTGCTCTCGTCGTCGAAGACGCCTCCGTAGACCCCGAGGATCAGCGCCGGGTTCGAGTGGCCGGCCCACTTGGCCGCGGCACGGGGCGACGCCAGCGAGCGGCTCCACATCGCGACGCACGTGTGGCGGAGATCGTGGATCCGGAGGCCGTCGAGCCCGGCGGCTTCGGTGGCCGGTTTCCAGATGCGTCGCCGGAAGTTGGCGTCGCCGAGCGGCTTGCCGTTCGGTGAGGTCCAGATCAGCTCGTCGGGTTCGACGCCGCGGCTCGCCATGTCGATGACGAGCTCTTCCATCACGAAGCTCGGGACGGGGACCGTCCGGCGCCCGGCCCGTGACTTCGG
Organism: Acidimicrobiales bacterium; assembly: GCA_041394245.1. NCBI lineage: Bacteria > Bacillati > Actinomycetota > Acidimicrobiia > Acidimicrobiales > Acidimicrobiales bacterium. The sequence goes on from JAWKIR010000002.1 coordinate 2,913,784, forward strand.
TGGGCCGAAGGTCGGTGTGCCGTCGCGGCTGAGGGTACGCGTTTCGGTGACGTCGATCGTGGTGGTCGCCGCGTGGACTCGCTTGGCCCGGAGGGCTGCGAGCTCGCCGTTGCGGAGACCGGCGTAGGCGCCGACGAGCACGAAGGTGCGATACGGCGCGGCGATCGCATCGGCGAGGCGTTCGACCTCCGCGGGTTCGAGGAACGTCGGCTCCTTGTGGGGCACTTGGGGGAGCGAGAGCCCCCGCGTCGGGTTGTGTTCGAGCAACCGGGACCGCACGGCGATGTCGAGGCTCTGGGCGAGCAACCCGGCGGCCTTGCGCACAGTGCGGGGGGACAGGTCGGTCGCCGCGAGCTCGGCGACGAAACGCTGGGCGTCGCGAAACCCGATCCGGTCGATCGCCACGTCGCCGAAGAACGGCTCGAGATGACACCGGAAGATCGATTCGTCGCGCAGACGGGTCGAGGGTCGGACACCGACCCTCGTCGAGATGAATTCGGCCCACCAGTCGCGAAACGACGGCGCGGGTTCCGCAGGGAGGCCCAGCGATGGCGCGTCCACGGGTCTGGCGCAGTTCAGGCGAGGGTGGTGGCCAGCACCGCGACGACGCCGACGATCCGCGTCATCATGGCGATGACGATCATGCCCGTCGTCTCGGCGCACCGCACTGGCAGCAGCCCTTCGAGCAGCGCCATCTCGCCGGAGAAGTTGTGGATCTGGGGGTCGATGCGTTTCGTTCCTGCGTCGGAGAGGCGCCGGTGGAGGCGGAGGCGTACTGGTTCGTCGACGGACATGGGTTCCCTCGGATCGGAGTGCAAGGAGGGAAGTGACGGCGAACCTACGCGTCGGGTGTGACAGTCCTGCGCCGACGGGATGCCGGCTCGCTCGGTCCGTGGATCCCCGAGGTGAGTGTCAGAGATTGAGCAGACCCACGGCCACGCCGGTGACGGCGAGGAACAACGTGATCATGGCGAACACGAGGATCCGGGTGGTCTCCATCCATCGCAACGACAGCCGCCCCTCCATCGCGAGGAGTTGCCCCTCGAAGACCGAGCGGCTGCCGTCGAGCTGCGCGCCGAACCCTTCGAGCTTCGCGCCGACCCCCTCGAGCTGGGCATCGACGGTGTCGAAGCGCCGGTCCATGGCGTTGAACCGTTGGTCGACGTCGTCGAACCGTCGGTCGACGATGTCGAGGCGCCGGTCGACGGTGTCGAGGCGCCGGTCGACGGTGTCGAGGCGCCGGTCGACGTTGTCGAGGCGCCGGTCGACGTTGTTGAATCGTTGGTCGACATCGTTGAACCGCAGGAGCATCTCGTCGCGGCGAGCGATCTCCGACCAGTCGAACGGCGGCATGGATTCGAGTATGGCATACGCCACCTCGGGTTCGAGCTCGTGATCGATCAGCCATTGGCGGAAACGGAGGCGAGCGTCCTGCTCAGGGGTCATGGGTCCTCCCGGATGGGGTGGGAGGGGAAGTGGACCCACCGTACGCGCCCGGTGTGACACTGGGGGCCGGTCCTCGCGTCGAGCGGTTCTTTGAGAACGCGTCGTCTCGACCGGCCAACAGATACAGAACGCGCCGCCGTTGGTGGGGAAGAGCGGGATCCAACAGCGCGGGAACCCGATCGCGACGCCGGCGAGCACGCGTGCGATCCACGACCAGTGGCGAGCCGAGCTGGAAGGAGGCTGAAATCGGTTGGTCGCGTTCGAAGCTGCACCGGTTGCACCCCACTGAGGGGAGCCCAGGAGAATTCATCGAAGCCGGTGTCTCCAGTGTGATCAGGAGCTGGTCGCGAGGACGCTGACGATGAACACCGCAATGGTGATCGCGAGGGTGGCGGCGCCGATCGTGACCGCCCGGCCGAGGTCGGTCATGTGGTTGCCCAACGCGTCGATCCGGCCGCCGATGCCGTCCATGCGCGTGCCCAACGAGGTGCCCTGCTGGGCGACGGCCCTGGTGAGCTCCTGCAGATCGCTCGACGTCTGGTCCATCCGCGCCGTCAGCGAGTCGAGGCGGTGCTCGACGCCGCCCAAGCGTGTGTCGAGCGCGGCGATGTCGTCCTTCGTGGCGAGTTGCGTCCACGGGATCGGTGGCATGGACTCCATCATGGCATCCGCGGCGGCTTCGTCCATCAGCTCGATCAGGTACTGGCGGATACGAAGTCGGGTGTTCTCGTCGGCGGGCATCGGCCCCTCCTTGGTCGACGTGTTGGAGGGGAAGTGGGCGCACGCTACGGCGCGGCTGTGACAGTCGACATCGCTCTCGCGCCGTCATTCATGAAGCAAGCGGTCGACGAGCTGCCAGGTCGGCCCGGTTGGCCGCCGCGACGCCGGCGCCGTAGCCCGACCCGTCGAATGTGGCGTGAGACGGGCGCAGGCGCGAGAGGGAAGGGAAGACCTCGTCCACCATGCGGTCGACCGCAGCCGCGCGGCTGGCGAGGACGGGGAGGAGTGGTCCGTCGGCCGCGGTGGTAGCGGCGGCCCGCTCGGTGGCCCGTGCGTTCTCCGCGGACAGGCGCTCGTCGATTCGTCCTGCGAATCCGATCAGGAATGAACGCCGAAAGGCGCGCGTCGTCGACTTGCCGTAGCCGTCGGTGGTCGATCCGTGGCGCAGCATGGCCCGGGACGCCTGAACCAGCAGCGAGGTGAACAGGAGTTCGGTCGCTTCGAGGTCGATGGTGTAGCCGATGACCGTGGCCAACCCGAGGCCACTGTGGCGAATGGCCGTCGCCCGATTCGACCGCGCGATCACGCTGAGTAGCCCGAACTTCTCACGGTCGTAGGGCCGCTCGACGGCCAGCCGGATCGCGTCGGGGCCCGTGTGCGGCCCGGAGCCGGCGGCGCTGCGCAACGCGTCGGCGAGCGAGTGATCGGTGATGAGCGCCTGGGCCTTGGCGGTGAACGCCTCGGCTTCTGCCTCGAACGCACTCGACTCGGCCTTGGCCAGCATGGCGCGCACCTTCCTCAGGATGTCGTGGTCCAACGCTCCGCCCGTTGCGGGCGACGCATCGCCAACGGAACGTGGCGCCGACGCATCGGCCTCGCCAGGGAGGGGTCCCAGCTGCCGCAGCCCGGGCAGGAAGGCCAGTCGAGACCACAGTTCGAGTCGGTCGGTACGCCAGCCCCGATGGCGGGACTCCACGGCTTCGTCATCGTCGCCCGCCACATTTCGGACGTGGTTGATCTGCACCTGCCACCGGGGCGAGAGTCGATCGCCGTAGCCCTGAACCTCGTGTTCGCGCAGGATCAGCGTGGCAGCGAGGCGCAGGGCGGTCGGGGTGAGGTCATGGTCGACCATCGCCAACAGATCGCCCGGCATCCAGCCGATCTGCCAGGCGTAGGTGATGAGCGCGACGAGGCCGGCATCGAGTTCGTCGGGATCTTCGGGTGGGCGGTGTGGTGTGAAGTGGTTCGGCATGCGTCCACCCTCTCGCGCCGGTGTGACACGGCTGAGCGGCTTCGTCAACTCAGCCGCGTCGCGGGGGTGACGCGTAGTCGCTGAGCCGTTGCATGACGGCATTGCTCTCGTCGTCGAAGACGCCTCCGTAGACCCCGAGGATCAGCGCCGGGTTCGCCGCAACACCGCCGCGCCGATTGATCCAGCCGTAGCATCCTGCTACAGTCGTATCAGTCCAGTACAGGAGATTCTGATGGCGAAGGGTGCCTCGACCCCCACCCGAGTGAACGCGGACGTTGCGGCGGCTGCTGCCGCGGTGGCGCCCGCCGAGAACCGGACGACAGCTGAGCAGATCAACTACTGGGTCAGGCTCGGCATGCAAGTCGAGCGGGCGGCGTCCGCCACCAGCCGACGTGTGCTGGCCGTCGTCGCCGGTGACGCCCAGTTCTCGACCCTCGACCCGCACGACCGAACAGCCGCCCACGCGTCGATCGATGCCCGGATGGCGGAGCGTGTGGCCGACCAGCGATTCGGGCCCGCCGCGCGCAAGGCGGGTCGCGTGACGGTGTCGATCGACGACGACGGCGCACTCGTCGAGATCGCGCCGGACGGTACTCGTCGGCTCCTGTGAGCCGTCTCGATCTGATTGCAGGACCGAACGGCGCAGGAAAGTCCACGCTCTACGAGCGAGTGATCGCCCCTGACCGGCCTGGTCTGCCCTTCGTCAACGCAGACCGCATCGCACGCGAGCGATTCCCGGGCGCGGAAACAACGGAGGCCTACAAGGCTGCGGAGATCGCCGCAAAGGCGCGGGAAGCGCTCATCGCCGCCCGCCTCGACTTCTGCACCGAAACCGTGTTCTCGCATGAGTCGAAGGTCGACCTGGTCGCGAGCGCTTCTTCATCTGGCTACGACGTCGTCTTGCACGTGGTCATGATCCCTCTCCGTCTGTCTGGGCCCCGAGTCGCCGCTCGTGTCGCCAACGGAGGACACGGCGTACCGGCCGAAAAGCTCGAGACGCGGTACGAGCGCCTCTGGCCGCTTGTCGTGGCCGCAGTGCCGCTGTGCCATCGTGCGGTGTTCTACGACAACTCCGCAGACGCGGGCCCGCTCGAGGTCGGCTCCTACCGCTACGGCGTCCCCGACTACGAACCTCGGTGGCCCGCGTGGTCCCCGGATCCAGTCCGAACACTCTGAGCTCTCCGTACGACGGACTCGTCTCCCGCCGGAGTGAGAGTCGACTGCATCTCGTCGTGAGAAGGGGTCGCATGCGCTTCGGGTTTCCGCGACTTCCCAACTCGGCGTGTCACACGCTCTCTCTCGTTTCGGGAATCACTGACGAGAGGAGACGTGATGAAGGTGCTGGTGGCACCTGAAGATTGGTGATCTCGCCGATGCACTGACCGACTCGCTCGAACGTGGCGGCTGGTTGCAGGGAAGTAGCGAGAACGAAACGGTGGCGATGGTGGGCGAGCTCCTGACGGTGCTCGTGAACATCACGGAGCCGGCCGAGCCGGGGTCAGTTGTTCGCCGGAATGGCGACCTGGCGTATGTCAGATGAGGTGTACACCTCATAGGTGTTCTACGTGTAAGAAGCGTGTAGTCTCTGAACTATGGCTCGAACCAACATCGAGATCGACGACGAAACGCTCGACGTCGTGATGCGGCGCTACGGCATCCACACCAAGACCGAGGCGGTCGATCTTGCGTTACGGCGGCTCGCCGGTGAACCCATGACGATCGCTGAAGCCTTGGAGATGCGCGGTGCCCGTGCGATCAGCGACGTGCCGGCTGATACCGGTCCATGATCCTCGCCGATACTTCGGCATGGGTTGAGTTCGACCGTGCCACCGGCTCTGGCGCCGACGAGCGCCTCGCCGGATTGATCGAAGCAGGCGGCGGCGACCTTGCCGTCACCGAACCCGTCATGATGGAGGTGCTCGCAGGTGCACGGACCGACCAGCGCAGCAACGAGCTTCGCCGGCTCCTGACATCATTTCGATGGATCGCCGCCGACCCCGTCGCCGATTTCGAAGGTGCGGCACTGCTCTACCGACAGTGTCGATCTGCCGGCGTCACTCCGCGAGGTCTCATCGACTGCATGATTGCCACGATCTCGCTGCGATCCGGAGCAGAACTCTTGGCGGTCGACGGCGACTTCGCCGCGATCGCGGAAGTCGTTCCTCTGCGCCTCGCCTAGCGCGGGCGGGGTATGAGCCCACGCCGGCGGTGACCGCGGCGTCCCGTCCGGACCGGGCATGTTCATCATGGCGGTCATACCCCCTTGGACAAGGATGGACTCAGTCAGCCACTCGACCAAGGAGCTATCGTGAACGCTGTGCCTGAAGGCAAGATCTGGACCACAGATGAACTCCTGGCGATGACGCCGAACGAACGCCACGGCGTTGTCAACGCTGGCATCGTGACGGACGTGCACGCGGTCCCGCCGGACCTTCTCGAGCGTGCGCGCTCCGACATACGCGCCCACATCGCCGACGACGAGGCAGCGACTACCACCGAGCCGTGAACACGCGGCGGCCGGTCAAGGTCGACGAGCGCTTCCTCGAACTTCTCGACACCCAACTCGGCAGTGAAGGCGGCCCGAACGGCGAGCCCTCGGCGACGGACTTCCTGCTCGTCGAGCTGCCGCCGATCGCGGAGCGGTTTGCCACCGCGTTCCATGAACTGATGACGCCCATTGCCGATCGCCCGGACTATCGGTCGGTCCTGAGTGTCGGCACCCTTGTTCCACGGGTCCTCGAAACCGGTGTCGTCGAAGCCGACGGCGCGGTCAATCGCATCAGCATCCGCATCGACATGGAGGCCGGGTGGTGAGATCACCCAACCTTCTCGTCGGTTGACGAATCCGAGTATCGGACCGGTTCTTCTCCTCAGAACGAGTCGCGCGGCCGGTTCATAGAGAGTAGTCTCGGGCGCTCCGATCCCGACGGCATGGGAGCGGTCAGGGGAACTGCGCCCGGAGAAACCGTCCCGTCCGCGCCGTGGAGGATCCCTAGGCTGCGAGAATGGCAGCCGACCACGAACAGATAGGCGATGAGGTCACCGAGGGCGTTCTGCGCGGCTACTTCAAGACGGGCAAGCGATTCGTGCCTCCGATCATGGCGTTGCCGGGTGCTATCTCTTCGGACTGGGTGAAGTCGAGCCTGCCTGATCTCTTGTGGCCGATCCTGTTGGTGTCGCAGTTCGGTGACCGGGGCTCTGTCATGTTTGCGATGGCGCAGCGGGCCGTCATCGAGGCTGTGGGCACGGACACGTTGGAGACCGAAGGCATCGATCTCGACGGTCGCCTCACCAGCCTCGAGCGGGCGTCAGACTACCGCGACGTCGTCGCCGCTGCGGTTATGGCTCAGCCTGAGGCCTACGAGCTGTTCGATCCTCTGGTTCTCGGAGTCATGGCCGCCTACGGCGATGCTCTGCCCGGTGCCTGGCTGTTTGAACGAGCGCTCGAGCTGCAACCCGGTCTGAGTATCGAGGAGTCGCTTGACCTCCTTGCGTCTGCCGTCTTGCGTGTCATCGAGGATCGACATCTGAACGCCCTTGCCAAGGCGGCGCCCTTCGGATGGGCCATGCAGATGGGCAAGATGCGATTCCCGTCCGACCTTCCTGCTGTGGACTCTCTTGTGGGCTATCCCGGGGTGCCTGAGAACGTGGACGAGGCCGACGCCTTCATCCTTTCAACGTTCCTGGCGATGAACATGATGGTCCCGGAACAGACTCAGCGGGCGCGTGACGACTGGTGTCGCATGTTCTGGAATCTCAACTGGGCTCTCACGCCGTGTATCCCAGCAGAGGTTGCCGCTGCGGAAGACCCCGAAGACTCCGCCGAAACGCGTCGAGGTGGGGGCCAAGCCGCTCCTCGGAACGTGGCAAGTGACCCGAGCGGCGCCAGCCCGCTCGCAGAAGGGGCTGCGGGCGAGAACGACCTGGAAGAGGCCTCGCCATTGGACGTCGCGGCTTCGATGTACGAGGAGTTTATGGAGAAGATCCTCGCTCGTGACGCGCAAGTCGACTTGTACTCGCCGGCCAAGTTCGAGGTCCTATCGGGGCTTGTCGCCCGCGCATTCCACTCCGTCGTCGGGCTTCTACGCGCTCCGCACCTATGGACGGGGGAGCAAGCGTCCGGGGTACTGCGGTCGTTCCGGGAGTCCCGCATACACATCGCGTGGATGTTGAAGAACGAGGAGGGGGGTTCGTTCGATCGCTACCAGGACTACGGTCTGGGCAAGCGCAGGTTGTACGAACAGGTTCTCAAGGGCCTTGTGCCGGATGACGAGGAAGCTCCTCCTGACCTTCAGACGCTCATCGAGACAATCGAGAGGCAGACCGGCGGCGATCACGGAGCGATGTTCCAGACGGTATCCGTCGAGGCCACCTTCTCTGGCAAGAACCTGAGGGCGATGGCCGCAGAGGTGGGTCTCGCCGACGAGTACCGAGCCGTCTATCAGCGGGAGAGCGGTGTGACGCACGCCGAGTGGTGGGCGTTGGAGGACTACGCAATGCAGCGGTGCCTTAACCCGCTACATCGGTTCCACTGGCTGCCTACGTTCAGTGCGGCCGCCGCCCCGACCAGAGGGTTCCCAGTCGTCCTCCTGGATGCGTTCGAAGAACTCGTCGCGCTGGCAGCCGAAGGGCTCTCGCGCACCGAGGGACCGGAGTAGCTGTTCCCGAACAGGGCGGGGTGGTTTCCCCATCTCATGGACCCCTGCTCGTTGCGGTCCCTGACTCGTCCAGAGCTCGTCAAGGAAGCTCTTCACCTCCAAGGTGGTTGCGGTCGGCCGGCGCCGGCGGAACCTGGGGGGCAAGCGGCCCTGTAACGATCTGCGGCGCAAGGTTGGGTATCGATTACGGTTGGCTGGCCGGCGGCGGGTCAGAGCCGGTCGGAGGGAGGCGCGAAATGGCTCGATCCAATCGGCATGGCGGTCCCGCGGACTCGGCATGGGAGGAGTGCCTAGAGGTCACCGCGTCGATCGAGCGTAAGGCCGGGAAGAACAAACGACGGGCGCGAGTGGTGACCCTAGTGATGATCGGATCCACCGCCATGATCCCGGTTGTTCTTGCCTACGCGAGCAGTGACTTCTGGCAAAGGCTGGTCCCATCAGTGCTGGCTGCGGTCTCGGTCGTTGCGGGGACATGGGCACAGTTCGAGAAGCCTCACGAGCGGTGGGTCCTCTATCGCCGTTACCACAGGATTCTTCAGGGTGAACAGAATCGGTACAAGTACCGCTTGGATGCCTATGCAGCGGAAGCTGACGACGAGAGTAACAAGCGGCTGGCGGCGAGGCTCGTGGAGCTGCAGCTGCAGCTTCACCGAGAATGGGAGGGACTCGTGCCCGCAACGGATGAACTCGGCGGGGTTCAGACCAGCCCTGGGAGTTCGCATGGCACCTGATCTTTTTGACCATGCCAGCTCGCCTCTCAAGTCGGTGTTCGGGTCAGCGGTTCTTCATTGTTTCTCGTTCGGTGAGCATGAAGAGGACAACGTCCTGGTCATCGACTGTTTGGACAGAAGTGGCCAGGACTGGCCACCGGTGCGTGTTCAAAGTGCGTGCTACACCGCTGAGATCTTTAGGAGCACCGACTGTGACTGCCACGGGCAGCTCGCCGCCAGTCTGAGGCGCGTCCACGCCGAGGGTGGGCTTCTGGTCTACATGATTGCCGATGGACGCGGAGCCGGCCTCCTCACCAAGGTCAGAGGCCTCTCCTTGGGCGCAACGGAGGGATTGGATACCTATGACGCATACGAGCGGCTTGGTGTCGATTCGGACCCCCGCGACTACTCCCGCGTAGTTGAGGTTCTGCGCTACCTCTGTGTGACGAGGTTGACTCTGTTGACCAACAACCCCCGTAAGGTCGCGGGGCTTGAGAGCGGTGGAATTGCGGTGCAGCAAGAGGCAATTCTGATCGAGCCGACCGAAGACTCGTTGCCGTACCTGCTGACAAAGCAAGAGAAGATGGGCCACGAGCTTGGTCTTTCTGACCACTGACCGAGCGACGAGCGGTGAGGGGAGGTCACGCCCGTGCTGTACTGGCGCCACGATGAGTGACGAGTCGATCAAGAACCATGCGGCCTTCATCTGGTCGGTCGCCGATCTGCTGCGGGGCGACTACAAGCAGTCGGAGTACGGGCGGGTGATCCTGCCGCTGACGGTGCTGCGCCGGATCGACTGCGTGATCGACCCGGTGAAGCAGGAGATGCTCGCCAAGTACGAGTCGACGAAGGCGAGCGGGATCGAGAACCACGGCCCTGTGCTCGATCGCCTCACCGACACGCCGGGGGTGTGGAACACGTCGCAGTACGACATGGCGAAGCTGCTCGATGACACGGATCATCTTGCGGCGAACCTGCGGGCCTATATCGCCGGGTTCAGTCCGCAGATCCGCGACATCCTCGGGCATTTCGAACTCGACACGCAGATCGCCAAGCTCGACCGGTCGAACCTGCTCTACCAGGTGCTCGGCAAGTTCGCCGATCTCGATCTGCATCCCGACGTCGTCTCCAATCTGGAGATGGGCTACCTCTACGAGGAGCTGATCCGTCGCTTCTCCGAGCTCTCCAACGAGACGGCGGGTGAGCACTTCACCCCTCGTGAGGTGATCCGGTTGATGGTGAACCTGTTGTTCATCGAGGACGACGACCTGTTGGCGAAGCCGGGGATCGTGAAGACCATGTTCGACCCGGCCTGCGGCACTGGCGGCATGTTGAGCGTGGCCGAGGATCATCTGCGCCAGCTCAACCCGCAGGCGAAGCTCGAGGTGTTCGGCCAGGAGCTCAACCCGGAGACCTACGCGACGTGTCGGTCCGACATGATGCTCAAGGGTCGGAGCGCGGAGAACATCGCGTTCGGCAACTCGTTCTCCGAGGACGGACACAAGGGCGCCACCTTCGACTATCTGCTCGCCAACCCGCCGTTCGGGGTGGAGTGGAAGAAGGTGAAGGACGAGGTCGTCGCCGAGCACGAGACGAAGGGCTTCGCGGGCCGGTTCGGGGCGGGCCTACCCCGGATCAACGACGGCAGCTTTCTGTTCCTCCAGCACATGATCTCGAAGATGAAGCGGCCCGAGGACGGTGGGAGCCGGTTGGCGATCGTGTTCAACGGCAGCCCGCTGTTCACCGGCGCGGCGGGCAGCGGTGAGTCGGAGATCCGGCGGTGGATCATCGAGAACGACTGGCTCGAGGCCGTGGTCGCCCTGCCCGATCAGTTGTTCTACAACACCGGCATCTCGACGTATTTCTGGATCGTCACCAATCGCAAGAGCCCGAAGCGCAAGGGCAAGGTGCAGCTCATCGACGCCCGCGACATGTTCGTGAAGATGCGCAAGAGCCTGGGCGAGAAACGCAAGGAGGTCGGCCAGGGCGACATCGACGAGATCGTGCGCACCTACGGTGAGTTCACCGAAACCGTCGCCGACCCGTCCGACGAGTCGAAGCAGGTCGGCTGCAAGATCTTCCCCAACGAAGCGTTCGGCTTTCTGCGCATCACCGTCGAACGGCCCCTGCGGCTGCGCTGGGAGTTCACCGTGGAGGGCATCGAGGCACTTAAGGCCGACAAGAAGTTCGCCAAGCTCGACGAGTCGCAACAGGCGGCGCTGTTGGCCGACCTCGAATCGGCGATCGGCGCGTACTACAAGTTCGACGACGACTTCCGAGCCGAGACCATGGCGTCGATGGCGAAGGCCGGGGTGAAGGGCAAACCGCTCGAGAACGCCATCGTCGACGCCTTCGCCATCCGCGACCCCGACGCCGACATCGTGACCGACAAGAACGGCGATGCCCAGCCCGACAGCGAGCTGCGCGACAACGAGAACGTGCCACTGCCGGAAGGGTCGGTCCACTACGAGCCCGACCCGACCGAACGCCTCGCCACCGACACCTATGTGAAGGCGGTGGAGGACTATGTCGAATCCGAGGTCCACCCGTACGTGCCCGACGCCTGGGTTGATCACCACAAGACCAAGATCGGCTACGAAGTCCCCCTCACCCGCCACTTCTACGTCTACACGCCACCCCGCCCCCTCGCCGAGATCGACGCCGAAATCCGTCAACTCGAGACCGAGATCCAGGCGCTCCTTGCTGAGGTGACGAATGACTAGTTGGCGAACTCTTCGGCAGCATGCGGTGCAGCTAACTACGGGACCGTTTGGGACTGTCCTGGCTGCCGAGGAGTACGTCGAGGGCGGCGTCCCTTTGATCAACCCGACGCACATCCGGGAAGGCCAGTTCATCCCGGATTCGGCTGTGTCAGTGGACGAGGTGACGGCGCGACGGCTCAGCCGACATCGTCTTGAAGCCGGTGATCTCGTCGTGGGTCGTCATGGTGACGTTGGTCGCAGTGCGCTTGTCACGCATGCCGAGCAGGGATGGCTCTGTGGTGGCGGGTCGATTGCGATTCGAGCCGGCGAAAGACTTGAACCGCGGTTTCTTCAGTGGTTCATGAGTGGCACGCACGCAAGGACGCAGCTCCTCGCAGCCTCAAAGGGCGCGACGATGGACACAATCAACGAACCGATCCTCAAGTCGGTCTCCGTGTGGACCCCACCGTTGGCGGAGCAGCGGGCGATTGCGGACTACCTGGACGCCGAGACCGCCCGCATCGACGCCCTCGTCGCCAAGAAGCAACAACTCATCCACCTCCTCGAAGCGCGCTGGCAGGCGAGGTTGGAGTCGGCCATTCGCGAGCTTGGCGGTCGTTTCGGGGTAGCGCCGCTCAAATTCGTAGTCGCCGCCGTCCAGGTTGGCATCGTCATTACGCCAGCGAAGTGGTATGTGGCCGAGGGGGTGCCCGCAATCCGCGGCATGAACGTGCGCGCAGGAGAAATTGATCGAACGGAGCTGGTCTATCTCTCGCGCGAAGGACACGCGGAGAACCGAAAGAGCAAGCTCGCTGCGGGCGATGTAGTGGTGGTGCGCACCGGACAAGCAGGTGCTGCCGCTGTGGTTCCACAGGACCTCGACGGAGCAAACTGCATCGACGTTTTGATCATTCGGCCGGGTCGGAAGGTCGATCCGGAGTTTCTCCAGTTCGTGCTCAACTCGGACTGGACGAAGAAGCACATAGCGGAGCACTCCGTAGGGTCCATCCAAGCGCACTTCAACGTCGGATCAATGAAGGGGTTGAGTTTCCGCTAGCGCCATTGGCGGAGCAGGTGGACCTTCGGCTGCGGCTTGAGAACATGCGAGAGAGCTGGGAGCGAGTACGTCAAGTGCTCGACCAGCAGGCACGACTTCTCAGGGAACATCGACAGGCCCTTATCACTGCCGCGGTTACCGGCGAGTTCGCAGTTCCTGGGGCGGCGTGATGGCTGGACCGAAAGAGTTCGACTTCGAGACGCAGATCTGCGAGGCGCTGGTCGCCCAGAGCGGCTACGCGGCGGCAAAGGTGGGGACGGCCCAGGGCGATCCCCGCGACTTCGACCGGGCCCGTGGGCTCGACACCGCGGAGCTGTTTGCGTTCATCGGGGCAACGCAGGCCGACGAGTGGGCGAAGCTGATCGAGCTGAACGGCGGTGACGCGAACGAAGCGCAGAAGCTGTTCGCGAATCGGGTCGCGAAGGTGATCGACGAGCGGGGCACGATCGAGGTGCTGCGCCAGGGGGTCGACGATCTCGGGGTCAACATCCGGCTGGCGTACTTCAAGCCGTCGACGTCGCTCAACGCGGAGACGCTGGCGCGCTACGAGGCCAACCGCCTGACGGTCACCCGGCAGCTTCCCTACGAGACCACGGGCAACAAGACGCTCGATCTATGTTTGTTCGTCAACGGGGTGCCGGTGGCGACCGCGGAGCTCAAGACCCATCTGACCGGCCAGACCGCGGAGCACGCGAAGGCGCAGTACGAGACCGACCGTGATCCGGCCAACACGACGCTGGGCAAGCGGGCGATCGTGCACTTCGCGGTCGATACCGAGGTGGCGTGGATGACGACCCGGCTCGCCGGGAAGCAGACACGCTGGCTGCACTTCAATCGGGGTCGCGATCACGGTGCCGGCAACCCCGACAACCCGAACGGCCACCGCACGTCGTATCTGTGGGAACAGGTCTGGGCGCGCGATGCGCTTCTCGACATCCTCGGGCGGTTCGTGCATGTCGAACCCACCCCTAAGGGGAAGCAGCACGAAGGCGAAGTGATCTTCCCGCGGTTCCATCAGTGGGATGCGGTGCTCAAGATCGCCGACCACGCCCGTGACCACGGGGCCGGTCACAACTACCTCGTCCAGCACTCGGCCGGGTCGGGCAAGTCCAACACGATCGCCTGGCTGGCCCATCGGTTGTCGACGCTGCACGCGGCGGACGACACGAAGATCTTCGACAAGGTGATCGTGATCACCGATCGTCAGGCGCTCGATCGGCAGATGCAGGAGACCGTCGGCCAGTTCGAGAAGGTCGCCGGGGTGGTGCAGAAGATCGACGAGAGCTCGGCCCAGCTCGCCGAGGCGCTGGAGGGAGAGCAGGCGCGGATCATCATCACCACGATCCAGAAGTTCCCGTTCGCGCTCGAGAAGATCGAGTCGCTGCCCAACCGGCGCTACGCGGTGATCGCGGATGAGGCCCACTCGTCACAGTCTGGTGAGACGGCCAAGGACGTGCGGAAGGTGTTGAAGGCTCAGTCCGAAGAGGCGACGCTGGCGGCTGAGGAGTTGGCCGAACTCGGCTCGACCGACGAGGTGCCCGATCCCGTGCAGGACCAGCTCGAAGCCCAGGTCGCGGCGCGGGGGAAACAGCCCAACATCAGCTTCTTCGCGTTCACTGCGACTCCGAAGGCTCGCACGCTGGAGATGTTCGGCGACTCCTACGTCGACGAGGCGGGAGAGAAGAAGTACCGGCCGTTTCACCTCTACTCGATGCGTCAGGCCATCCAGGAGGGCTACATCCACGATGTGTTGGCCAACTACACGACGTATCAGACCTACTGGAACATCGAGAAGAAGGTCGAGGACGACCCCGAGTACGACCCCGGTCGGGCCAAGGCCGCGATCGCCAAGTTCGTCAGCCTGCACGAGCACAACCTGGCCCAGAAGGCAGACATCATCATCAACCACTACCGCAGCAAGGTCGCCCACCTGATCGGCGGGCAGGCGAAGGCGATGGTGGTCACCGCCTCGCGGCTCCACGCGCTGCGCTACGGGCTGGCCCTGCGCCGCTACTGCGAAGAGAACGGCATCGATGACGTGGGCGTGCTCGTTGCGTTCTCCGGCACGCTCAACGACAACGGCATCGACCATACGGAGACGTCGACAAACGGGTTCCCCGAATCGCAGACCCCGGCCCGCTTCGACACCGACGAGTACCAGATCCTCGTGGTCGCCGAGAAGTACCAGACCGGGTTCGACCAGCCGAAGCTGCACACGATGTACGTCGACAAGCCGCTCAGCGGGCTTGCCGCGGTGCAGACCCTGTCGCGGCTCAACCGGTCACACCCGCAGAAGGACTCCACCTTCGTGCTCGACTTCCGCAACGGCGCCGACGACATCCGCAGGGCATTCGCCCCGTGGTACGTGCAGACCGAGGTGCCGCCCACCGACCCCAACCTGATGTACGACGCTCACCATCAGCTGAGCCAGTACGACGTGCTGCGGGTCGAAGAGACCGAGGCGTTCGCAGCGGTGCTGCTCGAGGATCCGACCGCGAGCGACCGGATCCACGGGATTCTCGAACCGGCCAAGTCCCGGTTTTGGGAGACGCTCGACGAAGACGAACAGGGCCGCTTCCGCGACGCGCTCAAGAAGTACGTCAGCGCATATGGCTACCTCGCCCAGATCGTGCCGTTCGGCGACATCAAGCTCGAACGCGACTACGTGTTCTGCCGGGCCCTCGCCCAGTTCATCCGCGCCCCGAGCGAAGCGCTGCCGGACCTCAGCCACGAGGTCGACCTGACCCATCTCGCCACGCGGCTGGTCGCCGAAGAAGAATCGATCTCGCTGCCCGACGACGAAGGCGACCTGTCTGGGCCGGGTGAGATCCTCGGCCGGCCCGGCGTGCCCGACGCGGAACGGCTCTCGGAGATCATCAAGCGACTCAACGAGCGCTACGGAACCAACTTCGACCCGGCCGACCGGCTGTTCTTCGACGGTCTCGTTGACAAGCTCGCCGAGCAACCGGCCGTGCAGCACGCCGCCGCAGCCAACTCTCCGGAGAACTTCCGCATCGCCATGGCCGGCGGCTTCCAGGACGCCGTGATCGATCAGATGGCCACCGCCGGCGAGATCACCAAGAACTTCCTCGATAACGCCGACTTCGCCAACGACGTGCTTCAGGCCTACATGCCGCTACTCCAGACCAAGGCCAAGGTCGCCCGGCAGCTCCACTGTCCCGTCGGCGAGCTGCTGGCCGAGGGTGAAGGCAACTGGCTCGAGTTCAAGTCGACCTTCCACGTCGACGCCGAGACTGGCGAGCCGAACCGCAACGTGGAGACCGCGGCCATCAAGACGGTCGCCGGATTCCTCAACAGCTGGGACGGCGGAACGCTCTTGATGGGCGTCGCCGAGGACGACGCGGGCAAGGGCGTGCCGTTCGGAATGGAGGGCGACTACGCGCAGTTCCACAAGGACGGCAAAGCCGACGACGACACGTTCCTGCTCGCCTTCAACGACAAGCTCAAGACGTCGCTCGGCGCGGCCGCGGTGTCGAACGTGACAACGCAGATGGCGACGGTCGACGGCAAGGACATCTGTCGGGTCCATGTGAAGCCGAGCGGTCACCCGGTCGACGCGAAGGTGCGGATCGTAGATGCCAAGGGCAACCACATGAAGCAGACCAACTTCTACGCCCGCATCAACAACGGCACACACAAGTTCATCGACGAAGATGAGAAGCAGAAGTACATCGCTCACCGGTGGCCGGGCTCATGAGCTCGGGTGACTGGATCGCGATCGTTGCGGTGATCTCCTCGCTAGTTGTCGCCGGCTGGAACATCCGGGTGACCGAGCGGATCGCGCGGAGTTCGCGACGGCAGGATCGGATAGGCGAGGTCTACGTGACGCTCACCGACTTCGCCTTACGCATGCGGCAGTTTGCCCTTACGGCAAACCCTGGGATCGACGACGACTCGCCGCTCCGGGATCCACCATTCTCGGAAGCTGACTGGCTGCGACTTCGAGCCCAAGTTGAGGCTCACGCGAGTGACCGCGTTCGGGCGCTGTTCGATGACTTGCTGACGTACAGGATTCGCACAGCGACTGCTGTTGAGATGTGGAGCAGTTCGCTAGACGAGGTAAGGCGGGGCTGGAGCGATGAGATATCCCGGCGGGAAGGGCGGAACGACCTCGAGTTTCTCCGGGAGCGGAGAGCCGAAATGCAGGTGTGCGCCGAGGCGATCATCGAGGCGGTTCGCGCCGAGCTCGCTGCCAGCTAGGCACGAGCGCAATCACGCTAGGCGCAGGATCGTAGGGATGGCCGCGGCGCGAGCCGGGTCGCCCGGCGAAGCTCCACGGCGTAGATTGCGCGGAGGTCTGTAGTTGGGGGGCGGCGTGGCTGGCCAGGCGGAGGTTGGTTCAAAGCGGAGCGCGGAACAGATGAGGCGCCGGCGCGCCGTCGATGAGGCTCTCGAGGCCTGGCGGGGCCAAGCTGTTCAACCTCACTGGAAACAATCAGCTGACGTTCTTCAAGCCGTTGATGGTTGGAATCTCCCGGCGGTGGCGCTCATGACCGAACCCATCAACCGACACACCGGAAGGCGGATCGGATGAGAGACGCACAGAAACCCGACCACGTCAGCCTGACGACGCTCGTTAGCCGCCTGCGTGAGGGGCGCTTCGTCATCCCCGACTTCCAGCGCGAGTTCGAGTGGAAGCCATGGGACATCAGCGAGCTGATGCGGTCGATCTTCCTCGACTACTACATCGGCAGCCTCCTGCTCTGGAAAGGCAAGGACGAGAGCTTCGAAGCACTGGCATGTGAGCCGCTGTACGGCTTCAACGGCATCTCGTCGAATCGAGAACACATCGTGCTCGACGGGCAGCAGCGGCTCACCGCCATGTACTACGCATTCGTCGCACCGGACGTGCCGGCGCCAAATCGTTCGAACCGGTTCCTCTACTTCATCCGCGTTGACAGATTCTCCGAGGAGAACTTTGACGAAGCCTTCGACTACGACTGGACCCGCAAGGGCGTCAATCTCCTGGACGACCCCGAGGCCCAGTACCAGGAACACATCTTTCCGCTCGCCGTAGTCGGCGAGGGTGGCTGGGCGTTGCCGAACTGGGTGCAGGGCTACGAGAAGTACTGGGCCGACAAAGCGGCTGATGCCACCGAGGTCGGCGATCTCGAGGCAGCTGAGGTGGCGACGAATCACGTCAGTGCGGCCCGAGCCTTCGGCGAGCACCTCAAGGGCATCACCGAGCAGTACCAGGTCGCTTTTATCGAGCTCGACCGAGAGATCGAGATCGACAAGGTCTGCGACATCTTCACGCAGATCAACTCCCGCGGCATACGGCTCGATGTCTTTGATCTCATGAACGCCCTCCTAAAGCCACGCGGGCTTCAGCTGAAGCACATGTGGCGAGAAGCCGCCCCGCGACTGGAGTTCGTCGACAGTGAGCGACTCAACGTCTACGTGTTGCAGGTGATGTCGATTCTCCGGCAGGCCTACTGCTCGCCGAAGTACCTCTACTACTTGCTCCCTGGGCAGGAGCGACAGATGCGCGACCCCGACGGCTCGCTTCGACGTGACGTCCTGGTCCCGGACGAGGCGGACTTCGCCGAGCGCTGGGACACCGCCGTGGACGCTCTCGAGCGGGCGATCAAGCTGCTACGGCATCCCCAGGAGTTCGGCGCGGTGTCGTCCGCTTACTTACCGTATGTCTCGATCCTCCCCGCCTTTGCCTCGCTCCAGGCCGCAGCGAAGGACTTGCCGGCGAATCGACAGCTCGATGCCCAGCGCAAGGTCCGTCACTGGTACTGGGCGAGCGTCTTCACCAACCGCTACTCGGGGTCGGTTGAGTCCACCGCTGCCCGCGACTACCAGGAGGTGCAGCGCTGGTTCCAGGACGATGCTGCCGAGCCGAGCGTCATCGCGGAGTTCCGGGGCCGGTTCCGCTCGCTCGATCTCCGGCGCGAGGTGAAGCGAGGCACATCCGTCTACAACGGCATCTTCAACCTGCTCGTGCTCAGGGGAGCACGCGATTGGATGACGGGCAATGTCCCCCAGCACGGGGAGCTGGACGATCACCACATCGTCCCCAAGCGGTGGGGCCGCGACCATTCGCTCGGCTCGAGCATCGACACGATCCTCAACCGGACGCCGCTGACCGCCGACACGAACCGCAACGTCATCAGCGACAGGCTGCCCAACGAGTACCTGACGGACTTGATCGAGCAGAACGGTGAGTCGACAGTGCGGGCGACGCTCGAATCGCACTTCATCTCCCCGATCGCATTCGACATCCTGCGGCGGGAGCCGTTCGGCCCTGAGGACTTCGCCCAGTTCCTCGACGAGCGTCAGCGGACAATCCAGGCCGCGATCGAGGACCTGCTCATCAAGGAACGACTCGACCTGACGCCGCAGCTCCGCGAGCTCGACAGCCGAATCGAGCAGATCGAGAAGGCGATCCGCGCCGCGGTCGTCGAACGCCTCGGCGGTGATCCCGAGTGCTTGCCGCAGCATGTGCGACAGAAGATCGAGGATCGGCTGACGAGCGCAGCTCGTCGGAACCCGACGATGGATGAGAACCACTACCAGACCCTCGCCGGCATGCTCGAATACGCGGACCTCCGAGAGCTCGAAGACGCCGTCGCGTCGAAGGCGAACTGGGATCAGTTCGCTGAGCTCTTCTCCACCAAGGAGCAATTGTCGAGTCGTTTTAATCAGCTGGGCGGGCTCCGCAACGCGATCAGACACAGCCGTGCCGTCGACGAGGTCACCCGGATGGATGGGGAGGCAGCGCTCAGCTGGTTCGCACAGGTTATGTCGGTGAACCTGGGTTAGGTCGCGTGGGCCCTCCCGGCGCTGACGGGAGCAGTCGCGGGTAATTGGTGCTCCGTCTCAATACAAGTGCCAAGATCGCGAGGCAGCGTCTACATGCAACTCACGCAACAGGGGGAGCTGCTCAACGGAAAGGGGTGCGCCATGGCGCAACGCGAGAGTGCCACATCACTGATTTCCCTGGAGGACGCGATTCTGAGTGCCGCATCAGCCCTCGACGGATCACGTAATCCTGATGAGGGTACGCACGCACGGGTTGTCGACATCCTCGTGTCCACAGGGACGCTTGCTGGGACGCAGTGGCGAGTGACTGTCGAGCCTTCTAGCGGCTCCTAGAGACACTCAAACCCCGGGGGCGGTCGCGATTCGCCTATCTCCCTACGCCACCGCCGCCCTATAGGCCGAGCACCCGGTAGTGAATGGTCGAGTTCCCAGGTGATCTGGATGGGGCGGTCGGATCGGTGTTCGACGTAGGTGGCGGTGCCGGCGCAGAAGTAGGGCATCGTCCGGCCGGCGCTGTCCTGCTTGGTCGGGCGTACGAACAACGCCACGTTGGAGCCGCGCTCTCGATGGTGGAGGTAGCGCTGGCCGGTCGGGCTGGCGACTGACGTCGTCGCCTGCGACTCCCAGTGGAACAGGCGGTCGCTGATCGCGTAGTCGAGATAGCGGGTTGTGGGGGAGTAGTCCTTCTCAGTCTTCTGGAGGGTGACGAAGAACAGGTCGGTCTGCGTCGGCTCGTGCCAGTACACGCCGGTCTGCAACGGCAGCGGCGCCGTCACCGACGACGCGCCGAACGCGGCGAGGATCTCCTCTCGCGTGTAGTTGGCGTGGACCTGGAGCGGCACCGGCTGGAGCAGCCCGAGCGGCTGCTGGAGGTGCACGATCTGTTCTTCGAGCAACGGGAGCACCTCGAGCAGCTCACGTCGGAGGCCGTCGTGTCGCCACAACGCGTAGGCCGCGTCGCCGAGCGAGTCGTAGGCCCCTTTCCTTGGTTGAGGACGGTGAGCAGCACCCCTTCGAGCCGGCGGCGGGTGCGCTCGTCGAGGTCGGTCTCGCGAGGCGGCGTTGACGAGTCGAGCAGCTCCCGGTAGGCGTCGATGCGCTCCTGGTCATCGAGGTGCAGTAGTCGGGCGACACCGCGGCCGACCTTGTCCTCGGGCTACCTGTTCGTTTCGGAGTTTTCTCGGAGTAGTACGACGACCTCCATGATCCGGTCGGCCGCCCGCTCGGCGTCCTCGTGTTCCCATACACGCACCACCGTCCATCCGGCGGCTCGGAGCGTGTCGTCGGTGTCCCTGTCGCGCTCCCGATTCGTTTCGATCTTTGCTCGCCAGAACTCGGCGTTGTTCTTCGGCCACGACGCATGAGCCGGGCAGCCATGCCAGAAGCACCCGTCGACGAAGACGGCGAGGCGCAGCTTGGCAATGAGGAGATCTGCTTCGCGCCGGAGGTCTGGCAGGGGCCGTCGATGCAGGCGGTAGCGCAGCCCGCGGCGGTGAAGCTCCGTGCGCAATGCTCGTTCTGTTCCTGTGTCGTGAGTCCGCTGTCGGCGCATTCGCTCGGCCACTGCGCTTGACGCCGGTCGCGGTTGGCTCGGATCCACGGTCGAAGCGTAGAAGAGGGTCCGCTCGGTTCGAGACGCAACAGCTCCTCAGAGTGGCCCATGGCGATCGGAATTACAGCCGTGTAGTCTCGGTGCATGACGGGATCGCCGACGATGATCGACCTGTTCGCTGGATGCGGAGGTCTCACACAGGGTTTCGTGGATCAGGGATTCGTGCCGGTGGCGGGATCAGAGTGGGATCTCAGCGCTGCGGCGACGTTCGCCGCGAACTTCGGCGAAGGGCACATGACGTACGGCGACATTGCGGACTTCACCGATGTCCCGATCGCCGACGTGGTGGTCGGCGGCCCTCCTTGCCAAGGGTTCTCCAACCTCGGCACCCGGGACCCCGATGATCCTCGCAACCAGCTCTGGCGCGAGTACATGCGCGTTGTCGAAGAAGCGAACCCGCAGGTGTTCGTCCTCGAGAATGTTGATCGATTCTCGAAGTCGAGTGAGTTCGAACTGCTGATGGACGAGCTCAACGGCGGCCGACTGCGTGCCTGGAAGGACGTCACCTGGTCGGTGCTCAACGCCGCCAACTACGGCGTGCCGCAACGCCGGAATCGAACGATCGTCATCGCGTCTCGTGTCGGTCCGATCGGGCTACCGACTCCGACACACAGTGTCGACGGCGCAGAGGGCACGAAACGATGGACCTCGGTGCGAAGCGCCATACACCGCGTGCCGGACTGGCCCGAGACGACCGCTCTCCCGGCCAGCAAGGTCGAGATGTTCGGTGAGACGGTTCCGGGCATATTCAAGAGCCACGAGATCCATCTGGGTCGGAATCCGACCGAGCTCTCGAAGCTCCGCTACGACTGCATCCCTCCCGGTGGTGGAAGGTTCGACTTGCCCGACGAGCTGATGCCCGATTGTTGGGCACGGAAACCAACCGGCACCACCGATGTGATGGGTCGAATGCGTTGGGAAGCACCTTCACTCACCATCCGGACTGAGTTCTACAAACCCGAGAAGGGTCAGTACCTCCATCCCCAGTGGGACCCCGATGACCCGGACAACCGGGTGAACCGTCCGATCACCCACCGCGAAGCGGCACTACTGCAGACGTTCCCGTCGAGCTTTCTGTGGTGCGGTTCGAAGATCGACATCGCGAAGCAGATCGGCAACGCGGTTCCGCCACGTCTTGCGGGAGCGGTCGCCCGTCAGATTGCATCGCGCCTCTAGGAGGTCGCCTCGGCAGCACCCGCAAGGATCGATGCGCGGTCCTGCTTCTTGTACTCCTCCCGAAGCGGCGCGTGCGGCGTGGCATCGGTCGGCTCGCACGGCGTCCACCAACGGTCCACCAGGAACGCCTTGGGTCCGGAGTGGGATTCATCGACGACGCGAACGGCGACCGGCAGTATCTCGCCCTTCGCCGGAGGTGGGAAGCCCAGGGCTCGTGCGACATAGGGGTCGGTTTCCTGGTGACCGATCACCAGGAAGCCCTCTTTCGGGAGGTGCTTCGCCAGCCGAGCGTCCCTGGCTCGCTTCATGGCGTCGTCTTGCTGGGCAACTGTGGCGATGGTTGCTCTTGTCACGATCCTGCCGTTCTGCGTTCGGAGGAGTTCGTTTACGCGGGCCTGTCCGCTTCTGACACTCGAGAAGACCCGCTCCCTTGATGTCTGGGACATCTGCAGGAGGGCGTTCTCGGGCAGGTCATTCTGGACACCTCCCCAAAGCCAGTAGATGTTGACGAGGCCGTGCTTGCTGAGCACGCGCTTGTTGTCCCGGTTGTACGAGCGGTCGCCCGAGCCGTCTTGTTTGAACGCCAGGTACTCGTCCGCGATTCGCGTCACGCCTGCGGCCCACTCGCTCCGATCATCGTCTGCCCAGAGCAGCAACGCGGGATGATCAGCGGTACCACTCTGTTCGCCGTGGTCGGCGCAGAGGTACATCTCCATCGGGATCGACCAATTCCCCCAATCCTTCGAGAACTTGCAGTCGACCTCCTGACCGGCGATGCGCCAGTCGAGCGACTCGCCGTCGGCGATTCCGAACTCCCTCGTCATGTTCACTTCGACGGCGGTACCCAAGTAGGTCCGCTCCGTCTTGGTTAGGTGTTGGTATGCCCACCGCCCGGTGCGTTGCCCATCGAGTACCTCGTCAATGGAGTCGCGCAGGGTCCACCGAATCCGCTCGCGCCCGTCGCCCTCCTCGAAGAACGCGACGAGGTCTGCCAAGTCCCGCGGCGGAGAGGGAAGACCCTCGTCGACGAAGTGGAAGAATCGGTTCTGCGACATCCGACCCTCGGGTGGAGGCCATGTCACGAAGCTGTTCCGGTTCTTGCGGAGTCGGGCCCCGCCGCTCTCCACTCTGTTCACAGCCGGACATGTTGCCGGCTCCGTGGAACCGCAGCGAAGTGGACCCGGCCCACAAGACCCTCTTCTCGTCGCGCAACCTCGAAGGAGTCGAGGACGTACGGAGACGGCTACTGACCCTCACCCACGGAGCCGGTAAGATTGCGCGCCATGAGCGGGGGGACGGCGAACTCGAGCGGGCATGCGGGTCTTCGTCTCAAGTTCAACCCGAGCACGATCGAGCACCTCGGCTCGAACATGTACTCCCGGCTACCGAATGCGGTCGCCGAACTCGTAGCCAATGCGTACGACGCCGATGCAGAGGAGATTCGCGTTCGCGTTGTCGGGACTGGTAGCGGTCAACGCATCGAGGTCGAGGACGATGGACATGGGATGTCCTACGAGGACCTTCGCGACAAGTACCTGCGTATCGGACGGAATTGTCGAGGAGGCGAATCAATCGCGTACTCGGAGAGTGGACGCCGAACGGTTTCCGGCAAGAAGGGTCTCGGCAAGTTGGCCTTGTTCGGCGTTGGCAAGCAGATCGCCGTCACGACGACCCGCGAGGGTGAGCCGGAGTCGCTAACTATCTCCATGAACTGGACCGAGTTGGTCCGCACGGAGGATGGCGACTACGAGCCCGAGTTCTCGAGAACCGCCGCTAAGCGCACGAAGGGGACCACCGTGGTGGTCAGCAACCTTTCGAGATCGACCAATGTCGACGCGAAGGATCTCGCGGTGAGCCTCGCCCGACTCTTTCATTACAGCGACGAAGAGCTCAGGCTGTGGGTGGTCGACCGGGACGGGACAGAAATCCCTGTCACTCGCGAACTTCGCCTTGACTCACTCGACGCCGAGTTTCGATGGCAGGTCCCGGAGGACCTGGGCGAGGTTGGCGAAGAGCTCGCCAGCTACGACATCGACGGCTCGATCGTGGCCGCTCGAAAGCCTCTGCCGACTCAGATGCGTGGCCTGACGGTATACACCAGCGGTCGATTGGCCAACGAGCCCGAATTCTTTGGAGCGCCGGACTCGAGCTACGCGTATGCGTACATCACCGGCTTCATCTCGATCGACATTCTCGACGCGATACAACCCGATGTGGTGGCGACTGATCGCCGATCGATCAACTGGGAGAACAGTGACGCAGCTCCGATCCATAAGCTCCTGCAGGAACTCGTTGCAGAGATTGGTCGTGAGCATCGCCAGCTCCGTAGAGACAAGCGCGATGAGAAGATTCGTGATGAGGTCGGAGTGTCCCCGGACGAGTGGGCGGACACTCTCCAGGGACCCGAGCGCGAACCACTCCGAGAACTACTCGGTGTCATCGACTCCGATGACTCGGACTTCAGCGAGGAAGACCGCGCAACAGCGGTGTCGAGTCTTCTCTCCATAGCGCCGCCTCATGCCGACATGGTATGGCGACACCTGCATCCGAGTATTCAGGCGGCGATCGAGTCCGAATTCAAGGAGGGTCGCTACTACAACGCGTTGTTGGAGGGCTGCAAACAGTATGTGGCTGATCTTCGAGAGGCTGCTGGCCTGCCGGACGAAGCGGAGGCGTCGTTGTTTGGTAGAGCGATCGGCGATGGCAAACGGCTGCAGATCGCGCAGCGCTTTCTCACCGGCGAAAAAACGATCTCAACTGAGTCTGCGAAGAACCTGGAGAACGGCCATCGGTCACTAGCGAGGGCGATCTGGGAGGCTTTCCGAAACCCTCTCTCGCACGAGGTGCACACCACGATCGCGTCACTCGGAGTCATCTCTCACCACGACTGCCTCGACGCTCTCAGCCTCATGTCGCACCTACGTAGGCGGATCGACGAGGCTGAGTTCATCGCCTCCTCCGCTGAGTAAGCGCACGGTATGCGTCGTACCAGCCGCACCTGAGACGCGCGTTGGACGGTGAAGCGAGAGGAACGAAGGGCTCGTCGCTGCGCCCGTGCAAGGGGCTGGCCACTGCGGTCTTCCTCGAACTCAACGCCGTTGAGGCGACCTCCGCCGCCAACGAACACGTCTGCGAACGGGTCATGGCTACCGCGGCTGCTAGCCACGAACATGCTCCCGACTGAGCCAGCGGATCAGAACGCCGACCGACTCGTTCTGCGTCAAAGAAGAGGCCCACGTCGCAACCACCGCGGCTTCTGGGGCCGGTGTCGCAGCCGACGTCTACAGGTGGCGCGTGGCGATCACCGACACCTCGCCAGAGATCCGGCGGCGTGTCACGGCCGTCTTCGCGTCGATGAGCGGCGCCCAGCGGGTGGCCTGTGCAGCGGAGATGGCCGAGGACAGCAAGACGATCGCGCTGGCCGGAACCCGGTCCCGCCACCCTGATCTGAGCGTTTCTGCGTCAGCGAACTGTTGGTCGGCCGAGAACTACGGTCGCCGTTGCCGGTGACGGAGCACGCGGGGCGTGTGGCATGGCCGACAAGTCTGATTCGGGAGACCATGGGCTGACGCCTGAGGAGATCGCTCGGCGTTGCTATCGGCCCAGGTCTCACGGGCTCGGGCCGACGGTCGGCACCGGGGCGAAATTCTCGACCGCGAGCGGCGGACCGTATTCACGACCGACCAGATGCGCCAGTCCCCCTCCGTTTCTCGACCGTTTCTCTACCGGCGTCGATCACGGTGGCGCCATGACATTCCCTGCGCCTCCTGTGGTACTTCTCCCCGCCGAGGGTCGTCCCGTCGACCTGCGACGCGATGGGGCACCGACGTTGTCCATCGACGAGGAGCACAAGCGACTCGCCGTGGCCCGAGAGCACCACCCGTGGGGCGAAGGCGACCTCGGGCCCGTGTTGTTGCGACACGCCGACGTGGCCGCGCTTCTCCACGATCGGTCGTTCGCCCAGGCCGGCATGGAGGCGATGGAGTTCAACGGCGTGACCGAGGGCCCTCTGTACGACTGGTGGTCGCAGATCATGTTCACCAACGAGGGCGAGGCTCACGCCCGTCTGAGGAACTCGGTGCGAGGGTGGCTGACACCGAAACGGGTCGCTGAACTCGCCGGACCGGTGAGGACCGCGACCGAGGAACTCGTGGCCGGGCTCCCGGGCGAGGAACCGTTCGATCTCGCCGGCCGCGTCGCCGATCCGGTACCGATCACGGCCATCTGCGCGCTCCTTGGCGTCGACCCCGATCGTGTGGCTGAACTGGGCGATGCCACCACCGAACTGGGGATGGCGTTCGGCTTCTTCGACGCCGACGAGCGGCACCGCATCGAAGCCGGCCTGAGCACCTTGCTCGACTGGGGAGAGCACGCGCTCGCCGACGCCCGCCCCGGAACCCTCGCCCGATCGATCGCCGAGGCCGGCGCCTCCCGACAGATCGGACACGACGAGGCGGTGGCCCTGATCGCCAACCTCCTCTTCGCCGCGCACGACACGACCCGCTTTCTGATCGCCAACGCCTTCTGGGAGCTGGGGCGCAACCCGGATGTGTGGGGCGGACTCGTTGCCGGAACGGTGGATGCCGCCGAGGTGGTGGAGGAGACCCTCCGCTTCCAGCCCCCGGCGGTGGGCACGGTGCGCATCGCCACCGAGCCGGCTCGGATCGCCGGCCTGGAGATCGAGGCGGGTCGGCTCGTCAGCGTGTCGCTTCGGTCCGCCGGCCGCGATCCTCGTGTGTACGAACAGCCCGACCGGTTCGTTCCGGGGCGCCGGCACGGCCCCCTGCTGGCCTTCGGGCACGGGGTCCACCATTGCATCGGCGCCTCCCTTGCGAGACTGGAAGCGACCGTGGTGTTGACTACGGTCGCCGCCATGTGCCCCGACCTTCGCATCGACGCCGCCGCGGCCCGCCAACGTGAGGGGCGAGCCTCGATCACCGGTATCGAGTATCTCCCGGCCCGGCTGTCGTGAGCGTCGAGCTGGGCAACGTCCGGATCCGCCTCCTCGGTCCGGTCGGAGCGACGGTCGGCGAGGTCGAGGTCGACATCGGCGGACCGAAGGAACGGGCGGTGCTCGCGCTGCTGGCCGCCAACCCGGCTGCCACCATCTCGGCGGATCGGCTGATCGACGCGATCTGGGGCGATCATCCGCCCCAGTCCGCCAAGAAGACCCTGCAGACCTACGTGTCACGCCTCCGCAAGGCGCTCGGCACGGCCCACCCGACCGAGGTCATCATCACCGGCCCGGGCGGCCATGCGCTCTCGTCTGTCGTCACCACCGACGTGGAAGAGATCGATGCGCTGATGGCGTCGGCGGTGCGCGCCCGTGCGGCGACCGACGCCTCCGCCCGGAGCCGCACCCTGGCCGAGGCGCTGGACCTGTTCGTCGGTGAGCCGCTGTCGGCGACCGCACCGTCGGTCGCCCTCGACGCCCTCGCCGAGTCCTACGACCAGCTCCGATGGAACCTCATCGAGGAGCTGGCATCGGCCCGACTCGCGGCGGGAGGAGACCAGACCCTCTCCGTCGACCTGCACGCATGGGTGGACGAGAATCCCTATCGGGAACGGCTCTGGGGTCATCTGATCACCACGCTCTACCGGGCCGGACGCCAGGCCGACGCGTTGGCCACCTTCCAGCGCGCGAGGAGCCATCTGGCCGAAGGTCTCGGGATCGAGCCGGGCCCGGAGCTCCGCGAGCTCGAAGCCCGAGTGCTCCAACACGATCCCAGCCTCCTCGAGCCCGACGCTCCCGCCGGCGCGACGCAAGCGCGCATGTCGGAGACGCTCACGTTCCTGTTCACCGACATCGAGCAGTCGACGGTGCGTTGGGACCTCGAACCCGAGCCGATGCGGGAGGCGCTCGAGCTCCACGACGCCATCCTCACCTCGATCATCGAGTCGGCGGGAGGTCGGATCTTCGCCTGGGCCGGCGACGGGTTCGGCGCGGCGTTCGCCAACCCCGCGACCGCCGCGAAGGCAGGGTTGGACGCCCAGGTCCGGCTTGAAGCGTGCGACTGGCCGACCTCGGAGCCCCTGAGGATCCGGATGGGACTCCACACCGGAACCGCGGAGAACCGCGGCGGTGACTACTTCGGTGCCCCCGTGAACCGCGCCGCCCGAGTGATGGACGCAGCCCATGGTGGCCAGATCGTCTGCTCGGCGGCGACGGCTGCGCTGCTCGGCGACGATCCCGACCTCGCCGGGCAGGTGCGATTCCTGGCCGAGTGCGCGCTCAAGGGCCTTGCCCGACCCGAGCGGATCCATCAACTCGGCGGAGCAGAGAACGCCGAAGCCTTCCCTCCACCACGCTCGACAGCCGCTCCTGGCCGAGAGGTACCGGCGGTGCTCGACTCCCTCCACGGCCGTGACGCGGAAC
Organism: Acidimicrobiales bacterium; assembly: GCA_041394245.1. Classification (NCBI taxonomy): domain Bacteria; kingdom Bacillati; phylum Actinomycetota; class Acidimicrobiia; order Acidimicrobiales; species Acidimicrobiales bacterium. The sequence goes on from JAWKIR010000002.1 coordinate 2,942,285, forward strand.
TCGTCGAACTCACCGACATCCTCGCCGCGCAGCGGCTCGTGACCCTCACCGGCGTGGGCGGCACCGGCAAGACACGGCTCGCACTCGAACTCGCCCACCGGGTGAAGGAGGCCTACCCGGACGGGGTGATCTGGCTGGAACTGGCCGCGGTCGACGCCGACGGCGTGGTGGGCGCCGCCGCCCAGGCCATCGGCGTCCCGCTGGCCGGTGCGGGTGACAGCCATAGAGGCCAAGTGGCGGCGGCCCTTCGCGACGAGCGCGCCCTGTTCGTGCTCGACAACTGCGAGCACCTCCTCGGAGTCGCCGCCGAGAACATCGAGGCGATCCTGCGGACCTGTCCCGGTGTCTCGATCCTCACGACGAGCCGGGAGCCTCTGGGTGTCGCGGGCGAACGGGTCTACGTCGTTCCGTCGCTCGGACTCCCGTCACCAACGGGTGGGTCGGCCTCCGAGGAGCTTCTCCGGGCGCGCGCGACCAGCGCCGGCGCCGTCATCGCCGACGACGAGGCCACGAGCGAGGCGATCCGGGAGATCTGTGTTCGGGTCGACGGCGTGCCGCTCGCGCTCGAGTTCGCGGCCGCTCAACTGGCGACGTACCCGGCACCCGAGCTGGTTCGACACCTCGAAGAGCACTTTCGGATGCTCGGCCGCCCCGGTCGTTCGAGCGTGCCCCGTCAGCAGACGATCGACTCGACGATCGAGTGGAGCTATCGCCTGCTGGACGAGGCGGACCAACGGATGCTCGCTCGCCTTGCGGTGTTCCAGGGCGGCTTCGCGCTCGACGCCGTTGCACCGGTTGCCGGCTTCGATCTCGATCCGGGCACGTCGCATCTCGTGCTCGATCGTCTTCGGCGCAAGTCGCTCGTCACGGTCAGTTCTGGTCCCGGCGATCCGCGGACACGCTTCAAGCTCCTCGAGCCCGTTCGCCAGTTCGCCCACTCTCAACTCCGCCTCGGTGGGGAGTTCGACGCGATCCTCGAGCGGCACGCCGATCACTTCGCCGCGTCGACGGCTCGGCCGCTGGACGGCGACCGCTTCGCGCGGGAACACGAGCGGGCCGAAGGCGTCGTTCGGGATGCACCGAACCAGTACCTCGCGCTCACCACTCTGTCTCGGCGCGACGATCCCACCGAGGCGTTCAAGCTCATCGATGCCCAGCGAGGGGCCTTCTCGATGAGGTGGGATTTCGCGGCCGAGTCCGCGGCGCTGGTGGCGCCGTTGCTGGATCGACCCGACGTGCAGGCCGACCCCGTGGTGACCGGCCACGCGTGCAACACCCTCGGGATGATCAACAGCGTGATGAGCCTGGAAACCGGCAGGTCGTGGGCGCTCCGGGCCCTCGAACTCGCCGAGCAGAGCGGCGACGAGACGCTTCGCGCCGAGGCCGAGTTCCACCTCGGAGCCGCCCTCGCGGCCAGGGGTGACGGGGCCGGTGGCGAGACACATCTCCGGAGAAGCTGTGAGCTCCATGATCGGCTCGGAAACTGGGGCACACTCTCCTACAACCTGTGCTGGCTCGCGTGGTCCCTGACCCTGCAAGGCCGCTTCGAGGAAGCGGTCGACCCGGCCCGGCGGGGAGCCCAGCTCGTCTGGGACCACGCAGCGACGGCGGCGAGCTCGGCGACCGTTGCGGCCACCGTGCTCGCGGCCGCCGGTCGTGCGGACGAAGCGATCGCCATTCTCGAGAGGGCAGACTCCCACGAGATCCACGACCCTTCGTACTGGGCGTTGCTGGCCGCCCTGATCACGGGCCGGGCGGACCTCTCCACCCGAGTCGCCAGCGACTATCTGAGCTTGCGCCACAGCGGGATCCCCCGCGACGCCGACGGTGTGACCGCCATTGCGGTGCTCTGCCGGCGGCTGGGAGAGACGGACCTCGCGGCGCTCTGGACGGCCGTCGCCGCCGGGCGCGAACGTCGTTTCTCGCCGTTCGTCGACTCGTCGAGCCAGGTCGTCGGTACCGACCTCCTACGGCTGCTCCTCGGATCGGGCGCAGAGGTCGACGCAACGATGGACGATGCCATGAAACGCCTTGGCGCCCGATTCGACGAGCTCGCTCGTCACTACGAATCCACTGACGACCCGGGGCCGGTTCGCGACACATTCGCGGTCCTCGATGGTCACCGCGCCCGCCTCGCTCGGCCGGATCCCGAAACCGAAACGTCGAGGTGACTGCAGCCCTTCGCCGAGGGTGAGAGGCGTCGGCGGAGAGCTCCCGAGGAACGCGTGACTCGTTTCCCCGGCCAGCAGCGCGACACGCTCGGCTTGGCGGAGATCGGGGTTGCCGGAGATGGCAGCTTGTGCGCCTCTCTGGTGCGCCGCTACTCGCTTGCGCGGAAGGTGAATCGGTCGGTGAGCACCAGCATCCCGTCGACGATCGCCCGCAGCTCGATGTCGCACGGCAACGATACGCAGGCGACGTCTCGCTCTATCTCGACGCCGTGCAGCCACGACCGGTCGGCGGGAATCGCATCCGGTGGGGCGATCTCGGTCGTGGTCTCGCCGCCGCTGGTGACGACGAGCTCGACGGTGAGTTCGTGTCCGCCGGCTTGCCCGAGAAGCACATGCCCGACGATCGTCGCACCGTCCGTCTCGCGCATCCGGTCGCACACGTCCTCCGTCGATTCCAGGCGCTGCTCGCAGAAGGCGATGACGGCGTCGTAACGCTCCGCGAGCTCCGGACTCGGCCGGTCGCCGTTGCCGCAAGAAGCGACAAGCGTCGCCAGACCGAGTCCGAGGAGTGCGCGGTGCCGGCTCACTGCTGGAGGATCGTCGCAAGCTGGGCGGCAGCCGAGATGCGGGCCTCGGCCACGTATTCCTCGACCTCTGATTCTGTGAGATCGAAGCTCAGCGTGTTGAGCTCCGCCGGGACTTGCAACCGAATCACGTGGTCTTCCGGCGCGGCGCCGACCCAGTAGGGGACATCGGTTCCCACCGCCATGAGCGTGCGTAGCGCCGGCAGCCCCGAGTCGATCACGGTGGCGCCGATGAGAAGCATCGCAGCGGCGAAGATCAGCAGGGCTGCGAGGATGAGCCATCGTGCGGGCCAGAAGTTCGTGAAGAAGCCATCGAAGAAGCCGGCGGCTCCTTCGATCCACCCAGGCGCGCCCGAGCCCCTCACGTTGTCTTTCAGCACGAGCAATCCGTACTCGGAACTCGTCCAGGCGAACTCGGCAACGACAACCAGCGGCACGATCGTCAGGAAGAAGATGCGCAGCGCGGGGTTTCGCATCCACCCCCGCAGTCCGGCGCCGGCGTCCCCGTGCGATGCGGTTGTCCCTGTCTCGAATCTCTCCGCCGTCGGAGGCCGGCGACCGTCGGCATCCTCCGTGTCCAGCGTGAAGCCGATCGTCACGGCGTCTGTGGGCACATCTGGAAGTGAGTGGTAGGCCCGGAAGGACCGGTCTTTGAAAACGAACGCGGGGTAGTTCGCCCAAACGCCGCCGTCCATGAGGCGGTGCACCTGGCAATCGTCCCCGACAGCAACGCGGAGTCTGCCCGGCCTGAACGCGAACGGGATCGACGACGACGCCAGCACCGCGTCGACCACCGTCAGCTCGGGAGTGATGGCGTGGTTGAAGACCGCCGGCTGGCGAGCGGCGACGTTCACACACACCACGTTGAGCTCGATTCCCGACGCGTCGTAGAGCTCCCGGAACGTGACGGGAGAGGCCGGGCGAGCCTCACCGGTCAGCTGCACGATCTGATCCGCAAGTAGCTCCGAGAGCCAGTCTTTCAGCCGCTTGGTCCGTATGAATGGTGAGCCCGTGAGGTCAAACAGCCAGTTCTTCTCGATCTTTCCCAGGCCGGTTGCGGCGATCTGGCCGATCTCGGTCGGTGAGACGCCAGCGGCGACGAGCGTGGCGGTGATCGCGCCGGCTGACGACCCGGCAACCGCGCGGAACCACTTTCCTTCGGCCTCTATCGCCTGGAGTGCGCCTCCATAGAGCACGCCCTTGGCCCCGCCGCCCTTGAACACCCCGTTGATGCACGCATCGTGTGAGGCCCACCAGCGCGTCCCCGGCTTCTCCACGCGGCCGATGCTACGTGTCCAGCCACTTCGCCGAAAGTGCCCAGCGACTTCCGACGGCGTGTCGTTCCCCGGAGCAGACCGAGACACTCGCGAGAAGCATCGACCGGACCGCGCTGCGTATCCTGGCCGACGAGACGACGCCGGACGGGCCG